>NZ_CP108221.1:4800000-7548502 GCF_045041305.1 Streptomyces sp. NBC_00096
GGCGATCCCGGCCGAGCGGACGGGGTCCAGCCGCGGGTCCCCGGGGCCGGTCAGCCACAGTCCGGGGTCGGCGGCGAGCGCGGACAGCTCGTAGCCGGTCAGCGTGAGCTCGGGGAAGAGCACCAGATCGGCGCCCTCCGCCCGGGCCCGGACGGCGAGGGCGGCCGCCCGGGCGGCGTTCGCGGACACGTCGGCGGGGGCGCAGCTCAGCTGCGCGGCGGCGATCTTCACGGATCCCAGGATGTCAGGCCGGCGGGGGCCCCTGGAGCAGGGTCAGGAAGGAGCGGAAGGCGCCGGGCATGTCCACCGACTCCGGGGCGAGCAGCCACTGGTACTGCAGCCCGTCCATCACCGCCGCCAGCAGCGGGGCCACCTGCTCGGGGGTGAGGCCCGAGGGGAGGCGCTCGCCGAACTCGGCGCGCAGGACCGCCGTCATCTCCCCGCGCACCTGCGCGTACCGCTCGGTGAAGAACTCCCGCGCGGGGTGGCCGTCGGTGACGCTCTCGCCGAGGAGCGCCGAGAAGGTCTGCACGATGCCGGGGCGCATGGCGTTGTAGTCCACCAGGGAGGCCAGCAGGTCCAGGCGCCAGGTCCCGGCCGAGGAGCGCGCGCCGCCGCCGGTGTCCCAGCGGTCGCGCTCCTCCAGGACGGCGACGAGCAGCGCTTCCTTGGTCGGGAAGTAGTGCAGCAGTCCCTGCTGGGTCAGGCCCACCCGTTCGGCCACCGCGCCCAGCGAGGCGCCGCGGTAGCCGCGTTCCGCGATGACCTCGAGGGCCGCGCGCACGATGTCCCCGCGCCGCTCCTCGCTCCTCGACCTGGCCATCGCCCCGGTGCCCCTTCCGTTCCACAGCTGCCAGCAGGACCGTACTACGGCATCGTTGGATTACAAACAGGTTACGAACCCTACCGCTCTACAGGTGAACGGGTCCACCATGGGGTCGCCGCACCGCACCGCTCTGCACCGCAAGGCGCCGCACCGCGCCGCAAGGCACCCGCACTCAACGAGGAGGCATGGCCGTGACCAATGCCGATCAGGTCCGCAACGACGTCGTAGAGGCGGCGCTGGGCAAGCTGGATCTCGACACCAAGGCCCGGCTGCTGGCCGGCCAGGACATGTGGTCCCTGCCCGCCGTCCCCGAGATCGGGCTGAAGTCCCTGGTCATGTCCGACGGCCCCATCGGGGTCCGCGGCGTGCGCTGGACCGCCGACGACCCGTCCATCGCCCTGCCCTCCCCGACCGCGCTCGCCGCCGCCTGGGACCCCGCGCTCGCCCGCCGGGCCGGCCGCCTCCTCGCCCAGGAGGCCCGCCGCAAGGGCGTCCACGTCCTCCTCGCGCCCACCGTCAACCTGCACCGCTCCCCGCTCGGCGGCCGGCACTTCGAGTGCTACTCCGAGGACCCGTACCTCACCGGCGCCGTCGGCAGCGGCTACGTGAACGGCGTCCAGGACGGCGGCGTGGGCACCACCGTCAAGCACTTCGTGGGCAACGACGCCGAGACCGAGCGGTTCACCGTCGACAGCGTCATCGCCCCGCGCCCGCTGCGCGAGCTGTACCTGGCGCCCTTCGAGGCCATCGTCGCCAATGCCCACCCGTGGGGCATCATGACCGCCTACAACCAGGTCAACGGCGTGACGATGACCGAGAACACCCACCTGGTCAACGAGGTCCTGCGCGCCGAATGGGGCTTCGACGGCTACAACGTCTCCGACTGGATGGCCGCCCGCTCCACCACCGGCGACATCCTCGGCGGCCTCGACGTGGCCATGCCCGGCCCCGTCACCGTCTACGGGACGCCGCTCGCCGACGCCGTCCGCTCCGGCGAGGTCCCCGAGTCCGCCGTCGACGAGGCCGTCCGCAACGTCCTGCGCCTCGCCGCCCGCGTCGGCATCCTGGAGGGCGCCCCCGCCGTGGTCGGCGAGGTCCCCGCGCCCATCGACGGTCAGGCCCTGGCCCGCGAGCTCGCCGCCCGCGGCTTCGTCCTCGTCCGCAACGAGGCCGCCCCGGGCGCGGCCGCGTCCGGCACGCCCGGGTCCGGCACGGCCGGGTCCGGGGAGCGGCGCGCGCTGCCGCTCGACACCACCGCCGGCCGCACCGTGGCCCTCATCGGCGCCGCCGCCCGCGACGCCCGCGTCCTGGGCGGTGGCTCCGCCACCGTCTTCCCCGAGCGGATCGTCTCCCCGCTGGACGGTCTGAGCGCCGCTCTGCCCGCAGGCTCCCTGACCTACGCGGTCGGCGCCGACCCCAGTGACGAACTGTCCCCCGCCGACAAGGGCTTCGAGCTCCGCGCGATCTGCCGGGACGCCTCCGGGGCCGTCCTCGGCACGGGCACGCTGCCGACCGGTCAGGTCCAGTGGATCGGGGACGACCTGCCCGAGGGCGCCGCGTACGAGACGATGGCGAGCATCGAGGTCGTCGGCACGTTCGTCCCCCGCGAGAGCGGCGAGCACGCCTTCGGCACCCGCGGACTCGGCGCCTTCACCCTCGCCGTAGCCGGGGAGGTCCGCTGGGACGGCGTCCAGCAGATGGGCAACGCGGCCGACCCGTTCGAGGCCTTCTTCGGCGCCCCCAGCGAGCGCACCCGGATCGCCCTCACCGAGGGCGAGGCCGTCGAGGTCTCGCTGACCTACCAGGTCCCCGACATGACCGCCCTGCCGCTCAAGGCGATCATGTTCTCCTTCCTCCACCTCGGCCCGCAGCGCTCCGCCGACGAGCTCATCGCGGAGGCCGTGGAAGCGGCCCGCGCCGCCGACACCGCCGTGGTGGTCGTGGCCACCACCGAGCGGGTGGAGTCCGAGGGCTTCGACCGCAAGGACCTCACCCTGCCGGGCCGGCAGGACGACCTGGTCCGGGCCGTCGCCGCCGTCAACCCGAACACCGTGGTCGTCGTCAACGCGGGTTCCCCGGTGGAACTCCCGTGGCGCGAGGACGTGGCCGCCGTACTCCTGACCTGGTTCCCCGGGCAGGAGGGCGGGGCCGCGCTGGCCGACGTACTGCTCGGGGACGCGGAGCCGGGCGGGCGGCTGCCCACCACCTGGCCCGCGGAGTTCGCCGACGCGCCGGTCACCGAGGTGGTCCCGACCGAGGGGCGCCTGGAGTACGGCGAGGGGCTCTTCATCGGCTACCGGGCGTACGAGAAGCACGGGATCGCCCCCGCCTTCCCCTTCGGGCACGGCCTCGGCTACACGGACTGGGCGTACGAGTCCCTGGAGGTCACCCCCGGGTCCGCACGGGTCCGCGTCACCAACACCGGCACCCGGCCGGGCCGCGAGACCGTCCAGGTCTACCTGGCCCCCACGGCGGACACCGTCGAACGCCCGGCGAGCTGGCTGGCCGGCTTCGCGAGCGTGACGGCCGGTCCCGGCGAGAGCGTCGAGGTCGAGATCGCCCTGCCGGAGCGCGCCTTCGAGATCTGGGACCAGGCCTCCCGGTCCTGGCAGCGGATCGGCGGCGGCTACGAGGTCCGCGCGAGCCGCTCGCACGGCGACGCGCGGCTGACGGCGACCCTCGAACTGTAAATGGCCGGAAATCACCCGTGCTGAGGTGATTCAAGAGCTGGACCGGGGGCGGGCCCTGACACCCGCCCCCGGTCCTGTACCTCCGTCCGCGGGGCCCGCGCGGCCCGCGGCGTCAACGCGGGGGCTCGGCGGACGTCACCTGTCGGTGCGCCAGTTCCGCGAGCCGCGCCTGCCCGTCCCGGCCCGGGTGGAACCAGTCCCAGCGGCTCAACTGCTCCTCCGAAAACGGGTACTGGAAGACCGCGCCGCCGTCGTAGCGGCACAGCTCGTCCTTCGCGCAGACCTCGCGCAGCACCTCGTTGTACTCGACCACGCGCGCCCGCACCCGCTCGCGCCGGGCCGTCGCCCCGGCAGCCGCGGAGGTCGGCTCGGCGAGCATCGACTGGCAGATCCCGAGCTTCCAGACCTGACGCACCATCGGGTCGTCCTTGCCCTGCTCCCACAGCCGCTGGAGGTCCGGGACGCTGGAGACGTACACCTGAGAGGCGGGCGAGGCGGCCCGCAGACCGGCCAGCGCCTTCTCGAAGCCGGAGCGGAAGGCGGCCACCGAGGTCATCGACGAAGCGGTCGGCCGGCAGGCGTCGTTCGAGCCCACCATGACCGTGACCAGGCCCGGCTTGTGCGCGGCGGCCGAGGCCAGCTGCCCCGGCAGGTCCGCCATCCGGGAGCCGGTCACCGCGTAGTTCCAGCTGCGAGCGGGGGCCTCGGCCTCTCCGAGGAGCCGGGCCGCCAGCGAGTGCACCTCGGGGTCGTCGCCGGTGGCCCAGGAGGCCTCCGGGCAGTCGGCCAGCACCGAACAGGCGTCGAAACCGCGCGTGATGGAGTCGCCCACGGCGGCGACCGAGGCGGGCGCGGTGTTCCAGCGCGGAGCCGCCAGCGCCCCGCGCTCACCCCCGGACTTCGCCCCGTCCGCCGAACACCCCGTCAGGACCCCGGCCGCCGCCACGATCAGCGCGGTCACCGCCGCGCCCGCTCCCGCGGACGTCCGACGCGCCCGGCGGCGTGGGGCGGTGGTGCGCATGCGTGGGGTCCCTCCTCGTCGCCCCGCGTCGTCCGGGGGCGTCCTGCTGAGTGAATGCTCTGGTTTTACGGGCCTTGGAGCGACCGTACGTCACACCATGACCCCCGGCGCACGGTAGCTTTTTCCCGTGGCGTTTCGGCCGCAAGTCCCGCAACGCAATGTCAAATAATTTCCGTTACATTACATCACGTCACATACTGTCCGTTTTCTGGAGTTTATTCCCGACCTCGTCCCACACTGGAGGTCCCGGTGACGACACGTGGAGTCCTGTACGTGCACTCCGCACCGCGCGCGCTCTGCCCGCACGTGGAATGGGCTGTTGCGGGGGTGCTCGGGGTGCGGGTGAACCTCGACTGGATCCGGCAGCCCGCCTCCCCCGGCACCTGGAGAGCCGAATTCTCCTGGCAGGCCGAGGCCGGCACCGCCTCGAAACTCGCCTCCGCCCTGCGGGGCTGGCACCTGCTGCGCTTCGAGGTGACCGCGGAACCCTGCCCGACCGCCGAGGGCGAGCGCTACAGCTCCACCCCGCAACTGGGCATCTTCCACGCCGTCACCGGCATGCACGGTGACATCCTGATCCCCGAGGACCGGCTGCGCGCCGCCCTCGCCCGGTCCGCGCACGGCGAGACGGACCTGGAGGCGGAGATCGCCAAACTGCTCGGCAAACCCTGGGACGACGAGCTCGAACCCTTCCGCTACGCGGGCGAGGGCGCCCCGGTCCGCTGGCTCCACCAGGTGGTCTGACGTACGCGAAAGGCCCACCCGGGTGATCCGGGTGGGCCTTTGCGCTCACACGTGGCGGCGTTCGGACGACGAACGCCGCAGCCGTCGATCAGACGGACCGGAACGCCAGGGTGACGTTGTGGCCGCCGAAGCCGAAGGAGTTGTTGATCGCGGAGATCGGGCCGTCGGCCGGCAGCTTGCGGGGCTCGCCGCGCACGATGTCCGCGTCGATGTCGTCGTCGATGTCGTCGAGGTTGATCGTCGGCGGGGCGAGGCGGTGGTACAGCGCCAGCACCGTCGCCACGGTCTCGATGCCGCCCGCGCCACCCAGGAGGTGACCGGTCATCGACTTCGTGGCCGAGATCGCGATGTGGTCGAGGTCGTCGCCCAGGACCTTGCGCAGGGCCTTCAGCTCGGCCGTGTCACCCTGCGGGGTGGACGTGGCGTGCGCGTTCAGGTGCACCAGCTCGGCCGGGTCGAGGCCCGTGTTGTCGAGCAGGTTCTGCACGGCGGCCGCGACACCGCGGCCGGTCGGCTCGGGCTGCGCGATGTGGTGGCTGTCCGCGGACAGACCCTGGCCCAGCACCTCGCAGTAGACCCGGGCGCCGCGCGCCGCGGCGTGCTCGGCGGACTCCAGGATCACGACGCCCGCGCCCTCGCCGAGGACGAAGCCGTCACGGGCCTTGTCGTACGGGCGGGAGGCCGTGGTCGGGTTCTCGTTGTTCTTGGACATCGCCATCATGTTGGCGAACGCGGCGATCGGCAGCGGGTGGATCGCCGCCTCCGTGCCGCCCGCGACGACCACGTCGGCGCGGCCGGTGCGGATCATCTCGACGGCGTAGCCGATGGCCTCGGCGCCCGACGCGCAGGCGCTGACCGGAGTGTGCACGCCCGCGCGGGCGTTGACCTCCAGGCCGACGTTGGCCGACGGGCCGTTGGGCATCAGCATGGGAACGGTGTGCGGGGAGACCCGTCGCACACCCTTTTCCTTCAGTACGTCGTACTGGTCGAGCAGGGTGGTCACGCCGCCGATGCCGGAGGCGATGACGGTGCCCAGGCGCTCGGGCGCGATGTTCGCGTCCTCGCCCGCCGGGGCGGTGTAGCCGGCGTCGGCCCACGCCTCGCGGGCCGCGATGATGGCGAACTGGGCCGAGCGGTCCAGCTTGCGGGCCAGCGGCCGCGGAAGGACCTCACTGGGGTCCACGGCGGCGGTTGCGGCGATACGAACCGGGAGTTCGGCGAAACGCTCACCCTCGAGGGGCTTCACGCCTGAACGGCCGGCAAGCAGACCTTCCCAGGTCGAAGCGCTGTCGCCACCCAGCGGAGTGGTTGCGCCGATACCGGTGACGACCACGGTGCGATTGGTCGGGCTCACAGGAATTCTTTCTCCACGTCTCAGGGGGTGCTGAATTGTCACGGCGCCACCGCCAGGTGGCGACAAACGCTCGTCAGGCTCAGGCCTGGTGCTTCGCGATGTAGTCCGCGGCGTCGCCGACCGTCTTGAGACCCTTGACGTCCTCGTCCGGGATCTTCACCTCGAAGCGCTCTTCGGCGGCGACGACGACCTCGACCATGGACAGCGAGTCGACATCCAGGTCGTCGGTGAAGGACTTGTCGAGCTGGACGTCCTCCTGCGGGATGCCGGCGATCTCGTTGACGATCTCCGCGAGACCTTCGAGGATCTCTTCCTGGGTGGCGGCCATGTTGGCGCTCCTTCTATAGCTAACTGGGGGTGGAACAGGGTCCGGGAGTGATCCCGGGCCCTAGGGGAGGGTAACGACCGTCGCGGCGTAGACGAGTCCCGCCCCGAAGCCGATGACGAGCGCGGTGTCGCCGCTCTTCGCCGCTCCGGTCGCCAGGAGCCGCTCCATTGCGAGCGGGATCGAGGCGGCCGAGGTGTTGCCGGTGGTTTCGATGTCACGGGCGACCGTGACGTGCTCCGGCAGCTTCAGAGTCTTCACCATCGAGTCGATGATCCGCATGTTTGCCTGGTGCGGAATGAAGACGTCCAGGTCGTCAGCGGTGATCCCGGCTGCGTCGAGCGCCTGCTGGGCCACCTTGGCCATCTCGAAGACGGCCCAGCGGAAGACCGCCTGACCCTCCTGCGTGATGGCCGGAAACTTCTCGCCGCCGCCCTTGCCGAGGTACTCGTCCCACGGCACGGTCTGCTTGATGGTCTCCGACTTGTCGCCCTCGGAACCCCACACGGTGGGGCCGATCGCCGGCTCGTCCGAGGGGCCGACGACCACGGCGCCCGCGCCGTCACCGAACAGGAAGGCCGTCGCGCGGTCCTCCAGGTCGGTGAGGTCCGAGAGCCGCTCCACGCCGATGACCAGCACGTACTCGGCGGAACCTTCCACCACCAGGCCCTTGGCCAGGGTCAGGCCGTAGCCGAACCCGGCGCAGCCGGCGGAGATGTCGAAGGCGGCGGGCTTGCCCGCGCCGATGCGGTGCGCGATCTCGGTCGCGACGGCCGGGGTCTGCTTGAAGTGAGACACCGTCGAGACGATCACGGCGCCGATCTTCTCCGGGGCGACCCCGGCATCGGCCAGCGCCTTGCCGGAGGCCTCCACCGACATCGCGGCGACGGTCTCCTCGGGCGAGGCCCAGTGCCGCGTCGCGATGCCGGAGCGGGAGCGGATCCACTCGTCCGACGAGTCGATGGTCTCGAGGATGACCTCGTTGGGCACCACACGGGTCGGGCGGTAGCCGCCGACACCGAGGATGCGGGCGTACGGGGAGCCCTTGGCAGGCTTGATCTTCGACATGCTGAGTGGGCTCCTTCTCTCAGACCGCGTGCTCGGCGACGAGCGCCGCGGCCTTTTCGAGATCGTCCGGGGTCTTCAGGGCCACGCTCGGTACGCCCTTCAGCGCGCGCTTGGCCAGACCCGTCAGGGTGCCACCGGGGGACAGCTCGATGATCCCCGTGACACCCAGTTCGGCGAACGTCTCCATGCACAGGTCCCAGCGGACCGGGTTGGCCACCTGGCCGACCAGCCGGGCGACGACATCGGCGCCCGTGGTCACGACCTGACCGTCCTTGTTCGATACGTAGGTCAGCGCCGGGTCGGCCGGGCCGAGGGCCAGGGCGGCCTCCTCCAGCCGGGCCACGGCCGGAGCCATGTGGTGCGTGTGGAAGGCGCCCGCGACCTTGAGGGCGACGACCTTCATGGAACCCTCGGGCTTTTCGGCCTCCAGGGCGGCGATCTGCTCCACCGTGCCGGCCGCGACGATCTGGCCCGCGCCGTTGATGTTCGCCGGGGTCAGACCCAGCTTCTCCAGGTGTGCGACGACGACGTCCCGGTCCCCGCCGAGGACCGCGGCCATGCCCGTCGCGGTGACCGCGGCGGCCTCGGCCATGCCGAGCCCGCGGGTCCGTACGAAGGCCAGCGCGTCCTCGTCGGACAGCACGCCGGCGTACGCGGCGGCGGTGATCTCGCCGACGCTGTGGCCCGCCACGGCACCGAACGCCGCACGGCCGGCCTCGAGGGAAGCTGTCAGCGCGGCCGCGGAGAGCAGACCGGCGGCCACCAGCAGGGGCTGTGCAACGGCCGTGTCGCGGATTTCGTCCGCGTCGGCCTTCGTGCCGTAGTGGGCAAGGTCGAGCCCGATGGCGTCCGACCAGCCGGCGACGCGGTCAGCGGCACCGGGCAGGTCGAGCCAGGGAGTCAGGAAGCCGGGCGTCTGTGCGCCTTGGCCGGGAGCGACGAGTACGAGCACCCTCACACTCTCTCTTGTGTTCGGTCCGCGCCGCCCGTGGGGACAGGGACGAAGAACCTTCGGGGTAATTGTTGATGTCCGACAAAAGTCTAGGACTGAGGATCGCCGTCGGCCAGACGCCCGAGGATCAGGGCGATCCGCAGCGTGAACGCGGAACGGACATCCGAGGGCGACCAGCCGGTGACGTCTGTCACACGTCGCAGCCGGTAGCGCACGGTGTTGGGGTGCACGAACAGCATCCGAGCTGCGCCTTCCAGGCTGCTCGCCTGCTCCAGGTAGACGCTCAGCGTCTCCAGCAGAGCCGAGCCGGCCTCTTCCAGCGGTCTGTAGATCTCCTCCACCAGCTGCTCGCGGGCCGAAGGGTCGGAGGCGATCGCGCGTTCGGGCAGGAGATCGTCCGCGAGCACCGGCCGCGGAGCGTCCTGCCAGGCGGTGCAGGCCTTGAGCCCGGCCGCCGCGGCCTGCGCCGACTTCGTGGCGTTCAGTAGGTCCGGGACCACCGGCCCGGCCACCACCGCACCCGCCGCGAACGGCCCGATCAGGGACTTCGCCACCTGGAGCGGATTGTCGCTGCCGCCCGCGATGACCACGAGCCGGTCGCCGAGCACCCCGGTGAGCACCTGCAGCTTGTGGTGGCGGGCCGCCCGGCGGATCGCCTCTACCGTCAGCTCGCTGTCGCCCTCCGGCGCGGTGCCCAGCACCACGCACACGTGCTCGGGGGAGTTCCAGCCCAGCGCCGCGGCCCGCGACAGCGCGCCCTCGTCGGCCTCGCCGGACAGCACCGCGTTGACCACCAGGGACTCCAGCCGGGCGTCCCACGCACCGCGCGCCTCGGCGGCCTGCGCGTACACCTGGGCGGTCGCGAAGGCGATCTCCCGGGCGTACACCAGCAGTGCCTCGCGCAGGATCGACTCGTCTCCGGGCGCCGCGACCTCGTCGATCGCGGTCTCCATGACCTCGATCGTGGTGCGCACCATCTCGACGGTCTGGCGCAGGGTGATCGCCCGGGTCAGCTCGCGCGGAGCGGTCCCGAAGACATCGGTGGAGATCGCCTGCGGGGTCTCGGGGTGCCGGAACCACTCGGTGAAGGCGGCGATGCCGGCCTGGGCGACCAGGCCGATCCACGACCGGTTCTCCGGTGGCATCGCCCGGTACCACGGCAGGGTCTCGTCCATGCGCGCGATGGCGTTCGCGGCGAGCCGGCCGGATGACTTCTCCAGTCGGCGCAGCGTCGCGGAGTGCGGATGGGCGGGAGCCGGATGCGCGGGACGGGTCGCGGGTGAATGCTCACGTTCGGGTTGGGGCACGTGACAAGACTGCCTTATCGGGGAGGCTGCGCGGAGTCCGGTCCCACACCGCGGATCACCCCGGGGCTACCGTGGCCCTCATGATTGACGTACGCCGAGGCGCCGACCGGTACGGGGGAGGGGACCCGGATTCCGGGATCACCACAGGTCACGCCTTCTCCTTCGGGTCGCACTACGACCCGGACAACCTGCGCTTCGGTCCGGTCCTGGCGTGCAACGAGGAGACCCTCGCCCCCGGCGCCGGCTTTGACGAGCACCCCCACAGCCACACCGAGATCGTGACCTGGGTCGCCGAGGGCGAGCTCACCCACCGCGACGGCACGGGCGCGGCCACCCTGGTGCGGCCCGGCGACGTGCAGCACCTCGGCGCCGCGTCCGGGACCCGGCACGTGGAACGCAACGACGGCCCCGGGCCGCTGCGCTTCGTCCAGATGTGGCTCGAGCCCCTAGACACGGCCGGGGAGCCCTCGTACACGCTGGTCAGGGGCATCGCCGACAGCACGCCCTATGCCGTGCCCGCGGCCGGGGCCGTGCTGCACGTACGCCGCCCGGGCGCGGGCGAGCGGGTGGCCGTACCGGCCGCGGAGCGGGTGTACCTGCACGTCGTACGGGGGGACGTGCGGCTGGACGGGGCGGGCGGGGACGAGCTCGGTCCGGGGGACTCCGCGCGGATCACCGGTGAGGCGGCGCTGGAGCTGGTCGCCGGATCCCCGGCCGAGCTGCTGATCTGGGAGCTCCCCCGGGGCCTCAGCGGGTCCTGAGCTCCGCGAGCACCGCGTCGGTGAACGGCGGCCAGGCCTCCACGGCCCACGGGCCGAAGGCACGGTCGGTCAGCGCCACGCAGGCGGCACGGGCGTCCGGGTCCACCCACAGGAAGGTCCCGGACTGCCCGAAGTGGCCGAAGGTGCGCGGCGAGGAGCCGGCGCCCGTCCAGTGCGGGGACTTCCCGTCGCGGATCTCCAGGCCGAGCCCCCAGTCGTTGGGGGACTGGTGGCCGTAGCCCGGCAGCACCCCCTTGAGCCCGGGGTGGACCACGGTGGTGGCCCCGGCGACGGTGCGGACGTCCAGCAGCCGGGGCTGCTGGAGCTCGGCGGCGAAGCGCAGCAGGTCGGTGACGGTGGAGACGCCGTCCTTGGCGGGGGAGCCCTCCAGGCTGCTCGAGGTCATGCCCAGCGGCTCGAAGACGGCCCCGTGCAGGTACTCGGCGAAGGGGATCCCGGTGGCCTTGGCGATGTGGTCGCCGAGCACCTCGAAACCGGCGTTCGAGTACAGCCGGCGCTGTCCGGGCGGGGCCGTCACGCGGTGCTCGTCGAAGGCCAGACCGCTGGTGTGCGCGAGCAGGTGGCGGACGGTGGAGCCCTCGGGCCCGGCCGGCTCGTCCAGCTCGATCGCGCCCTCCTCGTAGGCCACGAGCGCGGCGTAGGCGGCGAGCGGCTTGGTGACGGAGGCCAGCGGGAAGCGATGGTCGACCGGCCCGTGGGCGGCGAGCACCGTCCCGTCGGCGCGGACGACGCCCGCGGCGGCGGTCGGGACCGGCCAGTTCTCGATGATGCGCAGACTCTGCAAGCTCTCCATGCGGCCGAGCGTACTTGCTTGGAGTGCACTCAAAGGTTTTAGCGTGGAGGCATGAGCCTGACGCAGCCGCAGACGCGGTACACGATCAGCGAGGTCGAGGCACGGACCGGTCTGACCCAGCACACCCTGCGCTGGTACGAGCGGATCGGCCTCATGCCGCACGTGGACCGCTCCCATTCGGGTCAGCGGCGCTTCAACGACAAGGACCTCGACTGGCTGGCCTTCGTGGGCAAGCTGCGCACCACCGGGATGTCGGTGGCGGACATGGTCCGGTACGCCGAACTCGTCCGCGAGGGCGCGCACACCTTCGACCAGCGGCGCGAACTGCTGGAACGGACGCGGCGCGAGGTGCGGGCGCGGATCGCGGAGCTGACGGACGCGCTCGCCGTACTGGACTACAAGATCGATACGTATGCGATGAAGGTGGACCGGACATGAAGATCGAGAAGGTCGAACTGGGCAAGGGCGGCCCGCTGGTGGGCGTCCAGGGCCTCGGCTGCATGGGCATGAGCGAGTTCTACGGGGACACGGACGAGACGGTCGCCCGGCAGACCCTCGACGCGGCACTGGCCGCCGGGGTCACCCTCTTCGACACCGCGGACGTCTACGGGCGGGGCGCGAACGAGGAGTTCCTCGCGCCGTTCGTGGCCGCGCACCGCGAAGAGATCACCCTCGCCACGAAGTTCGCCATAGAGCGTACGGACGACCCGCATTACCGGGGGATCCGCAACGACCGGGCGTACATCCGCACGGCGGTGGAGGAGAGCCTGCGTCGTCTTGGCACCGACGTGATCGACCTGTACTACATGCACCGGCGCGACCCGGCCGTGCCGTTCGCCGAATCGGTGGGCACGATGGCGGAGTTGGTGCGGGAGGGCAAGGTGCGCCACCTCGGGCTCAGCGAAGTGACCGGCGCCGAGCTGCGCGAGGCGCACGCGGTGCACCCGATCTCGGCGCTCCAGTCGGAGTGGTCGCTGTTCAGCCGGGACGTGGAGCGCAGCGCGGTGGGCGCGGCGGCGGAGCTGGGCGTGGCCTTCGTGCCGTACTCCCCGCTCGGGCGCGGCTTCCTGACGGGGGCGTTCGCGGACGCCTCGGTGGAGCTGACGCCCGGTGACTACCGGCAGTACCAGCCCCGGTTCAGCGGTGACAACGCGAAGGCGAACACGGCGCTGCTGGCGCCGGTACGGGAGATCGCGGCGGCCCGCGGGGCAACGCCGGGGCAGATCGCGCTGGCGTGGGTGCAGCAGCGGGCGGCGGTGCACGGCCTGACGGTCGTCCCGATCCCGGGCACCCGCAAGCCGGGCCGCCTCGCGGAGAACACGGCGGCGACCCGGATCACCCTGACGGACCCGGAGCTGGCCCTGCTGGAACCGATCGCCGCCGGTGTCGCGGGCGACCGCTACCCGGACATGGGCTCGACTTCGGCGGCGCGCGAGTAACCGGGGCCGGCCAGGTCCAGCCCCGCCGGCCTTTGGGGCGCAGGCCCCGGGCCGGCCGGGGGAACGGCGGGAGGGCGGGAGGGCGGGTGGGGGGACGCCCCCGCAGGGTCAGCCCTCGGCCGCGAGCCGGTCGCGCAGGGCCGCGTACTCGGCGTCGGTGAGCAGGCCGACACCGTGCAGCTCGCTCAGGTGCTGGAGCCGGTCGGCCAGCCGCGGCGCGGGCACGGCGGCCACCGGGGTACGGGCACCGCGCAGCCCGGCCAGGACCGCCGCCGCGAACGGCAGCGACTCGTGCACGGCCCCGTAGCCGATGCCGAAGACGGCCGAGGCGAGGTCGTGGTCCGGGCTCGGGTCCCCCGGGGTGTCGCGGACCGACAGCCGCAGGTGGCCCCCCGGCCGCTCCGGGGAGTGCCAGGCGACCGCGGTCAGGGCGGCCAGCGGATACCGCTGGTCGCCCGCCTTCCATTTGGCGCTCGTGGCCCCGGTGCGCGACCAGTGGAAGGTCACGGCGCTGCCGTCGAAGGCCAGCCGGGCGTCGTACGCCTTGAGGGTGGCCGGCGGCTGCGGGACGCGCACCAGGAAGCGCTCGGCGGGTCCGGGCGGGCCCAGCCGCTCGCGCAGGGCCCCGGCGAAGTCGGCGGCCCGGCCGGCGGCGCCGCCCGGCAGCACCAGCCGGTACGGATCGCAGGCTTCCTTCAGCTGCCCCGCCGCCGCGTCCATCAGCGGATCGGCGCCCGCCCGCACGGAGGCGTGCAGCACCACGGTGTCCCGCCGTCCCACGGTCAGGCCCACTCCGGACAACGCCTCGAGCGGAATCAGTCGTTCCCCCAGGGCGTGCCAGAGCCTGGGCGTTCGCATCCCCCGTGCGAAGCGGATGATCATCGAGTTCGTGGTGCGGTCGAACTCCCAGACGGCATGATTTCCGGCCAGTACGTCACCCATGCGGCACATCGTAAAGGGAGGCACCCCTGCGCGTCCCCCCGCTGAGAGGTCCGTTTTCGGGTCCCGCGAGCGGTCAGGAACCGTCCGTCCGGGAAATTCCGCGCCTGCACGTGTCGTCGCCGGTGGCGCACACAGTGGAACCGAACGCACCGGTTCCGATTTTGGCGAAGTTGTCCAGGGATTCGGTCCCTGGCTCGAAGTAGCCGGTGTGGCTCCTGGCCCCGGCCGCCGACAGGACCCGCGCGCCGAAGCCCGCCGAGACCGGATCCGCGCCGTGGCCCCAGCCCCCGAGCTCCAGGTGCGGTACGTCGGCGATCCAGTCGCCGGAGTCCCGCATCGACCACACGCGTGCCGAGGTGCCGAGGGCGGCGACGTTCTCGGCGCGCATACCGGGACTGCCCGCCACCGCGATGTCCGTGACCCGGCCGGGCAGCTCGTGCGCGGCGACCCCGCACACCACCGAACCGTAGCTGTGGCAGAACAGCGCCACGCTCGCCCGTCCGGGCAGCGCGGAGGTCAGCGCGCGCAGCCTGGCCGCGCCGTCCACGGCCATCCGCCCGGTCGCCGCGTCCACGCCGACCCCGGTCGGTGCGGTGTAGCCGGCCCAGGCGATGACCGCCGTCCGGCTGCCGGGTGCGGCCGCGCGCTCGGCCTCGTACAGGGACTGCGCCATGCCGACGGGGGCGGTCAGGCGGCGCTCGGTGCGCTCGAAGGTGACCGCGTCGGTGTCGACGCCGGGCACGACGACCGAGATCCGGCGGGCCGCGTCGAGGTCGCCGAAGACCTCGGCCACCAGGCCGCTGCCGGTGGGGTCGAAGGTGAGGATCTGCCGGCCGGGTTCGGCGAGGGACTCGAAGCGGTGGGCGCGCCTGGCCGCCGTCGCGCGGTCGGCGGGGGCCAGCGTGATGTCGTGTCCGCGGACCTCCTCGGCCCGGGCGGCCTGCTGGAGGGAGATCTGGTTGGCCCGGTAGCGGACGCTGGACGGCACGCCGTCGAGATTGCCGACCACCAGGGGGTGGCCCTCGGTGAGCCGGGCGCGCTGGGCACCGTCCAGGCTCGCGAAGAAACGTGCCACCGTCGGCGCGGGGGCATCGGCGGCGGGCAGTGCCCGGCCTTCGAAGTGCGCCCGGGCCCAGGAGGCGAGCGCGGCCTGGCGCGGGGAGGCGACGCTGTCGGGCCGGTACACGGAGGTCCAGCCGGTGGTCGCGAGCATGAGGAAGACCACCGCCAGCGCGAGCAGGGTGCGCAGGGCGGCGGGACGCCGGACGGCGTCGGGGGTGGCGGTGTGGGCGGGGCCGGGCAGGTTCACTGCGCTCAGCCTAGGAGACCGCCGCGGGTGGTGGCGCGCCGGGTGACCGGAGTCACCGCCGACCGTGCGACACCGGTCCGTGCGCCACCGGCGGGAGTTCCCGTACGGATTCCCGCGCGGGCGGGCCGTACGCGGACGCACCGGCTCCGCTCGGGTGACCGGGAACACGCCGGTCAGAGGGGGCGCCGCCAGTCGGCGGCCAGCGCCGGGCCGATCTGGTCGAGGTAGACCTCGGTCATCCGCCGGATCGCGGCGACGCTGGTGTCCTCGCCCTGCCCCCAGAGCCGGCCGGTGACGCGCATCACGCCCGAGAACGCGGCGACGGCCACCCGGGGACGCGGATCGGCGTCCACGTCCAGCCCCTCGCGCTCGGCGACCAGCAGGGCGATCCGCTCCTCCAGCTCGGTGGAGCGGCGCAGGTGCACCGCGAGCAGCGCCGGAGTGGACTCGATGAGCCGGTAGCTGCGCATGTACAGGTCGACCGGGACCAGCTCCGCGATGGCCTCCTCGACGGTGTCCCAGGCGGCGAGCACGGCCGCGCGCATCGCCTCGAAGGGCCCCTCGGCGGGCGGGCGGACGCGCAGCGCCGCGACGAAGTGCGATTCGACCAGGTCCTGGACGGCGAAGGCGACCTCCTCCTTGTTGGCGAAGTACCGGAAGAAGGTGCGCTGGGAGACGTCCACGGCGTCGGTGATCTCGTCGACGGTGGTCTCCTCGTACCCCTGGGCGATGAAGAGGAGGAGGGCGGCGCGCAGCAGCGCGTCGCGGGTACGCCGTTTCTTGCGCTCGCGCAGTCCGGCCGCCGGTGCGGGTACGGGCCGCTGGTCGGTCATCACGGAGGGCGGGGTCCTTTCTGACGCGGAGTGGGCGGTCAGGCTACCTGTGACGGACGTGACAGTGACTGTCTGACTAAGCCGTCTGTGAAGTGTCAGTCGCTGTCACTAGCCTGTCCGCATGACTAGTCAGATCACCGTCGACGGCCAGGGCGCGGAACTCTCCAAGGAACCGGGCCCGGGGCCGGTCCGTACGGGCCTGCGCGGCCACCCGTGGCTGACCCTCTTCGCCGTTGCCATCGGCGTCATGATGGTCACCCTCGACGGCACGATCGTCGCCGTCGCCAACCCCGCCATCCAGAAGGACCTCGGCGCCTCGCTCGCGGACGTCCAGTGGATCACCAACGGCTACCTCCTCGCCCTCGCGGTCTCCCTCATCACCGCGGGCAAGCTCGGCGACCGCTTCGGCCACCGCCAGACCTTCCTCATCGGCATCGCCGGCTTCGCCGCCTCCTCGGCGATCATCGGCCTCTCCAGCGGCGTCGAGCTCGTCATCGGCTTCCGCGTCGCGCAGGGCGTCTTCGGGGCGCTCCTGATGCCCGCGGCGCTCGGGCTGCTGCGCGCGACCTTCCCCGCCGAGAAGCTCAACATGGCCATCGGCATCTGGGGCATGGTCATCGGCGCCTCGACCGCCGCCGGGCCGATCGTCGGCGGCCTGCTCGTGGAGAACGTGAGCTGGCAGTCGGTCTTCTTCATCAACGTGCCCGTCGGCATCGTCGCGCTCGCCTTCGGCCTGTTCATCCTGGTCGACCACCGGGCCGAGAACGCCCCGCGCTCCTTCGACGTCCTCGGCATCGTGCTGCTGTCGGCCGGCATGTTCTCGCTGATCTGGGCGCTGATCAAGGCCTCCGAATGGGGCTGGGGCGACATCAGGACCCTCGCCTTCCTCGGTGGGTCCCTGCTGGCCTTCGCGGCCTTCGGCCTCTGGGAGACCCGCGTCGCCGAGCCGCTGATCCCGCTCGGCATGTTCCGCTCGCTGCCGCTGTCCGCGGGCACGGTCCTGATGGTCCTGATGGCCTTCGCCTTCATGGGCGGGCTGTTCTTCGTCACCTTCTACCTGCAGAACATCCACGGCATGAGCCCCGTCGACAGCGGCCTGCACCTGCTGCCGCTGACCGGCATGATGATCATCGGTTCACCGCTGGCCGGCATCGCCATCACCAAGGTCGGCCCGCGCCTCCCGCTCGTCGCCGGCATGGTCGCCACCGCGGCCGCCTGCTTCGGGATGTCCCAGCTGACCCCGGGCACCTCCACCCTCACCATGTCGCTCTGGTTCGCCCTGATGGGCCTCGGGCTCGCGCCCGTCATGGTCGGCGCCACCGAGGTCATCGTCGGCAACGCCCCGCTGGAGCTCTCCGGCGTGGCCGGCGGGCTCCAGCAGGCCGCCATGCAGGTCGGCGGCAGCCTGGGCACCGCGGTGCTCGGCGCGGTCATGGCCAGCAAGGTCAGCAGCGTCCTCGGGGACAACTGGACCGGGGCCGGCCTGCCTCCGCTCACCCCCGAGCAGCTCGACCTCGCGGAGAAGGGCGTCACGGTCGGCATCGCCCCGATCCCGCAGGGCGCTCCCGAGCAGGTCGCGGCGCTCATCAAGGGCGTCGCCAACGACACGTTCGTGTCAGGGATGAGCACCGCCTTCACCGTCGCCGGCGTGGTCGCGGTACTCGCCGCGATCGTGGCCGGGTTCACCAAGCGCGGCGAGAACGCCGAAGCGGGGGCGGGAGCGGCGCACATCTAGTGCTGCGACCGGAATGGTTCACCGCCACAGCACTGCTGGTGCGGTGAACCCCTCCGGTCACCGCACCACCCACAGACCGGCGCCGCCCGAGCTGCCCGCTGCTGCCCGGGCGGCGCCCCCGACGCCTCCGCAGCCCCGTCCGCCGCCGATCGGGCAGGGTCGCGGAGGCGTCAACTCCGTACGTACGACAGCCCCGCCGGGCGGCTTCGGCGGGGCTGTCGCCTATCAGGGTGGACCCGCCCGCGGCCCCTTCTGCCCGGCCGTCCGCGCAGGTCAGCGTGGTGTCGACGGAGCTCCGGAATCGGTCCGGGGCCCGTACGTCCACCAGGAGTTGACCCGTCATGCGTACGTGGAACACCACTTTCACCGCGGCCACCGTCCTCGCCGCCACCCTGCTGATCCCGGGCACCGCGGGCTCCGCCCATGCGGCGGGCCAGCCGGCCGGAACCGCTCATGTGGCCGGGACGGGGGGTGCGAAGGGCGGCGGCCGTGCCGCGGGGCCGCCGACGCTCGGGGCCTGCGCCACCGGGCAGCTGTGCCTGTGGGCGAAGCCGGAGTTCAAGGGGGCCCGCCGGACCCACGAGCTGAGCACCCTCGACATCAACAGCTGCACCGCGCTGCCCGCCGGGACCACCGCCCAGTCCCTCACCAACCGGACCGGGCGCCCGGTCACCACCTACCAGTCGGCCGAGTGCGCCGAGACCGGTGAGTTCCAGACCTACCCGGGCGACGGGGTGTGGCTGCCCCAGTCGCCCTACCAGGTCAGGGCGTTCAAGGTGTGGGAGCGCTGACGGCGCTGGCCGCCGCGGCCGCCTCCTGCCCCCGGTCCGGTCCGCCCCGGACGCGGAGCTCCGCGCCCTCGGCGGGCCCGGCCGGGCCGCTCTCCCCGGCGGCTCCAGTGGCTGCGGCGGCCCCGGCGGCTGCGCCGGCTCCAGCGGCCCCGGCGGTCCCGGTGGCTCCGGCGGACGCCGCCCCGCCGAGGCGGGCGACCTCGCCGCGCAGCGCCCGTACCTCCGCAGCCAGTTCGGAGATCGCCGCCGTCTGGGCCCGTTCCACCAGGTCGTCGCGTTCGAAGCGGGAGATGAACCAGGCCGCGATGTTGGCGGTCACCACACCCAGCAGCGCGATCCCGGACAGCATCAGCCCCACCGCCAGCAGCCGGCCGAGCCCGGTGGTGGGGGAGTGGTCCCCGTACCCGACCGTCGTCATCGTCGTCACCGACCACCACAGGGCGTCCCCGAGGTTCTTGATGTTCCCGCCGGGCGCGTCCCGCTCCACGCTCAGCACGGCCAGCGAGCCGAACATCAGCAGCCCGACCACCGCGCCCGCCACGTACGTGGTCAGCCGGATCTGCGGCGCCATCCGGGCCCGCCGGCCCACCAGCATCAGGGTGGAGACCACGCGCAGCAGCCGCAGCGGCTGGATCATCGGCAGCAGCACCGCCGCCAGGTCCATCCAGTGGGTCCGCACGAAGGCCTTCTTCGCCCCCGACAGGCCCAGCCGCATCAGGTAGTCGGCGGCGAAGGCGGCCCACACCACCCACTCGGCGTGCGTGCAGGCGTGGTGCACCCACGGACTCGCGTCGGGCGCGACGATGGGCACGGCGTAGGCGACGGCGAATCCCAGGGCGAGCACCAGCAGCGGCGTCTGCGTCCGGCGCTCCCACCGCGACTGGCGGGAGGGTTGTTTCATGAGGGCATCGTAAAGAATGCGTAAGGGGCGTTGGGACACATGTCCCAACGCCCCCACGTACGGGTGACCGTTACGCGTCGCCGCCCGCGGCTCCGGGGTGGGCCGCCGCGACGTCCAGCAGCTGGTACCGGTCGATCGCCTGCTTCAGCGCCGAGCGGTCGATCTTGCCCTCACGGGCCAGCTCGGTCAGCACGGACAGGACCACCGACTGCGCGTCGATGTGGAAGAAGCGCCTGGCCGCACCGCGCGTGTCGGCGAAGCCGAAGCCGTCCGCTCCCAGCGAGGTGTACGTGCCGGGCACCCAGCGCGAGATCTGGTCCGGGACCGCCCGCATCCAGTCGGAGACCGCCACGAACGGACCCTCCGCACCGGACAGCTTGCGCGTCACGTACGGGACGCGCTGCTCCTCCTCCGGGTGGAGCAGGTTGTGCTCCTCCACGGCGACGGCCTCGCGGCGCAGCTCGTTCCAGGAGGTCGCCGACCAGACGTCCGCCCTGACGTCCCAGTCGGCCGCCAGGATCCGCTGCGCCTCCAGCGCCCACGGCACCGCCACGCCCGAGGCCATGATCTGCGCCCCGACGGCTCCGGCCGTACCGGCCGAGATCCGGTGGATGCCGTTCAGGATGCCGTCCACGTCGACGTCCGCCGGCTCGGCCGGGTGCTGGATCGGCTCGTTGTAGACGGTCAGGTAGTAGAAGACGTCCTCGGCGTCGGGCCCGTACATCCGCCGCAGACCGTCCTTGACGATGTGCGCGATCTCGTAGCCGTAGGCCGGGTCGTACGCCACGCAGCCCGGGTTGGTCGAGGCCAGCAGCTGGGAGTGACCGTCGGCGTGCTGCAGGCCCTCACCCGTCAGGGTGGTCCGGCCGGCGGTCGCGCCGAGGACGAAACCGCGGGCCAGCTGGTCGGCCATCTGCCAGAACTGGTCACCCGTGCGCTGGAAACCGAACATCGAGTAGAAGACGTAGACCGGGATCAGCGGCTCGCCGTGCGTCGCGTACGCCGAACCGGCGGCGATCAGCGAGGCCGTGCAGCCCGCCTCCGAGATGCCGTCGTGCAGCATCTGGCCGGTCGGGGACTCCTTGTACGCGAGCAGCAGGTCGCGGTCGACCGCCTCGTACTGCTGGCCCATCGGGTTGTAGATCTTGGCGCTCGGGAAGAACGCGTCCATGCCGAAGGTGCGGTACTCGTCGGGCGCGATCAGCACGAAGCGCCGGCCGATCTCCTTGTCCCGCATCAGGTCCTTCAGGATGCGGACGAAGGCCATGGTGGTGGCGATCGACTGCTGGCCCGAGCCCTTCTTGGCGGCCGCGTACGTCTTGTCGTCCGGCAGCTGCAGCGGCTTGGCGCGCACCACGCGGGTCGGCACGTAGCCGCCGAGCGCGCTGCGGCGGTCGTGCATGTACTGGATCTCGGGGGAGTTGCGGCCCGGGTGGTAGTACGGCGGGGCGCCGTCCTCCAGCTGGGCGTCCGTGATCGGGATGTGCAGCCGGTCGCGGAAGCGCTTGAGGTCGTCGGCCGTCAGCTTCTTCATCTGGTGGGTCGCGTTGCGGCCCTCGAAGTTCGGGCCGAGGGTCCAGCCCTTGACCGTCTGCGCCAGGATCACCGTCGGCTGGCCCTTGTGGGCCTTGGCCGCCGCGTACGCCGCGTAGACCTTCTTGTGGTCGTGCCCGCCGCGGCCCAGGTGCTGGATCTGCTGGTCGGTCATGTTCTCGACCATCGCGCGCAGCCGGTGGTCGCCGCCGAAGAAGTGGTCGCGGATGTACGCGCCCGTCTCGGTGGCGTACGTCTGGAACTGCCCGTCCGGGGTGGTGTTCAGCTTGTTGACCAGGATGCCGTCGCGGTCCTGGGCCAGCAGCGGGTCCCAGGAGCGGTCCCAGATCAGCTTGATGACGTTCCAGCCGGCGCCGCGGAACTGCGACTCCAGCTCCTGCATGATCTTGCCGTTGCCGCGGACCGGGCCGTCGAGGCGCTGCAGGTTGCAGTTGACGACGAAGGTCAGGTTGTCCAGGTGCTCGCGGGCGGCGATGGACAGCTGGCCGAGCGACTCCGGCTCGTCCATCTCGCCGTCGCCGAGGTACGCCCAAACGTGTGACTTGGAAGTGTCCGCGATACCGCGGGCCTGCATGTACCGGTTCATCCGGGCCTGGTAGATCGCCCCGAGCGGGCCGAGGCCCATCGAGACGGTCGGGAACTCCCAGAAGCCCGGCATGAGCCGCGGGTGCGGATAGCTGGAAAGGCCGTACGGGGCCTTCGACTTCTCCTGGCGGAACGCGTCGAGCTGCTGCTCGGAGAGCCGGTCCAGGAGGTAGGCGCGGGCGTAGATGCCGGGGGAGGCGTGGCCCTGGAAGAAGATCTGGTCGCCGCCGTCGCCTTCGTCCTTGCCCCGGAAGAAGTGGTTGAAGCCCACGTCGTAGAGGGAAGCGGAGGAGGCGAAGGTGGCGATGTGACCGCCGACGCCGATGCCGGGGCGCTGGGCGCGCGAGACCATGACGGCCGCGTTCCACCGGGTGGCGTTGAGGACCTTGCGCTCGATCTCCTCGTTGCCGGGGAAGAAGGGCTCGTCCTTGGTGGCGATCGTGTTGACGTAGTCCGTGGAGCGCATCTCGGGCACGGCCACGCGCTTCTCGCGGGCTCGCTCGATCAGCCTCAGCATCAGGTAGCGGGCGCGCTCGCGGCCCCGCTCGTCGACGGCGGCGTCGAGGGAGTCGAGCCACTCCTGCGTCTCTTCCGGATCGAAGTCCGGTACCTGACTCGGCAGGCCACCAATGATGATCGGATTGCGATCGGATGCGGAAGCCACGCTGTTCCTTCACTGTCGGGGGAGTCGTGCCGTGAGCCTTGAGTCTCGCCGCCTCCCATGGTCTTACGCTCGGCAGAAATCGTCATCTTTACCGTTGGGTAATCCCTGGAGGTGGCGGGATTGTGCCGGCTGTGGCGACGACACCGGCCAAACCGCAATGTTACGCCCATGTCGATCAACCCCTTCGCAAGGCCGTTCGCCCCTCAAACAGGTAGGAAAGTCCCGAGGCCGTGCCGAATGAGGTGGAATGGTGTGGGATGAATCACCAGGGGTACATGCGGAGGGGCTGAAAGTTGCGGCGAGACGGCCGCAATCGTCACCGTTTCGACGGTCTCGGCGGCCGGGTACTTGCGCGATCCGCCGCGCCCGTGTGGACTACGCCCAATGCTGCGCGTACGCGCGCCGCCGAAGAACATTCACCGAACATGAGCAGGAGGCACCCCGTGAGCGCGACCGCGGACCACGCGGAGAACCTGGCCGCCAGGCTGGGTTTCCAGTCCGAACAGGTGGTCCAGGAGATCGGCTACGACGACGACGTCGATCAGGAATTCCGTGATGCCGTAGAGGATCACGTCACCGAACTCGTCGATGAGGACTACGACGATGTCGCAGACGCGGTTCTGCTGTGGTTCCGGGAGGACGACGGCGACCTGACGGACGCCCTGGTCGACGCGACCGAACTGGTCGAGGACGGCGCACTGATCCTGCTGGTGACCCCCAAGACCGGCAAGGACGGTTTTGTCGAGGCCAGCGACATCAGCGAGGCCGCCGAGACGGCAGGCCTCTCGCTGGCCAAGGGGGCCCCCGTCGGCAAGGAGTGGACCGCCACCAAGCTGGTGACTCCGAAGACGGCCAAGTCCAAGCGCTGAGCCGCGCCCCGCAGCCAAGCGGACACACGCACCCCGCCCGCCGGAATCATCCCGGTCGGCGGGGTGTGTGCGTTCGGCGGCGGACAGGGGCGGGACGCGCGGTGGACCCATAGGGTGTGACCACCCGAACAGCCCAACGCAGGGATGCGGGACCGAAGGGATGCGACAGATGGCGATCGAGGTCGGCAGCAAGGCCCCGGACTTCGAGCTCAAGGACAACCACGGCGCGACCGTGCGGCTCTCCGACTTCCGGGGGGAGAAGGCCGTCGTGCTGCTCTTCTACCCGTTCGCCTTCACCGGCGTGTGCACCGGTGAGCTGTGCGAGCTGCGCGACCAGCTGCCGCGCTTCCAGAACGACGCCGTGCAGCTCCTCGCGGTCTCCAACGACTCCGTGCCGACCCTGCGCGTCTTCGGCGAGCAGGAGGGGCTGGAGTACCCGCTGCTCTCGGACTTCTGGCCGCACGGGGAGACCTCCCGCGCCTACGGGGTCTTCGACGAGGACAAGGGCTGCGCGGTCCGCGGCACCTTCGTCATCGACAAGGACGGCATCGTGCGCTGGAGCGTCGTCAACGGGCTGCCCGACGCGCGTGACCTGAACGAGTACATCAAGGCCCTCGACAGCCTCTGAGTCCGTGTCGCAGGCTCCTGGGCACGTTCGCCTCGAATAAGCGCGTACGGACGGGAACCCGTCACTAGGATCGAAACGTTGATCCGGTCAGAATCCGCACGACGGGGCACCGCCCCACACAAAAACCTTATGGAGGACCCGTGGGAGTCAGCCTCAGCAAGGGCGGCAACGTCTCGCTGACCAAGGCCGCGCCGAACCTGACGGCGGTCATCGTCGGTCTGGGCTGGGACGCTCGCACCACCACCGGTGTCGACTTCGACCTCGACGCCAGCGCGATCCTGACCAACGACCAGGGCAAGGTCGCCAGCGACGCCAACTTCGTGTTCTTCAACAACCTGAAGAGCCCCGACGGCTCGGTGGAGCACACCGGTGACAACACCACCGGTGAGGGCGAAGGCGACGACGAGGCCATCAAGGTCAACCTCAGCGGCGTCCCCAGCGACGTCCAGAAGATCGTCTTCCCGGTCTCGATCTACGAGGCCGAGAGCCGCCAGCAGAGCTTCGGCCAGGTCCGCAACGCCTACATCCGCGTGGTGAACCAGGCCGACAACACCGAGCTCGCCCGCTACGACCTGTCGGAGGACGCCTCGACGGAGACCGCCATGGTCTTCGGCGAGCTCTACCGCAACGGCGCGGAGTGGAAGTTCCGTGCCATCGGCCAGGGCTACGCCTCGGGCCTGCGCGGCATCGCGCAGGACTTCGGCGTCAACGTCTGAGCCTGCCTGGTCCGCCAGAGCAGCACCCTCACCTGTCCGGCGCCGTGCACTGTGTGTACGGCGCCGGACCGGCTTTACGGCCACACCGCCAGGCCGCCGCACCGCCACACCGCCAGACCGTCACACCGTTGTCCGGGGAGGACCACAACATGGGCGTCACACTCGCCAAGGGGGGCAATGTCTCCCTCTCCAAAGCCGCACCGAACCTCACCCGGGTCCTGGTAGGCCTCGGATGGGACGCGCGCTCGACCACGGGGGCCGACTTCGACCTCGACGCCAGCGCGCTGCTGTGCAGCAACGGCCGCGTGCTCGGGGACGAGTACTTCGTCTTCTACAACAACCTGAAGAGCCCCGAGGGCTCCGTCGAACACACGGGGGACAACCTCACCGGCGAGGGTGAAGGTGACGACGAGTCGATCATCATCGATCTCACCAAGGTCCCGGCCGGTGTGGACAAGATCGTCTTCCCCGTCTCGATCCACGAGGCGGAGGCCCGCCGGCAGAGCTTCGGCCAGGTCAGCAATGCCTTCATTCGCGTGGTGAACGAGGCGGACGGCCAGGAACTGGCCCGCTACGACCTCACCGAGGACGCCTCCAGCGAGACCGCGATGATCTTCGGCGAGGTTTACCGGTACGGCGGCGAATGGAAGTTCCGTGCGGTGGGGCAGGGGTACGCGTCGGGGCTCCGCGGCATCGCTCTAGACTTCGGGGTCAACGTTTCGTAAAGCCGTACAAGACGATGGGATGCCAGTGGTTCTGAAAACCTTCGGCTGGTCGTTCGCAATCACTGCGCTCGGACTGGTCGCGGCGCTGCTCTACGGGAGCTGGGAGGCACTCGGGATCGTCGCGATCCTGACCATCCTCGAGATCTCGCTGTCCTTCGACAATGCGGTGGTCAACGCCGGAATCCTGAAGAAGATGAATGCCTTCTGGCAGAAGATCTTCCTGACGGTCGGCGTTCTGATCGCGGTCTTCGGCATGCGACTGGTCTTCCCCGTCGTCATCGTCGCGATCAGCGCCAAGATCGGGCCCATCGACGCCGTCAACCTTGCCCTCACCGACAAGGACCAGTACAAGCAACTGGTCACGGACGCCCACCCGTCCATCGCCGCCTTCGGCGGCATGTTCCTGCTGATGATCTTCCTCGACTTCATCTTCGAGGACCGTGACATCAAGTGGCTCGCCTGGCTGGAGCGTCCGCTCGCGAAGCTCGGCAAGATCGACATGCTGTCGGCGTGCATCGCGCTCATCGTCCTCGTCATCACCGCGATGACCTTCGCCACCCAGGCCCACCAGCACGGCGGCGCCCACGTGGACAAGGCCCAGACCGTCCTGATCTCGGGCGTCCTCGGCCTGATCACCTACATGATCGTCGGCGGTCTCTCCGGCTACTTCGAGAACAGGCTCGAGGAAGAGGAAGAGGCCGAGCACGAGGCGGAGGAAGCGGCCAAGAAGTCCGGCAAGCCCGTGGCGGCCATCGCCATGGCCGGCAAGGCCGCGTTCTTCATGTTCCTCTACCTCGAAGTCCTCGACGCCTCCTTCTCCTTCGACGGGGTCATCGGCGCCTTCGCCATCACCAACGACATCGTGCTCATGGCCCTCGGCCTCGGCATCGGTGCCATGTACGTCCGCTCGCTCACGGTCTACCTGGTCCGCCAGGGCACCCTGGACGACTACGTCTACCTGGAGCACGGCGCGCACTACGCCATCGGCGCGCTCGCCGTCATCCTGCTCGTCACCATCCAGCACGAGATCAACGAGGTCATCACCGGCCTCGTCGGCGTCGTGCTGATCGCCTGGTCCTTCTGGTCCTCGGTGCGCCGCAACAAGCGCCTGGAACTGGAGGGTTCCACCGCCGAGGCATGATCGCGGCGTTAATGCGGAACGCTCAATTGCGGGGCGGTCCGGGGGTCCACGGACCTACCGGGCCGCCCCGCTCCCGCATGCGGCGGGAGCCAAGGGGTCCAGGGGCACAGGGGAACAGGGGGGTTGGGGGATGGGATTCTTCGACGGCATCAGGGGCAGCCGCAGCGTGCACTTCCAGTCGGGCAGCGCCTCGTCGAACGCCATCGAGCTGACGAAACGCCATCCGACGGTCTCGCTCACCAAACAGGGGGCGGTGCACGGCAATCTGCGCGTCAACCTCTCCTGGCGGATGCGCACCTCGGACATAGGCGGCCGCACCGCCGGCCAGAGCGGGCAGCTGTTCCGGCATCCGTTCAAGCTGTTCAAGCCCGACATGGTGCAGGCGCACACCCAGGGCATGGTCAACGTCGACCTCGACATCGGCTGCCTCTACGAGCTGACCGACGGCACCCGGGGCGTCGTCCAGCCGCTGGGCAACCTCCACGGGGACATCAACAATCCGCCCTACGTCAAACTCAGCGGCGACGACCGCTTCGGGGCGCCCTCCGGCGAGACCATCTTCGTCAATCTCGACCACGCCGAGGAGATCAAGCGGCTGCTGGTCTTCGTCTACATCTACGACCAGACCCCGGCCTTCGACCGGACGCACGCCCTGGTGACCCTCTACCCGATCACCGGGCCGCGCATCGAGATCCCCCTGGAGGAGCGCCACCCGCAGGCCCGCTCCTGCGCGGTCGTCTCCCTGGAGAACGTCAAGGGCGAGCTGATCGTGCGGCGCGAGGTCACCTTCGTCTACGGGTTCCAGGCCGAGCTGGACCGCCTGTACGGGTGGGGCCTCCAGTGGGGCCGGGGCTACAAGACGAAGACCTGAGCCGCGCCGGCCCGGCCGCTCAGCGGCGGATGAACTGCGGCCCCTGTGCCGGGAGCCGGAAGGACGGGTCCCCGCCCGGAGCGGGCACCGGAGCCGGTGATACCGGCTGCGGGTACCCGTACGCGGGCTGCGCGACCGGCGGAGCCTGGGTGAGCGGCGGCCCGACGGGCACCGGAGCGGCCACCGGAGCCGGGGTGGTGGCCTCGGGGGCGTTCTCGTCCACGGAGATCCCGTGGTCGGTGGCCAGCCCGACGAGGCCGTTGGAGTAGCCCTCGCCGAGCGCGCGGAACTTCCACCCGTCGCCCCGCCGGTACAGCTCGCCGCAGATCAGCGCCGTCTCGGCGCCGGTCTCGGGCCGCACGTCGAAGAAGGCCAGCGGTTCGGAGCCGCCGGTCGCGGTGGCGTCGTAGAGCAGGATGCGCAGGTCGTGGACCCGCTCGAAGGGGACGTCCTCGGCGGAGGCGACGACCAGGATCCGGTCCACGACCGGGGTGACGGCCCGCAGGTCCGCCTGCACGGCGTCGGTGATCCCGTCGCCGAGCTGCTTCTTGCCGAGCCGCCAGACGGCCCCGGAGGGGTGCCTGGGCTGGTTGTAGAAGACGAAGTCCTCGTCCGAGCGGACCCGCCCGTCCGAGCCCACGAGCAGCGCGGAGGCGTCCACGTCCGGGACGTCGGGCCCACCGGTCCACCGGAGCACCGCCCGGACCGCCGAGGCGGCCACCGGGATGTTCGAGCCCTTCTGCATCGCGTGCGTCATGCCGGTCATCCTGCCCTCCCGGGCACGACCGGGACAATGCGGCCCCCCGTAGACCTTGTCCCGATCGCGAGAGCTGGGCATGGTGCAAGAGGGTTACCTGGATTTCATGTGCTTGGGGAACTCTTGAATCTCATTCGTACGTACTATTACCGGCCACGCCAGATGGGCCGCCGAGGCAGTACGGGGGAAGCACATGCGTCACTTCGGGCACATATCGCCCACCGTCCGAAAGGATCTCTTCCACCAGGAGCCTGCAGAGTTCACCGCCGCCTCTCCCGCCGCCACGCTCGCCGCAGCGCTGGGGGCCACGCTCTACAGCCCGGCAACCCGGCCCCAGCTCGCCCGCGACATCCGCAAGCAGGCCGACCTCGGAGTCGTCTCCATGGTCCTCTGCCTGGAGGATTCCATCAGCGACGCCGATGTCGTGGGCGGTGAGGAGAACCTCGTGCGGCAGTTCGCCGCCCTGCACGAGGACCCCGCGGAGCTCCCGCTGCTCTTCATCCGCGTCCGCACCCCGGAGCAGATACCCGATCTCGTGCACCGGCTCGGCGGCTCGGCGGCCCGGCTGGCCGGATTCGTACTCCCCAAGTTCAGCGAGAGCCGCGGCATCGCCTTCCTGGACGCCGTGGCCCAGGCGGAAGCCGCGAGCGGCCGGCCCCGGCTGTACGCCATGCCCGTCCTGGAGACCCCCGAGCTGCTCCACCTGGAGACCCGCGTCGAGGCCCTCGCCGGGATCTCGCGCACGGTCAACAAGTACCGCGAGCGGGTCCTGGCCCTGCGGCTCGGCGTGACCGACTTCTGCTCCGCCTACGGGCTGCGTCGCACCCCCGACATGACCGCCTACGACGTCCAGATCGTCGCCGGCGTGATCGCCGACGTGGTCAACGTGCTCAGCCGCGCCGACGGCACCGGCTTCACGGTCACCGGCCCGGTCTGGGAGTACTTCCGCAGCCAGCAGCGCCTCTTCAAGCCCCAGCTGCGCCGCAGCCCCTTCCTGGAGGAGGGCGTCGAGGAGCTGCGCACCGCGCTGATCGAGCACGACCTGGACGGACTGCTGCGCGAGATCGAGCTCGACCGGGCCAACGGGCTGCTGGGCAAGACCTGCATCCACCCCGCCCACGTCACCCCGGTCCACGCGCTCTCGGTGGTCTCCCACGAAGAGTTCAGCGATGCTCAGGACATCCTGCGTCCCGAGCGGGGAGGTGGCGGAGTAATGCGTTCCGCCTACACGAACAAGATGAACGAGGTGAAGCCCCACCGGGCCTGGGCCGAGCGCACCATGCTGCGCGCCGAGGTCTTCGGTGTGGCGAAGGAGGAGGTCGGCTTCGTCGATCTCCTCACGGCCGGGCTCCAGGTGTGAGCGGGCCGTTGACTGCGAAGAAGGGCAAGAAGATCGAAGCGGTGTGGTCGGGAACGTGGGTCGCGGACCGGCTGGGCGTGAGCCTGGAAGAGGGAGCGGGTACCGGGACCGGCGGGCCGGGGCTCGAAGAGCTGCTCGGGCTGGCGCTGCGGCGCAACCCCAAGCGGGCGCACCTGCTCGTCTCGCGGGTGCTGGGCAAGCACGTCCCCCAGTCCCCGGAGGTCGTGTACGCCGCCGGGCACGGGCTCGGCCAGCGGGTCCGGGAGCTGCTGGGCGAGGAGGCGGCGGCCTCGGCCGTGGTCCTCGGGTACGCCGAGACCGCGACCGGGCTCGGCCACTGCGTGGCCGACGGCCTGGGCAGCGCCCCGTACCTGCACTCCACCCGCCGCCCCGTGCCCGGGGTGGAGCCCGCGGGCGGCTTCGAGGAGGCCCACTCGCACGCCACCTCGCACCTGCTGCTGCCCGAGGACCCGAAGCTGCTGGCGGGCTCCGGCCCGCTGGTCCTCGTCGACGACGAGTTCTCGACCGGCAACACCGTCCTGAACACCATCGCCGACCTGCACGCCCGCCACCCGCGCGGCCACTACGTGGTCGTCGCCCTCGTGGACGTGCGCTCCCCGGCCGACCGCGACCGCCTGACGGCCTTCGCGGAGGGCCTGGGCGCCCGCGTCGACCTCATCGCCCTGGCCTCGGGCACGGTCTCCCTCCCGGAGGGGGTCCTGGCGAAGGGCCGGGCCCTGGTGGAGGAGCACGAGGCCGCTGACGCCTCCGCGGGCGGGCAGATCCAGCCCCCGCGGCGTTCGAGCAGCGGGGTCCGGGGCAGCGCCCCGGCAGACGGCCCGCAGGTCACCACGGTGGCGCTGGACTGGCCCGCCGGGATACCCGACGGCGGACGCCACGGCTTCACCCCCGCCCACCGGGCCCGGCTCGACGCCGCGCTCCCCGCAATGGCGGACCGGCTCAAGGCCGCGCTCGGCGCGGCCCCCGCACGGGTCCTCGTACTCGGCAACGAGGAGCTGATGTACGCCCCGCTGCGCCTCGCCCAGGCCCTGGAGGCGTCCGGCGCCGTGCCCGAGGTCCGCTTCTCCACGACCACCCGCTCCCCGGTGCTCGCCGTGGACGACCCCGGATACGCGATCCGCACCCGCCTGGTCTTCCCCGCCCACGACGACCCCGCCGACGGCCCGGGGGACCGGTACGCCTACAACGTGGCCGGAGCCGGCTTCGACGCCGTCATCGCCGTCGTGGACTCGGCCGCGGACACCCCCGTGCTCCGCACCGGCCTCCTCGCGGCCCTCGCCCCGCACACCGGCCGGGTCCTGCTGGCCGTCGTCCCGTCGTACACACCAGGGCACGCGGCCCGGCACGCGGCCGGCCACGCACCCGACCGGATACCCGACCGGCAGGAGCCGATCATGACCGAGCCCCGGCGCGAACCACTGCGCGGGCCCGCCTTCTCCTCGTACGCGGCCGAAGACGTCGGCTGGCTGCTCCAGGACTTCTCCGAGGTCGAGCTGGAAGCCCCGACCGAGGAGCGGGAGGAGGCCATCCAGGCCGGCGGCGCGCACTACGCGGAGTCGCTGCCGGTGGAGTACCAGCCGTCCCCCGAGTACCAGCAGCTCTACCAGAGCGCGCTGACCCTCTCCGCGGCCCGCATGGCCCGCGCCGTCGGCACCGTCACCGAGACGGTCCTCGCGGAGCGCTCCCCGGCGCCCGTGCTGGTCTCCCTGGCCCGCGCCGGCACCCCCGTGGGCGTGCTGATGCGCCGCTGGGCACAGACCCGGCACGGCCTGGACCTGCCGCACTACGCCGTCTCCATCGTGCGCGGCCGCGGCATCGACGCCAACGCGCTGCGCTGGCTGGCCGCCCACCACGACCCCGCCGACATCGTCTTCGTCGACGGCTGGACCGGCAAAGGCGCGATCACCCGCGAGCTGCGCGAGGCCCTGAGCGGGTTCGAGGGCTTCAACCCGGAGATCGTGGTCCTCGCGGACCCCGGCTCGTGCGTGGAGACGTACGGCACGCGCGAGGACTTCCTGATCCCCTCCGCCTGCCTCAATTCCACCGTTTCCGGACTCGTCTCACGTACGGTTCTGAGGTCCGACCTGGTCGGACCCGACGATTTCCACGGCGCGAAGTTCTACCGCGAGCTGGCCGGGGCCGATGTCTCCGTCGCGTTCGTCGACACCGTCTCCGCGCACTTCGAGGAGGTGGCCGAGGCCGTGGACGCCGAGGTCAAGGAGCTCCTCGCCGCCGACCGCACGCCGACCTGGGTGGGCTGGGAGGCGGTGGAGCGGATCAGCGAGGAGTACGGAATCCACGACGTGAACCTGGTCAAGCCGGGTGTCGGCGAGACGACGCGGGTGCTGCTGCGCCGGGTGCCGTGGAAGATCCTCGCGCAGCGCGGCGCCGGGGCCGACCTGGACCACGTACGACTCCTCGCGGAGCAGCGCGGGGTGCCGGTGGAGGAGGTCGACGGGCTCCCGTACACCTGCGTAGGACTCATTCATCCCCGCTTCACGCGCGGCGCCACCGGCGCCGACGGAAAGGCTGTGGCCGCCAAGTGACCGTCCTCGTAGCCAGTGACCTCGACCGTACGCTCATCTACTCGACGGCCGCGCTCGGCCTGACCATGCCCGATCCGGTGGCCCCGCGGCTGCTGTGCGTCGAGGTCCACGAGAGCAAGCCGCTGTCGTACATGACGGAGACGGCGGCGGGCCTGCTGGCGGAGCTGTCGGCGGACCCCGGCGCGGTGTTCGTGCCCACCACCACCCGGACGCGCAAGCAGTACCAGCGCATCCGCTTCCCCGGGCGGCCGGCGAAGTACGCGATCTGCGCCAACGGCGGTCAGCTGCTGGTGGACGGGGTCCCGGACCGGGACTGGCGGCGGCAGGTCACGGCACGGCTCGCCGCGGAGTGCGCCCCGCTGGAGGAGGTCCACGGGCACCTGCTGGCCACGGCGGACCCGGCGTGGCTGCGCAAGGCGCGGGTGGCGGAGGACCTGTTCGCCTACCTGGTCGTGGAGCGGGCCCTGGTCCCGCCGGAGTGGATCAAGGCGCTGACGGAATGGGCCGGGGCACGCGGCTGGACGGTCTCGCTCCAGGGCCGGAAGATCTACGCCGTCCCGGTCCCGCTGACCAAGAGCGCGGCCATGCGCGAGGTGGCCCGGCGCACGGGGGCCACGAGCACGCTGGCGGCCGGGGACTCGCTGCTGGACGCGGACCTGCTGCTCGCGGCGGACGCGGGCTGGCGGCCGGGCCACGGCGAACTGGCCGACGCCGGCTGGACGGCGCCGCACGTCACGGCGCTGGCCCAGGCGGGGGTGCTGGCCGGTGAGGAGATCGTGCGCGCCTTCACCCGCGAGGTGGCGCGACTCGGTGCACCCGGATCGTGATCGCGGGCACACTGGGCGCATGACCAAGGGCAACAGCACCAAGATCACAGACGAGCTCTACCGGTACATGCTCGCGCACAACCCCCCGCTGGACGAGGTCCAGCGGGGGCTGGTGGCGACGACGTACGAGGTGTTCCCGAACTCGGCGGGGATGCAGTCGGCGGAGGAACAGGGCCCGATCCTGGCCTTCCTGGTCCGCCTGACGGGCGCCCGGCACATCGTGGAGATCGGCACCTTCACCGGCTTCTCCTCCCTGTCGATGGCGCAGGCGCTGCCGTCGGACGGGCGGCTCATCGCGTGCGACGTCTCGGAGGAGTGGACGGCGTACGCGCGCGAGGCCTGGGCGAAGGCGGGCGTCGCGGACCGCGTCGAACTGCGGATCGGGCCCGCGCTGGACACGCTCCGCGCGATGCCGGCCGAGCCGCACATCGACATGGCGTACGTGGACGCGGACAAGCAGAGCCAGATCGCCTACTGGGAGGAGCTCGTGCCGCGGCTGCGCCCGGGCGGCCTGGTCGTCACGGACAACACCCTCTACCACGGCACGGTGCTGGACGAGTCGGCGACGGGCGCGGCCGCCGGCGTCCGGGCCTACAACGACCACGTGGCGGCGGACGCCCGCATGGAATCGGTGATGCTGGCCATCTCCGACGGCCTGACCCTGTCGCGCAAGCGCTGACCGGCCGGGCGTCGCGGGCCCGGCAAGATCCGAAAGGGACGGCCTAGCCGCAGCCGCCCCCGCCGCAGCAGCCTCCGCCGCCCCCGCCCATCGGGGCAGCGGGGGCGCTGCTGGTCCCGCCGACGGCGACGGCGGAGAGCAGTTTGACGGTGTCGGCGTGCCCTGCGGGGCAGTCGGCGGGCGCGGAGGACTCGGCCATGGGGCGGCTGACCTCGAAGGTGTCTTCGCAGGTCCGGCAGCGGTATTCGTAACGGGGCATGCGGTACAGGCTATGCGCAGCGCCCCCGCCCGGGAAGCGCTGCCGCACCGGGGTCGGGCGCCGGCCGGCAGGGGCGCGGACGCGGTCCAGTCGAGCAGCATGCGCAGGGCGTCGTGGGAGGCGCTGCCGGGTTCGGCGGCGCAGGTGACCAGCGCCTGGTCGTCCTCGGCGGTGCGCAGGGTCTCGTAGGCCAGTTCCAGGTCGCCGACGACGGGATGGTGGAAGCCCTTGGTGCCGGTGGTCTTGTCCTGGACGGGCCGGCGAGCTGGGCGGTCTCCGCGCGGCGCAGTCCGGCCACCCGGCGCCGTCCGTCGAAGTCCGGGAGCGAGACGTCCTCGGGTCGCAGACGGGAGCGGCGGCTGCGCTGGAGGATCGTGCCTGCCCGCGGGAGTGCCGAGCCTGGCCCTGCTGGGGCCAGGCTGGGCGCCGGTGGGGTGCGGTACCGGCCCGGGAGGGAGCCGGCGGGCCCAGGCCGCACCCCCGTGTCGGTCCGGACCCGCCGGCGGCTCAGTGGAGTACGGTCCCGGCCGCCGCGGACAGCAGGCCGAGCTCCGCGCGGGTGGGGGCGCCCTCCCAGTCGCCCCGTGCGGCCACCGCGAAGGCGCCCGTCGTGACCGCGCGCTCCAGACGGCCGGCCGTGTCGCAGCCGTCGAGGAGGGCGGAGAGGTAGCCCGCCGCGAAGGCATCGCCCGCGCCGGCCGGGTCCACCGCCCGGACCGCCCGCGCGGGGGCGTGGAGCGAGGAGCCGTCCTCGGCGTAGGCCGTCGCCCCGGCAGCGCCGAGCGTGACGACCACCTCGCCGATCCCGAGGGACAGGAGCTCCTTGGCCCGGACGCCGGGATCGTCCGGGCCGTCCGGCGGCAGGCAGAGGGGGAGTTCGTCCACCGAGGCGATCAGGACGTCCACGGACGGCGCCCACTCCCGCAGCACCGCGGACGCCTCCTGCGCGCTCCACAGCCGGGACCGGAAGCTGACGTCCAGGCAGACCAGCGCCGAGTGCTCGGCCGCCAGGCGCAGAGCGAGGGCTGCCGCCGACCGCGCGGAGCGGGACAGCGCCGGGGTGATCCCGGTCAGGTGCAGGACCCTCGGCGGGGCCGCCGTGAAGGCCCGCTCCACCGAGCAGGCCCTGAGCCGCGAACCGGCCGTCCCCGCGCGGTGGTGGTGCACCCGCGTCGGCTCCGGCAGGCCCGGCACCCGCGTCGGCTCCGGCAGCCCCGGCAGCCCCGGCGGCTCCGGCAGCTCCGGCTCGGTGAGCGTCAGCCCGGTCGGGGCCCCGCCCTCGTCGGCCGAGGCCCCGCTGACGTCGACGCCCTCGGCGCGCAGCGTCCGTAGCACCAGCTCGCCCGCCTCGTCCGCGCCGACCGCACCCGCCCAGCGGACCGTGTGCCCGAGCCGGGCGAGGCCGATCGCCACGTTCGACTCGGCACCGGCCACGGAAACCCCCAGGGTCCCGCCCGGGCGCAGCGGACCGCCGCCCCGCAGCGCGATCGTGGTCTCCCCGAAGGTGAGGACGTCGGGCCTGCTCACGCCGCCCACCCGCAGGCCGCCTTGAACTCCGCCGCCCGGCGCCGCAGCGCGTCCAGGTCGCCGCCGTCGGCAGCGTCCCCGATCAGCGGGGTGCCGACGCCGACCGCGACCGCGCCGGAGGACAGGTACTCGGCCGCGGCGGCCGAGTCGACGCCGCCGACCGGTACGAAGGGCAGGTCGGGGAAGGGGGCGCGCAGCGCCCGCAGGTACGCCGGTCCGCCGACCGAGCCGGGGAACAGCTTGAGCGCGGAGGCTCCTGCCTCGTCGGCCGCGATGACCTCGGTCGGGGTGATGACCCCGGCCAGTACCGGCAGCCCCTGCCGGACGGATTCGTCCACGCCGGCGCCGAGCCCCGGGGTGACCATCAGGTTGGCTCCGGCCCCGGCGGCCCGCTGGGCGTCCTCGGCGGTGAGGACCGTACCGGCCCCGAGCCAGGCCCCGTCACCGAGCTCCTTGCGGGCCCGGCCGATGACGTCGAGCGCCCCGGCCCCGCTGAGGGAGACCTCGACGAGCGGTACGCCCTCTTCGACGAGGGCCATGACGGTGCGGAAGGACGCCTCGGCGTCCCTGCCCCGGACGATGGCGACGAGCCGCTCCCGTCGCAGCGCTGCGCCGAACTCCATGGGAATGCCTGCCTTCTGATGTGGGGGGATGAGGGGGGTGGGGATGGGGGGAGGGGGTGGGGGGAGGGGGTGGGGGGAGGGGGTGCCGGGTGGTGGTGGGGGCTCACCACTCGGCGAAGGAGCCGTCGGCGTGCCGCCACACGGGGTTGCGCCAGGCGTGCCCCTGCTTGTCGGCGGCCCGGACGGCCGCCTCGTCGACCTCGACGCCGAGGCCCGGCCGCTCCGTGCGGACCAGGGAGCCCGCGTCGAAGCGGAACGGCTCGGGGTCGGTGACGTAGTCGAGGAGCTCGGCGCCCTGGTTGTAGTGGATGCCGATGGACTGTTCCTGGATGAGGAAGTTCGGGGTGGTGAAGGCGACTTGGAGGCTGGCCGCCAGGGCGACGGGCCCGAGCGGGCAGTGCGGCGCGATCTGGGCCCCGTAGACCTCGGCGAGGGCGGCGATGCGGCGCAGTTCCGAGATGCCCCCGGCGTGCGAGATGTCGGGCTGCAGGACCGCCACGCCGGCCTGCAGCGGAGCGAGGAACTCCCGGCGGGTGAAGAGGCGTTCGCCGAGGGCGAGGGGGATGTTGGAGGCGTTCACCAGATCGGGGACGGCCTGCATGTGGTCGGAGAGGACGGGCTCCTCGACGAACATCGGGTCGTAGGCGGCCAGGAGGGGGAGGATCCGGCGGGCGTTGGCGGGGGAGACCCGGCCGTGGAAGTCGAGGCCGAAGTCGCGGTCGTCGCCGAGGACTTCGCGGGCGGTCTCGGCTCGCCGGAGGCAGTCACGCACCTCGGAGCGGGTCGCGAGGGGGCTCATGCGGCCGCAGCCGTTCATCTTGACGGCCGTGAAGCCCGCCTCGGTCTGCCGGCGCAGCGCGTCCTCGATCTCGTGCGGCTCGTCGCCGCCGACCCAGGCGTAGGCGCGGATCCGGTCGCGGACCGGGCCGCCGAGGAGCTGGTGCACGGGCTTCCCGTACGCCTTGCCCTTGATGTCCCACAGCGCCTGGTCGAGCCCGGCGACGGCGGAGGACAGGACGGGGCCGCCGCGGTAGAAGCCGCCCTTGGTCATGACCTGCCAGTGGTCTTCGATCCGCATCGGGTCGCGGCCGAGCAGGTACTCGGACAGCACCTCCACGGTGGCGCGCACCGGCTCGGCGCGCCCCTCGACCACGGGCTCGCCCCAGCCGACGACGCCCTCGTCGGTCTCGACGCGGACGAACATCCAGCGCGGCGGGGCCATGAACGTTTCGATGCGGGCGATCTGCACGGCGGACGGTGTCCTCTCCTTGTGGGGGGCGGCAGGACGGTGGTGGTGCGGGCGGGTGCGCGGTCTGCGGGCGGTGCGGGTTCCACGAGCCCCTACGGGTGGTCGCGCTCCGCCACGTCGAGCAGGTCGAGCACGGCCATGTACGCCCCGTCCGGGTCCCCGGCCCGGATCTGGTCGACCACGTCCCGGTGGATCGCGAGCGGCTGCTCGAAGTCCCCCTTGTGCACCGCGCGGTCGCGCTCCACGAGGGCGGGGATGATCACCCGGTACATCTGGGTGAAGAACAGGTTGTGCGAGGCGGTCAGCAGCGCCAGGTGGAACGAGGCGTCCGCCCGTACGTGCAGCACCGGGTCGGTGCCGCCCGCCGCCATCGCGTCCAGCGCCGCGTCCAGCGCGGCCAGGTCCTGCCCGGTGGCCCGTACGGCGGCCAGCGCGGCCGCGGCCGGCTCGATCGAGCGGCGCAGGTCCAGCAGGTCCGAGAAGAAGCAGTCGGGCGCGCCGGCGGCGAGCTTCCAGCGCAGGACGTCGGCGTCGAAGAGGTTCCAGTCGGCGCGCGGCCGTACGAAGGTGCCGCGCTTCTGGCGGGCGTCGAGCAGCCCCTTGGCCATGAGCACCTTGATGGCCTCGCGGAGCACGGTCTGGCTGACCTCGAGCTCCTCCAAGAGGCGGGGCGGGTCGAGCGTGGAGCCTTCGTCGTAGACGCCGTCGAAGATCCTGCGGGCCAGCTCCTCCACGGCGTTCTTGTGGATCCCGCGGCCGGCGTACGCGGCTTCGCCTCCACCCATTTCGTTTCCCATTCGTCTAGCTTGCCCCATGGCGAGGTAAAGACTTGCACAAGTAATGGTTAATTAGCAATTATTGCGAGCGGTACCGGAACCAGTGGCTCCGAATGCTGTCTCCACCCTCTGCCTCCACATCACGTCCCCCGGAGGCATCGATGTCCCCCAGCCGCGACCCGACCGCAGCGGCGGCGGCCGCGGGGCCGGGGGCCGGGGGCGTGGGCATCGCGTGGGCGCTGGTGTGGATGAAGGTGATCCGCGACCGCCCGGAGCAGCATCCCGGGGTCGGTGAACACGAGCTCGTCCACATCGCCGGGGACGGGAGGCTCACCGGCGGGCTCCCCGACGGGCCTGCCGACGAGCCCGCTGACGAGCCCGCCGAGGGCTCCGTGCGGGCCCGGGAGGAGGGGGCCTTCCGCCGGGACCTGGGCTTCCTCCTCCGGCAGCGCCGCATCTGGGGTGTCTTCCTCGGCCAGTTCGCCATCGCCTCGACGCTGCACTTCTTCCTGACCCGGTTCCCGACCTACCTCACCGAAGAGCGCGGCCTGAGCCTCGACAAGGGCGGCCCGACCGGTGCGCTGCCGTTCGCCGCCGCCCTCGTGGGCGTGGTGTGCGGGGGCAGTTGGTCCGACCGGCTCGTCGGGCGCGGCATGTCGGCGTCCTTCGCGCGCAAGACGCCGATCGTGACCGGCCTGGGCCTCGCCGGCATCATCGTCCCGATCGCCATCGGCTACATGATCGGCGGCTCAGACCACTCCTTCGCCCTCCCACTGGTGCTGATCGGCGGCCTAGGCGGGGCGTCCGACGGGCCTCCCGGTACCGGCCGCGCGCATCCGCTGCTCCCGGGCCGCCTGCTCGGGGTGGCGGGCACGCCAGTACGGGTTGTCGTGCGGCAGGGCGCTGCCCACCCGCCCGTACATCCCGAACCACATCAGCATCACGCCCACCACGAAGCTGAACAGCACGTTGGGGATGTGGAACGCGAGGAAGTTCGCCTTCGTGTCGAGCAGCGCGAGGTTCACGAAGCCGCTCGCGATGAACAGCACACCCAGCACGATGTTGAGCGTCGAGGCGAAGCTGCCCCCGATCACCATCCCGGTGATCAGCAGCGCCCCGATGCAGATCGACAGGACGCTCAGCGCACCGTTCGTGTTCAGGGCGAGCACCGTGTCGCCGCCCGTGTCGAAGAACCCGATCTGGTGGACGAGCCCCAGGATCCCGAAGACGACCAGCAGCAGCCCGGTCAGCCCGGCACCGACCCGGTAGACCTGGCCGAGCTTGTGGTCGGAGGGCAGGTGATCGTCGAGCCGGGCGTTGACGGGACGCATCAGGCGGTGCAGCAGGCCGGGGGAGTCCTGTGCCGCGTGGGACGCGGAGGGGTAGGGCTCATGGGCCACGTACGGTGCGTAGTTCTCGTGCTGCTCGTGGCACCCGTAGAGCGCGTGGGGCGCGTAGGGATCATGCGGGGTGTGGGGCCCGTGTGGAGTGTGGGGATCGTGCGGTGTGTTGGGCTCGTGCGGCGTCTGGGAAGTGTGGGCGGCCATGGCGCCCTCCTCTGCTCCGTTCCTGGCCCCTCAAGCATCCGCCCGATGCCCGCCCCCGGACAACTCCTGCCCGCGACCGCCTTCCGCGACCGCCTTCCGCGACCGCCTTCCGCGGCCGCTATCCGTGGCCGCGCTCGGTCCGGATGTCCGACACCACCCGGTGCGCGACCGACCGTACGGCCTCCATCTCCTGGAGAAAGGCCCAGTAGTCGGGGTGGCGGCCCTCCAGCGCGGCCAGCGCCCGGTCCACCCGGGCCACCGCCTCGTCCAGCGGGCGCGCGTGCCGCGCCTCGGGGACCGTACGGCCCTCCATCGCCAGCCGCTGCGCGTCCCGGATCGCGAACCTCGTCCGCTGCACCTCGGCCTGCGGATCCCGGGCCACCGCCTCCAGCCGGGTCAGCCGGTCCTGCGCGGCCGACACCGCCTCGTCGGTCGCGTCCAGCGCCGCCCGTACCGCCTCCACCAGCGCCGCCACGTCGGCCCAGCGCTGCCCGTCCCGGGCCCGGCCGGCCTCCGCGAGCCGCTCCTCCGCCCGCGCGACGTCCCGTACCGCCTGCTCCGGCACCTGCTGGAGGTCCTGCCAGCAAGCCGCGCTGAACCGCCGGCGCAGCTCGCTGAGGACGGGGTCCACCCGGTCCGCCCGGTTGCGCAGGGCCTGCGCCCTGGTCCGCAGACTCACCAGCCGCCGGTCGATCTCGGCGGCCCGCTCCGGGAGCCGCGCCGCCTCGGCCCGTATGGCCTCTGCATCGCGCAGGATCCGGTCGGCCCGCTGCACCGTCTCCTGCACGCCGTGCTGCGCGGCGCCCTGGTTCAGCTTGGTCAGCTCCGGCCCCAGCGCGGCGAGCCGGGCGGCCAGCTCGTCGGCCCGGATCCCCTTGGCGCGCACCTCGTCCAGGGCCGTGCTCGCCGCGAGCAGCGCGGCCCTGGCCCGCTCCCGCGCGGGCGCCACCCGGGCCAGCTGCGTCTCGGCCTTGTCCAGCAGCGGCTGCAGCCCCTGCGCGAAACGGTCGAGCTCGCCCCTGACCCGGGTCAGCTCGTCCTTGGCCCGGGTCAGCTCCTCGCGCGCCCGCGTCGCGGCGGACGCCTCCAGCTCCACCCGATCGAGATCGTGCGCGTCGACGGCGTCGATGTACACGCGGCTGACCTGGTCGATGCGCTGCCCGAGCGCGACGAACCCCTCGCCGACCCGTCGGGCCTCCGGCGATCCGTCCGCGGCCGCGATCGTCTCGATGGAGATCCGCAGATCCCGCTGAGCGGTGTCCAGCTCGTAGAACGCCGCCGCGGCAGCATCCTTCGCCGCCTGCGCGTCCGCCCTCCGACTCTCGTCCCGCCCGCCGCCGAACCACCGCCGGGGTGCCGTCGTCACAGTTGCTCTCCCGTACCGCGCCCGAAATACCCCTGCCCCTACCCCGGTCCATTCTCCCCCACGGGAACGGGTTTGCGTGGGGGGTGTGCGCTCCATGTAGGCTGTCGTCCTGCCTTCGGGCAGCGGGCAGGGCATGTCCGGGCACAGGTCGCAGACCGGTACCGAAGCCCCACGGTGAGAGCCGCGGGGGCGCAGTCACGTAGGCTGTCCACTTCACTGTGGGGCCGGGGCCAAGAGCCCACGGGTGCGTAGCTCAGGGGTAGAGCGCTGCTCTTACAAAGCAGATGTCGGCGGTTCGAAACCGTCCGCGCCCACCAGCTAAGAGACCCCTCGCCGATCATGGCGGGGGGTCTTTTGCATCCAGATCTGACATCAATGGGAGCGGACTGGGAGCGTCGCTCGCCCCTTGCGCGCGCGTTCGGCTTCCGCCCGACTCTTCACCGCATAAGGGTGGGCCTTGCCGCCATCGACCTTCGCCATGTCGTCCCCCACCCAGACCCGCTTCTGGGGGTGCCGCTTGGGTTGATCGTGAAAACCCCGCCGGGCCCAATCAGCAAGTGATCGATGTCCACTTGGCGCGGCAACGGAATCGAGTGCAGCACACGCCACCCCTGGCGTTCCAGTCGCTCAAGTTCCTGCCCCACCCGGCGTTCGCCGACCAGCCCCGTACGCCAGGAGTCTTCATCCGTCTGACGTCGAAGCGCCCACGCAATCACGCGCTCCCACAGCCCAGGACCTGACGTGGCGAGGCGGTGCCGCAGCTCCTCACCGGGCCGATTCTTCGCGAGGTCGTTCTCTGGCGTGAGTAGAGGCGACCGAAGACGGATGCCATCACCGGGCAACGCGGTCGGAACCGGAGAGGGAGCCGGAGGAGCAGGTCGGCCCAACACAGTGCGAGCAGCATCCTGGTACTCGGTACGTAAGACCCTGATCTCGCCAGTCTTGCGGTCCATCCAGGCGACCACCGTCCCGTCAGGCAGGTTCACATAGAGACGATCATGTCCGTACCGCTGCCACGCGGTCACCTTCAACTCGTCCACTAGCCCCCCAGTCCCCACAGCAATGTCAGGGTCATGGGAGCAGCGGACCAGCCAGGCCACAAGGGCGCCCCTGCGGTAAGAGTTTCCCTACTTCATCAAGGGCGCTTCCGCCGCCAAGGCGGCGTCGCGCGCCCGTCGCCCCGGGCCTGCGCTCCTGTCTGCGCCCCGCTCCAGCCCGGGGCGCCGGCCGCGCGCCAATGGCTCAGGACTTGATGGGCTGGACGAGCCCGGCCTGATCGGTGAGCCGTCCGTCAGAACAGATGCCTCCGGCGGGGGCGCTCTGACTCTGGGATGCGGGGGCCAGTCGTGCGCCTGCGGCTCCGTTGTGGTTCGGGGTGGGGGCTGTCATCCCGTCTGCCGTCGTCCCAGGGCAAGCCGTAGCAGACCAGCCGCCAGGGGCCCAGGTCGTTCGTCCAGCGGGGCGCTCCACCTGGGCCCCTGACGACTGCCCTGCTACCACTACGTGTGGGACGACGGCAGACGGGATGACAGCGGGACCGATCATGCTGCGGACCTGCGACTGGCAATCCCCATGGGGCCACTTACTGAACAGCCAAAACCGCCAGCGGCTCTCTACGCTATGGAATGATCGGCTTCTCACTGGGGAGGTGGCGGGTGGCGAAGCACACGCTCGCGAGTTACGCGATCAGGATCAAAAGGCGTGGCCGCGGGGAGTACCTCAAGGTCGATAACTTCGATGGAGGTGGATCGGACCTCCTCAAAGAATTTTACGGGTTCTTTCTGAGCTTGACAGAGCGACCGTACGAGATCGCGGAGAAAGAGCGCTCGCTGGAGGCGCGCGATATCTCCCAGAGTAATCGATCGCTAAGAGTTAAACTCGCTCAGGGATACTACGGAGCTCAGTCGCGCATACGTGACAGATCCACTGGGCAGGTCGTATTCCAGAAGGAAGAAGATCATGTAGATCTTACTGATTTGCGAAACTACATCATCCTTCCCGCTGACTGTACGTTCGGGCTGCTTTTTACTGAGAGATTTCAAGGGAATGGTGTAATCGCAACGCTATCCGAAGCGTTCAAGCGGGCTTTTGCTGCCAAGCATAACGGCTACACTCTTGAGATTAACAGCATGACCTCAGAGGCAGCTTTTGGTGCCTATCTGGCTGACGGTGAGATAAAGAAAATCCGCCTCGTGCGTCAGGCAATTCCTCACGATGTTGCCGACGCTTTGGAGATTGGTGCCGGAGAGCGCGATTTTGGGACGATGGAGATAATGCTCCGGCCTCCGCGAACCGGCTCGTTCCACAAGCGGAAAATTCAGTCCATAATCAGCGGAGAAACTGATGTATCAAGCCTCCTGGAATGGCGAGACGTCACATTCAAAGAGATGAAGGTGACGGTCAAGATTGCCGGCTCCATGAGGACGTTGTCAGTGGCGTCTGGTACAACTCCAGCAATGCTCTACGACCTTGATTCCGAGATGCAGCGGGACCAAGTCACGACGCTCACAGACGTCTATGCGTACATGAAGGCTGAGGAGCTGTCCGAGGACCTGGGACGGAACATGGGACTCGGCGTCGATCGCATGCGTCGTGACTTCCAGATGCCTGCATCGTGGGATCACTACAGATTGGAGGCTCCCGTTGATCAGAATGATTGACCTCATTCCGATCATGAAGGATCACTTCAATACTTTCCGCAGCCATGCAACCGGAAAAATCCTCTGGGGTGAACTGGGCTTCTTCTGCGCCGCCCCAACCGCCCTAGGGGTGGTGGGGGCCGGATTGGGCTGGAAACTCGGAGGTGTCGATAATATTCTGGCCGCATTTGCGATCCTTGCCGGCCTCCTTTTTAACCTATTGGTGCTCCTTTTTGATGTCACTGGAAAAGCGGCCCAGGGGGTGGGGGGAGCGACGGATCAAAATGAGCGTTTCAAGCTCGCAAAAGAAGTTCAAGCGAACGTGACTTATTCGCTCCTGGTCGCGTTGACGACGGCAGCAATTCTAGGTGTGGCGTCTGGAATGGATGTCGAGAAAGTAAATCGTTGGGTGACGAGCGTGCTCCTAATCCTGTTCACCCATTTCACGCTTTGCCTTCTCATGATTCTCAGGCGCATAAGGTCAGTGTATTTGAACACCTTCAGCTAATGAGGGTCGCTAGTCTGGATTTCGGTCGCGGGTGGGGCGGGGAGTCGCGTGTTCGATTCCCTGCCTGGTCGGTGTTTCCTGATGGGATATCAAAAAGCGGGCCGAGTGGTAAATGTGACTGGCGTAAATGCAAGCCGAATGGAATTCGCCTTAGGTGCTCGAATGGTGGCCAAGTCGGCAACTGATACCAGCTCGGCCGCAGGCTGGGGCAGGTGTACGTCAATCGCGGCTGATCTGAGTGTCGCTGCTAGGCCGCGCGAGGTGTGGCCGGCGGGTGGAGGCGCTCATGCTGGTGCCAGATGAGGTAGCGGTCCTCGCGCCGCAACTCGGCGGAGCCCCACTCGATCCGCATCACGCCCCGCTCCATCGAACAGGCGTAGGCCACGATGATCAGCCGGAGGTCGGGTGGCAGGAGAGCCACATCCGGATGGACATGTCCTTCGTCTAGCTCGTCCAGACCGAGGTCGAATGCTTGCTGCATTGGTTGTGGGCCGTGGCGGCGGATCAGGTCGGCCCGGAAGCCAGCAGCCTTCCGTAGCCGTGCGTCAGTGACCGGCACGTCCTTCTTCGCATAGCGGATCGGATAAACCGCATGGTTGCCGATGAGCATCACGGTGCGGCCCTGGAGCCGACGTGAAGTTGCGCCTTCGATCGGTGTCAGGCCGGCTGCGAGTGCCTCGTACTGCGCTGCGTGGAGCCCATGACCGTAGGCTTCGAGGGTCTGGGTGTGCACCCCCTCGTGACCATGACGGGCCCTGTCGTGGGCTTCCATGAGGCAGGCTGGGACGGTCTCGGTCAGCTGGCTGGCTACGGCCCCGAACGTCTGCGTGGCCCAAGGTGTCGCTGAAGTCACTATGTGTCGCCCTCCCCCTGCGTGGTCAAAACGCCGAGCTGCACGTTCCCCAAGGTGTGGGCAGGAGGCCTGGCGCGCAAGAGAGCACAGGAGCACAGACCCGCGCATGGGCCCTGTGTCTGACATCCGTGGATGACATCAACGAGGGCGGACAGCCCTAGCTCAGGACGGTCCCACGCGGGTGCGGGGCTGGGGACAAGCCAAAGCGGGACCGGGGGCTGGGCGAGCTTACAAAGCAGATGTCGGCGGTTCGAAACCGTCCGCGCCCACCAGTACGAAGGCCCCTCGGCGATCTTGCCGAGGGGTCTTCGACGTCGGTTCCCGACGGCAGTTGCCCCTTTGGGGCCCGTCTTCGGGGCCCGTCGCCGCAGTATCCGTCCCGTCGGCCGGGCGGCAGGGGCGCTGAGCGGCCGGAGATGCCGGGTCGGCGCCCCGGTGAAATGCTGGTGGCTATGTCCTGCAGGCCTGCACCATCCGCGCCGCGTCCGGAGACCCGCGCGGCCGCGCACGTGCTCTCCGAGGACGATGCGGTCGAACTCCTGGCCTATCTCGTCGCAGCAGCCAGGATCCAGATGGGCGAGGCCGCGGAGAACGCGCCGAAGCGTCTGCTCACCGCGGCGGGCCGGCTCGCCGGAATGATCGCCCCCCAGGCGGCCGACGAACTACTGCCCCTGCTCACGGAGATTCAGCGGCAAGCCGGAGACACGGCCGTCCAGGCCGGAGACCCGGATGCCTACGCCGCCCAGGTGGATGACCTGTGCCGGACGGTGGCCGAGCATCTCGTGACCCGTCTGGGGCTGGCCGAAAACGAGACGGTATGAACGACACGCGGGAGAGCGCCGAAGGCCACCCCGTCATCCGGGCGATCCGCACCCGCCGTGTGGTCCGCTCGCTGACCACGGCCCCCATCGACCAGGGAGACCTGGAGGCCGTGGTCGACAGCGCCCGCTACGCGCCACGCGCCGGAAACCGCCGTATCCACCGGTACGTTGTCGTCACCCGACCCGAGATGCTCCGCGCGCTGCGGATGATCTCGCCCGGGATGCTCCAGGTCCCCACGGCCGCGGTCGTGGTGTGCGTCGACTGGGATCGGGCCGGGACGTTCGGCTTCACCCAGGCGGACCCCGGTCCGTACGTCGATGTGGGAACGGCCACCGCGACCATGCTCCTCGCGGCGCACGCCCTGGGGTTGGGTGCCGGGCCGGTCACCTCGTTCAGCGCGACGGCGGCCGCCACCCTGCTCGGCCTCCCCGGGTCCGTCCGGCCCGAGCTCATCATCTGCCTCGGCCACCCCGCCGCCCGGCGGACACCGGCCTTGCGCCGCCGGCCCGGGAACGAGTGGGCGGACGTCGTGCATTGGGATCGCGGGGCACGGTCCGCGGGGTCCGGATCACCGCACGGACGCGACACCACGCGGCAGCGTGAGAGGGACGAACAGCGGATCTGGAGCCAGATCCGCAAGATCACCCCCGCCCCCGCCCCCGCCACCGTCGCCGCGCCCGCCCCCGCCTCCGCCCCCGTCCCCGGGCTCGAGGAGCACGGCGCGGAGGCCTTCGTGGATGTGTACGCCGACGACGCCGAGCTGACCAACGTGGTCGGGAAGACCTTTCAAGGCCGCGAAGCCATCGTCGGACACCTGCGCAGGCTCTTCGCGGATCCCCGGTTCCTGGCCGGGACGCCGGTGGGATCCCCCCGGTCACAGCTCCGATGGGTGACCGATGACGTCGTGATCGTCAAGACCTACACCGAGCGCGAGGGGCAGCAGACCTTGGCGGGATCACCGCTCCCCCTGCGCAAGACGTATGCACTCCGGGTGTTCCGTCGCGAGAACGAAGCGTGGCTCCTCGTATCCGACTTCTACATGGACGTACGGGGAGAATCGACCCTCTCCTACGAGGAAGACACCTCGCAACCCTCCTGAGCGCGGCCCGAGTTCCGGCTGGTTGTGCAGAGGGGACCGTTCGCGGTCGGGGGTCTTCCGCATCCCCGTACCCGGATTCCCGTCAGGCGGTTGTCATTTGATCTGGCCGGCTGCCCACTCGGCCCATTCGCGGCGCATGGCGTTGAAGCGCAGGCCGTACTCCAGGGCGATCTTGCCGTGGACCGAGAGGGGGTCGTCGCCCCAGTCGATGGAGTCGTTCAGCCGGCGCAGGTTCTCGTACTCGTGCTCGGACAGTTCCACCAGCTCGGTGAGGTAGCCGCGCGCCTCCTCGGGGGTGAGTACGCCGAGGAAGAAGACTCGCAGCAGGATGTCGCTGCGGGTGTTGCGCTGCGGCTTGGTCGCGGTCAGCCAGTGGCGCAGTTCGGCGAGGCCCTCGGTGGTGAGGGTGTACTCCTTGCGGCCGCGCGGGCCTTCCGCCGAGACGCTGATCATTCCGGCGTCGGCGAGCTTGGACAGCTCCCCGTACATCTGGCTCTGGGTGGCGGGCCAGACGGTGGCCAGTGAGGTTTCGAAGCGCTTGAGCAGGTCGTACCCGCTGGCCGGGCGCTCTGAGAGGAGACCGAGGAGGGCGTGTCGAAGGCTCATGCCGACATCTTACCTTCCACTCTTGACAGGTCGATAGTGGAGCTTCTACTTTTGACATGTCAGGGTAGGAATGTTGGTCGATCGGGGAGTCTTCGAATGTCGTACGTACGCACCTTCCTTCCGTGGATCGTCTTCGCGGTGCTTCCGTCCAGCCAGTGGCAGTGGGCCGCGCTCGCAGGTCTCCTGGTGGCGGTGGCGGTGACCGTCCAGCAGCGGCTGGCCGGGGCCGGCTTCGACGCGCTGATCATCGAGATCGGCTCGGCGGTCTTCTTCGCGGTGCTGACGGCCATCGCCTTCGCCGACCCGGACTCGCCCGTGCACGACTACTCGGCGGCCCTCTCCTCGGCCACCCTGGCCCTCATCGCCGGGGTCTCGCTGCTCGTGCGCAAGCCCTTCACGCTGGGCATCGCCAAGCGCACCACTCCCCGCGAGGTGTGGGGCCTGAAGCCGTTCATCCGGATCAACTTCGTCATCACCGCCGTGTGGACCGCGGCCTTCGCGGTCACGGCCTGCGTGCTCGCCGCCCTCGCCCACGCAGGCAACGGCCACTCGACGCCCGCCACCCTCGTCCAGGCCGCCGGGTTCGTCATCCCGATGGTGTTCACCGTCCGCTACGTCGCCGCCGCGCGGGCCCGAGCCGCTCGCTAGTGCTGTGGCCGGGAAGGCCTATCAGGGGTCAGCTGGTCGGTGAGGCGCTTGAGTGCCTTGGCGCCCAGCGGATCCATGAGCGGGTGCAGGGCACGGTCGATCAGGCGGAGCCCGGGGATGCGCAGGGCGCCGAAGAAGGCGAAGCGGGTACCGTCCCCCTCCGGTACGGCGGCCATGCCGCCGAGTACGAACCGGCTCTGCATGAGGCACCAGCCCGGCCGCAGCACGATGTCGAAGCGTGCCCGCATGCCCAGGGGGCTGCGGGCCCGCGCTTCGAGCCGGTCCCCGGCGGCCGAGGTCACCGTGAAGGCGCTGATGTCGGTGATCAGCCGGGGCATCTGGTTCTCCAAGTCGGAGGCGAGGCTCCAGACTTGCTCAAAAGGTGCGTCGAGCAGGTGCTCCGCGAAGCCCGCCCCCGGAGTGGTGCGGGCGATCACCCGCAGCCTGCGGACGGAGTCGATTTCGGCGACCGGCCAGGACTCGTTCAACGTTCCCACGCCTTCCGGAAGTTGCGGCGGGCCCGGAAGAGCCGGGTCCGCACGGTGGGTTCGGGTACGCCGAGGAGCGCGCTGACGGCATGCTCGTCCAGCCCCTCCAGGTCGCGCAGGACCAGCACGGCTCGGTGCGCGGGGGTGAGCCGTTCCAGTACGTCGCGCACGTCGGTGGCGAGCTGCGGGTCGTCCCGCGCGGGGACTTCGCCGAGCGGGTCCGGTACGGTCCGGGCCCCCGCGCGGGCGATCCGGACCGCCTCCCGTACGGCGATCACCCGCGCCCAGCCGAACAGTGCCGCGGGCTCCCGCAGTCGGCCGATGGAGCGGAAGATCACGATCAGCGCCTCCTGTGTCGCGTCCGGTCCGTCCTGGAGCGCGATCGGGCCGCACAGCCGCCCGATGTAGGGGGTGAGGAGGTCCAGGAGCTCCTGGGTCGCCATCCGGTCACCGCGCTGGGCGGCGCGTACGAGTACGGGCAGGTCGGGTGAGGGTGAGGGGGAGCGGGGAGTCGCGGGCGTGGGATTGGGTGTGGTTCGGGGTGCCGTCACCGTTGGCCGAGCCGGGTGAGGAAGGGGGTGAGCGTCTCCAGGTCCGGGGTGAGCCGGTTCGGCCAGTACCACTGGGTGACGGAGGGGACCGGTCCGGCCAGTGCGCGGGCCAGGTTCGCGTCCGGGGTGCAGGCCGGGTTGATGCTGAGGTCGGGGACCAGCGGGTGGGTCACGTGGAGCCGTTCCAGGAGTTCCGCGTTGGGCACCCCGGCGGGCGGGCGCAGCGGGTCCGGGAGGTGTGCGGCGAGCGTCGGGGGCTGCTCGGGGGCGGTGGCCGCGTACGCGCCCGCGAGCTGCTGGAGGATCGCGAAGCTCTCCGTACGCCCCATGGTGACCGACTGGTCGAAGACCTCGCCTCCCGCGATCCGGGCGCGCAAGGCGTCCGCCTGGTCGGCGGTGAGCCGGTAGGTGGCGCTCTCCCCGGCGAACGCGTCGTGCACGCCGCCGTCGAGCAGCACCAGACCGGAGAGGTCGCGGTGACCGGGGTGGCCGCCGAAGTCCCGGCCCGCGTACGCGAGTGCGGTGGTCGCGCCCCAGGAGTGCCCTCCCAGGACCACCTGGCCGCGCCCGCCGTCCCGCGCGGCGAGTACGACCTCGCGCAGATCGGCCAGTTCGAGGGCCGGGCCCCAGTCGGCGACGTACGGCACGGTCCGTGCGGTCTGCTTCCGGTAGTGCCCGCCGAGGTAGTGGTCGGCGGCGCGGTCCGGCGAGCGGCGGAAACCGTCGAGATCGGCGAGGTTCTGCTCCCGGCGGTCGACGGCCCACGCCTGGGTGTCGGGCAGCCCGGCGGCCGGCTCGCGGGCGAGACTGCCCGCCGCCGCGAACTGCCCCGGCGTCAGGACCAGTACCTGCCGGGCCCGGGCGGAACCGGCCTTCGGCACGTGCACGTGGTCCAGGGTCGCCGGGCCGGGGCCGGGGCCGTGGGCGCCGGGGAGGGGTGTGTAGGTGCCGGTTGCGGGGGGCGTGCCGGGGGTCGGGGTCCCGGCGCCGTGGTTCTCGGCTCCGGTCCCGCTGTGGTGCCCGGCGGGGGCGGCGGTCGCGGTGGCGGGCGCCGTCGCGGCGAGGAGGGGGCCGGTCACGACCGCGCAGGCCGGGCGGGTGGCCCGGGTGAGCCGGGTGGCCCGGATCCCCTGGGCGGCCCGGGTGGCCCGAGGGGCCCGGGTGGCCCGGGTGGCCCGGGTGGCCCGAGTGGCCCGAGTGGCCCGAGGGGCTTGGCTGGTCCGGATGACCGGTCGTGCCCAAGGGATTGTCATTGCTTCCTCCTTGACGGCGTCTCGAGTAGGAAGAGGCCGCGGACCGCCCGTTCATTCCATGTGACCTGTGTCACAAGGGGCGGGGGAGCGGGATAGTGGGGGTATGTGCCGATCCATTAAGACGTTGCGTCCGCCCGCGATCCCGGAGAAGGCGACCGAGGAGGAGATCCGGGCGGCCGCCTTGCAGTACGTACGGAAGGTGTCCGGGTTCAGGGCGCCGGCCGCGCACAACCAGGAGGTCTTCGCGGCCGCCGTCGACGCGGTCGCGGAGGCGACCCGGGACCTCCTGGAGGGACTCCAGGTCAGGGGGGCGGCCGTGGCGGGGTAGGGGGTGGCCTGTCGGCCTGTCGGCCTGTCGGCCTGTCGGCCTGTCGGCCTGGTGATCTGTCGGCCTGGTGATCTGGTGGCCGGGCGGCCGGATGGAGCCGCTAGGCGGGTGGACGGCGTGGCCCGGAGGCCCGGAGGCCCGGAGGGCGGGTGGTCGGGCGGCCCGGAGGCTTGGTGGGCGGGTGGCCGTGCGGCCCAGCAGCTCGGTGGGCGGGTGTGCGGGCGGCCCAGCGCTCGGTGGCGGGGCGGGCGGGTGTCTGGAGGGGCTGGTGGGCGGGTGGCTGAGTGGCTGAGTGGCCCGCTGGGTCGGTGGCGGACTGGCGGTGTGGCCCAGCGGCTCGGTGGCTGCCTGGCCGGGCGCCCGGATGGGTTGCTGGGCGGGTGGCTCAGCGTCTCACCGGCCCGGTGGCGGTAGGGCGTGGCGACCCGGTGAGCCCGACTGGACCGGTGGTCGACCAGCAGACTGGCGCAGGGGCGCAGGGGCCCGGAGGCCGACTGACGGGTTGGCTCGGCGACCCGGTGGGCTTGAGAGGCCCGGTGGTCGACTAGTGGCGCAGCGGCCCAGTGGCCCGGTGGTCGACTGGCCGTGTGGCCCGGTGGCCGTGTAGCGGGGTGGGTGGCCGTCAGGGTGGGCGGGTGGCTCGGCGGTCCGGTGGCCGCCTGACGGGTTGGCTTGGCGGCCCGGTGGGCCTGATCGGCCCAGTGGCCGGATAGCCGCCCAGCGGCCTGGTGGCCCGGTGGCCCGATGGCCCAGTGGTCGGCTGGCCGTGTGGCCGGTGGCCGTGCAGCCGGGTGGGCGGCCGTCGGGGTGGCTCAGCGGTCCGGTGGCCGACTGGCAGGGTGGCCTGGAGACCCGGTGGGCCTGAGCGGTCCGGTGGTCAGCCAGCCGACCAGTGCTGTGACCGGGAAGGTTCACCGGGTCGCGACGCCCGGCACGGCACCTCTCTCCCAGCTATCGCTGGGGGCCCCCTGCGTTGTCGGACCGCGGAGGTACGTCCAGTACGAGCCGTGGCCCTCCGCCTTGCGATGGACCGTACCGGACGCCGCGAGCCGGCGAACCATCCCGGCCACAGCACTAGCCGTGTGGGTCGGCGGTCCGGTGGCCGGGTGGCCCGGTCGGCTCGGTGGGCCGACTGGTCGTGTGCCGGTGTGGTCCGGTGGCCGACTGGCGACTGGCCGGCTGGGGCAGGTGGCTGGTTGGGCTGGTGGGTGGGGGGCCGGTGGTCAGGCGGCTGCTGGGACGGCGTCTTCTTCCAGGGGGACCACCGCGACGGGGCAGCCGGTGTGGAGCAGTACCGCGTTGGTGACCGAGCCCAGGCGCGGGGAGAGCGGGCGTTGGCGGTGGCGGCCTATGACGATCAGGTCCGCGGCCTGGGAGGCCGCGACCAGGTGGCCGGCCGCGTTGCCCGGTGCCGACACCCGCTCCACCGCCACCTCCGGGAACCGCTCGGCGTACGGGCGCAGGTGCGCCGCCGCCAGGGCGGCGACCTCGTGGGCGGAGGCCGTCTGCTCGTGGGCGGCCGTGCCGATCGCGCCCGCGACGGTGAAGGTGCGGGCGGGCCAGGCGTGCGCGACGACGACCTCGAGACGGGCCCCGCGCCGGGCCGCCTCGCGGAAGGCGAACCAGGTGGTGCTGTCGTCGGGGGCCGCGCTGTTCAGGCCGAGTACGACCTTCCCGTACGGGTCGTGCAGGGGCGGGTCGGCGCGCGGGACGACCACCACGGGGCAGGCGGCGCGGCCGGCGCAGGCGATGCCGTTCGAGCCGAGGAGGAGGCTGGCGAAGCCGCCGCGGCCGCGTGAGCCGAGGACCATCAGCTGGGCCCCCTCACCGAGGGCGGGCAGCACTGTGTCGGGGGCGCCGGGGTGGGAGGCGTACTCGATCGGCGGGAGCCCGGCCCGGCCGTCGAGGGCCTCGCGGACCCGGATGAGTACGGGGTCGTCGTCCGGGCCCGGTTCCTCGAAGGCGCCGGACAGGGCCGAGCCGATGGAGTTCATGTAGAGGCGGGCGTGCGCGATGCGCAACGGGGCTCCGGCCATCAGGGCCTGGGAGATGGCCCATTCCAGGGCCCGGTTGCCGTTCGCGGACCCGTCGACGGCGGCGATCACGGGGCGCGGGCTCTCGTCCATGGCGGGCTCCTTGTGGGGGCAGCGGTGCGTGGACTCAGCCTTGCGGGGGCGGGCTCCGGGCGGGAGTGGGGAAAGTCCCGAGTGCGGCGGGACCATCGGCCACTCCCGTGGCGCCCGGAGGGGGGAGGCCCGTTGGTGTCAGGAGGCGTGGCCCGTGCGGCGGCGCAGGAACCACGCGCCGGCGCCGAGCGCGCTCGCGACGAGGGCGCCGCCGATGGCGATCTGGCCCGGGCTCATCGAGCCGACGCTGCCGCCGAGCCCGCCCCGGGCGGCGCCGGTGGTGACGGTCAGCGGGACGGTGACCTGCTCGCCGGAGCTGGCGCACTTGAAGGTGACGGAATACGAGCCCGGGTTGTTCCCAACGGTCGCGCCACCGGCGGAGTTGGTGGCCCGGGCGTTGCTCCGCTCCAGCCACACGCTGCCGAAGGCGCCGGAGGTGGCCTCGACGGCCCCTGTTACGCAGCCGGTGACGTTGAGGTTGACCCGGCCTCCGGGGGCGACGCTGTTCGGGGTGACGCTGCCGGAGGAACCGGCGTGGGCGAGGGTCGCGGGAACGGCGGCGGCGATGACGACGGCCGTGCCGGCGACGGCCAGGACGCGGTGGAGGGGGCGGTACCGGCGGTGGCGGTGCGTGGTGGCGGGCATGGAGAGGACTCCTCGGGCTCCGGGAACGGCGCGGCGCGGATTCGAGTGCGCGCCGTGCTCTGGACGCTAGGAGCCCGGCGCGGCTCCGGCGATCGCTGCCGGGTGAACGGGTGAGCCACTGCTCCGCCCGGGGGAGGCCCGGGCCCAGGAGAAGGCCCGAGCGCCGCGCTGCGAGCGCCGCGCCGGGGACGAGCGGGCTGGCGGGGGCCGCGACCCCGGATCGCCGCACCGGAGGGGGACGGGGAGGAAGCGCGAGCGGGGAGCGTGGAGCGGGGAGGGGGCGAGTCGGGAGGGGAAACGCGGAGCGGGGAGGAGGGGCCCGGGAGGGAGTCCGGGGCGGGGAGGAGGCTGCGAGGGGGAGCAGGTGGGACGGGCAGCGCGTGGGGTGCTGCTCGGGAGCTCCGGGTGGAGGGGCGGGGTCTGGAGAAGGCGGCCACCGGGTGGGGTCGTGAGTGGGGTGCCGCCCGAGAGGTCCGGGAGGAGGGGGCCCGGATTTGGGAGGTGGAGCGGAGGCTGCGAGGGGAAGCCGGCATGAAGGGCCGGGGTCTGGGGAGGGGGCCACCGGGTGGGGTCGTGAGTGGGGTGCCGCCCGAGAGGTCCGGGAAGAGGGGGCCCGGAGTCGGGAGGTGGAGCGGAGGCTGCGAGGGGAAGCAGGCAGGAAGGGCCGGGTGTGGGGTGCTGCTGCGGAGCTCCGGGTGGAGGGGGCCGGGGTCTGGGGAGGGGGCCAACGGGCGAGGTCCTAAGTGGGGCGCCGCCGGAGAGGCCCGGGAGGAAGGGCCGGGGGGAAGGGCGCGGGAGGACGGGCGCGGAGGAGGAGGCGCGGAGTTGGGGCGCGGAGGAGGAGGCGCGGAGTTGGGGCCCGGAGTTGGGGCGAGGGGGGCTGGGGCGGGGTTAGGTGGCCGGGGTTGGGGTGGGGCGGCGGACCACGAAGGCTGCCAGGGCTCCGGCGGCGAAGAGGGCGATCACCGAGACGGCGGTGCCGAGCCAGGTGGCGCCGAGCCATTGGGTGCCGAAGTAGCCGAGGGCGATGCTGTACCCGGCCCAGGCGATGGCGGCCAGGACCGACCAGGGCAGGAACTCCTTGACCTCGCGCTGGGTCTTGCCCGCGCCGAGGGAGACCACCGAGCGGCCGGCCGGGGCGAAGCGGGCGACCACCACGAGGGCGCCGCCGCCGCGCGCGAGGGCGGTACCCAGGCGTTCGTGGGCGCGGGTGAGCCGGCGCGAGCGGGCGATGGCCCGGTCGAGACGGGCACCGCCGCGCCGGGCCAGCCGGTACGCGGCCATGTCACCCAGCACCGAGGCGGTGACGGCCGTCACCAGCAGCGCCAGGATGTCCGGCACCTGCGCCTGCACGGGCACCGGTCCCGCCGCTCCGGCGGCCGCCGCGGCCGCTGCCGCGGTGATCACCAGCACCCCGCTCGGCAGTACCGGCAGGAAGACGTCGAGCAGGATGGACAGCGCCACGAGGGCGTAGATCCATGGGCTCGAAGTCAGCGAGCCCAGAGTCTCAAGCAAAGCGGGACTCCCCAGTCCGGTTGACGTGCCTCGGCGTGAAGCGCCGCGACGTCGCGGGGAGCGGCAGGGGCGGCTGACAGCCAAACAGAGTACGCCGGGTGTCCACGGACCGGACGCCCGGGGGGCGGTCGGACGCGGGGCGTGTTCCCGGTCCGCGGCCCCGGACCCGCTTCAGCTCTTCACCCGCGTCCGGAACCGGGCCGCCCGTCGCCCTGGAGCGGAGGCGTGAGGTCCCGGTCCAGGACCGTCACCAGACGCGGACCCTTGCGGGCCTGGTCCAGGCGGAGCCGCGCGGAGCGGCCCGACAGTGCGAGCGTCATGAGCTGGTTGCCGAACCACGGGCCGCCCGTACGCCGCCAGCTGAGCGGGGGCCGGCCCGTCCGGCCGTGCCGCGAGAAGCCGCGGCCCAGCCACCGCCCCAACCGGGACCAGCCCAGCCTGAAGCCCCACTTCACGGCGGTGTGGATGGAGTTGTGCACGGGCGAGCACGTCAGCTGGAACACCCGGGCCGTACTGGGTATTCGGGGCTCGGCCACATACGCGTGGTGCACGTCCCCCGACAGTACGCACACCGTCGCCGGAGCCCGCGGGCCCGTCCCCACCTCCTCCACGAGGTCGCTGAGTGCCGCGAACGAGGCCGGGAACGCCGCCCAGTGCTCCAGGTCGCTGCGCCGCCGCAGGTCCTCCCCGATCCTGGCCCACCTCGGGCCCCGCTCCCCGCGGCACAGCGCGGCATTCCACACCTCCGCGTCGTGGACGAGCGGCGGCATCAGCCAGGGGAGTGAGGACCCGATGAGGAGGTGGTCGTAACTCCCGTGCCCGGCGAGGGCGTTGTCGCGGAGCCACTGCTGTTCCGCCGGGTCGAGCATGGCCCGCCCGGCCTCGTCGAGCACGCGGGCCGCCCGGGTGTCGACCATCAGCAGCCGGGACCGGCCGAAGTCGCGGCGGTAGCTCCAGCGCACCGTGGCCGGGTCGGCGTCCGCCGAGGCCGCGAAGGCCCGTAGCGCGTCGGTGCCGTCGGGGGTTTCGCGGACCGCCCCGTACAGCGCGTCGGCCGCCAGCTCGGCGGGGGAGAGGTTCCCCAGGTGCTGGTACACCCAGTACGACATCAGCCCGCTGAGCACCCGCTCCTGCCACCAGGGCGTGGCACGCATCTGTGCCAGCCAGGCGGCGCTGGTGTTCCAGTCGTCGATGACGTCGTGGTCGTCGAATATGTGCAGGCTCGGGACGGTGGAGAGCAGCCAGCGGATCTCCGGATCGAGCCAGGACTCGTAGTAGAGCCGGGTGTACTCCTCGAAGTCCGCGACCTGGGCGCCGGGGGCCTCGCGCAGGTCCCGCCGGGCCGCCAGCCACTGGCGGGTGGAACGGGAAAGCTGGTCCGCGTACACCTGGTCGCCCAGGAGCAGCAGGACGTCGGGCCGCACCGCCTCCGGGTCGGCGGCCAGCTGGGCGGCGAGGGTGTCGAGCGCATCGGGACCGTGCGGTCCGCGCCGTCCGGCCGGCGGGGCGGCCTGGCGGCAGGAGCCGAAGGTGAGGCGCAGGGCGGGGGCGCCCGCCGGGCCGGGCCTCCCCGTGGGCGGGGTGGTGATGCTGCTCGGCGGGAAAGAACTGCCCGGCAGTGGCCAGACGCGGAGGCCGTCGAGGAACACCTCGTACGCCGTGGTGGAGTCCGGGGTGAGGCCGGTGACGGGGATCAGGGCGTAGTGGTGGCCGGCGATCTGGAAGGTGCGGACGCTGCCGCCGGAGCCGTCGGCGCAGCGCACCTCGGCGGTGCACGGGCGGTCCGCCTCGATCCATATCGTGGCGGAGTCTCCGGTGTCCCAGTCGACGTGGCGCAGCAGCGGTCCCAGGCGCATTGCGGCCATGCGACTCCCCCTCCTTCGTCCTGCGTTGGCTTGCGGCCACCGTACGACGGGGACAGGGTGCTCCACCTCCCCCTGGCGGGGGAAAGATCCTTGGCCAGGGGTGGGGTGGGGTGGGGTGTGCGGTGGGGTGTGGTGGGCGGTGGGGTGCGGTGGGTGGGGTGTGGTGGGCGTGGTGGGGCGGAGCGTGTGGGTGTCAGCAGGCGTTGAGGATGTTGACCAGGGCGGTCTTCTCCGTCGAGTCCATGCTCAGGGCCCAGTACTGCTTGACCTCGACCCACATGCGCGCGTACGTGCAGCGGTAGGCCGTGCGCGACGGCAGCCACTGGCCGGGGTCGCGGTCGCCCTTGGACTGGTTGACGTTGTCGGTGACCGCGATGAGCTGGGGGCGGGTGAGGTCGTTGGCGAACTGCTGGCGCTTGGCGGTGGTCCAGGAGTTCGCGCCGGAGCGCCAGGCCTCGGCGAGCGGGACGAGGTGGTCTATGTCCAGGTCGGAGGCGGCGGTCCAGGTGGCGCCGTCGTACTCGGAGTACCAACTGCCGCTGACGGCCGCGCAGGCGGAGTCCTGGACCACCCCGGAGCCGTCGCGCTTGAGGACGGTCTCGCGGGTGTTGCAGGTTCCGGAGACGGTGATCCAGTGGGGGAAGAGGTCGCGGCTGTAACCGCTGGTGGAGCCTTCGGTCTTCGGTGTGACGGTGGCCAGGTAGGAGCGGGCGGCCGCGGCGCTGATGGGGGTGGGAGGGGCGGCCGAGGCGGCGGGGGCGGCGAGGAGGGTGGTGAGGGAGGCGGCTGCGAGGGCGGAGGCGAGCATGCCGAGTCGACGCGCGTAGATGGAGGGTGTGGGCGTGGGCGTGGGAGTGGGGAGTGTGGAGGGCATGAGGGGCTCCTGGGTGGGGGTGGGGGTGGGGGTGGGGATGGGCGTGCGGCGGGGTGGTCGGTGGGGTGCGTTGTGCGGCGTGCCGTGGGGCGTGCTTCGGGGTGAGCCGTGGGGTGTGCCGTGGGGCGTGCCGTGGGGTGTGCTGTGGGTGTGGCCATGCTGGCCGCGCCGGGTTTCCCGGGGATGGGCGCGAGATGACAGTTTGGAGGCATGGGCATGTCATGGCGAGGTTGGTGACACGCCTATGGGCAAAGGGAGTTGAGGCTCCGGGCTGGTTGGGTGGGAACCGGGTGCAATGTCCCGTGGCGGTGGTGTCGACGGCGCGATCAGCTGCGGGGGTGGCGGTGTTGGCGAAGCCGCTGCTCGAGGTGGCGGGCGGATCGTCTGCGGCGGGCGGGGCCGGCCCGGGCTGGCGGCGGGTCGGCTGAGGCTGGCTGCCGAGGCTGGGTGGGAGGCCACCGCGGTGGGGTGGTGCCGCCGGTTCCGGGTGAAGGGTGGGACCGGTGAGCGCCGATTCGGAGGCGGCGGGCTCTCGGCCTGAGAGGCTCCCGGTATGGAGACGACGATGCAAGTGACCATCGACTGCGCCGATCCGCGGACGATGGTGGTGTTCTGGGCCGAAGCACTCGGGTACGTACCCGAGCCGGCGCCGGACGGGCACGTGACCTGGCGCGCGTACTGGGCGGACATGGGGGTGCCCGAGGAGGAGCTGCCCGAGGGGGTCGGGGAGCTCCCGGAATCGATCGTCGATCCGGCGGGGCGGGGGCCGCGGGTGTGGTTCCAGCAGGTTCCGGAGCCGAAGACCGTCAAGAACCGGGTGCACCTGGATCTGAAGGTCAGCGGCGGGCGCGGGGTTCCGATGGAGCTCCGGACGCGGCGGGTCGACGAGAAGGTGGAGCGGCTCGTTGCGGTGGGCGCGAGGGTGGTCCGGGTGCTGGACGAGTTGGAGACGCATTACGGCGTCGTCCTGGAGGATCCCGAGGGGAACGAGTTTTGTGTTGCGTGAGTGCGTGGGCGTCGGCGCGTTGGCGCGTGAGCGGGGGAGCCAGGCGGGGCCGGTGGGCCGGTGGGCCGGTGGGCCGGTGAGGTTGGTGAGGTTGGTGAGGCCGGCGGATGAGCGTGCCGGTCGGGCCGGGGCGGGCTGGCTGCGAGTGCTGGCCGGGCACTTGGGCCGCCGGTCCGTCGGGCGGACGCCCGGCTGGTCGGCGCAGGTCTGAGTCGTAGGGCCGTGCCCGATCCGTGGGCCGTACTCGAGCCGGTTGCCCGGCGGGTGGGCCCCGGTCGGACGGGTGGGGCCTTGGCTGGCCGGGCCGGTCCGCTGTGCCCGGTCGGACGGGTGGGTCGGTGTCTGGTTGGGTCGGCCCCGTGCGCCCGGGCGGGCCAGTCGGACCAAGTCGGAGCGGGTGGACCGGGTGGATCGGGCGGGCCCGTCGGATCGGGCGGATCTGCCGGGCGGGTTGGTCCGGGTGGTCCGGGTGGTCCGGGTGGTCCGGTTGGGCCGGGTGGATCGGGCGGGTCGGTCGGACCAGTCGGATCTGCCGGGTGGGTTGGCCCGGTCGGACCGGGTGGTCCGGGTGGCCCGGTCGGTCCGGGTGGACGGGTCGGTCCGGGTGGACCGGTGGGTCCGGTGGGTCCGGTGGGTCCGGTGGGGTCGGTGGGGTCGGGACCGTCGGGCTGGGCTGGGGTTCCCGGGATTCGCGCCGCTTTGCCGGACAACGTCCGGCGGTGGCCTGGCGGGGTACTGCCCCTGGCGTCCCCGCGCGGAGGCCGGTGGGCGGGTGCGGGTGGTTGGCCCTGCGGGGCGGAGTCCCCTACCCGCCCTTCCACCGTTCCCCGGGCTCCGCCCGGACCCTCCCCAGCCACCGCTGAGGTGCCCGCTGTCCCGGGCTGCGCCCGAGGCTTCTGGGGCTCCGCCCCAGACCCCGCTCCTCAAACGCCGGAGGGGCTGGATTTGGTCGGCGTCAGCTCGTACGCGGATGGCGGCCCTACGGGCCGATGCGGTAAACGCCGGAGGGTCTGGCTTTGGCCGGTGTCAGCTCGTACGCGAACGGTGGCCCTGCTCCGCATGTGATTGAGGCGCGGGGGTCCGGGGGCGGAGCATCTGGCCACGGCGCCGCACTCGACAGCCGGTCCGGGGCCTGGTTCCGCCATGCCCGTCAGAGGGGAGGGGCATGGCGGTGCCGGGTACGGCGGGTGGGCCCACGTCGGGTCCGGCTGACGGGTCCGTGCCGGGTCGGACCCGTGGGCCTGCGCCAGGTCGGATCGGTGGGTCCGTGCCGGGTCGGATTGGTTGGCCTGTGTCAGGTCGGACCGGTAGGCCTGTGCCGGGTCGGACGGGTGGGTCCGTGCCGGGTCCGGTCCGGTGGGCCCGGTGGGGCCTGGTCCAGGTCGGACGGGTGGGCCCGTGCCGCGTCCGGCCGGTATAGGCCCGGTGGGCCTCTGTGCCGGGGTGGATCGGTGGGGCCGTGCTGCCGGTTGGTGGGTTCGTGGCCGGGCCCGGTGGTGGGGAGTGGCCCCGAGCCGGGAGTGGGTCCGGGGCCGGGGGGGGGGCAGGGGCGGGCGGTGTGGTTCGGAGGGCCGGTCGGCTGGTGTCAGGCGGTGTCGAGCGTGAGGGTGATGGCGCCCTCGGGGGTGGTGGTGACGGCGACGGACGTCAGGTCGTGGACGTGGGCGGTGGGGCCGTGGGCGGCGGCGCGGGGGCCGATGCCGATGACGCGCATGCCCGCCGCGAGGCCTGCGGCGATGCCGGCGGCCGAGTCCTCGAAGACGATGCAGTCGGCCGGGTCCATGCCGAGAGCGGCGGCGCCCTTGAGGAAGCCCTCGGGGTGGGGCTTGCTGGCCCGCACGGACTCGGCGGTGACCCGGACCTCGGGCATCGGCAGGGCGGCGGCCCCCATCCGGGCCGTGGCCAGGGCCGCGTCGGCGGAGGTGACCAGGGCGTGCGGGAGGTCGCCGATGGCGGCCATGAACTCCGCGGCGCCGCCGACCGGGACCACGCCGTCGGTGTCGGCGGTCTCGCGGGCGAGCATCACCGCGTTCTCGGCGAGGTTCTCCTCCATCGGGCGGTCCGGGAGGAGGATCGCCATCGTGGCGTAGCCCTGGCGGCCGTGGACCACCTTGAGGGCTTCCCGTGGGTCCAGGCCGTGGGCGACGGCCCAGTCGTTCCAGCAGCGCTCGACCACCGCGTCGGAGTTGACGATGGTGCCGTCCATGTCCAGGAGCAGGGCCTTGGCGGTCAGGACGGCGGTGGTGGTGGGGCTGCCGGTGGGCATCGGAGGGGCTCCAGACGGGGCGGGAAAAGAGAACAAGTGGTTCCGTCCACCGGTCAGGGAGTGAGGACGGAACCACTTTGTTCCTGAACCATACAAAACGCGGAGGGGTGCGCGCCACCGGATCCCGTGTGTTCTATCCCTCCAAGGCGCGGCGGGTCGCCGGACCGTAGACGCCCCACGGGTCCTCGTCGATGCCGTTGTACGCCTGGAACGTCGATACCGCCGACTCCGTGCGGTTGCCGTACCGGCCGTCGAACTTCCCCCGGTAGATGCCCTGGGCGGACAGCAGGCGCTGCAGCTTCTCCACCTCCGCGCCCGAGTCCCCGTACCGCAGGGTCGGCCCCTGGACGGGGGGCTTGGGAGAGACGGAGGTCCGGCTCGGGGTGGGGGACGGGGTGGCCGAGGGCGTCACCGAGCGGCTCGGGGTGGGGGAGGGGGAGGGCGTGGGGGAGGCGGAGCGGGAGGGGCTGGCGGAGCGGGAGGGTGAGGGGGTCGGCTTGGCGCTCACGGCCGACCGCGACGGGTCCACCTGGGTCAGGCTGATGAGGGGGGAGGACGGCTTCGCGTCCAGGAGGGCCGGTCCGGGCTCGTCGGAGCCCGAGAAGACCATCAGCGCCAGGGCCGCCACACCGATGACCGCGACGGAGGCCGCGGCTATCGGCAGGAACGGTATGCGGCGTCGCGGGGGCGTGGCCTCGTAGTGGTGGTGGTAGTAGTCGTGGTGGTCGTGGGCCTCGTCGTGGTCGTGGGCCTGGTACCCGCCGTGGGCCTGGTGCCCGCCGTGGGACGGGTCCCCGCCGTGGGCCTGGACCCCGTCGTGTGCCGCGTGGCCGCCGTGAGCCTGCTGCCCCTCGTGCGGCGCATGGCCCGCCTGTGTGCCGTACGTGCCCTGCGTGCCCTGCGTGCCCTGCGTGCCCTGTGTCCCGGGCGCCCCCTGCGGCTCGTAGGCCGGGACCGGCCGTAGCTGCATCGTTTCTTCGGGTGGGGGCACCACGGGTGTCCCGTACGGCGGAGTGGGGGCCTCCGAGGCCGGCGGTGCCTGCGGCGGTGCTTGCGGCGGTGCCTGCGGCGGGATGGTCTGCGCCGCGCGGCCCGGGTGTGGCGGCGGTGGCGGGAGGGGTGGCGGCGGGGCGGTGTCCTGACCGGGGTCGGGCAGGGCGACGTACGGGCGCACGCGCAGGGGCTGGAACCCCGGTACGCATCCGCAACGGTTGCCCGCGGCGCCACATTCTGGACAGTGCTCGGCGTTCACTCGGATCCCTCCCCTGGCCACTGCCAGCGATTATGCAGACCCCCGGTAACCCGCCCAACCCGCCCGACAGGCCATAACCGGACACACCGCTCAGGATGGAGTAGTCGATCAGGCCTGAGGAGGAGCCGATGGTTCAGGACGTGACCACGGAGCCCGACCCGCGCAAAGCCGGCCCCAGTGCCGAACACGCTTCCCGCGAGGTGCTCGTCTCCATCGGCGCGCTGCTGCTGGGGCTGCTCATCGCCGCGCTCGACCAGACGATCGTGTCGACGGCCCTGCCGACGATCGTCAGCGATCTCGGTGGGATGGCCCACCTGTCATGGGTGGTCACCGCCTACATGCTCGCTTCGACGGCCGCCACGCCGCTGTGGGGCAAGCTCGGGGACCAGTACGGTCGCAAGAAGCTCTTCCAGTACGCCATCGTGCTCTTCCTGATCGGGTCCGCCCTCTGCGGCCTCGCACAGGACATGCCGCAGCTCATCGGCTTCCGCGCGCTGCAGGGGCTGGGCGGCGGCGGGCTGATGGTGCTGTCGATGGCGATCGTCGGCGACATCGTCCCGCCGCGCGAACGCGGCAAGTACCAGGGTCTCTTCGGCGCCGTGTTCGGAGCGACCAGCGTGCTGGGCCCGCTGCTGGGCGGACTCTTCGTGGACCACCTGTCGTGGCGCTGGGTCTTCTACATCAACCTCCCCATCGGTCTCGTCGCCCTCGTCGTCATCGCCGCGAGCCTGCACATCCCGGTGCGTTCCGAGAAGCACACCATCGACTACCTCGGCACCTTCCTCATCGCCTCCGTGGCGACCTGCCTGGTGCTCGTCGCCTCCCTCGGCGGCACCTGGGGCTGGAGCTCCCCCGTGATCATCGGGCTGGCGGTCCTGGGCGTCGTGCTGCTGATCGCCTTCGTCCTCATCGAGCGGCGGGCCGCGGAGCCCGTGCTCCCGCTCAAGCTGTTCCGGATCCGGACCTTCACCCTCTGCTCGCTGATCAGCTTCGTCGTGGGCTTCGCGATGTTCGGCGCGATGGTCTACCTGCCGACCTTCCTGCAGGTGGTCCAGGGCGTCTCGCCGACGATGTCGGGCGTCCACATGCTGCCGATGGTGCTGGGCATGCTGATCACCTCCACCGGCTCCGGCCAGATCGTCAGCCGTACCGGGCGCTGGAAGGTCTTCCCGATCGTCGGCACGGCCGTGACCGCCGTCGGGCTGCTGCTCCTGCACCAGCTGCACCGCACCAGCTCCACCTGGGAGATGAGCGCCTACTTCTTCGTCTTCGGCGCCGGCCTCGGACTGGTCATGCAGGTGCTCGTGCTCGTCGTGCAGAACTCGGTCAGCTACGCCGACCTCGGTGTCGCCACCTCCGGTGCCACCTTCTTCCGTTCCATCGGCGCCTCCTTCGGCGTCGCCATCTTCGGCACGATCTTCACCAACCGGCTCGACGACAAACTGGCCGCCGCATTGGCGAAGGTCCCGCTCCCGCCCGGGGTGGACGCGAGCAGGCTGGAGGCCGACCCGCGCGCCATCGGGGCCCTGCCCCCCGCGCTGCGCCCGCGCGTGCTCGACGCGTACTCCACCTCCATCACCGACGTCTTCCTCTACGCCGTGCCCGTGGTGCTGGTGGCCTTCGTCGTGGCCTGGTTCCTCAAGGAGGACAAGCTGCGCGGCTCGGTGACGGCGCCCGACGTCTCGGAGACCCTCGCCTCCAACCCCGTCCAGCGCTCGTCCCGCGAGGAGGTCGCCCGCGCGCTGACCGCGCTCGGCACCCTCCAGGGCCGCAAGCACGTCTACGAGAAGATCACCGCGAAGGCCGGCTACGACCTGCTGCCCGCCGCCAGCTGGATGCTGCTGCGGATCAACAAGTACGGCTCCGTGGATCCGGCGGTCATCGCCGAGCGGACCATGGTGCCGCTGAAGGCCGTCACGGAGGCGGCCAGCCAGATCGAGGGGCGCGGACTGGCCGTCCGCGACGGCCTGCCGCTGGTCCTGACGGAGAAGGGCCGCGAGAGCGCGCTGAAGCTGTCCGCCGCGCGGGAGGAGTCGCTCGCCGAACTGCTCGGCGACTGGTGGGGCCCGGACCGGCCGACCGACCTGTCCGACCTGGTCGCCGAGATCAACTCGGAGCTGTGCGGATCCGTCGCCGAGGAGCCCTACGAGGCCTTGCCGCGCCGGGACCACTCCGCCACCTGACCCGCCCGCCGCCCGGACTCCGCCGCCCGCGCCCCGCCGGCCGGGTCAGACCAGGCGCTTCTCGAACCAGTGCTCGGCGTAGGGGCCGTCGTTGTACGCGGGTATCTCCGCGTACCCCCGGCGCGCGTACAACGCCCGGGCCTCCACCAGGTCGGACCGGGTGTCCAGCCGGACGCGCTCGGCGCCCAGCGCGCGGCCGGCCTCCTCCAGGGCCCGGAGCAGGGCCGCCCCGCCGCCCGTACCGCGGGCGCGCGGGTCCACGTACACCCTGGTGAGCTCGGCGGTGACGGTGTCCAGGAGGCGTATGCCCCCGCAGGCCAGGGGCCGGCCGTCGAGTCTGCCGACCACGAACGCGCCCGTCGGAGCCGTGAGCCCGTCGTCGGGGAAGTCCAGGAGGCCCTGGTCGATCTCGGCCTCCGTGACGCTCCGCTTCCAGTATCGGCCCGCGACCTCCGCGTAGTACGCGCGGCGCAGGCGCGTGGCGTCCGGAGTCGCGAACGCCTCGGCGGATACCAGCCAGGAGGCAGCGGAAGCCGCCGCTGGCATGGCCGCCGCGGCCGTGGTGGTGATCGTCTCGTCGCTGGTCATGGCGTCATTGTGGAGCCGGACGCGGCCGCCCCGCGTGGAATATCCACAGGCACGGGCCGATGATAGGAAAAAGGACAAACCGTGCGCACGAAGGGCGTGAAGCGTCATGTCGGAGCATCCTGACTGTGTCCTGGTCCGTCGCGGCTACGAAGCCTTCGTCCAGGGCGACATGGAGAAGCTGGGCGCGATGATGACGGCCGACGTCATCCAGCACATGCCCGGCAGCAGCCCCATCTCCGGGCACCACAAGGGCCGGGAAGCGGTCCTCGACCTCTATCGCCGGCTGGGCGAGGAGAGCAACGGGACGCTTCGGATCCAGCTGGACAAATTGCTCGCTGACGGCCGCGGCCACGTCATGAGTTTCCACACGACGCGCGCGGACCGCGGCGACCGCGGCATCGAGATCCACGAGGGCATCTTCTTCACGATCGTCGGCGGGAAGATCAGCGACCTCGACGTCTGCATCGAGGACATCGACGAGAGCGACGCCTTCTGGAGCTGAAGCGGCGGAGGCCGGCGCAGACGTCGCAGACGTCTCAGACGGTCCAGGACAGCGCCCGGAAGGAAAGAAAGAGAAAAGAAAAAGACGGGTCCGGAGCCACCGCTCCGGACCCCTCCGCCGCTCAGCCCTGCTTCGGCGCCGCCTGCTGCACGACCTCGAAGGACCACACCGAAGAGCCCGTGGCCGCAGGCTTCGGCCGCTCCGCGCCGCCCTCGCCGCCCGCCGCTCCGCCCGGCCGGCCACCCGCCGCGCCGCCCCCCTGGTGGGCCGCCTTCATGGGGCCCTCCATCCATGCCTGGAAGTCTTCCTCGGAACGCCACCGCGTGTACACGAGATACTGGTCAGTGCCCTCGACGGGCCGCAGCAGCTCGAACCATTCGAAGCCGTCCGAGCCCTCCACGGAGCCCGCGCGGGAGGCGAACCGCTGCTCCAGGACTTCCCGCTGCTCGGCCGGGACGGTGAGTGCATTGATCTTCACGATGCTCATGCCGACATCCTAGGTATCCGGCGAGGGATATCGTCGTCCGGGTAAATGAAGCACGCGGTATGAAACGCGGTATGAAACGCGGTACGAAACGCGGCAGCCAGGCGAAGTCAGGGTTGCAGTCAACAGGGCGGGAGGCCGGCGAGGCGTGGCTAACGCGGCGGAGCACAGTGGTGCGAACGGACATGCCGGGGTCATAGGCGGTACCGGCGGCAGGCTCGGGGCGGCGCGCCTCATGCTGTGGGCGCTGGCCGGGCTGCTAGCCGTCAGGCAGGCCGCGGTCGTGATGCGCGTGCCACCGGGGGAGTGGCTCAGCGGTTTCCACCTCCCGGGCAGTCTGCCGGGCTCGCTGTACGAGAACGGCCAGTTCACCGGGACCCCCTTCGCGGGGCTGGTCCTCAAGCCGCTCCTCGGGCTCGCCGCGCCCTCCCTGGAGGTGGCCTGGACCTGCGTGACGCTGCTCTTCGTCGCCGCCATCGGGCTCGTCGCCGCGCGCGGCCTGCCCGATCCCGTGCCCCGGCGCACCGCGCTGCTGGCCGCGCCGGTGCTGGTCGGGCTGATGATGGTCTCGCTGCCCGTCCGCGAGGCCGCGCTGCCCGGGCAGACCGCCGTGCTGCCGGTCCTGCTGGTGCTGCTGGCGGTGTTCCGGGTCCCCGGGGACCGGCCGTCCGGCTTCCTGATCGGCCTGGCCGCCGCGCTCCAGCCCGCGCTGCTGCTCTTCGCCCCGCTGCTGTGGCTGACCGGACGCAGGGCCGGCGCGCGCTCCGCCGCCGTGACCTTCGCCGGCGCCTCCGCCCTGTCCTGGGCGGCCCTGCCGAGCGACTCGTGGACGTACTGGGTCAAGCACCTGGCCGGCACCGGCCTCGGCGGCGCACCCGACGGCCTCGCCAACCAGTCCGTGCACGGCGCGCTGCTGCGCCTGGGCCTCTCCGGCCCCGGCGAGGTCCTGCTCTACGCCGCCCTCGCGGCCCCCATCGTCTGGATCGGCCTGCGCCGCGCCGCCCGCTACGCCCGGGACGGCCAGCTGCTGCTCGCCGTCGCCATCACCGGCTGCGTGGCCGTCGCCGTGTCCCCGACCGGCTGGCGCCACCAGCTGCTGTGGGTGCTGCTCGCGGTCGCCGGCAAGGTCGGCAAGCGGGCCGCCGACCGGCCGGTGTGGCCGGTGGCGGTGGTCCTCGCCATGACCCTGCCCAGCGACGTGCTGATGCCCAACCTGGCCGCGCTGGCCCCCGTACGGGACAACGTGCTGCTGCTCGCGGCCCTCGCGGCGGCCTGCGCGGTACCGTTCCTGCCGCGCTCCTCCCCGTACTGGCGCGAGCCGGTCCCCACGGCCTACGGGCGGCCCGCGCCGGCGCGCTGGGCGCGGGTTCCGCTGCTGCCGTTCTGGCGGCGCGTGCTGTCGCGCCCGAACCTGCTGCTGGAACTGCTGCTGATACGGGTCGGGTACTCGCTCTACTCACACATCCGGGCCGCCGCGCCCACCAGCCGCAGCCTCGCGGAGGGCAACGGGAGCCAGATCCACGGCATCGAGAAGGCGCTCGGCATCGACATCGAGCTCGCCGTGAACCACGCCGTGGTGAAGACGCCCTGGCTGGAGGCGTTCTTCAACTTCTACTACACCTCCTTCCACTTCGTGGTCCCGCTGACGATCCTGGCCGTCCTGTACTGGCGCCGCCCCAAGGACTACCGCTGGGCCCGCGCCTCCCTGGGCCTGGCCACCGTGCTGGCGCTCACAGGCTTCTGGCTGTACCCGCTGGCGCCGCCGCGCCTGATGCCGGACCTGGGCTTCGTCGACACCGTCCACGGGGTGCAGGACCTGGCGAACCCGAGCTACGGGGCCATGACCGCGATCTCCAACCAGTACGCGGCGATGCCCTCGCTGCACTTCGGCTGGTCGCTGTGGTGCGGGATCGTGATCGTGACGCTGGCACCGAAGCGCTGGCAGAAGCTGCTGGGGGTGCTGCACCCGACCATCACGGTCTGCGCGATCGTGGCCACCGCCAACCACTGGGTGCTCGACGCGGTCGGCGGCGCGCTCGTCGTCGGGGCGGGGTTCGGGCTCGTCTACGTGCTTTCGGGGCCGCGGGGTGCTGCGCTGCAGGCCGGGGTGGCCGTGCCTAGGCCGCGGCAGCCTGAGCGGGTCGGAGCGGGGTCCGCGGAGCGGACTAGGGCCTGACCTGGGCCTGGCCGGGGCCTGGCCGGGGCCTGGCCGGGGCCGGGTCGGGCCGGGCCGGGCGACGACGAAGGGGTGCCGGGGCGGTGTAGCAGCCCGTCCCGGCACCCCTTCGCGCTGGATCGCCGCGTGATTCAGGATCCGCCCGGGGCGCGGTTTCCGCCACTCGGGGCGGGGCGGGGGCGCGGGGGCGGCGGAGCCGGCGGGCCCTGCGGGGCCGTCCCCTACCCGCCCTTCGCCCGTTCCCCGGGCTGCGCCCGGACCCCTCCCGTGCGGCGCCGTTGCCGGGGGGCTCTGCCCCCGGACCCCCGCGCCTCAAACGCCGGCGGGGCTGGATTTGGGTACGGCGTCGTTGTCGGGGCTCGGCCCCCCCCGGGACCCGCGCCTCAAACGCCGGCGGGGCTGGATTTGGGTACGGCGTCGTTGTCGGGGCTCGGCCCCCCGGGACCCGCGCCTCAAACGCCGGCGGGGCTGGATTTGGCCGGGCTGGATTTGGCCCGGCTAGTCGGTCGGTAGGTGGGCCACGACCATGGCTATCGCCGCCTGGGCCGTTTCCGTTTCGCCGAGGACCGTCGTCTGGCGGGGGCCGCGTACGCGGAAGCGGCCGTTGGGCAGGGGTTCCACGGCCGGTGCGGTCACGGCGAAGGGGTGGCCGGCGGAGGCGCTGAACCAGAGCGTGAAGTGGCTGGTGTACGGGTACAGCCGGCGCAGTTCCGGCTCCTCGCGGGCGGCCTCGATGAGTGCCAGGACGCCCTGGCTCATGGGCTCGGACCCGTTCTCCTCGGCCATTCGCCGCCAGGTCGTCGGCAACCGCTGCCAGCGTCTGGCGCTGGGGTCCTCAAGGTTCATCCGGGCAGTCTGGTGGCCGGGCCGCCGCCAAGGCAATGATCCCGAAGGCGGCGAGACGGTAACGACTCGGCGGTAACAAACGGGGGTGACGACCGAGGGACGGCAGGGGCCGGGCGTGGGAGGTGGGGCCCCTGCCGTCCTGGATCACGGGTCAGCCGTGGCTGACCCGCAGCTCCTTGATGCCGTTCAGCCAGGCCGCCCGCAGCCGGCGCGGGCCCTCGCCGACGAGGTGCAGGTCGGGCAGGGCGTCGGCCAGGGCGTTGAACATCAGGTCGATCTCCATGATGGCCAGCGATTTGCCGAGGCAGAAGTGCGGGCCGCCGCCGCCGAAGCCCAGGTGGGGGTTGGGGTCGCGGGTGATGTCGAAGGCCTCCGGGTTCTCGAAGACCTCGGGGTCGTGGTTGGCGGAGGAGTAGAACATCCCCACCCGGTCGCCCGCCTTGATCTTCTGCCCGCCCAACTCGGTGTCCTGGGTGGCGGTGCGCTGGAAGGACACCACGGGGGTGGCCCAGCGCACGATCTCCTCGGCGGCCGTCGAGGGCCGGGTCGCCTTGTACAGCTCCCACTGCTCGGGGTGGGTCAGGAAGGCGTGCATGCCGTGGCTGATGGCGTTGCGGGTGGTCTCGTTGCCGGCGACGGCCAGCAGCAGGACGAAGAAGCCGAACTCGTCTGAGCCCAGGTTGCCCTGGCCCTCGGCCGCCACCAGCTGCGTGACGATGTCCTTGGCCGGGCACTCCTTGCGGGCCGCGGACAGGTTCATCGCGTAACCGATGAGCTCCGCCGCGGCGTTGCCGCCGACCTCGGCGGTGATCGCGTACTCCGGGTCGTCGTAGGCGATCATCTTGTTGGACCAGTCGAAGATCCGGGACCGGTCCTCCTGCGGTACGCCGATCAGCTCGGCGATGGCCTGCAGCGGGAGCTCGCACGCGACTTGGGTGACGAAGTCGAAGCTGCCGTCGGCCGAGGCCTCGACCGCCTCGGCGACGATCTTGCGGGCGCGGTCGCGCAGGGCGTCCTCCAGCCCGCGGATGGCCCGGGGGGTGAAGCCCCGCTGCACGATCTGGCGTACGCGCGTGTGCTCCGGCGGATCCATGTTCAACATGATCAGGCGCTGGGCATCTATGGCTTCGCGCTGGATGTGCTCGTTGAAGCGGATGATCGCCGTGTTCGTAGTGGAGGAGAACAGCTCGGGGTGCGTCGAGATGTACTTGACGTCCGCGTGCCGGGTGACGGCCCAGTACCCCTCGTCGTCGAAGCCGGTGATGCCCCGCTCCTGAGGGCACCACCAGACGGGCGCGGTCTGCCGCAACTGCGCGAACTCGGGGTAGGGGACCCGGGCTTGGAGCACGTCCGGGTCGGTGGCGTCGAAGCCTTCGGGCAGCACGGGGCAGGTCATCGGGGCGACTCCAAAGTCTGATGGCCCATCAGAAGTTGGCTTGAAGGTAGTAACGAGTTCTAGAAGTGACAAGGGTCCCCGCGCCAACTGTTGCGTGTGGAATCCGTGTAAGCCACGTGCAAGACCCTTGCGTACCGGGTCTTCTGGTCATAAGACTGCGGGGAGAACTAGAACGCGTACTAGTTCGGGTGGGGCGCCGGGACGGCCCGCCCGCCAGCTGAGGCGCGCTGTGCGCATCGCAGGAGCAGGAAGCAGGAGAGGACGAGCTCATGGCCGCGGAACCCGTCATCGTCGAAGCCGTACGCACCCCGATCGGCAAGCGCGGGGGCGCACTCGCCAATCTTCATCCCGCCTACCTCCTCGGTGAGACCTACCGCGAACTCCTCGCCCGCACCGGCATCCAGCCCGACTGCGTGGAGCAGATCGTCGGCGGCACCGTCACCCACGCGGGCGAGCAGTCGATGAACCCCGCCCGCAACGCCTGGCTGGCCATGGGCCTGCCGTACGAGACCGCCGCGACCACCGTGGACTGTCAGTGCGGCAGCTCCCAGCAGGCCAACCACATGGTCGCCAACATGATCTCCGGCGGGGTCATGGACATCGGCATCGCCTGCGGGGTCGAGGCCATGAGCCGCGTCCCGCTGGGCTCCGGCTCCAAGCACGGCCCGGGCAAGCCCTTCCCGGACGAGTGGAACGTCGACCTCCCGAACCAGTTCGAGGCCGCCGAGCGCATCGCCCGCCACCGCGGACTGACCCGCGAGGACGTGGACAAGCTGGGCGTGCTGTCCCAGCAGCGGGCCGCCACCGCGTGGGCCGAGGAGCGCTTCAAGCGCGAGACGTTCGCCGTGCAGGTGCCGACCACCGAGGCGGAGCAGGCCGCCGGCCAGGGCATGTGGCGCCTGGTCGACCGGGACGAGGGCCTGCGCGACACCTCCATGGAGGCGCTCGCCCGGCTCAAGCCGGTCATGCCGACCGCCGTGCACACCGCCGGGAACTCCTCGCAGATCTCCGACGGGGCCGCCGCCGTGATGTGGGCCTCGCGCAAGATGGCCCGCGCGCTCAAGCTGCGGCCGCGCGCCCGGATCGTCGCCCAGACGCTCGTCGGCTCGGACCCGCACTTCCACCTGGACGGGCCGATCGACGCGACGCGGGCGGTCCTCGGCAAGGCCGGCATGTCCCTGAAGGACATCGACCTCGTCGAGATCAACGAGGCCTTCGCCTCCGTGGTCCTCAGCTGGGCCCAGGTCTTCGACCAGGACCTGGAGAAGGTCAACGTCAACGGCGGCGGCATCGCGCTCGGCCACCCCGTCGGCGCCACCGGCGCCCGGCTGATCACCACCGCGCTGCACGAGCTGGAGCGGCGCGACAAGGAATTCGCCCTGATCACCATGTGCGCGGGAGGCGCGCTGGCGACGGGCACCATCATCCAGCGGCTGTAGCTCCGGCTGCGCCGCCTTCGGACCCAGTGGGATGGGATGGCGAAGGCCCCGGTGGCCGGACCTGGGGAGGTCGGCCGCCGGGGCCTTCGCGTGCGCGCGCCGAGTCCGGCCGAAGGCCGGATGGGCGGGCGGTGCCGGGCGGAGCCGGGCTGTGCTGCTGGTCCGCTGCCGCTGGTGGCTTAGTACCAGTGGTTGGTCTGCCAGAAATTCCAGGCGCCGACCGGGCTGCCGTAGCGGGAGTTCATGTACTCCAGGCCCCACTTGATCTGGGTGGCCGGGTTGGTCTTCCAGTCCGAGCCCGCCGAGGCCATCTTCGAGGCCGGCAGGGCCTGGACCAGGCCGTACGCGCCGGAAGAGCTGTTGGTGGCGGTGTGGTTCCAGCCGCTCTCGCGGGACACGATGTTGTTGAACGCCGCGAACTGCGCCGGGTCCTTGATCATCTGCTGGGCGATCGCCTTGGCGTTCATCGGGGCGGCCTGCGCCGGAACGGCGGCAAGCATGGAACCGGCGACGCCCAGGGCGAGGACGGTGCCCGCGAGGGTCTTCTTCGAAGCGGCGATGCGGCGGATGACTGCGTTGGACACGGACGGAACCTTCCGAAGGGGACAAGGACGGTCGCGGCACGCCGAAGACGTGCGTGAGCCACTCACGCGGAGGAGAGGGGATCGGCGGCGGGACCGGGAGACCGGGGGCGAACCCGGGGGATCTCCGTCCGCCCTGCGACTCATCCAGTTCTACGGGGGTCCGCGGCCCCTGGCAACGACCCCTCTTACTAGTGGCCCTCGCAGCCGGGGCGCAACGGCCCCCCACCGGCCGGGCCGGTTTCCGTGCAGGTGGGAGGCGGTCCCCGGGGGTGGGCGGGGGCCGTTCAGGGACTACTATCCCGGCTCGTATGTGACCTAGGTCCTGTGGGGCGGGTCACCGGCCGGCGGCCCGGATCTCACCGTCCGTGGTCGCCCGTACCCCTTCGAGGGGAAGGTCAGGCCCCGGATCCGGACCCCGGATCGAAGGCCACGGGCACATCGAAGGCCGCTTTCCGTGTGGCCCGCCGCAGCGCCTTCAGCAGGGTCGTGCCGAGCGCGAGGGTCAGTACGACGGTCAGCGCGGCCCGGCCCAGGTCCCAGCCCAGCGAGGTCGCCAGGCAGTACGCGAGGAAGCGGGTCAGGTTCGCGGCCAGCGGGTCCCCGGGGTGGAAGGAGACGCCCTGCCCCATGCCCTGCAGGATCACCCAGCCCTGCAGGTTCATGATCGTGCCGTACGCGAACGAGCCGAGGAACCCGTACAGCGCGAGCATCGCCAGCTCGGCCCGCCCCCGGATCCGGTCCGGCCCCGGCAGCAGGCCCGCGCCCAGCGAGAACCAGCCCATGGCCAGCATCTGGAACGGCATCCACGGGCCCACCCCGCCCGTGAGCAGGGCCGACGCGAACATCGTGACCGCGCCGAGGACGAAGCCGAAGCCCGGGCCGAGGACGCGGCCGCTCAGCACCATCAGGAAGAACATGGGCTCCAGACCGGCCGTGCCCGCGCCGAGGGGGCGCAGCGCGGCCCCGACCGCGGCCAGTACGCCGAGCATGGCGACGGCCTTGGCGTCCATGCCGTCGTCGGCGATGGTCGCGACGACCACGCCGACGAGCAGGGGCAGCAGGGCGGCGAAGAGCCAGGGGGCGTCCTGGGAGTGGGCGAAACCGGACTGGCGGTCGGCGAGGAGCGGCCAGCCGAAGGCGGCGAGACCGATGAGGGTGACGAGGACCAGGGCGGCGGCGGCGCGGGGGCCGATGCGGATGGGGCGGGGCTGTTTGGTGGGGGGCCCGGTGGGCTGCTCGGAGGGCTGCTCGGAGGGCTGCTTGGCGGGCTGCTTGGCGGGCTGGGTTGCGGGGTCGCTCATGTGCCCTCCCCGGCGTTCAGGGCCGCGGCGACCTGGGAGACCGTGAGCCAGTGGGCCGGGGCCAGGATCTTGGCCACCTGCGGTGCGAAGGCGGGGGAGGAGACGACGACCTCGGCGGTCGGGCCGTCCGCGACGATCTCGCCGCCGGCCAGGATCACCACGCGGTGGGCCAGCTCGGCGGCCAGCTCCACGTCGTGCGTGGCCAGGACGATGGCGTGGCCGTCGGCGGCGAGTCCGCGCAGGATCTCCACGAGGCGGGCCTTGGCGGCGTAGTCCAGACCGCGGGTCGGCTCGTCGAGCAGCAGCAGGGCCGGGCGGCCGGTCAGGACCAGGGCCAGGGCGAGGGCCAGGCGCTGGCCCTCGGAGAGGTCGCGCGGGTGGGTGTCGTCGGGGACGTCGGGGAGGAGCGAGGTGACGAGGGCGCGGCAGGTCCCGGGGGCCGCCCCGGCGTCGTGGTCGGCGGCGGCGCACTCGGCGGCGACGGTGTCGGCGTAGAGGAGGTCGCGGGGTTCCTGGGGGACCAGGCCGACGCGGGTCACCATCTCGGGGGGCGGTGTGCGGTGGGGGGTGCGGCCGCTGACCGTCACCTGGCCGGTGGTGGGCTCCAGGGTGCCGATGAGGGTGGCGAGGAGGGTGGACTTGCCGGCGCCGTTGCGGCCCATGAGCGCGATGGTCTCGCCCTTCGCCACGGTGAGGTTGATGCCGTGGAGGACCTCGGCGCGGCCGCGGCGGAGGGAGAGGTCCTTGACGGTGGCGGGTACCTCCGAGGGGCGCTCCGGGGCGGGGGCCGGGGCCGGGGCCTTGGTCAGGCCGCGGCGGAGCAGGCGGGCGAGCAGGCCGGTGCCGGTGCCGGTGCCGGTGCCGCTGCGGGTGCCCTGCGGGCGGCCGTCCCCTACCCGCCCTTCCCCCGTTCCCCGGGGCTGCGCCCCGGACCCCTCTCGGGGCTGCGCCCCGGGCCCCGCTTGGGGCTGTGCCCCGGGCCCCGCTTGGGGCTGTGCCCCGGGCCCCGCTTGGGGCTGTGCCCCGGGCCCCGCTTGGGGCTGTGCCCCGGAGTCGGCCTGGGGCTGCGCCCCGGGCCCCCCTTGGGGGTGTGCCCCGGGGTTTGTGTCGGGGTGGGGGGTCGGGAGGGTGGAGAGGCGGGAGATGAGGGGGGCGGAGCGGCGGCGGGCGTCGCGGATGGAGAGGGGGAGGGGGGACCAGCCGGCCAGGCGGCCCAGGGCCACCACCGGGGGGTGGACCGGGGAGACGGCCATGATCGAGGACGGGGAGCCCAGGACCGGTGCGGCGCCCGGGGAGGGCAGGAGGAGGACCTGGTCGGCGTACTGGACCACCCGCTCCAGCCGGTGCTCCGCCATCAGTACGGTCGTGCCCAGGTCGTGGACCAGGCGCTGCAGGACGGCCAGGACCTCCTCCGCCGCCGCCGGGTCCAGCGCGGACGTCGGCTCGTCCAGGACGAGCACGCGCGGGTGCGGGGTCAGGACCGAGCCGATCGCGACCCGCTGCTGCTGGCCTCCGGAGAGGGTGGCGATGGGGCGGTCGCGCAACTCGTTCAGGCCGAGGAGGTCGAGGGTCTCCTCCACGCGGCGGCGCATCACGGAGGGCGGCAGGCCGAGGGACTCCATGCCGTAGGCGAGCTCGTCCTCGACGACGTCCGTCACGAAGTGCGCCAGCGGATCCTGGCCGACCGTGCCGACCACGTCCGCCAGTTCGCGCGGCTTGTGCGTACGGGTGTCCCGGCCCGCGACCGTGACCCGGCCCGACAGCCTGCCCCCGGTGAAGTGCGGGACCAGGCCCGAGACGGCCCCCAGGAGGGTGGACTTGCCGACGCCGGAGGGGCCGACCAGGAGGGTCAGTTCCCCTTCGGGGAGTGCGAAGTCGGCGTGGGAGAGGGAGGGGGCCGACGCACCCTCGTACGTCACCGAGACGTCTTCGAAACGGATCATCGGAGTCGTGGGAGTTGTGGGGGGCACTGGGCTATGCCTCCTTCGGTGATGGGGGTGGCGGCGGCAGCGGTGCCACGAAGGCCGGGAGCAGGCCGATCAGGATCGCCGCGGCCGGCCAGAGCGGGAGGGACGGGGCGACCAGGGGGACGACGCCCGGGCGCAGGGCTTCCGGATCCAGGGACGCGGCCCGGATCAGCAGCGCCGCGACCGCCGCGCCCGAACCGGCGACGAGCCAGGCCCGTACCCCCCAGCGGTCCGGCCGGTACCGGGTCCGGATCGACCGGCGGCCGCCCAGGCGGAGCCCCGCCAGGGCCAGGACGAGGGAGCCGAGGAGGAGGGGGAGGCCGAACGCGCCGCCCTCCGCGGCGAGGAGCCCGTACGTACCCGCGCAGATGCCGAGCAGCCCGCCGAGGGTGAGCACGTTGGTGGTGCGCCGGACGGCGGCCGGGACCTGTGCGGTGCGGCCGTAGCCGCGGGCGTCCATGGAGGCGGCGATGGCCACCGAGCGTTCGAGCGCGCCCTCCAGGACCGGGAGGCCGATCTGGAGGATGGCCTTCACCCCGCCGGTGGGGCGGCCGCGCAGCCGGCGGGCGGTGCGGAGCCGGACCACGTCCGCGACCATGTTCGGCGCGAAGGTCATCGCGACGACCACGGCGACGCCGACCTCGTACAGGGCCGCGGGCAGGGACTTCAGCAGCCGCGCCGGGTTCGCGAGGGCGTTGGCGGCGCCGACGCAGATGAGGAGCGTGGCGAGCTTCGCGCCGTCATAGAAGGCGAAGACCAGCTGCTCGGCGGTGACCCGGCCGCCGAACCGGATGCCCTGCGCCCAGCCCGGGAGGGGCACTTCGGGAAGGGTGAACAGCGTGTGCGCGCCGGGGATCGGGGAGCCGAGCAGCATGGAGAAGACGAGGCGCAGGCCGATGACGAAGAGGCCGAGCTTGACGAAGGCTCCGTAGGAACGCGCCCAGGGGGCGTCGGTGCGGCGGGCCGCGACCACGTAGCCGGCGACGCCGATGATCAGGCCGAGGAGGAGCGGGTTGGTGGTGCGGGAGGCGGCGGTGGCGAGACCGAGGGCCCAGAGCCACCAGGCGCCCGCGTGCAGGGCGTTGCCACGGGTGGCCTCGGGGGCCCGCCATCTGCTTTTCGTGTACGTCGGCACGCGCGGGGCGCCGGTTGCCCGGTCGGCGTCCTGCCCGGCCGGGGTGGGGACGTCGTGTGCCGCGCCGTGGGTGGTGCCGGGGGAGCGTGCCGCGCCGTGGGTGGTGCGCCCGGCCTGCGGCCGGGCTGGGTTCCCACCCGCACCACCCGCACCACCCGTGCGGGTCGACGGTCGGGTGTGGGTGGCCCCGTCCCGTACCCGGCCACCGTCGGCGTCCGCCCCGCCGTTCCCGGCCTCAGCGGCCGGGGTGGTGGGTGCCGGTGCGGGCTCGGACCGGTCCTCGGCGGGGCTGCCGGTCACCGGGTGCGGCGGCGGCGGGATTGCCAGACGGCGGCCGCGGCCAGGGCGGCCACCGCCGCGATGCCCGCGAGGAGGCCGGCCGACGGGCCGCCGCCGGTGTCCTCGGCCGCCGTGGCGGGGGCGTCCGCGACCGGTTCTCCGCAGCCTTGCTGCGGGTAGCCGGCGACCGCGCACAGCAGCGCCGCGCTGTTGTAGCGCAGCGGCTTCGCCACCGCCGCCAGTGCCTCGGCCGCCGTGGCGTCCGGGCCGACCTGCGCGCACGCCGTCCGCGGAGCCTCCTGCGGCGGGGCCTCGCCCTTCGGGGCCTCGGCCGGGGTGCCGAAGTCGATGACCACCGCGATCCGCTTCTTGTCGGGAACCGGTGCGGTGGAAGAGCAGACCGCCCCGAAATCCGGAGCCGTGCGCGGCGGGGCGGCCTGCTCCGCCGCGTCCTTGCTCACCACGAAGTGGAAGCCCTGCACGGAGCCGTCCACCGGGCGCGCCGAGGAGGGGCCCTGGGTGGCGTACCTCCACTGGCCGCCCGCTCCGTCCCAGAACGACCAGTAGCGGTACGTCGAGGCCAGCGCGGGCGAGGCGGCCAGCACCGTCAGGATGACGCCGAGGACGAGGACCGGCAGGGCCGGACGGCGGCTGCGCATCAGAGCTGGTTCTTCTTCCGGCGGCCGCTCAGCACGATGCCGATGCCCATGCCGGCCGCGGCGCCCGCGAGGATCATCCACCAGACGTTCTTGTTGCCGGAGTCCTTCTTCTCGTCCTTCTTCTTCGCCGGCTGCTCGGACGCCGAGGCCGGCGCCGGGCCCGTGGCGTTCAGCGCCGCCACCAGGTTGGTGCCGCCGAAGTCCTTCGGGTCGGTGCCCATCGCGTGCGCGGCCAGGATCAGGGTGCCCAGGCCGGCCGGGCTGCCCTTGGACCACTCGGCGGAGTTGGCCTTCAGCCACTCCAGCGCGCTCGCCGCCGACTGCTTGTGCCCGGCCGCGGCCAGGGAGATCACCGCGTCGGCGGTGTTGCCGATGTCGGAGGTCGGCTGGTCGGCGCCCGGGGTGAGGGCGGTGAGGTGATTGCCGTCCTTGTTCAGGGCCTTGGCCAGGTATCCGGCCGCGCCCTGGGCCGCCGCCGCCGCCGCGTCACCGGCGGTCGCCGGGCAGGTCAGCGAGGCCGCGAGGGTGTCCGTGGCGGGAGGGGTGACGGCCGTGCCCTTGCCGAGGCCGGCCAGGACCGCGGCGGCCGTCGCGTCGGCGTTCGCGGGGAGCTTGCCGTCGGCCGTCCGCTGGTAGGCGAAGGCACCCCGGTCCTCGGCCGGCTCGGCGGAGCAGCCCAGCTGGAAGGTGAGCAGGCTGTCGTACGCGGACTTGCCCAGCTTCGACGTGACATCGGCCGGCTTCTCGCCCGCCACCGCGAGCGCGCTGATCACCACGGCGGTGGAGCTGGCCTCGCTCGGGGAGCCGGGGAGGTAGGCCCAGCCGCCGTCGTCGTTCTGTACGGACTTCAGCCAGTCCTTAGCCTTCTTGACCACCGCGTCCTGGCCGCCGAGCGCCTCCAGCGCCTGGACGGCCACCGCGGTGGCGTTCGTGTCGAGCGTCTTCGCGTCGCACGCGGCGCCCGTGTCCGCGCGGAACGAGGCGAAGCCGCCGTCGGCGCACTGCTGGCCGGCGAGCCAGTCGATGGCCTGCTGGTTGGGCTTGAGACCGACGGCGTGCTGGGCGAGCAGCGCGAACGACTGCCGCCACACCCCGTCGTACGTCGGGTCGTTCTTGCCGAAGAGGCCGGAGGGGATCGGGGGCGGCGGCGAGGGCGGGGCGACATCGGCGAGGGCCACGGGGGCGGCGCCCACGCAGAGCACGGCGGAGGCGGCGAGCGTGGCGGCGCTGCGGCGGACGTTCATGGCGGGGCGGGTGCCTCTCGTGCTGGGGACCCGGAGGCAGGCAGCACAGCGGGGGCTGGCACCGGGCTCCGGCTCCGTATACCTCGACGGTGCCGGCCGCCGGAGGCCCCGGCGGCGCGAGCCGCGCACCTCCGGTACGGGGCATTCCGGCTCCCCGCCCCGGCGCTGCCGGGGGAGGGTCACGGTTGCGGGTCAGCGCCGGAATTGCACCGGCTTCCCCCCGTACGGAAGTGTGGACGACGCCCATACTCTACCGGCCCGTAGCCCCCGCACCCGGTGGCGAGGCCCGCCGGAGCCCCTTACCGGGTGCCCCCGGGCGTGCTAGACGGCCCGGTACGTCACCGGCTCGCTGCCCGGCACCGCTTCCGCGCGGCCCTGTTTCACGAGGCGCCGCAGATGGGCTTCCGCTTCCGAGACGGCGATGTTGCGGGAGCCGTACGGGATTTGCTCCCAGGGCCGGTTCCACTCCATCCGCTCCGCCAGCGCCCACGGGGTCAGCGGCTCGGCGGCGAGCAGCTCCCGCAGCCCGGCCAGCCGCTCCTCGTGGTGGTCCAGGAGTTCCCGTACGCGGGCCGGGGCGTCGGTGAAGGCGTGCTGGTGGGCCGGGAGCACCTCGGCGGGCTGGAGGCGGCCGATGCGTTCGAGGGAGTCGAGGTAGTCGCCGAGGGGGTCGGTGATCCGGTCGGAGGAGGGGTCCTCGTAGAGGCCGATGTGCGGGGAGATCCCGGGCAGCAGGTGGTCCCCGGAGAAGAGGCGGCCGTTGCCGGGCAGGTTCCCCGGGTGCCGTTCCTCCAGGTGCAGGCAGACGTGCCCGGGGGTGTGCCCGGGGGTCCAGACGGCCCGCAGCCGGCGGCCGGCCAGCGGCAGCAGCTCGGCGGGGACGATCTCCCGGTCGGGGACGGCGGCCGTCAGACCGGGCAGGGTCCGCATGCGGCCGCTCGCGCGGGCGGCGCGCAGCGGGGCGATGTGCTCCTCGGGGGCTCCGGCGGAGGCGAGCTTCTCGCTCATGTAGTCGAACCAGACGCCGGGTTCGGAGGCGCGGGTCCGTACGACGATCTCGGTGTCCGCGGCGTGCATGGCGATCCAGGCGCCGGAGGCCTCGCGGACCTGGCCCGACAGGCCGTGGTGGTCGGGGTGGTGGTGGGTGATGACCACGCCGTGGACGTCGGCAACGGCGATGCCGAGGGCGCCGAGGCCGGCGACGAGGGTGTCCCAGGACTCGGGGTCGTCCCAGCCGGTGTCGATGAGGACCGGGCCGCGGTCGGTGTCGAGGACGTGGACGAGGGTGTGGCCGAGCGGGTTGTCGGGGATGGGCACCTTGATGCCCCACACGCCTCCGCCGTGGTCGGTGACGTGAGGTGTCACGCCGGGGGTGTCCTCTGCCATGAGGGGGCTCCACTCTAACGAGGCCGTGTCCAACCAGATGTCTGACGAGGTGTCTGACGAGATGTCTAACGAGAACGTGTTGCAATAGTCGCCCAAGTCGACCACTTCCGCGCCTTCCTGACTAGTCGTTGGATCTTCGAGTTGTCGCACGGCCTGCTGGGCGGCATACCTGGAGACGGGCCGGGCGAGGCGGTTCGGTCAGGGCCGTGGACTCCTAGAACTAGAACTGGTATCAGTTCTGGAACGCCAAGCCGCAGGAGGCATCAGCCATGACCGAGCTCGTGGAACACGGACAACTGTTCATCGGCGGTGAGTGGACGGATCCGCTGGGCTCCGACACGATCAAGGTCGTCTCGCCCCACACCGAGCAGGTCATCGGCAGCGTCCCGCACGCCTCGAAGGCGGACGTGGACCGGGCCGTGGCCGTGGCCCGCAAGGCCTTCGACGAAGGCCCGTGGCCGCGCACCACGCTCGAGGAGCGCATCGCCGTCGTCACCCGGATCAAGGACGCGATAGCCGTCCGCCACGAGGAGATCGCCGCCTCGATCACCTCCCAGAACGGATCCCCGTACTCCTGGAGCATCCTCGCCCAGGCGCTCGGCCCGATGATGGTCTACGACGCCGCGATCACCGTGGCCCGCAACTACCCGTACGAGGAGTACCGCCAGGGCGCGCTCGGCCCCATCCTCGTGCGGCGCGAGGCGGTCGGCGTCGTCGCCGCCGTCATCCCGTGGAACGTCCCGCAGTTCGTCGCCGCCGCCAAGCTGGCGCCCGCGCTGCTCACCGGCTGCACGGTGATCCTCAAGCCGTCCCCCGAGGCGGTCCTCGACTCGTACATCCTCGCCGACATCGCCCGCGAGGCCGGACTGCCCGAGGGCGTGCTGTCGATCCTGCCGGCCGAACGCGAGGTCAGCGAGTACCTGGTCGGTCACCCCGGCGTCGACAAGGTCGCCTTCACCGGCTCCGTCCCGGCCGGCCGGCGCGTCATGGAGGTCGCCTCCAAGAACCTCACCCGCGTCACCCTCGAACTCGGCGGCAAGTCCGCCGCCGTCATCCTCCCGGACGCCGACCTGGACACCGCCATCGCCGGCATCGTCCCCGCGGCCTGGATGAACAACGGCCAGGCGTGCGTGGCCCAGACCCGCGTCCTCGCCCCGCGCAGCCGCTACGAGGAGATCGCCGAGGCACTCGCCGCCGCGGCCTCCGCGCTGGTCGTCGGCGACCCGATGGACCCCGCGACGCAGCTCGGCCCGCTGGTGGCCCGGCGCCAGCAGCAGCGCTCGCTGGACTTCATCCGGATCGGCCAGGAGGAAGGTGCCAAGGTCCTGTCCGGCGGCGGGCGTCCGGCCGGCATGGACCAGGGCTGGTACGTGGAGCCGACCCTCTTCGGGGACGTCGACAACTCGATGCGGATCGCCCGCGAGGAGATCTTCGGCCCGGTCGTCTGCCTGATCCCGTACGGGGACGAGGCGGAGGCGGTACGGGTGGCCAACGACTCGGAGTTCGGGCTCAGCGGCAGCGTCTGGACCGGGGACGTCGAGCGCGGGATCGACTTCGCGCGGCAGGTGCGGACCGGCACCTTCAACGTGAACACCTTCAGCCTGGACATGCTCGGGCCGTTCGGCGGATACAAGAACAGCGGCGTCGGGCGGGAGTTCGGCCCGGAGGGGCTGAGCGAGTACCTGGAGCACAAGATGATCCACCTGCCGGCCGGGTACGAGCCCCCCGCGGCCGGTGTGTGATGGGTGACCGGTGGCATGTCGAAGTGGACCGGGGGGTCTGCATCGGCTCGGGGATGTGCGTGAACCACGCCCCGGAGGGCTTCGCCCTCGACTCGGCCCGGCAGTCGCATCCCCGGGCGGCGGAGACGGACGCGAGCGAGCCGGTGCTCGCGGCGGCCGAGGGCTGCCCGGTCGAGGCGATCGCGATCACCCTGCTGGGAAGCGGCGAGGCGGTGTTCCCTCCGGAGGAGTGAGGGGGTGGGGTGGGTGGGGGCTGCGGGGGGTGGCTGGGCTGCGGGGTTGGGCGGGGGCGTTGAGGGGCGCCGGGGGGAGCCCGGCAGTCCAGTGTCCTTTCGGTGCGGGCCGGTCCGTCAAGGGCGCTCCTCCTTCGTCGTCGCGTCGCTTCGCGATGGCCTTCGGCCACCCTTGACCGACCGACCCACCCCGAAACGCCACAAGACTTCCGGGTTCCCCCCGGGGAACGGCCGGGAGGGACGGATGGGGAGGAGCGGCCGGATCAGGGATGTCCATGCCCCCTCCGGCCGGTGCGACGATCCGCACCCGTCACCTATCAGGACCGGCCAGTTGGACGGAATAGAGGCCCGGGACGGTCAGAGCATCCAGGGCCGGGCGGTCGGACACCCTTCCCGAGACTTCGCACGGCCAACCGGACCGTAAGGACGACCACCACCCCTTCGCAGGGTCGGTGGGCGCATCAGATCGCTACACAGTCCCACTCGGCTTAGCGACTAACGACCGTCTGTGGCTGGGCATAGGCCGCCCACGGCCCGGATGGGCTTGTGGTTGTCTGGCGACGATCCGTCAGCCCTCAGGACGATCCCTTCGTCCTCAGCGTGCGACTGGTGCTTCTCAGCATTCGACTCTTCGTCCCCAGCATCCGACCCTTCGTCCTCAGCATTCGACTCTTCGTCCCCAGTGTCCGATCCCTCGTCCTCACGCTCCGGGAACTGATCGTTTCGATTCCTCGGCCACGGACGGTCGTTAGTCGCTAAGCCGAGTGGGACTGTGTAGCGATCCGATGCGCCCACCGACCGCGCGGTGCTTCTCGTCGTCCTTACGCTCATGTTGGCCGTGTCGAAGTCTCGGGAAGGGTGTCCGACCGTCCCTGCCTGGATGCTCTGACTGTCCCGGGCGTCCATACCGTCCGGCTGGGCGGTGCTGATAGGTGACGGGTGCGGATCGTCGCACCGGCCGGAGGGGGCGTGGGCATCCCTGATCCGGCCGCTCCTCCACACTCTTCCTCCCGGCCGTTCCCCGGGGGGATCCCGGGAGTCTTGTGGCGTTTCGGGGTGGGTCGGTCGGTCAAGGGTGGCCGAAGGCCATCGCGAAGCGACGCGACGACGAAGGAGGAGCGCCCTTGATGGACCGGCCCGCACCGAAAGGACACTGGACTGCCGGGCTCCCACCGGACCTTGTCGAAGTCACCGACCAACCCGCAGCCCCCGCCCCCGCCCCCGCAGCCCCCGACGACGCGACCGACGCGTAGCGGCGCCGTAGGGGGATCGCTGCCGCAGCGCAGGGGGCGCGCTGCCGGGAGGGGGCGCGTTTGTCGCCCGGGGGGCGCACACCCCGAGAGCGGGATCAGGCCTTTTTCGGCCCGGCCGGGGGTGCCGCCGCGGAGCTCGCGTCCGGCGCCGTCAGGTCGATCAGGCGGCAGACCGTCTCGATGTCGATCTTGACCTGCGCGATCGACGCCCGGCCCGACAGCCAGGTGATCAGCGCCGAGTGCCAGGTGTGTTCGATCACCCGGACCGCCGACAGCTGCTCCGCCGTCGGCGGGGCGTCCAGGCCCATCGCGTCCAGGATGATCGCCGTCGTCAGCCGGGACACCGTGTCCACCTCGGGGCTCACGCTGCGGTCCGCGAAGGTCAGCGCGCGCACCATCGCGTCGGCCAGGTGCGGCTCGCGCTGGAGCGCGCGGAAGGCGCGCATCAGGGTCTCCGCGACCCGGGCCGCGGGCTCCTCCCCGGCCGGCGGGCGCTTGCGCAGCGTTCCGTGCATGTGCTGGAGCTGGTCCTGCATGGTCGCGACGAGCAGGTGCACCTTGGAGGGGAAGTAGCGGTAGAGGGTGCCCAGGGCCACGCTGGAGGACTCCGCCACTTCCCGCATCTGCACCGCGTCGAAGCCCCCCCGGCTCGCCAGCTGGGCGCTGGCGTGCAGGATCCGCCTGCGGCGTGCCTCCTGACGTTCGGTCAGGGGCGGGGACGCCGGTGTGGTGACGGCTGGGGTCACGGCCTTCGCTTCCGCTGTCATCTGTCCCGTTCCAAGGCGTTCCATGTCGTTGCGGGGGCTGGTGCGCACCCAGCATGGCAGGCGCCCGAGCCGTGGCGCGAATCACCCGCCACCCCTCTTACGGTGTGGTTTCCGGCCGGTAGATTCAATGGTCTTCAAGGGATCAAGTCTGAAACTTGTTCTAGATTATCCGAGCGGTTACGCTCCGGCGAAAGTGCAGGGAGAAGGGGGCCGAGAGTGACCGCAGAGGCCATGGTGGAGAGCCCTTCCACGGGTTCCGCCACCGACGACAGCCGCCCGTTGCGGATCGCACTCCTCACCTATAAGGGGAACCCGTTCTGCGGCGGCCAGGGCGTGTACGTCCGCCACCTCGCGCGCGAGCTCGTGAAGCTGGGCCACAGCGTCGAAGTCATCGGCGCGCAGCCCTACCCGGTGCTCGACACCGACGCCCTCACCGGCGCCGGCGCCACGCTCACCGAACTCCCCAGCCTGGACCTCTACCGCAGCCCCGACCCGTTCCGCACTCCCAAGCGCGAGGAGTACCGGGACTGGATCGACGCCGTCGAGGTCGCCACCATGTGGACCGGCGGATTCCCCGAGCCGCTGACCTTCTCGCTCCGCGCCCGCCGCCACCTGGCCGCCCGCGCGGGCGAGTTCGACGTCATCCACGACAACCAGACCCTCGGCTACGGCCTGTTGGCCGGCCTGGGCGCCCCGCTGGTCACCACCATCCACCACCCCATCACCGTCGACCGCAAGCTGGACCTGGACGCCGCCAAGAACCGTCGCAAGCGGGCCTCCGTGCGGCGCTGGTACGGGTTCACGCGCATGCAGGGCCGGGTGGCCCGGCGGCTGTCCTCCGTGCTCACCGTCTCCGGCTCCTCCAAGAAGGAGATCGCCGAGCACCTCGGCGTCCGCGACGAGCGCATCCACGTGGTCCACATCGGCGCCGACACCGACCTCTGGTCGCCCGACGCCTCGGTGGCCGAGGTGCCCGGGCGGATCGTGACCACCTCGAGCGCCGACGTCCCGCTCAAGGGGCTCGTCCACCTCGTCGAGGCGCTCGCGAAGCTCCGTACCGAGCAGCCCGACGCCCACCTCGTCGTCGTCGGCAAGCGCGCCGAGAAGGGCCCGGTCGCCCGCGCGATCGAGACGTACGGGCTCCAGGACGCGGTCCGCTTCGTCAAGGGCATCACCGACACCGAGCTCGTCGACCTGGTCCGCAGCGCCCAGATCGCCTGCGTGCCCTCGCTCTACGAAGGCTTCTCGCTCCCGGCGGCCGAGGCCATGGCCACGGGCACCCCGCTGGTCGCCACCACCGGCGGCGCGATTCCCGAGGTCTCCGGCCCCGACGGCGAGACCTGCCTCGCGGTGCCGCCCGGCGACGCGGGCGCGCTGGCCGTCGCCCTCGGCCGGCTGCTCGCCGATCCCGGGCTGCGCGCCCGGCTCGGCGCCGCCGGCCGCGAGCGGGTGCTGTCCCGCTTCACCTGGGCCAGGGCCGCCGAAGGCACCGTCGTCCACTACCGCGCCGCCATCGAGCGGGCCGCGGCGGGCACGAAGGCCGCGGCGGGCACGTCAGCCGCGCAAGCCGTGACAGCCCCGCAAGCCGCGACCGTCATGACGAGCACGAAGGCCACGAAGACCCGGTGACCTCCACCTTCCGTCCGATGCAGTTCCCCTCTCACCCCCGCGACCGCGAAGGCAGGACCACGTGCTGACCGTCGATTTCTCCCGGTTCCCGCTCGCCGCAGGCGACCGTGTACTCGATCTGGGCTGCGGCGCAGGCCGGCACGCCTTCGAGTGCTACCGGAGAGGCGCCCAGGTGGTCGCCCTCGACCGCAACGGTGAGGAGATCCGCGAGGTCGCCAAGTGGTTCGCGGCGATGAAGGAGGCCGGCGAGGCCCCGGCCGGAGCCACCGCCACCGCCATGGAGGGCGACGCCCTGGCGCTGCCGTTCCCCGACGAGTCCTTCGACGTCATCATCATCTCCGAGGTGATGGAGCACATCCCCGACGACAAGGGCGTGCTCGCCGAGATGGTCCGCGTCCTCAAGCCCGGCGGCCGCATCGCCATCACCGTGCCCCGCTACGGCCCCGAGAAGATCTGCTGGGCGCTCAGCGACGCCTACCACGAGGTCGAGGGCGGCCACATCCGCATCTACAAGGGTGAGGAGCTGCTCGGCAAGATGGAGTCCGCGGGTCTCAAGCCGTACGGCACCCACCACGCGCACGGCCTGCACTCGCCGTACTGGTGGCTCAAGTGCGCCTTCGGCGTCGACAACGACAAGGCCCTGCCGGTCAAGGCGTACCACAAGCTCCTGGTCTGGGACATCATGAAGAAGCCGCTGGCCACGCGGCTCGCGGAGCAGGCGCTGAACCCGGTCATCGGCAAGAGCTTCGTCGCGTACGCGACCAAGCCGCACCTTCCCGTGGGCGCCGCGCAGTGAGCTCACCCGGGCGCACCGCACCCGAGCACCTGGTCCTGGACGGCGTACTGACCGCCGAGCAGGCCGCCGCCACCGTCGCCGGGATCCTGGCCGCGCAGCGCGCGGACGGGGCGATCCCGTGGTTCCGCGGGCACCACCTCGACCCGTGGGACCACACCGAGGCCGCGATGGCGCTCGACGCGGCCGGCGAGCACGAGGCCGCGGAGCGGGCGTACGACTGGCTGGTCCGCCACCAGAACGAGGACGGCTCCTGGTACGCGGCCTACGCCGACCGGGAGGACGGGGTCGACACCCGCGAGCCGCAGGATGCGAGCCGGGAGACCAACTTCGTCGCGTACCTCGCCGTCGGCGTCTGGCACCACCACCTGTCCACCGGGGACGAGGCCTTCCTCGACCGGATGTGGCCCGCCGTGTACGCGGCGGTCGAGTTCGTCCTGCGCCTCCAGCAGCCGGGCGGCGAGATCGGCTGGAAGCGGGAGACCTCCGGCGAGGACGTCCGCGACGCGCTGCTGACCGGCTCCTCCTCCATCCACCAGGCGCTGCGCTGCGCGCTGGCCATCGCCGAGTACCGGGGCGATCCGCAGCCGGACTGGGAGCTGGCCGCGGGCGCGCTCGGGCACGCGATACGCCGGCACCCGGAGCGGTTCCTGGACAAGTCCCACTACTCCATGGACTGGTACTACCCGGTCCTGGGCGGGGCGCTGACCGGCGCGGAGGCGAAGGCCCGGATAGAGGAGCGGTGGGAGGAGTTCGTCGTCCCCGACCTCGGTGTGCGGTGCGTACTGCCGAACCCCTGGGTGACGGGCGGGGAGTCCTGCGAACTGGCGCTCGCGCTGTGGGCCACGGGGGAGTCGGACCGGGCGCTGGAGATCCTGCGCTCGATCGGGCACCTGCGGGCCGACAACGGCATGTACTGGACCGGGTACGTCTTCGACGACCGGGCGGTCTGGCCCGTGGAGCAGACCACCTGGACGGCGGGCTCGCTGCTCCTCGCGGTGGCCGCGCTGGGCGGCGACGAGGCCACGGGTGTGGTCTTCGGCGGGCTGACCCTGCCGGCCGGCCTGGAGCCGGACTGCTGCAACTGAAGTACGGCCGGGCTGCGGCCGGGCTGCGCCTGAGCGCCGTTCGTCCCCCGGTCGGCCGGGGGACGAACGGGGTTCAGCGGCGGTACAGGCGGCCCGCCACGGCGTGGCCGACGACCAGGTAGGCGACGGCCGCGATGCCGTAGCCGATCACCACCTGGACCCAGGCGCGGTTGAAGGTGAACAGGTCGTAGGACCAGCCGGCCAGCCAGCTCGCCGCGTCGTGGATGAAGTCGACCAGCGCGTTGCCCTGGTTGGCGTCCAGCAGGTACAGCAGGATCCACAGGGCGATCACGAAGGCCATGACGTCGGCCACGACCGCGACGGCGCGGCCCGCCTGGCTGCTTCCTCGGGTGTGCACTCGCGTGTGTGTGGGCATGGTGCGCGTCTTGCCGCGCCCGGGCCGGGTAAACCCGAACGGGTCCCCCAGGTGGCGCAGCCGGGGACCCGGGGTGAGGCTGCGGGGGACACCTCAGTCCCCGGAGGCAACTCGTGTCCCTTCCCACCACAACCGTACGTTTCCGTCGCGCCCTTACGGCGGTGATGCTGTCCTGCGCGCTGCTCGGCGGTGCCACCGCCTGCGGCTCGGGCGGCGGCGACGACGCCGCCGTCGGTCAGAGCGACGAGGTCTCGGTGGCCATGGCCGCGTTCGCCGAGGCCGATGCCGCGGCCTCGGCCGAGGACGCGGAGGCGGCGGCCGCCGCCTCCGCATCGCCCTCGCCGACCAGCCCGGCGGAGAAGCAGAAGCTCGCCAAGGCCCGCTTCGTCGCCAACGCGGGGCTCGCGGCCGGTTCCACCTACCAGTGGATCGTCAAGCCGTACCGTGAAGGCAAGTTCAAGAAGGGCGTCAAGGGCCGCAGGTTCGCGCTCATCAAGGCGGGCATCGCGGGTGCCTTCGCCTACAACCGGCTGAGGGCGGCGAGCGAGAACGCCAAGGGCGATCCGCTGCTGTCGAAGGCCATGGGCCCGCTGATGGCGGGCATCGACTCCCTCAAGGGGCTCGGCTCCAAGCTCCGCAATGGCGACGCGGGCGACGCGGACATCGGTGCCTTCGAGAACGTCATCAACAGCGTCAAGGACGCCGGCAAGAGCGTGGGCGCCACGGTGACCGACAAGGACCCGAGCGCGGGTGAGCTGAACCCCCGCTGAGCGCTCCGCACCCCTGTCCCCGGCACAGGCCGGACCGGATTGTTCCGGTCCGGCCTGTTTCAATGGGTGGGTGATCGAGTTCGCGTTCCTCGCCGTCGGTGCCGCCGCGATCGGCTGGCTCGTGCGCCGCAAGCACCGGGAGCGGCAGGCCGGCGGGCCCGTCCCCGGGATCCCCTGCATGGCCCGCGAGCCCGCCGGCCGGGGCCGCTGGCGCAGCGGCCGGGTGTACGGGGATCAGGGCGCGGCCCGCTGGGTGCCCGGCCGGGGCGCGCCGGTGCTCCTGACCGGCGGCCGGGCCACCGCCGTACGGGTGCCCTCGGTGAAGGAGGGCATCTCCATCAACCCCGGCTCGCGGATCGTGACGTGCGCCTACGAGGGCGGCGCCGGCGGTATCGAGATCGCCGTGATGCCGCTGGACCTGCGGGAACTGCTCGCGGCCGTACCGGAAGCGACCCCGGGAGCGCTGCTGGAGCCGCTCCCGGAGGAGCCTGCCTAGGCGCGGCTCAACGGCTCAACGGCTCAGCGGTTCGGCGGCACAGAGGCACAGAGGCACAGTGGCTCAGCTGTTCAGCTCCGCCAGCACCCGCAGCGTGTGCGGGTCGGGAGCCGTCAGGAGCAGGTCGGTCACCGGGCCCTTGCGCCACAGTTCGAGGCGTTCCGCGATCCGCTCCCGGGGTCCGACCAGGGAGATCTCGTCGGCGAACGCGTCCGGGACGGCCATGACCGCCTCCTCCTTGCGCCCGGCCAGGAACAGCTCCTGGATCCGGTGGGCCTCCTCCTCGTAGCCCATCCGGCCCATGAGGTCGGCGTGGAAGTTGCGCGCCGCGTGCCCCATACCGCCGATGTAGAAGCCGAGCATCGCCTTCACCGGGAGCAGCCCCTCGGAGACGTCGTCGCAGACCTTGGCCCGTGCCATCGGGGCGATCATGAACCCCTCGGGGAGGTCGGTCAGCGAGGCCTGGTAGACGTCGGTGCGGGTCGGCGACCAGTAGAGGGGGAGCCAGCCGTCCGCGATGCGGGTGGTCTGGGCGATGTTCTTCGGGCCCTCCGCGCCGAGCAGGAGCGGCAGGTCCGCGCGCAGCGGGTGGGTGATGGGCTTGAGCGGCTTGCCGATCCCGGTGCCGTCGGCGCCCCGGTAGGGGTGGCTGTGGAAGCGGCCGTCCAGTGCGACCGGGGCCTCGCGGCGCAGCACCTGGCGGATGACGTCCACGTACTCGCGGGTCGCGGTCAGAGGGCTGGAGGGGAAGGGCCGCCCGTACCAGCCCTCGACCACCTGCGGGCCGGACAGGCCGAGGCCCAGCATCATCCGGCCGCCGGAGAGGTGGTCCAGGGTCAGGGCCTGCATGGCGGTGGCGGTGGGGGTGCGGGCGGCCATCTGCGCGATGGCGGTTCCCAGGCGGATGCGCGAGGTGTGCGCGGCGATCCAGGTGAGCGGGGTGAAGGCGTCCGACCCCCAGGCCTCGGCGGTCCACACGGAGTCGTAGCCGAGGTTCTCGGCTTCGGCGGCGAGGTCGAGGTGGTCCGGGTTGGGGCCGCGGCCCCAGTAGCCGAGTGCGAGTCCGAGGCGCATGTGACGGTCCCCTCCGCGAATCTCCATGGATCTGACGATGCGTCAGGTGACTGTAGGGCAACGGCCCCCCGCCCGGAAGGGCGGGGGGCCGTCGAGGGGCGTGCCTGCGCGGGGTCAGCCGCGCTGGATGCCCGAGGTGTCGTGCAGGACGCCGCGGCGGCCGTCCTGGGTCTGGGCGATCAGGGTGGCCGAATCGCGCTGCTCCACCGCCAGGTACCAGGTGCCCGGCGCGAGGTCCGCGATCGGATTGCCGTCCTCGGCGTGGAGCGGACGGGCCACCGGAACGGCGAACCAGAACGGGGTGAAGTCCGCAGCCGGGGCCGGGGCCGGCGTCGCGTCCTGCGGGGCCGGGGCGGGCTCCTGGCCGCCGTAGGGCGGGACCGGCTGCTGGGCGTTGCCGTACGGCTGCTGCTGCTGGTGCTGCTGCTCCGGGCCGCCCGGGTACCCGTACCCGGCGCCCGGCTGGGGCTGGCCGCCGTACGGCGGGACGGCGGCGGGCTTCGCGTCCGGCACCAGCTGGCCGGCCAGCGCGGGGATCTTCGCGCCGAACAGGGTCACGCCGGCCAGCGCCGCGGTGGCGAGGAAGGCGATGACGGCGCCCGCGCCCAGGTCGAGGCCGGTCGGGCAGGTGATCAGGGCCCACAGCGCGGACCAGGCGGCCGCGACGGCGAGCACGGTTCCCCAGGCCTGGAACGGCAGACCCAGGAGCTGGCGCCCGGCGGGCTGCAGGCGGGCGGCGACGAGCAGGCCGACCGCGATGAACGCGAGCAGGAAGATGCTCGGCAGCGCCAGGCCGTTCGCGTCGGTGTCCCACGCGCTCGGACGGTCGATCCGGGTCATGGAATAGAAATCGAGGAACGAGGCGATGAACAGCAGCGCCGCTGCTCCGATCACCACGCCGTCGCCTCGAGTGAGGGAGCGGATGTTCACGTCTTAGGTGTCCTTCTCGGTCTCGTCGTCTCGTCGTCTCGTGGTGCCGTGGTCGCACGCCATGACGGAGGGGGCGGGCGGCACCATCGTACGGAGTTCCACCGCGGCCGAGAGGGTCGGGGCTGCGGGCCGTCCGGCGGGACGGTCCAGGTGCGACTACCCGCCGAGGAACCCGACGATGCCGTCCGCGATGCCCTGGGCCGCTTTCTGGCGCCACTCCGGACTCGTCAGCTGCGCCGCGTCCTTGGCATCACGCATGTTGCCGCATTCGATGAACACCTTGGGCCGGGTCGACAGGTTCAGCCCGCCCAGATCGTCGCGGACGACCAAGCCGGTTCCGCTGCCGAGGTAGTTCGCGGGGGCGGAGCCGGTGGTGCGGGCGAAGTTCCCGGCGATCCGCTCGCCCAGCCGCCGGGACGGCTCGACGATCTTCGCGGTGTCGGCGCTGCCGCCCCTGACCCGGGCCGGGAGGATCACGTGGAACCCGCGGTTGCCGGCCGATACGCCGTCCGCGTGAACGGAGACCACGGCATCGGCGGTCGCCTCGTTGCCGATGCGGGCGCGCTCGTCGATGCAGGGGCCGAAGGGGCGCTCCTTGGCGGCATCGTGGGTGAGGACCACCTTGACGCCCTTGGCCTCCAGGACGGCGCGCAGCCGCTGGGAGACGTCCATGCTGAACTCGGCTTCCATGTAGCCGGAGTTGGTGGTCGTACCGGTGGTGTCGCACTCCTTGCGGTTGGTGCCGATGTCGACCTGGCGGTCGATCTCGGTGGTGTGCTTGAAGTTGCCCGGGTTGTGCCCCGGGTCGATGACGACGGTGCGGCCGGCGAGGGGCTTGGCCGCGGCGGGGCCGGTGGCGGCGCTCGGGGCTGCGCTCGCGGTCCCGGGCGAGGCGGATGCCGATCCCGATCCCGATGCGGACGCGGCTGCCGCGGCCGGCGAGGTGGAGGCGAGGGGCATCACGATCCGGGGCGGGCGCGAGTCGTCGGTCGTCCCGCCGCCCAGCACCTCGGTCAGCACCCACCCGGCCAGGCAGGCGGGCGCGAGCGCGGCCACCGCGACGACCAGGGTGGACCGGCGGGTGTACCAGGGCCGGTCCGGACTGACCGAGGAGGCGGACTCGGGGGGCGGCGGGGAGCTCTCGTCGTAGCGCACCCGGCGATGCTAAACCGGCCGTCGGCCGGGGGTCCGGACCCTGGGCCATCCGGGGGCGCGGTGCGCTTATATGCCGACGGGCCCTCATGCCGCCCCCGGGGACCAGCCCCCGTCCCCCGCGCCTCAATCGCCGGCGGGGCTTGAAAGACCGCCTCAATCGCCGGCGGGGCTGGGTTTGCCGTCCTCCGGCGGGTGGGTCCAGGCCGACGCGGCCAAAGGGCTGCCTGGTCTCCTTGCCGGGCGGGGGTGAGGTTCGCCTCAATCGCCGGCGGGGCTGGGTTTTCCGGACCGGCGGCGGGCTGGGTCTTTCGGACCGTGGGCGGTCACGTGTGGGGCGACGCGGCCACAATCAGCCCCTCCGGCGTTTGAGGAGCGGGGTCTGGGGCGGAGCCCCAGGACGGGTCCGGGCCGGCCCGGGGAACGGTGGAAGGGCGGGTAGGGGACTCCGTGCCGCGCAGCGGAGCACCCATGGGCCAGGTCCGGGCGGATCCGGGCAGGGCCCCGGCAGGTCCCTGACTCTGCGTCGCGTAGCCGGGCACCCGTGGCGCCGGCGGAGCCCCAGGCCGGGCGGGTCCGGGCTGGCCCGGGGGAGGCTGCGTGCCGTGCAGCGGAGCACCCCGTGGGCCAGGTGGCCCGGCAGGGCCCGGACTCTGCGTCGCGTAGCCGGGCATCCGCGGCGCCGGCGGAGCTCCAGGCCGGGCTCGTCCGGGCTGGCCCGGGGAGTGGCGGGCCGGGAGGCTCCCCGCCGCGCAGCGGAGTCCCCGTGGGGCCGGGGCCAGGTGGGGCCGGGGCCAGGTGGGGCCGGGATGGGGCCGGGCCCGGTGGGGTCGGGGCCGGGTGGGGTCGGGGTTAGACGCCTGGGGCGGTTCGGCGGAGGACGCGGAGGGAGTCGGTGGCCGAGATCTCCTCGAAGGCGCCGGAGGCCAGGGCGCGGAGGTAGATCCGGTACGGGGCCTGCCCCCCGTCGGCCGGGTCGGGGAACACGTCGTGGATCACCAGCATGCCGCCCTCGGCGACGTGCGGCGCCCAGCCCTCGTAGTCGCCTGTGGCGTGCTCGTCGGTGTGCCCGCCGTCGATGAAGACCAGGCCCAGCTTCCCGCCCCAGGCCGCCGCCACCCGCGGGGACCGGCCGACGATCGCGATGACGTGGTCCTCGAGGCCCGCCTTGTGCAGGGTCCGGCGGAAGGTGGGCAGAGTGTCCATCAGCCCGACCTCCGGGTCGACCACGCTCGGGTCGTGGTACTCCCAGCCCGGCTGCTGCTCCTCGCTGCCCCGGTGGTGGTCCACGGTCAGCACGCTGACCCCCGCCTCGCGGGCGGCGTCGGCGAGCAGGATCGTGGAGCGCCCGCAGTAGGTCCCGACCTCCAGGAGCGGCAGCCCGAGCCGCGCGGCCCCGGCGGCGGCCTCGTAGAGCGCGAGCCCTTCGCCCACGGGCATGAATCCCTTGGCGGCCTCGAAGGCGGCGAGGGTCTCCGGCTTGGGGCTGGCCATGGTGTTCCTCCTGCGGGGGGTGGGGTGCGTCGGCCGCCCATGCTGCCTTACCCGCTGGTAGGACGCCATGCCCGGGTCCGTTGTCAGTGGGACGGTGCAGGATCGGATCACCGGAACTTCGAAGGGGATGAGGGATCACCGTGTCGATCACGAACCAGCAGGTGGCAGGGCGCACGTTCCTCCGGCAGCTCTATGCCGACGACTACTACCCCGACCCCGTCCTCGACAAGGGCCGGGACATCCTGCTGCGGCTCTGCGAGCGGATCGAGGCGGAGCGGCCCTCCGGCCTGCCCGCGCTGTACGTGCTGACGGGGGCGGCGACGGAGGAGTTCAACCTGCTGGAGGCGGAGTTCGAGGCGGCGGGCAGCGAGATCGAGACCGTCGCGCGGGAGGAGATAGCCGAGGACTTCTGGTTCGTGGCCTCCGCGTACGGATTCACGGACGCGGACGTGGAGGAGCTGATCGCCCCGCGGGAGTGGTGAGGGCCGGGGCGGGCCGGGTCATGGCGGGCCGGGTCGGGGCGCCGTGGCGTCAAGGCCGCCAGAGCATCCGGGCATCGTCGCCGCACTCACCCTGCACGGCCTGCTCCCCGTCCCCGCGGCCCGCTTCCACCAGGACGCACTTGCCGCTGTTGCGGTTGACCAACTGCCAGGCCTGGTGTGCGGCGTTGTGGCGGACCGTCCAGAACTGGTCGGGGAAGATGCCGTCCCCCTCACCGCACAGGTACTCCGTGACGGGGCGCCGTCGGTGGTGCGCGCCGCGTCCACGGACAGGCACAGGCCGCCGTTGCGGTTGCGGATCGAATACTCGGTTCCGGCCGGGCCCGTCCGTTCCTCGCTGAGCTGACCCGCCGCGGTGTCTACAACGGGGTCGGGCTCAGGGACCTCAACCAGTGGACCTACGACCGGGGTACGGGGAACGGGTCCGGTGAACTGCTGGGCGACAACATCGCCTCGCACAGCGTGACGCAGCTCCCCTAGCGCAACCACGACAGGCGGCCCGCCCCGGACGATCCGCGCCCGGGCCGGGCTCCGGCCGGTGGCACCGGCTCAGCGCGAGGCCGCGCCGCTCCCGGTGCCGTCCGTGCGGTCCGTGAGCGCCGTGCGCTCCGTGCGGTCCCTCAGGAGGTCCGTCAGGCGGTGGGCCGGGGCGGTGGGGTCGGCCGGGTGCAGGAGTTCGGTGCGGTGGACCAGGCGGGGGGTCCGGACCGGGACCGCCGTGACGCCGGGGAGCGCCGAGGCCAGGGACCGGGGGAGTACGGCGAGCCCGTGGCCGGCGGCGGTGAGGGCGGCGAGGCCGTGGACGTCGGTGCCGAGGTGGCGGATCCGGGGGAGGAATCCGCCGGCGCCGCAGACGGCGCGCAGCCGGTCGAGGGGGACGGCCGTGTCCGGGGCGTCGATCCACTGCGCCTCGGACAGGTCGGTCAGCCGCACCGAGGCGCGCCCCGCCAGGGGGTGGCCGTCGGGGAAGAGCACCGCCAGGGGCTCCTCGGCGGCCACCAGGGTCACGGTGGGGCCGAGGTCCGGCAGGGGCAGGGGGTCGCTGGGGGCGGCGACGCCGTCGACGAGTCCGAGGTCGGCGCGTGCCGTGAGCACCTCCTCGATCACCGCCTCCCGCCCCAGCACGCGTACTTCGACGTCCACCCGAGCGGCCGTACGCAGCCGGGCGAGGGCCCGCGCCACGGGGGCGCCCAGCGCGGCGGGGGAGCAGGCCAGGGTCAGCCGGTCGGTGGGTGCGCGGTCCAGGCGGGTGACGTCGGCGCGGGCGGCGTCCAGGCGGAGGAGCAGCGCGGGGGTGTGCTCCATCAGCCGGGCGCCGGCCGGCGTGGGCGCGACGGGCCGGCGCTCGACCAGCCGGGTGCCCAGATCGGCTTCGAGGGCGGCGATGTGCTGGGAGACGGCGGACTGGGTGTAGCCGAGTGCCGAGGCGGCGCCGGAGAAGGAGCGGTGGTCGAGGACCGCGACGAAGGTGCGGAGGAGATGCGGATCCATGTGCATCAGTATCGCTAATGCTCGGACCAGGAATCATCGTTGGACCTGATGCCCGGTCAGTCCGCAGGATGGCTCCCATGAGCATCAGCACCGCGAACGACACCACGACCCCGGCCGTGAACGACACCGCGATCCCGGCCGTGAACCCCACCGCGCGCATCGCCCTGGTCGGCGACCGCTCCGAAGCCGTCCGCTCCCACGCCCGGATCCCCGGCCTGCTGGAGGCGCTGCGACTGCGCGAGGGGCTGGACCTGGACGCCTACTGGATCCCCACCGAGGAGGCCGGCGAGGGCATGGACGGCTTCGACGCCGTCTGGGTGCTGCCCGGCAGCCCCTACCGCAGTGAGGGCGGGGTCCTGACGGCGATCCAGGACGCCCGCGAGAACGGCATCCCCTTCCTGGGGACGTGCGCAGGCTTCCAGCACGCCCTGCTGGAGTTCGCCCGTACCGTCTGCGGCCTGGACCGGGCCGGTCACGCCGAGAACGACCCCGGGGCGGCGCACGAGGACGCTGTGGTCGTCCCGCTGGCCTGCTCGCTCGTCGGCCACGAGGACACCGTACGGCTCACCCCCGGCTCCCGGGCCGCCCGCCTGCTCGGCTCCGACCGGACCCGGGCGCGCTACCACTGCAACTACGGCCCGAACCCGCTCCACCTGGACCTCCTGCGGGCGCACGGCATGACCTTCACCGGAGCCGACGCATCCGGCGACATCCGCATCGCCGAACTCGCCGCCCACCCCTTCTTCCTGGCCACCCTCTTCCAGCCCGAACTGGACGGCGACGGCACCCGCGCCCACCCCCTGATCGCGGGCCTCGCGGCGGCGGCGGTCGAGCACGCACGGGCCCGCCGGCCGCAGCTCCGCTAGCCGCCGGGGAGGGGAGGGCGGGCGTCGCACTCGAACCACACCGTCTTCCCCGTGGAGTTCGGGTCCGTGCCCCACCGGTCGGCCACCGCCTCGACCAGCAGCAGCCCGCGGCCGCCCTCGTCCAACTCGCCGGGGGTCCGGGCCACGAGCGCGGGCGCCGGGCAGCCGTCCGACACCTCGACGCGCAGCCCGTCCGGGCGGCGCAGGATCAGCACCGCGCAGTTCCGGCCGGGCACGTGGCGTACGACGTTGGCGACGAGCTCGGTCAGCGCCAGCTCGGCGGCGTCGGCGAGCCCGTCGAGCTCCCAGCGGGTCAGGAACATCCGCAGGATGCGGCGCATGTGGCGGGCGGAATGGTCACCGACGGTGAAACCCATGCGATAACTGGCGTCAACTTCGTCCCCGGAGTGCCAAGTTGTGAGATTCATGGCACCAGGCTGGAGCGGGATGGTTACGCTCGGCTATGGACCGAAACGAACGCTGCACGGCGTGAACTTGGGGGTGACCGCTCCATGGTCAACATCCGCAGTCTCGACCCCAGCGCCTCTCCGCTGGACTACTACGGCTCGGAACTGCGCCGCCTGCGGGAGGCCGCCGGGCTGAAACAGGCGCAGCTCGGCGACATCATCTTCTGCGCGGCCTCGCTGATCGGCCAGATCGAGACGGCGCGGAAGGTGCCGACCCGGGACTTCTCGGAACGGGTTGACGCGGCGCTGAACACGGGCGGGGTGTTCTCCCGGCTGGTGGGGCTGGTGCTGCGGAGCCAGCTGCCGGTGTGGTTCCAGGCGTATGCGGAGATGGAGGCACGGGCGACGTACATCTCGTCGTTCCAGGCGCAGATCGTGGACGGTCTGCTGCAGACGGAGGTGTACGCGCGGGCACTCCTGGGTGTCCGGGGCGAGGAGGGGCTCGACGGGAAGGTGGCTGCTCGGATGGAGCGGCAGCGCATCCTGGAGCGCAGCGAGCCGCCGCTGATGTGGGTGGTAATGAGCGAGGCTGCTTTGCATCAGGAAGTCGGCGGGCGAGAGGTGATGCGGAACCAGCTGGCCCATCTGTTGGAGCTGCGGCACCGGGAGTGGGTGAAGGTACAGATCTTGCCCTTTGAGGTGGGTGCCCATGTGGGGTTGCTGGGCTCGTTCAATCTGCTGCGGTTCGAGAAGGACCCGGATCTCATCTATACCGAGGACTTCATCCAGGGGCACATGACGGCCAATCCGCAGGCCATCAGGGAGGGTTCGAGCCGTTACGATCACCTGCAGGCCGCCGCCCTCTCCGTGGAGGACTCGGTGGCACGGATCGCCCGTGTAATGGAGGAACGCTATGGACAGCATCCAGGACCTGACGGGCGCGCGGTGGCGTAAGTCCTCGTACAGCGGCGACACGGGCGGCCAATGCGTGGAGTGCGCCCCCCTCGGCGCCGCCGCCTGGCACAAGTCCTCGTTCAGCGGTGACACCGGCGGCGAGTGCGTGGAGGTCGCCCCCCAGCCCTGCCGCATCGCCGTCCGGGACTCCAAGGACCCCGGCGGCCCCGCCTTCACCGTGAGCCCGGCCGCCTTCGCGGAGTTCGTGCGCGGGCTCTGACCGCATCCGGCATGCGCTGCTCCGGGCGCCCCGAGGCGATCGGAGCAGCGGGGCCGTCCCCCGGGACCCCCTGTGTCAGCCACCCTTGCCTTCATCCTGCAACGAACTGCCTCTAGGCTGAGGCCCGTTCGACTGGACGGGCCGGTTCGGCCGGCCGCAGGGGGATCACCGGGGGACGGGCAGCATGGGCAGTGCACTGAGTGACGACGACAACGTCGACGGCGGCATAAAGCCGCTCGCGGCCGGGGACCCGAGCCGGATCGGGCCGTACCTGCTGCTCGGGCGGCTCGGCGCCGGGGGCATGGGGCGGGTGTTCCTGGCCCGGTCCGAGGGCGGGCGTACGGTCGCGGTGAAGGTGGTGCACGAGGAGCACGTCTCGAACGAGTCGTTCCGGGCCCGCTTCCGCCACGAGATCGACGCCGCCCGGCGGGTGGGCGCGCGGTACACCGCGCCCGTCCTCGACGCGGACCCGGACGCCGACCGGCCCTGGGTGGCCACCGGGTACGTCCCGGGGCTCTCGCTGGAGCAGATCGTGCGCAGGCACGGCCCCCTGCCCGTGGAATCCGTACACGCCCTCGCGGACGGACTGCTGCGCGCGCTGCAGGACATCCACTCGGCGGGGATCGTGCACCGGGACCTCAAGCCGTCGAACGTGATGCTGACCGTGGAGGGCACCCGAGTCATCGACTTCGGGATCTCGCGGGCCCTGGAGACCTCCGTCGAATCGCTGCTCACCAGCACCGGCATGGTCGTCGGCTCGCCCGGGTTCATGTCGCCCGAGCAGGTCCGCGGGCGGCGCGCGGGGGCGAAGAGCGATGTGTTCACCCTCGGCTGCGTCCTGATGTACGCGGCCACGGGCGAGCTGCCCTTCGGGCACGGGGCCAGCAACCAGCACGCGGTGATGTTCCAGATCGTGGAGGGCGAGCCGGCCCTGGAGAAGGTCGGGGACGAGGCCCTGCGCGTGTTCATCGGCCGCTGCCTGACCAAGGACGTCGACGAACGGCCCGGCGTGGACGAGCTGCTGGAGGATCCCGAGCGGGTCCGCCCGGCGAAGGTCGGCGGGGCGTGGCTGCCGCCCAAGGTGGTGGCGCGGCTGGCCCAGCAGGCGGCGCGGCTGCTCGACGCGGAGGCGGAGCCCGAGCGCGAGGTGTCGGCGCAGGGCGGTCCCGGGGGCACCGACCGGGAGACGGCCGACCTGCGGCCGAAGGGCGGCTCGGGCGGGGCGGTGGCGGGGCCCGCGGCCGGACCGGCGGCGGGTGCGGTGGCGGGTGCGGTGGCCGATCCGGCTGCCGGGCCGACGGCTGATCCGGCTGTCGGGTCCGCGGTCGGTCCGGTGGTCGGGCCTGCGGTCGGTCCGGCAGCCGGGCCCGCGGACGGTCCGGCTGCCGGACCCGCTGCCGGGCCCGTGGCCGGAGGTGCCATCGCCGGAGGTGCCACGGGTGGGGGAGCCGCCGGTGGAGCCGCCGGAAGCTCCCCCGGCGGTGAGCGGTCCGGGCGCCGGCGGCGGTGGACCGTCGCAGTGCCGGCCGTCCTCGTGTTCGCGGTCGGCGGCGGCACGGTGGCCCTGATCCAGCCGTTCGGCGGCGGTGACGGCGACGGCGCGCAGTCCTCGCCCCCGGCCGCGAGCGGTCCCGTGACGCCCGGCTCCCCGGGCTCCCCGTCCGGGGCGGCCGGTTCGCCGGCTCCGGGTGCGCCCAGCGCCCAGAACCCCACCGCCCCGGCACCGGACGGCCAGGTCGGAGGGCAGGTCGGCGGCCAGGTCGGCGGCGCCGCGAGCCCGGGCGGGGCCGCCGCGCAGGGCGGGGCGCAGGGCGGCGCGCAGGGTGCGGGGACGCCCGGCGGCGGCGCGGGCACCCCGGGCGGAGCGGGCGGTGCGGGAACCGGACCGACCAAGGGCACCGGCTCGGGCCCCGCGGCCGGAGGCGCCGGCGGCTCCAACCCCAGTGGCGGCTCGGGCTCGACGCCCGGCGGCTCCGGCTCGCCGAGCGGCGGCGGCTCCTCCGGCGGTGACGCGGTGCCCGCGTTCTTCGCCGGATCCTGGACCTACGGCGGGCAGTTCAACATCGACCAGCCGGTGACGGTCGTCATCGCGCGGTCCGGGGCCGTCCGCCTGATCACCGATTCCAACCTGGGCCACTGCGAGAACATCGCCAAGGTGACCTCGGTGGCCTCCGGCGGGAACCGGATCAACGTCGGCACCGCGGCCGTGGACAAGAGCAAGTCCAACGGCCAGTTCTGCGGGCCGCTGGACCCGTCGTTCTTCACCAAGAGCGAGCCGGCCGGGCTCCAGCACAACGTGGGCCCCGCGCACGGCGAGGGCTACTACTACGCACGGTCCTGATCCGGCGCGCGCCGGTCCGGTACGACAGTTCCGAGAGCTATCCGGGGAGTACTCCCCATTTCGTGGTAGCGTCCTCTCCATGAAACGGGGAGTCGACCCCGTTTTGCTCGAAGGGGGAACTGCCATGTCCGCACCCACACTTCAGGACCTCGCTCCCGAGGGCGTCGACGTCACCGCCGACCCGTACCCCGCCTTCGCCGCGCTGCGCGAGAAGAGCAGCGTGCACCGCATCCACGCGCCCGGCAGCGGCGACGTCTGGCTCGTGCTCGGCCGCGACGAGGTGCGCGCCGGTCTGACCGACCCCCGGCTGCGCAACGACATCCGGCACTCCTCGACGTGGGACAGCGACGGCGGCCACGCCATCGGGCTGAACATGCTCCAGGTCGACGCCCCCCAGCACACCCGGCTGCGCTCCCTGGTGGCCCGCGAGTTCACCGCCGGACGGGTCGACGCGCTGCAGCCCCGCGTCCAGCGGATCGCCGACGAGCTCCTCGACGCCCTCCCGGAGGCCGGAACCGCCGACCTGGTCGCCGGCTACGCCCTGCCGCTGCCGCTGACCGTGATCTGCGAACTGCTCGGAGTGCCCACCACTGACCAGGGCCTCTTCCACGACTGGTCGGCCGAGCTGGTGGCACCGACCTCACCCGCCGCGGCCGCGGCCGCCGGCGGCGAGATGGCCGCGTACTTCGCCTCGCTCATCGCCGCCAAGGCCGGCGACCCGGGGCAGGACCTGATGAGCGCCCTGGTCCGGGCCTCCTCCGAGGAGGGCGGGCTGTCCCCCGAAGAACTGCTCGGCATGGCCTTCCTGCTGCTCGTCGCCGGGCACGAGACCACGGTCAACCTGATCTCCGGAGGCCTCCTCAACCTGCTCCGGCACCCGGACCAGCTCGCCGCGCTGCGGGCCGACCCGAGCCTGATCGACGGCGCCGTCGAGGAGATGCTCCGCCACGACGGGCCCGTCACCGTCGCCGCCTTCCGGCACGCCGCCGAACCGTTGGAGATCGACGGGGTCCACATCCCGGCGGGCGACACCGTGATGCTCTCGCTGGCGGCGGCCTCCCGCGACCCCCGGCACTTCCCCGACCCCGACCGCTTCGACATCCGGCGCCCCGCCCGCGGGCACCTCGCGTTCGGCCACGGCATCCACCACTGCCTGGGCGCGCCGCTGGCCCGCGTCGAAGGGCGGACCGCCCTGACGACGCTGCTGCGGCGACTCCCGGACCTCGCCCTGGACGCCGACCCCGGCTCCCTGGTGCGCCGCCCCCACGCCATGCTCCGGGGCGTGGCCGCCCTGCCCGCACGGTGGACGCGGCAGCTCCCCGCGTGACCGGTAGCATCCGTGGGCAGCCGTACCGGGGGACCGTCCCCGGTACATCGCCGGCGAAGCGAGGAGCGGACATGAGCGCGGGCACTGAACGGCCGGAGCCGGTACGGCGCGACGCGCGGCGCAACCGCGAGCTGCTGCTGGCCGCCGCGCGCAAGGCCTTCGCCGCGCAGGGCCTGGACGTGCCCCTCGACGAGATCGCCCGCCGGGCCGGCGTCGGGAACGCCACCCTGTACCGGCACTTCCCCGGCCGGGCCGCCCTGATCGACGCGGTGTTCGAGAACGCGCTCCACAGCACCATCGCCGCCGGAGAGGAAGCCCGGGCCCTCGCGGACCCGTGGGCCGCACTGGCCGGCTACCTGGAGGCGGTCTTCACGGTGCTGGCCACCGACCGGGGGGCGAACGACCTGATGACCACGGCCATCGAAGGCGTCACCTCCCTCGACGCCATCCACGCGCACAACCACGAGACGATGACCCTGCTGGTGGGCCGGTCCCAGCAGGACGGCGCGATGCGTGCCGACGTCACCATCGAGGACGTGCTCCTCTCCCTGGCCACGCTCGGGCGCACCGTCCCCTCCCTCGCGGCCGCCGCGCCCCCGCACGCCTGGCGCCGGCAGCTGGCGCTCTTCCTCGACGGCCTGCGGGCCGGAACGCGGCCCACGGCGGACCTGCCCGGCCCGGGTCCGACCGTGGAGGAACTGGCGGCCGTCCTGAGCGACCTCGGGCCGCACCGGCAGAACTGACGTCCCGCCGCGCGCCCCGCCGGTGTCAGGTGCCGTTCGCCAGGCCGGTCTCCCAGGCCCACGCGGCGATGCCCACCCGGTTGCGGACCGCCAGCTTCGCCTGGATGTTGGCGACATGGGTCTTGGCGGTGCCCGGCGAAATGAACAGTTCGGCCCCGACCTCGGCGTTGGTCAGTCCGCGTGCGACGAGCAGGGCGATCTCGCGCTCCCGCGCGGTCAGGGGGTCCTCGGCGGCGGGCTCAGCGGCGGGTCGCGGTGCGGTCTGCGGAACGGCCTGCGTTGTGGCCTGCGGAACGGCCTGCGGTGCGGACAGGCTGCGCAGCAGGCGGACCGTGAGCTGCGGGCTGATGAGGGTGTCTCCGGCCATCGCCGCCCGTACGCCCTCGATCAGCAGGTTGGGGCCCGACCGCTTCAGCAGGAAGCCGCACGCGCCGTTGCGCAGTGCGGTGTGCACGTAGTCGTCGAGGTCGAAGGTCGTGACGACGACCACGCGGATGGGGTGTTCGACGCTCGGGCCCGCCAGGACCCGGGTCACCTCCAGCCCGTCCAGGCGCGGCATCCGGATGTCGGCCAGTACCACGTCGGGCCGCAGCGTACGGGCGAGTTCGACGGCCGTCGCGCCGTCGGCGGCCTCCCCGACGACGGTCATGTCGGGCTGCGAGTCGAGGATGAGGCGGAAGCCGTTGCGCACGTCTTCCTGGTCGTCGGCTATCAGGATGCGGGTGGTCACGTGATCATGATGCCGTGGTGTGCGGTCCGGTGGCGGGACGGGGCGTGGCGGGATGCGCCGCGGATGGATGCGCCGCGGTGGGAGGGGTCGCGGCGGGAGGGGCGGCCGCGGGCAGGGTCGCGGTCACGCGCCAGCCGTCCTGGTGCGGGCCCGAGGTGAAGGTGCCGCCGCAGGCGCGGACGCGTTCGGCCAGCGCGAGCAGTCCGCCGCCGCCCCTGGCGGCCCTGAGGCCCCGGTCGGGGCGGGGGAGCGCGGGCAGGTGCGAAGTGCGGCCGCGGCCGCCGTCGTTGGTCACGCTGACCTCGACGGTCGTACGGTCCGCGCTGAGCCCGACCCGCACCCCGGCCGCTCCCGGCGCGTGCCTGCGGACGTTGGTGAGGGCCTCCACCACGACCCGGTGGACGGTGGCGGCCCCCTCCCGGGAGAGCGCGTCGGCGACGCCCGGGGCCAGGACGAGGCGGGCCCGGACCGGCCCCGTGTCGCTGAACCGGTCCACGACCTCGGCGAGTTGGCCGATGCCGGGCAGGACGGTACGGGCGCCGCCCGCGGGCTCGTCCCCGGTCGGACCGCCGCTCCCGCCGCCGTTCCCGCCGGCGTCCCGGCCGGTGCTCTCCTCGGCCGTGTGCAGCATCCGGACCGTCCGGTCGATCGAGGCCAGTGCCGCGAGTCCGGCCCGCTCGATCCGTTCCAGCGCCCGGGCCGCGGCCGCCGGATCCTGCTGGGCCACGAACCGGGCCGCCTGGGCCTGCACGACGATGCCGCTCACGTCGTGGGCGACGAAATCGTGCAGATCGTGGGCGAGTTCGAGCTGCTGGGCGCGGCGCGCGGCCAGCACCGCCTGCCGGCGGCGGTCCTCCATCAGGCGGGGATAGCCGCCGACGACGGCCGAGCCGAGGACCGGCGCCGACCAGAAGGCCATCAGGCCGAGGGACTCGAAGAAGGAGGCGTCCGGTACGAGCGGGACGGTCCACAGGGCGACGGCCAGGGCGCCGAGCCCGCCGCCCGCCAGGAGCCGGCGCCGGGGCGACCAGCGCACCGCCGCCGTCAGGAGCAGCAGTACCGCCCCCACGGCCACCAGGTGCCACACCGATCCCTCGGCCGTTCCACGGCCCGGCCAGGCGAACGTGGCCACCAGGAGCAGGACTCCGGCGCCGCCCGCGGCGACCCCGGTCCACCCGCGCGACCGCGGCCAGCAGCCGAAGGTCCCGAGGGCGACCGCGACGGCAGCGAGCGCGGGCAGCGGCCGTACGCCCAGGACGAGCGCGGCGGCGCAACACGCGGCGGCCACCAGGCCGATGACGGCACGGTCCCGGTGCGTCATGTCCATGATCTTCACCTCCCCGACCTTAGACCGTAGGCGCTGTCCCGCCCGGCGGCCTCTGCCGAACGGCATAGCAGGCCGGCCCGGCCCCGGAGCGGATCTCCCCATCGGCCGATGGCCGCGGACCGCCCTGCCGACGGAGGCTGATGCCACACCGAACAGCGGCTCGACCGGCCGCCGGAACACAGGAGATCAGGATGTCGCGCACCACCACCCTCCGTACGTCCATCGTCGGCATCACCGCGCTGGCGGTCATCGGCGGCCTCGCCGTCTCCGCCTCAGCTTCCGGCGCCGCCCCCGCCTCCGCTTCCGGCTCGGACGCGGCGCGGAAAGTGCCCAGGGAATCGAGCCTGACCGGCTCCGCCAAGATGTACCGGGCGGACGGCCAGCAGGTCCGCTTCTCCTTCGACGCACACGGCTTCGCCCCGGCCGAGCCCGATGAGCCGGACGCCCCGGCCGGCACCTCGCGCGGCACCTTCCGGTTCAGCCACTACACGGCCGACGGAAAGCAGGGCGCGTACGCCGAAGGCCGTATCGACTGCCTGCTGACCGGGGGTCCGGTCGCGACCGCCACCGGCATCATCACCAGCTCCGACCTGCCCCCCGGCGCCATCGGCAAGCGCGTCGGCTTCACCGTCTACGACGGGAAGGGCGACGGGAAGAAGGACCGGGTCGGCTACAGCTGGGCCGTGTCCGGCTTCGACGGGCCGGAGGTGCCGAAGTGCCTGAGCGCCGCCCCGTACGAGACCGTCGAGAGCGGGGACTTCAAGGTCGTGCACGTGCTCCCGCCGAACCCGTCGGGGAACTCGGAGTCGAACTCGGAGCCGAACTCGGGGTCGGAGCAGCCGCAGACCGCCGGGAAGCCGGGGGACCAGGAATGAGAGCGGCCATGGAGCGCGAACCGAGCCGCCTCGCGGTGCGGCTCGCCCACCTCGCGGCGCTCGCCCCGCTGCCCACGGGGCTGTGGCGGATCGCCGGAGCGTGCGGAGTGCCGCTCGGCTTCACCGGGGACGACGCGATGGCGGACATCAGCTTCGGCAGCGGGTTCTCGCTCTACATGATCGGCCTGAGCGTGTTCGCCGAAATGCTGGGCTTCCTCGCGCTGGGCCTCGTGCAGCGGTGGGGCGAAGTCACCCCGCACTGGCTGCCCTTGATCGGCGGCAGGCGCGTCCCGCCGCTCGCCGCCGTGGTCCCCGCCGGGCTGGGCGCCGCCGCGCTCACCCTGCTCGGGGTCATGGGGGCGATCGGCTGGAACGCCCCGGGGAACATGGGCGCCCCCGGGGCCCCGACGGGCCTGGCGTACGGGGTGATGACGGCCTGCTACCTGCCCCTGGTGGCCTGGGGACCGCTGCTCGCGGTCGTCACGGTGGCCTACCACCACCGCCGCCGGAGCGCTTCGCCCGTCCGCCGGCGTACGCACCCCGCCTCAGTGGATGCATAGGTCGGCCCACTGCGCGGTACGGATGAATCCGGCGCTCTCGTACGTCCGGGCGGCGCGGTTCCCCGCGGTCACCGAGAGGCCGAGGGCGGGCAGCCCGGCCTCGGCGGACAGCCACAGGACGTGGCGCAGCAGCAGGGAGCCGGCGCCGCGGTAGGCGGGTGCGGGGTCGCGGAAGACCTCGGAGATCCAGGGGCCTTCCAGGGGCGGGGCGCCCGGGCAGTCGTGGGCGAGCACCGCGGCGACCGCGGCCCTGCGTGCGGTGTCGATCAGCACGGTGCTGGTGGGCAGGAGCGGTCCCATCAAGGTGCCGTCCATCAGCGCCTCCAGGTCCCCGGGCGTGCTCATGCCGTGGTCGGGGTGGTCGGCGGGGTAGGCCGCCCGGTACGCGGCCCGCAGGGCCGCCGGGTCCACGGCCGCGGCCGGGAGCGGGGCCAGGTCCTCCGGCAGCCGAACCGGTTCGGGCGGCCGCGGGGAGGCCCGCAGCGCGTGGGTGTAGGTGTCGAACCGGCGCTCGGCGTGCGCGCCCCGCCCGGCCAGTTCCGCGCCCAGCGGCGCCCGCGTCGTCACTCCCCACCCCGCCAGGTCCACCACGACCCGCTCCGCGGCGGCGGCGGGCGAAGCTCCGTCCGCCAGGCGCAGATCGTCCGCCCAGCGGATGCCGTCGCGGCTCTCTTCCTCGTAGTGGGCGAGCGGCTCGCCTCCGGGGCCCCGTACGACTTCGGTATGGCCGCTCACTCATGCCCCGATCCTCAAGAACGTGTGATCACGGAAGCCGCGGGTCGTGTCCGCACCGCCGCACCGCTTCCTCATCGTCTCAGGGCGGGCCCTCACGGGACGGCCCGGCACGGGTCCACGAAGTGAGAACACGTTCCAGTTCTGACCTTCCGTCAGAATGCAACGTGTTCTACTCTGCCGCGCATGGGCATCGGAATCACACAGGAACAGCGGGAGTTGGCCGGGGCCGTACGCGGCTGGGTCGCGCGGGCCGTGCCGCCCGAGGAGGTGCGCAAACTCCTCGACACCCCGCCGCAGACGGGCTCCCGCCCCGCCTACTGGGACGGACTCCTCGCCTCCGGGCTGCTGGAGCCGCACCTGGAGGGCGGGACCCTGCTCGACCTCGCCGTCGCGGTGGAGGAGGCCGCCCGGGCGGCGCTGCCCGGGGCGTACCTGCCGAGCGCGCTGGCCTCCGTACTCCTGGACCGGGCCGGGGCCGATCCCCTCGGCGGGCGGGTCGGAGCCGTCGCGCTCGGACCCGGGGACCTGACCGCCGTGGCCGTGGAGGGCGGGTACCTCCTCGACGGGACCGCGCCGCCGGTGCTGGGCGCGGGCGAGGCGGAGCTCGTGCTGCTCGCCGCCGAGACCGCGCACGGGACCCGCTGGTTCGCCGTCGACGCCGACGCGCTCGACATCCGCACCCAGGAAAGCGCCGACCCCACCCGGCCCACCGCCGAGGTGCGCGCCCGCGGGGTCACCGCCGGTCCGGGCCGGCTGCTGGAACTCGACGCCGCGCTCGTCCGGGACCTCGCCTGCGTGCTGTTCGCCGCCGACGCCTGCGGCACCGCCGCCTGGGCACTGCAGACCGCCGCCGAGTACGCGAAGGTCCGCGAACAGTTCGGGCGGCCCATCGGCCAGTTCCAGGGGATCAAGCACCTGTGCGCCGACATGCTGGTGCGCGTGGAGCAGGCCCGGGCGCTCGTCTGGGACGCCGCCCAGGCCACCGAGGAGCCGGCCGAGGTGCGCTCGCTGGTGGCCGCGCTGGCCGCCGGGACCGCGCTCGACGCCGCGTACTCCTGCGCCAAGGACTGCATCCAGGTGCTCGGCGGCATCGGCTTCACCTGGGAACACGACGCCCACATCTACCTGCGGCGGGCGCTCGTCGCACGCCAGCTCCTCGGCTCCGGCGACGGCCACCGGGTGCGGGCCGTGCGGCTCGCCGCCGCCGGAGCCCGCCGCGAGCTGCGCCTGGAGCTGCCCGCGCAGGCCGAGGCCCACCGCGCGAAGGCCCGTACCGCCATCGCGGACGCCGCCGGCCTCGACCCCGCCACCGCACGGCGGGTGCTGGCGCCGACCGGGTACGCGGCCCCGTACCTGCCGCCGCCGTACGGACTCGGCGCCGGGCCCGTGGAACAGCTCGTCGTACAGCAGGAACTCAAGGCCGCCGGGGTCAAGGTCGCCGACCTCGGGATCGCCACCTGGGTCGTGCCCTCGCTGCTCGCCTACGGAACCCCCGAGCAGCAGGAGCGCCACCTGCTCCCGACGCTGCGCGGGGACGTCACCTGGTGCCAGCTCTTCTCCGAGCCGGGGGCCGGCTCCGACCTGGCCTCGCTGCGGACCAAGGCGGAGCGGACGGCGGCCGGGGACGGGTCCGGGGGCGGCTGGATCGTCAACGGGCAGAAGGTGTGGACGAGTTCCGCGCAGAGCGCCGACTACGGGATCCTGCTCGCGCGGACCGATCCCGACGCCCCCAAGCACAAGGGGCTCGGCTACTTCATCGTCGACATGAAGACCCCCGGCATCGACATCCGGCCGCTCAAGGAGATCACCGGCGAAGCCCTCTTCAACGAGGTCTACTTCGACGACGTGCGGCTGCCCGAGGACTCCCTGGTCGGCGCCGCCGACGGGGGCTGGAAGGTCGCCCGCAACACCCTCGGCAACGAACGCGTCCACATGGCCGACCAGATGACCTTCGACACCGGCCTGGAGGCGCTGCTCGCGCGCTCCGCCGAACTCGAAGGCGGGTACCGGGTGCGGATCGGGGCGCTGGCCGCCGAGGCACACGCCCTGGCCTGCATCGGACTGCGCACCACGCTCCAGCAGGTCTCCGGACTGGAGCCGGGCGCGGGCGCTTCCGTACGCAAGCTCGTACAGACCCCGCACCAGCAGCGGACCGCCGAGCTCGCGCTCGAACTGCTGGGCCCGGCGGGCGCGGTGAGTGAGGGGGCGGGGAGGCGGGCGGTGCACGGGATGCTCATGTCCCGCTGCCTGACCATCGCCGGAGGCACCACACAGGTCCAGCTCAACGTCGTGGCCGAGCGCATCCTCGGCCTTCCCAGGGATTGACCGAAGGGGCGTTACTCCAGTGAGTCGCATCAAGTCGTACATCGTGGGCGTCGGCATGACGAAGTTCGAGAAGCCGGAGTCGCGGGACTGGCAGTACTGGGACATGGCGAAGGAGGCCGGATCGGCGGCGCTCGCGGACGCGGGGGTCGCCTACGGCCTGGTCGAACAGGTGCCGGTGGGCTACTGCTTCCAGGCCTCCACCGCCGGCCAGCGGGCGGCGTACGAGCTGGGCCTGAGCGGGGTCCCCGTCTACAACGTCAACAACAACTGCGCCACCGGCTCGACGGCGCTGATGATGGCGCGGCAGTTCGTGGAGGGCGGCATCAACGACTGCGTGCTCGCGCTCGGCTTCGAGAAGATGAAGAAGGGCGCGCTGGGCGGCGGCGCGGACGGGGGCGACTTCAAGACCTCGCCGGTCGCCCGGCACTACGGGATCATGGCGGCCGGGCACGGCTTCGAGATGTCCCCGCCGACCGCGCAGATCTTCGGGAACGCGGCGCGCGAGCACATGGAACGGTACGGGACCACGGCCGCGCAGCTCGCGGCGGTCGGCGCGAAGAACCACCGGCACTCGGCGAACAACCCGAACGCGCAGTTCCAGGAGGTGTACACGGTCGAGGAGATCCTCGCGGCGAAGACGATCCACGAGCCGCTGACCAAGCTCCAGTGCTCGCCGACCTCGGACGGGGCGGCGGCCGCGGTGGTCGTCTCGGAACGCTTCGTGGAGCAGCACGGGCTCGGGGACCGGGCGGTGGAGATCGTCGCGCAGTCGATGACCACGGACACCGAGGCGTCCTTCTCCTCCGGATCGTGCATCGACGTGGTCGGCAAGCCGATGACGGCGGCGGCGGGGCGGCAGGTCTTCGAGGCGTCGGGTCTCGGCATCGACGACGTCGACGTCATCGAGCTGCACGACTGCTTCTCCATCAACGAGCTGCTGACGTACGAGGCGCTGGGCATGTGCGCGGACGGGGCCTCCGGGGAACTGGTGGAGTCGGGTGCGACGACGTACGGGGGGCGGTGGGTGGTCAACCCGTCCGGGGGGCTGATCTCCAAGGGCCACCCGCTGGGCGCGACGGGGCTCGCGCAGGCGGCGGAACTCGTCTGGCAGCTCCGGGGACAGGCCGGTCCCCGACAGGTCGCCGGAGCCCGCGTGGGCCTGGCCCACAACATCGGGCTGGGGGGCGCGGCGGTGGTGACCCTGCTCCGGAAATAGGCGGGGGCCGGGCGCCTCAATCGCCGGCGGGGCTTGAAAGATCGCCTCAAGCGCCGGCGGGGCTGGTTTTTGGCCGGCGTCGGCCCGCACGTGCGGGCCGACGCCGGAGTCCTTTCAGCCGTCCGGCGTTTGAGGACCGGGGTCTGGGGCGGAGCCCCAGGGGCCCCGGGCGCGGCCCGGAGCCTTCAGTCGGGTCTGGGCGGAGCCCAGGGAACGGTGGAAGGGCGGGTAGGGGACAGCCCCCCGCGCGGCGCCGCTGCCGGGGGCCAGCCCCCGGACCCCCGCTCCTCAAACGCCGGAGGGGCTGGAATTGCCCGGCGTCGGCCCGCATGTGCATGCCGGTGGTGCGGAAGGGTCGCCTCAAGCGCCGGCGGGGCTGGAATTGCCCGGCCTCGGCCCGCATGTGCATGCCGGTGGTGCGGAAGGGTCGCCTCAAGCGCCGGCGGGGCTGGAATTGCCCGGCCTCGGCCCGCATGTGCATGCCGGTGGTGCGGAAGGGTCGCCTCAAGCGCCGGCGGGGCTGGATTTTGGCTGGGGTCGGCCGGCACGTGCATGCCGGAGGGGCTGGATTTGCCTGGCGTCGGCCCACATGTGCACGACGGTGGGGCTGGAGGGTGCCTCAGGCGTTGGACCGGGTGGGTTCGGTCCGGAGGGTTGGCATCAGGCGGAGGGCGTTGTCGCGGTTGATGGCGCGGTGGTGGGCCGGGGTGAGCGCCGGGTCGGTCGTCAGGGCGGGGACGGCGATGTCCGTGATCATGTCCGCGGGGCAGGCCGGCCAGTCGCTCCCGAAGAGGATCCGGTCGGGGCCCGCCGCGGCCAGCAGGGTGGCGGCCGGCGACATCGGGCCCGCCGTGTCGTAGTAGAAGCGGCTCATGTGGTCCCGGACCATCGCCGGCTCGACCGGCGGAGCGAACGCCCCCGCGAAGGCCTGCACCCGGGTCGCGATGTGCGGCAGGAAGCCGCCCGCGTGCGGGAGGATCACCGACAGGTTCGGGAACCGGTCGAGCGTCCGCTTGTGGATCATGTTCACGGCGGCCCGCGTCGTGTCCAGCAGGAAGTCGCACAGGAAGTTCGGGATCCCGGGGACGTGCACCGCCCCCGGCGGGCCACCCGGGAGGTTGTGCGGATGGGTGTCGACCACGGCGGCCCGCTCGTTCAGTTCGGCGAACACGGGATCGTAGGCGGCGTCACCGAGGTAGACCCCGCCGTAGTTGGCCGTCACGTTCACCCCGACCGCGCCCAGGTCGTCGAGACCGTGCCGCAGCGCCCACGTCGAGACCTCGGGTTCGTCCAGGAACAGCGGCGCGTGGAACGCGAAGCGCCCCGGATGCGCCTCCACCACCTCGGTGGCGGCCCGCAGGACGACGGTGATGGCCTCGCGCAGCTGCGCGGACGTCTCGTAGCGCGCCGGGAGCATGGGCTTGAGGACGGCGGTGGCGATCCCCGCGCGTTCCATCACGTCCAGGGCGGCCGAAGGGTCCCAGCGCGCCCACGGCGGCAGGGCCTTCGGGTTCACCAGCCCCTGGCGACCGGCCCATTCCAGCCACTGCGGGGGGCAGAAGTGGTGGTGGACGTCGATCCGCGTGCGGCTTCCGTCGTCGTGGTCGTCCGCCGCTGTGAGGTGCAGATCTGAGATCTTCGGCAGCGTGATCCCCGGCAGTGCGATTTCCGGCATGGGAGCACCTTAGGGAGGCGTTGCGCGGCCGCTCGCCGGAGCGGTCGCAGACCCGCCGGATCCGCTCAGGAGGCCGTACTTTCGCGACCGAACGGGGTAATCGGCGTTTCCCGTCCGGGGCCCCGCGGGAGGAGGGTGTGGCCGGAATTCCGAGCCCGATGCCGAGTCCCATGACGAGTCCCATGAGAGGTCTGAGCGCGTGACGACCGAACCCGCAGTGGCAGTGAGTGACGGCCTCCCCGTCGACGAGGCCGTCATGGCGGCGTCCATGGGCACGCCGGAGTACCGTACGTGCCCGTACCCGGTCTACCAGGCGCTGCGCGAGCAGGCCCCCGTCGCTCGGCTGACCACCCGGCACGGGGTGGAGACGTACCTGATCACCCGGTACGACGACGCCCGCCTCGCCCTTTCCGATCCGCGCATCGGCAAGGACATGCACGAGGGCCTCGACATCTACCACGCCGTCTTCGGGAACACCTGCGACGCACTCGACGACAACCTCCTCTTCGCCGACCCCCCTCGCCACACCCGGCTGCGCCACATCGCCAACAAGGCCTTCACGCCGCGCCACATCAAGGGGCTGCGCCCGCGCATCGAGGAGCTCGCGGGTGAGCTGCTGGACCGCTGCCCGACGGACTCTCCCGTCGATCTGATGGCCTCGTTCGCCCTTCCGCTTCCGGTCATGGTCATCTGTGAACTGCTCGGGATCGTCGGGGACGAGCGCGCGGACGTCCTGAAGTGGTTCGGCAACGTGACGCGTTCCCGGTTCAGCAAGGACATGGCCGGCGACCTGGCCGAGGCCGAGGACTGGCTGCGGAACTACTTCTCCGGCCTCGTCACCCGCACGCGCGCCACCCCCTCGGACGACTTCCTCAGCGTGCTGATCGACACGGAGCACGAGGAGGGGGCCCTGACCGACGACGAACTCGTGTCGATGATGTGGGTCCTGCTCTTCGCCGGCCACAAGACCACGACCTACCAGATCGGCAACGCGGTCTTCACGCTGCTCTCCCACCCCGACCAGCTGGCGGCCGTCCAGCAGGACCGCGAGCTGCTGCCCCAGGCGATCGAGGAGCTCGTCCGCTTCGAGTGTTCGGTGGAGACCTCGACCTTCCGGTACGCCCTGGAGGACCTGGAGATCGGGGGAGTGGCCATCCCCAAGGGCGCCCTCGTCCAGATCGCGCTCTCCTCCGCGAACCGCGATCCGGAGAAGTTCCCCGCGCCCGACACCCTGGACGTGACGCGCAAGGGCCTGCAGAGCACCCACCTCGGCTTCGGCCACGGGCCGCACTACTGCCTCGGCGCCCCGCTCGCCCGCATGGAGTTGGAGACCGCCCTGACGGCCCTGCTCGACCGATTCCCCGACGTGGTCCTGGCGACGCCGGCGGCGGGTGGGGAGGAGTGGCTCAAGGGGCCGTTCCCCGCGTTCCGCGGGCTGGAGCGGCTGCCGGTCGCGCTGGACCCGTCGCGGACGGTCGACGACTGGACCAAGCCCGCCTGAGGGTGACGGATACCGATACGGATACGGCGGATACCGATACGGATATCCGCCCGGGCCCCGGACCCTGAAGTCCCGGCCCCTGAAGCCCCGCCCACGGAGGCCCCCCCCCGCCGTCCGTGGCCGGTCGTGCGCCCGCCCCACCCGATCCCCCCCGGACCGGGCAGGGCGGGCGCACGTGCGTCCGCGCCCGCCCTACGGGGCCTCCAGCGCGGGATCGACCACCGACTCCCCGCGCGAGGCGCGGCGTACGGAGTCCGCGAGGTCCTCGACCGGGCCGTCCCGCAGGACCAGCCCCGCCGCGCCCGCGGCCAGGACGGCCTCGGCCAGGCCCGGGTGGGCGGAGCCCGCCAGGACCAGGATCCGGCATTCCGGATCCTCCGCCAGGAGCTCGGGGACCCGGTCCACGGACTCGGTCAGGGCCACCGCCGGACGGAACATCGCCGAGGCCACCACCTCGATGTCCGGCTGGAGTCCGAGAAGGACCGACAGGGCCGGGTTCGGAGGGTCCAGGAGGACCCGCAGGGACCGGGCAGGGCGCTGGGAAACCGGCATTTCGTCCACTCGGCCAGGGTAGGGGCGGAGGATTCGATCCCCGGGCAACGCGCCCCGTACGAAGTGGAGCTGACAGAGAGTCAGGAGTCTTCCCAACTGCTGGGGCGTGCGTTATACATTCCTTCACCGGCAACCTAGAACGCGTTCTAGAGAGCCGGTCCCGTATACGACCTCGGTGCGGCCGACGGTGCGGACGGCCGCGCCGAGGTCTTCCAGAAGAGCCAGCTTTCCCAGGACCCAGCTTTCCCAGGACCCAGCTTTCCCAGGATCCAGCTTTCCCAGGGCCCCGTTTCCCAGGGGCCCGGTTTCCGAAGACGGTGTCTCCAAGACAGGGAGCAGCACGCCCATGCCGATCGATGCCGCCAAGGCCCTCGCCGCAGAACCCCGCCAGGGGAACATCGTCTGGGACCACAAGGACATCCAGCTCTACCACCTCGGACTCGGCGCGGGGACCTCCCCGAACAACCCCGGGGCCGCCACCGACCCCGACGAGCTGCGCTACACCCTGGAGTCCAAGCTCCACGTGCTGCCCAGCTTCGCGACCGTCGCCGGCGCCGGCATGGCCATGATGGGCGGCCTCGCCGCCCCCGGCATCGAGGTCAACCTCGCCGCCGTCCTGCACGGCGGCCAGTCCATCGAGCTGCACCGGCCCATCCCGGTCAAGGGGCAGGCCGCCTCCACCGCCAAGGTCGCCGCGATCTACGACAAGGGCAAGGCGGCCGTGATCGTCCTGCGCACCGAGGTCGCGGACGCGGACGGGCCGCTGTGGACCTCGGACGCGCAGATCTTCGTACGCGGTGAAGGCGGCTTCGGCGGCGACCGCGGCCCCTCCGTCCGGGCGGAGCAGCCCGAGCGGGCGCCCGACCGGGTGGAGGAGCGGAAGATCCGCGAGGAGCAGGCGCTGCTGTACCGCCTCTCCGGGGACTGGAACCCGCTGCACGCGGACCCCGAGTTCGCCAAGCTGGCCGGCTTCGACCAGCCGATCCTGCACGGCCTGTGCTCGTACGGGATGACCCTGAAGGCCGTGGTGGACACCGTCCTCGACGGGGACGTGTCCCGCGTCCGCGCCTACCGCACGCGCTTCGCCGGGATCGTCTTCCCCGGCGAGACCCTGCGGATCCGGATGTGGCAGGAGCCCGGCCGCGTCCTCGTCTCGGTGACGGCCGCCGACCGCGACGACGCCCCGGTCCTCGCCGACACCGTCGTCGAACACGGCTAGACGGCCCAGCAGACACGCACCACACCACAGACCCACAGAAGGAGCCGCACCGTGCGCGCAGCACTCCAGAGCGAGATAGGCCAGGACAAGCTCGAAGTCGTCGACGACATGGAGGCCGTGGGCTTCGGCCCGGGCAAGGTCAAGATCCGCATCAAGGCCACCGGTCTGTGCCACTCCGACCTCTCCGCCATGAGCGGCGTCCTCCCGCAGCCCGCCCCCTTCATCCCGGGCCACGAGGGCTCCGGCGTGATCACGGACGTGGGCGACGGGGTCACCAGCCACAAGATCGGCGACCGGGTACTGGTCTGCTGGCTCCCGCCGTGCGGACACTGTCCGTCCTGCAAGCGCGGCCAGGGCCACCTGTGCCTGGAGGCCTTCGGCAACGTCGCCACCCCCAACTTCAAGCGGGGCGACAGCAGCATCTTCGGCTTCGCCGGCACCGGCACCTTCGCCGAGGAGATGGTGGTCCCGGCGGGCTGCGCCGTACCCATTCCCGAGGACGTGCCCTTCGACATCGCCGCCCTGATCGGCTGCGGAGTCACCACCGGCCTCGGCGCGGCCATCAACACCGCCAAGGTGGAGGCCGGTTCCTCGGTCGCCGTCATCGGCTGCGGCGGCGTGGGCATCTCCGTCATCCAGGGCGCCAAGGTCCAGGGCGCGGCCCAGATCATCGCCGTCGACCCGGTCGCCTCCCGGCGCGAGGCCGCGCTGCGCTTCGGCGCCACCGAGGCGGTCTCCCCGGAGGCCTTCGCCGACGCCAAGAACCGGATCACCGCGGGCGAGGGCTTCGACTACGTCTTCGAGGTCGTCGGCAAGTCCCAGACCACGCAGACCGCGTACGAGATGACCCGCCGCGGCGGCTCCGTCGTGGTGGTCGGCGCGGGCGCGCTCGACGACAACTACTCGATCAACATGTTCTCCCTCTTCTTCGACGAGAAGAAGATCCTGCCCTCGATGTACGGCGGCGGTGACGTGCTCCGCTCCTACGAGCGCACCATCGCCCTGTGGCGGGCCGGCCGGGTGGACCTGGCGGGGCTGATCACGCACCGCGTGCAGCTCGCCGAGATCAACGACGCGCTCGACCAGATGCGCACGGGCGTCGCCCTGCGCACCTGCATCGAACTCTGACCCGTTTCGAGAGGAACCGTACGGATGTCACTGCCACTTGAGGGACTCGTCGCCATAGTCACCGGGGCCGGCCGCGGCCTCGGCCGGTCCGAGGCGGTCGAGCTCGCCCGCCTCGGCGCGAGCGTGGTCGTCAACGACTTCGGCCAGAGCGGCCGCGACGGCTCGGGGGAGGCCTCGGCCGCCCCGGCGGAAGAGGTCGCCGCGGAGATCCGGGCGGCGGGCGGGCAGGCGGTGGCGCACCTCGGTGACGTGGCCGACTTCGAGCAGGCGCGCGAGCTGGTCGAGCTGGCGGTCAACAGCTTCGGCAAGCTCGACATCCTGGTCAACAACGCGGGCATCCTGCGCGACCGGATGGTCTTCTCGATGTCGGAGGCGGAGTGGGACTCGGTCATCCGGGTCCACCTCAAGGGCCACTTCAACACCACCCACTTCGCCTCCGTGCACTGGCGGGAGCGGTCCAAGGCGGCGGGCGGCCCTGTCTACGGCCGGATCATCAACACCTCCTCCGAGGCCTTCCTCGGCGGCTCGGCCGGCCAGCCCAACTACGCGGCGGCCAAGGGCGGCATCGTGGGCCTGACCACCTCCACCGCCCTGGCGCTCGCCAAGTACGGGGTCACGGCCAACGCCATCTGCCCGCGCGCCCGCACCCGGATGACCGAGGACGTCTTCGCCGGCTTCCAGGTCCCGGAGGAGGGCAAGCTCGACGCCCTCGCCCCCGAGCACGTCTCCCCACTGGTCGGTTACCTGGCCTCCCCGGCCTCGGCGAAGGCCAACGGCCAGCTGTTCGTGGTCCACGGCGGCATCGTGGTCGTGATGGAACGCCCGAAGGTGGCGGCGAAGTTCGACACCACCAAGGAGTCCTTCTCCTACGAGGAGCTCGACGGTCTCCTCACCCCGCACTACGACTCCCGCCCGGCGAACGAAACCTTCGCGGCGGCGGAGGTCCTCGGCCTCAAGCACGACGGCTGACAGGTACGCACGACGCCCGTGGGGCGGCGGGTCCGCGGACCCGCCGCCCCACGGGCGTCGTGCGTACCTGTCAGCCGGCCCGGCCGGGGATCAGCCCAGCGGGGCCTGCTGGAGGGGTACCGGGCGGGCCAGGGGCTTGGGGGCCGGCGGCAGGGGGATCGGGTCCAGGCGGACGGGCGGGGGCGGGGAGACCGGGATGTTCATGCCGAGGACCCCGCAGGGGACTTCGGGGGTCGCGTACGGGAGGTGCAGGCGGCCCTGCGGGCTCCACCGGCCCGTCCCGCCGAGCCAGCCGGCCGGGGCGCCGAGCCGGAAGACGTGCCGGTCGGCGGGGCGCCACAGGGCGAGCCCGGCCACGTCACCGCCGTAGCCGTCGCCGGCCTCGTCCACCCGCAGCGCCACCCCGCAGTGCTCCGGCATCAGCACCTGCCCCGGCTGCACCGCGAACGGCGTCGCCGCGGCCCCGACGGCCCGCAGGCACTCCGGGAAGCGCACCGGGCGGGCGCTGCCCAGGACCCCCCACCCGAGCCGGGGTTCGCCCGGCGCGTCCGAGCGGATCAGCAGCAGCCCGCTGTCCGGGTCGGCCAGCAGCAGCCGGTCATCGCTGCCCTCGGCGATCTGGAGCAGCGGCGAAACCTCCCCGGCCCGCTCCAGGTCCACCACCACGGCCTTGGTCATCGGCCCCCGCGGGCCGTCCAGTTCGCGGTCCAGGGCCAGCAGCCGGCCCGTCCGGTCCAGCCAGACCCCACCCGAACAGCGCCCCGGGATCCGGGCGACGCGCTCCGGCCCGAAGGGGGTCCCGGCCACCTGCCACACCGTGGTCGCGGCGGCGCCCACGGCCAGGGCGAAGGCCCCGCGCCCGTCCGGGGACGGCGGCAGCAGGGTGACCCGTACGCCGTCCGCCGTCCCGTCACCCGCCCCCGGGTCGTCCTGCGGGGCGATCGCGCCGAGCTCCAGCTCCCCGGTCCGGGGTCCCGCACCCGCTGTGCCCCCGCCCGTCGGGTACAGCAGTGCGAAGCCGTGGCGCTCCGCCACCCGGCGGTGGATCAGCACCCGCCCGTCGGCCAGCGGCAGCACCTCGCTGTCCGCCTCCTCGGGCTGCGCGAGCGGCAGCGGCACCGCGTACGGCTCGGGCCCGGTCAGCGTCCACCGCTCCGGGAAACGGGCCTCGCCGTCCCCGGCCAGCCGGGCGGCGTAGGAGCCGTCCGCGGCGATGGTGAACGGGGCCGCGGTGGTCTTCTCGATGGCACAGACAGTCATCTGCGGGCACCTCCGGGGAGGAACGTAGTGATCGCGCTTCCCGCTGGACAACGCGACAACCCTCGCTTCACACATATGGGTGGAGGGGTGGTGATTCGACTGTGCGGAAGGCGGCGATTGTGCTGTGCGATATCGGGGCGTTTAGGGTGAGGAGGCCGATTAGGCATACCTAACCGCCTTTTCCAGACTTTGCCCGCTCCCCATCCCCAGGAGACGTCCCATGTCCCTCCGACGCCGCGGATCAGCCGCCGTCGCCCTCGCCGCAGCCGCCGCACTCGTCCTCACCGCTTGCGGCGGCCAGGACGACAAGGCGGGCAAGGACGCCCGGGCCGCAGGCGGCACCGAGAAGAAGGCCGCCGCCCAGGGCGGCAAGGACTTCTCGGAGGCGGCGAAGAAGACGGCGGCCTTCGGGACCACCGCGGCGGCCGGGCAGTTCCCGCGCACCCTCACCCACGCCATGGGCTCCACCGAGCTCAAGGCCGCACCCAAGCGGGTCGTCGTCCTCGACGTCGGCGAGCTGGACAACGTGGTCTCCCTCGGCGTGCAGCCCGTCGGCTACGCGCCCACCGAGGGCGACGAGGGCATCCCCGCCTACCTGAAGAAGGACGCGGGCGAGCCCAAGTCCGTCGGCACCATCAACAACCTCAACCTCGAGGCGATCAACGCCCTCAAGCCCGACCTGATCCTCGGCAGCCGGCTGCGCTCCGCGGACAAGTACGAGGCGCTCTCGAAGATCGCCCCCACCGTCTTCTCCATCCGCCCCGGCTTCCCGTGGAAGGAGAACTACCTCCTCAACGCGGCCGCCCTGGACAAGACCGCCGAGGCCAGGGCCAAGCTCGACGCCTACCAGGCCAAGGCGAAGAAGCTCGGGGACGACCTCGGCGAGAAGAAGCCGACCGTCACGATGCTGCGCTACATGCCGGGCAAGACCCGCCTGTACGCCGGCGCCTCCTTCATCGGCACGATCCTGAAGGACTCCGGCATCCCGCGCCCGCAGAACCAGCAGGTCGAGGACCTCGCGGTGGAGATCAGCCCCGAGCGCATGGACGAGGCCGCCGCCGACTGGATCTTCACCGGCGTCTACGGGGCCAAGGACAAGACCAAGCGCGACTCCGCCGAGGACAACCCGCTGTGGAAGGGCCTGGAGGCCGTCAAGCAGGGCCGGGCGAAGGACGTCCCCGACGAGACCTGGTACCTGGGCCTCGGCGTGACCGCCGCCGACAAGGTCCTCGACGACCTGCGGAGCTTCCTGGTCAAGTAGCGGTCACGCGGCCGGTCGCGTGGTTGGTCACGTGGTCAGTCACGCGGCCGGTCGCCTGGTCGCTCACACCGCCCGTCGCCTGGTCGCTCACGCCGCCCCTCACGTGGCGCGTACCGTCCGCACCCCGAGCCCGTCCGCCCGCAGCGCCTCCCCGGGCCCGGGCGCCAGTCCCAGCCGCCGCCGCACCTCGCGGGTCAGGTCGTGCCGGCCGCCCAGCGCCCGCGTCAGCTCCGCCAGCAGCTCCCGCCACAGCGGACGCGCCACGCCCTCCCCGTGCACCGCCTCCACCTGCGCGCACCGCCCCCGCAGGGTGACCGGCTCGTCGGCCCCGAACAGCTCGCCCCTGCGCACCAGTACGGAGTCCAGCAGCGGCAGCGCCTCCGCCGGCCGGTCCTGCGCGGCCAGTGCCAGCGCCAGGCGGAACCAGGCGTCCACCGTCAGCCGGTCCCCGCTCCCGAGCAGCGCCTCCAGGTCCGGCGCCAGCGCCTCCCACTGCGCGAGGTCCGCCGCCGGATCGAGTGCCCGCGCGGTCAGCGCCAGCAGGTAGCGGGCCCGTAGCACCAGCTCCCCGGCCGGGCCCTGCTGTTCGGTGAGCGCCGGCAGCAGCTCCACGAGCAGCGCGCGCGCCTCCGCCGCCAGGCCCGCGGCCTCCGTGTGCTCGGCGAGCCGGAACCGGGCCAGCAGGGTCAGCGGATGCTCCTCCCCGAGCGCCGCGGTGCAGTCGCTGATCAGCACCCGCCAGGCGGGCAGCGTCTCCTGCGCGGTGCCCACGTCCCCGATCCACCCGACCATCACGATCCGGGCCGCGTACGTCTGCCCCAGCCCGGCCTCCAGCAGGTGCACCAGATTCGGTACGAGCATCCGCAGCCGGCCGGCCGCCTCCGTGTTTCCCCGCAGCCGCAGGACGCAGTCGCACAGTTCGCGCCGCGCGTCCGTGCCCAGCGCCCCCACCGTCCGCTGCTCGGCGTCCAGCCGCGGGATCAGGGAGAGCCACAGCTGGACCGCGCCGACGTCGTCACCGGCCCTGCCCAGTTGGACGACGTGCTGGTAGCGGGTGTGCAGGGTGAGGCTGTCGCTCTCCCCGAGCACCCGGCGCAGATCGCGCACGATGTCGCCGTAGAGCCCGGCGGCCTCCCGTCCGGCGCCCGCGCTGCCCAGGTACCAGGGCAGCAGGCAGCGGGCGTAGAGGGTGCGCCGGTCCTCGGGCCCGTACAGGGAAGCCATGCGCGGCACGATCTCGCCGAGCAGCGCGGAGGCCTCCCCGAAGAGTCCGTCGCGGGCGCAGGCGCAGGCCAGGTCGAAGCCGAACTCCACGTCAGCGGGTCCTCGGGGCCGAACAGCCGGATGGTGTCGGCGAGGAGATCGCCCAGGGCCAGCCGCGCGATGCCCGGGTCGTCCTCGGCGCGCGCCACCCGGCCGCGCTCCACCAGCGCGGCCCGCATCCGGGCGCTGAAGACCTCGCCGGGGTCGGGATCGGCGTACTCGCCCTCCAGCACCTCGTCGAAGTCCCCGTCCTCCCCGTCCTCCTCCACCCCTGCGGCCGCCGCGGGCGGCGGGGGCGGCGGCAGGTCCGGCTCGGTCGGCACGTACGCACCCGCGGCCCCCGCCCCGGGAAACGCCGCCCCCGGGGGAGCCGCCGGCGCGGCGGCCGCCGCGAGCGCCCGGCTCAGCCCGCGCAGCCGGTCCACCACCTGCGCGGCGTCGGCCGGCCGGTCCGCCGGATCCTTGGCCAGCAGGTCCATGACCAGCCGGTCCACGGGCGCCGGGACCGGCCGGTACTCGCTCGGCGGCGGCGGAACCTCGTGCACCTGCTGGTACATGACCTGGAGCAGGCCCCGGTCCAGGGTGAACGGAGGCCGCCCGGTGAGCATCGTGTAGAGCAGGCAGCCCAGGGCGTACAGGTCGGTCCGCCCGTCCACCGGCCGGCCCTCGCACTGTTCGGGCGCCATGTAGGCGGGGGTGCCGACCATCCGGGCACCGGTGAGCTTCGTGTGGTGGGTGTCGTTGTCCTCCAGGAAGCGGGCGATCCCGAAGTCCAGCAGCTTGACCAGCCCGCCGTAGGTGACCATCACGTTGCCGGGCTTCAGGTCGCGGTGGACCACCCCGGCCTCCGGGCCGTGCGCCGACTCCAGGGCCAGCGCGATCTGCTCGGCCCAGGCCAGCGCCTGGGGGAGTGCGGGCAGCCGCTGCGCGAGCTACTCCGCGAGCGAGCGGCCCCGTACGAGCTCCATCACGATGTAGACGAGCGGTACGTCGTCCTGCGCCACGCTGTTGTAGTCGTACACGGCGACGATGTGCGGGTGCGCGAGCCGTCCCGCGGCCGTCGCCTCGCGGCCGAGCCGGGACACCAGCTCCGGGACCAGCGCCGGATCGGCCTCCTCGCGGATCAGCTTGATCGCGACCTTGCGGCGGATGCGCCGGTCGACGCCCTCCCAGACCTCGCCCATGCCGCCCACATCCAGGCGTCGGACCAGCTCATATCGGGCGTCGAGCACTTCTCCGGCACGCATGGATCCCCCCGTTTCCCCTGCCGCCGCAGACAGTATCCGCATCGGCCCGGGGATGGGACGGGAAGAGCCGGGCCGGTCGCCACGGACGGTAGCCTTGGCCCGTGCCCCGTCTCTCTGAAGTCATCGCCGCGCTGGACGCTCTGTGGCCCCCCTCGCGGGCCGAGGAGTGGGACTCCGTCGGCACCGTCTGCGGCGACCCCGACGCCGAGGTCTCCCGGGTCCTGTTCGCCGTCGACCCCGTCCAGGAGATCGTCGACGAAGCGGTGAAGCTGGGTGCCGACCTCCTGGTCACCCACCACCCCCTCTACCTGCGGGGCACCACCACCGTCGCGGCCGGCACCTTCAAGGGCCGCGTCGTGCACACGCTGATCAAGAACGACATCGCGCTGCACGTCGCCCACACCAACGCCGACAGCGCCGACCCGGGCGTCTCGGACGCCCTCGCCGGCGCCCTCGACCTGCGCGTCACCGGCCCGCTGGTCCCCGACCCGACCGACCCCGCCGGGCGCCGCGGCCTCGGCCGGATCTGCGAACTGGACCGTCCCGAGACGCTGCGCGAGTTCACCGCGCGCGCCGCCGCCTGGCTCCAACCCACCGCCCAGGGCATCCGCGTGGCCGGCGACCCCGACGCGCTGATCCGCACCGTCGCCGTCAGCGGCGGCTCCGGCGACAGCCTCTTCGCGCAGGTGCGCGCCGCGGGCGTCGACGCCTACGTCACCGCCGACCTGCGCCACCACCCGGTGTCCGAGGCCCGCGAGCAGAACCCGCTCGCCCTCGTCGACGCCGCCCACTGGGCCACCGAATGGCCCTGGTGCGAGCAGGCCGCGGCCCAGCTCGACGCCATCTCCGAGCGCAACGGCTGGGGCCTTCGCACCCACGTCTCGCGCACGGTCACCGACCCCTGGACGGCGCACGCGCCGTCCGTGACACCCCCTTCTCACAACCCTGGAGCCCCCAACTGAACGCCGAGCCCGCCGACCAGATCCGACTTCTCGACGTCCAGGCCCTGGACGTCCGGCTGTCTCAGCTCACCCACAAGCGCAACACGCTGCCCGAGCACGCCGAGGTCGACTCGCTGGCCTCGGACCTCACCCAGCAGCGGGACTTCCTCGTCGCCGCCCAGACGCAGGCGAGCGACGCCGCCCGCGAGCAGACCAAGGCCGAGCAGGACGTGGACCAGGTGCGCCAGCGCGCCGCCCGCGACCAGGCCCGCCTGGACTCGGGCGCCGGCATCTCGGCCCGCGACCTGGCCAACCTGCAGAGCGAGGTCGTCTCCCTCGCCAAGCGCCAGGGCGACCTGGAGGACGTGGTCCTCGAGGTCATGGAGCGCATGGAGAGCGCCACCGAGCGCGTCAACGAGCTGACCGACCGGGTCGCCTCGCTGGAGTCCAAGCTGGCCGACGCCACCGCGCGCCGTGACGCCGCCACCGGCGAGCTCGACGCCGAGGCCGCGGGCATCGCCAAGGACCGCGAGGTCATCGTCTCCACGATGCCGGCCGCGCTGATCGCCCTGTACGAGAAGATCCGCGCCAAGCAGGGCGGCGTCGGCGCCGCCCGCCTCTCGCAGCGCCGTTGCGAGGGCTGCCGCCTGGAGCTCGACCTCGCCGAGGTCAACGAGATCAAGGCCGCCGCCCGCGACGAGGTCGTCCGCCACGAGAGCTGCGGCCGCATCCTGGTCCGCATGGCCGACGCGGGCATCTGATGCCGAAGTTCGTTGTGGAAGCCGACGGCGGCTCCCGGGGCAACCCGGGGCCCGCCGGCTACGGCTCCGTCGTCCTCGACCCGGCGACGGGCGAGACGCTGGCCGAGCGCGCGGAGTACATCGGCGTCGCGACGAACAACGTGGCCGAGTACAAGGGCCTCATCGCCGGGCTGCGGGCCGCCCGCGAGCTGGACCCGGACGCGCTGGTCCTCGTACGGATGGACTCCAAGCTCGTCGTCGAGCAGATGTCGGGCCGCTGGAAGATCAAGCACCCGGACATGAAGCCGCTCGCGGCCGAGGCGGCGAAGGTCCTGCCGCGCGCGCAGGTGACGTACGAGTGGATCCCGCGCGAGCAGAACAAGCACGCGGACCGGCTCGCCAACGAGGCGATGGACGCGGGCAAGCGCGGCAAGCAGTGGGAGCCCGCGAACTCCTCGGCCGCACTGGACGCCTCGGCGGCGCGCGCCCTGGCGACCCCTCCTCCGGCGGGCCCCCCGGGCGACGCCGCGGCGGGCGCCGCGGCCGTCCGGGCCGCCCTCGCCTCCTCCCCGTCCCGTACGTCGGCCACCGCGCCGGCGCTCGTGGACGCAGGGGCCGACACCCTCTTCGCGGAGCCCGGCTCCAGCCCGGCGGGACCGGCACCGTCCACGCCGCCGCGGCCCGGCCGGGCCGCCGACCAGAGCGCGGCCGCGCCCACCGTCGGCTGGGGCCCGGACTTGGGTGCCCCGGCCACCTTCGTGCTGCTGCGCCACGGAGAGACCGCGCTCACCCCGCAGAAGCGCTTCTCCGGCAGCGGCGGCAGCGACCCGGAGCTCTCCGAAGCGGGCCGCCGCCAGGCCGCCGCGGTCGCGGAGTCACTGGCCGCGCGCGGCACCATCGAGACGGTGATCAGCTCCCCGCTGCGGCGCTGCCGGGAGACCGCGCAGGCCGTCGCCGACCGGCTCGGGCTCGAGGTCACCGTCGAAGAGGGGCTGCGCGAGGTCGACTTCGGCGCGTGGGAGGGGCTGACCTTCGCGGAGGCGCGCGAGCGCTTCCCGGAGGACCTCCAGGCGTGGCTGGACTCCCCGCGGGCCGCCCCCACGGGCGGCGGCGAGAGCTTCCAGACCGCCACCCGCCGCATCTCGGCGACCCGGGACCGGCTGCTCGCCGAGCACGCGGGCCGCACGGTCCTGCTCGTCTCGCACGTGACGCCGGTCAAGATCCTGGTCCGGCTCGCCCTGGGCGCCCCGCCGGAGGCACTGTTCCGCATGGAACTGTCGGCGGCCTCCCTGTCGGCGGTGGCCTACTACGCGGACGGCAACGCCTCGGTCCGCCTCCTGAACGACACGTCCCACCTGCGCTGACCCACGGGGCCCGGACACCCGACGGGGCCCGGACACCCGACGAGGCCCGGACACACGACGAGGCCCCCACCCGGTACCGGGCGGGGGCCTCGTCGTCGTACGCGTCGAAGACAACAGACGAGCCGGCCTGTACGCCGGGTTCTGTCGCCCGGAGACCTCGCGGTCACCGGGGAGACGGCCATCCATCTAGGACCGGCGTTGCCGCCGGCCTCGTGCGGTCTACCCGCGAACTCGGGCGGGCAGCCCTCGGACGTTCGCGCAGGGCCGTCCGAAAACGGCCCTTCTTGACCTTGCTCCAGGTGGGGTTTACCTAGCCGCCTGAGTCACCTCAGGCGCTGGTGGTCTCTTACACCACCGTTTCACCCTTACCGGGGGCCGAAGCCCCAGGCGGTCTGTTTTCTGTGGCACTGTCCCGCGGGTCACCCCGGGTGGCCGTTAGCCACCACCCTGCCCTGTGGAGCCCGGACGTTCCTCGGCGGGATCCGGGGATCCCGACGCGGCCGTCCAGCCGACTCGTCTGTCGTGCCGACCATGTTACCGGCTGCGTCATCGCGACTTGACCTTGACGCAGCGGCAGGGTTTCTACTTGCCCGTATGCGCATCGGAGAGATCGCCGCGCTCGTCGGGGTCACCACCCGGGCGATCCGGCACTACCACCACGTCGGCCTGCTCCCGGAGCCGGACCGGCGGCCCAACGGCTACCGCGCCTACAGCGTGCGCGACGCCGTCCGGCTGGCCCGAGTACGCCGGCTGACCGAGCTCGGGCTGAGCCTCGACGAGGTGCGCGACGTGCTCGCGGACGACGCGGGGCGCGAGCTGGCCGACGTACTGGAGGAGCTCGATGCCGACCTCGCCCGTCAGGAGGCCGAACTGGCCGAGCGCAGGCGGCGCCTGGCCGTGCTGCTCGCCGCCCCGCCGGGGGAGGTCGAGCCCGTCTCGCCCGCGCTCGCCGCGCTGCTCGCCAGGGCGCCCGCGACGGCCTCGCCGTCCGCCGCGCTCGACCGCGAGCACCTGAGCCTGCTGGACGCGTCCGGGGCCGTGGGGGAGGAGCTCTACGCCGCCCTCGGCACGGTCGCCGCCGATCCGGCCGTGCTCGGGCTGTACGAGAGGCTCGACGAGCTCGCCGACGCGGCGGTCGACGATCCGCGGATCGGCCCGCTCGCCGCGGAGCTGGTGGCAGCGGTGCCCGCCGGGGCGTTCGCGGCGATCCCGGCCGGCGACGGCAGGACGGACGCGCCGGGCTTCATGGAGGCCCTGCTCGCGGAGTACGCCCCGGCGCAGGCGGAGGTCGTCCGCCGGGTGATGGCGGAGTGCACGGACATCGTCAGGAACGACCGTTCCGACGGAGGAACCGGCAGGACCGGCAGGACCGGCAGGATCAGGGGGCGGGGATGAGCGCGGTACGCGCGGCGCGGGTGGCGGTGGCCGCCGTGTTACCCGGGGAGCTGGCTCTGCTGGTGTGCCTGGTGGCGGGCGTCCGGCCGCCCGGCTGGGTCCTCGGTGCCGCCGAGGCGCTGGTGTGCGCGGTCCTCCTGCTGGAGGGCCGCGTCCTGTACTCCCTGTACGCCGCCTCGCGCGCCCGCGGCGCCGATCCCCGCACGGCCCGCCGCGCGGCGCTGCGGGCGGTCGTGCCCCGGCCCGTACGCCGCCTGCTGCTGCACGAGCTGCGCGCGGGCGCCGCGCTGGGCCGGTGGGCGCTGCGGAGGCCGCCGCACGGGGTGCGCCCCGCGGACCACGCGGCCGCGTACACCGGGCCGCAGACGGCCATGATGTACGGCCTGCTGTTCGTCTCCCTGATCGAGACGGTCGGGCTGGCCGTCCTGATCCCCTGGCCGGCCGTCCACCGGGTGGTGCTCGTCCTCGACGTGTACGGGGTGGTGCTGGTGCTCGCGATGCACGCCGCCTGCGTCACCCGCCCGCACGTCGTGCGTCCCGACGGGACCCTGCGCATCCGCTACGGGGCCCTCTTCGACCTGACCGTCCCGCCGGACGCGGTGGCCTCGGTCCGGGTGGACCGGCGCTACCCCGAGGGCCGGCTCGTCACCCTCTCCGAGGACGGGGTGCTCGACCTGATCGTCGGCAGCCAGACCACCGTCACGGTGGAACTGGCCCGCCCGCTGGCCTTCCGCCGCCCGCTCGGCGTCCGCGCCGAGGCCCGCGTGCTGCGCTTCCACGCGGACGAGCCCCGTGCCCTGGTCGACACGCTGGTCGGCGCACTGCGGCAGCCCACACCCCCGTGACGGGCTGCCGCAGTGCTGTCCATGCCCCCCGGCCTGTCCCCCCGCCTGTCCCCCCCCGGCCTGTCCCCCCGGCCCCCGTCAGAGCCACCCGCGCTGCGAGGCGCGCAGGCCCGCCTCGAAGCGGCTGCGCGCGCCGAGCCGTTCCATCAGGGCCGCCATGGAGCGGCGGACCGTGCTCAGCGAGACCCCCAGCTGGTGGCCGGCCGCCTCGTCGGTCATGCCCTGGCTCAGCAGCCGCAGCAGCTCCCGCTCGGGCGGGGTCAGGCCGGTGCACTCGTCGCGCGGCCGGTCGCAGCCCAGCGGCAGCGAGGCCTCCCAGACCTGCTCGAAGAGGGCCGTCAGTGCCGCGACCGCGCCGGGCAGCCGCAGTACGACGGCGCCCGCGCGGGTGTCGGCCGGGTCCAGCGGCACCAGGGCGTGGGCCCGGTCGACCAGGATCATGCGCAGCGGGAGGGTGGGCACGGTCCGTACGCCGCCGCCGTTGTCGGTGAGCCAGCGGGCGTAGTCCAGGGTCGGCGGGTTGCCGCGGACGCTGTCGAGACAGACCGTGCGGACGCCGACCCCGCGCGACATCAGCTGCGTGTCGTTCTCACGGGCCGCCTCGATGGCGGCCGCGGACTGGCCGCCGCCCGGCATGAAGGTGCATATCTCCGACTCGGCCCGGTCCGCGATGAGTTCGAGGCGGGCCTGCACGGCGTCGATGCCGATCAGCCGCTCCGCCCCGCCGTCCGCACCCTCCCCGGACGCCTCCGGGCCGGGGTCCCGGCGCAGGCCGGAGATCATCCGGGACACCGTCTCGTGGCTCTCGGCGATCTCCCGCTGCCGCCGGTCCAGTTCCTCCTGGTGGCGGCGGAGCATCAGCTGCATGCCGAGCTCCGGGCTGACCGCCCGCCAGGTGCCGGGTACCGCCCGGGAGCGGCGCAGCAGCGAGGCCTCGGCGAGCCGGTCCAGGGCCTCCCGCACGTCCGTCTCCGGACTCCCGAGGTGCGCGGCGATCTGCTCGACGCCCCAGCCCTCGGGGCGGGTGGCCATCAGTCGGTAGACGGCATCGGTGGCGGGATCGAGCCCGAGCGTCGCGAACAAGGTGATCCTCCGTGGGGGACGAGGAGTCGTGCGCCGAGCGTGACAAGCCGCCGCGCGCCTGTCTTGTCAAAATCGGCGCGCCCGCCACCGGAAGCGGGCCGATCGGGGACGGGCGGCGGTCCCGGCGGGTGAACTCCCGCTCCTCGCGCGGAGCGTACGGCGCCCCGGCACCCAACGTCCGCACCCTCGTGGAGGACGCGGCCGTACACACCCGGCGCCACGAGGAGTACGGCTTCCACGGAAACCCCCTCCGGCCCGTCAGGGGCCGCCACTACGGGCCCCTGGCGTCCGCGGCCCGCTACCGAGCACCCGGACGGGGCGGCTCAGCCCGATAGCAGCACGCTGCTGATCCGGCCCGGCATCCGGTCCAGGACCGACCCCGGTGCCAGGCCGCCGCGCAGGCGGACGAACTGCGAAGGCGGCAGCCCCGTCATCGCCTTCACCTCGCGGCTCAGGTGCGCCTGGTCGTGGTAGCCGCACGCCGCGGCCACCTGCGCGGCGGCCGTTCCCGCCGCCAGCATCCGCAGTGCGTGCTGCAGCCGGAACACCCGGGCCATGGCCTTGGGGGAGAGGCCCACCTGTTCGCGGAAGCGGGCGCGCACGGTGCGGGCGCTCCACCCCGTCGCGGCGCTCACCCGGGTCAGGGAACGGCTGTCCGTCCAGAGGCGGGAGAGCGCCCCGCAGACCTCGGGGGTGGGCGCGGGGGCGTACGCGAGGCGGGCGCAGAGCACCTCGTCGAGCAGGGCGAAGCGTTCCGCCCATGAGCCGAGCGCCTGGAGCCGTTCCGCCAGGTACCGGCCCTGCGCTCCGAGGACCTCCTCCAGGTCCACGTGCGCGTCCTCGAAGTGCCACATCGGCACGCCGAACAGCCGGTAGCAGCCCTGCGGCGTCATGTTCACCTCCATCCCGTACACCACGCCCGCGTGCACCCCGATCGCCGGGACCGTGCGCGGGCCACTGATCATGGCCCGGGGGGCGGGCCGGAGCCCGGTCGTGCCGAGGTCCTCCGTGCGCGTCACCCACAGGCCCTCGGAGAAGTTGAAGACCAGCGTCACGCAGCCCGTGGGGAGTTCCAGCCGACGCCTCGGGGCGGTGAACTCGGTCTGGAATCCCGTGTAGTTGATGACGAGCGGGCGCAGGGGGACGGCCGGCCGGCGGCGCCGGGCCGAGCGGTTGCCCGATGCGGGAGCGGGCGGCGCTCCGCGCAGGTCGACCACATCGATCACATCGACGGAACCCATGTCCGGGCCCTCCCTCCGCTGTTGTGCGGCCGGTCGTACCGCGCGGTCGGCCGATGATGGCAGCCCCCGGGGCGCAATGGCCATAGCGGTCCGGCAGACGGGCTCCGTGACACCAAGCGTTCAGGACCACTTGCTCTCACCCCGAACGCCTTCCGGGGGGTACCGGGCGGCGGCGATGCTTCTGCTGCGGCCGGAGAACACGGGCCGAAAGCAAGGAAAGAAGCGCCACCGGCAACGGATACGAAAGGAAGTGGCCCGCCATGCTCTTCGCCTTCTTCGGCCTCATCTGGGACTGACGCCGCATGCACCTCACGATGGCGGCGGTCGAACTGACAGCGAGCCCCGGGGCACCGAACCAACGCCTCGACCCGGCCCTGCTCACCGACGTGCTGTGGGCCTGCGCCCACCCGGCCGACCGTCCCGAACACGTGACCGTACTGACCACGCACGGCCGGGCCGACCTGGTCCTCTACTGCCTCGCCGATTCCGCGCAACAGGCCCGCTCCGCGGCACTGCACTGCGTACGGCGAGCCCTCGCCACCTCCCCGCTGCTGACCGGCTGGGCGGCGCGGGACCTCCCTCTCGACATCCACGGCACCGCCGATGCCCCCGGCGCCACCACCCCCTTCGGCACGCCCGATTCGCCGACCCCCCAGTGAGAACCAGTCAAGGAAGGCCACCCAGTGAGAGCCAGCAGCACCCCCGCCGCGTTCCGCCGCCGGATACCCGCCACGGCCGCCGCACTGCTCACCGCGGCCCTGCTCGTCCCCGTACTCGGCGCCGCCCAGGCGCACGCCGTCGACACGGTGCGCTGGGAGCAGACCAACCTGGCCGGCCTCGGCTACCTCGCATCCGGCGCCGTGGATGGGGTCGACGGCCCCGGCACCCGGGCCGCGCTCAAGGAGTTCCAGCAGGACAACGGCCTCGCCGAGGACGGCGATTACGGCGACCGCAGCGAACTCGCCCTGCACCGCCAGGTCGAGGCGTTCCAGCGCAAGGCGGGCGTCGCGGCGGACGGACTCTACGGCGACGGCACCAAGGCGGCGGTCAAACGCTGGCAGGGCGCGCACGGCGAGGGCGCCGACGGGATCGCCGGTCCGGCCACGATGTCGGAGATGGGCGTCCCGCGCACCCTCTACCAGGTCGCGCAGAGCCAGTTCGGGGCGCACGACTGGACCGTCTCCGCGCAGTTCGGCTGCCTGAAGAGCCTGTGGATCGGCGAGAGCAACTGGAAGGTGTACGCCACCAACCCCAGCAGCGGGGCGTACGGAATCCCACAGTCGCTGCCCGGCAACAAGATGGCCGCGAGCGGCGGGGACTGGGCCAACAACCCGGTCACCCAGATCAAGTGGGGCCTGAAGTACATCGACGAGCGGTACGGGACCCCGTGCAAGGCCTACGACACCTGGAAGGCCCGCTCGCCGCACTGGTACTAAGCCGCACCGGTACTGGGCCGCACCGGTACTGGGCCGCACCGCCCCGCACCCCCTCAGCGAAATCCCTCCGGGCACCCGTGTGCCCGCACCCACCCGGTTCATCCGTCTAGCAAAGGACATGACCATGCGTACCAACCTGCGCCGCGCCACCCTCACGGCCGGTTCCATCGCCGCCGCGGCCGTCCTGGCCCTGCCCGGGAACGCCTTCGCCGTCTCCAAGCTGTCCCAGTCCGCGGCGGCCTCCGCCCTCGGCGGAGCCGGGGTCACGCACTCCTCCAGCGGGGGCTGCACCACCCGCTCGAACGGCACCTGCACCTCGTACGACCAGATCAACCAGGCCACGGTGGACGGGCTCAAGACCCTCAAGAGCGCCAGCGGCTGCGCCATCAACGTCACCGGCGGCACCGAGGTGGGCCACGCGGCGGGCACCTACAGCCACTACAACGGCTACAAGGCGGACATCAACCCGAACACCTGCATCACGAACTACATCCACAACAGCTTCACGAAGATCTCCACCCGCAGCGACGGTGCGGAGCGCTGGCGCTCCTCGGCGGGCAACGTCTACGCCCGCGAGAGCAACCACTTCGACATCACCTTCTGCGGCGGCGCCACGGCCTGCACCAACGCGGCCAGCGCCTGATCCGCGGCGGCCCCGCCGCAGGCCGGCACCCCGCCCAGCCTCCCGCCCCGCCCAGCCTCCCGCCCCGCCCCGCCTCCCGCCCCGCCCCGCCCCACTGAGCCCCGCCACGTCCCATTCCGCACGTCCGAGGAGATCTGATGAAGTCCACCACCAAGCACAAGCTGTCCGTCGCGCTGACCACGGCCGCCCTGGTCGCCGGGGGCCTGATGAGCGCCCCGGCCGCCTCCGCCGCCACCAGCTGTCTCGGCGCCACCTGCAACGGGCTCAACCCGGCCAACACCACCTGCCAGAACGACGCCCGCACCGTGCTGACCGGCCCGTTCCGGGGCGTGGAACTGCGCTACAGCCCCTCCTGCCGGGCCGCTTGGGGACGGTTCCCCAACGCGCCGAAGGGTTCGCACATCGACATCAAGAACAACCAGGGCAAGAAGTACACGACCAACGGCCCGTCCGGCGGCGGTACCTACTTCAGCGTGATGATCAACGACAAGGACGTGAAGGCCTGGGCGTGCGGGGTCTGGGACAACGACAACCAGGTCGAATGCACCGGGGACTACTGATGCGGCCCGGCCCCGCCGCGGCCGCCGCCGCGGCGGCGGCCACCGACCGCTGACCCCCGAAGTCCTGACCACCCCTCACACAGGAAGCCCCCACAACCATGCGCATCCTCCACGGCACCAAGAGCAAGGTCCTCGTCACCGGCGCCGCTCTGGCCGGCGCGCTCGCCCTCGCCGCCGGACCGGCGTACGCGTCCTCCACGAACGTCTCCGGCACGGTCGGCGGGAGCTACACGTACTACGGGACCGGGCGCACGATCACCGCCAACGGCTCCAACGTGTACCTCCAGATCAACAGCCTCGGCCTGGGCACGAAGGTCAAGTGGTACAAGTGCGACGACCGCTCCGTGCACGGCGCGGACGTGGAGGTGAACGACGGCCGCCGGCACCTGATCGGCTCCAACTTCAAGGCGGGCACCGTCTTCTGCCTGGCGGCCGCGGCCGACCTCAGCGAGACCAGGCTCACCTGGAGCGGCACCCTCAACTGGAACGTCTACTCCTGATCCGCGCACCCGGCCCACGACGGGCAGGCGGTCAGGCACGCGGCCGGTCGCCCCGCACCAGCGGGGGACCGGCCGCGCCGCGTTCCCGGCGGGCCCCGGCTTAGGCCGGGGCGAAGAGCACCTTCGCCCGCCCCGGGTCCGCCTCCGTCAGCCGGACCCTGATCCGTTCGCCCAGCGGCAGCGTCCCGGCGGTCGCCTCGATGCGGCCGACCACCGCCGGGTCCTCCAGGTGGACCGTGCCCACCAGCGGCTCCCGCTCCTTGACGTCGATGACCGTCGCCTCGAAGGTCTCCCCGACGTGGTCCTTGAGCAGCGCCGCCTCCACCAGGTCCACGGCCTCCCGCTCCGCGGTGTTCGCCAGCCGGGTGCCGTCCGCCATCTCCTTCGGCAGGGTGGCCAGCGCGGTCAGCGCCCACCCGGGGGGTTCGGTTCCCGCGACCGCGGCCACGCACAGCTCACCCGAGTACCGGTCGACGAGCCGGCGCAGCGGCGCGGTGCAGTGGGCGTACGGGGCCGCGACCGCCGCGTGCAGGACGGGGTCCGGGGTCTCGCCGCCGGTGAAGACGGTGTAGCCGGCGCCGCGCAGCAGGGCCGTGCACTCCTGGAGGAAGGCGGCGTGGGCGGGCACGTGCGGATCGAGCCCGCGCACGAGCTCCGCGTACGGGACGTGGTGCGGCCACTCGATCCGCAGTGCCTTCGCGGCCCGGCGCAGCCGTCCGACCGCCCCGTCGGGGGCGGACGGCAGGGTCCGCAGGATGCCGGACCCGGCGGCGAGCATCAGCTCGGCGGCCGCCATGCCGGTCATGAGGGAGATCTGCGCGTTCCAGCCGTCGGCCGGGAGCGGGGCCCGGTAGGCCAGGGTGTACGAGCCTCCGTGCTCCACGATCTCCTGCTCGGGGACGTTCAGCGAGATGCCCCCGCGCTCCGCCTCCAGCGCCTCGCGGAGCCGCCCGATCTCCTTCAGCAGGGCCAGCGGCTCCTCGGCGGTGCCCGCGTCGATGGCCTTCTGCACGCCGTCGTAGTCGAGCTTGGCCCGGCTGCGCACCCGTGCGCGGCGGACGTCGGTGTGCTCCACCCGGCCCTCGGCGTCCAGGTCGAGCCGCCACAGCAGGGCCGGGCAGGTCTCGTCGGGGAGCAGGCTGGCCGCGCCCTCCGAGAGGACGGCCGGGTGCAGCGGTACCTTCTCGTCGGGGAAGTAGAGGGTGGTGACCCGGCGGTGGGCCTCGGCGTCGAGGGCGCCGCCGGGGGTGACGTAGGCGGCGACGTCGGCGATGGCGTAGTGCACGCGGTAGCCACCGGAGGAACGCTTCGCCAGGTGCATGGCCTGGTCCAGATCGCGCGAGGTCGGGGGATCGATGGTGAAGAGGGGGAGATCGGTGGCGTCGAACTCCGGCAGGACCGGGTTGCGCACCGCCCGCTCCGCCTCGGCGAGTACCGGCGCCGGGAACTCCTCCGGCACCTCCAGCTTCGTCCGCAGTTCACGCAGCGCGGCCCGCAGGGCAGTCCCGTCTGCGCCGGTCATGATCATGTGACGGCGTGGCATGAGCCGAGCCTATGGCCGGTGGGCCCGGGCGGCACGGTGAGCCGTCTACCCTGGTTCGGGGCCGCACCCCCGCCGCTGTGCCGTGCCCGTCCGAAGGAGAACCACCGTGCTCGTGCTGCTGCCGCCGTCCGAAGGAAAGGCCGCCGGCGGCTCCGGCGCACCGCTGAAGCCGGAAACGCTGTCGCTGCCGGGGCTGGCCGCGGCGCGGGCGGCGGTGCTGGAGGAGCTGGTCGAGCTGTGCGTGGGCGACGAGCTCAAGGCCCGTGAGGTCCTGGGTCTGAGCGAGGGCCTGCGCGGTGAGGTCGCCAAGAACACGGAGCTGCTGACCGCGGTGGCCCGCCCGGCGGGGGAGATCTACACGGGCGTCCTCTACGACGCGCTGGGCCTGTCGACCCTGACGCCCGCGGCGGCGTCCCTGGCCTCCGAATCCCTGCTGGTCTTCTCGGGCCTGTGGGGAGCGGTCGGCGTCGCGGACCGCATCCCCTCCTACCGCTGTTCGATGGGCGTGAAGCTGCCGGGGCTGGGGGCGCTCGGCGCGTTCTGGCGCGAACCGATGGCCTCGGTGATGCCGCAGGCGGCGGGGGAGGGCCTGGTCCTGGACCTGCGGTCCTCCGCGTACGCCTCCGCGTGGAAGCCGAAGGGCGAGGTGGCGGGGCGGACGGCCACGGTCCGGGTGCTGCACTCGCAGCTGGTCGACGGCGTGGAGAAGCGGTCGGTGGTGAGCCACTTCAACAAGGCCACCAAGGGCCGCCTGGTCCGCGACCTGCTGTCGGCGCGGGCGGTGCCCGCCTCCCCGGCGGAGCTCGTGACGGCCCTGCGCGACCTGGGCTTCACGGTGGAGGCCGAGGCCCCCGCGAAGGCGGGCAAGGCCTGGTCGCTCGACGTGGTCGTGACCCAGATCCACTGATCCGGCGGCTCGCCGTCCCCCGGGCCGCCGACCGGCCCGGGGCCACGGCCGGCCCCCGGGATACGAGGCCGGCCCTGGGGGAAGCGGCCGGCCCTTTCGGATCGCGCCGCAGGCTCGACCGACAAGATCCGAAAGGGGCGGACTAACGGCCCAGGGGCCAGGCCACCGCCGCCGGGGCGTGGCCGCTGGTGCCCGCGTACGTGGCGCACGCGTCCGTCAGCGTCTCCAGCAGGGTCAGCGGGTCGACGAGCGGGTGCTCCAGGCCGCGCAGCCAGGCCACCGACAGGTCACCGGGGAGGGCGGCCGGCGGCACCAGTACGTAGCTGCCGCGGCAGTGCCAGCGCAGTCCGGGGTGCTCGTCCATCGTCTCGGGGTGGCAGTCCAGTTCGCAGGGCCACCACTCGTCCTCGTCCTCGGGCGTTCCGCGGGTGGCCGTGAAGAAGAGCATCCGGGCCTGGTCGCCCGTACCGCCCGACTCGGCGACGGGGCCCACCTCGATGCCGGCGGCCAGCAGTCGCTCCAGCGCGCTGCGGCCCGCCTCCAGCGGCACGTCCAGCACGTCGTGGACCATGCCCGTCGCGGTGATGAAGTTGGCCGAGGGCTGATTGTGCGCCCAGCGCTCGATCTGCGCACGGTCCGTCGTGGACTGCGTCTGCCAGGCGAAGGAGATGGGATGCCGTGCGGGCGTCGGACAGCCGATCCGGTCGCACGAACATCGGTAGCCGGCCGGATGTGCGGCCGGCGAGAGCGGCAGACCCGCCGCGGCGGCGGCCAGCAGCAGGGCCTCGCGTTCTCGTCCGGGGTCCTCGGCGTCGGGTTTCGGCTTGCGGCGCAGCCACTGGGAAATCCTGCTCTGCTCGCCGCGTTTGACGCGGCCCGACTCAGACCCCATCTATCCCCTCACCTACACCGTTGCCCCGGCAGACCCTCACATGGTCCCACCATCCTGGGTGACGGGTGACCGCACCCCCCGGTCCGGGCTCCCACATAACCACAGAATTCGGCCGTATGTTCTCGGCCATGGGTGGGTCATGACCTTTCCCACGTCCGCCGCCACACCGGCCCCGCCCGGGCCCACCGCGGTCCCGCCCCTGGTCAGGGCCCTGGTCAGGGCCCGGTCAGGTCCCCGGCCGGGCGCCGCGCCCGCCCCGCCCAGAACCGAGTCCACGAGCGCGTCCGCATACGCGTGCGTGAGCGGCGCCGTGCGCAGCAGCCACCGGTACGTCAGCGGCCCCGGTCAGGGCGCGCGCGGGGGCCGTGGCTCATTTCGGCAACCCGCCAACCCGGTACCTCGCGTCTTTCAGCCGTTCAGAAAACCACCCAATCAGTTCACTGCGCCGCCAGCGCGGAGGAGAGACGATTCTCTTCTCATCACCGTGAGGAGCCTTCGTTGCGCAGAGACGCCACACCCCGGCGCTACCTGATGTGCCCGCCCGCACACTTCAAGGTCACGTACTCCATCAACCCGTGGATGGATCCCACGAAACCGGTGGACCTGCCCCTCGCCCAGGCCCAGTGGGAGGACCTGCGCGACCGCTACCGGGCCCTCGGCCACACCGTCGAGACCCTCGTCCCCGACCGCGAGCTGCCCGACATGGTGTTCGCGGCGAACGGCGCGCTCGTCGTCGACGGCCGCGTACTGGGCGCGCGGTTCGCCTATCCGGAACGGGCCGCCGAGGCGGAGATCCATCTCGACTGGTTCCGGAGCAACGGCTTCCAGGACGTCCACGAGCCGTCCCACGTCAACGAGGGCGAGGGCGACTTCGCCGTCACCGCCACCTACATCCTGGCGGGCCGGGGCTTCCGCTCCAGCCCGCTCTCGCACGACGAGGCCCAGGAGTTCTTCGGCCGCCCGGTCATCGGTCTCGACCTGGTCGACCCGCGCTACTACCACCTGGACACGGCGCTGTCCGTGCTCGACGGCGACGAGATCATGTACTACCCGGGCGCCTTCTCCGAGGGCAGCCGGGCGGTACTGCGCCGGCTCTTCCCGGACGCGCTGATCGCCGAAGCCGAGGACGCGGCCGCCCTCGGGCTCAACGCCGTCTCGGACGGCCGGCACGTACTGCTCCCGCAGGAGGCCACCGGACTGTTCGCACCCCTGCGGGCGCGGGGGTTCGAGCCGGTCCCGATGGACCTGGGGGAGCTGCTCAAGGGAGGTGGCAGCGTGAAGTGCTGCACGCAGGAGCTGCGGCCCTAGCGGCCCTGGCTGCCCGGCCGCCTACGCCTCCTGCGGAGGCGGCCATTCCTGGCCCCAGTCGGCGTCCCGCGCCGACTTGTACAGGTCACCGTGGCGCTTGGTCACGTTGACCCGGGTCAGGCCCTCGCCCTGCGGGCCGCACAGCTCCAGCAGGACCAGCCCCTTCCGGATCTGCGGTCTGCGCGTGATCCGGGAGGCGGCCGGTTCCACCGGGAACCGGGTCGCGGCCACGTAGCTGAACTTCTCGTCCTCGTACGGGAGGGAGCCGCCCTTGACCTTGCGGTGCAGGGAGGACCGGCTGACCCGGGCCGAGAAGTGGCACCAGTCCTTTCCGACCTCGATCGGGCAGGTCCCGTCGTGCGGGCACGGCGCCGCGACCCGCAGCCCGGCCTCGATCAGCTGGTCGCGGGCCTCGCGGACGCGCAGGTAGCCCTCGGGCGTGCCCGGCTCCACGAGCACCACGGCCTGTCCGGCCCGCGCCGCCTCGGCGATGACCTCGCGGCGGGCCTCCGGGGTGAGTTCGCCCAGCACGTACGACACCGTCACCAGGTCCGCCGCGGGCAGCGTCAGCCCGGCCCCGATGACCGTCCGCCGCCACTCGGCGCCCCGCAGCGCGGGGGAGGAGGAAGCCGCGGCCAGCTCCTTGCCGAGGACCAGCGCCGGGTCCGCCCAGTCCAGCACCGCGGTCTCCCGCGGCCCGTCCCAGGTGGCGTCCACCGCCCAGGCCGCGGCGCCGGTACCGCCGCCGACGTCCACGTGCGAGGCCGGGGACCAGTCCGGCGCCGCTTCGGCGAGCGCGTCCAGGGCGGACCGTACGGCCTCGAAGGTGGCGGGCATCCGGTACGCCGCGTACGCCGCCACGTCCGAGCGGTCCCGCAGGACGGGCGCGTTGGTCGGGGTCTGGCCGCGGTAGTTGGCGATGAGCCGGTCGACTGCGGCCGTGGCCTGCTTCGGCGGGAGTCCGTCGAGGAGTCCCGCGAGCGCGCTGCGGAGGGTGTCGGAGGAGGTGGGGGCGGAGTGGTTCACCCGCGAAGTTTACGGCGCGGCTGCCCTGGCCGGGCCCCGGACCCCACACCCCGGGCGGCGCCGGGGCCGACATGCGGGGCTCCGCCCCGGCCCCCGCGCCTGAGGCGGCGCCGGGGCCCACGGGGAGCCCCGCCCGAGTCCCCGCGCCTCGGGCGGGGCCGGGCCCACGGCCGGGCCCACGGCCGGGGCCCGGCCGTGGGCCGACGGCCGGGGCTCCGCCCGGGTCCCGTGCCTCGGGCTGCGGTGGAGCCCCGGGGGCCGGGGCTCAGGCTGCGGTGGAGCCGGAGCGCCAGGGGCGGCACAGGACGGTGAAGCAGAGCACCGCCAGGAGGGAGCAGGTCAGCTGCACCACCGCCATCGGCACCGCCGTGTCCTCACCGGCGATCCCGACCAGCGGCGAGGCCACCGCCCCGACCAGGAAGGAGGAGGTGCCGAGCAGGGCGGAGGCGGAGCCGGCCGCGTGCGGGGCGCGCATCAGCGCCTGCGCGTTGGTGTTCGGCAGCACCAGGCCCATCGCGGACATCAGCACGAACAGCCCGGCGCACACCGGGAAGAGCCCGACCTCGCCGAAGACCCCGGCCGACATCAGCAGCAGCGCCACCGAGGCGGCGGTGATGACCGCGAGGCCGTACCCCAGGACCTTGTCCAGGCTGACCCGGCCCACCAGCAGCTTGCCGTTGACCTGGCCCACCGCGATCAGGCCGACCGAGTTGATGCCGAACAGCAGGCTGAAGGTCTGCGGCGAGGCCCCGTAGATCTCCTGCACGACGAAGGGCGAGGCGGAGATGTAGGAGAAGAGCACCGCGAAGGAGAACCCGCCGGCCAGCGTGTAGCCGGTGAAGACCCGGTCGGCGAAGAGCCCCCGCATCGTCAGCAGCGCGGCGCCGACACCGCCGGTCTGACGCCGTTCGGGCGGCAGCGTCTCGTCCAGTCCCCGCCAGACGGTGAGGGTCAGCACGGCCCCGACGACGGTCAGGACGGCGAACACCCCGCGCCAGTCGGCGAAGCGCAGCACCTGGCCGCCGATGAGCGGGGCGATGATCGGCGCCACGCCGGATATGAGCATCAGGGTGGAGAAGAACCGGGCCATCTCGACCCCGTCGTACAGGTCGCGCACGACGGCCCGCGCGATCACGATCGCGGCCGCCCCGGCCAGGCCCTGGAGTAGGCGGAAGCCGATCAGCAGCTCGGCGGTCGGGGCGAAGGCACAGGTGGCGGTGGCCAGGACGTAGACGACCATGCCGATCAGCAGCGGACGGCGGCGGCCCCATTTGTCGCTCATCGGGCCGATGACCAGCTGGCCCAGCGCCATGCCGGCGAGGCAGGCCGTGAGGGTGAGCTGGACGGTCGAGGCCGGGCTGTTCAGGGCGGTGGTCACCGCCGGCAGTGCCGGCAGGTACATGTCCATGGACAGCGGGGGCAGCGCCGTCAGCCCGCCGAGGATGAAGGTGACCAGCAGTCCGGTCCGGCGGGCGGTCGTCAGGGACGCGGTGGTGGTGGGGGAGGGGTTCGAGGGCGACGGGTCCTTCGAGGGCGCTGTCGCGGGGCCTCTCTCCGGCATGCGGAACTCCAGTCTTGTCATCATTTTTTAGCACCCCTGCCGCCCCATGCTCTCAGCAATCGGAACGTCCCGGGCCCGCGCCCGCATGTGACGTAACCTGCGGCCCCATGAACGCACGTGTGAAGAAGACCGCCGTAGTGACCGGGGCCGGCTCGGGGATCGGCCGCTCCGTGGCCCTCGCCCTCGCCGCCGCCGGCTGGTCGGTGGCCGTGGCCGGCCGCCGCACCGAGCCGCTGGAGGAGACCGCCGCGGCCGCCAGGGCCGCGGACACGGGCGCCGACGTGCTGTGCGTACGGGCCGACGTGAGCGATCCGCACGACGTGGCCGCACTGTTCGCGGCCGTCCGCGAGCGCTACGGGCGGCTCGACCTGCTCTTCAACAACGCGGGCACCTTCGGCCCGGCCGGGGTCGCGCTGGAGGACATCTCCTACGAGGACTGGCGCTCGGTGGTCGACGTCAACCTCACCGGCGCCTTCCTCTGCGCGCAGGCGGCCTTCCGGGTGATGAAGGCCCAGGACCCGCAGGGCGGCCGCATCATCAACAACGGCTCCATCTCCGCGCACGTGCCCCGGCCGAACTCCATCGCCTACACCGCGACCAAGCACGCCATGACCGGCCTGACGAAGTCGCTGTCGCTGGACGGGCGCCCGTACCGGATCGCGTGCGGGCAGATCGACATCGGCAACGCGGCCACCGAGATGACCGAGCGCATGCAGAGCGGGATCATGCAGGCCAACGGGCAGTACGCGGTGGAGCCCGTGATGGACGCCGCCGACGTGGCGCGCACCGTGCTCCACATGGCCGAGCTGCCGCTGGGGGCGAACGTGCAGTTCGCGACGGTGATGGCCACCGCGATGCCGTACATCGGGCGCGGCTGACCCCTTCCGCACCCGCCCCCCGGTCCGCCCGCACGCCGGGCCCCGTCCCGGCCCGCGGGATCCCGGCCGGATCCGGGAATGCGGCACCGGGGGCCCCGGGTTGAGCCGATCATGACGACTGAGGTACTGCGCTACACCGCCTTCTCCGACGACCCCGCCGGCGGCAACCCCGCCGGGGTCGTGCTCGACGCGGCCGGTCTGGACGGGGCCGCCATGCTGGAGATCGCCGCCGGGCTGGGCTACAGCGAGACGGCCTTCCTCACCGCCCCGCCCGAGGACCTGGGCGGCGCCGAGGGCCGGGCCTTCACCGTGCGCTACTTCAGCCCCAAGGCCGAGGTCCCCTTCTGCGGGCACGCCACCGTGGCCACCGCCGTCGCGCTGGGCGAGCGGATCGGCCCCGGCGAGCTGGTCTTCGCGACCCGGGCGGGCACGGTGCCGGTGTCGGTGACCCGGGAGGGCGAGGGGCTGCGGGCCACCCTGACCAGCGTCGAGCCGCACACCGAGGCCCTGGACCCGGCCGATCTCGCCGAGGCGCTGGCCGCGCTCGACTGGCCGGCCGCCGACCTGGACCCGGCCTTCGAGCCGCGGATCGCCTACGCCGGGGCCCGCCACCTGGTGCTCGCCGCCGCCACCCGGGCCCGGCTCGCGGAGCTCTCGTACGACTTCGCCCGGCTGGAGGCCCTGATGCGGCGCCTCGACCTGACCACCGTGCAGCTCGCGCACCGGGCGGGCCCGGCCGAGTTCCACGTACGGAACCCCTTCCCGGTCGGCGGCGTGGTCGAGGATCCGGCGACCGGCGCCGCCGCGGCCGCCTTCGGGGCGTACGCGCGCGAGCTCGGCCTGGTCCCGGCCGACGCCGTCCTCACCCTCCACCAGGGCGCGGACATGGGCCGCCCCGGCCTGCTGACCGTCGAGCTGCGCTCCGGGGATCCCCGGGTCCGGGTCGGCGGCGCGGGTACGAGGATCCCGTAGTGCCGGCCGGGATGTCCGTCGAGTTCCACGAGACCCTGCCCGCCGGGCTCGCCGCGCAGGTGGCGGTCCTGGAGCAGCAGGCCTGGCCGGGGTCGAGCCCCGGACACGATCCGGCGCTCGACCCGCTCGCGGTGCTGCTGCTGGACGGGCAGGGGCGGGTCGCCGCCTCGCTGGCGCTGCTGTACAAGACGGTCGGGCTCGCGGACGGGCGCACGTACCGCGCGGCCGGGCTGAGCGCCGTGGTCACGCGCCCCGACGTACGCGGGCGCGGGTACGGGGCCCGGCTGGTGGCGGCGGCCCGTGCGGCGCTCGCCGCCGATCCGGCGGTGGACCTGGTGCTGTTCAGCTGCGACCGGGAACTGGTCCCGTTCTACGAGGCGGCCGGCTTCGAGGTCCTTCCCGGCACGGTCCTGGTCGGCGGGACCCCCGCGGACCCCCTCGCGACGGACGCCCCGGGCATGGACAAGACCGTCCTCGGGACGTTCTTCGAAAACCCCGGACCCGCTGAAACCCACGGACACGCTGAAACCCACGGAACCGCTGAAACCCACGGACACGCCGAAACCCACGGACACGCCGAAGGCCGCGCGGACCGGGTCCGCGCGGCCTTCACCGGCATTCGTGTCCCGCTCCACCCGGGGACGCTCGACCGGCTCTGGTGAGCGGCGACCGGCCCGGCCGGGTCAGGAGCGGCTGGGCTCCGGCTTCGTCTCCGTCTCCGGCTTGGCACGCTTGACCAGCGACGGGGCCAGGAACAGCGTGAGCACCGGGATCAGGTACAGCGCCCACACCACCAGCTGGAACACGGTCGGGTCCGGCTGGAAGTTGAAGGTGCCCTTCAGCAGGGTCCCGTACCAGCTGTCCGGCGGGATCGCCGAGCTGATGTCGAAGGCCTTGTCGCCCAGCCCCGGCAGGAAGTCGGCCTCCTGCAGGTCGTGCACGCCGTACGCGAGCACGCCCGCGGCGACCACGACCAGCATGCCGCCGGTCCAGGTGAAGAACTTCGACAGGTTGATCTTCAGCGCGCCCCGGTAGAACAGCCAGCCCAGCAGGATCGACGATCCGATGCCGAGCAGTACGCCGATCAGCGGGCCCGCGCCGTTCCCGGCCGCGTGCACCGAACGCCACACGAACAGCGAGGTCTCCAGGCCCTCCCGGCCGACGGCCAGGAACGCCGTGGTCACCAGGGCGCCGGTGCCCATCGCGAGCGCGGCGTCGAGCTTGCCCTGGAGCTCGGACTTCAGGTTCCGCGCGGTGCGCTTCATCCAGAAGACCATCCAGGTGACCAGCCCGACCGAGATGATCGACAGGCTGCCGCCGATGGCTTCCTGCGCCTTGAAGTCCAGCTCCTGCGTGCCGAATTCCAGACCCGCGCCGAAGGCCAGCGACAAGGCGGCGGCCAGGCCGACGCCCAGCCACAGCGGCACCAGCTTGTTCTGGTTGCCGGTCTTGACCAGGTACGCGATGAGGATGCAGACGACGAGGCTGGCCTCCAGCCCCTCGCGCAGACCGATCAGATAGTTGCTGAACACTTCGGTTCTCCCCGTCCCTTACGCGAACAGCGCCCGGCCCCACCAGTCGTCCTTGTCACGGACGCCCGGCGGGACGGCGAAGACGGCCGAACCCACGTGCTGGATGTATTCGTTGAGCGAGTCGTTCTTGGACAGGTTCCGCTGGAGCGTGATGAACCCCTTGCGGACGTCACGCTGGTAGGCCAGGAAGAACAGGCCCGCGTCGAGGCGGCCCAGCCCGTCCGTGCCGTCGGTGAAGGAGTACCCGCGGCGCAGGATCGTCGCGCCGCTGTTGCTGTCCGGGTGGGCGAGGCGGACGTGCGCGTCCGGCTTCATCGCCTTCAGGAACGGCTCGTCGCGCTCCTTGGACTTGCCCACGGGGGCACCCTCGCCCTTGTCGCGGCCGATGATGTCCTCCTGCTCACCGAGCGAGGTGCGGTCCCAGGTCTCGATGTGCATCCGGATGCGCCGGGCGACCAGGTACGAGCCGCCGGTCAGCCAGTCGCTGCCGTCGCCCGCGCCGACCCACACGTGCTTGTCCAGCGCCGCGGCGTCGGTGCCCGAGACGTTCCGGGTGCCGTCCTTGAACCCCATCATGTTGCGCGGGGTCTGCGCGTCCGGGGTGGTCGAGGAGGTCTTGCCGAAGCCGAGCTGCGACCAGCGCACCGCGATCTTGCCGAAGCCGATGCGGGCGAGCTGGCGGATGGCGTGCACCGCGACCTGCGGGTCGTCGGCGCAGGCCTGGACGCACAGGTCGCCGCCCGAGCGGGCCGGGTCGAGGTTGTCGCCGGGGAAGGCCTCCAGTTCCACCAGGGCGTCGGGGCGCTTGCCCTCCAGGCCGAAGCGGCCCTTGGCGAACAGGCCGGGCCCGAAACCGATGGTCAGGGTGAGGCGGGAGGCCTTCAGCCCGAGCGCCTCGCCCGTGTCGTCCGGCGGGGCCTGCGGGAGGCCGCCGTAGCCGCCCTCGCCGACCGGGTGGCCGGCCGTCATCAGCCGGGCCGCCTCGGTCCAGTCCTTCAGGAGCTTGATCAGCTCCGCGCGGTCCTTCGTCTTCACGTCGAAGGCGGCGAAGTGCAGGCGGTCCTGGACGGCGCTGGCGATGCCGGCCTGGTGCTCGCCGTGGAACGGCACGGCCGCGCCGGCCGAGGCCGCCGAGACCATGCCGGGGCCCGAGTGCAGTGCGGCGGCCGTACCGCCGGCCGCCGCGGCGCCGAGCGCGAGGCCCGCGCCGCCCCAGCCCAGGACGGAGCGGCGCGAGGGCGCGCCCTTGGCCTGCTCCGGCGCGTTGTCGGGCGCGCCGTCTCCCGCGGAACCCTGCTCGGGTCCCGGCTCGGACACTGACTCGCTCATGGGGCCTCTCCCGCCTGCTCTGCTGATACCGGTGTTACTTCGCGACCGCGGCGGCGAGCTTCGAGAGCGGCTCGGCCAGCGCGTTGACGCCGTCGGAGAGCTCCTTGCGCTCGGCCTCGCCGACCTTGTCGTAAGCGGTGAACTCGTACGCGGCCTTGTTCGGGCGGTACTTCTCCAGCAGGTTGTTCAGCGCCGCGAACTGCTTGTCGAGCTCGGTGGAGAGCGTGGGGTCGTTCTTCGCGGCGATGGGCTTGAGCAGCTCGTACGCCTTCTCGGCACCCTCGACGTTGGCCTTGAAGTCGACCAGGTCGGTGTGGCTGTAGCGGTCCTCCTCGCCGGTGACCTTGCCGGTGGCGACCTCGTCGAGGAGCTCCTTGGCGCCGTTCGCCATCGAGGTGGGGGTGATCTCCGCCTGGCCGACCTTCTTCTGCCATTCGGCCAGGTCGGTCATCAGGGTCTCGGCGAGCTTCTTGTCCGCGTCGTCGATCTTGTTGTCGGCGAACAGGGACTTCTCCAGCTTGTGCCAGCCGGTCCACTCCTGGTTCGGCTCCAGGCCGTCCTCGCGGACGTCGACCTTCGGGTCGATGTCACCGAAGGACTCGGCGACCGGCTCGGTGCGCTCCCAGCCGACGCGGGAGAGCGAGTACGCCTTCTTCGCGGCTTCCACGTCGCCGGCCTTGATCGCGTCCGCGAAGGCCTGCGCCTTGGGGATGGTCTCGTCGGCCTGCTCCTGCACGTACTTGCGGTACGCGGCGACGGCGGCGTCGGCCTCGGGGCTGCGCTTCTCGGCGGTGCCCGAGCCGGTGGCCTTGACGGACTGGCGGATGCCGTCGCCCTTCATGCCGGGCTTGCAGGCGATCTCGTAGTCGCCCGCCTTGAGCTCGGCGGTGATGGTGGCCTTGGTGCCGGGGCCGATGTTCTCGCGCTCGGCGACGATGCGGTCGTCGGGGAAGAGGACGTAGAGCTCGGTGACCTTGGAGCCCTTGTTCTCCACCTCGAAGGCGACCTTGCCCGCGGGGAACTCCTTCGCGGAGACCTCGCAGGCGGAGTCGGAAGCCGCGACCTTGATCGTGCCGTCGCCGGACGCGTCGCTCTTCTCGGAGCAGCCGGTGACCGCGGAGAGGGCGGCCACGACGGCGGCCGCGGTGAGGACGGTGAGGCGGGCGGGTCGCATAGGGGGCTCCTGGCAGTCTGGCGTTCGGCAGACGGCCGCCCCGATCGGGTGGGGGCAGCCGGTGAGGCGGACCTAACTTAACCGAGGCTTACCTGACCTATACCCGTACGTCCAGTGATTCAGCCCACACCTGCCACCACCGGACACGGAGGCATCACGGGTGCCCCATGGCCGCTCCACGGAAAGGTCAAGCGGGGGTCAAGCCCATGGAGTCGTTCCGTACGGCGGAACGGTTCCCTCCGCAGCGGTCCCCGGCAGAACGGTCCTCCCGCACCGGGACCACCAGCGGAGCCCCGGTGCGCGGGTGGGGGAGGACCTCCACCGGCTGGCGGTAGACCCGGCTCAGCAGCCCGTCCTCGAACACCTCCGCCGGCGGTCCGTCCGCCGCGATCCGGCCGTCGTGCAGGACCGCGACCCGGTCCGCGTACGCCGCGGCCAGACCCAGGTCGTGCAGGACCACCACGACCCCGTCCCCGGCCGCCGCCCGCTCCCGGCAGATCCGCAGCACCAGCTCCTGGTGGCGCAGGTCCAGTGCCGCCGTCGGCTCGTCGAGCAGCAGCAGCGGGGCCCGCTGGGCCAGTACGCGGGCCAGCGCGGCCCGGGCCCGCTCGCCGCCCGAGAGCGCCGAGAAGGGCCGGGCAGCGAAGCCCGTCACCTCGGTGGCGGCCATGGCGGCGGCCACCGCCTCGTCGTCGGAGTCGCAGAGCGCGGTCCCCGCCCAGGGGGCGCGGCCCATCCGCACGACGTCCTCCACCGGAAAAGGGAAGGACAGCGCGGCCGATTGGGGGAGCACCGCCCGGCGCAGGGCCAGATCGGGAGCCGACCACCCGCCCACCGGGCGGCCGTCGATCCGGACCTCCCCGGAGGCGGCCGGCAGGTCCGCGGAGAGCGCCGCCAGCAGGGTGGACTTGCCCGCACCGTTCGGCCCGACCAGGGCCAGCACCTCCCCGGCCCGGACGGTCAGTCCGATCCCGGCGAGCACCTCGCGCTGCCCGAGCCGTACGTGGAGGTCCACGGCCTCGGCGAGCGGGGCGCCGGGGGCCGGGCGGGCCGGGACGGCCCGCTTGCTGCCGCGCAGTGCGGCGAAGCCGAATCGGAACGGGACGCTCACGCCCAGCCTCCTTGCTTGCGGCGGGTGCGGCGCAGCAGCCAGAAGAAGAACGGGCTGCCGAGCAGGGCGGTCAGGACGCCGAGCGGCAGCTCGGCGGGCTGGGCGAGGGTCCGCGCGGCCAGGTCCCCGGCGACCAGCACCACGGCTCCGGCCAGCGCGCTGCCGGGCACCAGGAAGCGGTGTCCGGGGCCGTTGGCCATGCGCAGCAGGTGCGGCACCAGCAGTCCGACGAACGTGATGATCCCCGCCACGGCGACCGCGGCCGCGGTCAGCAGCGCGACGACCAGGATCAGCGCGAGCCGCAGCCGCTCCACGTCCACCCCGAGGTGGCGCGCGGGGCGTTCGCCGAGGGACAGCAGGTCGAGCTTGCGGGCGTAGAAGGGGGCGAGCGCCAGTCCGGCCAGGGCGCAGGGCAGCACGGCGAGGACCTTGGGCCAGGTGGCCTGGGCCAGGGAGCCGAGCTGCCAGAAGGTGATCTGGTTGACCTGGCCGCTGTCCGCGAAGAAGACGAACAGGCCGATCAGGGCGCCCGCGAAGGCGTTGACGGCGATGCCGGTCAGAATGAGGGTGACGACCTCGGTCCTGCCGCCGTTGCGGGAGAGCAGGTACACGGCGCCGACGGTGACCAGCCCCGCGACGAACGCGCACGCGGTGATGGTCCAGCTGCCGAAGAAGGACAGCCCCAGCCCGATCGCGGCGACCGCGCCGACGGCGGCGCCCGCCGAGATCCCGATGACCCCGGGCTCGGCCAGGGGATTGCCGAACACCCCCTGCATCAGGGCTCCGGCGCAGCCGAGGCTGGCCCCGACGAGCAGCGCGAGCACCACGCGGGGCAGCCGTACGTTCCACAGCACGCTCTCCCCGACCCGGTCGAGGGCGGCGCCCCCGAGGCCGAGGCGGTGCTGCACCGACCCCAGCACCTCCCCGAGCGGGATCTCGTAGGCCCCCACCCCGGCGGAGACCAGCGCGAGCAGGACCAGGACGGCGAGGAGCGCGCCGGTGAGCCAGGCGGAGCCCCAGCGGCGCCCGCGCGGCGCGGCGGCCTCCGCCGCGGGCGCGGGAGTGGTCGCGGGCGATGCCGGTCCGGGAGCGGGCGCGGGAGCGGGAGCGGGGGCCCGTCCGGGAGCGGGGCCCGCGCCGGGCGGCGCCTCGGGGGCTTCGTCGTAGGAGAGGGACACGTCAGGAGGCCTTGCCGTAGAGCTGGGTGATCAGAGAGGTCAGCACCTGGTCGGTGCGCGGGCCGTAGTTGAGCAGGACCCCGTCGTCGACGGTGATCACCCGCCGGTCCAGGCCGGCCGGGGTCTGGGCCACGCCCGGGATCTTCACCAGGCCGTCCACGCCGCCCACGGACTCCAGCCCCTTGGACATCACGAGGATGGCGTCGGGCGCGGCGGCGGCCAGGGCCTCACTGGTGATCGGGGTGAAGTCCTTGCCGAGCCCCGACTCCGGGCCGGTGTCCACCGCGCCGGCCGCCTCCAGCAGGGAGCCGGCTCCCGAGTCGGAACCGCCCATCAGGTACACGGAGGCGGTGCCGCGCAGGTAGAGGAAGGCCACGCGGGGCTTCTTGCCCGAGGCCGGCAGGGACCGGCGGGCGGCGGCGATGCGCTCGGCGGTGCGCTGGTTGAGCTGCGCCCCGGCCTCCTTGACGCCCAGGGCGGCGGCGACCGTGCTGGTGCGCTTGGCCACGTCGTCCAGGGACTTGGCCGGGGCCACCACCAGCAGCGGTATGCCCGCGTCGCGGATCTGCTGGATCGCCTCGGCGGGGCCGGATGTGGTCTCGGCCAGCACCAGGGTGGGGTGCAGCGACAGCACGCTCTCCGCGGACACGTCGTGGCCCCGCGTCACCACCGGGAGGTCCGCCGCCTGTTCGAAGGTGGCGGTGATGTCCCGGGCGACGACCTTCGGGCCGAGACCGAGGGTCTGGACGATCTCGTTGAGGCTGCCCGTCAGCGGGATCACCCGGTCCGTGGAGGCGATGGTGACCTGGGTGCCGTCCGCCGAGGCCACGGTCGCGGGCAGCGCGGGTACCGGCGCCGGGGCGAGCGGCTCCACCCGGTCGGGTACGGCCGGGGCGCCCGCTCCGGTGGAGTGGGCGGGGGCTGCCGTACCTCCGCAGGCGCTCACGCCGAATGCCAGGACCACGGAGGTCAGGGCAACTGCGAAGCGGGACATGCGGGTTGACGCGGCGGGCGTAGGCACGAAGGCACCGTCCTGATCGTCCGACTGGGAAGTTGGGGCCCGGTCCGAGGTTCCGGGGACCAGGGGGTTTCAACCTGGCCGAACGTAGCTTAGGTTTGCCTAACCTCGCTCGCTAGACCCTGGAGGGGACATTCATGTCCGCAAGACCCGCCCGTGCGTCCGCCGTCGCCCTGCTGGCGACCCTCGCGGCCCTGCTGGGAGCCCTGCTCCCGGCTACCGCCGCTCAGGCCGCGGGCCGCACCGTGGAGGGCGGCCGACTTGACTGGGGCATCAAATCCTCCTTCCAGAGTTATGTCACGGGGCCGGTGGCGAAAGGCGCGTTCAAGCTGAGGAACGGCGCGGCCACCGCGGGCGGCAGCCTGTTCCGCTTCCACTCCGCGACCGGCTCCTACGATCCCGACAGCGGCTCCCTGCAGGCCGCCTTCAGCGGCGGGGTCACCTTCCAGGGCCACCAGAAGCCGGACGGCACATACGAGCTGGACCTCAGCATCAGCCGCCCAAGCGTCAAGATCAGCGGCGGCAGCGGCACCCTCTACGTGGACGTCTCCAGCAAGGCCAAGGAGGGCGGAGCGGTCACCACCGCCTCCCAGGTCCCCTTCGCCAGGCTGAGCCTGGGCGGGGTGAACATGAAGGGCGGCGGTGGCCCGATCGCCCTCACCAACATCCCGGCCACCCTCACCGACCAGGGCGCCAAGGCCTTCGCCGGCTACTACGCGGCCGGCGCGCAGCTCGACCCGGTCTCGCTCTCCGTCGACGTCAAGGCCGCCCCCGCGGCCGGGCAGCCCTCGCAGGCGCCGAGCACCCCGGCCGAAACCCCCGAGGCCTCCCAGACCCCGCAGGCCGGAGGCGCGTTCACCGACGCCGCCGTGGACTGGGGCGTGCGGCGCACCTTCCGCGAGTACGTCTCCGGCTCCATCGGCCAGGGCAAATGGGAGCTCGCCGAAGGCGCCCAGGACGGCGGCGCACTGTTCCGCTTCCCGCAGGGCAAGGGTGCGTACGACGGCGCGAAGGGCACTCTTGACGCGGCCTTCGCAGGCTCCGTGCACTTCACCGGCGCCCACCTCGACCTGAAGCTCGCCAAGGTCACGGTCAAGGTGGAGAACGGCAAGGGCCTGCTCTCCGCCGACGTCACCACCGGCGCGGACACCAAGAACGCCGTCCCGCTCGTCGAGTTCGACGCCAAGGGCCTCAAGACCGAGGGCGGCCTCGCCACCCTCGCCGAGGCCCCGGCCACCCTCACCGAGGGCGGGGCCCAGGCCTTCAACTCCATGTACAAACCGGGCACCGAGATGGACCCCGTCTCGCTCGCCGTGGCCCTCGACGGCGCCGCCAAGCTCCCGGCCCTGCCGAACCTCGGCTCCACGGCCACGCCCGCCGCCCCGGCCGCCCCCGCCCCGGCCACCGCCGCGAAGACCGCCGGGACCTCGAACACCGGCCTGTACGCAGCCCTCGCGGTGGCCGTACTGGTCCTGGCCGGCGGGGCCGCCTTCCTGGTGGTCCGCAAGCGCCGTACGGACGCGGCAGCGGCCGCGGCAGCCGGTGAACCCGCAGCGACGGCAGCGGCTTCCGGGCCGGCCGACGCCACCGGCGAAGCCGCCCCGCGCGACTGACCCGCGATCAGGGTCCGGGCCCGTGCCCGTGCTCGGACCCGGCGCCCCCTTTCCTTCCGCTCCCCCCTCTCTTTCCCTTCCCCTCCTTCACCCCCCTTTCAGGAGATCTCTGCCATGTCATCCACCCGTCGCCCCGCCGCCATCGCGGCAGCCGTCGTCACCGCCGCGGCGATAGGCGCCACCGGCTTCGCGCTGCCCGCCACCGCGGCGGGAAGCGCGGCCGGCGCGCCCGGCGCGGCCGCACCGGCGGCGGCGCCCGCGTCGATCCCGGTCGTCGGCGGCACCCTCGACTGGGGTCTGCTGGAGAGCTACCGCACGTACGTCACGGGCATGGCCAAGGGCGAGATCACCGTCGCGGACGGTGCCAAGAAGACCGACAAGGGCTTCACGTTCGGCGCGGCCACCGGCCAGTACGACCCGGCCGGCCACATCGTGACCGCCGCATTCAAGGGCAGCGTCACCTTCAAGTCGGACCTGCACCACTTCGAGGTGAAGCTCGCGAACCTGCGCATCGACACCGGCAAGAAGCTCCTGATCGCCGACGTCACCCGGGACGGCAAGCTCACGGCGGACGTCCCCTTCGCCAAGGTCGCCTTCGGCGGGCAGTCGATGACCGGCCTGGCCACCACCCTGACCGCGGAGGCCGCCGCGCTCCTGGGCTCGGACGGCTACAAGGACAAGGCGGGCGACCCGCTGACCGCCGTACTGGAGTTCCCGCCGCCGCCCTCCAAGAGCCCGTCCCCCTCCGCCTCCGCCTCCCCCTCCAAGAGCCCCTCCCCGTCCGCCTCGGCGTCGGCCTCCCCGTCCAAGCCGGCCTCCCCCTCCGCCGGCTCCCCGGCCACCGACGGCCCGCAGCAGATCCTCAGCGGCAAGCTGGCCTGGGGCGTCAAGGAGTCCTTCCGCAAGTACGTCCAGGGCGCGGGCGGCACCGTCACCCCCACGGACGGCGCGGTCGCGAGCGGCGACAGCTTCGCCTTCGGCGGCGGCAAGGGCACCCTCGACACCAAGACGCAGAAGCTGAACGCCTCCTTCGCGGGCAACCTGCGCTTCCAGTACGCGGCCCACGGCATCGACATGAGCTTCGGCAACGTCCGCATCAACACGGAGGGCGACAAGGGCACCCTGGTCCTGGACGTGAAGACGGCCACCGCGGTCAAGGCGAACATCCCCTTCGCCACGCTCGACCTGTCCAAGGCCGAGTACAAGACCAAGGACGGCCTGCTCTCCCTGAACGCCGTACGGACCGCGCTCACGGCGGAGGGCGCCGCGGCCTTCGCGAACGACACCACCGGCTCCATGTACAAGCCCGGTGACCGGGTGGACGACGTCAACCTCACCGTCTCCGTCGACAAGGACGCCGTCCTGCCCACCGGCACCCCCAGCACGGCGGCCCCCACCGGCCCCGCCACCACCGGAGGCGCCGGCGGCAGCGTCGGCGGCAACCTCGCCACCACGGGTTCCGAGATCCCGGCCGGCGCCCTGCTCGGTTCCTCCGCCGCCATCGTTGCCGCGGGAGCGGGCGCGGTGTACATGGCGCGCAGGCGGCGTACGGCCCAGAACTGAGCCGTGCTTCAATGCCCGCGTGAACGATCTCGATGTCCTGAAGGTCTTCTGCGCGGGTGATGGCAGCCACGGCAACCTGCTCGGCGTCGTACGCGACGGCCGTGCCTGCCCCGACGACGCGTCCCGGCAGGCACTGGCCGCCGAACTCGGCTACAGCGAGACGGTGTTCGTCGACGACCCCGAACGCGGGGTCGTCGACATCCGTACTCCCGGCACCCGGATGTCCTTCGCGGGGCACCCGCTGGTCGGGGTCGCGTGGCTGCTCGACATCGAGGAGCTCCAGCCTCCGGCGGGCAGCGTATGGGCCCGGGACGACGGGGAGTTCACCTGGATCACCGCCCGCCCCGAGTGGGTCGAGGGCAAGCGCACCGAGCAGTACGCCAGTCCCGCGGAGGTGGACGCGCTGCCCGCGCCGCCGCCGGGCGAGGGCTGGCTGTACGCCTGGGCGTGGGAGGACGAGACCGCGGGCCGGATCCGGGCCCGCGGTTTCCCGCGCCGCCCCGACGGGGTCATCGCCGAGGACGAGGCCACCGGTTCGGCGGCGATCCTGCTGACGGCCGAGCTGAACCGCGCCCTGAACATCACCCAGGGCGCGGGCTCCCAGATCCTCACCGCCCCCGGCCCGGACGGCACGGTGGAGATCGGCGGCCGAGTCAGCTTCGCCCCGGCCACCACCTGACGCACCCCGCACGGCGGGATCACCCGTGGCCGCCGGCGCGGGCCGGCGGTCCCTCCCGCCGTGCCGTGGCGGGCCGCAGGCCGCCAACGGAAGGGGGGCGGGCCCCATCGGGCCCGCCCCCCTTCCCCGTTCAGCCCGCCGCAGGCGCTACGCGCTCAGCGGGAACTGCTCGCCCAGCTCGCGGAAGACCGCGCCGTTGAAGTCGAAGGCCCGCTTGCACTCGTCGATGATGCGCTTCTTCTCCAGGTCGTCCGCGGCGATCGCGTCCAGCAGCTCGCGGTAAGTCCGCTTGAAGGCGGCCGGGTTGGAGATGTCCGAGAAGACGTAGAAGCGGACGCCGTCGCCCTTGCGCTCGAAGCCCCAGGTCCGCTCCGCCTTGTCGCGGATGATCTGGCCGCCGGAGAGGTCACCCAGATAGCGGGTGTAGTGGTGGGCGACGTAACCGCCGGGCCAGGAGGCGGCGCACTCGGCCACGCGGGCCGCGTAGGCCTCGGTGGAGGGCAGTGCGACCAGCGTCTCGCGCCACTCGGGCCCGCGCAGGTGGGCGAGGTCCCGCTCGATCTCGCTCACGCGCATCAGCTCGGGCTGTATGAACGGGCCGGCCACCGCGTCGTCCTTGAGGGCCTCCGCGGCGTCCTCCAGCGCGCGGTACACGAACCAGAGCTGCTCGGTGTATCGCGTGTACGCGTCCACCCCGAGGCGGCCGCCGAGCAGGTCGCTCATGAAGGACGAGGTCTCTGCCTCGGTGTGCTGCTCGTGCGAGGCGACACGGATGACGGTGGAGAAGGCGTCCAAGACGGACCTCCGAGGAATCGGAAGAAAAAGGGGGAGCGGGGCGTGGCGGCCGTGCCGCCACACCCGATCCTCCTACTTAGGCTTACCTAAGTCAATGTGTTCCCGACGCCTTGTCGGTAAAAACCTGTGGGAATCGATTTTCTCCGGTTCAGGGGAGCGTCAGGATCTCCGCCCCGGTGTCCGTGACCACCAGCGTGTGCTCGAACTGCGCGGTGCGCTTGCGGTCCTTCGTGACGACCGTCCAGCCGTCCTCCCACATGTCGTACTCGTGGGTGCCCAGGGTCAGCATCGGCTCGATGGTGAAGGTCATCCCGGGTTCGATGACGGTGGTGGCGTGCGGGCTGTCGTAGTGCGGAACGATCAGGCCGGAGTGGAAGGACGAGTTGATCCCGTGGCCGGTGAAGTCCCGGACCACGCCGTAGCCGAAGCGCTTCGCGTACGACTCGATGACCCGGCCGATGATGTTGATCTGACGGCCCGGCTTGACGGCGTTGATGGCCCGGTTCAGGGACTCGCGGGTGCGCTCCACGAGCAGCCGCGACTCCTCGTCCACGTCCCCGCACAGGTAGGTGGCGTTGTTGTCCCCGTGCACCCCGCCGATGTAGGCGGTCACGTCGAGGTTGACGATGTCGCCGTCCCGCAGGACGGTCGAGTCGGGGATCCCGTGGCAGATGACCTCGTTGAGCGAGGAACACAGCGACTTGGGGAAGCCGCGGTAGCCCAGCGTCGAGGGATAGGCGCCGTGATCGCACATGTATTCGTGGGCGACCCGGTCCAGCTCGTCGGTGGTCACCCCCGGCGCGATCAGCTTGGCGGCCTCTTCCATCGCCTGGGCGGCGATCCGGCCGGCGATGCGCATGGCCTCGATGGTCTCGGCCGTCTGCACCTCCGGTCCGGTGTACGGAGTGGGCGCGGGCTTGCCCACGTACTCGGGCCGGCGGATGTTTCCGGGAACGGAACGGACGGGGGTGAGCTCGCCTGGTACGAGCAGCGACTGGCCAGACATACAAGCGAGTGTATCGAGCGGGTATGGGGCAGCATGGCGACAGAGAGAGGAGCCTGACGATGGCCCTGTTCAAGAAGCGCCAGGTGGGCAAGCCGGGCGAGTGGTACTACTGCCTGGTCCACAAGAAGGTCGAGGAAGGCCCCGAATGCCCGGCGAAGGACCGGTTCGGCCCTTACGAGACGCCCGAGGAAGCGACCCACGCCATGGAGACGGCGCAGGAACGCAACCTCGAATGGCAGAACGACCCCAAATGGAACGACAAGACGCGCGAGGCCGAAGAGGACACTCCCTAGCGGTACTCCCCGTCTCCCGCTCCTACCAGCGGCTGGGCGGCGGCGCGGCCAGCTGATCGGCCAGCCGCGCCAGCCGGTCCCGCAACCGCCGCGGCCCGCGCTGCGCCGGCAGGCTGTTCTCCCCGGCCGCCGCGCTGACCAGGTGCTGCACGGTGTCCAGGTCCATCCCCCGGCTACCGCTGGGAGGTGCCCCCTGGGCGGCTCCGTCGGGCACCGACAGCACCTCGTGCGCGAGCGTCCCGAGATCCGCGTCCCCGCCGTCCAGGGACAGTACGGTCGCCCCCGCGCGCCGGGCGTCGTGGACCCGCTCCAGCAGCCCCTCGCCCGGCTGCTCCGGGGCCACCACCAGCAGGGTGTGACCGCGCCGGGCCGCCTCCAGCCGACTCAGGCCGACCGAGAGGTGCGGGGCGTCACCGGGCAGCACGTGGTGGCGTACGAGCGTGGGCGCCAGCTCCGGCAGCCCCGACCAGGCGGCCTCGTCGACCAGGTGCGCGGCCATGTGCCAGGGCTCGTACTGCTCGGTCCCGACCAGCAGCAGGTTCCCGCCGGCCGGCACCACCGACCGCCGCAACGTTCCGGCAAACCGGCGCGCGGCGCCGGGCCACTCCGTACCGGCGAGCACTTCGCGCAGCAGCGCGACTCTCACGGCGTCCATACCGGCATCCTGCCGCATGGAAGGGACATACGGGAGCCGTTCCCCTCATCTCACCCGCACGGTGGGAGGGCGGTTCGCGCACGGCCCGCACGCACGGGGGGAGGGCGGGTCCGCGCACGGCCCGCACGCGCCACGCGTCCCGCGCCCGCAGCGCATCTCACGCACACCGGGCGTTCGACTCTGACGATCACGCGGTTACTCTCGCCCCCATGACCTCCACAGACAGCACGCAGCCCCCCGTCACGCCCCCCACCACCGCTCCCGCCACCGCTCCTGCCAAGGCTCCCGCCAAAGATCCGTGGGAGCTTCCCGACGTCTCCGGCCTCGTCGTGGGCGTCCTCGGCGGTACCGGCGACCAGGGCCGGGGCCTGGCCTACCGGCTCGCCCGGGCCGGCCAGAAGGTGATCATCGGCTCCCGCGCCGCCGACCGGGCGCAGACCGCCGCCGACGAGCTCGGGCTCGGGGTGGAGGGCGCGGACAACGCCGAGTGCGCGCGCCGCAGCGACATCGTGATCATCGCGGTGCCGTGGGAGGGCCACGCCAAGACCCTGGAATCGCTGCGCGAGGACCTCGCGGGCAAGCTCGTGATCGACTGCGTCAACCCGCTCGGCTTCGACAAGCAGGGCGCGTACGCCCTCCGGGTCGAAGAGGGCAGCGCGGCCCAGCAGGCCGCCGCCCTGCTCCCGGACTCCCGGGTCACGGCCGCCTTCCACCACCTCTCGGCGGTCCTCCTCCAGGACGAGTCGATCGAGGAGATCGACACCGACGTGATGGTCCTCGGCGAGGTCCGCGCCGACACCGACATCGTCCAGGCCCTCGCCGGCCGCATCCCGGGCATGCGCGGAGTCTTCGCGGGCCGCCTGCGCAACGCCCACCAGGTCGAGTCCCTGGTGGCCAACCTCATCTCCACCAACCGCCGCTACAAGGCCCACGCGGGCCTGCGCGTCACGGACGTCTGAGCCGCGGCGGCGGCCGCGCCCGCCCCGAGCCGCCCCGCGCACCCGTCCGGCCGCCCCTCAACGGGGCCGGCCGGACGGGCCCCGCGCCCGGTCAGCCGCGGCGGCCGGCGCGCCCCTCGACCGGCCCCAGGTGGGCCACCACACCCTGGTAGAAGCGGTCCACGGCGTCGTCCACACTGCGGATGAACCCGGACTCCGCGTTCCCGCGCGTGCTGCCCATGCCCTTGAGCAGCGACAGCCGGAAGCCCACGACCGCCGAGCCGTCCACGGGCAGCAGGTCACCCGGCTCGGGCCGCAGCCGCTCCAGAGTCCCGCGCGGCCCGTTCCCCGCCTCGACCAGGCTCTCCACGTGCAGGTCCGCCGGGGCCTCGGCGAGCAGCTTCAGCAGCCGCTTCACCACGACCAGCGGGTACGCCCCCTCCGGCGCCGGCACCTCCACGGACGTGCGGACCTTGGACGTCCGCAGATCGGCGCCGACCGCGATGACACTGCTGGTCCCGTCGACGCGGAGCTCCGCGGAGAGCTTCCCGTCGCCGCACAGCCGCTCCGCCGCCGCGACCCGCCGGGCCTGCGGATCGCTGCCCCGCCGGGAGCGCTGCACCGGCAGGGCCTTCTGCCCGAGCTCCCCGCCGAGCCGCAGACAGACCTGGCGGATCAGCCGCTCCCAGCTCTCCACGACCTCCACCGCCCGGGCGTCCCCGGGGCCGAGGGTCTCGTCCTCGATGCCGTTGCGCACGGGCACCCAGGAGGCGCCCATGTTCTGGAAGCCGTGGCAGCCCGACTGCTCGTGCTGGAGGTACTCCAGGAGCTCCTGGAGGAGCCAGGCGTGCGCGGCGTTGCCCACGCCCTCGTGCCGGATCAGCATCTGCGCCTGGTGGGCCACCTCGGCCCAGGACAGGTGCCAGAGGCTGACCTTGTGCTTGCGCCGGCCGTCCACCTCACCTCCAGCATGGCGCGGCCCTCCAGGGCCACGTCGTTGGAGAGGGTGATCACGGCCTCGTAGCCCCGGCGCGCGGCGATGTCCATGTACGCCTGGACCTGCTCCGCCTTGAGCGGGTTGCCGTTCGTCTTGGTCTCCACGAGCGCCGTCCACAGCTTGCCCGCACGCTCCACCCGGATCACCCCGTCCGGCCGGCGGGGCGTGTCCCCGTGGGCGAGCGAGACCTCAGTGAAGGTCTGCATCCGGCCGGCGGGCGCGCCGAACCCGGCCGTGAGACGGCGGCCGAACTCCGGCACCTGCGCCATGACCGACAGGAGCACCGAGGTGGCGCGGACCTCCCGCTCCCTGTCGCTCTTGAGCGAGGGGACGGGGAACAGCCGGGCCCGGCTCCAGGTCTCGTTCTCGGCGAGGGACTTCCCGGCCGCCTTGGGCAGGGTGACCTTCTTCCTGGTCGTACGGGGACCACGACCGCGGGTCTGGGCCGGTACGGCAGCGAGGGCTCCGGCGGTGGGGGTCCCGGCAGCAGGGGCGGGGGCCGGATCGGCGGTCCCGGACGCGGGGGCGGGCGTGGGCGCGGCTTCGGGAACGGCTTCGGGCGCGGGGGCCGTCTCCGCGGCCGTCTCCGTGGCTGTCTCAGTGGCCGTCTCCGCGGCGGCGCCCGCGCCCGCGGCCCGGGCACCTTCCCCGGCATCCCCGGCGGGCTCCGCCGCCGCTTCCTCGGACTCCTCCAGCACCGGGATGCCGAAGTCCGTCGCCAGTCCCGCGAGGCCGGTTTCGTACCCCGGGGGAGGAAAAGATCATGGAATGGCCGAAAGTGACCGGACGGGAGCACGCGGGGGCATGGGGGACACTGGAGGGGCTCGAACCGCTTCAGTGCCCCGAGGAGCCCGCACCATGCCCCGCCTTGCCGTGTTCGCCATCGTCCTCTGCGCCCTCGCCGTGGCCGCGGCCGTCGTCTCCTTCGTCCACGGCAACCTGCTCGGGATCGTGTGGGTGCTGATGGCCGGCATCACGTCGAACATGGCGTGGTTCTACGTGCGCAAGGCGAAGATCGAGAAGGCCACCCGCAGCGCGGCCTAGCCGATCTGGCAGAAGCCGTTGGTGTCCTGCCAGAACTGGTAGAGGTTGTGGCCGCAGCCGGCCTCCAGGTCGCTCACGCCCAGCGCCGACAGCACGGCGTACACCAGGTCGAAGAAGTACCCGTTGACCTCGGGGATCCACAGCAGCGCGAAGACGGCCAGCAGGCCGAACGGCGCCAGCGGTGCCACCTCGCGGCGGACCCGGTGGGAGAGCCAGGGCTCGATGACGCCGTAGCCGTCCAGGCCCGGGACCGGCAGGAAGTTCAGGATCGCCGCCGAGACCTGGAGCAGGGCCAGGAAGGCGAGCGCGAAGCGGAACGCGAACGGGACCCCGTCCAGGGCGTTCAGCCAGAACGGCGCGGTGCACACGGCCGCGAAGGCGACGTTCGTCAGCGGACCGGCCGCCGAGATGAGGCTGTGCCGCCAGCGGCCTTCGATCCGGTCGCGCTCGATGTACACCGCGCCACCGGGGAGACCCAGGCCACCCATGATCACGAAGAGCACCGGCAGGACGATGCTGAGCAGCGCGTGCGTGTACTTGAGGGGATTGAGCGTCAGGTAGCCCTTGGCGCCGACGCTGAGGTCGCCGCTGTGCAGGGCGGTGCGGGCGTGCGCGTACTCGTGCAGGCACAGGGAGACGATCCACGCCGACGTGACGAAGAGGAAGACGGCCAGCCCGGTGCTGGTCGCGTACCCCGTCCACACGGCCCACCCCGTCACCGCCATCACGGCGAAGATGCCGAGGAAGACGGGACTGATCCGCCGCTCTTCGCGGTGCTGACTACGGTTCTGACTGCCCAGGGGACCCATGCGGCGAACCTATCCCGCGTGCTGGCCCGGAGGAGCCCCGGGTACGGAGACAATGGGCCGGTGCGCTACGCGATTCTCGGCACCACCCAGGCCGTCCGCGCCGACGGGACCACGGTCCCCATCGGCGGGGCGCGGCTGCGCGCGCTCCTGACCGCGCTCGCGCTGCGGCCCGGCAGGGCGGTGCCGGCGGCTTCGCTCATCGACGAGGTGTGGGACGGGGACCCGCCGGCCGACGGCCTCGCGGCGCTCCAGGCGCTGGTGGGCCGGCTGCGGCGGGCGCTGGGGCGGGAGTCGGTCGGTTCGGGGGAGGGCGGCTACGTGCTCCTCGCCGCCCGGGACGACATCGACCTGTACCGCTTCGAGCGGCTGGCCCGGGCGGCGGCCCAGGCCTCCCCGGCGGAGGCGGCCGACCTGTACGACGAGGCCCTCGCGCTGTGGCGCGGGGAGCCGCTGTGCTCCCTGCCCGGCTCCGGGGCGGAGGCCGCCCGCTGGCAGGCGCTACGGCTGGACGCGCGCCGGGGCCGCCTGGACGCGGCGCTGGCGCTGGGCGAGGCGGAGCGGGTGCTGCCGGAGCTGACCGCACTGTGCGCGGGGCTGCCGCTGGACGAACCCCTGCAGGCCCTGCGGATCCGCGCCCTGCGAGACGCGGGCCGCCCGGCGCAGGCGCTGGCCGCTTACGAAGAGGTCCGGCGGGACCTGGCCACCCGCCTGGGCACCACCCCGGGCCCCACCCTGCGCACCCTCCACGCCGCCCTCCTGACCCCACCCGACCACCCCACCCCACCCCCGAAGCCCGACCCCCTGCCGGGCACTGCGACCCCGCCCTTGCCGGGCACTGCGACCCCGCCCTTGCCGGGCGGCGAGACCCCGCCCCTGCCGGGCGCTGCGGTCCCGCCCCCGTCGGGCGCGGTGACCCCGCCGGTGTCCGGCAATGCGGCGGCGCCCCTGCCGGGTGCTGCGACCCCGTCGGCGTGGGGGACCGTGACCCCTTCGGGGCCGGGCGTTCCGGCCCCGCAGTCTCCCGGCACCGTGACCCCGCCGGTTCAGGACGCTGCGACCCCGCCCGTGGCGGGCACTGCGAACCCGCCGGTGCCGGGCGCTGCGGCTCCGCCTGTGCCGGGCGGTGAGACCGTGCCCGTGGCGGCAGGCACTGCGACACCACCTCTCGGCACCCAGGCCCCGACCCGGGCAGGCGGCGAGACCCCGCCTTTGGCGGGCACCGTGACACCGTCCTTCCCAGGGGGAGGGAACCCGTCCCGTCTGGGTGCGGTGGATCCGTCGGTGCCGGGCGATGAGAACGCGTCCGCGGCGGGTGCTGCGGCCCCGCCGGTGTGGGGCACCGTGACCCCGCCGTTCTCCGCGGGGAGCCGCACCGGCGCGGACGCTGCCGTCGGGCCGGAGCTGCCGGGCGGGGGCGTTCCCGTACCGCCCGGCCAGGGCAACCTGCGGGTGCGGCTGACGACCTTCGTCGGCCGGGAGGAAGACATCCGGGTGATCGGGACCGATCTCGCCCGGTCGCGCCTCGTCACCCTGCTGGGGCCCGGCGGCGCCGGGAAGACCCGGCTGTCGCAGGAGGCCGCCGAGGCCCACGCGTCGGCCGACCGGCCCGCGTCCGGCCACCCCTCGTCCGGTCACCCCGCACCCGGGCCCGTGGGGTGGGTCGACGGGGTGTGGTTCGTGGAGTTGGCTCCCGTCGACGATCCGCAGGACGTCGCCGAGGCGGTGCTCGCCGCGCTCGGTGCGCGGGAGACGAAGCTGCGCGGCGCGTCCGCCGAGGAGATGCGGGCGCTGACCGAGCGGGGTGGCGACCGCGCCCTCGACCGGCTCGTGGAACACTGCGCCCGCCGCCGGATGCTGCTGATCCTCGACAACTGCGAACACGTGGTCGACGCCGCCGCCAGGCTCGCCGAAGAGGTGCTCGCGCGCTGTCCCGGCCTGCAGATCCTGGCCACCAGCCGCGAACCCCTCGGCGTGCCCGGCGAGACCCTGCGCCCGGTGGACCCGCTGCCCGACCCCGTCGCGCTCCGGCTGCTCGACGACCGGGGGGCCGCCGCCCGGGCGGGGTTCAGCGTGGACGAGGACCCGGCCGCCGCCATCGAGATCTGCCGCCGGCTCGACGGGATGCCGCTCGCCATCGAGCTGGCCGCCGCCCGGCTGAGGCTGCTCAGCCCGCGCCAGATCGCCGACCGCCTCGACGACCGCTTCCGGCTCCTGACCGGCGGCGCCCGCACCCACCTCCCCCGCCAGCAGACCCTGCGCGCCGTGGTCGACTGGTCCTGGGACCTCCTCGACGAGCCCGAGCGGGCCGTGCTGCGCCGCCTGTCCGTCTTCGCCGGCGGCTGCGACCTCGAAGCCGCCGAGGCCGTCTGCGCCGACGCGCGAGCGGAAGCGGAAGCGCGACCCGACGCCCCCGCCGGGGTCGACCGCCTCGAAGTCGCCGGCCTGCTCGGGTCCCTCGTCGACAAGTCCCTCGTCGTCGCGGCCCCCGACGGCCCCGCCGGCATGCGCTACCGCCTCCTGGAGACCGTCGCCGAATACGCCACCGACCGGCTCGCGGAGGCCGGCCGGGACCGGGCGGACACCGAGCGCCGCCACCTCACCCACTACCGGGAACTCGCCCGTACCACCGAGCCGCTGCTGCGCGGCCACGGCCAGCGCGCGGCCGCCGACCTGCTCGCCACCGAGTACGAGAACCTGCGTACCGCCCTGCGCCGGGCCGTCGCCGACAAGGACGTCGGCGAGGTCCTGTGCCTGGTGCACTCCCTCGTCTGGTACTGGCACATGCACGACCTGCGCGCCGAGACCCGCCACTGGTCCGGCGCCGCCGCGGCCCTCGGCCCCGACCCGTTCGCCCCGCCCGTGGTCCCGGCCCCGCCCGTCTACGAGCGGATCGTCGACACGCCCCCGCCCTACGGGGGCGAACTGCTCACCGAGGCCTGGCGCGGCATCCAGATGCTGTGCCTCGCCTCCCGCGACCAGACCAGTGACACCTGGTCCACCCCCGAGGTCCGCGCCCAGGTCGACGGCATGATCGCCGCCTACCGGCCGGGGCTCCCGCAGACCTGCCGGACCCCCTCGGCGATGTGGATCTACGCCGTGATGATCGCCGGGGATCCCGAACTCCTCAAGCGCGTCAGCGAGTCGACCGTCGAGACCGCCCGCGCGCTCGGCTACCGCTGGGAGCTGGCCTCCGCCCTCCAGCTGCGCGCCAACATCCTCGCCAACCGCGCGGACTGGGCCGGCAACGCCTCCCGCGACGCCGAGGAGAGCCTCGCGATCTACGAGTCCCTCGGTGACGACTGGGGCTGCGCCGAGGCGCTCTCCGCCCGCGCCGAATCCCTGGAGAAGCTCGGCGAGTACGCCCGGGCCGCCGAGGACTACCGCGCGGCGATCGAGCACGCGCGGCGGCTCGGGGCCAAGGCGCAGGTCACGGTGTTGCAGGTGCGGATGGCGGGGACCCTCGCCGAGGACGGCCACCTGGCGGAGGCCGAGGAGCTCCTCTCCGGCCTGCTCGCCACCCTCCGGCAGGTCGGCAACGAGGCCGTGCCCGCCGCCCGGATGTTCCTCGCCGGCATCTACGGCCGCACCGGCCGCATCCCCGAGGCCCGCGCCCAGCTCCAGTCCCTGCGGGACGAGTTCTCCTTCGGCGCGTACGCCGTCTTCGACGGGTTCCTGCTCGGCACGATGGCCTGGCTCGACAACCAGGAGGGCAAGTACGAGGAGGCCCTCGGCCTGATCCGCCGGGCCATCGAGGCCGTCGGGGAGCCGCTCTCGATGATGATCGCCCCCCAGCTCCCGGCCGTGTACCTGATGACCGGAGCCCTCTCCCTGGTCCGGCTCGGCGGCCCGGACCGGGAGCACCGGGCCGCGTGCCTCCTGGGCGCCTACCGGGCCCTCCTGCCGGCCGGTCACTTCCCGGTGACCACGGAGCGCGCGGACGCCGAGCTGGCCGAGCGCCTGGCCCGGGCCGCGCTGGGCGGGGCCGCGTACGAGGCCGCGTACGCCGAAGGCGGTGGCCTCACCCTGGAGGAGGCCACCGCCCTCGTCTGATCCCGTTCCCCCGTGCGCGTTCCGTCCGGGACGCGATCCGAACGGAACGTCCGGGATCAGGTCTTCTGGCGGAACTTGCGGACCGCGAGCGGCATCGTGACCAGCGTGATGCCGACCGACCAGGCCAGCGTGATCCACACGGAGTTGCCCAGCGGGGTCCCGTTGATCAGGCCGCGGGCCGCGTCGGCCAGGTTGGACAGCGGGTTGAAGTCGGTGAAGCTCTGCAGCCAGCCCGGCATCGTCGTGGGCGGGGCGAAGATCGAGCTGCCGAACTGGAGCGGCATCAGGACCAGCATCGCCATGCCCTGGACGGCCTGCGCCGTCTTCATGGTCAGACCCAGCAGGATGAAGATCCACATCAGCGAGGATCCGAAGATCGCCGCCAGTCCGATGGACAGGAACAGGTCCAGCACCGAGGACTTGATGGACAGGCCGAGCAGGAAGCCCATGCCGAGCAGGATCGCGATCGCGACCATCATCCGGCCGAGCTCGACCACGATCTTGGCGATCAGCACCGAGGACCGGGCGATGGGCATGGACCGGAAGCGGTCCATCACGCCCTTCTTGAAGTCGTCGTTGACCCCGGTGCCGACACCCATGGCGATGTTCATGCCCATCATCGCCATCAGGCCCGGGACCACGTAGTTGACGTACTCGCTCTGGTTGCCCTTGCCCGCGATCGCACCGCCGAAGACGAAGACGAACAGCAGCGTGAAGATGACCGGCATGAACAGGACGTCGAACATCGACTCCGGGTCCTGCTTGATCTGCAGGACGTTGCGCCGCGCCAGGGCGCCGATGTGGCGGAGGTTGCCCCGCAGGCCGATCCGGCCCTCGTCGGCGAGGGCGGGCCCGCCGGCCGGGGCGGCCGCGGCGGTGCTGGGCTTCGTCGTGGTTACGGTGCTCATGCCGCGACCTCCTCGGTCTGCTCGGTGGGGACGGTGTCCAGGACGGTGGGCTTCTGTCCGGTGATGGACAGGAAGACCTCGTCCAGGCTGGGCAGGTAGGTGCCGATGTCGGCGATCCCGTACCCGCGGGCGGCCAGCAGGCCCACCACGGCGGTCAGCTGCTCGTCCGCCAGGATCGGGACCAGCAGGGCCCCCTCGTCGGGGACGGCCTGGGAGCCGGCCACGCCGTCCAGGCCTGCCTCGGCCAGGGAGCGGGCCATGCCCGGGAGGTCGGCCGGGTCGGAGGGACGGATCCGCAGGGTCCGGCCGCCGACGCGCGCCTTCAGCTCGTCGACCTTGCCGTTGGCGATGACCTTGCCGCGGTCGATGACCGTCAGCTCGCTCGCGAGCTGCTCGGCCTCCTCCATGTACTGGGTGGTGAGCAGGACGGTGGCCCCCTCGGCGACCATCCGCTGCACCTCGTCCCACACCTCGTTGCGGGTACGGGGGTCCAGACCGGTGGTCGGCTCGTCCAGGTACAGCACGGCCGGGCTGCCGATCATCGAGGCGGCCAGGTCGAGCCGGCGGCGCATGCCGCCGGAGTAGTTCATCACTGCCTTCTTGGCGGCCTCGGTGAGGGAGAACCGCTCCAGCAGCTCGTCGGCACGGCTGCGGGCGCCCTTGCGGGACAGGTCCAGCAGCCGGCCGATCATGTAGAGGTTCTCCCAGCCGGAGAGCTTCTCGTCGACGGAGGCGTACTGGCCGGTCAGGCCTATGGTCCGGCGCAGCTGCCGGGGCTGGCGGACCACGTCGAAGCCGGCCACCCGGGCCGTGCCGGCGTCGGGGGTGATCAGGGTGGACAGGCAGCGCACCAGGGTGGTCTTGCCGGCGCCGTTGGGGCCGAGCACCCCGAGGACGGTGCCCTCGCGGACATCGAGGTCCACACCGTCGAGGGCCTTGGTCTCGCCGTAGTGCTTGACCAGCCCCCGGACCTCCACGGCGTTCGAGCCGTTCAGGGGATTCTTGTCGTTTCGCGTCATGTCCACCATGGGACCAGCCGCCACTGACAAAGCACCGACAGCCCACCGACAAAGCACCGGCAACGAACCGGTAGCCCGTCCACGGCCCACCGGCGGCCCGCCCGCACCTCGCCGGCGGGCCGCCGGGGACCGGTGCGGGACTAGTGGAAGGCGTGCTCCTCCTGCGGGAACGTTCCGCCGACCACGTCCTCGGCGAAGGCCTTCGCCGCGTCGACCATCGTCCGGCGGATGTTCGCGTACTGCTTGACGAAGCGCGGCAGCTTCCCGCTGGTCAGCCCCATCATGTCGGTCCACACCAGCACCTGCGCGTCGCACTCCGCGCCCGCGCCGATGCCGACCGTCGGAATGTGCAGGGACCGGGTGACCTCGGCGGCCAGCTCGGCCGGGACCAGCTCCAGGACCACCGCGAAGGCACCCGCGTCCTGCGCCGCCTTCGCGTCGCGCAGCAGCTGGTGCGCGGCCTCGTCGCCGCGGCCCTGCACCCGGTAGCCCATCGCGTTCACGGACTGCGGGGTCAGGCCCAGGTGGGACATGACCGGGATGCCGGACTGCACGATCAGCTCGGTCTGGGCCAGGGAGCGCTCGCCGCCCTCCAGCTTCACCGCTCCGACCCCGGCGTCCTTCACGAGCCGGGTGGCGCTGCGCAGCGCCTGCACGGCGCCCTCCTGGTACGAGCCGAACGGCAGGTCGCCGACGATCAGGGCCCGGCTGGTGCCGCGTACGACGGCCGCCGACAGCATGGTCATCTCGTCCATCGTCACCGGGACGGTGGTCTCGTAGCCGAGGTGACAGTTGCCCATCGAGTCGCCGACGAGGATGACCGGGATGCCGGACTCGTCGAATACGGAGGCGGTCATCGCGTCGTAGGCGGTGAGCATGGGCCACTTCTCGCCGCGTTCCTTGGCGAGGGTGAGGTCGCGGACGGTGATGCGCCGGGTGCCCGAGCCTCCGTACAGGGTGGGGGAGGCGGCTTCGCGGGCAGGCGAAACGGCATGCGTCATTGCAACTGCTCCTTGATGTTCATCTCGAGGCGCCCTCACGGCGTCCCCGGACTCATCCACCATGGTGGCACCCCTGTGGCCCGGGCGGGAAGTGGCACGAGGACCTGTTCGGCCCGGGCAGGCCAATGTGCGCGTTTCGTGACAACCGGAACCCATACCGCCAGGACGTTCGTCCTCCCGGACGTACGGCCGAGACAATCGGCACGGAACGCTCCGTATATCGCCTAGGGTCAAGAGGCGGGGACGGAGTGCGAGCACGGCAGCGAGGGCAGTGGCATGGCACAGGCGTATGTGACGGAGACGGGGAGCGGCGACTTGGAGCCCGAGCCTTCCCGCCCGGGTCTCGGGCGCCGGCTGGCCGATCTGCGACACGACCGGGGCATCTGGCGCCGAGGTATCGTGCTCGCCGCGTTCGCCGCGCTGATCTCGCTCGTCATGATCTTCCACGCCGAGCTGCCCAACGACATCGGCAACTTCGGCAGCCTCACCGAGACCTTCCTGCCCTGGCTGGGCCTGGCCGTCCCGCTCCTCTTCGCCGGCGCCCTCTTCCGCAAATCGGCGACCGCGCTGATCGCGATACTGCTCACCGCCGTGGTCTGGGTGAACCTCTTCGGCGGCCTGGTCACCGACAAGGGCGGCACCGGCGGCAACCTCACGGTCGCCACCCACAACGTCGACGCCGACAACACCGACCCGCAGGGCACCGCGGCCTCGGTCGCCAAGTCCGGAGCCGACGTCCTGGCCCTGACCGAGCTCAAGGGCAGCGTCGTCCCGGTCTACGAGAAGGCCCTCGCGGGTACGTACAAGTACCACTCCGTCGAAGGCACCGTCGGCCTCTGGAGCAAGTACCCGCTGATCTCCAGCCAGCCCGTCGACATCAAGATGGGCTGGACCCGGGCGATGCGCGCCACCGTCCAGACCCCCTACGGCGAGGTCGCCGCCTTCGTGGCCCACCTCCCCTCGGTCCGGGTCAAGCTCAACGCCGGCTTCACCGCCAACCAGCGCGACAACAGCGCCGAGGCGCTGGGCGCCGCGCTCGCCGGGGAACCGCTCGGGAAGGTCATCCTGCTCGGCGACCTCAACGGCACCGTCAACGACCGGGCCCTGTCCGAGGTCACCTCACAGCTGCGCTCCACCCAGGGCGCGTCCGGCCACGGCTTCGGCTTCAGCTGGCCCGCGCAGTTCCCGATGGCCCGCATCGACCAGATCCTGGTCCGCGGAGTCACCCCCGAGGCCTCCTGGACCCTGCCCCGCACGGGCAGCGACCACCTCCCGATCGCGGCCCGGGTCACCGTGAAGCCGTAGCACCCCTCGCCGTACCCGCTCGTGCCGGTGCCCCGGCCGCCCTTCGGGGAGCGGCCGGGGCACCGGCACGCGTACGGGCCGCGGGCGGGGCCGCCGGCGGGGTCACGCCCGCTCGCGCCAGCCGTTCGTGATGGGCAGCCGGCGGTCCTTGCCGAAGCCCTTCGCGGAGATCTTCGTGCCCGGCGGGTACTGCCGCCGCTTGTACTCGGCCGTGTCCACCATCCGCAGGGTCTTCGCGACCAGCTCGGCGTCGTAGCCGGCCGCGACGATCGCCTCCAGTCCCTGGTCGCGGTCCACGTACAGGGCCAGGATCCCGTCGAGGACGGGGTAGTCCGGCAACGAGTCCGTGTCCACCTGCCCCGGGCGCAGCTCGGCGCTCGGCGGCTTCACGATGGAGTTCTCCGGGATCGGCGGGGTCTCGCCGCGCTCGGCCGCCGCACGGTTGCGGTACTCGGCGAGGCGGAACACATCCGTCTTGTAGACGTCCTTGATCGGGCCGTACGCGCCGACCGAGTCGCCGTACAGGGTGGAGTAGCCGACGGCCAGCTCCGACTTGTTGCCCGGGGCGAGCACGATGTGGCCCTCCTGGTTGGAGAGGGCCATCAGCATGGTGCCGCGCAGCCGGGACTGGAGGTTCTCCTCGGCGAGCCCGGTCAGGCCCAGCGAGCCCATGTACGCGTCGAACATCGGCTCGATCGGCACGGTCCGGAAGTTCAGTCCGGTCCGCTCGGCCAGATCGGCCGCGTCGCCCCGGGAGTGGTCCGAGGAGTACTTGGAGGGCATCGAGACGCCGTACACGTTCTGCGCGCCGATCGCGTCGCAGGCGATGGCCGCCACGAGCGCCGAGTCGATGCCGCCGGAGAGGCCGATGAGGACCGAGCGGAACCCGTTCTTCTTCACGTACGCGCGCAGTCCCACGACCAGCGCGTCGTAGATCTCCTCGTCGTCGTCCAGGCGGTCGGCGTACCCGCCCGTCACGACCGGCTCGTACGCTTCCACCGGCTCCTCGGAGAGGATCACCCGGTCGATGCGCAGGCCGTCGTCGACGGTGCCCTCGACGGGCGTGGCCGAGGCGGCCGGCAGGTCGAGGTCGACCAGCACGCAGCCCTCGGAGAACTGCGGGGCGCGCGCGATGACCTCGCCGCCCGCGTCGACCACGATCGAGTCCCCGTCGAAGACCAGCTCGTCCTGGCCGCCGATCATCGCCAGGTAGGCGAGGGTGCAGCCGGCCTCCTGGGCGCGCTTCCGCACCAGTTCGAGGCGCAGGTCGTCCTTGTTGCGCTCGTACGGGGAGGCGTTGATCGAGATCAGCAGCCCGGCCCCGGCGGAGCGGGTGGCCGGGACGCGGCCGCCCTCCTGCCAGAGGTCCTCGCAGATGGCCAGGGCCACGTCCACGCCCCGCACCCGGATCACCGGCTGGGTGTCGCCCGGCACGAAGTACCGGAACTCGTCGAACACGCCGTAGTTGGGGAGGTGGTGCTTGGCGAAGCGCAGGACGACCTCCCCGCCGAACAGCACGGCCGCCGCGTTCTCCGGGGAGCCCGCGGGGCGGCCGAGCCGGGGCACGGCCCGCTCCGTGCGGTCGAGGTAGCCGACGACGACCGGGAGGTCCCCGAAGCCCTCGGCCGCGAGGCGCCGCGCGAGTTCGCGCAGCGCCGTGCGGGAGGCGTCGACGAAGGAACCGCGCAGGGCCAGGTCCTCGACGGGGTACCCGGTCAGCACCATCTCCGGGAACGCGACCAGGTGGGCGCCCTGTTCGGCGGAGTGCCGGGTCCAGTGGACGACCGAGTCGGCGTTGGCGGCGATGTTGCCGACGTGCGAATCGATCTGATTCAGAGCGAGGCGTAGTTGAGGCACGGGCCCAGTCTAATCGTCTTTCTGACGCGATGTCCTGGGAGTCGCCGGTTCAGCCGATCGGACCGCTCCAGATCGCGTCGTCGTACTGGGTGCCGGGGGAGAGCTCGAAGTGCAGGCTCTTGGTGTCCTCGGGAACGCTGAACACGAAGGTGGCGGTCATCGATTCGCCGGCCAGGAGCGAGCCCTTGAACATCTTCGCCGCGGAGCCGTCGAAGACCATCGCGGCCTCGGACCCCTTGTCGTCACGGGCGTGCGGCAGGGCCAGGCTGACGTCGAGCGTGGCCGCCGACTTGTTGGTGATCTTCGCCTTCACCTTGACGGCGTTGCCGTTGCGGGCCTCCGGCGGGTACGCGGTCGAGGACGGGGTGTACGGGGTCGCGCCCTCCACCGTGAGCTCGACGCCGTCCGGGTAGACGAAGGAGTTGCCCCAGGGCAGTGCGGAGGTCTTGCCCGGGACCTCGGACGGAGCGGACTTCGGGGTCGGCCTGGCCGGGGTGCCGGGGAGGGTGGGGGCGTCGTCGTAGTCCTCGTAGCCGCTGTCGTACCCGCCGTTGCGGCGCTCCTCGGCGACCTTCTTGTCGATCTTGTCGATGACGGAGGTGGTGATGAACCAGCCGCCGACCGAGGCGCCGATGGCGAGGAGGCTGATGGCGGTGCCGACCGCGGCCAGCGTGGCGCGCGGGGCGCCGCGGCGGGAGCGGACGACGGCCGCGATGCCGAGACCGAGGCCGGTCAGGGCGAGGAGGGCGCCGGCCCAGAAGAAGAACGGGATGAGACCGACGAAGATGCCGAACAGGCCGAGCAGCAGGGCCGCGACGGCCAGGCCGTTGGTGGCGGGCGGGGGCGGCGGGAAGCCGGCCGCGTGCGGGGCGGGGTAACCGGCGGCGGGCGTGGCCCAGGGGTTGCCGGGGGCCTGCGCGCCGTGGGCGCCCGGGGCGCCGTACGGGGCTCCGTACGGCGGCGGGGGAGCGGCGGCGGGGGTGACGGGGGCGAAGGAGCCCGGGGGCGCGGCCGGTACGGGCGTCGCTTCCGGAGCCGGGGCGGCGGGCTGCGCGGTGGCGGGGGCCGGGGCTTCGGCGGCGGCCGGGGCTTCGGCGAGGGTCGGTGCCGGTGCCGGTGCCTCGGCCGGTGCGGGGGCCGGGGCCTCGGCCGGGGCCGCAGCCGATGCCTCGGCCGGTGCCGGTATCTCGGGCGGGGCTTCCGCCGGGGGCTTCTCGAGGGACAGGGGTCGGGCGGGCGCCGGTATGGGGGCCGCCGGGGGCGCGGGGGTGCCCGCGGGCTCCGTCGGCGGGCCGGACGGGGTGCTGGGCGGGTTCGGCGGGGTGCTCATACCGGCGGGCAGTCCTTCAGGTCGCAATTGGGGCGTGACGATCACCAGCCTGTCATGGACTCCGGCCTCCCCGCCGCGCATTTCGTCCTCGCGCGGCCTCGCGCGGCCCCCGCACGGCCCCCGCACGGCCCCCGCGAGGTCCCCGCCGGCCCCCGGCCCGGTGGCGCGTCGAACTCCGCGCGCCACCGGGCCGGTTCGCGGCGGCGACGGCTACCGCTGGTAGCCCAGTACGGTCATCATCCCGGCCTCCGCGTGGTAGACGTTGTGGCAGTGCACCATCCACAGCCCCGGGTTGTCGGCGTCGAAGTCAGCCGTCAGCTTCGCGCCGGGCAGGATCACCGCCGTGTCCTTGCGGGCCCCGCCCGCCCGGCCGCCCAGCGCGAAGGTGTGCCCGTGCAGGTGGACCGGGTGCCACATCGCCGTGGAGTTGTCGAACTCCAGCCGGACCCGTTCCCCCGCCCGCACCGGATGCCGTCGGTCCGGTGCGTACGGTTTGCCGTCGAAGGCCCAGTCGTACTTCGCCATCCCGCCCGTCAGCCGGATCCGCACCGTGCGGTCCGGCTCGCGCGCGGGCAGTGCCGCCGGCTCGGCGGCCTTCAGCGCGTCCGCCGTCAGCGGCCGCCCGGACAGCTCGGCGGGCCGGGTCGCCGCGGTCGGCGCGGTCCCGGAGCCGGTGCGCAGCAGCGCGAGGGCCGAGGCCGTGTCCCCCTTGCCCTCGGCGAGCGCGGTCAGCGGGAACACCCCGTCGCCCGCCGTCACCAGGACGTCGTAGCGCTCGCCCATGCCCAGCAGCAGCGAGCGCGCCCGGGCGTGCTCGACCGGGAAGCCGTCGGTGTGGGTGACCGTCAGTTCGTGCCCGCCCAGGGCGATCCGGAAGGCGGTGTCCCCGCCCGCGTTGACGATCCGGAGCCGGATCCGGTCGCCGGGGCGGGCGGTGAAGACCGACGGGTCCGCGGGGGTGCGGCCGTTGACCAGGTAGTGCGGGTACGCGACGTCGCCCGCGTCCTTGCCGAGCAGCTCGCTGTCGCCGCCCATGAGGACACGGGACGGGCCGCCGCCCGCACCCGCGGCGGAGGTGCCCGGCGCGGAGGTGCCCGGGGAGCCGTGCCCCGCATGGCCGCCGCCGCCCGTGCCCGGGCCCATGCCCTTGCGGAGTTCGGTGAGCACGGCATCGGGGGTGGAGCCGTCCACCCCGTCGAGCCAGTCGTCCAGGACCACCACCCACTCCTTGTCGTAGGAGAGGGGCTCCCTGGGGTCCTCGACGATCAGCGGCGCGTACAGCCCGCGGTCCTGCTGGACCCCGGAGTGCGGGTGGAACCAGTACGTCCCCGGGTGCGTGACGGCGAAGCGGTACGTGAACGAGCCGCCCGGGGCGATGTCCCGCTGGGTCAGCCCCGGCACCCCGTCCATGTCGTTGCGCAGGGCCAGGCCGTGCCAGTGCAGGGAGGTGGCCTCGGGGAGGTTGTTGGCCAGGGTCAGGGCGAGGGTGCCGCCCGCGGTGGCCCGCACCTCGCGGCCCGGGAGCCGGTCCCCGTACGCCCACGAGCGGACGGACAGCCCGCCGCCGAGGTCGAGCGGGGTGGCGGTGGCGGTCAGCCGGACCTCGGTGAGCGGGCCGGCGGCCCCGCGGGCGGCTTCGGCGGCCCGCACCTCGGCGCCGGCGGGGTCGACGTAGCCCCCGGGCGCGGCAGCGGGGGAGGCCCCGCCCATCGCGTCGGAGCCGTGGTCCATGCCGGCCATGCCGGAGCCGGAGCCCGAACAGGCGGCGAGCAGCCCGGATCCGGCGAGGGCGGCGCCCGCGCCGAGTACGGCGCGGCGGGAGGGCGCGGAGGGGGCGCCGGGGGCGGAGGGAGGGGAGGCGGAAGCGGAAGCGGAAGAGCGCGGGTGGGAGCGCATGGCGGAACACCTCGTGATGGCGTGGAGCGGCTGGTGGGCACCGTCTGCCGCCGCCCCGCGGACGTGCGGGGGCGGCGACGGGGCCCGGCCTATACGCGCAGCACCGCCAGCAGGGTGAGGAGTTCGCGGGGGAGCGGCGGGTCCGGACCGCCGGACCGGCCCGACGCGCGTGCCGCACCCCCGAGCGGCGCGGCACGGCGCGGGCCGGCCGGTCCGGCGCCGAGGAACAGCAGGGTGAGCGCGCCGAGCACGGCGAGACACACGGACATGGGGTCCATGCCGGTGTGCGGGCGCGGGGCGTCGGCGGCGAGGGCCCGCGCGTCCGGGACGGAGTGCGCGGCGGCCCCGGCGCCCGGCGCCCCGCCGGCCCGAGTCCCGTAGTCCCGAGCTCCGTCGTCCCGCATCCCGCCGGCCCGAGCTCCGTCGTCCCGCATCGCGCCGTGAAGCGCGGCCCCGGACGGTGCTGAGTCGCCCGGCGCCGACCCGGACGGCGCATGGCCGGCCAGGGGAACGAATCGGACCGACGGCACGTCATCCATGGCATGTGCCCGAGTCGGATGGCCCAGCGTGTGCATGGTCACGATGCCCAGCAGTAGCGTGGCGAGCAGCGGCAGCCGGTGCCACCGGACGGCTCGTCGCGCGGTACGCGGGGCGGGGCGGGTCATGCGCGGAACCCTACCCCGGGTGGGTATCCGATCAGAGGACCGGGCTCGCCGTGTTTAGGATTAGTCACACTATGTCCACAAAAGGCCCGCTCTTGAAGCGTCTGAAGCCCGTGAAGTCCTGGAAGTCCGTGACCACCCCCGCCACGGCCCCGGGCCGTGCCGCCGGCACCCGGGACGGCGGCGCCCGCCGCGTCGCCGTCCTCATCGGGCTCGGCGCCGCCGCCTACACCGCCTGGGTCCTCGAAGTCGTCCTCTCCACGGGCCTCAACCCCATCGAGACGTACGTCAGCGAACTGGCCGCCCAGGACCAGCCGCTCGGCGGCCTGTTCCGGGCCACGGACTTCACCGCCGGCCTGCTCGTCTTCCTCGGCGGACTCCTGGCCCTGGCCCGCTTCGCGGGACGCGCCGAAGCCCGCCGCCCCTGGTCCGTCGCCGGCTGGGCCGGGGTGACCCTCTTCGGCGCGTCCACCGCCACCGACGCCTGGCTGCCGCTCAGCTGCGCGCCGACCGCGGACCCCGAATGCGCGGCCCGCGAGACCGCCGGGCTGGTCCCCGCCACCCATCAGGCGCACGCCATCAGCAGCAGTCTCGCCATGACGGGCGCGCTCGTCGGGATAGTGGCCCTCACGGTCGCCGCCCGGCGCTACGGCCGCCTCGCCCCGCTCGCCCGCTTCGGCCCCGTGCTCGTCGCGCTCGAACTGCTCGCCACCGTCTGGACCCTGGTCTCCATCGCCCTGTTCACCGCCGGACACGGCACCTGGGCGCTCGGCGCCGGGCAGCGGCTGCAGGTGCTCTTCGTGGCCGTCTGGCTGGGACTGCTCGCGTACTCCGTCCACCGCGAACGCCGTACGTGAGGGGGCGGCCCCCGGCCCCGCCCGGCCGGTTCGTACGCCTCCACGCCGTTGACGGGGTGCCGCTGCACGTGGTCGTGGAGGGCTCCGGCCCCGCGGTGGTCCTCAGCGCCGGGCTCGCCATGGCCTGGTTCGACTGGGACCCCGTCGCGGAGCTGCTCGTCGCCGCGGGCCGTACCGTCGTCCGCTTCGACCGTCCCGGACACGGGCTGAGCGCCTCCGCGGCGGCCCCGCCGAGCGCCGCCGGGGAGGCCCGCCGGATCGCCGGGCTGCTGGACGCGCTGGGCCTGGGCGCCGAGCGCGTCACCGTGGCCGGGCACTCCATCGCCGGGTTCCACGCCGAGGCCTTCGCCCGGCTGTACCCGGGGCGCACCGCCGCACTGGTGCTGGTCGACAGCAGCGTGGAGGAGCGGCCCCGTACGGTCCTGCCCGCCGGTGTCCGTACCGCCGCCGCCCGGGCGCTCGGCGTGGCCGTGACCGCCGCCGGGCTGCCCGCCGCGCTGGGCCCCCCGGCCCGGCTGGCCGCCGTACGGGCCTCCCGCGCGGGCGGCGCGGACCCGGCCGCGCGGGAGCTCGTGCGCCGCTGCTACCGGACCGGCCGGGTCTGGCGCGGAGCCCTGCTGGAGAACTCCCGCTACCCCGACATGGCCGCCGAGGTCCTGGCGCTGCGCGCCCGGCGGCCGCTGACCGCGCCCGCCACCGTCCTGGCCGGCCACGACCCCGGCGCCCGCCGCCCCGCCCTGCGCTGGCTGGCCCGCCAGGCGGAGCTGGCCGACGTGCTCGGAGCCCGTTTCGTGGTCGCGGAGCCGGCCGGTCACCTGGTCATGCTGGACCGCCCGCACCAGGTGGCGCGGGCGGTCCTGCACGCGGCGGAAGCGGAGGCTTAGGCCGGCTCTTCCGGATCCTGCCTAGCCCCGGGCGTAGACCTTCTCCGCCCAGCCGGCTATCTGCTCCTCGGAGAGGTGCCGGGCCAGGTCGGCCTCGCTGATCATGCCGACCAGGCGCTTGTTCTCGATGACGGGGAGCCTCCGGATCTGGTAGCTCTGCATCTCCTCCAGGACCTCGCCGACGTCCGCGCCCGCGTCGATCCAGCGCGGGGTGCCCTTGGCCATCTCGCCGGCCGTGATCTTCGACGGGTCGTGCCCCTTGGCCACACAGCCGACCACGATGTCGCGGTCGGTCAGGATGCCGCAGAGCCGTTCGTTGGAGTCGCTGATGGGCAACGCGCCCACGTTGAGCCGGCTCATCAGCTGAGCGGCCCGGTCCAGGGTCTCGGTGGCGGGAATCCACTGGGCCCCGGGGTGCATGATCTCTCCGGCGGTCTTCATCGCGTAAACCTCCTGAGCGCGCCGTAGCGGCCGGGCACGGGTGCGCCCGCCTCGGCGTCCCCATCGTCATTCGCCCGTTCGGACCACGCGACTCCAGACGGGTGGGACGCGGCCGTACGGGTGACGCGCCCCCGGCCCGTCACCCGGAGGGCGCCGGCTCCGCGCCCCGCTGCTTCAGCATGTCGGCCATCAGCGCGATCTCCGACTGCTGCGCCGCCACCATGCCCTGCGCCAGCGCCCGCTCCGCCGGGGTCCCGCACAGGGTGGCGCAGCCCTGGGCCATGGCGACGCCGCCCTTGTGGTGCTCGGTCATCAGCCGCAGGTAGAGCACCTCGGCGTCCCGGCCCTCGGCGGAGCCCAGCCGGTCCAGCTCCTCCTTGGTGGCCATGCCGGGCATCAGCGCTCCGGGCTTGGTCACGGCCCCGCCCATGTCGTGGCCCGCCATGCCCTCCATGCCGGCCGTGCCGTGCCCGCCGCCGGTCCCCATCCAGGACATCGGCGGCTCGTCGGCCACCACCTTCGGCAGCCCCCACAGGTCCAGCCAGCCCAGCAGCATGCCGCGCTGGTTGGCCTGGGTGTTGGCGATGTCGTAGGCGAGGCCGCGCACCGGCTCGTCCTTCGTGCGGTCGCGCACGATGAAGGACATCTCCACCGCCTGCTGGTGGTGCACGGCCATGTCACGGGCGAAGCCCGCGTCGGCCGAGTAGAGGCCCGGCGCACGGGAGGACGCGGCCGAGTCGGCCCCGCCCGCGGTGGCGACCGTGGCCCCCACCGCGAACAGCAGTGCCAGACCGACGGCCGAGCCCGCGGCCCAGTACGTACGGGCCGTGCCGCGGCTACCAGCCGTCCGGATCACTTGTCGGCCAGCCCGTTCGTGCAGGCCGCGCCCGGCTCGGGGGTCTGCGGGCCCTGCACGTACTTGGTGAAGAACTGCGCCACGCGCGGGTCGTCCGCCTTGTCCACGGTCAGCTGCTTGCCCCAGGCGCTGAGCATGATCGTGCCGGCCTGCGCCTTGTCGGGGCTCATCAGCGTGTACGGGGTCTTGGCCACCGTCCCGGCGAGCTTGTCGACGTCGGCCTTGTCGGCCTTCTCGTTGTACGTCACCCAGACGGCGCCGTGCTCCAGCGAGTGGACGGCGTTGACCTCGGGAAGCTCGTTCTTGTAGACGTCGCCGTTGCAGTTCATCCAGCGGGGGTTGTGGTCCCCGCCCACGGGCGGGTTCATCTCGTACTTCACCGGGGTCTCGACGTGCTTGCGGCCCAGCTTCGCCGCGTCCCAGCTCTGCTCGCCGTCGACCGGCGCCTTCGCGGACGCCACCTTGGCGTCCGTCTTGTTCTGCCGGTCGACCATCACCCACGCGCCGAAGCCTATGAGCGCGGTGACGATGGCGGCCGAGGCGGTGATCGCGACGGCCTTGTTGCGCCGGTCGCGTGCCTGGTCGGCGCGGCGCATCTCGGCTATGCGCGACTGGCGGGAGTTGTTGTCGGACTTCCTGCTGGCCATTGCCCTGGATCCTTCTGCTGAGGGGGGTGGAGGGAGAACGCGCTGTCGGAGCCGGCTGCCCGAGCCGGACCGGGACCCGTCAGGTCCGCAGCACTTGGAGGGCGTACAGGTCGGGGCCGCGCGCGAGCGCCGGGGGCGGCCGGATCCGCCCCGCCGGCGCGGGGCGCACGACGGGCACGGGAGCCCCGGCCACCACCACGACGGCGGGCGGCGGGGCGGGCAGTACGGCCGGGGTCAGGTGCGAGCACGAGGAGCAGCCGGGCAGGTCGTACGGCGACACGCAGAAGACGTGCTCCGTACGGGGCGGGGCGCCGGTGGAAGCGAGGGCGGAGGCGCGGGCGGAAGCGTGGGCGGAGGCGCGGGCGGAAGCGTGGGCGGAGGCGTGCTCCGCGCCGGTCACGGCCTGCGTACCGGGCCGCGCGCACAGGAAGGCCGAGCCGGCCAGCACTCCGAAGGCCATCCCGAAGGTCATCAGGAGGAGGGCGCGCCGGGGCAGCGGACGTCGCTGACGTCCGAGCTCCGTGGTCTCATGGCCCCCCATGGGCGCCGATGGTAATGCTCATGACGGACCCGAGGTCAGTGCGGGGGTGCCGTCGGCTTTCCGGGGTGCGTAATCTGGCGGAAACCACCGCTGGCGATACTGGGCCGGCCCGACTGTGCCCCCGACCTCCGGGGCAGTGGTGCACAGGCCGCCTGAACTGCGAGGATGAAGGTATGGACAAGCAGCAGGAATTCGTCCTCCGGACGCTCGAGGAGCGGGACATCCGCTTCGTGCGCCTGTGGTTCACCGACGTACTGGGCTTCCTCAAGTCCGTCGCGGTCGCGCCGGCGGAGCTGGAACAGGCCTTTGACGAGGGCATCGGGTTCGACGGCTCGGCGATCGAGGGGTTCGCACGGGTCTACGAGTCCGACATGATCGCCAAGCCGGACCCGAGCACCTTCCAGATACTGCCGTGGCGCGCGGAGGCCCCCGGAACGGCCCGGATGTTCTGCGACATCCTGATGCCGGACGGCTCCCCGTCGTACGCGGACCCCCGCTACGTCCTCAAGCGCATCCTGAACAAGACCTCGGACCTGGGCTTCACCTTCTACACCCACCCCGAGATCGAGTTCTTCCTGCTGAAGGACAAGCCGCTGGACGGCACGCGGCCCACCCCGGCCGACAACTCGGGCTACTTCGACCACACTCCGCAGAACGTCGGCATGGACTTCCGGCGCCAGGCGATCACGATGCTCGAATCCATGGGCATCTCGGTCGAGTTCAGCCACCACGAGGGCGCACCGGGCCAGCAGGAGATCGACCTGCGCTACGCCGACGCCCTCTCGACGGCCGACAACATCATGACCTTCCGCCTGGTGATGAAGCAGGTCGCCCTGGAACAGGGCGTCCAGGCCACCTTCATGCCGAAGCCCTTCTCGGAGTACCCCGGTTCGGGCATGCACACCCACCTCTCCCTCTTCGAGGGCGACCGCAACGCCTTCTACGAGTCGGGCGCCGAGTACCAGCTCTCGAAGGTCGGCCGCTCCTTCATCGCGGGCCTCCTCAAGCACGCGGCCGAGACCGCGGCCGTCACCAACCAGTGGGTCAACTCCTACAAGCGCATCTGGGGCGGCTCCTCGCGCACCGCGGGCTCGGGCGGCGAGGCCCCCTCGTACATCTGCTGGGGCCACAACAACCGCTCGGCCCTGATCCGCGTCCCGATGTACAAGCCGGGCAAGACCGGCTCCTCCCGGGTGGAGGTCCGCTCGATCGACTCGGGCGCCAACCCCTACCTGACGTACGCCGTCCTCCTGGCGGCGGGCCTCAAGGGCATCGAGGAGGGCTACGAACTCCCGGCCGGCGCCGACGACGACGTCTGGGCCCTCTCCGACGCGGAACGCCGCGCGATGGGCATCGAGCCCCTCCCGCAGAACCTCGGCGAGGCCATCTCCCTGATGGAACGCAGCGAACTGGTCGCCGAAACCCTCGGCGAGCACGTCTTCGACTTCTTCCTGCGCAACAAGAAGCAGGAGTGGGAGGAGTACCGCAGCGAGGTCACGGCCTTCGAGCTCCGCAAGATGATGCCGGTGCTGTAACCCCAGGTCAGCGGCGATACTCCAGTCACACGGCACCCCGGGCCGACGGCACTCAGCCGTCGGCCCGGACCCGTTTCAACCCTCCTGGGCCGTCTGTGGGCCGTCAGGTGCCGGATCGGCCGCCCGGTAGACCTCATCGACGGCCCGCAGGGTGCGCTCGTGGCTGCTCGGCATCAGGTGCGTGTAGACCCGGAGCGTGAAGCCGGGGTCGCCGTGTCCGAGGTACGTGCTCAGGGCCTTGACGTTCTCCCCGGAGTCCAGCAGGACGGACGCATAGAAGTGCCGCAGCGCGTGCATCCCGTGCTCGCGCGCGGCTTGGTGGCGCTCGCCCGGCCGCGGCTGCGGAATGACGCCGGCCTGCACGAGGGCGAACTTCCACACCCGAGTGTTGAAGTCGGTGCGCCGCACCGCGCCCCCGCCCGGGAGGGAGAACAGCAGCCGCTTGGTGACGAGCGGCCCGTCCGGCTTCAGCCAGGGAAGCGTCACTTCCACCGGCGGGAACTCCTCGCGGTGCTCCCGCAGCACCTGCCCGATACGGCGGGGGAGCGGCACATCCCGTTCCTTTTCCCGCTTGGGCGGACCGAAGACGAGGTGCCCGTTCGCCACCTTCACCTGATTGGCCACCCGTAGCCATTCACCGCGGAAGTCCTCGGGGTCGTCCTGCAGGCCGAAGATCTCACCCTGCCTGAGCCCCAGCCCCCCGCCGGCATCGGCCACCGCCCGGTACCGCTTCGGCAACGCCGCCCGGACGGCGAAGAGTCGCTCGGGCGTCCACGGCCTGACCCGCGGAGCGACCGGAGCGGGGGCCCGGACGGTACGGGCCTTGCACGGGTTCTTCGCCAGCAACTCGTCATCCACCGCGGCCGCGAGTACGGCTGACACGCTCGCGAAGATGACGCGCCTGTACGAGGAGACCCGCAGAACCTGCTCCAGCTCGCTGAGCCAGTCGCGGATGTGCTCCGGCCGGAACGAGTCGAGCGGCCGCGTACCGAGGTAGGGAAAGGCGTGCTTGCGGATCTGCACCTCGACAGACGACCGCGTGGTCACGTCCGTTGTCAGCGACGCGAGCCACTTCTCTCCGTACTCCCGGAACGTGATCCGGCCGGCGCTGGGATCGATGTACTGCCCCCGGGACATGTCCGCCTCGATGTGGGCCAGCCACTTCTCGGCGAGCCGCTTCTGCCTGTCGGGGAAGCTCTTCGACTTCTCGGTCCCGTCCGGTCCGATGAACCGGGCGCGGTACCGCATGCCGCTCCCGTGCCGGTCGCTCTTGACCCGCTTGGCCTTGCCGTCGGGGCCCTGCTCGGTCTTGTACCAGCGGTCTTGGATGTGGCCTGCCACGTTGGGCCTTTCTGGGAAGCAGGGAGGGCGGGCCCGGGCGGGCCCGCCCTCGGCGGTGATGGTGGTGGGGTCAGGCGGCTTGGCTGATGTCCTTGCGCTTCTGTTCGGCGATCCAGCCATAGACGTCGACGGGGTCGTAGCGGGTGTGCTTGCCGACGCGGAATCCGGGCGGGCCGGTGCGCTTCTTGCGCCACTGGTAGAGGGTTTCCACCGGCACGTCGAGGAGTTCGGCGACGTCGTCGGGGTTCAGGTAGCGGTCGGGAAGGCCGCCGCGCAGGGTGGCGTGGGGGTCGCTGGGGGCGGGCATGGCTCCTCCGGCGGGGGTTGGCGGGGCGAGGAGTGGTGGGTGCGGGGTTCGCGTGCTGTCCGAGCCCCGGATTTCTGCGTCATCGCGTCATCTGCGTCATTTACCGTTCTGACCTGCGGTTTTGGGGTGACGCAGTGAGGGGCTGTGTGTCACCGGCTGCGTCACCGCGCGTCTTCGAGTATCGGAGGCGGTGACGCAGGTGACGCAGGTGACGCAGGATGACGCAGCCGTTGGCCGTCTGCGTCACCCGCGTATTCGCAGCTCAAAGGCCGTTTAGGGGCCTCTGGTGACGCGGGTGACGCAGCATCTCTTCTATTAGGAAAAAGAGCGGGGTGGTTTCTGTTGTGGTGCACCCCCGCTCAAGGCGAAGCAGGGGCCGCTTCGCGGCACGACCTCTTGCGGCGGCGGCAAGCCTCCGGACAGGCAAGAGGAGCACCCCCGCCCGGCGGGGCGTGCTCCTCTTGCTTGTACGGGTGCGGCCCTGGGGGCGCGGGTCAGAACGCCTCTTGCTGCTGGCCCGGCGGCTCGGGGGCGGGTCGGGTCATGGCGATGTAGCGGGCGGCTTTGGTGCGGCCCCAGTCGACGAGGACGCCGCGTGCGGCGAGGGTCGGCTGAAGGCGCTTGAGGCGGTCGGAGAAGACCTTGCCCGTGGTGGGCCACCCCTTGGGCAGGGGACGGAAGTCCTCGCCGGCGTAGAGCTGGGTGATGGCGTGCAGCCACTCGGCCGAGGTCATCCGGACTTCCTCGCCCGGCTCGGTGCCGGCGGCGTGCTTGAGGACGGTCTGCGCCATGAGGTCGCCCTCGATCACGTCGTCGTTGAGTTCGTCCAGGCCCGCCCGGTAGGCATTCAGGGCCCCGAAGCCGCTCGCGGCGTCGAGCTGCGCGCACAGGTGCGCGAAGTCGGCCATGCGCAGGTCTGCGGGGATGTCGGCGTCGGCGGCCCGGACCTTGACGGTGAGGTCCAGCAGCGAGCCGAGGATCACCGGCAGCACCTGCGCGTACTCCGCCCACAGCTCCGCCTCGGTCCGCCGCACCCGGGGCCGCACCAGGCGCAGGGGCAAGAGGCGTTCGGCGAGGTCGGGACGGATGATGCCCACGTCGATTCCGGTCAGCAGCAGGGGCCGGCGGTAGCGGGAGCGGTAGACGTCGCCGTCGCTGAACAGGGCGCGCTTGATGCTCTCTGCTCCGGTGACGATGCAGCACATCAGGTCGGACAGGTCCGGCGGCAGGTGGGAGAGGTTGTCCAGGGCGGTGATCCATCCGGCGGCCACGGCCGTGATCAGGTTCTCTTCGTCCTTCGGCGCGCGCCGAAGGTCGCCGGTCATGCCCTCCACGATCCGCATCAGCATGCGAGCCGCGGTGGACTTGCCGGCGCCCTGGGGGCCGGTGAGGAACGGCGCGGGGACGGGCACGGACGGTTCCAGGCAGCCGATGACCCAGGCGACGGCCAGGCACTCGCTCTCTGCCCCGGCGAAGTTGCACAGCCTCAGCAGAGCGTCGATGCCCTTCCCGTCGGTGTCCCTCTCGGGAAGGGGCAGTTCGCCGGTGAGCTGGGTGCGTCGCCAGCAGACCTCGCGCGGGTCGGGGGTGCGGATGTCCCAGCCGGTGGGGTGGATGCGGACGGACTGGCCGTCGTCGCGGCCCAGGTCGAGCCAGGTCGCGCCGTCGAACCCGGGGGCGACGCGAATGTGGGTGGCCTGTACGTCCTGGCTGAGGGCGAGTGCTTCGATCAAGTCCAATGCCTCCTTGAGTGCGGTGCCGTTGAAGGAGCCGACCCTGTCGTTGTAGAGGCCGACCATGAGTTCCTGCCGGTGGCTGCCGGTCGTTCCCTGGGAGCGGATCGGGCGGGCGACGGGGTGGCCGTTCTTCTGCGCGTAGACGGTGCCTTCGGTGGTTCGGAAGTACCGGAAGTGGGCCTGCGCGTAGTCGGTGATGATCTGCCGGGCCGGGTTCTTCTCGTCCTCGGGCACGGTCACATCCCCAATGCGGTGCGGGCGTTGGTCCAGGCGTCCTCGCAGTGCCGGACGGATTCGCCCTTGCCCTGCGCGGCGGTGAACAGGCGTCCGGTGTGGACCTCGGTCAGGCAGCCGCACCGGCCGTGGGCGGACAGCACGGCAAGGAACGTGCCGTACACGGTCGTGTGGATGGCTTCGGTCGCCGCGGTGATGCGCTGCTCGGCCATGGCGATGCCCCGTTCCAGGTAGACGGGCGAGCGGTGCGGGCACTGCCCACCCCCGGCCGGCACCGCCACGATGGTGGGCCGGGTCTGCCTTGCGGAGGGTTCCTTCACCACGAGCCCGCGCACGACGTCCGGCAGCGCGGCCATCGTTCCGGCGCCGGGGCCGCGCCAGCGGACATAGGACATCGTGGACTTCACGTCGACCCCGGGGCGGACCCCGTTCTTCGACTGCATGGCGCCCCGGTAGATCCAGTGCTCACCCCGCGTCGTCGGCACGACCGTGGTGGCGGGAAGGGTCTGCCGGGCCCAGGCGACGGCCTCGGCGTCGTCCAGGTCCACCACGGCCAGACCAGCGCCGCCCGGGTGGTAGGCGACGGCCCCGGCCTGACGCCAGGCGCGGGCCCATGCCGGGCCGGTGAGGATGTCCGGGTCGGTGGTGGCAGCGCCCCATGCGTGGCAGGGAGCCGGGCACTGGCAGGGGCCGGCCGCTTTCATGTGGGGCCGATCCCCGCACGCCGAGCGGGTGCAGGCCGGGCAGTTCCCGAACGGCTCCTTCCCTTCCCTCAGCGGCAGGACAGGCAGGCCGATCTCTGCGAGCCAGAGCGCCGTGCGCAGGTGTCCTCGTGCGTTCGTCGGCACGCTCATGTCGCGCTCCTGATGCCGCCGTACCCGGCGCCCAATGCCAGGAGGCGAGGGGGCCGGACGGTGGCCTCTCGCGGAATGTCGATGGGGTGGGTCATGCTGGTGGTCTCCTGTTTCTGTCGAAGGGACGGAGAGCCGGGGCGGTCGCGGTCTTGTGGTGAGAGGCGACCGCCCCGGGCACAGCTACAGGTCGGTGAGCGTGGCGGTGGGGATCTCGTAGACGTCGATGACGTCCTTCACGCCGTGCCAGCGGCCCGGGGTGTGGTGGATGTAGACGACGTGGAGCGGGATGCCGTCGCGGCTGGTGAAGGCGTAGACGTTCACCGTGTCCACGTTCTGCGGGCTCTTGCGGGCGCTGCGGATGTGGGACAGAACCGAGATCACCGTGAGGCGTTCGGGCCGGTACCGGGCCCCGTCCACCTGGGTGTGGAGCGTGGGGTGCTGGGTCGCGGCGAGGGTGGGGCTCGTGCTCATGGAGGGCTCCTTCAGTTGTGGAAGTGGTTGCGCTTGATGACCGCCCGGCGGATGTTGACGACCGTCCCGCCGGTGCGGCCGTGGTTGGTCCCGAGGACCTGAGCAGCGATGAAGCCGCCGAAGATGACGGCGGCCAGGATGACGAGCTGCTGAATCAGCGCGGCGACGGCGGCGATGAAGGTGGTCAGGAGCATCAGGCCGCCGCAGGCCGCGGCGAAGCCGATGCCGCCGAGGGCGATGTTGACGGCGAGCGGGTTGATGGCCGGCCGCTCCGCGACGGGCTCGGGGGCCTTCGTGGGGGCGATGGCGTAGCCGGTGATGATGCGGCCGTCCGGGAGCTGGATCGTCTGGACGTCCGGCAGCGGGTGCGGCTGCTGGACGACCAGCGGCGCCGGGGCCATGGGGACCGGGTGGTGGATCTCGGCGGTCTCCCAGCGGGTCGGGTCGTGGTGGTTCAAGGGGTGCCTCCTACAGGTCGGGTATGGCGTTGATGAGCGAGTTGATGACTTCGGTGACGGCGGGGGCGGCTCCGGTGGAGGCGAGGTAGAAGCCGAACATCACGGCGACGAAGGCGGAGCCGACGCCGAGGGTCTTGGAGCGCAGGAGGAGCGCGAGGAGGAGCCCGAAGAGGGCGACGAGGGTGATGGTGACGGCCAAGGAAGGCCTCCTTGCTCGGGGTTGGAGGAGGGGCTACTTGCGGCGCTTGGCGCGGGCGTCCTCGCGGGCCTGGGCGACCTCGCGGATGCGGTCGATCTCGTTCTCGATGCGCTTGGTGGACTTGCCGCGCTGCTGGCGGCGGACGGCCTTGGCGCCGAGGTAGACGACGCGGGCCAGTTCTCCGAGGCTGTGCGGGTCCTTGTCGGTGAGCGCGAACTTCTCGCGGGCCATGACGGGTACTCCCTTGGGGTTAGCGGGTGCCGGCGCGGTGGATCCGGGTGGCGCGGTTGTGGAGGCGTCGGCCGACGCGGACGCGTATGCCGTGGCCGTGGCAGCGGCGGCAGACCTTGCCGCGCTTGGGTCGTCCCTTGCGGTCGAACTTGAGGAGCTGGCCGACGCCGTCGCACTTGCGGCAGGTGCCGAACGGGGACAGCCAGCACCTGACGCCGTAACCGAGAGTGACGATCAGTAGGCAGGCGCTAGCGAGCAGGGCAAGGCTCATAAGGGCCCTCCTGGGCAGGTTTCCGGGGTTCTCGCAGGTGGGCCGCTAGACGCTAGCGACCTGATCAGGTGCGGTTTGGGTCGCTAGCGAGGTTGCTAGGTCTAGCGACATGGGTTGCTAGACCTAGCGGCCTCTCGGGCTACTTCGCGGCCCGGTTCTTGTCACGCTTGGTGATGGTGTCGATGATGTGCTGACGCTCGATGCCGCGCCGGTTGGCGCCCTTGCCGGTCTCGGTCTTGCCCCACACCTGGTCGGTCTTGATGCCGAACGGCTTGAGGACGGTGCCGAGCTGGTCGGCCTTCGCGCGGCCCTCCAGCTCGGCCCACGGCCCGTACGCGCCGGGGTCGAGTTCGGCGAGGCGGTCCACGATGACCTCGGACCACACCTTGTCCTCGGACCGGCCGAGGACGGTGGCGATGTCGTCCAGGATCGCGTCGGCGCTGCGGGGGGCGGGGACCTCGCCGATCGCGTCGCCGGTGAGGGTGCCCTCCTCCTCGCGCAGGGCGCGGGCTCGGACGAGGATGCTGTCGGCGTCGCGACCGTCACCGAGGTAGGTCCGCACGATCCCCGAGTCGTCGCTCATGCCCTTGAGCAGACCGACGCCCTTGTGGGACTTCAGGAGCCGGGAGGCGTCCAGGCCCTCCGAGTACGAGCCGGCGCCGAGGACAACATCGGAGACCTGCCAGGACCCGACCCGCAGGGAGAACCGGGCCTGGTGCTGGTCACGGAGCACGGACGGGCAGGCCTGGTCATCGGGCTTCTGGGTCGAGTTCAGGACCGATACCCCGACGGCCGGCGCGACGCGGGCGAGGTAGACCAGCAGCTCCAGGACGGCCTTGCCGTGGACGGGGTGCTGCAGGTACTCCTGCACCTCGTCCACGACGACGATGGTGAGGGGCATGTTGAGCTTCTTGTCCCGGGAGATCTCCGGGGTGAGCTTGCCCTCGGGGCAGATGTGCAGGGGCAGTTCGGAGAGACGGTGGTAGCGGTCTTCGACGTCGGCCTTGAGCTCTGTGAGGGCGTTGATGAGGTGTTCTACGGGGTCGAAGCCGTTGCGGGGAACGATGCCGAACCCGATCCGGTGCGCGACCTTGGAGAAGGACCGCCAGTCCGGGGAGGCCTTCCCGTCGAACAGGATGATCCGCACGTACGGATCCAGCGCGGCGGCGAGAACGATGGTGCGGGCGGAGAACGTCTTGCCCTGCCTCGGTACGGCGCCGACCAGGAGGGACAGCCACAGCATGCTGGCCATGACCGGGTTGCCGCGCTCGTCCACGCCCCACGGGAACGGCTTCCAGAAGTCCACCCGCGTCGCGCCGAGCAGAGGGGTGCGGCCGGCGGGGACGGCGAGCGGGTCGCGGTCGGCGATCCACATCGAGACCCGGCGGGCGCTGGTCTCGTCGCGGTCCAGGAAGAGTTGGGTGGGTGAGATGTCGATGCCCGAGGCGAGCGGCACGTGCTTCTTGAGCGCGTCCTCGAAGGTCTTGCCGTAGGGGAGGTCGACTACGACTCGCCAGCCGTCGCCGTCGCGGCCGATCGGGCGGGGGAAGGCGATGCCCTGGTCTTTCACGGTCAGGCCGGCGGCGGCGAAGGCGCGGGTGATGATGTCGGAGGACAGGCGGCGCTTGCGGAAGGTGACCTTGGCCCGGTCGATGAGCGGCTTGTCCGCCGGGGCCCCGACCACGCCGAGCGTGGTGGTCAGCGCGGCGATGGACAGCATGAGCATCCAGGACGGGGCCATGACGTAGATGGTCAGGGCGGCGGCCAGGCCGACGAATCCGGCGACCGTGGCGACGATGCCGCGCAGTCGGACGCGGTCGTTGCGCTGACGGGACAGGCTCAGGTACTCCCCCGCGTCCTCGGCGCGGACGGCGGCGAGGCGCAGGTTCTTGCCCTCGGCGTCGAACACCCAGCGGCCGGCCGCAGCCGACCAGCGCCAGGCGCCGCGGGGGGCGTAGGCCAGGATCTTCGGCGTGTAGACCACCGGCAGGCGGAGTGCGTGGTAGCCGACGAGGGTGGAGTAGTGGCGGGCGGCCCAGCGGCGGACGGCGGTCCGCTGGTCGGGGAGTTTGACCCAGTCGGGCAGGACCGGCTGTCGGGTCTTGTCGTGGGCCTGCATCCACTCCGCGACCGACGGCGGGTACACCTCCCGGGGCGGGTCGACCGGGGCGCCGTCCGCGATGTCGGTGGCCTCGTCGTCGGTGTCGGGGAGTTCGGCCTGCCACTCACCGGGCCGGACCTCCCCCACGCCGGGGGCGTCGGGTCCGGGGGTCTTCCTGGGGAAGGGCATCACCTTGGCCGTGTTCTCGTCCGGGCCTTCGGCGTGCGGGAACGGGTTGATCTCAGTCACGACGGTTCGACTCCTTCGGGGTAGGCGCAAGGGATGCACACGCCGAGCTGGGCGGGGATCACATATCCCGCGTCACGTCGGCATTCGGGGCAGGTGCGGCGGGCGGTGTTGGCCTTGGCCAGCGCGGCCGTCTTGGCCGGGGTCATCGGCCGGACCGGCTTCGCACGGTCGACGCGGTACAGGAACGCAGCCAGCGGGCCCCGCCGAAAGCGCGGGCGGAGCACCTGACCGGCGATGTCCTGGCCACCGGGACGGAGCCCGAGGGCCCGGAGCTGCCGCCGGGTGGCGAGACCGTCCGGGGCAAGGCGCCAGGGGAAGGTGGGTATCCCGTGGACGGCCCCGGTCGGGTCGAAGCAGCGGGCGAACGTCAGGCTCATCCGGCCACCACCGCGACCACAGCCGCCTGCTCGGCACGCTCGGCCTTGAGGGCGTCGCGCAGGGTGCGGCCGTTGGCCGACGAGGTACGGACCGCCTTACGGATCGCCTCCGCCGTCAGCTCGGCGTCCGGCCAGTCGGCGGTAGCCGACCGGGCCTCGCCGAGGAGTTCGTCAGCCGTGCGGGTCGGTCGGGGTGTGCGGGCCGACTCCGGCACCCGACCGGTCGCCCGACGCGGAGCGTGCTGCACAGCGGCGACAGCCAGGGCCGGGGCCGACTGCGGCAGCCCTACTGGCACCGGGTCGGCCGACTCGATGGCGGGGGGTTCGGTTACGGCAGCCGGGGCTGCGGGGGCCGACTTGTGCAGGTCAGACCCCAACCGATTTACGGTGGGCTGATCTGATTCATCCAGATCTGCGATCCGGGCCGGGCGGTGGTGCAGGACCTTGGCGACCAGGTCGGAGCCGAAGAAGATGGACCCGACCGGGAGCGAGGTCGCCAGCAGCACGAGGACCCAGTTGGCGGGGTCCCAGTCGGCCAACTGCACCCGTCCACCGCCGTGCAACTCGGGAACCAGGCCGTGCACGTAGTTGAGGACCAGCGAGGCGACCGTGTACCCGGCCAGCACCCGCAGCGCGAACGTCTTGTCCTTGCCGGTGAGCACGAGGGTGGCGACCAGGGCCAGGGCCATCAGGCCGTCGACCACGAACGGGTAGAGCAGGGCGGCCGTGCCGTCCGCGCCGACCGTCCGCGCCACGTCCCGCTGAGCGTTCCAGGAGACCCGGAAGGCCATGGCGACCACGCCGACGAGAGCGGCGACCAGCAAGCCCTTGGCGGTGCGGTTCATGCCGCACCGCCAATCGCGCGGCGGTGCCGGGCCCAGCCGAGGTGCTGGACGCACCAGCCAGCCCCGGCGGCTGCCAGCAGCCAGGCTTCGTGCAGCGCGACGGCGCCCGGTACGGCCACCAGCACCGCCAGCGAACCGGCCCAGATCAGGTACTGGTCCAGGGACCGACGAAGGTTCGCGCTCATGCCGCGGCCCCCTTGCGGGAGCGGGTCCGACGGCGGGCAGCCGGCCGGATGAGCGGGACGACGTTGAACAGCTCCGGGGCGTTGGCCTCGATCACCTGGGCGGCGACCCGGCTCACGTCGTCGGGCAGGTCCGGGTTGTCGGCGAGGATGTCGCGGGCCGCGTCCAGGCGGGCTGCGCGCTCCTCGGCACTCTCACCCTCCACGCCGAGCCACAGCTCCAGCGGGGTACCCAGGGCCAGTTCGATGAACTCGTTGACGCTGACGGCCTCCTGGCCGCCGATGTACGTACGCATCACTGTTCTCCTGAAGTCGAAGGGATGCCGGAGCGGTCGCGGTCTTTGGCGAGAGACGACCAGCCCCGGGAATGAAGCCCGAACTCCGCGGCTCCCCTCCACCCCGCCCGTACAGCGCCAAGGGCACCGGACGGGCGGGGGAGGCAACCGGCCGCAGCGCCATCAGCGCTGCGGAAGGGCAAGAAGGCCGTACGAGCGGGGCCGGACGGTGAAGCCCGGGGCCGCCTCGCACGGCGGTTGAGCGGTGACGCGAAGGGCGGGCCGGCCGTACCGGTCGAGTACGGCCAGCGCCCGCAGATGTCGGTGGAACACAGCAACCTCCAAGCCGGAGGGGCGAGGCTTCACCGGCGCCGTTGCCACGGCCATCCGGTCCCGAGCCTGAGGATCGGGTGCGTCATCGTCACTGCTCTGACGCCAGCAGGGCGGCACGTGCCGGGTGGCACCCCGAGGGGTGTTCTCCAGAGCCAGCACGCGGAAGAAGTGGCCGCCGGCGACCGCCCGTCGCCATGGGGACGGGGGTCACGCCCCGTCTCGTCTCACTTGGCACGCTGTTCAGTTCTCAACAGGCAGGTGCTTCCTTCAGACCCCTTTCGAGGGCCCTCCGGGCGAGGTGGTGCGTGTTGGCTAGGCCAACGAGACTGTTCTAGCACGACTGACACAAGCAGCACAACAGGTTGTGTCAGTCGTGCCGGTTGAACTGAGAGGAATCCGGTTAGCATCGGAGGCATGACGCCCACTTCCGATGCCGCCCGCCGCGTGAACGAGAAGATCGCAGACGATCTCCAGCGAGACATCGAGGCGGAGAAGTACAAGGCCGGGGAGAAGCTGCCGGCCGTGCGAACGATCGCCGAGCACTTCGGAGTAGCTCCCGGCACTGCCACCAAAGCGCTGCAGCTACTCGCCCAACGGGGCGTAGTCCGCCCTGATTCGACTCGCGGCTACTTCGTACGCGCTCAGCCAGAGAGGCAGGCACCCGCCGAGCCCAGCGGGGAGTTCACCGCGATCATGCAGCAGATCGAAGCGATCCGAGACCACCTGGCCCGCCTCGACCAGCGCCTTCAACAGGTCGAGCAGACAAGGGGCTCGGATTGACGGACTCCACCACCCGCTCCACCCGTCGTGTCAGGTCACACATCTCGGCACTGATCTGCTCAAGAGCAGCCATCACCTGGCGTCGCTCACGGATAGTCAAAGCCACGGCAGTACCTCCCCGTTGGCACCACAGGACGTCGTGCATCGGACGTTCACGAAGCTATGGCGCACCCGCAGCTCGACCCCGGAAAATCCTTCCGGGGTCTCTTCGCGAACGGAGGCGAGGCTGAAGTCATGCGAGGAATGACGCAGCACCTGACGACCGGCGAACGCGTTGCTTGGTACCGCCACCGCCGCGGCCTGTCCCAAGAAGTCCTTGCCGGGTTGGTCGGCCGTACCGCTGACTGGCTGGGCAAAGCCGAGAACAACCGCATCGAACTCGACCGCCTCTCGGTGATCCGGGCGCTTGCCCACGCCCTGGACGTCTCCATCGGGGACCTCATCGGGGAGCCAACCCTCCTGGAGTGGTCGAAGGAGAGCGGCCGCGGCACGGTCCCCGCGCTGCGTGAAGCGCTCATGGACTACCGGCTCCTCACCCCACTCCTCGGCGCGCCAGCCGACGGCCAACCGCCAACGCTCGCGGCCCTGCGGTCCGACGTGGGCGAGGTCTGGGACGCCTACCAGGGGTCCCGGTACGGCTTCGCCGCTCGGCAGATCCCCCTGTTGCTCGCGGACGCCCTACTCGCCGTACGGGCCAGCTCGGGGACTGAGCGAGAGGAAGCGAACGGGCTGCTGGCGCTGACCTACCAGGGCGCCGCGATGGTGCTCGGCAAGCTCGGAGAAAACGAACTCGCGTGGATCGCGGCAGACCGCGGACTCGCCGCCGCACAGCAGAGCGGTGACAACGTGATCACCGCATCCCTGTTCCGATCCGTCACGCACTCCCTGCTGTCCACCGGCCGCTTCGAGACCGCCGTCCAGCTCGTCAACGACGCTGCCGGATTCCTGGAGCCCGGCCTCAGCCACGCCACCCCGGCCTACCTGTCCGTGTACGGCACCCTGTTCCTTACCGGCTCCATGGCCGCAGCACGGGCCGAGGACCGAGCCACGACCCAAGCCTTCCTGCGGGAGGCCGAGACGATGGCCGCTCGGCTCGGGTCGGACGCGAACCACATGTGGACAGCCTTCGGCCCGACCAACGTGGCGATCCACCGCGTGGCAACGGCCGGCGAGCTCGGCGACATGCAGATCGCCGCGGAGCTCGGCCCGACCGTAGACACGAGCGGCCTCCCCGTAGAGCGTCGGGTCCGCCACAACCTGGAGGTAGCCCGCGCCCTCAGTGCCTGGAACCGTACGGACGACGCGCTCGCCATGGTGCTGGAGGCTGAACGGATCGCTCCCGAGCAGGTCCGGCATCACTACATGAGCCGAGAACTCGTCCTCGGCTGGGTCCGCGGAACGCGGGGCCGGCCGACGCAGCCGATCGCCGATCTGGCCGACAGGCTCCGCGTGGTGTGACGTGGGTAGGCTCGGCCCCGTGAGCGAGAACGAGCACGAGGCAAAGATGGCGCACCCGAGGATGGCATCGGGTGCGCTGTTCTTCGATGACCAGGGCCAGGTCCTACTGCTTGAGCCGACGTACAAGGACTACCGGGACATCCCAGGTGGCTACGTCGAGACCGGAGAGTCCCCGCTCCAAGCATGCGTGCGCGAGGTTCGAGAGGAACTGGGCATCGCGCCGGCCATCGGCCGCCTCCTCGCCGTGGACTGGGCACCCAGCCCCGCAGAGGGGGACAAGGTCCTCTATATCTTCGACGGAGGCACCCTGAGCCCCGAGCAAGAGCGAGCGATCCAGCTGGAGACCTCTGAGATCCGGGCGTACGCCTATCACTCGCTTGATGCGGTCGATAGCCTCACCATCCCCCGCCTGGCCAGGCGCATCCAAGCTGCAGCGACCGCGCGGCGTGCCGGACTGGTCAGCTACTTGGAGCGCGGCCAAGAGGTCGCTCCCCAATAGTCCAGGTGTGACAAGCCCCGGGGTGCCAGGCTGTTCGGCCAAGACTCCAACCTGCGGAAACGGTCCGGACAGCCCCACCAGGGACTGTCCCGATTGTTCGGCTTCACAACCGGCTGCACCACTCCCCGGTTCTACCGCGTTTGACCAACGTCTCCATCCCTGCAAGTGGCGGGCCGCGTTGGGGATCCGAATAGCGCCTGTCACTCCCGGGCGGGCGCCTGCGACAGGACTACGTTGCTGGCCGCAGCCCATGTGACCTTCTCGCTAAGGAGATCCCGCAGCTCGGCAACACGTTGGAAGGCACTCTCGCGATCACGCATGATGCGGTCGACGGCCCGCGCCCACGTGCCGGCGTCCTGGACTGCGTCACCTGTGACGGGGACTACGAACCGGTTCGCAGTCTGACCTAGAACCCCACTCAGCAGCTGGCCGAGACCACTTGCAGAACTGACCAGCGCTGGTACGCCTCGGGTGATCGCCTCCAGCCCGACGAGGCCGAAGCCTTCGGAACGCGAGGGCATGAGCACCAAACTCGCCGTGTCCAGATCATGCTCGATCGTCGCTTCCTCGGCGGTGTACTCCCGCACCACTATCTGAAGATCCGCATTTCCGGCCCATGCGGAGATGGTTTCGCGTTCATCCGCGCCTGTTCCTGGCTGAGCACCTCGAACAACGAGCCGTATACGCGGCTCACCATCCCGGTTTAGCCACCTGTCCGCCTGCCCGCAGGCGGCTGCCGCCAGCCGCACACCCTTGAGCTCCGAGTCCTCAGTACGTCCGAGCATCAGGACTCGCAGAGGCTTCCCATCCGGCGGCGTTCGGGCGCCAGATGGACCAACAATGTCGAAGCCAGGGTCCAGCCGAAGCGGCGGCAGCGGCGCCTTGGTGAACTCAGTGAGGAATTGGTCGTGCAGGCGGGGTCCCACGGAAACCACCCGGTAGGCTCCGATGCCCAATTCGCGCTCTATCTCCGTCCGCTGCTCGGCACGAAGCACCGCATCCGTCTCACGCCCGGGCTTGTACCATTCGATCTCGTCGGGCGCCATGTGTATAAAGTGGAGACGTCGAGCTTCCGGATAGAACACTTCTGCCAGCCGCCGTGCGGCAGACCCAGTTATCCGGCTATGCCCGACGACCAAGTCTGGGACCACCCCAGGGGGCAATGAGGGGCGGCTAGAGAGCCGCATGCCGTCCGACTCCCCAACAAATGGCGGCGCCGGAAGCAGCGTCACACCCGCGCCGGTAGCATCTGCCAACTCGGCTGGTGAAGCGGACAGGACAACGCAGTACACCTCAGCGCCGCCCTTCGCCAGGGCGCAACAGAGCCTCCGGTTGAAGGTACTCAGGCCACCGTGAGAGGACGCCCACTCGGTCGCAACGGCTAGGACGACTGTCGGCCGATCCGAGGTCTCGGCAAGTACCTGTTCGACCTCTGCCTCGAACCCCAACGCCTCTCGCAAACGACGGACCTCCTCGCAAAGGTCGGCGTCGGCCTCCTCTCGAATCTCGGCGACCTCGCCCACACCCGACACCATGAGGAACCCGACAGGATACTCATTCACCTCCAAGTACAGGAGCTCCTTCACCGCTTGGGTCAGCGATCCACGAGCCTTCACCAAATCGCCGGCCCTGAGGTAGGCGATGGCCTCGTTGTAGGCGCTCAGCGCACGGTCGGTTGGCGTCGAGGCAAGTTCCATCGCGATACGAGACCATCGCAGCGCCTCATCGACTTCGTCGCAAGCGAGCGAGACATGGGTGAGAGAGTTGGCATACTCCCAAGCTGGGGTCAACTCGTACGCTGCACGAAAGTGCCGCAGAGCGCCAACTCTGTCCCCAGTCCGGTATACGTCGTATGCAGTGTGCCGGTGGTTGTGAGCCAAGCTCGCACGCAGTCGCCCCGTGGCCAGGCCGAACCATTCGTCGGCCGGCCAGGTCCGCAGCGGGATGCGGACCCGGTCTGCCGTCAACGAACCCCCGTACTGGGCAATTCGGTTGACGGCCTGCGCGAACGCTGGTGAGTCCGTGAGAACCGCGTCCTCCGCATCTGGCGAAAACAGCCACCGTTCAACGGATAGCTCCCCGAATTGGCAAGTGACGGACGTCAGGTCCAAGGCAGCTGGTTCCCCTGCCCGCAAGACCGCCTTGTGGAGGAGGTCGACCGTACGCGTAGCGTCTGGACCATCCTTCGGCAAGGTCTCAAGCGCTGCAAGGTTCGCCTCTATGTTGGCCATCTGCATCATCTGGCAGCAAGTAGGCATGATTTGCAGCGGCCCACCCTTCTCGAAGGTATGCAGTAGCCCGAGGATGCGATTCACGAATAGACCCCTGACGCTTCCACGTCTGGTGAGCTGCCCGTGCGGCTCAGTCTTCAGTCGGCTGCCCGTGTAGACACGCACATAGACCTCGTCGAGCAGTTCCGTCTCGACGGCGAGCGTGACAATCTCATCAGACGTGAGCACCCCCTTTTTTACCAGGGCGCTGTGGTAGCCGTCGTACACCTGCCGGCTAATCAGCGGCTCTCCTGCGACCACATGGGCAAACCACGCCTGATCTGCCGTCGCACGACCGAGCGCCGAGGTCAGGATGCTGAAAACCGTCAGTTCGGACGTGGTCATCGAACGGACAGCTTTAATCAGTGGACGCTCCATGAGGTTACGTCCGCTTTCCAACAGCGAGCGGATCGTTTCGAGGACCTCGGGCGTCAGCTTCATCGTATCGGCCTGACCCGCTTGCATGCGGGCGAACATCTCATAGCAATACAGCTGAATCTCGTAGGGGTTTCCGTCCGTGAGCTGCATAAGCTCTCCGACTAGGCCGTTCCGCGCAAGGCTGAGACTTATACCCCGTGAACTCAGGGGCTGCACCACACATTCCCATACATCCTCGTGCTCAACAAAGCGATTGACTTCAATCTCTTTAAATTGACGCAGAATCTGAGAATGGACTGCCCTGATCTGGTCAATCAGGCCAGACGTGCCAGCTAGCACCAAAACCAGTCCGTCGACTCGGATTGTGAGGAGCCTCAAAACAGACAGGACACGCGCATCCTCGGCCAGGTGCTGCGCTTCGTCGACCAGCAGCGCAATGGGATACCCGAGCAACTCCACGAAAAAGCCAAGGTCAGCCCGCAAAGCAAGCTCCGGCACCCGATCGTCGCCCCGCATCCTAGCCAGGGCCACGGCTTCGGGGAAAGCGAGCCTCGCGTCCGGCCCGGGTGTAGCCACTCCCGCCATGACTCTTCGCACCACGGAAGGCTCGAAAGGTAGCTCGCTACCGCGGGCGCCCAGCACCTCGGCAACGACTGCCAACAATTCGTCGTACACCTTACGGAAGAACACGACCGGCTCGCCGTCGCCCTCGATCAGTTCCACGCGTACGGTAGCCAAGCCATGGTCACGTGCCATCTGGTCGGTAGCATTGAGCAGGCTGGTCTTACCTGCAGCGCGCGGACCGTGTAGGACTACACACACGGAGGGTTTACCGATTGCTGCCTGTTCGATCTCGGATCGGATGACCCCCTTCTCCCGCTTGCGGCCAGCAAAAACTTCGGCATCCCGTACGGGGTTCCGGAAGTCGTACGGATTGCGCATCTGGCTGATGTCCACAGGCCCCCTCACATCCGGCCCGATCCTACGTTCAGGTCCATATGGGCGTCAGGTATTCGCACATATACACCACCGCAGCGCATCACCCACATCGACCCCGTCACCACGGCCTCTACACGCCGAGCCTGGTCTCTACGAGGACAGCCACGCCCCAGCGGTTACTCATCCCGATCATGGCCCCCGAGCCCCACGTGTGACCGGCGTGTAATGCCGCCATGTGTGGACCCTTCAGCAGCCGTCTACGCAGGTCAGTGGCACGTCGGAGCAGATTCCAAGACGGCCTCCGGAGTCGTGCTCAGAGGCGAAGCTCCCCACTTGCTGGGCCGTCTGTGGGCCGTCGGAGGGTGGCCGGAGACGACTGGCAACGACCAATGACAGCCATCCTGAGCCCCGTTGGGTCAAGGGTGGGAGGCGGCCCGCCTGGTGGCGTACCGGGGTCATGACTTCCTGCGCAACAAGAAGCAGGAGTGGGAGGAGTACCGCAGCGAGGTCACGGCCTTCGAGCTCCGCAAGATGATGCCGGTGCTGTAGGCGCGGGTCATCCAGCACTCAGGGCCGGTGGTCGTCGACCACCGGCCCTGAGTCGTCTCAGGACCCGTGGTGCCGGGTTCGGGTCATGCGTTGACCTGTTCGAAGGCATTCGTTGACCAGCTCCTTTTCGGTCGCTTTGATCAATTGCAGAAGTTGATCTCAGTGGCGGAAAGAGAGTTGGAAAACATCGTGCAGATCACCCGTATTCCCATGAAGAAGGCGATGCTCGGACTGGCGGCAGCCGTTGTGGTGAGTGGCCTTCCCGCGCTCACGTCGACGGCCGCGGCGGACCCCAGCTGTATTACGAGCGCCAATGCGACATCCTCGGACGGTACCGTGACGGTGCGCGTGTCCAGTAACCCGTGCAGCCGTCAGGTGCGCGCCTGGGTGGAATGCGTCGCCGAGAACGGGGTGAAGACCCAGCGGACCGGATCCGCGATTTCCGGCACCGGATCGGCGAGCGTCAGCTGCGGCTTCGCCTACGTCAACCGCAAGGGTCACGAAGTGAATGTTCCGGGCCAGGGCTGGACCCGTTACGTCTACTAGAGATCAGCCCGGTAATCAGCCCGAGAATCAGGCTTGGGATAACACTGGGAATTGCGGATTTCCGCCGCCGTGGAGCGGGCGGTCAGGCTGTTCCAGTGGCCGGCCGCCCGCTTGAGGGCGGTGACGTGGGCGGCGAGCCGTCCGCGGATCTCGTCCGTCCCCGAGGTGATGCTGAGCGCGCCGACCGGGAGCCCGAAGCGCAGCAGCGGTACCGCGATCATCTGCGAATCCGGCGCCGGACCCGGCGAGGAGGCCCACCCGCGGAAGCGGATGGCGTGCCGCTCGCCCGGTCTGGGGTGGGGCAGGCCGAGGTGGGCGAGGATGGCGAGCCCGGCGGCGTTCTCCGCCAGCGGGCGGGGGCGTCCGAGCGACGTCCGCTGTGACACGCCGTTCGGACTGTCCAGACAACCGACGCACACCTGGACCGGAACGTCGGTCAATACGGCCGCGTGCAGCCCCGCCGTGTGGCCGGACTGTTCGGCGAGAAAGCCGAGAGCGTGGCGTCCAGGTGTCGACGCCGACGCGGGAACGCACTGCCAGGGATGGGGATCGGCTTTCTCACGGTTCTCCGTGAGTGCATAGTATCCGTGCCGGGGTTGCCAGATGACTTCGTTCTTCATTCCCGACTGAATGAGCCGCTGGACCGTGGAACGGCTCAGTTCGGTGCGGCCGATGATGGACCGGAGCGAATGCGGACCGTTCCCCAGATCGCGCATTGCTTTGAGGACTCTGAACGCGCGATCCGAAACGTGCTCACGCTCCCCGGGGTTCCTGCCGCCGTCGATCAGGGCATGCAAAAGAGGACTCCTTCGTTCGGGGCGGCAGCGCGGGGATCGGCTGGTCGAAATTAGAAGTGTTCTCGCCGGTTTGTCAAGAACATGCGGATGGCAGAGCTTTGACATCGACTCGACATCGACGCCTCCTACGGTGAAGGAAGAAAGCAGGCGGCGTGCGGGTCGTCCGCCCTTCCCGATAAGGAGTTTTTGATGGAACTGGCGGCGTTGGAGCAGTCCGAGGTTCAGGTGTCCGCCGAGGACAGCCACCGGATGTGGGAGCTGTCCTCGCGGGCCGCCACCCTCCCGGATGCCTCCACCACCCAGCTGGCCGACATGCTGCTCGACATACCGGCGGCCGTCCGCGAACCGCTGCTCGACTTCGCGGAGGGCACCTCTCGCACGGGGTACCTGCTCCTGCGCGGGCTGCGGATCGGCGAGCTCCCCCCGACCCCCACCGGACACGAGGCGAACGCGCTGGACGGGCACCCCACGTCGGGAACGATGGCGCTCGTCGCCGACCTGGTGGGCTCGCTCATCGGGTACCAGGACGAGAAGGGCGGCGCCCTCATCCACGACGTGCACCCCGTACGGGGCGAGGAGACCCGGATCGAGAACAGCGGGTCGGTGGCCTTCGACTTCCACACGGAGAACGTGCACCACCCGCTGCGGCCCGACTTCCTCGGCCTGCTGTGCCTGCGCCAGGACCACGACGCGGAGGCGGCCACCCGGGTGGCGTCCGTCCGGGAGGCCGAGTCCCTGCTCACCGAGGAGCAGCGGCGGGTGCTGCGCTCCCCCCGCTTCCACAGCGCCTACCCCACCTCCTTCGCCCGCAACATCCCCGGTCCCCGTCCGACGGCCGGCCCCCACCCCGTGATGTTCGGCCGGGAAGGCCAGTCCTTCATGCGGTTCAACTCGCACAACACCACCGCCGCGGACGCCGAGGGCAAGGCGGCCCTGGAGGCGCTGTCGGCGGCGCTGGAAACCGTCTGCCGCGATGTCGTCCTCAGCCGCGGAGACCTCGTCCTGGTCGACAACCACATCGCCGCACACGGCCGTTCCTCCTTCACCCCCCGCTACGACGGCGCGGACCGCTGGCTGCGCCGGTGCTACTCGCTGCGCTCCACCCCGCGCTGGGCCGAGCACATGATGCGGGGCCGTCGCGTCGTGCCCGAGCTCGCCCAGATCTCCGGCGTCTTCTGACCTGTCGCGCTCCGGACCGCGCGGACCGCGCGGGCCGCGTAGGCCGCGTAGGCCGGGCAGGCCGGGCAGGAACCACGAACCACGAACCAGGAACCAGGAAGAAGACGTGGACGTTTTCGACGTAGCCGGCCTTTTGGCCGTGGCGGGCGCCGCCGGTTGGATCGACGCGGTGGTGGGAGGCGGCGGTCTGATCCTGATCCCCGCCCTGCTGCTGGCCTTTCCCCAGCTACCGCCCGCCGTGGCGCTGGGTACGAACAAGGCGACGGCCATCGCGGGCACGACCGTGGCCGCCGTCACCTACGTCCGCCGGACGAAGCTGCCCCGCTCGGTCGCCCTGCCGGCCGCGCTGCTCGCCGTGCCCGCCGCGGGATTCGGGGCGTTGTCGGCCTCCATGGTGCCCAAGGACTGGTTCCGGCCCGTCGTCATGGCCCTGCTCGTGGCCGTCGCGGTGTTCGTGAGCCTGCGTCCGAGCTTCGGAGCGGTGGAGGGCGCGGACGTCGTCAGCCGGCGCAGGCGCATGATGGTGATCGCACTGGCCGGATGCGGGATCGGCTTCTACGACGGCGTGTTCGGGCCGGGCACCGGCACCTTCCTCATCCTCGCGTTCACCGGGCTCCTCTCCCTGGAGTTCCTGCAGAGTTCCGCGATGGCCAAGGTCGTCAACGTGGGCACCAACCTGGGCGCCCTGTCCGTCTTCGCGGCGCAGGGCCACGTGCTCTGGACCCTGGCCGGCGGCATGGCGGTCTGCAATATCGCGGGCGCCGCCCTGGGCGCCCGCACCGCCCTGAGCCGCGGCTCGGGGTTCGTGCGGGGCGTCCTGCTGGTCGCCGTGAGCGGCATGGTCGTCAAGCTCGCGTTCGACCAGTTCGGCTGATGGCGTGCTGATCGACCAGCGGGTCTTCGATCCCCAGGGCGCATCCCTGCCCAACGCGGTGCGGCTCGGTCGTGCGTACGACGCCGAGCGCATGGCCGGGGAACTGGCCCGGTTCACCGCCGGCTCCGGCAACGTCTTCAGCCCGGCCAACGGGCGCCGGGTGCTGCCGCTGCGCAGCCTCGACGGTGACCCGTACCGCACGTCCACCGGCGGCCCCGGCATCGGAACGTTCCGCGACACGCCCTGGCTCGGGCAACTGCCCTACTTCGGCGAGATCCTGGCCGGCCTGCCGGGCCCGGTGCGCGGGGTGCGGCTCTGGGCGGCCGCTCCCCGGAGCCGCACCCGGGACATGCGGACTCCGAAGATCGGCCCCCCGTGGGGGTTCTGCCGGCTGCACCTGCCGGTGGCCGCGGGCGCGGGGAGCCGGTGCCTGTTCGTCGGGGAAAGCCAGCACTGGGCCCCGGGATCCCTTTGGTTCGCGGCGTCCTGGCGCAGCCACACGATCGTGAACCGCGACGTCTCGGACCTCGTCCATCTCATCGTCGACCTGTTCCACACGGCGGAGACGGAAGACCTGTTCCCCGCCGGCTTCCGCCCGGGCCCGGGCGGCGTACTGGGGCTTCGACGGCGGCCGGAGGTGCCCCTGTCGCCGGCGCAGGCGCGGCCCTTCATGGCCCGCTTCAGACTGCCGGAGCTGTTCTGCAACTGGGAGCACCCGGGGCACCGCATCCGCTCCGGGATGAGCGGTGCGGACATCGACGCCGCCATCGACGTCCACCGCGGCGCCCTGGCCCTGGTCCTGGCCGGGCGCCCCTTCTGCGGTCTGGAACACCTCGGCGACGGCGAGTTCCGTCTGCAGGGCTGGAGCGACGAGCGGACCATCCAGGTGACCTCGGTTCCGCGGCCCGCCGCCGTGCTGCGCGTACGCGAGGGCACGAGCAGCTACGTCTCCTGCCTGCCGCTGCGCTGACGGGGCCGCGAGGGCCCGCCGGGCCGCCCGCACCGGCCCGGCTCCCTCAGCGCGAAGCGCCGGTCAGACCGCTCAGATCGGTCACATCGGTCACATCGGTCACGTCGGTCACGTCGGTCACATCGGTCAGGTCGGACAGGCGGCCCAGTTCGGCCAAGGAGCTCACGAAGAGGTCGTGGCGGGCCGGCGCCGCCATCCTGCGGCACAGCTCGGCCCCGTCCCGCAGGATCTCCGCCGCCCGCTCGAGGTTGCCCGCGCGCTTCTCGACCTCACCCATGGCCAGCATGATCTGCGCCTCCATCAGCGGGTCGTGGATCGTACCGGCGAGGTCCAGACCCTCCCGCAGCCGCTCCCGCGCCTGCGCCGGCCGCCCGGCCAGCGCGTCGGTCCAGCCCAGGCCCCAGAGGGCGTAGCAGTGTCCGCTCAGATCCCCGTTCTGCCGCGTCATCTCCAGCCCCCGGCCGAACTCCTCCTGGGCGAGGCCCGCGTCCCCCCGCGCGAGGTGGAGGTCGCCGAGGCTCAGCCGCACCTGTGCGGCGCTGCGCCCGCCGAATCCGGTCACCAGCACCCTGGCCTCGTCCAGGTACGGCGCGGCGTCCTCCGGCCGGCCCAGCTCGAGAAGCGTCTGCCCCGTCCACCGGAGCACCTGGGCCTGGGCCTCGAGGTCCCCCTCGGCCCGCAGCGTCCCGAGGGCCCGCTCCCAGCTGCTCAGGGCCTGCGCGAACCTTCCCTGGACCCGGTCCACGCAGGCGGACTTGCGTAGGGCGAGGGCCAGCCCGTACAGGTCTCCGACCTTCTCGAAGAGCTCCTGGGACCTGGCGAGCAGGGGGATCGCCTCGGCGTACTGCCGCTTCGTGAGGTGGAGGTCGCCGAGCCCCAGCAGCATCACGGCCGTACCCCGTTCGTTGCCGTGCCGCTCCGCGGCGACGAGGGCGACCTCGTGGGTCGTCCTCCAGTCGTCGAAGTGGAAGCGGAGGCTGAACAGGCAGCGGCAGGTCGCCGCCAGATCCCAAGCCAACTCGTCCTGCCCCTCGGCGGCGAGCTTCTGGCAGAGCGCGGTGAGCGTGGAGCGGTCCGCCTCGTACCAGTCCAGTGACCGCTCGCCGATCGTCTCCAGGGCCTGGGGCGCCGCCAGCGGCCTGCGGATGAGGCTGTGCACGGTGGCGAAGTCCCCTCCGCACACCACGCGGTGCGCGTGGTCCGCCACGGCCAGCGCGGCCGTGCCCAAGCGGTGCAGCGCGGCGGCCCGTTCCTCACCCGGCTCCGTCTCGTCGGCGAGAGCCAGGGTGTACAGCCTGACCAGATCGTGCATCCGGTACCGGGGCTGAGCACACCCGGCCGGGGTGGTCACATCGAGGAGACGCGCGTCCAGCAGCTCTTCCAGGAGGTCCTGCGCCTCGAACAGCGGCAGGTCCACCAAGGGAGGACAGATCCACTCGGCGAAGTCCGAGGCGCTGAGGAGCGACAGCCGGCGGAACAGCATCCGGGCGGGCGAGCTGATCCCCTTGTAGGACAGTTCGAGGCACGCCCTCACTTCCAGGTTCTCGTGCGACAGCTCGTTGAGCCGGCGCCGCTCGTCGGCCAGCCGGGAGGCGGCCTTGCGCAGCGACCAGTGCGGCTTGGCCGCCAGCTTGGCGCCCACGATGCGGAGGGCGAGCGGCAGCGTCCCGCAGTACCGGATCAGCTGAAGGGCGATCTCCGGTTCCGCTTCGGTCCGCTCCCGGCCCACCAGCCCGGTGAGGAGTTCGAGCGCCTGGCCCTCCTCCAGGACGTCCAGCTCCACCGAACAGGTGATGGGGACCGTGGCCAGCCGCATCCTGCTGGTGACCACGACCGCGCAGCTGGTCGTGCCGGGGAGGAGGGGAAGCACCTGCCGTGCGTCGCCGGCGTCGTCGAGCACGATGAGGATCCGGCGGTCGGCCACCAGGCTGCGGAACACCGCGGCGCGCTCGTCCAGGGTTTCCGGGATCGGGCCCTGGAAACCGAGTTCGCGCAGGAAGCGCGCCAGTGCTTCCTCCGGCGCCACCGGGGTGTCGCTCATGCCGTGCAGGTTCACGTAGAGCTGGCCGTCGTCGAACTCCGGCCGCAGCGCGTGGGCGGCGTGCACGGCGAGCGCGGTCTTTCCGGTACCGCCCGCTCCTACGAGGATGACCACGGGCACGGAGCCGGAGCGACGGGTCAGCGCGCTCTTCACCGTGCCCAGTTCCCGGTCCCGGCCGGTGAATTCGGCGAGGTCCCCCGGCAACTGGCCCGGTACGGAACGCCCCGCAGGTACCGGACGCCCCACCGGGACGCCCCGGGCGGCCGCCGCCGGTGGCGACGTCCGCGGTGCGGGTGATGCAGGCGGTGCGGGCGGGGCAGAGGTGCCGGGGTCGGCGCCCCCGGCGAGCACCTGCTGGTGCAGTGCCTGCAGCTCGGCCCCGGGCGAGACGCCCAGTTCGTCCCGGAGGAGCTCGGCGGTGTTGCGGTACAGCCGCAGCGCGTCGGCCTGCCGCCCGGATCGGGTGAGCGCCAGCATGAGGAGGCCGCGGGGCTTCTCCAGTAGCGGATCCTGCTGGATGAAGGCCGACAGGTCGGCGATGAGCTCCTCGTGGCGGCCGAGTTCGAGCTGGATCTCGGCGCAGGCGATGCGCAGTGCGGCGCGTTCCTCGTCCCAGCGGTGCACCTCCGGCTCCCAGGCGCGGCGGCGGATGCCGGACAGGATCGGCCCGCGCCACAGGGACAGTGCACGGCGCAGGGAGGTGAGCGCCGACTCCGGGTCGTGTTCCGACACGGACCGCTGGGCCGCGAGCCGCAGTTCGCGTACGACGTGCGTGTCCAGCCGTACGCCGGTCAGCGGAAAGAGGTACCCGGGAGGCTGTGTGACGACGAGCTCCCTACGGCATCCGGCCGCGCGGAACGTCCTGCGCAGCATGGACATGCAGGCCGCCACCTGGTTGGCGGGATCGGACGGCGGTTCGCCCTCCCAGACGGCCTCGACCAGCTGGTCCAGCGGCACCACCGTGTCGGCATGCAGCAGCAAAGAGCCGAGCGCCGCTTGGAGCCGTGGCGCGGTGATGGGAAGCGGATTCCCGCGAAACCGGACTTCCAGGGGTCCGAGCAGCCCTATATCAAGATCATTTTCCACGTTGACCGACACTGATCCCCCTCAGGTCGAGCGTGCTCCCGCCCGGATGCTCGCTCCCCAAGGGGTGTCGCCGCCGGGCTGGATTCATAGTGTTGCCAGGTCAGAGCCTCACTTCGAGTGATCGTACTGGTAGGTAGCTTGTCGACGGGGTCGCCGGAGGGGCCCTCCACGGGCAAGTGACCGAAGGTCGCCGTCCCATGGCTGATTTCAGCGGGTCCGGGGCCGTTCCGGGGCGCCGCGCAGGGCAGTCGTTAGCAATGGCTAATGCATCCACCGCGGTCGGCTATGCCTGCGGAACCGCTCGGTGCCAGGTGGTGCGGGTGGGGGTGGGGAGGGTGGTGGTGACGTGGAGTTCGGCGTCCAGGCCCAGGACCGCCGTCGTCGTCGCGCCGCCCGGTTCCTGGGTGCCCGCCGGGGCGCCCGCGTAGAGCATCCCGGACTCCGTCCACGCCGGCGGGCCGCCGAGGCCCGTGGTGCTGACGGTGCCCGAGTCGGCGCGGCCCGAGATGAGGCGGCCCGCGACGCCGACCGCGCCGTAGCCCGCCCGGCCGCCGGCCTCCGTGACGCTGGAGACCGCCGGCTTCGCGGCGCCGGCCCCCGCCGTGACCAGGGCGGTGCGCACGACACCCGAGTCGGGGCGCCGGAAGTAGAGCCGGACCCCCGCCGCCTCCGGGGCCGCCGTGAGGGGGACGGTGGTGGCCGGTAGCCCGGTCGGGAACGGCCCGGCCAGCGGGGCTCCCGGGGCGGGCTGGATCCAGGCGACCACCGACTGGGTGGTGGCGGCGTAGACGTGGCGCCGCCCGGCGGAGTCGGTGGCCGTCACCGGGTCGCTCTGCAGGTCCGCGCCGCCCAGCTGCTGCCAGCCGGTGAAGTCGCCGGAGGGCTGCTGCACGCGGGCGCGCAGCGTGCGGCGGGAGTCGCGGACGTACACGGTCAGCAGGCCGCCCGCGTCCGCGGCCGCCGAGGGCGAGCTGATCGCGGAGGTGCCGCTCTCGTCGTTGGTCTCCGGGGTGCCGAGCGCGACCCACGCCCCGAACGGACCGCCGGGCTCGGACTGGGCGGCGTAGACGATCTCGCGCCGGTAGTCCTGCGGGTGTACGCCCAGGACGGTGCGGGTGGCGAGTACGGCGACGCGCCCGTCGGGGAGGCGGACGGTGCTCGCACCCGGGTCGATGCCGGTGCCCGGAAGCAGGACCGGGCCCTGCCAGGCGGCGCCGGCGCCGGTGCCGGCCCCGCGGTTCCAGACGGCCATCTGGCCGTCGAGGGCGGCGAAGGCGTACAGCCGGCCGGTCGTGCCCTGCACCAGCCAGGAGGAGTTGTCGGCACGCGCGTAGCGCAGCGACTGGGCCCAGTTGTGGCCGGTGGGGCTGCCCGCCACCTTGCGGTCGCCGCAACCGGAGGGCGAGCCGCAGTAGTTCTGCTTGTCGTGCCACGCGTACGTCTTGAGGAAGCCGATCTTCGTCTCGGCCGTCTGCGGGTCCAGCGCGTGCGGCAGGGTGCCGTTGTGGTAGCCGAGGTAGTTCTGGACGGTGAAGCGGGGCCGCTGCCCGACCGGGACCCGGCCGGCGTACGAAGCGGCCGCGGCCTGCGCGAACCGCGCCCCGTACATGTGGTCCTGGTGGTCGGTGTACTTGCCGGTGTCGGCGTACCGTCCCGGCGTCGGGTCCTGCATCCGTATCGTCGTCGGCTTGTACCGCTCCAGGATCCCGGACACCGCGGCTATGACCTGGTCCTTGGTGTAGGTGAACGACTGCTTGACGGGCGTGCCCGTGGCGAGCTGGGGGACCAGCGCCGGTATCCGGCCGTCCCACAGCCCGTGCAGGCTGTCGGGGGTGTCGGCGACGGGCGCGCGGGCCTCGCGCATCTGCAGCCAGACCAGGTTGATGTGGGGCTTCGCCACGAGGACGTCGACCTCGGCCTGGCCGCCGCCCGCGGTGGGTATGACCGTACGCTGCCACGCGCCGGCGCGGTTGCCGGTGGCCATCTGCGCGTAGGCGGAGCGAATGCCGTTCTGCCGGGCCTCCGCGTACTTTGCCCGGTCGGCGGGCTGCTGGGGGTCCTTGGCCGCGCCGCCGTTGGCCTCGTTGCGGCCGTCGGCCTCGCCGGAGGTGAGGTAGAGGGTGGTGAGCGGGGTGCCGGCCAGCAGGGAGCGGCTGAGGTCGGGGTTCATGAAGAACAGGTCGTCGTCCGGGTGGGCGACGATCTGGACGACCGATCCCGAGGTGGTGCTCGCCGGGAACGCGGTCGAGGAGTCGGTGCCCGAGTCGGCCTCGGCCGCGGTCTGCTGACCGGAGGCGACCGCGAGCGCGCCGGTGACCCCGATGGTGAGCATCGGGAGCACGGTCGCGAGGAGGAAGCGTCGGCGGGAAACGGGCATCGGTTACGCCTTGGAGTCGTTCCGGCAGGAAGAACCGCGTGGTGCTGTCGGTCGATCAGTGAGAGGTCAATCCGGGCAAGTTGGTTCACCGGGCTCGCCGATGACTTCTGATTTCCGGAAACGACCGCTCGGGATTGCATCTTGTGCGGTTTAAATGCGCATATGTGATCGCTAAGCGGACGCTGACAGTCCGGCAGAGGGCAGCAAAAAACGCCCCCGTGGGGGGCGTTGATTGATTCCTGCCGAGTCGAGTGGATTGCGGAGATCTATGGCGGTCTCCGGGCGGGCTAAGGAGCGGTGCCCGGCGGCCCCACCGGCTGCCACGGAGCCAGGTGCGCGTCCGGCGCGTCCGCCGCCGAGGTCACGTACAGTCGCGCGTCCAGCCCCAGCACCGCCAGGCTCACCGTGCTCGTGCCGGTCATCGTCGACGAGGGCGCCCCGACGAACATCAGCGGCGCCCGCTCCCACACCCGGCCCCATCCGACGTCCGCCCCCAGCCGGCCGCCCGAGGTCCGCCCGGCCAGCAGGTGGCCGCTCGCCGTCACCGCGCCGAAGCCCGACAGCCCGCCGACATCGGTGAGCCCGCTCGCCTTCAGCCCGCCGTCGGCCGTCACCAGGGCGGTACGGACATTGCCCGAGCCCGGCTTGCGCAGCCACAGCCGTACGCCGTTCCCGCGGCCCTGCGCCGTGATCGGGAGCGCGGTCTCCGGCAGCCCGGTCTCCGTGGCCGGGCCGAGCGGCGCGCCCGCCTCCGGCTGCGCCCAGCCCAGTACGGACCTGGCCGTGGCGGCCAGGACGATGCGCCGTCCGGCGCTGTCGGTCCCGGCGGCCGGGCTGCCGTGCAGATCGGCGCCGCCGTACTTCTCCCACGGACCCCAGCCGCCGTCCGCCGACCGCACCCGCCCGCGCAGGGTGTACGAGCCGTCGCGCACGTAGACCGCGAGCTGCCCGGAGCCGTCGAGGGCCACCGCGGGGGCGCTGATGTCGGAGGTCCAGTCCTCGTCGGAGGTCTCCGGGGTGCCGAGCACCGCCCAGTCCCCGAACTCCTCCGAGCCGGGGCCCTTCTGCACGGCGTGGACGACCTCGCGCCGGTAGTCCCCGGGCCCGGCGCCGAAGGAGGTGCGCGTGCCGAAGACGGCGATCCGCCCGTCCCCCAGGGTGACGGTGGAGATCCCCTGGTCCATGAGGGTGCCGGGGGCGTCGGGCAGCAGCCGGGGGCCGCTCCAGGCACCGAGCAGCCCGGCCCGGTGCCAGACGGCGAGCCGCCCGTCGAGCACCTTGAACGCCCACAGGCCGTACTGCGCGTCGGAGGCCAGCCAGGAGGTGCTGGTGCCGCGCGCGTAGTTGATGGACGAGCTCCAGTGGTTGCCGGCCGGATGGTCGGCGACCTTCAGGTCGCCGCAGCCCGCGGCGCTGCCGCAGTGGTCGCTCCGGTCCGTCCACGCGTACGTGTCCAGGACGTCGAGCTTCTCCCCGGCCTCGCCCGGGTCGAGCACGCCGGGAAGCGAACCGTTGAAATAGCCGAGGTAGTTCTGCACCGCGAAGTGCGGCCGGTCCTTGACGTCCCGCGCGTACGCGCCGAGCGCCACCTGGACGAAGCGGGCGCCGTAGAAGTGGTCCTGGTGGTCCGTGTACCGCTTGGTGTCGGGGAACCGCCCGGGCGTCGGGTCCTGGGAGCGGACGGTGGTCGGCCCGTACCGCTCCAGGATGCCGACCAGGGTCCGGACGACCTGGTCCTTCGTGTACGTGAACCCCTGTCTGACCGGACTGCCCGAGGCGAACATCGACTCCAGACGCGGGACCCTGCCGTCCCAGAGCCCGTGGAGGCTGTCGGGACGGTCCGCGTACGCGGCCTTGTCGGGCGGGGTGGTGGCCTCCTCGGCGGCGCCGGCGTTCACGCCGTCGGCTTCGCCGGAGGTGAGGTACACCGAGGTGACGGGACGGCCCGCGGCTATGGAGTACCGCAGGTCCGGGTTCATGAAGTAGAGGTCGTCGTCGGGGTGCGCCACGATCTGGAGCACCCGGCCGGGGTCCGGCGGATCCGCGGGCGCGGCGGCGGCCCCCACCGCCCCGCCGCCGGAGGGCGCGGCGGCGGACGGACCGCCGGGCCCGGCACTGCCCGCCAGCAGGAGCACGGCGGTGGCGGCGGTCGCCGTGACGGCTGCGGTCGCGGTACGGAACCCGACCGCCTCGGCGGCCCTGCCGCGGCGGGGGCGGGAAGCGCGGTCGGGCATCGGGACTCCTCCTGGCCGGTCGGCGGGGAGCGAACCCCATCACACCATCTCGCCACATTCTGCAAGAAGTATGACAATCCGTCCCGTCGTACGTGTCGGTGAGTCGAACGGCCGCTCCGGCTAGGCTCTCCCCGGGCGATCACGGACCGCACCGGGACCCGACGACCACGGCTCCCGGGGACCACCGGCCCCGGGGACCACGGCTCCCGGGGAACGAGCCCCGGGGACCACGGCTCCCGGGGACCACGGCTCCCGCGAACCGCCCGGCCAGGGCAGAGGCACCGACAGCCGACGTACGCGGGAGGCGACGGGATGACAGTCCCGGGACGCAGGAGCAGTACCTTCAGCCGACTGCTGCGCAGCGGATTCACCGACCCCTCCGCCGCCGCCAGGCTGCTCGACACCGACGCGCTGGCCGCCGTACGCACCGATCCGGTGCTGCTCGACGCCCTCGGAGCCACCGCCGACCCCGACCTCGCCCTCCTCGGGCTGGTCCGGCTCGCCGAGGCCCAGACCCCCGAGGAACTGCCCGTACTCCTCGACACCCTCGTCAGCGCCAAACCACTGCGCGACCGCCTCCTCGGCGTCCTCGGCGCCTCCGAGGCACTCGGCGACCACCTCGCCCGCCACCCCAGCGACTGGCAGGCCCTCGTCACCTACGAAGCCGCCGATCTGCACCCCGGGCTCCCCGAGTTCGAACGCGGCCTGGCCGGCGCCGACGACCCCGTCACCCTGCGCATCGCCTACCGCCGCTGCCTGCTCTCCATCGCCGCCCGCGACGTCTGCGCCACCATCGACGTGGCCCAGACCGCCGCCGAACTCGCCGACCTCGCCACCGCCACCCTCCGCGCGGCCCTGCGCATCGCGATCGCCGCCGCCCCCGCGGACGCGGCCGTCTGCCGGCTCGCCGTCATCGCCATGGGCAAGTGCGGCGGCAACGAACTGAACTACGTCTCCGACGTCGACGTCATCTTCGTCGGGGACGCGGCCCCCGGCGCGGACGAGGGCAAGGCCGTCCAGGCCGCCGCCCGCCTCGCCTCCCACCTCATGCGGATCTGCTCCGAGACCACCGTCGAAGGCACCATCTGGCCCGTCGACGCCAACCTCCGCCCCGAAGGCAGAAACGGTCCGCTCGTCCGCACCCTCGCCTCCCACCTCGCCTACTACCAGCGCTGGGCCAAGACCTGGGAGTTCCAGGCCCTCCTCAAGGCCCGCGCCGTCGCCGGCGACGAGGCACTCGGCGCCGAGTACATCAACGCCATAACTCCCCTCGTCTGGCAGGCCGCCGAACGCGAGAACTTCGTCGCCGACGTCCAGAAGATGCGCCGCCGGGTCGTCGACAACATCCCCGCCGCCCAGGTCGACCGCGAACTCAAACTCGGCCCCGGCGGCCTGCGCGACGTCGAGTTCGCCGTCCAGCTCCTCCAGCTCGTCCACGGCCGCTCCGACGCCACCCTGCACTCCGGCACCACCCTCGACGCCCTGCACGCGCTGGCCGCCGGCGGGTACGTCGGGCGCGCCGACGCCGCCCAGCTGCACGACGCGTACCGCTTCCTGCGCGCCATGGAGCACCGCATCCAGCTCTACCGGCTGCGCCGCACCCACCTCGTCCCCGAGGACGAGGCCGACCTGCGGCGCCTGGGCCGCTCCATGGGCCTGCGCACCGAACCCGTCGCCGAGCTCAACAAGGCCTGGCGCCGGCACGCCTCCGTCGTCCGCCGCCTGCACGAGAAGCTCTTCTACCGCCCGCTCCTCGACGCCGTCGCCCAGCTCGCCCCCGGCGAGACCCGGCTCTCCCCACGCGCCGCCGGCCAGCGCCTCGAAGCCCTCGGTTACGCCGACCCGGCCGCGGCCCTGCGCCACCTCGAAGCCCTCGCCTCCGGAGTCACCCGCAAGGCCGCCATCCAGCGCACCCTGCTGCCCGTCCTCCTCGGCTGGTTCGCCGACTCCGCCGACCCGGACGCCGGACTCCTCGGCTTCCGCAAGGTCTCCGACGCCCTCGGCAAGACCCCCTGGTACCTGCGCCTGCTGCGCGACGAGGGCGCCGCCGCGGAGAACCTCGCCCGCGTCCTGTCCGCCGGGCGCCTCGCCCCCGACCTGCTGATGCGCGCCCCCGAAGCCGTCGCCCTGCTCGGCGACCCCGAAGGACTGCAGCCCCGTACCCACGAAGCCCTGGAGCAGGAGGTGCTCGCCGCCGTCGGCCGCGCCGACAGCGCCGAAGCGGGCGTCGCCGCCGCCCGCGGGGTGCGCCGGCGCGAGCTGTTCCGTACCACCGCCGCCGACATCATCGGCTCCTACGGTACGGAGGACAGCCCGGCCGAGGAGGACCACGGAGCCCTGGTCGACCGGGTCGGCGACGCCGTCTCCGACCTCACCGCCGCCACCATCGCCGGAGCCCTGCGCGCCGCCGTCCAGGACCACTGGGGCGACACCCTGCCCACCCGCTTCGCGATCATCGGCGTCGGCCGGTTCGGCGGCCACGAGCTCGGCTACGGCTCCGACGCCGACGTCCTGTTCGTCCACGAGCCGCGCGAGGGCGTCGACGAACAGGAAGCGGCCAAGGCCGCCCAGGCCGTCATCGCCGAGATGCGCCGGCTCCTCCAACTCCCCACCGCCGACCCGCCGCTGCTCATCGACGCCGACCTGCGCCCCGAAGGCCGCTCCGGCCCGCTGGTCCGTACGCTGTCCTCCTACGCCGCCTACTACCGCCGCTGGTCACTGACCTGGGAGTCCCAGGCCCTGCTGCGCGCCGAACCGGTCGCCGGGGACATCGACCTCGGCCGCCGCTTCATCGACCTGATCGACCCGCTGCGCTACCCGGTGGAAGGCCTCCACGAGGACGCCGTCCGCGAGATCCGGCGGCTGAAGGCCCGGATGGAGTCCGAGCGGCTGCCCCGGGGGGCCGACCCGACCCTGCACACCAAACTCGGCCGCGGTGGCCTCAGCGACGTCGAATGGACCGTCCAGCTGATCCAGATGCGGCACGCCTGGGCCGAACCGGGCCTGCGCACGACCCGGACCCGCCAGGCCCTCGCCGCCGCCCACGCGGCCGGTCTGATCCCGACCGAGGAGGCGCAGATCCTGGACGAGGCCTGGGTACTGGCCACCCGGGTCCGCAACGCCGTGATGCTGGTCCGCGGCCGCGCCGGCGACACCTTCCCCTCCGACGCCCGCGAACTGGCCGCGATCGGGCGCTACCTGGGCTACCAGGAGGGCCGGGTCGGCGAAATGCTGGACGACTACCGCCGCATCACCCGCCGCGCGCGGGGCGTGGTGGACGAGCTGTTCTACGGGGCGTAGCGAGGGGAAGCGGTGGCAGCGGGAGCGCGGTGGCCCCCCGGCGGTCCGGCACCTCCGGCACCAGCGGTACCACCGCCACCGCCCAGGGACCGGATCGCCCGTCACCAACGGGTCGATCCGGCCCTCACGGCCCGGCGGCCTACGTGTGGGGGAGAGCGAAGTTGTACCCCTGGGCGCTGTGCGCACCGAACGAGGCGCAGACGCCGTCGCCCGAATAACCCCAGAAGTACATCGAGTAGCACTTCTGGCAGAAGCGCCAGCTCCGCTGCCGGGTCGGGGTTTCGGAAATGTCGTGCGGCAGGACGAAGTTGTAGCCCTGGGCGCCGTGCGCACCTCCGGCCGGGCAGACGCCGTCGCCCGAATAGCCCCAGAAGAACATCGCGTAACACTTCTGACAGAAGCGCCAGTTCTTCTGCGCCGTGGACGTCTCGGCAACGTCATGGGGCAGGACGAAGTTGTAGCCCTGGGCGCCGTGCGCACCTCCGGCCGGGCAGACGCCGTCGCCCGAATAGCCCCAGAAGAACATCACGTAGCACTTCTGACAGAAGCGCCAGTTGTTCTGATCGGCCTGTGTGCCGGTAGGGGCGGCCGTGGCGGATGAGGTTCCCACCAGGGTCCCGGCAGCCGCGACGGCGATGATCCCCGCCCCCGCTCCGGCGGCGCGGCCCAGGAATGCGCGCCGGCTGGATGGTGTCGATGCCGAATGATCGCTCGGTAAGCCCATGTCCATCTCTCTGTCGAGTTCGCTGGAATGTGCGTGCGGAGCTTGCGAGCAGATCGTGTCCGCGGATCGGCGGACGGTCAAGAGGGCGTTTTCACGCGCCGATGCGGACCAGCGCGAGGGTGATGTTGTCGGGGCCCCCGGCCTCGATGGCGGCCTTCCACAGCTCGTACGCCGCCTTGCTGTCCTCGTGGACCCGCAGTACCTCGTCGATGGCCTCCTCGGGCACCGGGTCGGTCAGCCCGTCGCTGCACAGCAGGTAGCGGTCGCCCGTGGACAGCGGGAGGTTCACCACATGGGGGGTGAGGACGTGCTCGGCGCGGCTGCCGCCGAGCGTCTGCGTGACGACCGACGTCGTACGCCGCCCCGGCTCCGGTGGAGGGCTGTCGTCCACGCTGACCTGGCGCAGTCCGCCGGCCGTCACGTGGAAGACCTTGCTGTCGCCGACGTTGAACGACAGCAGCGAATCCTCCAGCACGAGGACGCCGGCCACCGTGGTCCCCATGGCGGTCAGGTCCGGACGGCCGTCGGCGGCCGAGTGCACCGCGCGGTTGCAGAGGTTCAGCGCGTCCTCGACGGCCAGGGCGCCGTCCAGCGAGGGGCCGAGCAGGGCGAGCCGGCGGACGACGAGCTCACTGGCGACCTCCCCGGCCGGCTGGCCCCCGAGCCCGTCGGCCACCGCGACGACGAGCGGTCTGCCGAGGGGGAACAGGAGGGTCTGGGGGCTCCGGGTCGTGGTCCCGCACAGCGTCCACGGTCCGATGACGAGGCTGTCCTCGTTGTGCTCGCGGACCAGCCCGACATGACTCAGGGCGGTCACGGCTATGTACGCCACCACGAGGTCCCGCCTCTCCGCAACGGCAGACGCGTTCCTTTCCCCCTCCCCATCATTGTCGCGCCGCCCGGCATGCGGCGCGTGATCTGCCGGAGGACGCTGGTCCTGGGTCGAAGTGACCGTAGTGACCGAAGACCGAAGCGGGACCCGAGGGAAGGACTGCGGGAGATGTTCGCGAGACTGAGCACCTACCAGGGATCACCTGTTCCCGCGACCGGAGACGTCGCCGCGAGCTCGGAGGCGATCGTCCAGCGGGTCCGGGACGTTCCCGGCTTCCGGGGCGTGTACTACCTCGTCGACCGGGCCTCGGGCAGGGCCATGTCGCTGACCCTGTGGGAGGACGAGCGGACCATGCGCGAGAGCGAGGACCGCGGTGCGCAGATCCGCGAGGAAACGGCGCAGCGGGAAGGCCAGCGGATCGTCTCGGTCGAACGCTTCGAGGTCGGATTCGGCCACCTCGAGCCGTAGGGGACCCGGGTCGTCGCGCGGAGCCGTAGGGACCTGGGCCGGACCCGGGCCAGACCCCAGCCCGACCCCGGTCGCCCGGAGCCGCGCAGGTATCAGCCCGCGCTCGGTACGGCGGCCACGGCCTCCGCGACCGTCCGCTCCATCGGCGTCGTGGCGCGACCGATCAGCCGGGCCAGGTCACCGGAGGTGCCCGCCAGGCGGCCGCGCCCGACGGCCAGGTCCACGTCGACCAGGATCTCGGCGAACGGGGCCGGGACCCCCGCGCCGGTCAGGACGGCGAGGTGGGCCTCCGGGGTCACCGGGTTGTACGCGATCTCGCGCCCGGAGGCCGCCGCCACCGCCGCCGCGTACTCCGCGAAGGACCAGGCCACGTCGCCGCTCAGCTCGTACGCCTTGCCGAGGTGGCCCTCCCCGGTCACCACGGCAGCGGCCGCAGCCGCGTAGTCGGCCCGCGCCGCCGAGGCCACCCGGCCCTCGCCGGCGTTGGAGAGGACCGCCCCGTGCGCGAGCACCGGGGCCAGGTTGCCGGTGTGGTTCTCGGTGTACCAGCCGTTGCGCAGGAAGGTGTGCGGCAGACCCGAGGCGAGGATCAGCTCCTCGGTCGCCCGGTGCTCGGCGGCCAGCTCGAAGTCCGCTTCCGGCCCGCCCAGGATGCCGGTGTAGGCGAACTGCGCCACCCCGGCCTCCTTCGCCGCGTCGATCACGGCGGCGTGCTGGGGCACCCGGCGGCCGACCTCGCTGCCGGAGATCATCAGCACCCGGTCGCCTGAGCGGAAGGCGCCGGCGAGCGTCCCGGGGACGCTGTAGTCGGCGATGCGCAGTTCGATGCCCAGCGCGGCGAGCGGGGCGGCCTTCTCCTCGTCGCGGACGACGGCGGCGATCTCCCCGGCGGGGACCCCCTTGGCGAGCAGCTCGTCGATGACGAGACGGCCGAGGGCTCCGGTGGCTCCGGTGACGACGATGCTCATGGTGAACGACTCCCTGGTCTTGCTTCCTTGCTCCCCGTTTCCGGGCTTGTGCACTCACCGTACGGCGGGCACTAACCAAACGACAGTACCCACTTTGAAGTAAGGTACTGGCATGGGAGTAAGCGACAAATGGGCCCGGGCCGAGGCCATGTGCCCGCACCGGCTCGTCCTGGAGCACGTCACCAGCCGCTGGGGAGTCCTCGCGCTGGACGCGCTGCTCGACCGGTCGTACCGGTTCAGCGAACTGCGCCGGGAGGTCGGCAGGGTCGCCAACGTCAGCGAGAAGATGCTGGCCCAGACCCTCCAGACGCTGGAGCGCGACGGTTTCGTGCGCCGCGACGCCAAGCCCGTCATCCCGCCCCGCGTCGACTATTCGCTCACCCCGCTGGGCCGCGAGGCCGCCGAACAGGTCCGCGCCCTCGCCCGCTGGACCGGCCTGCGCATGGATGCGGTGCAGCAGGCGCGCGAGGCGTACGACCGGGCGAAGGAGGCGGGCCGGGCGCAGGAGGGCGAGGCGGTGCTCCGCTAGCCCGCCTCCGCCTCCGCCTCCGCCTCCGCCTCCGCCGCGCCCGCGTTCCCGCCCCCGCCCCCGCCCCGCAGGGTCCGGGCGTGGGCCAGGAACGCCGCCAGGCCCACCTCGAAGGCGGCCTCCGCGCGGCCCGGGCCCGGCGTCGCGGCCAGCGCCCGCGCCAGCAGCGGGGTCTGCGGGGTCGGCTCCCACATGGCGTCCGGGGCCGCGAGGTCCAGGGCCGAGCCCAGGACCAGGTTCTCCAGCCCCGTCAGCAGCGGCATCACCCGCTCCGCGGGGAAGCCGGCCCGCAGCAGCAGCGCCACCGCCTGCTCGTACTGCGCCAGCACCGCGGGCGCCCGTACCGGGGTGGTCATCAGCAGGGGGATGGCGCGCGGATAGGCGGCGAAGGCGGCCCGGTAGGAGCGCGCCCAGGCCTCCAGGGCGCCGTCCCAGGGCTCGGCGGCCAGGGCCCCGCCGTCGATCAGGGCGCACACCCGTTCCCGGATCAGCTCGATCACTCCGGCCCGGCCGTCCACGTGGTGATACAGCGACCCGGTCTGCACCCCGAGCGCCCGGGCGATCTGCGGAACACTGAACTCACCCTGCTCCGCCAGCAGTTGCAAGCCGGTCGCACCGATCCGCTCCCGGTCGAGCAAGGGGGTGCGCGGCCGCGCCATCGTATTTCTCCCGCCGTCAGGTCTTCCCGTACGCCAAAACCGGAGGCTACATTGCCGCAAACCGAAAGCCTTTAGGTTTTCGCGTCCCCGTCCCCGTCCCGTCCCCATCACTGCCGCCCGCCGTCCGCAGAAGGGTGCTCCCGCATGCCCGAAACGCCCGAGCCGCCGAAGCCGCCGGACCCGTCGAGACCCCGTACCGACCTGCGCCACGGAGCGCTCGGCACGGCCGACATCTCCTTCTTCGTCGTCTCCGCCGCCGCCCCGCTCACCGTCATGGCAGGCGTCGCGCCCGTCGCGATCCTGCTCGGCGGCATCGGCGCACCCGCCGGATACCTCCTCGCGGGCCTCACCCTCGCGGTCTTCGCCGTCGGCTTCACCACCATGAGCCGCCACGTCCGCAGCGCCGGAGCCTTCTACGCGTACATCGCCCGGGGCCTCGGCAAGCGCGTCGGCATCGGCGCCGCCCTGCTCGCCCTCGTCGGCTACAACGGCATGGAGATCGGCGTCTACGGCCTCCTCGGCACCACCACCGCCGACACCGCCCGCTCCCTGGCCGGCCTCGACGTCCCCTGGCTGCCCGTCTCCCTCGCCGGCCTCGGCCTCGTCTGGTACGGCGGCTTCCGCTCCATCGACTTCGGCGCCAAGCTGCTCGGCGTCCTGCTCGTCGCCGAAACCGGAATACTCGTCCTGCTCGCCGCGGGCGTCCTCCTCGAGGGCGGCGCCCACGGCCTCTCCGCCGGATCCTTCGCCCCCGGCGCGGTGCTCGTCCCCGGCACCGCCGCCGTCCTGGCCTTCGCCTTCGCCGCCTTCACCGGCTTCGAGTCCACCGTCATCTACCGCCGCGAGGCCCGCGACCCCGACCGGACCATCCCGCGCGCCACCTACATCGCCGTCGCCTTCCTCGGCCTCTTCTACGCCTTCATCGTCTGGACCGTCATCCAGGCCTTCGGCTCCGGGGAGGTGATCACCGCGGCCACCGAGGACCCCGCCGGGCTCTTCTTCACCGCCATCACCACCTACGTCGGCCCCTGGGCGGCCGACCTGATGCACGTCTTCATCGTCACCAGCGTCATCGCCTCCCTCCTGGCCTTCCACAACGCCATCAACCGGTACGCACTCGCCCTCGCCGAAGAAGGCGTCCTGCCCGCCGCCCTCGGCCGGATCCACCCGCGCCACGGCTCCCCGTACCTCGCGGGCCTCGCCCAGACCGTCCTCGGCGCCGTCATCGTCCTCGGCTTCGCGCTCGCCGGAGCCGACCCGTACCAGCAGCTCCTGCTCTGGGTGAACACCCCGGGCATGATCGGGCTCATGGCCCTGATGCTGCTCGCCGCCATCGCCGTACCCGTCTACTTCCGCCGCGTCCGGCACGGTGAAGGCCCCTGGCGGACCCTGGTCGCGCCCGTGACCGCCGCCGTGCTGCTGGCCGTCGCGATCTGCCTGGTCGTCTCCAAGGTGGGCCTGTTCACCATGGCCTCCACCACCGTCAACACCCTCCTCGTGGCCCTCGTCCCCGCCGTGTTCCTGGCCGGGCTCGTCCTCGCCCAGCGGCTGAAGACCCGCAGACCCGAGGTCTACGCCCGGTTCGCCGAGGAGCCCGCGAACCCGCGAGCCGACGCGCAGCTCCAGGCGCAAGCCGACCCGCAAACCCATCCCCAAACCCACCCGCAAGGAGAAGAACCGCCGTGCCCGCTGCCGACACCGTCCTCACCGGAGCCCGAGTCCGCACCCTCGACCCCGCCCGCCCCGAGGCCCGCGCGGTAGCCGTCCTCGGCGGCGAGATCGTCGCCGTCGGCGAAGAGGCGGACGTCCGCGACTGGCGCGGTCCCGGCACGGAAACCGTCGACCTCGCCGGCGCCACCCTCACCCCCGGCCTCACCGATGCCCACAACCACCCGGTCTGGGGCATCGAGATGGCCACCGGTACGGACCTCTCCGCCGTCGGCGACCTCGACCAGCTCCGCGCCGCTCTGCGCACCGCCGGGCGGGGCCCCGGCGGCTGGGTCACCGGCTTCGGCCTCGACCACAATGCCTTCGGCGGCCGCCCCGTGGACAAGGCACTGGTCGAGGAGGCCCTCGCCGGCGCCCCCGCCTTCCTGCGCCTCTACGACGGCCACTCCGCCCTCGCCTCCGGCGCGGCCCTGGCCGCCGCCGGGATCACCGGACCGCGCACCTTCGCCCAGCGCTCCGAGATCGTCTGCGACGCCGCCGGGCGGCCCACCGGCCACCTGATCGAGCAAGCGGCGATGGACCTGGTCGGCTCCCTCGCGCCGAAGCCCGCGTACGCCGAACGCCGGGGACGCCTCACCCGGCTCCTCGCCGACATGGCCGCCACCGGCCTGACCGGCGCCCACGTCATGGACCTCGGGGACGGGGACGTACCGGCCCTGCTCGCGACCGCGGAGTACGAGGGGGACCTGGCGCTGCGGCTGAACCTGTCGCCCTGGTGCATGCCGGGCGCCACCGCGGAGGACCTGGGCGGGCTGATCGCGGCCCAGCGGCTCGCGGGCCGCCACTGGCGGGTCGGCGGGGTGAAGTTCTTCATGGACGGCACCGTCGAGGGCGGCACCGCCTGGCTGGAGCACGCCGACTGCCACGGCCAGGGTACGGACGCCTTCTGGCCCGACCCGCGGGCATACGCCCACGCCGTGGGGGTCCTCGACGCGGCAGGGGTGCGCACCGCGACCCACGCCATCGGCGACGCGGCGGTCCGGCACGTCCTGGACACGGTGGCCGCACTCGGCGAGCGGGCCCGGATGCGGCACCGGATCGAGCACATCGAGACGGTCCCGGACGACCAGCTGCCCCGGTTCGCGGAGCTCGGGGTGATCGCCTCGATGCAGCCGCCGCACACCGCGTACACCCGGGCCGACCACAGCGACGAGTGGTCCAAGCGGCTGGGGGAGGAGCGGGCCGGCCACGCCTGGCGCTGCCGGGACCTGCGCGAAGCGGGCGCGGTGCTCGCCCTCGGCTCGGACTGGCCCATCGCCCACTACGACGCCCGCCAGGTGCTGGCGGACGCCCGCAGCCCGCGCGGCGCGGCCTCGGCCGGTACGGGGGCCTGGACCGGGGCGGCCCTGACCGGACTGATGGCCCTGGAGGGCATGACCTCGCACGCCGCGCTCGCGGCGGGGGAAGGGGCGCTCGCGGGCCGGATCGCGGCCGGTTTCCGGGCGGACCTGACGGCCTTCGGCGTGGACCCCGTGGAGGCCCCGGCGGACGAGCTGGCCGGGGCTCCGGTCCGCCTCACGATGTCGGGGGGCCGGATCACGCACCGGGCGGGGTGAGGCCCGCGGGCCTCACGCTCAGCGGCTCAGCGCCGGAAGCGGTTGAGCACGGCCGCCGCCACCGGGTGGCGGCCGGTCTCCTCCGGCCGGCGCGGCAGCCGGTGCGGGAGGGACCCGTACCAGGCACGGGAGACGGTGTAGCCGAAGGCCAGGCAGAGCATGCCGCCGACGGCGTCGAGCCAGAAGTGGTTGGCGGTGGACACGATCACGATCAGCGTCGCCGCGGGGTAGAGCAGGCCCAGGATCCGGGCCCAGGGGGCGGAGGCGACCGCGAAGATCGTCAGCCCGCACCAGAGCGACCACCCTATGTGCATGGACGGCATGGCCGCGTACTGGTTCGACATGTGCTTGAGGTTGCCCGAGGCCATGGAGCCCCAGGTGTGGTGGACCAGCACGGTGTCGACGAAGCTCTGCCCGTTCATCAGCCGGGGCGGCGCGAGCGGGTAGAAGTAGTAGCCGAGCAGGGCGACGCCCGTGGTGGCGAAGAGGACCAGCCGCGTCGCCGCGTAGCGCCCCGGATGAAAGCGGTAGATCCAGACCAGGACGCCGATGGTCATGATGAAGTGGAGCGTGGCGTAGTAGTAGTTCATGCCCACCACCAGCCACGTCACCGAGTTCACGGCGTGGTTGACGCTCTGCTCCACGGCGATGCCGAGGGCGTGCTCCGTCTTCCAGATCCAGTCGGCGTTCGCCAGGGCGGCCGCCTTCTGCTCGGGCACGGCGTTGCGGATCAGCGAGTACGTCCAGTAGCTGACCACGATGAGCAGGATCTCGAACCAGAGCCGGGGCCGCCGGGCCATCCGCAGCCGGGCGAGCAGGGACGGCCCGGGCGCCGTGGGCGCCGGGCGGTCCAGGCCCTCGGTCACGGGGGGTGACGAGACGTCCGTCCGGGTATCCAGTGTCTTCACGCTCGCTTCACCCATAGGAAAAGAGTCTGCCAGATGCGTTCTCGCCCTCGATCATCCCCTGGGACTGTCTTGGGCGCAGCCTCTCCGCCTTCAGGACGACCCGATCCCTTGTGTCCCTAGGGGAAACCGGGGGCCCGGACCTCAGGGGCGCGCGGGGCCCCGGCCCTGCTGCGGGCCCGAAGCGGTCGAACCGCGGACCACCAGCTCGGGCAGGAAAACGAACTCGCTGTGCGGCGCCGGCGTACCGCCGATCTCCTCCAGCAGCGTCCGCACCGCGGCCTGCCCCATGGCCTGCACGGGCTGCCGGATGGTGGTCAGCGGCGGATCGGTGAACGCTATGAGCGGGGAGTCGTCGAAGCCCACGACCGACACGTCCTGCGGGACCCGGAGCCCCTGCTGCCGCGCGGCCCGGATCGCGCCGAGCGCCATCATGTCGCTCGCGCACACCACCGCCGTGCAGCCCCGGGAGATGAGCGCGGCCGCGGCGGCCTGGCCGCCCTCCAGCGTGTAGAGGGAGTGCTGGATGAGCTCCTCGACCTCGTCCTCGCCGAGCCCGAGCCGCTCCTTCATGCCCAGCCGGAAGCCCTCGATCTTGCGGACCACCGGCACGAACCGCTTGGGTCCGACGGCCAGCCCGATCCGGGTGTGCCCGAGCGCGGTCAGGTGGGTCACGGCGAGCTGCATCGCGGCCCGGTCGTCGGGGGAGACGAAGGGGGCCTGCACCTTGTCGGAGAAGCCGTTGATGAGGACGTACGGGACGCCCTGGCCGCGGAGTTGGTCGTAGCGGCCCATGTCGGCCGTGGTGTCCGCGTGCAGTCCGGAGACGAAGATGATCCCGGAGACCCCGCGGTCGACCAGCATCTCCGTCAGCTCGTCCTCGGTGGACCCGCCGGGCGTCTGCGTGGCCAGCACCGGCGTGTACCCCTGCCGGGTCAGCGCCTGGCCGATGACCTGGGCGAGCGCCGGGAAGATGGGGTTGTCCAGCTCGGGAGTTATCAGGCCGACGAGTCCCGCGCTGCGCTGGCGCAGCCGTACGGGGCGTTCGTAGCCGAGCACGTCGAGGGCGGCCAGCACGGATTCGCGGGTGCCTGCGGCCACACCGGGCTTGCCGTTGAGCACGCGGCTGACTGTGGCTTCGCTGACCCCCGCCTGGGCTGCGATGTCGGCTAGCCGTGCGGTCACGGGATTGGACTGTACCGGTCGCACGCTACAAAGCCCACCAGGTGCACGAATCCGGGGGAAGGCGGACGGTCCGCCCGTCCGTCTCGACCGGAGCGCTGGAGAGTACGGGGCGGCCGGGCGAGGGGAGTTCGAGCACGGTGGGCCGGGTGTTGAGGGTGCAGGCGAACCCGGGCCGGGTGAAGAGGAGCACCCCCTCGGGCGCGGGCAGCCACTGCATGCCGGTACCTCCGGTGGTGTCGGGGGTGGCCGCGTCGGGGGTGGAGGCGCCGGGGGTGGCCGCGTCGGAGGTGGCGGAGGCGGCCCCGGCCGCGCCCGCCTCCGGCGCCCCGAGGCCCGGCAGGGCGCGGCGCAGCTCCAGGGCGGCGCGGTAGAGCTCCAGGGTGGAGTGCGGATCGCCGGTCTGCGCGGCCACGCTGAGCCCGGCCCAGCCGTCGGGCTGGGGGAGCCAGCTCCCGGCCGGCCCGAAGTCGTACGGGGGCTCCTGTCCCGACCAGGGGATCGGCACCCGGCAGCCGTCGCGCAGCCCCTCCTGCCCGGCCGCCTCGGCCCCGGCCCCGGTACTGGCCCCGGCCCCGGCCCCGGCCCCGGCCTCGGCACTGGCCCCGGCCGGGGCCCCGGCCCCGGCGCTGGCACCGGCCCCGGCTCCAGCCCCGGCGGCGGCCGTGGCCCCGGCCCCGGCGGTGGTCGTGGCCCCGGTGTCCGGCGCGCGGCGCCCGCGGCGGAACGCCGGGTCCTGGCGGACGGCGTCGGGGAGGTCGGTGACCTCGGGCAGGCCGAGCTCCTCGCCCTGGTAGACGTACGCCGACCCGGGCAGCGCCAGCATCAGCAGCGCGGCCGCCCGCGCCCTCGCCAGGCTGCCGTAGCGCGTGCGGTGACGCACCACGTCGTGGTTGGACAGCACCCACGTCGTCGGGGCGCCCACCGAGGCGGTGGCGGCCAGCGACTCGTCGACGACGGCCCGCATCGCTCCGGCGTCCCACGGGCAGTTCAGGAAGCGGAAGTTGAAGGCCTGGTGCAGTTCGTCGGGGCGGACGTACAGCGCGAGCCGCTCGGAGGTGGGGGCCCAGGCCTCGGCGACCCCGATGCGCTGGCCCCCGTAGGAATCGAGCAGCCGCCGCCACGTGCGGTGGATCGCGTGGACGCCGTCCTGGTCGAAGAAGGGGAGCGGCTCGGTGCCGATGAGGGTGGCCTGGGCGCCGCGGCCGATGTCCGGCAGCCCCGGGGCCTTGATCATGCCGTGGGCCACGTCCACGCGGAAGCCGTCGACCCCGATGTCGAGCCAGAAGCGCAGGACGGAGGCGAACTCCTCGGCGACCTCGGGGTTCTCCCAGTTCAGGTCCGGCTGCTCGGGGGCGAAGAGGTGCAGGTACCAGGCGCCGTCGGGGGTCCGGCTCCAGGCGGGCCCGCCGAAGACCGACTCCCAGTCGTTGGGCGGGAGCTCCCCGGCAGGCCCCCGTCCCGGGTGGAAGTGGTAGCGCTCCCGGGCCCGCTCCCGGACCCCCGGCGCACCGGCCAGCGCCTCCAGGAACCAGGCGTGCCGCTCGGAGGTGTGGTTCGGCACCACGTCCACGATCACCCGCAGGCCCAGCTCGTGGGCGGCGCGGACGAGGTCGTCGGCGTCGGAGAGGTCCCCGAAGAGCGGGTCGACGGTCCGGTAGTCGGCGACGTCGTAGCCGCCGTCGGCCTGCGGGGAGACGTAGAAGGGGGTCAGCCACACCGCGTCGACGCCGAGCCGGGCCAGGTGGGGGAGGCGTTCGCGGACCCCGCGCAGGTCCCCGACGCCGTCGCCGTCGCTGTCGGCGAAGGAGCGCACGTACACCTGGTAGATGACGGCATCGCGCCACCAGCCGCCGCTGGACACGGCATTGCTGGAAGCGCTTGCAAGCCGGGAGGCGGTCAACTCGTGGGTCATATCGGGTCAACGCGCGTACACACCCCCTGGTTGCGGGCCCGGGCGGTCGAAGACGGTTCGAACTAACAGCAAGCCGCGGCAACCGTACGGACACACGGATGTAACGATCAGAGTCTCTTGCAGAAAATTGCCGCAAGCTCTTTCGGTCGGCTTTCAGGCTTGTTACGTTCTCGGCAACTCGGGACCGCGAGGCGCGGCCGGGATCATCGAAGGAGTTCATATGCGGCGTGGCATAGCGGCCACCGCGCTGGTCGCGGCTCTGGCGCTCGCGGCGACGGCTTGCGGCGGTGACACCAAGGACGGCAGCGACGGCGCCAAGGCCGACGGGGAGCTCTCCGGCACGGTCACGTGGTGGGACACCTCGAACGACGCCGAGAAGGCGTCCTTCCAGAAGCTCGCCGAGGCGTTCACCGCCAAGCACCCCAAGGTGACCGTCAAGTACGTCAACGTCCCGTACGGCGACGCCCAGAACAAGGTCAAGAACGCCTTCAGCAGCGGCTCCGAGGCCCCCGACGTCATCCGCTCCGACGTGGGCTGGGTCGCCGACTTCGCCTCCCTCGGCTACCTCGCCGAGGTCCCGGCAGGCACGGCCAAGAAGGTCGACGCCGAGTTCCTGCCCCAGGCCGCGGCCAGCGGCAAGTACGAGGGCAAGACCTACGCCGTCCCGCAGGTCATCGACTCCCTCGGCCTCTTCTACAACAAGAAGATGCTCGCCGACGCCGGCGTCCAGCCCCCCAAGACGCTGGAGGAGCTGAAGACCGCCTCCGCCGCGATCAAGGCCAAGAGCGGCAAGGCCGGCCTCTACCTGCGCGGCGACGACTCCTACTGGTTCCTCCCGCTCATCTACGGAGAGGGCGGCGACCTCGTCGACGCGAAGACCAAGACCGTCACCGTGGACAACGCGGCGGGCGTCAAGGCCTTCAAGACCGCCCGCGACCTGGTCACCTCGGGTGCGGCGATCACCAACGCCACCGACGGCTGGACCAACATGCAGACCGCCTTCAAGTCGGGCGAGGTCGCGATGATGATCAACGGCCCGTGGGCGGTGGCCGACAGCTACGCCGGCGACCAGTTCAAGGACAAGGCCAACCTCGGCATCGCCGCCGTCCCGGCCGGCTCCGTCAAGGCCGGCGCCCCGCAGGGCGGCCACGACCTCGCCGTCTACGCGGGCTCCAAGAACATCCCCGCCGCGCAGGCCTTCGTCGACTACATGACCTCCCAGGAGGTCCAGGTGCAGTCCACCAAGGAGCTGAGCCTGCTCCCCACCCGGACCGCCGCCTACGAGCAGCCCGACGTGAAGTCCAACGAGATGGTGCAGTTCTTCAAGCCGGCCGTGGACAAGGCCGTCGAGCGCGCCTGGATCCCGGAGAACGGATCCCTCTTCGAGCCGCTCAAGGTCGAGTACACCAAGGCGATCACCGGGACCTCGACCCCGGAGGACGCGGCCAAGGCGTCCGGCGTCGAATTCCGCAAGATCCTCAAGGGTTGGAAGTAGCGAAAAGATGGCTGCTCACACCAGCCAGTCGGTGGCGAAGGCCGCGGGCAGCGAGGTCGGTCCTGACGCCGACCGCGCCGCCCGCGGCCCCAGCCGCAGGACTGACAGCAGGAACCGTCCCGGGCTGAGGCGGGCGCTGGCCACCCACTGGTACGCCTGGGCCATGGTCACCCCCGTGGTGCTCGTGCTCGGCGTGATCATCGGCTGGCCGCTCGTCCGCGGCGTCTACCTGTCGCTGACCGACGCCACCGAGCGCAACGTCGGCCGCACGATCGGCGCCAACCACATCGAGGCGACGTACAAGTTCGTCGGGCTCGACAACTACGCCGCCGTCCTCGCCGACCCGGTGTTCCTGCAGCGGCTGGTGTGGACGGTGGTGTGGACCGTCGCCTGCGTGTCGATCACCTTCGCGCTCGGCCTCGCCCTCGCCACCGTGCTCAACCGCGAGTTCAGGGGCCGCGCCGCCTACCGGATGGCGCTCATCCTGCCCTGGGCCGTCCCCGGATTCGTCTCCGTCTTCGCCTGGCGGTTCCTCTTCAACCGCGACAACGGCATCCTCAACAAGATCCTTGAGGGCGGCGGCATCACCGCCGTCCCGTGGCTCGACGACCCCACCTGGGCCAAGGTCGCCGTCATCGCCGTCAACGTCTGGCTCGGCGTCCCCTTCATGATGGTCGCCCTGCTCGGCGGAATGCAGTCGATCCCCGGCGAGCTCTACGAGGCCGCCGAGATGGACGGGGCCGGACCCTGGCAGCGGTTCCGCCACATCACCCTGCCGGGGCTGCGCACCGTCAGCATGACCGTGATCCTGCTCTCCACCATCTGGACCTTCAACATGTTCCCGGTGATCTTCCTGCTCACCCGGGGCGGACCGGGCGACTCCACGGAGATCCTGGTGACCCAGGCCTTCCGCGAGGCGTTCGTGTCCAGCCCGCGCGACTTCGCCGGCTCGGCGACGTGGGGCGTACTGATCCTCCTGCTGCTCATGATCTTCGCGCTGGTCTACCGGCGCTCGCTGCGCAAGCAGGGAGAGGTGTGGTGACCGTGACGACGACCTCCAAGACGGCGGACTCCCCGGCCGAGCCCGCCAAGACCACGACCGCCAAGACCGCGGCCTCCACGGCGACCGGGGCCCGCCCGCGCGGCAAGCGCTCCCCGCTCGCCTCCGCAGGCCTGCACGGCACCCTGATCGTCGCGTCCGTGATCGCCGTCTTCCCGGTGCTGTGGGTCCTGCTGACCTCCCTCAAGCCCGCCAAGCACGCCATCACCACGGACTTCGTGAAGGAACCGACCCTCGACAACTACCGCTACCTGGTGGAGTCGACCTCCTTCCTCTCCTGGTTCGGCAACTCCGTCCTGGTCGCCGGCATCACCACCGTCCTCGGCGTGTTCATCGCCGCCACCACCGGATACGCCGTCAGCCGCTTCAAGTTCCCCGGAATGAAGCCGCTGATGTGGACCCTGCTCATCACGCAGATGTTCCCGATGGCCATCCTCATCGTCCCGCTCTACAACCTCATGGGACAGCTCGGGCTGCTCAACCAGCCGCTCGGCCTGGTGATCACCTACCTCACCATCGCCGTGCCGTTCTGCGCCTGGATGATGAAGGGCTTCTTCGACACCATCCCCGTCGAGATCGACGAATCCGGCCGCGTCGACGGACTCAACCCCTTCGGCACCTTCTGGCGCCTCATCCTCCCGCTGGCCAAGCCCGGCCTCGCCGTCACCGGCTTCTACGCCTTCATCACCGCCTGGGGCGAAGTCGCGTACGCCTCCGCCTTCATGGTCGGCGACGAGCACCTCACGCTCGCCGGTGGCCTGCAGACCTTCGTCACCCAGTACACCTCCAACTGGGGTGCCATGAGCGCGGCCTCCGTCCTCATCGCCATCCCCGCGGCGTTCTTCTTCCTCTTCGCCCAGCGTCACCTCGTCGCCGGGATGACGGCAGGCGCGACCAAGGGCTGACGCCCTCGCGAGCACGGGCTGACCACCCGCCGCCTGCCCCCTCCCACCCCCGGCCCGATCTCCCCAAGGACGACATGACCCAGCACCTCGCCGCCGAAACCTCGTGGGACGGCCTCCCCACCTCCACCGGCACCACGCCCGGCTGGTGGAGAGAAGCGGTGATCTACCAGGTCTATCCGCGCAGCTTCGCCGACTCCAACGGAGACGGCATGGGGGACCTCGAAGGCATCCGCAGCCGGCTGCCCTACCTCAAGGAACTCGGGGTCGACGCCGTATGGCTCAGCCCCTTCTACGCCTCCCCGCAGGCCGACGCGGGCTACGACGTCGCCGACTACCGCGCCATCGACCCGATGTTCGGCAGCCTCCACGACGCCGACGCCGTGATCCGCGAAGCGCACGGGCTGGGCCTGCGCATCATCGTGGACCTCGTTCCCAACCACTGCTCCGACCAGCACGAATGGTTCAAGCAGGCACTGCGCGAAGGCCCCGGTACACCGCTGCGCGAACGCTTCCACTTCCGCACGGGACGCGGCGCCGACGGCGCGGAGCCCCCCAACGACTGGGAGTCCATCTTCGGCGGGCCCGCCTGGACCCGGGTCGCCGACGGCGAGTGGTACCTGCACCTCTTCGCCCCCGAGCAGCCCGACTTCAACTGGGAACACCCCGCCGTCCAGGACGAGTTCCGCTCCATCCTGCGCTTCTGGCTCGACCTCGGCGCCGACGGCTTCCGCATCGACGTCGCCCACGGCCTCGTCAAGGCCCCCGGCCTGCCCGACCTCGGCCGCGGCGAACAGCTCAAGCTGCTCGGCAACCAGGTGCTCCCCTTCTTCGACCAGGACGGCGTCCACGAGATCTACCGATCCTGGCGCCGGGTCCTCGACGAGTACGCCGGCGACCGCATCGGCGTCGCCGAGGCCTGGACGCCGAGCGCCGACCGGACGGCCCTGTACCTGCGCCCCGACGAGCTGCACCAGGCCTTCAACTTCCACTACCTGAACACCGGGTGGGACGCCACCGCGCTGCGCGCCACCATCGACGAATCCCTGGACGCGATGCGCCCGGTGGGCGCCCCGACGACGTGGGTGCTGTCCAACCACGACGTGGTGCGTCACCGCACGCGCTACGGCAGCCTGGCGAGGGCGCGGGCGGCCGGGCTGCTGATGCTGGCGCTGCCCGGGTCGGCGTACGTCTACCAGGGCGAGGAGCTCGGCCTGCCCGAGGTCACCGACCTCCCCGACGCCGTCCGCCAGGACCCGGCCTTCGCCCGCGGCGCCGGGCAGGACGGGCTGCGCGACGGCTGCCGGGTCCCGATCCCGTGGTCGGGCACCGAGGCCCCGTACGGCTTCGGCGACGGCGGCAGCTGGCTGCCGCAGCCGGCCGAGTGGGCCGGACTGAGCGTGGCCGCCCAGACCGGCGACCCGGCCTCGACCCTGGAGCTCTACCGCGCCGCGCTGCGCCTGCGCCGCTCGCACCCGTCGCTGGGCGCGGGCGACGCGGTGGAGTGGCTGGAGGCCCCGGCCGGGGTCCTGGCCTTCCGCCGCGGGGAGTTCACGTGCACGGTCAACACCACGGACGAGCCGGTACGCCTGCCCGCGCCGGGCACGGTCCTGCTGTCGAGCGGCCCGCTCGGCGACCCCTCGTCCCTGCCCGCCGACACGGCGGTGTGGTGGCAGGGGTGACTTCCCCGCTGCGGCTGACGGACATCGCCGCGCAGGCCGCGGTCAGCGAGGCGACCGTCAGCCGCGTCCTCAACGGCAAGTCGGGCGTGGCGGCCGGCACCCGGCACAAGGTGCTGGCCGCCATGGACCTGCTGGGCTACGAACGCCCGGTCCGGCTGCGCCGGCGCAGCAACGGCCTGGTCGGCCTGCTGACCCCGGAGCTCACCAACCCGATCTTCCCGGCGTTCGCCCAGGTGATCGAGCAGACCCTGGCGGGCCACGGCTACACCCCGGTGCTGTGCACGCAGACCCCGGGCGGGGCCACCGAGGACGAGCTGGTCGAGCAGCTGGAGGAGCGCGGGGTCACCGGCATCGTGTTCCTGTCGGGCCTGCACGCGGACTCCTCCGCGGACCCGTCGCGCTACCAGCGGCTCGCGGGGAGGGGGGTGCCGTTCGTGCTGATCAACGGCTTCAACGAGCAGGTCACGGCCCCCTTCATCTCCCCCGACGACCGCGCGGCGGCGGAGATGGCGGTCCGTCACCTGGAGGACCTGGGCCACCGCCGGATCGGCCTCGCCATCGGGCCGACGCGGTACGTGCCTTCGGCGCGCAAGGAGGCGGGCTTCGTCGCCGCCTGCCCCTCCGCCCCGGCCGAAGGCCTGATCCAGCGCACCCTGTTCACGGTGGAGGGCGGCCACGCGGCGGGCGGAGCCCTGCTGGACCGCGGCTGCACGGGCATCGTGTGCGGCAGCGACCCCATGGCCCTCGGCGTCATCCGAGCGGCCCGCGAGCGGGGGCTTCGGGTCCCCGAGGACGTCTCGGTGGTCGGCTTCGACGACTCCCCGCTGATCGCCTTCACGGACCCGCCGCTGACGACCGTCCGCCAGCCGGTGCGGGCCATGGCCACGGCAGCGGTCGGAGCCCTCCTGGAGGCGGTGGCCGGTACCCCGGTCCAGCGCACGGAGTACGTCTTCCAACCGGAGCTGGTGGTGCGGGGGTCCACGGGGCAGGGTCCGGGGGGCTGAGGGGCTGAGGGGCTGAGGGGCTGAGGGGCTGAGGGGCTGAGGGGGGTGGGGACGCCGGGCGGTGGGGGTACGGGTACGGGTACGGGTGCCCACGGTCAATGCGAAGATCATCTCGGGCTTCACGATCAGATGACAGTGCCGTCGTGGCTGCTCCGATCGGTTGGGCCGACGGGCGACAGCCGCGCGTCGGTCGAGCCGCGCCGCGCACGTCGCGAGACTGGCCTGCGTCTCCTCGGCCGTCCGCGAGGGCCTCTGGCCGCCTCGTCGACGGTGTCCGAGCAAAGCGTGATCCCCTGGAGGTCGTCATGGCCCGTCGGTCAACCACCCTGCCCCATGCCAGCCTTGGTGCTTGCTCACGGCGGTCGCTGACGACCTGCCTGGCGGTTCTCTCCGCGGCCGTGAGCCCGCTCTTCATCTCCGCTCCGGCACTGGCCGCCGATACACCTGTGTGCGCAACCACCACCCTCAGGGGCACGGCATCGGCTCCGCAGACCAGTACCTCCCCTGACGGGTCAACCACCGTCGTCTGCACCTACACCGGAGTCCCAGGGCCGGGCAACACACCCCTGGCAGGTCAGTTGGGCGGCGGTGAGTTCACGCTCACCGTCCCCGACCGCGTCACCAGCCTCACCATCGACGAAGCGACCGGCGGAAGGGGCGGGAACGGGGCCGGGGTGGGGGCCGGCGCAGGCGGCTCCGCCGGAAGGGTCAGTGGCTCGCTGACCGTCGCACCGGGGCAGACCCTCAATCTCAGGGTCGCGGCCCCGGGTCAGACCTCGGACGGAGCACCTGCCCAGGGCGGGTTCAACGGGGGTGGTGGTACGGGCTTCGGCGGCGCGGGCGGTGGTGCCACGACCATCTGCGACGGGACGTGCACCCAGGGGCCGAACACTTACCTCCTGGCCGCCTCGGGCGGCGGCGGAGCCGGAATCGGCCCCAACGGCGGCGGCAGCGGGAACGGCCCGGGGGGCAGCGGCGCCACCGTGGCGAACGTCGGCAGCTCCGGCGGCGGATTCGGCAGCTCCGGAGGCAACGGCGGCACGGGAACATCGTTCTCGTCCCTTGCCACGAACGTCGGCGGTGCCGGGGGAGCGCCGAGCGCCAACACCGCAGGCGGAGGCGGCGGCGCCGGCGAGTTGCTCGTCTTCCCCGCGGGAGCTCCCGGGAACGGCGGTGGCGGCGGGGGAGGCAACTCCCCCGGCGGAGGAGGCCAGCTCAACGGCTCCGTCGGTCAGCCGGGCCAGGGCGCCGCGGCGTCCCCGGGAGGTGGCGGTGGCGGAGGCTTCTTCGGAGGCGGATCCGGCGCGAGCAACGGAGTCCTGGGAGACACGGCCAGCGGCGGAGGTGCGGGCTCGTCCTACATCCGCAACCCGGTGGGGGCCACCGCCACCACCGCGGCCGTCACCGCCGACCCCGTCATCCGTCTCACCTACACGATCCCCGCTGCTCCGCTGGTCGTGCCCTGGGCGGCCAGCCCCCTGCCCACCGGCACGGTCGGCAACGCCTACAGTGCCGTCGTCGTGACGGGCCCCACGACCGGGGGAACCCCGCCGGTCACGTACACGGCGAGCGGCACGCTGCCCCCGGGACTCGCCCTGTCCCCGGTCGGACAGCTCACCGGTACGCCCACGGCAGCCGGTACGTACTCCTTCACGGTGACCGCGACGGACAGCGCCAACCCGGCGCAGAGCGTGAGCCACGCCTTCAGCGTGACCATCAACCCCTCCGGCGGTGGGGGCGGATCCATCCTGCCCATCAACCTCAACGGAGTGTTCAACGTGTTCAACAACATCGCCATCAACAACAACGTGAAGAGCCCCGGCTCCACCAACGTCGTCGGAGACATCAACTGAAGTGAAGGCGGGGCACGGGCGCCTGGTTCCGGGGGGCTACGGGGTGGGGCAGGGCGGGTTGAAGGGGACTGCCGGGAAGTGCTGGGTCCATTGCGGTTTGGTGAGCCGGGGGTGTGCGCTGTCGCAGATGCGGGCGGTGACCCGGTCCAGGTCGGTGTCCCACAGGCGGATCGTGAAGTCGTTGCCGCCGGTGGACAGGGTTTTGCCGTCCGGGCTGAACGCCACGGCCGGTACGGGGCTCGCGTGGCCGGTGAGGATGGTGGGAGCGGTCGCACCGTTCAGGTCCCACAGCAGGGCCTTGCCGTCCGCGGAGCCGGCTGCCAGCCGGCGGCCGGCCGCGTCGAAGGCCAGCCTGTAGAGCCAGGAACCGGACGCCGGTAGCCGCCTCACCCTCGTGGGGTGGTTGGAACCGTCGACGTCCATCAGCCACACCGTCCTGTCCCTGCGGTGGAAGGCGGCCAGCCTCCGGTTGTCGGGGCTGAACACGCCGCCGGTCAGAGGGTCGGACCGGAAGGGGGACGGCAGTTCCCGGGGGCCGCGCGGATCGCTGATGTCCCACAACCGCAGCGAACCGGACTCGCCGCTGCTCGTCACCAGCGTGCGGCCGTCCGGGCGGAAGGAGGCCGCGGTGACGTCCGGCCCGTCCTCGGCGACCCGGCCCAGGGGTTCGGGACTTCCGGGATCGGTCAGGTCCCACAGGCCGGTCTTGCCCTGCGCCCAGACGGCCAGCAGGCGGCCGGCCGCGCCGAAGGCGGCGCCGGCGACTTCGCCGGCGCCGGGGGTGAGGGTCGAAGCGAGTCGCGGTCTGCGTGGGTCGGCCACGTCCCAGACCCGGACGGTGGTGTCCTCGCTGGCCGTGACGAGGATGCGCCCGTCCGGGCTGAACGCCACGCACCGGACGAATTTGGTGTGCCCGCGCAGGACCGACAGCGGCCACAGGGCCCGGCCGCCCGTGACCTGCCACAGCCGTGCGGTGCCGTCCCAGCTGGCGCTGGCGAGCAGGCGGCCGCCGGGGCCGTACGCCAGGGAGGTGACCACGTCGTCATGGGCCCCGAGCGACAGGTCCCGCAGGTCCAGAAGCCGGTCGGAGGTGGCGAGCAGCCGGCCGTCCGGGCTGAACGCCGTCTGGTAGAAGCCGCCCTGAAGCGTGCTGGTCCGCTTCGGGTTCGCCGGGGCGGCGACGTCCCAGAACTGCGTGGTGCCGCCCGCCGAGACGAGCGTGCCGCCGTCCGGGGTGAAGGCCACCGACCAGACGATCGCGGGATGGCCGAGCAGGACGGCCGGTGGCCGCGTTCGCGGGGTACTGCCGATGTCCCAGACCCTTGCGGTGCGGTCCCAGCTCCCGGTCGCCACGGTCCTGCCGTCCGGGCTGAAGGCGGCCGAGGTCACCGTGTCGGTGTGTCCGCGCAGGACGTCGAGGAGGAGCGGATTCGCCGGGTCGATGACGTCCCACAGTCTGGCGGTGGTGTCGCCGGTGGTCGCCAGCATGCGGCCGTCCCGGCTGAACGTCACCGAGGTGACCGCGTGGGTGTGGCCCGGCAGGGTGGCCAGTAGGCGGGGGTGGCGGGGATCGGTCACCTTCCACAGCCGTACGGCGCCGTCGGTGTGGCCGGTGGCGAGGGTGCCGCCCGGCCCGTACGCCACCCACGTCGGCCCGGACGCCTGGTCCGGCAGCGTGCTCAGCTCGGCGGGCGCACGCCGGTCCGCCACGTCCCACAGCCGCACCGAGCGTTCGCCCGCCGTGGCCAGGACGCGGCCGCCCTCACCGAACGCCACCGACCACATCTGCTCCGGCTGGTCCAAGACGGCCAGTGGAACGGGGTGGTGGGCGTCCCCGACGTCCCACAACCGGACCGTGCGGTCCCAGCTCGCGGTGGCCAGGACCGGGCTCCCGCGGGCGAAGGAGACCGAGACCACGTCGGAGGTGTGGCCGGTGAGCCGACTCGTGTACGGCGTCGCGAACGAGCTCATGAGCTGGTCGCGGACGTCGCCGGTGGCCGCCAGCCGGTACGCGGCCAGGTTCAGCTGCGCCGCGAGCGGGGGGTCCTGCGGCCGCACGTCCGCCGCGTCCGCGGCGGCCTTCCGCGCGATGGCCACGTTGCGCTGCCGGACGGCCGAGTCGCGCGAGTCGACGGCCAGCCCGCCCGCGGTCGCCGCGATGACCACCAGCACCGTGAGCAGCGTGACCAGCTGCCGCAGGCGGACCGTCCGTCGCCTGACCGCCGCCATCTCCCCGGCCTGCGCTTCCCGGCCCGCTTCGAGGAAGCATCGCTCCCTGGCGGTCAGCCGGCTGCCGTACGTGGCGGCCAGGTCCAGTGCCGCGGCCAGCCGGGCACCCCGGTAGAGGGCGTGCGGGTCGCGGTCCTGCACCTCCCAGCGGGCGGTCGCGTCGGTGAGCTGCCGGTGCAGGAGCAGCCGGTCCCGGTCCTCGGTCAGCCAGCCGCGCAGCCTCGGCCAGCACCGGATGATCGCCTCGTGGGTGATCTCGATGCACCCCTCGTCCAGCGTCACCAGCCGTTGCCGGGCGAGGGATTCGAGTACGCGGGCGGTGTCGGGGTTCGGGTCCAGCTCGTCCCGGGTGATGCGGCGCCTGGTGTCCTCCGTACCGTCTCCCAGCGCGGTCAGCCGCAGGAACAGCGATCTGGCGAGGTCCTGCTGCACCGGCGACAGCGCCCGGTAGGCGGCCTCGGCGGTCTGTGCGAGCGCGTACTGGATCCCGCCGGCCGCCAGATATCCGCCCAGCGTCAGGCGGTTGCCGCTGCGACGGCGCCAGGTCTCGACCATCGCGTGCGAAACCAGTGGCAACGCACCGGGCCGGCCGGTCGCGTCCGCGACGACGGCCGCCAGCAGCGGGCCGGTCACCGTGCAGTCGGCGAGCACGGCCGGCCGGGTGATGGCCTCGCGCAGCTCCTGGCTGCTCATCGGACCGACCGCGATCTGCGCGTCGCGCACCGCCTCGACCAGCCGGGGGTCCTGGACGCAGTGGCCGTAGAAATCGGCGCGCACGCCGAGCACCACCCGGGTCCGGCTGGTCGCCGCCGTGGTGGCCGCGATCAGCATGGCGATGAACGCGTCTCGTTCGTCCCGGTCCGCGCAGAGGGTGAAGACCTCCTCGAACTGGTCGACCACGATCAGCGCGTCGACGTCCGGCGGGCGGTCGATCACGGTCTGCCGGATCCGCAGGTGCAGCGCCACAGGATCGTCCAGCAGCTCGGTCACCAGCGCGCCGGGAGCCGCGCCCGTCTCCGCGGCCAGGTGGACGGCGCACTCCTCCACGGGATGCGGGCCCGGAGTGAACAGCATCACCGGCCACCCCGACGCCCGCGCGCGGGCGACGAGCCCCGCCCGCAGCAACGAGGACTTCCCCGATCCGGACGGCCCGAAGACCGCCAGGAACCGGCGGTCACGCACCTTCGCGAGCACCTCGCCGGTCAGCCGCTCGCGACCGAAGAAGCGGTCGGCGTCTTCCGGCTGGAACGCCGACAGCCCCGCGTACGGTGCGTCCTGGCAGCTGCTCTCCCCGAGCTCGGCACCCTGTGCGCTCGCGGCGATCTCGGCGGCGATCGCATGCCATCGGGCCTCCCACAGGAGTCGGTCACCCCGGCACGCCTCGACATAGGCGAGCGTGACACCAAGGCTCGGGAACGTGTGCCCGCCCGCGGCGTCCGACAGTGTCGTGGACGAATAGTGCGCCCTTTTGGCCAGTGCCCGATAAGGCGGCCGTCCCGCCGCCTCGCGCAGTTTGCGAAGGTCGGCGGCGAACTGTGTCAGCGGACCGGTGTCCGGGTCGAGCGGACGTTCGGGGCGGGGCATGGCCTTCCTTCCTGCGTCTTTCCGCAGTCGTGATGGGTGGTTTTTGTCCAGCTGTTGATGTCCGGAATCCCCATTCCGGCGCCGGACATCAACCGGCGGCTACACATGGCCCAGCGCAACCCGCGCAAGGACGACATGAAGGAGAAACCATGAGGTCTCTACGGCGACTGATGCTGCTGGCGGCGGTCACCGGCCTGCTGGCCGGGGCCACTTTGACGGGCGGGCCCGCGTTCGCAGCGGCACCGCTGCTCAAGTCCGGCCTGAACGGAAAGTGCGCCGACATCTTCATGTTCCACCAGGAGAACGGCGCCTTCACCGTGACGTGGGACTGCACGGGCAACACCAACCAGCAGTGGCGCTGGGACGGTGAGCAGATCCGTTCCGCAATGAACGGAAAGTGCCTGGAGATCTACGGTCCCCATCTGGGCGACCAGGGCTCGGTGGCCATGTGGGACTGCAACGGCGGGCTCCACCAGAAGTGGTTCCGCAACGGCGGCGAGATCCGTAACCGGGTGAACGGAAAGTGTCTCGACATCCTGGCCGGCCGGCCCGAGAACGGCCAGCTCCTGGTGAGCTGGAGCTGCAACGGCGCACGGAGCCAGAGCTGGGACTTCTGAACGCCGGCCCGGCCCGGCACATCACGTGCCGGGCCGGGTCTCGGACGCTGTCGGTGACGGGGCTTCCGCGGAGGCCCCCGCATCGAATCGAATCACGACATGTTCTGCTACGGCTTCCAGGACAACGGCCGCTGTGCCGCGGGTGGTGCCCACAGCCGCCAGTCCAGGCCCGACTGCGACTTCGTCATCCCGCACGCCTAGACCCGCCTTCCTCCGCACATGCCTCGTCCGGTCGGGCGCAGGCATGTGCGCTGTCCCGGTTCCGGGGCGTCCGGGGCCGGTGGTGGGCGAGCCGGGTGAGCTGCCGGCACCGCCGCGCGACCCCATCCGGAAACAATTCTGCAATCTCTTGCGCAAAGTCTTGCAGGGCTCCCTCCTGGCACCTACGGTCGCTGCAATCCCCAACCCGGCCGTGACCGGCCCCCACCCGGCCCGTGCCTCTCCGCCAGGAGGAACACCGCATGCCCACCCGTGCTCGCGCCGTCAGAGCCGCCGCCGCGCTGCTGTCCGCATCCGCCGTCACCGCCGTCACCGCCCTCGCCGTCGTCGGTGGTCCCGCCCCGGAGGCGGCCGCCTCCGCGCCCGGGGAGAAGGACGTCACCGCCGTGCTCTTCGAGTGGCGGTTCGACTCCGTGGCCAAGGCCTGCGCCGATTCCCTCGGCCCCGCCGGGTACGGGTACGTGCAGGTCTCGCCGCCCCAGGAGCACATCCAGGGCTCCCAGTGGTGGACCTCGTACCAGCCCGTCAGCTACAAGATCGCCGGGCGGCTGGGTGACCGTACCGCCTTCAAGGCGATGGTCGACGCCTGTCACGCCGCGGGCGTGAAGGTCGTCGCCGACTCCGTCATCAACCACATGGCGGCCGCCGACGGGACCGGAACCGGCGGTACTTCGTACACGAAGTACAACTACCCGGGCGTCTACTCCGGCTCCGACATGGACGACTGCCGGGCGACGATCTCCACCTACACCGACCGCGCCAACGTCCAGAACTGCGAGCTCGTGCAGCTCGCCGACCTGGACACGGGCGAGGAGTACGTGCGCGGGCGGATCGCGGGCTACCTCAACGACCTGCTCTCCCTCGGCGTCGACGGGTTCCGCATCGACGCCGCCAAGCACATGCCCGCCGCCGACCTGGCCGCCGTCAAGGGGCGGTTGAGCAACCCGAACGCCTACTGGAAGCAGGAGGCGATCTACGGCGCCGGCGAGGCCGTCTCGCCCAGCGAGTACCTCGGCAACGGGGACGTGCAGGAGTTCCGCTACGCCCGCGACCTCAAGCGGGTGTTCCAGAGCGAGAACCTCGCCTACCTGAAGGACTTCGGGGAGGCCTGGGGGTACATGCCCTCCGCCCAGTCCGCCGTCTTCGTCGACAACCACGACACCGAGCGCGGCGGCGACACCCTCAGCTACAAGGACGGTTCCGCCTACACGCTCGCGAGCGTCTTCATGCTGGCCTGGCCCTACGGCTCCCCGGACGTGCACTCCGGGTACGAGTGGACCGACCGTGACGCGGGGCCGCCCAACGGGGGGACGGTGAACGCCTGTTACGCCGACGGGTGGAAGTGCCAGCACGCCTGGCGGGAGATCTCCTCCATGGTCGCCTTCCGCAACTCCGCGCGCGGCCAGGCCGTCACCGACTGGTGGGACAACGGCGGCGACCAGATCGCCTTCGGGCGGGGCGCCAAGGCGTACGTGGCGATCAACCACGAGGGCTCGGCGCTGACCCGGACGTTCCAGACCTCCCTCGCGGCCGGCGACTACTGCGACGTGCAGAGCGGGCGCACGGTCACCGTGGACTCCGGCGGCCGGTTCACCGCCACCCTCGGCGCCGGGACGGCCGTCGCCCTGCACGTCGGCGCCCGCGGCTGCGGCAGCACCGCCACCCCGACCCCCACCCCCACCCCGACCCCCACCGCGCCCGCCGGTGCCTCCTTCGCCGTCAGCGCCACCACCGTGCCCGGCCAGAACATCTACGTCACCGGTGACCGCGCCGAGCTCGGCAGCTGGAACACCGGCAGCGCCCTCAAGCTCGACCCGGCCGCCTACCCCGTCTGGAAGCTCGACGTCACGCTCCCGCCCGGCGCGGTCTTCGCGTACAAGTACGTCCGCAAGGACGCCGCCGGGAACGTCACCTGGGAGAGCGGAGCCAACCGGTCCGCCACCGTCCCCGCGAACGGCAAGGTCACGCTGAACGACACCTGGCGCAACTGATCCTCCCGTTCCCCCCCGACCCGTCCCGCACCCGAGGAGATCCGCCTTGATACGCCCCGCCCTCGCCGGCGCCGCGGGAGTGCTCGCAGCCATTCTGGCCGTGACGCTCCTGCCCGCCCTCCCCGCCGCCGCGGCGGTCGCCGCCAAGGCGCCACCGGCTCCGCCCCCGGACGCCGGGCTGGCCGCCGAGCCCGCGCGGCACGACCTGACCCGGGAGCAGTTCTACTTCGTGCTCCCGGACCGGTTCGCGAACGGCGATCCGCGCAACGACCGGGGCGGCCTGACCGGTTCCCGGCTGGAGACCGGTCTGGACCCGACGGACAAGGGCTTCTACCAGGGCGGTGACCTCAAGGGGCTCACCGACCGGCTGGACTACATCAAGGGGCTCGGCACGACGGCCATCTGGATGGCGCCGATCTTCAAGAACCAGCCGGTACAGGGGACGGGCAAGGACGCGTCGGCCGGCTACCACGGGTACTGGATCACCGACTTCACCCAGGTCGACCCGCACTTCGGGACCAACGCCGATCTGGAGCGGCTGATCGACAAGGCGCACGGGAAGGGGATGAAGGTCTTCTTCGACGTCATCGCCAACCACACGGCCGACGTCGTCGACTACCGGGAGGCGTCCTACGGCTACCTGTCCAAGGGCGCCTTCCCCTATCTGACCGAGGACGGGGTGCCGTTCGACGACTCCGCCTACGCCGACGGGAAGAAGAAGTTCCCGGCCGTCGACGCCGACTCCTTCCCCCGCACCCCCTTCGTCCCGGCGGCGAAGAAGAACCTGAAGTCCCCGGCCTGGCTCAACGACCCGGTGATGTACCACAACCGGGGCGACTCCACCTTCGCCGGCGAATCCTCCGACCAGGGAGACTTCTTCGGCCTCGACGACCTGTGGACCGAGCGTCCCGAGGTCGTGGAGGGGATGGAGAAGATCTACGAGAAGTGGGTCAGGGACTTCGACATCGACGGCTTCCGCATCGACACCGTCAAGCACGTCGACACCGGCTTCTGGACGCAGTGGGCGACCGCCCTCGACAAGTACGCGGCCCGGCACGGCCGCAAGGACTTCTTCATGTTCGGCGAGGTCTACTCCGCCGACACCGCGATCACCTCCCCGTACGTGACGCGCGGCCGCCTCGACGCCACGCTCGACTTCCCGCTGCAGGAGGCGATCCGTTCCTACGCCTCCCAGGGAGCCGGGGCCGGCCGGCTGGGCTCCGTCTTCGGTGACGACTACCGGTACACGACCGACAAGGCGAACGCCTACGAGCAGGTCACCTTCCTCGGCAACCACGACATGGGCCGCTTCGGGACCTTCCTGAAGCAGGACCACCCGGGGGCGGGGGAGCAGGAGCTGCTGGACCGGTACCGGCTCGCCAACGAGCTGATGTTCTTCTCCCGGGGCAATCCGGTGATCTACTCGGGTGACGAGCAGGGCTTCACCGGCGCGGGCGGCGACAAGGACGCACGACAGCCGCTCTTCGCCTCGCAGGTGGCCGACTACCTGGACGACGACCAGCTCGGAACGGTGCGCACGCATGCGAGCGATGCTTACGATCCGGAGCACCCGCTCTACAAACAGATCAGTGCTCTCTCGAAGCTGACGAAGGACCACCCGGCCCTCCGGGACGGCGTCCAGAGCGAACGTTTCTCCGACGGTTCGGCCTACGCCTTCGCCCGCACCGACACCCGCACGCGCACCGAGTACCTGGTCGCGGCCAACAACGCCACCGAGCCCCGCACCATCGAGCTCGACGCCCCGGCCGGCGCCCAGTACCGCACCCTGTACGCGGGAGGAGCAGCGGCGGCCGCCGCAACCACCGGCCGGCCGCGCGCCTCGGCCGCCGGCAAGCTCACCGTCACCCTCCCCGCCCTCGGCTCCCTCGTCCTCCAGGCGACCACCCCGCCCGCCGAGCCCGCCGCGTACGCCGCCTCCACCGCCAAGCCCACCATCACCCTCAAGGCCCCGGCCCCCGGAGCCACCGGCACCGTCGAGCTCTCCGCCGACGTGACCGGCGGCGACCCGCTGAACCGGGTCGTCTTCGCCGCCCAGACCGGCACAGACAACTGGCAGGTCCTCGGCTCCGCCGACCACGCCCCCTACAAGGTCACCCAGACCATCGGCGAGGCCACCGCCTCCGGAACCCCGCTCCGCTACAAGGCCGTGGTCATCGACTCCGCCGGACGCACCGCGAGCGCCCTCGCCGCATCGGCCGCCGGACAGGCCCCGCCCGCCGAGGTCCCCACCGCCACCCAGCGCGACTACGCGATCGTCCACTACAACCGCCCCGACGGGAACTACACCGACTGGCGCCTGTACGCCTGGGGCGACCTCGCCGAAGGCGAGGCCACCACCTGGCCCGCCGGCCACGAGTTCACCGGCCGCGACGCCTACGGAGCCTTCGCCTACGTGCGGCTCAAGCCCGGGGCCGCCAGCGTCGGTTACCTCGTCATCGACAAGGACGGCAACAAGGACGTCGCCACCGACCGCACCATCGACGTCACCCGGACCGGCGAGATCTGGCTCGACCAGGGCAAGGAAGCCCCCCGCCCCGAACGCCCCGCCGCTCCTCCCGTCGACGGGACGAAGGCGGTCCTGCACTACCAGCGCCCCGACGGCGCCTACGAAGGCTGGGGCCTGCACGTCTGGACCGGAGCGGCGACGCCCACCGACTGGTCCAAGCCGCTGCTGCCCACCCGCACCGACTCCTACGGCGCGGTGTACGAGGTCCCCCTCGCCGCCGGAGCCACCAGCCTCAGCTACATCCTCCACAACGGCGACGCCAAGGACCTCCCCTCCGACCAGTCCCTGGACCTGAAACCCACCGGCTCCGGACACGAGGTGTGGATGCTGGGCGGCAAGGAGAAGTACCTCCTCCCGCAGCCCGCCGGCAGCGCCGCCGCCCTGGACCTCACCAAGGCCCAGGCCGTCTGGATCGACCGCGACACCATCGCCTGGAACGCCCCGCCGGCCGCCGCCTCCCTCCAGCTCCTCGCCTCCCGCGAAGGCGCCGTCAAGGCGGAGAACGGCACCCTGACCGGCCGGGCGCAGTGGCTGCGGCTGGCCCGGACCGAGCTGACCGCCGCCCAGAAGCAGAAGTTCCCGCACCTGGCCGCGTACGCCGCCTACACGGTCGACCCGCGCGACCGGGACCGCGTCCGCGAGGCCCTGCGCGGCCAGCTCGTCGCGAGCGCCCGCGCCGCCAACGGCGCCGTCCTCGCCGCCACCGGGGTCCAGCTCGCGGGCGTCCTCGACGACCTGTACACGACCGGCGCCCAGCTCGGCCCCGTCTTCAAGGACGGCCGCCCCACCCTCTCCGTCTGGGCCCCGACCGCCCAGCAGGTCGCCCTCGAACTCGACGGCCGCACCGTGGCCATGCACCGCGACGACGGCACCGGCGTCTGGTCGGTGCGCGGCGAGCGCGGCTGGTCCGGCAAGCCCTACCGCTACGCCGTCACCGTCTGGGCGCCGACCACCGGGCAGGTCGTCCGCAACCTGGTCACCGACCCGTACTCCACCGCCCTGACCGCGGACTCCACGTACAGCCTGGCCGTGGACCTGGCCGACCCGAAGCTGGCCCCGCCCGGCTGGCGCGACCTGAAGAAGCCCGCACCCGTACCCTTCACCTCCGCGCAGATCCAGGAGCTGCACGTCCGCGACTTCTCCGTCGCCGACCGCACCACCACCCACCCCGGCCAGTACCTGGCCTTCACGGACACCGGCTCGGCGGGCATGCGCCACCTGCGCGAGCTGGCCGCCGCCGGAACCTCCTACGTCCACCTGCTGCCCGCCTTCGACTTCGGGACCGTCCCGGAGAAGGCCGCGGACCGCACCGAGCCCGCCTGCGACCTGAAGGTCTACGCCCCCGACTCCGAGGAGCAGCAGGCCTGCGTGGCCGCCGCGGCCGCGAAGGACCCGTACAACTGGGGGTACGACCCGCTGCACTACACGGTCCCCGAAGGCTCGTACGCGAGCGACCCGAACGGCACGGCGCGCACGGTGGAGTTCCGCCGGATGGTGCAGTCCCTGAACGGCGCGGGCCTGCGCACGGTCATGGACGTGGTCTACAACCACACGGTGGCCGCGGGCCAGTCGGACAAGTCGGTCCTGGACCGGATCGTGCCGGGCTACTACCAGCGGCTCCTGGCCGACGGCTCCGTCGCCAACTCCACCTGCTGCGCCAACACCGCCCCCGAGAACGCCATGATGGGCCGCCTCGTCGTGGACTCGGTGGTCACCTGGGCCAAGCAGTACAAGGTCGACGGCTTCCGCTTCGACCTCATGGGCCACCACCCCAAAGCCAACATCCTGGCGGTGCGCGCCGCCCTCGACGCGCTCACGGTCGCCAAGGACGGCGTCGACGGCAAGCGGATCGTCCTCTACGGGGAGGGCTGGAACTTCGGCGAGGTGGCGAACGACGCCCGCTTCGTCCAGGCCACGCAGCAGAACATGGCCGGTACCGGCATCGCCACCTTCTCCGACCGGGCCCGCGACGCGGTGCGCGGCGGCGGCCCCTTCGACGAGGACCCGCGCGTACAGGGCTTCGCGTCGGGCCTGTTCACCGCACCGAACTCCTCGCCGGCGAACGGCACCGCGGAGCAGCAGCGCACCCGGCTGCTCCACGACCAGGACCTGATCAAGGTCGGGCTGACCGGCAACCTCGCCGGGTACGCCTTCACCGACTCCGGCGGCCGCCCGGTCAAGGGCTCCGAGGTGGACTACAACGGCGCCCCGGCCGGTTATGCGGCGGCCCCCGGCGACGCGCTCGCGTACGTCGACGCCCACGACAACGAATCGCTCTTCGACGCCCTGAAGTACAAGCTCCCGGACGGCACCGCACCGGCCGGCCAGGCCCGCGCGCAGGTCCTGGCGATGTCGGTCGCCGCGCTCTCCCAGGGCCCGGCGCTCTCGCAGGCGGGCACGGACCTGCTCCGGTCCAAGTCCCTGGACCGCAACTCCTTCGACAGCGGCGACTGGTTCAACGCCGTCCACTGGGACTGCCGGGACGGCAACGGCTTCGGCCGCGGTCTGCCGCCGGCGGCCGACAACCGCGCGAAGTGGCCGTACGCGAAGCCGCTGCTGGCGGGGGCCGCCCCCGGCTGCGCCGAGATCGACGGCGCCTCGGCCGCCTACCGCGACCTGCTGAGGATCCGTACGACGGAACCGGCCTTCGCCCTGACCACCGCCGGGGCGGTCCAGGCGCAGCTGGCCTTCCCGCTGTCGGGCCCGGGCGAGACCCCGGGCGTGATCACGATGACGCTGGGCGACCTGGTGGTGGTCTTCAACGCCACCCCCGGCGCGCAGGCCCAGCGCCTCCCGGCCCTCGCGGGCACGGCCTACGCCCTGCACCCGGTCCAGGCCTCGGGCGCGGACCCGGTGGTCCGCCAGGCGGCGTACGACCCCGCGAAGGGGGAGTTCACGGTCCCGGCCCGCACGGTGGCCGTCTTCAGGCGGGGGTGACCGCTCCGGCGGGGGTGACCGCTCCGGCCGGGGTGACCCGCTTCAGGCGGGGGTGACCAGGGTGAGCCGGTCGAGCCGCTTCTCCAGCAGGATCACCCCGTAGACCCGACCGTCCTTGCCCTCCTTGTGGGGGAACTCCCCGACCACCCGGTAGCCCGCGTCCTGGTAGTACGCGAGCAGCCGGGGGTTGGTGGAGACGCAGTCCAGCCGCGCCCGTTCGCGGCCGGTCCTGGCGATCCGCCGCTCGGAGTGTTCGAGCAGCCGCCGGCCGGCCCCGGCGGGCGCGGCCTCGCGTTCGACCATGAGGCGGTGCACGTAGCCGGCCACGGGCGGTTGGATGCCCCAGGCCTCCTCGTCGGACCACCACAGTTCGTACGCCCCGACCGCGTACCCGTCACCGTCGGAGGCGAGCCACACCTCGCCCTCGCGCATGATCGCCCGGAAGTGCGCGGCGTCCTTCTCACCGGGTTTCCACTGCTCGATCCCGTGCGCGCCCATCCAGCGGGCGGCCTGGTCGTACAGGGCCACCAGCGTGCCGGCGTCCTTCTCCTCCGCATGGCGGAACACGATCCCGTCATCAATGATCACGCGGGCATTATTGCGTGCCATTCGATCAAGGAGCGGCGATCAACGCGGACCGGGCACCGTGGTGGGCACCAGGCCCGCCAGCCGCCCCACCAGCTCCCCGAACGGCCCGTCGGCGGGCTCGTCCATGAGGATCCGTACGAGGATCCCGGCCATCTCCGCGTCGTAGGCGGCGCTCACCGCGGCCAGTGCGGCGAAATCGTGCACCAGCTGCAACTCCAGCTCGGCGCGCGGGATCCGCCGTCCGTCCAGCCAGATCAGCGCGGTCGACTCGGCCAGGGACACCCAGGAGCGCACCACGAGCTCCATCCGGGCCGGGGGAGCCTGCCGGTCGATGCCCAGGTGCGCGAGGATCTGCTCGTACGCCGCCTGGCGCACCTCGTCGACCATCGCGCTGGCCCGGCTGCTGCCGACCGCGGGTCCGCCCCGCATGAGGGCCGAGAAACCGGGCCCGTGGTCGTCGACGAAGGAGAAGAACCGCCCCATGACCCGCAGCAACCGCCCCCCGAGCGGCCCTTCCTGCGGCTCCACGAAACGCAGCGCGAGCTCGTCGGCCGCCCGGCGCAGCGCGGCCTCGTACAGGCTCAGCTTGCCGGGAAAGTAGTGGTAGACCAGCGGCCGCGATATCCCCGCGGCCGCCGCGATCTCGTCGATGGACACATCGTCGGGCGACCGGTGGCTGAACAGCTCCAGCGCCACCCCGATCAGCTGCTGCCGCCGCTCCTCGACACCCATCCTGCGCCGCACCCCGGTTGTCATGCGAACACCCTACTGGGCGTCCGGGCCGAGCTGTCCGGACGGCCCCTCAGAGGTCCAGGACCAGGTGGTCCCCGGCCGCGCGGGAGACGCACAGGAGCATCGAGTCCTCGCGTTCGCCGTCCGTGAGGAGGGTGTCGCGGTGGTCGATGTCCCCGGACAGGACGCGGTGTTGGCAGGTGCCGCAGAAACCCTGCCGGCAGGAGTACGGGGTGTTGGGGAGCTCGCGGCGCACGGCGGTCAGGGTGGATTCCCCGGCCGCCACCTCGATGACGCGCCCCGAGCGGTGGAGTTCCACGGTGAAGGGCCTCGAGTCGCCGCCCGCGGCCGCCGGGGCGAAGCGTTCCAGGTGGACCGGGGTGCCCGCCGGGACGGCCGCTTCCACGGCCGCCATCAGGGGGGCCGGGCCGCAGCAGTAGACCAGGGTGCCCGGACCGGGGTCGGCGAGAGGGGAGAGGTCGGGCAGGCCCGCCTCGTCCTCGGGGACCAGCGTGACCCGGTCGCCGTAGGAGGCCGCCAGCTCGGAGGCGAACGGCATCGAGCCTCGCGAGCGGCCCCCGTAGATCAGGGTCCACGCCGCGCCCGCCGCCGTCGCGGCCCGGAGCATCGGCAGGACCGGGGTGATGCCGATGCCGCCGGCGACGAAGACGTAGGAAGGGGACGGGACGAGGGGGAAGCGGTTGCGGGGCGGGCGCACCGGGAGCTCGGCGCCCTCCACCAGCTGGGCGTGGGCCTCGCGCGAGCCGCCCCGGCCGTCCCCGACCAGCCGGATCGCGATCGTCCAGCGGCCCTGTTCGGCGGGGTCGCCGCACAGGGAGTACTGGCGCACCAGGCCCGAGGGGAGGGTCACGTCCACGTGCGCGCCCGGGGTCCAGGCGGGCAGTTCCGCCGATTCCAGGGTCAGGGACAGGACCCCGTCCGCGGGCTCCGTACGGGACACGATCAGGGCCGGGATCCACCGCCGCGGCGAGTACCCCGAGACGGGGGTCTCCAGCGCGGGCAGGGGCCACAGGGGGGATCCGGAATCGATGCGCCTGCCGATCGCCCGCTTCGTCAGCCAGGCCGCGCCCGCGAGCGCCCCCGCCGTCAGTGCCGTGGTCCGCCTCATGCGGGGAAACCTCCGTTGGCGCCGGGGGAGGAGGCCAGGTAGGCGACGGCCTGCGCCGTCGAGCCCTCCTGCGAGGGGTGGTAGCCGCGCGAGAGGTACGTGGGGATCGACTTCAGCATCGCGCCCGTGGAGGGCAGGGTGCCCTTGCGGCCCGAGCGGTAGAACTGGCCGACCGAGGCCTTGGAGCCGGGCGGCAGTTCGGGGTCGTGTTCCATGAAGTAGCGCGAGCCGCGCTGCCAGAGGAAGACCAGTGCGGTGAAGGCGGTGGCCCAGGTCCGTGCGCGGCGGCGGTAGTTGCCGTCCAGGTGCATGAAGAGGTCGAAGGCCACTGACCGGTGCTCGACCTCCTCCGCGCCGTGCCAGCGCAGCAGGTCCAGCATCACGGGGTCCGCGCCGCGCCGGTCGAGCTCCCCGGCGTTCAGGACCCAGTTGCCCAGGAACGCCGTGTAGTGCTCGATCGCCGCGATCATCGCCACGCGCTCCATCAGCCACCACCTGCGGGCCCCGCCCGGCGGCAGCGTCCGGTCGCCGAGCAGCTTCTCGAAGAGCCAGTCGACCTGCGCCGTGTACGGGGTCGGGTCCAGGCCCAGCCGCTTGAGGTGGGGGAGCACGTCGTCGTGCGCGCTCGCGTGCATGGCCTCCTGGCCGATGAAGCCGACGACGTCCTCGCGCAGCCGCTCGTCCGTGATGTACGGGAGCACCTGCTTGTAGACGTGCACGAACCAGCGCTCTCCGGCCGGGAGCAGCAGGTGCAGCACGTTGATGGTGTGGTTGGCGAAGGGGTCGCCGGGCAGCCAGTGGAGCGGGGTGTCCTCCCAGGAGAAGGAGACGTTCCGGGCCTTGAGGCCTGCTGTGAGGCCTGCTGTGAGGCCTGCTGTGAGGCCTGCTGTGAGGCCTGCTGTGCGGTCTATGTGTTCCGTGTGTTCCGTGTGTTCCGACGCCACGGGGGCGGGCGACGCGGGCGGCGTATTAGACATGGCGTCAATGTACTGATGGGTAGCGGCGGGGAGAACCCCCTTGCGCGGACTTCTCGCCGCGAGCGCGCCCCACGGGTCGGCGCGCCCGGTCCCCACGGGTCGGCGCGCCGGTCCCCGCAGGTCAGTAAGCCCGGCCCCGGCCGGTCCGTGCCGTCGGCGCCGGTTCCGCCTGCCAGTCGATCGGGCCGCCGTCCAGGGGGAGCCTGCCGGGGGTCAGGCCGGTGGCGTCCTTGACGGTGTGGCTGTAGTGCGCCTGGTCGTGGAATCCCGCGAGCGCGGCCACCTTCGCCAGCGGCAGGCCCCCGCGCTGCAGCCGGAACGCGTGGTTGAGCCGCAGGACCCGGGCGATGGCGGCGGGCGGGTGCCCGATCTGCTCGCGGAACCGGCGTTCGAGGTGACGCCTGCTCCACAGCACCCCGGCCGCGAGCCGGCCGACACTGACCCGCCCCTGCGTGCGGTGCAGTTCGTGCCACGCGAGCATGATCTCCGGCGCGACCCGGGCCGCCCGGTGGCCGTCCACCAGCCTCGGCAGCTCCGCGTCCAGGATCCCGGCACGCCGGTCCGCGTCGGCCTCCTCCAGCATCCGGGGCAGGTGGCGCAGGCCGCGCGGCAGCAGGTCGGTGGGGTCGAGTCCCGGCTGCTGCCACTCCGACATGGGGACGCCGAACAGCCGGTAGGCGCCCATCGGCCACATGCGGATGACCACTCCCCGCACGTCCCCCTCGTGCTGGGCGCAGACCGCCGCCGTCGCCGGGAGGTCCACCCGCGAGGACGAGGCACTGTGGGTGCGTTCTCCCGCCACGCTCAGGGTCCGCACGGGCGCGCCGAATCCGAAATTCACGGTGGCCACCGTATTGGGCATCAGAATGCGCCGCCGGGCGGTCCCCGCGGCATAGGCATAGCTGGAATATCCGCACACCGGCCCTTTCAAGCCGGTTCCCGGGCGGAATTCCCGGCTGGAAGACATACCGGAAGGCGTGGACACGATGGTTCTCCTTCGGCGGGTGGGGGGTGGGAGAAAGCGCGATCCGCAGATGATCTCTGTGGACGCATGCTGCCCCTACGGCAGGCGGGCCGGTAGTCGATCACCGGCCATCCGGCGGAGAGCCGTCGTGGCCACATGTGATCGCCCAGGGAAGCGGACCTGGCTGCTCCCTTTCGTGTCGCATTCCTACAAGACCGAGCCGCCGGCGAACCCCAGAATTTCCCCTGCACGGAACGTCGGAACACCGGAACACCGGCATCACCGATTCAGAGGGGCACGCCCACATGGCAATACGCAGCACCTTCCTGTCCGGCACACCCGCGAAGGCCGTCCTCGCACTGGCGATGACCGCCCTCACCCTGCTCGCCACTCCGGGCGGGGCGAGCGCGACCACCGTCGCGGACGGCGGCCGGCCCGACTTCGCGGCCCAGGCGCGCACCGCGGGACTGGACGGCGCACAGGCCAAGGGCCTGCAGAAGCGCGTCGACTCGTACCTCGCGAAGGAGGCCGGAACCCAGGTCGCCGTCAACAAGATCACCCTGGCCAAGGGCGGCGAGATCCTGCTGACCCTGCCCGGCGAGAAGTACGCCCACGAGCTGGGCGCCCCGCAGGCCACGCCGGCCACCGCGGCCTCGGGCTGCCCCTACACCTACGTGTGCGCGTACAGCGGCGAGTGGTACACCGGCGACGTCAAGCAGCTCTTCACCTGCAACACGCTCAACTCGATCCCCTGGACCGGCACCGGCTCCTGGATCAACAACCAGCGGGCCGAACTGCACGCCAGGTTCTACGACGTGAACAGGAACGTGGGCTGGACCTCCCCGGGCGGCTACAGCGACGACCCGGACGCGCCCTGGGGCTGGGTCTACTACCTCAGCCCCTGCTGAGACCCGACCACTGAGCCCACGGGGGGCCACCCGGGTGTCACCGGGGTCCGCTGAAAGCGGCCCCGGTGACACCCCGCGGCCGGCCTACCGCAGCACGCCCGCCTGCGAACCGTCCGTGAGCTTGCCCGACAGCTCCACCTGCGCACCCGCCGGAGCCTTCACCGCCAGCCGGTTGCCGACCGCGACCCCGCTCACCTGGCCACCGCCCACCGTCAGCGAAGCGAACTGCGCGCTGCCCGCCGCCAGTACGTACCACTGCCCGGCCTTCGACTTCCACAGCACCCCGGCCAGCACCCGCGGGTCCCGCGGCCCGCACGCCGGCGAACCCTCCGCCTTCGCCGCCTGCGCCGCCAGCGGGGCCCCCGGTGCCAGGAACTGCGCCTGCACCCGGTCCGCCGTACCCTGCCAGGTCTCCGCCCGCGTGCACAGCCAGGTCGCCGTGCCGTCGCCCTCCGGCAGCGGCTGCTTCGCGTACGTCCACGCGTTGACCGCGCGCACCCCGTGCGAGCGCACCGAAGGCAGCAGGCACGCGATCCGCGACCAGTCGCCCAGCTCCGCGCCCTCGGTCACGTTCCGCTCGGCGCCCGGCGCGCCCGAGGTCAGCCGGGCCGGCGTCAGCTCGCCCAGGTCGGTGATCAGCCGGGTCGCGCCGTCGCCCGTCACGGCCAGGGCGTTCCAACTGGTGCACGTGCCGTCCGGGGCGGGGCTCGCCACCGGCGGGGTGATCCCCTCCGCAGTCAGCTTCAACGGCGCCGGGGCCTCGCCCGGCTTCAGCAGGTCCCGCAGCGCCGCGCCCGTCACCCAAGGGGCCGCCAGATAGCGGACGTTGCCGTCGACCCGGCTGAGCACCAGGGCCGTCGCCGTGTCCGCCGAGGCGCCGTCGGTCCGGGCGAAGTCGAGGGCGGCGATCTCGGTACCGGAGCGCGGTTCGGCGTACCGCGCCACGCGCAGGCCGTCGTAGAGCAGCACCACGACGGCCTGGTCCACGGTGCCGGCGAACAGCAGCTGCGGCGGGCCCATCGGCGGTCCGGAGGGGGTGCCCGGGGTGGCCGAGACCACGACCGAGCGGCCCGGCCGGGCCCACACGGCCAGGGCCCTGCGCAGCAGGGCGGTGTCGCCGACGCGGTCCCCGCGCGCGGGCCAGCCGGAGTAGTCGGTACGCGAGGACGTGCGCCAGACCGTCGGCGCGACCCGGACCAGCTGCCCGGGGTCCAGGGCCTGCTCCGCCGCCGCGTTCTTCGCGTACAGCGGGGCGGCGGCCCCGTCGGCCCCCCAGCCGCCGCCGGGCAGCGCGAGCAGCGCCCCGCACACGGCGAGGGCGGCCCCGGCGGCGATCCCGGCCCGCACCAGCCGGCGGCGGCGCAGCAGATCGGTGGGCCGGGCCTGGAGCACGCACGGGTCGAACTCGGGGGAGTGGAACAGCCCGTCGGTCGCCGGGTCCCCGGACTCCGCGACGGCGGCGGCCGGGTTCACCACCCCCGCCTCGGTCAGCACCCGCAGCACCTCCGCCTCGGGCAGCCGCTCCAGTGCCCGCAGCACGCACGCGGCCCGGCCCGGCCCGTCGAGGGTGGCCAGCCACTGGTCCAGCGCCAGCTCCTCGGCGCCGCCCGAGCGGGGGAACAGCCGCAGCCCCCACACCTGGGGGAGCAGCGGCGGCAGTTGAGCCCGCCTGGGCAGGGCGCGGAACGTCAGCGGGATCCCGGCCTCCAGGGCGGAGCGCAGCACCCGCAGGCGTACGTAGGCGTACCCGGACTCGGGACCCGCCCCGCCCCGCTGGCCCGGGACCCCGCCCTGCACCGCCGCCTGCGCGGCCACCGCCCCGTCCCGCCGGCCGCGCGGCAGGGCGCGCTGGGCCAGCGAGTGGGCGGTGAGGACCCGCCGGTTGCGGCCGAGGGCGGGCGGCAGCACCAGGTAGGCCAGCCGCACCAGCCGCGGGTAGTGCTCGACGATGGCGGCCTCGGCCTGCTCGACGTCGGGCGAGAGGGGGCGGGTGGCGGTATCCGGCGCAGTCACGTTCAGCAGAACGAGCGAATGGTCGGATGGTCACCCGGTCCCAGTGCGTCCGTTCGGACCAGCCCCCCGAAAGAGGCCGAAAGGTTCATGCGATGAGGCGGGCGCGCAGGGCCTCCACCGTCGCGTCGGAGATCCCCAGACCCTCGCGGACGTACGTCTCCATCGAGCCGTAGCGCGTGTTCACCTCGTCCAGCGCGGCCTCCAGGTAGGAGGGGAAGACGCCGATCAGCGCCAGCGCGATGTCCGGGTCCCCGCCGGCCGCGGTGAAGCCCTCGATCATCGGCGCGAAGGCGATCCGCACCGCCGGGTTGACCGACAGGTACTCGCTCATCAGCGTCTCGTCGTCCGCGCCGAGCAGCGACAGGATCACCGTGGCGCCCCAGCCCGTCCGGTCCTTGCCCGCCGTGCAGTGGAAGAGCAGCGGACCGGCCTGCGGATCGGCGAGCTCGGTGAGCAGCAGCCGGTACGCGGCCTGCGCGGACGCGGAACTCACCAGCGAGCGGTAGACGCTGGCGAACAGGGCCTGCACCTTGCCGCCGCCCAGGTGCTCCTCGGCCACCACCGGGTCGGACAGCATCTCCTTGAGCTGGGCGGCCGGTATCTTCCCGGGGGTGTCGGCGCCGCCCGAGCTGTCGGCGTTGATCTTGTCGGCCAGGGCATCGGCGATGAGGAGCCGGGCGCCGGCCGGGATCCGGTCGGGGTGCTCGCCCCGCTCGATGTCGGTACGGAAGTCGACGACGGTCCGCAGGCCGAGCGCGGCCACCGCCCGGTCGGCCTCCAGGTCGAGCCGGTCGAGCTGGCCGGAGCGCAGCACCAGACCGGCGCGGACGGTGCGGCCGCCGGTGAGCGGGGTGCCGCCGAGGTCGCGGAGGTTGGCGACGGTGGTGGCTTGGGTGACGGTCATCGTGGCTGCTCCAGCGTTGGCGGACGACGGCATTCGGAATCCGAATGATCAGAGAACTGAATGGCTGCGGAGGACACTGCGCTGGGTGACGCGTGTCATCCCTATGATTTTCGGAGATTTCGCTCCGGAAAGGTAATCGGCGGCCACCGACAACCCGAGGCCGAGCCCCAGCGCCACCAGGTGCCCGGCATCGGTGAAGGTCCGCTCCCGCCGCAGCAGCGGCCGCACGGCGAGCGCCAGCAGCCCCACCCGGGCGGTGGTGCGCACCGGGCCGCGCGGGAGTGCCGCGGTCAGCGCGCCGAGCACGGTGTTGAACCCGTAGCTGGTGCCCACGTCCACCGCCCGCCGGGTGCGCGGACCGGCGGTCCGGCGCAGCACCCCGTACACGAGCAGGGTCGCCGCGGTGTGTCCGAGCAGGAAGGCGGCGGCCGTCCACCAGGCCCCGTACGCGTACTCGGCGTACCCGAGCACGGCGGTCAGCAGCAGTGCGTACGGCAGCGGCATCGGTTCCTCGACGAGGAACGCGCTGAGCGGCAGGGTCTCCCAGCGGCCCGCGTCCAGGTTGTCGGCATTGGTGGAGCAGCGGCGCAGCAGCCGCTCCCGCGCCGCCGGATCCAGCCGCTCCAGGGCGTACGCCCCGAGCTGGACCCCGCCCGCATACACCGCGCTCAACGGCACCGTCAATGGCACTGGGTTCATCCGGCCATGATCGGACACAGAGTTGCGGTTGAGTGCGGCGGGGCCTCGTGGCAGCATGCCCAGGTCATGTCACAGAGCCCCGCGCCGATGCGCGCCACGCGGGCCGCGGTCTTCGCGGCGGTGGCTGTCGCACTGGGAGCGGCGGGGCATTCGTACGTGTCCGGTATGGACATTCCCCTGCTGGGTCTTCTGTCCGCATTCGTGCTGATCGGAGGGCTCGCCCGGCTCGCCGCCGGGCGCAGGCGCGGACCGGTCACCATCTCCGCCGCACTGCTCGGCGTGCAGGCGGTCCTGCACCTGGTCTTCTCCGCCTCGGTGCGCAGCCACCACGCGGCGGCGGACATGGACACGGACGTCGGCATGGGCATGGGCATGGGTACCGGCATGGAGGCGGGCGCGGGCGGCGCGAGCGGCACGCACCCCATGCACTCCATGGACTCAATGGACGGCATGAGCGGCATGGGTGACCTGGCCGCCGGCCACGCCCACGACGGGCTCGGCATGATCGCCGCGCACGTCCTCGCCGGACTGTTCTGCGCGCTCTGGCTGGCCTGGGGCGAGGCCGCCGTCTTCCGGCTCGCCGCCGCCCTCGCGGCCGGGGCGCTGCTCGCCGCCCGGCCGCTCTCCCGGGTCCTCGCCCTGCTCCGGTCGCGCGTGCTGCCCGTACCGCCGGTGCCCGGGTTCCTTCCCGCCGCGTACGAACGGCCGCGCACCCTGCGCGGCGCCGTGCACGCGCACACCGCCGAGCGGCGCGGGCCGCCCGCGCGCGGACTGATCCGTATCACGGCCCCCGGCCGTCCTGCCCGCGCCTGAACGGCGCACCTCTTCGGCGAGGGGGCGAGACCTGGGGTCGCTCACCCATGTCTTCGCCAACACCTAGGACACCCATGTCTCTCGACGAGGTCGGGGAACTCCGCGCAGCGGACTCCGACGCACCCACCCCCGAAACCCGTGGCCCCGGCACCTGGGCCGCGCTGCGGCCGCTGCTCCTGCGCCTGCACTTCTACGCCGGGGTGCTGATAGCCCCGCTCCTGTTCGTCGCCGCCACCACCGGGCTGCTCTACGCAGGCTCCTGGCAGGCCGAGAAAATCGTCTACGCCGACCAGCTGACGGTGGACCACGTCGGCGCGAGCGCGCGGCCGCTCAGCGCCCAGGTCGACGCGGCGCGGAACGCCGCGCCCCAGGGCACGGTGACCGCCGTGTGGCCCGCACCCGAGGCGGACGCCACCACCCGGGTGATCATGGAGAGCCCGGGACTCACCGAGGGCGAAACCCTCACCGTGTTCGTCGATCCGTATACGGCCGAGGTCCGCGGGAAGCTCACCACCGCCGGTGACGCGCTGCCGCTGCGCGCCTGGCTGAGCGAGTTCCACTCCAGCCTCCAGCTGGGGGAGTTCGGCCGGAACTACAGCGAGCTCGCCGCGAGCTGGCTGTGGGTGGTCGCGCTCGGCGGACTCGCACTGTGGATCGGCCGCAGGCGGACCCGCAGGGCGCAGCTCCTCGTGCCCGACCGCAAGGCGACGGGCCGGCGCAAGACCCTGTCCTGGCACGGTTCGGTCGGCGTCTGGATCGCCATCGGCCTCGTCGGCCTCTCCGCCACCGGCCTGACCTGGTCCAAGTACGCCGGCGAGAACATCGGGCAGCTCCAGGACAGCCTCGGCGGGTCCACCCCGGCCGTCTCCGCCGTGGTCGGCGACGCCCCGGCCGCCGGCGCGGGAGGCGAACACGCCGGGCACGGCGGGGGCGACGGCACGCAGACGGCGCCGCCCACCCCCACCGACACCATCGGCATCGACGGCGCGGTGGCGGCGGCCCGGGCCGCCGGGGTCACCGAATCCCTGCGGATCACCCTGCCCGCCAAGGGCAAGGGGTACGTGGTCAAGGAGCAGGACAAGCAGGTGCCGGTGCACCTGGACGCGGTCTCCGTCGACCCCGCCGACGGCCGGGTCATGGACGAACTGCGCTTCGCCGACTACCCGCTGCTCGCCAAGCTGACCCGCTTCGGCATCGACCTGCACATGGGCCTCACCTTCGGGCTCGCCAACCAGCTGGCGCTCGCCGCGCTGGCGGTCTCGCTGATGTTCATGGTCGTCTGGGGCTACCGCATGTGGTGGCTGCGCCGCCCGACCAAGGAGCGCAGGCTCTCGGTCGGCCGCCCGCAGCCGCGCGGCGCGTGGCGGAAGCTGCCGGTGATGGTGCTGCTGCCGCTGGCCGCGGTGACGGCCCTCGTGGGCTGGTTCGTCCCGCTGCTCGGGATCAGCCTGGTGGTGTTCCTGGTGGCCGACGTGGCCCTGGGCTTCGCCGCGTCGCGGCGCCGCTCCCGGGCCGAAGCCGAGGCCGGAGCCGAAGCCGAAGCCGAAGCCGGAGCCGAGGCCGGAGCCGAGGCCGGGGTCGACGCCCGGGCGTAGGCCACTCGCCGTCGGCCGCGGCCGCCGGGGGAACGCTCCCGGAGGCCGCGCCCGACGGTCAACCGATCTTCCAGAGCGTCAGCGTGGTGACGTAGTCCGGCATGGGGCCGATCGACCCCTTGCTCGTGTCGAGCACGACCTCGGTGATGCGCAGCATCGCCAGGTTGCCGTCACTGGTGACGGTGCACAGCACGGTCCCCTTCGGGAGCGTCTTGCCCGCCTTCAGCTCGTCCCTGCCCACCCTGGAGGCCAGCGTGTTGGTGGCCACGGCCTCCCGGCACTCCTCCGGCGTGGTGCCCGTGCTCTTGCCCGTGGCCGTCAGGAAGCTCAGATCGGCGCCGCTCCAGTCCTGGTAGGTGAGCTCCATGTCCTGGGTCTTGCCGATCTCCCCCTTGGGCAGGATCTTCGGAGCGTCCAGGTCGACGTGGGTCCCGGTGTTGTACGAGGGCGCGCGCAGGGTCAGGGGCCTGTCCTGGAAGACCGGCGTGTACGCGGCCTTCGGCGAAGCGGAGGCGGACGGCGCGGTCTTGGCTCCGGAGGGGGCCGGAGCCGCGGCCGGGGCCGAGCCCGAGGAGGCGGGGGTGACCGCGCCGCGCTGCCCGGCGGAGTCCTTGCCGGTGGCGCCGCTCGTGCCGTCGCCGTCCAGCAGCCGCGCCGCGCCGGCGCCCGCGAGGACGGCGAGTACGAGACCCGCGGCCACCAGTGCGCCGCGGTACCGCTTCGGGGCGGCGGCCGGGGCCGGGAACGGAGCCGCGGTCGGCACCGGAGGGGGCGTCGCGTACCCGCCGCCCGGAGGCGGTCCGGCGGGCCGCGGCGGCGCACCCGCCGTCGGGGCCCCGTACACCCCGCCGGAGGCGCCGGCCGCACCTGCGCCGGAGCCACCCGTACCGCCCGGAACGCCCGCACCGGCACCGGCGCCCGCACCGGCGCCCGTGTCCGCCACCGTCGGCGCCGGCGGGTGCACGGCCGCCCGGACCCGCCGTGCGATCTCCTGCCCGAGCGGCTCCGGAAGCCAGTCGGCGAAGTCGTTCGGCTGCCGCCCGGCCGCCGCTTCGCACAGGGCGGCGAGTTCTTCCGTACCGATCCGCTGCGCCGGATCCGCCGTCAGGCAGCGCTCCAGCAGCGGCCGCAGCCCGGCCGGATAGCCGCTCAGGTCCGGCGGCAGCCGGTCGCTGTTGGCGATCCGCACGCCGATGGCCGTGGCCCCGCCGTCGCCGTACGGATGGCGCCCGGTCGACGCGACGGCCGCGATCAGCCCGAGCGAGAACAGGTCGCTCGCGGCGGTGACCTCGGAGCCCAGCGCGTGTTCGGGGGACATGTACTGCGGGGTGCCGATGACCCCGCCGGTCCGGGTGAGCTGTGTGCTGTCGGCGGCCCGGGCTATCCCGAAGTCGATGACGTACGGTCCGGCCGCGCCGAGCAGCAGGTTGGCGGGCTTCAGATCGCGGTGGACCACCCCCGCCGCGTGGATGGAGCCGAGTGCCCGCGCCGTGCAGCCGACCAGCCGGAAGACGGCGTCCAGCGGGAGCGGACCGTAGGTGCTGACGGCGTCGTGCAGCGACATTCCCGGTACGAACACCGAGGCGAGCCAGGGTGCGGGGCCGGTGGTGTCGTGGTCGAGGACCGGTACGAGGTGGTAGCCCTGCACCCGGCGCGCGGCCCGCACCTCCTGCTCGAACCGCCGGCGGAACTCCGGGTCCTGCCCGAACTCCCGGCGGACCAGCTTCAGCGCGACGGGCTGCCCGCCGCGCGTGTGCGAGAGGTAGACGGTTCCCATGCCGCCCTCGCCGATCCGGGCGACCAGTCGGTAGCCGGACATCTCGCGAGGGTCCTGGGGTTGAAGAGGGGCGAGCGCGCCGCCGGTTCCGGTAGTCACGGCTGCGCAGCCTACGGCAGCGGCTGGTCACCAACAGCACTGGTGTGCGGCCGAGTTGGCCCTGATCCCGCAGGTCCGGGCATGCGGCGGGCATGCGCCGGGCCCGCGCTCCCCCTCGTGAGCACGGGCCCGGCGGGCAGGATCAGGGGGCGTACTTGTACCCGACCCGGCGCACGGTCTGGATCGCCCCGCGGTGGGCGGCGCCCAGCTTGCGGCGCAGCCGGGCGACGTGGACGTCGACGGTGCGGCCGTCGCCCACGTGGCCGTAGCCCCAGACGGTGGTCACCAGCTGGTCCCGGCTGTGCACCCGGTGCGGGTGCGCGACCAGGTGGGCCAGCAGCTCGAACTCCAGGTACGTCAGGTCCAGCACCTCGCCGTCCACCTCGGCGGTGCGCTGCGCCGGGTCGATGCGGACCAGGGCGTCCCCGGTGACGGCCGCGGGGGCCGCGGGAGCGGGAACGGACTGCGGGGAGAAGGCGACCGGCGGCTGCTGGTCGGCCGGTACGAGCACCAGATAGCCGACCATCGGCGGCTGGCCGGGCAGGGCGGGCAGGGTGTGCGCCGGAGCGGGGAGCCAGGTGGCGCCGGGCGGGAGGAAGTCCACGACCCGGGCCACCTCGTCGCGCTCCACGGCTCGCAGGCGGTGGCGCGGACTGGGCGGGAAGGCCGGGTAGGTCAGGGGGGAGGTCGCAGCGGAGGTGGCAGATGCGAAGGAACGGGTGTTCGCCATGAGTGGTCAGCTCTTTCACGCGGAGTGGTCGGCAGGAGACGTACGTGCAGGCGTCGTCTTGTGTCGTACCGCGCAGACCGAAGGCCTCGGGGAAGCTCGGTTGTGTCCCGGAGGTTTTAGAGGGCCGGCGCGTTCTTCGCGCGGCAACACACCCGGTCGAAATCGTGGTCCTGACGGGACGGCCAGAACGGCTTGAGGTCGCTGCGACCTGTCGGGGTGTGCGAGTGGCTGGCCATGGCCCCATTCAAGCAGATGTCCTGACGTCGGGGCAGACCCTGTCTCACTCTATGGATCGGAGTCTCATATTCGATGATCATGGCGTGAAGAGAATGTTGCAATCCCGACAAACCATCACTCGGTCGCTCGCTCCCGCCTGTCCGTTCCCGTCACCCGTATCGCATTCCGGGCGGATCCGTCCCAGAGGAACGCCGACGCCCGCCCGGTCGCGGGGACCGGGCGGGCGTCGGGGCGTGAGCGGGGGGAGGGGCGGTCTCAGACCAGGCCGTCCTTCTCCAGGGCGGTGCAGCAGGTGTCCGTGATGAGGCGGGTCACCACGTACGGGTCCACGTTCGCGTTCGGGCGGCGGTCCTCGATGTAGCCCTTGCCGTCCTTCTCCACCTGCCACGGGATGCGGACGGACGCGCCGCGGTCCGAGACGCCGTAGCTGAACTCGTTCCACGGGGCGGTCTCGTGCAGGCCCGTCAGACGCTCGTCGATGCCGGCGCCGTAGTTCTTGACGTGGTCCAGCGGCTTGCTGCCCTCGCCCAGGGACTCGCACGCGGAGATGATCGCGCGGTAGTCCTCGCGCATCGCCTTCGTGGAGAAGTTGGTGTGCGCGCCCGCGCCGTTCCAGTCGCCCTTGACCGGCTTCGGGTTCAGCGTCGCGGAGACGTTGAAGTCCTCGGCGGTGCGGTAGAGCAGCCAGCGCGCGATCCACAGCTGGTCGGAGACCTCCAGCGGGCCGACCGGGCCGACCTGGAACTCCCACTGGCCGGGCATGACCTCGGCGTTGATGCCGGAGATCGCCAGGCCCGCCGTGAGGCAGTGGTCCAGGTGCTTCTCGACGATCTCGCGGCCGAAGATCTCGTCCGAGCCGACGCCGCAGTAGTAGCCGCCCTGCGCGGCCGGGAAGCCGTTGACCGGGAAGCCGAGCGGGCGGGTGCCGTCGAAGAAGGTGTACTCCTGCTCGATGCCGAAGATGGGGGCCTGCGCCCCGAACTTCTCGGCGATCGGACGGAGCAGCGCGCGGCTGTTCGACTCGTGCGGGGTCATGTCGATGTTCAGGACCTCGCACAGGACCAGGACGTTGTCGCCGCCGCGGATCGGGTCCGGGCAGGAGAACACCGGCTGCAGGACGCGGTCCGAAGCGTGGCCCTCTGCCTGGTTGGTGCTCGATCCGTCGAAGCCCCAGATGGGCAGCGCGTCACCGTCCGCCAGGATCCTGGTCTTGGAACGCAGCTTCGCCGTCGGCTCGGTTCCGTCGATCCAGATGTACTCAGCCTTGTAGCTCACGGGCCCCATCCTTCGGTGCGTCGCTCCGGCGCAGACTCTGCGGATGCTGCGTTGCGTCCTGCGGTTCGCGTGCTGCGAATTCGTTCTGCGGTGTAGACCGCAGCGTGCCCGCTCGCGATTTCTCTTCCGTTGCCCGTGTGTGAACCCCGTGTTACCGAGGTTTACGCCGCAGGTGGGCGTGGCTGTGCGGGTCGACGTCCGTGCACCCGTACGAGTGGGGCAGACTGGGCGGGTGAGCATTTCGTACGATTTGACGTCCGCCGGAGATGCCGCCGCAGAGGCCGCTTCCGGGCCACGCCCCCGGGTCGGGCTGCTGGGTACGGGCCCCTGGGCCCATCGCACCCACGCCCCCGCCCTCGCCGCGCACGCCGGCTCCGAGTTCGCCGGAGTCTGGGGCCGGCGGCCCGAAGCCGCGACCGCGCTGGCGCGCGAGTACGGGGTGAAGGTGTACGAAGACCCCGACGCGCTGTTCGCCGACTGTGACGCCGTGGCCTTCGCCCTGCCGCCCGACGTACAGGCCCCGCTCGCCGTGCGCGCGGCCGCCGCCGGATGCCACCTGCTGCTCGACAAGCCCGTCGCCACGACCGCGGCCGACGCCCGCGCCGTCGCCGACGCCGTGGTCGAACACCGGGTCGCCTCCGTCGTCTTCCTCACCCTGCGCTTCGCCGAGCCGACGGCCGGCTGGGTGGACCAGCAGGCCGCACGCTCCGGCTGGTTCACCGCCGCCGCGCACTGGCTCGGCGCGGTCTTCCCGCCCGACGGGGAGCCCAGCGCCTACGCGGACTCGCCCTGGCGCAAGGCCAAGGGCGGGCTGTGGGACGTGGGCCCGCACGCCCTGTCCGTACTCATCCCGGTCCTCGGAGACGTCACCTCGGTCAGCGCCACCCGCGGCCCCGCCGATCTGGTCCAGCTGGCCCTGCGCCACAGCTCCGGCGCGGCCAGCACCGCAGTCCTCAGCCTCAGCTCCCCGCGCGCGGCCGCCGGGGTGGGGCTGGAGCTGCGCGGCACCGAGGGCGTCTTCGGCCTGCCGGACTGGAGCGACGTACCGGGTGCCTACGGCCGCGCCCTGGACGCGCTGCTCGACTCGGCCCGCACCGGGGTGCCGGACGCGCGCGGTGCGGAGTTCGGCGCGCGGCTCACGGAGATCCTGGCCGAGGCGGAGGGACAGCTGCCGGAGTGAGGCGCGGGGCCCTGGTGCCGGCGGCCGGGCTCGGCTCGGGGGCTCTGCCGCCGGTGGCCGGCTCCGGGGCCGTGCCGCCCGGGGCCCGTCACTTGATGACGGCGTTGGCCACGATGATGGCCAGCCCGATCGTGGCGTCGGCGACGCCGATCAGGAGCGCCGAGCCGAGGCCGTAGCCGACCCGCAGGGCCACGAAGGAGCCCCAGGCGAACAGCATCGCGGTGTTCAGGCCGAGCCCGATGGCGGTGACCCCGTGCGAGTCCCAGTCGGCGAGCCCGGCGATGAGCAGCAGCAGGACCGTGGGAAGGGTGGCCGCGATCATGGGCCACTCGTTCCACAGCGCCCGCCCCAGGATCCGCCACCGGTGCCCCGCGGAGCCGGGCTGATGGGTGCTCATGTGGTGCGAGTACCCGTGCGCGAGACCGGCGGTGGCGGCGGTGACCAGGACCCAGCTGGCGTCGTAGAAGGGCGTGTACTCCCCGCCCTTCTGGTCGAGCGCCGCGAGCAGCCCGGACGCGAGGACCGTCCCGTAGACCCCGCCGAACATCCAGTCCGCTCCCCGTCGGGGTGGGGGGAGCGGGGGCGGGGGTGGTGGGGAGGGTAGAGGTGGGGAGGTCGGGGACTGGGGCGGCTGCGGCGGTTGTTGGGTCACGGAGGCTGGTCCTTGGGGGTGGTTTGTGCCTTTTGTGGTGGCCCTGGCCAGCGTAGGGGGTGGGGGTGGGGGGCGTGTGAGGGGGGTGGGGTGGGTGGGGGCTGCGGTGGGGCTGCGGTGCGGCTGTGCTGCGGCTGTGCTGCGGGTTGGGCGGGGGCGTTGGCAGGGTCCGGTGGGAACCCGGAAGTCCAGTGTCCTTTCGGTGCGGGCCGGCCCGTCAAGGGCGCTCCTCCTTCGTCGTCGCGTCGCTTCGCGATGGCCTTCGGCCACCCTTGACCGACCGACCCACCCCGAAATGCCACAAGACTTCCGGGTTCCCCCCGGGGAACGGCCGGGAGGGACGGATGGGGAGGAGCGGCCGGATCAGGGATGCCCATCCCCCTCCGGCCGGTGCGACGATCCGCACCCGTCACCTGTCAGCACCGCAGAAGGGGGAGGGTATGGACGCCCGGGACGGTCAGAGCATCCAGGACCGGGTGGTCGGACACCCTTCCCGAGACTTCGCACGGCCAACCGGACCGTAAGGACGACCACCACCCCTTCGCAGGGTCGGTGGGCGCATCAGATCGCTACACAGTCCCACTCGGCTTAGCGACTACCGACCGTCTGTGGTTGAGGAGTCTGGACCAACGGGACAGATTCTGCAGGCAGGGCCTATAGGGTCCTCAAGACCCCTGCTCTTGAGTACACCCGCACCCTGGACCTGAGTATCCGGACGGCTGTGTGATTCCGGCGTGCACCGGTTGGATGAGGGCATGAACACCACCTCCACTCCCGACCACACGCTCTCGGCCCCGGCAGCACGGGACCGCAGCCGGCTGTGGGCCGCCCTCACCGCCGCCCTCTTCGTGCCGGGCGTGGTGGCGGCCGGTCTGCTCACCCTGGTGCAGGAGTCGGCCGCACGCTGTCTGACGTATGGGGAGGGTTGCGCCTCAGGCCTGCCGGCGCGCTGGTTCATCTGGGGTGCCGGCGTCGCGGCCGTGGCATTCGTGGTCGCCATGGCCGCGCCCGCAGTCCGGGTGCGGCAAGCGGCGGTCGTCGTCCAGATCCTGGCCGAGTGCGCGGCATTGCTCGTCATCCTCAGCTACGTCTGACCGCCAGACCCTGCGGAGCACCCATCATCGTCTCATCGTCGGGTCCGGTGGACGGGCGGCTTATGTCCAGCCACAGACGGTCGGTAGCCGCTAAGCCGAGTGGGACTGTGTAGCGATCCGATGCGCCCACCGACCCTGCGAAGGGGTGGTGGTCGTCCTTACGCTCATGTTGGCCGTGTCGAAGTCTCGGGAAGGGTGTCCGACCGCCCGGTCCTGGATGCTCTGACCGTCCCGGGCGTCCATACCGTCCGGCTGGGCGGTGCTGATAGGTGACCGGTCCGGATCGCACCGGCCGGAGGGGGATGGGCATCCCTGATCCGGCCGCTCCTCCACACTCTTCCTCCCGGCCGTTCCTCGGGGGGATCCCGGGAGTCTTGTGGCGTTTCGGGGTGGGTCGGTCGGTCAAGGGTGGCCGAAGGTCATCGCGTAGCGACGCGACCGTAGGGAGCGCCCTTGAGGGACCGGCCCGCACCGAAAGGACGCTGGACTGCCGGGCTCCCACCGGACCTTGTCGAAGCAACCGACCAACGCGCAGCCCAGGCCCCGGGGTTCACCCCCGATGGGCCCTACCTCTTCCGGCCCAGGGCATCGCGGACGGACTCCTCTGAGCGGGCGATCACTGCCGTGCCGTCTTCTGCGGTGATGATCGGGCGCTGGATCAGCTTCGGGTGCGCTGCCAGGTGGCTGATCCAGCGCCCGCGTGCCTCCTCGGTCTCCTCGCGCGGCAGCTCGCGTACGCCGGTCTCCTTGGCGAGCGGGTCCGAGGTGCGCGTGATGTCCCAGGGCTCCAGGCCCAGGCGACCCAGGACCTCGCGGATCTCGGCCTCGGAGGGGACGTCCTCCAGGTAGCGGCGGACGGTGTACTCGGCGCCCTCCGCGTCCAGCAGGGTCAGGGCGCTGCGGCACTTCGAGCAGGCGGGGTTGATCCAGATCTCCATGCCCGAAAGCTTAGCGAGGCGGTGTCTGGCCAGGTCCTTTGTCAGTGGTCGCCGGTAAAATCGAAGGAGAACGACAGGAAGCCAACTACCGTTTGGGAGGCTGTAGATGGCCACTGCCATGACCCTGCGCACCATCGAGCCCGTCAAGAAGAAGCCGTTGCCGGCGGGGCTGCCCCGCGAGTGGTACGAGAGCCACAACCGGCGCCTGAAGGCGATGCGGCTGGCGATATCCCTGCTCGACTCGGGCACGTACGACGTTCAGCGCGCCACCAACCGCAAGATCCGCACGATGGCCGTCCGGACGGGTGTCCGCCGGCCGTCGAACGTCACCTGCAAGATGGTCCGTTCCTTCATCCGCGACGCCGGGTAGTCCGGGCCCGGACCGGCCCGCCAGTCGGTCTCAGTCCGTCTCAGTGCGCCTCGCGGACCTTCGGGAAGCTGTCGCCGTTGCCCTGTTCCTCGGGCAGCGGCGACAGCTTTTCGGGGGCCTCGACGGGGCTCCTCGTGGAACCGGGGGCCGTCGCGCCCGCTGCGGTGGCGCCGACCACGATCGTGCCGGTGAGCAGGGCGATGGCTCCGGCCGCCACCAGGACCGCGGTGATCCGCCTGTTGTGCTTGTGCGGTGCGTGCATCGGGTGGGCCTCGGTTTCCATGCTCGGGGGCTGGGGAAATCGAGCGAATCACGGTGAATGGCCCGAATGGGCGGTTGTCATCGTTTGGTCATGTGTTCAGTACGGCGCGGTCATCAGGCAAGGCCGCCGTCACCGCCGTCACCGTCCGGCCCCTCGTCCAGCGACAGCACCAGGAGTGCCACGTCGTCGCGCGGCCCGCCCCCGGTGAAGGACTGCAGGTCCCGCCAGACGGCCCGGGCCAGTCCCGCCGGGTCCGTCGCCAGTACGGGCACGCGTGCGGTCAGGGGGTAGAAGTGGCCCGCCGCGTCGCGGGCCTCCGTCACCCCGTCCGTGTACATCACCAGCCGGTCTCCGGGGCCGACCGGGAGCTCGGCCGGTGCTGCGGGGGTGGGGCCGGCCAGGCCCAGGCCGAGCGGGGGGCCCGGTTCCACGTCGAGTTCCGAGACCGTGAAGCCCCGTAGCAGCAGGGGCGGCGGATGCCCGCACGACACGATCCGTACGAGGCCCAGCCCGGGCGGGAACTCCAGCAGCACCGCCGTCGCGAACAGCTCCGCGTGCTCCTCCGACTCGGCCGCCGAATCCGCCAGCAGCCGCCGGTCCAGCCGGGCCGCCACCATCGTGAGCTCCGCGTCGTCCAGGACCCCCTCCCGGAAGGCGCCGAGCAGGGAGGCGACCGTGCCGACGGCGGCCAGGCCGTGGCCCTGGACGTCGCCGACCAGCGCGCGCACGCCGAAGGGCCCCACCCGCACGTCGTAGAGATCGCCGCCGACCAGGGTGCCCTGCTGGGCCGCGCGGTAGAGGCCCGCGCAGGCGACCGCGCCGACCCGTTCGGGGATCGGCGGCAGCACCGCGAGCTGGGCCGCCTCCGCGACCGTGCGCACGCTCACCAGCTGGGCGTCGCGGCGTTTTCGGACCCAGGCGACCACCACGCTGAGCAGGCCGATCACCGCGACGGTCGCGAGATCGGAGCCCTGGGCGTGCGCGATGCCGAGCGAGGGCACGCCGACGAGCACGAGCACCACGCCGGCGAAGAAGGCAGTCCCGGCGGCCCCGTACGCAAAGGCAGCCACCGGGGGGAGCCCGGCCAGGAAGTAGCCCAGCTCCACGTCGCCCGGGGTGATGCGCTGTACGCACACCAGCACCACCAGGGCCACCGCGGGCGCGAGGCGTGCCCAGCGCGGCGGCGGCGTCCCGCGCAGCCAGCCCGGCTCCTCGCGTCGGCGTCTCACCCTTCCACCCTGGTCCCGGCACCGGAGGCGCGCACGCCGGGTGGCTCCTTCCGGCGGTGGCCGCGACAGTGGTGGCGTGACGGAAACGGAAAGCGGCGCGCATCCTCCGCACGAGCAGAGCGCGGAGATCAGTACCCGGCTGAACTGGCTGCGCGCGGGGGTGCTCGGTGCGAACGACGGGATCATCTCGACCGCGGGCCTGGTCGTCGGCGTCGCCGGGGCCACGACCTCGCGGACCGCGATCCTGGCGGCGGGCGTCGCCGGACTGCTGGCGGGCGCGCTGTCGATGGCGGCGGGGGAGTACGTGTCGGTCAGCTCCCAGCGGGACTCGGAGAAGGCGGCCCTGGACCTGGAGCGGCGGGAGCTGGCGGAGTCGCCGGCGGCGGAGCTGGACGAGCTGACGGAGCTGCTGGCCCAGCGGGGGCTGAGCGAGGCGGTGGCGCGGGAGGCGGCGGAGCAGCTGACGGAGCGGGACGCACTGCGGGCGCACGCGCGGGTGGAGCTGGGGATCAACCCCGACGAGCTGGCGAACCCCTGGCACGCGGCGCTGGCGAGCCTGGTCGCCTTCACGGTGGGGGCGCTGCTGCCACTGCTGGCGATCGTCCTTCCGGGGGCGTCGGGGCGGGTGCCGGTGACGGTGGTGGCGGTGTTGGTGGCGTTGACGCTGTGCGGGGTGCTGAGTGCGCGGCTGGGTGGGGCCTCTGCTGGTCGGGCGGTGCTGCGGAACGTTGTCGGCGGGGCGCTGGCGATGGCCGTGACCTATGCGGTCGGCACATGGCTGGGCGGCGCCTAGCCTTTTCGGCGGGTCCCTCGCGCCGCTGCGCCGGACTCCGTCCGTCGGGGCCTGTCCGGGCGGGGCCGCGACCATCGCCGTCCCGGCGCGGGTCCCGGTGCCCGGTGTGGCCCCGGCTGTCCCGGCGGGGGCCCCTGTGCCGGGGCGCGCGTGGTGGGCCCTGCGGGGCGGAGCTCCCCTACCCGCCCTTCGCCCGTTCCCCGGGCTCTGCCCGGACCCGGTCCTCAAACGCCGGACGGGCTGAAGGGCCCCCGGGCTCTGCCCGGACCCGGTCCTCAAACGCCGGACGGGCTGAAGGCATGCCGGGCTGTGCCCGAGCCGCCTGGGGATCCGCCCGGGACCCCGGTCCTCAAACGCCGACGGGCTGGAGGGTCGCCTCAAACGCAGGCGGAGCTGGGTTTTCCGGCACTCCGGAGGTCACGTGTGGGCTGACGCCGGCCAAGATCAAGCCCCGCCGGCGATTGAGGCGATCTTTCAGCCCCGCCGGCGTTTGAGGCGCGGGGTCCGGGGGCTGGTCCCCGGGAGCGGCGGCTCGGATGTTCGGGGGGCGGGTCCGGGAGGTGTGCTGACTGGGTTGGGTGGGGTGGGTGTCAAGATGTGGCCATGCGTATCGCAGTCACCGGGGCCAGCGGGCTCATCGGCAGCGCCCTCGGGCGGGTCCTGAAGGCCGACGGGCATGAGGTCGTCCGGTTCGTGCGGCGGGAGCCGGCCGCGCCGGACGAGGCGCGGTGGGATCCGGAGCGGGGGTACGTGGACCCGGCGGGTCTCGAAGGGTGCGGAGCCGTCGTGCACCTCGCCGGGGCCGGGGTCGGCGACCACCGGTGGACGGACGCCTACAAGCGGGAGATCCGCGACAGCCGGGTCAAGGGCACGGCCGCCATGGCCTCGGCCGTCGCCGCCATGGACGAGGCCCCCGGGGTGTTCGTCTGCGGGACCGCCATCGGGTACTACGGGGACACCGGTGACCGGGCCGTCGACGAGAGCGCCCCGGCGGGAGAGGGGTTCCTCCCCGAGGTGTGCGTCGATTGGGAGGCCGCCGCCGCATCCGCCCGGGAGGCCGGGATCCGGACCGTGTTCGCCCGTACCGGGCTGGTCGTCGCGGCCGAGGGCGGAGCCTGGGGGAAGCTGTTCCCGATCTTCAAGGCCGGCATCGGCGGCCGGCTCGGCAACGGCCGCCAGTACTGGTCGCACATCTCGATGCACGACGAGCTCGCCGCCCTGCGGCACCTCATCGACACGCCCTCCCTGGAAGGGCCGGTGAACCTGACCGCCCCCGAGCCCCTGACCAACCGCGAGGTCACGGCCGCGATGGGACGGGTCCTGCACCGCCCGGCGGTGTTCGCCGTGCCCGCTCCGGTCATGCGCGTGGTGCTCGGGGAGTTCGCCCAGGACGTGCTGGGCAGTCAGCGGGTGCGCCCCGCCCGGCTGCTGGAGTCCGGCTTCGTCTTCCGGTACCCCGGGATCGACGAGTCGGTCCGGGCGGCGCTGGACTCCTGAGGAGGGAGTCCGGGGAGAGTCTGAGGGGGGGGCTGAGGGGAGCCCGAGGGAGACCCGAGGGGGACCTGAGGGGGAGCACTCCGGCGCACGTGTGCGACCGGTTGTGAGCCCAATGCGACCGCCGTGCGACCGGAGTTGACCGCGCAGCCCGTAATGGTCCGGCCAACTCGGGTTCCGCCCGATGCCGTTGGGGGAAGGAGGTTCCCCACACAGCCGGGCCGACCTCGGGGAGGGGCACGTGCTCAACAGCGCACACGCACACCATGCGGACGTGGTCATCGTAGGAGCCGGAGTCTCGGGACTCGCGGCCGCGCACCACTTGATCGCGGCCGGAGTCACGGTCATCGTCCTGGAGAGCGCCGACGATCCCGGCGGCCGGATGGCCACCGAGACCGTGGACGGCTTCCGGCTCGACCGGGTCGGCCAGCTCCTCAACACCGCCTACGCCGAACCGGCCCGCACCCCGGGCCTCGAGGGCCTGGTCCTGCGGCCCTTCGCGCCGGGCGCCCTCATCCACACCGAAGGCAGGACGCTCCGGGCCGGCGCGCTGACCCCGGCCAGGGCCCTGACCAGCGGCTCCCTCGACCAGGCCCGGCTCGGCGCCGCCCTCGGCCGCCTCGCCGCACTGCCTGAGGAACGCCTCCTGGCCCGCCCCGAACGCACCGCGCACGCCGCCCTGAGCTCCAGGAGCCTCGGTACGGCACTGCGCCCGCTGCTCGCCGCGCTCCTGCGCGACCCCGGGCTCACCACCTCCAGCCGCGTCGCGGACCTGGCCCTGCGGACCTTCGCGCGCGGCCGCCTCGCCGTGCCCGAGGGCGGCGCCGCGACCCTGCCCGGGCTGCTCGCCGCCGCGCTGCCGCCCGGCACCGTACGCACCGGGGTCCGGGTCCGCTCGGTCGCCACCAACCTGGTCACCACCGAGGAGCACGGCGACTTCAGCTGTCGCTCCGCGGTCCTGGCCACCGGCGCCCGGGCCGCCGCCGAACTGCTCCCGGGGCTGCGCGTGCCCCGGTTCCACCAGGTCACCGTCATCCACCACGCCACCACCACCCCGGCGGGCCCGCTGGCCTGGGACGGCTCCCTGCTCCTGGACGGCGACCCCGACTGGCCCGTCGCCCACACCGCCGTGATGAGCGCCGTCGACCCGACGCGCGCCCCCGCCGGCCGAAGCCTGGTCACCACCACCGTGCTCGGCCCGCCGCCGCCCACGCGTACGGTGGCCTCGCGGCTGGCCCGGCTCTACGAGACCGCGACCCGGGACTGGGAGCTCCTCGCCGTCCACCACACCCCCGAGGCCGTCCCCGCGATGCCACCGCCCCAGGACACCCGGCGCACCGTCCGGGTCCTGGCCGGGCTGTACGTATGCGGCGACCACCGGGACACCAACACCGTCGAGGGCGCCCTGCGTTCGGCCCGCCGCGCGGCCGGCGCCGTCCTGCGCGACTTCGGCATCCCACTCCCGGCCGCCCCGGAAGCCGCACTTCCGGTGGCGGCCTGAGATTCACGCCGGCGGGGCGGATCCAGCCCCGCCGGCGACCGGGGCACGGGTCCGGGCCGGAGCCCCGGGAGCCGGCCCGCCGGTCAGGACAGCGCGGCCACCCGGTCCCGGTACGTCCGCACCGCCGACGCGTCCCGGTAGGGCTCGAGCCGCCGCTCGAAGTCCCGTACGTACTCCACCGCCCGCACCGACCGCATCTCCATCGCCTGCTGCGCCGCCTCCGCGCCCAGCGCGCACGCCTGGTCCAGCTCGCCCAGCCCCAGCCGCGCCGTCGCCAGCACCACCCGGCAGAACAGCCGCGAGCGCGCGTACCCGGGCGCCCGCAGCTGGAGCGAGCGCTCCGCGTGCTGCGCGGACGCCCGGTACTGCTGCAGGTCCCGGTGGCAGTGCCCGAACTCGTCCGCCAGCTGCGCCTCGTCGTAGCTCCGCGCCCAGTGCGGCACGTCGTCACCCGGCCGGGCCGAGCCCAGCGCCCGCTCGGCCCGCACCAGCGAGGCCGTCGAGGCCCTGACCTCGCCGAGCACCGCGTGCCCGCGGGCCTCCGCCGAGTGCAGCAGCGCCTGCACCACCGGCGGCGGGCCCGATCCGACGCCCTGCTGGGCGACCCGGGCCAGCTGCACCGCCTCCCGGCCGTGGCCGAGGTAGACCGCCTGCCGGCTCATGGTGACCAGCACGTACGCCCCGTAGGGCCGGTCCGCGGCGGCCTGGGCCAGGCGCAGCGCCTGCACGAAGTACCGCTGTGCCAGCCCGTGCGCGGCGATGTCGTACGAGGTCCAGCCCGCGAGCCGGGTCAGATCGGCCGCGGCGGAGAACAGCCGGCGCCCGGTGGTCTCCCCGTAGGTGCCGCGCAGCATCGGCTCGGCCTCGTGCTCCAGGTACCGCACCAGGGCCTGGCGGGCGTGGCCGCCGCCGTAGGCGTCGTCCAGGGTGCGGAACAGCTCGCTCACCGATCTGAGCGCGGCGATGTCACCGCCCGTGACCCGCTGCCCCGGACCGCGGTCGATCTGCCGCTGCCGGGGCACCGCGGCGCGGCCCTGGACGGGATGGCCCTGAAGGGGGTGGCCCTGAGCGGGATGTGCCGGCAGGGGGCGGCCCTGTACGGGGACCCGCGCGGCCTGGTCCGCGCCCCGGCCGACCCGTTCGTCGGCCCGCCCGATCAGCCAGTCCCGGCTCGGCACCACCAGCCCGGCCGGGGTGAAGGCGATCTTTCGCAGCTCGGCGTGCGAACCGGAGTCCTTGCGCCACAGCCCGCTAGCGATGTCGACGGCCTCCTCGGGGGTGGCGGCGAACTCCAGCCCCGCGTACACGGGTGCGCACGCGTCCAGGCCCAGGTCCTGGGCCGACAGCCGCCGCCCCAGGCGCCGGGTGAACACCTCCGCGATCAGTGCGGGGGTCGTGCCGCGCGGCTGCTGCCCGCGGAGCCAGCGGGTCACGGAGGTCTTGTCGTACCGCAGATCGAGACCGTGCTCCAGACCGAGCTGGTCGACACGGCGGGCGAGCCCGGCGTTGGAGAACCCGGCTTCGGCGATCAGCGCCGCGAGCTGCCGGTTGGGGACACGCTGGGCAGGTCGTTCCGTCATCGGCTCCACGGTCTCCTGACGTGACGGACCGGAGTCCCGGCCCTGTGAACGGCGTGAATGTAGCGGCGAACCCGGTCTGCACCGCCCTCTCTGCCCCACATTCATCCGATCGTGTGCAGAATCGGTAGGGCTCTTTACGGACTGACCCCCTCCACCCGCGTACGCTGCGGCCCATGACCCGCCGGACCACCGGGGAGCACCGCCCCGGCAGCTTCGAGCGCCTCCACGGCGACGACCGCTGCGCAGAATCCACGGCCCCGCTCCCCGCGCCCGAGCTCACCGAAGCGGAGTGCCGGCGCTGCGGGACGTACATCGCGGGCCTCGACGGGCGCTACGCCTGCGGGGTCTGCGGCTGGGTGAACGACCACACCGAGGGGCACCGCCGGCTCCCCCGGGCGGACGAGGACCCGGACCGGCCGCCGGAGGGCCGCAGACGGCCGAAGCAGCTGCCCGGGCCGCCGGACCCCGGGCTCGTGACGGGGCGCTGACCGTGCTGCGCGCAGGCCGCTGACCGGCCGTGCGCAGGCCGCTGACGGGGCGCGCGCGGGTCGCCGTACCCTTGCCTGGTGCGATACGTGCACACAGCAAGTTCGTCGGCAGGTTCAACGAGGAGGCGCCGCGGTGGCTGAGCTTGGGTTTGTCCGTCTGGGCTTCGGGCCGGAGGCCGTGGAGTACACCGTGGCCTGGGAAGAGCAGCGCCGGGTGCACGCGGCCCGCTTCGCGGACGAGATCGAGGACACCTGCCTGCTGTTGGAGCACCTGCCGGTCTACACGGCGGGCCGGCGCACCGCCGACAGCGAGCGGCCGCTCGACGGGACGCCCGTCGTGGACGTCGACCGCGGCGGCAAGATCACCTGGCACGGCCCGGGCCAGCTGGTCGGCTACCCGATCATGAAGCTGCCCCGCCCGGTGGACGTGGTGGCCCACGTCCGCCGCCTGGAGGACGCGCTGATCCGCACGGCCGCCGAGTTCGGCCTGGAGACCACCCGCGTCGAGGGGCGCAGCGGGGTCTGGGTGCTGGGCGACCCGGTGGAGGAGCGTCCGAAGATCGGCGGGCTCTCGCTGGACTTCGACCCGCGGCTGCACGACGAGGAGTTCGACCCGCGGCTGAACGGCCCCGAGTACGCCCCGTCCAACGCCGGCCAGCGCCGCGAGGACCGCAAGCTCGCCGCCATCGGCATCCGGGTGGCCAAGGGCGTCACGATGCACGGCTTCGCGATCAACGTGAACCCCGACAACACCTGGTTCGACCGGATCGTCCCCTGCGGGATCCGGGACGCCGGTGTGACCTCGCTCTCGTACGAGCTCGGGCGCGAGATCACCATCGCCGAGGTGCTGCCGGTGATCGAGCGGCACCTGAAGGACGTACTGGAGCAGGCGGAGCTGCGGCCCCGGGAGATAGAGCCCGCGGTGGGCTCGTAGCGGCACGGCTCCGGCGGGCCGGGAGCGGCACCGGGAACGGACTCGGGGACGGACCCGGGAATGGGCCCGGGAACGGACCCGGGAATGGGCCCGGCCGCCCGCAGGTTGGCCGACGTAAGAGCGTATGAAATTACGGGCGTACCCTGGTGGGCGCCGAAGAATCGAAGTCACAGGGAGCCGGTCGTGTCCGCAGTCGCACCCGACGGACGCAAGATGTTGCGCCTGGAGGTCCGGAACAGCCAGACGCCCATCGAGCGCAAGCCCGAGTGGATCAAGACGCGGGCCAAGATGGGTCCCGAGTACACCAAGATGCAGGCCCTGGTGAAGGGCGAAGGACTGCACACGGTGTGCCAGGAGGCCGGCTGTCCCAACATCTACGAATGCTGGGAGGACCGCGAGGCCACCTTCCTCATCGGCGGCGACCAGTGCACCCGGCGCTGTGACTTCTGCCAGATCGACACGGGCAAGCCCGAGGCGCTGGACCGGGACGAGCCGCGCCGCGTCGGGGAGTCCGTCGTCACGATGGACCTGAACTACGCCACCATCACGGGCGTCGCGCGAGACGACCTGGCGGACGGCGGCGCCTGGCTGTACGCGGAGACCGTGCGCCAGATCCACCAGCAGACGGCGGGCCGCGAGACCGGCCACACCAAGGTCGAGCTGCTGGCCCCCGACTTCAACGCGGTCCCCGAGCTGCTGCAGGAGGTCTTCGCCTCCCGCCCCGAGGTCTTCGCCCACAACATCGAGACGGTGCCGCGCATCTTCAAGCGGATCCGCCCCGGCTTCCGCTACGAGCGCTCCCTGGACGTCATCACCCAGGCGCGGGCCTACGGCCTCGTCACCAAGTCCAACCTGATCCTGGGCATGGGCGAGGAGCGCGAGGAGGTCAGCCAGGCGCTGAAGGACCTCCACGAGGCGGGCTGCGAGCTCATCACCATCACCCAGTACCTGCGGCCCTCGCCGCGCCACCACCCCGTCGAGCGCTGGGTGAAGCCGGCCGAGTTCGTGGAGCTGGCGAAGGAGGCCGAGGAGATCGGCTTCTCCGGCGTCATGTCGGGGCCGCTGGTGCGTTCCTCGTACCGCGCGGGCCGGCTGTACCAGCAGGCGATGGAGAAGCGCGCGACCGTCTGAGGCGCCCGAGGCGCGTGGTGCGGGAGGTATGTGAACTCGCGCACAAAGTCTTACTTACGGGTAACACCGCATCGATGCGGCCCCTAGGCTCTTTCCAGGAAGAGTCCGGTGGGCCGCATCAATGTTTCATCACTGTTTGACCAGTCGGTCACACCCTGGTAACACCAGTCAGTGACGATAGTTGGACGCACCGCACACGTTCCTGGCACCCCCCGATGTGAGCTCCGTGAAAGGGATCGACATCATGCAGGCCGCGCCCGTACGCGCCATCGCCATCCCGTCGTTCACCGATGCCTTCCGGGGCATAGAGTCGCTGCTCATGAGCGGCGCCCGCCGGAACGCCTGGACGGCGGTCCTCGAAGACCGCCGCAGAGCCAAGGACCGGGTCGAAACCGAGCACGTACTCGAGGCCGCGGCGACCCGGACCGAGAAGGCCACGTAAACTTCGCTTCATGGCGAGGAAGTCAAACGCAGAGACTGCTGCGAACCCCGGGCGACTGAAGCAGATCGCCCTGACGTACAAGATGACGCGCAAGGCCGACCCGAAGGTCGGTCTGATCGTCGCGGGCGTGGGAATCGTCACCTTTGGTGTCTTTCTTGCGATCGGCTTCCTGATCGGCCACCCGGTCTACCTGGGCATCCTGGGCTTCCTGGTGGCGTTCCTGGCGATGGCGATCATCTTCGGGCGGCGGGCCGAGAGTGCTGCCTTCGGGCAGATGGAAGGACAGCCGGGCGCGGCCGCGGCCGTACTGGACAACGTGGGCCGGGGCTGGAGCACCACCCCTGCCGTCGCGATGAGCAAGCAGCAGGACATCGTCCACCGTGCCGTGGGCAAGGCCGGCGTGGTCCTGATCGCCGAGGGCAACCCGAACCGGGTGAAGCCGATGCTCGCGAACGAGAAGAAGAAGCTGGCCCGGATCATGCCCGACATTCCGGTCCACGACTTCATCGTGGGCAAGGGCGAGGGCGAGGTGCCGCTCAAGAAGGTCCGTACGACCCTGATGAAGCTGCCCCGCGTGCTCTCCGGACCCCAGATCACCCAGGTCAACGACAAGCTCCGGGCCATGGGCGACTTGCTGAGCAACATGCCGATCCCGAAGGGCCCGATGCCCAAGGGGATGCGCATGCCGCGCGGCGGAAAGATGCGCTGACCAGTTTTTCGTATACGACGCAGGGGCGCCCCGAGCCGATGGCTCGGGGCGCCCCTGCGTCGTGCTGTGTGGTGCTGTTTCGTGCTGTGCCGTGCCGTGCCGAGTGCCGGTCTCAGATCCGGACCTGGACGGCGCGGCTGAGGCGGTCGTGCAGGCTGCGGCCGTCGCGGTCCCAGACCAGGGCCGGGATCAGCAGGGCGAACAGCACGGTGCGCAGCACCGCGCGGCCGAAGCCGAGCCGGCCGCCGTCCTGTGAGATGACGCGGAGGCCCAGCATCCGCTTCCCGGGGGTAAAGCCCACGGTGCCGATGGTCAGGATTCCCAGGACCACCAGGAGCGGCAGCGACCAGTTGGCCGCGGCGTTCCAGTCGCGGCCCGTGATCAGGCCGTAGGCGATCAGCTGGCAGCCCAGGCCGTCGATGAGCAGGGCGCCGAAGCGGCGGCCGAAACGGGCCACCGAGCCGGGCCCCTGCTGCGGCAGGCCCAGTTGCTTGCCGGGGTAGCCGAAGTCGACACCCATCTCCTCGGCGGCCTCGCGGGGGCCGGAGAGCCAGGATCCGATTGCTTGCCTCTTGTCCACGCGAACCACGGTACCGGTGCCGGTTCCCGCTCTTCCGGCGGGACCCTGGTTAACTTGTGCGAAACAAATGGGTCATGCTTGAGAAACCCCGTCTGCTTATGGTCGGGTCAGCGTGCGGCACCGCACTGACGCACCACTAGCTATAAAGCCCGCCCCTGCCCCGGGGTCGGGAGTAGGAGGAGTTGGATGTTCAAGAACGCCGACGAAGTGAAGCAGTACATCGAGGAGAACGACGTCAAGTTCGTTGACGTCCGCTTCTGTGACCTGCCTGGTGTCATGCAGCACTTCACCATCCCGGGGCGGGCGTTCGACCCGAACGAGGAGCTGGCCTTCGACGGCTCCTCGATCCGCGGCTTCCAGGCGATCCACGAGTCCGACATGGCGCTGCGCGCCGACATCTCCACCGCGCGCCTGGACCCGTTCCGCAAGGACAAGACGCTCAACATCAACTTCTTCATCCACGACCCGATCACGGGCGAGGCCTACAGCCGTGACCCGCGCAACGTCGCGAAGAAGGCCGAGGCGTACCTGGCCTCCACCGGCATCGCCGACACCGCGTACTTCGGCCCCGAGGCCGAGTTCTACGTGTTCGACAGCGTGCGCTTCGCGACCACCGCGAACGAGAGCTTCTACCACATCGACTCCGAGGCCGGTGCCTGGAACACGGGCTCCGAGGAGAACAACCGTGGTTACAAGGTCCGCTACAAGGGTGGTTACTTCCCCGTAGCCCCGGTCGACCACTTCGCCGACCTGCGCGCCGAGATCTCCCTCGAGCTGGACGCCCAGGGCCTCCAGGTCGAGCGCCAGCACCACGAGGTCGGCACCGGCGGCCAGGCCGAGATCAACTACAAGTTCAACACGCTGCTCGCCGCGGCCGACGACCTGATGCTCTTCAAGTACATCGTGAAGAACGTCGCGTGGAAGAACGGCAAGACCGCGACCTTCATGCCGAAGCCGATCTTCGGTGACAACGGCTCGGGCATGCACGTGCACCAGTCGCTGTGGGCCAACGGCGACCCGCTGTTCTACGACGAGGCCGGCTACGCGGGCCTGTCGGACACCGCCCGCTACTACATCGGCGGCATCCTCAAGCACGCCCCGTCGCTGCTGGCGTTCACCAACCCGACGGTGAACTCCTACCACCGCCTGGTCCCGGGCTTCGAGGCTCCGGTCAACATGGTGTACTCGCAGCGCAACCGCTCCGCCGCCATGCGCATCCCGATCACGGGCTCGAACCCGAAGGCCAAGCGCGTCGAGTTCCGCGCCCCGGACCCGTCCTCGAACCCGTACCTGGCGTTCGCGGCCCTCCTGCTGGCCGGCCTCGACGGCGTCAAGAACAAGATCGAGCCGATGGAGCCGATCGACAAGGACCTCTACGAGCTCTCCCCGGACGAGCACGCGAGCGTCCCGCAGGTCCCGACCAGCCTGGACGCGGTCCTCAAGGCCCTGGAGGACGACCACGAGTACCTCCTGGCCGGCGGTGTCTTCACCCCCGACCTGATCGAGACCTGGATCGACTACAAGCGCACGCACGAGATCGCCCCGATCGCGCTGCGCCCGCACCCGCACGAGTTCGAGCTCTACTTCGACCTCTAAGCCGTGCCGTGCTGACGCGCTGATCACTCGAAGCCCCGCCCCCTTCGCCGAGAAGGGGGCGGGGCTTCGTCGTGTGCGGCTAGTTTCGGGGGATGGACGACGCGTGGAAGACCATCGGGGCGCTCGTGGCGCGGTTCGACGAGCACGACCGGGAGCGCGGGGTGGCGCGGGAGGAGAGCGTGACGCTGCAGATCCTGAAGATCGGCGAGGAGTTCGGCGAGGCGGCGCAGGCCGTCATCGGGGCCAAGGGGAGCAATCCCCGCAAGGGCAACTCGCACACGTGGGGCGATGTGGAGGCGGAGGTCGCCGACGTCATCGTCACGGCGATGGTCGCCCTCGCCCGGATGCGGCCCGACGCCCCCGCCTTCTTCGCGGAGCACCTGAGGGAGAAGTCGCAGCGGTTCCTGTGACGGAGCGGCGGGCCGGTCGGGTGTCAGGGCGTCAGGGCGCCGGGCCGTCAGCGCAGCAGGGGCATGGCGCCGGTCAGGTCGCGCAGGCAGCGGACCGCCAGTTCGGCGGGGGAGCCGGGGCCCGAGGGCGGGGCGTCCGTGGTGGACCAGAGTTCCAGGGCGATGCGGATCGCGTCCGTGGCCGCCGCCGCGAGGAGGCGTACGCCCAGGGTGTCGGCCTCCGGGCCGGCGAGCCGGGCGACGACCGGGACCAGGCGCTCCTCGGAGTCCTGGTTGACCCGGTACCAGACCGCCCGCAGGGCCTCGTCGGAGGCGGCGGCGCGCAGCAGGCCGCGGGTGACCTCCAGCCCCTCGTCGAGCGCCTGGGGGTCGGCGAGCGAGCGGGTGACGGCGCGCTCCAGGGCCTCGGTGAGCGGGGTGCCGGGATCCTCCTCGGCGAGCAGGGCCCGCCAGGCGTCGCCGCCGACCGCGAGCAGGGGGCCCACCGCCTCCTGCTTGTTGCGGAAGTAGCGGTAGAACGTGCGCAGCGCCACGCCCGCACGGTGGGCGATGTCCTCGGCGGTGGTGCCGTCGGGGCCGTGCTCGGCGAAGAGTTCGCAGGCCGCGCGGGCGATGTCGAGCTGGGTGGCCGCCTTGCGGCGCTCGTTCAGCGACTGGGCTCCGGGGCCGGCCTGGGGAGAGTACGGACGAGGGGATCTCACGGAGGGAAGGATACCTCGGCGCGGACGGACGTAATGCACATTTTGACAGTCTGGCAAAACGTGTCATGACGGGAGTACGCTCGTCCCCATGAACCGTTACGAAGGACGTCGCGTCCTCATCACCGGCGGCGGATCCGGCATCGGCCAGGCCACCGTCCACCGCATCCTTTCCGAGGGCGGCCGGGTACACACCGTGGACGTCAACGAGGCCGGCCTCAAGGCCACCGCCGAGCGGGCGGCCGCCGACGGACACGCCGGCCGGCTCACCACCGGGGTCCTCGACATATCCGACGAAGCCGCCGTCAAGGCGGGCGTCGCCGCCGCCGTCGACGCGCTCACCGGCATCGACGTGCTGGTCAACGCCGCGGGCATCCTGCGCTCCGCGCACACCCACCAGACCACGCTCGAATTCTGGAACAAGATCATCGCGGTGAACCTGACCGGTACCTTCCTGGTCATCCGCGAGTCGCTCCCGGCGCTGCTGGCCGGCGACCAGCCGGTCGTCGTCAACTTCAGCTCCACCTCGGCGAGCTTCGCGCACCCCTACATGAGCGCCTACGCGGCCAGCAAGGGCGGCATCCAGTCCATGACCCACGCGCTGGCCGCCGAGTACAGCAAGCAGGGCCTGCGCTTCGTCTCCGTCGCGCCCGGCTCCATCGAGAGCGGCATGACCACCGGCAACGGCCCCGGCCTGCCCGAGGACACCGACTGGAGCCTGTTCGCCAAGCTCGCCCCGGCCCTCGGCCAGGGCTTCGCCGGCCCGCAGACGGTCGCCGGCGTCGTCGCCATGCTCGGCTCCGAGGACGGTGCCTTCATCACCGGTACGGAGATCCGCATCGACGGCGGCACGCACTACTAGGCCGCACCACCGGGCTGCACGACCGGGCCGCACGAACAGGCCGCACCACCGGGCCGTACGCACCACCGGGGCACCACCGCGGGGCGTCAGCCCCTGAAGCGGTCCCACAGCCGGGGGAAGCGCTCCGCGAGCACGGCTTCGTTCTCGAAGTCCAGCGCAGCGCCCTCCGGCTCCGCCGCCTGCAGCGGGATCCCCAGATCCGGCGCGACCGAGCCGGTCAGCTGCTCGTACGCCTCGTCGGCCGCGTACCCCAGCTCCTCGCCGTCCCCGTCGATCTCCTCGTCGAACTCGTCGAGCAGTTCCGCCAGCTGGTCCGGGTCGTGCACCCCGCCCTCGAAGACCTCCCGCCCCTGGCCGATCAGCCAGCACCGGAAGTAGTCGAACGCGTCGTCGCTCGCCCCGTCGAGCAGCACCCACGCGGCGCCCCACAGGTCCCAGGTGTAGGCCCTGTTGTAGCGCGACTCGAAGTGCCTGGCGAAGTCCAGGACGGAATCCGGATCGAGCTGCGCCAGCCGCTCCACGAGCAGCTCCGCGTGTTCCTCGGGGTCGCCGTCGGCGGCCTCGCGGGTACGGTCGACCATCTCCCAGAATTCCGTCTCGTCCATCACCGCTCCAGCATCACGGGTCGACCCTCCCGCCGCCACCGCGCGTGGCGCGAAAGGCCGGTGCACGCCCCCCGCACGGCCCCATCCCCGGCCCCCGGGCGCCCGCCGGGACGAGTTCGGGCGGCGCTCCGCGCACGGGGCGCGCCCCGCGACCGGCCCCACCGACGACAGGAGGCGGCCCGCCCCCACGGGGGCGGACCGCCTCACGGTCGTTCAGGGAAGCCGGGGCCTACAGGCCGTAGCGCTCCCGGGCCTCCTTGATGGAGGACGCCGGGACCTCGCCGCGGCGGGCGAGCTGGGCCAGCGCGGCCACCACGATCGACTGGGCGTCGACACCGAAGTGGCGGCGGGCACCCTCACGGGTGTCGGAGAGGCCGAAGCCGTCCGTGCCCAGCGAGGTGTAGTCCTGCTCGACCCACTGGCTGATCTGGTCCGGGACCTGACGCATCCAGTCGGAGACGGCGAGCACCGGGCTGGTGACGCCCTCCAGCGCGCGGGTGACGAACGGGGTGCGCATCTCCCCGCGCAGCAGCGCCTCGTCGCACTCCAGCGCGTCGCGGCGCAGCTCGCCCCAGGAGGTGGCGGACCAGACGTCGGCGGCCACGTTCCAGTCGGCGGCGAGCAGCTTCTGCGCGTCCAGCGCCCAGTGGATGGCCGTACCGGAGGCCATCAGCTGGATCTTCGGGGCGTCGGCGGCCGGGGTCGCCTCCGCCAGGTCCGCCGCCGTGTTGAAGCGGTACAGACCGCGCAGGATGCCCTCTTCCACGCCTTCCGGCATGGCGGGCTGCGGCTTCGGCTCGTTGTAGACGGTCAGGTAGTAGAAGACGTCTTCCGGCTTCTCGCCGTACATCCGGCGCAGACCGTCCTTGACGATCACCGCGATCTCGTACGCGAAGGCCGGGTCGTAGTTGAGCGACGCCGGGTTCGTGGACGCGATCAGGTGCGAGTGGCCGTCCGCGTGCTGCAGGCCCTCACCGGTCAGCGTGGTGCGACCGGCGGTGGCGCCGACGATGAAGCCCTTGCCGAGCTGGTCGGCGAGCTGCCACATCTGGTCGGCGGTGCGCTGCCAGCCGAACATCGAGTAGAAGATGTAGAACGGGATCATCGGCTCGCCGTGCGTCGCGTACGACGTGCAGGCGGCGATGAAGTCGGCCATGGCGCCGGCCTCGGTGATCCCCTCGTTGAGGATCTGGCCGTCCTTGGCTTCCTTGTAGTACATGAGCTGGTCGCGGTCGACCGGCTCGTACGTCTGGCCCAGCGGCGAGTAGATGCCGGCCGACGGGAAGAGGGACTCCATGCCGAAGGTACGGGCCTCGTCGGGCACGATCGGCACCCAGCGCTTGCCGGTCTCCTTGTCCCGCATCAGGTCCTTGACGAGCCGGACGAAGGCCATGGTGGTGGCCATCTCCTGCTTGCCGGAGCCCTTGAGCAGCGGGGCGAAGGAACGGTCCGCCGGGGCGGGCAGGGCCACGTGCTTGACCTTGCGGGCCGGGGCCGGGCCGCCGAGCGCCGCGCGGCGCTCGTTCAGGTACTGGACCTCGGGGCTGTTCGCACCCGGGTGGCCGTACGGGACCTGGCCGTCGGCGAAGGCGCTGTCCGGGATCGGGAGGCCAAGGAGGTCACGCATGTCCTTGAACTCGTCGATCGTCAGCTTCTTCATCTGGTGGTTCGCGTTCTTCGACTCGAACCCGGCACCCAGGGTGTAGCCCTTGACGGTCTGCGCGAGGATGACCGTCGGCGCGCCCTTGTGCTCCAGGGCGGCCTTGTACGCGGCATAGACCTTGCGGGGCTCGTGGCCGCCGCGGGAGCTGTGGAAACACTCCGCGATCTTCGCGTCGGACAGTACGCCGGCCAGCTGCACGAGCTCGGCGTTGGCGCCGAAGAAGTGCTGGCGGATGTAGGCCACGTCGCGGGTCGCGTACGTCTGGAACTGGGCGTCGGGCACCTCGCGCAGGCGGCGTACGAGGGCGCCCGTGGTGTCGAGCTGGAACAGCTCGTCCCAGGCGGAGCCCCACAGCGACTTGATGACGTTCCAGCCAGCGCCGCGGAACTGGGCTTCCAGCTCCTGGACCACGCGGAAGTTGGCGCGGACCGGACCGTCGAGGCGCTGCAGGTTGCAGTTGATGACGAAGGTCAGGTTGTCGAGCTGCTCGCGGGAGGCCAGGGCCAGGGCGGCGGTCGACTCGGGCTCGTCCATCTCGCCGTCGCCCAGGAAGGCCCAGACGTGCGAGTTGGCGGTGTCCTTGATGCTGCGGTTCTGCAGGTAGCGGTTGAAGCGCGCCTGGTAGATCGCGGACAGCGGGCCGAGGCCCATGGACACCGTCGGGAACTCCCACAGCCACGGCAGGCGCCGCGGGTGGGGGTAGGACGGCAGGCCGTTGCCGCCGGACTCCTGGCGGAACTTGTCGAGCTGCTGCTCGGAGATCCGGCCGTCGAGGAAGGCGCGGGCGTAGATGCCGGGGGAGGCGTGGCCCTGGATGTAGAGCTGGTCGCCCGATCCGTCGGCCTCCTTCCCGCGGAAGAAGTGCTGGAAGCCGGTCTCGTACAGCCACGCGGCGGAGGCGAAGGTGGCGATGTGGCCGCCGACGCCGTACTTGGAGCCGCGGGTCACCATGGCGGCCGCGTTCCAGCGGTTCCAGGCGGTGATCTTGGCTTCCATCGCCTCGTCGCCGGGGAACTCGGGCTCCGCGGCGGTGGGGATGGTGTTGACGTAGTCCGTCTCAAGGAGCTTCGGCAGCGCGAGACCGGCGGCCTCGGCGTGCTGGAGCGTGCGACGGAGCAGGTATTCGGCGCGGCGCGTACCGGCGGCCTTGGCGACGGCGTCGAGGGAGGCCGCCCATTCGGCGGTCTCCTCGGTGTCGCGGTCCGGGAGCTGGTCGAGCTCGCTCGGAAGCTTTCCTACGGGGTCGGACATCGGTGTGCGCCGCCTTCCGGACAAAGGAGAGGTGGTGAAGAAATCCCTGACGGGCAGGACAGGGTCGTTGGACCCGGGTGGGGTCCGCGGTCGACTCTAAGGCGCTGATCGATGATCGATCAAATGAAAGTGGCGAAGAAATGACGAAATGACAAAAGTCGGCACCGGGTGCCATGGATCTAGGCACCCAGTGCCGGGCAAATTAGGGCAATGTGGGCCGTTGGAGGGGTGAAATCAAGCCCTCGGCGCGCACCCCAGGACATGCCGCTTCACGAGCAGGCCGATCTCCGGGTCCTGATTGCGGAAGGCGTCCACCAGGGCTTCGTGCTCCTCGGCGTAGGACTTCTGGACGGTTCCCAGCCACCGGATGGACAGGGCCGTGAACACCTCGATGCCCAGGGACTCCCAGGTGTGCAGCAGCACGCTGTTCCCGGCCGCCCGCACCAGCTCCCGGTGGAAGCCCACGGTGTGCCGCACCTGCGCCGTGCCGTCCGCGCTGCGGTCGGCCTCCCACAGGGCCGCCACGTGCGGCTCCAGGGCCGTGCAGTCGGCCGCCAGCCGGGGCGCGGCCAGCTCGGCCGCGATCTGCTCCAGGCCGGCCCGGACCGGATAGATCTCCTCCAGGTCCGCCGCCGACAGGTTCCGTACGCGCACGCCCTTGTTCGGCGCCGACTCGATCAGCCGCAGCGTCTCCAGCTCGCGCAGCGCCTCGCGCACGGGCGTCTGGCTGACCTCCAGCTCCACCGCGATCCGGCGCTCCACGATCCGCTCGCCGGGCTTCCAGCGCCCGCTGACGATCCCCTCCACGATGTGCTCGCGGATCTGCTCGCGCAGCGAGTGCACGACGGGTGGGGTGATCATCGGGTCTTCATCTCCTGGTGGGTGTGCAGGGTCACGCGGGGCCTGATGCGTAGACAATACGGCGGCGCCGCTCGTCGCGATGCGTTCCTGGTCGGAGGCGCAGGGTGAGGCTGGTTACAGCCGCCCGCCGCGGCGCCCCAGCGTACGACGACGGCGCCCCCGCCCGGGACTTGCGGTCCGGGCGGGGGCGCCGTACGGGACAGTCGCTGCGCGCTGTCGCGGAGAGCCTTACAGGCCGAGCTCGACCTCGAACTCGCCGGCCTCGAGGATCGCCTTGACGGCCGAGAGGTACCGGGCCGCGTCCGCGCCGTCCACCAGGCGGTGGTCGTAGGACAGGGTCAGGTACGTCATGTCGCGGATGCCGATGTTCGTGCCCTCGGCGGTCTCGATGACCACCGGGCGCTTGACCGTCGCGCCGATGCCCAGGATGGCGACCTGGTTCGGGGGCACGATGACCGTGTCGAACAGCGCACCGCGCGAGCCGGTGTTGCTGATGGTGAAGGTCGCGCCCGACAGCTCGTCCGGCGTGATCTTGTTGCCGCGGACCTTGGTCGCCAGGTCTGCGGTGGCCTTGGAGATGCCCGCCAGGTTGAGGTCACCGGCACCCTTGATGACCGGGGTCATCAGGCCCTTCTCGGAGTCCACGGCGATGCCGATGTTCTCCGAGTCGAAGTAGGTGATGGTGCCCTCGTCCTCGTTGATCCGGGCGTTGACGACCGCGTGGGCCTTCAGCGCCTGGGCCGCGGCCTTGACGAAGAACGGCATCGGGGACAGCTTGACGCCCTCACGGGCGAGGAAGCCGGCCTTGGCCTTCTCGCGCAGCTTCATGATCTTGGTGATGTCCACCTCGACCACGGAGCTGAGCTGCGCCTGCGAGTGCAGGGCCTTCATCATGTTGTCGCCGATGACCTTGCGCATGCGGGTCATCTTGACGGTCTGGCCGCGCAGCTCGGAGACCGCGGCGGCCGGAGCCTTGGCGGCGGGAGCGGCAGCGGCCGGAGCCGGAGCGGCGGCGGCCTTGGCGGCCTCGGCGGCAGCCAGGACGTCCTGCTTGCGGATGCGGCCACCGACACCGGTGCCCGAGACCGCGGACAGGTTGACGCCGGACTCCGTGGCGAGCTTGCGCACCAGCGGGGTCACGTACGCGCCCTCGTCACCGGCGGAAACCGGTGCGGCGGGGGCGGCCGGGGCGACCGGAGCCGGGGCGGCGACGGGAGCCGGAGCGGCCACCGGAGCCGGAGCGGCCACGGGCGCCGCGGGGGCGACCGGAGCCGGAGCGGCGACCGGGGGAGCGGCCACGACCGGAGCCGGGGCGGCGACCGGAGCGGCAGCGGCGACCGGAGCCGGGGCGGCGGCAGGGGCGGCAGCGGGAGCCGCGCCGGCCACGCCGATGACGGCCAGACGCGCGCCGACCTCGGCGTTCTCGTCCTCGGCGACCAGGATCTCCAGCAGGACGCCGGCGACCGGGGCGGGGATCTCGGTGTCGACCTTGTCGGTCGAGACCTCGAGCAGCGGCTCGTCGGCCTCGACGGAGTCGCCGACCTCCTTGAGCCAGCGGGTGACGGTGCCCTCGGTGACGGACTCGCCCAGGGCGGGGAGCACGACATCGGTGCCGGAAGCGGCGGAGGCGCCGGCAGGCGCGGCGGCGGCCGGAGCCTCGGCAACCGGAGCCGGGGCCGCGGGGGCCTCGGCGACGGGGGCCGGAGCGGCGGCGGCCGGCTCGGCGGCCGGAGCCGCGGCAGCGGCCGGCGCGCCCGAGCCGTCGTCGATGACGGCCAGCTCGGCACCGACCTCGACGGTCTCGTCCTCGGCGACCTTGATGGAGGCGAGGATGCCCGACACGGGGGACGGGATCTCGGTGTCGACCTTGTCGGTCGAGACCTCGAGCAGCGGCTCGTCGGCCTCGACGCGCTCGCCCTCGGCCTTCAGCCAGCGGGTGACAGTGCCCTCGGTAACGCTCTCTCCGAGCGCCGGAAGGGTTACGGAAACCGACATGGTTTCAGTTGCTCCTAACGAATGTGCGGATGTGGTCGGTCGTCGCGCCCGTGACGATCAGTCGTGGTTGTGCAGCGGCTTGCCGGCAAGTGCCAGGTGGGCCTCGCCGAGCGCTTCGTTCTGGGTCGGGTGTGCGTGGATGAGCTGCGCGACCTCGGAGGGGAGCGCTTCCCAGTTGTAGATCAGCTGGGCTTCGCCGACCTGCTCGCCCATCCGGTCACCGACCATGTGGATACCGACCACGGCACCGTCCTTGACCTGGACGAGCTTGATCTCGCCCGCGGTCTTCAGGATCTTGCTCTTGCCGTTGCCCGCGAGGTTGAACTTGGCCGCGATGACCTTGTCCGCGCCGTAGATCTCCTTGGCCTTGGCCTCGGTGATGCCCACGGACGCGACCTCGGGGTGGCAGTACGTGACGCGCGGGACGCCGTCGTAGTCGATCGGGACGGTCTTGAGACCGGCCAGACGCTCGGCTACCAGGATGCCCTCGGCGAAGCCGACGTGCGCGAGCTGGAGGGTCGGGACGAGGTCACCGACGGCCGAGATGGTCGGCACGTTGGTCTGCATGTACTCGTCGACCAGGACGTAGCCGCGGTCCATCGCGACGCCGTTCTCCTCGTAGCCCAGGCCCTGCGAGACCGGGCCGCGGCCGATGGCGACCAGCAGCACCTCGGCCTCGAAGGTCTTGCCGTCGGCGAGGGTGACCCGTACGCCGTTCTCGGTGTACTCGGTCTTGTCGAAGAAGGTGCCGAGGTTGAACTTGATGCCGCGCTTGCGGAACGCGCGCTCCAGCAGCTTCGAGCTGTTCTCGTCCTCGACCGGCACGAGGTGCTTGAGGCCCTCGATGACGGTGACCTCGGCCCCGAAGGACTTCCACGCCGAGGCGAACTCGACGCCGATGACGCCGCCGCCCAGGATGATCGCGGACTCGGGCACGCGGTCCAGGACCAGCGCGTGGTCCGAGGAGAGGATGCGGTTGCCGTCGATGTTCAGGCCCGGCAGCGACTTCGGCACGGAGCCGGTCGCCAGCAGGACGTGGCGGCCCTGGATGCGCTGGCCGTTCACGTCGACGGACGTCGGCGAGGAGAGGCGGCCCTCACCCTCGATGTAGGTCACCTTGCGGGAGGCGACCAGACCCTGCAGGCCCTTGTACAGGCCCGAGACCACATCGTCCTTGTACTTGTGGACACCCGCGATGTCGATGCCCTCGAAGGAGGTCTTGACACCGAACTGGGCGGCTTCGCGAGCAGAGTCGGCAACCTCGCCCGCGTGCAGCAGAGCCTTCGTGGGGATGCAGCCGTTGTGCAGGCAGGTGCCGCCGAGCTTGTTCTTCTCGATCAGGGCAACGTCCAGACCCAGCTGGGATGCGCGCAGAGCCGCGGCGTAACCGCCACTGCCACCGCCGAGGATCACTAGGTCGAAAACGGTGCTGGCGTCGTTCGCCACGTCACGTCCTCCATGCATGTGCGCCGAGCACCGGTCCTCTGTGACCGGGCGGCGGCTGGTATACGGCCGCTTGATTCTTCGGCCCTGTGGTGGGGGCCCTGTCCTGCCGAGAACCCATCTTCGCATTTGTCGGCGGAACGCGGGACGCCGGGCCTGCCCCCGGACAGGTCGTTCTGCCCGAACCGGGGGTTACCGCAGCGTAGAAACCTACGGATTTCGTTGACAGTGAACAGGCCCCGGGCCCGATCAGAAAATCTGATCATGCCCGGGGCCCGCAGACCGTTCGGCGGTGCCGCCGGTGTCAGCCCAGGTCGCCCGTGGCCGTGCGCTCGGCCAGCCGCACCAGGGTGCGCACGGCGGAGCCGGTGCCGCCCTTGGGGGTGTAGCCGTACGGGGCGCCCTCGTGGAAGGCGGGGCCCGCGATGTCGAGGTGGGCCCAGGTGATGCCCTCGCCGACGAACTCCTGGAGGAAGAGGCCGGCCACCAGGCCGCCGCCCATCCGGACACCCATGTTGGCGATGTCGGCGGTGGGGGAGTCCATGGACTTGCGCAGGTCGCCGGGGAGCGGCATCGGCCACGAGGCCTCACCGACCTCCTCGGCGATCTCGTGGATGGAGGTCCGGAAGGCCTCGTCGTTGCCCATGATGCCGAAGGTCCGGTCGCCCAGCGCCATGACCATGGCGCCGGTCAGGGTGGCGACGTCGACGATGGCGTCGGGGTTCTCCTCGGAGGCCTTGGTGAGCGCGTCACCCAGGACCAGGCGGCCCTCGGCGTCCGTGTTGAGGACCTCGACGGTCTTGCCGCTGTACATGCGCAGCACGTCACCGGGCTTGGTGGCGGAGCCGGACGGCATGTTCTCGGCGAGCGCGAGCCAGCCGGTGACGTTGACCTGGAGGCCGAGCTTGGCGGCGGCGACCACGGAGGCGAAGACCGCGGCGGCGCCGGCCATGTCGCACTTCATCGTCTCGTTGTGGCCGGCCGGCTTCAGGGAGATGCCGCCCGAGTCGTAGGTGATGCCCTTGCCGACGTAGGCGAGGGTCTTCTCCGCCTTGGGGTGGGTGTAGGAGAGCTTCACCAGGCGCGGCGGGTTCTCGGAGCCCTTGCCGACGCCCATGATGCCGCCGTAGCCGCCCTTGACCAGGGCCTTCTCGTCCAGGATCTGGACCTTGATGCCGTTCTCCTTCGCGGTCGCGGTGGCGACGGCGGCGAAGGCCTCGGGGGTGAGGTCGTTCGGCGGGGTGTTGACCAGGTCACGGGCGATGTTGATCTCGGTCGCGAGGACCGTGGCGCGCTCGGCGGCGGCCTTGTGCTCCTTGTCGCGCGGCTTGGCGCCGAGCAGGGCGATCTCGGCGAGCGGCTGCTTGGGCCCGCCGTTCTTCGAAGCCTTCTTCTCGCCGCCCTGGTACGCGGTGAACGCGTACGCGCCGAGGAGCGCGCCCTCGGCCACGGCGGTGACGGCGGAGGCGTCGTCGAGGGGGAGCGCGAAGGCGGCCTTCTTGGTGCCGTGCAGGGCGCGGGCGGCGGCGCCGGCGGCGCGGCGCAGCGCCTCCTCGTCGTAGGACTCGTCCGTCTCGGGGAGGGAGCCCAGTCCGACCGCCAGCACGACCGGGACCTTGAGGCCGTCCGGTGCCGGCAGCTTGGTGATCTCGCCTTCGGCGCCCGTGGCACCGAGCGCTTCGAGCACGGCGGCGAGCTTTCCGTCATACGCCTTGTCCACGGCCTCGGCGCCCGCGGCAACGACGGGACCCTTGGGGCCCTTCGCTACGCCGACGACGAGGGCGTCGGCGCGCAGCGTCGCCGGTCCGGCAGTGCTGAGAGTCAGAGCAGTCACGGTGGTGAAGTCTCGCTTCCGTTTTGGTGGTGTGGGCCGAGTGGGTGGACGGCCGTCCGTAGCGATCGTATTCGGGCCCGATGGCCGCCGGAAATGAGCCTACGCGTACGTACTCGTCCGTACGCCACTCGAAGGTTTGGCAACTTGTTCGATCAAGGGGCTCCCAGGTTCACCCATCTGTGGCCTCTGTTCCAGGTTTGCCCCTTAGACCTGACGAGGTCCGAAAGACTCGGCCCACTCTCGCAAGGGGACGCGGGGTCTCTTTGCATGATTTCCACAGAGCATCCCCGATTCGGCCCAACGTCACGGGCCGAAGTCGAGGATGCCTGCGGGGGGAAAGGCCGAAATGGTCAAGAAGAACCGGATGAACAGGCTCGCCGCCGTATGCTTCGCGGCTGCCATAGCGTCCGTCGCGGTACCCGGAGCGGCCGCACAGGCGGCCGTCACTCCGCGCATCGACCTGAGGGTGCTGGTCGTCGACGACGGCGGCAGCTCGGTCGAGGCGATCACCGCGGAACTCCGGGACACCGGAGTTCCGTACACCCGCGTGGACCTGGGCAGCTCCGGCCGCCCGGTCGTGAACGCGGCGTTCCTCGCCGACACGGTCGACGGGCGGCCGCGCGCCAAGTTCCAGGGCGTGGTGCTGCCGAACGAGAACCCGTTCGGCGCGGGCTCGGCCGAAATGGCCGCGCTCACCGCGTACGAGACCACCTACGGGATCCGCCAGGTGGACGCGTACACCTGGGCCCACCCGGAGGTGGGTCTGGAGTACACCGACAACGGCGGCTACAGCGGCACGCTCGACGGCACCCAGGCCGCCGTCACCGCGGCCGGCAAGACGGGCCCCTTCGGCTACCTCGGCGGCCAGGTCGCCTTCGAGGACAACTCGGCGCTGATCCCCGAGAGCTACGGGTTCATCGCCAAGCCGAGGACCGGCTACACCAGCTACCTCGACGCCCCGGTCGGCTCCGGACGGGCCTCGCTCGTCGGCGAGTACACCCACGACGGGCGCAGTGAGCTGGTCGTCACCTTCGGGTACAACCAGTACCAGCAGCAGTTCCGGCTGCTGGCCCGCGGCATCGTCGAGTGGGTCACCCAGGGCGTCCACCTCGGCCAGGAGCGCAATTACTTCGCGGTCCACGTGGACGACGTCTTCGCCCCGGACGCCCGCTGGAGCAAGGACCTCAACTGCACCCCCGGGGACTACGCCTGCGCCGGCGGCGAGGGCAAGGAATCCACGATCCGGATGACGGCCGCCGACGCCCAGTACCTGGCGCAGTGGCAGACCTCCAAGAACTTCAAGCTGGACCTGCTCTTCAACGCGGGCGCGGGGGAGGAGTGGAAGGCGGAGAACGGCAACACCGACGCGCTGACCGCGCAGCTGATCGCCGACCGGGCGAAGTACCGGTGGATGAACCACACCTACACCCACCTGTTCCTCGGCTGCGTCCAGGACACCACCACCACCCCGTGGACCTGCACGAAGAACACCGCGGGCGCCATCAACTGGATGAGCCGCGCCGAGATCTCCGCGCAGATCCGGGACAACAACAACTGGGCCTCCTCCAAGGGGATCACCACCGACCGCACCGAACTGGTCACCGGTGAGCACTCCGGCCTCAAGACCCTTCCTCAGCAGGCCCAGGACAACCCCAACCTGGCCGGCGCGCTCGCCGACAACGGCGTGAAATGGGCGGGCAGCGACAACTCCCGCGAGCCCGCGCAGCGGGCGGTCGGCGCTGCGCTGACCGTCCCCCGGTACCCGATGAACGTGTACTACAACACGGGCACCAACTCTGAGATGGCCGACGAGTACAACTGGATCTACACCAGCCGCGCCGACGGCGGCAGCGGCGTCTGCGAGGACAACCCCGGGACCTCCACCTGCCTGCCGGCCCCGCTCGACGCGAGCACCGGATACCTGAACTACATCGTCCCGGCCGAGGCCAGGACCGCCCTGCGGCACGTCCTGAACAACGACCCGCGCCCGCACTACGTGCACCAGTCCAACCTGGCCGAGGACCGCACCCTGTACCCGGTGCTCAACCAGGTCCTCGACACCTACCGGATGCTGTACGCGCCCAGCGCGCCGATCGTCAACCAGAGCATGAAGGACTCCGGCGTCGAGCTCCAGCGCCGCGCGGCCTGGGACGCCGCGGTCGCCGCCAACCAGGTCACCGCCTACCGCATCGGCAAGGACGTCACCGTCAAGGCGCCCTCCGGGGTCGTGGCCCCGCTGACCGCACCCGCCGGCACCAAGAAGCAGCTCCTGCTCGGCACCGCGGACTTCGGCACCGCCTACGCCGGCTCCCGCTCCACCTGGACGGCCCCGGAGCTGCTCCAGAGCGCCGTCACCCTCCACATGCCCTGACCGCCCCGGGCACGCAGAAGCCAGCCACACGTACCACCTAGCGCCGGCGTTCCGTGATCCATGGGCGCCGGCCCCTTTTCCGTCCTTGGGGGGACACACCACATGAGTCATGGGCGTCACGTCACCATGCTCACCGAAGGCACCTACCCGCACGTCCACGGGGGCGTCAGCACCTGGTGCGACCAACTGGTCCGCGGCATGCCGGAGGTCGACTTCAACGTCATAGCCCTGACCGGCTCCGGACGCGAGCCGGTCACCTGGGAACTGCCGCGCAACGTCTACCGCCACACCGCCGTTCCGCTCTGGGGCGCTCCGCCGGCCCGCAGGCTCCGCTCCGGTCTGCGGGGCAAGGGCCGGCGCCGCTTCACCGAGACCTATGAGACCTTCCTGCTCTCCCTGCTCGACCCCGCTCGCGGGGGCTTCTCCGAATCCCTGCGCGAACTGGCGCTGCTGGCCCGCTCCGGCCGGCTCGCCCCGGCCCTGCGCTCCGAGTCCGTCCTGCGCCTGCTGATGGACGTCTGGACCCGCCCGGGGCTGGTGACCGCCGCCGCCGAGCCCACCATCCATGACGCTCTCACCGCCACCGACCTGCTGGAACACGCTCTGCGCCCGCTCGGCGTGCGCATCGCGCCGGACAGCGTCGCGCACGCCGTCAGCAGCGGACTGGCCACCCTGCCGGCCCTCGCCGCCAAGTACCTCGACAGGGTGCCGTTCCTCCTCACGGAACACGGCATCTACCTGCGCGAGCGCTATCTGGGCTACCGCAGCGCCGAACAGCGCTGGCCCGTCAAGGCGCTCATGCTCGGCTTCTACCGCGAGCTCAACACCGAGGGCTACCGGCAGGCCGACCTGATCACCCCCTGCAACCAGTACAACCGCCGCTGGGAGGAGCGCGGGGGCGCCGACTCCGAGCGGATCCGCACCGTCTACAACGGCGTCGACCCGCACGCCTTCCCCGAGGCCGGTCCCGAGCCGGAGGTGCCCACCCTCAGCTGGTGCGGCCGCATCGACCCGATCAAGGACCTCGAAACCCTCATCCGGGCCTACGCGTTCATGCGCGGGGAACTGCCCGCCCTGCGGCTGCGCCTCTTCGGCCCGGTCCCGGCCGGCTGCGAGGACTACAAACTCAAGCTGGAGAAGCTCGCCGCCGAACTGGGGGTCACCGACGGGATCTCCTACGAGGGCCGCATCAGCGAGGTGGCCAGGGCCTACGCGGCCGGCTCCGTCGTGATGCTCTCCTCCATCAGCGAGGGCTTCCCCTTCTCCATCATCGAGGCCATGTCCTGCGGCCGCACCACCGTCTCCACCGACGTGGGCGGGGTCCGCGAGGCCGTCGGCGACACCGGCCTCGTCGTCCCGCCGCGCGAGCCCGAGACCATGGCCCGCGCCACCCTCGCCCTGCTCCGCGACGACGAACGCCGCGCCGAGCTGGGCCGGATGTCCCGCAAGAGGGTGGTGGAGAAGTTCACCCTCCACCAGTCCGTGGACGGCTTCCGCCACATCTACCGCGAGCTCGCCGGCCAGCCCGTCCTACCCGTCCACGTCGGCGACGAGTGGACCCAGCGCCTCGCCGACCCCTGGTACAAGGAACTCGCGGCCGACGGGAGCCTGTGGTGAGCGGATCACTTTGGCTGAAAGTTCCCGGCGGCGACACCCTTCCCGCCATCCCGCGCCCCCGGCGGAGCGCCTCCCCGGCCGCCGACCCGATGGACGAACTCGCCGAACGTCTCGACGTGTTCATCGCCGCCGCCGTCCACCCCGACGAGATCGCCGCCATCCTCGAATCCGACGGGATGACCGACGAGCACATCCGCCTCGCCTACGGGCGCCAGGACTCCTTCGGCCTCGCCGAGGAGCTCTACGCCCGCGTCCCGCGCTCCTTCCCGGAGCCCGAACGCGTCCCCGACCCCTGGAAGGTCTCGCTCACCGCCTGCCTCCTGCGCGGGGTCATCTTCGCCCTGCCCGGTCTCGCCTACCTGCTGGGCGCGCCCCTGCTGGAAGGGCCCAAGGACCGGCTGGGGCTGCCCGCCGGGACGCTGACCCTGCTCGCCGGGGCCCTCATCGGCTGGGTCTGGGACCAGACCCTGTCCCACCGGGCCTACTCCTGGCTCGGCCTCGGCGACCGGGCCGCCGCCGGGCGGACCCTGCTGCTCGGCGCCCCCGCGGGGGCCCTGCTGGGCACTGCCGCCGCACTGTCGGTACCCGGCGGGCCCCCGTTCTCCTACGCCTTCGCCGCAGGTCAGGCCCTGTACGTCGGGGCCGCCACCGTCCTGCTGGTGCTCGGGCGGGAGCGGCTGCTGCTGGCCGCGCTCGCGCCGATGGCCGCCGGGGCGGTGCTCTCCCTCTTCCTGGAACTGCCCGTCCCCGTACGGGTGTTCCTGCTGGCGCTCTCCCTCCTGGCCGCCTGCGCAGTGGCGGTACGGGAACTGCCGCTGGCCGACGGCGTACGGGCCCTCGCGCTCCGCGTCCGCGGCTGGACGGAGCGCCGGCCGGGCGAGCGGGGCCCGGTTCGTTGGCGGATGCTGCGCGGCGCCGAGGAGGAGTACGGGCCGCGCGGCCCCCGGCTCGGGGACTCCGTGCCGTACGGGGTGTTCGGCCTGGGCACCGGCCTGCTCGTGCTGTACGCCGCCCTGGGGGAGGTGCTCGCCGGCGGTCCCGCCGAGGCGGTCGCGGCCCCCTCGGCGGTGGCCCTCACCCTCAGCATGGGCCCCGCCGAATGGCTGCTCCACCGATTCCGAAGCGGCAGCCTCGCAGGGCTGCGGGCCGCCCGCTCGCCCCGGCAGTTCTGGCTGCGGATGCTCGCCACCCTGACCCAGTGCCTCGCCGCCTACCTGGCGGTGCTGCTGGCCCTCGGCGCCACCGGAACCCTGCTCTGGCCCGGCGCCCCAGGCCTGACAGGCGCCCGCGTCGCCACCCTCCTGCTGCTCGGCACCGTGATGTGGACCGGGCTGCTCCTGCAGTCCTTCGGGGCGGTCCGACCCGCCGCGGTGGTCTGCGCCTCAGCAGCCGTCGCACAGAGCCTCGCCCTGCTGACCGGCATCGGGCAGCCCCGCGCGGTCCAGCTCCTGGTGGCGGGCACAGCCGCCGCCGTCCTGGCCACCCTGGTCTGCCTGCTCCTCGGCCGCGCCACGGCCCACAGGTGAAGGCCCACAGATGAAGAAGGACCCCATGCTGCTGGTGCCCCTCTACGAGCACCCCGCCGACCGGCCCGAGGAATGGGAGCTGCTCATCCGCTCCGCCGGCCGGCTTCACTCGGTCGTGCTCAACCCGGCCAACGGGCCGGGCGCCGCCCCCGACGAGCGGTTCGCCGCCGTCGCCGAGCGGCTGCGCGCGGCCGGGGTGCCCGTCCTCGGGTACGCCGACACCGACTACGGGCGCCGCCCGCACGCCGCCGTCGTCCAGGACATGCTGCGCCACCGCGACTGGTACGAGGCCGACGGGACCTTCCTCGACCAGGCGGCCGCCGGGCCGGAGTTCCTGCCGCACTACAAGCGGCTCGTCGTCGCCGCGCGGGCCGCCGGAGCCCGTACCGTCGTCCTCAACCACGGAATGCACCCGCATCCCGGCTACGCCGAACTCGCCGACCTGCTCGTCACCTTCGAGGGGCCCTGGGACGCCTACCGGGACGCGGCCGCCGTGCCCCAGTGGACCGCCGACCACCCCGCCCACCGGTTCTGCCACCTCGTGTACGCCGTCCCGCCGGGCGCCCCGGCCGCCGAACTCGCCGGACGGCTGGCGGCCCAGCGCGGGGCGGGGGTGCACTGCGCGGTCCCCGGGACCGGTGCGCACCCGTGGGGGACCCTGCCGTACGTCCTGGAGGCCGCCGGATGAGACGCCGGACCACCGGCCGTCTGCTGGTCCTCGTACCGCTCCTGCTGCTCGCGGCCTGCACCGCCGCCCCGGACGAGGACGGGGACCAGCCCGACGACCTCTCGCCCGCCCCGGCGCCCGGGCAGCGCTGGCAGCCGCGCCCGGGGGTCAGCTGGCAGTGGCAGCTGACCGGGAAGCTCGACACCTCGGTGAAGGCGGCGGTCTACGACGTCGACGGGTTCACCACCACCAAGGAGCAGGTCGCCGCGCTGAAGCAGGCCGGCCGGCGGACCATCTGCTACCTGTCGACGGGAGCCTGGGAGGACTTCCGGCCCGACGCGGACTCCTTCCCGCAGGCACTGAGGGGGCAGGGCAACGGCTGGGAGGGCGAGCGCTGGCTCGACATCCGGCGGTCCGCGGAGCTGGAGCCCCTGATCGCCAAGCGGTTCGACATGTGCCGGGACAAAGGCTTCGACGCGGTGGAGCCCGACAACATGGACGCCTACCGCAACAAGTCCGGCTTCCCGCTCACGGCCGGGGACCAGCTGACGTACAACCGGCTGATCGCCAAGCTCGCCCACGACCGGGGCCTGTCAGTCGGCCTGAAGAACGACCTCGACCAGATCCCGGACCTGGTGGGAGACTTCGACTTCGCGGTCAACGAGCAGTGCGCCCAGTACGCGGAGTGCACGCGGCTCACCCCGTTCATCAAAGCGGGCAAAGCCGTCTTCCACGTGGAGTACGAACTCCCCGCGAGCCGCTTCTGCGCGACCACCAGCGCCCTCGAACTCAGCTCCCTCGAGAAGAAGTCCGAGCTGGACGCCTGGCGCAGGACCTGCGGCCAGGCCCACTAGCCCAGGGCCAGTACCACCAGGGCCGTGGTCGCCGAGACCTCGGCCAGGGCTCCGAACACGTCACCGGTGACCCCGTCGAAGCGGCGCACGCAGCGGCGGAGCAGGAGTTCCGCGGCCAGCAGGGCGGCCGGCACCGCCGCCGCGTGCTGCGCGGCGGACGGCAGGCCCAGCGGTAGCGCGGCCGCGGCGGCCAGGACCACGGTCAGCCCCGCGATCGCGACGGCGGCGCCGCGCGGCACGACTCCGGCGACCGCAGCGCCCAGCCCCTCGGGGCGGGCCGGTGGAACCCCGTCGCGGGAGGCCAGGGTCATGGCGAGCCGGGCGGTGACGGAGGCCAGCACGGCGGCCAGGGCGCCCCGGATCCAGCTGTCGGCGTACACGTTCGCCAGCGCCGCGACCTGGACCAGCAGCACGAACACCAGCGCCACCACCCCGAAGGGGCCGATGTCGGACTGCTTCATGATGCGCAGCGCGGCGTCGGCGGGCTTGGCGCTGCCCAGTCCGTCCACCGTGTCGGCGAGGCCGTCCAGGTGCAGGGCGCGGGTGAGCGCCGCCGGCACCGCCACGGTGACGGCCGCGGCGAGCAGCGGACCGCCGCCGCCCAGCAGCAGCAGTACGCCGGGTACGGCCGCCAGGAGTCCCACGACGAGCCCGGCGAGCGGGGCGCAGGCCATCCCGGTGCGGGCGGCGGGGCGGTCCCAGCGGGTGATGCGCGCGGGCAGCACGGTGAGCGTGCCGAAGGCGAAGCGGACCCCGTCGAGCAGCGAGGCCCGGTCCGGGGGCGGCGTCAGGGGCGGGCCGTCGTACGAATCTGTCATCGGCGCGAACGCTACCCGCTCAACATGACCGGTAAGTTACCCATTACGGCCCAAATCGGGAGGTGGTGGCATGGGTCACTGGTGGTATCGCAACATTGTGGAGCCGGGGAAGCTCCCGCTGCTCCTGGCCCTGGTCTCTTTCGTCCTGTCCTTCCTGGTCACCCGCGTGATCACCCGGATGATCCGGGCGGGGCGCGGGCCCTTCAAGAACGTCACCCCGGGCGGGCTGCACATCCACCACGTCGTACCGGGCGTGATCCTCGTGATCATCGGCGGTTTCGGTGCGATCGGCAGCAGCCGGCACAGTTTCGGGGCGGGGCTGTCGGCCGTGATCTTCGGGCTGGGCGCGGGACTGGTGCTGGACGAGTTCGCGCTGATCCTGCACCTGGACGACGTCTACTGGAGCGAACAGGGCCGCAAGAGCGTGGAGATCGTGGTCCTGACGGCGGCGATCGTCGCGCTGGTGCTGGGCGGGTTCCTGCCGTTCGGGGTCAACGACCTCTCCGCGGACGAGCGGCACAGCCGCGGGCTCGTGGTCATGAACACGGCCACCAACTTCTTCCTGGCCCTGATCGCCCTGTGGAAGGGCAAGGCGCGCACCGCGTTCTTCGGCACGGTCATCCCCTTCGTCGCGCTGATCGGCGCGATCCGGCTGGCCCGGCCCGGCTCCCCGTACGCGAAGAAGTTCTACGCGAAACGGCCGAAGGCCCGCGCCAAGGCCGGACTCCGCGCCTTCCACCACGACCGCCGGTGGGCGGCGCCGCGCCGCAAGTTCGAGAACTTCATCGGCGGGACCCCGGACCCCGAGCGGACCTCCGACAACGAGCTGCGCTGACACAGGAGCTGCGCCGACACAGGAGCTGCGCCGACGTACGAGAAGGGCCCGCCCCCGAGTGGGGCGGGCCCTTCTCGTACGTCCTGTGGCCTGCGGGCGCGCCTCAGCCCGGGATCAGGCCGTCGTCGCTGAGCATCTCCCTGACCTCGTCCAGCGAGGCATCGGGCGCGGGCAGGATCAGCTCGGACGGCTCCAGCGCCTCGTCGGGCAGCGGCTCGCCGAGCCGCCGCACGGCGCCGAGCAGCTCGCCCAGCGTGCGCCGGAAGCCCTCCTCGTCACCGCTCTCCATCTCCGCGAGCAGCTCGTCGTCCAGCCTGTTGAGCTCGGTGAAGTGGCTGTCGGCCAGCTTCACCTGACCTTCCCCCATGATGCGGACAATCATGACGGACCCCGTCCTACTGCTTGTCGAACCGGTGCTGGGTCTGCGACTGCTGGCCGGTGCCCGGGGCGCCGCCCTCGATGGCCTGCTGCTGGGCGGAGGGACCGCCCGCCAGCTCGGCCTTCATCCGCTGGAGCTCCAGCTCCACGTCCGAACCGCCCGAGATGCGGTCCAGCTCGGCCTGGAGGTCGTCCTTGGCGAGCCCGCTCGAGTCGCTGAGCGCGCCGGAGGCGAGCAGCTCGTCGATCGCGCCGGCGCGGGCCTGCAGCTGCGCCGTCTTGTCCTCGGCCCGCTGGATGGCGAGGCCGACGTCGCTCATCTCCTCGGAGATGCCGGAGAAGGACTCGGCGATCCGGGTCTGCGCCTGGGCGGCCGTGTACGTGGCCTTGATGGTCTCCTTCTTGGTGCGGAAGGCGTCCACCTTGGCCTGCAGCCGCTGCGCGGCGAGGGTCAGCTTCTCCTCTTCGCCCTGCAGGGTCTGGTGCTGCACCTCCAGGTCGCTGACCTGCTGCTGCAGCGACGCGCGGCGGGACAGGGCCTCACGGGCCAGGTCCTCGCGGCCCAGCGCCAGCGCCTTGCGACCCTGGTCCTCCAGCTTGCTGGACTGGCCCTGGAGCTGGTTGAGCTGCAGCTCCAGCCGCTTGCGGGAGGTCGCCACGTCGGCGACGCCCCGGCGCACCTTCTGAAGCAGCTCCAGCTGCTTCTGGTACGAGTAGTCGAGGGTCTCGCGCGGGTCCTCGGCCCGGTCCAGGGCCTTGTTCGCCTTCGCGCGGAAGATCATCCCCATACGCTTCATGACACCGCTCATGGGCTTCGCGCGCCCCCTTCTAGACGGACTTCGCTCCAGGTCACCAACAGTCGCGATCCTCGATCACCCGAGACGACCGCCACAGAACCCACAGTACGGGCCCTGCCTCCATTACCGCACTGTTCGAGGGGGGATGCGCTCCTCCTCCAGGACGACTGCTCCGTCGCGGGGTCAGGCGTAAGGAGTAGGTGCTCCCCCCAGGGAAGACGCCCGCCGTTGCCGGATCGTTCCCCACCGGGGTGGGGTCCCTGCCCGCAACCACGTAGGCTTGGGTTTTGTGTTTGGTAGCCGCTCCTCCAAGGAAGAGAAGGCCGCCGCCACCGACAAGGTGAGCGCCGACCTCTCGCAGTCCCGTGACCCGCAGGCCCCGAAGGGCCGCCCGACGCCGAAGCGTGCTGTGGCCCAGTCGCAGCGCAAGGCCGTGGTGGCCTCGACCGGCAACCGCAAGGAGGATGCAAAGCGATCCCGTGAGCGCCGCAGGGTGGAGATGGCCCGGCAGCGCGAGGCCCTCGCCAATGGTGACGAGCGTTATCTGCCCAACCGCGACAAGGGTCCCGTGCGCCGTTTCGTGCGCGACTTCGTCGACTCCCGCTTCTCCGTCGCCGAGATGTTCCTGCCGCTGGCCGTGATCATCCTGGTGCTCAGCATGGTCCGGGTGCAGAGCCTCCAGAACATCGCGCTGCTGATGTGGCTCGGTGTGATCGCGCTGATCCTCGTCGACTCCGTCGGCATGTTCATCCGTCTGCGCAACGCCCTGAACAAGCGCTTCCCGGACGAGCCCAAGCGCGGCGCCGTCGCGTACGGCCTCATGCGCACGCTCCAGATGCGCCGGCTGCGTCTGCCCAAGCCGCAGGTCAAGCGTGGGGAACGGCCCTGAGCCCAGGGACGCCCGGAGCGTTCGGCGGGGGCGGATTCGCGGACGGGGCCCGGCTCTGGCTGGAAGGCCTGGGCGGGCTCCGCAACGCGGTGCGACAGGAGCTCGTCGGCCGCCAGGTCGACGAGCAGATCGCGCACCGCTTCCCCGTCGGGCAGCGGCTGCGCGTCCTCGACGTCGGCATGGGCCAGGGGACGCAGGCGCTGCGCCTGGCCCGGGCCGGCCACATGGTGACGGGCCTGGAGCAGGACCCGGCCATGCTGGCGGTGGCCCGTGAGGTACTGGCCGCCGAGCCCCCCGGGATCCAGGACCGCGTCCGCCTCATGGAGGGCGACGGCCGCGAGACCGGCGCGCACTTCCTGCCCGGCAGCTTCGACGTCGTGTTCTGCCACGGCGTGCTCATGTACGTGCCCGAACCGGACGCCATGCTCGCCGGGCTGGCCCGCATGCTGGCCCCCGGCGGTCTGCTGTCCCTGCTGGTGCGCAACGGCGACGCGCTCGCCATGCGGCCCGGCCTGCAGGGCGACTGGACGGCCGCACTGGCCGCCTTCGACACCGTCGGGTACACGAACCGGCTCGGCCTGGACGTGCGCGCCGACCGGCTGGCCACGCTGACCTCGACCCTGTCGGGGATCGGCGCCCCGCTGCAGACCTGGTACGGCGTACGCGTCTTCACCGACGGCACCGAGGCCGGGACGGACCTCCCGGGCGACGCGGAGCTGGAGCGGCTGCTAGCCGCCGAGGACCGCGCCGGGCGGACCGACCCGTACCGCGGGGCCGCCGCGCTGCTGCACCTGTGCGGCGTACGGGGCTGAGCGCGCGGGATCCCGTACGAGCCGGATCCCGTACGAGCCGGATCCCGTACGAGCCGGATCCCGTACACGCCGGATCCCGTACACGCCGTACCCCGTACATACGGCAGAGCCCGGGCCCCCGAAGGGGTCCGGGCTCCCGTATGCCCGGGTCAGAGCTCGGCGGCCGCGCGCAGGCTCATCGTGTACAGCTGGACCCCGCCGTCGTCGGACAGCTTCACCTGCTCGGTGCCGCCCTCCAGCAGTTCCTTCCAGTACTCGCCGATCCACGACTCGGCGTCCCCCTGCGTGGTGAACTCCTCCGGCACCACCGACGGGCTCGTCTCACTGCCGTCGGCCGTCTCGAACCGCCACGTCCACGCCATGTCCGCCTCCGTTGCTCGTCCGCGTCTCACACGCTTCTCGCCTTGAGTGTGCCCGCAGACTAACCGGGCGCGCAGCAGTCCCGGCGACGCGGGAGGATCATCCTGTGGAACTCACTCTGCTCGGCACCGGCACACCCGAAGGACTGCCCCGCCCCGGCTGTCCCTGCGCCGTCTGCGCGGTCTGCGTCGGGCCCCGGTCGCGCGCCGCCACCTCCGTGCTCGTGGACGGGGCGCTGCTGCTCGACCTGACCCCCGGAGCGGTGCTCGCGGGGGCCCGCGCGGGGCATTCGCTGGCCGGCGTGCGCCAGGTCCTGCTGACGCACCCGCACGACGGCCCGCCGGTCGAGCTGCCGCCGGGGCTGCCGGCGGCCGGGCGGGTGCCGGACGGGCGGGAGCTCGCGGTGATCTCCGGGCACCGGGTGCGGGCGGTGGCGATGGACGCCCCGGGCACCGGGTACGAGGTGACCGGGCCGGACGGCGCGCGGATGCTGTACCTGCCGCCCGGCGGGGCCCCCGCCGGGGTGAACGGGAGCAGCGGCCGGCGCCCGTACGACGTGGTCCTCGCGGATGTGCTCGGCCGGCCCGAAGCGCTGGCGCGGCTGCGGGCCGGCGGGGCGGTGGGCCCGGCCACGGACGTGATCGCCGTCCACCTGGACCACGACACCCCGCCGGGCGCGGAACTGCAGCGCCGGTGCGCGGCCGCGGGCGCGCGGGCGCTGCCGGACGGGACGACGGTGGTGGCCGGGGAGTACCGGGCGCTGCCCGAAGTCCCGCGCCGGACCCTGGTGCTGGGCGGCGCCCGGTCGGGCAAATCCCATGAGGCGGAGCGCCGGCTGGCCGGCTACCCGGAGGTCGTCTACGTCGCCACGGGCGGTACGCGCGAGGGCGACCCCGAGTGGGCCTCGCGGATCGGTATCCACCGGGAGCGCCGGCCCTCGTCCTGGCGGACGCTGGAGACCTGCGACCTGGTGCCGCTGCTGGCGCAGGAGGGGCCCGCACTGCTGATCGACTGCCTGGCGCTGTGGCTGACGGACGCGATGGACCGGGTGGGGGCGTGGGACGACGCGGTCTGGGCGGAGCGGGGCGCCAAGGAGCTCCGGGAACGGACCGAGGAGCTCGTGGCAGCCGTCCGTGCGACCCGCCGCCCGGTGGTGCTGGTCAGCAACGAGGTCGGTTCGGGCGTGGTCCCCGCGACCGCGTCGGGGCGGCGCTTCCGCGACGAGCTGGGGAGGCTGAACTCGGGGGTCGCCGGCGAGTGCGAGCACGTGCTGCTGGTGGTCGCGGGCCTGGCGCTGGTGCTGAAGGAGTAGCCCCGTGATGCGGGGCCGGAGCCCGACCGCCGAGGCCGTTCGGGCCCGTTGGGGGGCCGCTGTACGCTCTGGCAGATGACCACGCTGAATCTCGACGACTTCTCCGATCTGATCGAGCGCCCCGACGGGGGCGTGCGGCGTGACGCCGAGGAACGCCGTGAACGGCAGGCCGTGCCGGCCGGAGCGCTGGGGAGGCTCGACGAACTCGCCGAGTGGCTCGCCGCCGCGCAGGGACGGGTGCCGGTCCAGCCGATCGTGCGTCCGCGCGTCGTGCTGTTCGCCGCCGACCACGGGATCGCCGCCGAGGGGGTGTCCGTCCGGCCCGCCGGCAGCGCCCACGAGCTGGTGCGCTCCGTCCTGGACGGGAAGAGCCCGGTGGCGATCCTGGCCGCGCGGTTCGGCGCCTCCGTGCGGATCGTCGACGCGGGCCTGGCGTGCGACCCGGCGCTGCTGCCGGCGGAGATCACCAAGCACCGGGTGCGCAGCGGCAGCGGGCGGATCGACGTGGAGGACGCGCTCACGGCCGAGGAGGCCGCGGACGCGCTGCGGCTCGGGATCCGCATCGCGGACGAGGAAGCCGACTCCGGGACCGACCTGGTCGTCCTCGGGGACCTGAGCGTTGGCGGGACCACCGTCGCCGCGACCCTCGTCGCCGCCCTGTGCGGCACCGACGCCTCCGTGGTCACCGGCCGCGGCGGCGTACCGATCGACGACCTGACCTGGATGCGCAAGTGCGCGGCGATCCGCGACGCGCTGCGACGCGCCCGGCCCGTCCTCGGGGATCAGGTCGCGCTGCTGGCGGCCGTCGGCGGTGCGGACGTCGCCGCGATCACCGGTTTCCTGCTCCAGAGCGCGGTGCGCCGCACCCCCGTCATCCTCGACGGGGTCGTCTCGGCGGCCTGCGGACTGGTGGCCCAGCGGGCCGCCTTCCGGGCCCCGGACTGGTGGCTGGCCGGGCAGGCCAGCGGGGAGCCCGGCCAGGCCAAGGCCCTGGACCGGATGGCGCTCAACCCGGTGCTCGACCACGGCGTCACTGTGGGAGAAGGAACCGGGGCGTTGCTGGCACTGCCCCTCGTCCAGGCGGCCGCCGCACTCGCGGCGGAGCTCCCGGAGAGGGCAGCCGAGCCGGCCGAATGAGTCACCGGGGCCCGCAGTCCTGACCGGGCCGTGGCCCCCGGGGCAGCCGAGCTCGGACCGCGATGCCCCATATCATCGCTTTTTATGGGAGAGGTCCGTTTGACCAGCGCAGAGACCGAGCGGAAGACCGACCGAGGAACCGGTGGGGATCCGAGCGGCAACGGCAAACCAGGGGGCGGCCGCCAGGACAAGGTCCAGGGGCCCGGCCAGGGGAACGGCCAGGGGCCCGGCCAGGGGAACACCCGGGAGGGTGGGCGGGGAAGCCTCCGATCGAGGCGCAGCGCCACCTTCGTGGTCTGGTACCTGCGCGCCGTCACCTTCGTCAACCTGCTCAGTGCGGTGTGGTTCTCGCTCGGGCAGGACCTGCGCCGGCACAGCACCGCCGATTTCTACACCCCGTACCTGCTCACGGCGGGCTTCGCCTCCGCGGCGTTCTCGCTGCTGCTCACCGTCACCATGGGCCGCCGCAAGCGGGCGGCCTGGATCCTGAACCTCGTCCTCAGCGGACTGCTGCTGGTGGCCTTCCTCATGGCGGCCGTCGCCTCCTTCACCCCGTGTTCGGGCGGCACGTACGAGTTCTGCTACCCGGAGTTCCGCGGCCACGCCCAGAACTGGGTGGCCTTCGGGCTGACCGCCCTCTTCGTCGGCGCCCTGCTGCTGGGCCGCCGGGAGTTCTACGCCAAGGGTGACCGCTCCAACCCGCTGCTGGCCAGTCTGGTCGCCTCCGTCGGCCTGCTGGTGACCTCGCTCGCCGCCGCGCTGATCGTCGGCGCGACCAACACCGACCCGGACGCCGCCGACGCCACCTTCCTGGCCCGCTGGCGGTACGGCGTGATGCGGCTGGTCACCCTGGCCCCCGACGACAAGGCGTACAACTCCATCACCACCCCGGGCTGGGTGGACGTCACCATCAACGTGATGTCGACGCTGCTGCTGCTCGCCGTGCTGTTCGCGGCCTTCCGCTCGCGCCGCGCCGTGGACCCGCTCGGCGAGGAGGACGAGGAGAAGCTGCGCGTCCTGCTCGCCCGGCACGGCGACCGCGACTCCCTCGGCTACTTCGCGCTGCGCCGCGAGAAGTCCGTCATCTGGTCCCCGACCGGCAAGGCCGCGGTCACCTACCGTGTGGTCGGCGGGGTCTCACTGGCCTCCGGCGACCCGATCGGCGACCCCGAGGCCTGGCCCGGCGCCATCGAGCCGTGGCTGGCCGAGGCCCGCGAGCACGGCTGGGTGCCCGCAGTGATGGGCGCGAGCGAGGAAGCCGGGCAGATCTACGCCCGGCACGGACTGGACGCGCTGGAACTGGGCGACGAGGCCATCGTCGAGACCGACGAGTTCACCCTGGAGGGCCGCGCCATGCGCACCGTCCGCCAGGCCTACAACCGCGTCAAGCGGGCCGGGTACACGGTCCGCATCCGCCGTCACGCCGACATCCCGTTCGACGAGATGGACGTGCTCCTGCTGCGCGCCGACGACTGGCGCGACGGCGCGACGGAGCGCGGCTTCTCGATGGCGTTGGGCCGGCTGGGCGATCCCGGTGACGGCCAGTGCGTGATGCTGGAGTGCTTCGACGGGGAGGGCCGGCTGCGGGCCGTGCTGTCCTTCGTGCCGTGGGGCCCCAAGGGACTGTCGCTGGACCTGATGCGCCGCGACCGGGATTCCGAGAACGGTCTGATGGAGTTCATGGTCATCGAACTCCTGGAACGCTCAAAGGAGATCGGAGTCACACAAGTCTCGCTCAACTTCGCCATGTTCCGATCCGTCTTCGAGCGTGGGTCGAAGCTCGGCGCCGGTCCCGTGCTGCGGATGTGGCGCTCGCTGCTGAGCTTCTTCTCGCGCTGGTGGCAGATCGAGTCCCTCTACCGGGCCAACGCCAAATACCGGCCGATCTGGGAACCGAGGTTCATGCTCTTCGAGAAGAGCTCGGACCTGCTGCGGATCGGCATCGCGGCGGGCCGGGCCGAGGGCTTCCTGGAAGCACCCGGGCTGCCGAAGTGGATGCACCGCAGACATCTGGAGAGCAAGCGTTGACGACTGCCTCACTGCGGCGGTTCGCCCGCCGCGAGTGGGGGCCCCTGTACTGGACGGTCCGGGACGCGCTCGTCCACGACAAGTGGCGAGCGATCCCGATGACCATCGGCGCGGTCTGCCTGACCTCGGTCTTCCAGATCGTGCAGCAGACGTCATGGGGCTTCCAGCCGGTCCAGAACCTCGGGTCGGTCAAAGCCGTCGACCCGCTCTGGCTGGCCCTGCTGCGGACCCCCCTGTCGCTGTTCGTACCGGCGCTGGACCTGCCGGTGTGGGGTGCGCTCGCCCAGATCCTGCTCGTCTTCGGCATCTCGGAGATCTGCATCGGCTGGTGGCGCACGCTGGCCATCGGCTACGTGGCCACCCTGGCCGGGACCACGTACGCGCGGATCGGGCTCTCGCTCGGCGCCGACCACCCCTTCGGCCTGCCCGTCTCGGACAAGATCGTCAACGACACCGGGCCCTCGGCGGCGGTGGTCGGGCTCGCCATCTACGTCTGCTGGCGCTACCGGGCGTACGTGACCGGGTCCGTGGTCATCGTGGTGATGATCGGCGAGCTGCTCTTCAAGGACAACCTGGCGGGCAAGGAACACCTGGCGGCCATCGCCTCGGTGATGGCGGTCTGCTTCGTCCGCGCCAAGTGGGGCCCGGAGCGCTCCCGCACCCCGCTGGGGCAGCGCCCGCCCGCGGCGCCGCCCGCCGCGCCGCCCGCGCCCCCGGCCGCAACCCCGCCCTCGGCCCCTCCCGCAACCCCGCCCTCGACCCCTCCCGCACCGCCGCCCCGGGGTTGAGAGCGGGCGCGGGGCCGTACCGTATCGGGGTGACGACACACCTCGGGCCGTTCGCCCCCACGCGGCAGTGGATGCGGGACCATCCGCTGGCCACCGACGCCGCACTGGCGCTCGGGGCACTCGTCTCCATGGTCGTCGGGTCCTTCGCCAACCCGCACGGGGCGCACGGGCCGACCTTCGGCACCCGCACCCCCGACCCGTTCTCCCTGGTGCTCATGGTGCTCGGCGCCGCCGCCCTGGTGCTGCGGCGCCGGCGCCCGCGCGCCGTGCTGGCCGTGACGATCGGGCTCTCGCTGCTGGAACTGACCACCGGGGAACCGCGGGCCCCCGTGGCCATGTGCACGGTCATCGCCCTGTACACGCTGGCCTCCCGCACCGACCGGCCCACCACCTGGAAGGTCGGCCTCGTCACCATGGCCGGGCTGACGGGCGTGGCCATGCTGGCCGGCCCGCTGCCCTGGTACGCACAGGAGAACATCGGCATCTTCGCCTGGACCGGCATGGCCGCGGCCGCGGGCGACGCGGTGCGCAGCCGCCGGGCGTTCATCGACGCCATCCGGGAACGGGCCGAACGGGCCGAGCGCACCCGCGAGGAGGAGGCCCGGCGCCGGGTCGCCGAGGAGCGCCTGCGCATCGCCCGGGACCTCCACGACGTGGTGGCCCACCACATCGCCCTGGTCAACGTGCAGGCGGGAGTGGCCGCGCACGTCATGGACAAGCGCCCGGACCAGGCCAAGGAGGCCCTGGCCCACGTACGGGACGCCAGCCGCTCGGCGCTCAACGAGCTGCGGGCGACCGTCGGGCTGCTGCGCCAGTCCGGCGACCCGGAGGCACCGACCGAGCCCGCGCCGGGTCTGGCGGTCCTGGACGACCTCGTCGGCACCTTCCGCAACGCCGGCCTCCCGGTGAAGGTCATGCTGCAACTGGGCCAGGAGCAGGGCCCGCTGCCCGCCGCCGTGGACCTGGCGGCGTACCGGGTGATCCAGGAGGCGCTGACCAACGTCCGCAAGCACGCGGGCCCGGAGGCCGGCGCCGAGGTCAGCGTGGTCCGGGTGGGCGGCTCCGTGGAGGTGACCGTGCTGGACGACGGCGGCTCCGCGGCGGACCCCTCGCCGGAACCCCGGGAGCCGGGCGGCGGCCACGGACTGCTCGGCATGCGCGAGCGGGCCGTCGCCCTGGGCGGCTCCTGCTTCGCAGGCCCCCGCTACGGCGGCGGCTACCGGGTCCACGCGATCCTCCCGCTCGCCTAGGCGGTCTCTTCCGGATGCTGGCAGGCGACGAGCTCCGGAAGAGACGACCCAGGCGGTCGCCCCGGATCGCGCCGGGCCCGTGGCGGCCCCGCCGGGCCCCCGTGCCTACTCTGACCGTATGACCCAGCCTGCCGAAGCCGTCCCCGCACGACGTGTACGCGTCCTCCTCGCCGACGACCAGGCGCTGCTGCGCAGCGCGTTCAAGGTGCTCGTCGACTCCGAGCCCGACATGTGCGTCGTGGGGGAGGCCTCCGACGGGGCGCAAGCCTTCGAGCTGGCCCGCGGGCTGCGGCCCGACGTCGTGCTCATGGACATCCGGATGCCGGGCACCGACGGCCTGGCCGCCACCCGGCTGATCAGCGCCGACCCGGAACTGGCCGACGTGCGCGTGGTGATGCTGACCACCTTCGAGGTCGACGAGTACGTGGCCGCGGCCCTGCGGGCGGGCGCCTCCGGGTTCCTCGGCAAGGGCGCCGAGCCCGAGGAGCTGCTCAACGCCATCCGCGTCGCGGCGGCCGGCGACGCGCTGCTCTCCCCGGCCGCCACCAAGGGGCTCATCGCCACCTTCCTCGCGCAGGGCGGCGGCGCCGGGGCCACCCCCGCCTCGGGCGCCGCCCACGCGCAGCGCCTCGCCGCGCTGACCGGACGCGAGCGCGAGGTCCTCGTACTCGTGGCGGCGGGCCTGTCCAACGACGAGATCGCCCGCCGGCTGGAAGTCAGCCCGCTCACGGTCAAGACCCACGTGAACCGGGCCATGTCCAAACTGGGCGCCCGCGACCGTGCCCAATTGGTGGTCATCGCGTACGAATCGGGACTAGTCCGGCCCAGGGCGGAGTAGGCCCGCCTACTGCGGACGCGGTATGCCCGGGGTAAGGACGGGACCTGGGGCCGACGCCGGGTCGCCCGCGTGCGGGAGAGGCTGGGGTGCCATCGGGTGTGCCCGACGACACGACCTCGTAGACGCCACTCACGTTCCTGCAGAGAGATCCCCATACCCATGTTCCGGCTGTCCCGCTTCAGCCTGGCCCAAAGGGCGTTGATCGGCCTCGTGTCGCTCGTCGCGCTCCTCTTCGGCGCCATAGCCATCCCGCAGCTCAAGCAGCAGCTGCTGCCCTCCATCGACCTGCCGATGGTCTCGGTGCTCGCGCCGTACCAGGGCGCTTCGCCCGACGTCGTGGAGAAGCAGGTCGTCGAGCCGATCGAAGCCCTGCTCAAGGGCGTCGACGGCATCACCGGCATCACCTCCACCGCCAGCGAGGGCAACGCCGTCATCATGGCGACCTTCGACTACGGCGACGAGGGCACCAAGCAGCTCGTCGCCGACGTCCAGCAGGCCGTCAACCGGGCCCGCGTCCGGCTGCCCGCCGAGGTGGACCCGCAGGTGATCGCCGGCTCGACCGACGACATGCCGACCGTGATCCTCGCCGTCACCTCAGACAAGGACCAGCAGGCGCTGGCCGACCAGCTGAACAAGTCCGTGGTCCCCGTACTGGAGGACATCGCGGGCGTCGGCCAGGTCAGCGTCAACGGCGTCCAGGACCTCCAGGTCACCGTCACCCCGGACAACGCCAAGCTCGCCGCGGCCGGACTCGACGGCGCCGCGCTGGCCCAGGGCCTCCAGGCGGGCGGCGCCACCGTCCCGGCCGGCTCCTTCGACGAGGCGGGCAAGAACCGCACCGTGCGCGTCGGTTCGGGCTACACCTCGCTCGCCCAGCTGGAGGACCTGCGCCTGACCGCCGGACCGGGCAAGCCCGCCGTCCGCCTCGGTGACGTGGCGAGCGTGAAGCAGGAGCCGGCCAAGGCCGACTCCATCACCCGCACCAACGGCAAGCCCAGCCTCGCCCTCGTCCTGACCATGGACAAGGACGGCAGCGCCGTGGCCATCTCGGACGCCGTCAAGGACAAGCTGCCCGAGCTCCGCTCCACCCTCGGCTCCGGCGCCGACCTGGCCGTGGTCAGCGACCAGGGTCCGGCCGTGGCCAAGTCCATCTCGGGCCTGACCACCGAGGGCCTGCTCGGCCTGCTCTTCGCGGTCATCGTGATCCTGGTCTTCCTCGGCTCGCTGCGCTCGACGCTGGTCACCGCGGTCTCCATCCCGCTGTCCGTCGTCCTCGCGCTGATCGTGCTGTGGACCCGCGACCTGTCCCTCAACATGCTGACCCTCGGCGCGCTCACCATCGCCATCGGCCGGGTCGTCGACGACTCGATCGTGGTCCTGGAGAACATCAAGCGCCACCTCGGCTACGGCGAGGAGCGCCAGAGCGCGATCATCACCGCGGTCAGGGAGGTGGCCGGCGCGGTCACCTCCTCCACGCTCACCACCGTCGCCGTCTTCCTGCCGATCGCCTTCGTCGGCGGCATGGTCGGCCAGTTCTTCGGCCCGTTCTCGATCACCGTCACCGCGGCCCTGCTGGCCTCGCTGATCGTGTCCCTGACGGTCGTGCCGGTGCTCTCGTACTGGTTCCTGCGCGCGCCCAAGGGCGTCGTCGAGGGCGACGCCGCGAGCATCGACAAGGCGCGCCGCGAGGCCGAGGAGAAGGAGTCCCGCAGCAAGCTCCAGCAGTTCTACGTACGGGCCCTGGGCCTGGTCACCCGCCGCCGGGTGACCACCCTGGTCGTCGCGGTCGTGGTGCTCGTCGCGACGCTGGGCATGACCCCGCTGCTCAAGACGAACTTCTTCGACCAGGGCGAGCAGGAGACCCTGAACGTCAAGCAGGTCCTGCCCCCGGGCACCTCGCTGGCCGCCGCCGACGAGGCGAGCCGCAAGGTCGAGAAGGTCCTGTCCGAGACCGAGGGCGTCGAGACCTACCAGGTCACCGTCGGCTCCTCCGGCTTCATGGCCGCCTTCGGCGGCGGCACCGGCTCCAACCAGGCCTCGTACGCCGTCACGCTGAAGAGCTCCGACGACACCGACGCCGCCAAGAAGCACATCGAGACCGCCCTCAAGGGGCTCGACGGCATCGGCGACACCACCATCGCGGCGGGCGACGGCTTCGGCAGCCAGAACCTCAGCGTCGTCGTCAAGGCCGGTGACGCGGGGGTCCTCGCCCGGGCCTCCGAGCAGGTCCGCGCCGAGGTCGCCAAGATCTCCGACGTCACCGACGTGCAGAGCGACCTGTCCCAGTCCGTGCCCCGGATCTCGGTCACCGCGACCCCCAGGGCCGCGGAGTTCGGCCTGAACCAGACGGCGCTCGCCGCCGTCGTCGGCCAGGCCGTACGGGGCAACCCGGCGGGCAAGGCCGTACTGGACAACACCGAGCGGGACATCGTCATCCGCTCCGCGCAGCCGGCCACCACCCTGGCCCAGCTGCAGGCGCTGCCGGTGGGCCCGGTCAAGCTCGGTGACATCGCCGAGGTCAAGGAGGTCCCCGGCCCGGTCGCGATGACCCGGATCGACGGCGCCCGCGCCGCGACCATCACCGCCAAGCCGGTCGGCGACAACACGGGCGCCGTCAGCGCCACCCTGCAGTCGAAGATCAAGGCCCTGGACCTGCCCGCGGGCGCCACGGCCACCATCGGCGGCGTGGGGCAGGACCAGAGCGAGGCCTTCGGGCAGCTGGGCCTGGCGATGCTCGCCGCCATCGCGATCGTGTTCATGCTGCTGGTCGCGACGTTCCGCTCGCTGGTCCAGCCGCTGATCCTGCTGGTCTCCATCCCGTTCGCGGCCACCGGCGCGCTCGGTCTGCTCCTGATCACCGGCACCCCGCTGGGCGTCCCGGCGCTCATCGGCATGCTGATGCTCATCGGCATCGTGGTGACCAACGCGATCGTCCTGATCGACCTGGTCAACCAGTACCGGGCGCAGGGCTACGGAGTCGTCGAGGCGGTCGTCGAGGGCGGCCGCCACCGCCTGCGCCCGATCCTGATGACGGCACTGGCGACGATCTTCGCGCTGCTCCCGATGGCGCTGGGCGTCACGGGCGAGGGCGGCTTCATCTCGCAGCCGCTCGCGGTGGTCGTCATCGGCGGCCTGATCAGCTCCACCCTGCTGACGCTGCTCCTGGTGCCGACCCTCTACACGATGCTGGAGCTCCGCAAGGAGCGCCGCCGCGCGAAGAAGACGGCCCGCCTGACCGTGGTCCCCGCCCCGTCCGCCTCCACGCAGGACGAGACCCCGGCCAAGGTCTGACCGTACGCACGCGCCCCGATGGCCCCGCGGGGACGCCGCCGGTCGATCCGGCGCACGGGCCCGGCACCGGCTCCCAAGACCTGATCCTCGTCTTGGGAGCCGGTGCCGTCGGGGCCCCCGGAGGTCTTGCGCCGAGGTCGCCGCGGTGTCCGATGACGTAGGATTTCGGGGCCCGGTCGACTGCCCGGCCCATCCACGACCTCCGTTAAGGACTATGTTGAGCGCGATATCCGCCCCGACCACGGACACCGCGAGGCCGTCGGGTCAGCCGGGCCGCCCTGTGAACGAACCGGGAGGCGTGGCGTCGCGGATGCGGCATCACGCCAACCGGTTCGGCCCGGCCATCGCCGTCTACGCGACGGTGAAACTGAGCGGGTTCGCCTTCTTCATGTACCTGCTGCACTTCTCGGCGGAGTACCGCAAGCGGCCCCTCGGCACCGGTGGCGGCGCCCGGCCGTGGAACGTCCTGGGCACGTGGGACGGGGCGTACTACCTGGACATCGCCGCCAACGGGTACCACCCGCAGGTGCTGGGGCCCAACGTGGAGGTCGTCCCGAACTCCGCCGCGTTCTTCCCGCTCTACCCCGGGCTGATGCGAGGGGTTTCGGAGGTCACCGGTCTCGGTGTCTTCGGCGCGGGCATCCTCGTCTCGGTGGTGGCGTCCCTGTTCGCCGCGGCCGGCATCTACGCGGTGGTCTCGCTGATGAGCACGCCCAAGGCGGGCGTGATCGCGGCCGGACTCTGGGCCCTGCTTCCCGGCTCCGGAGTCGAATGGGCGGTGTACACGGACTCGTTGTTCGTGGCCCTGGCGGCCTGGGCCTGCTACTGCGTCATGACCAGGCAGTGGATCTCGGCGGGTGTGCTCGCGTTCGTCAGCGGTTTCAGCCGGCCGACGGCGGCGGCGATCATCGGAGCCGTCGGGCTGGCGGCGCTGATCGCGCTGTTCAGGCGCCGGGACGGGATCGCGCGTCCGCTGACCGCGATGCTCATCGCCCCCTGGGCGTTCTTCGGCTACATCCTCTGGGTGGGCCACAAGATGGGCGACCTCGGCGGCTACTTCAAGATCCAGCGCGCCTGGGAGCACTACTTCGACGGCGGCCGGTTCATGCTGAAGGCCATCCCGGAGATCATGATCGGGCGCTACCACTACCTGTGGGCCTGGGGCATCGCGGACATCTTCAGCCTCATCATGCTCGTCATGCTGCCCGTGCTGCTGATCCTGTTCTTCCGGCTGCGCCCGCCGGCGGTCCTGATCGTCTTCACCCTGCTGACCATCGTCTCCACCGTCACGAGCCAGCAGATCGTCTCCAACGTGCCGCGCTACCTGCTCCCGGCCTTCCCGCTGTGGATCGCCGTGGCGATCGCCCTGAGCCGGCTCAAGTGGAGCTCGCTGGCGCCGATCCTGCTGATCGTCGGTGTCGCGGCGGGCTGGTACGGCGGCTTCGTCACCTTCCAGCTCGGGACGCCGTAACCGCGCTCCGTACCCGTAGACACACCGAAGGGCCGCCCCTCCTGTGGGGGGCGGCCCTTCGGGCGTCACGGTGGCACGGCGTCGCCGGGGAGGTTACGGAAGGGCGAGCATCCGCTCCAGGGCGAGCTTGGCGAAGCTCTCGGTCTCCTTGTCGACCTGGATCTGGTTGACGAGGTTGCCCTCGGCCAGGGACTCCAGGGTCCACACCAGGTGGGGGAGGTCGATGCGGTTCATCGTGGAGCAGAAGCAGACCGTCTTGTCGAGGAAGACGACTTCCTTGTCCTCGGCGGCGAAACGGTTCGCCAGGCGGCGTACGAGGTTCAGCTCGGTGCCGATGGCCCACTTGGAACCGGCCGGGGCCGCCTCCAGGGCCTTGATGATGTACTCCGTCGAGCCGACGTGGTCCGCGGCCGCCACGACTTCGTGCTTGCACTCGGGGTGGACCAGCACGTTCACGCCGGGGATGCGGGCGCGCACGTCGTTGACCGAGTCGACCGAGAAGCGGCCGTGCACGGAGCAGTGGCCGCGCCACAGGATCATCTTGGCGCCGCGCAGCTGCTCGACGGTCAGGCCGCCGTTCGGCTTGTGCGGGTTGTAGAGCACGCAGTCGTCGAGGGACATGCCCATGTCGCGGACGGCGGTGTTGCGGCCCAGGTGCTGGTCCGGGAGGAAGAGCACCTTCTCGCCCTGCTCGAACGCCCACTCCAGGGCCTTCTTGGCGTTGGACGACGTACAGATCGTGCCGCCGTGCTTGCCGGTGAAGGCCTTGATGTCGGCCGAGGAGTTCATGTACGAGACGGGGACCGTGCTGCCGGCGATGCCGGCCTCGGTCAGTACGTCCCAGCACTCCGCGACCTGCTCGGCGGTGGCCATGTCGGCCATCGAGCAGCCCGCGGCCAGGTCCGGCAGGACGACCTTCTGGTCGTCCGAGGTGAGGATGTCCGCGGACTCGGCCATGAAGTGGACGCCGCAGAAGACGATGTACTCGGCCTCCGGCCTGGCGGCCGCGTCCTTGGCGAGCTTGAAGGAGTCGCCGGTGACGTCGGCGAACTCGATGACCTCGTCACGCTGGTAATGGTGGCCGAGGATGAAGACCTTGTCCCCGAGCTTCTCCTTCGCGGCGCGGGCGCGCGCCACGAGGTTCGGGTCCGACGGCGAGGGCAGGTCGCCGGGGCACTCCACCCCGCGCTCGCTCTTGGGGTCGGCCTCGCGGCCGAGCAGCAGCAGGGCAAGGGGCGTCGGCTGGACGTCCAACGGCTGGTTGTCCAAAGGCTGGGCGGTGGTCACGACACGCACCCTTTCTGTTCTGCGACAAGGGACTTCTGAAGCCATCGCTTCGACTTCTCGTCTATTTGACGCTATCTATCATAACTGGTTCACGTCACTTTGACGATGCCGATAGTGTCGATGTGACGAATTCGCCCGCCCGCTGCGCGGGGTCGCCACCGCGCGGGGGTGTGCGAGCATGGAATTTCTGAAACACGCGTCGGGTCGCGGAATGAATCCGCGGTCCCGCTCGTTGCCACCGACGGCAAGAGTCCGACGTTTCCCCGCCATGGGTGGGGAGCCGCCCACTTCGGGAGTGAATGCAGATGTCCGTACAGGACGAAAAGACCACTGTGAGCGACGGCATCCTCCTGTCCGACGCCGCCGCCGAGAAGGTCAGGACCCTGCTGGAGCAGGAAGGCCGCGAGGACCTGGCGCTGCGCGTCGCCGTCCAGCCCGGCGGTTGCTCCGGCCTGCGCTACCAGCTCTTCTTCGACGAGCGCTCCCTCGACGGTGACGTCGTGAAGGACTTCGACGGTGTGAAGGTCGTCACGGACCGGATGAGCTCCCCGTACCTGCACGGTGCCTCCATCGACTTCGTGGACACCATCGAGAAGCAGGGCTTCACGATCGACAACCCCAACGCCACGGGCTCCTGCGCCTGCGGCGACTCCTTCAGCTAAGCACCGCTGAGCTCGTAGGACCACGAGAGGGGCCCGCCCACGGATTTCCGTGAGCGGGCCCCTCTCGCACGTCCGGCGGCCCCCCGCGCCGCCGGAGGTGCGGCTACTGGCGGGACAGCGCCTTGCCCGTCGTCGCGTCGATCACCTTCCGGTCACCGAGCGGCCGCTCCAGCTGCGCCGTCACCGTCATGTCCTGCGCGATCATGATGCAGGCCCCGCCCGGCTTGTTCGGGGTGTCCGTGATCTTCACCAGCACGGAATCCGACTCCTCCTGCTCCCGGGCCTCCAGGGCGTACGTGCTGCACGCCCCGCCCCAGAAGTTCACGGTCAGCGTCCGGTCGGCGGTGGTGTACGAGGTCCCGGGCGAGGTGAGCGCCTTCCCGGGCGAGGAGGGCAGGGAGACGTTCCCGGGCGCCGCCGGCTCGGCGACCGTGTGACCGGGCCCGCCGTCCCGGCCCGCCACCTCGAACAGCCAGGCCGGGACCAGACCCCGGACCCCGCCGACCGTGCCCGGGACCAGCCCGAGCGCGGCGCCCCGCACCGACTCCGTCCGCGGCGGCTTCATGGGCCGCGGCTCCGGATTGCACGGCAGGGTGTCCGTGGCGCCGACCGCGGTGTCCGGGGTCAGCGGGACGGCCGTGGCGCAGCCGCTCGGGCCGGGGCCCGTACCGTCGGCCGGCCCCCGGGCCTTCTCGTTGAGCCGGGCCAGCGCCTCCACCGCGCTGACCACCTGCTGCTCGGCGGCCTTCGCCGGAGCCTGCAGTTCGCCGCTGCCCGACAGCACCCGGGAGTCCGCCCCGACGCCGATCTTGGTGGACCAGCCCTGCGTGGGCAGCCCGCCGATCACCGGATCCGCGGTCACCACGCGTACGGAGCCCTGCACGAGCCGGGCGTCGAGCTTGGCCGCGCCCTGGCCGACGGCCTCCAGCACCGGCGCGGCAGCGGACTTGGCGGCCTGCTCCGGGACGGGCCCGCCCGCGGTGGCGCCGCCCTGCTCCTGGCCCTGCCCCTGGTCGCTCGCCATGCCCTGGGGGAGGGTGGCCGGGCCGCAGGTGTCCTTGCCGCGCCGGCAGTCGTCCCCGCCGCCGGGCTGGAAGCGGGAGAAGTTCCAGGTCCCGGGGGCCCTGAGGTTCACCGTGAGCCGGGGACCGGAGCCGTCGGCACCCTCCCCGGCCTGCCAGGTCTCACCGACCAGCCGCGGCGCGCCGGAGATCCCCAGGGCCGCCGCCAGCCGCGCCACCTCGGCAGAGGTCACCTCGCCGCCCACCGCGAAGGCGGGCGCGGTGGCCGGCCCGTCGGGCAGGCGGACATCGGCGGTGTACGTGACCCCGCCGCCGGAGGGATCGGGCTCGCCGGGGGCGATGCCGGGCCCGGACGGCCCGGACGGCGAGGGCGCGACGCGGGGCGTGGAGGCCGCGCTGTCACCCGTACGCCCCTCGCCGTGCGCGATCGCCGCCCAGCACGCCGTGCCGCCACCGGCGAGCAGGACGGCGGCCACGACCGAGCCGACGGCCCAGACCGGCCGCCGTCGTCGTGTGGCACCTGATGCATCGGGTTGTTCGCTGGTCACCGCATCGCTCCTTTGCCCGTCCCGCTGGGGTGATGATGCGGGTGTGACGGAACAGACGCGGATCCGGTTCCCCGGGCTCAGTACCCGTAGGCCGCGGTGGAGGCGATCAGGCGGGCCGAGGCCGCCGGGACGCGGATCCCGTGGATCTGCGAAGGGGCCACCCGGTCCGGACGGGGGTCCGCGGGAACCTGCCAGTGCGGGGCCATCCGGGCACAGTCGCCCAGGAGTCGCTCGAAGCCGGGAAGCGCGCCGGCCGTCCGCTGGTCGCCACTCGCCGGGTTCTCGGAGGGCCAGGCGTACCCGAAGCCATCGGTGTAGGTCATGGGGCACCGTAAGCACGGTACGGCGGGCGAAGAAAGACCTACTACGGGGTAGTTTCTGCCGGTCGGCCTCGCGCGCTCGACCGGGTAGCTTTGAATGTCCCCCTTGCCGTCCCTCGCAGGAGCATCCACGCCGTGCGCATCGCAGTCACCGGCTCCATCGCCACCGACCACCTCATGACCTTCCCCGGCCGATTCGCCGACCAGTTGGTCGCGGACCAGCTGCACACGGTCTCCCTCTCCTTCCTCGTCGACAACCTCGACGTACGACGTGGCGGTGTCGGCCCGAACATCTGCTTCGGCATGGGCCAGCTGGGCGCCCGCCCGGTCCTCGTCGGCGCGGCCGGCTCCGACTTCGACGAGTACCGCGCCTGGCTCGACCGGCACGGCGTCGACACCCAGTCCGTGCGGATCTCCGAGGTCCTGCACACCGCGCGCTTCGTCTGCACGACGGACGCCGACCACAACCAGATCGGCTCCTTCTACACGGGCGCGATGAGCGAGGCCCGCCTGATCGAGCTGAAGTCGGTCGCGGACCGGGTCGGCGGCCTGGACCTCGTCCTGATCGGCGCGGACGACCCCGAGGCGATGCTGCGCCACACGGAGGAGTGCCGCACGCGCGGGATCCCCTTCGCCGCGGACTTCTCGCAGCAGATCGCCCGGATGGACGGCGACAACATCCGCACCCTGATGGAGGGCGCGACCTACCTCTTCTCGAACGAGTACGAGAAGGGCCTCATCGAGGCGAAGTCCGGCTGGACGGACGCGGAGATCCTGGCGAAGGTCGGCACGCGCGTCACCACCCTCGGCTCGAACGGCGTCCGCATCGAGCGGGTCGGCCACGACCCGATCGTGGTCGGCTGCCCGGAGGAGACGGCGAAGGTCGACCCGACGGGCGTCGGCGACGCGTTCCGCGCCGGGTTCCTGACGGGGCTGGGCTGGGGCGTCGGCCTGGAGCGGGCGGCACAGGTCGGCTGCATGCTCGCGACGCTGGTCATCGAGACCCTGGGCACCCAGGAGTACACCCTGGGCCGGGCGCACTTCATGGACCGCTTCACGAAGGCGTACGGGGACGAGGCCGCGGCGGAAGTCCAGTCCCACCTCCCGGCGTAGCCCCTCCCGGCGTCCGGTCCCGCCGCCGTCCGCGGTCGGGGCCCGGCGGGCGGGCGCGGGTGGCTCGGCCCTGCGGGGCGAAGTCCCCTACCCGCCCTTCGCCCGTTCCCCGGGCTCTGCCCGGACCCGGTCCTCAAACGCCGGACGGGCTGGATACATCCAGCCTCACCGGCGTTTGAGGCGCGGGGTCTGGGGCGGAGCCCCGGGGAACGGTGGAAGGGCGGGTAGGGGACTTCGCCCCGCAGGGCCTCCCCGCCCCGGCCGCCGCAGGGCCTCCCCGCCCCGGCCGCCGCAGGCCGGCCCCGCGCAGCCGGATCAGGCCGCCCGGCGGACCGTGTACGCAGTACCGAGGGGACGCGGGGCCTCGCCCACGTAGGTCTGCCCCCGCATCGCGCACCACGCCGGAATGTCCAGCCGCGCCACCTCGTCGTCCGACAGGACGGTCACCGTGCCGCCCACCGGAACCCGGCCGATCGCCCGGGCCAGCTCGATCACCGGCTGCGGACACCGCAGGCCGAGGGTGTCCAGTTCGAGGGATTCCGCCTCCGGATCGGCGGCCATCACCGGTTCGGCCACGCCGAGTTGCTCGCGGACCCCCGCCACCAGCCCCGGCAGGACCTCCAGGAAGCCGTTGACCTCCGCCGCCGTGGTGCCGGCCGGCAGGGACACCCGTACGTTCCCCTCCGACAGCACCCCCATCGCCCGCAGCACGTGCGACGGCGTCAGCGTCGAGCTGGTGCACGAGGAGCCCGAGGACACGGAGTAGCCCGCCCGGTCCAGCCCGTGGAGCAGGGTCTCGCCGTCCACGTACAGGCAGGAGAAGGTGACCAGGTGCGGGAGCCGCAGGTCCGGGTGACCGACCACCTCCACGTCCGGCACCAGCCGGGCCACCCGCCGCCGCAGCCGGTCCACCAGCGTCCGCAGCCGCGCCGACTCCGCCTGGGCCTCGGCCCGCACCGCCCGCAGGGAGGCCGCCGCCGCGACGGCCGCAGGGAGGTTGACGAAGCCGGGGGAGCGCCCCGACTCCCTTTCGTCGGCGGGCCCTTGGGGCGAGTACCGGACCCCCTTGCGGACCGCCAGCAGGCCGACCCCGGCCGGACCGCCCCACTTGTGGGCGCTCGCGCACAGGACGGACCAGCCTCCGGGGACCGGCCCCCAGCCCAGCGACTGCGCCGCGTCCACCAGCAACGGGACCCCGGCGGCGGCGCACACCTCGGCCACCTCCGCCACCGGCTGTACGGTGCCCACCTCGTGGTTGGCCGACTGGAGGCAGGCCAGCGCGGTGGACGGCCCCACGAGCTCCCCGTAGGAGGAGGCGCAGACCCGGCCGAACCGGTCCACCGGGACCTCCTCGACCGTCCCGCCGCCCGCCGCGTGGAGCTCCGCCGCATGGAGTACGGAGCTGTGTTCCACCGCTGATACGACCAGATGCCCGCCGACGCGCCGACGTCCCGCCAGCACCCCGGCCACGCCCGAGTGAACCGCGTGCGTCCCCGAAGGAGTGAACACGAGCTCGTCGGGGCGGCAGCCCACCGACTCCGCCGCCGCCTCCCGCGCCGCGTCCAGCAGCAGCCGGGCCCGCCGTCCCTCGCGGTACAGCCGGGCCGGGTCGGCCCAGCCCTCGTCGAGGGAGGCCTGGAGCGCCTGCCGGGCCACGGGGTGCAGCGGGGCGGCGGACGCGGTGTCGAAGTACGGCATCCGGTCACGCTAACCGGCCGCCGCGCCGGCGCCGCGCCCGGCCGAGGTCAGGGGCCGTCAGATGTCGTCCGGACCGGGCCATTCGGGGCCGTTTGGACCGTCCCCCGTACGGCGGATCCATCCCTTCGGGGTCAGTAACGGCGCGTTGGGCACCCTCCCCGCGCGACCCCAAATAGCGTCCAGTAGGGTTTGGTCCGCATAAACATCCAAACCCCTGCCTGCGTCAGGGCCGGCGACCGACCCGAATGCGGCCGCGGCCGGCCGCGCGGGCCGAGACTCTCGGGAAGGCGCTACGTGAGTCCCTACGGCTCCGACCGCTCGCCGCGGCGCCCGATGCGGCGGAAGCCGCTGCAGGTGCTGGCTGCAGGCGCGGTCCTGGCGACCGCAACTGGTTGCTCGCCAACATGGAAAAGCTTCCCCCGCCTCGGATTGCCCACTCCGGTCACCGAGGAGGCGCCCCGCATCCTCTCCCTGTGGCAGGGGTCGTGGGCGGCCGCTCTGATCACCGGCATCCTCGTGTGGGGCCTGATCATGTGGAGCGTCATCTTCCACCGGCGCAGCCGGACCAAGGTCGAGGTTCCCCCGCAGACCCGGTACAACATGCCGATCGAGGCGCTGTACACCGTGGTCCCGCTCATCATCGTCTCGGTGCTGTTCTACTTCACCGCGCGTGACGAGTCGAAGCTGCTCGCCCTCTCCCCCAAGCCGGCGCACACGATCAGCGTGGTCGGCTTCCAGTGGAGCTGGGGCTTCAACTACGTCGAGAACGTCGACGGCGACCCGGCGACCCCGAAGGCGGGCGAGGTTCCCAAGGAACTCGCCGCCATCCCGGACCGCTACACCAAGGACTTCCCGCTGGGCGCCGAGGGCGTCTACACCAAGGGCGTCCCGGGTGACCGGAACCCGGAGACCAACAACCCGGGCCCCACGCTGTGGCTGCCCAAGGGCGAGAAGGTCCGCTTCATCCTGTCGTCGAACGACGTCATCCACTCCTTCTGGGTGGTGCCCTTCCTGTTCAAGCAGGACGTCATCCCGGGCCACACCAATGTCTTCGAGGTCACCCCGACCCAAGAGGGCACCTTCATGGGCAAGTGCGCCGAGCTCTGCGGTGTCGACCACTCCCGAATGCTCTTCAACGTCAAGGTCGTCTCCCCGGAGGCGTACAAGGCGCACCTGAAGGAGCTCGCGGAGAAGGGCCAGACCGGCTTCCTTCCGGCCGGCATCAAGCAGACCGACCCGGCCCGCAATGCTGAGGTGAACAAACTGTGAGCATCCTCAACCAGCCTCAGGGTGCCGCCGCCGACTCGTACGAGAACGAGTTGCCGGTGCGGAGCAAGCAGCCGGGTAATGTCGTCATCAAGTGGCTCACCACCACCGACCACAAGACCATCGGCACGATGTACCTGCTGACGTCGTTCGTGTTCTTCATCATCGGCGGGATCATGGCGCTCTTCATGCGCGCCGAGCTGGCCCGTCCGGGCACGCAGATCATGTCGAACGAGCAGTTCAACCAGGCGTTCACCATGCATGGCACGATCATGCTGCTGATGTTCGCCACCCCGCTGTTCGCGGGCTTCGCGAACTGGATCATGCCGCTGCAGATCGGCGCGCCCGACGTGGCGTTCCCGCGGCTGAACATGTTCGCGTACTGGCTGTACCTCTTCGGTTCGACCATCGCGGTGGCCGGCTTCGTCACCCCCTCGGGTGCCGCCGACTTCGGCTGGTTCGCCTACTCCCCGCTGTCGGACGCCGTCCGCTCGCCGGGCATCGGCGCCGACATGTGGATCATGGGTCTGGCCTTCTCCGGCTTCGGCACGATCCTCGGTTCGGTCAACTTCATCACCACGATCATCTGCATGCGCGCCCCCGGCATGACGATGTTCCGCATGCCGATCTTCACCTGGAACGTGCTGCTGACCGGTGTTCTGGTCCTGCTCGCCTTCCCGGTGCTGGCCGCCGCGCTCTTCGCGCTGGAGGCCGACAGGAAGTTCGGTGCGCACGTCTTCGACGCGGCAAATGGCGGCGCCCTACTGTGGCAACACCTCTTCTGGTTCTTCGGCCATCCAGAGGTGTACATCATCGCGCTGCCATTCTTCGGAATCATTTCCGAAGTGATCCCGGTCTTCTCGCGCAAGCCGATGTTCGGTTACATCGGTCTGATCGCCGCGACGATCTCGATCGCCGGTCTCTCGGTGACCGTGTGGGCCCACCACATGTACGTCACCGGTGGTGTGCTGCTGCCGTTCTTCTCCTTCATGACCTTCCTGATCGCGGTACCGACCGGTGTGAAGTTCTTCAACTGGATCGGCACCATGTGGAAGGGCTCGCTGTCCTTCGAGACCCCGATGCTCTGGGCCGTCGGCTTCCTGGTCACCTTCACCTTCGGTGGTCTGACCGGCGTCATCCTGGCTTCGCCCCCGATGGACTTCCACGTCTCCGACTCGTACTTCGTCGTCGCGCACTTCCACTACGTCATCTTCGGCACCGTGGTCTTCGCGATGTTCTCCGGCTTCCACTTCTGGTGGCCGAAGTTCACGGGCAAGATGCTGGACGAGCGCCTCGGCAAGATCACCTTCTGGACGCTGTTCGTGGGCTTCCACGGCACCTTCCTGGTGCAGCACTGGCTGGGCGCCGAGGGCATGCCGCGTCGTTACGCGGACTACCTCGCGGCCGACGGCTTCACGCTGCTGAACACGATCTCGACGATCAGCTCGTTCCTGCTGGGCCTGTCGATGCTCCCCTTCATGTACAACGTCTGGAAGACGGCGAAGTACGGCAAGAAGGTCGAGGTCGACGACCCGTGGGGCTACGGCCGCTCGCTCGAGTGGGCGACGTCCTGCCCGCCGCCGCGGCACAACTTCCTCACCCTGCCGCGGATCCGCTCCGAGTCCCCGGCGTTCGATCTGCACCACCCCGAGATCGCGGCCCTCGACCACCTTGAGGACCACGCCGTGGCCGCCAAGGCCGTCGCGGGTGGCAAGGAGGCCGGCAAGTGAAGATCCAGGGCAGGATGTTCCTGTGGCTCGCGGCCTTCATCCTGATCATGACCGTCGTGTACGGCGTGTGGTCCAAGGAGCCGGTCGGCACCACCGCGCTCGCGCTGGCCTTCGGCCTGAGCGCCATGATCGGCTACTACCTGGCCTTCACGGCCAAGCGCGTGGACGAGATGGCCCAGGACAACCTGGAGGCCGACGTCGCCGACGAGGCGGGCGAGCTGGGGTTCTTCTCCCCGCACAGCTGGCAGCCGCTCTCGCTGGCCATCGGTGGCGCCTTCGCCTTCATGGGCGTCATCTTCGGCTGGTGGCTGATGTACTTCTCGGCGCCGCTGATCGTGGTCGGTCTGTGGGGCTGGGTGTACGAGTACTACCGCGGCGAGAACGCGAACCAGTAGCCGCACCCGCGCCGCCGCACCACGTGGCGGCCACAGCGTGAGACCAGGGGCCCGGACACCTCCAATGGGGGAGTCCGGGCCCCTCGTTTGCAGTCACCCCGCGCGCCGTAATTGTCATATCTTCATAGCGTTGCCTCCATGAACCAGTCACCGCGTCTTTGGACGGTAATCGGCTGCTCCCTGCTGGTCGCGTCCCTCGGGGCCGGCGCCACCGCATGCGGGTCGGGCGACGACAACCCGCTGTCCGCCCGCCCCTACGACGCGGGCGACCAAGTCGCCCTCAACCAGTCCGCCGGCAGCCGCCCGGTCGATCCGGACCGTCCGCTGGAGGTCACCGCCAAGAGCGGCGACGGCCGGATCACCGACGTGAGCGCCGTGGACACCCACGGCCGCCGCCTGGCGGGCGAGTTGTCGGCCTCGGGGGACCGCTGGCACAGCACCGTCCCGATGGCCGCCGGCGTCCGCTACACGGTCCTCGTGAGCACCGAGGACGAACGGGGCGCCCCCGGGCAGCGCAAGCTCGCTTTCGACACCACCCCGGCCAAGAAGGTCCTCAAAATCGAGTTCGGCCCGGAGGAGGGCAAGTACGGCGTGGGACAGCCCCTCACGGCCACGCTCGACGAACCCGTGAAGGACAAGGCCGCCCGCGCCGTCATCGAGCGGGGCCTGGTCGTCGACGCACCGTCCGGCGTCGTGGGCTCCTGGTACTGGGTGGACGACAAGACGATCCACTACCGCCCCAAGGAGTACTGGCCGGCCAACACCACCGTGTCCGTACGGAGCAACCTGGAGGGCGTCAAGATCTCCGACGACCTGCACGGGGCCGCGGCCAAGCCGCTGAAGCTGGAGATCGGCGACCGGGTCGAGGTCACCACGGACGCCTCCTCGCACTACCTCACGTTCAAGCGCAACGGAGAAGTGATCAACACCATTCCGGTGACCACCGGAAAGCCGGGCTTCTCCACCCGCAACGGCGTCAAGGTGGTGCTGGGCAAGCAGTACTACGTCCAGATGCGCGGCGACACCGTGGGCATCGGCGGCAGCGAGTACTACAACCTGCCCGTCTACTACGCGACCCGCGTCACCTGGAGTGGTGAATACGTCCACGCCGCGCCGTGGTCCGTCGGCTCCCAGGGCTACGAGAACGTCAGCCACGGCTGCACCGGCATGAGCACGGGCAACGCCGCCTGGTTCTACGAGAACATCTCCGAGGGCGACATCGTCAAGGTGATCAACAGCATCGGCGACGACATGGACACCTTCGGCAACGGCTACGGCGACTGGAACCTGGACTGGAAGGAGTGGCGCGAGGGCAGCGTCCTCCTCAAGGGCACCCAGGAGGGCCGCAGCCCCGTCGACCAGGCGCGCCTGCGCCCGCAGGTGTAACTGGCGGGACAGGAGCGCCGGGAGGGCCCGCAGCCGGGGCACGGGGACCCGTACAGTCCGTACGGGTCCCCGTGCCCCGGTATGCGCCGGTAAGGGCTCTGCGGGCCGTACAGGGCGTTACGCCGCCGGGGAGAGCCGTACGCGCAGGAGACCCGCCAGGGCCTCCGCGAAGTCCACCGGATCCACCGGAAGGGTGACGGCGGAGTCCGCCCGGCTCCAGGTGGCCAGCCAGGCGTCCTGCGGACGGCCCATCAGGAGCAGTACGGGCGGGCACCGGAAGATCTCGTCCTTGATCTGCCGGCACACGCCCATGCCCCCGGCCGGGACCGCCTCGCCGTCCAGCACGCACACGTCGATCCCGCCCGCGTCCAGCTCCTTGAGGACGGCGGGGAGCGTCGCGCACTCCAGGAACTCCACCGGCGGCAGGTCCGCGGCCGGCCTGCGACCGGCCGCCAGCCGCACCTGCTCCCGGGTGCCCGAGTCGTCGCTGTAGACCAGAACCCGCGCAGTCGCCCGCATTTCGTTCCTCCACGTGTCCCGTGACTCACGTTGATGTTGCGCGGGATGCTACTCCGTCCGACCCGGTGTCAACATCGGTTCGCACAGGCTTGCCCAAGGGGCGTCCCGTGGACGCCCGGGGGTCGATCTGATGGGCCGTTCGGGCCTTGCACACACCCCTGACACTCCGAACGGCACCCCCCGGGGTGAGGGCGGGATAAGGGACCGACATAATGTCGGTCGTGGCGACAGCAACGACAGTAGATACCGGGCACGCGCACCCGACGGTCAACAGGCCGAACCTCGTCAGCGTCGGAACCATCATCTGGTTGAGTTCCGAGCTGATGTTCTTCGCGGCCCTCTTCGCGATGTACTTCACCCTGCGATCCGTGACAGGAACCGAGTACTGGACAGAACAGGCTTCAAACCTGAATCTGCCCTTCTCGGCGACGAACACGACGATCCTGGTGCTTTCCTCGCTCACCTGCCAGCTCGGCGTATTCGCCGCCGAGCGCGGTGACGTGAAGAAGCTCAGGACGTGGTTCATCATCACGTTCGTCATGGGTGCGATCTTCATTGGCGGCCAGGTGTTCGAGTACACCGAGCTGGTCAAGCACGAGGGCATCTCCCTCTCGTCCGGACCGTACGGATCGGTGTTCTACCTGACCACCGGTTTCCACGGGCTGCACGTGACGGGCGGTCTCATCGCCTTCCTGCTGGTCCTCGGCCGGACGTACGCGGCCAAGAGGTTCACCCACGAACAGGCCACGTCGGCCATCGTCGTGTCCTACTACTGGCACTTCGTCGATGTTGTCTGGATCGGCCTCTTCGCGACGATCTACCTGATCAAGTAGCGAACACGTCGCCGGGCCCGGCCCGGCACTCCATCCAGACTCACCGACGCAGAAGATCCTGACACCGGGGTAATCCGTGAAAAAGCTCTCCGCACGACGACGCCATCCGCTGGCGGCGGTCGTCGTTCTACTCTTCGCGCTGGCGGTCACTGGGGGGCTGTACGCCGCCTTCGCGCCCGCGGGCGATGCGAAGGCCGACGTAACCGCCCAGTCCCTCGCCATCGAGGAGGGCAAGAAGCTCTACGCCGTCGGCTGCGCAAGCTGCCACGGAACCGGCGGTCAGGGTTCCTCTGACGGCCCCAGCCTGGTAGGCGTCGGCTCCGCTGCCGTCGACTTCCAGGTGAGCACGGGCCGCATGCCCGCCCAGCAGCCCGGCGCCCAGGTGCCGAAGAAGCCCGTCATCTACAAGCAGGCGCAGACCGACCAGCTGGCCGCGTACATCGCGTCCCTCGGTGCCGGTCCGATCACGCCGACCGAGAAGAACTACGACCCGGCGGGCGCCGACATCGCCAAGGGTGGTGAGCTGTTCCGCAACAACTGCGCGCAGTGCCACAACTTCACCGGCGAGGGCGGCGCGCTGACGAACGGCAAGTACGCTCCGAACCTCGAGGGCGTCGAGCCGAAGCACATCTACGAGGCCATGCTCACCGGCCCGCAGAACATGCCCTCCTTCCCGGACAGCACCATGCCGGAGAAGCAGAAGAAGGACATCATCGCGTACCTCCAGAACGTGAACGGCGAGAAGTCGACCAGCCCCGGTGGCCTCAAGCTCGGTGGCCTCGGCCCCGTCTCCGAGGGCCTGTTCGGCTGGATCTTCGGACTGGGTGCGCTGATCGCTGTCGCCGTCTGGGTCGCGGCCCACACCGCTAAGGCCAAGAAGTCATGAGTAGCCAAGACATTCCCGAAGAGAAGCACCTGCCGAGCGAGCAGGGCGACGCGCACCACGGTGGCGTAGCGGTTGCGGACGACCCGTTCGCGGACCCGGGCCTCCCGGTTCACAAGCCGCGCATCCAGGACATCGACGAGCGGGCCGCGAAGCGGTCCGAGCGCACGGTGGCCATGCTGTTCACCCTGTCGATGCTGGCCACGATCGGGTTCATCACCTCGTTCGTGACCCTGCCCGTCGACAAGATCGTTTTCATCTTCCCCATCGGGAAGGTGAGCGCTCTGAACTTCGCCCTGGGCATGACCCTCGGCGCGGCCCTCTTCTGCATCGGCGCGGGCGCGGTCCACTGGGCCCGCACCCTGATGTCCGACGTCGAGGTCGCCGCCGAGCGTCACGAGATCGCGGCCCCGGCCGAGGTCAAGGCGCAGGTCATGTCGGACTTCGCGGACGGTGCGCGCGAGTCGGCCATCGGCCGCCGCCCGCTCATCCGCAACACGATGTTCGGTGCGCTGGCGCTGCTGCCGCTCTCCGCCGTCGTGATCCTGCGCGACCTGGGCCCGCTGCCCGAGGACAAGCTGCGCAAGACGGTCTGGGCCAAGGGCAAGCTGCTCATCAACACGAACACCAACGAGCCGCTGCGTCCCGAGGACGTCGTCGTCGGTTCGCTGACCTTCGCCTCGCCGGAAGGCCTGGAGGAGGACGCGCACGACTTCCAGACCCAGATCGCCAAGGCCGCCCTGATGATCGTCCGCATTCAGCCGGAGGACATCAAGGACAAGCGGGAGCTGGAGTGGTCCCACGAGGGCATCGTGGCCTACTCCAAGATCTGCACCCACGTCGGCTGCCCGATCAGCCTGTACGAGCAGCAGTCGCACCACGTGCTCTGCCCGTGCCACCAGTCCACCTTCGACCTCTCCGACGGCGCCCGAGTCATCTTCGGCCCGGCTGGTCACGCGCTCCCGCAGCTGCGGATCGGCGTGAATGACGAAGGTTTCCTCGAGGCGCTCGGCGACTTCGAAGAGCCCGTCGGTCCTGCATTCTGGGAGCGCGGATGAGCACGTCCACTGCCACTAAAGAGCGCAAGGCCCCGGCCGGCGAGCGTGTAGCCGACTGGGCCGACGGCCGGCTGGGCATCTACAGCCTGGCCAAGTCGAACATGCGCAAGATCTTCCCGGACCACTGGTCCTTCATGCTCGGTGAGATCTGCCTCTACAGCTTCATCATCCTCATCCTCACGGGTGTGTACCTGACGCTGTTCTTCCACCCGAGCATGAACGAGGTCGTGTACCACGGCTCGTACGTGCCCATGCAGGGTGTCCAGATGTCCGAGGCGTTCAAGTCGACCCTCGACATCAGCTTCGACGTCCGCGGCGGTCTGCTCATCCGGCAGATCCACCACTGGTCGGCGCTGATCTTCGTCGCGGCGATGCTCGTGCACATGATGCGCGTCTTCTTCACGGGCGCGTTCCGCAAGCCGCGCGAGGTCAACTGGATCTTCGGCTTCCTGCTGCTGGTCCTCGGCATGTTCACCGGTTTCACCGGTTACTCCCTGCCGGACGACCTGCTCTCGGGCACCGGTGTCCGCTTCATGGAGGGCGCCGTCCTGTCCATGCCGGTCGTCGGCACGTACATGTCGTTCTTCCTCTTCGGCGGCGAGTTCCCCGGCGGCGACTTCGTGTCCCGGTTCTACTCGATCCACATCCTGCTGCTGCCGGGCATCATGATGGGCCTGCTGGTGGCCCACCTGATCCTGGTGTTCTTCCACAAGCACACCCAGTTCGCGGGCCCCGGCAAGACCGAGAAGAACGTCGTCGGCATGCCGCTGCTCCCGGTCTACATGGCCAAGGCCGGAGGCTTCTTCTTCCTGGTCTTCGGTGTCATCGCGGCCGTCGCGGCGATCGCCTCGATCAACCCGATCTGGGCGCTCGGCCCGTACCGCCCGGACCACGTGTCCACCGGTGCGCAGCCCGACTGGTACATGGGCTTCTCCGAGGGTCTGATCCGTGCCATGCCCGGCTGGGAGATCAACCTGTGGGGCCACACCCTCGTCCTGGGCGTGTTCATCCCGCTGATGATCTTCCCGCTGATCCTGGTCGCGATCGCGGTCTACCCGTTCGTCGAGTCCTGGGTCACCGGGGACAAGCGCGAGCACCACATCCTGGACCGCCCGCGCAACGTCCCGACCCGTACGGCCTTCGGCGTGGCCTGGCTGGCGTGGTACGTCATCCTGCTGATCGCCGGTGGAAACGACATGTTCGCGCAGTACTTCCACCTGTCGATCAACTCGATCACCTGGTTCGCCCGCGTCGCGTTCTTCGTCGGTCCGGTCGTCGCCTTCATCATCACCAAGCGCATCTGCCTCGGCCTCCAGCGCAGGGACCGGGACAAGGTGCTGCACGGTCGCGAGACCGGCATCATCAAGCGCCTGCCGCACGGTGAGTTCGTCGAGGTCCACGAGCCGCTCTCGCAGGGCAAGCTGCACACGCTCACCTCGTACGAGCAGTACCAGCCCGCCGAGATCGGCGCGACGGTCGACGAGAACGGTGTCGAGCGCAAGGTGAAGGCGCTGGAGAAGCTCCGCGTGAAGCTCAGCAAGGGCTACTACGGGGAGAACAACCAGATCCCGAAGCCCTCGGTCGAGGAGTACAAGGAGATCCAGAGCGGCCACGGCCACCACTGATCTCCCGCGTCACGGCTTCACACGTTTCACACGCTTGAGGGACTGATTTCGGTCAGTCCTGGTGTTGCCACGGCGAGAGCCCCGTCCAGTGTCTGGACGGGGCTCTTTGCCGTCTCCGGGGCTGGATAGGCTGAAGCCCTTCCCATTCGACGTGGGCCCCGGCATCGGACGGCCGACCAGCAGCAGGAGCGGACCATGAACGTTGTGACCCCGGCAGGCGGCGACAGCGTGGCGGCCCGTGGCTGGCCGGGCGTGCTGGACGCCCTGCTGACCGGCCGGGACCTCAGCGCCGACGACACGGCCTGGGCGATGGACCGGATCATGCGGGGCGAGGCCACCGACGCCCAGATCGCCGGCTTCGCGGTCGCGCTGCGGGCCAAGGGCGAGACGGTCGCGGAGATCAACGGTCTGGTGCGGGCCATGTACGAACACGCCAACCTGATCGAGGTGCCGGGCCGGACGGTGGACATCGTCGGCACCGGGGGCGACGGCGCCAAGACCGTCAACATCTCGACCATGTCGGCGGTCGTGGTGGCCGGTACGGGCGCCAAGGTGGTCAAGCACGGAAACCGGGCCGCGTCCTCCGCCAGCGGCTCCTCGGACGTCCTGGAGAAGCTCGGCGTCAACCTGGACCTCACCCCCGCACGGGTCGCGCAGGTCGCCGAGGAAGCCGGGATCACCTTCTGCTTCGCGGTCAGGTTCCACCCGGCGCTGCGGCACGTGGCGGCGGCCCGCAAGGAACTGGGCATCCGGACCACCTTCAACTTCCTCGGCCCGCTCACCAACCCGGCGAAGGTACGGGCCCAGGCCACCGGCGTGGCCGACGCCCGGATGGCCCCGATCGTCGCGGGCGTGCTGGCGGAGCGCGGTTCCTCGGCGCTGGTCTTCCGCGGTGACGACGGCCTGGACGAGCTCACCACCACGGCGACCTCCAAGGTCTGGTGGGTCCGGGACGGCAAGGTCGCCGAGCAGACCTTCGACCCGCGCGACATCGGCATCCCCCTGGTGGACGTCTCCGAGCTCGGCGGCGCGGACGCCTCGTACAACGCGGACGTGGCGCGCCGCCTGCTGGCCGGCGAGACCGGCCCGGTCCGTGACGCCGTACTGCTGAACTCCGCGGCGGCCCTGGTGGCGCTGGATCCGGGTACGGGGTCGCTGGAGGAGCAGCTGGCGGCGGGGGTCGTGCGGGCTGCGGAGTCGATCGACTCGGGCGCCGCCCGGGCGGCGCTGGCGCGGTGGGTGGCGGCCAGCAACGCCTGACGGTCGGATCAGGCCAAGATCCCGGTCCGGAATGTGGACCGGGGTCTTGCGCCCGGAGGATCTTGTGGCAGGATGCTCCTCAGGTCACGAGTGACAGCGTTTTGGCCCCGGCTTGCTGTCCGGCAACCCTCCTTCCGTGGCGGGGTGCCCCGGGTGATGACCAGGTCGTAGGCAGTGAGGCCTACGGCAAGCGCGGATCCCTCGACACCAGGGGTCCTGGTCTCTCGAGGAGCGTTTTCCGTGAGCAAGCGAATGCGATAGGGCGACTCGCCCCTTCTTCACCCCTCGGAACAGGGTCATTTCCGCGTACCCGCACATCTGCGGACGCCATCCCTTCCTCCGGGGCAATTCCCGTACCCCGAACGGCCGCAGCGCCGTGTCCGCGTACGGGCTCGTCGAAGCCATTCAGACCGCCTGCCGGGAGATACCGCCATGTCCGCAACCCTGAACGCCGCCGCCTCCACCGCTTCCGCCGACGTCACCGTCGACCCCGCCTGTGCCGAGCCGCTGCCGGTCCTCGGCCGTGACGTCACCGTCCCGCTCGTCACCGGCGGCGAAGTCACCTACGCCGCCCTCGACTACGCGGCCAGCGCCCCCGCCCTGCAGCGCGTCTGGGACGACGTGGCCGCGTACGCCCCGTACTACGGCAGCGTGCACCGCGGCGCCGGCTACCTCTCGCAGCTCTCCACCGACCTCTTCGAGCAGAGCCGCGTCACCGTCGCCGAGTTCCTCGACTGCCGCCCCTCCGACCAGGTGATCTTCACCCGGTCCACCACCGACTCCCTCAACCTGCTCGCCGCCGTGGTGCCGGCCGACTGCCAGGTGTTCGTCTTCGAGACCGAGCACCACGCCTCGCTGCTGCCGTGGAAGGACGCGCAGGTCACCTACCTCAACGCGCCCCGCACCCCGGCCCAGGCCGTCGAGACCCTGGAGCGGGCGCTCGCCGGCCGCGACCCCTACGGTCCGGCGCTGGTCTGCGTCACCGGCGCCTCGAACGTCACCGGTGAACTGTGGCCCGTCAAGGAGCTCGCCGCCGCCGCGCACGCCCACGGCGCACGGATCGTGCTGGACGCCGCCCAGCTGGCCCCGCACCACCCCGTCTCCGTGCAGGAGCTGGACGTGGACTGGGTCGCCTTCTCCGGCCACAAGCTCTACGCGCCCTTCGGCTCGGGCGTCCTCGCCGGCCGCTCGGACTGGCTCCAGGAGGCCGAGCCGTACCTCGCCGGCGGCGGCGCCTCCCGCAAGGTGGCCAGGCGCGAGGACGGCGGCGTGGACGTCGAGTGGCACACCACGGCCGCCCGCCACGAGGCCGGCTCCCCGAACGTCATCGGCGTCTACTCCATCGCCTCCGCCTGCAAGGCGCTGAACGAGGCCGGGTTCGAAAGCCTCGTCGCCCGCGAGCGGCAGCTCATCGCCAAGGTCCGGGACGGTCTGGCCGACGTCCCGGCCGTGCGGATCCTCTCCCTCTTCGGTGACGACGCCCCGCGCGTCGGCGTCATCTCCTTCGTGGTGGACGGCTGGAACAGCTCCCACTTCGCCGCCGCGCTCTCCGCCGAGTACGGCATCGGCGTCCGCGACGGCCTGTTCTGCGCCCACCCGCTGGTCCGCACCCTCCTGGGCAGCGAGCCGCAGGCCCAGGGCGAATGCGGAGCCCCGGAGGCGGCCCCGGGCGAGCGGTCCCTCAACGCCATCCGCGTCAGCTTCGGCGCGGGCACCCCCGACGAGCACGTCGAGCGCTTCGTCCGCGCCGTCAAGGAGCTCGTCTCGGACGGCGCGAAGTGGCAGTACCGCACCGAAGAGGGCCGCTGCGTCCCGGCCGTCTGACAGGCTGCGGGGCATGACCCACTGGGACCCGATGCCCACCATTCGGGCCTGCGCCGTCGGCGAGCCGCTACCGGGCAACGCGCAGTGGGTACCGGCGTACAGCCCACCGTGGGGTGCCTGGCCGGATGCGTGGGCCGACCGCGACTGGCGCAACGCGCCGGGGCCGTTCCACGGCGCCGGGACCGACACCTGTTGGGTGGGGCGGGAGGTCGCGTCGGCCCATGCGCTCTACAACGACGAGGGCTTCGACGAGTTCGTCCACCGGCGACCTCGGGGACTACCTGCGCGGGTACCCGTTCCGACTCCAGGAGGGCCGCCCCGCCCGGCCGGGCGGGGCGTTGCCCGCCCTCTGAACCGCTACGCGTCGAGGCCGATGGCGAACGCCGCTTCCAGGTCGTGCTGGGAGTAGGTGCGGAACGCCACGTGCGTGTCCGTGGCCTCGACGCCCGGGATCTTGCTGATGCGGCCGGGGATGATGTCCGCAAGGTCCTCGTGGCGGGACACCCGGACCAGCGCGATGAGGTCGTACGTACCCGTGACGGAGTAGACCTCGCTGACGCTTTCGAGTGCCGCGATGGCCTCGGCGATCTCGGGGATCCGGTCCACGCTGGTCTTGATGAGCACGATCGCGGTGATCACGGTTGGCTGTCTCCCTCGCCGGCAGTCACTGGTCTCCTCACTCTAGTCCCACGCCGGTAGCGCACCCACGCGTAGAGGAAGCCCACCGAGAAGCCCACCACGTGGGCCAGATAGGCGACTCCCGGCCCGCTCGCCGCCCGGTGGGCCGCCAGCCACTGGAGGGCGAACCAGAACATCAGAACGATCCACGCCGGGAACCGCAGGGGCAGGAAGAACAGGAACGGGAACAGGCTCGTCACCCGCGCCCTGGGGAACAGGCACAGGAAGGCCCCCAGGACCGCGGAAATGGCCCCGGAGGCGCCGACCAGGGTCTGGTCCGAGGAGGCGTTGGCCGCCGCGTACGCCGCCAGCGCCAGGTAACCCGTACAGACGTAGAAGAAGAGGAACCCGGCCCGGCCCATGCGACGCTCCGTCATCGCCCCGAAGACGTAGAGGAACAGCATGTTGCCCAGCAGGTGCAGCCAGCTGCCGTGCACGAACAGGGCCGTCAGAGGGGTGAGCGCCGCCCGGCCGGAGCCGGTGAACAGCTCGTCGGGGACCACGCCCCAGCGCCGGAAGTACGCCGTCCCGTTCAGCAGGAGCCGGTCACCCGTCCCGTAGACCGGGTTCAGCCCCGACGCCGGGCTCAGCAGGAACACCACGCAGCAGCCGGCGATCAGCGCATGGGTGACCACCGGGCCCCGGACGGCCTCGCGTACGGCCTGCCACCTTACGATCATGCGACCGAGCATGACCCAGTCGGGCCCACCCGCGGGTGCGGCAGGCCGTAGGGTTACGAGCTACGCATGTCCTTGTACAACTGTGTACGACCGCGTGCGTCTGTCCCCGTACGACATAGAAGGAGAGAGCGGCCTGATGACGGTTCCCCTGCCGACCGACACCACCCGGTGGCGCTGCACCCTGTGCGGCAACCTCACGCGCTTCGACGTCACCCGTTCGTCGAAGGTCGTGGAGTACGTCCACCTGGACCTCGCCGGGGAGCCCAAGGTCGAAGAGCGAGAGGTGGTCAATGAGACCATCGAGTCGGTGCGCTGCCGCTGGTGCAACGCGGTGGACCAGATCGAGCTCGTGGACAGGCCGGGCGCGGACTCCTGAGGGAGCCCTGCCCGCAGGTGAATGACGGTAGGGGTGACGGATTGTGGAGCCAGCAAGCGGCGCTGAGCCGGCCGACGCGGCCGGCGACGCCGCCGAGGTGCTCGACCGCCCGCTCCCGGAGGGCGTGCGGCGCCGGGTCGTCGCGCTCGTCTCGGACGCCTTCGGCGGACTGACGGTCGCGGACCTTCCGGCGCAGCTGCGCCAGTACGCCCGGTTCACCCCGACCCGGCGCGCCAAGTTCGCGGGCAACGCCATGGCGACGGCCGTGGAGAGCGACCCCGTCTTCCGGGGCCGGGTCGCCGAGAAGCTCCGCGAGGCGCAGGCCGAACTGGCCGCCGCGCTGGAGTCGGGCGCCCCGCCCGCCGCCGCCGATCCGCTGGACGTGGCGGCCGCCGCGTACGTCCTGCGGCCGGCCGGCTGGGTCAAGCTGGTCGCCGCCGCCGGTGAGGAGGCGCAGCGCGCCGACGCCGAGCGGGTCGACGAGGAGGCCCGCCGGGAGCTGGACCGGCTCCGCGAGGAGCTGGCCCACGTACGGGAACTGCAGCGCGCGGGCGTCGACCAGGTACGGGCCGAGCTGGAGACGGCGCGCAAGGAAGCGGAATCGCTTCAGCGCAAGCTGCGCAGCGCCCTCAGCGACGTCAAGCGGGGCGATGCGGCCCTGCGCAAGGTCAACGCCGAGATCGACGGCATCCGCGCCGAGGCGGCCACCCGGGTGACCGCCTCGGAGAGCGAGTCCAGGCGGCTCAAGTCCCGCCTCGCGGAGGTGGAGTCGGCGCTGGAGACCTCGCGCCGGGCCACCCGCGAGGGACGCAGCATCGAGGACATGCGGCTGCGGCTGCTGCTGGACACCGTGCTGGACGCCGCCGCGGGACTGCGCCGGGAGCTCGCGCTGCCGCCGGTCTCCACGCGGCCCGCCGACACGGTGGAGGCGGTGGAGCCGGGCCGGATGACCCCGAAGGACATCGCGGCGCGCGCGCTGTCGGAGACCGACCCGGCGCTGCTCGACCAGCTGCTGGCGCTGCCGCAGGCCCATCTGGTGGTCGACGGCTACAACGTCACCAAGACCGGCTATCCGACGATGCCGCTGGAGAAGCAGCGGCTGAGGCTGCTGGGCGGGCTGTCGATGCTCGCCGCGCAGACGGGCGCCGAGATGACCTGTGTCTTCGACGGGGCGGAGCTGGCGGCCCCGGTGCTGCTCGCGCCGCCGCGCGGGGTGCGGGTGCTGTTCTCGAAGGCCGGGGTGACGGCGGACGAGCTGATCCGCCAGCTGGTGCGCGCGGAGCCCCCGGGCCGGCCGGTGGTCGTGGTCTCCACGGACCGCGAGGTCGCCGACGGGGTGGCCAAGGCCGGGGCGCGGCCGGTTACGTCCGCTTTGTTGCTGAAGCGGCTTTCGCGCGTTTCGTAACTAGTAGGCCCAATGCCGGAATTGGCAGGGGTTCATGGGAACGTACCGTCAAGTCCCCTGCACAGAGCGTGCGCTGTAGGTAAAGAAGCTGGTCGGAGAGCGAATTTTTTCCCGGGAGGATTTGAACTGATCACAGCGAGGTCACTACTCTCGAGTCAAACCTTCGTGCGGTAGTTCACTCATTCGGGGTGGCGGCGGAGGTGTCGCCGAGCTTGCGTTCCTTCGGCGGCTCCAGGAAGAAGGAGCTCGCCTTCGTGGCGTCCCACCGTCGACCCAAGCAGCCGACCCGCACTCGCGTGACCGTGCTCACCGTCACCGCGGCCGCCGCCGTGGCCCTCTCCGGCCAGGCCGCCAACGCCGCGCCGGCCAAGCCGAGCAAGGACGAGGTCAAGAGCAAGGTCGACGCGCTCTACGAAGAGGCGGAGCAGGCCACCGAGAAGTTCAGCAAGGCCAAGGAGCACCAGGACCAGCTCGAGAAGGAAATCGGGCAGCTCCAGGACCAGGTCGCCCGCGGCCAGGAGGAGCTCAACACCCTGCGCGGCACCCTGGGTTCGATGGCGAGCGCGCAGTACCGCACGGGCGGCATCGACCAGTCCCTGGCGCTCTTCCTCTCGGCCGACCCGGACAACTACCTCGACAAGGCCTCCACGCTGGAGCAGCTCAGCGGCAAGCAGGTCGAAGCGGTCCAGAAGATCCAGGCCAAGCAGCGCGGTCTCGCCCAGCAGCGCCAGGAGGCCGCCGGCAAGCTCGCCGACCTCGACGCCACCCGCAAGGAGCTCGGCGACAAGAAGAAGGCCTCCGCGGACAAGCTCGCCGAGGCCCAGGCCCTCCTCAACACCCTGACGGCCCAGGAGCGGGCGCAGCTCAAGGACGAGGACACCCGCGCCAGCCGCAGCGAGGGCGAGCGCGTCGACCTCGGCAACGTGAAGCCCTCGGGCCGGGCCGGAGCGGCGCTCGCCGCCGCCCAGACCAAGCTGGGCAGCGCGTACATCTCCAGCGCCACGGGCCCCAACGCCTTCGACTGCTCGGGCCTGACCCAGTGGGCGTACAAGCAGGCCGGCGTGAACATATCGCGCACCACGTTCACGCAGATCAACGACGGCACCCGGATCGGCAAGAGCCAGCTCCAGCCGGGCGACCTGGTGTTCTTCTACGGCGACCTCCACCACGTCGGCCTGTACGCGGGCAACAACACGGTGCTGCACGCCTCGAACCCGCGCGGCGGCGTCAAGTACGAATCCATCAACAACATGCCGTTCCAGTTCGGAGTGCGCGTCGGCTGACGCCCCCTGGGGACGCGCCGCACACCGCCCATCCGGGCGAATTCCGAGCCCCCGCTGTGACCACACGCCCCGCCGGTGACCTGCGTCTCCGGTGGGGCGTCACTGTGCGTGCCCGCCGGAGGTCGTTGGCCGGTGCCCTCCGGCGCGGCTACTGTCTGCCAGCGCGGAGCCCCGGCACACGGCCGTCCACGGTGGGCGGACCCGGTCCCGCGCAGCGGAAGGGAGCGGTTTCACGTGGCGTCCCATCGCCGGTCCGGGTCCAGCGCCCTCGACCGGAACACGAAGGTCACCGTCCTCACCGCCGCCGCGGCGGGAGCCGCGGTCGCCATGACGGGCGCACCCGCGAGTGCCGCCCCCGGCCTCCCGCAGGAGCCCTCCGGGGGTTCCCGCGCCCAGGTCGACCAGCTCTTCGAGGAGGCCGAGCAGGCCACCGAGCGCTTCAACCAGGCGGGCGAGAAGGCCGGCCGGCTCCGCGCCGAAGTCAGCCGGATCCAGGACGCGGTGGCCCGCGGCCAGGACCGCATCAACACCATGCGCGGGGTGCTCGGCGCCTACGCCGGAGCCCAGTACCGGTCCGGCGGCGTCGACCCCGCCGTCGAGCTGATGCTCTCCGACGACCCGGACGACTACCTCGCCAAGGCCGCCGCCCTCGACCGGCTGACCGGCCGCCAGACCCGCCGGCTCGACGAACTGCGCTCCGAGCAGCGCAGGCTCGGCCAGGAGCGCCAGGAAGCCTCCCGCAAGCTCTCCGAACTCGACTCCCTGCGCTCCGACGTGGCCCGGGAGAAGCGCGCCGTCACCGCCAAGCTCGCCGAGGCCCGCCGGCTGCTGAACGCGATGCCCACCCAGGAGCGCGCCGACTTCGAACGGGCCTCGCGCTCCGGCGACCGCCCCGACGCCCTGCCCGACCTCTCCGAGGTCCCCGCCTCGCAGGGAGCCTCCTCGGGCCGCGCCGCGACCGCCGTCATGGCGGCCCGCTCCGCCGTCGGACGGCCCTACGTGTGGGGTTCCACCGGCCCCTCCGGCTTCGACTGCTCCGGGCTGATGGTGTGGTCGTACCGCCAGGCCGGCGTCGCCCTGCCGCGGACCTCGCAGGCCCAGCGGTACGCCGGGCAGCGGGTGCCGCTGTCGCAGGCGCGCCCGGGCGACCTGGTGACCTACCGCTCGGACGCCAGCCACGTCGGCATGTACGTCGGCAACGGCCAGGTGGTGCACGCCCCGTACCCGGGTGCGCGGGTGCGGTACGACCCGGTCGGGATGATGCCGGTGTCCTCGGTGACCCGGCCCTGAGGGCTGCTCTGCGTACGATCGGGTGATGTTCCCGGGTCTGGGCCGTATCGACCGTCTCCGCCGTCTCCGCCGTCTCCGCCGTCCCCGTCGTTTCAGCGGTCCGCGCGGTCCGCGCCGGCTCCTCCTGCGCGTACTGCCGCTGGTGCTGCTGTGCGGGCCGCTCGCCGCGTGCGACTCCGGCTCCGCCACCGGCTCCGGGTCCCGCCCGGTGAGCGCCACCGAGCGGGAGGTCCGGCAGGCCGTCGCGGCCTGGTCGGCGGCCCCGCCCGGGGCCCTCGCCGCGATCCCGCTGGAGGCCTGGTCCTACCAGGTCTCCTCGGTCCGCGCGGAGGGCGTACGGGCCTTCGCGCGCGCCGAGCTGCGCTACCGGCTCACCGGCTACGACGCGGCCCCGGCCGGATCCGCCCGTGAGGTGGAGCTCGCCCGCGACGGCGGGACCGGCGGCGGGACCTGGGGGGTGGTGGCCGACCGGCCCGCCCCCGGGGCCCCGCCGCAGCTGTGGGACCAGGGTCCGGTGACGGTGGAACGCGGGGCCCACAGCCTGGTGCTCGGGGGCGAGGGCCAGAGCACCGGGGCGCTGTCCGCCATCGCCGCCGAGGCCGACCGGGCGGTACCCGCCGCGAGCGCCGCCTGGCCGGGCCCGTGGGCGGGCAAGGTCGTGGTGCTGGTCCCCGGCTCGCTGGACGCGATGGCGGCGCTGCTGGGGCGGCCCGCCGGCGAGTACCGCGGCCTGGGCGCCGTCACCACCGGGCGGACCGGCGGGGGCCCCGCCCCCGCGGACCGGGTCGTCGTCAACCCGGAGGGGTACGGGCAGCTCTCCGCGGAGGGCCGCCAGGTGATCCTGACCCACGAGACCACCCACGTCGCCACCCGGGCGGCGACCACCGCCAAGACCCCCCTGTGGCTCTCCGAGGGCTTCGCGGACTGGGCGGCGTACCGCGGCAGCGGCCGCACCCCGGCCGAGGCCGCGCCGGCGCTCGCGCGGGCGGTGCGCGGGGGCGACCTGCCGGGCGCGCTCCCCGCCGACGGGGCCTTCGCCTTCGGCGGGGACGCGGAGGCGCTGACGCGGGCCTACGAAGGCTCCTGGCTGGCCTGCAGGCTCATCGCGAGCCGCTGGGGCGAGGCGGCGCTGGTCTCCCTCTACGAGCGGGCCGGCCGGGAGTCCCTGCCGGCGGCGGTCGCGGCGACCCTGAACACGGACCCGGCCGGCCTGACGAGGGCCTGGCAGCAGGAACTCAGCCGGGACTTCCGCTGACCCGGAGCCGGTTCGCGGCGCGACGCCCCCTATCGGCGCGGCGCCGCTGCCGGGGCCAGCCCCCGGACCCCCGCTCCTCAAACGCCGGAGCGGCTGGATTCTCCCAGCCCGGACGCGGTCGCCGCGGCGGGCAATTCCAGCCCCTCCGGCGTTTGAGGAGCGGGGTCCGGGGCGGAGCCCCAGGGGCCTCGGGTGCAGCCCCCGGCTCTGGCCGTTCCCGCCGTGCAGGGCCCGGCTCCCGCCGTCCCCGCCCCGCAGGGCCCGGGCCCTGCCAAGGGTCCGCAGGGTGCCGCTCCGGTAGGGTCGCGAAGCGATGCACAAGACGCTGATCGTGACCAATGACTTCCCGCCGCGACCGGGAGGCATCCAGGCCTTCCTGCACAACATGGCGCTGCGCCTGGACCCCGACCGGGTCGTCGTCTACGCCTCCACCTGGAAGCACTCGGCAGAGGCCCGCGCGGCCACCGCCGCCTTCGACGCGGAGCAGCCCTTCCAGGTGGTCCGCGACCGGACGACGATGCTGCTGCCGACCCCGCGGGTGACCCGGCGGGCGGTGGGCCTGCTGCGCGAACACGGCTGCGAGTCGGTGTGGTTCGGGGCGGCGGCCCCGCTCGGCCTGATGGGCCCGGCGCTGCGCCGGGCCGGTGCCCGGCGGATCGTGGCGACCACGCACGGGCACGAGGCGGGCTGGGCGCAGCTGCCGGGCGCGCGGCAGCTGCTGCGGCGCATCGGCGAGGGCACCGACACCCTGACCTACCTGGGGGAGTACACGCGTTCGCGGATCGCCTCGGCCCTCACGGACGGGGCCGCTGCGCGGATGGCGCAGCTCCCGCCCGGGGTCGACGAGAAGACCTTCCACCCCGGATCGGGGGGCGCCGAGGTCCGTGCCCGGCTGGGCCTCTCGGACCGCCCGGTGGTGGTGTGCGTATCGCGCCTGGTCCCCCGCAAGGGCCAGGACACGCTGATCGAGGCGATGCCCCGGATCCTGGCGGCGCTGCCGGACGCGGCGCTGCTCGTCGTGGGCGGCGGACCGTACGAGGCGGACCTGCGGGCGCTGGCCGCCTCGACCGGGGTCGCGGACTCCGTGGTCTTCACGGGCGCGGTCCCGTGGTCCGAACTGCCCGCCCACTACGGGGCCGGGGACGTCTTCGCGATGCCCTGCCGGACCCGGCGCGGCGGGCTGGACGTGGAGGGCCTGGGCATCGTCTACCTGGAAGCCTCCGCCACCGGGCTGCCGGTGGTCGCGGGCGACTCCGGCGGAGCACCGGACGCGGTACTGGACGGGGAGACGGGCTGGGTGGTCCCCGGCGGCGACCCGGCGCAGGCCGCGGACCGGATCCTCGCCCTGCTCCAGGACCCGGAGCTGCGCGCGCGCATGGGGGAGCGCGGCCGCGCGTGGGTGGAGGAGAAGTGGCGCTGGGACCTCCTCGCGGAGCGCCTGCGCGAGCTCCTCTGAGAGGCCGGGCGCGGGCCGTCCGGTACCACAAGGGGGCCGGACCGGCCATGGCTGACTGTCACTCAGATGTGTGTGAGCACCGACTCTGGGGGTATGTGCGGATCCACCCCATCATGCCGCCATGACACCAAACCTGACGCGTCGTCACGTGCTCGGACTCGGCGCCCTCTCGACCGCGGCGGCCCTCGGCTTCACCCGCATCGGCCTGCAGTCCGCGGCCGCCACCGAGCCCGCGGCCGCCACGTACGCCCCCGCCATCGTCGTCGGCTCCGGATACGGGTCCGCCGTCGCCGCGCTCCGCCTCGGCCAGGCCGGAGTGCGGACCGTCGTCCTGGAGATGGGACGCCTCTGGGACACCCCCGGGTCCGACGGGAAGGTCTTCCCGTCCACCTCCGCGCCCGACCAGCGCTCCATGTGGTTCCGCAACCGCACCGAGGCCCCGCTCGCGCAGTTCCTCTGGCTGGACGTGGTCAACCGCGACATCAGCCCCTACCCGGGCGTCCTGGACCGGGTGAACTACGGCGACATGTCCGTGTACGTGGGCCGGGGCGTCGGCGGCGGTTCCCTCGTCAACGGCGGCATGGCGCCCACGCCGAAGCGCTCGTACTTCACCGAGGTCCTGCCGCGGGTGGACGCCGACGAGATGTACGGGACCTACTACCCGCGCGCCCGCGCCATGCTCGGCGTCAACGACATCGACCCGTCCTGGTTCGAGTCCACCGAGTGGTACCGCTTCGCCCGGATCTCCCGCAAGCACGCCCAGAACGCCGGTCTGAAGACCACCTTCGTCCCCAACGTCTACGACTTCGAGTACATGAAGCGCGAGGCCGCGGGCACCGCCACCAAGTCCGCGCTGGCCGGCGAGGTCATCTACGGCAACAACCACGGCAAGAAGAGCGTCGACAAGACCTACCTCGCCGCCGCCCTCGGCACCGGCAACGTCACCATCGAGACCATGCAGCGCGTGGTCGGCGTACGGCCGGACCCGGCGGGCGGGTACATCCTGACCGTCCGCACCAGCGACCTCACCGGCCAGGTCACCCAGGTCCGCGAACTGGGCTGCAAGCAGCTCTTCCTCGGCGCCGGCAGCCTCGGCACCACCGAGATCCTGCTGCGCGCCCGCGAGACCGGCACCCTGCCCGCCCTCAACGACAAGGTCGGCCTCGGCTGGGGCCACAACGGCAACGTCATGACCGCCCGTGCCAACCACCTGTGGGACACCGTCGGCGCCAACCAGGCCACCATGCCCGCCCTGGGCATCGACGACTGGGACAACGCATCGAACCCGGTCTTCGCCGAGATCGCCCCGCTCCCGATGGGGTTCGAGCACTGGATCTCGATGTACCTGGCCATCACCAGGAACCCGGAGCGCGGGCGCTTCACCTACGACGCGGCGAGCGACTCGGCGAAGCTCCAGTGGACCCGGGACCAGAACACCCCGTCGGTGCAGGCCGCCAAGAAGCTGTTCGACCGGGTCAACCGGGCCAACTTCACCATCTACCGTTACGACCTGTTCGGCGACAACAAGAACTTCGCCGACAACTTCACCTACCACCCGCTGGGCGGCTGCGTCCTCGGGGACGCGACCGACGACTACGGCCGCGTCAAGGGCTACCAGGGCCTCTACGTCACCGACAGCTCGCTGATCCCCGGATCGCTCGGGGTGAACCCCTTCGTGACCATCACCGCCCTCGCGGAGCGGAACCTGGCGCGGGTCCTCGCAGAAGACCCGCGCTAGCGCCCTAGCCCCGGTAGAGGGCTTCGATCTCGTCCGCGAAGTCCTTCGCCACCACATTCCGCTTCAGCTTCAGCGAAGGCGTGATGTGACCCGACTCCTCCGTGAACTGGGAGGGCAGAATGCGGAATTTCCGCACCGATTCCGCCTTGGAAACCGCCGCGTTGCCGTCGTCCACGGCCTTCTGGACGGCGGCGATGAGGTCCACGTCCTCGCGCAGCTCCGCGGCCGTCACACCGGCCGGCTTGCCGTGCTCGGCGGCCCACCGGCCCAGGAACTCCTCGTCGATGGTGACCAGGGCGGCCACGAACGGCCTGGCGTCGCCGACCACCATGCACTCCGCGACCAGTGCGTGCGCCCGGATCCGGTCCTCGATCACCGCGGGCGCCACGTTCTTGCCGCCGGCCGTGACGATGAGCTCCTTCTTGCGCCCGGTGATCGCGAGGTAGCCGTCCTCGTCGAGCGTGCCGACGTCGCCGGTGTGGAACCAGCCGTCGGTCAGCGCGTCGGCGGTGGCCGTCGGGTTGTTCCAGTACTCCTTGAAGATGTGCTCGCCGTGCAGCAGCACCTCGCCGTCGTCGGCGATGCGCACCACGGAGCCCGGGAGCGGCTGGCCGACCGTACCGATCTTGGTCTTGTCCCACGGGTTGAAGGCCGTGGCCGCACAGGACTCGGTCAGCCCGTAGCCCTCCAGCACCGTGAAGCCGATGCCGCGGAAGAAGTGGCCGAGCCGCTCGCCCAGCGGCGCCCCACCGGAGATCGCGTACTCACCGCGCCCGCCGAGGACCGTGTGCAGCTTGCTGTAGACCAGCTTCGTGAAGACCTTGTGCTTGAGCTTCAGGCCGAGGGACGGGCCGCCCGGGAGGTCCAGCGCGCGGCTGTACCCGATCGCCGTCTCGGCCGCCGCGTCGAAGATCCTGCCCTTGCCGTCGGCCTGGGCCTTGGCCCGTGCCGAGTTGTAGACCTTCTCGAAGACGCGCGGCACGCCCAGGATCAGCGTGGGCCGGAAGGACTGCAGCTCGTCGGTGAGGTTCTTGATGTCCGGTACGCAGCCCAGCCGGATCGGCGCCAGCACGGCCGCCACCTCCACCAGGCGCCCGAAGACGTGCGCGGCCGGGAGGAAGAGCAGGACGGAGCACTCGCCGGTCCGGAAGAGCGGACGCAGCCGGGCCACGATGTTGCCGCACTCGGCGAAGAAGCTGCGGTGGGTCAGCACGCAGCCCTTGGGGCGGCCGGTGGTGCCGGAGGTGTAGACGATGGTGGCCGGGTCGTCTGCGTTCGCCAGCGAGCTGCGCGCGTCCACCTCCGCCTCGGTGATTTCCGCGCCGGCCGCCTTCAGCGTCTCCAGCGCGCCCTGCTCGATCTCCCAGACCTCGCGGAGCTCGGGCAGCCGGTCGCGCAGGGCGGCCACGGCCGCGCTGTGGCCGGGGGACTCCACGACGACGGCCACGGCGCCGGAGTCGCCGAGGATCCACTGGATCTGCTCGGGGGAGCTGGTCTCGTACACGGGGACCGTGACGGCGCCCGCGCTCCAGATCGCGAAGTCGATCAGCACCCACTCGTAGCGGGTGCGGGAGATCAGGGCGACCCGGTCGCCGGGCTTGATGCCGGAGGCGATCAGGCCCTTCGCGGCGGCCCGGACCTCGGCGAGGAACTGGGTCGCGTTGACGTCCTGCCACTGGCCGTCGACCTTGCGCGCCATGACGGCGGTGTCGGGATGCTGAGCGGCGTTGCGGCGGATGAGATCCGTCAGGTTCCCGTCCGACGGGACCTCGTACAGGGCCGGAAGGCTGAACTCGCGCAAGACTGCTGCTCCTCTGGGCGCCATCGCCACCATGTGGACCGACCGGACGTTACCCACCGGTAGTGGGTTCCGGATAGAGGGAACCGGCCAGATGTTCCCTGGGTCACACGCGGCGACCGTGTCCTGTCGACAGTAGTCGACCCCGTTTGAGACTCCGTACTAACCGCAGGTCCGGCCGCCCGGCCCGATTCCCTGGTCGCGGTGGCCAAGCGCCCCTAGGGTGGCGGCATGGGTGGCAAGAAGAGTCGGACACGGGTCCATGTCGTCAGCGACGTCCACGGCAACACCGAGGCCCTCGCCCGGGCCGGGGAGGGCGCCGACGCGCTGATCTGCCTCGGTGACCTGGTCCTCTTCCTCGACTACGCCGACCATTCGCGCGGCATCTTCCCCGACCTCTTCGGCGTCGAGAACGCCGACCACATCGTCGAACTGCGCACCGCCCGCCGGTTCGAGGAGGCCAGGGACTTCGCCCGCGGGCTGTGGGAGGGGCTGGACCGGGAACGGCTGGTCGAGGGCGCGGTCCGGCGGCAGTACGCGGAGATGTTCGCCGCCTTCCCCCGGCCCACGTACGCCACGTACGGGAACGTCGACATCCCCGGGCTCTGGCCCGAGTACGCCGGCCCCGGCCTGACCGTGCTCGACGGTCAGCGGGCCGAGATCGGCGGCCGGGTCTTCGGCTTCGTCGGCGGCGGGCTGCCCTCCCCGATGCGCACGCCCTACGAGGTCCCCGAAGAGGAGTACGCCGCCAAGGTGGAGGCGCTGGGCGAGGTCGACGTGCTGTGCTCGCACATCCCTCCGGAGGTGCCCGAGCTCTGCTACGACACGGTGGCGCGGCGCTTCGAGCGGGGGAGCGGGGCCCTGCTCGCCGCGATCCGCCGGGTGCGGCCCCGGTACGCGCTCTTCGGCCACGTCCACCAGCCGCTCGCCCGGCGGATGCGGATCGGCGCCACGGAATGCGTGAACGTCGGGCACTTCGCGGCGACCGGAAGGCCATGGGCCCTGGAGTGGTGAGGCCCGGGCGCGCGATAGCCTTCACACGGCGGCCCACGGCCGTCCGCACACTTCCTCGAACTCCCCCCGGAGGAGCGACCGCGATGGCGGAACACACCAGCTCGAGCATCACGATCGAGGCGTCCCCGGCCGACGTCATGGCCGTGATCGCCGACTTCGCCCGCTACCCGGAGTGGACCGGCGAGGTGAAGGAGGCCGAGGTACTGGCCACCGACCCCGAGGGTCGCGCTTCGCTGGTCCGCCTGCTGCTGGACGCGGGCGCGATCAAGGACGACCACACGCTCGCGTACACCTGGCCCGCCGCGGACACGGTGAGCTGGACGCTGGACAAGTCCCAGATGCTGAGGCAGCTGGACGGGTCCTACCACCTGGCGCCGGTCGCCGGGGGTGCGAGCACCGAGGTGACCTACTCGCTGACGGTGGACGTCAAGATCCCGATGCTCGGCATGATCAAGCGCAAGGCGGAGAAGGTCATCATCGACCGTGCGCTGGCGGGTCTGAAGAAGCGCGTGGAAGCGACCGCTTCCTAGACGCGCCCCGCTCCTTCCTGACGCGCCCCTCGCACCGCTCGGCCCTGGCGGGCCTCCCGGGCTTCGGGCCGCTGCGCCGGACTCCGTCCGTCGGGGCCTGTCCGGGCGGGGCCGGGACCACCGCCGTCCCGGCGCGGGCCGGTGGTCGGGTGCGGCCCCGGCCGTCCTGGCGTGGGGTCCGGTGGTCGGGTGTGGCCAGGGCCTGTCCGGACGCGGGGTCCGGTGGTCGGGTGCGGGTGGTGGGCCCTGCGGGGCGGAGTTCCCCTACCCGCCCTTCGCCCGTTCCCCGGGCTCTGCCCGGACCCGGTCCTCAAACGCCGGACGGGCTGAAGGGCCCCTGGGCTCTGCCCGGACCCGGTCCTCAAACGCCGGACGGGCTGAGGGTTCCTGGGGCTCCGCCCCAGACCCCGCGCCTCAAACGCCGGCGGGGCTGGATGTGGGTGGCGTCGGCCTGGGCCTGAACCGTGGCGGGGTTGGATGTGGGTGGCGTTCGGCCCGTACGTGACGGCTGCGGGCGGGCCTGCTCCGGTGGCCGCACGGTGGTGCTGCGCGCGTACGGCGAGCATCAGCCAAAATCAGCCCCGCCGGCGTTTGAGGCGCCGCCGGAGGCAAAGTAGCCCCCGTCGGCGCTTGAGGCGTGGGGGGCCACGGCCGGCGTCAGCCAAAATCAGCCCCGCCGGCGTTTGAGGCGGTCCTTCAGCCCCGTCGGCGATTGAGGCGCGGGGGCCGGGGGCTGGTCCTCGGGGAACGGCCGGGGCTTCGCCCCGTAGGGCACATCGGCAACGCGCAGCTAGGAGCACCATGCACACCCTCCTCCTCACCGGCCCCGGCGGCGCAGGCAAAAGCACCGTCGCAGCAGCCACCGCACTCGCCGCCGCGAGCCAGGGCCACCGGGTGCTCCTCCTCTCCGCCGACCCCGGCGCTCCCGGCGCCCCCGGCGGCCTCCCCGTCGAACCGGCCCCCGGAACCCGGCTCCGCGTGGCCCGCCTCGACTCCGGCGAGGAGTTCCGCCAGGAGCTCGTCTCGCTCCAGGAGCGCGGCTCCGCGGTCCTCGGGCTGCTCGGGGCCCGCCCCCTCGGCGCCGACGAGATCACCGAACTGCCCGGCGCCGAACAGTTCGCCCTGCTCCGCGCCCTGCGGCGGGCCGCGGACGAGCCCGGCACCGACCTCCTGGTCGTCGACATGCCCCCGCTGCACCAGGCCGTCACCACCCTCGCCCTCCCCGCGCAGCTGCGCCGCTACCTCGCCCGGCTGCTCCCCGCGGAGCGCCAGGCGGCCCGCGCCCTGCGCCCCGTACTGGCCCAGCTCGCCGGGGTGCCCATGCCCGCGCAGTGGCTGTACGAGGCCGCCGCCCGCTGGGACGAGGAGCTCGCGGCCGTCCAGGCCGTCGTGGAGGCCCCCACCACGTCCGTACGGCTCGTCGCGGAGCCGGGACCCGCCGCCGACGCCGCGCTGCGCCTCGGCCGGCTCGGGCTCGCCCTGCAGCGGCTGCCCGTCTCGGCGCTCGTCGCCAACCGGATGCTGCCCGGCGGATCCCCCGACCCGTGGCTGGCGGGACTCGCCGCCCAGCAGGAGGAGTACGCCGCCCGGTGGGCCGCGGAGCCGGACCTCCCGGTGCTCCGCGTACCCCACCTGGGCCGGGACCCGCGCGGCCCCGAGGACCTGGCGGCGCTGGCCCCCGGCACCGCCCCGGCGACCGCACCCCGGCCGCACTGGGCCGTCGAGGACCGGATCGCCGAGGACGGGGTGCTGCTCTGGTGCGTACCGCTGCCCCGCGCCGAGAAGCGCGAGCTCGGCCTGGTCCGGCGCGGCGACGAGCTGCTGCTCACGGTGGGCCCGTACCGCAGGATCGTTCCGCTTCCGGCCGCCCTGCGCCGCTGCACGGTCTCCGGAGCCGCCCTCACCGACGGCGAGCTGCGCATCCGCTTCACCCCGGACCCGGATCTGTGGCCCCGGACGGACTGACCGCGCCGGCGGGGCCTGGGGGGCGTACCGCCGTTCGGGTACCGTCGGAAGTAGCCCGTACGCACGCCAGCCGCCGCCGCAGGAGAGTCCGCCATGAGCGAGGCCACCGACCGACCCGCCGACGCCCCCGCCGACGAAGACGCCTGGGCCCAGGCCTGCGCCGAGGACCTCGCCGCCGAGAAGGAGCGCCGCAGGTCCGAGCAGGGGGCCGGTGCAGGCACCGGCACCGGGACCGCCGCCGAGGAGCTGTTCAAGCTCTTCGAGGCCGTCGCCGACAAGGTCTCCGCGCTCAACAACCCGCTGCTCGGCGTCGCCGCACAGGGCGCCGTACGGCAGTTCGTCAACCAGGCGAAGACCGCCGCCAAACCCGTCATCGAGCGCAACCCCGAGGTCTTCGACCACCTCGCGGCAGCCGGCTCGGAGCTGCTCGCCGCCTACCGCTCGGCGGTCGAGGGCCACGAGCGCCGCTGGACGCGCGGCGAGCCCGCGCCCGGCAAGGGCTACGGGAAGGACTACGGGAAGGACGACGGGCAGGACCCCGGGAAGGGCCACGGCAAGGGCCCCCGTGCCGAGGGCGACGAAGGCCCCACCGAGCGTATCGATCTCGACTGAACCTCCCCGTCACTCGGGTACGGTTGACGGCGGCGGGGTTTGACCGGAAACCGAGGGACTAATGGGACTCACCATCGGCGTCGACATCGGCGGCACGAAGATCGCGGCCGGCGTGGTCGACGAAGACGGCACCATCCTTGAGACGTACAAGGTGCCCACCCCGCCGACCCCGGACGGAGTGACGGACGCGATCTGCGCCGCCGTGTCCGAGGTCAGCAGCAGCCACACCATCGACGCCGTCGGCATCGGCGCCGCCGGATACGTCGACGACAAGCGCGCGACCGTGCTCTTCGCGCCGAACATCAACTGGCGGCACGAGCCGCTGAAGGACAAGGTCGAGCAGCGCATCGGCCTGCCCGTGGTCGTCGAGAACGACGCGAACTGCGCGGCCTGGGGCGAGTACCGCTTCGGCGCCGGCCAGGGCCACGAGGACGTCATCTGCATCACGCTCGGCACCGGCCTGGGCGGCGGCATCATCATCGGCAACAAGCTCCGGCGCGGACGCTTCGGCGTGGCCGCGGAGTTCGGCCACATCCGGGTCGTCCCGGACGGTCTGCTGTGCGGGTGCGGCAGCCAGGGCTGCTGGGAGCAGTACGCCTCCGGGCGCGCGCTCGTCCGCTACGCCAAGCAGCGCGCCAACGCCACCCCCGAGAACGCGGCGATCCTGCTCTCCCTCGGCGACGGCACCGCCGAAGGCATCGAGGGCAAGCACATCAGCGAGGCGGCCCGGGCCGGCGACCTGGTGGCCATCGACTCCTTCCGCGAGCTGGCCCGCTGGGCGGGCGCCGGCCTCGCGGACCTGGCCTCGCTCTTCGACCCGTCGGCCTTCATCGTCGGCGGCGGCGTCTCGGACGAGGGCGACCTGGTCCTCGACCCGATCCGCAAGTCCTTCAAGCGCTGGCTCATCGGCGGCGCGTGGCGCCCGCACGCGCAGGTGCTCGCCGCCCAGCTGGGCGGCAAGGCCGGCCTGGTCGGCGCGGCGGACCTGGCGCGCCAGGGCTGAGCCCGCCCGGCCGTATCCGCAGACTGCCCGCCGCGCCCTCTGGGGTATGGCGGGCAGTCTCGTTATGTTGCCGGGTATGGAACTCGCCGAGCTGCCGAACTCCCGTACCGAATCCGATGGTTCCGCCGTGATCCGGGTGCTCTCGTACAACATCCGCTCGCTGCGCGACGACGAGGACGCCCTGGCGCGGGTGATCAGCGCGTGCGCACCCGACCTGGTGTTCGTCCAGGAGGCGCCGCTGTTCTTCCGGTGGCGCAAGCATGCGGCGCGGCTCGCCAGGAAGGCCGGTCTGGTGGTCCTGTCGGGCGGTGCGACGGCGGCCGGTCCGCTGCTGCTGTGTTCCCTGCGGGCCTTCGTGGAGCGGACCGAGGACGTACTGCTGCCGCTCACCCCGGGGCGCCACCGCAGGGGTTTCGCGACGGCCGTGGTCCGCTTCGCCGGGGCCCGGGTGGGGGTGGTCAGCACCCACCTGTCGCTGGACACGGCCGAACGCGGGGCGCAGACGGAGCTCCTCCTGGAGCGGGTCGCCTCGCTGGACGCGCCGTACGCGATCGCGGCCGGTGACGTGAACGAGACCCCGGGAGGCGCTGCCTTCGGCCGGCTCGCCGGAACCCTCCAGGACTGCTGGTCGGTGGCCCCGTGGGGCGGGGAACGCACCTTCCCGGCGGTGGCGCCGGAGCGGCGGATCGACGCGGTGTTCGCCAGTGCGGGGGTGGAGGTGCTGGCCTGCGGGGTCCCTGCGGGGCTGCCGGGCATCTCCTCCACGGACCTCCGCGCGGCGACGGACCACCTCCCGGTCCTGGCAGCCCTCCGCCTCCCCGCCGCGCGGTAGCCCCGGACCGGGCGCGGCGCCGTTGCCGGGGGCCAGCCCCCGGACCCCCGCTCCTCAAACGCCGGAGGGGCTGGATTTTGCCGGCGGTCCGGGAAATCCAGCCCCGCCGGCGTTTGAGGCGCGGGGTCCGGGGCGGAGCCCCAGGTGCGGGCCCCGGTTCAGAGTTTCAGACGACCGCGCCGCGACCCGGATCGTCGTCCTCGTCGTCACCGGAGGACATCCGCGCCACCAGCGTCGCGAAGCCCCCCAGGAAGCCCCCGACGCCCAGCGTCGTCAGCCACCAGGTCATCTCCCACTGGAGCAGCACCGCCAGGAGCAGCAGGACCGGCCCGCCCACCACGGCGAGCCAGGCGAACTTCGACGTCGCGTCCGCCTCCGGCAGCTCCGGCTCCGGGGGGACGAAGTGACCCTCGTCCTTCACGGTCTCCGCGGACTCGTCCGGATCGGCCAGGGAATGGTCGCGCGGACCCGCCCCGCCCACACCCGGGGCGAACACCACCGAGCTGCCCAGCGGCGCCGCCGGGGGTTCCGGCGAGGCGGGCGGCGCGGGGCTGACCGGTTTGACGTCCTCCTCCGGCAGGAGGAGGTTCTCGATCGGCCGGAACGGTCTCGCGCCCGGCGGATCCGCGGGCTCCTGGCCGTAGCCGGCCACGATCGCCGCCCACGCCGCTTCCTCGTCCAGCGGGGGAACGCCCCCGGAGGACTCCTCGTGTTCAGCCACCGCTGGCCGCCCCCTCCCTGCCCAAGCTCTCCGTCAGCCGACCGACGAACGCATAACTGTCCGCGAAGATCGTCTCCGCGTCATGGTCCAACGTCGCGACGTGGTAACTCTGTTCCAGCAGGGTCTCGGTGACGTCGGTCGACGACACCCGCGCCAGGATCCGCGCCGAGTCCGCCGGCCGCACCACGTGGTCCTGCGGGCTGTGCAGGAGCAGCAGCGGCTGCGTCACCTGCGGCAGTTCGGTGTCCAGCATCTGCAGGAACTTGCGCAGCGAGTGCGCGGCCCGGGTCGGGATCCGGTCGTAGCCGACCTCCTCCGAGCCCGGCTTGGCGATGTCGCTGGCGATGCCCGGCGTCGACCGGACGAAGTGCTTGACCACCGGAAGGGCCACGGCCAGCGGGTCGTGCACCTTGTTGACCGGGTTGACGAGGACGATCCCGCTGATGGAGTCGCCGTGCTTCGCCGCCAGTCGCAGCGTCAGCGCGCCGCCCATGGACAGCCCGAAGACGAACACCCGGTCGCAGGTGTCGAGCAGCTCCCGCAGCGCGCGGTCCACCTCGGCGTACCAGTCCTGCCAGCCGGTGAGCTGCATGTCCTGCCAGCGCGTCCCGTGCCCGGGGAGCAGCGGCAGGGACACCGTCAGTCCCCGCGCGGCCAGATGGTCCGCCCAGGGGCGCATCGACTGCGGGGAACCGGTGAATCCGTGGCAGAGGAGGACGCCGACCTTTCCGCCCTCGTGGCGGAACGGCTCGGCTCCAGGGAGGACGGGCACCAGGGTCTCCTTAGAGGGGGGCAGGGGGGTGCGTAGCGCTGTGTGACTTCACCGTACGCGACGGCGATGGCACGGACCAGAGTCGTCGGACTGCTCCGGGCGCGGCCACGGGTATGGTCTGTTCGACAGACACAGGAAGGCTTTCGAGTTGATCTACGGCGCAATGAAGTTCTCGATCGGCGGTTCCCTGAAGCTCGCCTTCAGGCCGTGGGTGGAGGGCCTCGAGAACATTCCCGCCGAGGGGCCGGCGATCCTCGCGAGCAACCACCTGTCCTTCTCCGACTCCTTCTTCCTCCCGGCCGTGCTGGACCGGAAGGTGACCTTCATCGCGAAGGCGGAGTACTTCACCTCCCCGGGCGTCAAGGGCAAGCTGACGGCCGCCTTCTTCAAGGGCGTGGGCCAGCTCCCGGTGGACCGTTCGGGTGCGCGCGGGGCCGGCGAGGCCGCGATCAAGAGCGGCATCGACGTCATCGAGCGCGGAGAGCTGTTCGGTATTTACCCCGAGGGGACGCGTTCACCCGACGGCCGGCTGTACCGCGGAAAGCCCGGCGGTCTGGCCCGGGTGGCGCTGGCCACCGGGGCGCCCGTGATCCCCGTGGCGATGATCGACACGGAGAAGATCCAGCCGCCCGGCAAGGTGGTCCCCAAGCTGATGCGTCCGGGCATCCGGATCGGCAAGCCGCTGGACTTCAGCCGGTACCAGGGCATGGACGGGGACCGCTTCATCCTCCGCTCGGTGACCGACGAGGTCATGTACGAGATCATGAAGCTGTCCGGCCAGGAGTACGTCGACATCTACGCGACGGCCGCCAAGCGCCAGATCGCCGATGCCGAGAAGGCCGCGGCCAAGAGCAAGAGCGAGAGCGACAGCAAGAGCGAGAGCGACAGCAAGGGCACGGGCGAGAACGCCGGATAACGGCGCGGGCGGGACCGCCCGCACGGGGTGGGGGAAATGGCGAAGCGCGAGCGCGTCGTACGCATGTCGGTCGAGCAGCCGCTCTGGCGCGCCCTGACGGCCTACCGGCTGCTCACCATGGTCTACGCGGTCCTGCTGTTCGCCTTCGCCCACAAGCAGTTCGGCCGCCCCTGGATCGCGGTCGCCTACCTCGCCTGCCTCGCCGGCTGGACCCTGGCCACCCTCCCCAAGGTGGCCAACGCGGTCAGCTGCACCAAGCGGTTCCTGTGCGCCGACCTCACCGTCGCCTGCACCGGGATCCTGCTCACCCCGCTCGCCGACACCCACGAACGGATCGCGGCGGGCGGCCCGACCCTCCCCTCCATCTGGACCGCGGGCGCCGTCCTGGCCTTCGCCATCAAGGGCGGCTGGCGCTGGGCCTGTTTCGCGTCCACCTTCGTCGCCGCCGCCAACCTCGTCCAGCGCGGCGAGCCCACCCGGGACACCCTGCACAACGTGCTGCTGGTCTGGGTGGCGTCCGTCGCCATCGGATACGTCGTCGAGGTCGCCCGGGCCAGCGAGGCCACCCTCGCCCGCGCCCTGGAGATCGAGGCGGCCACCCGCGAGCGCGAACGCCTCGCCCGCGACATCCACGACGGGGTCCTCCAGGTCCTCGCCATGGTCCAGCGGCGCGGCACCGAACTGGGCGGGGAGGCCGCCGATCTCGGCCGGATGGCGGGGGAGCAGGAGGTCGCGCTGCGCACCCTGGTCTCCAGCGGCCTGGCGCGCCCCTCCCGGATCTCCCGCGACGGGTCGCTCGGCGCGATCGTGGCCGCCTTCGAGGTCGAGGAACCCGGCGCCGACGAGGGCGAGCTGGACCTGCGGACCCTGCTGGCCCCGCACGCCGGGTCGCGGGTGAGCTTCGCCGAGCCGGGCACCCCGGTGCCGTTGCCGGTGCCCGCGGCGCGGGAGCTGGCCGCGGCGGTCGGGGCCGCCCTGGACAACGTGCGCAAGCACGCGGGGGAGGGGGCCCGTGCCTGGATCCTGGTCGAGGACTGGGGCGACGAGGTGATCGTGACCGTACGCGACGACGGCCCGGGCATCCCGGCCGGCCGGCTCGACCAGGCCGAGGGCGAGGGCCGGATGGGAGTGGCCCTGTCCATCCGCGGCCGGCTGCGCGACCTCGGCGGCAGCGCCGAGCTGGTGTCCGTCCCGGGGCAGGGCACCGAAGTGGAACTGAAAGTACCGAGGGGGAGCACCCAGTGAACGAGCACCACAGCGCCGCCGGCGGGACCGGCGCCGACGGCGGCCTCGCCGCCATCAAGGTCATGGTCGTGGACGACCACCCGATGTGGCGGGACGCGGTCGCCCGCGACCTGGCCGCCGCGGGCTTCGACCTGGTGGCCACCGCCGGCGACGGACCCGAGGCCGTACGCCGGGCCCGCGCGGCCGCCCCGCACGTGCTGGTCCTGGACCTCAACCTGCCCGGCATGCCCGGGGTCCAGGTCTGCAAGGAGCTGGTCGGCGCCAATCCGGCGCTCCGGGTCCTGGTCCTGTCCGCGAGCGGCGAGCACGCCGACGTCCTGGAAGCGGTGAAGTCCGGCGCGACCGGCTACCTGCTGAAGTCCGCGGGCGCCCAGGAGCTCATCGACGCCGTGCGCCGCACGGCGGCCGGCGACCCCGTCTTCACCCCGGGCCTGGCCGGCCTGGTGCTCGGCGAGTACCGGCGCCTGGCCACCGACCCGGCGCCGGCCGCCTCCGACGAGCCCAAGGCCCCGCAGCTCACCGACCGCGAGACCGAGGTGCTGCGGCTGGTGGCCAAGGGGCTCTCGTACAAGCAGATCGCGGAACGGCTGGTCATCTCCCACCGCACGGTGCAGAACCACGTACAGAACACCCTGGGCAAGCTCCAGTTGCACAACCGGGTCGAGCTGGTCCGGTACGCGATCGAGCGGGGCCTCGACGATGCGTAAGGGGTGAACATTTCCTCGTACGAGTGAACAGGCGTACGCAACGCCCCGTAATTCCACCGGAATTGACCCTTCCTCAGGTCTTGCTGTGACCTGAGTCACCACTAGCGTGACCGTCATGCGGGCCCTGCGGCCTCAGCGGGCCCTGTGGTGAAGGGAAATTCCATGAAGGTCGGAGTGCTGACGGGCGGCGGGGACTGCCCCGGGCTCAACGCGGTGATCCGCAGCGTCGTGCGCAAGGGCGTGCAGGAGTACGCCTACGAGTTCGTCGGGTTCAAGGACGGCTGGCGGGGCGCGGTCGAGGGCCGCACCGTCCCGCTCGACATCCCCGCCGTCCGCGGGATCCTGCCGCGCGGCGGGACCATCCTCGGCTCCTCGCGCACCAACCCGTTCAAGCTGGACAACGGTGTCCGCCAGATCAAGGAGAACCTCGCCAAGTACGAGGTCGACGCCCTCGTCGCGATCGGCGGCGAGGACACCCTGGGCGTGGCCGCGAAACTGTACGAGGAGTACGGGATCCCGTGCGTCGGGGTCCCGAAGACCATCGACAACGACCTGTCGGCCACCGACTACACCTTCGGCTTCGACACCGCCGTCGGCATCGCCACCGAGGCCATCGACCGGCTGCACACCACCGCCGAATCGCACATGCGCGTCCTGGTCGTCGAGGTGATGGGCCGCCACGCCGGCTGGATCGCCCTGCACTCGGGGCTCGCGGGCGGCGCCAACGTCATCCTCATCCCGGAGCAGCGCTTCGACGTGGACCAGGTGTGCGCCTGGGTGACCTCGCGGTTCAAGGCGAGCTACGCGCCGATCGTGTGCGTCGCCGAGGGCGCGATGCCCAAGGACGGCGACATGGTGCTGAAGGACGCGACGAAGGACTCCTTCGGGCACGTCCGGCTGTCGGGCGTCGGCGAATGGCTGGCCAAGGAGATCGAGGCGCGGACCGGCAAGGAGGCCCGCACGACCGTGCTCGGGCACATCCAGCGCGGCGGCACGCCGAGCGCGTTCGACCGGTGGCTGGCCACCCGGTTCGGGCTGCACGCGATCGACGCGGTGCGCGACGGCGACTTCGGCAAGATGGTGGCGCTGAAGGGGACGGACATCGTGCGGGTGCCGATCGCCGAGGCGACGGCGAAGCTCAAGACGGTGGACCCGGCGCTCTACGCGGAGGCCGGGGTGTTCTTCGGCTGAGCCGGGGCGCGGGCGCGGAGCATGGGTCGTAGGGTGACAAACGACCCATGGTCCGATTCTTCTGCGCAGTACGGGAGCGAACGTGGAAATCCTGGCATTCGGGGTGCAGGGTGACGAGAGGCCGCTCATCGAGAAGGCCTTCGAGGGCCGGCACGAGGTGCGCTGCCTGGACGTCTTCCTGAGCGAGGACACCGCACCCATCGCGGCCGGATACGAGATCGTGTCGTCGAGCGTCAACGCCGACCTGAACGGGCGGGTGCTGCGGACCCTGGCGGCCGGCGGGACGAGGATGATCGCCCAGCGCTCCACCGGCTTCAACAACATCGACCTGGAGGTCGCGCGCGAGCTCGGCCTGACGGTCAGCCGGGTGTCGTACTACTCCCCGTACTCGGTCGCCGAGTTCGCCTGGACCCTGGCCATGGCGGTGAACCGGCGGATCGTCCGCGCCTCGAACCGGACGCGGGACTTCGACTTCCGGCTGAACGGCCTGATGGGCCGTGACATGCGCGGCCGCACGGTGGGCGTGCTGGGCACGGGCAAGATCGGCGAGGCGTTCACCCGGATCGCCCACGGCTTCGGGATGAACCTGCTGGGCTGGGACGTGGCGCAGAACCAGGCCTGCGTGGAACTGGGCATGAAGTACGTGGACAAGGACGAGCTGTTCGCGTCCTCGGACCTGATCAGCCTGCACGTCCCGCTGCTGGAGTCCACGCACCACATCATCGGCCCCGAGGCGCTCAAGGCGATGAAGGACGACGCGATCCTGGTGAACTCCAGCCGCGGCGGGTTGGTGGACACGGACGCGCTGGTCCAGGAGTTGCGGGCGGGCCGCTTCGCCGGCGTGGGCCTGGACGTGTACGAGGCGGAGGCGGGACTCTTCTTCCTGGACAAGTCCCTGGTCGTGGTCGAGGACGACACCCTCGCCCGGCTGATCACCTTCCCGAACGTGGTCGTCACCTCCCACCAGGCGTACTACACCCACGACGCGGTGGGCCAGATCATCGACACCACGGTCGCCAACGTCGCCGACTACGTGGCGGGCCGCCGCTCGGAGAACACGCTGGTTCCCTCTCCTTCCTGACGCGCCGCTCGCGCGGTGCGGCCCTGGCGGGCCTTACCGGCTTCGCACCACCGCACCGGACTCCGTCCGGCGGCGGCCGGGTGGGGGTGGAAGGGCGGGTCGGGGACCGCTTCGTGCAGCGGTCCCCGGACGGGCTACGCGGGAGCCGGGGTGCGGACGCCCGCGATCAGGTCGCGGACCAGTTCCGCGCCGCGCAGGGTCAGGACCGACTCCGGGTGGAACTGGACGCTCGCGAAGCCACCGGTGGCGGAGCGCAGGGCGTGCACTTCACCCGTGCCGGGGTCCCGGGACACCTCGATGCCCCGCAGCGCGAGGGACTCGGCCAGCTCCGCGGAGCAGGCGGCCGCATACGTGTTGTAGAAGCCCACGACCTCCTCCGCCCCGAACAGCCGGATCCGCGTCTGCGCCCCCTGCGCCGGCTCCGCCTTGCGGACGAGCGGGAGCCCCAGCTCCGCGGCCAGCAGCTGGTGGCTCAGGCAGACCCCCAGCAGCCCGCCCCGGTGGGACCCCAGGAGCTCCGCCGTCAGCGCCCGCATCGTGCGGATCTTCGGGTCACCGGCGTCCGCCGGGTCGCCCGGGCCGGGGCCCAGCACGATCGGCCCGACCCAGGCCAGGGCCGCCCCGCGCAGGCCCGGGTCGTCGTAGCGGCGTACGGTCACCTCCAGGCCGGCCACCCGCAGCACGTGCCCCAGCATCGAGGTGAAGGTGTCCTCGCCGTCCACCACCAGCGCGCGGCCCGTCACCGCCGCCGGCCGGTCCTGCATCCGGAGCCAGAACGGCGCCAGGTCCTCGCGGCGCGCGGCCAGGGCCGCCTGGACCCGGGGGTCGTCGGCCAGCCGGGTCCCGGCCCCTCCGGCGCCGGAGGGCCGTACCGCCGCCGGGCGCACGCCCAGCGCCGCGAGCACGCCCGCCGCCTTCGCGTGGGTCTCGGCGACCTCGCCCGCCGGGTCGGAGTGCCGCACGAGGGTGGCCCCGACGGGCACCCGCAGCGTGCCGTCCGCCGCGATGTCCGCCGTGCGGATCAGGATCGGCGAGTCCAGCGTCTGCGCGCCGGAGGCGTCGAGGCCCAGCAGCGCCAGCGCGCCCGCGTAGTAGCCGCGCCCGCCCGTCTCGTACCGCTCGATGACCCGGCAGGCGTTCTGCACCGGCGACCCGGTCACCGTCGCCGCGAACATCGTCTCCTTCAGGACCTCCCGCACGTCCAGCGAGGACCGGCCGCGCAGCTCGTACTCCGTGTGCGCGAGGTGGGCCATCTCCTTCAGCCGGGGTCCCACCACGACCCCGCCCATGTCGCCGACGGTGCACATCATCTTGAGCTCCTCGTCCACGACCATGGACAGCTCCTCGGTCTCCTTGCGGTCCCCGAGGAAGGCGAGGAGGGAGTCGGCCGTCGGCCCCCCGGCCGGATACCGGTAGGTACCGCTGATCGGGTTCATCACGACCGTGCCGCCGGTCATCCGCACATGCACCTCGGGGCTGGCCCCGACGAGCGTGCGGTCCCCGGTGTGGACCACGTACGTCCAGTACGCGCCCCGCTCGCCCTCCAGCAGCCGCCGGAACAGCGCGAGCGCGTCGGCCCGGCCGAAGCCCTCGATGCGGCCCCGGTAGGTGCGCCGGATGACGAAGTTCGCGCCCTCGCCGCGGCCGATCTCGTCCTCGATGACGCGCCGGACGGTGTCCGCGTACTCCTCGTCGGGGACGTCGAAGGCTCCGCCGCCGACCCGCACCTCGTGCGCCGGCAGCGCGGCCAGCGCCTCGGCGAGCGGGACCTCGTAGGCCTCGTCGGCGACCAGCACGCTCAGCGGCGTGCCGTCGTCGCGCACGTCGAACCCGCGCTCGCGCATCTGCCGGAAGGGGACCAGCGCCAGCGTGGGCCGCTCGCCGACGGGCAGGTCGGCGAGGTGCCGGGCCTCGTGGACCGGGCCGGTCAGCACCTCGACGGTGTCGTGGCCGCGGCCGGGGGTGCGGCGGCGCAGCAGCGCGAACGGCGGGCAGGTGTCGTCGTGGATCAGGTCGAGCAGTCGGCTCAGTGACATGGGACGGGCGTCCTATCCGGTTTCGGTGGGTGGGACGGCCCGTTTCTCCAGCGCAAACGCGGAAGGCCGCCCCTCGGGGCGGCCTTCGCTTCGCTCGTGTCTTCAGGTACGCGCGAGAAGTGGGCCGCCGGGAGCGGGCCACCACCAGTTCATGTTCGAGTGCGCGTACATGCGGTGAACCCTAGCCCACCAGGGCACCTGAACGCGTGAGTAACACAGTGAGAGACATCCGTCTCACGTAGTGGTCGTCGGGCTGGACGTGCCGTGTGACGCCGTAATGTGTGTGGGGTGACCGTGAACGCTGAAACCCAAGCCCCCGCCGCCAAGGCGACCTGGCGAGACCTTCCCGCGGCGCAGCAGCCTTCGTACCCCGATGCCGAGGCCCTGCGCGCTGTCGTCGCGGACCTCGAGTCGTATCCTCCCCTCGTTTTCGCGGGTGAGTGCGACCAGCTGCGCGCCCGTCTGGGAGCCGTCGCCAAGGGCGAGGCGTTCCTGCTGCAGGGCGGCGACTGCGCCGAGGCCTTCGACGCCGTGTCCGCCGACCACATCCGCGCCAAGCTGAAGACGCTGCTCCAGATGAGCGCCGTCCTGACGTACGCCGCCTCCGTGCCGGTCGTCAAGGTCGGCCGCATCGCGGGCCAGTACTCCAAGCCGCGCTCCAAGGACACCGAGACCCGCGACGGCATCACCCTGCCGACCTACCGCGGCGACTCCGTCAACGGCTTCGCCTTCACCGAGGACTCCCGCGTCCCGGACCCCGAGCGCCTGAAGCGGATGTACCACGCGTCCGCCTCGACGCTGAACCTGGTGCGCGCCTTCACCACCGGTGGCTACGCGGACCTGCGCCAGGTGCACGCCTGGAACCAGGACTTCGTGAAGTCCTCCCCGTCCGGGCAGCGCTACGAGCAGCTCGCGCGGGAGATCGACAACGCGCTGAACTTCATGAAGGCGTGCGGCACCGACCCGGCGGAGTTCAAGGCCGTCGAGTTCTACTCCTCCCACGAGGCGCTGCTGCTCGACTACGAGGGCGCCCTCACCCGTACGGACTCCCGCACCGGCCGGCTGTACGACACCTCCGGCCACATGGTCTGGATCGGTGAGCGCACCCGCCAGCTGGACCACGCGCACATCGAGTTCTGCTCGCAGATCGCCAACCCGATCGGCATCAAGCTCGGCCCCACCACCACCGTGGACGAGGCGCTGACCTACATCGACCGCCTGGACCCCGAGCGCGAGCCGGGCCGGCTGACCTTCGTGGTCCGCATGGGCGCCGACAAGGTCCGCGACAAGCTCCCCGAGCTGGTCGAGAAGGTCACCGCCTCCGGCGCGACCGTCGCCTGGGTCACCGACCCGATGCACGGCAACACCTTCGAGGCGGCCTCCGGCCACAAGACGCGCCGTTTCGACGACGTGCTCGACGAGGTCAAGGGCTTCTTCGAGGTCCACAAGGGCCTCGGCACCCACCCGGGCGGCATCCACGTCGAGCTCACCGGTGACGACGTCACCGAGTGCGTGGGCGGCGGCGACGAGATCTTCGTCGACGACCTGCACCAGCGCTACGAGACGGCCTGCGACCCCCGTCTGAACCGCAGCCAGTCCCTGGACCTGGCGTTCCTGGTCGCCGAGATGTACCGCGACCAGTAGGAGCGATCTTCACGCTGTGGCTTGGTACGACGATGGGGCGCGGATCGATGTGATCCGCGCCCCATCGTCGTATCCAGGGCTTTTAGGGTTGCCTAACTTTGGGTACGGTTAGGTAAGCCTCACCGAATAGGGGATGGCCGCCGAACCGTTCCTGTCAGGGAGGTGAACCGCGTGTACGTCTGCTCTTGCTTCGGGATCACCGACAAGCAGGTCAAGGACCACGCGGCTGCCGGGGCGTGCACCCCCCGCCAGATCGCTTCGGCAACGAAGGCCGGCACCGACTGCGGTTCCTGCGTGCGCACCATCCAGGGCCTCCTCGGACGCGGGGCCTGCCCGCGCCGCGAGCTGCTGGAGACGGGCAACGCGGCCGCCGTGCTCGCCGCCGACTCGGAGCTGGCGACGGCCCCCGCGCTCGCGGAAGCGGCCTAGCTAGCTCGGCTGCTCGATGAGCTGCGCGATGTAGAGCGCCTCGCCGATGGACTCGATGAGCTCCAGCTGGGTGTCGAGGTAGTCGATGTGGTGCTCCTCGTCCTCCAGGATCTCCTCGAAGAGCCGCGCCGAGGTGACGTCACCCTTGCCGCGCATGACCTCGATGCCGCGCTTGAGGCGGTCGATCGCCTCGACCTCGACCTGCCGGTCGGCCTGGAACATCTCCGTCAGCGTCTGGCCGACGCGCACGTGGAAGAGGCGCTGGTAGTTCGGCAGACCGTCGAGCATCAGGATGCGCTCGGTGATCTTGTCCGCGTGCTTCATCTCATCGATGGACTCTTCACGCGTGTACTTGGCGAGCTTCGTCCAACCCTTGTTGTCCTGGATCCGGTAGTGGAGCCAGTACTGGTTGATCGCCGTAAGCTCGCCGGTCAGCTGCTCGTTCAGAAACTCGAGGACCTCGGGGTCGCCCTGCATCGCAGAGGCTCCTTCCAAGCAATGTCAGCAATGTGACGGGGCAGGTGCGCGCATCCTTGCACCGCCGCAGGGGGCAGTCCAGTAAGTGCCTCCTTAGTGGGAGTTACCGTGACTTGCCCGAATCGGGCCGGACCTGGTCATGACCACCCCGCCAAGTCTGTCACCATGGAGACATGGGTCAGCCGGAAAGCCTGGAATCTCCGGGGTCAGAGCAACTGGAGCTTCCCCCGGGGCAGCGGTTGCAGCGCGGCTGGCCGGTCACCCACTACGGGCCGGTGCCCAAGTTCAAGCCCGACCGCTGGGAGTTCCGCGTCTTCGGCGCGACCGCCGACGGCGAGAAGCACTGCTGGAACCACGAGGAGTTCGCGGCCCTGCCGTTCGAATCCGTCGTGGCGGACCTGCACTGCGTGACGAAGTTCAGCATGACCGGCGCCGAATGGGGCGGTGTGCTCGCCCGGGAGATCCTCGACCTCGCGCCGCCGTCCCCGCAGGTCACACACGTGATGGTGTGGGCCGAGTACGGCTTCAGCTCCAATCTGCGCCTCGCGGACTTCGCCTCCGAGCGGACCGTCTTCGCCACCCACCAGGGCGGTGAACTGCTCACCGCCGAACACGGATTCCCGCTCCGGCTGGTCGTCCCGCACCTGTACGCGTGGAAGGGCCCCAAGTGGGTCCGCGGCATCGAGTACATGACCGCCGACCGTCGCGGCTTCTGGGAGGAGCGCGGCTACCACAACCTCGGCGACCCCTGGCGCGAGCAGCGCTACTCCTACCAGGAGGAGCCGGGGGACGGCCCCGAGCTGTAGCCCGCGGCCCTGGCGGCCCCGGAGGCCTCCGACGGCGCCACCCGGACGGCCGTACGGAGGGCCACGCCGGCGGCTGAGTCGCCCGGGTGGTCCGGGGTGCCCGGGTGATCCGGGTCGTCCCGGCGGTCAAGGTCGCCCCGGCGGTCAGCCGAACTCGCGCAGCTCCTTCAGCAGCGCCACGTCCGCCGCGTGCCCTTCCCTGCCGCCCGGCGTCTCGGTGATCAGCGGTACGCCCTCCATCGCCGGATGCGTGAACAGCTCCGCGAAGGCGTCCCGGCCGATGTGCCCCTGCCCGATGTTCTCGTGCCGGTCCTTGTGGGCGCCGACGCCCTCCTTGGAATCGTTCGCGTGCACCAGCTTGAGCCGGCCCTCGCCCACCGTGTCCACCAGCAGGTCCAGCGTCTGCTTGGTCCCGCCCGGCGCCGCCAGGTCGTGCCCGGCCGCGAAGATGTGGCAGGTGTCCAGGCAGATCCCGAGCTTCGGGTGGTGGTCGAGCGCGTCGAAGTACGGGCCGAAGTCCCAGGTCCGCGAGCACAGCGAGGAACCCTGCCCGGCCGTGGACTCCAGCAGCAGGAAGGGGTCGTCGTCATGCGTCAGCTCGTCCAGCAGGGGCAGCATGTGCTCCCTGACCTGGGCGTACGCCTCCGCGCGCGGTCGGCCCCCGGTCGCCGAGCCGGTGTGCACGACCACCCCCAGCGCGCCGATCGCACGGGCCCGGCGCAGCGAGTGCCGCAGCGATTCCACGGACTTCTCCACCGTCGCCGCGGTGTGCGAGCCGAAGTTGATCAGGTACGGCGCGTGGACGTACGCCGGGATCCCCCCGTCCGCACAGGCCGTGCGGAACAGCTCGTCCTGCGCCGGAATGCCGACCGGGGTGGCCCAGCCGCGCGGGTTGGCGACGAAGACCTGGACGGCCTCGGCGCCCATCTCACGTGCGTAGGCCAGCCCGACGGAGGCGAGCCCTCCCGCGACGGGCACGTGCCCGCCCACTGGATTGCGGCTCATCGAATTGCTCATGGCGTGGTGCTACAGCCCCTTGATCCTGATGACGATCGTGCTGCCCTCGGCGGCGCTCTGGCCCGGGGGCACCGACTGGGCGTCGATGGTGTTGCCGAAGGAGATGAGGGGCTTGTCGACCTTCACCGTGAAGCCCAGGCCCTCCAGGGTCTTGCGGGCCGCTCCGGCCTCCTGGCCGGTGACGTTCGGCACCGGGATCTGGCGGGGCCCCTTGGACATGGTGAGCGTGACGGTGTCGCCCGAGGCGGCCTGGGAGCCGGCGCCTACCGACTGGTTGGCGACCGTACCGGCGGGGGAGGGGGAGTTGACCTCCTCCGGGGCCGCCTCCACCTTCAGGCCGAGGCCCTCCAGTGCGGAACGGGCCTGGTCCAGCGAGAGGCCGGTGACGCGCGGCACGGGAACCGGGCGGCCCTTGCTGACCACCAGCGACACCGCCGTGTCGAGGGACCGCTTCTGGCCGTCCGCCGGGTCCGTGCTGATCACCGAGCCCTGTGCGACGTCCTGGCTGAAGGCCTGCGTGACCGCCCCGGGCGCGAGACCGGCCGAGGTCAGCTCCGCCTTCGCCGCGTCCAGCGGCTTGCCCTTCAGATCGGGCACGGCCACGACCTCGGGCCCGCGCGAGATGGTGAGCGTCACCGCGCCGTTGCCGCGGATGCGCTTGCCGCCCGGGGGATCGGTGTCCATCACCGTGCCCTTGTCGAAGGACACGCTGAACTTCCGGTCGACCCGCTTCACCCCGAGACCGGCCTCGGACAGCCGGGACCTGGCCTCCGTCTCGGTCTTGCCGAGCAGGTTCGGGACCTTGGTGAACTGGCCGGAGCTGATGTACCAGACCCCCGTGCCCAGACCCAGGAACAGCAGGACCCCCACGACCAGGAGCAGCACGCCCGGGCGGCGCAGCCGCGGGGCGGGCGAGGACGGGGGCGGGGGCAGCGGCGGAGCCGAGAGCCGGGAGGTGTGCGAGAGGGGCGCGGGGTTCGAGGCGTGTGCGGTCACCGGACGCGGGATCACCCCGGTGCGGTCCTCCGCGGAGGTCCGCTCCCCGGCGCGCGCCTGCGGCGGTACGGCGTCCAGCTCGGCGTCGCTGAGCTGCGCGCGGGCCTCCAGGGCCAGACCGAGGAGGGCCGCCGCGTCGTGGGGACGCAGCTCGGGCTTGCGCGCGCTGGCGTGGGCGACGAGCTCGTCCAGCGCGACGGGCAGCCCGGGAACGGCGGCCGACGGGGGCGGGACGTCCTCGTTGAGGTGCTGGTAGAGCACCTGGGCGGGGTTGTCGCCGGTGTGAGGCTTGGAGCCGGTGAGCATCTCGTAGAGCACGACGCCGCAGGCGTAGACGTCCACGCGGGTGTCGGTGACCCCGTTCTCGATCTGCTCGGGGGCGAGGTAGGAGACGGTGCCGAGCACCGAGCCCGTGGTGTTCGTGACGGAGTCGACGGACCGCACCAGCCCGAAGTCGGCCACCTTGACCCGGCCGTCGTCGCCGATCAGCACGTTCTCGGGCTTCATGTCGCGGTGCACGAAGCCCGCCCGGTGCGCGGCGCCGAGGGCGGCGAGCACCGGTTCGAGGATGTCCAGGGCCGCGCGGGGCTGGAGCGCGCCGCGCTCGCGGAGCACGTCGCGCAGGGTGCAGCCGGAGACGTACTCCATGGCGAGGTACGTGTACGGGCCGTGCGTGCCCTGGTCGAAGACGGCCACGACGTTGGGGTGGGCGAGGCGGGCGACGGACTTCGCCTCGCGGATGAACCGGTCGACGAAGGCGCCGTCGGCGGCGAGCGCCGGATGCATCACCTTCAGCGCGAGCACGCGGTCGAGGCGGGTGTCGACGGCCCGGTAGACCGTGGCCATGCCGCCGGCCGCGATGCGGGCGTCCACGCGGTAGCGGCCGTCGAGCGTCTGCCCGACGAGGGGGTCATCCAGGGTCGTATCCACCCGCCGATTCTACGAGTGCCCGTCCCCCTCCCGTCCCGGGTCCCCGGGGGTTGCAGCGCGGCTGTGACGTGGGGGCGGGTTCCCGGGGGGTACGGGGCGGCCTGGCGGGTACGGGCCCTCGTGGATGCGGGGCCCTCGCCCCCTCGAGCCCCACCCCGGCCCGGTGGCTGCCCACCGCCCCCTTCGGCGCCCGGGCGGGGCCGGGGGAAGGGCGGCACCCGGGCCGGCCGGAAGCGAAGGAGGGTTTGGGGTTTTCCGTCAGCCTCATCGTCCTTCCGTGGCGGGCCGGCCTGTCAAGGGCGCTCACTGCGTTCGCGTCGCTACGCGACGGCCTTCGGCCGCCCTTGACAGACCGGCCCGCCACGGAAAAACGAAGACTGGCGGAAAACCCCAAAAGAACGGGCCGGTCAGAAGGACACGGACGGGCCCATCAGGGACGTCCGACCCCGCTACGCGTAAGGGCAGGCCCCGGCCCGGGCGGCCATGCGGCCCAGTCGGAGACCACGCGCGCATCAGATCGCTACACGCTCCCCATCCCTCAGCGTCCGACGGCCGTCTGAAGCCCAGGTCTAAAGCCCACCCTCACCAAAGCGATGTCGCGGACGCGGTTACTCGCAGCATTTCTGCGTATCGGCGAGACTGGCCGCGACTCGAAAGGAGCACGTATGAGCGAGGGATTCGGCCTGGTCGTGCGCTTCTCGCTGCGCGACCAGGAAGCCGCGACGGCATTCGACGAGCTGTGTGCAGCCACCCTGGAGGGCATCAAGAGCGCTGAGCCGGGCACGCTGGCCTACGTGGTGCACGTACCGGAGGGCGAACCTCTGGTGCGGGTGTTCTACGAGCTGTATGCAGATCGCACCGCGTTCGACGTCCACGAGGCGCAGCCGCACACGAAGCACTTCCTCGCCGAACGGGAGCAGTACCTTGCCGGTGTCGAGGTCACGTTCCTCGACGTGACCGCCGGGAAGGTGGCAGCGCAGCAGTGAGTTCCGAGGAGCGGCGCGCGAGTGGCCGGTCTGCGCAAGCAGAAGGGCATGACCCAGGAGGAATTCGCCACGGCCATCGGCCGTACGGCGAGTTGGCTGTCCCAGGTCGAGCGGGGCATTCAGCCGGTGAACCGCCTGGACGTGCTGCGGCTCCTCGCTGACGGCCTTGGCGTGCCGTTCCCCGCCCCGGCAGAGGCCGAGAGGACGTCCGAACCAGACACGAAAGATCTCGATCAGGCTTGCATGGTGCTCTCCGGGCACTCTGCGCTCGATGTTCTCCTGAACCCTCGCCAGGACTTCAGGCCGGATTCCCTTACCCTCGGCGTCTTCGCCGGGATCTACCGCCTCTGCCACCCCTTCGTTCATCTGAAGCGCCTGGCCGCCACGGCGGTCAGCGCCCTCCTGCAGCACGTCGAGAACAACGAGCCCACACCTCAACACCTCTCCGTGCTGGGCACTCGTGCACGCCCGTCGGGTGAGAGGGCCTCGACACGGCAGCAGATCGAAGCCGCCCGAGGCGTTGCCAGTCTGCTGGGCGAGAACCGCAACGACTTCAATCTCAGAGCGCACGGACAGCCTCGCATGACCGCCACGACGCGGCGGCACTCGGTCAACGGACGCAATCTCCGCACCGCACCGCACCGCACCGCGCCGTGAGATCGGGGATCGAGGCATCAGCCCCAGACGGGCCGCGGACGCCACGGGTGGGAAGCGTGTAGCGATCTGATGCGCGCGTGGTCTCCGACTGGGCCGCATGGCCGCCCGGGCCGGGGCCTGCCCTTACGCGTAGCGGGGTCGGACGTCCCTGATGGGCCCGTCCGTGTCCTTCTGACCGGCCCGTTCTTTTGGGGTTTTCCGCCAGTCTTCGTTTTTCCGTGGCGGGCCGGTCTGTCAAGGGCGGCCGAAGGCCGTCGCGTAGCGACGCGAACGCAGTGAGCGCCCTTGACAGGCCGGCCCGCCACGGAAGGACGATGAGGCTGACGGAAAACCCCAAACCCTCCTTCGCTTCCGGCCGGCCCGGGTGCCGCCCTTCCCCCGGCCCCGCCCGGGCGCCGAAGGGGGCGGTGGGCAGCCACCGGGCCGGGGTGGGGCTCGAGGGGGCGAGGGCCCCGCATCCACGAGGGCCCGTACCCCCCCGGGGAACCCGCCCCCTCAGAACGCCGGCCGCTCCGGGTCCAGGGTGGCGCGGCCCTCCGTGGGGGAGGAGGGGTCCGCGAAGCGGCGTTGGGGGATGCGGCCCGCGCGGTGTGCCAGGCGGCCCGCCGAGACGGCGTCCCGCATGGCCGCAGCCATCAGCACCGGCGCCTGCGCCCGCGTCACCGCCGATGCCAGCATCACCGCCGCGCAGCCCAGTTCCATGGCCAGGGCCACGTCCGAGGCCGTCCCGGCCCCCGCGTCCAGGATGACCGGCACGCCGGCCCGCTCCACGATCAGCTCGAAGTTGTGCGGGTTGCGGATGCCCATGCCCGAGCCGATCGGAGACCCCAGCGGCATGATCGCCGCACAGCCGACGTCCTCCAGCTTCCGTGCCAGCACCGGGTCGTCGTTCGTGTAGGGGAGGACCGTGAACCCCTCGTCGACCAGGATCTCCGCGGCGTCGAGCAGCTCGACCCCGTCCGGCAGGAGCGTCCGCTCGTCCGCGACGACCTCCAGCTTGATCCAGTCCGTGCCGAGGGCCTCCCGGGCCAGGCGGGCGGTGAGCACCGCCTCGCCCGCCGTGAAGCAGCCCGCGGTGTTCGGCAGTACCGCGATCCCGAGCCCGGTCAGGACGGAGAGGACCGATCCCTGGACCGTCGGGTCGAGGCGCCGCATCGCGACCGTGGTGAGTTCCGTACCGGACGCGACCAGCGCCCGTTCCAGGATGTCCAGGCTCGGCGCCCCGCCCGTGCCCATGATCAGGCGCGAGGAGAAGGTCCGGCCGCCCAGGGTGAAGACGTCGTCGGCCATGCCGCTCAGCCTCCCTGGACCGCGGTGAGGACCTCGACGCGGTCGCCGTCGGCCACGGCGGTGCAGGACCACTGGCCGCGCGGCACCACGGTCTCGTTGAGGGCCGCCGCGACCCCCTTGGTGGCCTGGGTGAGGGTGGCGACCACGGCGGCGAGCATGGTCCCGGCGGCGATCTCGCGCGGCTCGCCGTTGACGGAGACGGAGACGGTGACGGATCCGGATGCGGAGGCGGAGTTGGTCATGCGTACGAGTCCTGACGCGTGAGGGCGAAACGGCGCGGGGTGAAGGGGCGGGCGATCTCCGGCAGTTCGCCGGTGGTCAGCAGCTCCGCCATGACGTCCCCGGTCAGCGGGGTCAGCAGGACCCCGTTGCGGTAGTGCCCGGTGGCCAGGTGCAGCCCCGGGAGGTCGGTGGGGCCGAGCAGCGGGGCGTTGTCCGGGGAGCCGGGTCGCAGTCCGGCCCGGGTCTCCACCAGCGGGAGTTCGGTGATGCCGGGCACCAGTTCGTGGGCGTCGCGCAGGAGCTCGTAGACCCCGCCCGCGGTGACGGTGGTGTCCCAGCCGAGTTCCTCGCTGGTGGCGCCGATGACGAGTTCGCCGTTCTCGCGCGGCACCAGGTAGACCTGGCTGCCGCGTACGACGGCCCGTACGGTCCGCGACAGGAACGGCGCGTACGACGGCGGCACGGCGAGCCGCAGCACCTGCCCCTTCACCGGGCGTACGGGGGCCACGACCTCCGGCGGTACCCCGTCCAGCCGGCCGCTGAGCGAGCCCGCGGCCAGGACCACCTGGTCGGCGCCCAGCTCCGTGGCGTCCGCATCGTCGAGGACGGCGCCGCGGGCCCGGTCGGCGTTGGTCAGCAGCCGCGCCGCCCGCGCGCGGTGCAGGACGACCCCGGCCCGTTCGCAGGCGGCCAGCAGGGCGGCCGCGAGCCGGCGCGGGTCGACCTGGTGGTCGCCGTCCACGCGCAGGCCGCCGCGCACCCCGGGAGCCAGCATCGGCTCCAGCCGGCGGCACTCGCGGCCGGTCAGCCACTCCGATTCCAGGCCGCAGCGGCGCTGGAGGGCGTGCAGTTCGCGCAGGTGGAGCCGGTCGTCGGCGTCGAGGGCGACGGCGAGGGTGCCGCAGGCGCGGTAGCCGATGTCCATGCCGCCGCTGGCTTCGGCGAGTTCGGCGGCGAAGCGCGGGTAGCGGGCGGCGGAGGCGACGTTGAGCCCGAGCAGGGTCTCCTCGCCGTAGTGCAGCTCGGTGACGGCGGCCAGCATGCCGGCCGCGACCTGGGCGGCGCCGCCGCCGGGCGCCGGGTCGGCCAGTGCGGTGCGCAGCCCGAGCCGGGCCGCGCGCCAGGCGGTGGCCAGGCCGATGATGCCGCCCCCGATGACGAGGACGTCGTAGCCGGGACTCCGGCTCTTCCTGGATGAATGCATGGGCGTCCAGCCCCTCCCTTCGCCGGCATGACCCGGATCAGGTTCGTACGGTCGGAGGCCGGCCAGCCTCCCTCTCAGCCCGGTGCGCCCGGACTCCCGCGATAGGTACGGTGGCCAGAGTAACGCCGTGGCCGACAGCCGGTAAGGCTGCCTCCCCGGTCCCGGTCCCCGCTCGGTGACCGGCCGGTGCCCACCTGCTATTCCTGACGGACCGTCAGATGATTAGGCTGGGCCGCGTGAGCGAGCAGACGCAACAGACGGAAGATCTTCAGCGCGGCGTCGTCATCGTCGGCGCCGGAATGGCCGGGGTCCAGACCGCGGTCGCCCTCCGGGAACAGGGCTGGACCGGCCCCGTCACCCTGCTGGGCGCCGAACCCCACCAGCCCTACGACCGGCCCCCGCTGTCCAAGGCGGTGCTCCTCGGCAAGGCCGAGGACTCGGCCTTCGACGTCGACTTCGAGGAGCTCGGCATCGAGCTCCGGCTCGGGGTCGAGGTCACCGGACTGCGGGCCGCGGACCGCGAGGTGGACACCGAGGCCGGCCCGGTCCCGTACGGGGTACTCGTACTGGCGACGGGCGCCCGGCCGCTGACCCTGCCCGGCGCGGAGGGCGTCCCGGGCGTGCACCTGCTGCGCACGCTCGACGACGCGGCCCGGCTGCGGCCCGTGCTGGCGGCCGGCTCGGCGGTGGTGGTCGTCGGCGCGGGGTGGATCGGCGCGGAGTTCGCCACGGCGGCGCGCGGGGCGGGCTGCGAGGTGACGGTGGTCGAGGCGGCCGACCGGGTCCTGGCGGGCGCGCTGCCGGCGGAGGTCGCCGAGCCGATGGGGCGCTGGTACGAACAGGCGGGCGCCTCCCTGCTGACCGGCGCGCGGGTGGCCGCCGTGGAGGCGGGCCGGATCCTGCTCTCCGACGGGCGGAGCCTGTCGGCCGGGGCGGTCGTGGTGGGCGTCGGCGCCCGGCCGGCGACGGACTGGCTGGCGGGATCGGGCGTGGAGCTCGGCCCGGACGGCGCGGTCGTCGCGGACGAGCGGCTGCGCACCTCGGTGCCCGGGGTCCACGCGGTGGGGGACTGCGCCTCGTTCCCCTCGGGGCGCTACGGGGCCCGGCTCCTGGTGCACCACTGGGACAACGCGCTGCAGGGGCCGCGCGTGGTGGCGGCCGACATCGTGGCCGGGGGCTCCGGGGAGCAGGTCTACGACCCGGTCCCGTACTTCTGGTCGGAGCAGTTCGGCCGCTTCGTGCAGTACGCGGGCCACCACGGGGACTCGGACACGCTGCTGTGGCGCGGCGACCCGACGGCCGAGACCTGGTCGGTGTGCTGGCTGCGGGACGGCCGGCTGGCCGCGGTCCTCGCGGTGGGCCGCCCGCGCGACCTGGCCCAGGGACGGCGCCTGATCGAATCGGGCGTGCAGGTGGATCCGGCGAAGATCGCGGACCCGGCCGTCGCCCTGAAGGCGACGGGGATCTGACGGGGATCCGACGGAGACTCTGACGGGGATCCGACGGGGATCCGACGGGGATCCGAGGCGGGCCCGGTCCCCACCGGTCCCCACCACCGCCCGCCCGCCGGGCCCCTAGGGCCGCCCGCCGCGCCCCAGAGCCCCACCACCGGGCCCCACGACCAGGCCCCACCACCAGGCCCCACCACCAGGCCCCGCCACCGGCCGCCCGGGCCCCGGCGACCGCCCGGAGGGCCCCTCCCGGCGGCCGGAGGGGCCCGGCGGGGACCGGGCCGGACCCCGGACGGGGCCGCTCGGGTACCGGCAGCGAGTCCGAGATGGCAGGCTTGTGCCCGTGACCGAGATTGACGCAAAGATCGATGCCCTTGTTCCCGCCTGGCTGTACCTCCCCGACATCGCGGAGATGCTCGACATCGAAGTGACCAAGGTTCGCCAGCTGGTCAAGGAAGGGCAGCTGCTCGCGGTGCGCCGCGGCGAGAACCGCTCCCTCCAGGTGCCCGCCGCCTTCATCGACGGGGACAAGATCGTCAAGGGGCTCGTCGGCCTGCTGACCGTGCTCCGCGACGACCGCTTCACCGACACGGAGATCCTGGAGTGGCTGTTCACCGCCGATGACACCCTGCCGGGCACCCCGGTGCAGGCGCTGAGCGAGAATCGCGGCACGGAGGTGAAGCGCCGCGCTCAGGCGCTCGCCATCTGAGCCGACTCCACCCGAGCCGACTCCCCTCGAGCCGGCTCCACCCGAGCTGACTCCGCCTTCCACGAGGCAAGAGACGTACAAACAGCGCAACGCCACACGCGGTGTGCGGGCCCCTGCCGGGGGCCCGCACACCGCGTACGTACGAGACACACCACCCCGGGGGTACCCATGTCCGCCATCGCCGCCCAGCTGTCCGACGCCCGGCTCTACCTGTGCACGGACGCACGCAAGCGGCAGGGCGACCTCCCCAGGTTCCTGGACGCGGTCCTGGCCGGCGGCGTGGACATCATCCAGCTCCGAGACAAGGGCATGGAGGCGGGCGAGGAACTGGAACACCTCCAGGTCTTCGCCGAGGCGGCCCGCCGCCACGGAAAGCTGCTCGCCGTCAACGACCGCGCCGACGTCGCGCACGCCATCGGCTCGGACGTCCTGCACCTCGGGCAGGGCGACATCCCGGTGCCCGCCGCCCGCGCCATCCTCGGCCGGGAGGTCCTCATCGGCCGCTCCTGCCACTCCGAGGCCGAGGTCGACGCGGCCGCGGCCGAGCCGGGCGTGGACTACTTCTGCACCGGCCCCTGCTGGCCCACCCCCACCAAGCCCGGCCGCCACGCCCCCGGACTCGGGCTCGTCCGGCACGCGGCCTCCCTCGCGCAGGACCGGCCGTGGTTCGCCATCGGCGGGATCGACGCGGGGAATCTGGACGAGGTACTGGACGCCGGTGCCTCCCGCGTCGTGGTCGTACGGGCCCTCACCGAGGCCTCCGACCCCGGCGCCGCCGCCTCCGACCTCGCCAAGCGGATCCGCGCCCGCCTCGGCTAGGCCGTGTCTTCCGGATCTTGCCGGCCACCGGGGCCGCCCGCCCGTTGTCTCATTTCCGCGTCCAATACGTGGACACCGCTTCGGTGAGCAACAGTGCGCGTCTAACCTGCCCGTATGGCCCTTGGTAACGCTTCCACCTGGTCGGATCGTGCACACACGGTCCGAGACCTCCTCGCGTCCGGGCGCTCGTACTCCTTCGAGTTCTGGGCACCCAAGACCGAGAAGGGCGAGCGCAACCTCTGGAACGCGCTGCGCCGGGTCGAGGCGGTGGCCCCCAGCTTCGTCTCCGTCACCTACGGAGCCGGCGGCTCCACCCGCGGCGGCACCGTCCGGGCCACCGAGCAGATCGCCTCGGACACCACGCTGACCCCGGTCGCGCACCTCACCGCGGTCGACCACTCGGTCGCCGAGCTGCGCAACGTCATCGGCCAGTTCGCCGACGCCGGGATCCGGAACATGCTCGTCGTGCGCGGAGACCCGCCGGGCAACCCCATGGGGGAGTGGGTGGCACACCCCGAGGGCGTGCACTACGCCGCGGACCTGGTCCGCCTGGTGAAGGAGTCGGGCGACTTCTGCGTCGGCGTCGCGGCCTTCCCGGAGATGCACCCCCGCTCCGACGACTGGGACACGGACATCCGGCACTTCGTGGACAAGTGCCGCGCGGGCGCCGACTATGCGATCACCCAGATGTTCTTCCATCCGGAGAATTATCTGCGGCTGCGCGACAGCGTCGAGAAGGCCGGCTGCGACACCCCGATCATCCCCGAGGTCATGCCTGTTGTGGGGATCAAGCAGCTGGACCGGCTGCCGCAACTCAGCACCGCGGTCTTCCCTGATGCGGTGAAAGAGCGCATGCTCGCCGTCAAGGACGATCCGGCCGCTGTACGCTCCATTGGCATCGAGTTCGCCACGGAGTTCTGCGCGCGGCTGCTGTCCGAGGGTGTCCCGGGGCTGCACTTCATCACGCTGAACAATTCCACGGCGACCCTCGAGATCTACGAGAACCTGGGCCTGCACCAGCGGGCCTGACCGGCCGACCCCGTTCCCTGGCGATCGGCCGTACCGAGAGGGGCCACGCATGGGAATGACGGTCCTCTACATCGCGTTCGGATTCGTCGCGCTGTGGCTGCTTGCCGAGGTCCTGATGCAGTACAAGGCCCGGCTGCGCTGGCGCCTGCTCGCCTTCACGGGCTTCGTCGGCGTGGTCGCCGGCGTCGTCCTGCCGTCGGTGCCCGTCATCGGTGCGGGCGCCATCGCGTTCGCGATCGGCCAGACGCTCGTGACCCTCTCCTTCCGCAAGGGCTTCGAGGCCGGCTGGGCCTTGCGCCGGCGCAAGGCCGCCGAGCCCGCGCCCGCGCAGAGCCGGCGGCGCCGCGGAGCGGGCGGACCGCGCCCGGAGCCGGCCCTCGAGGTGACGGCCCTGGAGTACGGGCCAGACGCGGTCGACGGCGAGGACTACGACGAGTACGCCGCGTCCGGCTCCGCCTCCGGCTCTGCCTCCGGCTCCGGTGACAGCGGGGAGCAGCGGTTCCACCCCGCGGGACCCGCGCCCGAGCCCACCGCCTTCGACACGCCGTTCGACGCGCCGTTCGCCCCGTCCTTCGCCCCCGCCTTCGCCCCGGCCGAGCAGGACGGCCACCAGTACGCGGCCTACTACGACCCGCAGGGCCAGAACGGCTACGACTACTACACCACCGGCTACCCGGCACCCGGCGAACAACAGGTCTACGCCGCCTACTCGGACCCGTACATCGGCACCGGCGGCACGGTCGCCCCGCAGCCGTCCTACGGCTACCCGGCCCCCTACGAGGGCTACGCCCCGGACCCGTACGCGGCCGCGCGCCAGCAGGAGCAGTACTCCATGGACACCCCGCCCGGCGGAGTCTGGGTCCCGCACCAGCGCGACGCGAACCAGCCCTACCCGGCGGAGGAGCAGCAGCCGTACCCGTACCCCCAGCAGGGCACGGGCGAGTACGAGCAGTACCGCTACTAGGCCGTCTCTTTCGGATCTTGCCGGGCCCGCGGCGGCTACCGGGAGCCGCGGAAGTCGGCGCCCTCCACGATCAGCCCGGCCACCAGGGCCCCCGTCATCCCGGCGTGCGCCAGTCCGCCGCCCGGGTGCGCCCAGCCGCCCGCCAGGTACAGCCCCGGCACGGCGGTGGCGTTCGCCGGGTGGAGGAACCGGCCCCCGGCCCCGGCCAGCGAGGGCGCGGGGACCCGGCCCTCCGGGGAACCCGTGGCCGCCCCGACGTCGTCCGGGGTGCGCAGCTCGTGCCACAGCAGCCGCTCCCGCAGCCCGGGGACGGCCCGCGCGGCCGCTGCCAGCAGGTCCTGCGCCGAGGGCCCGGGCGCCGGCCCGTCCGTCACCACGGCGTGCACCGTGACCGCCTCGTGGTCCGCGTCGGGGCGGGTGGCGGCGTCGTCGGGCCGCAGCACGGTGACCGGGCCGAGCAGCGTGCGGTGCGCGGCGCCGGCTTCGCGGACCCCGCGCAGGGCGGCGAACAGGGTGTACCAGCGGGCGGATTCCGTACGGGCGGGCGCGGACTCCCCGGTGGGCGGGACCCGCAGCTGCCGGGGGTCGACCGCGCAGACCACGCTGTCGGCCGTCACTTCGGTGCCGTCGGCCAGCCGGAGCCCGGCCGCGCGGTCTTCGCGCACGAGCACCTCCGCCACCCGCGCACCGAACTCGAAGGTGACCTTCCGCTCCAGGCAGCGCTCGTACAGGGCGGTGGCCAGCTCCCGGACCCCGCCGCGCACGTACCAGCTGCCGAAGGTCTGCTCCATGTAGGGCAGCACCGCCGCGGAGGCGGGCGCGGTCGCCGGATCGATCCCGTACGCCCGCACGCGCGCGGTGAGCAGCTCGCCGAGGCCGTCCCCGCCGAGCTCGCGCGCGGCGACCTCGGCCAGGGTCGGCGGGCGGCGGCGCAGCAGACCGCTCCCGCGCAGCGCGGGGTACGGGTCGCGGCCCAGCGCCTCCCGGTCGGGGCGCAGCGGCTCCTCGAGCAGAGGGCGGCGGGTGGCGTCCCAGGCGTCCCGGGCGCGGCCCAGGAGAGCGCTCCAGCGCTCCCCGGAGCCCGGCCCGAAGGCCGCGTCGGCGGCGGCCGCGGCGCCGCCGTGCGAGCCGCCGGGGAGGGTGACCGTACGGCCGTCCGCCAGCACGTACCGGACGGCGGGGTCGATCTGGACCAGCTCGGCGCACTCCTCCAGCGGCCGCTTGCCGGTCTTGACGAACAGGTCGCGGTAGACGGCGGGCAGGTGCACGAGTCCGGGGCCGGTGTCGAAGACGAAGCCGTCGCGCTCGAACCGGCCGACGGCGCCGCCGTAGGTCGTCCCGCGCTCGTACACCGTCACCTGATGTCCCGCCACGGCCAGCCGTGCCGCCGTCGCCATCGCGCCCATCCCGGCGCCGATCACCGCAATTCGTGCCATGCGGCTGAGCCTACCGAGCGACGCGGGCGACCTCGGAGGCGAGCCGCTTCTCCTCGCGGCGCTGGGCCCGGCGGCGCAGGAAGCGGCGGATCCGGGTCCAGAGGTAGATCAGCAGGGCGAGTCCGATGATCAGCAGGACGGCGCAGATGATCGCGGCGGCCTGCGGATTGAACATCGCGAAGGTGACGATCCCGCCCACGCCGAGGTCCTCGGCGGTGCTCATGGCGATGTTGCTGAACGGCTCCGGCGAGGTGTTGATCGCCATGCGCGTGCCGGCTTTGACGAAATGGCTGGCCAGTGCGGTGGAACCGCCGACCGCACCGGCGGCGATGTCGGAGAGCGAGCCGCTCTGCCCGGCCAGCAGCGCTCCGACCACGGCTCCGGCCACCGGGCGGATCACGGTGTGGACGGTGTCCCAGAGGGAGTCCACGTACGGGATCTTGTCGGCCACCGCTTCGCAGAGGAACAGGACCGCCGCGACGATCAGCACGTCGGTGCGCTGCAGCGACGCGGGGACCTCGTCGGTCAGTCCGGTCGCGCCGAAGATGCCGAGCAGGAGGACCACGGCGTACGCGTTGATCCCACTGGCCCAGCCGCTGGTGAAGACCAGGGGGAGCACACTCACCTGATCATCATGTCGCACAACGGGGGATCCGGCAGGAAAAGAGCAGTGAGGGGACGGCCGCCTTCCGGCGGCCGTCCCCTCACCCGAGTTCTGTCAGCAGGGTCTACTGCCCCTGTTCGTCACGGCGGCGCTGCCACCGTTCCTCGATGCGGGTCATCATCGACCGACGCTGCCGGTTCTGCCCTTGGGCCGAACCGCCTGCACTACCGGAGGCGGGCTGTTCACCAGGCTTGGGTGCCTTGCGCCAACCGGTGACCACGAGAACCGTACAGCCCAGCATGACGAGGAATCCCACCACGCTGATCCAGAGCACGTTCGGCACGATCACACCGGTCATGAGGAGCGCGATACCCACCACAATGCCTGCGACTGCCTGGTAGACCCGTCGCCGGGTGTACGTGCGCAGTCCGCTTCCCTCAAGCGCTGTAGCGAATTTGGGATCTTCGGCGTACAGCGCTCGCTCCATCTGCTCGAGCATTCGCTGCTCGTGCTCCGAGAGCGGCACGGGAGTCCTCCTCATCCGTCGGTCGCGGGGGGTAGCGACCAGGGGTCCCCTTCAGGATAGGCGGGGAATCGCCCCCGTGATACCCGCCCTCTACGCCACGTTCTAAAAAAACACTGCACTTAAAACGTACTGCCTGGGGAAAGCGCAGCGCTGTCTCAGAGCCGCCGGCCGACCGTGTCGACGGCCGCTGAGGGCGTTATTCCCCAGAGGCCAGCTCGGCATGCCGGTGGCTGACCCCGATCATACGGGTCACGACGCCGGTTCGGAGGGTGAGTGGCGCACCGCGTTCCCGGAAGGTTCGCAGATCAGGCGGGCTTCTCGCCGAGGACGTGCAGCTGGGTGGCGACCGCGTGGAAGGCGGGAAGCTCCGCGGCGGCCTCTTCCAGGCGCAGCAGGGCCTCGACCGCGCCCGGCTCGGTGTCCACCAGAACACCCGGCACGAGGTCGGCGAAGATCCGGACGCCGTGCACGGCGCCGACCTCCAGACCGGCCCCGCCGACCAGCGCGGTGAGCTGCTCGGCGGTGAAGCGGCGCGGTACCGGATCGCCCGCGCCCCAGCGGCCGGCCGGGTCGGTGAGCGCCGTACGGGCCTCGGTGAAGTGCCCGGCCAGTGCGCGGGCGAGGACGGCCCCGCCGAGTCCGGCGCCGAGCAGACTGAGGATGCCGCCGGCACGCAGGGCCGCCACCGCGTTGGCCACGCCCTCGGCCGGGTCGTCCACGTATTCCAGTACGCCGTGGCAGACCACCACGTCGTACGCGTCGCGCTCGACCACGTCGAGCAGGCCCTGGGCGTCGCCCTGCACGCCGCGGACCAGGTCGGCCATGCCGGCTTCGGAGACCCGGCGCTCCAGCCCGAACAGCGCGTTCGGACTGGGGTCGACCACGGTGACCCGGTGGCCGAGGCGGGCCACCGGCACGGCGAACTTGCCGGTGCCGCCGCCCGTGTCCAGCACGTCCAGCACGTCCCGCCCGGTCGCCTTCACCCGGCGGTCGAGCGCCTCCTTGAGGACCTCCCACACCACGGCGGTGCGGAGGGAGGCGCGGGGGCGGGAAGTGTCCGACACGGCTGATGGCTCCTCGGCGTAGGGGGCACCTCCGGGCGGCAGCCGGGGGAGGGTGAGCGGTCCGTGCCCACCCTATGGCCTCCGGCTGCCGGGCAGGTCATCCCGCGTCCGGACGCTCCGCGCGGGGCAGTGGAAGGGCCCGCGCCGCTCCGGACGGCAACACCGGGCGGAGCGAGAGCATCCGCTCCACCAGGCGCAGGAACATCTCGACGGCACGCACCAGATCGTCCGCGTCCCGGCCGGTCGCCGCGCCCTCTATGCCCGCCTCGGCCCGCGCCCGGCGGGCCGCGCCGGAGGCGAAGAGCGCGCTCCACTCGGCCAGTTCGGGAGCTATCTCCGGGAGCACCTCCCACGCGCTGCGGATCCGGGGCCTGCGCCGCGGGGTCACCGGCTCGGGCCGCCCGCGCGCGGCGAGCACGGCCGCGGCGGCGCGCAGCGCGGCGAGATGGGCAGTGGCGTACCGCTCGTTGGACCGGGTCAGCCGGGCGGCTTCGGTCAGGCCCTGGTGGGCCTTGGCGAGCAGGTCGAGTGCGGCGGGGGGTGCCGCCGACTTCCGCGGGACGGGGTGGACAGGGGACGGGGACGGTGTGGCCATGACGAACCTCCTGTCGTTGCGTGCGCTTCGCGCTGCCTGATATCGCTTCGTTCGTACGGGTTGTGCTGTCATTGCGTGTCCCCATCGTGACGTCCCCCACTGACAATCGCGCTGACCTGCTATTTCACGCCGAATGTCAGGGTCTGATCCAGACAACTGCCCCCCGATGCGCACCGGATGTCATCTGGGATGCTAGTTTTTGAACTGACCGGTCAGTTCAAAAGAAGGGGGACGGCGTGGACAGCCCGCACGGCGCGGCCGTCAAAGCCGAGGACTTCGGACTCAAGGGCCCGCGCGGCTGGGTGTTCCGGGGTGTCGGGGTCGACGCGGCGCCCGGCTCGCTCATCGCGGTCGAAGGCCCGTCCGGCAGCGGACGGACCTGCCTGCTCCTCGCGCTCACCGGCCGGATGAAGCCCACCGAGGGCCACGCCGAAGTCGGCCGCCACCGGCTGCCGAAGAGGATGGCCGCGGTCCGCCGCATCGCCGCCCTCGGCCCGGTACCCGGGGTCAACGACCTCGACCAGGCCCTCACCGTCACCGAGCAACTGCGCGAGGGCGCCCTGCTCCAGCGCCGCTACGACGGCCCGGTCCGGGCCCTGCTCCGCCCGCGCGGCGAGCGCCGCACCTCCACCGCGGCCCGGATCGAGGCCGCGCTGGCCGCCGCCGGACTGGACCTCGCGACCCTGCCCAAGGGACCGCGCACCTCCGTACGGGACCTGGAACGGCTGGAATCCGTACGCCTGTCGGTGGCCATCGCACTGCTCGGCTCGCCGCGCCTGCTGGCCCTGGACGACCTGGACCTCAAGCTCTCGGACGCCGAGCGCGCCGAGGCCTGGGACCTGCTCCGCTCCCTCGCCGCCCGCGGGACCACCGTCCTCGCGGTGTGCAGCGAGGCCCCGGCCGACGTGACGGTCCTGCGGACCGTCCCGGCCGCCACCGCCACCGAGGAGCCGGCGACCGGTCAGGCCGCCGCCGTGCCCCGGCCCATGGACTCCAGGATCACCTGGGGCGCCGGGGGGACCGGGAGCACCGGCAAGCAGGGCACGGCCGTCACCGCCGGGGCGGCGGACACCGCCGAAGCGGCCGGCACCGACAGCACCGCCGACACCGCCGAAGCGGCCGGCACCGACAGCACCGACAGCACGCACGACACGAAGGGGGACGACGATGCGCTCGCCGAAACTGGCCGCGCTTGAGCTGAAGCGGTTCGGGCGGGGGAAGCTGCCCCGGGCCGCCCTCGTCGCGCTGCTCCTGCTGCCGCTGCTCTACGGAGCGCTGTACCTGTGGTCCTTCTGGGACCCCTACAGCCGCCTCGACAAGGTGCCCGTCGCCCTCGTCAACTCCGACCGGGGCACCACCGTCGACGGCAAGCGGATCGACGCCGGCGGTGAGATCACCCGCAAACTGCGCGCCAGCAAGACCTTCGACTGGCGCGAGGTGAGCGCCGAGGAGGCGGCCAAGGGGCTGGAGAACGGCACCTACTACCTCTCCCTCACCATGCCCGCCGACTTCAGCTCGAAGATAGCCTCCAGCTCCGGCGCGGACCCCGCCACCGGAGCCCTCCAGGTCCGCACCAACGACGCGAACAACTACATCGTCGGTTCGATCTCGCGCACCGTCTTCGCCGAGGTCCGCTCGGCGGCGTCCACCAACGCCTCCCGCGGCTTCCTCGACAAGATCTTCGTCAACTTCTCCGACCTCCACGGCAAGACCGCCGAGGCCGCCGACGGGGCCGACAAGCTCACCGACGGCGCGGGCAAGGCCCAGAAGGGCGCCAAGGACCTCGCCGAGGGCCTGGACACGGCGAAGGAGAAGAACGGCGAGCTCACCGGCGGCCTGAAGAAGCTGAACGGAGCCGCCGCACAGCTGGAAACGGGTTCGCAGGGCGTCGCGGACGGCACCCAGCAGCTCGCCGACAAGGTGGGCGGCGTCGCGGAGAAGGCCCGGCCCTTCCTCAAGGACCCCAAGCAGCTCGCGGACAGCGCCCGACTCGTCGCCGACACCGCCCAGGTCGTCGACAAGCACCTCCAGGACTTCGCCGAGCACGCCCCGGCCGCCGCCACCATCAGCCAGCGCGTCGCCACCGACACCGCCAACGTCTACGCGGAGATGTGCACCAGCGGCGCCAAGCCGGTCCCGGTCACCTGCCCGCGGCTGCAGCAGATCAAGGAAGACGCCGCCGAAGCCGCCCGGCTGACCGGAGACGTCAACACCCTCGTCAAGAACGCCAACGGCGACCTCGGCAAGCTCCACACGCAACTGACCGACCTCGAGACGGCCGCCCGCCTCCTCGCCACGAAGGCCCCCGGCCTCTCCGCGGACCTCGACTCGGCGGTCTCCCAGGTGAACGCCCTCAACACCGGCGCCCACAAGGTGGCCACCGGAATGGCCCAGCTGCACACCGGCATCGGCTCCGCCACCGAGGGCTCCGGCGCCATCGGCACGGGCGTCGGCAAGCTCGGCGACGGCGCGCACAGCCTCGACGGCGGCCTGGTCAAGCTCGTGGACGGCAACGGCGAACTGGCCGGCGGCCTGCACGACGGAGCCGGGAAGATCCCCGACTACGACCAGACGCAGCGCGACACCCGCACCGAGGTCATGGCCGACCCCGTGCGGCTCGCCAACCAGTCCCTGCACAAGGCGCCCAACTACGGAACCGGCTTCGCCCCGTACTTCATCCCGCTCTCCCTCTGGGTCGGCGCGATGGTCGCCTACATGCTGATCGCACCGCTCAACCGGCGGGCCCTGGCCGCGGGCGCCTCGCCCTGGCGGATCGCCTTCGCCGGCTGGCTGCCGGTGGCCGGGCTCGGCGCCGCGCAGGTCGGCGCGCTGATGTCCGTACTCCACTGGGGACTCGGCCTGCAGATGGCCCGGCCGGCGCTCACCGTCGCCTTCCTGATGCTGGTCACCGGCTGCTTCGCCGCGATCGTCCAGTGGCTCAACGCCAAGTTCGGCGCCGCCGGACGGATCCTGGTGCTGGCCGTCCTGATGCTCCAGCTGACCTCGGCGGGCGGCACCTACCCCGTCCAGACCAGCCCCGGCTTCTTCAACGCCATCCACCCCTACCTGCCGATGTCCTACGTGGTCGAGAGCCTGCGGCGCCTGATCACCGGCGGGGACCTCGCGCCGGTCTGGCAGGGCTGCGCCGTCCTGGCCGCCTTCACCGCGGGCGCCCTCGCCCTCACCGCCCTCGCCGCCCGCGGCAAGCAGGTGTGGACGATGGACCGACTGCATCCGGAACTGAGTCTGTAGGCCGTGGGGGCGGGTCGAACTGTGAGAATCAGCGCCATGGAAAGCAGCAGCACCGGTACGGCCGCGGGCGGCGGCGGAAGCCGCCGCCAGGCCACACGGCAGAAGCTCTACGAAGCGGCCGTCACCCTCATCGCGGAGCAGGGCTTCTCGGCGACCACGGTCGACGAGATCGCGGAGCGGGCGGGCGTCGCGAAGGGCACCGTCTACTACAACTTCGCCAGCAAGAACGACCTCTTCGAGGAGCTGCTGCGGCACGGCGTCGGGCTGCTGACCGAATCCCTGCGGACGGCGGCTGAATCCACCGAGGCCAGGGGCGGGACCCGGGTCGAGGCGCTCGACGAGATGATCCGGGCCGGCCTGGTGTTCATCGACCGGTACCCGGCCTTCACCCAGCTCTACGTCGCCGAGCTGTGGCGGACCAACCGGACCTGGCAGTCCACGCTGATGGTCGTCCGGCGGGAGGTGGTCGCCGTCGTCGAGACGGTGCTGCGGGAAGGCGTGGAGCGGGGTGAGCTCAGCGCGGAGATCGACGTGCCGCTGACCGCCGCCGCGATGGTGGGGATGGTGCTGGTGGCCGCCCTGGACTGGCAGTCCTTCCAGAGCGAGCGGTCGCTGGACGACGTGCACTCGGCGCTGTCACTGCTGCTGCGGGGGCGGGTCAGCGGGAACCGCTGACACGTGACCCCCGATCGGCGGTGCCGCGGGGGTGGCGGGGCCGCGTAGAAATGGTGGGGCGGATGAGTATCCGTACCTAGGCACGGAAATGAGTACGTGCGCGGATGGCCCCGGCCTGCGGGGACACCACACTGGGGGCTACGGACAGGGACCCGGCCCGCACCGCCGGCACGGGGCGGCAGGTGCGGCCGGGTCTCTCGCGGCGGCCGGTGCCGGGGCTCGGGGGGATCGAGCCCCGGCACCGGCCGCCTCTGTGTCCGGTGCCGCGCCGCGTCCGGGGGCTCCGCCCCGGACCCCGCGCCCCAAACGCCGGCGGGGCTGGATGGGCCCTCGCTGTCAGCCGCGGCTCCGCGCAGGGAGCCGGGCCCGCAGGCGGCCCGTGGCTGACGCCGCGCGGGCGGTGAGCGCCGCCCAGCGGGCCGCGCAGGCCCAGCGCAGGCGCGCCGCCGAGCGGGGGAAGAACAGGGCCCGCAGCCGGGCGGGCCGGGATACCCCCGAGAGCAGCCCGCCCCGGGCCAGCAGGACGTCCGCCGCCAGCTCCACGTACGAGTGCCCCGCACCCGGCGGAGCGTACAGCGCACGCTCCACCGCACCGGAGACCCGGCGTACGGCATCGGCCGCGGCGGGCTCCAGCCGGCCGAGCGAGACCACCCGGTCCGCGGCCCCCCGGGGGGACAGCGCCTCGTCCGGGGCGATCCCGACGTCCCACGCCGAGTCACCCAGCTCCCGCCAGGCGGACAGCACCTGCCCCGAGCCCAGCCGCCGCGCCCGCAGCCGCCGGCGCCACAGGAACGGGAGCACCGGCAGGACCAGCAGGGCCACGCCGCCCGCCGTCCAGGCCAGGACGGTGGCCGCCGAGGGACCGCCGCTCCCGGAACCGGCGTCGCGCCGGGCCGCGGCCGGACCGCACTCGCCCAGCTTCTTCTGGTCCGGCGGGCAGTCCTCCGCCTTCGAGGGCCCGGCCGAGGGCTGCGCCGCACTCGCGGACGGGGCCGCCGTCGGAGCGGTCGGCAGGGGCTGCGGGGTGGTGGGCCGGCTGTAGTCCGGCACCGTGATGCCCGATCGGGGCGTCGGCTCGAAGCGGGTCCAGCCCACGCCCTCGAAGTACAGCTCCGGCCAGGCGTGCGCGTCCCGCATCGACACGTTGACCACGCCGTCCGACTGCTTCTCCCCGGGCGTGAACCCGACCGCCACCCGCGCCGGGATGCCCAGCGTGCGCGCCATCGAGGCCATGGAGAAGGCGAAGTGGACGCAGAAGCCCTCCTTGTCGGCGAGGAACCGGGCGATGGCCGCCGAACCCGTACCCGAGGACACCTTCGTGTCGTAGCGGAACCCGCCGCTCACCGCGAAGTAGTCCTGGAGCCGGACCGCCGCCGTGTAGTCGTCCTTCGCGCCGCGCGTGACCTCGCGGGCCGTCTGGGCGACGACCGCCGGGAGGTTGTCCGGCACCTTCGTGTACTCGGCCGCGATCTCCGGGTTCGGCGCGGGCGCCTTCTTCAGCTGGTCCGCCGTCGGATTGAGCAGCAGGCTCCGCACGGAGTACTGCACGCCCTGCGCGTTCTGGAACTTGTCCTTGCCCAGCTGGTCCCCGACGAGCGTGCGGCCGGCCGGCTCGAACCGCCACTTCCCGGCGATGTCCACGCCCGTCGCCGGATACGGCATCGGCAGGTAGCGCTGGGCGTAGGTCTGCGCCGAGGAGATGAACGTCTGCACCTCGGTCGCGCCGGCCAGTACGTCGCCGCTCACGCCGGGCGGGTTCGGCAGCCGCTTCGGGACGTCCGTCAGGGCCCGCCCGGAGGCCTCCCACTTGATGCCGTTGAACTCGTCCAGCGCCAGGATCCGCAGGTACTGCTCGCTCAGCTGCGGGCTGTCCGTGCGGTACCGCAGCACCACCCGGTTGTCCTGGGTGTTGAGGCTGCTCTGCAGGGAGACCAGCGGGTTGACCGCCTGGATGGACGGGCCGATGCCGGTCCCTTCCCCGTCGCCCCCGGCGCCCCCGCCCAGGACCCCGCCGCCCAGCGCGGGCAGCACCGCCGGCACCGCGAGCGCCAGACCCAGCGCGACCGCGCCGATCCGCCGCCCGGTGCGCACGGGGGCGAGCGCCTGCCCGCCGCCCGAGTACCCGGCCGCCACCCGGCCGCGCGGGGCCGCGCCGAAGACCCGGCCCCACTGTGCGAGCCGGTCGCGGCCCTCGGCCAGCAGCAGGAGCAGATAGCCGCAGCCCGCCAGCAGGAACGAGAACCAGGAGGCGCCGCCCGAGCCGGCGGCGGCGCCCGTCAGGCCCGCCGCCACCGAGTACAGCGCGAGCAGCGGCAGCCCGGCCGCCGCGGCCGTCCGCGCCGTCACCGCCAGCAGGTCCACGAGCAGCCCGATCAGCAGCACCCCGGACACCAGCAGCAGCCGGATCCCGTCCGTCAAGGGCGCGGGCATCGCGAACTCGTTGACGTCCTGGACGCCCTGGCCGAACAGCGCGCCGAAGTCGGTCACGAGGTACGCGAACACCCCGTCGCCGGAGGATGTCCGCGCCTTCCCGCCGAACAGCAGCATCAGCGCCAGCAGCGATACGAGCAGCTGCGCCGCCACGGTCAGCGTCCGGGCCAGCGGCACCCGCCGCGCCCCCGCGCCCACCGCGCTCTGCAGCGCGAGCAGCAGCGCCGCCTGCGGCAGCCAGCCGCCCGATTCCACCAGCGGACTCAGCGACCACGCGGTGAACAGCGTCGCCAGAGCCGCGAAGACCGTCACTCTCGCCCGCCCGCTCATCCCCAGCCCCCCGCCGAACCCGAACCGCCGACCGTGCCGATCGGGGCGTTGCCCGCCTGCCGCCACAGTTCCCCGAAGGCCACCCCGGGCGGGGCGGCCAGGGCCGTCCAGCCCGCGTCGCGCAGCCCGACCAGGCGCTCCTGGAGTGCAGACGGCCCTTGCCCGGCCGCCGCGGCCGGCCCCGTCGGCCGTCCGGACCAGTCCGCGGAGTCCAGTGCGAACGCCACGGCGCCCGCGCCGCGCCGGCACATCTTGGCCGCCAGTCCGGTCTGTACGTCGTCCAGGTCTCCGAAGAAGGCGATGAGGAGCCCGTCACCGCCGGCTCCGCCGAAACCGCTGCCGAGCCCGTTGCTCCGTACCGCGTCGTAGGCCCGGGACAGTCCCGCGCCGTCGGAGTGGCCGACCACCGCGAGGGTGTCCATCATCAGCCCCGCCGCCTCCGCGGACTCCTGCCCGCCGGAGGTGAAGCCGCCGCCCTCGCGGGGCACGCAGTCCCCGGTGTCGGTCAGCAGCCGCACCGAGAAGCCCTGCTCCAGCAGGTGCACCAGGACCGAGGCGGCGCCGGAGACGGCCCATTCGAAGGCGGAGTCGGGGCCGGCGCCCTCGTAGGCGATCCGGCGGGTGTCCAGCAGCACCGTGGCCCGGCTGCGCTGCGGCTGCTCCTCGCGGCGCACCATCAGCTCGCCGTAGCGGGCGGTGGAGCGCCAGTGCACCCGGCGCAGGTCGTCGCCGCGCCGGTAGCCGCGCGGGATCACGTCGTCCTCGCCCGCCAGGGCCAGCGAGCGGCGGCTGCCGTCGCCGTAGCCGGAGGACTCGCCGGTGAGACGGACCGGGGGCAGCTGCTCCGTGCGCGGGATGACCGTGAGGGTGTCGTAGGCGGAGAAGGAGCGGGTCAGCTCGACCAGCCCGAAGGGGTCGGTGAGGCGCAGCTGGAGCGGGCCCAGTGGGTAGCGGCCGCGCAGGTCGGAGCGGACCCGGTAGGACACCTCGCGGCGGCCGCCCGGCTCCACCCGGTCCAGGACGAAGCGGGGCCGGGGCCCCAGCACGTAGGGCACCCGGTCCTGGAGCATCAGCAGGCCGGTCGGCATCCGGGAGGTGTTGTCGAGCCGCAGCTGCACCCGGGCCTCGGAGCCCGCGGGCACCCGCATCGGGGTCAGCCGGCGGGTGGCGGACACCCGGTGGCGGGTGCGGTGCAGGGCGAGGACGCAGATCAGCGGCAGCACGGCGAGCAGCAGCCCGACCCGGAGCAGCTCGGACTGGCCCAGCACGTACGCGCACAGCCCGGCGGCGATCCCGGCGGCCAGGAAGGAACGGCCGCGGGTGGTCAGCCCGGCCAGCGACTCGCGCAGCCCGCCACCGTCCTGCGGACCCCGGCCGCCCGCGCCGTGCGGGGCGCCGGCGGCCATCAGAAGCCCCGGATGCCCGCGCCGGGCGGGATCTCGCCGCGACCGTGCGCGGCCGGTACGGGGGTGCGCTGGAGGATGTCGGCGACGACCTGCTCGGCGGTGCGCCGGCTCAGCTGGGCCTGCGCGGTGGGCAGCAGCCGGTGCGCGAGCACCGGTCCGGCCAGGGCCTGGACGTCGTCGGGCAGGACGTAGTCCCGGCCGGCCAGGGCGGCGGAGGCCTTCACGGCGCGCAGCAGGTGCAGGGTGGCGCGGGGCGAGGCGCCCAGGCGCAGGTCCGGGTGGCTGCGGGTGGCGGAGACCAGGTCGACCACGTAGCGCCGGACGGGCTCGGCCACGTACACCTCGCGGACGGCTTCGATGAGCTTGCCGATGTCGTGGGCGTGCGCGACGGCCGTCAGGTCGTCGAGCGGGGAGAGCCCGCCGTGCACGTCGAGCATCTGGAGCTCGGCCTCGGGGCTGGGGTAGCCGACGGAGACGCGGGCCATGAAGCGGTCGCGCTGGGCCTCGGGGAGGGGGTAGGTGCCCTCCATTTCCACCGGGTTCTGGGTGGCGACCACCATGAAGGGGCTCGGCAGCGTGTACGTGGTGCCGTCGATGGTGACCTGGCGCTCCTCCATCGACTCCAGCAGCGCGGACTGGGTCTTGGGGGAGGCGCGGTTGATCTCGTCGCCGATGACGATCTGCGCGAAGATCGCGCCCGGCTTGAACTCGAACTCGCGCCGCTGCTGGTCGTAGATGCTGACGCCGGTGATGTCGGAGGGCAGCAGGTCCGGGGTGAACTGGATCCGCTGCACCGAACAGTCGATGGACTTGGCGAGCGCCTTGGCCAGCATCGTCTTGCCGACACCGGGAACGTCCTCGATCAGCAAGTGCCCCTCGGCGAGCAGGACGGTCAGCGCGAGGCGGACCACCTCCGGCTTGCCCTCGATCACGCTCTCGACCGAATCCCGCACCCGCTGCGCCGTGCTCGTCAGATCCGCGAGGCTCGCTCGGTCGTCATACGTGGTCACCTGGTTCTCCTCGACCCTTTTCCCAGGGCCGGCGCCGCATGACGCATGACCGGCCCACCCCGAAACACCTCAGAAATCAAGAGTGCGGACACCGGCCCGGAGTGCCTCCGGGTGACGTCTCCCCGCATTCTTGACGGCGCCTGGCCCTGGTGTCACTCACGAGGTGGGATCGATCTCCCGCAGGAGTCCGGTGTGCACGTCGAAGACGAAGCCTCGCACATCGTCCTTGTGGGGCAGGAAGGGGTTCGTGCGCACCCGCTGCATCGACTGGCGGACGTCCTGGTCCACGTCCCGGAAGGCCTCCACGGCCCAGGCGGGGCGCTGGCCGACCTCGTCCTCCAGCTCGTGCCGGAAGTCCTCGGTCAGGCTTTCGAGTCCGCAGCCGGTGTGGTGGATGAGTATCACCGCGCGGGTGCCGAGGGCCCGCTGGCTGATGGTGAGGGAGCGGATGGTGTCGTCGGTGACCACCCCGCCGGCGTTGCGGATCGTGTGACAGTCGCCGAGCTCCAGGCCGAGGGCCGCGTGCAGGTCGAGCCGGGCGTCCATGCAGGCCACGACGGCCACGTGGAGGACGGGGCGGGCGTCCATGCCGGGGTCGGTGAACTCCGCGGCGTAGACGCGGTTCGACTCCACGAGCTGGTCGGTGACGGAGGGGGCGCCATCGACCTCGTGGGTCTTGCGGGTCTTGGGGGAGGACTCGGCAGGCACGGGTACGGAAGTCGTCATGGATACGACGTTAGTGGTCACAGGCGGTATGAGCATCGAGTGAGGGTGGACAAAGAAGGTCACCACATCCTGTTGTGAGCTAACCCACAGGAGTGAGGCGGGGGAGGCCGTCCGGGTGATTCGCGGCATTTGCCGGTTCGGTGGCAGAGGGGCGCACGGCGCGCGGGGCGGTTCGTTGACCGCGGCGACCGTTGCACTAAAGTGACGCGAACCGGCCGGAGCCCGGCCCTGACCGGCCGCCCGGCCCTTTGGTAACACTCCGCGTGCGCGGCGCGGCGTATGCCTGCCGCGCCGTTATCTGAGAGGGCGCTTTGACTAGCGAGTCCCGACACGTCCCGGTGATGCTCCAGCGGTGCCTGGACCTGTTGGCCCCGGCACTGGAGAGGCCCGGGGCCGTCGTCGTCGACTGCACCCTCGGCCTCGGCGGCCACAGCGAGGCCCTGCTCACCCGGTTCCCCGAGGTACACCTGATCGGCCTGGACCGCGACAAGGAGGCCCTGCGCCTCTCCGGGGAGCGCCTCGCGCCCTTCGGGGACCGGGTCACCCTCGTCCACGCCATCTACGCCGACCTGGCCGAGGTCCTGGACGGCCTGCGCATCCCCACCGTGCAGGGCATCCTCTTCGACCTCGGCGTCTCCTCCATGCAGCTGGACGAGGCCGACCGCGGCTTCGCCTACGCGCAGGACGCGCCGCTCGACATGCGCATGGACCAGACGACCGGCATCAGCGCGGCCGAGGTGCTCAACACGTACGCGCCCGGCGAGCTGGTCCGGATCCTGCGCCAGTACGGCGAGGAGAAGCAGGCCAAGCGGATCGTGTCCGCGGTGGTGCGCGAGCGGGTCAAGGAGCCCTTCACCAACAGCGCGCGCCTCGTCGAACTGATCCGCGACTCCCTGCCGCAGGCCGCGAAGCGGACCGGGGGCAACCCGGCCAAGCGCACCTTCCAGGCGCTGCGCATCGAGGTCAACGGCGAGCTCTCCGGACTGGAGCGGGCGATCCCCGCCGCCGTGGACCGGATCGCGGTCGGCGGCCGGATCGCGGTGCTCTCGTACCACTCGCTGGAGGACCGCCTCGTCAAGCAGGTCTTCGCCGCCGGCGCCACCTCCACGGCCCCGCCCGGGCTGCCGGTCGTACCGGAGAAGTACCAGCCGAAGCTGAAGCTGCTGACGCGCGGTGCGGAGCTGCCGACGGAGGAGGAGATCGCCGAGAACCGGCGCGCGGCACCGGCCCGGTGCCGCGGGGTCGAACGGATCCGGGAGGCGCGGCTGTGAGACGTCTGGGGCGGGTGCTGGGGGGACCGGTCGCGGGGCAGGCGGCGCGGACGCCGTTCGTCCTGCTGGTGGTCGCGCTGCTCGGCGGCGGGCTGATCAGCCTGCTGCTGCTGAACTCCGCGCTGAACGAGGGCTCCTTCCAGCTGAGCAAGCTGAAGAAGGAGACCACCGCGCTCACGGACGAGGAGCAGGCGCTGCAGCGGGACGTCGACGGGTACTCGGCGCCCGACGCGCTGCAGCGGCGGGCGCACGAGCTGGGGCTGGTGCCCGGCGGGAGCCCGGTCTTCATCGGCCCCGACGGCAAGGTCGCGGGCACCGCCTCCCCCGCGGCGGAGCCGCCTCCGCCGTCGCCTCCGGCGTCCGCGCCCGCCACGCCGGTTTCCGCCGCGTCCGTTCCCAGCCCGGCCGGCTCCCCGGCGGCAGTCCCGTCGGGCCCGGGCCCGGCCTCGCCCGTACCCGGTGCCCAGCCCTCCCAGACCCCTGGACGGTGACATCGTGACGCGTACCCCTGCGGGGCCGTTCCCCGGCCCACCCTTCCCCCGTTCCCCGGAGCTGCGGGCCGGTGGCGGGCACATCCAGCCCCGCCGGCGTTCGAGGAGCGGGGTCCGGGCCGGAGCCCCAGGGGCTTCGGCGCAGCCGGGAGCGGTCGCGTGAGCCCGCAGGAGCCGCGGCGGCGGGTGCCGCGGCCGGGCGGGGACCGGGCCCGGGCCACGGCGCGTCCGGCCTCCAGGCCCGGCACCCGACGCCCCGCCACCACGAGGAAACCGCACACGATCCGCCTCGGCGCCCCCAAGCCCCGCCTGCGGCTGGTGAGCGTCGGGTTGACGCTGGTGATGCTGGCGTTCGTCGTACGCCTGCTCCAGGTCCAGGCCGTCGACGCGTCCGCGTACTCCGCCAAGGCCTCCGAGAACCGCTTCGCCAGCTACACCCTGGCCGCCGAGCGCGGGGAGATCACCGACCGCAAGGGCGTCGCGCTCGCGACCAGCGTGGACGCGTACGACATCACCGCGGACCCGCACATGTTCACCGTCCAGGAGAGCAAGGCCCCCGACGCCCCCGAGCAGGCGGCCGCCCTCCTCGCGCCGATCATCGGCAAGGACGCCAAGGAACTCACCGCGCGGCTGAAGACGAAGAACACCCGCTACGTCATCCTCGCCCGCCGCCAGACCCCCCAGGTCTGGAACCAGATCAAGGACCTCAAGAAGGTCTTCGCCGACAAGGCGGCCGCCGACAAGAAGAACAACGGCCCCGGCGCCAACGTCCTGGCCGGCGTGTTCAACGAGAACAGCAGCAAGCGCGTGTACCCGAACGGCGACCTCGCCGCCGGGATACTGGGCTACGTCAACGCCGAGGGCAAGGGCGGCGGCGGACTGGAGTCCTCCCTCGACAAGAAGCTGGCCGGCAAGGACGGGCAGCTCACCTACGCCCAGTCCGGCGGCCGCCGCGTCCCGACGGCCGGTTCCAGCGAGAAGCCCGCCGTGCCCGGCGAGGACATCGAGCTGACCATCGACCGCGACATCCAGTGGGCCGCGCAGAGCGCCATCACCGAGCAGGTCGCCAAGTCGGAGGCCGACCGCGGCTACGTCATCGTCCAGGACACCCGCACCGGTGAGGTCCTCGCCATGGCCAACGCCCCCGGCTTCGACCCCAACGACCTGTCCAAGGCCAGCTCCGCCGCCATGGGCAACGCCGCGCTCCAGGACGTGTACGAGCCCGGCTCCACCGCCAAGGTGATGTCGATGGCCGCCGTGCTGGAGGAGAAGAAGGCCGGCCCCGACACCCACGTCGAGGTCCCCAACCGGCTGCACCGCGGCGACCGGCTGTTCAAGGACGACATCGACCACCCGACCTGGTACCTGACCCTCAACGGAGTCCTCGCCAAGTCCTCCAACATCGGCACCATCCTGGCCACCGGCCAGCTCGGTCCGACGCAGCCCGAGGCCAACAAGGTCCTGTACTCGTACCTGGACAAATTCGGCATCGGCCGGCCCACCGGCCTGGGCTACCCCGGCGAGTCCCGCGGCATCCTCGCCAAGCCCGAAGCATGGTCCACTTCGCAGCAGTACACGATCCCCTTCGGCCAGGGCCTGTCCCTCAACGCCATGCAGGCGGCCTCCGTGTACTCGACCATCGCCAACGGCGGCGTCCGGATCCAGCCGACCCTGGTCCGCGGCACCAAGGGACCCGACGGCCGCTTCACCCCGGCCCCGGCGCCCCCGCGGACCCAGGTGGTCAGCCCGGAGACCGCCAAGACCCTCGCGGAAATGCTGGAGTCGGTGGTCGACGACCAGGAGGGCACCGGCACCAAGGCCCGTATCCCCGGCTACCGGGTCGGCGGCAAGACCGGCACCTCCAACCGGGTGGATCCGGCCACCGGCCGCTACAAGGGCTACACCGCCTCCTTCGCCGGCTTCGCACCTGCCGACAACCCCCGCATCACCGTCTACTGCGCCATCCAGAACCCCACCAAGGGCAGCTACTTCGGCGGCCAGATCTGCGGTCCCATCTACAAGAAGGTCATGGAGTTCGCCCTCAAAACCCTCCAGGTCGCCCCCACCGGTACCGCCCCCGCCGGGCTCCCGGTCACCTACGAACCCGGCGCGCAGCCCGGCCCCCAGCCGAGCCCGCAGCCGGGCCAGTGACCGTCGGTCCGGCAGACCCGCCCCAGAAATCCGTGAGGCACCATCAGTGACAACGATCACCCCCGAACCCGGGAACCACGCGTCCGCCGCCGCCGAGGCCGGGCCCTCGCTTCGCGAGCGGCCCGCCGGGCCCGGTACGCTCACCGCCGTGCCCCACGCTGATCAGCCCAGAACCACCCAGAACGACGCCCCGGCAGCGCCGCCGGGAGCGCCACGCCCCCTGACCGTCCGCCCGACTCCCCTCGGCGAGCTGGCGGGCCTGCTGGGAGTCGAAACCCAGGCAGGCCCCAGCGCGCAGACGAGGATCACCGGCATCACGCACGACTCCCGTGCGGTACGCCCCGGAGACCTGTACGCGGCCCTGCCGGGCGCCCGGCTGCACGGCGCGGACTTCGCCGCGCAGGCGGCCGCCCTGGGCGCCGCGGCCGTGCTGACCGACCCGGACGGCGCCGAGCGCGCCGCGGCCACCGGACTGCCCGTCCTCGCCGTCGCCGACCCGCGCGCCCGGATGGGAGAGCTGGCCGCCGAGGTCTACGGACGGCCGGGCGAGGGCCTGCTGCAGATCGGCATCACCGGCACCTCCGGCAAGACCACCACGGCGTACCTCGTCGAGGGCGGCCTGCGCGGCGGCGGACGCAGGACGGGGCTCATCGGCACCGTCGAGATGCGCGTCGGGGACGAGCGCATCAAGTCCGAGCGCACCACCCCCGAGGCCACCGACCTGCAGGCGCTCTTCGCCGTCATGCACGAACGCGGCGTCGAGGCCGTCGCCATGGAGGTCTCCAGCCACGCCCTGGTGCTCGGCCGGGTCGACGGCTGCGTCTTCGACGTGGCCGTCTTCAACAACCTGAGCCCGGAGCACATGGAGTTCCACTCCGGCATGGAGGACTACTTCCAGGCCAAGGCGCAGCTCTTCACCGAGCGCCGGGCCCGCCTCGGCGTGATCAACATCGACGACGAGTACGGCCGCCGCCTCGCCAAGGAGGCGGAGATCCCGGTCGTCACCTTCTCCGCCACCGGAGACCCGGCCGCCGACTGGCGCGCCGAGGACGTGGTCTCGGGGCACATGGACTCCACCCTGACCCTGGTGGGTCCGGAGGGCCAGCGCATCCGGGCCACCGCCCCGCTGCCCGGCCCGTTCAACGTGGCCAACACCGTGGCCGCCGTCGTCACGCTCGCCGCCGCCGGCCTCGACCCGCAGACCGCCGCCGACGGCGTCGCCGCGGTCCCCGGGGTGCCCGGCCGGCTGGAGCGGGTCGACGCGGGGCAGCCGTACCTGGCCGTCGTCGACTACGCGCACAAGACGGACGCCGTCGAATCGGTCCTGCGGGCCCTGCGCGAGGTCACCACGGGCAGACTGCACGTGGTCATCGGCTGCGGCGGCGACCGCGACACCACCAAGCGGGCCCCGATGGGCGCCGCGGCGGCCCGGTTCGCCGACACCGCCGTGCTGACCTCCGACAACCCGCGCTCCGAGGACCCCCTCGCGATCCTCGCGGCGATGTTCCGGGGCGCCGTGTCCGTCCCGCCCGCCGAGCGGGGCACCGTCCTGGTCGACGCCGACCGGGCGGCGGCCATCGCCACCGCCGTCGCGCGCGCCGAGGCGGGCGACACCGTACTGGTGGCCGGCAAGGGCCACGAGCAGGGCCAGGACACCGCGGGCGTCGTACGTCCCTTCGACGACCGCGCGGTCCTGCGCGCGGCCATCGAGACCCAAGCGCGCCAGCACCCCCGACAGGCCGAGGTGAACCAGTGATCGCCCTTTCCCTCGCCGAGATCGCCGACATCACCGGCGGGCGGCCCCACGACATACCGGATCCGTCCGTCCTGGTCACCGGTCCCGTGGTCTACGACTCCCGCGAGGTCCAGGCCGGCAGCCTGTTCGCCGCCTTCGTCGGGGAGCGGGTGGACGGCCACGACTACGCCGAACGCGCCCTGGCCGCCGGCGCGGTGGGCGTGCTCGCCACCCGGCCCGTCGGGGTCCCGGCCATCGTCGTCCCCGACGTGGTGGCCGCGCTCGGCGCGCTCGCCCGGGCCGTCGTCGAACGTCTGGGCACCGACGTCGTGGCGCTCACCGGCTCCGCCGGCAAGACCTCCACCAAGGACCTGATCGCCCAGGTCCTGCAGCACCACGCGCCGACCGTGTGGACCCCCGGGAACCTCAACAACGAGATCGGCCTGCCGATCACGACGCTGCGCGTCACCGAGGAAACGCAGCACCTGGTCCTGGAGATGGGTGCCCGCGGCATCGGCCACATCAGCTACCTCACGGGACTGACGCCTCCGCGGATCGGTCTGGTCCTCAACGTCGGCACCGCACACATCGGCGAGTTCGGCGGCCGGGAGCAGATCGCGCAGGCCAAGGGCGAGCTCGTCGAGGCCCTGCCGTCCGAGGCGGAGGGCGGCGTCGCCGTCCTCAACGCCGATGACCTGCTGGTCCGTGCCATGGCCGGGCGCACGAAGGCCCGTACGGTGCTGTTCGGCGAGGCCGAGGACGCTGAAATCCGGGCCACCGAAGTCCGGATGACGGACAGGGGACAGCCTTCCTTCACATTGCGAACACCGACCGGGTGCAGCGACGTGACCTTGCGGCTGTACGGTGAGCACCACGTGTCGAACGCGCTCGCAGCGGCCGCCGTCGCCCATGTACTGGGCATGTCCGTCGAGGAGATCGCCACCGCGCTCTCCGGAGCGGGCAGCCTGTCCCGGTGGCGGATGGAGGTCACCGAGCGGGCGGACGGCGTGACGATCGTCAACGACGCCTACAACGCAAACCCCGAGTCCATGCGGGCCGCACTGCGCGCACTCGCCGCGATGGGCGGTGCCGGCAAGGCGAACGGGGGCCGCACGTGGGCGGTGCTCGGCCCGATGGCCGAGCTCGGAGACGACGCGCTCGCTGAGCACGACGCGGTCGGACGGCTTGTCGTCCGGCTCAACGTGAGCAAGCTCGTCGCAGTCGGGGGCAGGGAAGCCTCCTGGCTGCAACTGGGCGCATATAACGAGGGTTCGTGGGGTGAGGAGTCGGTGCTCGTGTCCGACGCGCAGGCGGCGGTCGACCTGTTGCGCAGTGAACTGCGCCCGGGAGACGTCGTGCTGGTGAAGGCTTCCAGGTCAGCCGGTCTGGAGCGGGTGGCCCAGGCCCTCCTCGAAAGCCCTGCCGAGGGCGAGGTCGCCGGCCGATGAGGCAGATCCTGTTCTCCGGAGTCATCGGACTCTTCCTCACGCTCATCGGCACCCCGCTGCTGATCAAGGGTCTGGCCCGCAAGGGCTACGGCCAGTTCATCCGTGACGACGGTCCGCGCGGCCACGCCGGGAAGAAGGGCACGCCCACCATGGGCGGCATCTCCTTCATCCTGGCCACGCTGATCGCGTACGCCCTCACCAAGGTGATCACCGGAGCCCAGCCCAGCTTCTCTGGCCTGCTGGTCCTCATGCTGATGGCGGGCATGGGACTGGTCGGCTTCCTCGATGACTACATCAAGATCGTCAAGCAGCGCTCGCTCGGTCTGCGGGCCAAGGCCAAGATGGCCGGCCAGCTGATCGTCGGCATCGCCTTCGCCGTGCTCGCGCTGCAGTTCAAGGACGCGCGCGGGCTCGCCCCGGCCTCCACCAAGCTGTCGTTCGTCACGGACTTCGGCTGGGCGATCGGCCCGGTGCTGTTCGTGGTCTGGGCGCTGTTCATGATCCTGGCGATGTCCAACGGCGTGAACCTGACCGACGGTCTGGACGGCCTGGCCACCGGCGCCGCCGTGATGGTCTTCGGCGCCTACACCTTCATCGGCGTCTGGCAGCACCAGGAGTCCTGCGCCAACGCGCAGACCCTGACCAACCCGGCCGCCTGTTTCGAGGTGCGCGACCCACTGGACCTCGCGGTGGTCGCCTCCGCCCTCATGGGCGCCTGTTTCGGCTTCCTGTGGTGGAACACCTCGCCCGCCAAGATCTTCATGGGTGACACCGGCTCGCTGGCCCTCGGCGGCGCGCTCGCCGGCCTCGCGATCTGCTCCCGCACGGAGTTCCTGATGGCGCTCCTCGGCGGTCTGTTCGTCCTGATCACCATGTCGGTCGTCATCCAGGTCGGCTCCTTCAAGCTGACCGGGAAGCGCGTCTTCCGGATGGCGCCACTCCAGCACCACTTCGAACTCAAGGGGTGGTCCGAAGTCCTTGTCGTGGTCCGCTTCTGGATCATCCAGGGCATGTGCGTGATCGTGGGCCTCGGACTCTTCTACGCGGGATGGGCAGCCGACAAGTGACCGCCTGGCACGGCAAGAACATCACCGTCGCCGGCCTCGGCGTGAGCGGCGTCAGCGCCGCCCGCGCCCTGGCCGGCCTCGGCGCGGTGGTGACCGTCGTCGACAACGGCGACGGCGATCTGTACCGCGCCCGGGCCGTCGAGCTCGGGGAACAGGGCATCGAGGTCCGCCTCGGCGAGCTGGACGGCGGCGCACGCGCCGGCGAGGTGCTGCCCGAAGGCACCGAGCTCGTCGTGACCTCCCCGGGCTGGAAGCCCGACAGCCCGCTCTTCGCGGCAGCCGCCGCGGCCGGCGTGGACGTCGTGGGCGACGTGGAGATCGCCTGGCTGCTGCGCGAGGTCGCCGAGGACCTGCGCGCCGCCCGGTCCGGTGAGCCCCGCAGGGAACCCGCGCCCTGGCTCGCCATCACCGGCACCAACGGCAAGACCACCACCACCCAGATGCTCGCGTCGATCCTGAAGGCGGCCGGGCTGCGAACGGCGGCCGTCGGCAACATCGGCACCCCGATCATCGACGTGGTGACCGGCGAGGAGACGTACGACGTGCTCGCCGTCGAGCTCTCCAGCTACCAGCTGCACTGGGCACCCTCGCTGCGCGCCCACTCCGCGGCCGTCCTGAACCTGGCCCCGGACCACCTCGACTGGCACGGCTCCATGGAGGCGTACGCCGCCGACAAGGGGCGCATCTACGAGGGCAACACGGTGGCCTGCGTCTACAACGCCTCCGACAGGGCCACCGAGGACCTGGTGGTCGAGGCCGACGTCGAGGAGGGCTGCCGCGCGATCGGCTTCACCCTCGGCGCCCCCGGCCCCTCCATGTTCGGCGTCGTCGACGGGATCCTCGTCGACCGGGCCTTCGTGGCGGACCGGCAGAAGAACGCCCAGGAACTCGCCGAGGTCGCGGACGTCAACCCGCCGGCCCCGCACAACATCGCCAACGCGCTCGCCGCCGCGGCCCTGGCCCGCGCCTTCGGCGTGGAGCCGCGCGCCGTCCGTGACGGGCTGCGCGACTTCCGGCCGGACGCCCACCGGGTCAGCCACGTGGACGAGGTCGCCGGGGTCACCTACATCGACGACTCCAAGGCCACCAACACCCACGCCGCGGAGGCCTCCCTGGCGGCCTTCGATCCGGTCGTCTGGATCGCCGGCGGCCTGGCCAAGGGCGCGACCTTCGACGAGCTCGTGCAGAAGTCGGCGAAGCGGCTGCGGGCCGTCGTGCTGATCGGCGCCGACCGGGCGCTGATCGCCGAGGCGCTGGCGCGACACGCCCCGGAGGTCCCGGTCGTGGACCTCGAGCGGACCGACACTGGGGCGATGCTCGCGGCGGTCCGGGAAGCGGCCGGGCTCGCGGAGCCCGGCGACACGGTTCTGCTGGCACCCGCATGTGCCTCGATGGACATGTTCGCGAACTACAACAAGCGTGGGGACGCGTTCGCCGACGCGGTGCGCGAACTGGCCGCAGAGCGGGCCTAGGTCCGGCTCGATCCAGGGCAGGCTCCCTCCGGCCGAACGGCTGCTCGCCGCGTACGAGTGGAGGGGAAGATCACAGATGCCGGCCAAGCAAGTGCTGCCGGGGCGGCGGCCGCCCGCCGAGAAGGCCGCCAGGGCCACCAAGGATGCCAAGGCGAAGCCGCCCAGGGCGCCCAGGGCGGCCCGCGCACCCAAAGAGGCCCGGGCCGGCAGGCCCCTGGGCCGGGGGCGCTCCACCGCCCGCACGGGGCGCTCCGCCGGGGGCGGGCCGCTGGCCGGGCTGCGGCGCACGCAGCAGCAGTTGCGCCGGGCCTGGGACCGGCCGCTCACGGCGTACTACCTGATCTTCGGCAGCTCCCTGCTCATCACCGTGCTCGGCCTGGTGATGGTCTACTCGGCCTCGATGATCAAGGCGCTCCAGCTCGGCCTCGGTGACGCGTACTTCTTCAAGAAGCAGTTCCTGGCGGCCCTGATCGGCACCGGACTGCTCCTGATTGCCTCCCGGATGCCCGTCAAACTCCACCGGGCGCTGTCCTACCCGGTGCTCACCGGCACCCTCTTCCTCATGGCCCTCGTGCAGGTCCCGGGGATAGGGGTGTCGATCAACGGCAACCAGAATTGGATCTCCCTTGGTGGTCCGTTCATGCTCCAGCCCAGTGAGTTCGGCAAGCTGGCACTCATCCTCTGGGGCGCCGACCTGCTGGCGCGCAAGGGCGACAAGGACCTGCTGAGCCAGTGGAAACACCTGCTGGTCCCGCTGGTCCCGGTCACCTTCCTGCTGCTCGGGCTCATCATGCTGGGCGGGGACATGGGCACCGCGATGATCCTCGGGGCCATCCTGTTCGGCCTGTTGTGGCTGGCCGGGGCGCCGACGCGGATGTTCGCGGGGGTACTGGCCTTCGCGGGCGTGCTCGTCGCGCTGCTCATCAAGACCAGCCCGCACCGGATGGACCGGCTCGCGTGCATCGGCGCGACCGAACCGGGCAGGAACGACCTGTGCTGGCAGGCCGTCCACGGAATCTACGCCCTCGCCTCCGGCGGATGGTTCGGTTCCGGGCTGGGTGCCAGTGTGGAAAAATGGGGGCAACTGCCAGAGGCCCACACCGACTTCATCTTCGCCATCACCGGCGAGGAACTGGGGCTGGCGGGGACGCTGTCGGTGCTCGCCCTGTTCGCGGCCCTAGGCTATGCGGGTATCCGCGTGGCCGGACGCACGGAGGACCCCTTCGTACGGTATGCCGCGGGAGGCGTGACCACCTGGATCACGGCACAGGCCGTGATCAACATCGGTGCGGTGCTCGGTCTGCTGCCGATCGCCGGGGTCCCGCTCCCGCTGTTCTCCTACGGCGGGTCGGCCCTGCTTCCGACCATGTTCGCCGTCGGACTGCTCATCGCGTTCGCGCGTGAGGAGCCGGCGGCACGGGCGGCGCTCGCGATGCGCAGGCCGAAGAACGGCCGGCCGCGGACCGGGCAGAGATGGAAGTCGATGAGACGGCGCGTCAAGAAGCGTCCGTCCGGAGAGCGGTGAATTTCGGTGCATGTCGTACTCGCCGGTGGGGGGACCGCCGGCCACATCGAGCCGGCGCTCGCCCTCGCGGACGCCCTGCGCAGGCAGGACCCTTCCGTGGGCATCACCGCCCTCGGCACTGAACGCGGACTCGAAACCCGCCTGGTGCCCGAGCGCGGCTACGAGCTGGGACTGATCCCGGCCGTTCCGCTGCCCCGCAAGCCCACACCCGAGCTGATCACCGTCCCCGGACGGCTGCGCGGCACCATCAAGGCCGCGGAGGAGATCCTCCTGCGCACCAAGGCCGACTGCGTCGTCGGCTTCGGCGGCTACGTGGCCCTGCCCGGCTACCTCGCGGCCAAGCGCCTCGGGGTGCCGATCATCGTCCACGAGGCCAATGCCCGGCCCGGACTGGCCAACAAGATCGGCTCCCGGTACGCGCACGCCGTCGCGGTCTCCACCCCCGACAGCAAACTGCGCGGAGCCCGCTACGTGGGCATCCCGCTGCGCCGTTCCATCTCCACCCTCGACCGGGCCCTGGTCCGCCCGGAGGCGCGGGCCGCCTTCGGCCTGGACCCCAACCTGCCGACGCTGCTGGTCTCCGGCGGCTCGCAGGGCGCCCGCCGCCTCAACGAGGTGATCGAGCAGGTCGCGCCGACCCTCCAGCGCTCCGGGATCCAGATCCTGCACGCGGTCGGGCCGAAGAACGAACTGCCGCGTGTCGACAACATGCCCGGGATGCCGCCCTACGTGCCGGTACCGTACGTGGACCGGATGGACCTCGCGTACGCCGCCGCCGACATGATGCTGTGCCGCGCGGGCGCGATGACCGTCGCCGAACTCTCCGCCGTCGGGCTGCCGGCCGCCTACGTCCCGCTGCCGATCGGCAACGGCGAACAGCGGCTCAACGCCCAGCCGGTGGTCAAGGCCGGTGGCGGCCTGCTCGTGGACGACGCGGAGCTGACCCCCCAGTGGGTGCTCAGCCAGGTCCTCCCGGTCCTCGCCGACCCGCACCGCCTGTACGAGATGTCCCGGGCCGCCGCCGAGTTCGGGCGCCGGGACGCCGACGAGCTGCTGGTCGCGATGGTGTACGAGGCGATCGCCGCCAACAGGGCCCGCTGACGCGGGAAGCACCGACGCAGGAGGCACAGGAGTGGCCGGAGCGAGCACCGCAGAGCGCGGCAGTCCGGGGGCCTCGGGGAAGGGTTCCGGCCCCCTCGGGCGCCCCAAGGCCCCCAAGCCGCCGAAGCGGTCCCCGGGATCCGGCTCCGGACCCCGGGGGCCGCGCCCCGGCGGGCCGCTCCTGCGCGGACTGCGCCGGGGCCCCGTCCTGATCGCCGGCCTCGTCCTCGCGGTGCTCCTGGCCGCGGGCTGCACGTGGGTGCTCTACGGATCCTCCTGGCTCCGGGTCGAGAAGGTCACCGCCACCGGCACCGGGGTCCTGACCCCGCAGCAGGTGGTGGACGCGGCGGCCGTGCCGGTCGGCGCGCCCCTGGTCTCCGTGGACACCGACGAGATCGAAGCCCGGCTCCGCGGCCGCCTGCCCCGCATCGATTCGGTCGATGTGGTGCGGGCCTGGCCGCACGGAATCGGGCTCAAGGTGACGGAACGCAAACCGGTTCTGCTCATCAAGAAGGGCGCGGAGTTCGTCGAAGTGGACGCTTCGGGTGTGCGATTCGACACGGTCGGACACGCACCCGAGGGCGTTCCGGTCCTCGAACTGGCCTCTCGGCAGTCCCCGAGCGGCCGCCGTTTCGACGAGGAGCGGCTGCTGCACGAGGCCGTCGGCATCGCCGGCGGCCTCCCCGAAGCGGTCCGCAAGGAGACCCTGCAGGTCAAGGTCCGGTCCTACGACTCGGTGGTACTGGAGTTGAAGGGCGGCCGGTCGGTGGTCTGGGGGAGCGGCGAACAGGGCGAGGCGAAGGGCCGCGCCCTCACGGCGCTCCTGAAGGCCTCGCCCAAGGCCGATCGGTTCGACGTGAGCGTACCCACCGCCCCGGCGGTGTCCGGTAGTTGACGTCCGGTCGAACAGCGTCGCACCCTGGTTGGCCACCGATACGGGTGATCACATAGGGTGAAAAGAAAAACGGGAGGTTCGGCGTGTTCGTTGAACACGTGCTACTTGTCGACTTAGTGTCCTGTTCGGAAGAGTCCAAGGAACAGACACACTCATAACCCTAAACTTCAGGGTTAGGGTTCGGGTCGGCGTGTACGGACCGTCCCAATTTCGGCATCAGTCGTCGCACCGCAGGCCCGCGAGGCGAACGACACGTAACTCGAGGCGAGAGGCCTTCGACGTGGCAGCACCGCAGAACTACCTCGCAGTCATCAAGGTCATCGGTGTCGGCGGCGGTGGTGTCAATGCCATCAACCGAATGATCGAGGTCGGTCTCAAGGGCGTCGAGTTCATCGCCATCAACACAGACGCCCAGGCGCTGTTGATGAGCGACGCCGACGTCAAGCTCGACGTCGGCCGGGAACTCACCCGGGGCCTTGGCGCCGGCGCCAACCCGGATGTCGGCCGCAAGGCGGCAGAAGACCACCGCGAGGAGATCGAGGAGGTCCTCAAGGGGGCCGACATGGTCTTCGTCACCGCCGGTGAAGGCGGTGGCACCGGAACCGGTGGCGCACCCGTCGTCGCCAACATCGCGCGCTCGCTGGGCGCCCTGACGATCGGTGTGGTCACCAGGCCGTTCACCTTCGAGGGCCGGCGCCGCGCGAACCAGGCCGAGGACGGCATCGCCCAGCTCCGCGAGCAGGTCGACACCCTCATCGTCATCCCCAACGACCGACTGCTGTCCATCTCGGACCGCCAGGTCAGCGTGCTGGACGCCTTCAAGTCGGCCGACCAGGTCCTGCTGTCCGGCGTCCAGGGCATCACCGACCTCATCACCACCCCGGGTCTGATCAACCTCGACTTCGCGGACGTCAAGTCCGTGATGTCCGAGGCCGGCTCGGCCCTGATGGGCATCGGCTCGGCCCGCGGCGACGACCGCGCGGTGGCCGCGGCCGAGATGGCGATCTCCTCGCCGCTGCTGGAGGCGTCCATCGACGGCGCCCGTGGCGTGCTCCTCTCCATCTCCGGTGGCTCGGACCTCGGTCTCTTCGAGATCAACGAGGCCGCGCAGCTGGTCAGCGAGGCCGCGCACCCCGAGGCGAACATCATCTTCGGCGCCGTCATCGACGACGCGCTCGGCGACGAGGTGCGGGTCACCGTCATCGCGGCCGGGTTCGACGGCGGACAGCCCCCGGCCCGCCGGGACAACGTCATCGGCGCCGCGTCCACCAAGCGCGAGGAGCCGGCCCCGGCTCCGGTCCGTTCCGCCGAGCCGGTGCGCCCGGCCTTCGGCGGACTCGGCTCGGTCACCCCGCGCGAGGAGCCCGTCCGGTCCGAGCCGGTCCCGGTCGCCGAGGCGCCGGCCCCGGCGCAGGTCCCGACGGCCAGGCCGTACCAGGACAGCCCGGCCGAGGAGCTGGATGTCCCGGACTTCTTGAAGTGACCCTGGAGCAGCACAGCGAGAGCGGCGCCCACTTCGCCTTCACCGACCGGTGGGGCGGGGTGAGCGCCGTTCCGTACGAGGAGCTCAATCTCGGCGGCGCGGTCGGAGACGACCCGGCCGCCGTTCGCGCGAACCGGGCCGCCGCGGCGAAGGCGCTGGGCATCGCGCCGGACCGGGTGGTCTGGATGAACCAGGTGCACGGCCGGGACGTGGCGGTGGTCGACGGCCCGTGGGGACAGGCCGGCCCGATCCCCTCGGTGGACGCGGTGGTGACCGCCCGCCGGGGGCTCGCCCTCGCGGTCCTCACCGCCGACTGCACGCCGGTCCTGCTGGCCGACCCCGTCGCCGGCATCGCGGGAGCCGCCCACGCCGGGCGGCCCGGGCTGGTCGCCGGAGTCGTGGGCGCCGCCGTCGAGGCGATGACCGCGCTCGGAGCGGACCCCGCGCGCATGGTGGCCCGTACCGGACCGGCCGTGTGCGGACGCTGCTACGAGGTTCCGGAGCAGATGCGGGCAGAGGTCGCCGAGGTGGTGCCGGCCGCGTACTCCGAGACCAGCTGGGGGACGCCGGCCGTCGACGTGGTCGCCGGGGTGCACGCGCAGCTGGCCGCGGCGGGGGTGGCTGACCGCCGCCGGTCCCCGGTCTGCACACTGGAGTCGCGGGACCACTTCTCGTACCGCCGCGACCGGGTGACCGGGCGGCTTGCCGGATATGTCTGGTTGGACTGAAGAATGACGGATCGTAAGGCCGAGCTCGCCGAGAACCTCGCGCGGGTGGAGGAACGCATCGGGGCCGCCTGTGCGGCCGCGGGGCGCGGGCGGGAAGAGGTGACCCTCATCGTGGTCACCAAGACCTACCCGGCGAGCGACGTACGTCTGCTGGCGGACCTGGGGGTCCGTCACGTGGCGGAAAACCGGGACCAGGATGCCGCCCCCAAGGCCGCGGCCTGCGCGGATCTGCCGCTCAGCTGGCACTTCGTCGGCCAGTTGCAGACGAACAAAGTCCGTTCCGTGGCGGGATACGCACACCTCGTGCAGTCCGTCGACCGGCCGAAGCTCGTCACCGCCCTCTCGGCGGGCGCGCAGGCGACCGGCCGGGAACTGGGCTGTCTGGTGCAGATCGCCCTCGACGCCGAGTCGGGCGAACGGGGGGCCCGCGGCGGCGCCGCGCCGGAGCAGCTCGCGGAGCTGGCGGACCTCGTGGCGGCGGCGCCGGGACTGCGCATCGACGGGGTGATGACGGTCGCTCCGCTGGCCGGGCAGTACGCGGGCCGCGAACAGGCGGCCTTCGAGCGACTGGTGGAATTGTCATCCCGCCTGCGCGCGGACCATCCGACTGCCACGATGGTGTCGGCCGGGATGAGCGCAGACCTGGAACAGGCCGTTGCGGCCGGTGCGACACATGTACGCGTCGGCACTGCGGTACTCGGCGCGAGACCCCGGCTCGGGTAACGTCGCGAAGAAAGTCGGACCACAGCAGAAAATATGGTCATTTCCGCTGATGAGCGGACAGGCCACGTGGATCGCGGGCAGTTGGTGACATTCGTGACACGGCGATACACCTGCGACAGGGCGATCCACCACAGAGCGGAGGACTCAGAGAATGGCCGGCGCGATGCGCAAGATGGCGGTCTACCTCGGCCTCGTGGAGGACGACCGGTACGACAACCCGGGGTACGACCCCGACGACGAGTTCGAACCCGAGCCGGAACCGGAACGGGAGCGTCGTCGACAGCAGCCCGTCTCGCACCAAACGCCCGTATCGGACGAACCGGTACGAGTTGCACAGCCTCCGGCGCCAAGGGAACCCATCCCAATGCCGGTTGAAAACGGACGTCCTGCGCGAATCGCCCCCGTGGCATCCATCACACCCGAACGCTCGAATCTGGAGAAGAACGCCCCCGTGATCATGCCCAAGGTCGTCTCCGAGCGGGAGCCGTACCGCATCACGACACTGCACCCCCGGACCTACAACGAGGCCCGTACCATCGGGGAACACTTCCGTGAGGGCACTCCGGTGATCATGAATCTCACGGAGATGGACGACACGGACGCGAAGCGTCTCGTCGACTTCGCCGCCGGGCTCGTGTTCGGCCTGCACGGCAGCATTGAACGCGTGACACAGAAGGTGTTCCTGCTGTCTCCTGCTAACGTCGATGTCACGGCGGAGGACAAGGCCCGCATCGCGGAGGGCGGGTTCTTCAACCAAAGCTAGACCGATCCGTCAGATACGGGACCGGGAACAGATCGGGAGCAGGGGAGAGGGAAGCGCGGGATGGGCGTCGCACTGCAAGTGGTCTACATCGCTCTGATGTGCTTCCTCATCGTGCTGATCTTCCGACTGGTCATGGACTACGTGTTCCAGTTCGCACGTTCATGGACACCCGGCAAGGCGATGGTGGTCGTTCTGGAGGCCACCTACACTGTCACCGATCCACCGCTCAAGCTCCTTCGGCGGCTCATCCCGCCGTTGCGTCTCGGGGGCGTGGCACTCGACCTGTCCTTCTTCGTTCTGATGATCATCGTTTACATCCTCATCAGTTTCGTGAGCACCGCTGCGAGAAGCGTGTGAACGATGAGCTTCCCCGCGGGCGCGGGGACAGTCCCGATACGGTCCTGCCCACTGCCGACGACTACGTAGAGGTGAAGAAGACATGCCGCTGACTCCCGAGGACGTGCGGAACAAGCAGTTCACGACCGTCCGCCTGCGAGAGGGCTACGACGAGGACGAGGTCGACGCCTTCCTCGACGAGGTCGAGTCCGAGCTGACGCGCCTGCTGCGCGAGAACGAGGACCTGCGCGCCAAGCTCGCTGCCGCCACGCGTGCCGCCGCGCAGAACCAGCAGCAGGGCATGCGCAAGCCCGAACCCCAGGACCAGCGCGGCCCCGGAGCCCCCGTGCCCGCGGCCATATCCGGCCCCCCGCAGCAGCAGCCCCAGATGGGTCCGCCGCAGCTCCCGGGCGGCCAGCCGCAGCTTCCGGCCGGCCCCGGTGGACACGGACCGCAGGGTCCGGGCCAGATGGGCGGCCCCATGCAGCAGCACACCATGGGTGGGCAGCAGCAGATGGGGCAGCAGCAGATGGGCCAGCAGCAGATGGGCCAGCAGGGCATGGGCCAGCAGGGCCCCGGCCCGATGGGCAACCCCATGCAGCAGCAGTCCATGGGCGGCCAGAACCCGATGGGCCAGCAGATGCAGCCGATGGGGCAGCAGATGCAGCCCATGGGCCAGCAGATGCAGCCGATGGGCCAGCAGATGCACCAGCAGCCGCAGCAGCTTCCGCAGCAGGGCCCCGGTGGCGACAGCGCCGCCCGCGTCCTGTCGCTCGCGCAGCAGACCGCCGACCAGGCGATCGCGGAGGCCCGCTCCGAGGCCAACAAGATCGTCGGCGAGGCCCGGTCGCGCGCCGAGGGTCTGGAGCGGGACGCCCGCGCCAAGGCCGACGCGCTGGAGCGGGACGCGCAGGAGAAGCACCGCGTCGCGATGGGCTCCCTGGAGTCCGCCCGCGCCACGCTGGAGCGCAAGGTCGAGGACCTTCGGGGCTTCGAGCGTGAGTACCGCACCCGCCTGAAGTCCTACCTGGAGTCGCAGCTGCGCCAGCTGGAGACCCAGGCCGACGACTCGCTGGCCCCGCCGCGGAACCCCGCCGGTCCCGCGCTGCCGCCTTCGCCGAGCCCGTCGATGGCTCCGGCCGGTGCGATGCACTCCATGGGCGGTCCGTCCATGGGCGGCCCGTCGCCGATGGGTGGTCCGTCCCCGATGGGCCCGTCCTACGGTGGTGGCCAGCAGCAGATGTCCCCGGCGATGACGCAGCCGATGGCTCCGGTGCGGCCGGCTGCTCCGCAGCCGATGCAGCAGGCGCCGTCCCCCATGCGGGGCTTCCTGATCGACGAGGACGACAACTAAGCGGTAGCCCGTCGGCAGACGGTCGGGCCGGGCCCGGTTCCCCTTCGGGGGCACCGGGCCCGGCCCGTTTCCGTACCCCGGCCGGTTGCGCCCCCTGCGGGCCGGGGCGGGGGCAGGAGCCGCTGCGCGGGGCGGAGAGGTCCCCTGCCCGCCCTTCGCCCGTCCCTGGGGCTCCCGGCCCCGGACCCCGCTCCTCAAGCGCCGGAGGGGCTGGTTTTGGCCCGGGAAGAGGGACGGCTGTGGCCCGGCACCCCCAGGAGGGGTGCCGGGCCACAGGGGGGAGGGTCAGGCCTTGCGGAGGCGGAAGGTCAGGCCCAGGGGCTCGTCCGTGAAGGGGTCACCGTACGTGGTGTCCGCGTCACCGGACGCGTAGTCCGTCGCGAGGACCTCGTCGGCGATGAGGACCGCGTGGTCCGTCAGGGCCGTCACGACCTCCGGGTCCTCGGAGGACCACCGCAGGGCGATCCGGTCAGCGACGTCCAGGCCGGAGTTCTTCCGGGCCTCCTGGATCAGGCGGATCGCGTCACGGGCCAGGCCCGCCAGCCGCAGCTCCGGGGTGATCTCCAGGTCGAGGGCGACCGTGGCACCGGAGTCCGAGGCCACCGACCAGCCCTCGCGCGGGGTCTCCGTGATGATGACCTCCTCCGGCGTGAGGGCGACCGGCGAACCGTTCACCTCCACCGAGGCCTCGCCGGAGCGCAGGGCCAGGGACAGCGCCGCCGCGTCCGCCGCGGCCACGGCCTTGGCCACGTCCTGCACGCCCTTGCCGAAGCGCTTGCCCAGCGCCCGGAAGTTCGCCTTGGCCGTCGTGTCCACCAGGGACCCGCCGACCTCCGAGAGGGAGGCCAGGGAGGAGACGTTCAGCTCCTCCGTGATCTGGGAGTGCAGCTCGGGGGAGAGGGTCTCGAAGCCCGATACGGCCACCAGCGCCCGGGACAGCGGCTGGCGGGTCTTCACGCCCGACTCGGCCCGCGTCGCACGCCCCAGCTCCACGAGGCGGCGTACCAGCAGCATCTGCTGCGAGAGGGCCGGGTCCACCATCGCCGTGTCCGCGACCGGCCACGTCGACAGGTGCACCGACTCCGGGGCCTCCGGGGTGACCGGGACGATCATGTCCTGCCAGACCCGCTCCGTGATGAAGGGGGTCAGGGGGGCGAGGAGGCGGGTGACCGTCTCCACGACCTCGTGCAGCGTGCGCAGCGCGGCCGCGTCACCCTGCCAGAAGCGGCGGCGCGAGCGGCGGACGTACCAGTTGGAGAGGTCGTCCACGAAGGAGGACAGGAGCTTGCCGGCGCGCTGGGTGTCGTACGCCTCCATCGCCGCGGTGACCTCGGCCGTGAGGGTGTGGAGCTCCGAGAGCAGCCAGCGGTCGAGGACCGTGCGGTCCGCGGGCGCCGGGTCGGAGGCCGAGGGGGCCCAGTTCGACGTACGGGCGTACAGGGCCTGGAAGGCGACCGTGTTCCAGTACGTGAGGAGCGTCTTGCGGACGACCTCCTGGATCGTGCCGTGGCCCACGCGCCGCGCCGCCCACGGGGAGCCGCCGGCCGCCATGAACCAGCGCACCGCGTCCGCGCCGTGCGTGTCCATGAGCTGGATCGGCTCGAGGGTGTTGCCCAGGTGCTTGGACATCTTTCGGCCGTCCTCGGCGAGGATGTGGCCCAGGCAGACCACGTTCTCGTAGGAGGACTTGTCGAAGACGAGGGTGCCGACCGCCATCAGCGTGTAGAACCAGCCGCGCGTCTGGTCGATGGCCTCCGAGATGAACTGCGCCGGGTAGCGCTTCTCGAAGATCTCCTTGTTCTTGTGCGGGTACCCCCACTGGGCGAACGGCATCGACCCCGAGTCGTACCAGGCGTCGATGACCTCCGGCACGCGGACCGAGGTCAGGGAGCAGCCCTCGTGCGTGCAGGGGAAGGTGACCTCGTCGATGTACGGGCGGTGCGGGTCCAGGTTCGACTGGTCCGTGCCCGTCAGCTCGCCCAGCTCCTTGAGGGAGCCGACGCAGGTGAGGTGGTTGTCCTCGCAGCGCCAGATGGGCAGCGGGGTGCCCCAGTAGCGGTTGCGGGACAGCGCCCAGTCGATGTTGTTGTTCAGCCAGTCGCCGAAGCGGCCCTGCTTGACGGAGTCCGGGAACCAGTTGGTCTTCTCGTTCTCCCGCAGCATCGCGTCCTTGACGGCGGTGGTGCGGACGTACCAGGACGGCTGCGCGTAGTAGAGCAGGGCCGTGTGACAGCGCCAGCAGTGCGGGTAGCTGTGCTCGTAGGCGATGTGCTTGAAGAGCAGGCCGCGCGCGTCGAGGTCGGCGGTCAGCTTCTCGTCGGCCTTCTTGAAGAAGACGCCGCCCACCAGCGGGACCTCCTCCTCGAAGGTGCCGTCGGGGCGGACCGGGTTCACGACGGGCAGGCCGTACGCGCGGCAGACCGCGAGGTCGTCGGCGCCGAAGGCGGGGGACTGGTGGACCAGACCGGTGCCGTCCTCGGTCGTGACGTACTCGGCGTTCACGACGTAGTGGGCGGGCTCCGGGAACTCGACCAGGTCGAAGGGGCGCCGGTACGTCCAGCGCTCCATCTCCTTGCCCGTGAAGGTCTCGCCGGTGGCCTCCCAGCCCTCGCCGAGGGACTTCTCCAGCAGGGGCTGGGCGACGACCAGCTTCTCCTGCCCATCGGTCGCCACCACGTACGTGACGTCCGGGTGCGCGGCGACGGCGGTGTTGGAGACCAGGGTCCAGGGGGTGGTCGTCCAGACGAGCAGCGCCGCCTCGCCCGCGAGGGGGCCGGAGGTCAGCGGGAAGCGGACGTAGACCGAGGGGTCGACGACGGTCTCGTAGCCCTGGGCGAGCTCGTGGTCCGAGAGGCCGGTGCCGCAGCGGGGGCACCAGGGGGCGACGCGGTGGTCCTGGGTGAGCAGGCCCTTGTCGAAGATCTCCTTCAGCGACCACCACACGGACTCGACGTACTCGGGGTCCATGGTCCGGTAGGCGTCGTCCAGGTCGACCCAGTAGCCCATCCGGGTCGTGAGCTCGCTGAACGCGTCGGTGTGGCGGGTCACGGACTCACGGCACTTGGCGTTGAACTCGGCGATGCCGTACGCCTCGATGTCCTTCTTGCCGTTGAAGCCCAGTTCCTTCTCGACGGCGAGCTCCACGGGCAGGCCGTGGCAGTCCCAGCCGGCCTTGCGGGCCACGTGGTAGCCCCGCATGGTGCGGAAGCGCGGGAAGACGTCCTTGAAGACGCGGGCCTCGATGTGGTGCGCGCCGGGCATGCCGTTGGCGGTGGGCGGGCCCTCGTAGAAGACCCACTCGGGGCGTCCCTCGGACTGCTGCAGCGTCTTGTCGAAGGTCTTGCTCTCGCGCCAGAAGTCGAGGACGCCGTGCTCGAGGGCAGGCAGGTCGACCTGGGCGGGTACCGGGCGGTACTGCGGCGGTGTGGTCATGAGGCTGAACTCTTCCTCCGGCGGGATGTCACTTCCGTCCGGAGGGACGAGAGCCACTGGGCTCCCGCGGTACCACCCTCCTTGGCCTCCGGACGCGTGGTCCGAGGGCCCCCTCATTGGGGTGCGAAGCCGGTTCTACCTGCCGTACGGAACCCCTGCGGGCTCCGTGCTGCTCTCTTCCGGCGGCTCAGGGGTGATCCTTCGCATCGCGCTCGCCCCCGGGCTCTCACCGTCCCCGGGTCGCTCCTGGCTGCGTCCGACGCTACTCGTCCCCGTCCATGCCTCTCGCTGGGCCCAGTGTACGGGCCGGGGCGGCTGCCGGCAGACCGGTTTACGGGGTGTGGCGCGGGGGTGCGGGAGAGGGGTGCGGAGGGGGCCCGCGTGACCCGAATGGGCCGATGGGCCGCCGCGGGGTGCGGTGGGGTGGTAGAGGCGGATTACGGGGCTCCCCGCTGGGCACAACGGATGCAGGTTGACCTCGCTGGACGCGTGCCCCGTTGCCGCGGGGCCGGAGTCGATTTATCGTTCCGGCACGATTCGCGAGCAATGATCACAGTATGTGAAGGGGCCGCGGCCATGGTGGCGAAGAAGACCGCCGGGAGTACTGCCAAGAAGGCTGTCGGGAAGGCTGCGGAGAAGTCGGCCGCCACGAAGGAGGCTGCCAAGAAGCCGGCCGCCAAGAAGGCACCTGCCAAGAAGGCCGCCGCCGTCACTAAGGCGGCCGCGAAGAAGGTCACGGCCAAGAAGGCCGCGGCCGAGGGTGCGGCCGAGGCCGCGCATGAGACGGGAGCCCGCAAAGTGGTCGCCAAGAAGAGCACCGGCACGGCCAGGAAGACGGCCACGGCCGCGACCAGCGGGTTGCCCAAGGCGCGGGTCGTGGCGGCCCGCACCCCCGGCGAGCTCGCCGTACGCCCCGGGGAGGACCCCTGGACGCAGGAGGAGGTCGACGAGGCCCGCAGTGAGCTGATGAGCGAGGTGCTGCGGCTGCGCGCCGAACTGGACGCCTCCGAGGTGGCCATCTCGGGCCTGATGCGGGACTCGGGCGACGGCGCGGGCGACGACCAGGCCGATACGGGCACCAAGAACATCACCCGGGAGTCCGAACTGCAGCTGGCGGCGAACGCCACCTCCATGCTGGAGCAGACGGAGCGGGCCCTGGAGCGCCTCGAGGCGGGCACGTACGGGATCTGCGAGAACTGCGGCCAGCCCATCGGCAAGGCGCGCATGCAGGCCTTCCCGCGGGCCACGCTGTGCGTGGACTGCAAGCAGAAGCAGGAGCGGAGGCACTGAGCGGGCACCGGGCGGAGCCGGGCGGGCGCCGAGCGGAGCCGGGCGGGCGCCCGGCCGGGAGCGCGGCGCGGGCGGCCTCTTCCGGGGCCCGGGCGGGGCGGCGGCCGGAGGGTGCCCTGACGTACTCTCGTGTCTCGTCAGGGTCCAGGACCTGGCGGGTCGGTCGGCGCGGTGCTTTCCGGCAACCTGGTTCGAGCTAGTTCGAGGGACTCACGTGGCAGAGGCGGAGCGCATCATCGGTACGCCGGACGTCGGGGAAGACGGCACCCAGCCCGAATCCGCCGCGCCCAAGGGGCGGCGGCGGATCGTCGCGCTGCTCGTCGTGGCGGTTCTCGCCTACGTGATCGACCTCGGCAGCAAGATGCTGGTCGTGGCGAAGCTCGAGCACCAGCCGCCGATCGAGATCATCGGCAACCTGCTGAGGTTCGACGCGATCCGCAACCCCGGCGCCGCCTTCGGCTTCGGCGAGGCCTTCACGATCATCTTCACCTGCATCGCCGCCACCGTGATCGTGGTGATCGTGCGGCTGGCGCGCAAGCTCTACAGCCTGCCGTGGGCGATCGCGCTGGGCCTGCTGCTGGGCGGGGCGCTGGGCAACCTGACCGACCGGATCTTCCGCTCGCCGGGCATCTTCCGCGGGGCCGTCGTCGACTTCATCGCCCCGGCCCACTTCGCGGTCTTCAACCTCGCGGACTCGGCGATCGTGTGCGGCGGGATCCTGATCGTCCTGCTGTCCTTCAAGGGCCTGGACCCGGACGGCACCGTCCACAAGGACTGATCGGGAAGTGATTGCGGGACCGGGCGTCTGTCCGGTCCTGCATACTCGACAGGTGAGTACGATTCCCGAGATCCGCACCCTGCCCGTTCCCGATGGCCTCGAGGGCGAGCGTGTCGACGCCGCCATCGCCCGTATGTTCGGTTTCTCCCGGACGAAGGCGGCCGAACTCGCGGCCGCGGGAAAGGTGCTGGTCGACGGCAGTGTCGTCGGGAAGTCCGAGCGTGTGCACGGTGGCGCCTGGCTCGAGGTCGAGATGCCCGAGCCGCCCCGGAAGGTCGAGGTCGTCGCCGAGCCCGTCCCCGGGATGGAGATCGTCCATGACGACGACGACATCGTCGTCATCATGAAGCCGGTCGGCGTCGCCGCCCACCCCAGCCCCGGCTGGACCGGCACCACCGTCATCGGCGGACTGGCCGCCGCCGGATACCGCATCTCCACCTCCGGCGCCTCCGAGCGCCAGGGCATCGTGCACCGCCTCGACGTCGGCACGTCCGGCCTGATGGCCGTCGCGAAGTCGGAGCGCGCGTACACCTCGCTGAAGAACCAGTTCCGCGAGCGGATCGTCGACAAGCGCTACCACGCGCTGGTGCAGGGCCACCCGGACCCGATGAGCGGCACGATCGACGCGCCGATCGGGCGCCACCCCAGCGCCGACTACAAGTGGGCCGTGACCCAGGAGGGCAAGCCCTCCGTCACCCACTACGACCTGATCGAGGCCTTCCGCGCCGCGTCGCTGCTGGACATCAAGCTGGAGACCGGGCGCACGCACCAGATCCGCGTGCACATGGCCGCGCACAAGCACCCCTGCGTCGGCGACCTGACCTACGGCGCCGACCCGACCGTCGCCAAGCGCCTCGGGCTCACCCGGCAGTGGCTGCACGCGGTACGGCTCGGGTTCGAGCACCCGTCGGACGGCCAGTGGGTGGAGTTCGCGAGCACCTACCCGGCGGACCTGCAGAACGCGCTGGACGTGATCCGCAAGGAGAGCGAGTGACCGCCGCGGCCGCCGACGCCGTTTCGGTGCGGGTCGTCGCCACGGAGGCCGACCTGAAGGCGTGCTTCGCCGTGCGCACCGAGGTGTTCGTGGTCGAGCAGTCCGTGCCGGAGTCGATCGAGTACGACGCGTACGACGAGATCGCGGTCCACGTGCTGGCCGAGGGCCCGGACGGGGTCGCGCTCGGCACCGGCCGCCTGCTGCACGGGCCGCGGGCCCTGGGCAAGACGGGCTCCGCGGACGTCGGCTCGCTGGGCCGGCTGGCCGTACGCAAGTCCGCGCGCGGACTCGGCGCCGGGGTCGCGCTGGTACGGGCGATCGAGGCGGAGGCGGCCCGGCTGGGGCTGTCGTACGTGGACCTGGGTGCGCAGACGCATGCGCTGGGCTTCTACGAGCGCCTCGGCTACGTGGCCTACGGCCCGGAGTTCGAGGACGCGGGCATCCCGCACCGCGCGATGCGGCGCGCCCTGCCGTAGATCCGGCCCCGCCGTCGTATGAGGTGCGGGGTCCGGGGCGGAGCCCCCGGACACGGCGCCGCGCCGACCCGGCGGGGCCGGCCCGCCGGCGGAGCCCGACACGCACCCCCGATCCGCGCAGCCGGGCGCGGCGGACTGGCAGGGTGTGGGAGTGGATCAGCTGGCGCTGCTGTTCGTGTTGTTGCTCGGGGCCGTGGTCACCGTGCCGCTCGGGGACCGGCTGGGGTTGCCCGCGCCGGTGCTGATGACGCTCGGCGGGGTGGGGCTCGCCCTGGTGCCCGTCGTGCCGAACGTCGACATCCCGCCCGAGTACATCCTGCCCCTCGTGCTGCCCCCGCTGCTGTACGCCTCCGCGCAGCGGACCTCCTGGCGGCAGTTCGCCGCCAATGTCCGGCCCATCCTGCTGCTGGCCGTCGCCCTGGTCTTCGTGACCACCGTCGCCGTGGCCGTCACCGCGCACGCCGTCGTCCCGGGCCTCCCGATCGCCGCGGCCGTCGCGCTCGGGGCGCTGGTCGCTCCGCCCGACCCGGTCGCCGCCACCGCCGTGGCCGGGTCGCTGGGGCTGCCCCGGCGCATGGTGTCGATCCTGGAGGGCGAGGGGCTCTTCAACGACGTCACCGCCATCGTGCTCTACCACGTGGCCATCGCCGCCGCCGTCAGCGGCAGCTTCTCGTGGCCCGACGCGCTCGGGGAGTTCGTGCTGTCGGCCGTCGTCGCCGTGGCCGTGGGGCTCGCGCTCGGCTGGGTGGCCAACCGGCTCATGGGGCGGCTCGGCGATGCCACGCTCCAGATCGGGCTGACGCTGCTCGTGCCGTTCGTGTCCTACGTACTGGCCGAGGAGCTCCGGGGCTCCGGCGTGCTGGCCGTGCTGACCACGGCGCTGTTCCTCGCCGAGTACGCGAACGACGCCGACGACGTGCTGGGCCGGCTGGCCGGGCACACGTTCTGGGAGGTCGTGGACATGCTGGTCACGGGTGTCGCGTTCGGGCTGATCGGGCTGGAGCTGCACAACGTGTTCGGCGTCGCCAAGGGCCGGGAGTGGGAGATGGCCGGGTGGGCGGCGGCCGTGGTCGGGGTGGTGGTCGTCGTACGGCTGGTCTGGCTGCTGCCGGCCGGCTGGCTCGCGCAGAAGCTGCACTCGCGGCGCGACTACGAGGAGGAGATCCCGCTGAGCTGGCGGGAGTCGGTGGTGATGTGGTGGGCGGGCATGCGGGGCGTGGCCTCGGTGGCGCTGGCCCTGGCGATCCCGCTGCGGACGGACGCCGGGGAGGACTTCCCGGCCCGGGACCAGATCATCTTCATCGCCTTCGCCGTGATCATGGCGACCCTGGTGTTCCAGGGGCTGACCCTGCCCTGGCTGGTCCGCCGGCTCGGCGTGGAGGCCGACCAGGACGCGGAGGCGGACATCGCCCGCGCCCTCGCGATCCGCGCCGCCAAGGCCGCCAAGCGGCGGCTGAAGGAGATCGAGGAGGCGGAGGACCTCCCCGAAGACCTGGTGGAGACGCTCTACCGGCGGGCGTACGACGTGGGGGCGAGGATCAGCCCCGACATGGTCGACGAGGAGCGCCGGGAGGCGTACGCGAAGCGGGTGGAGCGGATCCGCGACGTCCAGCGCATCCAGCGGGAGATGATGTCCGCCGCCCGGCACGAGATCCTGGCCGCCCGGAGCGAGCCCGGCGCCGATCCGGAGATCGTCGACCGGGTGCTCCGGCACCTGGACGTCCGCAGCCTGCGCAGCACCTAGGCCATCTCTTTCGCATCTTGCCGGGCCCGCCGGCCGGCCCGGGCCTACACCTGGTAGCGGTCCGGGGCGAAGAGGTGGAGGTGCGAGGCCACCCAGTCCGAGGTGCGGGTCAGGCCCTCCCGGAGGGGGACCGCGGGCTTCCAGCCGGCCCAGTCACGGGCGCGGGAGTTGTCCGACAGGAGGCGCTGGACCTCGCTGCCCGCGGGGCGCAGCCGGGCCGGGTCCACGACGACCTCGGCCTCCCGGCCCGACGCGGTGATCAGGGCCCGGGCCAGGTCGCCGATGGAGATCTCCTCTCCGGTGCCGAGGTTGACCACCTCGCCCAGCGTCCGGTCGCACTCGGCGACCGCCAGGAAGCCCGCCGCCGTGTCCGTCACGTACGTGAAGTCCCGGGTGGGGGCCAGGGAGCCCAGCCGGACCTCCCGGGCACCCGAGTGGAGCTGGGCCAGGATCGCGGGGATGACCGCGCGCGCCGACTGGCGGGGCCCGTAGGTGTTGAAGGGCCGCACCACCGTCACCGGCAACTCGAACGCGTGGTGGAAGGAGAGCGCCATCATGTCCGCGCCGATCTTCGACGCGGAGTAGGGGGACTGCGGCTGCAGCGGGTGGCTCTCGGAGATCGGCGCGGTCAGGGCGGTCCCGTAGACCTCGCTGGTGGAGGTGTGGACGAGGCGGCGCACGCCGTGGCGGCGGCAGGCCTCCGCGATGTTCTCGGTCCCGGTGACGTTGGTCTGGACGTACGCGCCGGGGGAGGCGTAGCTGTACGGGATCCCGATCAGGGCCGCCAGGTGGAAGACGGTGTCGCAGCCGGCCACCGCGTCGCTGACCCGGCCCGCGTCGCGGATGTCGCCCGCCCACATCTCCACCGGCCCGTCCGGGTCGGCCAGGTACCGGGCCAGGTGGCCCTTCTCGGCGTACGGCTTGTAGTGCACGAAGGCGCGCACCTTCGCGCCCCGCGCCACCAGCAGGTCGACGAGGGTGGAGCCGATGAACCCCTCGGCGCCCGTGACGAGGACGGTGCGCCCGGCCCAGTCCGTGGGGGTGCGGGCGTGGGTGTGGGGCTGGGCGGGAGTGGTCGGGTGCGTGGTCATACGAGCTCCAGGGGGGAGGGGAAGGGCGAGGGGGAAGGGACGGAGGCGGGGGCGGGGAAGCCGGCGACCCGCAGGACCTGCGCCGCCAGCAGTTCGGCGGCCCGCGCGTGCGGGCCCGGGTCGGCCGCGCCGGCCATCGCGGCCAGCCGCGCCGGATCGGCCAGCAGCGGGGAGAGCAGCTCCGCGAGACGGCCGTCCGTGGCCCCGGCGTCGGCCAGGAGCAGTCCGGCTCCCGCGTCGGACAGCACCCGGGCGTTGTGGGTCTGGTGGTCACCCGGGGCGTACGGGTACGGGACGAGCACGGCCGGGACCCCGGTCGCCGCGAGCTCCGCCACCGTGGCCGAGCCCGCCCGGCACACCACCAGATCGGCGGCCGCGTACACCAGGTCCATCCGGTCCAGGTAGGGCACGGCCCGCGCGATCCGCCGCCCGCCCGAGGCGGACAGTCCCGCCACCGTGTCCGCGAGCGCCGCCGGGCCCGTCTTGATCAGCAGCTGCACGTCCTCCCGTGCCTGCCAGCGCGCCGCCAGCCCGGTCGCCGCCGAGGTCAGCCGGACGGCTCCCAGGCTGCCGCCGTTGAACACCACCAGCCGCCGCCCGTCCGGCACCCCGAGCTCGCGCCGGGCCCCGGCGCGCAGGGCCGCCCGCCGGGCACCGGACAGCCCGGCGAGCCCCGCCAGCGCCGCGGAGATCGGCATTCCGGTGGTCAGCGCCCGCTCCCCGCCCGCCAGATGGTCCCGGCTGCGGTCGAAGGCCACCGCCATGTGCGGGGTGAGGCGGGCGGCGAACCGGTTGGCCCGGCCCGGCACCGCGTTGGACTCGTGGATCACCGCCGGCAGTCCGGCCATCCGGGCCCCGAGCACGGCGGGCGCGCTCGGATAGCCGCCCATGCCGACGGCCACGTGCGCCCGCTGCGCCCGGATCACGGCCCGCGCCTGCCCGGCCGAGCGCAGCAGCGCCGCCGGCAGCAGATAGCGCCGGGCGCCCAGCGCCGGGTCGAAGGGGATCATGTCCACGGTGTGCAGGTGGTAGCCGGCGGCCGGGATCAGCTCGGTCTCCAGGCCGCGTTCGGTGCCGATGAACGAGACCACGGCGCCCGGCACGGCGGCGCGCAGCGCCTCCGCCAGGGCCAGCCCGGGGTAGATGTGGCCGCCGGTGCCGCCCGCGCCGATCACGACGGAGAGCGGCCGGCGCGAGGGGGAGCGTGAGGGTGAGGTGTTCATGGCCGCACACTCCCGGTGCGTCCTAAGAACGTTCTAAGAGGTTCTCTCAGAACCATTTGGGAGGCTTTGCCGCATGCGCATGCAGCGGATTCTGGTGGTGGACGACGAGCCCGAGGTGCGGGCCGCCGTCGAGGACGGGCTCGCCGTCGAGGGGTACGAGGTGCGCGGTGCGCCCGACGGGCTGGCCGCCCTCTCCGAGGTGGCCCTCTGGGAGCCCGACGCGGTGGTCCTCGACGTGATGATGCCGGTGCTGGACGGGCTAGGCGTGTGCCGACAGCTCCGCGCGGCGGGCGACCGTACGCCCGTACTCGTCCTCACGGCCCTGGACGCGGTCAGCGACCGGGTCGACGGGCTGGAGGCCGGGGCCGACGACTACCTGGTCAAACCCTTCGCGCTCGACGAGCTCGTGGCGAGGGTACGGGCCCTCCTGCGGCGGGCCGCCCCCGATCCCGGCGGCCCGCCCGTGCTCGGGTACGCCGACCTGGTCCTCGACCCCGGGACCCGCACCGGGCGGCGCGGCGAGCGGCCGCTGGAGTTCAGCCGCACCGAGTCGGCGCTGCTGGAACTGCTCCTGCGCCACCCCGGGCAGGTGCTGCCGCGCGAGCTCGTCCTGGAGCTCGTGTGGGGGCGGGACTTCGGGCCGGACTCGAACTCGCTGGCCGTCTACGTCGGCTACCTGCGGCGCAAGCTGGAGGCCGGCGGGGAGCCCCGGCTGGTGCACACCGTGCACGGGGTCGGGTACCGGCTGGAGACGGCGTGAGCAGCGGGCGGCGCCTCGGCGCGCGGTGGCGGCGGCGCAGGCCGTTGCGGACCCGCCTCGCGCTCGCCGTCACCGCCGCCGTGGCCTTCGTGGCGCTCGGCGTGTGCACCGCGGCCTTCCTGGAGGGCCGGGCCGCGCTCTACCAGCAGCTCGACCTGAGCCTGACCCAGGCCGCCCGGCTCGCCGCGAAGCAGTACGGGGACTCCCCGCCCGGGACCGCATCCTGGGACTGCCGGTTCCTGGCGGCGCCCGCCTGCGTCCAGATCGTCCCGGCCGACCCGGCGAAGGACCCGGCGGGCGGGGAGGGCGCGTACCGGATGCCGGTGGCACCGGCCACCCGGCAGGTCGCCGTGGAGGACCGGGCCCCCTTCTACACGAACATCGTCGTCGAGGGGCATCCCGCCCGGATGCTCACCACCGACTTCCTCAAGGACCGGGCCCTGCAGGTCGCCGTGCGTTCCGACTCGGTGGAGACCGGCATCGACCGGGCCGCCCGCTGGCTCGCCCTCACGGGCACCGCCGGGGTGCTGCTGGCCGCGCTGCTCGGGTACTGGGTCTCGCGGACCGGGCTCGCCCCCGTCACCCGGCTCACCGCCACCGCCGAGCGGATCGCCGCCACCCGCGACCCGCGGCACCGGATCGAACTGCCGCCGCCCGGACGGGGCGGGGAGGACGAGATCACCCGGCTCGCGGGGAGCTTCAACACCATGTTGGAGGAGCTGGAACAGTCCGTGACCGCGCAGCGCAGGCTCGTCGCGGACGCCTCGCACGAGCTGCGGACGCCGCTGACGGCGCTGCGGACCAACGCGGAGCTGCTGGCGCGGGGCGAGCGGCTGACGGCGGAGCAGCGGGAGCGGGCCTCGATGGCGCTGGGGAGGCAGCTGCGGGAGGTGACGGGGCTGGTCAACGACCTGATCGAGCTGGCCCGCGACGAGGAACCCCAGCTGCTGGTGGAACAGGTGCGGCTGGCTCCGCTGGTGGAGTACTGCGCGGGGGCCGCGCGGGCGCACTGGCCCGGGGTGTCGTTCCGGGTGCGGGCGGAGGAGGCGGTGGTGGTGGCGGGGGTGCCGGCGCGGCTGAGCCGGCTGCTGGGGAACCTCCTGGACAACGCGGCGAAGTTCAGCCCGGCCGGGGCGGAGGTGGAAGTGGAGCTGGTGGTGCGGGGCGGGGGGCGTGCGGAGGTGACCGTACGGGACCACGGGCCGGGGATCGCGGAGGCGGATCTGCCGTACGTCTTCGACCGGTTCTACCGGGCGGGGGCGGTGCGGGCCCTGCCGGGGTCCGGGCTGGGGCTGGCGATGGCCCGGCAGATCGCGCGGGCGCACGGTGCGGAGCTGTCCGCGGAGGCCGCCGCCGGCGGGGGCGCGCTGTTCCGGCTGACCTTCGGTGCCCCGTCCTGAGGCTCCGCCCCAGACCCCGTTCCTCAAACGCCGAAGGGGCTGGATCTTCGGGGGGCGGTCCCCGGGTCACGGGCCGGGTGGGCGGTGCGCCTCCGTGGTGGCGATGTGGGGGAGGGCGTACGGGTGGTGGGTCAGGAGCCAGGTGATCAGCCGTTCGCGGACCGCGCAGCGGAGCGTCCAGACGGTGTCGGCGTCCCGGGCCGTGACCACCGCGCGGACCTGGATCGTGTTCGGGGTGGTGTCCGTGACGGCCAGGGAGCCGGTGCGGCCGTCCCACTCCGGGATGTCCTTCAGGATCCGCTGGAGCTGTTCCCGCATCAGGTCCACCGGGGCGCTGTGGTCCAGGTGCCAGAACACCGTGCCCGTCATCTGCGCGCCGCCGCGCGACCAGTTCTCGTAGGGCTTGCTCGTGAAGTACGACACCGGCATCGTGATCCGGCGCTCGTCCCAGGTGCGGACGGTGAGGAAGGTGAGGGTGATCTCCTCCACCGTGCCCCACTCCTTGTCGACCACCACCGTGTCGCCGATCCGGACGGTGTCGCCGAAGGCGATCTGCAGTCCGGCGAAGAGGTTCCCGAGCGAGGACTGGGCCGCGATGCCCGCCACGATGCCGAGCACCCCGGCCGAGGCCAGCATCGAGGTCCCGACCGTCCGCATGGGCGGGAACGTGAGGAGCATCAGCGCGACCGCCACCACGATCACCACCGCGGTGACGACCCGCTGGATCAGCGTGACCTGGGTGCGGACCCGGCGGACCCGGGCGTCGTCGGGGGCGTCGGCCGCGTAGCGCGCGTACGTGGAGTCCACGACCGCCGTCGTGATGCGCACCAGGAGCCACGCGGTCGAGGCGATCAGGATCAGGGTCAGCGCGTGCCCCCGGCCGTCCGGGCGCCGGTGCAGCCCCTGGAGCAGGGAGGCGGCCAGGACCAGCAGGAACGGGGGGCGGCAGCGGCGCAGCAGCCCCCACAGCGGGGTCTCGCTGTGCCGGGCGTCGGCGCGGCGGAGCAGCAGGTCCAGCAGCCAGCCCGCGAGCAGGGTGACGGCCAGGGTGCCCGCGACGGCCACGAGCGGGCGCAGGAGGGAGTCCGTGTCCATGAGGCCCAACGTAACCGGAGGCGGTCCGTCGAAACTGGCACGATGGGGGCATGAACATCATGCTTTTCCATTCGACCTACGGGCTGCGGCCCGCGGTACGGGAGGCGGCCGACCGGCTGCGTGCGGCCGGGCATCAGGTCCAGGTGCCGGACCTCTTCGAGGGACGCACCTTCGAGACCGTCGAGGAGGGCATGGCCCACCAGGAGGAGATCGGCCGCGACGAGCTGCTCAAGCGCGCGGTACTGGCCTCGGCCCCCTTCTCCGACCAGGGGCTGGTCTACGCCGGCTTCTCCTTCGGCGGCTCGATCGCCCAGCACCTGGCGCTGGCCGACGAGAAGACGCGCGGGCTGCTGCTCCTGCACGGCACGGCCGACCTGGAGGAGAACACCTCGGTCGACGAGCTGCCGGTGCAGCTGCACATCGCGGACCCGGACCCCTTCGAGCCGCACGACTGGCTGACCGCCTGGTACCTGCGGATGCGGAAGGCCGGGGCGGACGTGGAGGTCCACACCTATCCGGGGGCCGGGCACCTGTTCACCGACCCGGGGCTGGACGACTACGACGCCGAGGCCGCCGGGCAGACCTGGGCGGTCGCCCTCACCTTCCTCGACAGCCTCTAGTCGGACGGAGCGCGGAGCACGGAGCCGGACGCACGGATGGGGCCCCCGTACGGGGGCCCCATCGTCATGTGTGCGTCAGGCGCGGTACGCCGTCCACATGCTCTTCATGCGGGTCACCTGGCCCGCGGTGAACTGGTACATGCAGGAGTCGTACGTGTAGTCCATGAAGTTGTGGATCGGGTCGACGCCGCTGGCGCTGCAGGTGTTGCGGCCGGTCGGGCACTCGAAGGCCGCGCTGGCCTCGGCCGGGGTGTCGGAGACCGAGTCGCCGCTGCCCGAGCAGCCGCCCTGGAAGGTGTGGTAGAGCCCGAGCCAGTGGCCCACCTCGTGGGTGGCGGTGTCGCCCTGGTCGTAGTTGGTGGCGGAGCCGCCGGGGATCGAGGTGTTGAGGATGACCACGCCGTCCATCTTGGGCTGGGAGGCGTAGGAGCTGGGGAAGGTGGCCCAGCCGAGGAGTCCGCCGCCGAGGTTGGCGGTGTAGAGGTTGAGCGCGTTCTTGCCGCCCTTGCGCAGGGCGTTCTTCATGTTCTTCTCGGCGCTGGTGCCGTCCGAGACGTTGTACCAGGTGGAGTTGTTGGTGTAGTCGGTGCCGGCGAGGGAGAACTGGAAGCCGGAGTTGACGTTGCCGGTGCCCTGGCCCGCGTAGGCGGCGTTGAGGACCGAGATCTGGCTGTTGATCTGTGCGGCCGTCAGGTTTCCGGCGGAGCCGGAGGTGATCACGTGCACGTACACGGGGATGGTCGTGACGGCCTCCGCGACGCGCAGGCTGCGCGGTTCGGCCGTGACCTCGTCCAGCTTCGCCTTGAGGTCGGCGTCCATGGCCTTGGTCTGGGCCGTGGTGACCTCGTTGGGATCGGCCGCGTGCTGGTCCTTCGGTCGCGCCACGCGGGCGTTGGCCGCCGCGCCGGAGGCGTCACCGGCGCACACCTCGGCGCCGGTCTTGGCGGCCGCGAGCGTGGTGGGGGCGGCGAGCGGGGTGAACGCCAGGGTGCCGGTGAGTACGGCGGCACCCAGCAAGCGGCGGCGAAGAAGGGGGGATATGCGGGCAATGGCGCGCACGTGTGCTCCTCGCGAGTGGGGGTATGACGGGAGGGATCTCCTCACGCTGGCGCGAAGCTTACGTGTGCATGTCATAAACGGGTCAAGTGTCTTGCGTAAAACATTTGTTGCTTCTGATGTCAGAGGGACGCATGGTCTGCACCAAACGCCCCTCCGCGCAGCAGATTTGGCTGAATGTCAGCGCAAGGAGCGTCGGTTATCGCACCGGCCGGTCCGCCCGCTCCACCTTCTGGGACCCGTTCAAGGTCCGGTACGAGCGCTCCCAGGCGGTTGTGGCGTCCTGGCGGCGCTTGTCCGAAACGACGTAGTAGTCCATCTGCGATCGTTCGGCCGTCACGTCCAGAACGCCGTAGCCGTGGGCGTCCATGTCCAGCCATTTCACGTGCCGGTTGGCGGCCTTGATCGCCGTCTCGGCGACCAGTGAGACCGTGTCCGCCGGTACGTGCAGCTGGTCGTCGATGTTGTCGGAGGTCACCGACGTCACCACGAACTCCACGCCCGCCGACCGGGACCACGGATAGGTGGCCGCCGTCACCGGGACCTCGTTCGCCCAGGCCATGTGGATGTCACCGGTCAGGAAGACGGTGTTGCGGATGCCGCGGTCCGTCAGGTGGCCCAGCAGCTCCCGGCGGTCGTCGGTGTACCCGTCCCACTGGTCCACGTTGACCGCGAGGCCGCCCTTGGGCAGGCCGAGCAGCTCCGCGAGGGGCTCCAGCAGGTGGGCCGGCAGCGCTCCGAAGGCCACCGGCGAGATCATCACCGAGGTGCCCACCAGCTTCCAGGTGGCCTGCGAGCCCGCCAGCCCGGCCTTGAGCCAGTCCAGCTGCGCCCGCCCGGTGATGGTGCGCTCCGGATCGTCCACCTTGCCGCTGCCTGTGCCCACCTGCTGCGAGCGGAACGTTCGCAGGTCCAGGAGGTGCAGGTCGGCGAGGGTGCCGAAGCGCAGCCGGCGGTAGACGGTGCCCTCGGTGGAGGTGCGGACCGGCATCCACTCGAAGTACGCCTGGCGGGCGGCGGCCGCGCGGGCCGCGAAGTCACCCTCGGTGGCGGGGTCGTGGTTCTCGGCGCCGCCGGACCAGGAGTCGTTGGCGACCTCGTGGTCGTCCCAGATCGCGATGACCGGGTGCGCCAGGTGCAGGGCCTGGAGGTCGGGGTCCGTCTTGTACTTGCCGTGGCGGGTGCGGTAGTCGGCGAGGTCGAGGATCTCGTGCAGCGGCTCGTGCTGGCGTACGACGTACTCCGGCTCGGGGTAGCCGCCGGTCTTGTACTCGTAGATGTAGTCGCCCAGGTGCAGGACCGCGTCCAGATCGGCCCGCGCCGCCAGGTGGCGGTAGGCGGAGAAGTAGCCGGACTCCCAGTTGGCGCAGGAGACCACGCCGAAGCGGACCCCGGCGGGCGCGGTCTCGGGGGCGGGTGCGGTACGGGTCCGCCCGACGGGGGAGGTGGCGCCGCCGGCGGTGAACCGGTACCAGTACGCGGTCTGCGGCCGCAGCCCTCGTACGTCGGCCTTGACGGTGTGGTCGCAGGCGGCGCTCGTGGTGACGGTGCCGCTCGCGACGACCCGGGAGAAGGCCTTGTCCTCGGCGAGCTCCCAGCCCACCGGGACGGCCGGGCCGGCGCCGGAGCCCGGTACGGCCGCGGCGGTGGGGGTGACGCGGGTCCACAGCAGGATCCCATCGGGCAGCGGGTCGCCGGAGGCGACGCCGTGCAGGAAGACGGGGGCGGCGCCCGTTGCGGCGCGGGCGGCTTCGGCGCCCAGCGCGGTGATCGGGACGAGCGCTGCCGTGGCCGCTGCGGCCAGGACGACCGAGCGGCGGCGGGGGGTCGACGGAATGGCGGATTCCGTGACAGAAGGGGAGAGTTGACTGGTCACGGGCGGTCAGATTACCGATGGGTAAGCGGGTTGGAACAGCCCCGTGAAAGCAACGGACGGGCGAACTCTCGGAGTTCGCCCGTCCGTCAGCCGGTCCCGCCCGGCGGGGTCAGCCGGCGATGGCCTTGTCGATCGCCGCCGTGAACGCCTCGGGCGTCTGCGGCAGCGGGTCGAGCTTCTTTCCGTCCATCTTCAGCGTCGGCGTGCCCGTCACACCGCTCTTGTCGAAGGTCTTGGACATCTCCAGCGCCCACCGGTTGTACGTGCCGTCCTCGACGGCCTTCTTGAACTCGGCGTTGCCCTTGAGGGCCGGGACCTGGTCCGCGATCGTCAGCAGGACGTCGTCCTTGGCGAACTTGTCGTCCTTCTCCTCCGGGTGGTTCTCCGCGGAGTAGAGGGCCGTCTTGTACTCCAGGAACGCCTCGGGGCTGACGTTGAGGGCCGCGCCCAGCGCGCTCAGGGCGTTCTTCGAGCCGCTGCCGGGGAAGCCCTTGTCGAGGAAGGTGGCACCGATGTACTGGATCTTGTACTTGCCGGCGTCGAGGTCCTTCTTGACCTGCGGGCCGACCGCCTGCTCGAAGCTCGCGCAGACCGGGCAGCGCGAGTCCTCGTACAGCTCCAGGGTCTTCTTGGCGTCCGCCTTGCCTATGACCACGGTCGTGCCGTTCTCGCCCGTGGTGTTCTTCGGCGCGACCAGGGCGGTGTCGGCGGCCTTGTCCCACTCGCCGGGCTTGTTGGCCTGTACGACCGCGTAGCCGACGCCGCCGGCCAGGGCCAGGGCGGCCACGACACCGGCCGCCACGAACACCTGGCGGCGGGCCCGGGCCTTCTTGGCCTGCTTCTCGCGTTCGGCGCGCAGCTTCTCGCGGGCCGCCGCCTTGCTCGCCTGGCTGTTGCGTGCACTCATCATGAACTCCGGGGGGTACGGCTCCGCCGGGGAAGCCGGATGAAAGGGGGGACTGTCCTGCTGCGTACGTCAGGCGCGAGCGAGCGCGCCGCGTACGCGGGGAGGTCCCCGCCGACCCACGGAATGTGCGGGGAACCGGGTGCGGGCCACCGGGACCCTACGCGCCGCGCGCGGCAGCCGCCGTACCGGGGCGAGGGCCGCCACCGCCCGGGCCGAGGCCATCCGCAGCGGCCGGAAGGCGCAGGCGGAGGCCGCCCTCAGCAGCCGGCCGAGCGCCCGCTCCCCGTGCCGCAGCCACACCGAGGCGAGCAGCCCGACCGAGACGTGCGCGCCCAGCAGCAGCCAGGGCGTCCACGGTCCGGGTACCGCCAGCAGCGCGGCCGGGTCGGCGTGGCCCCCGCCGATCCCGGTGATCGGCGCGCCCAGGGGAGCGCCGCCGCACAGGTCGGCCAGGCCCAGCGCGCGCAGCGGACCCGAGACGGGGCCGCCGGCGGGTCCGTAGCAGAGGTCCTGACCGGAGGTGAAGACGGTGTCGGCGGCCAGTTCCAGGGGGACCAGCAGCCCGGCGATGGGGCCGAGGCCCCGCTCGCGCCCGGCCAGGGCGAAGGCGATCGCGAACACCGCGGCGAAAGCGCCTCCCACCAGGGCGGGAGGCAGCGGCACCCGGGACATCAGGACGTGTGACCCGGCCGAGAGCAGCACGACGAGCGCGCTGAACAGCGCGGCCCGCAGCCCTCGTAGCCCCACTCCGGATATGTGCATCGTCGCGAGTGTGCCATGAGTCCCTGTGAGAGGGAGCCCTTGGTCCCGGCTAAGGCAGGATCCGGCCGTTGCGGAAGAGGTCCACGAAGATCTGGTGGTCGGCGCGCGCCCGGGCGCCGTAGGCGTGGGCGAAGTCCACCAGCAGGTCCGCGAAACCCTCCTCGTCGGCGGCGATGGCCGCGTCGATGGCCCGCTCGGTGGAGAAGGGGACCAGCGTCTGGCCGCTCTCCTGCTCGTCCGCCGCGCCGTGCATGGTCGCCGTCGCCCGGCCGAGGTCCGCGACCACGGCCGCGATCTCCTCCAGGTCGTCCAGGTCCGACCAGTCCAGGTCCACCGCGTACGGGGAGACCTCCGCCACCAGCTGCCCGGCCCCGTCCAGCTCGGTCCAGCCGAGCCACGGGTCGGCGTGCGCCTGCAGGGCCCGCTGGGAGATCACCGTGCGGTGCCCCTCGTGCTGGAAGTAGTCGCGCACCGCCCGGTCGGTGACGTGCCGGGACACGGCCGGGGTCTGCGCCTGCTTGAGGTAGATCACGACGTCGTTCTCCAGGGCGTCGCTGTGGCCCTCCAGCAGGATGTTGTACGAGGGCAGGCCCGCCGAGCCGATCCCGACGCCCCGGCGGCCCACGACGTCCTTGACCCGGTAGGAGTCCGGGCGGATCAGGGACTCCTCGGGGAGGGTCTCGAGGTACCCGTCGAAGGCGGCGAGCACCTTGTACCGGGTGGCGGCGTCCAGCTCGATGGTTCCGGGGCCGGGGGAGAAGCGGCGCTCGAACTCGCGGATCTCGGTCATCGAGTCGAGGAGGGCGAAGCGGGTACGGCTGCGGGCCGAGCGCAGGGCCGCCAGCAGCGGGCCCTCGGCGCTGTCGAGGGTGAAGGAGGGGACCTCCTCGTGCTTGGCGCCGGTCGCCAGCGCGTGGATGCGCTCCCGGTAGGCGGCCGCGTAGATCCGCACCAGCTCGCTGATCTGGTCGTCGCTGAGCGCCTTGGTGTAGCCGATCAGGGCGACGGAGGCCGAGAACCGCTTCAGGTCCCAGGTGAAGGGGCCGACGTAGGCCTCGTCGAAGTCGTTGACGTTGAAGACCAGCCGGCCGTTGGAGTCCATGTAGGTGCCGAAGTTCTCGGCGTGCAGATCACCGTGGATCCACACCCGGCCGGTGCGCTCGTCCAGGTACGGGCCGCCGTGCCGCTCGCGCTCCAGGTCGGCGTAGAAGAGGCAGGCGGTGCCCCGGTAGAAGGCGAAGGCCGAAGCGGCCATCTTCCGGAACTTGACGCGGAAGGCGGCGGGGTCGGCGGTGATCAGCTCGCCGAAGGCGATGTCGAACACGTCGAGTATCTGCTCGGCGCGCTGCTCGTCGGTCGTCTCGGGAACCGCCATGGCGGGTGCCTCCAGGTGGTGCGGGGTGGATCACGTTTTGATCATGCGCGGCCGGACACTGCCGTTGGTCGTGCAACGCATGACCGTACCCGCCAGTGCCCGTGATCTGTCACCCGGGAGACGTAGGATTCAAAGCTGCCGCCCCTCTCTCCCCGCCCACCCGTCACCCGGCCACCGCCCCTCATCGAGGCACTGCGCGCCACTGTGATCTTCAGGAGCCCCCACCGTGACCAAGACGCCGTTCACGCACCTGCACGTCCACACCCAGTACTCCCTGCTGGACGGTGCCGCGCGGCTGAAGGACATGTTCAACGCGTGCAATGAGATGGGCATGTCGCACATCGCCATGTCCGACCACGGCAACCTGCACGGGGCGTATGACTTCTTCCACACCGCGAAGAAGGCCGGAATCACGCCGATCATCGGGATCGAGGCATATGTCGCCCCGGAGTCCCGGCGCAACAAGCGGCGCATCCAGTGGGGCCAGCCCCACCAGAAGCGCGACGACGTGTCCGGTTCCGGTGGTTACACCCACAAGACGATCTGGGCGGCGAACGCCACCGGCCTGAACAACCTCTTCCGGCTGTCCTCCGACGCGTACGCCGAGGGCTGGCTCACCAAGTGGCCGCGCATGGACAAGGAGACCATCAGCAAGTGGTCGGAGGGCCTGATCGCCTCCACCGGCTGCCCCTCCGGCGAGCTCCAGACCCGGCTGCGCCTCGGCCAGTTCGACGAGGCCCTCAAGGCCGCCTCCGAGTACCAGGACATCTTCGGCAAGGACCGCTACTTCCTGGAGCTGATGGACCACGGCATCGAGATCGAGCGCCGGGTCCGCGACGGGCTGCTGGAGGTCGGCAAGAAGCTCGGCATCCCGCCGCTGGTGACGAACGACTCCCACTACACCTACGCCAGCGAGGCCGGCGCCCACGACGCCCTGCTCTGCATCCAGACCGGCAAGAACCTCTCGGACCCGGACCGCTTCCGCTTCGACGGCACCGGCTACTACCTGAAGTCCACGGACGAGATGTACGCCATCGACTCCTCGGACGCCTGGCAGGAGGGCTGCGCCAACACGAAGCTGGTCGCGGACCAGATCGACACCGAGGGCATGTTCCAGTTCCGGAACCTGATGCCGAAGTTCGACATCCCGGACGGCTACACCGAGGTCACCTGGTTCCGCGAGGAGACCATGCGGGGCATGCAGCGCCGCTACCCCGGAGGCATCCCGGACGACCGGATGAAGCAGGCCGAGTACGAGATGGACACGATCATCTCGATGGGCTTCCCCGGCTACTTCCTCGTGGTCGCCGACTTCATCATGTGGGCCAAGAACCAGGGCATCGCGGTCGGCCCCGGCCGAGGCTCCGCGGCCGGCTCGATCGTCGCGTACGCCATGGGCATCACCGACCTCGACCCGATCACCCACGGCCTGATCTTCGAGCGGTTCCTGAACCCCGAGCGCGTCTCCATGCCCGATGTCGACATCGACTTCGACGAGCGCAGGCGCGTCGAGGTGATCAGGTACGTGACCGAGAAGTACGGCGCGGACAAGGTCGCCATGATCGGCACCTACGGCACGATCAAGGCCAAGAACGCGATCAAGGACTCCGCGCGCGTCCTGGGCTACCCGTACGCCATGGGCGACCGCCTCACCAAGGCCATGCCCGCCGACGTCCTCGGCAAGGGCATCCCGCTCTCCGGCATCCTCGACCCGCAGCACCCCCGCTACGGCGAGGCCGGCGAGATCCGCGGGATGTACGAGAACGAGCCGGACGTCAAGAAGGTCATCGACACCGCCCGCGGCGTGGAGGGCCTGGTCCGCCAGATGGGCGTGCACGCCGCCGGCGTGATCATGTCCAGCGAGACCATCACCGACCACGTACCGGTCTGGGTCCGCCACTCCGACGGCGTCACCATCACCCAGTGGGACTACCCGAGCTGCGAATCGCTCGGCCTGCTGAAGATGGACTTCCTCGGCCTGCGCAACCTCACGATCATGGACGACGCCGTCAAGATGGTGAAGGCCAACAAGGGGATCGACATCGATCTCCTCGGCCTGCCGCTCGACGACCCCAAGACCTTCGAACTGCTCGGCCGCGGCGACACCCTCGGCGTGTTCCAGTTCGACGGCGGGCCCATGCGCTCCCTGCTGCGCCTGATGAAGCCCGACAACTTCGAGGACATCTCCGCCGTCTCGGCCCTGTACCGGCCGGGCCCGATGGGCATGAACTCGCACACGAACTACGCCCTGCGCAAGAACAAGCAGCAGGAGATCACCCCGATCCACCCGGAGCTGGAGGGGCCGCTCGAAGAGGTGCTCGCGGTCACCTACGGCCTGATCGTGTACCAGGAGCAGGTCCAGAAGGCCGCCCAGATCATCGCCGGGTACTCGCTCGGCGAGGCCGACATCCTGCGCCGCGTGATGGGCAAGAAGAAGCCCGAGGAACTGGCGAAGAACTTCGTCATCTTCGAGGCGGGCGCCAAGGAGAAGGGCTTCAGCGACCAGGCGATCAAGGCGCTGTGGGACGTCCTGGTCCCCTTCGCCGGCTACGCCTTCAACAAGGCCCACTCGGCCGCGTACGGCCTGGTCTCCTACTGGACCGCCTACCTCAAGGCCAATTTCCCGGCCGAGTACATGGCGGGCCTGCTCACCTCGGTCAAGGACGACAAGGACAAGTCCGCGATCTACCTGAACGAGTGCCGCCGCATGGGCATCAAGGTGCTCCCGCCGAACGTGAACGAGTCGGAGCCCAACTTCGCCGCCCAGGGCGACGACGTGATCCTCTTCGGCCTCACCGCCGTCCGCAACGTCGGCACCAACGTCGTCGAGTCGATCATCAAGACCAGGAAGGCCAAGGGGAAGTACTCCACCTTCCCCGACTTCCTGGACAAGGTCGAGGCCGTCGTCTGCAACAAGCGCACCGTCGAGTCCCTGATCAAGGCCGGCGCCTTCGACGAGATGGGCCACACCCGCAAGGGCCTGGTCGCCCACCACGAGCCGATGATCGACAACGTGGTCGCCGTCAAGCGCAAGGAGGCCGAGGGACAGTTCGACCTCTTCGGCGGAATGGGTGACGAGAACACGAGCGACGAGCCGGGATTCGGCCTCGACGTGGAGTTCTCCGACGTCGAGTGGGAGAAGGCCTACCTGCTCGCCCAGGAGCGCGAGATGCTCGGCCTCTACGTCTCCGACCACCCGCTCTTCGGCCTGGAGCACGTCCTCTCCGACAAGACCGACGCCGGCATCTCCCAGCTCACCGGAGGCGAGCACGGCGACGGCGCCGTGGTCACCATCGGCGGCATCATCTCGGGCCTCCAGCGCAAGATGACCAAGCAGGGCAACGCCTGGGCCATCGCCACCGTCGAGGACCTGGCCGGCTCCATCGAGTGCATGTTCTTCCCAGCGACCTACCAGCTCGTCTCCACCCAGCTGGTCGAGGACACCGTCGTCTTCGTCAAGGGCCGCCTGGACAAGCGCGAGGACGTCCCCCGGCTGGTCGCCATGGAGATGATGGTCCCCGACCTGTCGAACGCCGGCACCAACGCCCCGGTCGTCCTCACCATCCCCACCGTCAAGGTCACCCCGCCGATGGTGACCCGGCTGGGCGAGATCCTGCGCCACCACCAGGGCAACAGCGAGGTGCGGATCAAGCTCCAGGGGCCGCGCACCACCACCGTCCTCCGCCTCGACAAGCACCGGGTCAAGCCCGACCCGGCGCTCTTCGGCGACCTCAAGGTGCTGCTCGGGCCGTCCTGCCTGGCCGGCTAGCAGCCCGGCCCCGGGGCACACCCCCGTACGCGGGAAGGCCCGCCCCCTGTCGACCGGGGGCGGGCCTTTCCACGTACGGGAAAGCGGTGTCAGTTCGCGCTGTCAGTGCGCGGTGTCAGTTTGCGCTGACGGTCGAGCTGTCAGTTGTGGCCGAACTTCTTTTCCCTCTTCTTGCCGGCCATCTGCAGTGGACTCGGGGCCGCCGAGGGGGAGGGTGCGGGCGAGGATTCCATCGAACTCTTCGCCGGATCCTGCGAAGCCGTGCGGTCCTGGGACTTGGCGGGCTGCTGGCGGTTCTTGTTCTTGGCCATGGGAAGCCTCCGTGAGGGGTGTAGGGGCCAGGGCCGCCTTCACACTCACACAGCGCCGTAAACGGCGCATTTTGGATCATTACCGCGCGTAGTCAGGCGCCTCACCGGGGACCTCTGGGAGATACGCCACGCCGATGATCGAGTTCCGGCCGTCAACGCCCTTGCCGTCGGGCAGACTCGGGGAAACCGCGAAACACACAGAGGACCCCCAGGGAAGAGGGTGGTACGCGTGGACCGCTGCGTCGTCCTGGTGGACGCCGGCTATCTGCTGGGCGCCGCCGCGAGCCTTCTCGCGGGAGAGCCCTCACGCTCCCGCATCACCGTCGACCATGCGGCGCTCATCCACGGCCTGCGCGAGCGCGCCGAGGCCGACACCGAGCAGCCGCTCCTGCGGATCTACTGGTTCGACGGGGCACCCGACCGGGTGCCCCAGCCCGAGCACCGCCGGCTGCGCGTCATGCCCCGCGTCACCGTCCGCCTGGGCGCCCTGACCCGCAGCGACGGCCGCTGGGCCCAGAAGGGCGTCGACGCGGCCATGCACGCCGAGCTCACCGAGCTGGCCCGCAACCGCGCCTGCTCGGACGTCGTACTCGTCACCGGAGACGGGGACCTGCTCCCCGGCCTGATGTCGGCCAAGGAACACGGGGTCGCCGTCCACCTGTGGGCCGTCCAGGCCGCCGACGGGGACTACAACCAGTCCGAGGACCTCGTCGCCGAAGCCGACGAGCGCCGCGTCCTGGACCGCGCCTGGATCACCCGGGCCGTCCGCGCCCGCGACCTCACCGGCCTCTGCGCCCCGCCGCCCGCCCCGCGCCCCGAGATCGCCGCCATCCTCTCCGCACCGCTGCCCGAGGCCGCCCTCGCCGAGGCCGCGCGCGGCAACGGCAGCCGGTCCCCGGGCGCCGCGGAGCCCGAGGAGGGCGGTGTACCCGCCCCCGCCTCGCCCGCCACCGCCAACGGCAGGGCCGTCCCGACCCCCAAGGACCTGGCGGGCTCCCTGCGCGCCCCCGGCGCCGCCGGACCCGCCCCCGCGGCGGTCCCGGGCCTCGGGTCCGCCCCGGCCGGCAGCGCCCTGCGCTGGTCCTCCGACAAGGGCTGGATCGACCGCGCGGGGCCGCTCGGCGAACCCGCCGAGACCGCCTCGCTGCCCACCCTCGCCCAGCTCACCTCCGCCGAGCAGCGCTGGGCGGACCGCGAGGAGGACATCACCACCGTCGGCGGCGACCCCTTCGAGGTCGGACAGGTCTTCGCCCGGCGCTGGATGGAACGGCTCCCGGAGACCGTGCACCTGCAGAAGCTCGCCACCATGTACCCGCGGATCCCGCACCGGATCGACGGGGAACTGCTCCGCTACGCCGCCAGGTTCGGACTCCTCGCCCACAAGGACGACCAGATCGACGAGCACGACCGCTACGCCATCCGGGCCGGCTTCTGGCGCGAGATCGACGTACGGGCCGCCGCCGAACACGTGGCCGGCGCGGGCACCCCGGCCGCCGTGCCCGCGGCGGCGGGAGCCCCCGTCCCGGTGGCCCCGGCGCCCCCGGCAGCCGAGTAGGGGCCGCAACCCCGTAGGCTGCTCCCTCGTGAGTACGGGCGCAGCACAGGCAGCAGACCTCGGCAGGCCGACCGCGGCAGCGGCCGCGGGACCGGCCCCCGACGTGGTCTGCGCGGTGCGTGACCTGGTCAAGACGTACCCGGCGGTACGGGGACGGCGCGGGGCTCCCGCCCTGCCCGAGACCCGTGCCACCGACGGGATCTCCCTGGACGTGCGGCGCGGCGAGATCTTCGGGCTGCTCGGCCCCAACGGCGCCGGCAAGTCCACCCTGGTCCGCCAGCTCACCGGACTGATGCGGCCGGACAGCGGCTCGGTGACCCTGCTCGGCCACGACCTCGTGCGCCACCCCGAGCGGGCGGCCCGGCTGCTCTCCTACCTCGGGCAGGAGTCCACCGCCCTCGACGACCTCACCGTGTCGCTGGCCGCCGAGACGACCGGCCGGCTGCGCGGACTGGACGTACGCGCCGCGCGGGCCGCGCGGGATTCCGTACTCGAGGAGCTCGGGCTGACCCCGATCGCCGGGCGGCCCCTGAAGAAGCTCTCCGGCGGGCAGCGGCGCCTCGCGTGCTTCGCCGCCGCACTGGTGGGGGAGCGGCCCGTCCTGGTCCTCGACGAGCCCACCACCGGCATGGACCCGGTGGCCCGGCGGGCCGTCTGGTCCGCCGTGGACCGCCGCCGCGCCGAGACCGGGGCCACCGTGCTGCTGGTCACCCACAACGTCATCGAGGCCGAGACCGTCCTCGACCGGGTCGCCGTCATCGACCAGGGCCGGGTCATCGCCTGCGACACCCCCGCCGGACTCAAGGCCCGGGTCTCCGGCGAGGTCCGCCTCGAACTCGTCTGGCGCACCACCCCGCCGCTGGAACTCCCGGAGGTCGCCTCGCTCGCCGCGGCGGCCACCGAATCCGGGCGGCGCTGGGTGCTGCGGCTGGCACCCGACGAGGCGCGGGCGGCGGTGGCCGCCGTGACCGGGGGCCCGGCCTTCGCGGCCCTCGACGACTTCACGCTGGCCACGCCGAGCCTGGAGGACGTGTACCTCGCCCTGGGCGGGCGCACCTCGAAGGGACTGGTGAAGGCGTGAGCTCCACCGCCACCACCACCGGCGCCGCGACCGCTGACGTGCGCGGCAGCGCCCCGGCCGTACTGGCTCCGCGCGCCCGGTTCCTCCCGGCGCTCGCCGCCGTCTACCGGGCACAGCTGTCCCGCGCGCGGGTCGCGCGGATCCCGCTGCTCTTCGTGGCCACCTTCCAATCCGTCGGGATCATGATCCTGATGCGGGGCGTGGTCGACGGGGGCTCCGAGGCACGGGCCGTCGTCGCCGGTTCCTCCGTGCTGGTCGTGGCCTTCGTCGCACTGAACCTGCTCGCCCAGTACTTCGGGCAGCTCCGGGCCAGCGGCGGGCTGGACCACTACGCCACCCTGCCGGTACCGCCCGCGTCGGTGGTGCTGGGCGCGGCCGCCGCGTACGCCTCCTTCACCCTGCCGGGCACCCTGGTGACGGCCGTCTTCGGCAGCGTGCTGTTCGGGCTGCCGATGGGCGGACTGTGGATCCTGGTGGCCGTGGTGCCGCTCGCCGGGGCCGCGCTCGCCGGGCTCGGTGCGGCGCTGGGACTGCTCGCGCCGCGCCAGGAACTGGCCACCCTGGCCGGCCAGCTCGGCATGTCGGCGGCGCTGCTGCTGGGCGTACTGCCGCCCGAGCGGATGCCCGACGTCATCGTGTGGGCCCGGGACCTGCTGCCGTCCACGTACGGCGTGGAGGCCTTCGCCCGCACCTTCGAGCCGCACCCGGACTGGGCGGCGGTCCTCCTCGACCTCGGCGTATGCGCGGTGGTGGGCGCCCTGTCCCTGGCCGTCGCGACCTGGGCCTACCGGCGGGCGGCGGTCCGCTGAGGCCACAGCCGCCCGATCCCTCCGGCCCGAGACCTGGCACGATGTGGGGGTGACCGAAGCCGTGACCCCTTATGACAAGCCCGACCAGCCGCCGTCGGCGCAGGTCCTCCCCACGCCTCCGGCGTCCTCCGAGCCCGCCTTCTCCCCGTCCGACGTCCGCGACGGGGCCGCCATCGCCCTCGTGGTGGGCGTGGCCGGCGTGCTGCTCGGGCTGCTGTGGGTGTGGCTCGCGCCGCGCGTGCAGTACTTCTCGAACGGCGAGGCCGTCTACCTGCGCGACACCGAGAGCGAGGCGCGCATCGGGGCGGACGGCACCTTCCTCCTGCTGTCGATCGGGCTCGGCGTCCTGAGCGCGGTCGCGGTCTTCCTGTGGCGCCGCCGCGGGGGCGCCGCGCAGGTGCTCGGGCTCGGGATCGGATCGGGTTTCGCCGCGCTGGTGGGCTGGCAGCTGGGCCTGTGGCTGGGCCCGTCCTCGGACCTGGCGGCGGCCGCCCGCCGGGCGGGCAAGGGAGTCTCCTTCGACGCACCGCTGGAGCTCATGGCGCACGGGGCGCTGCTCGCCTGGCCGATGGCCGCGGTCGTCGTCCACCTGGGGCTGACGGCGCTTTGGGGGCCGCGGGAGGCCGCGCCGGCGATGCAGGTGTGGCCGTCGACGTACCACCAGGCCCCTGCCGACTCCACCGACTCCACCGACATCGCGTACCCGGACCCTTCCCCGGCCCCGGACCCGTCCGGTACGGAGCCTCCCCGGGCGTAGCCCGGCCGGGAGCGGCGGGCCCTGCGGGGGCTGTCCCCCACCCGCCCTTCGCCCGTTCCCTGGGGCTCCGCCCCAGACCGCGCGGCTCAAACGCCGGCGGGGCGGATGAATCCAGGGCTACGGGCGGGCGATCGGGGCCAGGGCGGCCGAGGTCAGGGCGGTCAGCGTGGACGCGGGGAGTTCGACCTCCAGGCCGCGGCGGCCCGCCGACACGCAGATCGTGGGGAAGTCCGCCGCCGAGGCGTCCAGGACCGTGGGCAGCCGCTTGCGCTGGCCCAGCGGGGAGATGCCGCCCAGGACGTAGCCCGTGGTGCGTTCCGCCAGGGCCGGGTCGGCCATCGCGGCGCGCTTGCCGCCCACCGCGGCGGCCAGGGCCTTCAGGTCGAGGCTGCCCGAGACCGGGACCACCGCCACCACCAGGGAGCCGTCCACATCGGCCAGCAGCGTCTTGAAGACCTGGGACGGGGGGACCCCGAGGGCCTGGACCGCCTCTTCGCCGTAGGACGGGTGGGCCGGATCGTGCTCGTAGGCGTGGACGGTGAAATCGGCGCCCGCCGCCGTCAGCGCCACGATCGCCGGAGTGCCCGCCGGCGCCGGCTTCTTCTTCGCCATCAGTTCGGGCTCGTCGGCATGCGCGTCAGGTCCACGGCCGGCAGCGACGGGAGGTGGCGGATGACGGCCGTCTCCGTGCGCAGCAGCTTCAGCTCCTCCGCGAGGCGGGTCGCCGTGTCCGGGGCCTGGAGCAGGCGCTGCTTCGCCGGGATGTCGAGCACCGCGGCCGCCGCGACCAGGTACGAGACCACCGAGGGCTCGTCGGGGAGGTCCATGCCGGTCAGGGACCGTTCGCGGGCTCCCGCCAGCCGCTTCTGATAGGCGCGGAACGCCCGCAGCACACCCTCCGCCAGCGCTCCCGCGCCCTCCCCCGAGTCCTCCGGCAGCTCCTCCAGCTCCGCCATCAGGAACGGGCCGGAGGCGTCGACCGACAGCAGGCGGACCCGGACCGTGCCGGTCGCCATCACCTCGAAGCTGCCGTCCTCCCGCTCCCGGATCGAGGCCGCGTCCGCGATGCAGCCCACCCGGTGGAAGGCCTGGACCGGGTCCGCGCCGAAGCCGGCGGCCGGGCCGCGCTCGGGCAGGGAGGTCTGGTCCGGCAGGCCGGGCGCGGTCGGGGCCACCTCCCGGCCGTCGCGGATCGCGACGACCGCGAAACGGCGGGGCTCTTCCTCTCCCGCCTTCAGCAGCTCGCGCATCATGGCGCGATAACGCTCCTCGAAGATGTTCAGCGGGAGGACGAGTCCCGGGAACAGCACCGAGTTCAGCGGGAAGAGGGGCAGGCGAACGGTGGTCACGAGGCACAGGGTAGTGGCCGCGGCCAGCGGACCGTCACCCCCGCCTCAACAGCCGGGACGCTCCCGCCGCCACCGTCGTGGCCAGGATCCAGCCCAGGATGACCAGCGCCGCCGCCCCCCACTGCCAGCCGCCCTTCAGAATCCACTGGTCCTGCTGGCCGAGGTCGATCACCGGGAGCAGCAGGTCCAGGGCGAACAGCGCCGCGTTCCAGTCGGGGTGCTCGTCGGCCTTGATCGCGGGCGGCTTCCCGTGCAGCGAGAAGAGCACGGCCCCCGCCGCCCACAGGACCGTCATCCACAGGGCCGCCCGCCCCGGCCGGTAGCCGTAGACCACCGTCCAGTCCTGCATGTACCCCCACGCGCGCAGCGCGGGCGGCAGCGTGGCCCGGCGGCGCCGCTGCTTGGCCAGGAGCACCTCGCGGGCGTCCGCGTCCTCCCCCGAGGCCCGCAGTACGGCGGCCAGCCGCTCGTACGGTTCCGGGGAGTACTCGGTGGTGGCCGCCTCGACCCACTCCAGCCGGCGGGGCGCCGGGAAATGGCCCCGCGGCGCGAGGTTCTCGTAGCCGAACCCCTCCATGGAGACCCGGCCCGGGCCGGGCCAGCTCGTGGAGGTGTCGACGAGCTTGACCACCTTGGCCCCCGACAGCACCACCCGCCCCCGCTCCGGCCGCTCGCCCACGAACCGCAGCTCCGGGGTGTGGATCCGGCGCAGCGAGACCTCCTGGTCCTCCGTGAGGGTGAACCGGGCCCCGTAGAAGTCCACGGCGTCGCCGAAGCGGCCGTCGTCCAGGCGCAGGCCGCCCCAGCACTCGAAGGGCTGCGCGCGCTGGCCCCGTACGGGCGTGTACCCGAGCCCGTACGGGGGAGTGGAGGAATCGGAGTCGCCCGGGGTGTGGCCCAGCGCGATGGAGGTCAGGTACAGGGTGCGCTCGACGGTGAGCTGCGGGGCGTTCAGCGCCCGCCTCCCGTTCGGATTGACCAGGCGGGCCCCGCGCAGGTTCATCGACACGCCGACCTTGGCGCCGCGCAGGCTCAGCTCCCCGTACGTCTGGAGCAGCTCGCCCTGGAAGTCCTGCGCTACCGACATCCCGTCGGCGGCGATGGCCCGCCCCTTGCTGTCGCGCTGCACCACCGCCTCGCTGATCAGCAGATCGGTGCCGATCTGCGCGTCGGTCAGCCGGATCCCGCGCGCCACCCGGCAGCGCGGCAGGTGCAGGTCGCCCTCGGTGTGCAGGCGGGCCGCGTCCAGCCGGGGTATCGCGCAGTTGACCAGCCGCAGCGTCCCGAAGCGGGTCTCGGAGAGCTGGATCTCGCCGTCGAAGCGGCAGGACTGGAGCTCCACGTACGGGGCCACCGTGCCCCCGGAGAGGTCCAGGCGGCCGGTGATCCGCACGCCGCGCAGCTTCAGCGAGGCCACCCGGCCCGGCACCGGGCCCGGCCCGTGCAGCAGCAGCAGCGCCACCACCCGCGCCCGGACACTGCGCTCGGAGCCCCAGACCCGGTCGGCGTGCGGATCGTCCCGGTCGGCGGCGCGGGTGCTGAGGTCGCAGACGCTGCCCGTCCGGTACGCGTTCCACATGAGCTGTTCGGGGCCGGTGAGATCGGCCGGTTCCGCGCCCGCGCGTGCTTCGGCCATGGCGGCCCCCCTCCGCTGGCGCGGTGGACGTCACCGCGCGCAAGCGAACGCTAGAGGGCCCGTGTGACATCCGGGAACGTCCGTGGCCTGTATCAGCCAGTGATACGGAGGAACGGTGCCGTGAGGCGGTCTGAGAGAATTGCCTGGTGATCTCTCGTATCGACCTGCGCGGTGACACCCTCCCCGAGGGTGGCGCCCTGCGCGATCTGCTGCCCCGTGCCGAGTTCGACGTGGAAGCCGCCCTGGAGAAGGTGCGGCCCATCTGCGAGGACGTCCACCATCGTGGGACGGCGGCGTTGATCGAGTACGCGCAGAAGTTCGACGGAGTGACCCTCGAGCAGGTCAGGGTGCCTGCCGAGGCGCTGCGGGCCGCCCTCGACCAGCTCGACCCGGCCGTCCGCGCCGCCCTCGAGGAGTCGATCCGGCGCGCCCGGATCGTGCACCGCAACCAGCGCCGCACCGAGCACACCACCCAGGTGGTCCCCGGCGGCACGGTGACCGAGAAGTGGGTTCCGGTGGAGCGCGTGGGGCTGTACGCCCCGGGCGGCCGCTCGGTGTACCCCTCCTCCGTCGTCATGAACGTGGTTCCGGCCCAGGAGGCGGGCGTCGAGTCGATCGCGCTCGCGTCCCCGCCGCAGGTGGACTTCGACGGACTGCCGCACCCGACGATCCTCGCCGCCTGCGCGCTGCTCGGCGTCGACGAGGTGTACGCCGCCGGCGGCGCCCAGGCCGTCGCGATGTTCGCGTACGGCACCGAGGAGTGCGCCCCGGCGAACATGGTGACCGGCCCCGGCAACATCTGGGTCGCCGCCGCCAAGCGCTACTTCACCGGAAAGATCGGCATCGACACCGAGGCCGGCCCGACCGAGATCGCCGTCCTGGCGGACTCCACGGCCGACCCGGTCCACGTGGCCGCCGACCTGATCAGCCAGGCCGAGCACGACCCGCTGGCCGCCGCCGTCCTGGTGACGGACTCCGCGGAGCTCGCGGCCGCCGTGGAGAAGGAGCTGGAGCCGCAGGTCGCGGCCTCCAAGCACGTCGAGGACCGGATCAAGCCCGCCCTGGCCGGTCGCCAGTCCGCGATCGTGCTGGTCGACAGCCTGGAGGACGGCCTCAAGGTCGTCGACGCGTACGGCGCCGAGCACCTGGAGATCCAGACCGCCGACGCGGCCGCCTGGGCCGCGCGCGTGCGCAACGCCGGCGCGATCTTCGTCGGCCCGTGGTCCCCGGTCTCGCTCGGCGACTACTGCGCCGGCTCCAACCACGTGCTGCCCACCGGCGGCTGCGCCTGCCACTCCTCCGGGCTGTCCGTGCAGTCCTTCCTGCGCGGCATCCACATCGTCGACTACACGCGGGACGCCCTCGCCGAGGTCACCCACCACGTGGTGACGCTGGCCGAGGCCGAGGACCTGCCCGCGCACGGCGCGGCTCTCAAGGCACGTTTCGGGTGGAAGGTTCCGCAGGCATGACCGGCACGGCCGACATCGGCATCGACGACCTTCCCATCCGCGACGAGCTGCGCGGCAAGTCCCCGTACGGAGCCCCGCAGCTGGACGTGCCCGTCCAGCTCAACACCAACGAGAACCCCTACGGGCTCCCCGAAGAGCTCGTCGCGCGGATCGCCGAGCGCGTCTCCGAGGCCGCCCGCACCCTCAACCGCTACCCCGACCGGGACGCGGTCGAGCTGCGCACCGAGCTCGCCGCCTACCTCACCCGTACCGGCAAGCACCCGGTCGCGCGGGAGAACGTCTGGGCCGCCAACGGCTCCAACGAGGTGCTCCAGCAGCTGCTGCAGACCTTCGGCGGACCCGGGCGCACCGCGATCGGCTTCGAGCCCTCGTACTCGATGCACGCGCTGATCGCGCGCGGCACCGGGACCGACTGGATCTCCGGTCCGCGCCGGGACGACTTCACGATCGACGTGGAGAGCGCCGAGCGGGCCATCGCCGAGCACGCCCCCGACGTCGTCTTCATCACCTCGCCCAACAACCCCACGGGCACCGCGGTCGGGGCGGAGACGGTCCTCGCGCTCTACGAGGCCGCGCAGGCGGCCAAGCCCTCCCTGGTCATCGTGGACGAGGCCTACGTGGAGTTCAGCCACCGCGACTCCCTCCTCCCGCTGATCGAGGGCCGCCCGAACCTGGTGGTCTCCCGGACCATGTCCAAGGCCTTCGGCGCCGCCGGACTGCGCCTGGGCTACCTGGCCGCGCACCCGGCCGTGGTCGACGCGGTCCAGCTCGTACGCCTGCCGTACCACCTGTCGGCCGTCACCCAGGCGACCGCACTGGCCGCCCTGGAGTACACCGACACCCTGCTCGGCTACGTCGAGCAGCTCAAGGCCGAGCGGGACCGCCTGGTCACCGAGTTGCGGGGGATCGGCTTCGAGGTCACCGACTCCGACTCGAACTTCGTACAGTTCGGCCGGTTCGAGGACTCCCACACCGCCTGGCAGAAGATCCTCGACCGGGGCGTCCTGGTCCGGGACAACGGCGTGCCGGGATGGCTGCGGGTCACCGCGGGCACCCCGGCCGAGAACGACGCGTTCCTGGAAGCGGTTCGCGCACTGAAGAAGGAGCAGCACGCATGAGCCGCATCGGACGGGTCGAACGGACCACGAAGGAGACCTCGGTCCTCGTCGAGATAGACCTCGACGGCACGGGCAAGGTCGACGTCTCGACGGGCGTGGGCTTCTACGACCACATGCTCGACCAGCTCGGCCGCCACGGCCTCTTCGACCTCACCGTCAAGACCGAGGGCGACCTGCACATCGACAGCCACCACACCATCGAGGACAGCGCCCTGGCGCTCGGCGCCGCCTTCAAGCAGGCCCTCGGCGACAAGGTGGGCATCTACCGCTTCGGCAACTGCACCGTGCCGCTCGACGAGTCCCTCGCCCAGGTGACCGTCGACCTGTCCGGCCGCCCCTACCTCGTGCACACCGAGCCCGAGAACATGGCGCCGATGATCGGCTCGTACGACACGACGATGACCCGGCACATCTTCGAGTCCTTCGTCGCGCAGGCCCAGATCGCCCTGCACATCCACGTGCCGTACGGCCGCAACGCCCACCACATCGTGGAGTGCCAGTTCAAGGCGCTGGCCCGGGCCCTGCGCTACGCCGCCGAGTTCGACCCGCGCGCCGCCGGCATCCTGCCCTCCACGAAGGGCGCCCTCTAGCGTGAACGGGCTCAACACGATCCTGATCGTCCTCGGCCTCTTCCTGGCCGGCGGCGTCTACTCCTTCCAGAAGCAGAAGATGCCCAAGTCGGTCGTCATCCTGCTCGCCATCAGCTCCGTCCTCTGCCTCGTCGCCGGAGTCCTGCGGATCCAGGGAATTTGGGAATGAGCGCAGTCAGCCCCACCAAGAAGGTCGTGGTCTTCGACTACGGCTTCGGCAACGTCCGCTCCGCCGAGCGCGCCCTGGCGCGCGTCGGCGCGGACGTGGAGATCACCCGCGACTACGACCGGGCCATGGACGCCGACGGGCTCCTCGTCCCCGGGGTCGGCGCCTTCTCGGCCTGCATGAAGGGGCTCAAGGACGCCCGGGGCGACTGGATCATCGGACGTCGGCTCTCCGGCGGCCGTCCCGTCATGGGCATCTGCGTCGGGATGCAGATCCTCTTCGAGCGCGGCATCGAGCACGGCGTGGAGACCGAGGGACTCGACGAGTGGCCCGGCACGATCGGACCGCTCAAGGCCCCGATCGTCCCCCACATGGGCTGGAACACCGTCGAGGCGCCGGCCGATACCCAGGCCTTCGCCGGGCTGGACGCGGACGCCCGCTTCTACTTCGTGCACTCCTACGCGGCCCACGACTGGTCCCTGGAAGTCACCAACCCGCTGATCCGCGCCCCCAGGGTCACCTGGGCCACGCACGGCGAGCGGTTCGTCGCGGCGGTGGAGAACGGCGCCCTGTGGGCCACCCAGTTCCACCCCGAGAAGTCCGGGGACGCCGGCGCCCAGCTCCTCACCAACTGGATCGAGACCCTCTGATGACGACGTCGAAGAAGCTCGAACTGCTCCCCGCCGTCGACGTCCGCGACGGCCAGGCCGTCCGCCTCGTCCACGGCGTGTCCGGCAGCGAGACCTCCTACGGTTCCCCGCTCGAGGCCGCCCTGGCCTGGCAGGCCTCCGGCGCCGAGTGGCTGCACCTGGTCGACCTGGACGCCGCCTTCGGCACCGGTGACAACCGCGCGCTCGTCGCGGAGATCACCGGCGCCATGGACATCAAGGTCGAACTGTCCGGCGGCATCCGCGACGACGCCTCGCTCGCCGCGGCCCTCGCCACCGGCTGCACCCGCGTCAACCTCGGCACCGCCGCCCTGGAGACCCCCGAGTGGGCCGCCAAGGCCATCGCCGACCACGGCGACCGGATCGCCGTGGGCCTCGACGTGCGCGGCACCACCCTCAAGGGCCGCGGCTGGACCAGCGAGGGCGGGGACCTCTACGAGACCCTCGCGCGCCTGGACTCCGAGGGCTGCGCCCGGTACGTCGTCACCGACATCGGCAAGGACGGCACCCTCACCGGTCCCAACCTGGAGCTGCTGAAGAACGTCTGCGCGGCCACCGACCGGCCCGTGGTGGCCTCCGGCGGCATCTCCTCCCTCGACGACCTGCGCGCGCTGGCCGCCCTGGTCGGGGACGGCGTCGAGGGCGCGATCGTAGGCAAGGCCCTGTACGCCAAGGCGTTCACGCTCGAAGAAGCCCTGAAGGTGGTCTCCGCATGAGTTCCGAGAACAGCTCCACGAACCCTTTCGAGGGCCGACGCATCTCTTCCGGCGGCGCCTACGAGGACGTCCTCGGCTACTCCCGTGCCGTCCAGCTCCCCAACGGGCTGGTCCTGGTCTCCGGCTGCACCGGCGCCGACGCGGGCGGCCCGTACGACCAGACGGTCAAGGCCTTCGGCGTGGCCTTCAAGGCCCTGGAGCAGGCCGGACTCGGCCCCGAGCACGTGGTCCGCACCCGGCTCTACCTCACGCACGCCCGCGACGTGGACGAGGTCGGCCGTGCCCACAGCGAGCTCTTCGACAAGATCCGCCCCGCCTCGACGCTGATCATCGTCAACGGGTTCGTGGACCCGAGCATGGTCGTCGAGGTGGAGGTCGAGGCCTTCGGCCCCGTCGCCGGAGGCTCCGCATGACCCTCGCCGTACGGGTGATCCCCTGCCTGGACGTGGACAACGGCCGCGTGGTCAAGGGAGTCAACTTCCAGAACCTGCGCGACGCCGGCGACCCGGTCGAGATGGCCAAGCTCTACGACGCCGAGGGCGCCGACGAGCTGACCTTCCTCGACATCACCGCGTCCTCCGGGAACCGGGAGACCACCTACGACGTGGTGCGCCGCACCGCCGAGCAGGTCTTCATCCCGCTGACCGTGGGCGGCGGCGTGCGCACCGCCGACGACGTGGACAAGCTGCTGCGGGCCGGCGCCGACAAGGTCGGCGTGAACACCGCCGCCATCGCCCGGCCCGAGCTCATCCAGGAGATCGCGGAGCGGTTCGGCCGGCAGGTGCTCGTGCTGTCCGTGGACGCGCGCCGCACCGCCTCCGGTTCCTTCGAGGTGACCACCCACGGCGGCAGGCGGAGCGCCGGCATCGACGCCGTCGAGTGGGCCCACCGGGCGGCCGAACTGGGCGCCGGGGAAATCCTGTTGAACTCGATGGACGCGGACGGTACCAAGGACGGCTACGACACCGAGATGATCGCGGCCGTGCGCAGGCACGTCACGGTCCCGGTGATCGCCTCGGGCGGTGCGGGCAAGCTCGCGCACTTCCCGCCGGCGATCGCGGCGGGCGCCGACGCGGTGCTCGCGGCGTCCGTGTTCCACTTCGGCGACCTGCGCATCGGACAGGTCAAGGAAGCGCTGAGGGAGGCGGGCCACCCGGTCCGCTGAGGACCGTTCGCCGGGGGGCCTGCGTTGGACCGGAACGTGTGGCGGGACGCCAATGTCCTGCGGTGGCTGGCCGCCTACGGGGCCTCGCTGATCGGGGACGGGATCTACTTCCTCTCCCTCGGCTGGACGGCCGCCCAGACGGCCGGCCCGGCCGAGGTCGGCCTGGTCATGGCCGTCGGCGCGGTGCCGCGGGCGCTGCTCATGCTGGGCGGCGGGGTGGTCGCCGACCGCTTCGGGCCGCGGCTGGTCGTCATCTCCTCGGACGCCGTGCGCTGCGCGGTGATCCTGGCCCTGGCGCTGCTGGTCGCGCTCACCTCGCCCGGCCTGTGGGTACTGGTGCTCGTCGCGCTCGTCTTCGGGGTCGTGGACGCGCTGTTCATGCCGGCCGTCGGCGCGCTGCCGCCGCGGATCGCCGGTCCCGGGCAGCTGGTCCGGGTCCAGGGGCTGCGCAGCCTGGCCGAGCGCGTCGGCCACACCGCCGGGCCGCCGGTGGCGGGTCTGGCGATGGGGCTGGGCGGACCGGCGGCGGCCTTCGGGACGGCCGCCGCGCTGTTCGGGCTCTCCCTGGTGCTGCTGGTGGCGGTACGGATCACCCCGCTGCCGGTGGCGCCGGGCCCGGGACCGTCCGGGAGGCCCGCGCAGACTCCCATGCAGCAGCTGCGCTCGGGGATCGGGTACATCCGGCGGCACGGCCTGATAGGGCCCCTGGTCCTGTCGGGGGCGCTGAGCCAGCTGGGCACCTCGGCGCCGATGACGCTCGGGCTGATCCTGGTCGCGGGGGACCGCGGCTGGGGGCCGGGCGGGGTCGGCTGGATCGTCGGCGGGATGGGGGTGGGCGCGGCCGCGAGTGCGCTGCTGCTGACCCTGATCCCGAGGTTCCCGCGGGCCGGGGCGGTCCAGAACCTCACCCTGATCATCGGCTCGGCGGGGATCGGGGCCCTGGCGCTGGCCCCGAGCCTGGCGGTGGCGGTGGCACTGGCCGTGCTGACGGGGCTGGTCTGCGGGATCTGCGGAGGCCTGGCGGTGGCCCTGATCCAGACGTCCACGGACCCCTCGTACCTCGGCCGGGTCAGCTCGGTGATGGCCTTCACGGCGGTGGGGCTGGCGCCGCTGGCGTACCCCGTCTTCGGCCTCGCGGCGGACCTCTGGGGGGTGACCCCGGTCTTCCTGGCGGGTGCGGGGGTGAGCATGGCGGGCGCGATCGTCGGCACGTCCGCCCCCGCCGTCCGCCGCGCGGAGCTGGCCTTCGCCTGAGGCCGGCCGGGGTGCCGCCCCTGCCATCCCGGCGCGGGGGCCGGTGGGCGGGTGGTCGGCCCTGTGGAGCGGAGGTCCCCTCAGGCCCTGCGGGGCGGAGGTCCCCTACCCGCCCTTCGCCCGTTCCCCGGGCTCCGCCCGGACCCGGTCCTCAAACGCCGGACGGGCTGGATCGCCCAGCCGGCGGCGTGCACGTGCGGGCAGCGGGGATCAGATGCCCAGCTTCGCGACGGTGAGCTTCGCGACGGCTTCCTTCGGGCCGTCCAGTTCCACCGCGGCAGCGTCCTGGCGGCCGAAGCAGAACAGGGTCAGTTCGCCCGGTTCGCCCGTCACCGTCACCACCGGCGCGCCCTTGTGGGCCACCGCCGTCTGGCCGTTCGGGCGGCGCAGGACCAGGCCCACCGGGGAGCGGCGGCCCGTCAGGCGGGCCAGCTTCTCCAGCCGGGACCACAGGGAGTCGGAGAAGACCGGGTCCAGCGTCCGCGGGGACCAGTCCGGCTGGGCGCGCCGGACGTCCTCGGCGTGGACGTAGAACTCGACCGCGTTCGCCGCTTCGTCGATCTGCTTGAGGGAGTACACCGACATCTTCGGCGGACCCGTGCGGATCAACTGGATGAGCTCCTCGTACGGCTTGGCCCCGTACTCCTCCATCGCCTTGTCCAGCCGGGCCTTCAGGACGTTCAGCAGCAGCCCGCCCGCCGCGTCCGGGCGGCGCTCCCGTACCACCACGTGGGCGGCGAGTTCCCGCGTCCGCCAGCCTTCGCACAGCGTCGGCGCCTCCGGTCCGGCCGACTCCAACAGATCGGCCAGCAGCAGTCGTTCACGCTTCGCATGGGTAGACATGCGGGCCAGCCTACGGCTGGAACCCGTCCCGCGCCTGCCCATCAGGCGGACAGGGATCCTTGATCGTCCCCGCGGCCCGGCACAATGGCTCCCATGAGTACGTCCTCCCTCGATCCCGCCATCGCCGCCCGCCTCAAGCGCTCCGCGGACGGTCTGGTCCCGGCCATCGCCCAGCAGTACGACACCGGTGAGGTGCTCATGCTCGGCTGGATGGACGACGAGGCCCTGCACCGCACCCTGACCACCGGCCGCTGTACGTACTGGTCGCGCAGCCGCCAGGAGTACTGGGTGAAGGGGGACACTTCAGGCCACTTCCAGCACGTGAAGTCCGTCGCGCTCGACTGCGACGCCGACACCTTGCTCGTCCGGGTGGACCAGGTCGGGGCGGCCTGCCACACCGGTGCCCGTACGTGCTTCGATGCCGACGTCCTGCCCCTGGCCGGCACTCCCGGCCCCACTGCCGAAGCCGAATAGGTCAAGCCGAACAGGTAAGGGTGCCACTCAATGGATCTTGAGACGTTCCGCAAGCTCGCGGCCGACCGCCGCGTCATCCCCGTCAGCCGCAGGCTGCTGGCGGACGGGGACACGCCCGTCGGGCTCTACCGCAAGCTGGCCGCCGAGCGTCCGGGGACGTTTCTCCTGGAGTCCGCCGAGAACGGCCGCTCCTGGTCGCGCTACTCCTTCGTGGGCGTCCGCAGCGCCTCCACCCTGACCGTCCAGGACGGCCAGGCCCACTGGATCGGGACCCCGCCCGTGGGCGTCCCGACCTCCGGCGACCCCCTGGAGGCCCTGCGCCAGACCGTGGAGGCCCTGCACACCCCCCGGGACCTGTCCTCCGGCATGCCGCCCTTCACCGGCGGCATGGTCGGCTACCTCGGCTACGACATCGTGCGCCGGCTGGAGCGCATCGGCGAGCACACCGAGGACGACCTCCAGCTCCCCGAGCTGACCATGCTGCTCACCTCCGACCTGGCGGTCCTGGACCACTGGGACGGCACCGTCCTGCTGATCGCCAACGCGATCAACCACAACGACCTCGACGCGGGCGTGGACGAGGCGTACGCGGACGCCGTCACCCGCCTCGACGCCATGGAGGCCGACCTCGCGCGGCCCGCCCCGTACGCGCCGATGCCGCTGCCCGCCTCCGAGCTGCCGGAGTACTCGGCGCTGTGGGGCGGCGAGAAGTACCAGGACGCCGTCGAGGACGTGAAGGAGCGGATCCGGGCCGGCGAGGCCTTCCAGGTGGTTCCCTCGCAGCGGTTCGAGACCCCCTGCCGGGCCTCCGCGCTGGACGTCTACCGCGTGCTGCGGGCCACCAACCCGTCGCCGTACATGTACCTCTTCCGCTTCGAGAACGGCTTCGACGTGGTCGGGTCCAGCCCCGAGGCGCTGGTCAAGGTCGAGGACGGCCGGGCCATGGTCCACCCCATCGCCGGCACCCGGCACCGCGGCGCCACCCCGCAGCAGGACAACGAGCTCGCCGAGGAGCTGCTGGCCGACCCCAAGGAGCGCGCCGAGCACCTCATGCTCGTCGACCTGGGCCGCAACGACCTGGGCCGGGTCTGCGAGCCGGGCTCCGTGGAGGTCGTCGACTTCATGAGCATCGAGCGGTACTCGCACGTCATGCACATCGTCTCGACCGTGACGGGCCGCGTCGCCGAGGGCCGGACCGCCTTCGACGTGCTCACGGCCTGCTTCCCGGCCGGCACCCTGTCCGGTGCGCCCAAGCCCCGCGCCATGCAGATCATCGAGGAGCTGGAGCCCACCCGCCGCGGGCTCTACGGCGGCTGCGTCGGCTACCTGGACTTCGCCGGGGACTCCGACACCGCCATCGCCATCCGCACCGCCCTGCTGCGCGACGGCAAGGCGTACGTGCAGGCGGGCGCCGGGGTCGTCGCCGACTCGGTGCCCGAGCTGGAGGACGCCGAGTGCCGCAACAAGGCCGCCGCGGTGCTCCGCGCGGTGGGAGCGGCCAACCGCCTCCACGGCGCGTGAACCGGTAGGGGATAGTGGGGTGCGTGAGTGCCGTACCCCCGCCCCGAACCACCGATGACGCCGCCGCCGATCCCGAGGCCGCCGCCGATCCCCAGGCCGCCGGCCGCAGCGGCGGCCGCCGCAGCGTGGCCGCCGCCCTGCTGCTCGGCACGCTCGGCGCCACCGTCGTCCTGCTCGCCTCCGGCCGCGTCTGGGCCCGCGGCGTCGCCGCCATCGGCGGCGGCTCGCTGCCGCTGACCGCCGACGGGCGGGAGGTCACCGGCCTGCCCGCGGCCCTGGCCATCGTGGGCCTCGCGGCCCTGGTCGCCGTCTTCGCCGTACGCGGCAGGAGCCGGCTGCTGGTGTCGGCGCTGCTCGCGCTGAGCGGCCTGGGCGCGGGAGCGGCCGCGCTGGCCAACGCCGACGGCCGCAGCGCCCTGGACGCGGCAGCCGCCCGCACGACGGCGGACACCGCCGCGCACGTGGCCGGCCTGACCCACACAGCGTGGCCCTACGTGACGGCCGCCGGCGCGGCGCTGATCCTGCTGGCCGGCCTGCTCGCCCTGCGGTTCGGGAGCGCCTGGCCCGCCATGGGCGGCCGCTACGAGCGCGACGGCAGCCCGCGTCCGCGCAAGGCGGCCGTGGTGGACCCGGACCGGCCCGAGGACCTGTGGAAGGCTCTGGACCGGGGCGAGGACCCGACCGGCCCGGCCTAGCCCCGGTGCGCCGGGCGGAGCCCGGAAACGGCCCCCGGGGCCGACCCCGTGAAATCCGCCGCCACCTGGTGCGGGACAATGACCGTCGAGCGTTCGGCACGGCACGTGCGACGCGCGACAGAACCACCAGCCCAACCCAGCCCAACCCCAGACCCAACGAGGAGCAACTCATGGCGGGCACTAGCCACGGACACACCCCGGCCGCCTGGACCGGTGTCATCATCGCCTTCATCGGTTTCTGCGTCTCCGGCGCCTTCACGGTGCTGGCGAACATCTGGGGCTTCTACGCGGGCCTCGCCGTCGTCGTGCTCGGCGGTGTCGTGGGCATGGCGATGAAGGCCGCGGGCATGGGCGCGCCGAAGGCCGCCCACAACGACCTCGCCGAGGTCATCGCCGCGAACCGCCTCGCCGCCAAGGTCTGAGCGCGGACGCGGTCCCCGAAAGGCGCGGCCCCGTCGGGCTGCGCCTTTTGTCATGAGCGGAGAGAATCAGCGGGTGGACTCTCACCCTTCCGGCCTCGCGCCCGCCGCGCCGCAGCACGCCGGCCCGCCGCCGCCCGCACCGCCCGTTTCCCGGGCGAAGCGGCTCGCGACCCCGGCGCTCACGCTGGCCGCGGCCGCCGCGGCCCTCGCGTACGTGGGCACCGTGGACCCGAACGAGCCCGGTCACTATCCGGTCTGCCCGCTGTTCAGGCTGACCGGGGTGCTGTGCCCGGGCTGCGGCGGGCTGCGCAGCGCCCACGCGTTCGCCCAGGGCGATCTCGTGACGGCTGCCGGGGCGAATGCCCTGGCGGTCGCCGGCTACTTCTTCTTCGCGGGCTTCATGGTGCTGTGGCTGGTTCGCGCCTATCGCGGCGTACCGGCCCCCAGGCTCGTCGTTCGGCCGTTGTACTGGTGGGTGATCGGTGCGGTGGCCCTGGTGTTCTCGATTGTCCGGAACCTGCCCGCGGGCTCGTTTCTGGCACCCTGAGGTATAGCTGAAGTAAAGATTCCGTATGTCCATTTAATGGGACGCGGTCAACCGCGTGCGGAGGGCAAGGCGTCCTGCGGATACCATTTGAACTGCTGACCTTGCAGTTGTACGTGTCTGCAAGGCGGCCGACCGTCATCGACCCGGAAGGGGGCCGCTCGCGTGAGTGTGCTCGACGAGATCATCGAAGGGGTCCGCGAAGACCTTGCCGAACGGCAGGCGCGCGTCAGCCTCGACGAGCTCAAGGAGCGTGCCGCCAAGGCGCCCCAGGCCAAGGACGGCGTCGCTGCCCTGCGCGGCGACAGCGTCAAGGTGATCTGCGAGGTCAAGCGCTCCAGCCCGTCAAAGGGTGCGCTGGCAGCCATCGCCGATCCGGCCGGGCTCGCCGCCGACTACGAGGCGGGCGGTGCGGCGGTCATTTCCGTCCTCACCGAACAGCGTCGTTTCGGCGGTTCCCTGGCCGACCTGGAGGCCGTCCGCGCCCGCGTGGACATCCCGATCCTGCGCAAGGACTTCATCGTCACGGCGTACCAGCTGTGGGAGGCCCGCGCCTACGGCGCCGACCTCGTGCTGCTGATCGTCGCGGCCCTGGAGCAGGAGGCCCTCGTCTCCCTCATCGAGCGGGCCGAGTCCATCGGTCTCACCCCGCTCGTCGAGGTCCACGACGAGGAGGAGATCGAGCGTGCGGTCGCCGCGGGCGCCAAGATCATCGGCGTCAACGCGCGCAACCTGAAGGACCTCAAGGTCGACCGCTCCACTTTCGAGCGGATCGTCGGAGAGATCCCGGCCCACATCGTCAAGGTTGCCGAATCCGGCATCCGCGGGCCGCACGACCTCATCGCCTACGCGAACGAGGGCGCGGACGCCGTCCTCGTCGGGGAGTCCCTGGTGACCGGCCGCGACCCGAAGGCGGCCGTGGCCGACCTCGTCGCCGCCGGCGCCCACCCCGCCCTGCGCCACGGGCGGAGCTGACCCGTCCCATGGCCCGAAACCGCCCCTCCGTCCGCACCCGACCGGGCTCCGGCCTGGCCGGTGTGCCGACGGCGCACGCGCCCCTGGCGCGCGGCTGCCGCCCCCGCGGCTGCCGCGCCCCGGCCCGGCGCGTGCGCGGGCGGCGGGTCCGGTACGTGATCGGCTCCGAGCCCGGTCAGGTCAACGGCATGCGATGGCGGCCCCCAGTCGCGTCGTGACGAGGCCGCCGCGGACGGTGTACGCCGTACACCGGGTCCGCGGCCGCCTCCTTGCGGTCCGCCCCCGAGCCGTCGACTCCGGGCCGGGCCGACCCGTACCCGTACGTCCACGCCCCAGCGGGGTGCACGCGTGAGGGGCGGGCGGCGCAATACGGTGAAGACATCCGCGTCGCATCCGTAGGAGTACCTGGGCATGTCCAGCGCCAGCAGTTTCTTCATCCCGGACCCCGAGGGTCACATCCCCAACGCCGAGGGCTACTTCGGTGACTTCGGCGGCAAGTTCATCCCGGAGGCGCTCGTCGCCGCCGTGGACGAGGTCGCCGTCGAGTACGAGAAGGCCAAGGGCGACCCGGCCTTCGCGGCCGAGCTCAACGACCTGATGGTCAACTACACCGGCCGCCCCAGCTCCCTCACCGAGGTGCCCCGGTTCGCCGAGCACGCCGGCGGCGCGCGGATCTTCCTCAAGCGCGAGGACCTGAACCACACCGGCTCGCACAAGATCAACAACGTGCTGGGCCAGGCGCTGCTCACCAAGCGCATGGGCAAGACCCGCGTCATCGCCGAGACCGGCGCCGGACAGCACGGCGTGGCCACCGCCACCGCCTGCGCCCTCTTCGGCCTCGAGTGCACCATCTACATGGGCGAGATCGACACCCAGCGCCAGGCCCTCAACGTGGCCCGCATGCGCATGCTGGGCGCCGAGGTCATCGCGGTGAAGTCCGGCTCGCGCACCCTCAAGGACGCCATCAACGAGGCGTTCCGCGACTGGGTCGCCAACGTGGACCGCACCCACTACCTCTTCGGTACGGTCGCCGGCCCCCACCCCTTCCCCGCCATGGTCCGCGACTTCCACCGGGTCATCGGCGTCGAGGCCCGCCGCCAGATCCTGGAGCGCGCCGGCCGGCTGCCCGACGCCGTCGCCGCCTGCGTCGGCGGCGGCTCCAACGCCATCGGCCTCTTCCACGCCTTCATCCCGGACGCCGGCGTCCGCCTGGTCGGCTTCGAGCCCGCCGGGCACGGCGTCGAGACGGGCGAGCACGCGGCCACGCTGACCGCGGGCGAGCCCGGCATCCTGCACGGCTCCCGCTCCTACGTCCTGCAGGACGAGGAGGGCCAGATCACCGAGCCGTACTCCATCTCGGCCGGTCTGGACTACCCGGGCATCGGCCCGGAGCACTCGTACCTCAAGGACGCGGGCCGCGCCGAGTACCGCGCGGTCACCGACGACCAGGCGATGCAGGCGCTGCGGCTCCTCTCGCGCACCGAGGGCATCATCCCGGCGATCGAGTCGGCGCACGCCCTCGCGGGCGCGCTGGACCTCGGCAAGGAGCTGGGCAAGGACGGGCTGCTCGTCGTCAACCTGTCCGGCCGCGGCGACAAGGACATGGACACCGCCGCGCGCTACTTCGACCTGTACGACACCAACGCCTCCGAGGGGGAGACCAAGTGAGCGGGAACATCGAACTCCTCTCGGCCACCCTCGCGAAGGCGAAGTCCGAGGACCGCGCGGCCCTCGTGGCCTACCTCCCGGCCGGGTTCCCGACCGTGGACGGAGCCATCGAGGCCGTCAAGGCCGTCATCGCGGGCGGCGCGGACGTCGTCGAGATCGGCCTCCCGCACAGCGACCCGGTCCTGGACGGCGCGATCATCCAGACCGCCGACGACATCGCCCTGCGCGGCGGCGTCAAGATCGCCGACACGCTGCGGACCGTCCGCGAGGCGCACGAGGCGACCGGCGCCCCGATCCTGGTCATGACGTACTGGAACCCCATCGACCGCTACGGCGTCGAGCGGTTCACCGCCGAGCTCGCCGCGGCCGGCGGCGCGGGCTGCATCCTGCCCGACCTGCCGGTCCAGGAGTCCGCGCTGTGGCGCGAGCACGCGGCCAAGCACGGTCTCGCGACCGTCTTCGTCGTGGCCCCCAGCAGCAAGGACGAGCGCCTCGCCACCATCACGGCGGCCGGTTCCGGCTTCGTCTACGCCGCTTCGCTCATGGGCGTCACCGGCACCCGCGAGTCGGTCGGCAACCAGGCCGCCGATCTGGTCCGCCGCACCCGCGCCACCAGCGACCTGCCGGTCTGCGTCGGGCTCGGCGTCTCCAACGCCAAGCAGGCCAAGGAGGTCGCGGGCTTCGCCGACGGGGTGATCGTCGGCTCGGCCTTCGTGAAGCTGCTGCTGGACGCGCCGGACCGGGCGGCCGGGCTGGCCGCCGTACGGGCGCTGGCGGGCGAGCTGGCCGAAGGCGTGCGCAGGAGCTGAGCGCACGTTCGGTCGCGCCGCGTTCGATCGGGGACGCGGACCCCTGAGCGGGTTCTGTAGCCCGATCGGGTGGAAGTAGCGGCAGGGAGGCACGAGAGTGCCTCCCTGCTTCGTTTGGCCGAACGTGAGCAACATGAACGACGGTGCGAACCGCGATGCGACGAAACGATCGGCCCGCGAGCGACTCCAGGCGGAGCGAGAGCGGCAGAAGGCCAAGGACAAGCGGCGGCGGACCCTCATCGTGTCGGCGGCGGTGGTCGGCGTACTCGGCCTGGCGGCCGTCGTCGGCCTGATCGCGGCGAACACCGGCAAGGGCGGGTCCTCCGCCAAGGGCGGCCCGGTGGTCGTCCCCTCCGGGGCCACGGGCAAGGACGCACTCGCCATCCAAGCCGGCAAGGCCGAGGCCCCTTCCACGCTGACCGTGTGGGAGGACTTCCGCTGCCCGGCCTGCAAGGCCTTCGAGACGAACTACCGCGACACCGTCCACGAGCTGGAGGCCAAGGGCCTCCTCAAGGTCGAGTACCACCTGGTCACCCTGATCGACGGGAACATGAACGGCACCGGCTCGCTCAAGGGCGCCAACGCGGCGGCCTGCGCGCAGAACGCCGGGAAGTTCGCCGCGTACCACGACGTGCTCTTCCAGAACCAGCCGGAGGAGACCAGCGACGCCTACGGCCAGAACGCCAAACTGCTGGAGCTGGCCGGCAAGGTGGACGGGCTGGTCACCCCGGAGTTCCGCGCGTGCGTCGAGGGCGGCACCCACGACACCTGGGTGAAGAAGTCGCAGGACGCCTTCCGCAAGGGCGAGTTCCGCGGGACCCCGACGGTGCTGCTCGACGGCAAGGACATCTTCGCGGACCAGGCCAACCCGCTGACCCCGCAGAAACTGAAGGAGAAGGTGGAGGCGGCCGGCAAGGGCGCCCCCGGCGGCGGGAAGGCGTCCGCGTCGGCGTCCCCGTCCGCGTCGGCGTCGGCGACCGGGAAGTCCTCCTCCGGCCGGTCGGCCTCCCCCTCGGCCTCGTCCACGCGCTCGACGGCGAAGACGACGGCCGGCTCCTCGGGGGCCGACGACGCCTCCCCGGACCACACCGGGATGCCCATGGACCACTGATCGCAGTCTGGATTCGGCAGCAGCTTGCCGGACGGGTTGTGGTCACCACCGTCCGGCAAGGTAGCGTCGGGTCTTGCCATGAACCTTGCCTTCATTCCCAGTCCGTCGACGGGCGTGCTCCATCTCGGACCGATCCCGCTGCGCGGCTACGCGTTCTGCATCATCATCGGCGTCTTCGTCGCCGTCTGGCTCGGCAACAAGCGGTGGGTCGCCCGCGGCGGAAAGCCGGGCACGGTCGCGGACATCGCCGTGTGGGCGGTCCCGTTCGGCCTGGTCGGCGGGCGCCTCTACCACGTGATCACCGACTACCAGCTGTACTTCGTCGAGGGCCGCGACTGGGTCGACGCCTTCAAGATCTGGGAGGGCGGCCTCGGCATCTGGGGGGCGATCGCGCTGGGCGCGGTCGGTGCCTGGATCGGCTGCCGCCGCCGCGGCATCCCGCTGCCGGCCTGGGCCGACGCCCTCGCCCCCGGGATCGCGCTGGCCCAGGCCTGCGGACGCTGGGGCAACTGGTTCAACCAGGAGCTGTACGGACGGGCCACCGACCTGCCGTGGGCGGTGGAGATCAGCGACGGTCCGAACCGCGTCGCCGGGACCTACCACCCGACCTTCCTCTACGAGTCGCTGTGGTGCATCGGCGTCGCCCTCCTGGTGATCTGGGCCGACCGCCGCTTCACGCTCGGACACGGGCGGGCGTTCGCGCTGTACGTCGCCGCGTACTGCGTGGGGCGCGGCTGGATCGAGTACATGCGGGTCGACGAGGCCCACCACGTCCTGGGCCTGCGGCTCAACGTGTGGACCTCGATCGTCGTCTTCGTGCTCGCCGTGACGTACCTCGTGCTGTCCGCGAAGCTGCGGCCGGGCCGCGAGGAGGTCGTCGAGCCGGACCGTGAGGCCCCCGCTGACGCCGTGGCCGGCGCCAAGGACGGGGACACCCCGGCCGGGGACGCCAAGGACGGCGCCAAGGACGGGGACACCCCGGCCGGAGACGGCGAAGCCGAGGCCGGTGCAGGGGCAGAAGCCGGTGCCGGGCCGAAGGACGCCGCGGCGGAGGCCGACGGCGGCGTGACCGACGGCAAGGCCGGAGCCGAGGGCACGGCCGGCTCCGAGGCCCCCGGGGCCAAGAAGCTCTGACCGGACCTCCGGTCGAAACGGGAGGGGCGCCGCGCGGTTGCGCGGCGCCCCTCCCGTTTTCCGGTTCGCTCCCCGCTCCCAGTTCCCCGCTCCCTGACCGCCCATGGTGGACGGCCGACCGCCGGTCAGGACAGGACCGGCGCGTCCCGGCGGGACAGGGCGACCACCCGTTCCGCGCCGGCCAGCATCGCCGGGTCGACGAAGCGGCCGTCGGGGAGGGCCACCGCGCCGGGGGTGCGGCGGGCCGCGGCCACGATCTCCTCGGCGGCGAAGACCTCCTCCGGGCCGGGCAGGTAGGCCCGCTCGATCACCGGGAGCTGGCGCGGGTGGATGGCGGCCCGCCCCAGGAAGCCCAGCGAGCGGCCCCGGGCGCAGGAGGTGGCCAGTGCCTCCAGGTCCCGGATGTCGGGGAACACCGACTGGGCCGGCGGCGCGAGCCCGGCCGCCCGGGCCGCGACCACCACCCGGGAGCGCGGCCAGTCCAGGCCCGCCTCCGCGGTGACGCCGAGGTCGGCCCGCAGGTCGGCCTCGCCCAGGGACAGCCCGCGCAGGGCGGGGTGCGCGCGGGCGATCTCGTAGGCCCGCTCCACGCCGATCGCCGATTCCAGCAGCGCGTACAGCGCCACGCCGCCCGTGCGGTCGGCGGCGGCGACGATCTGCTCGGGTGCGGAGATCTTGGGCAGCCGCACTCCGGCGAGGCCCCGCAGCCCGCCGAGGGCGTTGAGGTCGGCGCCGCCCCAGGGGGAGTCCAGGGCGTTGACGCGGACGTGGACCGGCACCGGGTGGCCGGCGGCGAGCAGTTCGGCGGTGGCGGCGCGGGCGTACTCCTTGCGGGAGGCCGACACCGCGTCCTCCAGGTCGACGATGACGGCGTCGGCTCCGGCGTGCAGGGCCTTGGCGACCACCTCCGGGCGGTCGCCGGGTACGTAGAGCCAGGTCAGGATCACAGGGCCCCCTCCGTGCGGAGAGCGGTGATCTCGGCTTCGGACAGGCCGAGTTCGGTGAGTACGGCGTCGGTGTCCGCGCCGTGCGGGCGGCCCGCCCACCGGATGGAGCCGGGGGTCTGGGAGAGCCGGAAGAGGACGTTCTGCATCCGGATCGGGCCCAGTTCCGGGTCCTCGACCTCGGTGACCGTGTCCAGGGCCGCGTACTGCGGATCGGCCATGACGTCCCGTACGTCGTAGACCAGCGCCACCGCGGCCTCGGCCTCCTCGAACGCCGCCGTCACCTCGTCCGCCTTGTGGCGGGCGATCCAGCCGCCGACCGCCTCGTCGAGGACGTCCGCGTGGCCGGCCCGTCCGGAGCCCGTCGCGAACCACGGCTCGCCGATCAGCTCGGGCCGCCCGACGAGCCGCATCACGCGCTCGGCGATGGACTGGGCGGAGGTGGAGACCGCCAGCCAGCGGCCGTCCGCGCTGCGGTAGGTGTTGCGGGGGGCGTTGTTGGTGGACCGGTTGCCGGTGCGCGGCTGGACGTAGCCGAGCTGGTCGTACCAGAGCGGGTGCGGCCCGAGGACGGTGAGGATCGGCTCGATGATCGCCAGGTCCACCACCTGCCCCTCCCCGGTGCGGTCCCGTCCGGCGAGCGCCGTCATCACGGCGTACGCGGTGGTCAGCGCGGCGATGGAGTCCGCGAGCCCGAACGGCGGCAGCGTCGGCGGCCCCTCCGGCTCCCCGGTGATCGCCGCGAAGCCGCTCATGGCCTCCGCGAGGGTGCCGAAGCCCGGCCGGTGGGCGTACGGGCCCTCCTGGCCGAAGGCCGTCACCCGGGTCAGGATCAACCGCGGGTTCGCGGCTGACAGTTCGGGCCAGCCCAGACCCCAGCGCTCCAGGGTTCCGGGGCGGAAGTTCTCGATGACCACGTCGGCGGTGGCGGCCAGCCGCAGCAGGGTGTCCCGGCCGCCCGGAGTGGACAGATCGAGGGTCATCGTCCGCTTGTTGCGGCCCAGCAGCTTCCACCAGAGCCCGATGCCGTCCTTGGCGGGGCCGTGGCCGCGGGAGGGGTCGGGGCGGTTCGGGTGCTCGACCTTGACGACCTCGGCGCCGAAGTCGCCGAGGAGGGTGGCGGCGAGGGGGCCGGCGAAGAGGGTGGCGAGGTCGAGGACGCGGAGCCCTTGCAGGGGGGCGGGGCCCTTCACGCCCGGGCCTCCCGCTCCGCGGGGTCGGACGGGTCCGCGGGGTCGGCGGGCTCCGTGGGGTCGGCGGGATCCGCAGGGGCGGCGGGATCCGCGAAGGCGGCGTCGGTCTCCGCGCGGGTCGGCATCGAGTCCTGCGCGCCGGGCCGTTGGACGGACAGCGCGGCGGCCGCCGAAGCCCAGCGCAGGGCCTCGGGCACCGGCCGGCCCTCGCCCAGCGCCACGGCGAGCGCGCCGACGAAGGTGTCCCCGGCTGCGGTGGTGTCCACGGCCCGCGCGCGCGGCGCGGGCACGAGCAGCGGCTCGCGGCCGCGAGCGGCGTACAGGGCCCCGGCCGCGCCGAGGGTGACCACCACCTCCGGTACGTCCTGGAGCAGGGCCGCGGCGGCCTGGCGGACGTCGGTGAGGCCGGTGAGGGCGGCGGCCTCGTGCTCGTTGGGCACCAGCAGGTCGGTCGCGGCGAGGAGTTCGGCCGGCAGCGGCTGCGCGGGGGCCGGGGTGAGGATCGTACGAACACCGTGGGCGCGGGCGGCCCGGGCTCCGGCGAGCACGGCCTCCAGGGGGAGTTCGAGCTGGAGGAGGAGGGAATCGGCGGCGCCGATGCGGGACTCGTCGCCCGGCTCCAGTCCGGTGACCCGGGCGTTGGCGCCGGGGATGACGATGATGCTGTTGCCGCCCTCGTCGTCCACGGTGATGTGCGCGGTGCCGCTCGCGCCCTCGACGGTGCGCAGGGCCGCCGTCTCGACCCCGGCGGCGGCGAGCGCGGAGCGCAACCGTACGCCGAACTCGTCGGCGCCGACCGCCCCGATCATCACCACCTCCGCGCCGGCGCGGGCGGCGGCCACGGCCTGGTTGGCGCCCTTGCCGCCGGGGACGGTGCGGAAGGCGCGGCCGGTGACGGTCTCGCCGAGGAGGGGGGCCTTGGGGACGTAGGCGACGAGGTCCATGTTGGTACTGCCGAGCACGGCGATGGCCGTCATGAGCGTGCTGCCTCCTGTGCGGTGAGGTGGGCGAGGGCGTCGAAGCCGATGCCGTCGAAGCCGGGGACGGTGGTGGCGAGGCGGTTCTTCAGCGGAGCGGTCCAGCGGTGCGGGATGTCGTCCGCGGAGCCGGCGATCAGTCCGGCGAGGGCGCCGGCGGTGGCGCCGTTGGAGTCGGTGTCCCAGCCGCCCGAAACGGCGCGGCAGACGGAGCGGGTGAAATCGCCGTCGGCGTGGGTCAGGGCGGCGGCGATCAGGGCGGTGTTGGGGACGGCGTGGACCCAGTGGTAATGGCCGTAGCGGGCGTGCAGGCGGTCGACGACGGTATCGAAGTCGCGCTCCTCCCGGGCTGCCCGGACCCCGAAGCGGACGGCCTCGGCGAGGCGCGAACGGGGCGGTACGACGGCCAGCCCGGCCCGGAGCGCGGTGTGCACGTCGGCCCGGCCGGTGGCGGCGGTGGCGGTGGCGGCGGCCACGAACAGGGCGGCGTAGACCCCGTTCCCGGTGTGGGTGAGGGAGGCGTCCCGGTACGCCTGGGCCGCGGCGGCGGCCGGGTCGCCCGGATTGGTCCAGCCGTGGACGTCGGCGCGGATGAGGGCGCCGATCCATTCGCGGAACGGGTTGTGGTGGGTGGCGGTGAGCGGCGGCTCCAGCCCGTGCAGCAGGTTGCGGTACGCGACGCGCTCGGCGGTGAAGGTCCGGCCGGCCGGGAGCTCGTCGAGCCAGAGCCGGCCGACGTCGGCGGTGGTGAAGCCCTTGCCGTGGCGCTGGAGGAGGAGCAGGCCGAGGAGGGGGTAGTTGAGGTCGTCGTCCTCGGGGGCACCGTCGATGTTCTCGGCGAGGGAGGTGGGGGCGGAGCGACGGTTCCAGGGGTGCGCGGCGAGGACCTCCGGCGGGACCCCGCGTTCGGTGAACCAGTCGTCGAGCGGCCAGTTGCCGGCGGCCCGCGCCAGGGCCCGGATCCCGTGCAGCGGCAGCTTCTCCACGGGCTTGCCGAGCACGCACCCGACGGCGCGCCCGACCCACCCGGCCTCGAGCCTGCGGCGCAGGGGGGTGTCGTGGGGGGCGGGGCGGGTGTGCGGGGGGTGCGGGGTGGTGGCGGGTCCCGGGCCGTGCGGTGCCGGGGTGGCATCCGCGCGAGCGGTCCCGGCCGGCCGGGGGGCCGGGTGCGGACCCCCGGTTCCGGGAAGGGGCGGGGTGCGGGATCCGGCTCCGGCTCCCGCTCCGGCGCCGGCTCCCGCCTCGGCTCCGGGACCCGCGTCGGGCCAGGTGGCCTTGATGGCGGGCCAGGGGGTCGGTTCGGCGGCGGACGCGGGGTGGGGGAGCGCCGCCAGAGCCGTCAGGAGCTCGGCCGCCAGGGAGCGGAGTTCCGGCGGGGCCGGGGCGGGGGAGGCGCCCGCCCGGGCGGGCGCGAGGTGACCGCCCGCCGCGAGCCAGACGCGCAGCAGCGGCTCCGCGGCCTCCGTGCGGCCGTCCTCGGCGGCCTGCCGGAACTCGTGGCCGACCAGGTCCTCCGGCTGGACCCAGGTCAGCCGGACCGGATCCCCGGCCCGGGCCCCGGCCGCGGGCCCCGCTTCCCCGTCCGCGACGGGCAGCCCCGGGCATCCCGGGGCCGCGCCCGCACCTGGGGCTCCGCCCCTGGCTGTCTCCCGGGCCGCGGCCGTGCTCGGGGCAGGAGAGGTGGGCATCGTCGGGGCCGCACTCGGGGCCGTGCCAGCACCCGGGGCCGGGGGGCGGGGTGTTGGTGGTGGTGGGGGAGTGGGGTTCATCGGGGGGTCGTCAGGGTGGTGAAGGCGGCCTCGTGGGCGCGGCGGCGGGCGTGGTCGCGGGCGAAGACCTCGCGGGTCACCGAGGCCAGTGCCGTCGCCGGGGCGTGCAGGTCGAGGCGGCTGGCCTCCGCGACCCGCGAGGCCCAGGCGGTCGGGACGGCCGCCTCGCCCGACAGGGCGCCCGCGATCGCACCGGCCATGGTGGCGATGGAGTCGCAGTCCCGGCCGTAGTTGACCGCGCCGAGCACCGAAGCCTCGTAGGCGCCGTCGGCGATCAGCAGCATGCCGAGCGCGATCGGCAGCTCCTCGATCGCGTGCAGGCGCGAGGGCCGCCGCGCCCCCAGGGACGGCTTGCGGTAGTCCGCGCCGACCGAGTCGTACGGGGCGACCGCCGCGCGCAGCGGCGCAAGCGCCGACTCGAAGTCCCGGTGGCGGGCGGCCTCTTCGGCCACCGCGGAGATCGCCGAGCGCGTGCCGTCCTTGGCCAGGGACAGCGCGGTGTCGACGACCGAGCGGGCGGTGGCGCCCGGCACGCACGCCGCCGCCACCGCCGCCGCGAACACGCCGGCCGCCTCCCGCCCGTACGAGGACTGGTGCGCGCCGGTCACGTCCAGCGCCTCCGCGTAAGCCCCCGCCGGATTGCCTGCGTTGACCAGGCCGACCGGCGCCATGTACATCGCCGCACCGCAGTTGACGATGTTGCCGCTGCCCGCCTCGCGCGGGTCCACGTGCGCGTAGTGCAGCCGCGTCACGATCCACTTCTCGGCGAGGAAGATCCGCTGGAGGGGCAGGGCGTCCGCCTCCAGTTCCGGGATCCAGCGGGGGGTCGTCATGAGGTCGGGGACCAGGTGGTCGGCGACCGCGTACGCGTCCAGGTGGTCCCGTACGGCCTCGTAGACCCGTACCAGCGCGTGCGTCATGAGGGTGTCGTCGGTGACGTGGCCGTCGCCCTTGTGGTACGGGGCGATCGGCCGGGCCGTGCGCCAGTCCTCGTGCCACGGCCCGACGATGCCCCGCACGCGGCCGCCGTGCCGCTCCACGATCTGCTCCGGGGTCCAGCCCTCCACCGGGCCGCCCAGCGCGTCGCCGACGGCTCCGCCGACGAGGGCGCCGGTGATCCTGTCGTCCAGGGTGAGGGCGGTGGGAGTGGTGGGCGTGGAGGGGGTGGAGGGGGTGGTGGGGGTGGGGTTGGTCGTCATCGTCATGTCCGGGTCATTCCTTGGTACTTGGGCTTGGGCGAGGTGAGTTCCGTACGGGCGAGCAGCGCGGCCAGTTCGACGAGGTCGGTGCCCGCCAGCCGGGGGAGGGCGCAGCCGGAGAGGACGCGGCACGCCTCGCGCCAGGCGGCGGGGAGCGAGTCGCCGCCGCCGAGGGCGCCGGTCAGCGCGCCGGCGAGGGCGGGGGCGGAGTCGGCTACGCGCGACAGGCAGGCGGCGGCCGGGACCGCCTCGCCGACGCGGCCGCGGGCGGCCGTGGCGAGGGCGAGGGCCACGGGGACGGTTTCGGCGGCGGCGATCCCGTAGCTGTAGACGTGGTCGACGATCTGGTGCTCCAGGAGCGGGACGATCGCGAATGCTCCGCCGTTCGGCTCGGCGCGGGCGAGTTTGACGGCGTGCCGGGCGTTGCGGCCGATCTCGGTGGACTCCGGGAGCTGTTCGAGGGCGGCGTCGACGGCGGCGTCGGTGTCCGCGGCCGTTCCGGTGCCGGCGAGGGCGGTGGCGATGGCGGCGGCCATGGCGCGGGCGCCGTGGACCCCGTCGCCGTCCTGGGTGTAGCGCGCGTCGAACTCGGCGAGGTCCGCGGCGGCGTGCGGGTCCCCCGGGTGGACGACGGCGAGGACGCAGGCGCGGATGCAGGCGGCGTCGTCGAAGTAGTGCGGGTTGTCGTGGCCGGTGGCGGGCGGGCGCAGGCCGGCGGCGAGGTTGCCGAGGCCCGCGCGGACGGAGATCCGGGCGCGGAGCGGGAGGACCGCCGACTCGACCTCGGGCGCGCGTTCGGCTGCCGCCGCGACCTCGCTGGCCAGGGCGTTCCAGGCCAGGTCGATGGCGGCGCGCATCCTCCTGGACCGGGAGAGGTCGCTGAGCAGCACACCGGCGGCGGTGAGGACGGACTCGGCGGCGAAGGCGGCCCACTCGGCGTCGTCGGAGGGGCCGAGGCGCAGGGGTTCCGGGGGCTGGTTGAGGGCGATGGGGACGGGGAGGGTGGTGGTGGCGTTCTGCTCGGCGAAGGTGTCGAGCTCGCGGGTGAGGCGGCGGGTCCACTCGGGCATCCGGCTGGCGCGGTGGCGCGCCGCGGGCCACCCGGCGGCGTCGCCTGCGGCGAGCCCGAGCAGCAACCCCTCGATCCGCCGAACCCCTGCGGGCGCCTGGCCGACTTCCCGCCCCTGCCCGGCGGTACGGCCCTGCGCGGGCGGCGGGGTGCCGGGTGCGTGGTCGTCCGCCTCGGCCGTACGGGGCGGGGTGCCGGGTGTGGGGTTGGCGTCCGCCTCGGCGGTACGGGCTTGCGCGGGCGGCGGGGTGCCGGGTGTGGGGTTGGCGTCCGCCTCGGCGGTACGGGCCTGCGTGCGCGGCGCGGCGTCCCGTCCGGCGGGGGTGGGCTCCGGGTCGGGAACGGCCGTCGGGGGGGTGGCGTGGGGACTCTCCCCGTACCCGCCCCTTCCCGAAACCGGGGGCAGGCCCCCGGGCCCCCGCACCGGCGCGGCCGGAGCTCCGGGTCCAGCGCCGCCCCGAACCGCGGTGGGCTCCGCCGCCGCCGCGGCGGCCGGAAGGAACTCGGGCACGGGCGTCCCGGCCACCCCCCGGCCCGGGGCCCGCTCGGCCGGAACGCGGCCCTTCGGAGGCAGTCCGTCCGGGGCGTCGCCCTGCGGGGCCCGCCCGTCTGGGGCTTGGCCCTGTGGGGGCGGCCCGTCCGGGGTGCGGCCCTGCGGAGGCGGCTCCTCCAAGGTGTCGCCCCACCGCGCTTGCCCAGCCTGGGCCTGGCCCTGCGGGGCCCGCTGGTCCGGGGTGTCGCACAGTGGGTTCCGCTCGGCGGGAACGCGGCCCTTCGGGGCCTGCAGGTCCGGAGTCTGACCCTTCGGGCTCGGCCCGCACAGGGCGTCGCGCAGCAGGGTCGGCTCGGAATCGGCCTGGCCCTTCAAGGGCCGCCCGTGCGGGGCGTCGCCCCGCGGGGCCTGCTGGTCCGGGGTGTCGGCCAGGGGGGTCTGCCGGTCCAGGGTTTCGCCCTGCGGGGCCCGCCGGTCGGGGGCGTCGCCCTGCGGGGCCCGCTGGTCCGGGGTGTCAGCCATGGGGCCCTGTCCCTCCGGGGTGTCGCCCAGCGGGCCCTGCCGGTCCGGGGCGTCGCCCTGCGGGGCCCGCCCGTCTGGGGCTTGGCCCTGTGGGGGCGGCCCGTCCGGGGTGCGGCCCTGCGGAGGCGGCTCCTCCAAGGTGTCGCCCCACCGCGCTTGCCCAGCCTGGGCCTGGCCCTGCGGGGCCCGCTGGTCCGGGGTGTCGCACAGTGGGTTCCGCTCGGCGGGAACGCGGCCCTTCGGGGCCTGCAGGTCCGGAGTCTGACCCTTCGGGCTCGGCCCGCACAGGGCGTCGCGCAGCAGGGTCGGCTCGGAATCGGCCTGGCCCTTCAAGGGCCGCCCGTGCGGGGCGTCGCCCCGCGGGGCCTGCTGGTCCGGGGTGTCGGCCAGGGGGGTCTGCCGGTCCAGGGTTTCGCCCTGCGGGGCCCGCCGGTCGGGGGCGTCGCCCTGCGGGGCCCGCTGGTCCGGGGTGTCAGCCATGGGGCCCTGTCCCTCCGGGGTGTCGCCCAGCGGGCCCTGCCGGTCCGGGGCGTCGCCCTGCGGGGCCCGCCGATCCCGGGTGTCGGCCAGGGGGGCCTGCCCCTCCGGGGCGTTGCCGTGCCGGGCCTGCCCCTCCGGGGCGTTGGCCTGCCCGGCCTGTGCCTCCGGGGGGAGGGGGGTGGGCAGGGTGTCGGCCGGGTTTGAGGGGGAGGGGTTCGTCGGGGTCAGGGTCATCGGGGGGTCTCGGTTTCCGGGGTGAGGAGGTCCGCGATGTCCAGGACGTGGTAGCCGCGCATCGAGGGGAGGCAGCTGCCGCGGACCGGGCCGATCGCCGAGGACCAGGCGGCCGGGATGGCGGGGGCTCCGGACATGGCTCCGGCGAGGGCGCCCGCGACCGCCGCCGTGGTGTCCGCGTCGCGGCCCATGTTCACCGCCGTGAGGACCGACGAGGCGAAGTCGCCGCCGCACGCGGCGAAGGCGCCGAAGGCCAGGCCCACCGCCTCGGGGGCCAGGTCCGTCCAGGGGTAGCCGCCGATGACCACCGCCGAGCGCACCGCCCGCTCGCCGCGCGGCGCGGCCGTCACGGCCCGGCGCAGGGATCGGGCGGTCCAGGAGTCCGAGGGGATGACGGAGAGGGCCGCCGAGATCACCGAGGCCGCCGAGCCCCCGGCCATCGCCGCCGCGACCCCGGCCGCGACGGCCTGGCCGCCGTAGATGCCCTCGCCGTCGTGGCTGACGCAGCCGTCGATGGCGACCAGCCGGGCGGCTTCGGCCGGGCGGCCCGCCGCGAAGACCCCGAAGGGGGCCGCCCGCATGGCCAGCCCGTCCGACCAGGCGTGCCGGTGCTGGGCGGAGATGGGGGCCGCCAGGCCCCGGCGGAGGTTTTCGAGGGTGCCGCGCTCCGAGAAGCCCGCGCCGCGGAAGGGGCCCTCGTCCAGGTCCGCGATCCAGTGGTGCCACGCGCGTTCCACGTGCGCGACGGTCAGCGCCGATCCGTGGCGGGCCAGCAGCAGGCCCGAGAAGATCGCGTACTCGGTGTCGTCCGTACCGGCCGGGTCGTCCGAGACGAAGCCCTCGATCCGGCCCCACTTCGCCCGGATCTCCGACGGCTTCATGTTCTCCGCGGGGGCGCCCAGCGCGTCACCCACCGCGAGACCCAGAAGAGCGCCCCTGGCCCGTTCGAGGAGGACCTGCGGATTGGATGCAATCAGCTCCATGGCGCGCCTCTCCACTTGATGGGACTCATATTGAGCCCTTGGGGGATTTGTGCCATGGCATGTGGTTTGTCGCCCGTCGCGAAACACCCGCTCCGCACTGTCGTCACCCGGTCGCCGACCCCCAAAACCCCAGGTAAGTACGGCCTTCCTTGCTGGCGGGCGCCGGAAATCGTGCGTAGTTTCGAGGTGTTCAGGGGGAGTGGGTGTCCGCGCGTCGTCCATGGCACAGCTCTGTGCACCCACTCGTACAAAAGGGGAGATAGCCGGAATGTCCATCATCGATATCGAAGCGCCGCTTCACACCGCCCACCGCGACAACCACACCCACCGCGACGTCAACGGCGGCTGGCTGCGCCCGGCGGTCTTCGGTGCCATGGACGGACTCGTCTCCAACCTCGCCCTGATGACCGGTGTGGCCGGCGGCGCCGTCGCCCCGCACACCATCGTGATCACCGGCCTGGCCGGCCTCGCCGCCGGCGCCTTCTCGATGGCGGCGGGGGAGTACACCTCGGTCGCCTCGCAGCGCGAGCTCGTACTCGCCGAGCTGGACATAGAGCGCCAGCAGTTGCGCAAGCACCCCGTCGACGAGATGGAGGAGCTGGCCGAGCTCTACGTTTCGCGCGGGGTCGAGCCGGCGCTGGCCCGCGAGGTGGCCATGCAGCTGTCCCGGGACCCGGAGCAGGCCCTGGAGATCCACGCCCGCGAAGAGCTCGGGATCGACCCCGACGACCTGCCGTCGCCGATGGTCGCCGCCGTGTCCTCCTTCGGCTCCTTCGCGCTGGGCGCACTGGTCCCGCTGCTGCCGTACCTGCTCGGCGCCGCCACCCTGTGGCCGGCGGTCCTGCTGGCGCTGCTCGGACTCTTCGGCTGCGGCGCGGTGGTTTCCCGGGTCACGGCCCGTTCCTGGTGGTACAGCGGACTGCGCCAGCTGGTCCTGGGTGGCGCGGCCGCGGGTGTGACCTACATCCTGGGGACCTGGATCGGTGGCGCCGTAGGCTGACCCGGCCGGGAGTGAGACACTATGCAGTAGGCAACATAAGTAGTCAGTTACTCGGCGGTTTCGATCCCGTGTCCGCCGGGCATCACCACGAGGGCGCCGGGCAATGAGGCCCGCCCCCACCCGGGACCTTCGTCCCGTGTCCCGATCGCCGGACACCTGCGAAAGTCCCCTCTTGTCTGCTCCGGGCAGTGTCCGCATGTTGGAATGGCATATCCGCTTCTCGGGATTGTCGTCATCATGTAATCTGCACGAAATTTCGCAGAGGGCCAACGTCGTCCCTCGGCTATGCACATATGCCACGACGACGACGGGAGAGCCGATGCGTTCCGCATCCACGCACTCCGCGACCGGCCTCAGCAACAACGCCTGGTCGCCCATGGACGGTCGCCCCGCCCAGCAGGGCATGTACGACCCGCGCAACGAGCACGACGCCTGCGGCGTCGGCTTTGTGGCCAACCTCACCGGCGAGGCCAGCCACACGCTGGTCGAGCAGGCGCTGACCGTATTGCGGAACCTCGAGCACCGCGGCGCCACCGGCTCCGAGCCCGACTCGGGCGACGGCGCCGGCATCCTTTCCCAGGTACCGGACGCGTTCCTGCGCGAGGTCGCCGGATTCGACCTTCCCGAGGCCGGCGCGTACGCCGTCGGCATCGCCTTCCTCCCCGCCGACGGCACCGCACAGGCCGTCGCCGTGGAGCAGATCGAGGCCATCGCCGCCGAGGAGAACCTCACGGTCCTCGGCTGGCGCGAGGTCCCGGTCACCCCGGACCTGCTCGGCAACGGCGCCCGCGCCACCATGCCGGCCTTCTCGCAGCTGTTCGTCTCCAACGGGACGTCGGGCATCGAGCTGGACCGCAAGGCCTTCGTGCTGCGCAAGCGCGCCGAGCGCGAGACCGGGGTCTACTTCCCGTCGCTCTCCGCCCGCACCCTGGTCTACAAGGGCATGCTGACCACCGGCCAGCTGGAGCCCTTCTTCCCGGACCTCTCCGACCGCCGCTTCGCCTCCGCGATCGCGCTGGTCCACTCCCGGTTCTCGACGAACACCTTCCCGTCCTGGCCGCTCGCCCACCCGTACCGCTTCGTCGCGCACAACGGCGAGATCAACACGGTCAAGGGCAACCGGAACTGGATGAAGGCCCGCGAGTCCCAGCTGGCGTCCGGCCTCTTCGGCGAGGGCGCACTGGAGCGGATCTTCCCGATCTGTACCCCGGACGCCTCCGACTCGGCCTCCTTCGACGAGGTCCTGGAGCTGCTCCACCTCGGCGGCCGTTCGCTCCCGCACAGCGTGCTGATGATGATCCCGGAGGCGTGGGAGAACCACACCTCCATGGCGCCGGCCCGCCGCGCGTTCTACAAGTACCACTCCACGCAGATGGAGCCGTGGGACGGCCCCGCCTGCGTCACCTTCACCGACGGCACCCAGGTCGGCGCCGTTCTCGACCGCAACGGTCTGCGCCCCGGCCGCTACTGGGTCACCGACGACGACTTCGTCGTGCTCTCCTCCGAGGTCGGCGTCCTGGACATCGACCCGGCCAAGGTCGTCCGCAAGGGCCGCCTCCAGCCCGGCAAGATGTTCCTCGTCGACACCGCCCAGAAGCGGATCATCGAGGACGACGAGATCAAGGACTCGCTGGCCGCCGAGCACCCGTACGCCGAATGGCTGGCGACCGGCGAGATCGAGCTCGAGGACCTCCCCGAGCGCGAGCACATCGTCCACACCCACGCCTCGGTCACCCGCCGCCAGCAGACCTTCGGCTACACCGAGGAAGAGCTGCGCGTCATCCTCGCGCCGATGGCCCGTACGGCCGGCGAGCCGCTCGGCTCCATGGGCACGGACTCCCCGATCGCGGCCCTGTCCGAGCGCCCCCGGCTGCTCTTCGACTACTTCACCCAGCTCTTCGCGCAGGTCACCAACCCGCCGCTGGACGCCATCCGCGAGGAGCTCGTCACCTCGCTGCTGTCCTCGCTCGGCCCGCAGGGCAACCTGCTGGAGCCGACCGCCGCGTCCTGCCGCAGCGTCACGCTGCCGTTCCCGGTGATCGACAACGACGAGCTCGCCAAGCTGATACACGTCAACGCCGACGGCGACATGCCGGGCATGAAGGCCGCCACCCTCTCGGGCCTGTACCGGGTCTCGGGCGGCGGCGAGGCGCTGGCCGCCCGCCTGGCGGAGATCCGCGGCGAGGTCGACGCGGCCATCGAGAACGGCGCGCACCTGATCGTCCTCTCGGACCGTCACTCCGACGCCGAGCACGCGCCGATCCCGTCGCTGCTGCTCACCTCCGCCGTGCACCACCACCTCATCGCCACCAAGCAGCGCACCCAGGTGGGTCTGCTGGTCGAGGCCGGTGACGTCCGCGAGGTCCACCACGTCGCGCTGCTCATCGGCTACGGCGCGGCCGCGGTCAACCCGTACCTCGCCATGGAGTCCGTCGAGGACCTGCTGCGCGCCGGTACCTTCCTGTCCGGCCTGGAGCCGGAGCAGGCCATCAAGAACCTGATCTACGCGCTCGGCAAGGGCGTCCTGAAGGTCATGTCCAAGATGGGCATCTCCACGGTCGCCTCCTACCGCGGCGCCCAGGTCTTCGAAGCCGTCGGCCTGAACGAGGAGTTCGTCGCCGCGTACTTCCAGGGCACCGCCACCAAGATCGGCGGCGCCGGCCTGGACGTCATCGCCAAGGAGGTGGCCGCGCGCCACACCAAGGCGTACCCGGCCTCCGGCATCGCGGCCACGCACCGCGCGCTGGAGATCGGCGGGGAATACCAGTGGCGCCGCGAGGGCGAGCCGCACCTGTTCGACCCGGACACGGTCTTCCGCCTCCAGCACGCCACCCGCAACCGCCGGTACGACATCTTCAAGCAGTACACCGACCGGGTGAACGAGCAGTCCGAGCGCCTGATGACGCTCCGCGGGCTCTTCGGGTTCCGGACCGACGAGACCGGGGCCCGGCCGTCGATCTCCATCGACGAGGTCGAGTCGGTCGCCGACATCGTCAAGCGCTTCTCCACCGGCGCCATGTCGTACGGCTCCATCTCCAAGGAGGCGCACGAGACCCTCGCCATCGCCATGAACCAGCTGGGCGCCAAGTCCAACACCGGTGAGGGCGGCGAGGACCCGGACCGCCTGTACGACCCGGCGCGCCGCTCCTCCATCAAGCAGGTCGCCTCCGGCCGCTTCGGTGTCACGAGCGAGTACCTGGTCAACGCGGACGACATCCAGATCAAGATGGCGCAGGGTGCCAAGCCCGGCGAGGGCGGCCAGCTGCCCGGCCACAAGGTCTACCCGTGGGTCGCCAAGACCCGGCACTCCACCCCGGGCGTCGGCCTGATCTCCCCGCCGCCGCACCACGACATCTACTCGATCGAGGACCTGGCTCAGCTGATCCACGACCTCAAGAACGCCAACCCGGCCGCGCGCATCCACGTGAAGCTCGTGTCCGAGGTCGGCGTGGGTACGGTCGCCGCCGGTGTCTCCAAGGCCCACGCGGACGTCGTCCTCATCTCCGGCCACGACGGCGGTACGGGTGCCTCCCCGCTCACCTCGCTGAAGCACGCGGGCGGTCCCTGGGAGCTCGGCCTCGCCGAGACCCAGCAGACCCTGCTGCTCAACGGGCTGCGCGACCGCATCGTGGTCCAGACCGACGGCCAGCTCAAGACCGGCCGCGACGTCATCATCGCCGCGCTGCTCGGCGCCGAGGAGTTCGGTTTCGCGACCGCGCCGCTCGTCGTCTCCGGCTGCGTCATGATGCGCGTCTGCCACCTGGACACCTGCCCGGTCGGCATCGCCACGCAGAACCCGGTCCTGCGCGACCGCTTCTCGGGCAAGCCCGAGTTCGTCGTCAACTTCTTCGAGTTCATCGCGGAGGAGGTGCGCGAGCTCCTCGCCGAGCTGGGCTTCCGCACGATCGAGGAGGCCGTCGGCCACGCCGAGCTCCTCGACACCAGCAAGGCCGTCACGCACTGGAAGGCGCAGGGTCTCGACCTGGAGCCGCTCTTCTACGTGCCGGAGCTGCCCGAGGGCGCGGTCCGCCACGCCCTGATCGAGCAGGACCACGGTCTGGAGAAGGCCCTCGACAACGAGCTCATCGAGCTCGCCGCCGAGGCGCTGAACGCCGACTCCGCCGAGAGCGCCCAGCCCGTCCGCGCCCAGGTCTCGATCCGCAACATCAACCGGACCGTCGGCACCATGCTCGGCCACGAGGTCACCAAGAGGTTCGGCGGTGCGGGCCTGCCCGACAACACCATCGACCTGACCTTCACCGGCAGCGCCGGCCAGTCCTTCGGCGCCTTCCTGCCGCGGGGTGTGACCCTGCGCCTGGAGGGCGACGCCAACGACTACGTCGGCAAGGGCCTCTCCGGCGGCCGCGTCGTGGTCCGTCCCGACCGCGGCGCCGAGCACCTGGCCGAGTACTCGACCATCGCGGGCAACACGATCGGCTACGGCGCCACCGGCGGCGAGCTGTTCCTGCGCGGCCGCACCGGCGAGCGCTTCTGCGTCCGCAACTCCGGCGCCCTGGTCGTCTCGGAAGGCGTGGGCGACCACGGCTGCGAGTACATGACCGGCGGCACCGCGGTCGTCCTCGGCGAGACGGGCCGCAACTTCGCGGCCGGCATGTCGGGCGGCGTCGCGTACGTCATCGACCTCGACGTGCACAACGTCAACGTCGGCAACGCGGGCGCGGTGGAAACCCTCTCCGACGCCGACTCCCAGTGGCTGCACGATGTGGTGCGCCGCCACGAGGAGGAGACCGGCTCGACCGTGGCCGCGAAGCTCCTGGCTGACTGGACCGCCTCGGCGGCCCGCTTCAGCAAGATCATCCCGACCACGTACAAGGCAGTGCTCGCCGCCAAGGACGCCGCCGAGCTGGCCGGACTCTCGGAGTCCGAGACCACCGAGAAGATGATGGAGGCGGCGACCAATGGCTGACCCGAAGGGCTTCCTCACCACCCCGCGCGAGACCGCCTGCACCCGTCCCGTGGCCGAGCGCCTCCAGGACTGGAGCGAGGTCTACGTTCCGGGCTCGCTGCTCCCGATCATCAGCAAGCAGGCCGGCCGCTGCATGGACTGCGGCATCCCGTTCTGCCACAACGGGTGTCCGCTCGGGAACCTGATCCCGGAGTGGAACGACTTCGCGTACCGCGAGGACTGGACCGCCGCTTCCGAGCGCCTGCACGCGACGAACAACTTCCCGGAGTTCACCGGGCGGCTGTGCCCGGCGCCGTGCGAGTCCGCCTGTGTGCTGGGCATCAACCAGCCGGCCGTCACGATCAAGAACGTCGAAGTCTCCATCATCGACAAGGCCTGGGACAACGGCGACGTCACCCCGCAGGCGCCCGAGCGCCTCTCCGGCAAGACGGCCGCCGTCATCGGCTCCGGCCCGGCGGGTCTGGCCGCGGCCCAGCAGCTGACCCGGGCCGGGCACACCGTGGTGGTGTACGAGCGCGCCGACCGCGTCGGCGGCCTGCTGCGCTACGGCATCCCCGAGTTCAAGATGGAGAAGGTGCACATCAACCGCCGCATCGAGCAGATGCGCGCGGAGGGCACCAAGTTCCGTACCGGTGTCGAGGTCGGCCGCGACATCACCGCGACCGACCTGCGCAAGCGCTTCGACGCGGTGGTCATCGCGGCGGGCGCCACCGTCTCCCGCGACCTGCCGGTCCCGGGCCGCGACCTCAAGGGCATCCACTTCGCGATGGAGTACCTCCCCCTCGCGAACAAGGTGCAGGAGGGCGACTTCATGGCGCCCCCCATCACCGCCGAGGGCAAGCACGTGGTCGTCATCGGCGGCGGCGACACCGGCGCGGACTGCGTGGGCACCGCCCACCGCCAGGGCGCGGCCTCGGTCACGCAGCTGGAGATCATGCCGCGTCCCTCCGAGGACCGGCCCGCCGGCCAGCCCTGGCCGACGTTCCCCATGCTGTACAAGGTCACCTCGGCCCACGAGGAGGGCGGCGAGCGGATCTACTCCGTCTCCACCACCCACTTCGAGGGCGACGAGGACGGCAACGTCCAGGCCCTCCACCTGGTCGAGGTCGCCTTCGAGGACGGCAAGCTCGTCCAGAAGCCCGGCACCGAGCGCGTCCTCCCCGCGCAGCTGGTCACCCTGGCGATGGGCTTCACCGGCACCGACCAGGAGAACGGCCTGACGGCGCAGTTCGGCCTGGCGATGGACGCCCGCGGCAACATCGAGCGCGACGCCTCCTACGCGACCAACGTCGACGGCGTCTTCGTCGCCGGCGACGCCGGCCGCGGCCAGTCGCTGATCGTCTGGGCCATCGCGGAAGGCCGCTCGGCCGCCCGCGGCGTGGACCGCTTCCTGACCGGCACCAGCGCCCTCCCGTACCCGGTCAAGCCGACGGACCGCTCCATCACCGTGTAACCCCGCAGTACCCCCGGCCCCGGCCGGGACCCCTCACACGGTCCGTACAACGGCGTACGGAATTCTGACACCACGCCCGCCACGACTCCTTCTGGACGCCGTGCTCGCACCGCTCGGCCGCAGGCGGCCTCCCGGGCTTCGCCCGGCTGCGCCGGCCTCCGGCCGTCGGGTGGTGGCTTGAGGTCTCGCAGTACCCCCGGCCCGCCGGGACCCCTCATACGGTCCGTACAACGAAGTACGGCACTCCGACACCGCGCCCGCCACGTCCCCGACCAGGGGTGGCGGGCGCGGTGGCGTGTACGGGGCCTAGTGGGGGGTGGGGCCCGTGGCGAAGGGCAGGGGTGGGGCGATGGACTGGGCGTCGGCCCCTTGGTCCACCCACAGGCCGATGAACAGGGCGGCCGTTGCCTCCAGGAGGCCGGCGCGGTCCAGGCCGCCCGCGGACAGCGGGACGCAGCCCGTGTCCCATACCAGGGTGTGGGCGAGACCGAGCGCCGTCGCGTCGTCGCCGCAGACCGGGACGGCCAGCGGACGGCCGTCGAAGACCGGCGGGTCCATGCGCCACACGTCTTCGTGGCAGAGGTTGAACGCCTTCACCACGTGCGCGCCCGGAGCCGCCGCGGCCAGCCGCCGGGCCGCCGAGGGGCCGTCGCCGGTCAGCAGGCGGAAGCCGGGGCCGACCGGATTGGCGCAGTCGAGCAGCACCCGCCCCGCCAGGGGGGTGCGGAGCGTGGCGACGACCTCCGCCCCCGCGCCGTACGGCAGCGCGGCCAGCACGACCTCACCGAACCCGGCCGCCGCGCGCAGACTGCCGTGGCCCGTTCCGTTGCCCAGACGGATGGCGAGCCGCCGCGCCCCGTCCCCGTCCCGGCCCCCTATGAACACCTCGTGCCCCGCCCTCACCCAGTGCGTGGTGAGCGCGTCCGCCATGTTGCCCGTACCCAGAACACCGATCCTCATGGACCGCCCCCTTTCGGTTGGGGCACGACATTACGGAGGCCTCCAGGCACCATGTGGTACGTGACGAATCAGGTATTCCTCGCCGACTGCCGGGCCCGCCTCGCCTTCGATCTGCTGTCCAACACGTGGAATCCCGTGGTGCTTTGGACGCTGCGCGACGGGCCCGCGCGCCCCGCCGAGCTGCGCGAGCGCATCGGGGGGATCAGCCCGAAGGTCCTGACCGAGACGCTGCGGCGGCTGGAGTTCAACGGCCTGCTCGAGCGCCGGGTCCAGCCGCAGTCGCCGCCCCGGGTCGACTACCGGCTCACCGACCTGGGGCGGAGTCTGCTCGCTCCGATCGAGGCGTTCGGCGTCTGGGCCTTCGAGCACGGGGACGAGGTCCTGGCGGCCCAGGACGGGCACACCGGCCGGGGCCCGCGCTGATGACCCTGTGCTGACGGCCCCGCGCGGCTGGCCCCGCGCTGACGGGTGGCGTCCGGCGGGCCGCGGGCCTCGGGCCGCGGGCCTCGGGCCCTCACGGCAGGTGGCGGGCCGTGAGGGCGGCCAGGGCCGAGCGGGTGGTGACGCCCGTCTTGCGGTAGATGTGCGACAGGTGGGTGTCCACCGTGCGGGGGCTGAGGTAGAGCCGCGCCGCGATGGCCGGGGTGGTGAGGCCCTCGGTCACCAGGACCGCGATCTGCCGCTCGCGCGGGGTGAGGTGGGGGAGCGGGCCCGGGGTGGGGGCAGGCGTGGGGGTGGGCGCGCCTGAGGGTCCGGCCGTGTGCACGGGGGCGGGTGCGGACGGGGCCGTGAGGGCGGGTACGGGTGCGGACGGGGCCGTGAGGGCGGGTACGGGTGCGGACGGGGCCGTGTACGGGGGTGTGTGCGGGGCCGTGTGTGGGGGTGTGGGTGTGGACGGGCCCGTGTGTGGGGGTGTGGGTGTGTGCGGGGCCGTGTGTGGGGGTGTGGGTGTGGACGGGGCCGTGGGTGTGGGCGGGGCCGTGGGTGTGGTGGGCAGTGCGGGTGCCGGGGTGTTCGTGGGCCGGGGTGGGGGGAAGAGGTCCGCCAGGCCCGTCAGGAGGTGGGCGCCGCCCGAATCGGCCAGGTGGCGGCCGCGGTGCCACAGGGCCGTCGCCGTGGTGGGGTCCCCGGACTGGGCCGCCAGGGAGGAGCCGATGAGGAGGGCCTGCGACTCCCACAGGGCCGCGCCCGAGCGGGCGGCCTCCGCGGCCGCCCGCGCGTACAGATCCGCCGCCGGCCCCGGCTCACCGCGCGCCGCCAGCAACTGGCCCGCGCTGCGCAGCGCCGAGGCCCGTTGGGTCGGCAGGCCGAGGCGATCCGCGTCCGCCGCGGCCCGGGCCGCCCACGCCTGCGCGCCCGCCAGGTCGCCGAGGACGACGGCCGAGGTGACCAGGGACTCCAGGAACAGCGGCCGCATCGTCGGCTGGAGGTGGGTGAGCGCCGGGCCGCCGCCCGCCCGGAGCATCGCGGAGCGGGCCCGCTCGGGGTCGCCGCCGTGCAGGGCCACGTAACTCAGCACGCACCAGGCCAGGGAGTTCCACCAGCTGCTCCGTACCCCGGACAGCGCGACCGCCTCCTCCGCCACGGCCAGGGGGGTGCCGTCGCCCGGCGGCAGGGCCGCGAGCAGCACCTGCGCCTTGTTCGCGAGGACCAGGGCGAGGAGTTCCTCGCTGCCGATGCCCCGGGCGATGCTCTCCGCCTCGTCCACGAACTCCAGCGCCGACACCAGCCGGCAGGTGTTCATGTGGACGATCGCCTTGCAGAGCAGCAGGTGCGGCAGGAGGTGGAGCGGGCCGACGCGCCGGGCGAGGGCGAGGCCCCGGTCGGCGTGCCGCTCCGCGTCCGGGTACCGCTCCAGGTAGAACTCCGTCCAGGCCAGCCGGGCCAACGGCTCCGGGAGGTCCGCGAGTCCGGCGAGTTCCTCGTCGGACAGGGCCTGGGTCATGGCCCCGGTCAGTGCGTCGACCCGGGCCGCCGCGCGGTCGGCCAGCCTGCGCGCCGTGGCCGGATCGCCCCCGTACGTCTCCCCGAGCGCGGAGGTGGCCAGCGCCCCCGCCTCGGCCGGCCCGTTGCCCAGCCGGCGGGCCAGCACGAACGTGCGCCGTACGTCCTCGCGCACCTCGGTGTAGGACAGCGCGTGCGGAGCGGAGGAGCCCAGCTCGAGACCGAGGGCGAGGGCGTCGGCCGGGCGCGGGGCGGGCCGGCGGGCCAGCTCGCGGCGCAGCAGCGCGACCGCGGCCCCGTACTCCCCGAGGTGGCGCTCCATCGAGGCGCACAGGGTGACGGCGCTCGCGCGCAGCCCGCCGTCCTCGGCGGAGCCGACCTGCGCGATCAGTGCGTAGAGCAGGCTGCGGCTCTCCCGCAGCTCCCCGCACACGCTCAGCGCCCGCGCGCGCCGCAGCAGCAGCTCCCGGCGGTGCGCCTGGTGCTCCGGGGTGTCCGGGAGGATCCGCAGGACGGCCCCGAGCCAGTGGGCGCAGCTCGCCGGGGCGGTGGTCCGGGCCTGCCCGGCGGCCTCCAGCAGCACCGTCGCCGCCTCCGGGTCCCAGCCGGTCAGCGCCCGCTCGACGTGGTGGGCCCGTACGGCGGCGGCGGCGCCCGCCCCGGCCAGCGCGGCGGCCGCCCGCCGGTGCATGCCCGTACGCCGCCGGTGCTCGGTGTTCTCGTGCACCACGGTCCGCAGCACCGGATGGCGCAGCGACCAGCTCCCGCCGGGCCCGGGCCGCAGTAAGTCCCGGCCGGCCAGTACGCCGAGGTCCGCGTCGAGCTGCCCGGGGTCGGGCGCCGCCGCGGTGAGCGCCAGCAGCGGGACGGTGGCGTGGTCGCCGAGCACGGCGACGGCCTCGGCGGTACGCCGCTGCGTGGCGGTGAGCGGGGTCAGCTCGTCGAGCAGCAGGGCGGTGAGGCCGCCGGCCGGGACGGCGGGACCGGCGGCCTGACCCTGGAGCAGGGTCAGGAAGTAGAGCGGGTTGCCCTCGCTGGCGGCGTACAGCCGGGCGGCACGGCCGGGCGCCAGCTCCGGGGCGAGCTGCTCCACGCAGGCCCGCTCGCCGAGGGGCCCGAGGTCCAGTCGCAGCACGGCGCCGGTGTCGACCCCCCGGGTGAGCGCGGCGGCGAGCGAGGGGGAGGTCTGGCGGTCGCGGCGGGCCACGACGACGGTCACGGGGGCGTGCGGGGGGTGGCGCACGAGGTGGTCGAGGAGCTCGAGGGAGGCCGGGTCGGCCCAGTGCAGGTCGTCGAGGGCGATCAGCAGCCCGCTCCGACCGCTCGCACCGCCCCCATCGTTCCCACCGCCGCCAGCGTTCCCGCCGTCCCCATCGCCCCCATCGCCCTCACCGCTCCCGGCGAGCGCCCCGAGCATCCGTGCGACGGCCCGGTGCACGGCGAAGCGGTCCACGGGCTCGGACGGGGTCGTGCCGTGGAGGACCGGGGTCAGGGAGGGCTCCGCCGACCAGGGGTGGAGGAGGTGGGGGGCCAGGTCGGCCAGGGCGTCGGTGAACAGGCGGAAGGGGATGTGCCGTTCGTACTCCGTGGCGCGGCCGCGCAGGACGGTCAGACCGCGGGTCCGGGCCCGGCCGCACACCTCGGTGAGCAGCCGGCTCTTGCCCATGCCCGCCGCACCCGTGAGGTCGACGACGCCCGGTGTCCCGCCGCGTCCGTCCGCCGTCCCGCCCGGTCCCCCCGCCGTCCCGCCGCGTCCCCCCGCCGTCCCGTCGAGCACTTCGTCCAGCCGGTCGAGCTCGGCCCCCCGGCCGACCAGCGGAGTCCTGTCCGTCATGGTGCCTCCCCGGATGTCCGGTACCCGGATTCGGGCCCGGGGATACGTAGGCGGTTCTACGGATGCCGCTGCCGGAGCCGGGCTGCCAGCATCGAAAGCGACCCCGGCCGCGCCTGACGTGGAGGCCTGATGCGCCGATTACGTGTGTTCGCCGTTCCGTTCCTGACCCTTCCCGCGCTGGTCCTGGCGGGCTGTTCCGGCTCGGGGTCGGCCCTGGGAAGCCTCAGGTCCGCACCGCCCTCCGCCGCCGCCACCCCCTCGGCGTCCGCCCCCACCCCGCCGAGCCCGAGCCCCACGCCCACTCCCACCCCGCCACCGTCCACCGCGCCCACCACACCGTGCACGGTCACGTCGGGTCTGGACACGAAGGGGATGACCGGCTATCTCAAGGGGCTGCGCAGCAGCGAGCGGCCGGCGCCCTCGGACTCCTCGGCCCTCTTCATGGTGGACAACGGCGTATGGCTCGGCCTGCACGACTCCCAGCGCCCGTGCGAACCGGTGCCGGTGAAGCTCAGTCACTTCCGGGTGGACATGACCAAGTCCTCGAGCACGGCCGGCTACAAATTCACGTACGCCCCCCTCGACACCCTCACCCTCGCGGTGGGTCCCGGCGACGGCCTGGTCCGGGGGAGCGTGCCCCCGCCGCCCTCGGGCTGCGGCGGCACGCTGTCCGTCCTCTACGTGGGGCAGGAGCTCAGGGAGAGCGAACTTCCGGAGCACCTGAACCTGCCGGCCACGGACTCCACGCTGGACTGGACCCTGGTCGAAGTCTCCGCGGACCGCGTGCTGGACGCGGTGTTCAAGCCGCCGCCGGGAGCCAAGAGCTGCTGACCCGCCGGGTGGGGCGGTCGGCGGGTCGGCGGCCCGGAGGGGAGGCCGCCGGTACGGCCGGCGGGGCGGTGCACCGTGGGGGTGCGCACCGTCCCGCCGGCGGCCCACTCCTTCCACCGGCAGGGCTACCCACGAGTATTGACTATTAGTCAATACGGCGTCACGCTCGACGCGAGCCGTCGTCGTGTCGTCTTTGGTGTGGGAGGTCGTCCCGTGCGTACAGATGAGGAAATGGGCCGGTTGAGCGGGGAGTTGGGGGGCGCGCGACCCCCCGCGTCGTTCGCGGAGCTGGACGCGGGGGAGCTCGCGCGGCTCGCCGAGGCGCTGAAAGCGGAGCGGGCGCGCCAGGCCGACGGCCTGAACGAGGCAGCGGAGGAAGCGCTCAAGCTGGTACCCGCCCTGGTGCGCGGTGCCGTACGCAAGGTGCTGTTCCGGTGAGCCGCGCCGAAGTGGAGAAGATCGCCCGGCTGGTGGGGGCGGACGCCGGGGAACTCGGCTTCCTGCGCGGGCTGCCGGACGAGGACGTACGGACGTTCCGGGAGCAGGTCAGCGGCGTGCTGAACGACGGCGCGCCCGAGATGCTCGACCGGATCGCCGCCGCGACCAAACTGGTGCCCGCCGGGGTGGCGGCCGCCATCTCGCAGAAGGCGCTCGGCCCCCGGCTGGCGGCCGGGGTGGCCGGCCGGCTGGAGGCGGGCCGCGCCGCCGACATCATCTCGAAGCTGCCCGTCTCCTTCACCGCCGAGGCCTGCGGACACCTCGACCCCCGGAAGATCTCCGGGATCGTCGACCGGCTCGACGAGGGGCTCGTCGTACGCATCGCCGTCACCCTCGCCGAGAACCGCGACCACCTCACCATGGGCCGCTTCGTCGGGCACATGCGGGACCAGGTGCTCCGCCGGATCCTGGAGCAGGTGGACGATGCCGTAGTGCTGCGCGCCGGGTTCTACGTGGACCTGCCCGAGCGGCTGCCCCGCATCCTGGAGCTCATGGGCGACGACCGGCTCGCCGCGGTGGTCCGGGCCGCCGCGGCCGAAGGACTCTGGGAGGAGGCCCTGGGCGTCGCCGCGATGGTCGGCGGTGACCAGCGGCTGCGGATCGCCGAGCTCACCGCCCGCCTCGACGGGACCGAACTCGACTCGCTCGTACGGGTGACGCACGCCGAGGGGCTGTGGGAGTCCCTGCTCCCGCTCGTCGCGCTGCTCGGCGAGGAGGACCGGCTCGCGGTGGCCCGGCTGGACTCCCTGCGGGATCCGGAGGTACTGGCGGGAGTCGTACGGGCCGTCGTGGCGACCGCGCTGTGGGGGGAGTTCCTGCCGCTGGTCGGCGTACTGCCCGAGGAGGCGCGCAAGGTGGTGGCCGACGCCGCCGCCGGGCTGGGCGACTCCGAGCTCGAAGGTCTTGTACGCGAGGTCGACAAGCAGGACCTGTGGGAGCTGGTGCTGCCGCTGGTGGAGCTCATGGAGGAGTCGGGGAAGGAGCGGATCTTCGCCCTGCCCGCCTTCCAGGAGCAGCAGGAGTAGCAGGAGCGGCGGGAGTGGCGGTCCGGCCACCGGGCCGCGGTCGCTGCCGTGCCAACGTCCGCGCCAACGGCCGCACTAGCGGCTGAGCATCGCCAGGAGCGTGCGCCGCGGCAGCAGGCGGGTGGCGAGGACGAACAGGGAGTTCGCCCGCCCGGGCACGATGGTGGGGCCGCTGCGGCGGTCCAGGGCGCGCAGGGCGGCCCGCACCACCGCCCGCGGGCTCTGGACCAGGACCGACGGGGCGTCCTGGTGGCGGCGGGGCGCGGGGGCGGGCGCGGGGGCGCAACCGGTGGCGGACTCGGAGGCTGGGGCGGGCCCGGACGCGGGCCGGGACGCGGGCCCGGACTGGGGCGCGGACTCGGCCGCGGGGTCGGGGACGGGCCGGGACTCGGGCGCGGACTGGGGCGCGGACCGGGGCGCGGACTCGGGACCGGGCCCGGGCCCGCGCCGGGATTGCGGCTCCGGCGCCGGTTCCGATTCCGTGGAGGTCGGGCCGGGGCAGAGGGCCATGACGTGGACGCCGAGGGGCCGTTGCTCGTACCAGAGGGCTTCGGAGAAGGAGGTCACGAAGGCCTTGCCGGCGCTGTAGACGGCGAGGCCCGGGGCCGGGGCGTGCGCGAGGGTGGAGGAGACGTTGATGAGGGCGTCCCCGCGCCGGGCCCCGGAGAGGAAGGCGTGCGCCAGTACGACGACGGCGTCGGTGCCCAGGCGCAGGGAGGTCAGCGCCTCCTGCGGGCCTGCCGCCGTGAAGGGGCCGTGGTGGGCGGTGCCGGCGTTGTTGACCAGCAGGTCGACGGGGCGCCGGGCCAGCTCGGCGGCGACCAGCTCCCGGCCTTCGGGGGTGGCGAGGTCCGCGACCAGGTGGCGGTGGCCGGGGCCCAGTTCCCCGACGAGGGCGCGCAGCCGGTCCTCGCCGCGGGCCACGGCGGTCACCGCGTAGCCGGCCGAGGCGAGTTCGCGGGCGAAGGCCAGGCCGATGCCCGAACTGGCCCCGGTGACCAGGGCGGTGCGGGCGCTCATCTCTCGGCCCCGGGCACCGTGCCCGGCGACAGCAGGAAGGAGGCTTTCTCCATGACCGGTTGGCGCCGGGTGTTCTGGAAGGCGGCGATCCGCCACCGCCCGTCGGCCTCGCGGGTCAGCGTGTACGTCTGGACCTTCGACAGCTCCTGCGGCCGCCCGCCCTCGTAGGTGTCCCCGCGGCTGGTGACGACGGCCGCGTCGGGGCCGAGGAAGCGGATGCCCAGGATCGAGTCGGCCAGCTTCGTTCCCTTGACGAAGCCGCCGAAGAGGGCCCGGTGGGCCTCGGTGATGTCGCCGCGGCCCTGGTAGTGGGTGCCGACGTACGTCGTGTACGTGGCGTCCGGGGTGAAGAGGGCTCCGTACGCGTCGGCGTCGGCGGCGCCCCAGGCCCGGGCGAGCGAGGCCAGTACGCCGCAGACGGCGTCGCGGTCACGGGTGGCGGAGCCGGTGTCCGTGCCGGTGCCGGCGCCCGGGGAGGCGGGGGCCACGGCCGTGCACTCGGCGGTGCCGGTGGCCTTGACCTCCGAGGTGGAGTCGAGCCACAGGCAGCCGCCGCCGGCCGTGAGCCCGAGGGTGAGCGCGGTGGCGAGGAGGACGCGCTTCAGGTTCCGCCGACGCGAAGGGGGCGCGGGCGGTGCGCCGGCCAGGTCGGTCCGGTCGCCGGTCCGGTCGTCGCTGCGGTCTCCGGTCCGGTCTCCGGTCCGGTCTGTGGTCCGGTCGGTGGTCATGCGGGCTCTCCGTAAGGTCGTCCGGGTGTCGGTGTGCGCGGGTCGGCCGGGCACGGTCACTGCTCGGCGGCCGGGACGAGGCCCGGGGCGAAGCGGTAGGACACGGCCTCCATCAGCGGCTTGCGCTTGGTGTTCTGGAAGGCCGCGATCCGCCACCGCCCGTCCGCGCCGGGGGCCGTGTCGCGGACGAGGGTGTACGTCTGGATCTTGCTGAGCTTCTCCGGGCGCTTGCCCTTGTAGGTGTCCCCGCGCCCGTTCACCACGGCCACGCCGGGCCCGTGGAAGCGGATGCCGAGGATCTCGTCGGCCAGCCGGGTGCCCTTGAGGAAGCCGGCGAAGAGGGTGCGGTGGCTCTCCACGATGTCGCGGCGCCCCTGGTAGAAGGTGCCGACGTAGGTGATGTAGGTGGCGTCCTCGGTGAACAGCTCGCCGTACGCCTCGGCGTCGTGCTGCTCCCAGGCGGCGACGAGCCGGTTCAGCACGGCCTGGACGGAGGCGACGGACTCGCTGGTGGACTGCATGACGGACCACTCCCCAATTGGCTAGACTGAAGCAGATACTGAACCAACGCAGTATCTGCATGCGTGCAGATATAAATGTAGGAGGGGATCCGGAGAATGGCAACAGGCGGCGACGGTCCGAACGCGCACACGGTCTTCCGGCAGTACCTGGACGCCGTCGGCCTCCAGGGTCTGGCCAGTGCCGAGGCGGCCGGTCTGCACACCTCCGAGTGGTACGCGCTCAGCCTCATCACCCTGGAAGGGGGCCTGTCCTCCGGCGAACTCGCCACGCGCACCGGGCTGACCACGGGCGCCACGACCAGGCTCATCGACCGGCTCGAACGGGCCGGCTACGCCCGCCGGGCCGCCGATCCCGGCGACCGGCGCCGGGTCATCGTGGAACCCGTGGCGGACGCGCTGGACCGGATCGAGGACGTGGTCGGCCCGGCCCGCAGGCACATCGCGGCGGTCATCGGCTCCTACGCCCCGGAGCAGCAGGCCGTGCTCTTCGACTACTTCGCCCGCGCCGCGCCCGCGTTCCGCGCGGCCACGGAGGAGATCCGCGGCGCCACCGCGCCGCGGCGGGGCAAGGGCCGGACGGAGAAGCCGGTCTAGGCCGTCGCCGGAGGGGCTGTTCGGGGCGAGGTCCGGGGCGGGGGCCGTCGGCCGGGTGCGGCCGTCCCGTCAACAGGTGGCCGCGGCTTCTCGTGCCTCTGCGTCAACCCCCGGGCATTCTGGTAACAGTGGGTCACATGCTCCCCTCCCACATGATGTTGAGCTGCCTGCTGGGCGCCGCGCTGCTCGCTCCCGTCCCGATCGGCACCGCCCAGGCCCCCGCCGGTCACGGCGCCACGGCCGACGGGCGCGGTGCCGACGGGCGCGGCGCAGACGGCCGCACCGTCGACTACCGCGGGCTGCGCCTCACCGTCCCCGCCGGCTGGCGGGTCGTCGACCTCGACCGGAACCCCGAAGCGTGCCTGCGCCTCGATCTGCCCACCCTCTACCTCGGTCACGCCGGCACCCAGGGCGAATGCGGGGCCGCCCGTGCCGCCGCCCCCCGTGCCGACACCCTCCACCTGGAGCCCTTCGACGGAGCCCCGCCGCGCGCCGACATCCCGACCGTCGGAGCGGACGAGGGCGACCCCCTCCCCAAGGTCCGGGGCGACAGCAACGAGATCCGCTACGCCCTGCGCCGCGCCGGGGTGATGGCCACCGTCTCCTACGCCTCCACGCCCGAGGCCGTACGCGCGGTACTCACCAGGGCCCGGGCCCTGACGCCCCCGGCCGCCCCCGGCCCCGCCCCCGCCGAGCCGGCCGTCGCCGTCGGCCCCGGCCCCCGCCCCGCCGCCCAGGAGCCCTTCACCGGCGAGGGCTTCGACGCCTGCACCGCCCCCACGCAGCGGGCCATGAACGCCTGGCGGGCCAACTCGCCCTTCGGCGCCGTCGGCATCTACATCGGCGGCCGGGCCCGCGCCTGCGCCCAGCCGCAGCTCACCGCGGCATGGGTGACCCGGCAGGCGGAGGCGGGCTGGCACCTGATGCCTATCTGGGTCGGCCCCCAGCCCTGGCACAGCTCCGGGACGGGGCTGTCGACCGACCCCTCCGAGGCGAACGAGCAGGGCAGCGAGGCGGCCGAGGGCGCGGCCCAGGCGGCCGCGGCGCTGGGCCTGGACGAGGGCGCGGTCCTCTACAACGACCTGGAGAACTACTCGGACCGGGCCACCTGGGACGCCCCGGTCGTCGCCTACCTCACCGCCTGGACGGTGCGCCTGCACGAGCTGGGCTACCGCGCGGCCGCCTACGTCTCGGCGAGCTCCGGGGCCAAGGCGCTGAGCGCCCACTACGCCCAGGCCCCGGAGGCCATGCCGGACGCGCTGTGGGTGGCCCGCTGGAACGGCTCGGCCTCGGTCGCCGACGCAGACATGGGACTGCCCGAGGGAACCCGCCAGTGGACCGGGGGGCGCCGGGCCCACCAGTTCCGGGGCGACCACGACGCCACGTACGGGGACGTGACGATGAACATCGACCGGAGCTGGCTGGACATCGGCGACCCGGCCCCGGAGAAGGCCCCGAAGGCCCCGGCCAAGGCCCAAACACCGGCTGAGGCCCAGGCCAAGGCGCCCGTCAAGGCCCCCAACCAGGCCCCGCTCAAGGCTCCGAAGGCCACGCAGGGGGCCGCCGGCCGGGCATAGCTCAGCCGGCCGCCGGGTCCTCGCGGGCCGGCTCGTCGTCGTTGCCCCGGCGCAGGGTGCGCAGCCCGTGCGCCGGGGTCCACGACCGCACCACGAGGTCGTCGTCCTCCACTCCGACGTGGACGACCTCCGTCAGCTCGGCGCGGAACAGGTCGAAGGGGTGCGGGGACTCCGTCTCCTCCGCGTACCGGTGCAGCTCGGGCTGCTCCACGATCTCCACCGCCCGCCCGGAGATCCGTACGTCCCCGTCCGGCATGGTCTCGCCCGCGCCGGGGTTGGTGTGGAGGGCGAAGCGCGGGTCGCGCCGCAGGTCCGCGCCCTTCATGGAGCCGGGCATCATGCCCAGCCACAGCTCACCGCCGCGGATGTCCACGTTGAGTCCGGTCGCGCGGGGGGAGCCGTCCTTGCGCAGGGTCGCGAGGACGTGGTGCGGGAACTGTGCGAAGCGGGCCTTGACCGCCGCCGCGAAATCCGGTTCCGCCTGTTCGAATACGGCCCAGTTGTTCGTCGTCATACCTCCATCAAAGCGCGAGGCACCGACAGCCGCCGCTCAGGCGCGCACGATGCCCGCCGTGCGGGCCGCGGCCAGCCAGGCCGGGAACTCCGAGAGCAGACGGTCGTACAGCTCCGAATCGGTGACGGCGCGCGGATCGGGGCCGGCGTGGAAGTAGCCCGCGTTGTCCACCACCCGCTTCTGCGGGACGGGCAGTTCGTCCAGCCGCCGCAGGAAGTCGAACTGCGAGCTGCGGGTGTTCCCGAAGCCGACGAACTGCCAGAAGAGCGGCAGCCGGGCGGCCTTGCACAGGTACTTCTCGGCGGCGAGCTTGTTGACGGGACCGCCGTCCGTCTGGAAGACGACGAGCGCCGGGGCGGCCGATCCCGAGTCCAGGTAGTGGTCGATCACCGCGTCCATCGCCGCGTGGTAGGAGGTCTTGCCCATGTGCCCGAGCCCGGCGGCGATCGTGGTGACCCGCCCCACGTGGCCGGTGAGGGAGATCTCCTCCAGCGCGTCGACCTCCGTGGAGAAGAACACGACGGGCACGCGGGCGTCGTCGTCCACCAGGTGCGCCGACAGCCCCAGCACCTGGTCGGCGAGGGCCTGCACGCTGCCGTCCTGGTAGTACGGGCGCATCGATCCGGAGTAGTCGAGGACCAGGTAGACCGCGGCGCGCCAGCCTTCGAGGCCGTGCTTGCGCAGCGAGACCCCGGCGCTCTTGTAGAGGCTCACCAGGGCGGGGGCGGTCTCTTCGATCTTCCGGAGGTCTATCGCGCTGCCCGTCATGGGGCCGAGGGTACGGCAGCCCGCGGCCCCGTTGGCGTCACCCGTTCGCCGTCACCCGTTCGGAGTCACCGGGCCGGGCGTGGAACCCGAGGCGGTGCGCCAGCCGTTCACGGTGCGCGGCCGGGGAGCCGAAGAGCCGGGCCGAGCCGTGCGCCCGCTTGAAGAACTCGTGGGCCTCGTGCTCCCAGGTGATGCCGATCCCGCCGTGCAGCTGGATCATCTCGCCCGCCACGTACGCGAAGGCCTCCGAGCAGCCCGATTTGGCCGCGGCGGCCAGGTCCGGGGCCGCGTCGGCGGCGGCGGCGGCGAGGGCGAGCGAGTGGGCGCTCTCCACCGCGGTGTACATGTCGGCCAGCCGGTGCTTGACCGCCTGGAAGGAGCCGATCGGCCGGCCGAACTGCACCCGCTCCTTCGCGTACCGGACCGTCAGCTCCAGCGCCCGCGCCGCCGCCCCCGCCTGCTCGGCGGCGAGCGCCGTACAGGCCAGGTCCCGGACCCGGGCGAGGACCGCGGCGCCGTCGGGCGAGAGCAGCCGGGCCGGGGTCCGGTCCAGGGTCAGCTCCGCGAGGGGGCGGGTGCGGTCCATGGTGGACCGTACGGTGAAGGCCGCCGGCGGGGCGGTGAGTTCGAACAGCCCGAGGCCCTGGCCGGGCCCGACGCGGGGTGCGGTGGCGGGGTCGCCGCCCGGCGCGGCGGCCGGACCGGTCCTGGCGAAGGCCAGCAGCAGGGACGGCTCGGCCGGTCCCGCCAGTACGTACCGTTTGGTGCCGGACAGGGCCCAGTCCCGGCCCTCCGGCTCGGCCCGCGCCGTCACGTCGGAGGCCTCCCAGCCCCCGGCCTCCGCCCAGGCCAGGGCTCCCACGACGGTGCCGTCCGCCAGCCCGGGCAGGTGCTCCGCGCACGCCTCCCGGTCCCCGGCCGCGAGCAGCGCCCCTGCGGTCAGCACCGCCGAGCCCAGGTACGGTACGGGGCTCAGCGCGCGCCCCAGCTCCGCCATGACCACCGCGACCTCGGCGCTCCCGCACCCCAGGCCGCCGTACTCCTCGGGGAACGCCAGCGCGGCCGCGCCGACCCGGGCCGTCAGCGGAGCCCAGGCCGCGTGGCCGGGGTGCCGGGCGAGGACCGCCCTTACCGCGTCCCGCAGTTCCCCGTGCTCCGGGGTCGGCTCCAGCGGGTTCACGCCGACTCCCCTCGGGCCGCGCGGCGCAGCTCCGTCTTCAGCAGCTTGCCGCCCGCGTTGCGCGGGAGCTCCTCCAGGCGGGTGAACCGCCTGGGCACCTTGAAATTGGCCAGCCGTTCCCGGGTCCAGGAGGTCAGCTCCGCGGAGGTGACCGGCCCGGTGGTGACGACGTAGGCCACCCCGACCTCGCCGAGCCGCTCGTCGGGGGCGCCGACGACCGCCGCGTCGGTGATGGCGGGGTGGGTCAGCAGCACGTTCTCCACCTCCGCCGGATAGGCGTTGAACCCGCCGACCACGTACATGTCCTTGAGCCGGTCGGTGATGGCGAGGTAGCCGCGCCCGTCGAGGACGCCGATGTCCCCGGTGCGCAGCCAGCCGCCGGGCAGCACGGCCTCGGCGGTGGACGCCGGGTCGTCCAGGTAGCCGGGGGTGACGTGGTAGCCGCGGACCTGCACCTCGCCCGGCTCCCCGGCGGGCAGCACCGTGCCGAGCGGGTCGGTGATCCGCACCTCGGTGTCCGGCAGCGGCGGGCCGACGGTGTGGGCGAGGGTCCAGGCGTCGGCGTCGGTGGGACAGACGGACACGACCCCACCGGACTCGGTGAGCCCGTACGCGGTGAACACGTCGGGCGCGCCCAGTTCGCCGCGGATCTCCTCGACGAGGGAGGTGGGCACGGAGGCGGCTCCGGTGCCGGCCAGGCGCAGGGCGGAGAGGTCGTGGGAGGCGCGGGCCGGGTGGCGGATCAGGCCGTGGAAGACGGTCGGCGGGCCCATCAGGCAGGTGACGCGCTCGGCGGCCATGCGGTGCAGGATGCGGTCGGTGTCGTAGACCGCCTCGGGGAGCATGGTGACCCCGCGCAGCAGGCAGGCCAGTACCCCGGCCTTGTAGCCGAAGGTGTGGAAGAAGGGGTTGACCAGCAGGTACCGGTCGCCGGGGCGCAGGGTGACCAGGCCGGACCAGGAGGCGTAGAGGCGGAGGGTCTGGCCGTGGGTGGTCATGACCCCCTTGGAGCGGCCGGTGGTGCCGGAGGTGTAGAGGATGTCGCTGAGGTCCCCGGGGCGTACGGCGGCCGCGCGCGCGGCCCGTTCCTCCTCGGGAACGGCCTCGCCCGCGCGCAGGTACGCCTCCCAGCCGGTGGCGGTGGCGACAGCGACGGCGGCGTCGGCGCCGACGGCGGTGGCCGGGCCGCCCGAGCCGTCGCGCAGGATCACGGTGGAGGCGAGCGCCCCCAGGTCCTCGCCGGAGGCGTGCAGGTCGCGGGCGTAATCGGTGCCGAGGAAGCCGCGCTCGGTGAGCAGGACGCGGGCGCCGCTGCGCCGGATGATGTCGGCGGCTTCGGCGGGCTTGTAGCGGGTGTTGACCGGGACGAGGACGGCTCCGACGCCGACCGCACCGAGGGCGGCGGTGATCCAGCGGCGGCTGTTGGGGGCCCAGATGGCGACCCGGTCGCCGGGGCGGACGCCGTGGGCGATGGCGGCGCGGGCGGCGGCGGCGATCTCGGCGGCGAGGCGGGCGAAGGTCCAGCGGACCTCTCCGTCGGCGAGCGCCTCGCGCTCCCCGTACGCGGCGGCGGCGTACTCGGGGAGCCGGGCGAGCGTGGCGGGTGGCTGCGGCGGGGGTGGTGGTGGCATCGGACCCTCCCTACTTGACGAGCGAGCGTGGGCGGTATCCAATCACAGGTGTTTCGGTTAGGCATATACCTAGTAGGAATAATCAGGGGAGGTCCCCATGCCCGACATGAAGTCGGTCCTGTCCAGCTTCTGCACCGGAGTCGCCGTCATCACGGCGCGCGGAGCCGACGGCCGTCCCGCCGGGATGGCCGTGCAGTCCTTCTCGTCCGTGTCCCTGGATCCGCCGCTGGTCTGCTTCTGCCCGGCGCGCACGTCCACCACCTGGCCCCGGATCCAGGCCGCCGGAGCCTTCGCCGTGAACATCCTCGCGGCCGACCAGCAGGAGCTGTGCCGGCGGTTCGCCGTCACCGGAGGGGACAAGTTCGCCGGCGCCGCCTGGCGGCCCGGCGGCAACGGTGCGCCCCTGCTGGACGGGGCCCTGGCCACCGTCGAATGCGATCTGGAGGCCGTCCTGGACGGCGGCGACCACGCCATCGCGCTGGGCCGGGTCACCGCCCTGACGGCGCACCGCGAGGGCGCGCCGCTGCTCTACTTCCGGCGCACCTATGGGCGCTTGCCGGGCTTCGGGGACTTCCCGGGCTTGCCGGACTTCCCGGGAGCCGCGTCCGGCGTCCCGGCCGCGCCCGTCCCCCCGGCCCCGGCCGCGCCGCGCCCGCTCTCCAGCTCCGCGATGTCGTCGAGCATGGCGGCCGCGAGGTCGCGCTCGGAGGCGTAGTACCGCTCCGCCCACTTGAGGGTGAGCGCCGGGTACGCCCACGAGGCCTCGTCCCTGGCCCCCTCCGCGTCGGCCACCGCACGCCGCCGCATCTTCTCCGCGAACTCCTGGTGCTGTACGAGGACTTCGCGCATCTGGTCCGACTCCAGCAGGTGCCCGAGCCACAGCCGCAGCATCGGCCCGTGCTTGAGCACCGGGGGGTCGACGGGCGCCTCGCGCGCCCATCGCCGTACGGCCGTCATGCCCTCGCCGGTGATCCGGTAGACCCGCTTGTCGCGGGTGCCGGTCTCCTGGGAGACCAGTCGCGAGGAGGCGTAGCCGGCCTTCTCGAGCCGCTTGAGCTCGCTGTAGATCTGGCTGAAGGACGGGCTCCAGTAGAAGAAGCGCAGTGACCAGTCCGACCACTTCTTCAGGTCGTAACCGGAGAGCTCCTCCCCGAAGGAGAGCAGCCCGAGCACCGCCCAGCTGGTCGCGGGGAGGGTGCGCCCGTTCGTCTCGTCTGCCGCCTCGTTCGTCACGCAGCGCAGTCTACGACCGGTCTTCGTGGTGACTCTTCCCCCGACAAGATATGACTGCTAGAAGTATTCCTATTAGAAATACATCACCAGCGTGCCGTGCGCAGCGCACGGCTGGGAGGTTCCCCGTGAAGTTCTCGATGATCTTCGAGGCGCAGCTCGTCGACCCGACCCCCGAACGTGAACGCCAGGTCATCCGCGACTGCGTCGAACAGGCCGTGTTCGCCGAGGAGATGGGCTTCGACCGGATCTGGGCGGTCGAGCACCACGCCCTCACCCAGTACGCCCACATGAGCGCCTCCGAGATCTTCCTGACCTGGGTCGCCGCCCGTACCGAGAAGATCCGCATCGGCCACGGCGTCGTCACCATGCCCTTCGGCTACCAGCACCCCGTCCGCGTCGCCGAGCGCGCCGCCATGCTCGACGTGCTCTCCGGCGGCCGCGTGGACATCGGCGCCGGGCGCGGTGCCACCCGCCAGGAGATGTCCATGTACGGGGTCAGGCCCGAGGACACCTACCCGCAGATGGAAGAGGCGCTGCGGATCTTCTCCTCCGCCTGGCGCGAGGAGAAGTTCGAGTGGCACGGCTCCATCGACATCGGCCCCGGCGCGATCCTGCCCCGCCCGGTCCAGGATCCGCACCCGCCGCTCTTCATGGCCTGCTCCAAGCACGACACCCTCAAGCTCGCCGCCGAACTGGGCATCGGAGCGCTGGTGATGGGCTTCGCCGGCGCCGACGACGTGCGCGAGATGCGCAAGGTCTACGACGAGGCCATCGCCACCCGCAGCGGCGACCGCTTCGTCTCCACCGAGGTCAACGACCACCTCTCCGCCCTCTGCCCGACCATCGTCCTCGACGACGCCGAGCGCGCGCTGCGCCTGGGCACCCGCGGCCAGCGCTTCTTCGCCGAGTCCATCGCGCACTGGTACGGCAACGCGCCCGAACCGACGGGCTGGTCCGAGGAGGAGACCGCCGAGGAGCACGTGGCGGCGCTGGAGAAGAGCCGCGGGGAGCTCGTCGCCAGGCTCCACGAGGCGAACATCCCCGCCCGCCCCGTGGACACCGGCACCTACAACGCCGAGCATGCATACGGCGATGCCCGGACCGCCATCGCCTACGTCGAGCGGCTGCGCGAGATCGGCGTCGACGAGGTCATGTGCCTGATCCAGATGGGCACCGTCCCGCAGGAGGCGTGCATGGAGACCATCCGGCAGTGGGGCGAGAGCGTCATCCCGCACTTCCGCGCGCTGGAGGGCTGACCCGTGGGCGTGGGTTCCGGCGGATCCGTCCGCCTCGACGGCAAGGTCGTCGTCATCACCGGCGCCGGCCGCGGCCAGGGCGCGGCCGAGGCCCGCCTGTGCGCGGAGGCCGGCGCCCGGGTCGTGGTCACCGACATCCGGGAGGAGGAGGGCCGCTCGGTCGCCGCCTCCCTCGGCGACCAGGGGCTCTACGTACGGCACGACGTGGCCGAAGCCGACAGCTGGGCGGAGGTCGTACGGGAGGCCGTACGCGCCTTCGGCACGGTCTCGGCCCTGGTCAACAACGCGGCACTGTGGCGCACGGCCCACGTCGAGCGCCAGCGCCCCGAGGAGTTCGAGGCCCTGCTGCGGGTCAACCTGCTCGGGCCCTTCCTCGGCATCCAGGCGGTGGCCCCGGTGCTGCGCGCCGGGGGAGGCGGCTCGATCGTCAACGTCTCCTCCACCGCCGGACTGGTCGGGATCCCGGGCCACGCGGCCTACGGATCGAGCAAGTTCGGGCTGCGCGGGCTGACGAAGTCGGCGGCGCTCGACCTCGCCGGGGACCGGATCAGGATCAACTCCGTGCACCCGGGGGCGATCGACACCCCGATGGTCAGCGAAGCGGTCGCGGGGCGGGACTGGTCGCACGTGCCGCTGGGGCGGATCGGGCGGCCCGAGGAGGTCGGCGAGCTGGTGCTCTTCCTCTGCTCGGACGGGTCCTCGTACATCACGGGCGCGGAGTTCACGGTCGACGGCGGGATGACGGCGCGATGAGCGGTCCCGACGGCCTGTCCCCGGCGGCCCGCGGGCTGTGCGACGCGATGTCGGCCGCCTTCCCCGGGCCGGGGGACACGGCGGCCCTGCGGGCGGCGGCCGCGGCCCGCAGGGCGCCCGGACCAGCGGTGGCCTCGGTGCGGGACGCGGTCGCGGACGGCGTTCCGGTCCGGATCCACGACCCGTCGCCGGGCGCCACGGGCCGTCCGCTCGTCGCCTGGTTCCACGGCGGGGGCTGGGTGATGTGCGACCTGGACACCCACGACGCGCTGTGCCGGGAGCTGGCCGTGGCCTCGGGCGCGGTGGTGGTCTCCGCGGACTACCGCCTCGCCCCCGAACACCCCTGGCCGGCGGCGGCCGACGACGCGCTGACGGTCGTGCTGTGGGCCCGGGCGGCGGCGGCCGCCCTGGGCTGCGACCCCGCGCGGCTGGTCGTCGCGGGGGACTCCAGCGGGGGCAACCTCGCGGCCGTGACCGCGCTGCGGGCGCCGGAATTACTGGCCGGCCAGCTGCTGTGCTACCCCGCGCTGGACGCGTCGATGGGCTCGCCGTCGGTGGCGGAGTTCGGGGAAGGGTACTTCCACACGGCGGCCCACATGGCCTGGTACTGGGACCAGTACGGCGGCGACCCGGCCCACCCGCACGTCTCCCCGCTGCGCGCACCCCAGGTCCGCGCGCTGCCCCGCACCCTGCTCGTCCTGGCGGACTGCGACGTCCTGCGCGACGAGGGCCTGGCCTACGGGCGCCGGCTGGGCGGAGCGGGCGTCGACTGCGGGATCCACCTGGTCCCCGGGGTCTTCCACGGCTTCCTGGGCCTGCCGCTGCCCGCTTCGGCGGCGGCGATCGGTGCGGCGGCGGCGTGGGTGGCGGGGACCGGGGTCGGGGGGAAGTGAACGTGGGCGGGGCTGGAAGATCCAGCCCCGCCGGCGTTCGAGGCGCCGCCGGAGGCTACAGGCGCTCGATGATGGTGACGTTGGCCTGGCCGCCGCCCTCGCACATGGTCTGGAGGCCGAAGCGGCCGCCCGTCCGCTCCAGTTCGTGCAGGAGCGTCGTCATCAGCTTGACGCCCGTCGCGCCCAGCGGGTGACCCAGGGCGATCGCGCCGCCGTTGACGTTCACCCGCTCCGGGTCCGCGCCCGTCTCCTTCAGCCAGGCCAGCGCCACCGGGGCGAACGCCTCGTTGATCTCGACCAGGTCGATGTCCGAGAGGGACATGCCGGTCTTCTTCAGGGCGTAGGCCGTGGCCGGGATCGGCGCGGACAGCATGCGGATCGGGTCCTCGCCGCGGACCGACAGGTGATGGATGCGGGCTCGCGGGCGCAGGCCGTGTTCCCGTACCGCCCGCTCGGAGGCCAGCAGCATCGCCGCCGCGCCGTCCGAGACCTGGGAGGAGACCGCCGCCGTGATCGTGCCCCCCTCCATGACCGGCTTCAGCCCCGCCATCTTCTCGAGGGTGGTGTCGCGCCGCGGGCCCTCGTCCACCGAGACGGAGCCGTACGGGACGATCTCCCGCTCGAAGCGGCCCTCGTCGATGGCGCGCAGCGCCCGCTGGTGGGAGCGCAGGGCGAACTCCTCCATGTCCCGCCGCGAGATGCCCCACTTCTCCGCGATCAGCTGGGCCCCGTAGAACTGGTTGACCGGGGAGTCCCCGTACCGGGCCCGCCACCCCGCCGACCCCAGGTACGGGCCCTCCGTGAAGCCCAGCGGCTCGGCCGCCTGCCGCGAGGCGAAGGCGATCGGGATCATCGACATGTTCTGGGTGCCGCCCGCGACCACCAGGTCCTGGGTGCCGGACATGACGCCCTGCGCCGCGAAGTGCACCGCCTGCTGCGAGGATCCGCACTGGCGGTCGATGGTGACGCCCGGCACCTCCTCGGGGAGTCCCGCCGCCAGCCAGGCCGTCCGCGCGATGTCGCCCGCCTGCGGCCCCACCGTGTCGAGGCAGCCGAACACCACGTCCTCCACGGCCGCCGGGTCGATCCCGGACCGTTCGACGAGCGCCTTCAGGACGTGCGCCCCCAGGTCGGCCGGGTGGACCTCGGACAGGCCTCCCTTGCGCCGGCCCACCGGGGTGCGTACCGCTTCGACTATGTAGGCCTCGGGCATCAGAACTCCTCAGGGATATGCGGGGTTACGTACGTGTGGCGATTCCGTCCAGCACCATCGACAGGTACTGGCGGGCGATCTCCTCGGGGCTGTGCTGGCCGCCCGGCCGGTACCAGGACGCCGCCACCCACACCGTGTCGCGCACGAAGCGGTAGGTGAGGCGGATTTCCAGGTCGGCGCGGAAGACCCCGGCCGCGACCCCGCGCTCCAGCGTCCCCAGCCACGCCTTCTCGAACTTGACCTGCGAGTCGGAGAGGTAGTGGAAGCGGGGCTGGGTCGACAGGTGGCGGGATTCCTTCTGGTAGATCGCGACGGCGGCACGGTGCCGGTCGATCTCCCGGAACGATTCGGTGACGAGCGCCTCGATGGTCTGCCGGGGGCCGAGGCCGGCCGCGAGGACGGTGTCGTAGCCCTCCCACAGCTCGTTCAGGAAGGCGGAGAGGATCTCGTCGAGCATCGATTCCTTGGAATCGAAGTGGTAGTAGAGGCTGCCGGCGAGCATGCCGGCGGCGTCGGCGATCTTGCGGACGGTGGTGGCGTTGTAGCCCTGCGCGGCGAAGACCTCGGCGGCGGTGTCGAGGAGTTCACGGCGGCGCTCGGGCGACGCCGTCACCTGGGGCTTCTTCTGGGATGTCGGCTTGTTCGTTGGCACGCGCCCATTCTGGTCATACCCCGGCCGGTCATACGCCGGCCTACGCGTGCTGACTGCTGACCGATACGGTCTCGCCCGTCATGTACGACGAGTAGCCGCTGGCCAGGAAGACGATGACGTTGGCGACCTCCCACGGCTCGGCGTAGCGGCCGAAGGCCTCGCGGGCGGTGAGCTCGGCGAGCAGCTCCTCGCTGGTGACCTTCACCAGGTGCGGGTGCATGGCCAGGCTCGGCGCGACCGCGTTGATCCGTACGCCGAACTCCGCCGCCTCCAGCGCCGCGCACCGGGTCAGTGCCATCACCCCGGCTTTGGCGGCGGCGTAGTGGGCCTGCCCGGTCTGGGCGCGCCAGCCGATGACGGAGGCGTTGTTGACGATGACCCCGCGCCCGGTGCCGGCCGCCCGGAAGGACCGCATCGCGGCGCGGGTGCAGCGGAAGGTGCCGTTCAGCGTGACGTCGAGGACCCGGGACCACTGCTCGTCGGTCATGTCGACGAGGTTCGCCGTACCGCCGAGCCCGGCGTTGTTGACGACGACGTCGAGGCCGCCGTGGAGCCGTTCGGCGAGCGAGAAGAGGGCCCGGACCTGCTCCTCGTCGGTGACGTCGCAGGGCAGGGAGGCGACCCGGTCGGCGCCGAACTCCGCGGCCAGCGCCTCCTCGCTCTCCTTGAGGCGGCGGGCGTGCGCGTCGCCGATGAGGACGCGGGCGCCCTCCTCCAGGAACCGGCGGGCGGTCGCCCCGCCGATCCCGGCCCCGGCGGCGGCGGTGATGACGGCGGTCCGGCCCGCGAGCAGCCCGTGCCCGGCCACGTACTCGGGTGCGTTGAGGGGTGTGTTCACGCCCGTACCTCCTTGGGAAGGCCGAGGATCCGCTCGGCGACGATGTTGCGCTGGATCTCGTCCGAGCCCGCGTAGATGGTGTCGGAGCGGGAGAAGAGGAAGAGCCGCTGCCAGTCGTCGAGGTCGTACGGGTCCCCGTGCGCGCCGGCCGCGACGAGCCCGGCGGCCCCGCACACGTCCATGGCGAGTTCCCCGAGGTCCCGGTGCCAGCGGGACCAGTACAGCTTCGCCACGGAGGGGGCGGTCGCGGGCCGCAGCGCGGAGGCGCGCATGGTCTCCAGACCGATCCAGGCCCGGACCAGCCGGTCGCGGATCAGCGGGTCGGCCAGCGCGCCGTTGCGCCGCGCCAGTTCGGCCAGGGTTTCGAGCTCGCGGCGGAAGCCGACCTGCTGGCCGAGGGTGGAGACGCCGCGTTCGAAGCCGAGGGTGGCCATCGCGACGGCCCAGCCCTCGCCGGGCGCGCCGACGATGTGGGCGGCGTCCGTGCGGGCCCCGTCGAAGAAGACCTCGTTGAACTCGGAGGTGCCGGTGAGCTGCACGATCGGCCGGACCTCGACCCCGGGCTGGTCCATCGGGACCAGCAGGTAGGACAGCCCCGCGTGGCGGCGGGAGCCCGGCTCGGTGCGGGCGAGCACGAAGCACCACTGCGACTCGTGGGCCAGGGAGGTCCAGATCTTCTGGCCGTCGACCACCCAGGAGCTCTCGGCGAGGGCGGCCCGGGTGCGGACGCCCGCGAGGTCCGAGCCGGCGTCGGGCTCGCTGTACCCCTGGCACCACAGCTCCTCGACGGCCCGGATCGGCGGCAGGAAGCGGCGCCGCTGCTCCTCGGTGCCGTGGGCGATGAGGGTGGGGCCGAGGAGCTGTTCGCCAATGTGGTTCACGCGTGCGGGCGCGTCGGCGAGCGCGTACTCCTCGTGGAAGGCGATCTGCTGCGCGGTGCTCGCGCCGCGGCCGCCGTACTCGACGGGCCAGCCGACGCAGGTCCAGCCGTGGGCGGCCATGTGCCGTTCCCACGCGAGGCGTTCGGCGAAGGCCTCGTGCTCCCGGCCCGGTCCGCCGCGGCCCCTGAGGGCGGCGAACTCCCCGGTGAGATGGGCCCGTAGCCACCTCCGAACCTCGGCGCGGAACTCCTCGACGCTGGTCATGGCCGTACGTTAACCTACCAAACACTTGTTAGGGAAGGTTGATGGATGGAAGCCCCGTGATGGATGGAAGCCCGACGCCCGACGCCCCCGACTCCGGCGCCCCCGACTCCCAGGCGCCCGACTCCGGGGCGCCGGTGCTCTACGAGCGCCGCGGCCCGGTCGCTTACGTGACCATGAACCGCCCCCGCTACCGCAACGCGCAGAACAGCGCGATGACCTACGCCCTCGACGACGCCTTCTACCGGGCCGCCGGCGATCCCGAGGTCAAGGTCGTCGTGCTGGCCGGGGCCGGGGAGCACTTCTCGGCGGGCCACGACATCGGCACCCCCGACCGCGACGCGCACCTGCCCTTCGAACGCCGGGCCGGTCTCTGGTGGGACCACTCGCAGCGCTCCGGCGCCGAATCCCGCTTCGCCCGCGAATCCGAGGTCTACCTCGGCATGTGCCGGCGCTGGCGCGAACTGCCCAAGCCCGTCATCGCCTCCGTCCACGGCGCCTGCGTGGCCGGCGGGCTGATGCTCGCCTGGGTCTGCGACCTGATCGTGGCCAGCGAGGACGCCTTCTTCGCGGACCCCGTCGTCCGCATGGGCATCCCGGGCGTCGAGTACTTCGCCCACCCGTGGGCGATGCCCCCGCGCATCGCCAAGGAATTCCTCTACACCGGCGACCGGATGTCCGCCCGGCGGGCCTACGAGGTCGGCATGGTCAACCGGGTCTTCGAGCGGGAAGCGCTGGCGGAGGCCACCGACCGGCTCGCCCTGCGGATCGCCGAGATGCCCGGCTTCGGACTCGCCCTCACCAAGCGGGCCGTCAACCAGGCCGAGGACCTCCAGGGCCTGCACACCGGCATGGACTCCGTCTTCGGCCTGCACCACCTCGCGCACTCCCACAACGCCGAGACGGTGGCGGACTCGCTCGGCGGCATGGACCTGTCCGCGATGAAGGGTGCCGCGACGAAGGGTGCCGCGACGAAGGGCGCCGCGACGAAGGGCGCCGCCATGAAGCACGCCGTGACGACGGAGGCGAACAGCTGATGGACCTGAACCATTCGGCACCCGTAGAGGCCTTCCGGGCCGAGGCGCGCGACTGGCTGGCCGCCCACCTGCCCGCCTCCCCCCTGCCCTCCCTGGAGACCCGCGAGGGCTTCGCCGCCCACCGGGAATGGGAGGCGCTGCTGCACTCCGCGCGCTGGTCGGTGGTGTCCTGGCCCCAGGAGTACGGCGGCCGCGGCGTCGACATCGAGCACTGGCTGGTCTTCGAGGAGGAGTACTGGGCCGCGGGCGCGCCCGGCCGGGTCTCCCAGAACGGCATCAACCTCCTCGCCCCCACCCTCTTCGACCACGCCACGGACGAGCAGCGGGCCCGTGTCCTGCCCTCCATGGCGAGCGGCGAGGTCATCTGGGCCCAGGCCTGGTCGGAGCCCGAATCCGGCTCCGACCTCGCCTCCCTCAAGTCCAGGGCCGTGCGCACCGAAGGCGGCTGGCTGCTGTCCGGACAGAAGACCTGGTCCTCGCGGGCCGCCTTCGCCGACCGCGCCTTCGGCATCTTCCGCACCGACCCGGACGCCCCCAAACCCCACCAGGGGCTCACCTACCTGATGTTCGACCTGCACGCCCCCGGTGTCACCGTGCGGCCCATCGGCCGCCTCGACGGCAAGCCCGCCTTCGCCGAACTCTTCCTCGACGAGGTCTTCGTACCGGACGCCGACGTCATCGGGGAGCCCGGACAGGGCTGGCGGATCGCCATGTCGACCACCGGGAACGAGCGCGGCCTGACCCTGCGCGCCCCGGGCCGCTTCCTGGCCGCGGCCGACCGGCTCGTGGAGCTGTGGCAGGCCGCCGGAGACCCCGCCGACACCGCGCTGCGCGACCGGGTGGCCGACGCGGTGGTCGGAGCCCGCGCCTACCAGCTGTTCACCTGGGCCAACGCCTCCCGCTTCGCCGCCGGCGAGACGATCGGCGCCGAGTCCAGCCTGAACAAGGTGTTCTGGTCCCAGTACGACATCGCCCTGCACGAGAGCGCCCTGGACCTGCTGGGCCCGGACGCGGAACTCGCCGACGGGGAATGGGCCGAGCCGTGGATCTTCTCGCTGGCCGGCCCGATCTACGCCGGGACCAACGAGATCCAGCGCGACATCATCGCCGAGCGGCTGCTCGGCCTCCCGAAGGGCCGCCGCTGATGCGCTTCCTGCCGACCGAAGAGCAGTCGGACTTCGCCCGCACCCTGCACGCCCTGCTCGCCGCCTCGGACGTCCCGGCGGCGGTACGGTCCTGGGGCGCGGGCGACCACACCCCCGGCCGGGCCCTGTGGGCGCGGCTCGCCGGGACGGGCCTGTTCGCCCTCGCGGCCGACGAGGCCCACGAGGGCCTGGGCCTCATGCCGCTGGAACTGGCCACCGGATTCGTGGAGCTGGGCCGCGCCGGGATGCCGGGCCCGGCGGTGGAGACGGCCGCGACCGCCGTGCTCCTCACCCGGCTCGGCGACGGGGCACTGGCCAAGCGGTTCCTCCCGGGGCTGGTCGCGGGGGAGACCTCGGCCACCCTCACCCTCCCCGGCGGCAGCCCGTACGCCCTGGACGCCGACGCGGCGACCCACCTCTTCACCGTGTCCGCGGCCGGGGAGCTGCGCCTGGCCGGCGGCGCCGGAGCGCCGCGGGCCTCCACCGACCCCGCCCGGCGCCTCGCCGTCCCGGACCCCGGCGGCGAACTGCTGGCGGCCGGCCCGGCGGTCACCGCGGCGGCGCGGGACGCCGGGGACTGGGCACGGCTGCTGACCGCCGCCCAGTGCCTCGGAGCCGGCGAGGCACTCCTGGCCCGGACGGTGGAGTACGCGAAGCAGCGCACCCAGTTCGGCACGCCGATCGGCGGTTTCCAGGCGGTCAAGCACCGGCTCGCCGACACCCTGCTCGGCCTGGAGTTCGCCAGGCCGCTGCTGTGGGCGGCCGCGCTCTCCCTGGCCCCCGGGGAGATCGCGGCCGCGAAGCTGACCGCCGGCGAGGCGGCGTACGCGGCGGCCATGACCGCCCTCCAGCTGCACGGGGCCGTCGGCTACACCGAGGAGCTCGACCTCTCCCTGTGGCTGCGCAAGGCCCGCCCGCTGCGCGACGCCTGGGGAACCCCCTCGCAGTGCCGGGCGGCGGTGCTTCAGGAGCGGGTGCGGTAGTAGGTCGCCAGGACGGTGTTCACGAGGACCACCGCCGTGAACCACAGGGCCCAGGACCGCTGCCCGAGCGCGAGGAGCGCGAGGGCGGCGGCGCCGTACACCACGGCCTTGACCCCGAGCTGGGCGGCGAGGGGGACGGTGAACCGGGCCTTCGGCGCGGCGAAGAGCCCCCAGAGCACGGCGGCGGCGAGCGGCGCGGCCACCGCCAGGGCGATGGACCCCACCCGGCCGATGTCACGGGTGAATCCCCACCAGGCCAGCAGGCCGAGGGCCAGGACCTCCAGGAGGAAGGCGAGGCCCTCGTTGACCAGGAAGAAGGCCCGGACGGGGGGAGACAGCGGAGAGGACGGCATGCCACCAGAATCCTGCCGCCGGGCCGGAGGGGGCCACTCCGCACGGCGCCGTCTCAGATGACGGCCACGCTGAGGGTCACCACGTAGGGCTCTTCCACCACTCCGTCCGGAAAGACCGGATCCAGCCGGGCCCGCTCGGCGTCGAGGAACTCCCGGGTGCCGGCCTCGCCCAGGAGCAGGAACGCGGAGTGGCTGGCGAGGTTCGCCAGGTGCGATTCCAGCGGGATCCGCCGGGACCAGGAGACGGTCCGGGTGGTGAAACCGGATTCGAGGCCGCGCGGGAGCGTGCGGAATCCGCTGTCCGGGCCGGCCCCGCCGACCGCACCGGCCCCGCCGAGGCCGCCGCGCGGGCCGCCGGTCTCGAAGAAGTCGCGGATCCGCCCGCCCTGCTCCGTGACCCAGCGCGCCGACTCGTCCAGGTCGTTCCACCAGATCGCCAGCGCGCCGCCCGGCTTCAGCACCCGGCGGGCCTCGGGAACGGCCATCGCCGGGTCGGTCCAGTGCCAGGCCTGGGCGTAGGTCAGGAAGTCGAAGCGGGCTCCGGCCAGCGGCAGCCGGTCCCCGTCCCCGCGCACGATCGGGATCCCGGGAATGCGCACCCGGAACTCGGCGGCCATCCCGTCCCCGGGCTCGACGGCCACGACCTCGGCCCCGCGGGCGTGCATCGGCGCCGTGCCGATCCCGGTCCCCGCCCCGACGTCGGCCACCCGCGCCCCCGCGAACGCGCGCCCGGCGAGCTCCTCCACCGCGTCGTGAAGCGCCTCGGGATAGCCGGGCCGGTATGCCGCGTACAGGGCGGCGGCGGCGTCGAAGGACCGGGAGCGGGGAGTCGTCGTCATGGCGCCATTGTTTTCGATCACGCGCCCGCAGACCAGACCGCGCCGGGGCAGCGGCAGACCGCGCCGGGGTGGCGGCCGGGCGGCGCGGACCGGACTGCGCAGGGTCACGGCCGCACCGCGCGACCGGGCCCCGCGGGACGGCTACGCGGCGCGGACCAGCCCCGCCTCGTAGGCGAGGATCGCGGCCTGGGTCCGGTTCGAGAGGTCCAGCTGCGTCAGGATCCGCGACACGTACGTCTTCACGCTCGCCGGGGACAGGTGCAGCGCCTGCGCTATCTGCTGGTTCGTCCGGCCCTCGCCGACCAGCGCGAGGACGTCCCGTTCGCCGGGGGAGAGGGTGGAGAGCTGCTCCGTGTGGTCGGGGACGCCGGTGCGCGCGTCCGCCCGTTCCAGCAGGGCCCGCATCACGCCGGGGGCCAGCGCGCTGCCGCCCGCGGCCACCGTGCGGATCCCGGCGAAGAGCTCCTCGGGGCGCAGGTCCTTGAGCAGGAACCCGGCCGCCCCGGCCCGCAGCGCGTCCAGGACCAGGTCGTCCGCCGTGTAGCCGGTGAGGACGAGCACCCGCGGCGGGTCGGGCAGCCGCAGCATCCGCACGGTCGCCTCCATGCCGTCGACCTTCGGCATGACCAGGTCCATCAGCACCACGTCCGGCCGGTGCACACGGGCGAGCGGCACCGCCTCGGCTCCGTCCGCCGCCTCCGCGACCACCTCGATGTCGGGCGCGCTCCTGAGCAGGGTCACGATCCCCGACCGTATGAGGCTCTGGTCGTCGACCACCATCACGCGGATCGCCATGTGACCCACCTCCCCTGACTCCCCTGAATCCCCACCTTATTGCGGACATTACCGGCATATCGGGACTTAAGTCCGCGTAACCCTCCTTCCCCAGTCCCCTTTTGCTCCCCCCTTGTCCTCTTTCGGGGACTTCGGCGACCCCGCCCCCTCCCGGACGGTGGATACCGAGGCCGACCGCGGTGCCGCACCACCGGCACCACCCGCTCGACGCGCAGCGCACCGGCCTCCGCAATGTCCCCGAAGTCAGGAACTCCGCATGTCTTTCCCCTCTGCCCGCACCTTCGCCGGTCTCGTTGTCGCCGGCATCGCCGCACCCGCCGCCGTGGGTCTCGTGGCGCAGCCCGCGTCCGCCGCGTCGGTCGGCACGTGGGACGAGGTCGCCCAGTGCGAGTCCACCGGGAACTGGAGCATCAGCACCGGCAACGGCTACTACGGCGGCCTCCAGTTCTCCTCCGGTACGTGGGCGGGGTTCGGCGGCAAGCAGTACGCCCCCCGGGCCGACCAGGCCACCAAGGCGCAGCAGATCGCCGTCGCCGAGAAGGTCCTCGCGGCCCAGGGCCCCGGCGCCTGGCCCTCCTGCGGCAAGCTCGCCGGCCTCCAGCGCGGCGGCCCGGCCCCCGAGGCACCCACCAAGGGCACCGGCACCTCCAGCGCCGGCACCTCCGGCGCCGGGAAGGCCAAGACCCCCTCGGCGCCGGCCGCGCCGAAGCCGGCCCGGGGTGCGAACACCTACACCGTCGTCAGCGGCGACACCCTCGGCACCATCGGCTCCGAGCTCGGCGTCGGCTGGGAGCGGCTCTACTCCGACAACCGCTCGGTGATCGGCTCCGACCCGGACGTGATCCTCCCGGGTCAGCGCCTCTCGTACGGCGCGGGCGCGGGCTCCGGCTCCGCGCCCGGCTCCGGCTCCGGTTCCGGTTCCGGCAAGGCCACCCCCGCCGCCCCGAAGCCCTCCAAGAGCACCGGCAGCTCCACCGGCTCCAACAACTCCGGCAACTCCAGCGGTTCCCGTACCGGCAGCGCCCGCGGCGTCCTGCCCGTCTCCGGTGCGAGCATCTCCGCCCGCTACCACCAGTCGGGCGGCTGGGCCGCCGGCCACCACACCGGAATCGACTTCGCGGTGTCCACCGGCACCCCGGTCAAGGCGGCCGCCGCCGGCACCGTGGTCTCCTCCGGCTGGCAGGGTGCGTACGGCAATGCCGTCGTCATCAAGCACGACGACGGCCGCTACACCCTCTCCGCCCACCTCTCCTCGGCGACCGCCTCCACGGGCGAGCGGGTCTCCGCGGGCGAGCAGATCGGCCGCTCCGGCAGCACCGGCAACTCCACGGGCCCGCACCTTCACTTCGAGGTCCGCTCGAGCAACGGCTACGGCGCCGACATCAACCCGGTCACCTGGCTGAGCGGCCTCGGCGTCGCCCTGTAACGGACCCGGGAGCAGGCCGGTCCCCCCACAACGCGTCCCCCCGGGATGCCCCTTCGGCGGAAGGCGGGCAACCTGGGGGGACGTTTTCATGCGAGATGCGCGCTTTGTGTACAAACGGGGGGTGGTGGAGTCATGCAGGCCGTGCCCGGTCGCGCCGGACAGCTGCTGGAGCGCGGGCTGCGCGCCCTGACCGGTGAGAGCGGCGGGGCCCCCGACCCCGTGCGCGCCCGCCGCACCGACATCTGGCTCGCCCTCCTCTGCGGGCTGCTCACCACCCTCAACCTCCACGACGTCCACCGCTTCGGCCTCGTCAGCGACTACCCCACCAGCCTCGCCGCCGGCTGGGCCGCGGCCGCCGCCCTGCTCTGGCGGCGCTCCCGCCCCTGGCTCCCGGCCCTCGTGGCCACCGCCGCCACCGTCGTCTCCGACGACCGCGGCCCCCTCGTCTTCGCCGCCTACGCCCTGGCCGCGTACGGCCGCACCCACCGCTGGGGCGGGGTCCTGCTCATGGCCGTCGCCTACGTCGGCACCCGCGACCTGTTCCTGCCGCTCGGGTACGCGGGGCGCGACCCCGCTTCCTTCGTACTCGGCTCCATCCTGGTGCCCGCCCTCTACGGGGAGACCGTGCGCCGCAACCGGGGCGTCATGACCGCGCTGCGCGAGCGGGCCCGCCAGGCCCACGCCGCCGTCGACCAGGCGGCCGACCTCGCCGTCGTGCAGGAGCGCACCCGTTTGGCCCAGCGCACCCACGACGGCCTGGGACACCGCCTGACCGCCCTCACCCTGCAGGCCGCCGCGCTGCGCCTGGACGCCGGGGCCGATCCCCGGGTCCGGGAGGGCGCCGCCGCCGTGGAGGAATCGGCGCGGGCCGCGATGACCGAGGTCAGGGAGGTGCTGGACATGCTGACCGACCCCGCGGGCAGCCGTGCGTACACCTCGCCCGTGGACGTGGGCCGCTTCCTCGGCTCCCTGGCCCGGAACATGCGGGCCACCGGCATGGAGATCACCCACCACACGCAGCCCGGCCTGGGCTCCTTTCCCGCGGCCGACGGGCGGCTGCTGCTGCGGATAGCCCGCGAGGGGCTCACCAACGCGGCCAAGTACGCCCCGGGCTCCGATGTCCGGATGAGTCTCTACGCCGAGGACGGGGAAGTTCGCCTCGACGTGGTCAACAGTGCGCCGGAGGGGGAGCGGATCGTCCTCGACTCGGGCGGGATGGGCATTCCGGGGCTGCGCCGGGCCCTGGCGGAGGTGGGCGGGAGGCTGCGCGCCGGATCCACCAGGGATGGAGGTCACAGGCTCGCGGCGGCACTCCCCGACCGACGTGTGCTAGCTTAGAGCTCGTTGCAGTTGTGGTACCCATGAACTTTATGTGCGCCTGACGGGATTGCTCCGACAGGCGCTTTTATTGTTTTGCCGGAATCTCCGGATGGGGCCCTTTGCCGCCTATTCAGGAGATTCAAAAATGGCACTTGGCACCGTGAAGTGGTTCAACTCGGAAAAGGGCTTCGGCTTCATCGAGCAGGACGGTGGCGGCCCGGACGTCTTCGCCCACTACTCGAACATCGCCACCCAGGGCTTCCGTGAGCTCAACGAGGGCCAGCGCGTGTCCTTCGACGTCACCCAGGGCCAGAAGGGCCCCCAGGCGGAGAACATCCTCCCCGCCTAATGCAGTCTGCATGCCGGGGCCCGCACCGTGAAGGTGCGGGCCCCGGCTTGTCTGCTGTTTCGATCTGTTTACAGCATTTGTATGCAGTACCTGCCGGTTTCAGGAGGGCTTTCTCGCATGACCAGCTCCAGCTCCGCACGACCCAGCCGCCGCCCCACCCGGGGTCGAGGTGCGGCCCAGGGACGTCCGAAGGCTGGCGCGGGACGGCAGAAGTCCGCCCCCGTAGCCAGGCCCCAAGAATTCACCATGCCCGAACCGCTGACCCCGGCCCTGCCGCCGGTGGAAGCCTTCGGCGACATGGACATGCCCGAGGCGCTGCTGAAGACCCTCGCCGCCCAGGGCGTCACCGAGCCGTTCCCGATCCAGGCCGCGACCATCCCGAACTCGCTGGCCGGCCGTGACCTCCTCGGCCGCGGCCGCACCGGCTCCGGCAAGACGCTGGCCTTCGGCCTGGCGCTGCTGGCCCGTACCGCCGGCCGCCGCGCGCAGCCGAAGCAGCCGCTCGCGCTGGTCCTCGTACCGACCCGTGAGCTCGCGCAGCAGGTCACCGACGCCCTGGCCCCGTACGCCACGGCCGTCAACCTGCGCATCGCCACCGTCGTGGGCGGCATGTCGATCAACCGGCAGTCCGGCGCCCTGCGCCGCGGCTCCGAGGTGCTCGTCGCCACCCCCGGCCGTCTGAAGGACCTCATCGACCGCGGTGACGCCGACCTCTCGCAGGTCTCCATCACGGTCCTCGACGAGGCCGACCAGATGACCGACATGGGCTTCATGCCGCAGGTCACCGCCCTGCTCAAGCAGGTCGAGCCCGACGGCCAGACCATGCTCTTCTCGGCGACCCTCGACAAGAACATCGACAAGCTCGTCAAGATGTTCCTGCACGACCCGGTCGCCTTCTCCGTCGACCCGTCCGCCGGTGCGGTCAGCACGATGGAGCACCACGTCCTGTACGTCATGGACGAGACCGACAAGAAGGCCGTGGCCACCCGCATAGCCGCTCGCGACGGCCGGGTGATCATGTTCGTCGACACCAAGCGCGGGGTCGACCGCATGGTCAAGAAGCTCCTCGCCGACGGCGTCCGCGCCTCCGGCCTGCACGGCGGCCGCTCGCAGCCGCAGCGCAACCGGACCCTGGACTGGTTCAAGACGGGCGAGGTCACCGCGCTGGTCGCCACCAACGTGGCCGCCCGCGGCATCCACATCGACGACCTCGACCTGGTCGTCAACGTGGACCCGCCGGTCGACCACAAGGACTACCTGCACCGCGGCGGCCGTACCGCCCGCGCCGGTGAGTCCGGCAGTGTCGTCACCCTGGTCCTGCCCGACCAGAAGCGCGATATGACCCGCCTGATGTCGGACGCCGGGATCTCCCCGCGCACCGCGCAGATCAAGTCCTCCGACGAGGAGCTGACCCGGATCACCGGCGCCAAGGAGCCCTCGGGCATCCCGGTCGTGCTGGACGTCCCGCAGCCCACCCCGCCGCGCCAGCGCTCCGCCGGCCAGGCCGGCGGCGGCTCCGGCGGTGGCGCGCGCCGCCGCTCGGGCGGTGGCGGTCCGCGTACCGGCTCCGGCACGGGCTCCGCTCCGGCCGCCGGTGGTGGCCGCGGCCGCCGTTCCGGTGGCGGCTCCGGCGTCGCCGGTCAGGCTCCGGCCTCCGGGTCCGGCCAGGCCCGCCGCGGCCAGGGCGGCCAGGGTTCGGCCGCGGGCGGCTCCGGCGAGCGCGGCCGACGTACCGGAGGCGCTCCCTCCGGCGGCGCGGCCGCGGCTTCGGCCCGCAGCCGGGTCGGTGGCGGCGGCCAGGGGCGTCGCCGCTCCGCCTGATCCAGGAGCACGCGAGCACCACGACGCCGGGCGGCGCGATTCACGCGCCGCCCGGCGTTTTCGTGTCTCCGGACGCTTACCGGACCATCTTGACCTGGAGCTTCGCCAGGGTCTTCAGGTCCAGCCCGAGGCCCTCGGTGAGGTAGCCGTAGAAGCTGCCGTAGTCGGCCTCGATCTGCGCGGTCGCCGAGTCCAGGTAGTCCTGGCGGACCTCCTGGAGCGGGATCAGCAGATCCGGGTTCTGCATCCGGCCGGACGCCTTGAGCCCCGCCCGCACCTGGGCGTCGTACGCCCCGCGGAAGGTGTTCGAGGCCAGGTAGTCGCCCTCGGCGGTGTCCTGTGGGACGGCCAGGGCGCGCAGCAGGACGTAGCTCATCCAGCCCGTCCGGTCCTTGCCCGAAGTGCAGTGGTAGAGCACCGGACCCTGCTTGCCGTCGGCGATCTCGCGGAGGGTCGCCGCGAACTGCGCCCGGCTCTCGGGGTTGGTCACGAACGTCTTGTAGATGTCGCGCATGTACGCCTCGGCGCGGCCGCCGCCGAGCATCTGCTCCTGCTTCACGGGATCACCGCTGGAGATGGCACCGACCAGGGTCCCGTACAGGCCGAGGTCGCTGACCGGGCGGGCGGTGGAGGCCAGTCCCGCGGGCAGCTTGTCGGCGCCGTCGTACTGGACCTCCATCGGGATGCGGAAGTCGACGACCTTCGTGAGGCCGAGACCGGAGACGGAGGTGAGGTCCGCCGCGGTCAGCTTGGACAGCGCGTCGGAGCGGTAGACCAGTCCCTGGCGGACCTCGCCGCCGGTCCAGGTGCGGTACCCGCCGAGGTCGCGGACGTTGACCGCGCCCTGGAGGGGTATCTGGCGGATGGGCTGCGCCTGCTGGTGGTGGCGCGAGACGGTGGCGCTGTTCGCCGGCGCGGCGTACGCGACGGCGGGCAGAGTCCCGATGGCGAGGGCGGAAGCGATCACCGCGGTCGCCAGGCGGATTCGGGCACGGCTCATCTGGGGCAACTCCTGTAACGGAGAAGGGGAATCACCCTGGTGGTGGCAGGGTGCCGAGCGGATGCGGGGGGATGAGGTGCGCCGGGTCGGGGTGGGGGGAGCCCAGGCCGTGCAGACGTTCCAGCACGGTGTGCGCCTCGGCCATGACGCGCGTGACGAGCTCCGCACACGACGGAAGGTCCTCGATCACGCCCGCGACCTGGCCGGATGCCATGACGCCGAGGTCCGTACGGCCCTCGACCATGGACGCCTTGAGGAGCATGGGGGTGTTGGCGGCGAGCAGCACCTGGCTCCAGGACAGGTCCTTGCCGTGTTTCATCGCGAGGCCGTCCCGGATCATCTCCGCCCAGGACAGACCCGACAGCTTCTTGAACCCGGCCGCGTGCCGCACGGCCTTGGCCAGGGCCTTCGTGCGGCCCGCCCGTTCCAGGGAGGCCACCAGCTCGCTGCGGAGCATCCGGTGCGGGAGCCCGTCCACGGCCGTCGTGACGGTGACGTCCCTGACGGTCGCCTTCAGGTACTCGGCCTTCACCGCGTCCGGGACGGTGGAGTCGGAGGTCAGCAGGAACCGGGTGCCCATGGCGATGCCCGCGGCCCCGTAGGAGAGCGCCGCGACCAGACCGCGGCCGTCGCTGAACCCGCCCGCCGCGATCACCGGGATCCGCACCGCGTCCACCACCTGCGGCAGCAGCACGGTGGTGGCCACGTCACCGGTGTGCCCGCCGCCCTCGCCGCCCTGCACGATCACCGCGTCCGCACCCCACGCCGCGACCTTCTCGGCGTGCCGGCGGGCCCCGATCGAGGGGATCACGACGACCCCCGCGTCCTTGAGCTTCGCGATCAGCTCCCTGGACGGGGCGAGCGCGAAGGAGGCCACCCGGACGCCCTCGTCGATGATCAGCTGGGCCCGCTCGTCCGCGTCCCCGGCGTCCGCGCGCAGATTGACCCCGAAGGGGGCGTCCGTACGGGACTTGACCTCGTGGACCGCGGAGCGCAGCTGGTCCAGCGTCATCGTCGCCGAGGCCAGGATGCCCAGCGCGCCCGCGTTGGCCGCCCCCGACACCAGGCGCGGGCCCGCCACCCAGCCCATGCCCGTCTGCACGATCGGATGCTCGACCCCGACCAGCTTGGTGAATGCCGTCTCCATCGGCTCAGACCCGCACTTCGCGGTCGCGCAGGCCCTTGGGATCGATGACCTCGCGGATCAGCCGCAGCTCCCCGGGGGCCGGCTCCCGGGTGTACGGGACCTCGCCGTCGGCACCGGCGAGCTCGAAGCCGGTGGCCGCCCGGACCTGCTCCACCGTGACCCCGGGGTGCAGGGAGACGAGGCGCATGCTGTGGTCGGGGCCGGTGAAATCGAAGACGCCGAGATCGCTGACCACCCGGGGGAGCCGGTGGAAGCGGGTCACCCCGGCCGCCTCGGCGCGGTCGTAGCCCACCCCGCTGACCATGTCCACGCGCTCGACGAACACCCGGGTGGAATGCTTGGGGATCCAGTAGCTCACCGGGTTGTTCAGGGTGTTCACCGGAGCGCCGCGCACCCCCAGGAGCTGGCGGGCGGGCCGCTCCCAGTCGCCGATGCAGGAGATGTTCTGGTTGCCGTACCGGTCGATCTGGCTGGCGCCCATCATCACGTGCCGGCGGCCACCGGTGACCATCGTCAGGTGACGGCGGTACGGGAGCCAGCCCTCGGCAGTCCCGTCGAGACCGACCAGCATGGCTTCGCCGTCGGTCAGCAGCAGGTCGGGGGAGAAGGTCCGCTTCGCCAGCCGGGCCCCGAAGGAGGGCACCAGGCCCATCGGGCTGGCCAGCACCTCGCCGTTGTCCCGCCAGGCCTCGGCGCAGGCGATCACGCAGTACTCGGCGCGGGTGACGGTGGGGGCGGAGGTGTTGGTGGAGGCGTTGGTGGCCGTGCTGCTCACTTCTGCTCCTCGTGCCAGGCCTGGACGGCGGACTGGTAGGCGTGCTCGCTGCCGCCGGAGAGGAAGCGCTCGGCGAACTCGGGCCAGGGGGTGGTCGCGTACAGCTTCTGGAAGGCCTCGTCGCGCTCGTAGTCGGGGGCGCAGGAGGTGAAGTGCGCGCCGTTCGGGCTCTCCACGACGCCGGTGACCGAGTGGCGGCTGACCAGGAGGGACTGCGGGGGGCCGGCCTTGGAGAGCTCGGCGCTCTCCACGATCGCCTCGCAGGAGACGTAGGCGGTGTCGGCGGCCTCGCAGAAGAGGTCGTCGAAGTACGGGTCCGGGCCCAGGTACTGGGCGTTGCCGAGCCGGTCGGCACGGTTGAGGTGGACCAGGGCCGCGTCCATGCGCAGGGCGGGCACCGCCACGAACTCCTCGCCGTCGGCGTACGGCGAGGTCACGGTGCGCAGCTCGGGGTTGACGCGCATGACGTCGGAGCCGAGCCCGGCACGGACCGGGAGGAAGGGCAACCGGTTGGCGGCTGCGTGCAGGCCCCACATGAACATCGCCTCGTCGAGCTCGGTGAGGGCGAAGGCGCCGCTCTCGCGGGCGGCCCGGTAGTGGGGCTCCAGGGGGATGGAGTCGAGGGTGACGAAGGGGGTGACGAGCCTGCGGATCCGGCCGGCCGCGGCGAGCAGGCCGACGTCGGGGCCGCCGTAGGAGATCACGGTCAGATCGGTGACCGCGGAGCGGAGCAGTGCCCGGACCAGGGCCATGGGCTTGCGGCGCGAACCCCAGCCGCCGATGCCCACCGTCATCCCGCTGCGCAGCCGCCCGACCACCTCGTCGGGGGTCATGCTCTTGTCGGTCATGCCGATTCCGCCTTTGCGTCCGTGCCGTCGCTTCCGAAGGTGTCGCGTACCCGGTCGGCGACGCCGCTGAGGTTGGCCTCGAAGGTGAAGCCCTGCTCGAAGCGGTAGCTGCGGCGCACGTCCACCGGGTCGATGCCGTTGATGGCGGCCTTGGCCAGCCGGATGAGGTAGCCGTCCTTCTTGGCGATCTCGGCGGCCAGCTCCAGGGCGGCCGCCCGCAGTTCCGCGCGCGGGACCACCTTCCACACCGAGCCGTGCGCGTGCAGTTCGGCGGCGGTGGCGGTGCGCGAGGTGTAGTACAGCGTGCGCATCAGGTGCTGCGGGACGAGCCGGGCCAGGTGGGTGGCGGCCCCGAGGGCGCCCCGGTCCAGCTCCGGCAGTCCGAAGGTCGCGTCGTCGGAGGCGACGATGGCGTCGGCGTTGCCGACCAGGCCGATCCCGCCGCCCAGGCAGAAGCCGTTCACGGCGGCCACGACGGGCACCTCGCACTCGTACACGGCGGCGAAGGCCTCGTAGCAGCCCCGGTTGGCGCCGATGAGGGAGGTGTGGCCGGTGTCGCGCTGCATCTCCTTGATGTCGACGCCGGCGTTGAAGCCGCGGCCCTCGGCGGCGAGGACCACGCACCGGACCTCGGGGTCCCGGCCGGCCGCGCGCAGGGCGTCGGCCAGGTCGTACCAGCCCTGCACGGGCAGTGCGTTGACGGGCGGGAAGTCGACTGTGACGAGTGCGATGCCCTTGTCGGGGCTGGAGGTGGAGACACCCATGAGCGGATCAGCTACCTTTCCACCAAACATTTGTTAGGTGAGGAAGGTAGCAGCCGATGGAGCTCAACGGGAGGGTTGTCGTCGTCACCGGCGGAACCCGGGGCGTCGGCGCCGGGATCGCGAAGTCGTTCCTCGCGGCGGGGGCCGAGGTCGTCGTCTGCGCGCGCAGGCCACCGGAGGAACCGGTGGTGGCCGAGGGCCGCTCGGCGTCGTTCACCGCCGTCGACCTGCGCAATCCGGCCGCCGTACAGGACTTCTTCAGGTCGGTCGCCAGGCGCCACGGACGGCTCGACTGCCTGGTCAACAACGCCGGCGGAACCCCGTACCGGCTGCTGGGGGAGGGCGAGGCGGAACGCCACGCGCGGGTCGTCGAGCTCAATCTGGTCGCCCCGATGACCGCCTCGCTGGCCGCGTACCCCTGGCTGCGGGAGGCGCGCGGCTCGGTCGTGATGATCGGCAGCGTCAGCGGGACCCGCCCCTCGCCGGGTACGGCGGCGTACGGGGCGGCCAAGGCGGGCCTGGAGAACCTGGCCCGTTCCATGGCCGTGGAATGGGCCCCCGAGGTACGGGTCAACTCGCTGGTCCTGGGCATGGTGCGGACCGAGCTCTCGCACCTGCACTACGGGGACGAGGCCGGTGTCGCGGCGGTCGGCGCGACCGTCCCGCTGGGGCGGCTGGCCGAACCCTCCGACGTGGGCGACGCGGCGGTCTTCCTGGCCTCCGGCCGGGCGGCGTACGTGAGCGGCGCGAGCCTGCTCGTGCACGGCGGCGGCGAACGCCCCGCCTTCCTGGACACGGCAACCGCGAACAATCCGAAGAAGGAGAGCTGACATGGGACTTGCCGAGGGCCGTGTGGTCATCGTGACGGGCGCCGGGCGGGGGCTGGGCCGGGCCCACGCGCTGGCCTTCGCGGAGGAGGGGGCGCGGATCGTGGTCAACGACCTCGGGGTCGGCCTGGACGGGCTGCCGGGACCGGAGGGTCCGGCGGCGCTCGTGGTCGCCGAGATCCGGGCGCTGGGCGGGGAGGCGGTGGCGCACGGCGGGGACATCGCCACCTCGCAGGGCGCGGCCTCGCTGGTCGAGACGGCCGTCTCGACGTTCGGACGGCTGGACACCCTGGTCAACAACGCGGGGTTCCTGCGCGACCGGATGCTCGTGAACCTCGACGAGGACGACTGGGACGCGGTGATGCGGGTGCACCTGAAGGGGCACTTCCTGCCGCTGAAGCACGCGGCCGCGTACTGGCGGGCGGAGGCGAAGGAAGGCCGCCGGGTGGCCGCCCGGGTGGTCAACACCTCCTCGGGGGCGGGGCTGCTGGGCTCGGTCGGGCAGGGCAACTACAGCGCGGCCAAGGCGGGCATCCTCGGGCTGACCCTGGTCTCTGCGGCGGAGATGGGGCGGTACGGGGTCCAGGTCAACGCCATCGCCCCGGCCGCGCGGACCCGGATGACGGAGCAGACCTTCGCGGACACCATGGCCGCCCCGGAAGCCGGGGCCTTCGACGCCATGGCCCCGGAGAACGTGTCCCCGCTGGTGGTCTGGCTGGGCTCGGACGCCTCGGCCGGGGTCACCGGCCGGGTCTTCGAGGCGGAGGGCGGCCGGATCACGGTCATGGAGGGCTGGCGGCCGGGCCCCACGGCGGACCGGGGCGCGCGGTGGACTCCGTCGGAGGCGGGGGAGACGGCGGCGAAGCTCCTGGCGGAGTCGGAGCGGCCGCAGCCGGTGTACGGGGCGCGGTAGGGGGCGCGGCGGACGGCGGACGGCGGACGGCGGACGGCGGACGGCGGACGGCGGCGGCGGGCCGGGGCCGCGGGCCTGGGCCCGCAGTCCGCGGCCCGGGGTCAGGAGCGGAACCACCGCCGCCGTCTGGGAGCCGCGGACGTCGTGCCCCGCGCCGCCCCTCTGGCCGCGGGCACCTGGTGGGACTGGAACACGCCCGACGCGGCGATCTCCGCCAAGCCCTCGGTGCGTTGCTTCAGGCCCTTGATCAGATGGATCTTGTGTCCGACCCGGCCGGTCTCGTCGAGCAGTCTCATCAGCAGCAGGAGCTCCCGGGCCGCTGCCCTGGTGCCGGTCTCGACGAGCACCTGCTCCGCCCAGATCTCCAGGAATTCCCTGCTGTTCAGAAAGGGACCACTGAGCTTCTCGCCGGGTGTGGTGAGCGCGAGGATGTCCTTGGCCTTCCGCTGCGCGCTGATGCTTCGGGTCAGGCGCGAGCGCTCGAGCAGGCGGCCGAGTTCCTCGAAGGCGTCGTAGACCTCGGGCAGGAGGGCCACGGGAAGGTCCCTCGCCGCCAGCGACAGCAGGTGATCGGCCTGTTCGTCCGCTCCCTCGTCCCGCAGCGCGATCACGCCGCGGGCCAGGGCCATGGGGTCCTCCGTCCAGGAGGCCGGTACGTTCCCCCGCCACAGGTCGATCTCGGTGCCGGTCTCCCGCCGGGCCTGCGCGGCGCGCTCGGAATCGGCCTGGAGGAGGCGGAGCACGGATTCGTGCTGCTGCACCAGGTCTTCGAGCTCATCGAGCCGATGGCCGACGCGGCGCAGCTCCTCCTCCAGGTCCTGTGCCTGCTGGTGGGTTCCCTCCGCCCGGGTGAACACGTCGGCGAGGCTCTCGCCGAGGCGCTCGCGGTGCTCCCGTCCCCGGTCGAGCTGTTCGCGCAGACCGGCCAGGGCGTGTGCGGTCTGGACTCGGTGCTCCTCCAGCGCGATCCGCGAGGCCTCCTCCTTGTACTCGCGCGCGACCAGCGGGCCCTTGGTCCGGGCCGCGGCGTAGAGCAGCTTCCAGCCGTCCGCCATCCGGTCCGGGTCCACGGCCCGGCGCGTGGCCAGCAGCCGGTACAGGGCGGGCAGCAGCGAGGGCTTCGGCAGGTCGGTGCCGCTCAGGTATCTGGAGAGCCGGCTCGCGTCGACGGCGGCCCCGGGCTCGCTCTCCTTGAGCCACTTCACGATGTCGGTGGAGGACATCCCCAGGTCCTCCCGGAGGTCGCGCAGGTGCTGGGCGAACGCGGTCTCCTCCTCGCTCAGCCCTGACAGGGGGCTGAGCCGTTGGGGCGGTTGGGGCCCGCGGGTGCTCAAGGGCTGCTCCGACATGCACCTTCTCCCTCTTGCGAGGCGCGCAAGTTGCGCTCTGTCGCACAAGACCGGCTTGCGGCGTCGCCAACATGACGTCCGGGAACTTCTCTTGCTCCAGCGGCCCACCACCGGGCCGGGGAAGAAGGAGAAACCCGCCATGCCGCGCACCCTACGCACCACCGACCACGAGACACGCCCGTTCCTGGAGATCCGGGTCCGGGGTCTGCACCTCACCGTCGAGCACGTCCCGCACCGTTTCCTCACCCTGATCACCACGCTCGGGGGAGCCTTCGCGGGGGTGATCTGGTACCCCCGGTAGGAGAGTTGCGTGATTCAGGTCACCACCGGGTGGTGACCTGGTTACGCTCGGCTACAGACCTGAACGGACGCCGTAGAGCGTGAACTTGGGGGTGACCGCCTCGTGGTCAACATCCGCGATCTCGATCCCAGCGCGTCTCCGCTGGACTACTACGGCTCCGAGCTGCGGCGGCTGAGAGAGGCCGCCGGGCTGAAACAGGGGCAGCTGGGCGGCATCGTCTTCTGTACGGCGTCGCTGATCGGCCAGATCGAGACGGCGCGGAAGGTCCCGACCCGGGACTTCTCGGAGCGGGTGGACGCGGCGCTGGGGACGGGTGGGGTGTTCTCCCGGCTGGTGGGGCTGGTGCTGCGGAGTCAGTTGCCGACCTGGTTCCAGCCGTATGCGGAGATGGAGGCCAAGGCGGACTACATCTCGACGTTCCAGGCGCAAGTTGTCTACGGGCTGTTGCAGACGGAGGCGTACGCGCGGGACCTCCTGGGCGTTGACCACCAAGACCAGGTGGACGAGTTGGTAGCCGCCCGCATGGAAAGGCAGCGGATTCTGCAGCGCGAGCATCCGCCCGCCCTTTGGGTGGTGCTCGCTGAGGCGGTGCTGCACCAGGAGGTCGGCGGCTGTGAGGTCATGCGAGACCAGCTCGCCCACCTGTCGACCTTCCTCGGAAACCCGTGGGTGAAGATCCAGGTGCTCCCCTTCTCGGTTGGTCGCCACACGGGAATGATCGGATCGTTCAACCTTCTGCGCTTCGAGGACGACCCGGATCTCTTCTACGAGGAGGGCTACAGCCAGGGGCACATGACCGCCAACCCATCTGTGATGAGGGAGCGTTCGGTCGGATACGCTCGATTGCAGGCCGCCGCTCTCTCGCCGGAGGAATCGGCCCGGCTCATCGGCCACGTAATGGAGGAACGCTATGGGGACCAGCCCAAACCTGACTGGCGCGGTGTGGCGTAAGGCGTCGTACAGCAGCACCAATGGTGGCGACTGCGTCGAGTGCGCCCCCCTCGGCGCCGCCGCCTGGCGCAAGGCTTCGTACAGCGGCACCACCGGCGGCGAGTGCGTCGAGGTCGCCGCCCAGCCCTGCCTCGTCGCCGTCCGGGACTCCAAGAGCCCCGACGGCCCCGCCTTCACCGTCGGCCACGCCGCCTTCGCCGCCTTCGTCGGGGCCCTGTAGGCACCCGGCAGTACACGGCAGTACACGCGGGCCGGGACCTGAACAGGTCCCGGCCCGCACCCTTTCCCGCTCAGCGGGAACACGGCCTCCCGCCCCCCGGCCGGCCCCGCCTACCGTCTGCCGCACCACACACCACGCAGCCGGGAGGACCCCATGCTCAACGACCGGCTCCGGCACGAAGCCGCCGACCTGCTGCGCACGGCCGAGCTGCGGCGGGCGCCCGTACGGCCGCTGGCCGAGCTGTACGAGGGGATCGACGCGCAGGACGCGTACGAGATCCAGCTCCTCAACATCCGCGACCGCTGCGCCGCCGGCGACCGCGTCACCGGCCACAAGGTCGGGCTGTCCTCCCCCGTCATGCAGGCCATGATGGGCGTCGACGAGCCCGACTACGGTCACCTGCTGGCCGGCATGGAGCTGCGCGAGGACACCCCGGTCCCCGCCGCCGCGTACTGCGCGCCCCGCATCGAGGTCGAGGTCGGCTTCGTGCTCGGCGCCGATCTCCCCGGCGAAGGCTGCACGGCCGCCGACGTACTGGACGCCACCGAGCGGGTCGTCCCGGCCCTGGAGCTCATCGACAGCCGCATCGCCGACTGGCGCATCGCCATCGCCGACACCATCGCCGACAACGCCTCCTCCGCCGGGTACGTCATCGGCGAGGGACGCGACCCGCGCGCGCTGGACCTGAAGGCGATCGAAGCCACCCTGACCAGCGGCCCCGACACCCTGGCGCGAGGCCGCGGCGACGCCGTGCTCGGCGATCCCGCCGCCTCCGTCGCCTGGCTGGCGCGCACCGTCGCCCGTTTCGGGGTCGAGCTGCGCAAGGGCCACCTGATCCTGCCCGGGTCCTGCACCCGCGCCGTGGACGTGGCCGCCGGGCGAACCTACACCGCCGACTTCACAGGGCTCGGCCCGGTGTCCCTCTCCTTCATCTGAGGTGCCATGACGAACACCAGGAAAGCGACCGCCGCCATCGTCGGCTCCGGGAACATCGGAACCGACCTGCTCTACAAGCTCCAGCGCTCCCCCCACATAGAACCCCGCTGGATGATCGGCGTGGACCCCGGCAGCGAGGGCCTCGCCCGGGCCCGCCGCGCCGGACTCGACGCCTCCCACGAGGGCGTCGACTGGCTGCTGGCCCGGGACGAGCTGCCGGACCTGGTCTTCGAGGCCACCTCCGCCTACGTGCACCGCTCCAACGCCCCGCGCTACGCCGAGCTCGGCATCAAGGCGATCGACCTGACCCCGGCCGCCGTCGGACCCGCCGTGGTGCCGCCCGCGAACCTGACCGCCCACCTCGACCGGGCCAACGTCAACATGATCACCTGCGGCGGCCAGGCCACCATCCCCATGGTGTACGCCGTCTCCCGCGTGGTCCCCGTCGCCTACGCCGAGATCGTCGCCTCGGTGGCCTCCGTCTCGGCCGGCCCCGGCACCCGCGCCAACATCGACGAGTTCACCCGCACCACCGCCCGGGGCATCGAGGAGATCGGCGGCGCCGCCCGCGGCAAGGCCATCATCATCCTCAACCCCGCCGACCCACCGGTCATCATGCGCGACACCGTCTTCTGCGCGATCCCGGCCGACGCCGACCGCGAGGCCGTCGCCGCCTCCGTCAAACGGGTCGCCGCCGACGTGGCCACGTACGTACCCGGCTACCGGCTGCGCACCGAGCCGCAGTTCGACGACCCCTCCCCGCTCAACGGCGGCACGGCCCGGGTCGCGATCTTCCTGGAGGTGGAGGGCGCCGGGGACTACCTGCCGCCCTACGCCGGGAACCTCGACATCATGACCGCCGCCGCCACCAAGGTCGGCGAGGAGTTCGCGAAGGGACTCACCGCGTGAACGCGTACACGTACTCCGACACCCTCGACATCCGGGTCACCGACTCCTCGCTGCGCGACGGCTCGCACGCCAAGCGCCACCGGTTCACGGGCGAGGACGTACGGGCGGTCGTGTCCGCCCTCGACGGCGCGGGCGTCCCCGTCATCGAGGTCACGCACGGCGACGGACTCGGCGGCTCCTCCTTCAACTACGGCTTCTCCAAGACCCCCGAGCAAGAGCTCATCAAGATCGCGGCGGAGACGGCCCGGAACGCGAGGATCGCCTTCCTGATGCTGCCCGGGCTCGGCGTGAAGGACGACATCCGCGCCGCCCACGGCAACGGCGGGCAGATCTGCCGGATCGCCACCCACTGCACCGAGGCCGACATCGCCGTCCAGCACTTCGGGCTCGCCCGCGAGATGGGCCTGGAGACCGTCGGGTTCCTGATGATGGCCCACTCCACCACCCCCGAGAACCTCGCCCGGCAGGCCCGGATCATGGCGGACGCCGGCTGCCAGTGCGTGTACGTCGTCGACTCCGCCGGCGCGATGGTGATGGACGAGGTCACCGACCGGGTCGCGGCACTGGTCGCCGAACTCGGCGCCGACGCCCAGGTCGGCTTCCACGGCCACGAGAACCTCGGCCTGGGCGTGGGCAATTCGGTCGCCGCGGTCCGGGCCGGTGCGCTCCAGATCGACGGCTCCACCCGCCGCCTCGGCGCGGGCGCCGGGAACACGCCCGTCGAGGCCTTCGCCGCCGTCTGCCAGAAGATGGGCATCCGCACCGGCATCGACGTCCTGAAGATCATCGACGCGGCCGAGGACGTGGTCCGCCCCGTCATGGACGAGGAGTGCACGCTCGACCGCATGGCCCTGCTCATGGGCCACGCCGGGGTCTACTCCAGCTTCCTCAAGCACGCCTACCGCCAGGCCGAGCGCTACGGGGTCTCCGGCGCGCAGATCCTGCTGCGCGCGGGCGAACGCCGCCTCGTCGGCGGCCAGGAGGACCAACTCATCGACATCGCCGTCGAACTGGCCGCATCCGGCCCCGCCCAATCAGGCTCCGCAGAACCCAGCCCCGCCGGCGTTTGAGGCGCGGGGTCCGGGGCGGCGCCCCGGGAGACGGCCCAGCCGCGTACCGCACCCCCACCACCCCACAACGAAGTGGAGGGCCATCCCATGGCCGAAACGACCGCAGTCGACGAAGAACCCCGCGTCATCGAGGCGGCACCCGTACCCACCAGGTTCGCCCGAGGCTGGCACTGCCTGGGCCTCGCCGCCACCTTCCGGGACGGAACCCCGCACGAGGTCGAAGCCTTCGGCACCAAACTCGTCGTCTTCCGCGGCGAGCAGAACGACGAGCTCAGCGTTCTCAACGCGCACTGCCCCCACATGGGCGGCAACCTCGCCCACGGCACCGTCAAGGGCGACACCGTCGCCTGCCCCTTCCACGACTGGCGCTGGTCCGGCGACGGCCGCTGCGCCGCCGTCCCCTACGCCCGCCGCGTCCCGCCCCGCGCCAGGACCCGCGCCTGGACCTCCCTGGAACGCAACGGCCAGCTCTACGTCTGGCACGACCCGGAGGGCAACCCGCCACCGCCCGAGGTCACGATCCCCGTCATCGAGGGCTTCGGCGACCCCGAGTGGAGCGACTGGAGCTGGAACTCCCTGCGCGTCGAGAACGCCAACTGCCGCGAGATCGTCGACAACGTCGTCGACATGGCGCACTTCTACTACGTGCACTACGCCTTCCCGCACTACTTCAAGAACGTCTTCGACGGCCACGTCGCCACCCAGTACATGGAGTCCACCCCGCGCGGCGACGTGGACCTCGGCACCCTCTCCACCGGCGGCGGACTGCGCTCCGACGCCTCGTACTACGGCCCCTCCTACATGATCGACAAGCTGTGGAGCGATGTCGGCGGCGGCGTGGAGCTCGAATCCGTCCTCATCAACTGCCACTACCCGATCGACGAGAACAGCTTCGTGCTCATGTACGGGACCATCGTCCGCAAGCTCCCCGGCATGAGCGACGAACAGGCCGCCGAAGCCGCCCGCCTCACCTCCGAAGGTCTGGCCGTCGGCTTCGAGCAGGACGTGGAGATCTGGAAGAACAAGACCCGCATCGACAACCCCCTCCTCACCGAGGAGGACGGCCCCGTCTACCAACTCCGCCGCTGGTACGAGCAGTTCTACGTGGACGCCGCCGACGTCAGGGACGAGATGGTGCGCCGCTTCGAGTTCGAGATCGACACCGCCCGCGCCACCGCCGCCTGGAAGGCCGAGGTCGCCGGGAACCTCGCCCGCCGCGCGGCCGGTGCCCCGTGATGACCCCCGTCCGGTGCGGGGAGTGCGCCGCGCGCGTGCTGTGCGAGAAGTTCAGCCCCGCCCACACCCAGGTCCAGTGGACCGAGGACGCCGCCACCGCCTGCCCCCGCATCGCCGCCGAGGTCGGGGCGGGCCGGCCGAGCGCCCGCGTCCGCTCCTGCCCGGCCCTGGGCGCGAGCATCGCGGCCGCCGTCCTGGAGGGCCGCCTGGAGGTGCCGGCCGATGTCTGACACCGCCGACACCCAAGAACGTACGCCGGCCCGCGCGGCGGAGGTCCGGAGCGCGGCCCCGGCATCCGCCCCGGGCGGAGCCAGCGGCAGGCTGCTGGTCCGCGTCACGGAACGCATCCAGGAGACCCCCGAGGCGGTCTCCCTCGTACTCGACGCGGAACTCCCGTACCGCCCCGGGCAGTTCCTCACCCTGCGGATCCCCGACGGCGCGGCCCGCTGCTACTCCCTGGCCGGTTCCCCGCACGCCGGCGACCCGCTGCGCATCACCGTCAAACGGGTCCCCGGCGGCAGGGGCTCCGGCTGGCTCTGCCAGGACGTCGGCGTCGGCGATGAGCTGGAGATCCTGCCGCCCGCCGGCACCTTCACCCCGCCCGACCTGGACCGGGACCTCCTGCTGGTGGCGGGCGGCAGCGGGATCACCCCGGTGCTCTCCATCGCCGGATCGGCCCTCGCGGCCGGCCGGGGCCACGTCGCGCTGGTGTACGCCAACCGCGACCCCGACTCGGTGATCTTCCGCGACGAGCTGTGGGGGCTCGCCGAGGAACACCCCGGGCGGTTCACCCTCGTCCACTGGCTGGAAACCCTCCAGGGACTGCCGACCGCCCCGCGCCTGGGCCCGCTGGTGGCCCCGTACGCGAGCCGCGAAACCTACCTCTGCGGGCCCGCTCCGCTGATGGACGCCGCGGAGGCCGCGGTGCGCTCCGCGGGCGGACGGGGCCGGGCGATCCACCGCGAGCGGTACTTCTCGCTGAGCGCGGACGTCTTCACGCAGCCCACCCCGGCCGCGACCCGGGCCCCCGCCCCCACCCCGACCGCGACCCGGGCCCCCGCCCCGACCCCGGCCCCCGCCCCGGCCGCCGGGAGCGCGGACCAGGCCCCCGCCCCGACCCCGGCCTCCGCCGGGGGAGCCACCGCCGAGGTGGAGTTCGACGGGGCCGTGCACACCGTGGACTGGCCGGCCGGGACCCCGCTCCTCGACGCGCTGCTCGCCGCGGGCGTCCCCGCCCCGTACTCCTGCCGCGAGGGCGCCTGCAGCGCCTGCTGCTGCCGGGTGCTGGAGGGCGAGGTCACGATGGTCCGCAACGAGGTCCTGGACCGCGAGGACCTGGCCGACGGCTACGTCCTGGCCTGCCAGGCCCTGCCGCTCGGCGACCGGGTCCGCCTCACCTACGAGGGCTGAACCGGCGGCGGGAACGAACCCGGGCCCGGCCCCCTGGCGAGGGGTCGGGCCCGGACTCGTTCATTCGTGCGTCGCGATATCACTACCCACTACATCCACTCGCTGAACCGCAGCCACCCCATCATGTTGTCCATCGCCTGCGCGGAGACGGCCGGCTCCAGGTCCCGGGCCGGCGCGGCCGCGGCCCGCCCCGGCCGGCCCGGTCCGTACAGCTCCCGCCACACCGCCCGCGCGCAGGCCAGTACCGCCGGGGCCAGCCGGTCCGATTCCCGGTCCCCCCGGCCGGAGGACACCGACACGGCGGCCACGGCCCGCCCGGCGCCCCGGAGCGGAGCGGCCACGCAGGAGATGCCCCGGAAGCTCTCCTCCCGGTCGTGGGCCACACCGCGCTCGCGGACCGCCGCCAGCTCCGAGCGCAGCGCGAGCGGCCGGATCAGCGTGCGGGCGGTACGCGGCCGCAGCCCCTGCGCGATGACGTGCTCCACCGCGGCCGGATCGCTGAACGCGAGGATCGCCTTGCCCGTGGCCGTGCAGTACGCCGGCATCCGGCCGCCGACCCGCGAGGGCACCGTGGTGGTCTCCGAACCGCCGATGCGCTCCAGGCACACCACCTCGGCCCCGTCGAGCACCGACAGGTGCACCACCCGGCCCGTCTGCTCGTGCAGCGCGTGCAGCAGCGGCAGCGCGGCCCGGCGCAGCCGGTTGTGGTGGGAGGCGAGCGCACCCAACTCCAGCATGCGCATGCCCATGCGGTAGTCCCGGCACTCCCGGTCCAGCCAGCGCAGCTGCACCAGCTGGTCGAGGATCCGGTGGGCGGAAGAGCGTGGGATTCCGGAGCGGCGCACGACCTCGGTGAGCGACAGCCGCGGCTGCGGACCCTCGAAGGCGCCCAGCACCCGCGCGGCCTTCTCCAGCAGCGACAGCGGTGCGAGCTCGGTGTCCATGACCTGGTCAAGCACGAGAAAACCCCCTGCGTGAGGCGTTGGGGCGACCCTGCCACGGCTCCTGGCCGGAGGGGAAGCACCGGGAGGGAGGTATTTCATTCAGTAATACTTCGGATAGGTGGATCCGGGTCCCACGCCGGGTATCGCCGACTCCCGCAGGGCCCTTCCCACTCAGCGGGAACGACACGTTCCACGCCCCCGACACCCCGGCGTACGTTCACCGCACCTCGAAGCCGACGACCCCGACGACCCCGACGACCCCGAGAAAGGGACACCGATGAGCGACGAAGACGTCCTCGAAGCAGTCCGCGCACTCGCCCCCGCACTCCGTGAGCGCAGTGCCGAGGCGGAGGCGCAGCGCAAGGTACCCGAGGCGAGCATCAAAGAACTGGCCGCCACCGGCTTCTTCCGGCTGCTCCAGCCCAGGGCGTACGGCGGCCGCGCGGCCGACCCGGCCCTCTTCTACGCCGCCGTCAAGGACATCGCCAAGGCCTGCGGCTCCACCGGCTGGGTCGCCTCCGTCCTCGGCGTCCACCCCTGGCACGTCGCCCTGTACGACCCCCGCGCCCAGGAAGAGGTCTGGGGCCAGGACCCCGACACGCGGATCTGCTCCTCCTACGCCCCCACCGGCAGGATCGTCCCCGTCGACGGAGGATTCACCGTCAGCGGCCGCTGGCACTTCTCCTCCGGCTGCGACCACGCCGACTGGGCCCTGCTCGGCGGACTGGTCACCGACGCCGAAGGCCGCCCCGTCGACATGCGGACCTTCCTGATCCCGCGCTCCCAGTACCGCGTCGACGAGGTCTGGGACACCGTCGGCCTGCGCGGCTCCGGCTCCAACGACATCCACGTCGAGGACGTGTTCGTCCCCGACCACCGCGCCCTCAGCTTCGGCCCCGTCACCGCCCTCCAGGTACCCGGCCACCGCATCAACCCCGAGCCGCTCTACCGGCTCCCGTACGCCTCCGTCTTCACCACCACCATCTCCACCCCGATCGTCGGCATCGCCGAAGGCGCCTACGAGGGCTACGTCGACGCCACCCGCGAACGCTTCCGCATCTCCTACGGCCAGCAGGTCGCCGAAGACCCCTTCGCCCAGGTCCGCATCGCCCGCGCCGCCAGCGACATCGACGCCTCCTGGCTCCAGCTCCGGCGCAACATCGCCGAGCTCTACGCCATCGCCGAAAGCGGCGGGGAACTCCCCATGCCGCTGCGCACCCGCGCCCGCCGCGACCAGGTCCTCGCCACCGAACGCTGCGTGGCCGCCGTCGACCTCCTCATGGAGAACGCGGGCGGCAGCGCCATGCGCACCGGAGCCAACCCCGTCCAGCGCGCCTGGCGCGACGTCCACACCGGCCGCGGCCACGCCGCCAACGACCCGGAGCGGGCCCTGGCCCTCTTCGGACAGGGCGCACTCGGCCTCGACATCCAGGACACGATGCTGTGAGCGGACACGATGCGGCGACCGGGCGCGATGCTGTGACCGGACACGATGCGGCGACCGGGCGCGATGCCGTGAGCACACCGGCCCACACGTACGAGAACACCTCCCGCACCGCCCGGGCCGGCGCACTGACCCTGCACTACCACGAGGCGGGCCCCCCGGACGGCCCCGTCGTGATCATGCTGCACGGCGGCGGCCCCGGAGCCTCCGGCTGGTCCAACTTCGGCGGCAACCTGCCCCACTTCGCCGCCCGCTTCCGCACCCTGCTCGTCGACCAGCCCTGTTACGGCCGCTCCGACAAGCCCGAACCCGACCGCGACTACTTCAGCTTCAGCGCGAACGCCGTCCTCGCCCTCATGGACGAACTCGGCATCGAACGGGCCCACCTCATCGGCAACTCCCTCGGCGGCGGCACCGCCACCCGCCTCGTCCTGGACCACCCCGGCCGCGTGGACAAGCTCCTGCTCATGGGACCCGGCGGCATCTCGCTCAACCTCTTCTCCGCCGACCCCACCGAAGGCATCAAGCGGCTCTTCGAGTTCAGCCTCGCCCCCGAGCCCACCCGCGAGCAGATGCGGACCTTCCTCACCACCCTCGCCCACGACCCGGCGATCGTCACCGACGCCCTCGTCGAGGAGCGCTACGCCCAGGCCACCGACCCCGAGGCCCGGCTCGGCAACGCCCGCATGGGCGCCTCCTTCGCCAAGTGGCCCGAGGACACCATGCTCTGGCGCGAAGCCCACCGCATCAGCCGGCCCGTCCTGCTGACCTGGGGCCGCGAGGACCGCGTCAACCCCGTCGACGGAGCCTTCCTCGCGCTGAAGACGATCCCCGACGCCCGCCTGCACGTCTTCCCGCACTGCGGACACTGGGCGCAGACCGAAGCCGCCGAAGAGTTCAACCGCCTCGCCACCGACTTCTTCCTCCACTGATCCCACCGAGGAGTTCCCGCATGGACATCCGCGCACTCGGCTACCTCCGCATCGAGACCGCCGACCTCGCCGCCTGGCGCACCTACGTCCTCGACATCCTCGGCATGGTCGAAGCCGCAGGCACCACGGACACCCGCCTCAACATCCGCATCGACGACCGCACCCACCGCTTCCAGTTCCTCGCCGGCACCCAGGACCGGCTGCTCGCCGCCGGGTTCGAGGTCGCGAACGCCCGCGCGCTGGAGGAGGCCGCCGCCGAACTGGAGAGCGCCGGACACCCCGTCAAGCAGGGCGACGCCGAAACCCTCGCCGACCGGCGCGTCCAGGGCCTCATCCACTGCGAGGACCCCAGCGGCAACCCCCTGGAGATCTACTGGGGCCAGGCCCAGGACCACACCCCGCTCGGAACCCCGTACGGCAACCGGTTCGTCACCGGCGGACCCCACGGACCCGAAGCGAACCTGGGCCTCGGCCACGTGGTCCTGCCCGCCGCCGACACCGAGGCCACCCTGGACTTCTACGAGAACCTCCTCGGCTTCCAGCTGCGCGACTCGATGCGGCTGCCCCCCGTCGCCGTCCCCACCGGCAAGCCCGGCCGGGACTTCCACTGGATGCACTTCCTCAGCCCCAACCGGCGCCACCACAGCCTCGGGCTCTACCCGGGCGCGCTGCCGCCCGGCATCGTCCACTTCATGGTCGAACTGGAGACCCTCGACGACGTCGGCTACTGCCTCGACCGCATGAACAAGGCGGGGATCCCCATCGCCTCCACCCTCGGCCGGCACTCCAACGACCACATGGTCTCCTTCTACGCCCAGGCTCCCGGCGGCTTCCAGGTCGAGTACGGCTGGGACGGCCTCCTCGTCGACCCCGCGACCTGGACCGCGAAAGAGATCACCTCGGACAGCTTCTGGGGCCACCAGTGGAACGGCTGACCGGGCCCACCGGACCCGTGGACCCCACCGGCCCTGTCGACCCCACCGGCCCCGTCGCCCTCGCCGGCCCCGTCGATCCCGCCGCGTTCCGCGAGGTGCTCGGCGCCTTCGCCTCCGGCATCACCGTCGTCGCTGCCCTCGCCGACGACGGCCGCCCCGCCGGGCTGGCCTGCCAGTCCTTCGCCTCGCTCTCCCTCGACCCGCCGCTGGTCCTGCTCTGCGTGGGCAAGGCCTCCTCCAGCTGGCCCAGGGTCAGCGCCGCCGGCCGCTTCGGCGTCAGCATCCTCGCCGAGGAACAGCGCGCCGTGTGCGAAGCCCTCGGCAGGCGCGGCGAGGACAAGTTCGCGGGCGTCGACTGGGAACTCTCCGCCCACGGCGCCGTCCGCGTGCGGGGCGCCCTCGCCACCGTCGACTGCGCCCTCGAAGCCGTCCACGAGGCCGGCGACCACTACCTCGTCACCGCCCGGGTCCTCGAACTGACGGCCCGGGACGGTGGATCACCCCTGCTGTACTACCGCAGCGACTACGCCACGGGAGCCTTCGGATGACAACTGAGCACGCCTACGACGTGGTGGTCGTCGGCTCCGGCGCCGCCGGATTCGCCGCCGCCGTCACCGCCCGGCTGCGGGGCCTGAGCGTCCTCGTCGTCGAGAAGACCGACAAGTACGGCGGCTCCACCGCCCTGTCCGGCGGCGCGATCTGGGTCCCCGGCAACTTCCACCTCGACCGTGCCGGCCTCGCCGACACCCGCGAGAAGGCCCGCGCCTACCTTGACGCCACCGTCGGCGACCGGGTCCCGGCCGCGCGCAAGGACGCGTACCTCGCCCACGGGCCGCGCATGGTCCGGGAGTTCCACGACCGCACCGAGATCCGCTTCATGTACACCCCCGGCTACTCGGACTACTTCCCCGAGGCCCAGGGCGGCATGGCGCAGGGCCGCTCCGTCGAACCGTGCATCGTCGACTTCAAACGGCTCGGCGAGCTCGGCGCCTCCATGCGCCGGGCCGGACTGCCCACCTACGGGCTCACCATGACCTCCTACGACTTCCGCTTCCTGAACATGGTCAGCCGCACCTGGGCCGGCAAGAAGACCTCCGTCAAGGTCGGCCTGCGCGCCGTCAAGGCGCTGGCCACCGGCCGCAAGCTGCTCTCCCTCGGCGAGGCGCTCGTCGCCCGCATGCGGCTCTCCCTGGACCGGCTCGGCGGCGAACTGTGGCTGTCGGCGCCGCTGACCGCCCTGGTCACCGACCCGGCCGGGCGGGTGACGGGCGTACGGGTCCTGCGCGCGGGCCGCGAGGTGACCGTGGCGGCGCGGGGCGGGGTGGTGCTGGCCTCGGGCGGGTTCTCGCACGATCAGGCCCTGCGCGAGAAGCACCTGCCCGCGCCCACCTCCACGGCGTGGACGCACGCCTCGGAGGGCCAGACCGGCGACGCCCTCACGCTCGGCGGGGAACTGGGGGCCGCCACCGACCTGCTGGACAAGGTGTGGGGCGCGCCGTCCGTGTGCCCGCCGGGGGAGAAGCCCTTCTTCCTCGTCGCCGACCGGGGCATCCCGGGCATGGTCATCGTCAACGAGGCGGGGGAGCGGTACGCCAACGAGGCCCTGCCCTACCACGCGTTCGTGGACCGGATGTACGCCGCCGACCGGCCCGGAGCGACGACCGTGCCCTCCTGGCTGATCCTCGACGCCCGCTCCAAGGCCCGGTACATCTTCGCCGGGCTCTTCCCCGGGCAGCCCTTCCCCCGGAAGTGGCTGGAGAGCGGCTTCCTGAAGAAGGCGGACACCGTGGAGGAACTGGCCCGCCGGATCTCCGCCCCCGGCCTGCCCGCCGCCATCAGCCGCTTCAACACCTTCGCGGAGGCGGGGATCGACAAGGACTTCGGGCGGGGCGAAAGCGTCTACGACCGCTACTACGGCGACCCGACGCTGCCCAACCCGAACCTGGCGCCGATAGAGAAGGGCCCCTTCTACGCGGTCCCCGTGCAGCCGGGGGACATCGGCACCAAGGGCGGCCTCGTCACGGACACCGACGGGCGGGTGCTCCGCGAGGACTCCTCGCCGATCCAGGGGCTCTACGCCTCGGGCAACTGCTCGGCGGCGGTCATGGGGGAGACCTATCCCGGGCCGGGCGCGACGATCGGCCCCGCGATGGCCTTCGGCTGGGCGGCCGTCAACGCGATCGCGGCCCGGCTGGACACGGCCTAGGAGAGCTTGCCGTCGTAGTCCGGCAGCTTGACGGTGCGCTCGGCGTGGCCGCCGGTCAGGTCGCTCTCGTTGTTGCCGATGTTGGCGATGATCGTGTAGCCGCGCGCCTCGATCTCGGCCCGCTTGGCCGTCTTGTACGCGCTGACCTCGCCGAACAGGGCGGGCAGATCGCGGACGTAGAGGCCCGAGACCGGGTAGCCGACCGCCTTGAGGTTGCGCTCGGTGAGGGAGTACACGATCCCGGGCCGGGCGGTGACGAAGAAGATGGCGACCCCGCGGTCGTTCGCGTACCGGGTCAGGTCGCGGACCTTGGCGATCGCGGGTGTCGGGGAGGTCCAGAACCAGTGGAAGTCCGTCTCCAGCGAGGAGTTGTCGATGTCGAGGACGATCGCGGGCTTCTCACCGGCGGGCGCGGCGGCGATGCGCTGCTCGATCCCGGGCCGGGCCGCGTCGACGACGGCGGCGACGTCGCGCTGCCAGGTGGCGTAGTCGAGGCCGAGGAACACCGCGTTGCCGCCGGGCGCGGACGCGGTGGCGACCGGGGCGACCGTCTTCGCGGGGGCCGCGGCGGGGGCCGCCTGGGCGGCGGCGGCCGGAACCAGGGCCAGTACGGCCGCTGCTGCGGCCACTGCGGCGGCGGTGTGGCGGGGGCTGCGCATGGGGGACGCTCCTCGGTCATTCATTGGCATGTACGTGACCAGATTGGGCAGTGGCCGCCCCCGTGTCTACTGGCTGGTAAGTAACTTTTCGTGGCCGGCCGGTGAACCCCTGTCGTGGGCCGCGCTACGTATCGCAGTCCAGCACCGTGCGGCACAGCCCGCAGCGGGCCCGCAGCGGCCCTTGCCCGGCCGGCAGCCGCAGCCGCTGTTCGCACACCGGGCACGCGAAGCTCACCCGCAGCCCGTCCCCGTGCTCCTCGAAGCGGTACGCCGCCCCCTGCCCGGGGGCCGCCGGGGCCGCTGGGGCCGCTGGGGCCGCCGGGTGGTCCTCGGCCCGCCTGCGGTCCCGGGCGTACCGGCGCCGCTCCGGCCGGCCCGCGGCCGCCAGGGGGGCCCGGCGCAGGTCCTGATCGGCCAGGGCGCGGCCGCGCACGTACGCCTCGTAGGCCTGCGGACTGGTGAACCACGCCGAGAGGTCCTCGCCGCCGAGGAAGCGGCCGCGCTTGGCGAGGACGTAGCCGAACTCCTCGGGCGTGAGGTAGCCGAGCTTCTGGTGGCTGAGCTCGTCCTCCCGGTAGGCGTCGAGCAGCAGCCAGCCGGCGCCGAGGTAGGCGGCGGCGGTGTCGGTGAGGATCTCGTTGTCGGCGGTGGTGGCGAACCGCAGGTCCAAGCGGTGCAGCAGGACGTGCGTGACCTCATGGGCGAGGGCGGCCGCCAGATCGCGGCGGTGGGTGCGGAAGCGGTCGTTGACCTCGACGAAGTACTCCGGGCCGGCGGTCAGTTCCACGGCCGCGGCGTCCCGCATCGCGCGGAAGCCCACCACGATCCGCGCGTCGGGCAGCCGCAGCGCCCGGACCATCTCGGAAGCCACCCGGTGCGCGCCGGGGTACAGGTCCTCGGTGGGGGAGAAGGCCGCGTCGGCGGGGGCGAAGGACGTGTCGTAGGCCCGGAGCCCGTCGCCGGAGAGCCGCCGGAACAGCGCGGTGATGGACCGGCGGACCGTCTCGACATGAGGAAATCCGTGCTGGACCGGACTGCTGCGCCGACGGTTCTGCGTCATGGGGTCCCTCCTGCCGGAAGTTGTCCGAAAAGGCGTTCTTGAAGACGCTCGCGCGCGCGGTGTGTCATGTACCCGTCACACGAACCATTCGACGCCGTTCGAGTGCGCCAGGCACCCGAACGGCACGCACGGCCCAACCCCCCACGAAAGGCAGTGTGTCGACTGTGTCCACCCTTGCCAGTGCACTCAAGCGCGCCCTCGCCGTCGGCGCGGTGGCCCTCGCCGCCGTCAGCCTCCAGCCCGGCTCCGCCACCGCCTCCCAGGCCCCCGTGGTCGGCGGAACCCGCGCCGCCCAGGGCGAGTTCCCCTTCATGGTGCGCCTCTCCATGGGCTGCGGAGGAGCCCTCTACACCCAGCAGATCGTCCTCACCGCAGCCCACTGCGTGAACGGCTCCGGCAACAACACCTCCATCACCGCCACCGCCGGGGTCGTCGACCTCAACAGCTCCAGCGCCATCAAGGTCAAGTCCACCAAGGTGCTCCAGGCCCCCGGCTACAACGGCTCGGGCAAGGACTGGGCCCTCATCAAGCTCGCCAAGCCCATCAACCTCCCCACCCTCAAGATCGCCGACACCAAGGCCTACGACAACGGCACCTTCACCGTCGCCGGCTGGGGAGCCACCCGCGAAGGCGGCGGCCAGCAGCGCTACCTCATGAAGACCACCGTCCCCTTCGTCTCCGACGCCTCCTGCCAGGCCTCCTACAACGGCGAGCTGGTGCCCGCCGAGGAGATCTGCGCCGGATTCGCCGCAGGCGGCGTCGACACCTGTCAGGGCGACTCGGGCGGCCCCATGTTCCGCCGGGACAACGCGAACGCCTGGATCCAGGTCGGCATAGTCAGCTGGGGCCAGGGCTGCGCCCGCCCCGACTACCCCGGCGTCTACACCGAGGTCTCCACCTTCGCCGCCGCGATCGCGAGCGCGGCCGCGACGCTCTGAGTCCGCCGCCTCAACCTTCCGGCCCCCCGGGCCCGCCCGGTACGGGCCGGAAGGATGAGGCGTTTTGCCCCACATGTACGTAAGGTCGGCGGAAGTACCGCGAGGCCGGAACAGAGCCGTTCCGGCCCCGCGGCATGCTCCCGGCGGTCTGCTGTGCGGTTGCGGGCCCCGTCGCCCGCAGGTCCCATGGAAAGAACCCTCCGGGTGGGACGGCACAGGCAGCGGGCGACAGTGGGGCAGGCGGCGCATGGCGATCAGAGTGATCATCGCGGACGACCAGGAGATGGTCAGGACCGGCTTCCGGATGATCCTCGAGAGCCAGCCCGACATCGAGGTGGTCGCGGACGTCGTCGACGGCGAAGCGGCCCTCGCGGCCGTCGCCGAACACCGACCGGACGTCCTGCTCCTCGACATCCGCATGCCCAAACTCGACGGACTCGAAGTCACCCGCCGGCTCTCCGGCCAGGAAACCCCCCGCATCGTCATCGTCACCACCTTCGACCTCGACGAGTACGTCCACGCGGCGATCCAGGGCGGCGCGTCCGGCTTCCTCCTCAAGGACGCGAGCCCGGCCATGCTGGTTGAAGCGGTCCGGGCGGCAGCCGTCGGGGACTCGCTCGTCTCACCCGCCATCACCGTCCGCCTGCTGCGCGAAATGGCCCGCCGCACACAGGCCTCCCCGCCCGCCCGCCGCCCCGCGGAACCCCTGACGGAACGGGAACGCGAAGTCGTACGCTGCCTCGCGCGCGGCCTGACCAACGCCGAGATCGCCGGGGAACTCTTCGTCTCCCTCTCCACGGTCAAGACCCACCTCGCCAACGTCCAGGCCAAACTGGACGCCCGCAACCGCGTGGAAATCGCCGCCTGGGCCTGGGAAAGCGGCCTGGCAGGCACCCCAGCGTGACCCACCGGCACCACCCGACACCGCCCCCGGCCACCTCCCGCACCGCCGCGGCGCGCTGCGGGTCCCCTGGCCGACCTTCCGACGCCGCCGGGCGAAATCAGCCCCTCCGGCGTTTGAGGAGCGGGGTCCGGGGCGGCGCCCCGGGAGGCCGGCGCGCAGCGTCCCCGTCGACCCCGGCCCCCACGGGTGCTGTCGGCGCCGCCGGGCAGTTCCAGCCCCTCCGGCGTTTGAGGAGCGGGGTCCGGGGCGGCGCCCCGGGAGGCCGGCGCGCAGCGTCCCCGACGACCCCCGCCCCCACGGGTGCGGGCCGGAGCCCCCGCACCACCAGGGGGCTCCGAAAGCCCGGCGGGACCACCACCAGGGGGCTCCACAACGCCGGGACACACCCATGAGCCCCCTGGGGCCATGGGCCCGCCGCCACCCCTACGCCGCGGACTGGATCCGCATCCTCCTCTCCGTCACCCTCCTCGCCCTCGTCACCTTCGAGGGCGTCGTCCTCGCCCGCCAGCCCAGCACCCCGCACGCCGCCGTCTGGGTGTCCGGCATCCTCGTCTGCCTCAGCGCCGCGCCCTGGCCGGGCATCCCCCTCCTCGTACGCTCCTGGTTCGCCGTCGTCGTCACCTGGACCGTCAGCCTCCTCCTGATCTTCGGCAACCACCCCCTCGTCGTCTGGGGCGGCGGAGAGGCCATCGCCCTCCTCGTCCTGCTCTCCCAGATCCTGCTCCGCACCCCCGCCCGCACCGCCGCCGTCCTCGGCCCGCTCCTCGGCCTCGGCTGCATGGCGGTGCCCGTGCGGGACGCCGACCCCGGCCGGTTCACCCTGCTCTTCTCCGTGCTCACCGTCGTCGTCACCGCGTACTCCCTGCTGCTGCGCCTGCAGTCGGTCCAGCGCGTCCGCGAGCTGCGCGCCGTACGAAGCGCCGAGCGCCTGGAGCTGGCACGCGAGCTGCACGACCTCGTCGCCCACCACGTGACGGGGATCGTCGTCGAGGCACGGGCCGCCCGCTACACCAAGGTCTCCGCCGAACGCGCCGCCGAGATCTTCGGCCGCATCGAGACCGCCGGGGACGAGGCGCTCGGCTCCATGCGCCGCCTGGTCAAAATCCTCCGCGAGGGCGCCCAGGACACGAGCCCGGGCCCGGGAGCAGGCCCGGGAGCAGGCCCGGGCTCGCGCGGCGCAGCCGACACCGCCCCCGTCGCCGGTCTCCGGGAGATCCGCGGGCTGACGGAACGGTTCGCCGCCACCGGCCCGCCCGTGGCCCTCTACATGGAGCAGGGCCTGGAGACCAAGCTCCCCGCCGACGTCGCCGCCACCGCCCACCGCATCGTCCTCGAAGCCCTCACCAACATCGGCAAGCACGCCGCGACCGCCACCGCCGTACGGATCGGCCTGCGCACCGTCCCGGCCGGCCTGGAGGTCCGCATCGCCGACGACGGCGGCCGACCCGCCCGACTCTCCGAGAACGCCCGAGGCGGCGGCTACGGCCTCGTAGGCATGGCCGAACGGGCCGAAGCCCTGGGCGGCTCCCTCACCGCAGGCCCCGCCCCCGAAGGCGGCTGGCTGGTCACAGCACTCCTCCCACTCTGAAAACGCGCCCGCCGCCCCAGGCCCCACGGGTACTGCCGGCCCCACCGGGCAATTCCAGCCCCACCAGGCAATTCCAGCCCTCCCGGGCAAACCCAGCCCCGCCGGCGTTTGAGGCGCGGGGTCCTGGGGCGGCGCCCCAGGAGGCCGGCGGCCGGCGTTCCCGGCGACCCTGGCCCCGACGGGTACTGTCACCCCCCCCCCCCCCGGCAATTCCAGTCCCGCCGGGTAAATCCAGCCCCGCCGGCGTTTGAGGCGCGGGGTCCGGGGCGGCGCCCCGGGAAGCCGGCGAGCAGCGTCCCCGAAGACCCCCGCCCCCGGGCCCCGCCCCACCCGCGCAGCCACCCGTCTCAATGGCCGACCGGCCGAGGAACCGCCCGCGCACGCCACGTATTCTCAGGAACCATGAACACCAGGGACATCGACGAGAGCGTCAGCGCCGAGCTGGCCCGGCTCAGGGACAGCATCGACAACATCGACGCGGCCGTGGTCCACATGCTCGCCGAGCGCTTCAAGTGCACCCAGCAGGTCGGCCACCTCAAGGCACGCCACCAGCTGCCCCCGGCCGACCCGGGCCGCGAGGCCAGCCAGATCGCCCGGCTGCGCCAGCTCGCCGAGAACGCCAAACTCGACCCCGCCTTCGCCGAGAAGCTCCTCAACTTCATCATCGCCGAGGTCATCCGCCACCACGAGACGATCGCCGCGGGCGAAGAGTAGCCCCCTGGGGCCCGGCGCCGTTATCCGGCAGCATGGGCCCCATGTCCGCATTGACGCGCAACGAAGCGCAGCTCCGAGCCCAGCTCCTCGACGTCCAGCAGTACGAGGTCGCCCTCGACCTCACGACCGGCGACGAGACCTTCGAGTCCCGCACCGTCATCCGGTTCACCACCCGCACCGCCGGAAACACCTTCGTCGAGCTGAAACCGGACGAACTGCGCTCCGCCGAGCTCGACGGACACCCCCTGGACCCGGCCGACCTGACCGACGGCCGCCTCCCGCTCACCGGCCTCGCCGAAGGCCCCCACGAGCTCCGCGTCGACGCCCGCATGCACTACTCCCGCACCGGCGAGGGCCTGCACCGCTTCACCGACCCCGCGGACGGGGAGACGTACGTCTACACCCAGATGTTCCTCGACGACGTCCAGCGCGTCTTCCCGGCCTTCGACCAGCCCGACCTCAAAGCCGTCTTCGAGTTCACCGTCACCGCCCCCGACGACTGGACCGTCCTCGCCAACGGCATCACCACCCGCACCGGCGACAGCGGCGCAGGCGCCACCGGCGGCGCCGTCTGGAAGTCCGCCCCCACCCCGGTCATCTCCACCTACCTCGCCGCCGTCGCCGCCGGCCCCTGGCACAGCATCCGCACCGAACACGCGGGCCTCCCCTTCGGCATCCACTGCCGGCGCTCCCTCGCCCCCCACCTCGACGCGGACGCGGCCGAAATCCTCGACATCACCACCGCCTGCTTCGACCGCTTCCACGAGAAATTCACCGAGCCCTACCCCTTCGACTCCTACGACCAGGCCTTCGTGCCCGAGTTCAACGCCGGCGCCATGGAGAACCCCGGCCTGGTCACCTTCCGCGACGAATACGTCTTCCGCTCCGCCGTCACCGACGCCGAACGCCAGCGCCGCGCCGTCACCATCGCCCACGAGATGGCCCACATGTGGTTCGGCGACCTCGTCACCCTCAGCTGGTGGGACGACATCTGGCTGAACGAATCCTTCGCCGAATTCATGGGCTACCAGACCCTCATCGAAGCCACCCGCTTCACCGAGACGTGGACCGGATTCGGCATGGAACGCAAGCCCTGGGGCTACGACGCCGACCAGCGCCCCTCCACCCACCCCGTCGCCCCCGACGCCTCCGCCGTCCCCGACACCGCCTCCGCCCTCCTCAACTTCGACGGCATCTCCTACGCCAAGGGCGCCTCCGCCCTGCGCCAGCTCGTCGCCTGGCTCGGCGAGAAGGACTTCCTGGCCGGCATCAACACCCACTTCGCCCGCCACAAGTTCGCCAACGCCTCCCTCGCCGACTTCGTGGACTCCCTCGCCGCCCACACCGACCGCGACGTCCACGCCTGGGCCGGGATCTGGCTGCGCACCACCGGCGTCGACACCCTCACCCCGCGGATCGAGGAGAGCACCGGCGGCTGGACCCTCACCGTCGACCGCACCGGAAGCCGCCCCCACCACATCGCGGCCGGCCTCTACGACCGCAGCCCCGACGGAGCCCTCGAACTCCGCGAGGTCCTCGCCCTCGACGTCCCCTCCGACGAGGTCCTCTCCGCCGGCGGCCCGCGCCCCGCCCTCCTCGTCCTCAACGACGGCGACCTCACCTACGCCAAGGTCCGCCTCGACGAAACCTCCCTGGAAAGCGCCCTGAACGGCGTCTCCCGCATCCCCGACCCCCTCACCCGGGCCGTCGTGTGGAACTCCCTGCGCGACATGGTCCGCGACGGCGAACTGGCCGCCGCCGACTACCTCGCCACCGCCGAGGCCCACGTACCGCAGGAGACGGACCTGGCGATCGTCCAGGCCGTACTCACCTTCGCCCGCAGCCAGATCGCCGACCGCCACCTCACCCCGGAACACCGCACACAGGCCCTCACCACCCTCACCTCCATCGCCCGCGCCCTGCTGCGGCACACCGAGGACGGCTCCGACCCCGGCCTGCGGCTGGTCGCCGTCCGCGCCTTCATCGACAGCGCGACCCAGCCCGACACCGTGGCCGCCTGGCTCGCCGAAGGCACCGTCCCCGGCGGCCCCGAACTCGACCCCGAGCTGCGCTGGCGCATCCTCGCCCGGCTGTCCGTCCTCGGCGCGACCGGCGAGAGCGACATCGCCGAAGCGCTCGCCGCCGACCCCAGCGCCACCGGCCAGGAAGGCGCCGCCCGCTGCCGCGCCGCCATCCCGACGGCCGGCGCCAAGGCCGCCGCCTGGGACCGGCTCTTCCACGACGACACCCTGTCCAACTACCTCTTCACCGCCACCGCCCAGGGCTTCTGGCAGCCCGAACAGGCCGATCTGGTACGGGAGTACGTACCGCGCTTCTACCCCGAGGCCGTCGCCCTCGCCGCCCGCCGCGGCCCCGCCATCGCCGACGCCGCCGGCCGCTGGGCCTTCCCCGGCCACGAGATCACCGAAGCCAACCTCCAAGCCGGCCACACCTGCCTCGCAGACCCGGCCATCACCCCCCTCCTCCACCGCAAACTGGTCGACCAACTCGACGACCTGTCCCGCGCCCTCCGCACCCGCTCCTGACCCGGCCGGGCGGGGCCGGGCCGGAGGGAGCCCAGCCCAAGAGGCCCGGCCGGGCCGGGCGGGAACCTGGTCCAAGGGACTCGGCCGGGCCGGGCCTGAGGGAACACGTTTTGGGGGACTCAGCCGGGCCGGGGACGGGGACGGGGTGGGGTGTTGGCCGGGACGTAAAACGTGATTTGTGGCGCGCAAGCCCAGTAGCAATCGAAGCACCACCCCGGGCGCCATAAATCATGCAGTCCCGGCCAACACCCCACCCCGGCCCCACCCCACCCCACCCCACCCCACCCCGGCCCCGTTCACCGCCCGGCCAGGGCACTCGCACCGGCCGGAAATCGCCCCTCCATAAACCCGGGCGGTTACCCCATTCGGGTCGGATCGTTGTACCGGCCGGGTACCCGAACCCGCCCGCCCGCGCGGCAACGCCCGCCCGCCGCCGAACCGTTCCCGTGAGGACACCGCATGACAGCGCCCCCCGGCACAGGCAGACGCGGCACGGCCCCACTCGCCGGCGGAGCCCACGGTCCGGACGCCCTGCGACCCCTCCTCGACACCGTCCTCGAGGCGCTCCGCACCGGAGCCCGCGCCCGCGGCGGACCACTCCCGGCCGGCGGACCCCACGCCGTGGCCGCCCGCGTCGCCGCCGCACTGGGCGACGTACTGCCCGAACACGGGCACGGAGACCACGAAGCCCTGCGAACCCTCGTCCACACCCTCACCGCAGGCGCCGCCGACCCCGCCGACCCCCTGTGCGCCGCCCACCTGCACTGCCCGCCGCTCGCCGTCGCAGCCGCCGCCGACCTCGCCACCAGCGCCCTCAACCCCTCCCTCGACTCCTGGGACCAGGCCCCCGCAGCCTCCGCCCTCGAAACCCTCCTCACGCGCACCCTCGCCGCCGAGTTCCACGACACCCCCCACCCCGACGCCGTCCTCACCACCGGCGGCACCGAAGCCAACCAACTGGCACTCCTCCTCGCCCGCGAACGCCACGGCCCCCAGCTGACCGTCCTGCACGGCGCCAACGCCCACCACTCCATCCCCCGCGCCGCCTGGCTCCTGGGCCTGCCACCCGCCCGCACCCTCCCCACCCCCACCGGGACCCTCACCCCCGCCACCCTCGCCGAGGCCCTCGCCACCACCACCGGCCCCGTCCTCGTCACCGCCACCGCCGGCACCACCGACGCCGGCCTCATCGACCCCCTCGGCCCCCTCGCCGACCTCTGCGACCACCACGGCGCCGACCTCCACATCGACGCCTCCTACGGCGGCCTCCTCACCCTCAGCCCCCGCCACCGCCCCAAACTCACCGGCCTGGGCCGCGCCCGGTCGATCACCATCGACCTGCACAAACTCGGCTGGCAACCCATCGCCGCCGGACTCCTCACCGTCCCCGACACCAGCCTCCTGGCCCCCCTCGACCACCGGGCCGACTACCTCAACGCCCCCGACGACACCCGAGCCGGCCTACCCGACCTCCTCGGCCGCTCCCTGCGCACCACCCGCCGCGCAGACGCCCTCAAAATCGCCACCACCCTGCGCTCCCTCGGCCGAGACGGCCTCACCGACCTCATCGACCGCACCTGCGCACTCGCAGACCAGCTCGCCCAACTCCTCGAAGCACACCCCGCCTTCGAACTCCACGCGGCGCCCACCATCAGCACCGTCCTGTTCCGGCCCACCCACGCCGATGACACGGCCCTCGCCGCCCTGCGACGCACCCTCCTCCTCGACGGCAGCGCCGTACTGGGCCGGGCCACCGCCGACGGCCGCCTGTGGCTCAAAGCCACACTGCTCAACCCCCACACCACGGCGGGGGACCTGGACGCCCTCGTGAACCTCCTGGAAGGCAGCACCCACCGATGACCGCCCAGCTCGATGCACCCCACGACCTCGTCGGAATCGGCATCGGCCCTTTCAACCTCTCCCTCGCCGCCCTCGCCCACGGCCTGCCCCACCAAGGCGCCGGAGAACTGGCCACCGCCTTCTACGACCAGCGCCGCGACTTCCGCTGGCACCCCGGACTCCTCATCGACGGAGCCACCCTCCAAGTCCCCTTCCTCGCCGACCTCGTCACCCTCGCCGACCCGGCCAGCCCCTGGTCCTTCCTCAGCTACCTCAAGCACAAGGAACGGCTCTTCCCCTTCTACTTCGCCGAAAACTTCCACATCCAGCGCGCCGAATACGACGCCTACTGCCGCTGGGTCGCCGGCCGCCTACCCGGACTCCACTTCGGCCACCAGGTCGACGCCGTCCGCTGGAACCCCGAACGGGACCTCTTCGAAGTCGACTTCACCCAACTCGATGCCGACGGCGAAGCCGAAGCCCTCGGCCGCACCTACACCCGCAACCTCGCCCTCGGCATCGGAACCGCCCCCTACGTCCCCGAACCGCTGCGCCCCCTCGCCGAAGCCCCCACCGTCCCGGTGATCCACTCCTCCGAGTACCTCGACAACCGCCAACGCATCCTCGGCGCCGACCACGTCACCGTCATCGGATCGGGCCAGTCCGGAGCCGAGGTCTTCCTCGACCTGCTGCGCTCCCGCCCCGCCGGCCACGAACGCCTCACCTGGCTCGCCCGCACCCCCTCCTTCGCCCCCATGGAGTACTCCAAGCTCGGCCTGGAACACTTCACCCCCGACTACACCCGCTACTTCCACTCCCTCCCCGAACCGGTCCGCGACCGCCTCGTCCCCGCCCAATGGCAGCTCCACAAGGGCATCGACGCCGCCACCATCGCCGCCATCCACGAGGAGCTCTACCGCCGCACCCTCGACGGCGGCTGGCCCGACGCCGTCCTCACCCCCGGAGTCAGCGTCCGCACCGCCGGCCGCGTCGCCACCACCAAGGTCGAACTCCACCTCGAACACATGGAGCAAGGCACCCGCTCCCGCCTCACCACCGACGCCGTCGTCCTCGCCACCGGCTACAAGGAACGACCGCACAGCCGCATCCTCGCCGGGCTCGACCCCTACCTGCGCAAGGACTCCTCCGGCCGCCCCCGCATCGACGACCGCTACCGGATGATCACCGACCCGGCCGTCAGCGGCAGCATCTTCGTCCAGAACGGCGAACGCCACACCCACGGCGTCGGAGCCCCCGACCTCGGCCTCGCCGCCTGGCGCAGCGCCGCCATCCTGAACACCCTGACGGGCAAGGAGCCCTACCCGCAGCCCCACCGCACCGCCTTCACCACCTTCGGACTCGAACAGCGGGAGCACACCCGGCCCCAACCCGCCGGCGAACTGCTCCCCCTGGTCGAGCACCCGTAAGAAGAAACGTTCAGCAGACCATTGCTCAGAAGACCGGTATCCCGGCCCGGGTCAGACGCCAGTCCACGGACGCGAACTGAGCCGGGTCCACCGTCCCCTTCGCCTTCACCCACTGGATGATCGTGTTGCGGATCTCCTCAGAATTCGCCCACACCTGCCTGGCCTGCGGCACGTGCGGGAAGTTCCCACCACCCGAAGCCCGGTAGTTGTTCACCGCCAGCACGAACTGCGCCGCCGGATCCACCGGCTTGCCCTGGAAGGACAGCCCCGAGATCCGCGAACCCACCGGCTCGGAGATGTCGATGTCGTACACCAGCCCGTACACGGCGTCGTAGTTGTAGTCCGGCGTGCTCTCCGCGTTCGTCAGCTTCGCCGGATCCACCACCTCACCCGGAGCGGTCCGCACGTAGTACCGCGCCGAGTACTCCAGGTACGCCTTCACCTGCGCACCCGTCAGCAGCCGCGCCTCCAGCGTGTTCTCGAACGGATACAGACCCGCCGCATCCTTGATCGTCACCTGCCCCGCCGGAATCGACGCCGTCCGCGAGAAACACGAAGCCTGCGACAGCACAGGCAGCGCCGCCCACTCCGAACCCGCCAACGCGCCCTTCACCGTCTCCGCCTGCACGTGGTTGATCAGATCGATGATCGCCACGTCCTTGACCGGACCGTCCGCCGAGGACATCGCCTGCGTGGACGTACCGATCACCTGGTTCACATACGCCACGACCTTGCGGTGCTCGTCCGACAGCAGACCGACGATCTTCGGATCCTCCACCGCCGTATTCGAGTTCACCACCCGGGCCGACACCTTCGCGACCGACCAGCAACCCTTCGCCCACGTCAGCTCGAAGTCGAACAGCGTCAGACGCTGCCCCCACTTCAACGGCTCCGACAGCACCACGTCCTTGCCCGTCGCCTTGTTCTTCACCCGGTACTCCGGGATCTCCGTGTGCGCGTGCCCCACCAGGATCGCGTCGATCCCCGGCACCTGCTCCGCCACCAGAGCCGCCGCGTTCTCGACGTACGGAAGCTGGTCCCCGTAGCTCGACGTACCGCTCGACCCCGAATGCGCCGACACGATCACCACATCCGCACCCAGCGACCGCAACCGCGGAACGTACTTCGCAGCCTGCTCCTCAAGACCCGGGAACGTCATCTTCCCCTGCACGTTCGCCTTATCCCAGATCGCGATCCCCGGATTCGTCAGACCCAGCACCGCCACCTTCACATCCCGCCCGTGCGGAGTCCGCAGCCGGTGCATGCTGTACGGCGCGAACGCCGGCCGCAGTGTCCGCGCATCCAGCGCGTTCGCACCCAGCAGCGGGAAATCACACTGCTCCTCGAACTTCCGCAGCACCGGAATGCCGTAATTGAACTCGTGGTTCCCCAGCGCCGCCGCGTCGTATCCGATCGCATTCATCGCCTGCGCCATCGGATGCACCGGACCACGCCGCGCGGTGATCGGATCCACCTTCGCGTAGTAGTACGACAGCTGAGTGCCCTGAATGGTGTCACCCGCGTCGATCAGCAGCGTGTTGCACCGCCCCTTCTCCGCCCGCACCTGATTCACCAGCGTGGAGATCTTCGCCAGACCCACATCGTTGTGCGCCTTGTCGTCGAACTCCTTGTCCGTGAAGTAATCCCAGTTGAAGACGTTCCCGTGCAGGTCCGTCGTCCCCATCACCGTGAACGCGTACGTCCTCGGCCCCGCGGCCGAAGCCCTGCCGGCCGACGCGTCAGCCGCGGCGGCCGGGGTGCTCGTGGCCCCCGCCAACGCCACAGCCGCACCCGTCGCAGCCGAAGTGCCCAGAAATGTCCTACGGTCGAACGCCATGCCATCTCCCCTTGTGAGGTGCGTGTGTACATGCAGGCAACGCGCGTAGATTCTGACCCACCAGTAACAAGCCGCAACACCCCCACCAGGTTTCGATCCGATGACCACACCCATACGAGCAGCAGTGCGACAGTGAAACCATGACCCAGGACGCATCGCACCAGCCCTACGGAACCCCCGAAGTCCCCCGCGTCGCAGTCCGCGGCGAAGCCACCCTCGAAGTCGACCCCGAAATCGCCCGCATCGGCATCACCGTCAGCGCCCGCGGAACCGACCGGCGCACCGCACTCGAAGACCTCACCCGCCGCAACAACGCCGTCCTCGACCTCGTCAAAAGCTACGGCGACCCCGTCGAAAAACTCGAAACCGGCGCCTTCTCCATCACCCCCGAACTCACCCGCCACGGCCGCGGCGAACGCATCCGCGCCTACCACGGACGCGTCCACCTCACCGCCGAACTCAACGACTTCACCACCCTCGGCGAACTCACCACCCGCCTCGCCGACCTCGAACTCACCCAGGTCGACGGCCCCTGGTGGGCCCTGCGCCCCACCTCACCCGCCCACGGCGAAGCCCGCCGCCAAGCCGTACTCGAAGCCGTCCAACGCGCCCGCGAATACGCCGCCGCCCTCGGAGCCAACCTCGCCGCCCTCGTCGAACTCGCCGACCTCGGAGCCGAAGCCCCAACCCCCTTCCAGGGAGCCCGTCCCGGCGGAGGCGGCATGCGCACCATGGCCTTCAGCGGACAAGAAGACACCACAGCCCCCGCACTCGACCTCGAACCCCAGCGCCAGACCGTCTACGCGCAGGTGAACGCACGCTTCACCATGACCCCTCCCCAGCTGTGAAAACCTGAAAAAACGGCACCCCGGGGGTGCTCATCAGAGCACCCCCATGCACATTCAACAATTGTCAACAACCTTTTGCTCAAAGGTTGTTGAGTGGACACCCGGAACCAATTTCCTACTCCCTGGTAGGGGCATACGCTCGCCCCATGCGCCGAGCGAAAATCGTATGTACCCTGGGCCCCGCCACCGACTCATACGACCAGATCAAAGCCCTGGTCGAAGCCGGAATGGACATCGCCCGCTTCAACCTCAGCCACGGCACCTACGCCGAACACGAAGAGCGCTACCAGCGCGTCCGCAAGGCCTCCGACGAAACCGGCCGCAGCGTCGGCGTCCTCGCAGACCTTCAAGGCCCGAAGATCCGCCTCGGCCGCTTCCGAGAAGGCCCCGTACTCCTTGAACGCGGCGACGAGTTCACCATCACCGTCGAAGACCACGAAGGCGACCGCCACACCTGCGGCACCACCTACAAAGGCCTCGCCACCGACGTCACCACCGGCGAACGCATCCTCGTAGACGACGGCCGCGTCACCCTCGAAGTCACCGCAGTCGACGGCCCCCGCGTCCACACCCGCGTCATCGAAGGCGGCATGGTCTCCGACCACAAGGGACTCAACCTCCCCGGCGTCGCAGTCTCCGTACCCGCCCTCTCCGAAAAAGACATCCAAGACCTCCGCTGGGCCCTGCGCATCGGCGCCGACGTCATCGCCCTCTCCTTCGTCCGCAGCGGACACGACATCGAAGACGTCCACCGCATCATGGACGAAGAGAACCGACGCCTCCCCGTCATCGCCAAGGTCGAAAAGCCCCAGGCAGTCGAGAACATCGACGACATCGTCGCCGCCTTCGACGGAATCATGGTCGCCCGCGGAGACCTCGGCGTCGAAATGCCCCTGGAACAAGTCCCCATCGTCCAAAAGCGAGCCGTCAAACTCACCAAGCGCAACGCCAAGCCCGTCATCGTCGCCACCCAAATGCTCGACTCGATGATCGACAACTCCCGGCCCACCCGCGCCGAAGCATCCGACGTCGCCAACGCCGTCATCGACGGCACCGACGCAGTCATGCTCTCCGGCGAGACCAGCGTCGGCAAATACCCCATCGAAACCGTCCGCACCATGGCCCGCATCATCGAAGCCGCCGAAGAAGACATCCTCGCCAAGGGCCTCCCCCCACTCACCGACCGCAACAAGCCCCGCACCCAAGGCGGAGCAGTCGCCCGCGCCGCCGCCGAAATGGGCGACTTCCTCGGCGCCAAATTCCTCGTCGCCTTCACCCAGAGCGGAGACACCGTCCGCCGACTCTCCCGCTACCGCTCACCCATCCCCCTCCTCGCCTTCACCCCCGACCCCTCCACACGCTCCCAGCTCAACCTCACCTGGGGCGTCGAAACCTTCCTCGGCCCACACGTCGACTCCACCGACGCCATGGTCGCCCAGGTCGAAGAACAGCTCCTGCGCATCGGCCGCTGCGTACCCGGCGACGTCGTCGTCATCACCGCCGGCTCACCCCCCGGCGTCACCGGATCCACCAACCTCGTCCGGGTCCACCACATCGGCGACGCCGTCCGCTGACGCCCCCGCTGACACCGCGCGCCGGCTACAGCACCTCACGTATAAGACGCACCGCGTCGGGCAACTCCAACCGGCTCTCACCCGCACTCGGGAAGTGCCCGCCCGACGCGGTCACCCGCGCCTCGGCGCCAAGCTCCCGCACGAACCGCAGCACATGCTCACCCGTCGCCTCCCCGGTCACCGGATCGTCCGCCGCGTGCAGCACCCGGAACTCCCGCGCCGCCCTGCGGATCCGCCGCCAGTCGAACTCCGGCGTGAAGAACGGCGCCAGCGCGTCATACCCCACCTCGCCCGACATCGACGCCACCAGCACCACCCCCGCGAACGCCCCCTCAGCCTCCGTATCGTGCCGCTGAAGCAACCGCAGCACATTCACCCCACCCAGGCTGTGACCCACCAGCACGGTCTCACCGGCCGGCGCCCCCGCCGCCTCCTCCTCCAACTCCCTCAGCCACACATCGGCCTCCGGAGCGAACGGCTCGGGGAAGTTCGGAATCCGCACCTCGTGCCCCTCGGCGGCGAACTCCTCACCGGCCGCCGAATACCAGTGCTCCCCGCCGTTCATCCCGTACCCGTGCGCGATCACGACCTTGCCCATGGCTCCGCCCCCTGCTCCGCTCGATCCCTAAATCAAAACGCTCCGCCGCGTTTTGATAAAACGGTAGGGCTTATCTTGAAGCCGTGTCAATCACTCCTTCGGGCACCCCCCGCACCGGCGGCCGCCTCCGCAGCGAAGACGCCCACCACTCCGTCCTCGAAGCCACCGCCGCACTCCTCGTCGAGAACGGCTACGGCGCCCTCACCATCGAGGGCGTCGCCAAGCGCGCCAACGTGGCGAAGAGCACCGTCTACCGCTGGTGGAAGTCCAAGCCCGCCCTCGTCATGGACGCCTACACCCACGAAACCGCCGCCCGCGTCCCCGAACCCGACACCGGCACCCTCGCCGGCGACCTCACCACCTTCGTCGCCGACCTCTACGGCATCGGCCGCGACCCCGTCCGCGCCAAGGCCCTGACCGGCCTCATGGCCGAAGCCCAGCTGGACCCGGCCTTCGCGGAACCCTTCCGAGCCTGGGTCGCCACCCGCCGCGAGGTCGTCGCGACGCTCCTGACCCGGGCCGTCACCCGCGGCGAACTCCCCGCCGCCACCGACCTGGCCCACGCCACCGACCTGGTCTTCGGCCCCTTCTGGTACCGCCTCCTGGTCGCCCACGCCCCGCTGGACCCGGCGGAGGCGGAGGCCCACGTTTCGACGGTCCTGGGCGGCCTCACGGGCCGCCGCTAGTACTTCGGCCCGATGTGTTCGTCCATGAGCGCGACGGACGCCTTGCGGGCGATGGACACGTTGAAGGGATCGCAGCCGCGGGCCAGGACCGTCCACTGGACGCCGACCTTGGCGAGGGTGTCGGTACAGAGCTTCCGGATGTCGTCGGACTTGTTGGTGAAGAAGTACCGCGGGTACTCGTAGCGCTTGCCGTTGCGGACGGTCCAGTTGGTGACCCGGCACCCGTCGGAGTGGATCAGCCCCCGGAGGAACTCCCAGGGGTGGGCGTCGACGATGGCCTGCTGCCAGTCCTCAAGGGTGATGCGGCGTTCGTGCTTCTTGCCTGGGCCGTGTTGTGGGAACAGGCAGGTGAGGTGCTTCGAGTACACCTTGACGTCGTGGCAGCCGGCCTTCCGTGCCCGGCACACCCGGTTGAAGGGGAACACCTGCCGCATCGACTGTTCCGCGGAGTCCATGAGGCCGGGCCACTTGTCGTCGCAGGTGATCCTCAGGCTCGGCACGCGGTGACCCGGGGGCTGGCTGATGTAGCCATCGCCGAGATAGAGGCCGAGTAGGTAGGAGTAGGAGGCGGCGTTGGTAGGGGTTGCGCAAGGTGCGGCCGGGTTGAGGAGGGGGTCCACTCGCTTTATCCAGGAGCGGATCGCAGCCCGGGATATCCCGGTCTCCTTGCTCACAGAGTTCATGCTGCGGCCGTCGGCGAGTAGGTCGAGGGTGCGTATGCGCGTGGCGACGTCGTACATGTGGCCGACGCTGCTGCAGGCGATACGTCCGCATGTTGGATTTCGGCAGACTTCGCCAGAAAGGGCGATGGTCACGCGAAACTCGCGTGACCATGGAATCCAAGTTATGTGCCCCAGGTGGGATTCGAACCCACACTGTCCGCTGTTTGAGAGCGGCCTCTCTAACCAGTTGGAGTACTGGGGCCTAAGAAACAAAGGCTCGGGGGAGCCCTGTGCGACACCACCTTACAGGAGGTAGGTAGGCTCAGGGGAGCTTGATATGCCCCGCAAAGAGGAGCCTTTCGTGACCGCCGAGCACGAGTCGACGCCCACGCCCGACGCCGACCAGTCGCACGTTCCGCCGCTGACGACGCGCGTCGTCATCGCCGAGGACGAGGCGCTCATCCGTCTTGACCTCAAGGAGATGCTCGAAGAGGAGGGCTACGCCGTCGTCGGTGAGGCCGGAGACGGGCAGACCGCCGTCGAGCTGGCCCGCGAGCACCGCCCCGACCTGGTGATCCTCGATGTGAAGATGCCCGTCCTGGACGGGATCTCCGCCGCCGAGAAGATCGCGGAGGAGTCCATCGCGCCCGTGCTGATGCTGACCGCGTTCTCCCAGCGGGATCTGGTGGAGCGGGCGCGGGACGCCGGGGCCATGGCGTACCTCGTGAAGCCCTTCAGCAAGAGCGACGTCGTACCCGCCATCGAGATGGCCGTGTCCCGCTTCGCGGAGCTCCGTGCGCTGGAGAAGGAGGTCGCCGACCTCTCGCTGCGCCTGGAGACCCGCAAGCTGGTGGACCGCGCGAAGAGCATCCTGCAGACGCAGTACGGGCTCTCCGAGCCGGCCGCGTTCCGCTGGATCCAGAAGACCTCCATGGACCGCCGGATGTCCATGCAGCAGGTCGCAGAGGCGGTCATCGAGGACGCCGAGGAGAAGAAGGCCGCCGCCAAGGGCGAGTAGCAGCCGCGGGAGAAGCAGTGAGGCCCGCCTCCGGATCCAGGATCCGGAGGCGGGCCTCACTCGTACGTGGGTACGGGCTCAGTCCTCGCCGAGGTACGCCTTGCGGACGTCCTCGTTGACCAGGAGCTCGCGGCCCGGGCCCGAGAGGACGACCTTGCCGATCTCCATCACGTGGCCCTGGTCGGCCAGGGAGAGCGCCGCCTGGGCGTTCTGCTCGACCAGCAGGATGGTGGTGCCCTGTGACTTGAGCTCGGCGATGGTCGCCATGATCTTCTGCATCATGATCGGCGAGAGGCCCATGGAGGGCTCGTCGAGCATCAGCAGTTTCGGCCGGGACATGAGCGCGCGGCCCATGGCCAGCATCTGCTGCTCGCCGCCCGAGAGGGTGCCCGCGGCCTGCTTGCGACGCTCGCCCAGGATCGGGAAGAGGTCGTAGGCGCGCTGGACGTCCTTGTGGATGCCGTCCTTGTCCTTGCGGAGGAAGGCGCCGAGGAGGAGGTTGTCCTCGATCGTCATGCGCGGGAAGATGTGCCGCCCCTCGGGGGAGTGGGCGAGTCCGAGCGCGACGATGTCGTGCGCGGGGATCTTCTTCAGCGACTTGCCCTGGAACTTGATCTGTCCGCCGCGGGGCTTGATGAGCCCGGACAGGGTGCGCAGGGTGGTGGTCTTGCCGGCGCCGTTGGTGCCGATGAGCGTGACGATCTGGCCGGCGTCGACGCTGAACGAGATGCCCTTGACGGCTTCGATCTTGCCGTAGGCGACGCGGAGGTCCTCGACCTCCAGGAGTGCGGTCACCGGTCTTCTCCGTCCGTTCCGTCCGTGCTCGTCGTGCTGTGCGTCGTCTCGCTGTGTGCGGCCTCGCTGTGTGCTTCGGCTGCTTCGACCTCGGCGACTTCTTCGGCGCCGGGGGCGCCTTCGAAGGGTTCGCCGAGGTAGGCGGCGATGACGCGTTCGTCGCCCTGGACCTCGGCGGCGGTGCCTTCGATGAGCTTTTCGCCCTGGACGAGGCAGGCGACGCGGTCGCAGAGGTTGAAGATGAAGCGCATGTCGTGCTCGATGACGAGGACGGCGATGCCCTGGTCCCGGATGGCGAAGATGAGCTCTTCGGTGGTCCGGGTCTCCTGCGGGTTCATGCCGGCGGTGGGCTCGTCCAGGAGGATGAGGCCGGGGTCGCTGGCGAGCGCGCGGGCGATCTCGAGCTTGCGCTGCTCTCCGTAGGGGAGGTTGCGGGCGAGGTGGTCGGCCTTGTGCTCGAGGCCGATGAACTCGAGGAGTTCCATGGACCGCTTGCGGCTGGCGGCTTCTTCCCGGCTGAAGCTGGGGAGGCGCAGCAGGGAGGACCAGAGGCCGACCTTGGTGCGGGTGTGGCGGCCGACGAGGACGTTTTCCAGGACCGTCATGTTGTTGAAGAGACGGATGTTCTGGAAGGTGCGGGCGATGCCGGCCGCGGTGACCTTGAAGGACTTGGGGGGCAGGACCGTGCCCTTGTACCGGACTTCGCCCTCGGTGGGGATGTAGAGGCCGGTGAGGCAGTTGAAGAAGGTGGTCTTGCCGGCGCCGTTGGGGCCGATGAGTCCGACGATCTCGCCGCTGCGCACGGTGAGGTCGACGTTCTTGACGGCGGTGAGGCCGCCGAAGCGCATGGTGACGCCTCGTGCGTCGAGGACGGTCTCCGCCGTGGTGGCGGGGGTTTCGGTGGTGGTGGTCGTCATGGGTCAGACCCCTGCCTTGCCGAGGACCGTGGGCGCTTCCATGTCCTTGTGGAGTTCGAGCTGGTTGCGCCGGTTGGGGATGAGGCCTTCGGGGCGCAGGCGCATCAGGATGATGAGTGCGACGCCGAAGGTGAGGAGCTGGTACTCGCCCAGGGACTGGAGCTTGTTGGGGAGCAGGAAGAGCAGTGATCCGCCGACGAGGGGGCCGGAGATGGTTCCCATGCCGCCGAGGACGACGGCGGCGAGGAGGAAGGCTGAGTTCGGGGGTACGGCGTTGGCGAATACGTACTGGTCCGGGGTGACGGTGTAGTTCACGTGGGCCTGTACGGCGCCTGCGAGTCCGGCGAGGGTGGCGCCGAGGGCGAAGGCGATGAGCTTGACGCGGAAGCCGTTGATGCCCATGGCTTCGGCGGCGGTTTCGTCTTCGCGGATGGCGACCCAGGCGCGGCCGATGCGGGATTCGGAGCTTCGGCGGAAGACCATGACCACGATGAGGGTGATCAGGAGCATCAGCAGGAAGTAGTTGGCGAAGCGTCCGATGGTGAAGCCGCCGATGGAGTGGGCGGCGCCGAAGTCGAATCCGAAGAGGTCGACGTTGGGGATGTTGGCGACGCCGTTGGGCCCGTTGGTGATGTCGGGGCCGGAGACGCCGTCGAGGTTGTTCATGGAGATGCGGAAGATCTCACCGAAGCCGAGCGTCACGATGGCGAGGTAGTCGCCGCGCAGTCGCAGGGTGGGTGCGCCGATGAGGACGCCGAAGACCATGGAGGCGGCGGCGCCGATGAGGATGGCGGCCCAGAAGGGGAGCTGTACTCCGAAGGGGGAGTTGGGGGAGCCGGAGACCAGGGCCGCGGTGTAGGCGCCGACGCCGAGGAAGGCGACGTAGCCGAGGTCGAGGAGGCCGGTGAGGCCGACGACGATGTTCAGGCCGAGTGCGACGGTGGCGAAGATGAGGATGTTGACGCCGAGGGTCGCGTACTGGTCGTCGGACTGGGTGAAGGGGAAGGCGGCCGCGGCTGCGAAGGCGCCGATGAGGGCGACGTTGCGGTGGCGGGTGGTGAGGGTGGTGATGCGGGCCATGACGCCGGCCTTGTTGAAGGCGGCGAAGCCGAAGGCGGCGGTGATCAGGAAGCCGATGAAGAGTTCCTGGTACGGGGTGGTGATGCCGTACGTGAACACGGCGAGGCCGATGGCGAGGATGCCGGCGATCAGGAGGATCTCGGTCCAGGCGGGGAGTGCGCGGGCGGGCTTGGCCGGGCCGGAGGCGAATGCGGCCTTCGCGGTGGTGAGCCGGTTGCGCGCGTTGTGCTTGCTCTGTTCCCAGCTGGTGTCGTCGGGGTCGGGTCCTTCGAGCACGGGGTGTTCGAAGGGGAGTGCGAGGGCGCCGACGAGGGCGAGCAGGGTGACGAGGGCGACGACGTAGCCGCCGGGTTCGAGGTTGACCACTCCGCCGAGCGTGGTGACGATCGCGATGATCGCGTACCAGGCGGTGGCGAAGGCGGCGAGTGCTGCGAGCTTGATCGCTGCGTCGGCGCCGGCGGGGGTGAGCCAGCCGAGGCCCTTGATCCCGTAGGAGGAGAGGCCGAAGAGGGTGGTGAGGAGGCCGCCGACGAGGACGAGCCACTGGAGTCCGCCGGGGTACCCGTAGACGGTGAGGTCGCCGGGGAAGGCGGAGGTCCAGGTCCAGGAGAGGAAGCAGGAGACGACGGTGAGGGCGCCGCCTGCGGTGGCGAGGGCGCGGCCGGTCTTCTCCGGGAGGGGGATGAACCCCTTGGGTGCGTTCGCTGCGTTCATGGTCGTGGTGTCCGTGGTGGTGGTCGTCATGGTTCTCACGCCCTGTCCGCGACGCGCTCGCCCAGCAGGCCTTGTGGCCTGAAGAGGAGGACGAGGATGAGGAGGACGAACGCCCAGGTGTTGCCCCAGGTCTGTCCGCCGAGCTGTTCGAAGCCGGGGATGTCGGCGACGTAGGCCGTGGTGAGGGTTTCGGCGAGACCGAGGACGAGTCCGCCGATCATGGCGCCGTAGATGTTGCCGATGCCGCCGAGGACTGCGGCGGTGAAGGCCTTGAGGCCGAGCAGGAAGCCCATGCGGAAGTTGACTTCGCCGTACTTGAGGCCGTAGGCGACGGCTCCGACGGCGGCGAAGGCCGCGCCGAGGGCGAAGGCGACCGTGATGATGCGGTCGGTGTTGATGCCCATGAGCTTGGCGGTGTCGGGGTCCTGCGAGGTGGCCTGCATGCCGCGGCCGGTGCGGGTCTTCTTGACGAAGAATCCGAGGATGGCCATGGAGATGGGGGCGGCGAGCAGGAGGAAGACGTCACCGGTCTGGATGGTGATGCTGCCGATGTTGAAGGGGCCGCCGGGGATCTCGGGGAAGACGACCTTCGATTTCGCTCCCGGGTACCAGGCCCATACCGCCTGCTGGAGGGCGAGGGAGAGGCCGATGGCGGTGATGAGGGGGGCGAGGCGGGGGGCGGTGCGCAGGGGGCGGTAGGCGAATCGTTCGGCGCCGACTGCGATGAGTGTGGCGACGATGATCGCGCCTATGAGCATGAGGGGTAGGGCGATCCACATGGTGGTGCCCGTGGGGAGCATGAGCCAGACGGTGAGGGCCCCGAATCCGCCGGTCATGAAGATCTCGCCATGCGCGAAGTTGATGAGCTGGACGATGCCGTAGACCATCGTGTAGCCAATGGCGACGAGCCCGTACATGGATCCCAGTAGCAGGCCGTTGACCAGCTGTTGCGGCAGTTCGTGCACCGCAGGTCCTCCGAGTCTTTCGACGGATGTGACACCGCGCGGGGCGCTTTTGTGCGCGCCCCGCGCGGCGGGTGTTGCTGTTGTGGGTGGTGCTCCGGTGGCTGGCCGTTCGAGCGGACTACCGGCTACCGGTTGGTGACCTGGGGAGGTCAGCCGCCGAGGGTGCCCGACTCGACGGACTTCCACTCGGTGCCCTCGACCTTGTAGACGGTGAGCTGCTTGTTGGTGGCGTCACCGAACTCGTCGAAGGAGACCTTGCCGGTCACGCCGTCGAAGGAGACGCCCTGGACTGCGGCGAGGACCTTGGCGCGGGCGTCGGCGGGGAGCTTGCCGTTGTTGGCGTCGACGGTGGCCTTGACGGCTTCGATGATCGCCCAGGCGGAGTCGTAGGAGTAGCCGCCGTACGCGGCGAAGGGCTCCTTGTATCCGGCCTTGGCGTAGTTGGCGACGAAGTCCTTGGCGGAGGGCAGGCTCTCGACCGGGGCGCCGACCGAGGTGGCGAGGTCGCCCGCGGCGCCGGCGCCGGCGAGCTCGACGTACTTCTTGTCGTAGATGCCGTCGCCGCCGATGAGCGGGATGTTGGCGCCGGAGGCCTTGATCTGCTTGCTGAGCGGGCCGGCCGCGGGGTATTCGCCGCCGTAGTAGACGACGTCGGCGCCGGAGCTCTTGACCTGGGTGACGATCGCGCCGAAGTCGGTGCTGTCGGGGTCGATGTGGCCTTCGCCGACGACCTTGCCGCCGAGCTTGGTGAACTCGCCCTTGAAGGTGCCGGCGAGGCCCGCGCCGTAGGTCTTCTTGTCGTCGATGATGAAGACGTTCTTCTTGCCGGCCTTGTTGAAGAGGTACTGCGCCGCGAACGGGCCCTGGATGGCGTCCGTGGTGGCGGTGCGGAAGTAGCTCTTGTAGGTGCGGACCTTGTCGCCGGTGGCCCACTTGGGTCCCTGGGAGAGGGAGGGGCTGGTGTTGGCGGGGGAGATCTGGACGAGCTTGGCGTCGTCGAAGACCTTCTGCATGGACTCCGAGACGGAGGAGTTCAGCGGGCCGACGACACCGAGGACGTCCTTGTCGGCGGTGAGCTTGGTGGCGTTCTGCTGGCCGGAGGAGGCCTGGGCCTGGTCGTCCAGTGCCTGGATCTTGAAGGTGACGCCCTTGACGTACTTCTTCTCGTTGGCCTGCTTGGCGGCGAGGTCGGCGGAGTTCTTGATGCCGAGGCCGAGGGCCGAGAGGTCACCGGTGAGCGGGGCGTCGACGCCGATGACGACCGTGGTGTCGCCACCGTCGGCGGTGCTGCCGCCCTTGTCGTCACGCGAGCCACAGGCAGTGAGAGTGAGGGCACCCGCGGCGAGAGCGGCGGTGACGGCAATGAGAGAACGCTGACGCACGATCAGTCCTTTCCTGGCACTGCGTCCCCCGTGGGACGCACCGTGTCGAACGCGGGGAACCGAACTGCGAGGAATCCGGCTGGTCGCGGTGACTGGCCGTGACTCTAAGCCGGTCTCAGGGCGTTATGGAGGGCTGAGGCCAATGATGTGACTCTCTTGTTATGCCGCGGCGTAATACATAGCGGATCTCTGGGGGTGGAACGGGGGAATTCCGGCCGGTTCGTCTTGTCCGCATGGTGAGACGGGTGAGGACCGTTCGGTGGTTTGAGTGCTGTCGTGCCAGGACTCTGGGCCTGTTTGGTCATGACGGAGTCGGGGCGTCCGCGTCTCGGACTACGGGACAGGCCCTGGTCAGAGCGGTGGAGAGATCCCTGGCATATCGGTCACCGGGGATGTAGCTGTGATCCTCTTTCTCAAACTTATTACTTAGGGTTACTTCGAGGAATGGGAGGCTGGAATTCCGTGCTACATGCACGCAGTCGGTGACCTGAATCCGTACGACGAGGTCACGCGCTTCCCCGGGCGCGAGGGTGGCCGGAAGTGGTGGCTGGACGTCCACCGTCAGCGCCCGCGAGGACTGCGTCAGCCGCTCCAGCGTGATGGCCGGCCCGGAGGCGACGCGCACACGCACGGTGAACTCGAAGGCGCTGCCGGCGGAGGCCGGCTCGACCGGCGCGACATAGCCGAGGGAGAACACCTGCGAGGGCGCGGGCGGCCGGTACGGGACAGGGCGCGGGCGGGCCGCGTACAGCGCCGCTCCGCCGGCGAGCACGGCGGACACGCAGGTCAGGGCCGCTACGGCCAGGACGGCCCGGCGGTGGCCCTCGTAGGCCTCGCGGACCCTGCGGACGGCCGGGGGCGTACGGGTACCGGGGCGCGGGCCCTCGTGGGCCTCCGTGCCCTCTCCGGGTTCGACCGGGCCGATGCCGCCGCTCACTGCCAGGGACCGCCGGTCGGGGCGCCGGAGCGGTAGTGGTCCGCGCAGCGGCGCCGTGCCTCGCGGTCGGTGAGCTCGTGCGCGGCGGCCGGGCCCTTGGCGCGCTGCTCGGCGCGGGCGTCGGCGACGACGGCGCGCAGGATGTCGTTCTGGCCGCCGGACAGGCCCATGGACTGGTAGTCCAGGCGGACGGCGTCGTCCCCCTCGCCGGCGTCGAGGATCCGGCCGGCCCAGAGGGTGATGAGTTCGGTGCAGACCTGCTCGGGGGCGACGGGCGCGACGGGCGCGACGGGCGTGACGGGCGTGACGGACGCCGGCGGGGTCGTCACGCGGGCGCCGGGGGTCGCGGAGGGGCTGCCGGAGGTCGCGGAGGGGCTGCCGGGGGAGCAGCCGGGCAGTGCGCCGGCCAGCAGCGCCGCTGCTGCCGCCGTCACGGCCGCGGTGCGCCGCGGCGCCGGTCCGGATCCCATGCGGGAACGCTAGACCGGCGCCGCGGTGAGGGCAACGTCTAGTTGTTGCCGTCCTGTTGCGGGTTCAGGTCACGCAGCAGGCAGGTGAGGCGGGCGGTGCAGACGCGGCGGTCCTGCTCGTCGGTGATGACGATCTCGTACGTGGTGGTGGAGCGGCCGCGGTGCACGGGGGTCGCGACCCCGGTGACCAGGCCGGAGCGGGCGCCGCGGTGGTGGGTGCAGTTCAGGTCGACACCGACGGCGATCTTGGTGCTGCCGCCGTGCATCATCGCGCCGACCGAGCCGATGGTCTCGGCGAGCACGGCGGAGGCCCCGCCGTGGAGGAGTCCGTACGGCTGGGTGTTGCCCTCGACGGGCATGGTGGCGACGACGCGCTCGGCGGACGCTTCGAGGATCCGGATGTCCATCCGCTTGCCGAGGTCGCCCGCCGAGAACAGCGAGGGCAGGTCGATGCCCAGGGCCGTGTACTCGTCGAGGACCTCCTGCGGGAACTTCACCGCGTGCTGCTCGCCCTGCTGCTCGCCCATGGGCCGACTCCGTTCGTCAACGTTCGTTAACCATCTTGTGCTCGGGTCGTTCTATCAGGCCGGTTCGAAGCGGACGACGACGGACTTGCTCGCGGGGGTGTTGCTGGTGTCCGCGGTGGAGTCGAGCGGCACCAGCACGTTCGTCTCGGGGTAGTAGGCGGCGGCGCAGCCGCGGGCGGTCGGGTAGTGGACGACGCGGAAGCCGGGGGCGCGCCGCTCGACGCCGTCGCGCCACTCGCCGACGAGGTCGGTGTACGAGCCGTCGGCGAGCCCGAGCTCGGCGGCGTCCTCGGGGTTGACCATGACGACGCGGCGCCCGCCGGTGATGCCGCGGTAGCGGTCGTCCAGGCCGTAGATGGTGGTGTTGTACTGGTCGTGGCTGCGCAGGGTCTGCAGGAGCAGCCGGCCCGCCGGGAGGCGGGGGTACTCCACGGGTGCGGCGGTGAAGTTCGCCTTGCCGGTCTTGGTGGGGAAGCGGCGCTCGTCGCGCGGGGCGTGCGGCAGCTGGAAGCCGCCGGGGCGGGCGACGCGGGCGTTGAAGTCCTCGAAGCCGGGGACGACACGGGAGATCCGGTCGCGGATGGCGGCGTAGTCCCGCTCGAACGCCTCCCACGGGGTCCGGGAGGCTTCACCGAGGACGGCGCGGGCCATGCGGGCCACGATCGCGGGCTCGGAGAGCAGGTGCGGGGAGGCGGGGGCGAGGTTGCCGCGGGAGGAGTGGACCATGCCCATGGAGTCCTCGACGGTGACGAACTGCTTGCCGCCGGCCTGGACGTCCTTGTCGGTGCGGCCCAGGGTCGGCAGGATCAGCGCGCGCCGGCCGGTGACCGCGTGCGAGCGGTTGAGCTTGGTGGAGACGTGCACGGTCAGGGAGGCGCGGCGGATCGCGGCTTCGGTGACCTCGGTGTCGGGGGTGGCGCCGACGAAGTTGCCGCCCATGGCGAACAGCACCTTGGCCTCGCCGTCGCGCAAGGCCTGGATGGAGCGGACCACGTCGAAGCCGTGCTCGCGCGGCGAGGTGATGCCGAATTCCTTGTCGAGGGCGTCGAGGAAGGCGGGCGCGGGGCGTTCGAAGATCCCCATGGTGCGGTCGCCCTGCACGTTGGAGTGGCCGCGGACGGGGCAGACGCCCGCGCCGGGGCGGCCGATGTTGCCGCGCAGGAGGAGGAGGTTGACGACCTCGCGGATGGTGGCGACGGAGTGCTTGTGCTGGGTGAGGCCCATGGCCCAGCAGACGATGGTGCGTTCCGAGGCCAGGATCATGGCCAGGGCGGCCTCGATGTCGGGGCGGCTCAGGCCGGTCGCGGTCAGGGTGTCGGCCCAGTCGGTGTCCTTGGCGGCGGCCGCGAACTCCTCGTACCCGTGGGTGTGCTCGCGGATGAACTCCCGGTCGGTGGCCCCGGCCTCCAGGACGAGCTTGTTCAGGAGGCGGAAGAGGGCCTGGTCGCCGCCGATGCGGATCTGGAGGAACAGGTCGTTGAGGGCGGTGCCCTTGAGCATGCCGAGGGGGGTCTGCGGGTTCTTGAAGCGCTCCATGCCGGCCTCGGGCAGCGGATTCACCGAGATGATCTTCGCGCCAGCGGATTTGGCCTGCTCCAGCGCGGACAGCATGCGCGGGTGGTTGGTGCCGGGGTTCTGCCCGGCGACGATGATCAGGTCGGCCTGGTGGAGGTCTTCGAGGGAGACGCTGCCCTTGCCGATGCCGATCGTCTCGTTCAGTGCGGAGCCCGAGGACTCGTGGCACATGTTCGAGCAGTCGGGGAGGTTGTTGGTGCCGAACTCGCGGACGAAGAGCTGGAAGAGGAACGCGGCTTCGTTGCTGGTGCGGCCCGAGGTGTAGAAGAGGGCCTCGTCGGGGGAGTCCAGGGCGCGCAGCTCCTGCGCGATGATCGCGAAGGCCCGCTCCCAGCTGACGGGCTCGTACCGGTCGCCGCCGTCCGCCAGATACATCGGCTGGGTGATCCGGCCCTGCTGGCCCAGCCAGTAGCCCGAGCGCGTCTCCAGATCGGCCAGCGGGTGCGCGGCGAAGAACTCCGGGGTGACCCGGCGCAGCGTGGCCTCCTCCGCGACGGCCTTGGCGCCGTTCTCGCAGAACTCGGCGGTGTGCCGCTTGTCGCCCTCGGGCCAGGCGCAGCCGGGACAGTCGAACCCGTCCTTCTGGTTGACCTTGAGGAGGGTGCGGGCGGTACGGGCCAGGCCCATCTGCTGCTGCGCGATCTTCAGGGTGTGCCCGATGGCGGGCAGACCCGCGGCCGCGTGTTTGGGGGGCGCGACCTGCGGCGCGTCCTGTACTGGATCACCTGCGGGCGGCTTGGTGGCCATGTCGCTCCCCTTTGAGCAGTCTTCTTCGTCTTTGAGCGGTCTTCTTCGTCCGCTTCCGATCCTGTCACGCTCCGCCGTCATCGCCGATGCCGGATCCGACCGGCCGCATCGGACGGGCCGCGCAGCCCGTCCGGATTTGTCAGTGGCGGCGCCTAGGATCGGGGGCGTGGCAGATTCAGCATCGAAGAAGACCGACCAGCCGACCGCAGCGGACCGCCCCCGCCTGATGCTCATGGACGGGCACTCCCTGGCGTACCGGGCGTTCTTCGCGCTGCCCGCGGAGAACTTCACCACCGCGACGGGGCAGCCGACCAACGCCATCTACGGGTTCGCCTCGATGCTGGCGAACACGCTGCGCGACGAGGCGCCCACGCACTTCGCGGTGGCGTTCGACGTGTCCCGCAAGACGTGGCGCTCGGTGGAGTTCCCGGAGTACAAGGCGAACCGCTCCAAGACCCCCGACGAGTTCAAGGGGCAGGTGGAGCTGATCGGCGAGCTCCTCGACGCCATGAGCGTGCCGCGCTTCGCGGTCGACGGCTTCGAGGCCGACGACGTGATCGCGACGCTCGCCACGCAGGCCGAGGCCCTCGGCTTCGACGTGCTGATCGTCACGGGCGACCGGGACTCCTTCCAGCTGGTCTCCGAGCACACCACCGTGCTCTACCCGACCAAGGGCGTCTCCGAGCTGACCCGCTTCACCCCGGAGAAGGTCGAGGAGAAGTACGGGCTCACTCCCCAGCAGTACCCGGACTTCGCGGCCCTGCGCGGCGACCCGTCCGACAACCTCCCCGGCATCCCGGGCGTCGGCGAGAAGACCGCCGCCAAGTGGATCACCCAGTTCGGGTCGTTCGCGGAGCTCGTGGAGCGCGCCGAGGAGGTCAAGGGCAAGGCCGGGCAGAACTTCCGGGACCACCTGGAGGCCGTGAAGCTCAACCGCGTCCTGACCGAGATGGTCAAGGACGTCGCCCTGCCCAAGACCCCGGCCGATCTGGAACGCGCCCCCTACGACCGGACCGCCGTCACCGGCGTCCTGGACGTACTGGAGATCCGCAACGCCTCGCTGCGCGAGCGCCTGCTCGCCGTCGACCCGGGCGCGGCCGCCGAAGAGGCTCCCGCCCCCGCGGCGGTCGCCGTGGAGCTGGACGGCTCCGTCCTGGGCACCGGCGAGCTCGCGCCCTGGCTGGAGAGCCACGCGGGCGCCCCGCTCGGCATCTCCACCGTCGACAGCTGGGCCCTGGGCACCGGCGACGTCGCCGAGATCGCGCTGGCCTCGGCCGACGGCGCGGCCGCCTGGTTCGAGCCGTCCGCACTGGACGCGGCCGACGAGCAGGCCTTCGCCGCCTGGGCCGCCGACGCGGGCAGGCCCAAGGTGGTGCACAACGCCAAGGCCCTGATGCGGGTCTTCCCGGAGCAGGGCTGGACCCTGGCCGGGGTGGTCATGGACACCGCGCTCGCGGCGTACCTGGTCAAGCCGGGCCGCCGGTCCTTCGCCCTGGACGTGCTGTCCCAGGAGTACCTGCACCGGGAGCTGGCGCCCGCCGCCGCCGAGGGGCAGCTCGCCTTCGGCGCCGACGAGACCGCCGAGGCGGAGGCCCTGATGGCGCAGGCCCGCGCCGTCCTGGACCTCGGCGACGCCTTCGCGGTGAAGCTGCCCGAGGTGGGTGCGGCCGAGCTGCTGCACGACATGGAGCTGCCCACCTCCGAGCTGCTGGCCCGGATGGAGCGGTCGGGCATCGCCGCCGACCACAGCCACCTCGAAGCGATGGAGCAGCAGTTCGCCGCCGCGGTGCAGCAGGCGGTGAAGGAGGCGCACGCGGCGGTGGGCCACGAGTTCAACCTCGGCTCGCCCAAGCAGCTGCAGGAGGTCTTCTTCGGCGAGCTGGACCTGCCGAAGACGAAGAAGACCAAGACCGGCTACACCACGGACGCGGACGCGCTGGCCTGGCTGGCCACCCAGACCGACCACGAACTGCCCGTGATCATGCTCCGCCACCGGGAGCAGGCCAAGCTGCGCGTCACCGTCGAGGGCCTGGTCAAGACGATCGCCGCCGACGGCCGGGTGCACACCAGCTTCAGCCAGACCGTCGCCGCGACCGGCCGCCTGTCCTCCACCGACCCCAACCTGCAGAACGTGCCGGTCCGCACCGACGAGGGCCGGGCCATCCGCCGCGGCTTCGTCGTCGGCGAGGGCTTCGAATCGCTCATGACCGCCGACTACAGCCAGATCGAGCTGCGCGTCATGGCCCACCTCTCCGAGGACGAGGGCCTGATCGAGGCGTTCCTCACGGGCGAGGACCTGCACACCACCGTCGCCTCCCAGGTGTTCGGCGTCGAGCGCTCCGAGGTCGACGCCGAGATGCGGCGCAAGATCAAGGCGATGTCCTACGGCCTGGCCTACGGGCTCTCCGCGTTCGGCCTCGCCCAGCAGCTGAACATCGAGCCCGGTGAGGCCCGCGGCCTGATGGAGACCTTCTTCGAGCGCTTCGGCGGGGTCCGGGACTACCTGGGCCGCGTCGTCGAGGAGGCCCGCGCCACCGGCTACACGGCCACCGTCTTCGGCCGCCGCCGCTACCTCCCGGACCTCAACAGCGACAACCGCCAGCGCCGCGAGGCCGCCGAGCGGATGGCGCTGAACGCGCCGATCCAGGGCACCGCCGCCGACATCGTCAAGGTCGCGATGCTGCGCGTGGACAAGGCGATCACCGGAGCCGGGCTGAAGTCGCGGATGCTGCTCCAGGTCCACGACGAAATCGTGCTGGAGATCGCCCCCGGGGAGCGGGAGCAGGTGGAGGAGCTGGTGCGCCGGGAGATGGCCGCCGCCGTCGACCTGCGGGCCCCGCTGGACGTGTCCGTGGGCGTCGGCCCGGACTGGGAGTCCGCCGCGCACTGACCCGTCGTACCGTTCGGGCCGCGCCCGTCTCCGCCTACCGGGCGGGGACGGGCGTTCGCGTTTCCTCGTCCGAGCCGGAGCCGGAGCCGGAGCCGGAGCCGGAGACCGCGTCCGGGCCCGGGCGGCCGCGGCCGCGGCGGTGGCGCAGGCGGACGAGGACCCCGTAGAGCAGCAGGGCCACCGAGAGCCCGCCGCCCGCGCCGAAGCAGACCGTCGGGATGATGTCGAGCGGGGTGCCGATCCGGTCGAAGAAGGTGAAGAAGCGCAGCACGCGCAGGGTGACCCCGACGGCCACGCACACCAGGACCAGCGCGAGCGCTCCGTACACCTCGGCCCGGCCGAGCACCGGGACGGCCGCGGGGACCGGTGAGGACGGCAGCCGGCGCAGCGCGGTCACCGTGAACCAGACCAGGGCGCAGGCCGCGGCCGCCGAAGTGCCGTACTGCAGGTACGAGTAGAGGGGCAGGCCGAAGGCGAGCGGCTCGCCCAGCTCCGGCAGCGCGCGCGTACCCCAGCGGTCGAGGTGCGTGAAGCTGTCCCACACCACGTGCGTGAGCGAACCGGCGACCGCCGAGAGGTAGAACCGGAGGGCCAGGGAGGGCAGTCGCCGCCCGCGCCACTCCTCGCCCCGTACGAACGCGTGCGCCTTGCCCCGCCGGCCGCGCGGCAGCAGCGCGATCAGCGGCTCGCGGAGCAGCAGCCAGAACGCCGTGAGGACGGCGGTGAGCGCCGCGTCGGCGGTGACCACGCCGGGCAGGGAGTGCGTGAAGGTGCCGTACGGCCGCAGGCCCGGGACGACCGCGTCGGCGAAGTAGAAGACGTCCGGGGCGAAGGACCCGAGGACCAGGGCCGAGGCGACGAGTGGACCGCGCGCACGCCCGGTCCGGCGGACGCCCGGAAGCACGGCGGCCGCGTGGCTGAGGGTGAACGGCATGGGACCTCGTCTCGGCTCTTCGAACGGTGCGCACCAGTATGGGCGGGCTGCGGAACTCATGGGGAAATCGTGAATTCCGGCCCACGATGCGTGCCCTGCGCAGCGAGTTGACGTAGGGTCACGCGGACGTCGAGGGGGAGGGGGGTCCGGCTCATGACGCCCAGGATCCGCATACCGGCAGTGTCCAAGCCCGTGCGCCTGCCGGCGCAGGCAGGCGGCCGGTTCGGCCGGGCGGTGCGCAAGGGCGGGGCAGCCGTCCTCGTCTCCGCCCTGGTGGCCGCCGCGATGACCGCCTCGCAGGGGCCGGGGGCCGGCCGGGACGGGCTCACCGCGGGCGGCGGGAGCGGCCCGCAGGCCGCTGGACCCGCCGCGTCCGCCGGGGAATCCGCCGGGGACAGCTCCTACTTCACCGCCCTCCCGCCACTGGTGAGCCCCGAGCCGCCGGCCGTGCTGCTGCCCGAAGACGGAGCGGCGCCGCCGCCCGTGGCACCGGCCGCCGCCGAGGCGGTCCCGCACAACGAACCCGTGGCCATGGGCGGGGTGGAGGGTGCGCAGGGGATACCGGCGAGCGTGCTCGCCGCGTACCGCAACGCGGAGGGGACGATCGGCGCGAGCGACCCCGGGTGCGGACTGCGCTGGCAACTCCTCGCGGCGATCGGCCAGGTCGAGTCCGGGCAGGCACGCGGCGGCCGGGTCGACGCCGGCGGTACGACGCTGCGGCCGATCCTGGGCCCCGTACTCGACGGGAACGGCTTCGCGAACATCCGGGACAGCGACGGCGGGGCCTACGACGGGGACTCCCGGTACGACCGGGCGGTCGGGCCGATGCAGTTCATCCCGTCCACCTGGGCCTCGTGGGGCCAGGACGCCAACGGCGACGGCCGGCGCGACCCCAACAACGTGCACGACGCGGCGCTCGCGGCCGGACGCTACCTGTGCGCGGGTACGCGGGACCTGCGGGTGGACGGGGATCTGGACCGGGCCGTGCTGTCGTACAACGCGTCCTCCGCGTACCTGCGGACGGTGCGGTCGTGGTTCACCTACTACCTGAAGGGCGCGCACGAGGTCCCGGACGGCCCCGGCAGCGGTGGTACTGCGCCTGCGCCTGCGCGACCTGCGCCTACGCCGACCCCTTCGCCTACGCCGACGAAGCCGACGCCCACGCCGACGCCTTCGCCGACTCCGACTCCAACGCCGACCCCGACGCCTTCGCCGACTCCGACTCCAACGCCGACCCCGACGCCTTCGCCGACCCCGACCCCAACGCCGACCCCAACGCCTTCGCCGACCCCGAAGCCCGGGCCGACGCCGAGTCCCTCGGCCTCCGTCTCCCCGTCGCCGAAGCCCAGGCCCAGCCCGTCCGGCTCACCGGTTCCCAAGCCGTCGGCGTCCCCGTCCACCGCCGCTCAGGCGCCCGCGGCGACCCCCTGACACCCCGCGGCGGCGGTCCGGGCCCCGCGCCCGGGCCGGGCCGCCCGGCGTCACCGCGTGATCAGTGGCGCAAACGGTTCTCATCTGTCACCCGCATTGCTACGGTGCCCCCGCCCTGACGACCAATCAGATTCCGGAGGCCCCGGCATGCGCGCAATCGTCGCCGCCGCCAGCGGTCTCGTCCTCGCGGTGCTCCTCGTCTTCGCCATCACGGCGATGGGGACGCCGGAAGGCAAGACCTCACCGAAGCCCCTGCTCACCACCGCGCCCGCCGCGCCCGGAAAGTAGAGGAGGGCCCGGCCATGCGACGCAGAGCAAGCCTCGTCCTGCTAGCCGTAGCCGTGTTCTGCACAGCCCTCGCACCGCTGCTGCGCTGGTACGCGTACCCGAGGCTCGCGAAGATCCCGCCGAACCAGTACCAGGAAGTGGTCCTGGAGGCGAAGGACGCGACCCTGCTCGACTACAACGCGGGCATGCAGCCGAAGAAGGTCGACAAGGTCACCATCGTCCAGACCCTGAAGGGCAACGTCGAGGCGTCCAGGGAGATCGAGGCCAGCGCGGGCAAGGACGTGGTCGTCTGGGACACGCTGACCTACATCACGGGCCCGGACGGGAAGATGGTCTCCCAGATCCCCGAGCGCTACATCTTCGACGCCCACTCCCAGGACCCGGTGCACGCCACCGGAGAGGCGGTCGACGGGGACCCGGTCAAGCGCGAGGGCATCGAGTTCAAGTGGCCGTTCTTCACCGAGCCGCGCGACTACCTGTACTTCGACCAGCAGACCCGTACCTCCTCGCCCATCCACTACGTGGGCCCGCGCAAGTTCAAGGGCATGGACGTCTACTACTACGAGCAGACGATCCCCTGGACGAAGGTCTCGCTGCCGAAGAAGATGCCGATCGAGGGCATAGACCCGGCCACCTTCGAGCAGACCACCGGCACCTCCCTCTGGTACTCGACCAAGGCGATGTTCTGGGTCGACCCGGTGACCGGCGCCCCCGTCAACGCCGAGCAGGAGATCCAGCAGGAGATGCGGGGCGGCAGCATCGCCGCGGCCGCGCCCGACGGCAGGCTCACCGTCTTCGCCGGCCACGTGAAGATGCGCGAGGACTACAGCAACTACACCGTCGACCTGGTCAAGGCGAACCGCACGAAGGTCCTCGCGCTGCACACCTACGCTCCCGCCGGTCTGGCGGCCGGCGGGCTCGCGCTCTTCGGGCTCGCGCTCTGGCTGGAGGCGCGCGGCAGGCGCCCCCGGCACGAGGAGCCGTTCAGCGCCTGAGCCGGGCGTTGGTGTGCCGGGTGGGCGCGGCGGTCGCCGGGTCCTCCGGCCACGGGTGCTTGGGGTAGCGGCCGCGCAGCTCGGCACGGACGGCGCGGTAGCCGCCCTGCCAGAAGGAGGCCAGGTCGGCGGTGACGGCGGCGGGCCGGCCGGCGGGCGACAGGAGATGGACGAGCACGGGGACCCCCGCGATCCGGGGGGTCTCGGCCAGCCCGAAGAGCTCCTGGAGCTTGACGGCGAGCACGGGCTGACCGTGCTCGGCGGCGTAGTCGACGCGGATCCGCGAGCCGCTGGGCACCTCGATCCGCTCCGGGGCCAGCTCGTCGAGGCGGGAGGCCTCGCCGGTGGCCCAGGGCAGCAGCCGGTTCAGCGCCTGCCCGGCGTCGATCCGCGCGAGGTCGGAGCGGCGACGGGCCCGCGACAGCTCGGGCTCCAGCCAGTCGTCGGCCCGCTCCAGCAGGGCCCCGGCGTCCGCCACGTCGGGCCAGGGCGCGCCGAGCGTGCGGTGCAGGAAGCCGAGCCTGGCCCGGAGCGCTTGCGCGTCCGCGGTCCAGCGGAGCAGGCCGAGGCCCTCGGTGCGCATGCCCTCGAGCAGGGCGGCCCTGACCAGCGCCCGGTCGGGATCGCGCAGGGGGCGGGCGGCGAGCTCGATGGCGCCGAGCCGTTCCACGGAGCGGGCGACCAGGTCTCCGTCCTCCCAGTGCACCTCCTCGCCGGAGCGGAACAGGTGGCCGGCGGCCGCGCGGGCGGTGTCCTCGTCGATGAGGGCCGCGAGCCGGACGCGGGCGGAGGCGGAGTGCGGGGGCCTGTCGGCGACGGCGACGGCCAGCCAGGGCGCGCTGCGCAGGCCCGAGCCCTCGCCGAGCTCGGCCCCGGTCCCGGAGGCCATGAGGAAGGCCCCCTGGCCCTTGGCCTTGGCGACCCTTTCGGGGAAGGCCAGTGCGGCCACGAGCCCGGCGGCGGCGTCGTCGGGGAGGGACTCTTCCCCCACCCCGCCCCTTCCCGAAACCGGGCTCTGCCCGGACCCGGCCCTCAAGCGCCGGGCGGGCTGAAATTGCCCACCGGGCAATTCGGCCTCGCCGGCGTTTGAGGCGAGGGGGTCCGGGGGCGGAGCCCCCGAGGGGGTCCGGGGCGGAGCCCCGGTTTCGGGAAGGGGCGGGGTGGGGGAATGCCCCGCAGGGCCCCCTCCGGTTGCCGCGCGTTCCAGGCGGCGGGCTTCCGCACGCCAGCGCGATGCGTACGGGTCGCCGCCCGCACGGGCCCGGCGCCAGGCGGCGGCCAGGTCGTCCCCGTACTCCCGGGGCGGCTCCTCGCTGAGCAGGGCCACCAGCTCCGCCGCCCGCCGGGGCCCCAGCGCGGCGGAGCCGTCGAGCAGGGCCCGGGCCAGGCGCGGGTGCAGGCCGAGGCGGGCCATCCGCAGCCCCCGGGGGGTCGGCCGCCCGTCCGGGGACACCGCGCCCACCGCGAGCAGCACCTCCCGCGCAGCGCCCATGGCTCCGGCCGGGGGCGGGTCGAGCAGCGCCAGCCCGGCCGCGTCGGGATCGCCCCAGCAGGCGGCCTGGAGGGCGAACTGCGCCAGGTCCGCGATCCGGATCTCGGGGGCGGGGTAGGCGGGCAGCCGCCCGTCCTCCGCTTCGGCCCAGCAGCGGTACACCGTGCCCGGTGCCTCACGCCCGGCGCGGCCCGCGCGCTGGCGGCCGGCCGCACGGGAGGCCCGTACGGTGGCCAGCGCTCCCAGGCCCCGCGCGTGGTCGACCCGGGGTTCGCGGGCCAGGCCCGAGTCCACCACGATCCGTACGCCGGGCACGGTCAGGCTGGACTCCGCCACGGCGGTGGACAGGATGACCCGGCGGTGCGGGGCGGGGGACAGCGCCGCGTCCTGGACGGAGGCCGGAGCGCGGCCGTGTATCTGGAGGACCTCCGCGTCGGTCCCGCCGAGTTGCCCGGCGACCCGGGCGATCTCCCCGACTCCGGGCAGGAAGCACAGGACGTCGCCGGAACGTTCCGCCAGCGCCCGCCGCACCACCGAGGCCACGTGCGTCAGCTGCGCCGGGTCCACCCGCATCCCGTGCGGCGGCCGCAGCGGGCGGACCGGCGGGGCCCACACGGTCTCCACGGGGTACGAGACCCCGGCGGCCTCCACGACGGGAGCGCCGCCCAGGAGCCGAGCCCAGCCGGCCGCGTCGGTGGTCGCCGAGGCCGCGAGGATCCGCAGCTCCGGTCGCAGGGTCTCCCGTACGTCCAGGAGGAAGGCGGCGACCGTGTCCGCGTCGAGGTGCCGCTCGTGGCACTCGTCCAGGATCACCAGGTCGACCCCGGAGAGTTCCTGGTCCCGCTGGAGCCGCTGGAGCAGTACCCCGGTGGTGACGACCTCGACCACCGTGGACGGTCCCACCATCCGCTCCCCGCGCACCGTGAAGCCCACCGAGGCGCCGACCTGCTCGCCGAGCAGCCAGGCCATCCGCCGGGCCGCCGCCCGGGCGGCGATCCGGCGGGGTTCGGCGACCACGATCCGGCGACGCGGACCGAGTCCCGCGGCCCCGGCTCCCACCAGCCCCGCCAGTACCAGCGGCACCAGCGTGGTCTTGCCGGTGCCCGGCGGGGCGCAGAGCACGGCGGCGCCGCGGGCGTCGAGCGCGGAGACGAGCGCGGGCAGGACTTCCCGTACGGGAAGGGCGTCGAGGTCGGCGGTACGGATCACGGGCTCAGTCCCGCTCGCACACGAAGATCGCCGTACCGGGGATGAGGTTGCCGCGCAGCGGGGACCAGCCGCCCCACTCCTGGCTGTTCCAGGCGGGCCACTCCGGCTCCACCAGGTCGAGCAGGCGGAAGCCGCCCGAGACCACGTCCCGTACCCGGTCGCCGAGGGTGCGGTGGTGCTCCACATATACGGCGCGGCCCTGCTCGTCCTGCTCGACGTACGGGGTGCGGTCGAAATAGGAGGCGGCGACGGAAAGCCCCTCGGGACCGGGCTCGTCGGGGAAGGCCCAGCGGACGGGGTGGGTCACGGAGAAGACCCAGCGGCCGCCCGGGCGCAGGACGCGGCGGACCTCGCGCATCACGTTCACGGGGTCGGCGACGAAGGGGACGGCGCCGTAGGCGGAACAGGCGAGGTCGAAGGAGCCGTCGCGGAAGGGGAGCCTTCCGGCGTCGGCCTCGACCAGGGGAACGTCGTCGCCGATGCGCAGGGCGTGCTGGAGCTGGCGGTGCGAGAGGTCCAGGGCCACGGGGCGGGCGCCCTGGGCGGCCAGCCAGCGCGAGCACTGGGCGGCGCCGGCGCCGATCTCCAGGACGTCCTTGCCCTTGAGGGAGGCGGCGGGGCCGAGGAGGGCCGCTTCCGCCTCGTCCAGACCTTCGGGACCCCAGACGAAGCGGTCGTCGCCGAGGAAGGCGCCGTGCTCGTTCTGGTACTCGTCGGCGTTGCGGTCCCACCAGCCGCGGCTGGCCCGGCTGCTCTCCGCTTCCCCCGCGTCACGCCGCGTGGCCTCGGAGTCGTCCCCGGCGGCCGGGCCGGCTTCGTACGCTTCTTCGGTGGCGTAGTCCTCTTGGTTCATGGGGCCCGTCGTCGTAGTCTGCGAATGTCTGCGAAAAGCGGGCGGGAAGGGCCATCGGCGCCTGCCTGCCCACTAATTGTGCCGGTTGTGCGGTGATCTGCCCGGGGTGTGCGCCTTCGCGCATTGACCCTGTCCGGCTGCCCCCGTATGCTACAAGTTGCGCTGCGAGCCTGTGCTCCTCAGACCTAGCAGGCTGCGCTTGTATCTGTTGATGACCCCTCGGTTTTCGAGGCCCCCACCCCGCTCACGCGGAACTGGGGCTTCCTTGGCTGTCCGGCTTCTTCGGCAGATGCCGATAAGGGCTCCCGGCGTAGCAGTACCTACGACTTTCTGTCCGTAACCGGAGCCCTTACCCACATGACGAGCAGCACCGAGACCACCGCCACCACCCCGCAGGTTGCGGTCAACGACATCGGTGACGAGGCCGCGTTCCTCGCCGCGATCGACGAGACGATCAAGTACTTCAACGACGGCGACATCGTCGACGGCGTCATCGTGAAGGTCGACCGTGACGAGGTTCTCCTCGACATCGGTTACAAGACCGAGGGCGTCATCCCGAGCCGCGAGCTCTCGATCAAGCACGATGTCGACCCGAACGAGGTCGTCAAGGTCGGCGACGAGATCGAGGCCCTGGTTCTCCAGAAGGAGGACAAGGAAGGCCGTCTGATCCTGTCCAAGAAGCGTGCGCAGTACGAGCGCGCCTGGGGCACGATCGAGAAGATCAAGGAAGAAGACGGCATCGTCACCGGTACCGTCATCGAGGTCGTCAAGGGTGGTCTCATCCTCGACATCGGCCTCCGCGGCTTCCTGCCGGCCTCCCTCGTCGAGATGCGTCGCGTCCGCGACCTCCAGCCCTACGTGGGCAAGGAGCTCGAGGCGAAGATCATCGAGCTGGACAAGAACCGCAACAACGTGGTCCTGTCCCGCCGCGCCTGGCTCGAGCAGACCCAGTCCGAGGTTCGCCAGACGTTCCTCACCACCCTGCAGAAGGGTCAGGTCCGCTCCGGCGTCGTTTCCTCGATCGTCAACTTCGGTGCCTTCGTGGACCTGGGTGGCGTCGACGGTCTCGTCCACGTCTCCGAGCTGTCCTGGAAGCACATCGACCACCCGTCCGAGGTTGTCGAGGTCGGCCAGGAAGTCACCGTCGAGGTCCTCGACGTCGACATGGACCGCGAGCGCGTCTCCCTGTCGCTGAAGGCGACGCAGGAAGACCCGTGGCAGCAGTTCGCCCGGACGCACCAGATCGGTCAGGTCGTCCCGGGTAAGGTCACCAAGCTGGTTCCGTTCGGTGCGTTCGTCCGCGTGGACGAGGGCATCGAGGGTCTGGTCCACATCTCCGAGCTGGCCGAGCGCCACGTGGAGATCCCGGAGCAGGTCGTCCAGGTCAACGACGAGATCTTCGTCAAGGTCATCGACATCGACCTCGAGCGTCGCCGGATCTCGCTGTCGCTGAAGCAGGCCAACGAGTCCTTCGGTGCCGACCCGGCGTCGGTCGAGTTCGACCCGACCCTGTACGGCATGGCCGCGTCTTACGACGACCAGGGCAACTACATCTACCCCGAGGGCTTCGACCCCGAGACCAACGACTGGCTCGAGGGCTTCGACAAGCAGCGCGAAGCCTGGGAGGGCCAGTACGCCGAGGCGCAGCAGCGCTTCGAGCAGCACCAGGCCCAGGTCATCAAGAGCCGCGAGGCCGACGAGGCCGCCGCTGCCGAGGGTGCGGCCGCTCCGGCCGCCGGTGGCAGCAGCAGCGCCGGTGCGGGCATCTCGGGTGGTTCGTACTCCTCCGAGGGTGCGGACGAGACCTCCGGCGCCCTGGCGTCGGACGAGGCCCTGGCCGCGCTCCGCGAGAAGCTGGCCGGCGGCCAGAGCTGATCGCAGCAGCACGGACGCACCGCCGCTCGCGTGCGGTGTGAGCTGAGTTGATGTTCAACGGTAAGGCCCGTCCCCTCAGGGGGGCGGGCCTTACCGCGTTGCGCGGGCCCACCGAGGATCCGCTGCGGGTTCTCGCGAATACCGTCAACTGGGGAATGGTCACGGCTCCTTGGACGTTCTTGCCAGGGAACGAGGCGAAGGAGGAGTGGTGGCGGTGCTTGATCCACAGGGTTTGTACGAATGGGACGCCAAGGGCCTGGCGGTGGCCGACCTGGCGCTCGCCCAGGACTCGGCCGGGCTGGTCATGCTCTACCACTTCGAGGGGTACATCGACGCGGGCGAGACCGGTGAGCAGATCGTCGAGCGGCTGCTCGACACGCTGCCCCACCAGGTCGTGGCCCGTTTCGACGCGGACCGCCTGGTGGACTACCGGGCGCGCCGGCCCCTGCTGACCTTCCAGCGCGACCACTGGACGGAGTTCGAGGAGCCCCTCCTAGAGGTGCGCCTCGTCCAGGACGCCACGGGTGCGCCCTTCCTGCTCCTGTCCGGCCCCGAGCCGGACGTGGAGTGGGAGCGGTTCTGCGTCGCGGTCCGGCAGATCGTCGAGCGCCTGGGCGTGCGGCTCTCCGTCAACTTCCACGGCATCCCCATGGGCGTCCCGCACACGCGGCCCGTCGGGATCACCCCGCACGGCAACCGGACCGACCTCATGCCGGGGCACCGCAGCCCCTTCGACGAGGCGCAGGTGCCGGGCAGCGCCGAGTCGCTGGTGGAGTTCCGCCTCGGCCAGGCCGGGCACGACGTCCTGGGCGTCGCCGCCCACGTCCCGCACTACGTGGCCCGCTCGCCGTACCCGGACGCCGCGCTGACGGCCCTGGAGGCGATCACCGCCGCGACCGGGCTGGTACTGCCGTCGGTCGCGCACGCGCTGCGCACCGAGGCGCACCGCACCCAGACGGAGATCGACCGGCAGATCCGGGAGGGCGACGAGGAGCTGGTCAGCCTGGTGCAGGGGCTGGAGCACCAGTACGACGCGGCGGCGGGCGCCGAGACCCGGGGCAACATGATCGCCGAGCCCGCGGAGATTCCCTCCGCGGACGAGATCGGGCTCGAGTTCGAGCGGTTCCTGGCCGAGCGCGAGGGCGAGGGCTGAGCGGTCCCCGCTCCCCGGAAGCCTTCCCTTCGGGGGGCTGTACGGGGGCCGGGGCGCGGGGGTTAGTCTGCCGGGCATGTTGAAAGTTGGCCTGACAGGCGGAATCGGCGCCGGCAAGAGCGAGGTCTCGCGGCTGCTGGCGGGGTACGGGGCGGTCGTCGTGGACGCCGACCGGATCGCGCGGGAGGTCGTGGAACCGGGCACGCCCGGGCTCGCGGCCGTCGTCGCGGCCTTCGGGGAGTCCGTGCTGACTTCCGGGGGCGAGCTGGACCGGCCCGGGCTGGGATCGATCGTCTTCGCCGACCCGGCGAAGCTCCGGACCCTCAACGGCATCGTGCACCCGCTGGTCGGGGCCCGGTCCGCCGAGCTGGAGGCCGCCGCGGGGCCCGACGCGATCGTGGTGCACGACGTACCGCTGCTCGCGGAGAACGGGCTCGCGCCGCTGTACGACCTGGTCGTCGTGGTGGACGCGGCACCCGCCACCCAGCTGGCCCGGCTCACCGCGCTGCGCGGCATGGAGGAGTCGGAGGCCCGGGCCCGGATGGCCGCGCAGGCCACGCGGGAACAGCGGCTGGCCGTGGCCACCCTCGTGATCGACAACGACGGGCCGCTGGAGGCGCTGGAGCCGCAGGTGCGCAAGGTGTGGGAGGAGCTCACGGCGCGAGCCTGAGGCGTGCACGGAATAGCGGGTGGGGCGCAGGGCGTTGAACGCGTTCTCAGAGGGAAGGAACAGACCGTGTCCGACACCACGCCGCCGCTCCCGCAGCCGTCGCCGTCCTCATCGCCGTCGCCATCGCCGTCGCCCGAGACGCATGTCATCGACTACCGGGCCGCGGAGCAGCTGCTCGCCGCGCGCGACCCGCGCGGTGCGGTGAAACTGCTCGACTCGGTCATAGCCGCCCACCCGGAGAACACGGCGGCCCGGCTGCTGCGGGCCCGGGCCTTCTTCGCCGCGGCCCAACTGCGTCCGGCGGAGCTCGAGTTCCAGATCGTGCTGGAGCGGGAGCCGGACAACGCCTTCGCCCACTTCGCGCTGGCCCGCACGCACGAGCGCGCGGGCCGCCCCGAGCAGGCCCGCAAGCACTTCCGCCTCGCGGCGGCCCTCGACCCCCAGCCGGACTACCTGGCCGCGGCCCGCTTCGAGAACTAGGCCGCCCGCCTCGGCGCGGAGCGAGGCGGCAGCTTCAGCGCGGGGTGAGCCGGCCGTTTCAGCGCGCGGGTGGCTCGTACGGGGGGACGTCCGGGCCCGGCTGGTAGTGCGGGCCCTGCCGCATGTGGTGGAGCACGACGCCCAGGTCCACGGCCGCGAGCACGGCGACGGCGGCGCAGGCCGCGGCCCACCCGGGCCGGGCGGCGAGCGAGAACGCCGCCGCGCCGGCACCGGACCAGATCAGGCCCCACAGGCTCAGCCAGAACCGCAGCCGCAGCGCGCTGCGGGCGGTCACCGGCTCGTTTCCGGTTCGCATGGCCATCGCCTCGACGTCGTCGCCTCGCCCGGCCTCCCCCTCCCCTCCATCTCCCCTCCATGGTCCCACCGGGGGCGGGGACCGTCAGGGGTTGAGCTTGTTCACGGCCGTGGTGGTCGTCTTCCTGAAGGCCGGGACGGGCGCGTCCGACAGGTTGCCCATCTGCCCCCACCGAACGACCGTCACCGTGGAGCCGTCGCGCCCGATCCCGTACAGGTGCACGCCGGGCTCGGATTCCGGCAGCGAGGTGTGCACCCCGTAGACGTGGGCGCCCTCCTCGACGCGGATCTTGCCGTAGTCCTGCCAGGAGGCGGTACCGCCCGGGTTGGTCCGCAGCCAGTCGGCGGCGCAGGCGGCCACTTTGCGCTCCAGGGAGGCGGCGAGGGTGGCGGCCGCGGTGGCCGAGGAGGCGCGTACGGACACCTGGACCGCGCCCGTGTCGTACTCGGTGCTGAAGTCCCGGTGCCAGCTGCCGGACGCGGGGAGCACGCCCTCCAGGCAGAACGGCGCGAACTCGGGCAGCCCCTTGGTGACCTTCCCCGCGTACCAGGAGGAGGACGGGTGCGGGGGCAGGTCGGTGCCGCCCAGGAACCCGGGCGCGGCGGCGGCCGCGGCCGTGGCCGTCGTGGAGACGGTGAGGACCAGGGCGGTGGCGGCGGCGGCCGCTGCCGAGAGGACGGCCGTGGTGATGGTGTTGGTGCGGACGGTGGTGCGGAAGGGGGCGCGGACGGTGGTGCGTCGTCGTCGGAGCATGGTCGGTTCTCCCCGTGTCGGTCGGTGCGGCGGTGTGCCCGGCAAGGTTGTGCCCGGCCGGGGACGCCGGTCCACGGTTTGGGGCGAAACCGGGACGATGGAACGCCCGTACGCCCCGTCAGCTGCGGGAACATCCTTGGCATGGAACGGAAGTCCGGGACGGGGAGATCGGCCGAGGCGCAGGCGTTCGCGCGGTTGATGGGGGAGCTGAAGGAGCGGAGCGGGCGGAGTTACGGGGCGCTCGCGCGGCTGCTCCACACGAGTACGTCGACGCTCCACCGGTACTGCAGCGGCGAGGCGCTGCCCGCGGAGTTCGCGGCGGTGGACCGCTTCGCGCGGGCCTGCGGGGCGACGGCGGCGGAGGCGGTGGAACTGCACCGGGCCTGGCTGCTGGCGGACGCGCGGCGGCGGGCGGTGCTGGAGGACACGGCACCGGTGGCGGACGCCGTGGTGGCGGCGGCGGTGGGTGTGCCGGTGGTGGAGGCGCCGGTGGTGGGGGAGCCGGCGGAGGGTGGGCCGGTGGCGGACGCCGTGGTGGTGGACGCGGCGGTCGTGTGTGTGCCGGTGGTGGAAGCGGCGGCGGTGGGGCGGGTGGGGCCGGAGGGGGCCACTGAGTCCGGGGTTCCGCGGGTGCCGGGGCCGCGCCGGCGCGGGCGTCGCCTGCTGCCGGCCGGAGCGGTGGCGGCGGCCGCGGCCGCGGTCGTGGCCCTGGCGGTGGGTATCGGGGCCCTTCCGGACACGGGCCCCGACCACGGTGCGACCCAGGCCGGACCAACGGCGGCGGTGGCGGGGGTGACCGGTTCGGCAAGCGGGACGGGGCCGACGGCGGATCCGGCGACAGGGGCGGCGACGCCGTCCCCGGCACCGGGGCAAGGGACGGGGACGGGCGCGACGCCGGGACCCGCCACGACGCCCGGGCCGGGGGCGGGGGCGGCGACGGCGACGCCCGGGGCGTCCGGCCCGGCGCAGGGGGCCCCGCCGATGCGCGCGGACGTACGGTCGCACGTGTGGACGGCGGGCTGCGGCCACGCGTACCTCGCCGAAGCCGGGCCCTCGGCGGTGCCCCCGCCGCCGGTGGAGGCGGACGCGCCGGCCTGGGCGGCCGCGCGGGGGGCCGTCCACGCGGGGACGCAGATCGTCGAGGTCACCCTGCACGGCACGGGTCCGGACCCGGTGGTCCTTGAGGGCCTGGAGGTACGGGTGGCCGGGCGGCGGACCCCGCCCCGGTGGAACGTCTACCAGATGTCGCAGGGCTGCGGCGGGGCGCTCACCCCGGCCGTCTTCGCCGTCAACCTGGACGCGCCGCGCCCGCTGGCCCGCCCGGTGGCGGGCAACGACGCGGGGGAGCCGATCAAGGCCCCGGCCTTCCCGTTCCGGGTCTCGGCCGCCGAGCCGGCGGTCCTGCGGGTGGAGGCGACCACCACCGGGTGCGACTGCGACTGGTACCTGGAGCTCCGCTGGAGCGGACCCACCGGCTCCGGCACCCTCCGGCTCGACGACGAGGGCCGCCCCTGGCGCGTCTCCGCGGCCCCCTCGGACCGCCCGGTCTACGGCTACGCACACGAGCGGGCCCGCTGGTCCCGCTGAAGATCCCGGGGAACGCGCAGCTCAGCGGCGTTGTCAGTGCCCACGCCTAGACTCGTGGCGAAGGGGATCCGTCCGACCATGAGGGGGGGGACACGATGACGACAGCGACGACCACGACCCCGACGACGACTCCGATGACGAGGACTCCGACGACAGCGACTCCGATGACGAGGACGCCGGTGACCACGCCAGCACCGGCGCGCCGGCCCGCGTCCGCCCTGCAGCGGCACGCCGCCGTGTTCCTCCCCGCCGCCGTGCCGCGCGAGGGCCGGGTCGCCTTCTGGGCCCCCGACGGGGACGCCCTGCCCGCCGAAGGCGCCCCGGGCACCCTCCAGGTGGTCCGTCCCCATGGCGAGGGCGTCCGTACCCGCACCGTGCCGGCCGTCACGATGACGGTCACCGCCGCCCTGCCCGTGCTCGTCCGTGCGGCCCGCGCTCCCGCCGCGCATCCCGCGACCCGTGCGTGGGGCACCGCCGCCGTGCAGGCGCTCACCCTCGTGGCGCGGGGCCGTCTGCTGCCCGGTCTGACCCCCGACGGCATCGACGCCTGGCGGGCCGGGCCCCTGGACGCCGAGGACCTCGGGCATCTGCGCGCGGTCGCCGCCGCGCTGCCCCCCGAGGGGTACGCCACCCCGCTGGCCGGCCGCCGCCCGCTCCACCTGCCCGAACCGGAGGCGCTGGTCAGGGCGTTCCTCGACGCCGTCGCCGACAGCCTGCCCCGGACGCCGGCGGCGCCCTTCGCCGCGGGGCGGCCGTTCGCCGCCCGGGAGCCGCAGCACGTCCCGGGGATGGCGGACTGGGCCGCGCAGGTCGCCTCCGGTGCGGACACCGGTGTCCGGATCTCGCTGCGCCTCGACCTGTCCTCCTTCCGCCTCTTCGACGGTGAGGAGGACGAGACGGGACACGGGGAAGGCGTGCGCCGCGCCGGGGCCGCCGTCGTCCAGGTGCACAGCCTCGCCGACCCGACCCTGGTCACGGACGCTTCGATGCTCTGGGCGGGCGCTGCCGCGGCCGGTTTCGGGCCCCGGTCCCGGATCGACGCCGTGCTCGCCATGCGCCGGGCGGCCCGGGTCTGGCCGCCGCTGCTGCGGCTGCTGGACCAGCCGGTCCCCGATGTGCTGGCCCTCTCGGATTCCGAGCTCGAAGACCTCCTGGGCCGCGCTGCGACCCGGCTGGCGGAGGCCGGAGTACTGGTCCACTGGCCGCGGGACCTGGCCCGTACGCTGACCGCGACCGCCGTCGTACGGTCCACCGCCCCCGGCTCCGCCACCGACGGCACCGCCTTCTTCGACGCCGAGCACCTCTTCGCCTTCTCCTGGGAGCTGGCGCTGGGCGGTGACCGGCTGACCCCGGGGGAGATGGACGCGCTGGCGCAGGCCCACCGGCCCGTGGTGCGGCTGCGCGACCAGTGGGTGCCGGTGGATCCGGAGCTGGTGCGCAAGGCGCGCAAGCGGGAGCTGGGCCTCCTGGACCCGGTGGACGCGCTGGCCGCCGTACTGACGGGGACGGCCGAGGTCGGGGGCGAACCGGTGGCGGCGGTTCCCGTGGGGGCACTGGCCGCCCTGCGGGACCGGCTGACCGGGGAGCTCGCCCCGCTGCCCCAGCCCGCCGGGCTCAAGGCCACCTTGCGCGACTACCAGGCCCGGGGTCTGGCCTGGCTGGACCAGATGACCTCGCTCGGGCTCGGCGGCTGCCTCGCCGACGACATGGGACTGGGCAAGACCGTCACCCTGATCGCCCTCCACCTGCACCGCGACCATCCCGAGCCGACGCTGGTGGTCTGCCCGGCCTCGCTGCTGGGCAACTGGCAGCGGGAGATCGAGAAGTTCGCCCCGGGCACGCCCGTGCGCCGCTTCCACGGGGCCGGCCGCAGCCTGGACGGGCTGGCCGGGGGGTTCGTCCTGACCACCTACGGGACGATGCGCGCGGGGGCGGCCCGGCTGGCCGAACAGCCCTGGGGCATGGTCGTCGCCGACGAGGCCCAGCACGTGAAGAATCCGCACTCGGCGACCGCGAAGGCGCTGCGCACGATCCCGGCGCCCGCCCGGGTGGCCTTGACCGGCACCCCGGTGGAGAACAACCTCTCCGAGCTGTGGGCGCTCCTCGACTGGACCACGCCCGGACTCCTCGGCCCGCTCACCGCGTTCCGGGCCCGGCACGCCCGGCCCGTGGAGCACCAGACGGAGGAGGACGGCGGCAACGAGGCGGCGGTCGCCCGACTGGCGGCGCTGGTCCGGCCGTTCCTGCTGCGGCGCAAGAAGTCCGATCCCGGGATCGCACCCGAGCTCCCGCCGAAGACGGAGACCGACCATCCGGTGTCCCTCACCCGCGAGCAGGCCTCGCTCTACCAGGCGGCGGTCGACGAGGCGATGGCGGTGATCGGCGCGAGCGAGGGCATCGAGCGGCGCGGCATGATCATGAGACTGCTGGCCTCCCTCAAGCAGATCTGCAACCACCCCGCGCAGTACCTGAAGGAGCACGGCACGAAGGGCGAGCAGCCCCGCATCGCGCACCGCTCCGGGAAGCTGGCCCTGCTGGACGAGCTGCTCGACACGATCCTGGCCGAGGGCGGCTCGGTGCTGGTCTTCACGCAGTACGTCACGATGGCCCGCCTCATCGAGCGCCATCTGACGGATCGCGGCATCGCGCACCAGCTGCTGCACGGCGGTACGCCGGTCGCCCGGCGCGAGGAGCTCGTGGACCGTTTCCAGGCCGGCGAGGTCCCGGTGTTCCTGCTCTCCCTCAAAGCGGCGGGCACCGGACTGAACCTCACCCGGGCCGGCCACGTCATCCACTACGACCGCTGGTGGAACCCGGCCGTCGAGGAACAGGCCACCGACCGCGCCTACCGCATCGGCCAGACCCAGCCCGTCCAGGTCCACCGCATCATCGCGGAAGGCACCGTGGAGGACCGCATCGCCGAAATGCTGGAGGCCAAACGCGCCCTGGCCGACGCCGTACTGGGCTCCGGCGAGACGGCGCTGACCGAGCTGACCGACCGCGAGCTGGCCGACCTCGTCTCCCTGCGCAGGCCCGCGTGATCACCGCGCGGGACGACCGCCGCCGCACCTTCGAGACGGTGCCCCCCGGGGTGGAGGCCGTCAGCTGGTGGGGTCGTGCCTGGGTGGCGGCGCTGGAGGCGGCGGCCCGTGACGGAGCCCGCCTGACCCGGGGCAGGGCGTACGCGGCCGAGGGCCATGTGGACGCCGTCACCATCACACCGGGCCGGATCGTGGCCTACGTACGGGGCAGCCGACCGCGCCCGTACCGCACCGAGCTGTCCCTGCCCGCCTTCTCGGACGCCGAGTGGAGCGAGCTGCTGGAGTCGGTCGCGGCCGATCCGGCGGCGCTCGCCGCGCTGCTGGAGCGGGAGGTCCCGGAGTCGCTCGCGGAGTCGGTGCTGCCCGGTGCGGGCGAGCTCGCGCCGCGCTGCTCCTGCCCGGACGTGGCGCGCCCACCGTGCAAGCACGCCGCGGCCCTGTGTTACCGGGCGGCCCGTCTCCTGGACGCCGATCCCTTCGTCCTGCTGCTGCTGCGCGGCCGCGGGGAGCGGGAGCTGCTGGAGGAGCTCACCCGGCGCAACGCCGCCCACGCCGCGCGCGAACGGCCCGACGAGGCACCGGACTTTCCCGGCGTACCGGCCCGGGCGGCGCTGGCCCGCACCGTCCTGCCGCCGCTGCCCGCCCCGCTCGCGGCGCCCGCCGCCGCCGGGGTTCCGCAGGCCTGTCCGGCCGACCCCGCGGCCCCGGACCCGCTCGCCCTGGACCAGCTCGCCGGGGACGCGGCCGCCCGCGCGCTGGCCCTGCTGCGCACCGCCGAGGATCCGATGGCCGGGCTGAGCCGCTGGCAGGACGCGGTCCGGCTGGCCTCGGCGCATCCCACGGCCGGGCTCACCGGCGCAACCCGCGCCCTCTACCGGGACTTGGCGCACGCCACGGGGCGCAGCACCACCGACCTCGCCCGGGGTGCGGCGGCCTGGCGGCAGGGCGGCCTGCCGGCCCTGCTCGCCCTCGAGGAGTCCTGGGACCCGCCGGCCGGCCCCTTCGACCGGGCCCGCCCCGCCCTCCTCGCCGCGGCCCAGGGCTCCTTCCGCCCCGACCGCAACCGACTCACCGCGGGCACCCGCCAGCTGCGCCTGGGCCGGGACGCCCTCTGGTACGCCTACGAGTCCCGCCCGGGCACGGAGGACTGGTGGCCGACGGGCCGCCCGGCCCCGGATCCGGTGACGGCCCTCCGGCGCTGAGCCGTCCCGTTCGGTTTCGGAGTGCCGAACGGGCGGACTCCTCACGCGGTCAGCTCGCGGTCAGCCCGGCCGCCCAGTGGTGCAGGGTGGTGAAGTCGGCCGGGCGCAGGCCCTGTCGGGGGTGGATCCGCAGGAGCAGGGCCGGGGCGGGGTGGTGGGCGGTGACCCAGGCACGGTCGCGAGGGGTGATCATGTCGTCGACCCAGGCGAAGGGGCGGCCGTCCGCCCAGTCGAGGAGGTGGCGGGTCTTCCAGGAGAGGCCGTCGGGGTCGCGGGCAAAGAGTTCCGGCCATTCGATGACAGGAAGATCAGTGGGAAGTCCGATGTGCGGGGCGATCATCGTGTTGGCCTCGTGCATCCAGGTGGTGGCCCAGGCGAGTTCGTAGGGCAGGGCCAGCAGGCGGGCGCCGTGGGCGGGGTGGAGGCGCACCCGCAGGCCCCGTACGGCGCTGCGGGAGTCCGGCGCGCGGTAGGACATCCAGACCGTCGGCCGCATCCGGTGGCTGGTGTAACCGCGAAGCCCTGCGAGTCGGGACCGGAACGGGTTGAGGGGTCCGTCCACGTCGAGGAGGAGCAGCGGGCGAGTCATGAAGTAGGGATTACCCAGTACACGATGGAGTGAAATGCGTACTGGCGCTATAACCCGAACGGGGGCTACAGCGTTGTTTCCGGTGTGGGTGCAACGCCCGTGAACCCTTCCGGAAGGCAGGAAATCTGATGCGTCACAGTCGTCGGAATGGCTTGATCGCGGCGGTGGTCGCGGGAGGTGGACTGGCGGTCGCGGGAGTGGGCGGCTTCGCCCACGCCGATGCCGGTGCGGCCGGGAACGCGGAGCGGTCGCCGGGGCTGCTGTCCGGGAACCTGCTGCAACTGCCGGTGCACACACCGGTGAACGTGTGCGGGAACACCGTGAGCGTGGTCGGCGTGCTCAACTCGGCCGCCGGGAACCGGTGTGCCAACCAGACCCCGGGCGGCGCCGGGCACCAGGAACAGCCCGGCCATCCCGGTCCCCGGCCCGCACACCCCTCGAAACCCGGCGCCGGAAACGGTGCGGGGAACGGCCCGGGGAACGGCCCGGGGCGCAGTGCGGGGAACGGCCCCGGCAGCGGCGGCGGAGCGGTGGCCGATGGGCGCGGAAAGGATTCTCCCGGGCTGCTGTCCGGCAACGGGCTCCAGCTCCCGGTCGACGTTCCGCTGAACATCAGCGGCAACGCGGTGAGCGTCGTCGACGTCGGCAACACTTCCGCGGGCAACACCTCCGTCAACGGCTCGACCCCGGTCGTCGAGGTGCCCGCCCAGCCCCCGGTCACCGTGCCGCCCGTCACCCCGCCGGCCCCGCCCGAGGGCCCCTCGGCGCTCGCCCACACCGGGGCCGAGGGCGTCGGGTACCTGCTGCCCGGCGGCGGGGCCCTGCTGCTCGGAGGGGTGCTGCTCTACCGCCGGTTCCGGGTCAACTAGCCCGCGCGGACAGGTCGGGAGCCGTCCGCCAGCCGTCCAGGATCGCGTCGATCCGCGACGCCAGCCGGGACCGGGCCGCGAACCGGGGTACGCCCCCCATCAGCAGGGCGTCGTACTCGGTGTCGAGGTGCCGCACGGCCGCCCGTACCGCCGCCGAAACGGCCGGCGGATCAAGGGCCCGGCCCGCCGCGCTGCGGCCCACCCGGCCGCTGCCGCGCACCGAGGCGTGCGCGGCGATGGCCTGCGCCCGGTCGGCGGGGCATCCGGGGAACAGGCGCAGGATCTCGGCGGCGAACGCCGCCGTGAACCGGATGTCCTCGGCCGCGCGGCGCAGCCGGTCGCGCTCGCGGCGCCTGGCCCGGGCGTCGGCGTCCGCCAGGCAGGCGCGCTCCGCGCGGGCCAGGGCGGCCTCCTCGACGAGGAGTCCCCGGCGCTCGTAGCGGCGCCTGCTCCGGTGGAAGCGGACGACGACGGCCGAAAGTGAACTGGCCTCGTGGGCGCGTCGGGTGAGGGCGGTGTCCCCGCGCGGCAGGTAGACGAGGTGTCCGAGGTCGGCGCAGTCCAGGCAGCGGGGCACGCCGGCCTCGCGGACGAGGTGCCGCAGGGGGCCCTGCCTGCATTCCGCGCAGTGGATCTGCTTCATCGACTCGAAAACGACCAGGCTCATGCCGATGTGATACCGCCGTCCGGGCCGTATATCACCTTGGGCTTAAGGGTAGTTGCGCTTTCACAGAGTCTTCCCTGACCTCATGGTGTCCTCCTACGGTGAACCGAGTGGGCCTCGGTGGGTCCATGGAGGAGGAAACATGGCTGGACGGCAGGCGACGGCGGGGCGCCCGAGAGTGATGGCCCGGCGTCCCGAAGGGGAGATCGCTTCCGGTCTCGTGGTGCGGGAAGTCGCCGTGGAACCGGGCGGCTGCACCGGCTGGCACTACCATCGCGTCCCGCTGATGGCCGTGGTCAAGTCCGGGACCCTGACCCGGATCCTGCGCGACGGCACGGTGGTGGTGCACCGCGCCGGGACCAGCTTCGTCGAGCCCGCCGGCATCCAGCACGTCCACCTCGGCCGCAACCTCGGCTCCGAGCCCGTCGTGCTCTGTGTGACCGCCGCCCTCGCCGAGGGTGATCCCTTCGCTCTGCCCGCCGAAGCCCCGCCCGGTGCCACGCCGTGCGCGTGCTCCGCGCACGCCCGGTGAACGCCGGTCAGACGAGGCGGCGTATTTCCCCGCGCACGCGGTAGAAGCCGCCTGAGGCCGGGTGCAGCGCGTCCACCACGTACCGGGCGCCGGGCTCCCGGATCCCGCGCGGGAACTGCACGTTCCAGGAAGGCTCGAAGCCGCCCGAGACCACCTGGACGCGCATCCGGCCGCCCTGCTGGACGCACTCCACGACCACACCGCCCGCGGGCACCGAGGTCACCGACACCGTCGCCACCGCGGCGGGGCTCGCGGCCGGGGTGAAGACGGGCAGTGCGGCCGCCGACTTCACGTCCACCGCCGTCGGCACCGACCCCTCGCGCGCGGCGGCGATCGCGGCCTCGCTCGCGTCCACGCACACCAGCGAGCCGTCCGTGGTCACCAGGTACAGCCGCTCGTCCAGATACTGCATGGACAGCGCCGCCCCGCTGCCGGTGCCCAGCTTCCACAGCCGCCGCCCGTCGGCGTCGAAGCAGTACACGGAGGAGGCGAGGTCACCTGCGAAGACGTGGCGCCCGTCCGGCGAGGTCGCGCACGAGTACACCGCCGCGTCGCACCGGTACGAGGCCTCCAGCGCGCCCGTCGCCTTCGACAGCCGCTGCACGGTGTTGCGGCCGGTCCCCGCGTACACCGCGCGGTCCTCCTGCCAGCCGAAGAGCACCGATCCGTCGGTCTGCGTGTGCCACAACTCCCGCCCGCCGTCCGGGGCGTAGGCCGTGACCCCCTTGCTGTGGCCGTGGTAGACGGCCCGCTCGTCCGCGCGCACCATCCAGGCGTTCGTGCCGGCCGACCGGCGCGACCACTGGAACTCGTCCTCGTGGTCGATGACCGTCAGCCCGCCGTCGCGGTCCGACACGTTCAGCACGCCCTCGCGGATGTCGAGCCAGAAGATGTCCACGTCGGCCGCGATGTCGTACGCCCCGAACGGCACCTTCGAGGACAGGTCGTAGACCGTGCCGTCGTCACAACCCGCGTATATCCAGAACTCGTCCGCCACCAGGCATTTCACCCCGTCCGGCAGCGAGTACCGGGCCAGCACCTCACCGGCGTGGCTCACCGTGTAGACGTCGCCGTCCTGGTTGCCGACCCAGCAGCGGTCCTCGTCCACGTGGATCCCGAAGGCGGAGGACCCGGTGCGCAGCCGCCACAGCACCGGGGCCACCGCCCGCGCCGTGGACGGCGCCGACGTCACCTGGCGGCGCGTCACCGACCGGGCCGCGCGGGCCCCCCGAACCGCCGGGGCGTAGCCCTTGCGGACCTTCTCCCCGACCTTCTTGGCGGCCGCCGCCCGGGCCTTCTCGATGGTGGGGAAGGAGGAGTTCTGCAACTGGCCGTCCGCGCCGATGCGTCCGTACCGCACCGAGACGGCCGTGCCGTCCACGGTCACCTCGTAGAACTTGTGGGCACTGCCGTCGTCCTGCGACAGCTCCAGATACGTCGTCTCCCGAGCCATGACAGACCCCTCCCCAAGGCCGGGCCACCGGCCCCTGTGCGCCGGTGATCCCTCCTGAAAAACGTTAGGGGTCACCACTGACAATGGGCTGGTGCAGCTGGAAGCGATCACCTGGAAGCGGATGGCCGAGCGGCTCGCCGGTCACCTCGATGACGACCTGGCCGACGCGGCCGACGGCGGTGGAAGCGGAGGGGACGGAGGGGACGGAGGGGACGCAGGGGACGTAGGAGGCGGCGGCAGCAGCCGGGTCTGGCGGCGGGTCGGCATCGACGGGGCGCCCGCCGCCCGCACCGGCGTGCTCGCCGCCGAGCTCGCCGACGCCCTGCGCGGGCGCGGCCGTTCGGTGCTGGTGGTGGCGGCCGGGGGCTTCCTGCGCCCGGCCTCGCTCCGCTTCGAGTTCGGGCGCCAGGACGTGGACTCCTACCTCGACGGCTGGTACGACACGGCCGCGCTCTGGCGGGAGGTCTTCGGCCCGACCGACCCGGGCGGTACCGGCCGGGTGCTGCCCGACCTCTGGGACCCGGCCACCGACCGGGCGACCCGCAGCCCCTACGCCGAACTCCCGCCCGGCGGCGTGCTGATCGTCCACGGTCCGCTGCTCTTGGGCCACTGGTTCCCCTTCGACCTCAGCGTCCACATCAGCCTCTCCCCGGGGGCGCTCGCCCGCCACACCGAGGAGTCCGCCCGCTGGACCGTCCCTGCCTTCGCGCGCTACGAGGCCGAAACCGACCCGGCGGCACGGGCCGACGTGCTGGTCCGCGCCGACGATCCGCGCCACCCGGCCTGGACGGGCCTGCGCGCCGGACCGGCCGGCTGACGGGCACAGGCCGACGGGCACAGGCCGACGGGCACCGGCCGACGGGCACCGGCCGACCCGGCACCGGCCGACCCGGCACCGGCCGACCCGGCACAGGCCGACCCGGCACCGGCCGACCCGGCACAGGCCGATCCGGCTCCGGCCGGCCCGGCCCCGCGTGGCGCCGCCCCGTCACGGAGGTCCGGGAACCGCAACAAGGAGATACCGGCAAGGTGACGAACGGTTCCGGCCATCCCCCCGGCCGATGGCGCGCGCTACGTTGACGGCACGCTTCGACGGCGGCCACCCCGGTGGCGCCCCGGCAGAGGGAGACGGCAATGCGCGGACACGGCGAGGGACTTCGGGGCGCGAGACGGACCCGCGCGCGGGCGGCGTTCGCCGTGCTGGCCCTGTGCGGCACCCTGGTCCTCACGGGCTGCAACGGTGACGACGAGGACGGCGCGGCGGGAACCCCCGGTGGTAGCCCCGCCACCACCGCACCGGCCACGGGCACCGCCTCGCCCGCGCCCTCGGCCACAACCTCGCCGTCCTCCCCGGCGTCCCCGAAGAAGCCGGCTCCGACGGTCACCGCGGCGGGCACGAAGAAGGCGCCGGAGCCCGGCTCCACCTGCGACCACAAGATGCCGATCTCGCCCGACGAGGTGGCCGTCTACCGCTACACCCCCGAAGGCGGCGAGCACAGCCTGATCATCAAGCACGGCAACTGGGGCTGCGCCGCGCCCGGTGCGGACGCCGCGCCCTTCGAGACGACCGGCAAGGAAACCTTCCTCAACATCGCCGAAGACGCCAAGATCACGGCCGTCACCCCGGTCGTCGCGAGCACCGTGAGCCAGCCGATCACCCTCCAGCAGCTCATCGACTGGCTGATCGCCCACCCCGACCAGGGCCGCGTCTTCCGCTACCACCTGGACAGCAAGGGCGTCATCGACTCGCTCGACCAGCAGTACACCTCGTAACGCCCCGTCACACCTCCCGACGCCGCGGCCGTACGGTCCCATCCGCCCTACGGCCGCCCGCCCAGCCGGGCCACCGCCAGCGCGGCCGCCCGGCAGCCGGCCCCGGCGGCCCACGCCGAGCCCGCTCCCGCCAGCCGGGCCGCGAGGAAGGCGCCGGTGAAGGCGTCCCCGGCGCCCGTGGAATCCACCGCCCCGGCGCTCTCCGCCGCCACCTCGGCCGTCACCCGGCCGCCCTCGGCGATCAGCGCCCCGGCCCGGCCCCGGGTGACCACCACCAGCGGCACCCGACGGCTCAGCTCCGCCGCCGCCCGCGCCACCCCGGACGCCCCGCAGGACCCGGCCGCCGGCTCGGCTCCCGCCAGCAGCAGCGCCTCGTCCTCGTTCGGCAGCAGTACGCCCACCCCCGCCACCGCGGCCAGGAAGCGCTCCGGACCCAGCGCGGCCAGGAACCCCGCCGACGCCGGATCCACGCTCACCGAGATCCCCCGGGCGCGGGCGGCCCGCAGCGCCACCAGGGCCAGCTCCCGGCTGCTGTCGGCGAAGAACAGATAGCCCGACAGGTGGAGATGGGCGACCCCGTCCAGCAGCCCGGGCGCCCAGTCGGCGGGGGAGAGGCGCAGCGAGGCCCCGCTGTCGGTCAGAAAGGTCCGCTCGGCGTCCTGTCCGACCAGCGCGACCACCGTCCCCGTCGGCTCGGCCGGATCGATCAACAGCGTCGGCCTCACCCCGGCGTCGAGCAGCGCCTGCTCGTGCCACCGGGCCGAATCGCCGCCGACCCGCGCGAGGAGGCGTACCTCCGCGGCTCCCGCGTGGGCCGCCCAGCAGGCCGCGTTGGCCCCGGCTCCGCCCGGCAGGGTGCGGATCCGGGCCGGGGTGTCGGTGCCCGGAGCCAGCGGCCTCGTATGCACCGCCACGACGTCCGTCACCACGTCCCCGACGACCAGCAGCGCCCCGGATGCGGCGGGTGCGGGGGTCACGGCCGCGCCGCCCAGGCCCGCGCGATCCGGGCCCCGAGGCGCACGTTGCCCCGTACCGCCGCGAGGTTGGCCTCCAGGGAGGCGCCGCCCGTCGCGCGCACCAGGAACCCCAGCAGGAACGGTGTCACCGCCTGCCCCGTGATTCCCCGCTCCCGGCACTCCGACAGCGCCTCGGCCAGGACCCGGTCGTGCAGCTCCGGATCCAGCTGCTCGGCCTCCGCGACCGGATTGGCCACGAGCAGCGCCGACTCCGGTCCGCCGAGGAGGTCCTGAGCGGCCATCACGGCCGCCACCTCCTCCGGGCGGTGCACCGTCCAGTCCACGGACTCGCCGGAGTCGGCCAGGTAGAACCCGGGGAAACGTTCCGTCCCGTAGCCGAGGACACCGACCCCCAGCGTCTCCAGCCGCTGCAGCGTCGCCGGTACGTCCAGGATCGACTTCACCCCCGCGCACACCACGGTGATCCGGGTCCGTGCCAGCAGCGCGAGGTCCGCCGACTCGTCCTGCGCCCGAGTCCAGTCCCGGTGTACGCCGCCCAGCCCGCCCGTGGCGAAGACCCGCAGCCCCGCCCGCGCGGCCAGGAAGGCCGTGGCCGAGACCGTCGTGGCGCCCGTCGCCCCGGTCGCCAGCGCGGGCGCCAGGTCCCGGTGACCGAGCTTGCGCACGCCCTCGCCGCCCGCGATCCGCTCCAGCCGGGCCTTGTCGAGCCCGGCGTAGGCCACCCCGTCGATGACCGCGACCGTTGCCGGAACGGCGCCCTCCGCCCGGACCAGCTCCTCCAGTTCCCTGCCCACCGCCAGATTGCGGGGGCGCGGCAGGCCGTGGGCGAGGATCGTCGACTCCAGCGCCACGACGGGCTGCCGGCGGGCGAGCGCCTCGCGCACCTCCTCCGACAGGACCGGGACCGGGACCGGGGCCTGGACCTGGACTGCGGCCGCGGAGGGCCCGGTGTACTCAGATGCTGTGTGCTGTGACATGTCCCCATCCCTGGCACACGATTCGGGACCCCAAACGCACGGATCCCGCAAAGGCGCGAACCTGTCCGGGTAGCGTTCCCGCGTGAGCGCATGCCACAGTCCTCGGGTACGGGCCGCCCTGGCCGAAACGCTGCGGGTGCTGCGCCCCGGCGGCCTGCTGCTCCTGTCCACCCGCCCGTATGGGGAGCTGCGTGCGGCCCGGACGCCGCTAGACAGGGTGACGTGCGGGGCGGGCACGCGCTGGACGCTGTGGTCACCCCGGGGTGCGGGGAGACCGGATTAGGCTGACGGTCCATGAGCACCAGTGATCACAGTGACGCCCCCGCCCCCGTACCGTCCGCGGGCTCCTTCGCCGTCTCCGTACCGGACCTCTCCGACGCGGACCTGGAGGCGGAGGAGCTCGACCCCGCGCAGATCGTCTCGGGCGATCCCGTCGTGACGGGCAAGGTGCTGTGGGAGGCGCCGGACGGCTCGCAGGTGCGCGGGATCTGGCAGATCACCCCGGGCGTGGTCACCGACACCGAGGCGAACGAGCTGTTCGTGGTGGTCAGCGGACGCGCCACCATCGCGGTGGAGGGCGGCGCGACGCTGGAGGTCGGCCCCGGCTCCGCGTGCGTCCTGCGGGAGGGCGACAAGACCACCTGGACCGTCCACGAAACGCTCCGCAAGGCCTACCACATCAGCTACTGACCACCAGTCACCGGGTGTCGGCCGCGCCCGCGGCTACTGGGCCTTGCGGGCCCCGGCCGGATGGCGGCGCGAGGTGAACAGCGCGAGCGCCGCCACCGGCAGCAGCAGGGCGGCGGCGACCGCGTTGAGCCAGCCGTAGCCCGCCTGGGACATGATCAGACCGGCGGCGGCGCCGCCCACACCGGCGGCCGTGTTCATCGTGAGGTCGCCGAGGCCCTGTACGGCGGCCCGCGCGGGCTGCGGCACCGAGTCGGTCAGCAGCGCCGAGCCGGACACCATGCCCGCGGACCAGCCGAGGCCGAGCAGGAAGAGCCCGGCCGCGCTCTGGGCGTGGTTGCCGCCGGCCGTGCCGGCGAGGAGCGCGGCGGTGCACAGCAGCCCGGCCGCCAGGCCGATCACGGACAGCCGGCCGAGCCGGTCCGCGAGCCAGCCCATCAGCGGCGAGAAGCCGAACATGCCGGCGATGTGCCCGCTGATGACCAGCCCGACGAGCTGGAGTCCGGCTCCGTGGTGCCCCAGGTCGACCGGGGTCATCACCATGATCGAGACCATGGTGGTGTGCGAGACCGCGATGGTCAGCAGTGCGAGCCGGGCCCGGGGGGAGGCCTTGACCGCCGCGAACCCGGCGCGCAGCGACCGCCCGGCGCGGGTCTGCTCCTCGGGTGCGGCGAGCGCCCGCGCGGTCAGCAGCGGGTCCGGGCGCAGGAGTACGCCGATCAGCGCGGCGGTGAGCAGGAAGACGGCGCCGGCCCATACGAAGGGCCCCGCCATCTGGGGTATGGAGGTGCCGGCGAAGCTGCGGCTGGCCGGGGCGGAGAGGTTGGGGCCGAGCACCGCGCCGATGGTGGAGGCCCAGACGACGATGGAGATCGCCCGCGCCCGGTGGTCGGGTTCGGCCAGGTCGGCGGCGGCGAAGCGGGACTGGAGGTTGGCGGAGGAGGCGGCTCCGAAGGCGGCCATGCCGAGCATCAGGAGCGGGAAGCTCTTGACCGCGGCGGCGAGGACGACCAGGGCGGCGCCGGCCGCGCCGATCACGTAGGCCAGGACCAGGCCGGGCCGGCGGCCGCGTGCGGTCATCAGCGCGGCGAGCGGCAGCGAGACGACGGCGGTGCCGATCACGGCGGCGGTGGAGGCGAAGCCGGACAGCGACTCCGTGCCGCTGACCTCGGTGGCCAGTACCGGGGCCAGGGCGATGCTGATGGGCACGCCGATCCCGCCCAGCATCTGGCCGGCGATCAGTACTCCGGAGGTGCGGCGGCGCAGCCGGGGCAGGTCGGCGAGGGTGATCGGCGTGGCGGACCGGTCGGTGCCGGGCACGGTGCTCACGCGGTCCACCCCCGGCCCGGGTGCGGCGGGGCTGCGGACGCGGCGGCAGGAGTAGTCACCGCCGCAGTTTCGCACCCCTTACCGCGCGGGCGGAACAGAGTTAACAGGAGCAGGTCGGGCCCGCAGCCGGGACCAGGGCGGGCCCCGCAGCCGGGAGCACGGCAGCCGGGAGAACGGCGCGTCCCGCAGCCGGGAGCGCGGAGCCCCCTCCCGCAGCCCGGCCTGCGGCCGCCCCCTCAGAACAGCGGCTGCGGCAGGACGCCCTCCAGGGCGAGGAGCTGCCGCTTGGTCTCCACGCCCCCGCCGAACCCGCCGATGCCGCCGTCGTTCTCCACGACCCGGTGGCAGGCCACCACCAGCGGCAGCGGGTTCGATCCCATGGCGTTGCCGACGGCCTGGGCCGCGCCCGGCGCTCCGGCCCGGGCGGCCAGCTCGCCGTACCCCACCACGCTCCCGTAGGGAACGGAGCGGTCCAGCTCCAGCAGCACCTGCCGGTTGAAGCCGGAGCTGAGCCGCCAGTCCAGCGGCAGCTCGAAGCGGCGCAGCGTACCGGCGAAGTAGGCGGTCAGCTGGCGTACCGGCTCGGCCAGCAGGACCTCGCGGCCCGGATCCGGCCGGTGGGCGTCGGCGCCGAGCCGGGATGTCAGCGAGCCGATCATCCGCTCGGCCCGGTCCGGCGCGGCATGGAACTCGACCCGGACCAGACCCTCCGGGGTCGCGGCCAGGAGCAGGGGGCCGATGCCGCTGTCGACGACGGTCCATTCGAGGTACGGCCCGCGGGGCCGCTCGGTGCTGTCCACCCCTTCACGGTACGGCGCCCCACTGACAGTGCGGCCCGTGCCGCCGGGGCCGGTGCCGCCGGGCCCCCTGACAGCGCCGCCCCGGTTCGGGCTCAGTACCGGCGCACGGCCTTCCGTACGACGTCGGGCTTGTCGCTGATGATCCCGTCCACGCCCATGTCCCGGACCTTCAGAGTGGTCTCCGCGTCGTCCACGATCCAGGTGTCCACTTCCAGCGCCTTGCCGTGGGCGCCGACCAGCCCGTGCACCGCCGCCACCCAGTCGTCGTCGATCGTGGTGTACCAGGGGTTGATCCGGTCGGTGAACTCGGCGTACCGCGGCAGTTCGGCGAGGGTCGGGGTGCCGAGGATGGCCGTGATCAGGTCCGGGCGCAGCTCGTGGACGGTGCGTACGGAATCGACGCTGAAGCTCTGGACCACCAGGCGGCGGCTCACGTGGTCCTCGTCGAGCCAGCCGGTCTCCTCCAGCACGTGCAGGGTCTGCTCCTCGATCCCGGGGTAGAGCTCCGGCTTCTTGATCTCCAGGAGCAGCCGCTGCCGGTTGGTCTGGACCCGTTCCATGTACTGCCGCAGGGTCGGCACGCGGACGCCCGCGAACTCCTGGCCGAACCAGCTGCCCGCGTCCAGCCGGGCGATCTCCGCCGCGGTGAAGTCCTTGACCCGCCAGGGCTTGCGGTCCGGGAACACCTGCTCGACGTCGGTGGTCCGGGCCAGGGTGTCGTCGTGGACCACCACGAGCTCGCCGTCACTGGTCCGCTGGACGTCGTTCTCCACCCAGTCGAAGCCCATCTCCCTGGCGAGGTCGATCGCCGCCAGGGTGTTCTCCGGGGCGTACGCGGAAGCCCCCCGGTGGGCGTACACGATCGGGTTGGAGAGCCAGTGCGGACCGGGTCCGGCCGAGGCGGTGGTCGCGCCGAACACGGTCAAGGTGAGTCCCAGGTAGGCGGCGGTGGCCGCGGAGACGGATCGGACGTACATGCGCGTTCTCCTCGGGTCATGAGCCCTGCTCCTGCATCAAACGGGCGCGGAGCGGCATTCGTTGCGGCGGCGCACCCGGCGGTGCACTTGCGGCGGTGCGCTTCCGACGCACTTTCAGGGAGAGCCGCGTACGGCGATCATGGGGTTGAAGATCACGGTGCCGCCACCGAACTACGACAAACGGACCAGACCCGGACGGGTTCCCGGGGGTGCGGGAACCCCGGCTGTCAGTGGGGGGTCGTACGGTTGACCCATGCGGCCCGTATCGAAGATCGAACGCACGGTGGCGCCTTTCGAGGTCGTCAGTTCCTACCAGCCCAGCGGCGACCAGCCGGCGGCCATCGCCGAGCTGGAGAAGCGCATCCGTGCAGGTGAGAAGGACGTCGTGCTGCTCGGCGCGACCGGAACCGGCAAGTCGGCGACCACCGCCTGGATGATCGAGAAGCTCCAGCGGCCCACGCTGGTGATGGCACCGAACAAGACGCTCGCCGCCCAGCTGGCGAACGAGTTCCGCGAGCTCCTGCCGAACAACGCCGTCGAGTACTTCGTCTCGTACTACGACTACTACCAGCCCGAGGCCTACGTACCGCAGTCGGACACCTACATCGAGAAGGACTCCTCGATCAACGAGGAGGTGGAGCGGCTGCGCCACTCCGCGACCAATTCCCTCCTCACCCGGCGCGACGTCATCGTCGTCGCCTCCGTGTCCTGCATCTACGGCCTCGGCACCCCGCAGGAGTACGTCGACCGGATGGTCCCCCTCAAGGTCGGTGAGGAGATGGACCGCGACCAGCTGCTGCGCCGCTTCGTCGACATCCAGTACACGCGCAACGACGTGGCCTTCACCCGGGGCACCTTCCGCGTGCGCGGGGACACCATCGAGATCTTCCCGGTCTACGAGGAACTGGCCGTCCGCATCGAGATGTTCGGCGACGAGATCGAGGCCCTGTCCACCCTGCACCCGCTGACCGGCGAGGTGATCAGCGAGGACCGCGAGCTGTACGTCTTCCCCGCGAGCCACTACGTCGCCGGCCCCGAGCGCATGGAGAAGGCGGTCCGCGGCATCGAGGCCGAGCTGGCCGAGCGCCTCGCGGAGCTGGAGAAGCAGGGCAAGATGCTGGAGGCGCAGCGACTGCGCATGCGCACCACGTACGACCTGGAGATGATGCGCCAGATCGGGTCCTGCTCCGGCATCGAGAACTACTCGCTGCACATGGACGACCGCGAGCGCGGCTCCGCGCCCAACACCCTCATCGACTACTTCCCCGAGGACTTCCTCCTCGTCATCGACGAGTCGCACGTGACCGTGCCCCAGATCGGTGCGATGTACGAGGGCGACGCCTCCCGCAAGCGGACCCTGGTCGACCACGGATTCCGGCTGCCGTCCGCGCTCGACAACCGTCCGCTGAAGTGGGAGGAGTTCCAGGAGCGCATCGGCCAGACCGTGTACCTGTCGGCGACCCCCGGCAAGTACGAGCTCTCGCGCGGCGACGGCTTCGTGGAGCAGATCATCCGCCCGACCGGACTCATCGACCCCGAGGTCGTGGTCAAGCCCACCGAGGGCCAGATCGACGACCTCGTGCACGAGATCCGCCGGCGGGTGGAGAAGGACGAGCGCGTCCTGGTCACCACCCTCACCAAGAAGATGGCCGAGGACCTCACCGACTACTTCCTGGAGCTCGGCATCCAGGTCCGCTACCTGCACAGCGACGTGGACACCCTGCGCCGCATCGAGCTGCTGCGCGAGCTGCGGGCGGGCGAGTACGACGTCCTGGTCGGCATCAACCTGCTGCGCGAGGGCCTCGACCTGCCCGAGGTGTCGCTGGTGGCGATCCTCGACGCCGACAAGCAGGGCTTCCTGCGCTCGGGGACCTCGCTGATCCAGACCATCGGCCGCGCCGCGCGCAACGTCTCCGGCGAGGTCCACATGTACGCGGACAGCATCACCCCGGCCATGGCCCAGGCGATCGACGAGACCAACCGGCGCCGGGAGAAGCAGGTCGCGTACAACACGGCCCACGGGATCGACCCGCAGCCGCTGCGCAAGAAGATCAACGACATCGTGGCGACGATCGCCCGCGAGGAGCTCGACACCGAGCAGCTGCTCGGCAGCGGCTACCGCCAGACCAAGGACGGCAAGGCCCTCAAGGCGCCCGTCCCGGCGCTGGGCGGCAAGGCGGCCCAGGCCAAGGCGGGCGGCGGCAAGGCCGGCAAGGGGGCGAAGGGGGCCAAGGGCGGCGAGGTCCTCACCGACCGTCCCGCAGCCGAACTGGCCGCACTCATCGAGCAGATGACCGAGCGGATGCGAGGCGCCGCCGCGGAGCTGCAGTTCGAGGTCGCGGCCCGGATCCGGGACGAGGTGAGCGAGCTGAAGAAGGAGCTCAGGCAGATGAAGGAAGCGGGTCTCGCCTGACCCGGGGCCGGTCAGTAGGGTTGGCACAGCCGCAGGTACACGCTGCGCACCCCCATCGGGGGCGGGCTATGGAGAGGGGACAGCGCGTGACGGTCAACATGACCAAGGGTCAGGCCATCAGTCTGCAGAAGGCGGACGGGGGCACGCTGACCGCGGTCCGGATGGGCCTCGGCTGGCAGGCGGCCAAGCGGCGGGGGCTGTTCGGCTCGCGGACCCGCGAGATCGACCTCGACGCGTCGGCGGTGCTCTTCGCCGAGAAGCAGCCCGTGGACGTGGTGTTCTTCCGCCACCTGCAGAGCGACGACGGCTCGGTCCGGCACACCGGTGACAACCTCGTCGGCGGCGTCGGCCAGGGCGGGGACGACGAGTCGATCCTCGTCGACCTGCAGCGCGTGCCGGTGCACATCGACCAGATCGTCTTCACGGTGAACTCCTTCACCGGCCAGACGTTCCAGGAGGTGCAGAACGCCTTCTGCCGCATCGTCGACGAGACCAACGGCCAGGAACTGGCCCGCTACACCCTCGACGGCGGCGGCCAGTACACCGCCCAGATCATGGCGAAGGTGTCGCGCGTCGGCGCCGGCTGGCAGATGACGGCCCTGGGCAACCCGGCCAACGGCCGCACCTTCCAGGACCTGATGCCGGCGATCCTGCCGCACCTGTAGGCACCCCCAGGCACGACCGGGCGCGACCGGGCACGGCCCCGGGTACGACCGGGCAACAACGACGGCACAGCAGAAGAACGGGTACGGGGGAGGGGCTGCACGATGACGGCCGAACTGGTCCGGGGGCAGAACCACCCCCTGTCCCGGAGCCGGGTGGAGATCAGGGTCTCGGCGGGCACACCCGTGCTCGCCCTGGCCCAGGTCGGCGACGAAGCGGGCCGGCTCGCCGGCCCCGGGGCGCTGGCCCATCCCGGCGCCCGGACCCTGCCCGGGCTGGAAGTGCCCGGGGAGGTCTCGGGGCAGCACCGCATAGCGGTCGACCTCGACGCCGTCGGCCCGGCCGTGCACCGGGTCGGCTTCGTGCTGGTCCTGCCGCCCGGCGGCCCGGCCCGCTTCGGCGCGGTCCCGGCGTCCCACGTGTCCGTGGCCGACCCGGAGGGCGCCGAGCTCGCCGGGTACACGCTGACCGGCCTGGAGTCCGAGACCGCCGTCATGGCCCTGGAGCTGTACCGGCGCCAGGGAGCCTGGAAGGTCCGCGCCGTCGGCCAGGGCTATGCCGGCGGACTCGGCGCCCTGCTGGCCGACGCCGGGCTGCCCGGCCCGGCCGCCACCGAGCTCGCCGCCGTCGCGACGGGTCTGACCCCGATGGGGGACATCACCCTGGCCGTCATGCCCGGCGGGCCGGCCCCGACCGTGCCGCGCGGCCTCCGGGCGCCGGACACCGCCCAGCCGGACACCGCCCAGCAGGACCACGCCCCGCAGGACACCGCGCCGGCCCCCGCGCCCACGCCGCCGCCCATGCCCCCGGACCCGATCCCGGTCTCCGCGACCCCGTACGCGGCCGGGCCCGGCGGGGACACCGCGGGCGGCCCGCCGACCATCAGCTACGCCCACCCGCGCCGCCGCACCAGCACCGAACCGCCCGAGCCCGCGCCGCGACCCGCCGCACCGCCGCAGCCCGGCGAACCGACCCGCCCCGTCGCCGGGGACGCGAGCGGCTGGTCCATGGAGGAGCGGCTCTACAACCAGGTCTGGGGCATGTTCGAGGACCTGGCCCGCTGCGTCGCCGCCTACCGCGGCGCCGTCGAGTTCGCCGACTCCCGGATGGACCGCGAGCTGGACGAGGCGCTGTCCGACCCCCGCCACCGCCTCGGCGGCTCCGGCAACGCCGCCCGTGACACCGCCCGGGCCCGCCGCGAGGAGCTGGTCGCGCAGGCGCAGGCCGTCCTCGACCGGGACCTGCTCCAGCTCACCGCCGAGTCCGAGGTGGTCGAGCCCGCGCTGCCGGCCCCGTACGCCCGCTGGGACAACCCGGTCTGGCACGCCCACACCGTGCCCGGCGAGAGCCCGCTGGCCCTGCGCCTGGGGGACCTCCACCTGCCCGAGCGGCCCGATCTGCGCATCCCCATGCTGGTCAGGGTCCCGCTCGAGCGCGGGCTGTGGATCGACAACGGCCGCACCGGCTCCGAGTCCGCCATGGCGATGGACACCGACCGGCTGCGCCGGGCCGCGATGGACATGGCCGTCGCGCACGCCGCCCGGCTGCTGGCCGCCCACCCCGCCGACCGGTTCGCGGTCCACGTCATCGACGCGGCCGGGGCCGGAGCCGCCTCGCTGGCCCCGCTGGTTCGGGCCGGGGTGCTGGCCGGGCCGCCCGCCGCCGGGGCCGCGGGGGTGTCCGAGACCCTGGAGCGGCTGACCCGGCGCGTGGACCTCGTACAGATGGCGGTGCGGGCCGGGGCTCCGGAAGACCTGCCGCCCGATGTGGACACGTCGGACCAGCTGCTGATCGTGCACGATTTCCCGCACGGGTTCGACGACCGGGCCGTCACCCGGTTGCGCTACCTCGCCGACGAGGGGCCGGCGGTCGGCGTGCACCTGCTGATGGTCGCGGACCGTGACGAGGCCTCGGCCTACGGGCCGCTGCTGGACCCGCTGTGGCGCTCCCTGATGCGGCTCTCGCCGGTGCCGGACAACCACCTCGCCGATCCCTGGGTCCACCACGCCTGGACCTTCGAGCCGGATCTGCCTCCGCCGGGCAGCCGGGTCCTCGACCAGGCGCTGGAGCGGGTGGCGGCGGCCCGGCGCGCCAACCGGTAGCGGCTGCGGGGCGGCCGTCCGCCCCGCCCGCACGACCGATGCATGACCGGCACATGACCGGCGCCTGACCGGTTCTTGGCATCCCCTTTACCTTATGTGCCCGAGACGGGTACCCTGGTGAGTGCGGAGGGGAGTATTCCTGCTTTCCTGCTACGGCGTGCCCGTCAATACGGACTGCAATCGGTCCCGGGGCGCCGGCCCGTGGCCTCCTGGCCGTCCGGGTGGAAGAGACCTCCGGCAGCGATGACGCTGACAAAGTGCTGAGCCATCTGCCGGAGGCATGAAAACCGTGGACGTTTCGTTGACCCTCTGGGTGCTGACCATTGTTGGTCTGGGCATCCTCATCGGCGCCGATTTCTTCATCGGCCGCAAACCGCACGACGTTTCCATGAAGGAAGCGGGCATCTGGACGGTCGTCTGGATCGTCCTCGCGGCGCTCTTCGGCCTCGGCCTGCTGTTCTTCGGGCACGGCCAGGCCTCGCAGGAGTTCTTCGCCGGCTTCATCACCGAGAAGTCCCTGAGCGTGGACAACCTCTTCGTCTTCGTCCTGATCATGGCGAAGTTCGCGGTGCCCTCACAGCTCCAGCAGCGCGTGCTGCTCGTGGGCGTACTCATCGCCCTCGTCCTGCGCGCGATCTTCATCGCCGCCGGTGCCGCGATCATCACCAACTTCTCGTGGGTCTTCTACATCTTCGGCGCCTTCCTCATCTACACCGCGTGGAAGCTGATCCAGGAAGCCCGCAAGGACGAGGAGGATGAGGAGTTCGAGGAGAACCGCCTCCTGAAGTCCATCGAGAAGAAGTTCGGCGTCGCCGACCGCTACCACGGCACCAAGCTGTTCATCCGGAACAACGGCAAGCGCGTCCTGACCCCGCTGATGGTCGTCATGCTCGCCATCGGCACCACCGACGTGCTGTTCGCCCTGGACTCGATCCCCGCGATCTTCGGCCTCACCCAGGACCCGTACATCGTCTTCACCGCCAACGCCTTCGCGCTGATGGGTCTGCGCCAGCTGTATTTCCTCATCGGCGGGCTGCTCAAGAAGCTGGTCCACCTCAGCTACGGCCTCTCCGTCATCCTCGGCTTCATCGGCATCAAGCTGGTGCTGCACGCCCTGCACGAGTCGGGCCTGCACGTCCCGCAGATCTCCATCCCGGTCTCCCTGGGCGTCATCTGCGGTGTCCTGGTGATCACCACGATCACCAGCCTGATCGCCTCGAAGAAGCAGGCCGAGGCCGAGGCGGCCGCCAGCCCGGAGGGCGTCGACGCCTGATCCGTCGCCGCGCGACCGGGGTGGTGCGGACCTACGCTGGTGACGTTGCCTTGGTCGTCGGACGACAGGAGGCCGTGCCATGAGGCCGACCCGTACGCGCATGCGCAGGGCCTGGGTGGCCGTCGCCGCCGCAGGCCTCCTCACCGCCCCGGCAGTCGCGGGCTCCGCGTACGGGGCGGCCACCCCGGCGCCGTCCGTGTCCGCGGTGCCCTCATCGGACGGCGGCACGGACTTCCCGCAGCTCACCCCGGCGGTCGACGCCCAACTCGACGCGGCCGTGCGCCAGGTCCTGAGCGACACGAAGGTGCCGGGAGTGACCGTGGGGCTGTGGGCCCCCGGCAAGGGCAGCTACGTGAGGTCCTTCGGCGTCTCGGACAAGGTCACGGGCGCCGCCATGAAGCCCGACCTCGGCGTCCGCATCGGCAGCGAGACCAAGACGTTCACGGTCACCGCGCTCCTCCAACTCGTCGACCAGGGAAAGCTGAGCCTGGACGACCCCATCGGCAAGTACATCACCGGGGTTCCGAACGGGAACCGCATCACCCTGCGCGAACTGGCCGGCATGCGCAGCGGGCTCTACAACTACAGCGAGGACCCGAGCTTCGACGCGAAGATCACCTCCACCTTCACCCCGCAGCAGCTGCTCGACATCTCCTTCAAGCACCCGGTGAACTTCGCGCCGAACGCCAAGTTCGAGTACTCCAACACCAACCTGATCCTGCTCGGCCTGGTGATCGAGAAGATCACCGGCCGGCCGCTCCATGACGTCATCAACCAGGACGTGGTGAAGGCCGCCGGCCTCAGCGACCGCACCCTCTTCCCGATCGGGAACGAGTTCCCCGAACCGCGCGCACAGGGCTACACCAACGACCTGCCCGGGGGGAAGATCACGAACGCGACCGAGCTCAGCCCGTCCTGGGCCTGGGCCGCCGGCGCGATGGTCTCCGACCTGCAGGACCTGCGCAGCTGGGCCAAGACCGTCGCCACCGGCACCCTGCTGAAGCCCGCGACCCAGGCCCAGCGCCTGAAGACCCAGCCGATCGGCATCATCCCCGGCGACGGCTACGGGCTCGGCATCTTCAACGTCCAGGGCTGGATCGGCCACAACGGATCACTGCCCGGGTACGAGACCCTGACCGTCTACCTGCCGCAGGCACAGGCGACGATGGTGATCATGCTGAACACCGACGACCTCTCCAACGGCCAGGAGCCCAGCACGCTCTTCGGCGAGGCGGTCACCCGCATCGTGACCCCGGACCACCTCTACCCCGGGCACAAGCCGGTGGAGCCCAAGAGCGGCTGACGGCCCCTCGGGCCCGCGGCTACGCGGGGGCGGCCGCTTCGGCCGCCCCCGTTTCCGCGCCCGCCCGACGGTGCACCACCGAGGGGTTCGTCTCCGGCAGCAGCGCGAAGCAGGCCAGCGAGACCAGGGCGATCCCCGTCAGGTACACGGCCACGGCCCACGGCGGGCCCGAGCCGTCCGCCAGGGCCGTCGCCACGATCGGGGTCAGCGCCCCGCCCAGTACCCCGCCGAGGTTGTAGCCGACGGCCGCGCCGGTGCAGCGGATCCGCGGGGCGTACAGCTCGGGCAGGTACGCGCCCACCACCGCGAACATCGTCACCATGCCGAGCAGCGCGCCGAACAGCCCCAGCGTCATCAGGAGCGGGTCCGCGGTGCGCAGCAGGGCCACGAAGGGGAACATCCACAGCGCACAGGCCGCGCAGCCGGCCAGGCACAGCGGGCGCCGGCCGTAGCGGTCGCCGAGCACCGCGATCGCCGGGGTCGCCAGCCCCTTCAGGGCGACGGCCACCATGACGCAGGTCAGCATCACCGAGCGGTGCACGCCGAGGTGTTCGGTGGCGTACGCCAGGGACCAGGTGGTGACCGCGTAGAAGACGGCGTACCCCACGGCCAGTGCCCCGCCGGTCAGCAGGAGGAGGCGCCAGTGGCCCCGTACCACTTCGGTCAGCGGGGCGTCGGCCCGGCGGCCGGTCGCGGAGAGCGCGCGGAACTGCGGGGTCTCCTCCACCGAGCGGCGCAGCCACAGCCCGGCCAGGGCCAGCAGCCCCGCCGCCCAGAACGGCACCCGCCAGCCCCACGCGGCGAACTGCCCGTCGGACAGCGTGCCCGACAGGGCCAGCATCAGGCCGTTGGCCAGCAGGAACCCCACCGCCGGACCCATCTGCGGGAAGCTGGACCAGAGCCCGCGCTGCCGCTCGGGGGCGTGCTCGGCGGTCAGCAGCACCGCGCCGCCCCATTCGCCGCCGAGGCCGAGGCCCTGCAGGAAGCGCAGCAGGACCAGCAGGACCGGCGCGGCCGCCCCGATGGAGGCGTACGAGGGCACGCAGCCCACCGCCACCGTGGCCAGGCCGGTGAGCAGCAGGGAGCCGAGCAGCACCGGGCGGCGGCCGTACCGGTCGCCGATGTGGCCGAAGACGGCCGATCCGAGGGGGCGGGCGAGGAAGCCGATGCCGAAGGTGCCGAAGGCGGCGAGGGTCCCGGCGAGCGGGGAGAAGGCGGGGAAGAAGAGCGGGCCGAGCACCAGTGCGGCCGCGGTGCCGTAGGCGAAGAAGTCGTAGAACTCGATGGCGGTCCCGGCGAGGGAGGCCGAGGCGAGCCGGAGCATCGAGGGCCGTGCGACGGCCGGGGCCGCGTCGGGGGAGGGGACGGCGGGGGCGGGGTCTTGTTGCATGGTGCACCAATTACCCCGCCCCACACCCTCAGGACGTGCGTTCGCCCATCAATGACCGGAAGGGAGTGCGGTCCGGCGCGAGGTTGACGGGCCGGCGCCGACTACCAGCCGCGCTCGCGCCATTCGGCCAGGTGGGGACGCTCGGCGCCGAGCGTGGTGTCGTTGCCGTGGCCCGGGTAGACCCAGGTCTCGTCCGACAGTTCGCCGAACAGCTTGGTCTCCACGTCGTCGAGCAGGCTCACGAAGGCCTTCTGGTCCCCCGAGGTGTTGCCGACGCCGCCCGGGAAGAGGCAGTCGCCGGTGAACACGTGCGCGTGGCCGTGCGGGTCGTCGTAGACCAGCGCGATCGAGCCGGGGGTGTGGCCGACCAGGTGGCGGGCGGTCAGGGTGACCCGTCCGACCGTGATCGTGTCCCCGTCCGCGACGGGCACGTCGGTCGGGACCGCGATGCCCTCCGCGTCGAGGGCGCCCGCGTACGTCCGTGCGCCGGTCGCCCCGACCACCTCCGCCAGCGCGGCCCAGTGGTCGCCGTGCCGGTGCGTGGTGACCACGGAGGCGATGCCGCCGTCGCCGATCAGGCTCAGCAGGGTCTCCGGCTCCGCAGCCGCGTCGATCAGCAGCTGTTCGTCGGTGGCCCGGCAGCGCAGCAGGTAGGCGTTGTTGTTCATGCCGCCCACCGCGACTTTGGAAATCATCAGGTCCGAGAGTTCGTGCACGTCGGCCGGACCGCCGACCTTGACCGCTCCGCTGTACGTCATGTCGGCAATCCTAGAGCGGGGGGAGTTCGGGCAGGCCGTCGCCGGTCAGGACGGCGAGACGGGCACCGCGCAGACCGCGCCCGGCGAGCCAGCCGAGCAGCTCGGCCTTGGGGCCCTCGAGGACCACGGGGGTGCCCTCCGTGCCGCCGGTGTGCCAGACCTCGCCCGGCATGGCCCGCAGCGTCACCGGGGGCACGTCCGGGCGGCCCGCCCAGCGGTCGGCGAGGAAGGCGATCTCCCGGTCGGTGAACTCGTCCGGGAGGTCCGTGAGCTCGTAGCCGATGTTCAGGTCGACGTGGTGCAGCTCGACCTCGATCAGGCGGCGGAAGGGGACGCGGGCGGCGGCGTCGGTGACGCCGTTGCGCAGCTCCACGGTGCGCGTCCAGTCCTGAGGGCGTTCGGCGACGGCCTGCCAGCGGTCCGCGGAATGCCGGACGTCCTCGAGCTGTTGCAGCAGGGGACGTCCGGAATCGCGCTCGATGTCGGACTCCCGGGAGGAGGCGCTCTCGTACATCGGGCGGCCCTCGAAGACCTCCACCAGGGCGTCGGCGTTCCGGGCGAGGTGGGCCAGGACGTGGCCGCGGGTCCAGCCGGGGAGACGTGACTCTTCGGCCAGGGTCGCGTTGTCCAGTTTCGCGGCCGCGGTCAGCAGCCGGTCCGTGGCCTCTCGTACGGATCGCAGGTCCTGCACATGATCGATCATGCGGCCGAGCCTAGTGGCCGAAGGGCCCTCGCCACACGATCGGGTGAAGCGGACAGCAGAGTGCCTGAAATCGAATGCACGTGCTATACGCTCGGAGTCCAGTCTCCCACTCCACCGCAGAGGCGCCCCCCAATACCCTGGGACGGGGGCCAGTGCCCCCGCTCTCTCAAGAAAGGTGCGGACCGGCGTGACCGACCGTCTCATCGTTCGTGGCGCTCGCGAGCACAACCTCAAGAACGTTTCTCTTGACCTGCCCCGCGACTCGCTCATCGTCTTCACCGGACTCTCGGGATCGGGCAAGTCCTCCCTGGCCTTCGACACGATCTTCGCCGAGGGCCAGCGCCGCTACGTCGAGTCGCTCTCGTCGTACGCCCGCCAGTTCCTCGGGCAGATGGACAAGCCCGACGTCGACTTCATCGAGGGCCTCTCCCCGGCCGTCTCCATCGACCAGAAGTCCACCTCGCGCAACCCGCGCTCCACCGTCGGCACCATCACCGAGGTCTACGACTACCTCCGCCTGCTCTTCGCGCGCATCGGCAAGCCCCACTGCCCCGAGTGCCGCCGGCCGATCTCGCGGCAGTCGCCGCAGGCGATCGTCGACAAGGTGCTCGCGCTGCCCGAGGGCAGTCGCTTCCAGGTGCTCTCGCCGCTGGTGCGCGAGCGCAAGGGCGAGTTCGTCGACCTCTTCGCCGACCTCCAGACCAAGGGCTACAGCCGGGCCCGGGTGGACGGGGAGACGATCCAGCTCTCCGAGCCGCCCACGCTGAAGAAGCAGGAGAAGCACACCATCGAGGTGGTCATCGACCGCCTCACCGTCAAGGAGGGCGCCAAGCGCCGCCTGACGGACTCCGTGGAGACCGCCCTCGGGCTGTCGAGCGGCATGGTGATCCTGGACTTCGTCGACCTCGCCGAGGACGACCCCGAGCGCGAGCGGATGTACTCCGAGCACCTCTACTGCCCGTACGACGACCTCTCCTTCGAGGAGCTGGAGCCCCGCTCCTTCTCCTTCAACTCGCCCTTCGGCGCCTGCCCCGAGTGCACCGGTATCGGTACACGCATGGAGGTGGACCCGGAGCTGATCATTCCGGACGAGGACAAGTCCCTGGACGAGGGCGCGGTCTCCCCGTGGTCGCTCGGCCACACGAAGGACTACTTCCAGCGGCTGGTCGGCGCGCTCGCCGAGGAGCTCGGTTTCCGCACGGACATCGCCTGGGCCGGACTGCCGCAGCGTGCGAAGAAGGCCCTGCTGTACGGCCACAAGACGCAGATCGAGGTCCGCTACCGCAACAGGTACGGCCGCGAGCGGGCCTACACCACGGCCTTCGAGGGCGCGGTGCCGTTCGTGAAGCGGCGCCACGCGGAGTCCGAGAGCGACGCCAGCCGCGAGCGCTTCGAGGGCTACATGCGCGAAGTGCCCTGTCCGACCTGCCAGGGCACCCGGCTCAAGCCGATCGTGCTCGCGGTGACGGTGATGGAGCGGTCGATCGCCGAGGTCGCCGCGATGTCGATCAGCGAGTGCGCGGACTTCCTGGGGCAGATGCGCCTCGACGCCCGCGACAAGAAGATCGCCGAGCGGGTCCTCAAGGAGGTCAACGAGCGGCTCCGCTTCCTCGTCGACGTCGGCCTGGACTACCTCTCGCTCAACCGCGCCGCAGGCACCCTGTCGGGCGGCGAGGCCCAGCGCATCCGGCTGGCCACGCAGATCGGCTCCGGTCTCGTGGGAGTGCTCTACGTCCTGGACGAGCCCTCCATCGGCCTGCACCAGCGGGACAACCACCGCCTGATCGAGACCCTCGTACGGCTGCGGGACATGGGCAACACGCTCATCGTCGTCGAGCACGACGAGGACACCATCAAGGTGGCCGACTGGGTCGTGGACATCGGCCCCGGCGCCGGTGAGCACGGCGGCAAGGTCGTGCACAGCGGCTCGCTGAAGGAGCTGCTGAAGAACCCCGAGTCGATCACCGGGCAGTACCTGTCCGGCAAGCGGTCCATCCCGCTCCCGGACGTGCGCCGGCCCGTGGACCCCTCGCGGAAGCTGACGGTCCACGGAGCCAAGGAGAACAACCTGCGGGACATCGACGTGTCCTTCCCGCTGGGCGTGCTCACCGCGGTCACGGGCGTCTCGGGATCCGGCAAGTCGACCCTGGTCAACGACATCCTGTACACGCACCTGGCGCGCGAGCTCAACGGCGCGCGGTCGGTGCCGGGGCGGCACACGCGGGTGGACGGCGACGACCTCGTCGACAAGGTCGTGCACGTGGACCAGTCCCCGATCGGGCGGACCCCCAGGTCCAACCCGGCCACGTACACCGGAGTCTTCGACCACGTCCGCAAGCTCTTCGCCGAGACGATGGAGGCGAAGGTGCGCGGCTATCTGCCGGGCCGCTTCTCCTTCAACGTGAAGGGCGGCCGGTGCGAGAACTGCTCCGGCGACGGCACGATCAAGATCGAGATGAACTTCCTGCCGGACGTCTACGTCCCGTGCGAGGTCTGTCACGGCGACCGGTACAACCGGGAGACGCTGGAGGTCCACTACAAGGGCAAGTCCATCGCCGAGGTCCTGAACATGCCGATCGAGGAGGCCGCCGGCTTCTTCGAGGCGGTCCCGACGATCTCGCGCCACCTGAAGACGCTGAACGAGGTGGGCCTGGGGTACGTGCGGCTCGGCCAGTCCGCGCCGACGCTCTCGGGTGGTGAGGCGCAGCGCGTGAAGCTGGCTTCGGAGCTCCAGAAGCGGTCGACGGGGCGGACGGTGTACGTCCTGGACGAGCCGACGACGGGTCTGCACTTCGAGGACATCTCGAAGCTGATCAAGGTCCTGTCGGGGCTGGTGGACAAGGGGAACTCGGTGATCGTCATCGAGCACAACCTCGACGTCATCAAGACCGCGGACTGGGTCGTCGACATGGGCCCCGAGGGTGGTTACGGCGGCGGCCTCGTCGTCGCGGAGGGCACACCGGAGCAGGTCGCCTCGGTGGGCGCGAGCCACACGGGCAAGTTCCTGCGGGACATCCTGGGCGCGGACCGGGTCTCTGACGCGGAGCCGGTCGCCGGGCCGGCGAAGAAGACGGCCGCGCGGAAGAAGGCGGCCCCGGCTGCCGCGAAGAAGGCCACGCGGGCCCGCAAGGCGTAGCCCTCCGGGGGTGGCGCCGCCCCGTTCTCGGCGCGGCCCCGCTCCCGGGGGCCGGCCCCCGGATCCCCGCGCCTCAAACGCCGGCGGGGCTGAAAAGATCGCCTCAATCGCCGGCGGGGCTTGATTTTGGCCGGCGTCGGCCCGCATGTGCGCGCGGCGTTTGAGGAGCGGGGTCTGGGGCGGAGCCCGAGGAGGGGGCCGGGCTAGGTGGCGATGCCGATTGCGTGGCCTGACGTCGACGGGTCGGACAGGGTCGTCAGGAGGGCGTCCGCGACGTCGGCGCGGGAGATGACCCGGCCACCGGGGACGTTGGCGTCGACCGCCCGCCGGTACGCCCCCGTCCACGGCCGGTTCAGCAGCCGCGGCGGCCGGATCACCGTCCACCGGGTGTCGGAGGCGGCGATCGCCGTCTCCATGACCGCGAGGTCCGCGTACACGTCCCGCAGGACCCGCCGCAGCAGGGGCAGGACGAGCACCCGCGCGAACACCCCGTCCGCCGGGGTCGGCGGAGCCAGCGGCGCCGCGCTCACCGCCGCCAGGCGGCTGACCCCCGCGCGGTCCATCGCGGAGACGATCGACCGCAGCGCCGGGCCCGCGACCGGGGTGAGCCGGGCCTGCTTGTTGCTCGTCGCGCCCAGCGCCGAGACCACCGCTTCGCGCCCCGCCAGCAGCGGGACCAGCGCGTCCTCGTCCGTCAGGTCCCGGACCACCGCCACCCGCAGCCGGCCGTGCGCCAGTACGTCCAGCCGCGCGGGGTCGCGGACGACCGCCGTCACCTCGTGGCCTGCCTCGAGCGCCTGCCGGACGACCTCCCGGCCGACCCCGCCCGTGGCTCCGAACACCGTGAGTTTCATCCTGGCTCCTCTGAGGTGGAGGGGTGGGTGAGCATTCACTCACCCACCCCTTCCAGTAGGGTGAGTGAATGCTCACCCCGAAGTCAAGCCGGTCCACGCCCGAGCGCCTGCTGGACGCCGCAGAGACCCTGATGCGCACCAGCGGCCTGGCCAACGCCACCACCAAGGCCATCGCCCGTGAGGCCGGCTGCTCCGAGGCGGCGCTCTACAAGTACTTCGCGAACAAGGAGGAGCTGTTCGTCCGGGTGCTGATGGAGCGCCGCCCCAACGCCGGCGCCATGATGGCGGCGCTCACCACGGACCCGGAGGAGCAGCCGGTCGAGGAACGGCTGATCGAGATCGCCCGGTACGCCTCGCTCTTCTACGCCGACGCCATGCCCATGGCGGCCTCGCTCTTCGCCGATCCCGTCCTGCTCACCCGCCACCGCGAGGGCGTACGGAGCATCGGGGCGGGTCCGCACGTCGTGCTGGAGGCCCTCACCGGCCATCTGCTCCGCGAGCTGCGGCGCGGCCGGCTGCGCCCCGACGCCGACCCCCCGGCCGCCGCCGCGCTGCTGCTCGGCGCCTGCTTCCAGCGGGCGTTCTTCCTGCACTTCTCCGGCCCCGACACGGTCCGGCCGGTCGAGGAGTTCGCCCCCGCCGTGGCCGGGACCGTATGGGCCGCTATCCGCTGAGCTCGGCGGCGTACGGGGGCTCCGCACCCGCCCGGGTGCAGGTCAGCGCGGCCGCCCGGGCGGCGTAGGACAGCACCTCGGGCCAGTCGACCGGACCGGGGCCGCCGGGACCCCCCGCACCGCCCGTACCGGCTGCGCCGCCCGAAAGCCGGTGCAGCAGCGCCGCGTTCACGGTGTCGCCCGCGCCGATCGTGTCCGCCACCGCCACCGGGAGCGCGGGCACCGAGTGCTCCTCGCCCTCCCGCGTCCACACCGTCAGACCTCCGGCCCCCCGGGTGAGCACCACGGCCGAGGGCCCCGCCGCCAGCCAGTCGCCGACGCGGCCGCCCAGCCACGCCGCGTCCTCCTCCGACAGCTTCAGGACGCCCACGTACGGCAGCCAGGACAGGAACCGGGCCCGGTAGGCCGCCGGGTCGGAGATCAGGGCCGGCCGGATGTTGGGGTCGAGCAGGGTCAGCAGCCCGCGTCCGGACTCCCGGCGGAGCAGGGCCTCGTAGGCGCTCGCCCCCGGCTCCAGCACCAGCGAGCAGGTGCCGAGCGCGAGGGCCCGTACCCCCGCCGGCAGTGCGGCCGGCAGCCGGAACAGCCGGTCGGCGGTGCCCTCGACGTAGAAGCCGTACGCCGCCGAGCCGTCCGGGGCCAGCGAGGGCACGGCCAGCGTGGTCGGCTCCGGACCCCGCTGGACCAGCGAGAGGTCCACGCCGGCCGCGCGCAGCCCGGCGAGCAGCGAGGCGCCGAAGCCGTCCGCCGACACCCGGGAGCAGAACGAGACCCGTGCACCGAGCCGGCCCAGCGCGAGCGCGGTGTTGTACGGTCCGCCGCCGGGCCGGGGCAGCAGGGCGCCCGGCGGCTCCGCGACGGGCACCAGGTCGATCAGGGCTTCTCCACCGACGACGATCACGCGGGGGAAGGTATCCCATCGGGCGGCGGTATCGTCGGGTGGGCCCGCCCGGGCCGAACCGGGGCCGGGCCCGGCCCCAGCCCCGCTCCACCCCCACCCTCACCCCGGGAGAACCGCATGTCCGCGTTGCAGTCCGCCGCCCGCCGTACCGTCCTCAAGGGCGCCGCCGCGATCGTCGGAGCCGCCGGCGGCGCGGTGGCGCTCACGGCCTGCTCCACCGAGACCAACAGCGGCTCGGGCTCCCCGGCGGTCCCCGCCGAACCCGTGGAGCTGGGCGCGGCCACCGAGGTGCCGGTCGGCGGCGCGAAGCTGTTCCGCGAGAAGAAGATCCTGGTCAGCTGCGCGGAGGCGGGCCAGTACAAGGCCTTCAGCGCCCAGTGCACCCACGCGGGCTGCGTCCTGGACAAGATCGTCGAGGGTGAGGGGAACTGCCCCTGCCACGGCAGCCGCTTCGACGTGACCACGGGCAAGGTGCTGCGCGGCCCGGCCGCCAGCCCGCTGCCGGAGATCCCGGTGAAGGCCGAGGGCGGCAAGCTCGTAGCGGGCTGACGGGCTGACGGGCTGACGGGCTGACGGGCTGACGGGCTGACGGGCTGACGGGCTGACGGGCCCGCCCCCCCCGGCTCACTCCCAGTCCCAGCCGATCCCCAGGATCCCGCGCCGCACGCCCTGTTCCACCAGGTGCACGGCCCGGTGCGGCCCGCTCGGGTTCAGGTCCGTGAGCCGCCCGCGCGGGGCGTCCGGCCCGCTGCGGCTGAAGCGCCGGCAGCGCACCGGCAGCGCGGCCTCGTCGAAGCGGACCTGGAGCACGTACTGCCCGCCCGTGTAGCTGAAGCCGCGCACGTACTCGTTGCTGCGGCCCGCGGTGCCGTCCTCGAAGCCGTAGCCGAAGACGTACGTGTCCCCGGCGCGCAGCCGGGCGTCGAAGAGCAGCTCGGCGACGACCAGTTCGGTCCCGGGGTCGCGACGGATCCGCCCGGTCCGGCAGTTCTCGTCGGCCCGCACCCGGATCCGCGCCGGATCGCACCCCGGATCGCCCTGGTGGACGGCGATGTACCGGTCGACCCCGTCCCGGTGGGCCCGTACGACGTGCTGCGATTCGCGGCCCAGCAGCTCCCCGGCGGGCCCGATCCGCACCCGCTCGTGGTGGCCGACGGTGTGCAGGCCGCCGTCGGCGGGCAGTTCCATGCCGGCCAGCAGCGACTCCACGGCCGCGCCCACGCTGAACAGTGCCCGGTACGAACGCGCGGGCGGCCGGCCCGTCGTCCCGGGCGCGGCGGGATCCGGTGCGGCCAGCAGCCGCAGCAGGGTGCCCCCGGGCAGTTCCAGGATCTGCTCCAGGGCCCGTACGGCCTTCAGGGACTCGGGGCGGCGGGGCCGCCGGGCACCCTGCTGCCAGTAACTGAGGCTGGTCACCCCCAGCTTGATGCCGCGGGCGGCGAGCCGGTGCTGCACCCGGTGCAGGGGCAGGCCGCGGGCGGTGAGGGCGGCGCGCAGCGCGAGGTGGAAGGGGCCTTCCCGTAGCAGGTGCCCGAGGTCCGGGGGGTCGTCCGGGAGGGATCTGTCCGAGAGGGATCTGTCCGAGGGGGTGCCGTTCGGGCTCGACCGCATGGCGGTTCCTCCTGTGAACGTTCACGCGACGCGGTGCGGGCGCCCTGGCGGGTGGCGCTCCCGGTACCGGTGGGGGCAGGTGGAGCGATGGCGGACGTTCACACTCTGGCCCCACCGTTCACACCGCGATGTCACACCGAATTGAAGCCTGTTGACCTGTTCTCGACAACAGCTGATGCTCCTCCACAGCGTCCGGACGCGCTCCTCCACCCCCACTCCCCACCTCGGGAGGAACGCGATGCGCAACCGAAACCGGCGGCTTTCCCTGGCCGCCTTCATCACCGCCCTGCTCCTCGCCCTGCCCACCGCTGCCGCCACCGCCGCCGATGCCGCCGCCGGTACGGGCACCACGGGCACCACGACCGCAGTAAGCGCCACGACCGCCGAGGTCACGGGGAGCGCCGCCGGCGCTGCCCTGGCCTCCAAGCGGCTGAACATCACCATGCAGGCCCAGCAGAAGACCAACTGGTGCTGGGCCGCCTCCGGCAACACGATCGCCACCTGGTTCGGCCGCACCTACAGCCAGAACCAGTTCTGCAACGCCGCCTTCAACCGCCAGCAGGGCTACGACTGCCCCAACAACCAGGCCAATCTGGCGAACGTGCAGACCGCCCTGCGCTGGGCCGGCATCAACTCCGGCTCCTACGTGACCGGCTGGCTCCAGTACTCCACCGTGCAGACCGAGATCAACGCCAACCGCCCGGTCGAGACCCGCATCGAGTGGTCCAACGGCGGCGGCCACATGCACGTCATCTACGGCTACGACACCGCGAACAGCTGGGTGTACTGGGGCGACCCGTGGCCCTCCAGCGACCGCTACAACTGGGCCTCCCACGCCTGGTACGTGGACAACAGCACCTTCTCCTGGACCCACTCGCTCTACCGGATCGGGGCGTGACCTCATGAATCCTCGCCTCGCCGCGGCCGTCGTCGCCGCGACCGCCGTACTGGCCCTGGTCCCCACCCAGGCCTCCGCGGCGCCCGTGCCGCAGCCCGGGAACGCCACCGCCGAGAACCGGGCCGACGCCGGGCGGGCGGCCGCGGCCCCCGACACGCTCGCCACCCTGTCCCGCTTCTTCGCCCGCGAGGGCAAGGTCTCGCTGACCTCCGCCCGGCCCCGCATCGAGGGCGAGGCGATCCCCGTGAACTACCTGTCGCCGGAGTTCGTCGCCGGGAAGGCGGGTGCCCCCGTGGCCCGGCTGGAGTTCCTCGCCAGCCAGGCCGTCTCCTCGGACGGGCAGCGGGCCGCGCTGTGGACCGCGAGGACGGAAGCGGGCTGGCAGGTGGTGAACATCGCCACCGGTGACGACGAGTTCCGCTACGCACGCCTCGGAGCGCAGAAGCTCCCCGGCGGCACGGTGTTCCGCGAGCCGCAGATCGACGCCTGGTACGTGGCCCGGGACGAGCGGGTGCTCCCGCTCGACGAGGACGCGGTGACGGCCGTCGGCGCGCCGGGCATCAGCCTCGCGGACTACCGGACCCGGGTCGTGAAGGCCTACGGGGACAAGCTGCCGGGCTCCGCCTACAGCAAGTCCGGGAAGGCCGGTGGCTTCGCCCCCACGGAAGCCACCGCCGCCTCCCGCTCCGGGGAGGGGCCCGGTTCCGCGGGCGCCGGGGCGGCCGCCGGAGCCGTGGCTCTGGCGCTGGGCGCGGCCGGCGTGGTGGCCGCGCGCCGCTCCCGGCGCCGGGGGGTGGTGCGGGCGTAACCACCCGCGGGGTCCGGCCGTCCTCCGGGCGGCCGGACCCCGCACTGCCACGGCCCGGTTGTCGGCGGGCGACAGTAGGGTGGTCGCCATGGCCGACCCTTCCAGCTACCGCCCCGAGCCGGGACAGATCCCGGACTCCCCGGGGGTCTACAAGTTCCGCGACGAGCACCGCCGGGTGATCTACGTCGGGAAGGCCAAGAGCCTGCGCCAGCGGCTGGCCAGCTACTTCCAGGACCTCGCCGGGCTGCACCCCCGTACCGCCACCATGGTGACCACGGCCGCCTCCGTCGAGTGGACCGTGGTCTCCACCGAGGTCGAGGCGCTCCAGCTCGAATACTCCTGGATCAAGGAGTTCGACCCCCGGTTCAACGTGAAGTACCGGGACGACAAGAGCTACCCCTCCCTCGCCGTCACCATGAACGAGGACTATCCGCGGGTCCAGGTCATGCGCGGTCCCAAGAAGAAGGGCGTGCGCTACTTCGGCCCGTACGGGCACGCCTGGGCCATCCGCGAGACCGTCGACCTGATGCTCCGGGTCTTCCCCGTCCGCACCTGCTCGGCCGGGGTGTTCAAGCGCTCCGCCCAGATCGGCCGCCCCTGCCTGCTCGGCTACATCGGCAAGTGCTCCGCGCCCTGCGTCGGCCGGGTCACCCCCGAGGAGCACCGCGAACTCGCCGAGGACTTCTGCGACTTCATGGCCGGCCGCACCGGCACCTACCTCAGCCGCCTCGAACAGCAGATGACCGAGGCCGCCGAGGAGATGGAGTACGAGAAGGCCGCCCGGCTGCGCGACGACATAGGGGCCCTGCGCCGGGCGATGGAGAAGAACGCGGTCGTCCTCGCCGACGCCACCGACGCCGATCTGTTCGCGGTCGCCGAGGACGAGCTCGAAGCGGCCGTGCAGATCTTCCACGTACGCGGCGGCCGGGTCCGGGGCCAGCGCGGCTGGGTCACCGACAAGGTCGAGGCCGTCGACACCGCCGGCCTGGTCGAGCACGCCCTGCAGCAGCTGTACGGGGAGGAGAAGGGCGAGGCCGTCCCCAAGGAGGTGCTGGTCCCCGTGCTCCCCGAGGACACGCCCGCGCTCAGCCAGTGGCTCGCCGAGCGCCGCGGGTCCAACGTCAGCCTGCGCGTCCCGCAGCGCGGGGACAAGAAGGCGCTGATGGAGACCGTCCACCGCAACGCCCAGCAGTCCCTCGCCCTGCACAAGACCAAGCGCGCCGCCGACCTCACCACCCGCTCGCGGGCCCTGGAGGAGATCGCCGAGGCGCTGGAGCTGGACGGTGCGCCGCTGCGCATCGAGTGCTTCGACATCTCGCACCTGCAGGGCGACGACGTGGTGGCCTCGATGGTGGTCTTCGAGGACGGGCTGGCGCGCAAGGGCGAGTACCGGCGCTTCCAGATCAAGACCTTCGAGGGGCAGGACGACGTCCGCTCCATGCACGAGGTGGTCTCGCGGCGCTTCCGCCGGTACCTCCAGGAGAAGCTGAAGACGGGGGAGTGGTCCCCCGAGGCCGCCGGGGCCGCAGCAGCCGCCGGGGCCGCCGGGGACGCCGATGGCGGCCACGCGCAGGCCGCCGAGGACGAGGGGCGCCCCAAGCGCTTCGCCTACCCCCCGCAGCTCGTCGTGGTCGACGGCGGGCAGCCGCAGGTGGCCGCCGCCAAGCGGGCCCTGGAGGAGCTGGGGATCGACGACGTCGCGGTGTGCGGCCTGGCCAAGCGGCTGGAAGAGGTCTGGCTGCCCGGGGAGGACGACCCGGTGGTGCTGCCCCGCAGCAGCGAGGGGCTCTACCTGCTCCAGCGGGTGCGTGACGAAGCCCACCGGTTCGCCATCCAGTACCAGCGCAACAAGCGGGGCAAACGCCTGAAGGCCGGCCCGCTCGACGAGGTCCCCGGGCTGGGCGAGAGCCGCAGGCTGGCCCTGGTCAAGCACTTCGGTTCGGTGAAGAAGCTCCGGCAGGCGACAATTGACCAGATCTGCGAGGTCCCGGGCATAGGCCGCAAGACGGCCGAAGCCGTGGTCGTGGCCCTCGCCCAGGCGGTTCCCGCCGGTCCCGCCGTCAATACGGCGACCGGGGAGATCATTGAGGATGAGACACCCGCACCCGCGGGAGCAGCGTCCGAACGGGGGTCCGAGCAATGACCGAGCGCGAAACCCAGCACGACGGCGGAGCAGAGCATGATTCCGAGCGCGATGCCGCATCCGAGTACGACCGAGACGGAGCACAGGTGAATACGGGCACGACAGTGGAGCCCGGAGATACCGCCGAGGCGGCCATCCCCGAGCTGGTGATCATCTCCGGCATGTCCGGGGCCGGCCGCAGTACGGCGGCCAAGTGCCTGGAGGACCTCGGCTGGTTCGTCGTGGACAACCTCCCGCCGGCGCTGATCACCACCATGGTGGAACTCGGCGCCCGCTCGCAGGGCAACGTGGCGCGCATCGCCGTCGTCGTGGACGTACGCGGCCGCCAGTTCTTCGACGCCCTGCGCGAGTCCCTCTCCGACCTGGAGGCCCGCGGGGTCACCCGGCGCATCGTCTTCCTGGAGTCCTCGGACGACGCCCTCGTCCGCCGCTTCGAATCGGTCCGCCGCCCGCACCCGCTCCAGGGCGACGGCCGCATCGTCGACGGCATCGCCGCCGAGCGCGACCTGCTGCGCGAGCTGCGCGGCGACGCCGACCTGGTCATCGACACCTCCAGCCTGAACGTGCACGAGCTGCGCGCCAAGATGGACGCCCAGTTCGCGGGCGACGAGGAGCCCGAGCTGCGGGCCACCGTCATGTCCTTCGGCTACAAGTACGGCCTGCCCGTCGACGCCGACCTCGTCGTCGACTGCCGCTTCATCCCCAACCCGCACTGGGTCCCGGAGCTGCGCCCCTTCACCGGGCTGAACGAGGAGGTGTCGGGCTACGTCTTCAGCCAGCCCGGCGCCAAGGAGTTCCTCGACCGCTACACCGAGCTGCTCCAGCTCATCGCCACCGGCTACCGCCGCGAGGGCAAGCGGTACGTGACCATCGCGGTCGGCTGCACCGGCGGCAAGCACCGCAGCGTCGCCATGTCGGAGAAGCTCGCAGCCCGCCTCGCCTCCGAGGGAGTCGAGACCGTCGTCGTCCACAGGGACATGGGGCGCGAGTGACCGGACGGACCATGCGGCTCCGCCGCCTGCGCCGGCTCACCTCCGGCAAGGGCGAGGACGGCGAGGGCCGCACCGGCCTGCGCCGCGGCGAGGCCCCCAAGGTGGTCGCGCCCAAGGTCGTGGCGCTCGGCGGCGGCAGGGGCCTGTCGGCCTCGCTGACCGCCCTGCGCCGGATCACGGGCGAGCTGACCGCCGTCGTCACCGTCGCGGACGACGGTGGCTCCAGCGGCCGGCTGCGCGAGGAGCTGGGCGTGCTGCCGCCCGGGGACCTGCGCAAGGCGCTGGCCGCGCTGTGCGGTGACGACGACTGGGGCCAGACCTGGGCCCGGGTCATCCAGCACCGTTTCCAGTCCAAGGGCGATCTGCACGAGCACGCGGTCGGCAATCTGCTGATCGTGGCCCTGTGGGAGCAGCTCGGCGACCCCGTCCAGGCCCTGGACCTCGTCGGCAAGCTGCTCGGCGCCCAGGGCCGGGTCCTGCCGATGTCGGCGGTTCCCCTGGAGCTCCAGGCCCTGGTCAAGGGTCACGATCCGGCCCGCCCCGAGGACGTGGACACCGTACGGGGACAGGCCACGGTGGCGCTGACCCCCGGCGAGGTGCTCTCCGTACAGGTGGTGCCCGCCGATCCGCCGGCGGTGCCGGAAGCGGTGGCGGCGGTGCTCGACGCGGACTGGGTGGTGCTCGGTCCGGGGTCCTGGTTCTCGTCCGTGATTCCGCACCTGCTGGTGCCGGAACTGCTCGACGCGCTGATCGAGACGAAGGCCCGGCGGGTCCTCTCGCTGAACCTCGCTCCGCAACCCGGCGAAACAGAGGGCTTCTCTCCGCAGCGTCATTTGGAGGTTTTGGCCCGACACGCCCCTAAACTCGCCCTGGACGTGGTTCTGGCCGATCAGGCCGCCGTGCCCGACCGCGAGTCCCTCGCCGATGCCGCAAAACGGTTCGGCGCCGCGGTCGAGCTGGCGCCGGTTGCCAGGCAGGACGGCTCTCCGAAGCATGATCCGGAGCTGCTCGCCGCCGCGTACGACCGTATTTTTCGGATGCATGGAAGGATCGGCCCATGGCGATGACGCCCGCGGTGAAGGATGAGATCGCCCGCCTGCCCGTGACCCGCACCTGCTGCAGGAAGGCGGAGGTCTCGGCGATCCTTCGGTTCGCGGGCGGGTTGCACCTGGTGAGCGGCCGGATCGTCATCGAGGCGGAACTGGACGCGGGGATCGCGGCCCGCCGCCTGCGCAAGGACATCCTGGAGATCTTCGGGCACTCCTCGGATCTGGTGATCATGGCTCCCGGCGGCCTGCGCCGGGGCAACCGGTACGTGGTCCGCGTGGTCGCCGGCGGCGACCAGCTGGCGCGCCAGACCGGGCTCGTGGACGGCCGCGGCCGTCCGATCCGGGGTCTTCCCCCGCAGGTGGTCTCCGGGGCCACCTGCGACGCGGAGGCGGCCTGGCGCGGGGCCTTTCTGGCCCACGGCTCGCTCACCGAGCCGGGACGGTCCTCCTCCCTGGAGGTCACCTGCCCCGGCCCGGAGGCCGCCCTGGCCCTGGTCGGCGCCGCCCGCAGGCTCTCCATCGCCGCGAAGGCCCGGGAGGTCCGCGGCGTGGACCGGGTCGTCGTCCGGGACGGGGACGCCATCGGCGCCCTGCTGACCCGGCTCGGCGCCCACGACTCGGTGCTGGCCTGGGAGGAGCGGCGGATGCGGCGCGAGGTGCGCGCCACCGCCAACCGCCTCGCCAACTTCGACGACGCCAACCTGCGCCGCTCGGCGCGGGCCGCGGTGGCCGCCGGAGCCCGGGTGCAGCGCGCCCTGGAGATCCTCGCCGAGGAGGTCCCCGAGCACCTCGCCGCGGCCGGCCGGCTGCGCATGGAGCACAAGCAGGCCTCCCTGGAGGAGCTGGGCGCGCTCGCCGACCCGCCGCTGACCAAGGACGCGGTCGCGGGCCGGATCCGCCGCCTGCTGGCGATGGCCGACAAGCGGGCCCAGGACCTCGGGATCCCGGGCACGGAGTCGAACCTCGACCTCAGCGACGCCGAGGAACTGGCCGACAACCTGGCCGGCTGAGTCCCTCGGACGGGGGCCCGCACGATCATTCGTGCGGGCCTCTTTCCGTAGGCCCCATTGACATGAGCATGGACTGGTCGTGAGCCTGTCGTCCGAGGCTTTCGTGGCAGACGACAGCTTTCGTGGCAGACGACGCCCAGGGGGGCATATGAGGCACCGCGCGAGATCGATCCTCGCCGCAAGCGCACTCGTCTTCGGCACCACACTGGCCGCACTACCCGCGGCGGCCCATGCCCAGGCCGAGGCGGCCGCGAAGTCCGCCGCCGACGAGGTACGGGTCTACGACGCCGACATCACCAAGGAGCAGGTCCCGCTCGTGCTGGCCGCCGGCCAGGACGGGCACGAGCTCTCCGAACGCGCCCCGGCCACCGGGACCGCCAAGGTCGAGCTCTTCCTCACCGGCGGCCAGGCCAAGGACCTGGCGGCCAAGGGGATCAAACTCGCCGAGCGCAAGGTCCCGGCCAAGGCCGCGGCGCGCACCCTGGAGGCCGGCGACGGCGTGTTCCGCCCGTACAGCGGCAAGGGCGGACTGCAGGAGGAGATCCTGCGCACGGCCCAGGAGAACCCCGGCCTCACCAAGGTCGTCTCCATCGGCAAGACCGTCCAGGGCAAGGACATCCTCGCCCTGAAGGTCAGCAAGAACGCCAAGAAGTCCAAGGACGGCGACAAGCCCTCCGTGCTGTACATGTCGAACCAGCACGCCCGCGAGTGGATCACCCCCGAGATGACCCGGCGGCTGATGCACCACACCCTCGACAACTACGGCAAGGATCCGCGGATCACCAAGCTGGTGGACTCCACCGAGCTGTGGTTCCTGCTCTCCGCCAACCCCGACGGCTACGACTACACCTTCGCCCCCGACGGCCAGCGGCTGTGGCGCAAGAACCTGCGCGACAACAACGGCGACGGGAAGATCACGGCCGGCGACGGCGTCGACCTCAACCGCAACTTCGCCTACAAGTGGGGCTACGACAACGAGGGCTCCTCGCCCAACCTGTCGAGCGAGACCTACCGCGGGCCCAAGGCCGCCTCCGAGCCCGAGACGGTCGCCCTCGACAAGTTCCAAAAGCGCATCGGCTTCAGCTACGCCGTCAACTACCACTCGGCCGCCGAGCTGCTGCTCTACGGCGTGGGCTGGCAGGTGGCCACCCCGACCCCCGACGACATCGCCTACAAGGCGCTGGCCGGCACCCCGGAGAACTCGGCCGTACCCGGCTACTACCCGCAGGTGTCCTCGGAGCTCTACACCACCAACGGCGAGGCCGACAGCCAGGCCGCCAACGCCAACGGCGTCATGATGTTCACGCCCGAGATGACCACCTGCCAGACGGCTTCCGCGATCGACCCGAACGACCGGTGGAAGCCCGAGGACTGCGCCTCCGGCTTCAACTTCCCGGACGACGAGAAGCTCATCCAGGCGGAGTTCACCAAGAACATCCCCTTCGCGCTGTCCGTCGCCGAGAGCGCCGAGCACCCGGACCAGCCGAAGTCCTCCGTGGGCCTGAGCGCCGCGGACTTCACCCTCGACCCCTTCACCACCTCCTACGCGGCCCGCGGCGAGGACCAGACGGTCGCCGTCACGGCCCGCAAGGCGCTGAAGGACAAGGAACTGAACTTCAATGTCAACGGGGGCCGCACCCACGACGAGGACCTCAAGGCCTGGAAGGGCGGTGACGTCTACGGCGGCGACGACAACAACTGGTTCGACGAGTACCGGGCCAAGGTCGACGGCACCAAGCCCGGCGACAAGGTCGAGGTCTGGTTCACCGGCCGCGACCGCACCGGCAAGAAGGTCTCCAGCGAGCACTTCACGTACACCGTGGCCCAGCGGCCGCGCGCCGACGTGCTCGTGATCGCCGAAGAGGGCGCCCCCGCGCAGCACGCCCAGGAGTACGTGGACGCCCTGCGCGCCAACGGGAAGAGCGCGGCGGTCTGGGACGTGGCCGTCCAGGGCGCCCCGCACCACCTCGGAGTGCTCTCCCACTTCCGTACGGCCGTCCACTACACCGGGGCCAAGTCCCCGGGCGGCGACACCCAGCTGGCGGTGCGCGACTTCCTCAACGAGGGCGGCAAGCTGGTCGAGGCCGGCGAGCTGGCGGGCGGCAACGCCCAGGTCGGCCGGGCCGTGACCGACGACTTCAGCCAGTACTACCTCGGCGCCTACGGCCGCGCGGGCGTCACCGGCCCCACCGGCTTCACCGGGGCGGGCTCCCTGGCCGGCGCCAAGGGTGCCGTCGGCGACGCCGCGGGCAACCCGCTCGACCGCCCCGGCTCCTACACCGTCACCTCCGACACCCTGCCGGCGGCGCAGTTCCCGCAGTTCAAGAGCGCGCAGGCGGGCCAGTACGCCGGAGTCACCAACCCGTACGCCCCGTACGCCGGCGCCGGGATGGCCTCGGCCACCCACGCCGACGACGACTGGAAGCGCCTCACCCGGACCATCGACCTCACCGGGGTCAGCGCGGCCGACAAGCCGCAGCTCAAGATGGCCCTCAACTGGAACACCGAGGAGGGTTACGACCACGCGGTCCTGGAGTCCCGTACCGCGGGCGGCGACGACTGGACCACGCTCCCCGACCTGGGCGGGCTGAGCTCCACCACCGTTCCCGAGGAGTGCGGGGCCGGGTTCTTCGTCAACGACCACCCCTTCCTGCGCCGCTACCTCACCCTCGACGGCGGAGGCTGCGCCCCGCAGGGCACCAGCGGCTCCTGGAACACCTTCACCGGCTCCTCCGGCGGCTGGAAGCAGGTCTCCTTCGACCTGAGCGCGTACGCGGGCAAGAGCGTCGAGGTCTCCCTCTCCTACATCACCGACCCGGGCTCGGGCGGCCGCGGCGTGTTCGCGGACGAGGCGCGCGTCTCGGTCGGTGGGACCGACCAGGTGGCCGAGGGCTTCGAGTCCTCGCTCGGCGTCTGGACCGCCCAGGGCGCACCTGCCGGAAGTCCTGATGTTCCGGGCGATTGGTCCCGGTCGGGAGAGCTGTTCAAGTCCTACGCGGCAGTCACTACGCGTAACACCGTGCTCCTGGGCTTCGGCCTGGAGCACGTGCCGGCGGCAGCCGACCGCGCCGTACTCGTCGGTAAGGCGCTGCGGTCGCTGAACCGCTGATCAGGGGCCCCGCATTCGCTCACGTTGAGTGACGGGGTCGAAGGTCCCCGAGGTCCCGTACTCGTCCTGGAGTGCGGGGCTTCGGGGCGTGTCAGAGGATGGTCGATGTCACTCCGAAGCTCACGGAGAGGTAGGGTCGTAAGCGGTCGGGGACATCCCATACAGCTCGCCGGCGGACAGGCCGGCGCACCAACGAGGAGATCGGTTCGTGACGATCCGCGTAGGCATCAACGGTTTTGGCCGAATTGGCCGCAACTACTTCCGTGCGCTCCTGGAGCAGGGAGCGGACATCGAGATCGTCGGTGTCAACGACCTGACTGACAATGCCACCCTGGTGCACCTTCTCAAGTACGACACGATCCTGGGCCGCCTCAAGGCCGAGGTCAGCCACACCGACGACACCATCACCGTCGGCGGCAACACCTTCAAGACCTTCGCCGAGCGCGACCCCGCGAACCTGCCCTGGGGCGAGCTGGGCGCCGACATCGTCATCGAGTCGACCGGCATCTTCACCAAGAAGGCCGACGCCGCCAAGCACATCGCGGCCGGTGCGAAGAAGGTCCTCATCTCGGCTCCGGCCAAGGACGAGGACATCACGATCGTGATGGGCGTCAACCAGGAGAAGTACGACGCGGCCAACCACCACGTCATCTCCAACGCCTCCTGCACCACCAACTGCGTGGCGCCGATGGCCAAGGTCCTCCTGGAGAACTTCGGCATCGTCAAGGGCATGATGACGACGGTCCACGCGTACACGAACGACCAGCGCATCCTGGACTTCCCGCACTCGGACCTGCGCCGCGCCCGCGCCGCCGCCGAGAACATCATCCCGACCACCACGGGTGCCGCCAAGGCCACCGCGCTGGTCATCCCGGAGCTGGCGGGCAAGCTCGACGGCATCGCGATGCGCGTCCCGGTCCCGACCGGTTCCGTGACCGACCTCGTCATCGAGCTCGAGCGCGAAGTCACCAAGGACGAGGTCAACTCGGCCTTCCAGAAGGCTTCTCAGGGCCAGCTCAAGGGCATCCTGGACTACACCGAGGACGCGATCGTCTCCTCCGACATCGTGAACTGGCCGTACTCCTGCACCTTCGACTCCTCCCTGACCATGGTCCAGGGCAAGAGCGTCAAGGTCATCGGCTGGTACGACAACGAGTGGGGCTACTCCAACCGCCTCGTCGACCTGACCGTGTTCGTCGGCGGCCAGCTCTGAGCACCAAGGCAGCAGGCACCACAATGTGAGCACCGGGGCTCGGGCAGCGCGACGAAGCGCTGTACGGGCCCTGTTGCTTGCCTTGTACCTCTCACCCCGCACGGATACAGGATCCGGCCGGGGAAAAGGAGTAGAAACAGCAATGAAGACGATCGACGAACTTCTCGCCGAGGGCGTGTCCGGTAAGCGGGTCTTCGTCCGCGCGGACCTCAACGTGCCGCTCGCCGTCAACGGGGGGCGCACCGAGATTTCTGACGACGGCCGCATCCGCGCCGTGCAGCCGACCATCACGAAGCTCGCCGAGGCCGGCGCCCGCGTGATCGTGGCCTCGCACCTGGGCCGCCCCAAGGGCGCCCCGGACCCGGCCTTCTCCCTCGCCCCGGCCGCGGCCCGCCTCGGCGAGCTGCTCGGCACGGACGTCGCGTTCGCCACCGACACGGTCGGCGCCTCCGCCAAGGAGACCGTCGCCGCCCTCGCCGACGGCCAGGTCGCCGTCATCGAGAACCTGCGCTTCAACGCCGGTGAGACCGCGAAGGACGACGCCGAGCGCGGCGCCTTCGCGGACCAGCTCGCCGAGCTGGCCGACGTCTACGTCGGCGACGGCTTCGGCGCTGTCCACCGCAAGCACGCCTCGGTCTTCGACCTCCCCGCGCGCCTCCCGCACGCGGCCGGCTACCTCATCGCCACCGAGGTCGGCGTCCTGAAGAAGCTGACCGCCGAGGTCAAGCGCCCGTACGTGGTCATCCTCGGCGGCGCCAAGGTCTCCGACAAGCTCGCCGTCATCGACGAGCTGCTCGGCAAGGCCGACCGCCTCCTCATCGGCGGCGGCATGGCGTACACCTTCCTCTACGCCAAGGGCTACGAGGTCGGCATCTCCCTGCTCCAGAAGGACCAGGTGGACGTCGTCAAGGAGTACATGGAGCGCGCCGAGAAGAACGGCGTCGAGCTCGTGCTCCCGGTCGACATCCTCGCCTCCAAGGACTTCCCGGACCTGAAGACCAAGGCCCCGGCGGACTTCATCACCGTGGACGCGGACAAGATCCCCGCGGACCAGGAGGGTCTGGACATCGGCCCCAAGACCCGCGAGCTGTACGCCTCGAAGATCACCGATGCCGAGACCGTCTTCTGGAACGGTCCCGTGGGCGTCTTCGAGCACCCCGACTACGCCGGCGGCACCCGCGCGATCGCGCAGGCCCTCGTCGACAGCGACGCCTTCACCGTGGTCGGCGGTGGCGACTCGGCCGCCGCCGTGCGCACGCTCGGCTTCGACGAGAACGCTTTCGGCCACATTTCGACCGGTGGCGGCGCCTCCCTCGAATACCTCGAGGGCAAGACGCTCCCCGGCCTCGCCGCACTGGAGGTCTGAACCGCATGACCACGCGTACCCCGCTGATGGCGGGCAACTGGAAGATGAACCTCAACCACCTCGAGGCCATCGCCCACGTCCAGAAGCTCGCCTTCGCCCTGGCCGACAAGGACTTCGACGCCGTCGAGGTCGCGGTGCTGCCGCCCTTCGTCGACCTCCGTTCGGTCCAGACCCTGGTCGACGGTGACAAGCTGAAGATCAAGTACGGCGCCCAGGACATCTCGGCGCACGACTCGGGCGCCTACACCGGCGAGATCTCCGGCTCCATGCTGTCGAAGCTGAAGTGCGCGTTCGTGGCCGTCGGCCACAGCGAGCGCCGCCAGTACCACGGCGAGAGCGACGAGATCTGCAACGCCAAGGTCAAGGCCGCCTACAAGCACGGGCTCACCCCGATCCTGTGCGTCGGCGAGGGCCTGGACATCCGCAAGGCCGGCCAGCAGGTCCAGTACACGCTGAACCAGCTCGACGGCGGCCTCAAGGACGTCCCGGCCGAGCAGGTCGAGTCCATCGTCATCGCGTACGAACCCGTCTGGGCGATCGGGACCGGCGAGGTCGCCACCCCCGACGACGCGCAGGAGGTCTGCGGTGCCATCCGCGGCCGTCTCGCGGAGCTGTACTCGCAGGAGCTGGCCGACAAGGTCCGCATCCAGTACGGCGGCTCGGTCAAGTCCGGCAACATCGCCGCGATCATGGCCCAGCCCGACGTCGACGGCGCCCTGATCGGCGGCGCGGCGCTGGACGCGGACGAGTTCGTCAAGATCGTGCGTTTCCGCGACCAGTGACGGTCGTCGTGAGTATGCGGTAGGGCGGATCCGTCGTACCCTTGCGGGGGCCAGCAGGCTGAACGAGCTGCTGGCCCCCGTGCTCGTAATCGGCAATGCGGGAAAGTCCAGAAAGCCCAGAAAGTAGGAATCAGCCGTGATTTTGGGGTTCGAGATCGCCTTGGTCGTCTTCAGCGCCCTGCTGATGCTGCTCGTGCTGATGCACAAGGGCAAGGGCGGCGGTCTTTCCGACATGTTCGGCGGCGGTATGCAGTCGTCGGTCGGTGGCTCCTCGGTCGCGGAGCGCAACCTTGACCGCATCACCGTGGTGATCGGTCTCCTGTGGTTCGCGTGCATCGTCGCGCTCGGTCTGCTCATGAAGTCCGGCAGCTGAAGCGTTCTGGCCATTCCGGCAGTCCGGTCGGCTCCCTCCGGCCTATCATGAGGTCCAGCGTTCTTGTCTGGAATGGGTAACTCCACTCCTGGACGGGCGTTGGGCCTTACGTAGACTTGGGCGCCCGCGGCGGAATCCACTCACGCTTCGCGGCACCATCACGCAGGGAGTTACGACCGTGGCAAGTGGCAACGCGATCCGTGGTAGTCGGGTCGGAGCGGGGCCGATGGGTGAGGCCGAGCGCGGCGAGTCCGCGCCCCGCCTGCGCATCTCCTTCTGGTGCTCGAACGGGCACGAGACGCAGCCGAGCTTCGCCAGCGACGCGCAGGTGCCGGATACCTGGGACTGCCCGCGCTGCGGGTTCCCGGCCGGCCAGGACCGGGACAACCCGCCGGCGCCGCCGCGCACCGAGCCGTACAAGACGCACCTGGCGTACGTACGGGAGCGGCGCACGGACGCCGACGGCGAGGCGATCCTCGCCGAGGCGCTCGCCAAGCTGCGCGGCGAGATCTGACGCGTCCCCCGTGGACAACTGATGTGACATGCGGCCCGGCCCGCGGGAGTCTTCTTCTCCCGCGGGCCGGGCCGCTTTGTGTCGGTTGTACCGCTTCCCATCCCTTAGGTTGGAGAACGGCGGGGCACGACAGGACGGAAGAAGTGGGTTGATGTCCGAGATGAATGCAAACCAGGCCGCCGCGCGAAGCGCGTCAAGCGAGGGTGGTGGCGGGCGACGGGAGGGCCGTACGAAGCTCAACCGGACGCCCGAGTGGGCGGCGCTCGGCAAGCACCGGGACGAGCTGGGGCAGACGCATCTGCGGGAGCTGTTCGAGGCGGATCCGGGCCGGGGTGCCGGCTACACCCTGCAGGTCGGGGACCTGCACATCGACTACTCGAAGCACCTCGTGACCGACGAGACGCTGACGCTGCTGCGCGAACTGGCCGCGGCCACCGGCGTGGCCGGGCTCCGCGAGGCCATGTTCCGCGGCGAGAAGATCAACACGACCGAGGACCGCGCGGTCCTGCACACCGCGCTGCGCGCACCGGCCGACGCGGTCGTCGAGGTGGACGGGGAGAACGTCGTACCCGCGGTCCACGCGGTGCTCGACAAGATGGCGGCCTTCGCCGGCCGGGTCAGGTCGGGGGAGTGGACCGGCTTCACCGGCAAGCGCATCAAGAACATCGTCAACATCGGCATCGGCGGCTCCGACCTCGGTCCGGCGATGGCGTACGAGGCGCTGCGCGCCTTCTCCGACCGGGACCTGACCCTGCGCTTCGTGTCCAACGTGGACGGCGCCGACCTGCACGAGGCCGTGCGGGACCTGGACCCGGAGCAGACGCTCTTCATCATCGCCTCGAAGACCTTCACGACGATCGAGACGATCACCAACGCCACCTCGGCGCGCGAGTGGCTGCTCGCGGGTGTCGGCGGCGACCAGGCGGCCGTGGCACGGCACTTCGTGGCACTGTCGACCAATGGCGAGAAGGTCGCGGACTTCGGCATCGATCCGGCCAACATGTTCGAGTTCTGGGACTGGGTCGGCGGGCGCTACTCCTTCGACTCCGCGATCGGCCTCTCGCTGATGGTGGCGATCGGCCCGGACGCCTTCCGTGAACTGCTCGGCGGTTTCCACGCGATGGACGAGCACTTCCGCACGGCGCCCGCCGAGGAGAACGCGCCGCTGCTGCTGGGCCTGCTGGGGATCTGGTACGGGGCGTTCTTCGACGCCCAGTCGCACGCGGTGCTCCCGTACAGCCACTACCTCTCCCGGTTCACCGCGTACTTGCAGCAGCTGGACATGGAGTCCAACGGCAAGTCCGTGGACCGTGACGGCAATCCGGTGGAATGGCAGACCGGACCGGTGGTGTGGGGCACGCCCGGCACCAACGGCCAGCACGCCTACTACCAGTTGATCCACCAGGGCACCCGGTTGATCCCGGCGGACTTCATCGGTTTCGCGCGTCCGGTCGGCGAACTGTCCCCGGCGCTGGCGGCCCAGCACGACCTGCTGATGGCGAACTTCTTCGCGCAGACGCAGGCGCTGGCCTTCGGCAAGACGGCGGACGAGGTCCGGGCGGAGGGGGTCGCGGAGCCGCTGGTCCCGCACAAGACCTTCGCGGGCAACCACCCGACGACGACGATCCTGGCCACCGAGCTCACACCGGCGGTACTGGGCCAGCTCATCGCGCTGTACGAGCACAAGGTGTTCGTCCAGGGAGCGGTGTGGAACATCGACTCCTTCGACCAGTGGGGCGTGGAGCTCGGGAAGGTGCTCGCCAAGCGGGTCGAGCCGGCCCTCGTCGAGGGCGCCGAGGTGCCCGGGCTGGACGCGTCCACGCGTGCGCTGGTGGCGACGTACCGCTCGCTCCGGGGCCGCTGACCCGGCACTGACCGCAACGGCCGCAGGGCCCGCTCTCCGTGGGGAGGGCGGGCCCTGCGGTGTCGTACGGGCCCAGTGGTACGGGTCGTCTCGTACGGGTCGTGTCGTACGGGTCAGGCGGAGGCCGGCGGGTACATCGCCGACGGGAGCTTCGCCGCCGCCGCGCGGTCCAGGAGCCACAGGGTCCGGGAGCGGCCGTACGCCTCGGCCGCCGGGGCCTGGACCCCGCCCGCTCCGCCGAGGGCGATCGCCACCGCTCCGGCCTTGTCCTCGCCGGCCGCCAGGAGCCAGACCTCGCGGGCCGCCCGGATCGCCGGGAGGGTGAGCGAGATCCGGGTGGGCGGCGGCTTCGGCGCGCCGTGGACGCCGACGACCGTGCGCTCGCTCTCGCGGGACGCCGGGTGCTCCGGGAACAGCGAGGCCACGTGGGTGTCCGGGCCGACGCCCAGCATCAGGACGTCGAAGCGGGGGACCGGCCCGTGGTCCTCGGGGCCGGAGGCCCCCTTGAGCTCCGCCGCGTAGGAGGCGGCCGCCGCGTCCACGTCGACCCCGTACGGGCCGTCGGAGGCGGGCATGGCGTGGACCCGCGCGGGGTCCACCGGGACGGCGTCCAGCAGGGCCTCACGGGCCTGCACGTGGTTGCGCTCGGGGTCGTCGGCGGGCACGTACCGCTCGTCCCCCCACCACAGGTCGATCCGCGACCAGTCGATCGCGTCCCGGGCCGGGGCGGCCGCGAGTGCGGCGAGCAGGCCGTTGCCGTTGCGGCCACCGGTCAGGACCACGGACGCGGTGCCGCGGGCGGCCTGTGCGTCCACGATCTTCGTGATGAGCCGGGCCGCCGCGGCCTGGGCCATCAGCTCCTTGTCCCGGTGGACGACGACCTGGGGTGTCGTCATGCCCATGTGCTGCCGCCTTGTCGGTAGTTCGGGGTGCGGATGCCGCTGCGCGGAGCCGGACCCCACCCCGCCCCTTCCCGAAACCGGGCTCTGCCCGGACCCGGCCCTCACACGCCGGGCGGGCTGGATCTGCCGCTGCGCGGCATCATCCAGCCCCGCCGGCGTTTGAGGCGCGGGGTCTGGGGCGGAGCCCCAGGGAACGGCGAAAGGGCGGGGCGGGGAGAGCTCCGCGCAGCGGTCGGGGTTACTTCGCCGCGGCCTTCTTGGCCGGCTTTGCCGGAGCCGGCTTCGGGGCCGGGGGCTCGGCCTTGGCCGCTGCGGGTTCCGGCGGAGCCTGCAGGCGGGTCACGCCGAACTTCAGCGAGGCCTCGTAGGTGTTGTCCGGGTCCAGGCGGCGCAGCTCCTCCGCCAGGAGCTCGGCCGTGTCGCGGCGCTTGAGCGCCACCGCACGGTCGGGCTGCCCCGGCATGCACAGCGTCGCCAGCGCACCGTCCGCCCGGTCCAGGACGATCTCGCCGCCCTTGGTCTCCAGGCGGACCGCGGTGAGCCCGGGGCCCGCCGAGGAGGTGCGCTTGACCGGGACCTGCAGCCGGTCCGCGAGCCACATGGCCAGCAGCTCGCAGCTCGGGTTGTCGTCCTCGCCCTCGACGGTGGCCGAGGCCACCGAATGGGTCTGCTGGTCCAGCGCGGCCGCCAGCATGGAGCGCCACGGGGTGATCCGGGTCCAGGACAGGTCCGTGTCCCCGGGCGCGTACGCCTCCGCCCGGCGGCCGAGCGCCTCGATCGGGTCCTCGGCGGAGTACGTGTCCGTGATCCGGCGCTGGCCGAGCGCCCCCAGGGGGTCGCCCGCCAGGTCCTGCGGAGCGCCCTCCGGCCACCAGACGACGACGGGCGCGTCCGGGAGGAGCAGGGGGAGAACCACCGACTGGGCATGGTTGACCAGTTCGCCGTGAAGGCGCAGCACGACGGTCTCGCCGCTGCCGGAGTCCGCCCCGACGCGGATCTCCGCGTCGAGACGGGCGTCGCGGCGGCTGCGCGGCGAGCGGCTGGCCCGCTTGATGACGACGATGATCCGCGAGGGGTGCTCGTGGGAAGCGTCGCCGGCCGACTTGAGCGCGTCGTACGCGTTCTCCTCGTCGGTCACGATCACCAGCGTGAGGACCATGCCGATGGCCGGCGTGCCGAGGTCCCGGCGTGCCTGCACCATCGCGGCATTGATCTTGCTGGAGTTGGTCTCCGTGAGATCGATCTTCATGGCCGGCGCCAGCTCCGTCCGTCTCGTGCGAGCATCTCGTCGGCCTCGACCGGCCCCCACGTGCCCGACGGGTACTGCGCGGGCTTGCCGTGCGTGTCCCAGTACTTCTCGATCGGGTCGAGGATGTTCCAGGACAGCTCGACCTCCTGGTGGCGCGGGAAGAGGTTCGCGTCGCCGAGGAGCACGTCGAGGATGAGCCGTTCGTAGGCCTCGGGGCTCGACTCCGTGAAGGACTCGCCGTAGGCGAAGTCCATCGTGACGTCCCGGACCTCCATGGAGGTGCCCGGAACCTTGGAGCCGAAGCGCACCGTCACGCCCTCGTCCGGCTGGACCCGGATGACCAGGGCGTTCTGCCCCAGCTCCTCGGTCGCGCCCGACTCGAACGGCAGGTACGGGGCCCGCTTGAAGACGACCGCGATCTCGGTCACCCGGCGGCCCAGGCGCTTGCCGGTCCGCAGGTAGAACGGGACGCCCGCCCAGCGGCGGTTGTTGATCTCCAGACGGATGGCCGCGTAGGTGTCGGTCTTCGACTTGGGGTCGATGCCGTCCTCTTCGAGGTACCCGACGACCTTCTCGCCGCCCTGCCAGGCCGCCGAGTACTGGCCGCGCACGGTGTGCTTGCCCAGGTCCTCGGGCAGCTCCACGGCGGTCAGCACCTTGAGCTTCTCGGCCACCAGCGCCTTCGGATGGAAGGAGCCGGGCTCCTCCATCGCGGTGAGCGCCAGCAGCTGGAGCAGGTGGTTCTGGATGACGTCGCGGGCCGCGCCGATGCCGTCGTAGTAGCCGGCCCGGCCGCCGATCCCGATGTCCTCGGCCATGGTGATCTGCACGTGGTCCACGTACGACCGGTTCCAGATCGGCTCGAACATCGTGTTGGCGAAGCGGAGCGCCAGGATGTTCTGGACGGTCTCCTTGCCCAGGTAGTGGTCGATCCGGAAGACCTCGTTGGGCGGGAAGACGTCGTGCACGAGCTGGTTGAGCTCCTGCGCACTGGTCAGGTCGTGCCCGAACGGCTTCTCGATGACCGCGCGCCGCCAGGAGCCTTCCTTCTGGTCCGCCAGCCCGTGCTTCTTGAGCTGGGCGACGACCTTGGGGAAGAACTTCGGCGGGACGGACAGGTAGAAGGCGAAGTTGCCGCCGGTGCCCTGCGCCTTGTCCAGCTCCTCGATCGTCGACTTCAGCGTCTCGAACGCCTGGTCGTCGTCGAAGTCGCCCTGGACGAAGCGGCAGCCCTGCACCAGCTGCTGCCAGACCTCTTCACGGAAGGGAGTGCGCGCGTGCTGCTGGACCGCGTCGTGGACCTCCTGCGCGAAGTCCTCGTCCTGCCACTCGCGCCGGGCGAACCCGATCAGCGAGAAGCCCGGCGGAAGCAGGCCGCGGTTGGCGAGGTCGTAGACGGCAGGCATCAGCTTCTTGCGCGACAGGTCACCCGTAACGCCGAAAATGACCAGGCCGGACGGCCCCGCGATGCGCGGGAGCCGCCGGTCCTGTGCGTCACGAAGCGGGTTCGCTCCGTTTACAGACAAAGTGTTCAGGCCTCCGTGGGGGCGAGGCGCTGAAGCTCCGCCTCGGTCGACTTCAGCAGGTCGTTCCAGGACACCGCGAACTTCTCGACGCCCTCTTCTTCGAGCAGCTGCACCACATCGTCGTACGAAATGCCCAGCTTCGCTACCGCGTCGAGCTCGGCGCGCGACTGCTCGTAGGTGCCGCGGATGGTGTCACCGGAGACCTCGCCGTGGTCGGCGGTGGCCTCCAGGGTGCCCTCCGGCATGGTGTTGACCGTGCCGGGGGCGACCAGGTCCACCACGTACAGGGTGTCCTTGTACGCGGGGTCCTTGACGCCGGTCGAGGCCCAGAGCGGGCGCTGCTTGTTGGCGTGCGCCTTGTCCAGGGCGGCCCAGCGCTCGGTGGAGAAGACCTCCTCGTACGCCTCGTAGGCCAGTCGGGCGTTGGCGAGCGCCGCCTTGCCCTTGAGGGCCTTGGCCTCGTCGGTGCCGAGGGAGTCGAGGCGCTTGTCGATCTCGGAGTCCACGCGGGACACGAAGAAGGAGGCGACCGAGTGGATCTTGGCGAGGTCCAGGCCGGCGGCCTTCGCCTTCTCCAGACCCGCCAGGTAGGCGTCCATGACCTCGCGGTAGCGCTCCAGCGAGAAGATCAGCGTCACGTTGACGCTGATGCCCCTGCCGATGACCTCGGTGATCGCCGGCAGGCCGGCCTTGGTCGCCGGGATCTTGATGAGCGTGTTCGGGCGGTCCACCAGCCAGGCGAGCTGCTTGGCCTCGGCGATGGTCGCCGGGGTGTTGTGGGCCAGCCGGGGGTCGACCTCGATCGAGACCCGGCCGTCCTGGCCCTCGGTCGCGTCGTAGACCGGGCGCAGGATGTCGGCGGCGTCGCGGACGTCCGCCGTGGTGATCATGCGGATCGCCTCTTCGACGGTGACCTTGCGGGCGGCCAGGTCCGCGAGCTGCTGCTCGTACCCCTCGCCGCCGCTGATCGCCTTCTGGAAGATCGCCGGGTTGGTGGTGACACCGACCACGTGCTGCTGGTCGATGAGCTCGGCCAGGTTGCCGGACGTGATGCGCTTGCGGGACAGGTCGTCCAGCCAGATCGCCACGCCCTCGTCGGAAAGGCGCTTCAGTGCGTCTGTCATGGGAATTGCATCTCCTACTGGTCTGGGTACGGGCGTCAGCGCGCGGCGGCGGCGAGCGACTCGTGCGCGGCGGCGGTCACGGCTTCGGCGGTCAGTCCGAACTCGCGGTACAGCACGGCACCGTCGGCCGAGGCACCGAAGTGCTCCAGCGAGACGATCCGGCCGGCGTCGCCGACGTAGCGGTGCCAGGTCAGGCCGATGCCGGCCTCGACCGCGACACGCGCCTTGACCGAAGGCGGCAGGACGCTGTCCTTGTACTCCTGGTCCTGCTCCTCGAACCACTCGACGGACGGCATCGAGACCACCCGGGCCGGGACGCCCTCGGCCTGCAGCGCCTCGCGCGCGGCGACCGCGAGCTGGACCTCGGAGCCGGTGCCGATGAGGACGACCCGGGCGTCGCCCCCGTCCGCCTCGAAGAGCACGTACCCGCCCTTGGCGGCGTCCTCGTTGCGGTCGTACGTCGGCACGCCCTGGCGGGTCAGCGCCAGACCGTGCGGGGCACCCTTGCCGAACACCTTGGTGTGGCGGCGCAGGATCTCGCGCCAGGCGATGGCGGTCTCGTTCGCGTCGGCCGGGCGGACCACGTTCAGGCCCGGGATGGCGCGCAGCGAGGCGACGTGCTCCACCGGCTGGTGGGTCGGGCCGTCCTCGCCGAGGCCGATGGAGTCGTGCGTCCACACGTAGGTCACCGGCAGGTGCATCAGCGCGGACAGGCGGACGGCGTTGCGCATGTAGTCGGAGAACACCAGGAAGGTGCCGCCGTAGATGCGGGTGTGGCCGTGCAGGGCGATGCCGTTCATGGCCGCGGCCATGGAGTGCTCGCGGATGCCGAAGTGGATGGTGCGGCCGTACGGGTCGGCCCCCGGCAGCGGGTTGCCCACCGGCAGGAACGAGGAGTTCTTGTCGATGGTGGTGTTGTTGGAGCCGGCCAGGTCGGCCGAGCCGCCCCACAGCTCCGGGATGACCGCGCCGAGCGCCTCGAGCACCTTGCCGGAGGCCGCGCGGGTGGCGACGCCCTTTCCGGTCTCGAAGACGGGGAGCTTGTCCTCCCAGCCCGCGGGCAGCTCGTTGGCGTTGATGCGGTCGAACTCGGCGGCGCGCTGCGGGTTGGCGGTGCGCCAGGCGGAGAACTCCTTCTCCCAGGCGGCCTTGGCCTCGCGGCCGCGCTCGCCGAGGGCGCGGGTGTGCGCGATGACCTCGTCGGAGACCTCGAAGGTCCGCTCCGGGTCGAAGCCGAGCACGCGCTTGGTGGCGGCGACCTCGTCGTTGCCGAGGGCCGAGCCGTGCGAGGCCTCGGTGCCCTGGGCGTGCGGGGCCGGCCAGGCGATGATCGAGCGGGCCGCGATGAAGGAGGGGCGCTCCGTCTCGGCCTTGGCGGCCTGGAAGGCCGCGAACAGCGCCTTCGGGTCGAGGTCGCCGTTGGTCTGCGGGGCCACGCGCTGGACGTGCCAGCCGTACGCCTCGTAGCGCTTGAGGGTGTCCTCGGAGACGGCCGTCTCCGTGTCGCCCTCGATGGAGATGTGGTTGTCGTCCCACAGCAGCACCAGGTTGCCGAGCTTCTGGTGGCCCGCCAGCGCGGACGCCTCGTGGGAGATGCCCTCCTGGAGGCAGCCGTCGCCCGCGATCGCGTAGACCATGTGGTCGAACGGGGAGGCGCCCGCGGGGGCCTCGGGGTCGAACAGGCCGCGCTCGTAGCGGGCGGCCATGGCCATGCCCACCGCGTTGGCGATGCCCTGGCCCAGCGGGCCGGTGGTGGTCTCCACGCCGGTCGTGTGGCCGTACTCCGGGTGACCGGGGGTCTTCGAACCCCAGGTGCGGAAGGCCTTCAGGTCGTCCAGACCGAGCCCGAACCCGCCGAGGTACAGCTGGGTGTAGAGGGTCAGGGACGAGTGCCCCGCGGAGAGCACGAAACGGTCGCGACCGACCCACTCCGGGTCCGCCGGGTCGTGCCGCATCACCTTCTGGAAGAGGGTGTACGCGGCGGGGGCCAGGCTCATCGCCGTACCGGGGTGGCCGTTACCGACCTTCTGGACCGCGTCGGCGGCCAGGATCCGGGCGGTGTCGACAGCACGCTGGTCCAGTTCGGTCCAGTCGAGCTCTGTGGTCGTCGGCTTGGTGCTCACCGTGGGTCAGGGCTCCTCTCCACATGTCTAGTCCCGGTGACGAACGGTGCACCGGCGCGATTCCGAGCCTACCCCCGCCACAGCGTGCAGCTATTCGAGTACCCGCGGTCCGCTTGTGACGTCTGAGCGCCGATCGGACCAACACGGGGTGACCCCCGCGCGGGGCGAGCCAATGGCTACGTCTAGAGTGGCGTGGTACGCGCAAGCCTTTACCGGGCCTTCATGTTTAAAAGGGCCCGCGTCGGACTTGCTGGATTCTCTCTCAGGGGTGTGCGTGACGGCCGTCGATTCCCGTCCAGCGGGAGTGCTCGGGACGAGCTCCGGTCACCGGCCGTTCGGGGCCCGGGCCATGGCATTCGTGGCACTGACCAAGCCTCGGATCATCGAGCTGCTGCTCATCACGACGGTCCCGGTGATGTTCCTCGCCGAACGGGGCGTGCCGTCACTGTGGCTGGTCCTCACGACCTGCTTCGGCGGCTACCTGTCCGCGGGCGGCGCCAACGCCCTGAACATGTACATCGACCGCGACATCGACGCGCTGATGGACCGGACCGCGGGACGCCCGCTGGTGACCGGCATGGTCAGCCCCCGCGAGTGCCTCGTCTTCGGCATCACGCTGGGCGTCGTCTCCACGCTGTTCTTCGGCCTGCTGATCAACTGGCTGTCGGCGGCGCTCTCGCTCGGCGCCCTCCTCTTCTACGTCGTGGTCTACACGATGCTGCTGAAGCGGCGCACCTCCCAGAACATCGTCTGGGGCGGCATCGCGGGCTGCATGCCGGTGCTCATCGGCTGGTCGGCCGTCAAGAACGAGGTCTCCTGGGCCGCGGTCATCCTCTTCCTCGTCATCTTCTTCTGGACGCCGCCGCACTACTGGCCGCTGTCCATGAAGGTGAAGGACGACTACGCGCGGGTCGGCGTGCCGATGCTGCCGGTCGTGGCGGGCAACAAGGCCGTGGCCAAGCAGATCGTCCTCTACAGCTGGGTGATGGTGGCGGTCTCGCTGCTGCTGACCCCACTGGGGTACACCGGCTGGTTCTACACCTCGGTCGCGCTGGTGGCCGGCGGCTGGTGGCTGTGGGAGGCGCACTCGCTGAACGCGCGGGCCAAGTCGGGTGTGACGGGCGCGAAGCTCAAGGAGATGCGGCTGTTCCACTGGTCGATCACCTACGTCTCGCTGCTCTTCGTCGCCGTGGCCGTGGACCCCTTCCTGCGCTGATCCTTCCCCGGCCGGCCCTTCGCCGGGCGATCCTTCCCCCGTTCGTCCTTCCTCCGCTCATTACCGGCCGGTAGCATGCCTTCCATGGCAGACACCGAGGAGACCGCCGCGACGGCGGACAAGAAGCAGGACCGTACGGCCGCGAAGCTGGCCAAGCAGATCGGCGCGTTCGCCAGGCAGCACGGCGGCGCCGAGGGCCAGCTCGCGCACATCGGCCAGGCCGGTACCCGGATCGTCCTCGTGGGCACGGACGGCGGCTGGGGCGACCTGGTGGCCCCGACCTACGACACCGCGCGGCTCGCGGCCGGCAAGGCCGGGCTGACCCTCCACGAGGAGTTCGACGGCGAGTTCGCCGCGCGCGTCAGGACGGGCCCGTACGAGTGGACCCGCATGGCCGGAATCCAGCTCGGCGGACCGGCGAACCCGGCGGCCTGATCCCGGCCGTTGAACGGCTTGATCGCTGCCGCGTCACCCTATCGGTCAACAGCGCGAGCAACACCTCACACCCCGCTCACCCGTTAGGACGTGTGGAAGCACCTTCCCCACGTCCGCAACGGGATGCCCGGATGATCGAAACGCCGCCCCTGGTGGACCAGTACTGCCAGGGAGTGCTCCGCACGGAGCTCGGCCTCGCCACCTTCGAGGCCCAGCTGACCGCCTCGGCCGGCCCGCCCGCCGCGGGCACCACCTTCTTCGACAGCCAGACCGGCTTCGCGCTGCGCCGCTGGTGCCCCCCGCTGCTCGGCCTCGAACCGCACTGCGCGCCCGTCCGCTACCTCGCCCGGCGGCGCGAGCTGGGCGCGGCCGAGACGGCCCGCAGACTGCTGAGGGGCTCCGGGGTCGCCACCCGGCTCGTGGACACGGCCGTGCCCGGGGACCTCACCGGGACCAAGGAGCTGGCCCTGGCGGGTGACGCGGAGACCTTCGAGCTGGCCGGGCTGGAGCTGCTGGCCGAGCAGGCGGCCGACACCTCCGGGACCGTGGCCGCCTTCCTGGCCAACCTCGCCGGAGCCGTCCACCACGCGGCCTCCGGGGCCGTGGCCTTCACCTGTGGCTCCGGATCCGGCTCCGGCCCCCGCTCCGGCTCCGCGGCGCGGTCCTGGGGCGCAGCCCTGGAGGCCGGGCCCGAGCCGCCCGGTCCGGGGGAGGTGCGGGGCGCGGCCGCGCGGTGGCTGGCCGGGCGGGACAAGGGCGGGGCCGTACGCGATCCCGTACTCCTGCGGCACCTGGCGTGGAGCGCGGTGGCGTCCGGGCTGCCGCTCCAGCTGCACACGGGCGGGGAATCGGGGGAACCGGAGCGGCTGACCCGGTTCATGCGGGAGACCGCGGGCACGGGCGTACGGCTGGTGCTGCTCGGCGGGTACCCCCACCACCGGCAGGCGGCACGGCTGGCCGCGTTCTTCCCGCACGTCCACGCCGACGTGGGCGCGGCACCGGGGGCTTCCGGCGCGCGGGCGGCCGCGGTGCTCGCGGAGTGCCTGGAGACCGCGCCATTCGGAAAACTGATGTTCGCCGGCGGCGGACGGCAGCTGCCCGAACTGCACGCGGTGGGCGCGCTGGCCTTCCGGGAGGCGCTCGGCCGGGTCCTCGGCGGCTGGGTGGCCGACGGGTCCTGGTCCTGGCGCGACGCGGAGCGGGTGGCGGCGATGGTCGCGGCGGGCAATGCCCGCCGCGTCTACCGGCTGGACGAACGGGGCTGACGCCGGGGGCTACAGTCCGGGGATGCAGTCCGGGGATGCAGTCCGGGCTCGATGTCCGCGGCCGCTGTCCCGTGCTGACGCCCGGAAGGTACGTCCGAAGCCACGTCCGCGCGTCAGACCGCGGCGAGCCGGGCGTCGGCCTGGGCCGGGATCCCGGCCTGCTCCGCCGGGCGCTCGCGCAGGCTCAGCGCGACCCGGAGCACCGCGATCCACACCAGGCAGGAGCCGAGCATGTGGGCGGCGACCAGGGCCTCGGGAACCTTGGTGAAGTACTGGACGTAGCCGATGGCGCCCTGGGAGAGCAGCACGATCAGCAGGTCCCGGGCGCGCGCCCGGGTGTCGGCGGGGGCGTCGACCACGCGCAGCACCAGCCACATGGCGATGCCGAGCGCGCACACCACCCAGGCGGAGAAGGCGTGGACGTGGGCGGTGGCCGACCAGTCGAACGGCATCCGCTTGATCTCGCTGCTGTCTCCGGCGTGCGGTCCGGAACCGGTGACCACGGTGCCCGCCGCGATCAGGACGAGGGTGGCCGCGACCAGGGCCCACGCGAGCTTGCGTACGGGGGAGGGCACGCGCGGCCGCGCGGGGCCGTCACCCTCGCGGGTGCGCTGCCAGGTGATCGTCGTCACGGTGATCAGCGAGGTGGCGAGCATGAAGTGCCCGGCCACGCTGTAGGGGTTGAGCCCCGTCAGCACGGTGATGCCGCCGAGGACCGCGTTGCCCATCACGATGGCGAACTGGAGCCAGCCGAGCCGGGTCAGCGAGCGGCGCCACGGCTTGGCGCAGCGGGCGGCGGTGATCGCCCAGCCAACGGCCGCGCAGAGCACGTACGTCAGCATGCGGTTGCCGAACTCGATGGCGCCGTGGAAGCCCTGCTCCTGGGTCACGATCAGGCTGTCGCCGGTGCACTTGGGCCAGGTGTCGCAGCCGAGGCCGGATCCGGTCAGCCGCACCGCACCGCCGGTGACGACGATGACGACGCTCATGAGCACCGCTGCGAACGCGGCCCGCTGGACGGTCCGGGGTGACGGCGTCCAGCGGCGGGCGAGATACGAGAGGGGGGTCAACACGGCCCTTATCGTACGCGGACACTTGTGCAAAGTTTCACGAGGGGGTGGCGGCCGGTGCCTCAGGGCCGATGACCAGCCGGAACCGGGCTCCGGCCGGTTCGCCCTCCGAGTGCCACCAGACGCGGATCCGCCAATGCGCGCCATCGCCCGGGTAGTCGGGCGAGGCCGCGAAGCCCCGTACCAATTCGGCGCCTACGTCCTCCGCTGTCCTGTTTCTCGCTTCCGCACCGCTGTGCCAGGGATGTGGCTGTACGTTCCACAACCCGTCGGAGCCGCGGACCTCGACGCGCCACACCGCGAACCAGGGGGTCACCTCCAGCATCGTGCGGACCTGATCGGCCTCCAGCCGCAGCCGGGCGGCGATCTCCGGCTCGGGGACTCCCTGGATCCGGGCGGCCACCACGGCCTGGGGCAGCAGCCGTTCGGGCAGCAGCCCCCGCGAGCGCAGGGCCACCAGGGAACCGAAGGTCAGGAAGCGCAGCCGCAGTTCGAGCTGGCGGCCGATGTGGTCCAGGGCCTCCTCGGCCTCCTGGGACTCGTCCGAACCGGGGCCGGCCAGCAGCAGCCGCCGGAAGGAGCCCTCCGCGTCCACCGCCCAGGCCACCGAGTCCTCGGCCAGTCCCAGCTCCGCGAGCCGGTCACCGAGGAACACCTTCGCCTGCGCGAGGCCCCGCTGATTGACCGGATCCTCCTGGTCCAGGGCCGCCCAGACCTCCACGGCCCCGCGCGTCAGGTCCCGGGCGCGCTCGCCGGCCGCCCGCTCCATGGCGCTCGGGCCGTTCTCGGAACCGGGGCCCAGGGGGTGCCGGGGCAGCCGCTCCCCGTCGCTGAGGGGCCAGGAGAGCCAGACCCCCTGGTTGATCAGACCCCGGGCGTACCAGCGGGCGTACTCGGCGGAGTGCGCGGCCGCCTGCTGCGAGAACCGCAGCCCCTCCTCGATGGCGGCCAGGGCGCCGCCGCGGTCGCCGCCCGCGAAGCGGCGGGCCGCCAGGTCGCTCAGCCGCAGGCCCAGCCGGGCCGCGCACTCGGCGTCGGTGGCGGCCGGCTCGCGCAGGGCTCCGATGAGCTCGGCCAGCAGGGCGTCGGCCTCCGCGGGCTCCGCCTGCGCCGCGCCCGACCGGACCCGCGCCCACTGTTCGTCCAGCCGCAGAACGGCCTCCCGCTGCGCCATGCCCGCCCCCCGGCGTCTGTGGTGCGTGTCGTGTGGAGGCGCTCATCCTCCTGCCCCGACAACGCTCAGGGGAAGGGATTCACTCCCAGCGGAACAGCCGCGCGGCGGCGCCCAGACCGAGTACCGCCCAGCCGGCCAGGATCGCCGCGTCGCCCCAGGGCAGCGCGGCCCCGTGCTGGAGCACTTCGCGCAGCCCGTCGGAGAGCGCGGAGATCGGGAGCAGGCCGAGGACGGACTGCACGGCTCCGGGGAACTTCTCCAGCGGCACGATCACCCCGCCGCCGACCAGTAGCAGCAGGAAGACCAGGTTGGCCGCGGCCAGGGTCGCCTCCGCCTTGAGGGTGCCGGCCACCAGCAGGCCGAGTCCGGAGAAGGCGGCGGTGCCGAGCAGGATCAGCGCGGCGACCGACAGCGGGTTCCCGTGCGGCGACCAGCCCAGGGCGAAGGCGATCGCCGTCAGCAGCGCGATCTGGAGCACCTCGGTGACCAGCACGGACAGCGTCTTGGCGGCCATCAGCGCCCAGCGCGGCAGCGGTGAGGCCCCGAGCCGCTTGAGGATCCCGTAGCGGCGGTCGAAGCCGGTGGCGATGGCCTGGCCGGTGAAGGCGGTGGACATCACGGCCAGCGCCAGGATGCCGGGGGCCAGGAAGTCCACGGACTTGCCCGAGCCGCCCTCTTCGACGGGCACGGTGATGATGTCCACGGCCGAGAACAGCACCAGCAGCAGCGAGGGGATGATCACCGTCAGCAGCAGCTGCTCCCCGTTGCGCAGCAGCATCCGGGTCTCCAGGGCCGTCTGCGCCATGATCATGCGGGAGACGGGAGCCGCCCCCGGGTTCGGGGTGAACGTACCGGCGCTCATGCGCGCAGCTCCTTGCCCGTGAGCTCGAGGAAGACGTCTTCGAGGGTGTGCCGCTCCACCGAGAGGCTGTCCGGCATCACCCCGTGCTGCGCGCACCAGGACGCGACGGTGGCCAGCAGCTGGGGGTCGACGCCGCCGGTGACCCGGTAGGTGCCGGGGGTGAGCTCGGCGGCCTGGGTGCCGTCGGGCAGCGCCTTGAGCAGCGAGGCGAGGTCGAGGGCGGGGCGGCCGGTGAAGCGCAGGGTGTTCTCGGCGCCGCCCCGGCACAGCTGCTCGGGGGTGCCGTGGACGATGACCTTGCCGGCGTCGACGATGGCCACCTCGTCCGCGAGCTGCTCGGCCTCGTCCATGTGGTGGGTGGTGAGGACGACGGTGACCCCGTCGGCGCGCAGTTCCCGTACGAGTTCCCAGGTCGCGCGGCGGGCCTGCGGGTCGAGGCCCGCGGTCGGCTCGTCCAGGAAGACCAGCTCGGGGCGGCCCACGACGGCCATGGCGAGGGCCAGGCGCTGCTGCTGGCCGCCGGAGAGCCGGCGGTAGGGGGTGCGGCCGCAGCTGCCGAGGCCGAGGCGTTCCACCAGGGTGGGGACGTCCAGGGGGGCTGCGTAGAGCTTGGCCATGTGGCGCAGCATCTCCACGGCGCGGGCGCCGGAGTAGACGCCGCCGGACTGGAGCATCACGCCGATGCGCGGGCGCAGGGCGTGGGCCTGGGTGACGGGGTCCAGGCCGAGGACGCGGACGGATCCGGCGTCGGGGCGCCGGTAGCCCTCGCAGGTTTCCACAGTGGTCGTCTTGCCCGCGCCGTTGGGACCAAGGACTGCGGTGACCGAGGCCCTCCGGACGGTGAGGTCCAGGCCGTCCACCGCGGTTTTGGGGCCGTACCGCTTCACCAGTCCGCGGATTTCCACGGCGGGGTCGTTGCTCATGGGGAGTGAGTCTACGGAGCCGTGGGAGGTCCCCGGGGTGGGGTCGTAGGTCCTGCCCCGGCGGGGTCACCGACCTGTGCATTCATGACCTTTTCGTCGGGGCCGGGCGGGGGCCGGGACCTAACGTCGAATGGTGAACAGCATCGCTCAGAACGTCGAAGCCACCTCGGGGCAGGCCGAGCACAAGGCGCACGACCTCGCGCATCCGCCGCGCTACTTCGTGTCGGCGATGCTCGCGGGCGCCTACATCGCGGTCGGTGAGGTGCTGCTCCTCGTCGCGATCTCGCCGTTCGTGGCCAAGGGCTCGCCGGCCGTGAAACTGCTGGAGGGCGCGGTCTTCCCGATCGCCCTGACCATCGTGATGTTCGCCGGCGCCCAGCTCTTCACCAGCAATGTGATGGTCATGCTGGTCGGCGCCCTGTCGGGGCGCACCGGCCCCCGGGACCTGATCGTCTCCTGGACCCTCTCGCTGGCCGGGAACCTGGTCGGGGCCTTCGCCTTCGGTGCCATGGTGCACGCCTCGGGAGTGGCCTCCTCGCCCTCCGCCCGCACCATGCTCGGCGAGATGGTGCACGGGAAGACGGCCCTGAGCGGCGGCCAGCTGTTCTGGCGCGCGGTGCTCTGCAACATGCTCGTCTGCCTGGCCATCTGGATGTTCACCCGGGCCCGCGGCGATGCGGCCAAGATTTTCGTCCTGTGGCTGCCGGTGGCCGTTTTCGTCGCCGTCGGATTCGAACACTGCGTCGCGAACATGGCAGTTTTCAGCCTCGCGATCCTCGATGGCTCAGCCGGTTTCGGTGATCTTTTCCGGAACCTGATGTTCACCGTGCCGGGGAACATCGTGGGCGGAGGATTGCTGGTGGGAGCCGTTTACTGGTTCACCGGAGGGGCCCTGCGAGAAGGCGGAGAGCCCACTTCCGTTTAACTCTGCGTGGATAAATTAGGTAACCCTTAGTGATGGAGGCCACCGGAGGTGGTCTCCATCACGGCTTGTCGCGGCCCGAGTAATTACGCAACAATGGCGTTGTGAAATACGGCGAACGGATGAGCGAGGCCCCCCAGGGCGAACTCGCGACCGGGGAGCGGTCAACCCGCAACCGGGTCGCGCGGTCGATCCTGGACCACGGTCCCTCCACCGTCGCCGACCTCGCCCAGCGTCTCGGCCTCACCCAGGCCGCCGTCCGCCGCCACCTCGACACGCTCGTCGCCGACGACGTGGTCGAACCCCGTGAGCAGCGCGTGTACGGTGCGCGGACCCGGGGCCGGCCCGCCAAGGTTTTCGCGCTGACCGACTGCGGCCGTGACGCCTTCGACCAGTCCTACGACTCGCTCGCCGCTGACGCCATGCGCTGGATCGCGCAGGCGGCCGGTGGCGGCGAGCAGGGGGAGGCGGCGGTGACGGCCTTCGCGAAGGCGAGGCTGGCGGCACAGGCGGAGACCTACCGGGAAGCCGTGGAGGCCGCGGCCCCCGCGGACCGCACGGAGGCCCTTGCCAGGGCGTTGACCGGAGACGGGTACGCTGCTACGGCGAAGAGCGCTCCCGGTCCGCACAGCGGTGAACAGCTCTGCCAGCACCACTGCCCGGTCGCACACGTCGCCGAGCAGTTCCCGCAGCTCTGCGAGGCGGAGACCGAGGTCTTCTCCCGCTTGCTCGGGACGCATGTGCAGCGACTCGCCACGATCGCCCACGGCGACGGGGTGTGCACGACGTTCATTCCGCGCAGCGGAAGCGGCGCCGGTGCCGCAGGCGCCGCACAGACCGACACATCAGTATCTGCAAGTACGGCCGGGAGGAACCCCGCATGACCACGGAGACTGCTCACCCTGAGCTCGATGGCCTGGGCACCTACGAATACGGATGGGTCGACTCCGACGCGGCCGGCGCGGTCGCCAAGCGAGGCCTGTCCGAGGAGGTCGTCCGCGACATCTCGGCGAAGAAGTCCGAGCCGGAGTGGATGCTGAACCTCCGTCTCAAGGGCCTCAAGCTGTTCGGCAAGAAGCCCATGCCCAACTGGGGTTCCGACCTCTCGGGCATCGACTTCGACAACATCAAGTACTTCGTGCGTTCCACCGAGAAGCAGGCCGCTTCCTGGGAGGACCTGCCGGAGGACATCAAGAACACGTACGACAGGCTCGGCATCCCCGAGGCGGAGAAGCAGCGCCTCGTCGCCGGTGTCGCCGCCCAGTACGAGTCCGAGGTCGTCTACCACCAGATCCGTGAGGACCTGGAGGAGCAGGGCGTCATCTTCCTCGACACGGACACCGCGCTCAAGGAGTACCCGGAGCTCTTCCAGGAGTACTTCGGCACGGTCATCCCGGTCGGCGACAACAAGTTCGCCTCGCTGAACACCGCCGTGTGGTCGGGCGGCTCGTTCATCTACGTCCCCAAGGGCGTCAAGGTGGACATCCCGCTCCAGGCCTACTTCCGTATCAACACGGAGAACATGGGCCAGTTCGAGCGGACGCTGATCATCGTCGACGAGGACGCCTACGTCCACTACGTCGAGGGCTGCACCGCCCCGATCTACTCCTCGGACTCGCTGCACAGCGCCGTGGTCGAGATCATCGTGAAGAAGGGCGGCCGCTGCCGCTACACGACGATCCAGAACTGGTCGAACAACGTCTACAACCTGGTCACCAAGCGCGCCGTGGCGTACGAGGGCGCGACCATGGAGTGGATCGACGGCAACATCGGTTCCAAGGTCACCATGAAGTACCCGGCCGTGTACCTGATGGGCGAGCACGCCAAGGGCGAGACCCTCTCCATCGCCTTCGCGGGCGAGGGCCAGCACCAGGACGCCGGCTCCAAGATGGTCCACATGGCGCCGAACACCTCCTCCAACATCGTCTCCAAGTCGGTGGCGCGAGGCGGCGGCCGCACCTCGTACCGCGGCCTGGTCGAGATCGGCGAAGGCGCCCACGGCTCCAAGTCCAACGTGCTGTGCGACGCGCTCCTGGTCGACACGATCTCCCGCTCGGACACCTACCCCTACGTGGACGTCCGCGAGGACGACGTGTCCATGGGCCACGAGGCCACCGTCTCGAAGGTCTCCGACGACCAGCTCTTCTACCTGATGAGCCGCGGTCTGACGGAGTTCGAGGCCATGGCGATGATCGTGCGCGGCTTCGTCGAGCCGATCGCCCGTGAGCTGCCGATGGAGTACGCGCTGGAGCTGAACCGGCTGATCGAGCTGCAGATGGAGGGCTCGGTCGGTTAGTCCGGCCCGCCCGACGTCCCACAGCAGATTCTTTAAGGAAGAGAGCAACACGACAGCCATGGCTGAGGCTCAGAACATTCCGGCGGGGTCGACCACCGCCGGCGCGATCGCGGTGGCCGCCGAGTCCACCGTCGCCACCCGGATGAGTGCCCCCCCGTCCTTCGACGTGGCGGACTTCCCCGTGCCCACCGGCCGCGAGGAGGAGTGGCGCTTCACGCCGCTCGCCCGCCTCAAGGGCCTGCACGACGGCACCGCGGTCGCCAACGGCACCATGAAGGCCCAGATCGACGCGCCCGAGGGCGTGACGATCGAGTCCGTGGAGCGCGGCGACGCGCGCATCGGCAAGGCCGGCACCCCGGTGGACCGGATCGCCGCCCAGGCGTTCTCGTCCTTCGCCAAGGCCACGGTCGTCACCGTGCCCAAGGAGGCCGTCCTGACCGAGCCCGTGCGCGTCTCGCTGCACGGCGAGGGCGGCACCACCTTCGGCCACACCGTCTTCGACGTGAAGGCCTTCGCCGAGGCCGTCATCGTCATCGACCACACCGGTGACGGCGTGCGCGCCGCCAACGTGGACTTCCTCGTCGGCGACGGCGCCAAGCTCACCGTCGTCTCCGTGCAGGACTGGGACGACACCGCCGTCCACGTGTCCCAGCACAACGCGCTGATCGGCCGCGACGCGACCTTCAAGTCGATCGTGGTCACCTTCGGCGGCGACCTCGTACGCCTCCACCCGCGCGTGAACTACGCGGGCCCCGGCGGCGAGGCCGAGCTCTTCGGCCTGTACTTCACGGACGCCGGCCAGCACCAGGAGCACCGCCTCCTGGTCGACCACAAGGCCCCGCACTGCAAGTCGAACGTGGTCTACAAGGGCGCGCTCCAGGGCCAGGACGCCCACGCCGTCTGGATCGGTGACGTGCTCATCGAGAAGACCGCCGAGGGCACCGACACCTACGAGATGAACCGCAACCTCGTCCTCACGGACGGCGCGCGGGTCGACTCGGTGCCGAACCTGGAGATCGAGACCGGCGAGATCGTCGGCGCCGGCCACGCCTCCGCGACCGGCCGCTTCGACGACGAGCAGCTCTTCTACCTGCAGTCGCGCGGCATCCCGGCCGACGAGGCCCGCCGTCTGGTCGTGCGCGGCTTCTTCGCCGAGCTCGTCCAGCAGATCGGTGTCGACGACATCGAGGAGCGACTGCTCGCGAAGATCGAAACCGAGCTGCAGGCGTCCGTCTGATGACCTACGTCAAGGCCTGTGCGCTGAGCGAGCTCGAGGAGAACGCCCCCAAGCGGGTCGAACTCGACGGCACGCCGGTGTCCATCGTGCGCGCCGAGGGGGAGGTGTTCGCGATCAACGACATCTGCTCGCACGCGAACGTCTCGCTCTCGGAGGGCGAGGTCGAAGACTGCATGATCGAGTGCTGGCTGCACGGCTCGGCCTTCGACCTGCGCACCGGCAAGCCGTCCGGCCTGCCCGCGACGCGCCCCGTCCCCGTATACCCCGTAAAGATCGAAGGGGACGACGTGTTCGTCTCCCTCACCCAGGAGTCCTGAGGTATCCATGGCAACGCTTGAAATCCACGACCTGCACGTCTCCGTCGAGGCCGAGAACGGCGCCCGCGAGATCCTCAAGGGCGTCGAGCTCACCATCAAGCAGGGTGAGACGCACGCCATCATGGGTCCGAACGGCTCCGGCAAGTCCACCCTCGCGTACGCGCTGGCCGGTCACCCGAAGTACACCATCACCAAGGGCACCGTGACCCTGGACGGCGAAGACGTCCTGGAGATGTCCGTCGACGAGCGCGCCCGCGCCGGCATGTTCCTCGCGATGCAGTACCCGGTGGAGATCCCCGGCGTCTCGGTCTCCAACTTCCTGCGCACCTCGGCCACCGCCATCCGCGGCGAGGCGCCGAAGCTGCGTACCTGGGTGAAGGAGGTCAAGTCCGCGATGGAGCAGCTCCAGATGGACACGGCCTTCGCCGAGCGCAACGTCAATGAGGGCTTCTCCGGCGGTGAGAAGAAGCGCCACGAGATCCTGCAGCTGGAGCTCCTGAAGCCGAAGATCGCGATCCTCGACGAGACCGACTCCGGCCTCGACGTCGACGCTCTGCGCCAGGTCTCCGAGGGCGTCAACCGCGTTCACTCGACCGGCGACACCGGCACCCTGCTGATCACGCACTACACGCGGATCCTGCGCTACATCAAGCCCGACTTCGTCCACGTCTTCTCCGAGGGCCGCATCGTCGAGTCCGGCGGCGCCGAGCTCGCCGACAAGCTGGAGGCCGAAGGCTACGAGTCCTACAGCACGAAGGGTGGCGCGACCGCGTGACACAGCTGCCTGGCCTCCTCGACATCGAGGCGATCCGCAAGGACTTCCCCCTTCTGGATCGTGTGGTCCACGACGGGAAGAAGATCGTTTACCTGGACAACGCTGCGACCTCGCAGAAGCCGCGCCAGGTGCTCGACGCGCTGAACGAGTATTACGAGCAGCACAACGCCAACGTCCATCGTGGCGTGCACGTGCTCGCCGAGGAGGCCACGGCGCTGTACGAGGGCGCCCGCGACAAGGTCGCCGCCTTCATCAACGCGCCGAGCCGCAACGAGGTGATCTTCACCAAGAACGCCTCGGAGTCGCTCAACCTGGTCGCGAACATGCTCGGCTGGGCGGACGAGCCCTACCGGGTCGACCGCGACACCGAGATCGCCATCACGGAGATGGAGCACCACTCCAACATCGTGCCGTGGCAGCTGCTCTCGCAGCGCACGGGCGCGAAGCTGAAGTGGTTCGGCCTCACCGACGACGGCCGTCTCGACCTGTCCAACATCGAAGAGGTCATCACGGAGAAGACGAAGATCGTCTCCTTCACGCTGGTCTCCAACATCATGGGCACGGTCAACCCGGTCGAGGCGATCGTCCGGCGCGCCCAGGACGTCGGCGCGCTGGTGCTCATCGACGCCTCGCAGGCCGCTCCGCACATGCCGCTCGACGTGCAGGCGCTCGGCGCCGACTTCGTGGCCTTCACCGGCCACAAGATGTGCGGCCCGACCGGCATCGGCGTCCTGTGGGGCCGCCAGGAGCTGCTCGAGGACCTGCCGCCCTTCCTGGGCGGCGGCGAGATGATCGAAACCGTCTCGATGCACTCCTCGACGTACGCCCCCGCGCCCCACAAGTTCGAGGCCGGTACGCCCCCGATCGCCCAGGCCGTCGGCCTCGGCGCGGCCGTGGACTACCTGACCGCGATCGGCATGGACAAGATCGCCGCGCACGAGCACGCGATCACCGAGTACGCGATCAAGCGGCTCTCGGAGGTCCCTGACCTGCGCATCATCGGCCCTACCACGGCCGAGGACCGCGGCGCCGCGATCTCCTTCGTGCTCGGTGACATCCACCCGCACGACGTCGGCCAGGTACTGGACGAGCAGGGCATCGCGGTCCGCGTGGGTCACCACTGCGCCCGCCCGGTCTGCCTCCGGTACGGAATTCCGGCGACGACGCGAGCGTCTTTCTACCTGTACTCCTCTCCGGCCGAGGTCGACGCACTGATCGACGGGCTGGAGCACGTACGGAACTTCTTCGGCTGACCAGGGCGACGAGGACGACGAGGACGCAGTGAAGCTGGAATCGATGTACCAGGAACTGATCCTGGACCACTACAAGCACCCGCGCGGGCGAGGCCTGCGCGACGGCGACGCCGAGGTGCACCACGTCAACCCGACGTGCGGTGACGAGATCACCCTGCGCGTGAAGTACGACGGCGAAAGGCTCACCGACATCTCGTACGAGGGTCAGGGCTGCTCCATCAGCCAGGCCGGCGCGTCGATACTGAACGAGCTGCTCGTCGGCAAGGAGCTGGGCGAGGCGCGCAAGATCCAGGAAGTCTTCCTGGAGCTGATGCAGTCCAAGGGCAAGATCGAGCCCGACGAGGCCATGGAGGAGGTGCTGGAGGACGCGGTCGCGTTCGCCGGCGTCTCCAAGTACCCGGCCCGGGTGAAGTGCGCCCTGCTGAGCTGGATGGCGTGGAAGGACGCGACCGCCCAGGCACTGGGCGACGCCGAGAGGAAGACGGCATGACCGAGAACGCGACGCCCGAGGCGTCCATCAAGCCGGCCACCGAGGAAGAGGTCCGCGAGGCCCTCTACGACGTGGTCGACCCCGAGCTGGGCATCGACGTCGTCAACCTGGGCCTGATCTACGGCATCCACGTCGACGACGCGAACATCGCCACCCTCGACATGACCCTGACCTCGGCGGCCTGCCCGCTGACGGACGTCATCGAGGACCAGGCGAAGTCGGCGACGGACGGCATCGTCAACGAGCTGCGCATCAACTGGGTCTGGATGCCCCCGTGGGGCCCGGACAAGATCACGGACGACGGCCGCGAGCAGCTGCGCGCGCTCGGCTTCAACGTCTGATCCGAGATCGACGGCCGTCCGACGGCTGAGTGAACAGAGGACCCCCGGCACGGGTGTGCCGGGGGTCCTCTGTTTTCCCGGCGGACGGGCCGCGTGCACCGGGAGTTGGCCACGGTGGCCGAATCTTCTCGACGGCCGCCACAACACGGCGGCGCACACGAGAGGACCACCAGTGACCGTTCGTTCTTCACCGGCACGCCGTTTCGGTGCCGTGGGAGCCGCCGGGGCCGCGGCCCTGCTGGTCGCGGGGCTGACCGCGCCCGCGTCGTACGCCTCGCAGGACGCCGTCCCCGCACCGACCATCGCGCTCTCCTCCGGCCACCTGTCCGGTGCCGTCGGCGCGATCGGCGACCCGGGCGTCGGCGTGGACATCGCGCAGGAAGGGATACCGGCCTCCTTCCTGAAGGTCACCGTCCTCTCCTCCAGCAACCCGGCGGTCGCCGCCCCCGGCGACGTGCGGATCGAGCGGACAGGCCGCGGCGCCCGCGAGCTGACCGTCCGCCCCCGCGGCCGCGGCTACACCGACCTGACGCTCCAGGTGACCGGCCGCGGCGGCCGGACGGCCACGGCCACGCTCTCCTACGCCGCTTCGGCGCGGGTGGGCTCCGGCGCCCCCGGCACCCGCTACCTCACCGGCTCCGCCGATGCCTCGGCCGCCGTGGACGTGGGCGGGGGCTACGCGCTGGTGGCCGACGACGAGACCAACGTGCTGCGCCTGTACGACCGTTCCCGCTCGGGCGCCCCGGTGAAGACCTGGGACCTCGGCCCCGCGCTCGGCATCAAGAAGGAAGCCGACATCGAGGCCGCCGCCCGGGTCGGCGACACCGTCTACTGGACGGGCTCGCTCGGCAACAACAAGGACGGCAAGTACAAGGCCGAACGCAACACCGTCTTCACCACCAGGCTCACCGGGACGGGCGCCGCCACCGAAGTGGTCTTCGGCTCCGCCTACAAGGGCCTGCGCGAGGACCTGATCGCCTGGGACACGGCGAACGGGAACCGCTACGGCTTCGCGGCGGGCACGGCGGCGGGCCGCATCCCGAAGAGCATCGACGGGTTCAACGTGGAGGGCCTGGAGTTCGCGCCGGGCTCCACCACCACCGCCTACCTGGGCTTCCGCGCCCCGCTGGCGCCCGCGGTGCCCGGCGGCAAGGCGCTGATCGTGCCCGTCACCAACATCGACCAGGTCGTGGCCGGTACGGCCAGGCCGCTCTTCGGCGAACCGGTCGAGATGGACCTCGGGGGCCTCGCGATCCGCGACATCCGCAAGAACGCGGCCGACCAGTACCTGATCCTGGCCGGCTCCTGGGCGGCGGACGACAACTCCGACCCCTACGCCCTCTACCAGTGGGACGGCGTCCCGGGCCACGCCCCGGTCAAGCGGGCCGACCTGCCCACCACCGACCCCGGCGGCTGGGAAGCCGTGGTCTCCGTACCCAACCTGCGGGTGCCCGGCGCCCGCGTCCAGCTGATCACCGACAGCGGCTCCGCCGACCTGTACGGCGACGGCACCGAGGCCAAGGACCTCGTCCACCCGGAGTGGAAGAAGTCCCGGTCCGCATGGTTCACGCTCGGCACGATTCGTGGAGGCACCCGTTGAATTCCCAGCAGGCACAGAAGACGCGGCGGACGTACAAGAAGCTCGGGATCGCGGGCATGGCGGCCCTGATGCTCGCCGGTACGCCCCTGGTGTCCGCGCACGCCGTCTCGTACGGCACGCCCACCATCGCCCTGTCCGCCTCGTACCTGTCCGGTGCCGTCGGCGCGACCGGCGACCCGACGGTGGACGTGACCGTGGCGCAGAGCGGCGCGGACGTCTCCGCGCTCACCGTCAGCGCCTCCGCCTCCAGCAAGACCTCGGTCGCCGGGACGGGTGACGTGAGCGTCACCGGGGCCGGCGCCGTACGGCGGCTGGCCGTCACCGCCCGCGGGCGCGGCTACACCAACCTCACCGTCAAGGTCACCGGGCTGGGCGGCAAGACCGCCACCAAGACCCTGTACTACGCCGCCTCTCCCGCCGTGCAGAACCCGGCCGACGCGCGCTACTTCACGGGCGCCTCCGACTCCTCGGCCGCCGTGGACGTCGGCGGCGGCTACACGGTGGTCGCCGACGACGAGAGCAACGTGCTGCGCCTGTACGACCGTTCCCGCTCGGCCGCCCCGGTCCGGACCTGGGACTTCAGCTCGCAGCTCGGCGTCAGCAAGGAGGTGGACATCGAGGGGGCGACCCTGGTCGGCAACACCATCTACTGGACGGGCTCGCTCGGCAACAACAAGGACGGCGAGTACAAGGCGCCCCGCAACACGGTGTTCACCACCACGCTGAGCGGCTCGGGGTCCGGTACGCAGCTCGCGTACGGGCGCTCGTACAAGAAGCTCCGCGACGACCTGGTGGCCTGGGACACGGCGAACGGGAACCGCTACGGCTTCGCGGCCGGTACCGCCGACGGCGAAGCGCCCAAGCAGATCGACGGGTTCAACGTGGAGGGCCTGGAGTTCGCGCCGGGCTCCACCACCACCGCCTACCTGGGCTTCCGCGCCCCGCTGGCCCCGGCCGTGCCCGGCGGCAAGGCGCTGGTCGTGCCGGTGACCAACTTCGACAAGGTGCTCTCCACCGGAGCCAAGGCCACCTTCGGCGCGGGCATCGAGCTCGACCTCGGCGGTCTCGCGATCCGCGACATCCGCAAGAACGCGGCCGACCAGTACCTGATCCTGGCCGGCTCCTGGGCGGCGGACGACAACTCCGACCCCTACGCCCTCTACCAGTGGGACGGCATCGCGGGCCACGCCCCGGTCAAGCGGGCCGACCTGCCCACCACCGACCCGGGCGGCTGGGAGGCCATCGTGGACGTCCCGGACCTGTCGGTCGCGGGCGCGCGCGTGCAGCTGATCACCGACAGCGGCTCCGCCGACCTGTACGGGGACGGCACCGAGGCCAAGGACCTCACCCACCCCGAGTGGAAGAAGGCCCGGGCGGCCTGGTTCACGCTGAACTGAGCTCCCCGGACCGCCTGGCTGTGGGGGCAGCCAGGCGCCCGTCCGGTGGGTCCACTGCCCGGACACGCGGATGTGTACAGGTGTCCACAGTGGTGTGTACTGTCGTACGCATGCCCTACGTACTGCTTGCCGCCGCCATAGCCGCCGAGGTCGCCGGCACCACCGCCATGAAGTTCAGCGAGGGCTTCACCAAGCTGTGGCCCTCCCTGATCACGGTGGTGGGGTACCTCATCGCCTTCACCCTGCTCGCGCAGACGCTGAAGTCGATGTCGGTCGGGACGGCCTACGCGATCTGGGCCGGCGTCGGCACCGCCGCGATCGCCGCGATCGGCATGGTCTTCATGGGGGAGGCCGCGACGGCCGCGAAGATCGGCGGCATCGTGCTGGTGATCGCCGGGGTCGTGCTGCTGAACCTCGGCGGGACCACGCACTGATGGCCCGCCGCTACGACCCCGAGCGCAGGCAGCGCATCATCGACGCGGCGATCCGGGTGGTCGGGGCGAAGGGCATCGCGGGACTGAGTCACCGCAGCGTGGCGGCGGAGGCGGACGTACCGCTCGGCTCGACGACCTACCACTTCGCGACCCTGGACGACCTGCTGGTGGCGGCGCTGAGGCAGGCGAACGAGGCGTTCACCCCGGTGCTGCCCCCCGGGGTGGACCTGGCCGCGTCGCTGGCGCGGCTGCTGGGCGAGCTGCTGTCCGGGGACCGGGCGCGGGCGGAGCTGGAGTACGAGCTCTACCTGGCCGCCCTGCGCCGCCCGGCCCTGCGACCGGTGGCGGCGGAGTGGTACGAGGCCGTGGCCGGAGCCCTGGCGGACCGGGTGGACCCGGCGACCGCGCGGGCGGTGGTGGCGGTGCTGGACGGGCTCAGCCTGCAGGTGCTGCTGACCGGGGCGGAGTACGACGAGTCCGCCGCGGCGGAGATCCTGGGCCGGGTCATGCGGCCCTGAACCGGCGCCGTCAGCGTGCCGCGCGGACGGCACCGAGGGCGGCCGTCACGCTCGCCGCGATGTCCCGGATCGGGTAGAAGACCTCGCGGACCGTCCGGTCCCGGTCCACGACCAGCGTCAGCCGCTTCAGCCGGCTGACGCCCCCCGCCCGGAACGTCGGCAGCCGCAGGGCCGTCACGAGCCCGAGCTCCGCGTCCGAGAGCAGCGGGAAGCGGAGCCCCTCGGCCTGCGCGAACTCCCGCTGCTCGTCGGGCCGCTGCGTCGACACCCCGTGCACCGTCGCCCCCGCCGCCGTGAACTCCGCCAGCTGGTCGCGGTACGTGCACGATTCGAGGGTGCACCCCCGCGCCCCGGGGATCCCGGCCCATCCCGGCGGGTAGGACTCGGCCCGGGCATACGCGCCCGGGAAGCAGTACAGGACGGTGAACGGCGTGTCCGCCACCGGATCGCGGAGCTCGCCGAAGCGGTCCGGCAGCGACAGCTCCGGCAGCCGGGTGCCGCGCAGCGCGTGGACCCGTACGGCCTCGCGCGAAGCCTCGTCCGCTGTTGCCGTCATCTCTCCCTCTCCCAGTACCCAGGTGTCCCCCCAGTCCTGGAGGGCGACCAGGACCGGCAGCAGCCCGCGGCCGCGCGGGGTGAGCCGGTACTCGTGGCGCACCGGACGCTCCTGGTACGGCTCGCGCGTCAGCACGTCCGCCTCGACCAGCAGCTTCAGCCGCTCCGTCAGGACCTTCCGGGACACGCCCAGTTCGCGCTGGAACTCCTCGAAGCGGTGCACGCCGCGTGCGGCGTCGCGCACGATCAGCAGCGTCCACCAGTCGCCCACGACGTCGAGGGCCTGGGCGATGGAGCAGTCCGCGTCGTCGAGGGGCGTGCGCTGGGCCATGGGCACTCCTTTGTCCGTTGACCCGAGGTTGTCATGCTGGCATAGTCCGTTCCCAAAAGGAACTGACTCGGGGGTCAGAGGGTGCAGCTGCTGCAGGGATTCAAAGAGGTGCCGAGAGCGGTCTGGCTGCTCGCACCGGGTGCGTTCGTCAACGCGGTGTCCAGCTTCACCTTCGTCTTCGTCTTCGTGTACCTGACCGGCCCGCGCGGACTCTCCGTCGCCGAGGCCGGCCTGATCACCGGAATCGGCGGCATCGGCCTGATCGCCGGCAACTTCACCGGCGGCGGGTTCGGGGACCGCCACGGCCACCGGCGCGTCCTGCTCATCGCCTCAGCCCTCGCCGGCGGCGCCCTCGTCCTCCTGCCGACGCTGCCGACCGCCGGGCTCTGCTTCGCCCTGCCGCCGGCCCAGTACGCCCTGGGGGCGATCCGCTCCGCCAACTCGGCGCTCGTCGCCGTGATCGTCCCCGAGGGGGCGCGCCGCCAGGCCTTCGCCGTCGTCCGCTGCGTCTCCAACGGCGGCTTCACCCTCGGCCCCCCGCTCGGCGCCCTGATCGCGACCGGCCTGTCCTACGACTGGCTCTTCGTCGCCGACGGCGTCGGCACCCTGGTCTTCGCCCTGTGGACCGCCCGCGTCGTGCCCGCGCGAGGCGCCGCGAACACCCCCGCCGCGGCCCCGGACGGGGGTCTGGGCCGCGGCGTACGGGGGGAACTGCGGGCCAGGCCCGCCGTCCTCGTCCTGCTGGGCGCGATCCTGGTCGTCGACGTCATCTACCGGCAGCAGTACTCGACCTTCCCGGTCTACCTCGCCGACCACGGCCTGGACACCGGCGTCTACGGGCTGATCATCGCCCTCAACGGCGCCGTCATCCTCCTCCTGGAACTGCCCGCCGCCGTCGCCCTGCGCGCCCGCCCGCCGCTGCGCGTCGTCGGCGTCGGCCTGCTGCTCGTCGGCGCCGGGTACGGGGCGCTGCTGCTCGGGACCGGGATCGCGGCCGCCGTCTCGATGATGGTGCTGCTGAGCCTCGGCGAGATCCTCTACAAGACCACCGCCACCGCCTACGTCGCCGACCAGGCGCCCGCGCACGCCATCGGACTGTTCCAGAGCCTGTACGCGGGGGTCTCGGCCAGCGGCGTCGTCTTCGGCGGGCCGCTCGGCGGCGCCCTGTACTCCGTGGCGCCCGGGCTGCTGTGGCCGCTGTGCGCGGTGCTGGCGGCGGGGGCGGGCGGGGCGGTGCTGTGGATGTCGGTGCGGGAGGGGCGGGAGGGGCGGGAGCTGCGGCCGGTGCCGGTGCCGGTGCCGGTGCCGGTGGCGGTGGCGGTGGAGGGCGCGGAGCCGGAGGCGGTGCCGGACGCCGTGGGGGAGGCCCTGGGGGGCGCGGTGCGACACGACCCGCGCCCGGCACATGAGACCGGTTCGCAACCGCGGGCCGTCGCCGGTTAGGTTTCGGATATGACTGCTACGCGTACCACCGGCGCCGTCGCCGCCGGACTTGCCACCATCACCGCCGACGGCACCGTCCTCGACACCTGGTTCCCCGCCCCCCAGCTGGTCGCCGAGCCCGGCCCGGCCGGCACCGAGCGCCTCACCGCCGATCAGGCCGTGGAGCTGCTGGGCGCCACCGCGCCCAAGGCGATCCGCCAGGACGCGGTCCGCGGAGTCGAGGTCGTAGCCGTCCGCACCGTGATCGCCTCCCTCGAGGACAAGCCGCTGGACGCGCACGACGCGTACCTGCGCCTGCACCTGCTCAGTCACCGCCTGGTCAAGCCGCACGGCCAGAACCTGGACGGCGTCTTCGGCCTGCTGACCAACGTCGCCTGGACCTCGCTCGGCCCCGTCGCCGTGGACCAGGTCGAGACCGTCCGCCTCAACGCGCGCGCCGAGGGCCTGCACCTCCAGGTCACCTCGATCGACAAGTTCCCGCGGATGACGGACTACGTCGCCCCCAAGGGCGTGCGCATCGCCGACGCGGACCGGGTCCGCCTGGGCGCGCACCTCGCCGAGGGCACCACCGTCATGCACGAGGGCTTCGTCAACTTCAACGCCGGCACGCTCGGCACCTCCATGGTCGAGGGCCGCATCTCGGCCGGCGTCGTGGTCGGCGACGGCTCCGACATCGGCGGCGGCGCGTCCACCATGGGCACCCTGTCGGGCGGCGGCAAGCAGATCATCTCGATCGGCGAGCGCACCCTGATCGGCGCCGAGGCGGGCGTCGGCATCGCGCTGGGCGACGAGTGCGTCGTCGAGGCCGGCCTGTACGTGACCGCGGGCACCCGCGTCACCCTGCCGGACGGCCAGATCGTCAAGGCCCTGGAGCTCTCCGGCGCCAGCAACATCCTCTTCCGCCGCAACTCGGTCACCGGCGCCGTCGAGGCCCGCCCGTACAAGGCGGCCTGGGGCGGCCTGAACGAGGTCCTCCACAGCCACAACTGACCCCCACCGGTCCCGGCGGCAGCGACGCCCTCCCCACCCGAGCGGGGGAGGGCGTTCGCGTGTGCGGGGCCCCGGGGGGCCGGGTGCGGGGTGGTCAGTGGAGGGGGATCGTGCGGACCAGGCCCGCGAAGGCCTGCTGTTCCGCCTCGGTCAGCTCCACCGACTCCAGCGGGTGCATCGAGATGCCGCGCTGGGCCGGGATGACCGAGAGACCGTCGAAGGCGCCTGGCTCCGGGTGGTGGAACCGGCTGTCCCACAGCATGTGGCCGAGTCCGACGAGCCAGACGAGAGCTGCCACGAGCAGGACGGCGATGCCGATTTCCTGGGCGAGGGAGATGGAGGGGAACACGCGGTCCTCCCGAGGAGTACGGTGCAAGATCGGGCGTGGGGACACTCAACACCAGAACCGCCCGAATGTGTAGAGATGTGCTGAGCGTCACGCCAGGGCCAAAGGTCCCTTCCTTGGCTCCCGGCGGTCCCGATCAGCGGTCCCGCCCAGGGTTCCGACCAGGGGTTATGGCCAGAGGCCCGGACTCGGTCCAGCGGCAACCCGAAGCCCTCGTGGCTCCGCGCGAAGCCCAGCCGCTCGTAGAAGCAGTGCGGTGCAGTGCGGTGCAGTGCGGCGCGGCGCGGTGCGGTGTGGTGCGGTGCGGAAGATCATGCCGGGATCATGCCGAAGGGGCCGGGCGGCGGTGCGGCCCGGCCCCCTCGGCGCCGCCGCTACGGGCGGAAGCGCACGACCTGCGGGTCGTGGTCGCTGTTCTGGTTGGCGAACTCCGCGTTGATGTGCACGCTGTCGTAGCTGAACTGCTTGATGCCCGGGCTCGTCAGGATCTGGTCCAGCACCTGCGCGTTGCCCTGGTAGACGTACGAGTAACGTTCCGCCTTCGGCAGCGACTTGACCGCCGAGTACAGCGCCCCGCCGTCCTCCAGCGCCTGCGTCGTGCCCGAGAACTCGAAGTCGTTGATGTCGCCGACCGCGAGGACCGAGGCCTTCTTGTCCACCGCCAGGATGTTCTTGACGAAGGAGTTCACCGCCTGCGCCTGGAGCAGCCGCTTGGCCTCGGAGGACCGTACCGGCGGCTGGTGCACGGAGGTCAGCCCCTCGTCGCCGCCCTTCGAGCCGAAGTGGTTGGCGATCACGAAGACGGTCTTGCCGCCGAAGACGAACTCGCCGGCCAGCGGCTTGCGGCTGTCCACCCAGGCCGGGTTCGCCGGGTCGATGCGGCCGGGCGAGTGGGTCAGGGCGGCCTTGCCGTTCTCCGTGGTCACACCGGTCGCCGTCACCGCGTCACCCGGGGCGCGCTCGGTGAAGGAGACCCGCGCCGGGTTGAAGAGGAACACCTGGCGGATGTTGCCGCCGGGCTCGCCGCCGTCCTTCTTGTCCTCGGGGTTGATCGTGCGCCACTGGTACGCCGGGCCGCCCGCGGCCGCGATCGCCGCGGTGAACTTCGTCAGCGTGGCCTCGGCCGAGACGGTGCCGTCGTTCTTGGCGCCGTTGTCGTCCTGGATCTCCTCCAGGGCGAGGATGTCGGGGGAGGAGAGGTTCTCGACGACGGCCTTGGCCAGGTTGTCGAACTTCTCCTGCGGGTCGGTCGGGTCGAGGTTCTCGACGTTGTACGTGGCGACCGCGAGCTCGTTCGCGGCCTGCGCCTTGGTCTTCTCGGGGGCGAGGGTGCCCGCCTTGACCGTGCCCAGGGTGCGGGCCACCAGGGTGTAGCCGCCGAACTGGTTGAAGTCCAGCGGGCCTTCGGTGGCGCCCACCAGCTTGTCCCCGACGTTGGCCACCGGGAACGGCTGCTGCGCCAGCGGCGCGAGCTGCTGGATCTGCAGGCGGCCGGTGTTCTGGGAGTCGTACGAACCGTAGAGCGTGCCGCCGCGCTTGGTGTTGTTCTCCCAGCCCTTGACCGTCACCCAGAGCTCGGCGTACGGGTCGGTGGCGCCGACCACGCGGGAGGTGCCGATCTTGACGTTCATGCCCTCCAGCGACTCGTAGTAGTCCAGGGCGTAGCGCGAGGGCTCCAGGGTCAGGCCGTTGATGCTGCCCGCGGCGGCCGGGTCGCCGGCCGGGGCGTACTCGGACGGGACCGAGTACTCGTTGACGGCGGTGGCCTCGGGCAGGGCGTTGCCGGAGGAGACGACGGTCACGACCGGCTTGGAGATCTGGGTGACCGACTGGTTGCCGGAGGTGAGGCCGCCGGGTATGTACTCGCCGACCAGGCCGGAGACCTTGACGGCGTCGCCGACCGCGACGGTCGGGGCCGAGCTGGTGAAGACGAACACGCCCTCGCTGGTGGCGGCGTCGTCGTCGGCGTCCGGGTCCTGGATCCAGAAGCCGCGCGAGCCGTACGTACGAACGCCGGTGACGATGCCCGCGACGTCGGCGACCTGCTTGCCGGCGAACGGGGACGTCCGGGTGGTGCCCTGGATGTCGTGGATGCGTATCGGATCGGCGGACGCGGCGCCTTCGGCCGCCTCGGCGGTACCCGCGAGCAGACCGGTGGCCAGTGCGGTGGCGACGAGGGCCGCGACGGCGGCGGAACGGGGATGCGAGGAGCGCATGGGCAGGAACTCCGGTGTGTGGAGGAGGAAGCAGATATCTACGCGCGTCAATTTCCTTCTTGGTCAGCAAAGTTGTCAAGCCCTACAGGGAATACGGCAGCTGACTGTGGGATGAACCAAAGGGGATGACCGGCCGGAGGCGCCCGAAATGCGTCTACGCTGGGGCGCCGAACGACCCGTACCCGAACCACCCGTGCCCGCGAGGAGAACCACCCGATGTCCGCAGACTCGCACCCCACGCTGCCGCCGGTACGGCTGCTCCCCGACGCGGAACTGGCCCGGGACGCCCTCGCCGCCCCGCTGTTCGCCCGTGCCGTCCGGCTCGCCCGCTGGGCCGGACCGCAGACCAGGGTGGACATCGGCGGCGAGCTCGTCGCCGCCCAGGTCCCCGAGGCCGTCGCCCTGCTGGGCCTCGACCCCGCCGACGAGGACTCCGCGGCGCACGCGAGCCAGGCCTGGCGCGTGGCCGTCGACACCGGGCTCGTCGAGGTCACCGAACCGGAGGAGGACGGCCCGGGACCGGAGGAAGCGGCCGACGGCGAGGGGGAGTCCGGCGGCGAGGGGGAGTCCGGGACGGCCGAGCCCGGTGAGGACCTGGCGCTGGTCACCGGCGGCACCCCCGGCGACGTGCTCGACCTGTGGCTCGCCGCCCTGGACACCGTCCTCGCCGACGCGGCGGTGCCCGCCCTGGACGACCTCGTGGACGCCCTCGACGCGGGTGGCGAGATCGACTTCGACCAGCTCGACTGGAACCCGCGCCGCGAGGCCGACTTCCTCGACGGGGTGCTCGCCAACCTCTACCTGCTGTCCGTCGCCGAGGGAGGCGCGGCCGACGGCCCGGTCCCGCTGCCGGTGCTCGCCGCCTCGATGGTCGTGCCGGACGACATGGGCGACCCGACCGACGCCGTCCTGGAACAGGTCTCGGACGCGATGATGCGCCTCGACGACCAGTTCCGGCAGCTGGAGCCCATCGGGCTGGTCGAGTTCCGCCCCGTCGACGAGGACCTGATGGCCGATGCCGAGGACGAAGAGTTCCTCGCGGCCGGGGGCGCCGAGCCGGGCGCGGCCCCCGACGAGGAGGACGTCTCCCGCTACGGGATGGTCCGCCTGACCCCGCTCGGCCTGTACGGGATCCGGGCACGCATGCTGGAGGCCGGTGTCGAGGCCCCGGCCGTCGGAGAGCTGGCGGGCAAGGGCGCGGACGTCCTGCTCGACGCGGTCTCCCACTATTCGGAGAGCGCGGCCCAGGCCGAGATCGAACAGTGGCTGGCCGGCCGCCCCGTGCCCACCGCCGTCGCGGAACTGCTCGCCGCGGCACGCGGATCCGACGCGGGCGGGCCGCTGCGCAGGCTGCGCTGCCAGCAGGCCCTCGCACCGGCCGGAGCGGAGGCCGAGCCGGCCGTCCGCGCGGTGCTGGACGACGCGGAGCTCGGCGGGCTGGCCCGGGTCTGGCTGGCCGAGCGCGGGGTGACCGACGTACCGGCGCCGGACGAGGAGATGGTGTTCTGGCTGACGGTCGACACCATCGCGGCTCAGCTCGCCGCGGACGGGGAGGGCGGCGAGGGCGGTGAGGCGCGGGAACTGCCGCTCCTGATCGAGTCGCTGACCGCCCACCACGCCGGGTTCTTCGAGCAGGCGTGGAGGGTGGAGCACCCGGCGACGGCCTTCGTCCTGGAGGCGATGGGGCGGCTGCATCCCGACAAGAAGGCGGCGAAGGAAGCGCGCAAGGCCGCGTTCAAGGCGCGTTCCCGCAACGCCTGAGACGGCGGTAACGAGCCGTTCGCCAGTGGGAGTCGGCCAACGGGGACACCGGGAAGGGGTCGATTCGTTTTCCCGGGTAGTTCAGTCGGCGTTCACGTGCGGGCGGGAGCGTGTGCGCCGACGACCGCACGACAGGCGCACCACCTCCCCACCCCTGGAGACCCGATGCCGCTCAGCCGCAGAGACTTCACCTCCCGCACCGTACTGGCCGGTGCGGGGGTCGCGCTCACGGGAACGGTCGGCGCACTCGCCACCGCTCCCGGGGCCCTCGCCGCCGACGACAGCACGGCGGCCGGAGACCACGGCGAGCACGGCGGACAGGACCGCGGACACGGTCACGAGCACGGCCCCGGCTACGGCCCGCTCGTCCCCGACCCGGCCGGCATACTGGCCCTCCCCGCCGGATTCGCCTACCGCGTGATCACGCACAGCGGGGTCACCACCCTGGACTCCGGCGAGATCACCCCGTCCAACCACGACGGCACGGCCGCCTTCGAGGGCCACCGGGGGGTCACCCTCCTCGTCAACAACCACGAGCTCAAGGGCCCGCGCGCGGGCTGGACGCACCCCGTCCCGCTCACCGAGGGCCTCGTCTACGACCCGGCCGCGGCCGGTGGCTGCACGGTCGTCGAGGTCCGGCGCGGCGGCGAGGTCGCGGAGTGGGTCGGCGTCGCCGGTACGTCGACCAACTGCGCGGGCGGCGCCACCCCCTGGGACACCTGGCTGACCTGCGAGGAGACCGAGGACCTGGCCGGCAAGAACGGCATGACCAAGGACCACGGCTACGTCTTCGAGGTGGACCCGCACGACCGCCGCGCCAACCGCGACCCGAAGCCCGTCAAGGCCTTCGGACGGTACGCCCACGAGGCCGTCGTCATCGACCCGCGCCAGGGCCACGCCTACCTCACCGAGGACGCCTCCGGCCCCAACGGGCTGCTCTACCGCTGGACCCCGCCGAGCGGCTTCCGCCACGGGCGCGGCAGGCTCCGTACGCTCGCCGCCGACGCCGGTGTGCTGGCGGCCGCCAAGTGCTTCGACAGCGGCGGCCTGTTCGTCGACGACCTCTCGCGGGCGACGAAGATCGGGACCACCTACGGGGTGGACTGGGTGCCGGTGGCCGACCGCGACGCGCGCACCGTGTCGGTCCGCAAGCAGTTCGGGGCCTCGGCCGTGACCCGGGCGCGCAAGCTGGAGGGCATGTGGTGGGCCGACGGCGGGACGTACTTCGTCTCCTCCTACGCCCGCGAGGAGAGCCCCGGCACGGCCCACGACGGCCAGGTGTGGTTCTACGACCCGAAGCGGCGCACGGTGCGGCTGATGGTCCTGCTCGGGGTGAACGCCGACCCGTCGGCGGACGGCGGGTACGACGGCCCGGACAACATCACGGTCTCCCCGTACGGCGGTCTGATCATCGCCGAGGACGGCTCGGGGCTGCAGCACCTGTTCGGCGCGACCGAGTCGGGACGGACGTACCCGCTGGCCCGCAACGAGATGAACATGGGCACGGAGCAGGAGCCGGAGTACTCGGAGTTCACGGGCGTCTGCTTCTCGCCGGACGGGCGGACGCTGTTCGCCAACATCCAGGAACCGGGCATCATGCTGGCCATCACGGGGCCGTGGCGGCGCGGGCGCTGACCCGCGGGCGCTGACCGTGGACGCACCGCGATGAGAAGAGCCGCCGGGCCCTGGGGCTCCGGCGGCTCTTGTGCGTGGTCTTCAACTGTTCGGCTGGATCACTTCGGGTGGTTCACTGAGCTTCGGCGCGGCTGGCCGCGGCCCACTCCTCGAGGAGGAATTCGTACGCCTCGGAGGGCCACTCGCCGTCCACCCGGCTCTCGACGAGCTGCCGTATCGCCTCGTTCGCCTCGGCGGCGGACGGGCGCGCGGGGCCCGCGGGCTGGAGTGTCTGGTGCATGGGTTCAAGGCTACGGGTGGGCACTGACAGCCACCTCCGTATTAAGGGTGGAACAGATCACCCGAGGAGGGCGCCCGTCGCTCCATGTGCCCGCTCACCTGCTCAGAGTGCCTGCGCGGCGGGTTTGACCATGCCGCGCACTGTGCGCGACTTCACAAACTCGCCCATGGCCGTCATCTCCCATTCGCCCGAAAACTGCTTGATGAGCTTCGCCATCATCACGCCGGTCTGCGGCTCGGCGCTGGTGAGGTCGAACCGGACCAGCTCCTCGCCGCTCGCGGCGTCGATGAGGCGGCAGTAGGCCTTGGCCACCTCGGTGAACTTCTGGCCCGAGAAGGAGTTGACCGTGAAGACGAGGCCCGTGGCGTCGGCGGGGAGCCGGCCGAGGTCCACGACGATCACCTCGTCGTCGCCCGCGCCGTCGCCGGTGAGGTTGTCGCCCGAGTGCTTGACGGAGCCGCCCAGGATGGACAACTTGCCGAAGTAGCAGCTGTCGATGTGGTTGCGCTGCGGGCCGTACGCGATGACCGAGGCGTCCAGGTCGATGGCGCGGCCGCGGAACGCGGGCTCCCAGCCGAGGCCCATCTTGACCTGGGAGAGCAGCGGCCGGCCGCCCTTGACCAGGGACACGGTCTGGTTCTTCTGGAGGCTGACCCGGCCCTTGTCGAGGTTGATCTTCCCGGCGCCGGGGGCGGGGGCCGCGGCGGCGACCGGCGCGGGAGCGGCCACCGGGGCCTGGGCCTGGGCCGGCGCGGGCGCGCCGGCGCCGGCGCCGAGCCAGGGGGAGGCCGGGTACGCGGACGGAGCCGGGGGAGCCGGGGGCGCGGGCGGGGCGACGGGCGCGGGGGCGGCGGCCGCCGGCGCGGGCTCCTCGTCCACCGAGACCCCGAAGTCGGTCGCGATGCCGGCGAGGCCGTTCGCGTAACCCTGGCCGACCGCGCGCACCTTCCAGACGCCGCCGCGCTGGTAGACCTCGACGACCACCAGGGCGGTCTCGGTGCCCAGCTGGGGCGGGGTGAAGGTGGAGATCACCGATCCGCTGACGGCGTCCCGCACGGTGGCCGTGGGCTCGATGCCCTGGAAGGTCTGCCCCGCCGCGTCCGGACTGGCGGTGATGACGATCCGCTCGATCCCGGCCGGGACCGAGCCGGTGTCCACCGTGATCGAGTCCGGTGCCGTGCCGCCGCCGGACTGATAGCTGACGCCGGGGCCGGCCGGCTGGTTGAAGAAGATGAAATCGGCGTCGGAACGCACCTTGCCGTCGGCGGCGAGGAGCAGCCCGGACACGTCGAGCCGCACCGGGGCAGCCACGTCCACCGTCACGCGGACGGTGTTGAGCGGCAGGTTGGAACCAGGGGTCATAGCGGTCATGCCGGGAGAACGACCGAGGGTGCTTTGCCGTTCCCTTACTTTCCCCCGGGATTCCCCGCCCTCCCCGGGATTCAGGCGCGCCCCTGGTTGCGGGGGTGGTTCTTGGCCATCCGCTCGTTGCCGAACTTGTAGGCGCCGGTCCAGCGGGCCATCACCAGCTGGGCGTCACCGGATTCGACCTCGGCCAGGAACTTGTCGGCCCGGGCACCCCGCAGGGTGGTCGCGGACCGGCCCTGATGGGTGATGACCACGCGGTCGCCCAGTTGTTCGTACGAGAATCCGTGCGGCTTCGGCATGAGGCGCAGCTTGCCCGGACCGGGGCGCGGGCGGCAACGCATTAAGCCCCGGCCGCCCGGCCCCCGCCCCCCCGGGTGGGGCGGCTCAGTCGCCGGTCACCCGGCGCGGGAGGCCGAGGGGGTTGGCCTCGCGGAGTTCCGGGGGGAGGAGCGCGTCCGGGACCGACTGGTAGGCCACCGGGCGCAGCCAGCGTTCGATCGCGGTGCCGCCCACCGAGGTGGAGTGGGAGGTCGCCGCCGGGTAGGGGCCGCCGTGGTGCTGGGCCGGGGCCACCGCCACACCGGTCGGCCAGCCGTTGACCACGACCCGTCCGGCCAGCGCCGTGACCTGGGAGATCAGATCCGCCGCAGGCCCCGGGCCGCCGTCCGCCTCGGCGGCCGACAACTGGAGGGTCGCGGTGAGGTTCCCGGGGAGCCGCCCCAGCACGGCGGCGGCCTCGCCCTGGCCGGCGTACCGGGCGAGCACGGTGACGGGACCGAAGCACTCCTCCAGCAGCACCTCGTAGGGCCCGCCCTCCAGCAGGGTCCGTGCGGGGACGCTCAGGTAGCCGGCGCCGACGGTGTGCTCGCCGCCCGAGCCGGGGGTGACGGGCGCGTCCACCCCGGGCAGCGCGGCGCGCTCGCGGACCCCGGCGACGAAGTTCTCCCGCATCCGGTGGTCGAGGAGCACCCCGGGCTCGGTCTCCCCGAGCGCCTTGGTCAGCGCGCCGGCGAGCCGGTCGCCGTCCGCGCCCTCGGGTACGAGCACCAGGCCGGGCTTGACGCAGAACTGGCCGACGCCGAGCGTGACCGAGCCCGCCAGCCCGCCGCCGATCTCCTCGGCGCGTTCGGCGGCGGCCGCAGGGGTGACCACCACCGGGTTCAGCGAGCCCAGTTCCCCGTGGAAGGGGATCGGTACGGGCCGTGCGGCGGCGGCGTCGAACAGCGCCCGCCCGCCCCGGATGGATCCGGTGAACCCGGCGGCGCTGATCAGCGGGTGCCGGATCAGCTCCAGGCCCGCGTCGAACCCGTGGACCACGGCGACGACCCCGGCCGGCAGCCCGGTGGCGACGGCGGCCCGGCGCAGCAGCGACACGCACAGTTCGGAGGTGGCGGGATGGTCGGGGTGCGCCTTGACGACGACGGGGCAGCCGGCGGCCAGCGCGCTGGCGGTGTCGCCGCCGGGGACCGAGAAGGCGAGCGGGAAGTTGGAGGCGGCGTAGACCGCGACCACGCCCAGCGGCACCTTGTAGCGGCGCAGTTCGGGGCGGGGCGGTGCGGTGGTGGGGTCGGCGCGGTCGATGCGGATGTCGAGGTAGGAGCCCTCGTCCACGGCGTCGGCGAAGGCGCGCAGCTGGCCGGTGGTGCGGGCGAGCTCGCCGGTGAGCCGGCCGGGGCCCAGCGCGGTCTCGGCGTCGGCGGCCTCGATGACGTGGGCGGCGGCCTCGTCCAGCAGGTCGGCGGCGGCCCGCAGGAACGCGGCGCGCCCGGTGGCGTCGGCGAGCGCGCCGCGGGCCGCGTGGGCGGCGCGTACGGCTTCGTCCACCTCCCGGGATGTGGCCTCCACCGCAACCTGCTCGCGGTCCTTCCCGGTGCGGGGGTCCACACTCCAGACTGGTGTTGCTGCCATGGCGAACTGCCTCCTGGATCTACGCTGACCCGCGCGGATGCGTTCAGTATTGTGAACGCCGTTCCGGTGGATGAATGATCACATCCACTGTGGACTCTATTTCCGTGTCTTGCGGGTGACAAGTGAAGAACAAGAGACAGCAAGCGACAGAGGGGCACGAAGGCGAATGACTGCAGCTGAGTCGGGGGGCTCGGGCGCGCCTGCGGCCGTCAAGTCGGCGGTGCGCACGGTCCTGTTGCTGGAACACTTCGCGGCGCGGCCGGGACTGCACAGCCTGGCCGACATCCAGGGCGACCTCTCCCTGCCCAAGTCCAGCCTCTACATGCTGCTGCGCACCCTGGTGAACCTGGGCTGGGTGGAGACGGACGCGACGGGTACGCGGTACGGCATCGGCGTACGGGCGCTGCTCGTCGGCAGCTCGTACATCGACGGGGACGAGGTGGTCGCGGCGGCGCGGCCGACGCTGGACCGGCTCTCCGACGACACGACGGAGACCATCCACCTGGCCCGGATGGACGGGACGAGCGTGGTCTACCTGGCGACCCGGCAGTCGCAGCACTACCTGCGGCCCTTCACGCGGGTCGGGCGGAGGCTGCCCGTGCACTCGACGGCGCTCGGCAAGGCGCTGCTGGCCACGCACACGGACGAAGAGGTGCGCGGGCTGCTGCCGCGGCGACTGGAAGCCGTCACCGAGCACACCATCACCGACCGGGACCGGCTCATCGAGGAGCTGGCGCTGGTGCGGGAGCAGGGGTACGCCGTGGACCGGGAGGAGAACACGCTCGGACTGCGCTGCTTCGGGGTGGCGGTGCCGTACCGGACGCCCGCGCGGGACGCGGTGAGCTGCTCGGTGCCGGTGGCGCGGCTGACTCCGGGGCACGAACGGGGCATCAAGGCGGCGCTGTTCGCGGCGCGCGACCGGCTGTCGGTGGTGACGCGGCGGATGTAGGGGGTTGGGGCTGCGGGTGGGGGTGCGGATGGGGATGCGGGTGGGGCTGGGGGTGCGGGTGGGGCCGGGGCCGGGGTCGGGGCCGGGGTCGGGTGGAGGCGCTGTCGCCACGGGCAGGGGGGTGGAGGGAGGAGTTCCTCCCCCGGGCGGGGGAGACGGTTCCCCTTCAAGGGGGAGGTGGCGGGGGCACGGACACGGGACCGTTGAGTCATGACCACACGAGCCGTTCACCCGCCGCGGTCACCACGACCGACCCACGACGAAGCGCAGCCGCCTTCCCCCGGCCCCGGGGCCGGGCGCAGGATCCCGGCCGCGGTGGCCGTCATCGCCACCGTGCCGTACGTGACGCTGAAGACCGTCTGGCTGGCCGGGAGTCACCTCGGGATACCGGCGGGCAGCGTGCTGCTGGAGCCCTCGCCGGTCACCATCGTGGCGAATGCCGTCAGCGTGTGCATGGACGCCCTCGTGATCGCGCTCGTGCTGGTGCTCACCAGACCCTGGGGCAAGCGGGTTCCGTCCTGGCTGCTGACGGTCCCGGCCTTCGTCGCCACCGGCCTGCTCGTGCCCATCGTCCTCGGATACCCCGGCCAACTCCTCCTGAGGGCCGCCGGTCTGGGGCCGGACGCGGCCGCGCGGGCGGCCGAGGAGCCCTTCCTCGATCCCTGGGTCTTCGACGTCGTCTACTCGGGCTTCATCGTCCAGGCGGTGGCCCTGGCCGCCCTGTTCGTGCCCTATGCGCGGGAGCGCTGGGGCCGGCGCTGGCAGGGCCCCCTCGGCTCGCGGCTCCCGTCACCCACGGGGGTGGTGGCGGGAGCCGCGGCGGCACTGGCAGCGGTCGTTGCCGGGACGCACTTCTACTGGGCCTCCGGCGGCACGGCCGGGCGGAACGCGGCGCAGATCGCGCAGTACTCCTCGGACGCCGGCGTGGTCTCCGCCGTCCACGGGATATGCGCGCTGACGGCCGGGGCGGGGGCGGTACTGCTCGCACGGGGCGGGGTCCGGCGGGCGCGGTGGCCGCTGGCCGTGGCGTGGACGGGGTCCGCGGCGACCCTGTGCTGGGGGATGTGGATGCTGGCCGCGTTCACCAGCGGGGACCCCGGCCCGGACGAACGGACCACCACGGCAAGCTACTTGATCTACGCTGGCCAGATGATCACCGCTCTCCTCGCGACCGCCGTCACGGGACGGTTCCTGGCCGGCCGCCGCGCGGCCTGAGGGGGGCGGTGCGGGGTGGAGCGGAGACCGGGGGCGCGGATGCGGCGTCCGAAGCGGATGCCACTGAGCCGGAGGTCCCCGCGTGGGGGCGGTTCGGGCCGGGTGCGTCTGAGATGGGTCCATCTGATCCTCGGCGGGGCCCTGCTGATGCCGTACTTCCTGCTGGCGCAGGTGGCGGTCGGCGTCCTCGCCGGTGGGGTCAACGCGCTCGACTCGCTGCCCCTCAGCTTCGCCGCCTACGCCGCCGCCCTGCCGCTCGTCGCCGTGACCGGGCTGTTCGGACTGGTCCGGCCGATGTCGGTGACCGTGGCGAGGGCGCTGTGCGGGGTGCCGGGGGAGCGGCTCGCCGAGGGGCCGGCCCGCAGCTGGGCGGCCCGGGGGCGGGCGGCGGCCTGGTGGACCCTGCACCTGGGGGTCGGCGCACTGGTCAGCGGGATGAGCCTGGCGGTGCCGCCCATGGCGGTGGTGCTGATCGCCCTGCCGTTCGTGAGCGCGCTGCGGGAGATGCCGCTCGGGCTCGGCTGGTTCGGCACGGGGGCCGGGCTCTACGTGGCCCCCGTGCTCGGTACCGGGCTGCTGGGCGGGCTCGCTCTGTGCGCGGCCGGGTCGGGGGCGCTGCTGGCCCGGCTGGCGCCCGTGCTGCTGGGGCCGACGGCGGCGGACCGGCTGGCGGCGGCCGAGGAGCGGGCCGCCGATCTGGCCGTGCGCAACCGGCTGGCACGGGAGCTGCACGACTCCGTCGGCCACGCGCTGAGCGCGGTCACCCTCCAGGCGGGCGCAGCCCGGCGGGTGCTCGCCACGGACCCCGGCTTCGTGGCGGAGGCACTGGCCGCGATCGAGGAGACCACCCGCCGCACGGTGGGGGAGCTGGACGCCGTCCTCGGCCTGCTGCGCGAGGGCGACGGAGCGGAGGCCGGCCCCTGGGCGGGAGCCGGATCGGGGGCTGCCGGCGGAGCGGGGGCTGCCGGCGGAGCGGGGGCCGGATCCGGGGGAGGGGCCGGTGGTGGAGCGGGGGCCGGGGGGCCGGGGGCGGGGCCCGCGCCGACGCTCGCCGCCGACCTCGACGGGCTGCTGGCCCGCACCCGGGCCTCCGGGACCCCGGTCACCGCACGCATGGACCCGGGACCGGCCGGGGAGTGGGCGCGGCTCCCGGCGATCGCCTCCCGCGAGGCGTACCGGATCGTGCAGGAGGGGCTGAGCAACGCCCTGCGGCACGGGGCGGGCCCGGTCGATCTGCGGATCCTCGTACGGGACCGCGACGGACACGAGGAACTGGAGATCACCGTGACGAACGATCCGGCCGCCGCGCCGCAGGCCCGGACCACCGGGGGCCGCGGACTGCGCGGGGCCGCCGAGCGGGCCGCGCTGCTCGGCGGACACCTCGAGGCCGGGCCGCACGGGGGCCGCTGGCGGCTGCGGGCCGTCCTTCCGCTCGGCGGGGGCGCCCGGTGACCCCGCCGGCCCGGCCGCCGCTGCGCGTCGTCGTGGCCGACGACGAGCGGATGGTCCGCACCGCCCTGCGCGTCATCCTGGAGGCCGAGCCCGACATGGAGGTCGTCGGGGAGGCGGCCACCGGAGCCGAGGCCGTGGCAGTGGTCCGCGCGCTCGCCCCGGACGTGGTGCTGATGGACGTCCGGATGCCGGAGACGGACGGCATCCGGGCCACCGAGCGGATCCTCGCCACCATGGCGCGGCCGCCCCGGATCGTGGTGGTCACCACCTTCGAGAACGACGCGTACGTGTACGAGGCCCTGCGGGCGGGAGCCGCCGGGTTCCTCCTCAAGCGGGCCGGGGCCGACGAGCTGACCGCCGCGGTCCGGCTCGTCGCCCGCGGGGACTCGCTGCTCTTCCCGGCGGCCGTCCGCTCCCTGGCCGCCGCCCACACCCCGCCCGGGTCGGGCCCGGCCGCCGCGCCCTGGGTGGCCCGGCTCACGGAGCGGGAGGCCGACGTGCTGCGCCTGATGGCGACCGGGCTCTCCAACCACGAGGTGAGCGAGCGGCTCGGGGTCGGCCCGCAGACCGTCAAGTCGCACGTGGCCGCGGTCCTGGCCAAGACCGGCTCCCGGGACCGGACCCAGGCGGTGATCGCGGCGTACGAGGGAGGGTTCCTCATGAAGAAAAGCTGAGAACTCCGCCACAATCGGGGCAGAGCGGAACGGCTGGGGCGGCTGGGACGTCTTTCAGGGGGATGAACAAGACGATCAGGCGTGCGTCGGTCTTCTGTCTGCTTCTGGTGCTGGCCCTTTTGGTGCGGGTCACCTGGGTGCAGGCATACAAAGGCCAGGCCCTCGCAGACGACAAGAACAACCGGCGCAACCTCATCGGGAAGTACGAGAACCCGTTGGGGAACATCATCGTGGGCGGGGAGGCGATCACCGGCTCCACGGCGACGGGCGGCAAGGACTTCGGGTACAAGCGGACGTACACCGACGGACCGCTGTACGCGCCGATCACCGGCTACAGCTCGCAGGCCTTCGGGGCGACCATGCTGGAGGGCGTTTACCAGGGCATCCTCAACGGCTCCGACAACCGCCTCAAGACCATCATGGACACGCTCACCAACAAGCGGGCCGCCCCGGGCAACGTGCTGACCACGATCGACAAGGGCGTCCAGAAGGCCGGCTGGGACGCGCTGCAGGGCATGCAGGGCTCCGCGGTCGCGGTCGATCCCTCCACCGGCGAGATCCTGGCCGTCGTGAACAACTCGTCCTTCGACCCGGGCTCCATCGCGGGCGCGGGCGACGCGGAGCAGAAGGCGTGGGACGCGCTCAACGCCAACCAGGGCAAGGCGATGGAGAACACGGCGCTGCGCAAGCCGCAGGCGCCCGGATCCACCTTCAAACTGGTCACGCTGGCGGCGGCCATCGAGAACGGCCTGGTCACGAACATCGACACGCCCACCGGGACCCCGGGCGACTACACGATTCCCGGTACGCGGACCAAGCTGCCCAGCGAAGCGGGCGACGCGGCCTGCAACAACGTGTCGCCCCGGACCGCGCTGAAGCTGTCCTGCAACAACGTCTTCGCGGAGCTCGCCCACAAGCTGGGCCAGGACAAGATGCGGGCGATGGCGGAGAAGCTCGGCTTCAACGTGGTGCAGAAGGTCCCGGTGTGGACCAACCCCACGAGCAAGTACCCGGAGAAGAAGATGTCGGTCGACCAGGTCGCGCAGACCGGTATCGGCCAGTTCGACGTCCAGGCCACCCCGCTGCAGATGGCGATGGTGACGGCCGCGATCGAGAACGGCGGCAAGCTGGTCTCCCCGCACGAGGTCTCCGAGGTCACCGACGCCAACGGCAACGTGCTGCAGAGCTTCAAGGACCCCAAGTCCGAGCAGGTGATGAAGGAGAAGACCGCCTCGATGATCCGGGACGCCATGATCACCGTGGCCACCGAGGGCGGTGGCAAGAACGCCCTGGTCCAGGGGGCCGAGGTGGGCGCGAAGACCGGTACCGCCCAGCGCGGCGTGAACAACAGCCTGTCGCCGCTCGCCTGGTTCACCTCGTACGGGAAGCTGAACGGCAAGCAGATCGTCGTCGCCGCGGTGATCGACAGGTCGGACACGGACCGCTCCGAGATCGGCGGCGGCAAGCTGGCCGCCCCCGTCGCCCAGAAGATGATGCAGGCCTGGCTGAAGGGGTAGCCGAAGAGGCGGGCGCAGCGGCCGGCTCGTACGCGTGGCCGAATCGGGTGCGTGCGCGACGCGCGGCATGCGCGCCGGGAACCGACACGGTTCCCGGCGCGTTCCCTTTCTCATGATCCGCAGTGCGCACTCCGCCGACCTCGACGCCATCGCGGCCCTCCACACCCGGGCCCGGGCCACCTACTACCGGGGCCGGGTCCCCGAGGAGTCCTACGGCGGCGCGGCCGAGCTGGCGCGCACCCGTGAGGGCTGGTCCCGCGCCGTCGCGCGGGCCGGGGCCGACGGCGGGGTGCTCTGCGCCGAGCGGGACGGCGAGCTCACCGGGGTGGCGGCCTTCCGCACCGCCGACGGCGAGACCACCCTCACCCAGCTCCACGTGGACCCCGCGCACTGGCGCCGCGGCACCGGGACCGCCCTGCACGCCGCCTGCCTCGACGTCTGGCGCCGCGCGGGCATCCGCAGGGTCCGCCTGGAGGTCTACGAGCACAACCTCCGCGCCCAGGCCTTCTACGCCACCCACGGCTGGCTCCCGGAACCCGCCGGAGCCCAGTCCGGATCCCACCGCACGCTCTGGCTCGTGATCGGGGAACGGCCCGGACCCTCCGAACCGTCCGGGGAATGAGACGGGGCAGTGAATGGTTGAACCCGGAACAGTTGATTCCGTGGAGAGAAGAAGGAACATGCGCGTCGAGATCTGGAGCGACATCGCCTGCCCGTGGTGCTACATCGGCAAGGCCCGTTTCACCAAGGGGCTGGCCGAGTTCGCCCACCGCGACGAGATCGAGGTCGTCTTCCGCTCCTTCGAGCTAGACCCGAACGGCCCCCGGGGCCAGGTGGCGCCCGTCCTGGAGATGCTGGCCAAGAAGTACGGCCGCACTCTGGAGGAAGCCCGCGGCATGGAGGAGCACGTCGCCGCGAGCGCCCGCGCCGAGGGGCTGACGTACCGCACCGAGGGTCGCGACCACGGCAACACCTTCGACATCCACCGCCTGCTGCACCTGGCCGCCGCCCGTGGCCGCCAGGAGGAGCTGCTCGACCTCGCCTACCGCGCCAACTTCGGCGAGGAGCGCTCCGTCTTCGACCCCGAGGTGCTGGTCGCGCTCGCGGTGGAGGCCGGACTGGACGAGGCGGAGGCCCGCACCGTGCTGGCCGACGACTCCGCCTACGCCGCCGAGGTCCGGGCCGACGAGCACGAAGCGGCCGAACTGGGCGCCAACGCCGTACCGTTCTTCGTGCTCGACCGCCGCTACGGGATCTCCGGCGGCCAGCCCGCCGAGGTGTTCACCAAAGCGCTGGAGCAGGCCTGGGCCGGGCGCGAGGTCCTCGCCCCCGCCGCTCCCGAGGGAGAGGCGTGCGAGCCCGACGGCGCGTGCGCGGTACCGCAGCCGTAAGCTGGAACTATAAGCAGTTCTTTGATCGAGTGCACAAAGTGTGCCAATGGACTTTGGGTTGCTCCTGGCGCAGAGTGGGCGTCATGGACCTCCTTCCGGCCGAAGCCGTCCGCGGCGAGTTCGCGCACTCCACCACGTACCTCAACACCGCCACCTGCGGGGTCCTCCCGCGGGACGCCGTCGCCGAGGTGCGGCTGCTCGCCGAGGCGGCCGGGGCCGGAATCCCGGCCGGCTTCGGCGACTTCGACCGTGTCGAACGGGTCCGGGAGGCGTACGCCCGTATCGTCGGCGTCGCCACGGACCGCGTGGCCGTCGGCGCCGCCGTTTCCACCAGCGTCGGCCTGATCTCCGCCGCGCTCCCGGCCGGATCCGAAGTCCTGTGCCCCGAGGGTGACTTCGCCTCCGTCATCAACCCGTTCATGGTGCGCGACGACCTCAAGGTCCGCTTCGCCCCGCTGGAATCCCTCGCCGATGCCGTCGGCCCGGACACCGCGCTGGTCGCGCTGAGCGCCGTGCAGTCCGCGGACGGGCGTACGGCGGACCTGGCGGGCGTCCGCGCCGCGACCACCGCGCACGGGGCGCGGATGCTGGTGGACGCCTCGCAGGCGGCCGGCTGGCTGCCCTTCGACGCGAGCCCGTACGAGTACACGGTCGCCGCCGGGTACAAGTGGCTGCTCGCCTCGCGCGGAGTCTCCTACCTCACCGTCTCGGAGGAGGCCCAGGACACCCTGACCCCGCTGCACGCCGGCTGGGTGGCGGCCGAGTCCATGTGGGACTCCACCTACGGTCCGCTGACCCGCCTGGCCCACGGGGCCCGGCGCTTCGACGAGTCCCCGGCCTTCCTCGGCTACCACGCCGCCGGGCCCTCGCTGGCCCTGCTGGAGCGGATCGGCATCGACGCCGTGCACGCCCACGACACCGCCCTGGCCGCCCGCTACCGCGCCGGCCTCGCCCGGCTGGGCCACGAGCCCGTGCCGGGCGGAGCCCCGATCGTCTCGGTCCCGGGCCTGGCCGGCCGTCAGGGCGCCCTGCTCTCCGCCGGCGTGGTCACGGCCGCCCGCGCCGGGAACCTGCGGGCCTCCTTCCACCTCTACAACACCGAGGCGGACGTGGACCGGCTGCTGAACGCCCTGGAGGGCTGACCCGCCCCGGCCCGCCCCGGTGCCGCCCCCGGTCCGGTGCCGCCCCCGGTCAGCCGGACAGGGCCGCCGACCAGGCCGCGGCCGCCGCCGCGAGGGCGTCGGCCGGGTCGAGGGACAGGGCCGCGGCCAGCGCCGTCAGTGAGGCGCCGACGGCGTCCGCGGAGGCCGCCGGGCCGTAGTGGTTGACCCGGAGCATCTCCTGCGCGAGCGCCCCGCCGCCCGCCACGAGCGGCACCTCCGGGTCCGCCGCCAGGGCCTTCGCCACCACCAGCGAGGCCTCCGGCACGCGCAGGGTGGTGGCCACCGGCGCGGCCGCCGCGTCCTGGCCGACGTACGGGGCGATGCCCAGGGCCGCCGCGCCCGCGCGGGTCGCCGCCGCCGCGGCCGCGTGGCGGGCCGTCACCGCCGTCAGGCCCTCGGCCGCGACGCGGTCCAGGCAGGCCTCCAGCGCCAGCATCTCCAGCTGCGCCGGGGCGTGCGGCAGTGCCCGCCGGCCGCTGTCGATCCAGCGCTCCTTCCAGTCCAGCAGGGAGAGGTACGAGCGGCGCGGAGCCGAGGGGTTCTGCGCGAACCGGGCCCACGCGCGGTCGGAGACCGACACCGCCGACACGCCCGCCGGGCCGCCCATCGCCTTCTGCGCCCCGATCACGCACAGGTCCACGCCCCACGCGTCCGGCAGCAGCGGCTCCGCACCCACCGAGGCCACCGCGTCGAGCATGAACAGCGCCCCGTGGGCCCGTACGACCTCACCGATCTCCGCGACCGGGTTGGTGTTCCCGGTGGCCGCCTCCGCGTGGACCAGGGAGACGAAGTCGATCTCCGGATGCGCCGCCAGGGCCGCCTCCACCTGGGCGGCGCTCACGGCCGTGTCGAAGGGGACCGCCAGGTCCACGACGCCCGCCCCGCAGTCGCGCAGCCAGTTGCCGAAGGTGGTCCCGTAGGGGCCGGTGACGACGTTCAGCGCGGTGGAGCCGGGCCGCGCGCCCGAGCGGATGCACCCCTCGAGCGGCAGCAGCGCCTCGCCCTGGGTGATCACCACGTCGGCCCGGGTCCCGAGCAGCTCCGCGACCCCCCGCTCGATCGACGCGAACCGCGCGGCGGTCAGGGGCGGAAGGTCCAGCAGGGGGTGGTTCGCGGCGGCGTTCGCGGCAGTGCTCACGGCAGTGCTCTCTTCGTCCGGGGTCGTTCGTCCGGAATCGTCCGGGTGACCTGGAGAGCCTACCGAGCGCGCACATAGAGTGCCGCCATGAGCGACGACGCCAAGGGCGACAGTGCGATGCCGGGGCCGCTGCACGTGAAGGGGCGGGTGCTGGTCGGGCCCGAGGAGGTGCGCGACGAGCTCTGGGTGGTCGGCGGGCGCGTCACCTTCGAGCGCCCGCGCGGTACCCGGGAGGTCACCGGGATCACCGGCTGGGTGCTGCCCGGACTGGTCGACGCGCACTGTCACGTGGGACTCGACGCCCACGGACCGGTGGACGCGGACACCGCCGAACGCCAGGCCCTGACCGACCGCGACGCCGGCACCCTCCTCATCCGCGACGCGGGATCCCCGTCCGACACCCGGTGGATCGACGACCGCGAGGACCTCCCGAAGATCATCCGGGCCGGCCGGCACATCGCCCGCACCCGCCGCTACATCCGCAACTACGCCCACGAGATCGAGCCCGCCGACCTCGTCGAGTACGTCGGCCGCGAGGCCCGGCGCGGCGACGGCTGGGTCAAGCTGGTCGGCGACTGGATCGACCGCGAGGCCGGCGACCTCGCCGCCTGCTGGCCGCGCGCCGAGGTCGAGGCCGCCATCGCCGAGGCCCACCGCCTCGGGGCGCGCGTCACCGCGCACTGCTTCGCCGAGGACTCCCTGCGGGACCTGGTCGAGGCGGGCATCGACTGCGTGGAGCACGCCACGGGGCTCACCGAGGACACCATCCCGCTGTTCGCGGAACGCGGGGTGGCGATCGTCCCCACCCTCGTGAACATCGCGACCTTCCCGAAGATGGCGGCGGGCGGCGAAGCCAAGTTCCCCCGCTGGTCCGCGCACATGCGCAGGCTGCACGAGCGGCGCTACGACACCGTCCGGGCCGCCCACGACGCGGGCATCGGGGTCTACGTGGGCACGGACGCGGGCGGGTCCCTGCCGCACGGCCTGGTCGCCGCCGAGGTCGCCGAGCTCGTCAAGGCCGGGATCCCGCCGCTCCAGGCCCTCTCGGCGACGGCCTGGGGCGCGCGCGAATGGCTCGGCCGGCCCGGCCTGACCGAGGGGGCGCCGGCGGACCTGGTGGTCTACGGGAGCGACCCGCGGGCCGACGTACGGGCGCTGGCGCGGCCGCTGAGGGTGGTGGTGAACGGCAGGGTGGTGGCCTGAACCTGCCGGGGGGAGGGAAGTTGACGGGGCGTGACGTCGGCGGCCCCGAAGTCGTTGTGAACGCCTTTCCCGGGGGATGGTGTCCGCGATGTCCGGGACAGGAGGGAACTCCCGTTCCGCAAGAGGCGTATTGATTCGAACCCATGCGTGGAAACCACCCTTTGGGGTGAACTCACGCCGGGTTGGCACCCGTTCACTCTCAGTGCGTAAAGATTCCGGGGTCGAGGCCGTCGGCGCGCGCAATGTCCCCCATTGGCGGCGCGACGGCTCCCATCTCCCTGGGGGTTCCACCACCTTGAACAGCAACACCTTCCGCATGCCCGTGGCCGCGCTGTTCGCCACGGGAGCGGTCGCCCTGCTCGCCGCTCCGCCCGCCTCCGCCACCGGTTCCCACCCGGGCGGCGAAGGCAAGGCCAGCGCCGTGGTCCTGCGCGCCGGACTGGACGTGGGCCTGCTCAACAAGACCGTGCACGTCCCGCTGAAGGCGACCCTCAACGAGGTCAGCGCCCCGGCGGACGCGGACAAGACGGCCCTGACCGTCACCCTGGACGGGGTCGAGGGCGGAAAGCCGGTGAGCGTCCTGCGCGCCGACGTCGCCACCTCCAAGGCCACCGCCGACGAGGACGGGGCCCAGGCCGAGGCGAACCTCGCCAAGGCCCGGGTGCACGTGCCGGGCCTGCCCGACCTCTCCCTGATCGAGGTGGAGAAGGTCACCTCCAAGGCGGTCTGCGCGACGGGCGCCAAGCCGGTCGCGAGCTCGAACGTCCTCGGCACGGTGACCGCCCTCGGCAAGAAGGTCACCCTCTCGGCGGGCGGTCCCACCAAGGTCGAGGTGCCGGAGGTCGGGCTGGTCAGCCTGGAGCTCTCCGCCACGGAGACCACCTCCAGCACGGCCGCCGCGACCGCGCTGCGGCTCAAGGTGTCGGTGAACCCGCTCCACCTGAACGTCGCGGAGGTCGAAGGGGAGATCGTGCTCGCCGAGGCCCGCTGCGAGTCCCCGGGAGCCCCCGCCCCCGGCCCCTCGTCGAAGCCCGAGATCAAGACGCAGACGGTGGTCTCGGGCACCGACGGGACCGAGGCCGACCTCGCCGAGACCGGGGGCGGTTCGCTCACCCCGTACGTGACGGGCGGCGCGCTGGTCCTGCTCGGCCTCGGCGCGGCCGCGCTGTTCGTGACCCGGCGCGGCAGGGCCTCGTAGCGCGGTCCGGCAGCGCCGGGTCTTCGCGCCGGGCGGTGACGCCGTCCCGTAGCGATGGGCGGTGACGCCGTCCGTAGCGCCGGGCGGTGACGCCGGGGCGTCGTGCCGGGTCGTAGCGCCGTCGTGTGGCGCTGCTCCGGCGCGCTAGCGCGTGGCGCGGGTCAGCCCCTGCCCCGCGGCGCCGCGTGACATCACGGCCTTCGTCACCTCGCGGTCGACGGCGGCGTAGGTGCCGTCGGAGGAGCCCGGGGAGTCGCACGAGGTGCAGACGACGCGGAACGGCGGCCGCATGTCCGAGTACTGGGTGAGGTACTCCGCCTTCACCACCTCCCAGCGGCCCGGCCGGCCGGCCGCCGGGGCGAAGGTGAACCGGGGGATCGAGGACATGTTGCCGCGGGCCTTCGCGGCCTCGTAGAAGCTGGCCACCTGGTCGCCCATGCCGTAGACGACCCAGGTGCCGTTGACCTTCTCGTACGGCTGCGGGACGTGGTTGTGCGTGCCGAGGATCAGGTCGATGTCGGGGAAGCCGTCCGTTCCGCGCGAGGCGGTCAGCGTCCGGGCCAGGTCCAGCTGCTGCCGGTCCGGCGCCGTCTGCCACTCGGAGCCCCAGTGGACGCTGAGGACGACGACGTTCGCACCGGCCGCGCGCGCGGCGCGGGCGTCGGCGATGATCCGGTCCCCGTCGATCAGGTTCACGGCCCAGGGCTTGCCGGAGGGGAGCGGGATGCCGTTCGTCCCGTACGTGTAGTCCAGCTGGGCGACCTTGGCACCGCCGGCTTCGAGCAGCGCCGGGGCCTTCGCCTCCTCGGCGCTGCGGGCCGAGCCCACGTGCCGGATGCCGACGCGGTCCAGGTTGTCCAGGACCCGGACGAGGCCGTCGTACCCGTCGTCCAGGGTGTGGTTCGAGGCGGTGGAGCAGCTGTCGTACCCGGTCTCGCGGAGCGCGTCGGCCAGTTGGTGCGGGGCCTTGAACAGGGGGTATCCGGTGTAGGGGCCGCCGGGCCGGCCGTACGGTATCTCGTGGTGGCACACCGCCAGATCGGCGGCGGAGACGATGGGCCGCACCCCGGCGAGCATCTTCCGGAAGTCGTGGCCGCCCTGCTCCGCGGAGTCGTCGGCGGCCCGCTGGACGATGGACGGGTACGGGATGATGTCGCCGGTCCCGACGAGCGTGAACGATTTCCCCTCCGCGGCGACCGCGGCCTCGGTGGCGCGCCCCGGGCTCGCGCCCGTGCTCGGGGTCGCCCCCGGCTTCGCCCGCAGGCGCTGTTCGGCGGCCGGGCCGCCGTCCCGGCCCGCCAGGTGCGGCAGGCCGTACACCGCGCCCCCCACGAGGGCCAGGCCCGCCGCGGCCGCGCCTATTCGCCCGGCTGTCTTCATCCCCGTACCCCCGGTGTCGCATGGCCACTGCCTGCGGAAATCCTCGCGCACCCGGACGGTCCGTGCCAGGCGTCGTGCCGTGGAACGGGCCGTTCGGGTGAGGTCTCGTCAGCGCGCCGCGAGGGCCAGGTCGAGGGCCTGGAGGAGGCGGCCCGTCGTCGCCCGGTCGCGGACCGCCAGCCGGAGCCAGGACCGGTCCAGGCCCGGGAAGGTGTCGCCGCGGCGGACGGCGAAGCCCAGCGCGCGCAGCCGGGTGCGGACCTCCGCCGCGCCCTCGACCCGGATCAGGACGAACGGCCCCTCGGCCGCGCCCGCCACCGAGATCTCCTCGAACTCCGCGAGCCCGGCCAGGAGGTGCGCCCGGTCCACCGCTATCTGCCGGGCCGCGGCCTCCGCCTCGGCCAGCGCCGCCGGGGTCACGCAGGCCTCGGCCGCCACCAGCGCCGGTGTGGACACCGGCCACAGGGGCTGCGCGGCCGACAGCTTCGCGATCACCTCCGGCTCGGCCAGCACGTAGCCGATGCGCAGTCCGGCCAGGCCCCAGGTCTTGGTCAGGCTCCGCAGCACCACCAGACCCGGTACGTCCGTCCGCCCGGCCAGCGCCTCGCGTTCGCCGGGGACCGCGTCCATGAAGGCCTCGTCCACCACCAGGATCCGTCCGGGCCGGGCCAGCGCGGCCAGGGCCGCCGCCGGGTGCAGCACCGAGGTCGGGTTGGTCGGGTTCCCGATCACCACGAGGTCGGCGTCCTCCGGAACCGCCGCCGGGTCCAGCCGGAAGCCGTCCGCCGCCCGCAGCACCACCCGCTCCACCCGGTGGCCCGCGTCGCGCAGGGCCGCCTCCGGCTCGGTGAACTGCGGATGCACCACCACCGGCCGTACGGCGCCCAGCGCCCGCGCGATCAGTACGAAGGCCTCCGCGGCCCCCGCCGTCAGCAGTACCCGTTCGACCGGCAGCCCGTGGCGAAGGGCCACCGCCGCGCGGGCGGAGCGGCCGTCGGGATACGCGGACAGGAGGTCGAGCGAAGCCGCGATCCGGGCCTTCAGCCAGTCCGGCGGCGTGTGCGCCCGTACGTTGACCGCGAGGTCGACCAGCGCCGACCCGGTGTCCGCCACCTCCGCGTCCCCGTGGTGGCGCAGATCGTGCGTGTGGGCCGTGGCCACGGCGCAGGTCGCCGCCACCGACCGGCGCTTGGGCACGAGCAGTTCCCCGCCCCCGGCGAGCGCGGCGGCCTCCGCCACCGAAGGGGTGCCGGCGGCATCGCGCGCCGTGTCGGAGGGGTGCGGCACCGCGATGGCAGCCAGCTGCTCGGAGGGGTAGCTCAGCAGGGGCACGCCGAAACGTTCCGCCGCGCCCGCGATCCCCGGCTCCACGGCCTTCGCCTCCACCGTGGCCAGCGCGGTCACCGCCCCCGCGGACAGACCGGCGCCGTGCAGGGTCTCCTCCACCAGCGCGCACACCTCCGCCACCGACACCCCCGCGCGGCCGCCGACCCCGACCACCAGCTGCGTCGCGTACTCGCCCAACAGGTTCACCCGTTCTCCGTCGTCATGGTCGTGCTCGTGCTCGTGGCCGTCCTGGTGGCCGTGGTCTTCGCGTCCGGCAGGTCCCGCAGGTCCGGCAGGTCTGGCAGATCCCGCAGATCCCACAGGCCCCGCACATCCCTCGGGGCCCACCGGTCCGACGGGCGGCCCCGCCGGTGCGCCCGGTGCGCCCGGTGCGTCAACCGTCCGTGCTCCGCCACCCGGACGCGGAAGTGCGCGGGCGGCGAGGAGTCGGTATGCAGGGGCACATGGCCGTGATCGTGGCGTTGGGCGCGTTCCTGATGACCCTGGCAGGCGGATGGACGGCGCAGCGCGTCACCGACCGCCGCCACCTCGTGCTGGGCCTCGCCGGCGGGCTGATGCTCGGCGTCGTGGGCCTTGACCTGCTCCCGGAAGCCATGCGGGCGGCCGGCGACGAGCTCTTCGGAGTCCCGCTCGCCCTGCTGCTCTTCGTCGGCGGGTTCCTCGCCGCGCACTGCGTGGAACGCCTGCTGGCCGTCCGCCAGGCCTCCCACGGAGGCACGAACGGCGACGGGCACGCGGACCACGGGGGCAGGGTCCCGCAGGTCGGGCTGACGGCGGCCGCCGCCATGGTCGGCCACAGCCTCGCCGACGGGGTGGCCCTCGGCGCCGCGTTCCAGGTCGGCGGCGGGATGGGGGTGGCCGTGGCGCTGGCCGTCATCACCCACGACTTCGCCGACGGGTTCAACACGTACACGCTCACCCGGCTGTACGGAAACGCCCGCCGCAAGGCCCTGCTCATGCTCTTCGCGGACGCGGCGGCCCCCGTCGTGGGCGCCGCGTCCACTCTGCTGTTCACCCTTCCGGAGGAACCCCTCGGGGCCTACCTCGGGTTCTTCGGCGGTGTCCTGTTGTACCTGGCCGCCGCCGAGATCCTGCCCGAGGCCCACCACAGGCACCCCGCGCTGTCCACGCTGATGTGCACGGTGGGCGGGGTGGCCGGGATCTGGCTGGTCGTGGGCCTGGCAGACTGAGCGGACCGGGCGGGCCGGGGGGACCGGCCGACCCGGCCGACCCGGCCGGCCGCGTCTCCGGCTCACCGATGTGCTGCCGCGGCTTCGGCGAACCGCAGGGCCACGGACGGCTCCGCCGCCCAGTGCGTGTGCAGGTAACTGGCGTGCACGCCGTTCTCCACGAAGCCCTCGACGCGGCGCTCCGGATGCGTGAACCCCCACGCCGGGCAGGCCCCGGCACCAGGCTCGATCACCGTCCGGTGGAACTCGTGCCCGCGCAGCCGGGTTCCGGCCGGTGCGAGGACGCTGTCGGACACGGCGACCGCCTCGCGGTAGCCGAGGGTGAGCCGCTCCGACATCCGCGCGTCGGCGTCGAGCACCCCGCACATGGGCTTCCCGTCCAGCGAGCGGGCGAGGTACAGCAGCCCCGCGCACTCCGCGGCCACCGGGCCGCCGGCCGCGGCGAAGGCGGCGACGGCCTTGCGGAGCGGCTCGTTGGCGGACAGCTCCGGGGCGTACACCTCGGGGAACCCGCCGCCGATCACCAGGCCGGTGGTTCCCTCGGGGAGGGACTCGTCCCGGAGCGGGTCGAAGGTGACGACCTCCGCTCCGGCGGCGGTGAGCAGCTCCGCGTGCTCGGCGTAGGAGAAGGTGAAGGCTGCCCCGCCCGCGACGGCGACGACCGGTCGCCTGCTGGGGCTCCGCCCCGGACCCCGCGCCTCGAACTCCCCCGGAGCCCAGGCCTCACAGGCCAAGGGCGGCGCCGTCCGGGCCAGGGCCATGAGGGCGTCCAGGTCGCAGCCCGCCCGTACCTGGTCCGCGAGGGCCGCCACCGAGGCGACCGCGTCGCGGCGCCGCTCGGCGACGGGGACCAGCCCCAGGTGCCGCGACGGCGCGGCGACCTGCGGAGCCCGCCGCAGGACACCGAGCACCGGCATACCCGCTTCCTCCAGCGCCTCCCGAAGCATCACCTCGTGCCGGTCGGAGCCGACCTTGTTCAGGATCACGCCCCCCAGCCGCACCTGCGGGTCGAACGAGGCGAAGCCGTGCACCAGCGCCGCCACCGACCGCGACTGCGAGGACGCGTCGACGACCAGGACCACCGGCGCCCGCAGCAACTTCGCGACCTGCGCCGTCGACGCCAGTTCACCCCGCCCCGCGGCCCCGTCGTAGAGGCCCATCACGCCTTCGACGACCGCCAGGTCGCATCCGGCCGCCCCGTGCGCGAACAGCGGGGCCACCAGCTCCGGCCCGCACATGAAGGCGTCGAGGTTGCGCCCTGGCCGGCCGGTGGCCAGGGCGTGGTAGCCGGGGTCGATGTAGTCGGGCCCGGCCTTGTGCGGGGACACGGCGAGGCCGCGCTCCGAGAAGGCCGCCATCAGGCCCGTCGCGACCGTGGTCTTGCCGCTGCCGGAGGACGGCGCGGCGATGACCAGGCGCGGCATGTCGAACGAGGTCACCACTCGATGCCCTTCTGGCCCTTCTGGCCGGCGTCCATCGGGTGCTTGACCTTGGTCATCTCGGTGACGAGGTCCGCGAACTCCACCAGCTTCTCCGGTGCGTTGCGCCCGGTGATCACCACGTGCTGCGTCCCCGGACGGTTGCGCAGCACCTCGATGACCTCGTCCACGTCGATCCAGCCCCAGTGCATGGGGTACGCGAACTCGTCCAGCACGTACAGCCGGTGCGTCTCGGCGGCCAGGTCGCGCTTGACCTGCTCCCAGCCCTCCTTGGCCGCCTGCTCATTGTCGAGCTGTGCGTCGCGCTGGACCCAGGACCAGCCCTCGCCCATCTTGTGCCAGACGACGGAGCCGCCCTCGCCGGAGGCGCCGAGCACCTTCAGCGCGTTCTCCTCGCCGACCTTCCACTTCGCCGACTTGACGAACTGGAACACCCCGATCGGCCAGCCCTGGTTCCAGGCGCGCAGCGCCAGGCCGAAGGCCGCCGTCGACTTGCCCTTGCCCGGCCCGGTGTGGACGAAGACGAGCGGGCGGTTGCGGCGCTGACGCGTCGTGAGTCCGTCGTCCGGAACGACGGACGGCTGTCCCTGCGGCATTACGCGGCCCTCCTTAGGGTCGGGGATGAGGTACGTACGTTCTTCACGAGCCCGGCCAGCGAGTCGGCCCGCAGCCCGTCCAGGCTCACGGCGGGGCCGCCCAGGTCGGCGGCCAGTACCCCGGCCAGCCCCAGCCGCACCGGCCCGGACTCGCAGTCCACGACCACGGAGGCGATCCCCTGGGCAGCCAGCAGCCGGGCGCTCTGCCCGGCCAGTTCGCGCGGGGTGCCGCCGAGCGGACCGGCGGCGGTGCCGGCCGAGGTGGCCCGCCCGTCGGTGACCACCACGAGCAGCGGACGCCGGCTCGGGTCCCGCAGCCGCTCGATCCGCAGCACCTCGTGGGCCTTGAGCAGTCCGGCGGCGAGCGGGGTGCGGCCGCCGGTCGGCAGCTTCTCCAGCCGGGCCGCGGCGGCGTCCACGGAGGAGGTGGGCGGCAGGGCCAGCTCGGCCGCGGCGCCCCGGAAGGTGATCAGGCCGACCTTGTCCCGGCGCTGGTAGGCGTCGAGCAGCAGGGACAGCACCGCTCCCTTGACCGCGCTCATGCGCTGGCGGGCGGCCATCGAGCCGGAGGCGTCCACGAGGAACAGCACGAGGTTGCCCTCGCGGCCCTCGCGGGTCGCCTGGCGCAGGTCGTCCTTGCGGATGACCAGCCCGCGCCCGCTGCGTCCGCGCGCCTTCTGGTGCGGGGCCGCCGCGTGGACGGTCGCCGCCAGGTGCAGCTTCGTCAGCTGGCCCCGGGGGCGGGTGGCGCCGGTGGTGCGGCCGTGGGCGGTGCGGGCGCGCGAGCGCCTGCCGGAGGCGCCCTCGCCGAGTCCCGGGACGCTGAGCGTCTTGGTGCGGAACGGCTCGGCGGCCCGTACGGGTGCCTGCTCGGCGGCATCGCCCGCCCCGTCCTCCTGGGTGGAGGGCCGGTCCTGCGGACGCCGGTCGGGCTCGGCCTCTTGCTCGGGCCGGTCTTCGGGGTGTTCCTCCGTCCCGGGCGCGTCGGGTCCGGAGTCCTGCGGGGGTATGCCGCCGCCGTCGGGGCCCCCGTCGTCCGGCCCGTTGTCGTGCGGGCCGCCGTCGTCCGGGCCCTCGGGCTCCTGGCCGGGCTCGGGATCGGGCTCGGGATCGCGGTCCGGCTCCTCGTCGGGGAACTGGTCCAGGATCCGGTCCAGCTTCTCCTCGTCGAGACCCGGCGCGTCGAAGGGGTTGCGGCGGCGCCGGTGGGGGAGCGCCAGCAGGGCGGCCTGGCGCACGTCCTCCTTGCGCACCCCGGTCCGCCCGGCCCAGGCGGCGAGCGCGGTGGCGGTGCGGGCCATCACGATGTCGGCGCGCATGCCGTCGACCTCGAAGGCGGCGCAGGTCGCGGCGATCTGCAACAGTGAGTTGTCACCCAGGACCACCTGCGGGAGCAGCGCCCGCGCGGCCACCACCCGGGCGCGCACCTCTTCCTCGTCCCCGGCCCAGCGGCCGGCGAAGCCCGCGGGGTCGTCTTCGTAGGCGAGCCGGCGGCGGACCACCTCCACCCGCTGGACGGGCTCGCGGGAGGCCGCGACCTCGACGGTCAGCCCGAACCGGTCGAGGAGCTGCGGGCGGAGCTCGCCCTCCTCGGGGTTCATCGTGCCGACGAGGAGGAAGCGGGCGGCGTGCCGGACGGAGACGCCCTCGCGCTCCACGTAGTTGGCGCCCATCGCGGCCGCGTCGAGGAGGAGGTCGATCAGGTGGTCGTGGAGCAGGTTGACCTCGTCGACGTACAGGATCCCGCGGTGCGCGTCGGCCAGCAGGCCCGGCTCGAAGGCCTTCACGCCGTCGGCGAGGGCGCGTTCGATGTCGAGGGCGCCGACCAGGCGGTCCTCGGAGGCGCCGACGGGCAGCTCCACCATGCGCGCGGGTCGTGCGGCGCCGGGCCCGGGCTCGTGCGGGCCGTCGGGGCAGTTGGGGTCGGGGGTGGCGGGCGCGCAGCTGAACCGGCAGCCGGGGACGACGTCCACCTGCGGCAGCAGGGCGGACAGGGCGCGGACGGCGGTGGACTTGGCGGTCCCCTTCTCGCCGCGGACGAGTACGCCGCCTACCGCGGGGCTCACCGCGTTGAGCAGCAGCGCGAGGCGCAGGTCGGTCTGGCCGACCAGTGCGGTGAAGGGGTAGGGCGTGCTCATGCGGTGGCTCCTCCTTCTGTTCGGGTACGGGTACGGGCAGGGGACGGCCCCCGCAGGGGGGTCACGGCGCGCCCGGGGGGAGGAAGGGGAGGGCCGGCGGGGCGCCGGTCTCGATCAGGCGGAGCAGCGCAGCGGTGTCCGCGTGTTCCTCGATCAGGTCACCGAGCAGGTCCAGCTGCTCCTCCCGCAGGGTGGCGAAGGACGTGTCCGGGGCCGGGACGAAGCGGCGGCCGGCAGCGGAGGCGACCTCGCGCAGGAAGGCGCGCCGGAAGCCGTCCGACTCCAGGGAGCCGTGCCAGTGCGTGCCCCACACCGAACCGACCCGGCACCCGTCCAGGAAGGGGGTCCCGCCCAGGACTTCGGCCACGCCGTGGTGGATCTCGTACCCCTCGACGGGCTCGCCCAGCGCCGAACCCACCGGCCGCGCCAGGGTCTTCTCCCGCTCGAAGCGGATCCGTACGGGCAGCAGCCCGAGCCCCGGCACCGAGCCGGCCTTCGATTCGACCTCGTCCTCGATGTGTTCGCCGAGCACCTGGAACCCGCCGCAGATCCCCAGCACCGGCCGCCCCTCCGCGGCCCGACGCACCAGCGCTTCGGCGAGCCCGCGCTCCCGGAGCCAGGCGAGGGCCTTCACCGTGCCACGGGTGCCGGGTACGACGACCAGGTCCGCGTCGGCCAGTTCCTCGGCCCGGTCCACGAACCGCACCACCACACCCGGCTCCGCCGCCAGCGCGTCGACGTCGGTGAAGTTCGACATCAGCGGAACCGCGCACACCGCGACCCGCAGCACGTCCTCGCCCACGGGCGGGGCGACCACGGATTCCCGTACGGCACCCCGCAGGGAGACCCGCAGGCCGTCCTCCTCGTCGATGCCCAGACCGTGCTGGAAGGGGAGCACGCCGTACGTCGCCCGGCCGGTCAGGCCCCGCAGCATCTCCATGCCCGGTTCCAGCAGGCTGACGTCGCCGCGGAACTTGTTGACCAGGTAGCCCGCGATCAGTGACTGGTCCTCCGGCGAGAGCAGCGCCGTCGTGCCGAAGAAGGACGCGAAGACCCCGCCGCGGTCGATGTCGCCGACCACGACCACCGGGAACCGCGCGGCCCGCGCGATGCCCATGTTCACGATGTCGGTCCGGCGCAGGTTGATCTCGGCCGGGCTGCCCGCCCCCTCGCAGATCACGGCGTCATACGTGCCCCGCAACTGCTCCAGGCAGTCCGTGACGATGCCGAGCAGCTGTTCCTGGCGTCCGCCGTGGTAGCCGCGCGCGCTCATCTCGCCGACCGGCTTGCCCAGCAGCACCACCTGGCTGCTGCGGTCGCTGCCCGGCTTGAGCAGCACCGGGTTCATCAGCGCGGTCGGCTCCACGCGGGCCGCCTGTGCCTGCATGGCCTGCGCGCGGCCGATCTCGGCGCCCTCCCTCGTCACGAAGGAGTTCAGCGACATGTTCTGGGCCTTGAACGGGGCCACCTTCACACCGCTGCGGGCCAGCCACCGGCAGATGCCCGCCGTGACCACGCTCTTGCCGGCGTCCGAGGTCGTACCGGCGACGAGGAGTCCCCCGCCGCGCTTCGCGCCGCTCATGCGCGCCCCTTTCCTGTACGGGAAGTGCCGGCCATGCGGGAGACCAGCATCCGGGCGGCCACACAGGCCCCCAGCGCCACCCAGGTCACCTGGCGCGACAGCCGTACCGCCCGTTCGATGTCGGCGACCTCCACGGGCCGCCCGGCCGCGCCGTTCAGCACGGCCCGGTGTTCGACCCGGCCCCCGTAGGCGAGGGTCCCGCCGAGCCGTACGCCCAGCGCCCCGGCGAAGGAGGACTCCACCGGTCCGGCGTTGGGGCTCGGGTGCTTAGCGGCGTCCGCGCGCCAGGCCCGTACGGCTCCCGCCCGGTCGGGCCCGGCCAGGACGGCGGCCAGCGCCGTCAGCCGGGCGCCCGGCCAGCCCGCGACGTCGTCCAGCCGGGCGGAGGCCCAGCCGTAGCGCAGGTGGCGGGGGGACTTGTGGCCGACCATCGCGTCCAGGGTGTTCACGGCGCGGAAGGCCAGCAGCCCGGGGACGCCGGCGACGGCGCCCCACACCAGGGCCCCGACCACCGCGTCGGAGGTGTTCTCGGCCACGGACTCCACCACGGCGCGGGCCATCTGCTGCTCGTCCAGGGCCTGCGGGTCGCGGCCGCACAGGTGCGGCAGCCGTTCCCGGGCCGCCGCGGCGTCCCCGGCGGCCAGGGCTCCGCCGATGGTGCGGGCCTCGCGGCCCAGCGAGGTGCCGCCCACGACGGCCCAGGTGGCGGCTGCGGTGAGGGCGATACGGGCGGCCGCGGGCCGGGAGCGCACGGCGCGGGCGCCGAGCGCGCCGACGGCGGCCGCACCCCCGGCGCACACCAGCGTGTGCAGGGCGCCCCGCGCGCGGTCGTCGCGCCACAGGGCGCGTTCGACGGCGGCGGCGGCTCGTCCGAAGGCGGCCACGGGGTGCCCTCGGCGCGGATCCCCGAGGATCCGGTCGCCGATCAGGCCGGCCGTGGCGCCGTACGCGAAGACGCGATCGGCACGCATGGTGGCAGGTATGTCCTCGCTCAGGGTCCGCGCCCTGGTTCGACGTGTCCGGCGGTGAGAGTTCCTGGCTCCCGGACGCACTCGGGCCGAGTGCTCCGGTGACAGTGGCGGGACCGCGCCGGATTCGCACCGGACTTCCTCTCCATGCCGCCGTAATGGCTCGGGCAGTCCACCACGCAGCGCGAATGCCCGTCAACTCGCCGTTGACCTGCGGTGGGGTGGTGGTGACGGGTGGGCCGGGGCATGCGAAAGCTCCCCCCGGGAGGACCCGGAGGGAGCCGTCGCCATCAGGTGACGCAGGTGACGCAGGTGATGCATGTGGTGCGGGTGACGCGAGCGACGCGGGTGGTTCAGGCGACGATCAGGTAGATCCCGTAGCTCACGGCCGCCGCGCAGAGCGCGAAGCAGGCGTAGGCGCCGCTGCGGGCCAGGGTGGCGGCGCCGCCCCGCTCGGTGGCGGCCTCGTGCTTGGACAGGCCCATCAGACCCAGGGTGAACAGGGTCACGAGGACGACGGTGGCGCTGAGGCTGACCCCGAAGACGGAGCCGAGTGCTGCCCAGTCGATCTTCATGCTGCGGATTCCTCTGTCGTTCTCGGGGTCAGACCGCGGCGGCGGGAGCCGCGGGGGTCGCCGGGGCGGCCGGGATGGTGGCCTTGAAGGCTTCGTCGGTCACCGCGGCGGTCGTGCCGGCGGCGGGGGTGCCCGCGATCGGCGGGACGGCGACGGCGGCCATGGCCGTGGTGACCACGCCCGGCTCCCCGGCGGCGGCCGGGGCCACCTCGGTGACGTTGGTGTGGTCGACGACCTGGCGGCGCGAGATGAACCAGATGGCGACGCAGGAGCCGACCAGGAAGAGCGCGACGGCGGTGACGCCGATGTCCCCGGTGCGCATGACCAGCTCGGCGCCGGAGGCGACCAGGGCCGCGGCCGGCAGGGTCAGGCCCCACGCGATGAACATGCGGGTGGCGGTGGACCAGCGGACCACACCGCCCTTGCGGCCCAGGCCCGCACCCATGACGGCGCCGGAGCACGCGTGGGTGGTGGAGAGGGAGAAGCCGAGGTGCGAGGAGGCGAGGATGACGCTGGCGGCCGAGGTCTGGGCGGCGAAGCCCTGCTGCGGCTGCAGGTCGGTCAGGCCGCTGCCCATGGTGCGGATGATGCGCCAGCCGCCCAGGTAGGTGCCCATCGCGATGGCCATGCCGGCCGAGACGATGACCCAGACCGGCGGGTTGGAGCCGGGGGCGATGGCACCGCCGGCGACGAGCGCCAGGGTGATGATGCCCATCGTCTTCTGCGCGTCGTTGGTGCCGTGCGCGAGGGAGACGAGACCGGCGGAGGCGATCTGACCGGCGCGGTAACCCTTGGCCGAGGTCTTCTCGCCCATGCCCTTGCCGACCTTGTACGTGACCTTCGCGGCCAGGTACGCGGCGACGCCGGCGACGATCGGAGCGGCGATCGCGGGGATCAGCACCTTGGTGACGACGACGCTGCCGTTGACCGCGCCCATGCCGGCCGAAGCGACCGCGGCACCGATCAGGCCGCCCATCAGGGCGTGCGAGGAGCTGGAGGGCAGTCCCACCAGCCAGGTGACGAGGTTCCAGAGGATCGCGCCGACCAGGGCGGCGAAGATGACCTCCGGCTGGATGCCTTCCTCGTTGACCAGGCCCTTGGAGATCGTCTTGGCGACCTCCACGGACATGAAAGCGCCGACGAGGTTGAGCACGGCGGACATGGCCACCGCGGTCTTGGGCTTGAGGGCGCCGGTCGAGATGGTGGTGGCCATCGCGTTGGCCGTGTCGTGAAAACCGTTCGTGAAATCGAACACGAGAGCGGTGATGATCACGATCCCGAGGAGAAGCGTTATGTGCTCCATTTACCCAGGCTTCTGTTTGACGTCAGTGGTTCGTGGACCGTAGGCAACCTGGATGAACGGAAGGTGAACTGCCAGGGGTCATGCGGTGTATCGACCCGGCACCCGATCGGGACCTTCGTCCCGGAAGGGGCGCCGATACATCCATTAGTGCAAGTCACAGCGGGGTGTCGGCATCTCGTGGACCGGGACCTGTGGCATGGCGTCCCCGCGCGTGCCAGGGCGGAAGAGATCTAGATCACCCTCCCGGGCCGCCCCTGGAGGGCCGTGATCGGAATCGTGCCCTCCGCCGGTCCGCCGGTCCGCCGTGGCTCCTCCGCCGGTCTTCCGCCGATCTTCCGCCGGTTCTCCCGTGGCCTCCCATGGTCCACCCGTGGTCCTCCGGTGGCCCTCCGTCACGTCCGACCCGACACTGGAGCGGTGCGCACCGCTACAGCGACGGCAGCGGCCGTCACCACGACTCTGCTCGGCGCCGGCGCGGCCGCCGTGACCGCCGCCGCGCTCGCCGGCCGGTACGCCGCCGACGCGGCCCTGCGGACCGAGCCCGGCCAGCCGCTCCCGGGCAGCCCCCGGCTCAGCGTCCACTCCACCGCGGCCGGCCGGGTGGAGCTGACCCGTTCGCTGGCCTCCCTGCGTCCCGGTACGTACGGACTCACCGCGCCCGGGGTGCACGCCGTGGTCGGACCGCTCCTCCCCGACGCCCCGCACGGCCCCGACACCGTGGTGCGCCGGCTCGTCGCCGTCACCCACGGCAGCCTCGACCCCGGGACCCGCGTCACCCTCACCCCCCAGATCCACCTGGGCAACCCGGGCACCGCCCTCGGGCTGGACCACGCCGACGTGGACGTTCCGGGAGAGCTCGGCGCACTGCCCGCCTGGTTCGTGCCCGGGGCCCGCGACACCTGGGTGATCACCGTCCACGGGCTGGGTGCCACCCGGGAGCACCCGATGGTGGTCATGCCCTTCCTCCACCACCACCGGCTCCCCGTCCTGGACATCGGCTACCGGGGCGACCTCGGTGCGCCCGCCTCTCCGGACGGCCTCGGCCACCTCGGGGAGTCCGAATGGCGCGATCTCGACGCCGCCATCCGCTACGCCCTGCGCTACGGCGCCCGCCGGGTCGTCCTGCACGGCTGGTCCACCGGCGCCACCATGGCCCTGCACGCCGCCGAGCGCTCCGCCCTGGCCGACCGGATCTCCGGGCTGGTCCTCGACTCGCCCGTGCTGGACTGGCACGCCACCCTGCGCGCCCTCGCCGCGGCCCGCCGCACCCCCGCCCCGCTCCTCCCGTTCGCCGTCAAGGCGGCCGAGGGCCGCGCGGGCCTGCGGGTGGACCGACGGGCTCCGGGTGCGGATCCGGGGGCCCTGAGGATTCCGGTCCTGATCTTCCACGGCCCCGACGACACGCTCGCCCCCTGGGAACCCTCCCGCCGGCTCGCCGCCGCCCGCCCCGACCTGGTCACCCTGCGCTCCGTCCCCGGGGCCGGGCACGGGGCGATGTGGAACGCCGATCCGGCCGCGTACGAAGAGGCGCTGCGCCGCTTCCTGACCCCTTTCATGTAGCGCGCCGTGTGACGGGGCGTCGGACGAGGTGTCCGAAGAATGTGCGCCGGACGGGACGGGGAGGGCGGGTTGTCCCGGTCTGTCCCTCGCGGGCCAGGTGGCAATGGCCGGTTCCGTTTGGGCTTTCGGCCAGTGACGGGCGAGACTGCTCACGTGACGTCCCGAAAGCCTGATGAGCAGTTGGCTCGCGACTCCAGACTCCGACTCATCTCACCGCGGTCCGTCGCCACGGCCCGCAAGGCGGTGACCGACCGGCGAACCCGGACCGCCCCCAGGCCTCCGGCGGGTACCCCCGCCACGGCCGACCTCGCGAACAGGGCCCGCGCCTCGCTCGCCGACGCCGTGCGGCTCGCCCGCTGGGCCGAGCTCCACCTCGGCGCGGGGGGCGGCGACAGGCCCGCCCCGACGGGTGCGCTGCCCGCGGCCGACGCCGAACGCGCCGCCGCCCAGCTGAATCTGACACCCGGCCAGATCCGGGTCGGCTGGGACCGGGCCCGGCTCTCCGGCCTGATCGAGATGCACGGCGGCCATGCCCGCCCCGGCTGGCGCCTGCGCGCCTGGGACCGGGACGACACGGCCGTACTGCGCGGCTGGGTCGCCCTCTTCGACGCCTGGTCACTGGTCCACCCGGCCCCCGCCGACATCGCCCCCGCGGTCGTCGCCGAGGTCGTCGAGGCCATGCCCCAGCTGCTCTCCCTGCTCCAGCTCTCCGCCGGTCCCGTGACCGTCCCCGATCTGCTGGACCTGCTCGGGCAGCGCGTGGACGAACTGCGCGACGAGCGGTGCGAAGTCCCCTACGAGGCCGCCGCGCACGCGGCCGGCCACGGCGAGGCCGACCCCGCGCCGCCCGTCCCGCTCGCCCGGCTGCTGCGCTGGGCGCTCGGCGGGCTCGCCGCCGTGGACGCCGTCACCCTCGGCCCCGCCCGGGCCACCCTCACCCCCCTCGGCAGCTGGGCCGTCTGGGTCAAGCTGGAACAGATCTGCGTCGCCGCGCAGAGCCCGGCCGGCAACATCGAGCAGTCCGCCGCCGCCATGCTCCACGGCTGCGCGCGGCTGACCCCGGGCCCGGCCCGCGCCGAGTACCAGGCCTGGCTGGCCGCCCGGCCCGTCGGTCACGCCGTCTCGGAGCTGCTGCACGCGGCCCGCGGCGAGGACGCCCTGCTGCGCGGGCTCGCCTTCGAGGCGCTGCGCGTGGTCGGAGCCCCCGCCGAGCCCGAGGTGCGCAAGGCCTCCCGCGAGGGGACCCTGCGCCCCTACGCCCTGCTCTGGCTCGCCGAGCACGACGGGGTGGACCCCGACGAGGCGCAGGACGTGCTCACCGCCGAGGAGCAGACCTGGCTCTGGGTGGACACCGCGGCGGCCATCGCCGACCACGGCGAAGCCGAGCTGCTGGCCCGGCACCTGGACTCGGCCGTGCGGACCACGGTTCCCCGGCTGCTGGACGAGGTCCGCGCCGTCGGCCACCCCCGCACGGTGCAGGTGCTGGTCGCGCTGGCCGCCGCCCACCCGGACCCCGCCCTGGCCAAGGCGGTACGCCGGGCGGCCTTCCAGGTGCACACCGGCGGCGCGTAGCGCCCGTACGGGTGAGGGCGTACGCGCCGCGGCTCAGACCTGCGGTGCGTACGTCCCGAAGCTCCACACATTGCCCTCGGTGTCGCGCGCCATGTAGTCCCGCGAGCCGTAGTCCTGGTCGGCCGGCTCCATCAGGATCTCCACGCCGTGCTCGACGGCCCGGCGGTGGTGGGCGTCCACGTCACCGACGACCACATAGACCCCGGCGGGGCCGGCCGCCTCCATGGCCTTGTCGAAGGCGCCGCCGCGGCCCTTGCTGCCGAGCATCACCATGCCGTTCCCGTACGACAGCTCCGCGTGCATCACGGCGCCGTCCTCCCCCTCGTACGCCGCGACCTGGGTGAAGCCGAATGCCTCCGTGAGCTGCTGGATGGCGGCCTTGGCGTCGGTGTACAGCAGTGTCGGATAGACGGTCGGAACGCCTGCCATGACGATCACTCCCTCTTGTGCCGTGTGTGAACGGTGACCCACGTCACAGCATGGCAGGCACCACTGACAGTCAGCGGAAGGTGTTGCACTGGGCCATGTCGCCCGTGCGGTAGCCCTGGTAGAACCACTGCTGGCGCTGTTCGGCCGAGCCGTGCGTCCAGGACTCCGGGGTCACCCGGCCCTGGAACTTCTCCTGGATCCGGTCGTCACCGACCGCGGCCGCCGCGTCCAGGCCGTCCTTGATGTCCTGGTCGGTCAGGCTGGTGATCAGCGGCCGGCCCGTGGACTCGTCCGGGGTCTTCGTCGCGTTGTGCGCCCAGACGCCGGCGTAGCAGTCGGCCTGCAGCTCGACCCGGACCGCGTTGCTGTTCGCGCCCTGCCGGCCGTCCTGGGCCTTCTGCAGGGTGCCGGTCAGGTTCTGGATGTGGTGCCCGTACTCGTGGGCCACCACGTACGCCTGGGCGAAGGGCCCGCCGCTCGCCCCGAACTTCGTGCGCAGTTCGTTGAAGAAGCCCAGGTCCAGATAGACCTGCCGGTCACCGGGGCAGTAGAACGGTCCGACCGCCGAGGTGGCCGCCCCGCAGGCGGTGCCCACCTTCCCGGTGAAGAACACCGTCTGCGCCGGGGTGTACTGCGAGCCGCGCCTGGCGAACTCCTGCTTCCAGAAGTCCTGGGTGCTGTTGATCACCGCCACCAGCCGGCAGTCCTCCTTGGCGTTCGCGTCGTGCCCGGTCTTGCAGGACTGCTGGACCTGGGCGACGGAGGAGGAGGTCGACGAGGGCTCCGGACTCCCGTCGGACAGGCCCAGCTGCTCCGGGCCCACCCCGAACACGAGCCCGATGACGAGTGCGATGAAACCGATGATGCCGCCGCCGATGGTGGCCCGCCCGCCCGGGACGCGGCTGCCGCGCACATCCTTGACCTCGGAAGTGTCCAGATTGGCGTTGTCGTCGAACTGCATCCCGCACCGCCCTCCATTCCTGCGGCAAGGGGGCTACGGGTCACGTGTCCGCCCCTGCGGCGAGTATCAACCCGTTCATCCTCATACGCCCCGCGGTCCGCAGACGTATCCCCTGGGCCGAACGGGGGACGCGGGATAGGGGGTGCGGTCCGTCCGGCGGGGGGCGGCCGGGCCCGAAAGTAGTTGCGGGCCCCCGGTAGAATGACTTCCATGGCAAATCTCCTCGCGGATTAGCGGCGTCGAAGCATCGCGTCCTGCCCCCCTTCCGCCGTCCCGACCGCCCTGGAGTATTTCCGTGATCACCGCCACCGGCATCGAGCTGCGCGCCGGCGCCCGCATCCTCATCGAGAACGCTTCCTTCCGCGTCGCCAAGGGCGACCGGATCGGCCTCGTCGGCCGCAACGGAGCCGGCAAGACCACCCTCACCAAGTGCCTCGCCGGTGAGGGCCAGCCCGCCGCCGGCAGCATCGCCCGCTCCGGTGAGGTCGGCTACCTCCCGCAGGACCCGCGCACCGGCGACCTCGACGTGCTGGCCAGCGACCGGATCCTGTCCGCGCGCGGCCTGGACGTCCTGCTCAAGAAGATGCGGATGAACGAGGAGCGCATCTCCTCCGGCGCCGGCGCCACCCGCGAGAAGGCGCTGCGCCAGTACGAGCGCCAGGAGACCGAGTTCCTCACCAAGGGCGGGTACGCCGCCGAGTCCGAGGCCGCGACCATCTCGGCCGCCCTCGGCCTGCCCGACCGGGTGCTCGGCCAGCCGCTGCACACCCTCTCCGGTGGTCAGCGCCGCCGCGTCGAGCTCGCCCGGATCCTCTTCTCGGACGCCGACACCCTCCTCCTCGACGAGCCGACCAACCACCTCGACGCCGACTCCATCGTGTGGCTGCGCGACTACCTCAAGACCTACCGCGGTGGCTTCATCGTGATCTCCCACGACGTGGACCTGGTCGAGACGGTCGTCAACAAGGTGTTCTACCTGGACGCCAACCGCTCCCAGATCGACGTCTACAACATGGGCTGGAAGCTCTACCAGCAGCAGCGCGAGGCCGACGAGAAGCGCCGCAAGCGCGAGCGCCAGAACGCCGAGAAGAAGGCCGCGGCGCTGAACTCGCAGGCCGACAAGATGCGCGCCAAGGCCACGAAGACCGTCGCCGCGCAGAACATGGCCAAGCGCGCCGACCGCCTGCTCGCGGGCCTGGAGGCGGTCCGCGCCTCCGACAAGGTCGCCAAGCTCCGCTTCCCGGACCCGGCGCCCTGCGGCAAGACCCCGCTCACCGCCGAGGGCCTGTCGAAGTCCTACGGCTCGCTGGAGATCTTCACCGACGTCGACCTGGCCATCGACAAGGGTTCCCGCGTCGTCATCCTCGGCCTCAACGGCGCCGGCAAGACCACGCTGCTGCGTCTGCTCTCGGGCACCGAGAAGCCCGACACGGGCTCGGTCGTCCCCGGCCACGGCCTCAAGCTCGGCTACTACGCCCAGGAGCACGAGACCCTGGACCCGGAGCGCTCGGTCCTGGAGAACATGCGCTCCTCGGCCCCGGACCTGGACCTGGTCGCCGTCCGCAAGACGCTCGGCTCGTTCCTCTTCTCCGGCGACGACGTGGACAAGCCCGCGGGCGTCCTGTCCGGTGGCGAGAAGACCCGGCTGGCCCTGGCGACCCTGGTCGTCTCCTCGGCGAACGTGCTGCTGCTCGACGAGCCCACCAACAACCTCGACCCGGCCAGCCGCGAGGAGATCCTGGGCGCCCTGCGCACGTACAAGGGCGCCGTCATCCTCGTCACGCACGACGAGGGCGCGGTGGAGGCGCTGGAGCCGGAGCGGATCATCCTGCTTCCGGACGGCGTCGAGGACCTGTGGGGCCCGGACTACCGGGACCTCGTGGCGCTCGCCTGAGGCGGTTCCGCTTCCGCTCCGGCGTCCGGGCCGAAGGTGATCCAGTTGCTTATGGATCATTCGGCTCAGGCGTGATCCATCATCTGAGTGAGTCGGTCTCATACCGCTCCACGCTCGATGACGACCCCGGCCGCATCCCGACGGATGCGCGGCCGGGGTCTTCCGTTTTTCCGCTCCGGCCCCTGACCTGGCGATTCATGCCGGGGGAGCGCGAATGTGACGGAGGTCATGCAGCGGAAGAGAAGATTCCGTTCTGCTCGGGCGTCCACCCCTCGGGAAATGCCGTCGTACCGACCTTGCTGAATGGGTGGCCAGGAAGCCGGGGAGGGGTGATCATGAGAAGTCCAGAGCGCACTTCCCATAGAGGAGGCACGGGTGGCCGAGACTCTGAAGAAGGGCAGCCGGGTAACCGGCGCCGCGCGCGACAAGCTCGCGGCAGACCTGAAGAAGCAGTACGACTCCGGTGCGAGTATCCGGGCGCTGGCCGAATCGACCGGCCGGTCCTACGGATTCGTCCATCGGATGCTCAGCGAGTCCGGAGTCACGCTGCGCGGTCGCGGTGGCGCGACACGCGGCAAGAAGGCGGCTACGGCCTGACCACTTGGTTCCACTTGGTTCCGGCGGTTTTCCGTATTCAGCTTTACCGGTTCCAGTTCCACCGTCCTTCGGTGACCCCCGGTCGGCTCCATGGCCGGCTGGGTGGTTACTGTGCAGTCACTTAGGTCGACACCACGGCCGAACGACGGCACAACCCACCGGAGGCACACAGATGGCTCTGCTCGACAAGGACGGCGTACGGCTCACCGTCGACGACACGGTCGCCACGGTGACACTGACCAATCCGGCCAAGCGAAACGCTCAATCCCCCGCGCTCTGGCGGGCGTTGGCGGAGGCTGGAAGGTCATTGCCGGGCACCGTCCGGGTCGTCGTGCTGCGCGGCGAAGGGAAGTCCTTCTCCGCAGGGCTCGACCGGCAGGCGTTCACCCCCGAAGGCTTCGAGGGCGAGCCGTCCTTCCTCGACCTGGCGCGCGGTTCCGAGGAACTGCTCGACTCCACCATCGCCGAGTACCAGGAGGCGTTCACCTGGTGGCGGCGCAATGACATCGTTTCCGTCGCCGCCGTACAGGGGCACGCGATCGGTGCCGGTTTCCAGCTTGCCCTCGCGTGCGATCTGCGCGTCGTCGCGGACGACGTGCAGTTCGCCATGCGCGAGACCGGGCTGGGCCTGGTCCCCGACCTCGGCGGCACCCAGCCGCTGACCTCGCTCGTCGGCTACGCCCGCGCGCTCGAAATCTGCGCGACGGGCCGTTTCGTGCATGCCGAGGAGGCGGAGCGGGTCGGCCTCGCCAACCTGGTCGTCCCGGCCGGCGAACTCGACGCGGCGGTCCAGGACCTCACCACGGCGCTGCTGGCGGCGCCGCGGGACGCGGTGATCGAGACGAAGGCGCTGCTCCAGGGGGCGGGCGGGCGGACGTACGAGGCCCAGCGCGCGGCGGAGCGTGCCGCGCAGGGCCGCCGCCTGCGTGACCTGGCCGGCCTCTCCGACTAGCCGCGGAGATCCCCCGCGCAGCGGCCATTCCAGCCCCACCGGCGTTTGAGGAGCGGGGTCTGGGGCGGAGCCCCAGGAGGGGTCCGGGCGGAGCCCGGGGAACGGGCGAAGGGCGGGTAGGGGACTTGACCCGCGCAGCGGCAGACGCGCGCGGCCGCGTCGGGGAGAGCGGGCGGGGGGCTCCCGGCTTAACGTTGGTCGGGAGCCCGCACCCGAGAAGGGATCCCCAGATGAGCGAGTCCGCACCGGGCGGCAGCGCCGCCAAGCCCCCCGCCGACCGCGGCCGGACGACCATCGCCGACGGAGTCGTCGAGAAGATCGCCGGCCTGGCCGCCCGCGAGGTGGTCGGCGTCCACGCCATGGGCAGCGGCAGCGGCCTCTCCCGTACCTTCGGCGCCGTCCGCGACCGCGTCCCCGGCGGGGCCAAGTCCGCCGTGAGCCGGGGCGTCAAGGCGGAGGTCGGCGAAACGCAGACCGCCCTCGACCTGGAGATCGTCGTGGATTACGGCGTGTCGATCCGGGACGTGGCCCGGGCCGTCCGTGAGAACGTCGTCTCGGCGGTGGAGCGGATGACCGGCCTGGAAGTCGTCGAGGTCAACATCGCGGTCAGCGACGTCAAGCTGCCCGACGAGGACGACGAGGAGCCGGAGTCCCGACTGCAGTAGAGGAGCCCGGATGAGCATGGCGGTCGTCGGCCTGGTGGCCGGCATGGCACTGGGGTTCGCCGGGTACTTCGGCGGCTTCGGGGCCTTCCTTGTGGTGGCGGCGCTCGGCGCCATCGGCTTCGTCGCCGGCAGGTTCCTCGACGGGGACCTGGAGCCCGGTGACTTCTTCCGGCCCCGCGGACACGGCCGCGGCCAGGGCCGCGATCGCGACTCGGATCGCGACCGGGACCGCGACCGGTGAGCACCCCCAGGCCCACGCCGCCCCGCGTGCCCGCCGCCGAGCGGGGAGCCACCCGTATCGCCGACCGGGTCGTGGCGAAGATCGCGGCCCGGGCCGCGCGGGAGGCGCTCACCCGGCCGGCTCCGGACGGGGCCCCGCCGCACGCCACCGTGACCGTGCACCACGACATCGCCCGGGTACGGGTGGTCCTGGAGCTGGCCTACCCCTCCGACCTCGCCGCCCAGTGCGCGGCCGTACGCCGCCAGGTCGCCCTCCGCGTCGAGGAGTACGCGGAGATGGCCGTACCCGAGGTGGACGTCGACATCGAGCAGCTGCGTCCCGCGCGGGCCCGCCCCGCCGCGGGACGGGAGCGGCGGCTGCGGTGAGCGCCCGCTTCCGGTCGCCCCGGCGGGTCCCGGCGGCCTTGGCGGCGCTCGCCGTGCTCGGGGTGGCGGGGCTGTTCCTGTACGACCTGGCGGCGGTACGGGCCCACCGCCCGGGCATGCGCTGGCGCCGCGGCCTCGGCCACGCCCTGGAGCGGCACACCCCTGCGGACCCCTGGGTCCTGATCGGTGGCGGGCTCCTGGCCGCGGCCGGGGCCCTGCTGCTGCTGTACGCCCTCGCTCCGGGGCGGCGGGGCATCCTCACGATGCGGGCCGCACACCCGGAGGTCCGGGCCGGGCTGGAGCGCAGGGCCGCCGCACAGGTGCTGCGGGACCGGGCGATGGAGGTGTCCGGGGTGCGGTCGGTCCGGGTCAGGGTGGGCCGGGCCCACGTCGGGGTCCGGGCCGTTTCGCACTTCCGCGAACTGGACGACGTACGGGCCGACCTGGACGCCGTACTGGCCGTCGGGGTCGACGAGCTGGGCCTGGCGCACGCGCTCCGGCCGAGGGTACGGGTGAACCGTCGGTGACCCTCGCGGTGGTGAACCGGGTCCTGCTCGCGCTGCTCGGGCTGGCCCTGCTGGCGGCGGGGGCGGCGGTGCTCACCGCGTCCCGGCCGCTCGGGGGCCGCCACGAGCCCCTGCTGGCGCCGGGGGCCCGGAGCTGGCCGCCGCCCTGGTGGGCGGTGCTCGCCGGGCTCGGCGCGTGCGTCCTGCTGGCGCTGTGGTGGCTGCTGTCCCAACTGCGGCGCGGACGGCTGCCGGCGGTGCTCGTGGACACCGGGGACGGGGCGTTCGCGGTACTGCGGGGGCGGGCCCTGGAGGAGGCCGTGGCGGCCGATGTCCGGGAGGCCGTGGAGGGCGTGGCCCGGTGCCGGGTGGCGCTGCGCGGGCGGCGCGGGGCCCCCGCCCTGCGGCTCGTCCTGGAACTGGAGCCGCACGCCGTGCCGGCCGACGTGCTGGAGGCCCTCGCCGGGCCGGTGCTGGCCCGGGCCCGCGGATCGGTGGCGCTCCCGGCGCTCCCGACGGAGGCCCGGCTGCACGTCACCCCCCGCCGGGCGCGGCGGGTGACGTGAGGCGCGCGGTGGTGTCCGGCCCCGGGCTCAGAAGCCGTGCCGCGAGCCGCCGTCCACCGGGAGCATGATGCCGGTCAGGTAGGAGGCCGCCGGGGACAGCAGGAAGGCCGCCGAGCGGCCGAACTCCTCCGGGGTGCCGTAACGCCGCAGCGGGATCCGCGATTCGTTCCCGGAGCGGGCCGCGTCCGCGTCCCCGAACAGGGCGTCGAGCTCGCGGACCCGGTCGGTGTCGATGCGGGCGGGCAGCAGGCCGACCACGCGGATGCCGCGCGGGCCCAGCTCCACCGAGAGGGACTTCGCGAATCCGGCCAGCCCCGGGCGGAGCCCGTTGGAGATGGTGAGGCCCGGGATCGGCTCGTGGACGGAGCCGGACAGGACGAAGCCGATGACCCCGCCCTCGGAGAGCTCTGCGGCGGCCGCCCGGGCGAGGCGGACCGCGCCGAGGAAGACCGACTCGAAGGCAGCCGTCCACTGCTCGTCGGTGTTGTCCGCGGCCGAACCCGGCGTCGGGCCGCCCACGCTGATGAGGATGCCGTCGAAGCGGCCGAAACGTTCCCGGGCCGTCGCGATGAGCCGGGCGGCGGCCTGCGGGTCGGAGTTGTCGGCGGCCACACCGGCCGCGTTCGGGCCCAGCGCGGCGGCCGCGGCCTGCGCGCGCCCCGCGTCCCGGCCGGTGAGCACCACCCGGGCGCCGTCGGCGGTCAGTTCGCGGGCGGAAGCGTAGCCGAGGCCCCTGGTGGCGCCGGTGACGACGTAGACACGGTCCTTCAGTCCAAGATCCATGCCGATACGCTACGCGGTCGTCGCCGGCTCCGGCAGCGAAGGGGAATTCCCGCCGTCCCCGCCGTCTCCGCCATCCCCGCCGTCCCCGGCCGTGGCCGCCTCGCGGTCGCGCTTCTCGCGCCGTACGAGGACGATCCAGCCCACCGGCACCGCCAAGGTGAAGAGCCACCACTGCACGGCGTACGCCATGTGCGGCCCGATGGAGTCGTGGTCGGGCTCGGCGACCACCTCGGGCATCCCGTCGGCCGGGACGGGGGCGGTGAGTTCCAGGTACCCGCCGAGGACCGGCTTGCCCAGGTACTGCTCCTGCTGCGCGCTGTTGATCAGCATCACCTGGCGGTCCGGCAGGCCCTTGCGGTCCTTGATCCCGCTGCCGCCGCTCGTCTCGTCGGCCTTCAGCCGGCCGGTCACCGTGACCTCGCCCGTGGGTGCGACCGGCACCGGCGGGTAGGCGCGCGGGTCGTCGCCGCCCGCCACCCAGCCGCGGTTGACGAGCACGACCCGGCCGTCGGCCAGCACCAGCGGGGTGATGACGTGGAAGCCGACCTTGTCGTCGTTGGAGGTGCGCATGCGCACGACGACCTCGTGCGCGGAGTCGTAGGTGCCGGTGGCGGTCACGGCGCGCCAGTAGTCGGCGCGCGGGACCACGTGGCCGGGGGAGGTGACCCCGCTCATCGGGACCGGCTCCGCCCGCAGGTTGGCGGCGATCAGCTCGTTCTGCGCGACCCGGTGCTCATGGCGGTGGAACTGCCAGAACCCCAGCTTGATCATCGCGGGGATGAGGACGAGGCCGATGAGGGTGAGGCACACCCACTGCCGGGTCAGTACAAAGCGGTACACGCCCACGACGGTACCCCCAGCGGCGAGGACCCCGGCGGCCGGGTGGCCGTCCGGGGTCGTGGACGAGCGGGGAGGGGGAGGCCGGGCGGGGAGGAGGAGAGGGGGAGCGAGGGGTCGGGGACCGTGAGGGCCCTCAAACGCGGTCGGTGATTCCCACCTTCCCCTCCGCGCGGGCGCAGTGTCCGCCGCAGAACCACTGCCCCTCGACCTCGACGCCCTGCCCGATGATCTGGACCCGGCAGTGCTCGCAGATGGGCGCCATGCGGTGAATGGCGCAGGAGAAGCAGTCGAAGACGTGCACGGCGCCCTGCGCGTGCACTTCGAAGGACATGCCGTAATCGTTCCCGCAGACTTCGCAACGTGCCATGGGCCGCATGCTGCGCAGGGCGGCGCACCGGAACAAGATCCACCGGGGTGAGTCGCCGCGCCTGCACCCGGCCGGCCCAACGGGCGGCCCCGCAGGTCCCCGCCCGCCCGGCCGGGGCCCGCCGGGGGCCCGCCGGGCCCGCGGCGGCTCAGCCCTGTGCCGGTGCCACGTCCCGCAGGAGCTGGGTGAAGGCCGCCTCGTCGACGACCGGAGTGCCGAAGGACTTCGCCTTGACCGTCTTGGAGGTCGAGGAGTCCGGGTCGTTCGTCACGAGCAGGCTCGTGAGCCGGGACACGCTCGTCGCGATGTGCAGGCCCGCCTCGACCGCACGGTCCTCCAGCAGCTCCCGGTCCACCGAGGTGTCGCCGGAGAAGGCGATCCGCATCCCCTGCCTGAGCGGCGTGCCGTCCGCCCAGCGCCCCGGGTTGGGGTACGGGCACGGCGGCCGCTTGCGCGAGGGCCGCCAGCTCGAACTCGCGCCGTAGGAAGCCTGGTACCCGACGCGCGGGGCGGCGGGGGTGTCCGACCACTCCGTCAGCGGCCGGCATTCCAGCAGGGGGAGCCGTACGTTGTCCCGCGCGGCCGCGTGCAGGGACGGACGGAACGCCTCCGCGAGGACACGGGCGTCGTCGAGCGCGTGGTGGGCGCGCTGCTGGACCACGCCGAAGTGCGCCGCGAGCGACTCCAGCTTGTGGTTGGACAGCGGGAGGTTCAGTTCCTTCGACAGGGCGATGGTGCACAGCCGCTGACGCACCGGCGCGGTCGTGTCGGCCCGTGCGTACTCGCGGGCGATCATCTGCCAGTCGAAGATCGCGTTGTGCGCGACCAGCACCCGGTCGGCGAGGCGGCCCGCGAACTCCTCGGCGATGTCCTTGAAGAGCGGGGCGTCCTGGAGCATGTCGCTGGTCAGACCGTGGATCCACACGGGTCCGGGGTCCCGGAGCGGGTTGACCAGCGTGTACCAGTGGTCCTCGACATTGCCCCGGGCGTCGAGCCGGTAGACGGCGGCGGAGATTATCCGGTCGTCGCGAGCGAGCCCGGTGGTCTCCACGTCGACGACCGCGTACCCCTGTGGGTACGCGGTCGGCCACATCGTCTCTGCGGTCGTACGGTCGGCGAGCATGGTCACAGAGGATATCGGCCCGCGCCGACACCCACGGCCCGCCGGCCCCCGAGGTCCCCGGCCGGGCAGTTCCGGTCCGGGTCTGCGCAGGGCCGGTCCCGGGCGGGGCCCGGAGCCTCGGGCGCCCGTGTCCGACGGTCCCGTCACGGGCGCCCCCGGAGGGCGAGGGGACTTACCCACCCGGCGTCAACAGGGCTCGTACCAGGGCCCGTACGGACAGCTGGAACAGCCGTTCCGGGTCCACCGGGCGGGCCAGGGCGCGGGCCAGCTGCGGGTCGTGCGGGGCGTCGGCAGGGTCCCAGAGTTCGCTCTCGGCGGGGGACTGGGCGGGGGAGCGTTCGCGATTGCGCTCGAGCAGGACGAAGCCGATGATCTGGAACTGGATGGCGCGCACCGCGTCGGCGGCCCGGGCTCCGCGCAGGCCGGCCGCGTGCACCTCGTGGACCATGGCCTGCTGCGCGGGCAGGAACATCCGGTCGGTGAGGCCGCGTTCGTGGACCATCGCGATCAGGTGCGGGCGCTCGCGCAGTTCCCGGCGCAGGATCCGGGCCACCGACACGATCCGCTCGGCCGGGGTGCGGCCGGCCGGCCGGATCGCGCCCATGTCCTCCACCGTGCGCTCCACGAGGGCGTCGAGCAGCGATTCGCGGTTGCCGACGTGCCAGTAGATGGACGTCACGGCGGTGCCCAGCTCGGCGGCGAGCTTGCGCATGGTGAGGGCGGCGGGGCCGTGCTGTTTGACCAGGGACGCGGCGGCGTCCAGTACCTCCGCGCGGGTCAGCGTGGTTCTGGTCATCGATCCGTCCCAACTTTCTGTCGATCCGTCAGATCAGGTACGTGCAGGGGTCTTTACCCTTCATCGGTCCCGGTGTAACTGTGTTACAGAACCGACTGCGTCCTAGACGAGGGATGGTGCGATAGATGGCACGCGTACGGTACGGAGCGCGGACCGAGGCCGAGATCGCGGCGTCGCGCGAGAAGAGTTCCAAGCTCCCCGACATCTGGTCCACCGGCGTGGTGGCCGTCTGGGAGAGCGACCCGGACGTGGTGGCGGCGGTCCTGCCGCCGCCGCTGAAGCCCGCCGACCGGCCCCTGGTGCGGGCCAACATCAGCAAGGTCGACCTGCCCGGCTACCCGCTCGGCGCCGGCTCAGTGGCCGTCGCCGCCCAGCACGGCGGCGTCGAGGGCTGGTACCCGCTGGTCATGCCGATGACCATGGAGCGCGCGCTGACCGGCGGCCGCGAGGTCTTCGGCGAACCGAAGAAGCTCGGCGAGGTCACCGTAGAACGCGACGGCATCGTCGTCAGGGCCGCCCTCGCCCGGCACGGGATCGCCTTCGTGGAGGTGCGCGGAGCGGTGGACCGCGAGCTGCCGCTGCCCGAGCCCACCACGAAGACCGACTTCTACTTCAAGTTCCTCCCCGCGGTGGACGGCTCGGGCTTCGACGCCGACCCGGTGCTCGTGCACTGCACGCGCAACGAGAAGGTCCGCAAGCTGGAGCACATCACCGGAGACGTGGTGCTCCGGGAGTCGATGTACGACCCCGTCGCCGACCTCCCCGTACGCCGTCTCGTCGAGCTCACCATCGGCGAGAAGACCACCGACCAGCGGGGCAGGGTCGTCGAACGGGTCAGCGCCCAGGCCCTGCTCCCGTACATCCACCAGCGCTACGACGACCCCATGCAGATCCTCGACGGGCCGCCCGAGGGGAGCGTCTGACATGCGACTCGAACCGGGACAGGTGGCCGTCGTCACCGGAGCCGCCAGCGGCATCGGCCGCGCCATGGCCCGCCGCTTCGCCGCCGAGGGACTGAAGGTGGTCCTCGCCGACGTGGAGGAGGGCGCCCTGCGCGAGGCCGCCGACGAACTCGCGGCGGAGGGCACCGAGGTGCTCGCCAAGCTCGTCGACGTCAGCGACCGCGACTCGGTGCTCTCGCTCGCCGACGCCGCGTACGAGACCTTCGGCGCCGTGCACGTGCTCTGCAACAACGCGGGCGTCGGCTCCGGCGCCGAGGGCCGCATGTGGGAGCACGAGCCCAACGACTGGAAGTGGGCCTTCTCCGTCAACGTCTGGGGCGTCTTCCACGGCATCCAGGCCTTCGTCCCCCGCATGATCGCGGGCGGCGGCCCCGGCCACGTCGTCAACACCTCCTCCGGCGACGGCGGCATCGCCCCGCTGCCCACCGCCTCCGTGTACGCGGTCACCAAGGCGGCCGTGGTCACCATGACCGAGTCGCTCTACGCCCACCTCAAGGCGGAGGGCGCGGCCATCGGCGCCTCCGTCCTCTTCCCCGGACCGCACATGCTGCGCACCGGACTGTGGGAGTCGCACCGCAACCGGCCCGACCGGTACGCGAAGGAGCGCCCGCGCAAGAGCCCGTACCGCAGCCTCGACCAGTACGAGGCCGCCATGAAGCAGGCCGGCCACGAGGTGAACTTCACCCCGGTCGAGGACGTCGCGGACCACGTGGTCGACGGCATCCGCGCCGACCGGTTCTGGATGCTCCCCGACAGCGAGCACAGCGACCGGCAGATCCGCGCCCGCTCGCAGTCGATGCTCGACCGCGCCAACCCCGCCTACCTCGAAAGCTTCATCCTCGACTGAGGAGAGTCCGTCGTGAGTGACACACCGTACGAAGATCCCTATCTGATCATCTCCTCCGACTGCCACGCGGGCTTGCCGACCGAGCAGTACCGCCCCTACCTGGACAGCGCGTTCCACCCGCAGTTCGACGATTTCCTGGGCCAGCGCGACGCCCGCCGCGCCGAGGCCACCCGCCTGGGCGTCCGCAACGAGGCCTTCGCCCAGAAGTGGTTCCACGACCACGAGGAAGGCCTGCGCGGCGGCTGGGACGTCACGCAGCGGCTCAAGGAGCTCGACGGCGACGGGGTGGCCGCCGAGGTCGTCTTCCCCGACGCCGACGCCGTGGACAGCCAGACCGCGGCCCCCTTCGGGGTCGGCCTCGGGCTCTCCGGCGACCAGGACCCCGAGCTCGGCATGGCCGGCGCCCAGGCCCACAACCGGTGGCTCGCCGAGTTCGTCTCGGAGAACCCCGAGCGGCACTGCGGGGTCGCCCTGCTGCCCATCACCGGCGAACCGGACAAGGTCGTCGCCGAGATCCACCGCGCCAGGGAATCCGGGCTCGGCGCGCTGATGATCCCCTCCATGTGGGTGGACAAGGCGCCCTACCACGACCGCCGTTACGACCCGGTCTGGGCGGCCGCCGCCGAGACGGCGATGCCGATCGTCACCCACTCGGGGGCCGCGCCCCGCCACGAGTACGGGGACCACCTGGGCATCTACGTCTCCGAGGTCACCTGGTGGCCGGCCCGCCCGCTCTGGTTCCTGCTCTGGTCCGGGGTCTTCGAGCGCCACCCGGGGCTGAAGTTCGGCGTCGCCGAGTCGGGCTGCTGGTGGCTGCCGAACCAGCTGTGGTTCATGGACCGGCTCTACCTCGGCGCGCACGGCGGCAAGAAGCTCTCGCCGTTCGCGGAGCTGAAGCGGCCGCCGAGCGAGTACCTGGACCGTCAGGTGTTCATCTGCGCCACCAACACCAAGCGGCGCGAGCTCGCCCAGCGCTACGAGATCGGCGTGGACAACATCCTGTGGGGCTCGGACTTCCCGCACCCGGAGGGGACCTGGCCCAACACCCGGAACTGGCTGAAGAACACCTTCCACGACATCCCGGTCGGGGAGACCCGCCGGATGCTGGGCCTGGCGGCCGCGGACGTCTTCGGCTTCGACACCGGGAAGCTGGCGCCGATCGCCCGCCGCATCGGCCCCACCCCGGCGGAGCTGGGGCAGAGCGAGGACCAGGCGGCCGTCGAAGCCTCCTGGGGCCGCTCGCGCGAGGTGGGCCGGCACTGGCTGACGGACAACGACTTCCCGGTCCTGGGGGTCAACCCGTGACCGACACGACCGACACGACCGACACGGCCGGAGCCCCGGACCGCTACACGGTCATCTCGGCGGACTGCCACGCGGGCGCCGACCTGCTGGACTACAGGCCGTACCTGGAGAAGCGCCACCACGAGGACTTCGACGCCTGGGCCGCCACCTACGTGAACCCGTACGAGGACCTCCTCGCGGACACGGCGGACCGGAACTGGAACTCCCAGCGCCGGCTGGCCGAGCTCGAAGCCGACGGGATCGTCGCGGAAGTCCTCTTCCCGAACACCATCCCGCCGTTCTTCCCCAAGGCCTCGCTGATGGCCCAGCCCCCGACGGCGGCCGAGTACGAGATGCGCTGGGCCGGGCTCCAGGCCCACAACCGGTGGCTGGCGGACTTCTGCGCGGACGCGCCGGGCCGCCGGGCGGGCGTGGTCCAGATCCTGCTCAACGACGTGGACGCGGCGGTCAAGGAGATCCGCCGCACCCGGCAGGCGGGTCTGACCGGCGGCATCCTGCTGCCCGGCGTCCCGCCCGGCTCCACCGTGCCGGAGCTCTACTCGGCCGTCTACGACCCGATCTGGGCGGTCTGCGACGAGCTGGACGTCCCGGTCAACCACCACGGCGGATCGGCGTCGCCGCCGCTGGGCGACGAGCCGGCGGCGCGGGCCGTCTTCATGGTGGAGACCACCTGGTTCTCGCACCGGGCCCTGTGGCACCTCATCTTCGGCGGGGCCTTCCGCCGCCACCCCGGGCTGAAACTGGTCCTGACGGAACAGGGCTCCGGCTGGATCCCGGGCGTGATCGAGATGCTGGACTACTACCACGGCCGCCTGGTGGCGGCCTCGGCCACCGCCGAGGCCAAGTTCGGGGCCGGCCTGGCGGAGTCCATGGGCAAGGGACCCAGCGAGGTCTGGCGGGACAACTGCTTCGTCGGAGCGAGCTTCATGCGCCCCCACGAGGTCCCGCTGCGGGACCGGATCGGCCTCGACAAGATCATGTGGGGCAGCGACTACCCCCACGACGAGGGCACCACCCCCTTCTCCCGGGAGGGCCTGCGCATCGCCTACGCGGGCCTGCCGCGCGAGGAGGTCGCCGCGATGGTCGGCGGCAACGCCGCCCGCGTGTACGGCTTCGACCTCGCCCTCCTGGACGCGGTGGCCGCCAAGCACGGCCCCCTCGTCTCGGAGGTCGCGCAGCCCCTGACGGAGGTCCCGGCGGGCGCCACCAGCCCGGCCTTCGCCCGGGGCGCGTCGGTCCGGGTCTGGTGACGCGGCGGGGCGCGCGAACGCCCCGCCGCCGCAAGCCCCGTAGCCGCGGGCCCGGCAGGCGTACGGCCCGCTGACCGGGAGGCCCGGCGGAGCGGCTCAGTCCCTGCGGACGAGCCGCTCCGGCGGGATCAGCTCCGTCCCGCTCACGTGCGTGCCCCGGCGCAGCTCGATGACGAGCTCCTCCAGGGGCGCGAGCGGAGCCAGGTCCACGGTCCCCAGGCACTCGCTCAGCACCAGCCGGCGCAGCTCCGGCAGTTCGCGCAGCGCCTCCAGGGTCCCCTCCATGGCGCACCGGATCAGGACGAGCCGGCCGAGGTGTTCGTACGGCAGGAGCGCCCCGGCGGACACGGGCCCCGCGTGCCGGATCTGCAGGCCGGTCAGGCCCCTGAGCGGCAGCGAGCGCACCAGCTGCCGGTACTGGCCGCTCCCGGCGACCGTCAGCGTCCGCACCCCCGGCCACCGCTCGATCCCGTCGAGCGTCATCCGGCGGGCGCCCTGCCACAGGTGCAGCGCGGTCAGCGTGCCGGCCGCCGGAACGTCCCCGATCCGCCGCTGCTCCGGCTCGAAACCGATGACCAGCGAGCGCAGCCCGGCCGCCCCCGCCAGCGGGGCCAGCGAGAGGTCGTCCCGCAGGTAGCCGAAGGCGAGGCTGTCCGCGCGCAGTTCGCCCACCACCTCGATCCCGGTGACCTTCGGGCAGTCCAGCACGCCCAGGTGCCGCAGCGAGGACTGCCCGGCCAGCGGGGACAGGTCGGTCAGCCGCGCGTTGCGGTGCAGGATCAGCGACTCCAGGTCCCGCCGCTCCGATATCTCCCGTGGTACCGGGCCGTCCCAGCTGATGTGCAGCCGGTTGACGTGCGGCAGCCGGTCCAGGGCCCGGAGCTGTCCGGCGGTGCGCACGTGCAGGTGGGCCGCGTGCACGGGGGCGTCCGCGAGCACCGCGTCCACGTAGGCGTCCACGGGGAACCGCCCCCAGGCGTCGGACAGTTCGCGGCCCACCTCGTAGCGGTCGTCCGTGCGGAAGCCCGCGATCACCTGGAGCGCCCGGTCGCCGCCGACCAGGGCCGCCGTACGGATCACCGCGGCCGCCTCGTCCGCGCTGAGCCCGGCCGGCTCGGGCAGCAGCTCCAGCACCAGTTCGCCCGCCTTGGCCAGCTCCCCGGCCTGACTGGGGGAGCGCGGCGGCAGCAGCCGGGCCGTCCGGGCCTCCACCTCGCGCCAGACCTCCGGGTCGAGCTCCGGCGCGTGCTCCAGACAGGCGGCCGCGAGCAGCACCAGCCGGCTGCGGTCGCCTTCGCTCTGGTCGGCCCGGTGCAGCAACTGACGCAGCAGCTGGGCGCGTTCGTCGGGACGGGCATGGCCCACCGCCATCCGGACCACGTTGTCCCAGGTGTCCTCGTGCGCGTTGCGCACCAGCACGCCGAAGTCCCGGGCCTCCACGGCCGCCTTGGCGCCGAGGTAGTCCTGGAAGGTGCGGTGCACGAACAGCACCGAGCCCGGCACCGGCTCCCGGAGCAGCCCGCTGCGGATCAGCAGGTGCCGGAAGACGGTCTCCGCGCTGCCCTGCGCCTTCACCTGCGGCATGGCGTCGAGGGATTCAGCGATCATCCCGATCGCGTCGGCGGCGGAGGCCTCCACCTGCCCGTTGCGGATCAGCCAGTACGCGAGCCGCTGCAGCAGCAGGGTCTGCTCGTCGCGGCTGAGGTAGACGCCCTCGACCCCCGAGATGTCCCGCTCGCTGTCCCGGCGGATCAGCAGCATGTCCAGCGCGGCGTCGTAGAGCTCCTTGCGGGCGCGGGGCAGGTGCATCCGGCGGTCCCGGTTCAGTGCGCACAGCAGGGCGCACATCAGCGGGTTCGTGGCGAGCCGGCCGAGGTCCCGGCGCGAGCCCACCGCCTGGAGCAGGGCCTTCTCGTAGCGGTCGAGCAGCTCCCGCTCCCGGCCCGCGCCCTCCCCGTCGGCCTCCGCGCGCGCGGAGTCGTGCCAGTGCGTGATGAAGGCGCCGACGTCGTCGCGCTCCATCGGCAGCAGGGCGAGCGCGGAGAAGCCCTGGGCGGTCAGCCAGTCCTCCGGTACGGCCGAGGGGCGGGTGGTGACCACGAAGCGGGCGGCCGGATAGGCGGTGAGCAGCTCCCGGAGCCAGGACTCGGTCCTGCTGCGCAGGCGCGGCGGCACCTCGTCGACCCCGTCGACCAGCACCAGCGCCCGCCCGGCGGAGAGGAGTTCCTCGACCCAGCCCTCCGGGGCCCGCAGCGGTACGCCGGTCGCGGTCAGCCAGTCCGCGGGCGCGGGAAGCCCGGCGGGGGAGTTGAAGGAGCGCAGCGGCAGGACGAAGGGGACCAGGGTGTTCCAGTCGCGCAGCTGGGGTCCGAAGCTGCGGCGGGCGGCGTTCAGGGCCAGCCACTGGACGAGGGTGCTCTTGCCCGAGCCGGCCGGGCCGCGCAGCAGCACCCGCTCCGCCGCGTCCAGGGCCGCCTCGGCCTTGACCGGGGTCTGCAGGCCGGGCTCCTCCAGGAGCTGCGCGCCGCTGACCGCGAGGCTGATGTAGGCGAGGTCCAGCGGCCAGTCCTGGCGGGCCTGGCTGAAGGTCAGCCCGAACAGCTGGACCCGGGCCTGGGCCCTGGCCACGTAGTGGGCGTACTGCTCCTCGAACCCCCGCGCCGCCCGCTCGGCCGGACCCGGCGCCGCTCCGCCGACCGGGCTCTGCGCCGTTCCGCTGGCTGGACCCTGTGCCGCGGCTCCGCCGGCCGGGCCTTGCGCCGCACCGCCGGGCAGGCTTTGCGCCGCACCGCCGACCGGACCCTGCGCCGCCGCTCCACCGGCCGGGCCCTGCGCGCCGGCCGGGCTCTGCGCGCCGTCCCGGCCCGACTCGCCCACCGGGTCGGCAGGGCCCTGCGCCACTCCACCGGCCGGACCCTGCGCCGCGGCTCCGTCGGCAGGGCCCTGCGCCGCTCCACCGGCCGGACCCTGCGCGCCGGCCGGTCCCGCCTCGCCCGCCGGGTCGGCCCCGATCGCCCCGCCCGTCCCGGCCACCTCGCCCGCCCCGCCCGGCGGGTCGGCCGCGGCGAGCGTGCGGCACAGTGCGAACAGCTCCCGGTAGGCGGCCTCCGCCGCCGGGCTCAGGGGGACTCCCGGCGGGGGAGCCCCGGCCGCCGCGGGGCCGGGGCCCGGCGCGAAGAGGGCCCGGGCCTCCTTCGGACCCAGCGCGGCGAACGCCTCGCCGACCGCGGCCACCGCCGCCAGCCGGTCCGGCTCGGGGAGCCCCGCGCCCGCCCCGGCCAGCCGGGCCGCCAGCTCGCCCGTGAGGCGCCGCCCGCCCGCGTCGCCCGACTTAAGCGGCCCGAGCCGGCGCGGCCCCGGCCGGGACCTCGCCAGGGCCAGCGCCACCGCCCGCGCCGCCCGTAAGGCGACCGCCTCCACACCCGCCCCGAAGTCCGCCATCCCCACGCCTTCCCCTCGGCCCGGACACCCTCACCCGAAGCATCTCGTGAACCGTCGGTAACACCGATGGATACCGATCGGTAACAACCTCTAGCCGAGCCCCCGAGGCCGCCTCTATGGTGCGGACATGCCGAACCTGCCCGATGTCGTGCTGTGGTCCATACCCGCCTTCGTACTGCTCACCGTCATCGAGCTGGTGAGCTACCGCATCCATCCCGACGAGGACGCCGCCGGGTACGAGACCAAGGACGCCGTCACCAGCCTCGGCATGGGGATCGGCAGCCTCGTCTTCGACTTCCTCTGGAAGATCCCGATCCTCGCCATCTACACCGCGGTCTACGAGCTCACCCCGCTCCGCGTGCCGCTCCTGTGGTGGACCATCCCGCTGATGCTGCTCGCCCAGGACTTCTTCTACTACTGGCAGCACCGCGGCCACCACGTCATCCGCATCCTCTGGGCCTGCCACGTCGTCCACCACAGCAGCCGCAAGTTCAACCTCACCACCGCCCTGCGCCAGCCCTGGACCAGCGCCACCTCCTGGCCGTTCTACCTCCCGATGATCGCCCTCGGGGTGCACCCGGCCGCCATCGCCTTCTGCTACTCGGTCAACCTCGTCTACCAGTTCTGGATCCACACCGAGCGCATCGACAAGCTGCCCCGGCCGATCGAGTTCGTCTTCAACTCGCCCTCCCACCACCGTGTCCACCACGCCTCCCAGGGCGGCTACCTGGACCGGAACTTCGGCGGGATCCTGATCGTCTGGGACCGGATCTTCGGCTCCTGGGTGGGCGAGACCGACAAGCCCGTCTTCGGCCTCACCAAGAACATCAGCACCCACAACCCGCTGCGCGTCGCCACCCACGAGTACGCCTCCATCGCCCGTGACGTGCGCGGGGCCGCGACCTGGCGCGAGCGGGCCGGCCGCGTCTTCCGCGGCCCCGGCTGGCAGCCCGCCCAGGCGGCAACGGCCGCGGCGCCCGCGCCCGCCCAGGCGCCCGCGCCCGCCCCCGAGCACGCGTCCGCCCCCGAGCACGCCGCGTGAGCGCCGCCGGTCCCACCGCGCGCGCGGCGTTGCGTACGCCGTCCTGGGCGCGCCCCGCCGTCCCCGCGGGCGCGGGCCCCGCCGCCGGGGTGCTGCTCGGCGCCTTCGCCGTGGCCACCGCCCTGGACCTCGGATCGCTGCTGGCGGGCTGGCACCCGGGACACCTCATCGCCAAGCCGTTCCTGATGCCCCTGCTCGTCGGGTACGTGGTGTACCGGGCCCGCGCGACCACCGGCCGCGCCCCCCGGCTGCTGATCGCGGCCCTGCTGTTCGGCTGGGGCGGCGACCTGGCCCTGCTCTTCGACGCCGATCCCGCCTTCCTGATCGGCATGGGCTCCTTCGCCGCCGGGCACGTCTGTTACCTCGTGCTCTTCGGCCGCGGGCGTCCGAGTCCCGCGCTCGGGGCCGCGTACGCCCTCGCGCTCGTCTCCACCGTCACGCTGCTCTGGGGCGACCTGCCCGCCGACCTCCGCGTGCCCGTCGCCGGGTACAGCCTGCTGCTCACCGCCATGGCCTGGCGTTCCGGCGCCCCCGGACTGCGGGCGGGGATCGGCGGGGCGCTGTTCCTGCTCTCCGACACGCTGATCGCCACCGGGGTCGCCGAGTGGCCGCAGCCGCCCCGCCCGGACTTCTGGATCATGGCCACGTACGTGGCGGCCCAGTACCTGCTGGCCACGGGAACACTCGCGCCGGAGCGGGCGTACGGTAGGGAGGCCCTACAGGGCTCAACCATTTCCTAACCGGAGGGCTGCACCACCATGCGCGCCACCGTCATCCGCGCCCCGCACGACATCCGCGTGGAGGAGGTGCCCGACGCTGCGATCCAGCGGCCCGAGGACGCCGTCGTCCGCGTCCTGCGTGCCTGCATCTGCGGCAGCGACCTGTGGGCCTACCGCGGCGAGGCCGAGCGCCAGCCGGGCCAGCGGATCGGCCACGAGTTCCTCGGCATCGTCGAGGAGACCGGCTCCGCCGTCTCCGGCCTGCGCGCCGGCGATCTCGTCGTCGCCCCCTTCATGTGGTCCGACGGCACCTGCGCCTACTGCTCCGAGGGCCTGTACACCTCCTGCGAGCACGGCGGCTTCTGGGGCTCGGTCGGCCACGACGGCGGCCAGGGCGAGGCCGTCCGCGTCCCGCACGCCGACGGCACGCTGGTGAAGCTGCCGGCCGACGCGGCCTCCGACGACCACCTGCTGACCGCGCTGCTCGCGCTCTCCGACGTCATGGGGACCGGCCACCACGCCGCGCTCGGCGCGGGTGTGCGGAAGGGCTCCACGGTCGCCGTCGTCGGCGACGGCGCGGTCGGTCTGTGCGGGGTCCTCGCGGCCAAGCGCCTCGGCGCCGACCGGATCATCGCACTGGGCCGCCACACGGTCCGTACGGACATCGCCAAGCTCTTCGGGGCCACCGACGTGGTCGCCGAGCGCGGCGAGGCCGCCGAGGCGGCCGTGCGCGAGCTCACCGGCGGCCAGGGCGCCCACTCGGTCATCGAGGCGGTCGGCACCGAGCAGTCCATGCGCACCGCCGTGAACATCTCGCGCGACGGCGGGGCCATCGGCTACGTCGGCGTCCCGCACGGCAGCGGCACCGGCCTCGACCTGGGTGTCATGTTCGACCGCAACATCACCCTGCGCGGCGGGGTCGCACCGGTCCGGGCGTACATCCCGGAGCTGCTGGCTGACGTGCTCAGCGGCGCGATCGACCCGTCGCCCGTCTTCGACCGGGCCGTCTCCCTCGACGAGGTCCCGGACGGCTACCGGGCGATGGACGACCGCAGCGCGCTCAAGGTCATGATCAAGCCCTGATCCGGGCGTGAGGGGGCCGGGCGGGGTGATCCCCGCCCGGCCCCTCACTGCTGCCCGACGGCCCGGCTGCCCGACGGCCCGGCTAACCGACGGCCCGGGCTACTTGACGGCCTTCAGAGCGTCGACCACGCCGTAGCCGTAGTAGCCGGTCTGGCCCCACTTGCTGTTGCAGGTGGTGGCGTCGACCAGTGCGCCCGTGGCGTCGTAGACCTTCTCGGGGCAGGCGACCTTCGTCGCCTGGCCCTTGAGCATCGCCTGGAGCTGCGCGGGCGTGGCCCACGGGTGCGCGCTCTTGAGCAGGGCCGCGACACCGGCCACGTGCGGGCCGGCCATCGAGGTGCCCTGCTTGTAGCCGTAGCCGCCGCCCGGGAGGGTGGACAGAACGCGGCCGTTGGCGTCCGGGGTGGCCGGGACCTGCCACTTGTCGCCGCCGGGGGCCGCCACGTCGACGACGCCCAGGCCGAAGCTGGAGTAGTACGACTTGATGCCCTGGTCGCCGTTCGCGCTCACCGTGACCACGCCCGGGAGCTGGGTGGGCAGGTCCAGGCAGACGTGCGGGTCGATCGTGCGGGTGACCGGGGTCGGCACGTCGTCCGGGCTGGTGTCGTCCACGATGGCGTTCGACGCCAGGTCGTGGTTGGAGTTGCCGGCCGAGGCCACGGAGAGCACGCCCTTGCGCTCGGCGTACTTCGTCGCCCGGGTGAGGGCCTCCACCAGCGCCTTCTGGTCGTCGTCCGACTTGCAGTTGTAGAGCCAGGGGTCGACGTAGTAGCTGTTGTTGGTCACCTCGATCCCCTTCTCGGCGGCGAACATGAAGCCGCAGACGACCGCCTCGGTGAAGAAGAGGCTGGTCGTGGGCTCGCTCACCTTGATCGCGGCGACCTTGACGCCGGGCGCCACACCGCTGATGCCGATCCCGTTGCGCGCGGCCGCGATGGTGCCCGCCACGTGGGTGCCGTGGTCGCTGCCGTCCGCGTACGGACGCCACGCGCCCTCCGTGGTGTCGGCGACGCCGCCGACGCAGTTCGCGGACTGCTCCTTGGAGAAGTTCGGGGCGAGATCCGGGTGGGTGTCATCGACACCCGTGTCGATGACACCCACCGTGACGTTCCGGCTGCCATCGTTGATCTTGTGAGCCTGGTCGGCCTTGATCGCGCGAAGGTCCCACTGGTTGGACTCCAGGGGTTCCTGCCCGGGCTCGGCCTGCGCGGCGGCCTTGGCGGCGTCCGCGTCGCTCAGCCGCTGCGTCGTGCCCTCCTCGGTGGTCTGCACCACCGAGAGGGGAGCGGTCCGGGTGGCGCCGACCGACACGAACAGGCTGCGCTGGCCACGGAGCTGCTTGGCGAACTCCGGGTTCTGGGAGTGGGCGACGACCACGCCGATCTGCTCATATGCGATCACCACCGTGCCGCCGGCCCGCTCGATGGCCTTCTTCGCCTGCTTCACCGTGCCGTAGGCGGTCAGGTTCGCCACGTACGACAGCTTGGGGCCGGAGGTGTCCGGCTTGGCGGTCGCCACCGCGTCCGCCGTCGTGCCGACCGGGGCGGCGGAGGCCGCGACCGAGGGCAGGAAGGCGAGCGAGGCGGTGAGCGCCAGTCCGACCGGAACGGCGAGGGCGCGCCGCCGGTGACCGGTTCCCAGATGAGCCATGGGTTCTCCACATCATCGTGAAAAAGCCGTGCGGGCGCGGTCGCGCCCGACGGGTGCATGTCACCGGAACCTAGTGCCGCCGTTCGACTCTGCGCCATCAGTTCGAGAAATCAGTTCCCAGAGAAACAAAGGGTGTTGAACCGTCCCGACGCGCCGGCCGTGCCGTTGACAGGGGGGATCAGCGCCACCGTCCCCCCACACGGAGGTTGTTTTGTCCGTCGTCCCCACCGCACCCGCGTCACAAGGAGAGTCCCCCGTGACCACCGAAGCAGCGCCGCCCCCGGGCAGCGCGGGAACGCCGCCGGCGGGCCCCGCGGCCGAAGAGTTCGTACGCGTCCAGCAGAGCGCGGAGTTCGCCGACCTGCGCCGCGCCCACCGCTCCTTCGCCTTCCCGCTCACCGCGGCGTTCATCGCCTGGTACCTGCTCTACGTCCTGCTCTCCAACTACGCGGGCGGGTTCATGGGGACGAAGCTCTTCGGCAACATCAACGTCGCCCTCGTGCTCGGCCTCGGCCAGTTCGCGACGACCTTCCTCATCGCCTGGCTGTACTCGCGCCACGCGGCGGCCAAGCTCGACCCGAAGGCCTCGGCCATCAAGGCACGGATGGAGGCGGGCGAATGAGCGCCCCGCTGTACGTGGCCGTCGGCGCGGCGGCCACGGCGGGTACGACCACCGCCGCCGGAGCCACCGAGCACCGCCCGCTGATCATCACCCTGTTCGGGCTGTTCGTCGTGGCCACCCTGGTCATCACGGTCTGGGCCGGCCGCCAGACCAAGGACGCCGCCGACTTCTACGCGGGCGGCCGCCAGTTCACCGGTTTCCAGAACGGCCTGGCCATCTCCGGCGACTACATGTCCGCCGCGTCCTTCCTCGGCATCGCCGGAGCCATCGCGCTCTTCGGCTACGACGGCTTCCTCTACTCCATCGGCTTCCTGGTCGCCTGGCTGGTGGCGCTGCTCCTGGTCGCCGAGCCGCTGCGCAACTCCGGCCGCTACACGATGGGCGACGTGCTCGCGTACCGGATGCGCCAGCGCCCCGTGCGGACCGCCGCCGGCACCTCCACCATCGTGGTCTCGATCTTCTACCTGCTCGCCCAGATGGCCGGAGCCGGCGTGCTCGTCTCGCTGCTCCTCGGCATCACCAGCGACCTCGGCAAGATCGTGATCGTCTCGCTGGTCGGCCTCCTGATGATCCTCTACGTCACCATCGGCGGAATGAAGGGCACCACCTGGGTCCAGATGATCAAGGCCGTCCTGCTGATCGCGGGCACGCTGCTGATCACCTTCCTGGTGCTGGTCAAGTTCAACTTCAACATCTCGGACCTGCTGGGCAAGGCCGCCGACAACAGCGGGCAGGGGGCGAAGTTCCTGGAGCCGGGCCTGAAGTACGGCAAGGACTCGATCACGAAGCTCGACTTCATCTCCCTGGGCCTCGCCCTGGTCCTCGGCACCGCGGGCCTGCCGCACATCCTGATCCGCTTCTACACGGTCCCCACGGCCAAGGCCGCCCGCAAGTCCGTGAACTGGGCCATCGGCATCATCGGCGCCTTCTACCTGATGACGATCGTGCTCGGATTCGGCGCCGCGGCGCTGCTCAAGCGGGCCGACATCATCGCCTCCAACAAGGCCGGCACCACCGCGGCCCCGCTCCTCGCCCAGGAGATCGGCGGCGGCGCGGACTCCACCGGCGGCGCGGTGCTGCTCGCCGTGATCTCCGCGGTGGCCTTCGCCACCATCCTCGCGGTCGTCGCGGGCCTGACGCTGGCCTCCTCCTCGTCCTTCGCCCACGACATCTACGTGAACGTGATCCGCAAGGGCAAGGCCACCGAGAAGGAGGAGGTGCGGGCGGCCCGCTGGTCCACCGTGGTCATCGGCGCCGTCGCCATCGGCCTGGGCGCCCTGGCCCGCGACCTCAACGTGGCCGGGCTCGTCGCCCTCGCCTTCGCGGTCGCGGCCTCCGCCAACCTGCCGACGATCCTCTACAGCCTCTTCTGGAAGCGCTTCACCACCCAGGGAGCGCTGTGGTCGATCTACGGCGGTCTGGTCTCCTCGGTCGTCCTGGTGCTCTTCTCCCCGGTCGTGTCGGGGAAGCCCACCTCGATGTTCAAGGGGGCCGACTTCTACTGGTTCCCCCTGGAGAACCCCGGCATCATCTCCATCCCGCTCGGCTTCCTGCTGGGGTGGCTGGGAACCGTCCTCTCCAAGGAGAAGGCCGACCCGCAGAAATTCGCGGAGCTGGAAGTCCGCTCACTCACCGGAACCGGCGCGCACTGACGGCCTGCGGCTGACCGGGATCCTCCGAGCACAGGGCGTGGCCGTGTCGTATTTCCCTACGACACGGCCATGCCCCGTCTCGTTCCTTTGGGCACCCCTACATGCCACGGCCTTCGCGTAGGCTCGTCAGTAGCGCTCGTAGTCTCACCCATCGCGGCGCAAACCTCTACAAACCGGACAGGGGAGGGGGCTTACAGTGCTTCTCGACACCTATGGCCGCGTGGCCACTGACCTGCGCGTCTCGCTCACCGACCGGTGCAATCTGCGCTGTACCTACTGCATGCCCGAGGAGGGTCTGCAGTGGCTCGGGAAGTCCGATCTGCTCACCGACGACGAGATCGTCAGGCTGATCCGCATCGCGGTGACCCAGCTCGGGATCGAAGAGGTCCGCTTCACCGGCGGCGAGCCGCTCCTGCGCCCCGGACTGGTCGGGATCGTCGAACAGTGCGCGGCCCTGGAGCCCCGCCCCAAGATGTCCCTGACCACCAACGGCATCGGCCTCAAGCGCACCGCGCAGGCCCTCAAGGCCGCCGGCCTGGACCGGGTGAACGTTTCCCTGGACACCCTGCGGCCCGAGGTCTTCAAGACCCTCACCCGGCGCGACCGCCACAAGGACGTCATCGAGGGCATGGCCGCCGCCCGCGAGGCCGGCCTCACCCCCGTCAAGGTCAACGCCGTGCTGATGCCCGGGCTGAACGACGACGAGGCCCCCGACCTGCTCGCCTGGGCCGTGGAGAACGAGTACGAGCTCCGCTTCATCGAGCAGATGCCCCTCGACGCCCAGCACGGCTGGAAGCGCGACGGCATGATCACCGCCGGTGACATCCTGGAATCCCTGCGCACCCGCTTCACCCTCACCGAGGAAGGCGCCGACGAGCGCGGCAGCGCCCCGGCCGAGCGCTGGGTCGTGGACGGCGGCACGGCCACCGTCGGCGTCATCGCCTCCGTCACCCGCCCCTTCTGCGGAGCCTGCGACCGTACGCGCCTCACCGCCGACGGCCAGATCCGCACCTGCCTCTTCGCCACCGAGGAATCGGACCTGCGCGCCGCCCTGCGCTCGGGCGCCCCGGACGAGGAGATCGCCCGGCTGTGGAAGGTGGCGATGTGGGGCAAGAAGGCCGGGTCCGGCCTCGACGACCCGACCTTCCTGCAGCCCGACCGCCCGATGTCGGCGATCGGCGGCTGACCGCCGCGACCGCACGGACCGGGGGCTCGGAACGGCTAGATCCGTTCCGAGCCCTCGGGCTGTACCCACTCGTCGAGCTTCACCACGTCCTTGAGGAAACCGCGGACCCCCAGGAACTGGGACAGGTGCTCGCGGTGCTCCTCGCACGCCAGCCAGGTCTTGCGGCGCTCGGGGGTGTGCAGCTTCGGGTTGTTCCACGCCAGGACCCAGGAGGCCGCCTCACGGCAGCCCTTGGCGGAGCAGCTGGGCGCGTCCGCGCGGGGCGCTTCGTTCGGGGAGGTCCCGGAGTTCTCGGAGGTCTCGTCAAGGGGAGTCACGGCTCAACCCTAAGACGGAATGGCGACGCCGAGCAGCCACGGGGGGAGCTGCCCGGCGTCGGTCCGTCGCTCCGACGGGGGATGCGGAGCGCGTAGGCAGTATGTCACGCAGGACCCGGTACGGTGCACTGGAACTTCATGATTGATCTGAGCTTTTCTTGAGGTTTCCGTCGCCCAGTGCCGGGTGCACAGGAGTCGGAATGAAGTGCGACGGGAGAGAGGGCGTCGACTCGCGACCCGCGTTGGCGATGACCACCGCGATGTACGGCAGCAACGCCCCCGCCGCGAGCGTCACCATGGCCACGGGCCGCTGCACGTTCCACAGCACGACCGTCGCGATGACCGACAGGGTCCTGATCCCCATCGAGATCACGTACCGGCGCTGGCGTCCCCGCACGTCCTCGGCGAGGCTCATCCGCGCTCCCGTGATCCGGAAGACCTCGGCTCCGTTCCGCTTCGTCCGCTCCACAACCCACCACCCGATCGACCGCCGGACACTCCCCGGTCCGGACGCTCCCACGGTACGCCGCCCCTCACGAACCGGGCAGAGGGGGTGTCCCCCGAATGGAGCCGTCCGAAATGCGGCGTGGGCCGGACGGGTCGAGACTGGGCCCACATGCGCACAACGCGCCAGGAGGAGGCTCGACATGGGTTGGTTGTGGGCGATCATCGTCGGTTTTGTGCTGGGACTGATAGCCCGGGCGATCCTGCCGGGCAAGCAGCACCAGCCCCTCTGGCTGACCACCGTCTTCGGCATCCTCGGTGCCGTGCTCGGCAACGCGGTGGCCACGTGGATCGGAGTCAACGAGACCAAGGGCATCGACTGGATCCGGCACTTGCTGCAGCTTGCCGGAGCCGTCGTGATCGTCGGGCTCGGTGACCTCATCTACAGCTCGATCCGCGGCAACAAGCGGCAGATGACCTAGCCGGACGCACGGAACACGGAACACGGAGCAGGGGCCGGTCCGGACAGTGCGTCCGGACCGGCCCCTGCTCCGTGTTCGCCCGGTCCCGGCTAGCCGGTGACCTCGACCGCGGCCAGGTTCTTCTTGCCGCGGCGCAGCACCAGCCAGCGCCCGTGCAGCAGGTCCTCCTTGGCCGGGACGGCGTCCTCGGAGGCGACCTTCACGTTGTTCACGTAGGCACCGCCCTCCTTCACGGTCCGGCGGGCCGCCGACTTGCTGGCGACCAGACCCGTCTCCGCGAGGAGGTCGACGACCAGACCCGGCTCGGTGACCCGCGCGTGCGGCAGCTCGGACAGGGCCGCGGCCAGCGTGGCCTCGTCCAGGTCCGCCAGCTCGCCCTGGCCGAACAGCGCCCTGGACGCCGCGATCACGGCGGCGCACTGGTCCGCGCCGTGCACCAGCGTGGTCAGCTCCTCCGCGAGCGCCCGCTGGGCGGCGCGCGCCTGCGGCCGCTCGGCGGTCTGCGCCTCCAGCGCCTCCAGCTCCTCACGGGTCTGGAAGGACAGGATGCGCATGTAGGTGGAGACGTCCCGGTCGTCCACGTTCAGCCAGAACTGGTAGAACGCGTACGGGGTGGTCATCTCCGGGTCGAGCCAGACGGCGCCGCTCTCCGACTTGCCGAACTTGGTGCCGTCCGCCTTGACCATCAGCGGGGTCGCGATGGCGTGGACGTGCGCCTCCGGCTCCACCCGGTGGATCAGGTCGAGACCGGCCGTCAGGTTGCCCCACTGGTCGGAGCCGCCCTGCTGGAGCACGCAGCCGTGGCGCCGGTACAGCTCCAGGAAGTCCATCCCCTGGAGCAGCTGGTAGCTGAACTCCGTGTAGCTGATGCCCTGGTCGGACTCCAGGCGCTTGGCGACCGAGTCCTTCGTCAGCATCTTGTTGACGCGGAAGTGCTTGCCGATGTCCCGGAGGAACTCGATGGCGGACATGCCCGCCGTCCAGTCCAGGTTGTTCACCATGACCGCCGCGTTCTCGCCCTCGAAGGACAGGAACGGCTCGATCTGGGTGCGCAGGCGCGTCACCCAGTTCGCGATGGTCTCCGGGTCGTTCAGGGTGCGCTCGGCGGTCGGCCGCGGGTCACCGATCTGCCCGGTGGCCCCGCCGACCAGCGCCAGCGGACGGTTGCCCGCCTGCTGGAGCCGGCGCACGGTCAGGACCTGCACCAGGTGACCCACGTGCAGCGAGGCCGCCGTCGGGTCGAAGCCGCAATAGAACGTGACGGGACCGTCCGCGAACGCCTTGCGCAGCGCTTCTTCGTCGGTGGACTGGGCGAAGAGCCCGCGCCACTTCAGTTCGTCGACGATGTCCGTCACGGTTCTGGGTCTCCTTGAACGAGATGGAACGGATGAAACAGAAAGCTGGGGTGTTTCCCCGCCAGTCTAGGCGGGGAAGGCGCGGACCTCGGCCTTTTTGTTGATCAGACCCCCTTGCCGATCAGACCCCCTTGCTGACCGAGCTCATGTTGAAGTCCGGGATGCGCAGCGCCGGCATCGCGGTCCGGGTGAACCAGTCGTTCCACTCGCGCGGCAGGGTCTTCTCGGTCCGGCCGGCCTCGGAGGCCCGCGAGAGCAGGTCCACCGGGGACTCGTTGAACCGGAAGTTGTTGACCTCGCCGACGACCTGGCCGTCCTCCACCAGGTAGACGCCGTCCCGGGTCAGCCCCGTGAGCAGCAGCGTCGCCGGGTCCACCTCGCGGATGTACCAGAGGCAGGTCAGCAGCAGCCCCCGCTCCGTGGCGGCCACCATCTCCTCCAGCGACTTCTCGCCGCCCGCGTCCAGGATGAGGTTCCCGAACGAAGGGGAGACCGGCAGCCCGGTCAGTTCCGCGCTGTGCCGGGTCGTGGTCAGCCGGGCCAGCTCGCCGTCCTTGATCCACTCGGTCGGCGGGACCGGCAGACCGTTGTCGAAGACGGAGGCGTCGTCGCCGGAGCTGTGGGCGATCACGAACGGCGCGGACTCCAGGCCCGGTGCGTTCGGGTCGCTGCGCAGGGTCAGCGGGAGCCCGGAGAGCCGCTCGCCGATCCGGGTGCCGCCGCCGGGCTTGGAGAAGACCGTCCGGCCCTCCACCGCGTCCCGGGCCGCCGCCGACCACATCTGGTAGATCAGCAGGTCGGCCACCGCGGTGGGCGGCAGCAGCGTCTCGTACCGCCCGGCGGGCAGCTCGATCTTCCGCTCCGCCCAGCCGAGGCGTACGGCCAGCTCCGCGTCGAGCGCGGTCGGGTCCACGTCCTTGAAGTCCCGGGTCGCGCGGCCGGCCCAGGCGGAGCGCTGCCGGTCCGGCGACTTGGCGTTGAGCTCCAGGGTGCCGTTGGGCTGGTCGTGGCGCAGGCGCAGCCCCGTGGAGGTCCCGATGTACGTGGAGACCAGCTCGTGGTTGGCGAAGCCGTACAGCTCGCGGCCGCCCGTGCGGGCCCGGGCGAAGGCCTCGCCGAGTGCCGGGGCGAAGTCCGCGAACACCGCCGAGGAGGTCTCGGCCGGCGCGTCGGTGAAGTCCGGCGAGGACGGGGTGCCGGTGACCAGCGGCCGCGCGTCCTCCGCCGGACCGGCCCCGCGGGCGGCCGCCTCGGCGGCCCGGACCAGTGGCTCCAGTTCCCCGGCGGTGACGGCGGAGCGCGAGACGACCCCCGAGGCCGTGCCCTCCTTGCCGTCGACGGTGGCGATGACCGTGAGGGTCCGGCCGCGCGTCACGCCGTTCGTGGTGAGCGCGTTGCCCGCCCAGCGCAGGTTGGCCGTCGAGTTCTCGTCGGCGATGACGACGCAGCCGTCCGCGGTGGACAGCTGCAGGGCCCGCTCGACGATCTCGTGGGGGTTCGTGCGACTCGTCGACATCAGCGTCCGGCCTCCTGCGTGGTGTTCAAGATGTTCACGTCGCGGAACAGCGCGGAGGGGCAGCCGTGCGAGACCGCCGCGACCTGGCCCGGCTGGGCCTTGCCGCAGTTGAAGGCGCCGCCCAGGACGTAGGTCTGCGGACCGCCGACCTTCTCCATCGAGCCCCAGAACTCCGTGGTCGTGGCCTGGTACGCGATATCGCGCAGCTGCCCGGCCAGCTTGCCGTTCTCGATGCGGAAGAAGCGCTGCCCGGTGAACTGGAAGTTGTAGCGCTGCATGTCGATCGACCAGGAGCGGTCGCCGACCACGTAGATCCCGCGTTCCACCCCGCCGATCAGGTCCTCGGTGGAGAGCCCGCCCGGATCCGGCTGGAGCGAGACGTTCGCCATGCGCTGCACGGGCACGTGCCCGGGGGAGTCGGCGTAGGCGCAGCCGTTGGAGCGGCCGAGGCCGGTCAGCTTCGCGATCCGCCGGTCCGTCTGGTAGCCGGCCAGGGTGCCGTCCTTGACCAGGTCCCAGCTCTGGGCCTCGACGCCCTCGTCGTCGTAGCCGATGGTGGCCAGCCCGTGCTCGGCCGTCCGGTCGCCCGTCACGTTCATGATCGGGGAGCCGTAGGCGAGCTTGCCCAGCTGGTCGAAGGTGGCGAAGGAGGTCCCGGCGTACGCGGCCTCGTAGCCCAGCGCCCGGTCCAGCTCGGTGGCGTGGCCGATGGACTCGTGGATGGTGAGCCACAGGTTGGACGGGTCCACGACCAGGTCGTAGCGCCCGGCCTCGACGCCCGGCGCCCGCATCTTCTCGGCGAGCAGCCCGGGGATCGACTCCAGCTCGGAGTTCCAGTCCCAGCCGGTGCCGGTCAGGTACTCCCAGCCGCGCCCGGCCGGCGGGGCGATGGTGCGCATCGAGTCGAACTCGCCGGTGGTGGCGTTCACGGCGACGGCGGTGAGCTGCGGGTGGACGCGCACCCGCTGCTGGGTGGTGGAGGTGCCCGCGGTGTCGGCGTAGAACTTGTTCTCGTGGACCGCGAGGAGCGAGGCGTCCACGTGGGCCACCCCGTCGGCCGCCAGGAGGCGCGCGCTGAAATCGGCGAGCAGCGCGGCCTTCTCGGTGTCCGGCACCTCGAAGGGGTTCACGTCGTAGGCGGAGATCCAGGTCTTGTCGGCGTGCACCGGCTCGTCGGCGAGCTCGACCCGCTCGTCGGAGCCGGCGGCCTTGATGACCTGGGCGGAGAGCTTGGCCATGGCCACGGCCTGCGAGGCCACCTTGGCGGCGCCGTCCATGGTCAGGTCCACACCGGAGGCGAACCCCCAGCTGCCCCCGTGCACCACGCGGACCGCGTAGCCGATGTCGGTGGTGTCGGAGCCGCCTGAGGGCTTGGCGTCGCGCAGCCGCCAGGAGGCGCTGCGGATGCGCTCCAGGCGGAAGTCGGCATGGTCGGCGCCCAGCGCGCGGGCCCGGGCGAGCGCCGCGTCGGCGAGCGCCCGCAAGGGCAGCGCGGTGAAGGCCGCGTCGATGGAATGGGGCACGGAGGGTCCTCCCGGAGTCGGGGCAGATGGCACGATCATGTCGCGCCGCGGCTTGCCGTGCCTACATCTTTCTGTAGGGACTCGACAGAGCCCGTACCGAGGCCCTGTCGGAGGTCGATTCTCCGTATGGGGTACATGACCTATAGGTTTTTGGTATTCAGACCGCTAGTCGAAAGGGTGATCCGTTGAGCCGCTCGGTTCTCGTCACCGGAGGAAACCGGGGCATCGGCCTCGCCATCGCCCGAGCCTTCGCGGAGGCCGGAGACAAGGTCGCGATCACGTACCGGTCGGGCGAGCCCCCGGCGGAGCTCACGGCTCTGGGCGTGCTGGCGGTCCGTTGCGACATCACCGACTCCGACCAGGTCGACCAGGCGTACAAGGAGGTCGAGGAGGCCCACGGCGCGGTCGAGGTCCTCGTCGCCAATGCCGGCATCACCAAGGACACGCTGCTGATGCGCATGTCCGAGGACGATTTCGCCTCGGTCGTCGACACCAACCTGACCGGCACGTTCCGTGTGGTCAAGCGCGCGAACCGCGGCATGCTCCGGGCCAAGAAGGGCCGCGTCGTCCTGATCTCCTCGGTCGTCGGACTGCTCGGTTCGGCCGGCCAGGCCAACTACGCCGCCTCCAAGGCGGCGCTGGTCGGCTTCGCCCGCTCCCTCGCCCGTGAGCTGGGCTCCCGCAACATCACCTTCAACGTCGTCGCCCCGGGCTTCGTGGACACCGACATGACGAAGGTGCTCACCGACGAGCAGCGGGCCGGCATCGTCGGCCAGGTGCCCCTGGGCCGTTACGCGCAGCCCGAGGAGATCGCGGCCGCCGTCAGCTTCCTGGCGTCCGACAACGCCGCGTACATCACAGGAGCCGTCATTCCCGTTGACGGCGGATTGGGCATGGGTCACTGATCACCATGAGCGGAATTCTCGACGGAAAGCGCATCCTCATCACCGGGGTGCTGATGGAGTCGTCCATCGCCTTCCACACCGCCCGGCTGGCCCAGGAGCAGGGCGCCGAGGTCATCCTCACCGCGTTCCCGCGGCCGACGCTGACCGAGCGCATCGCACGCAAGCTGCCCAAGCCCGCCAAGGTGATCGAGCTCGACGTCACCAATGACGAGCACCTGGCCCGCGTGGAGGACCTCGTCCGCGCGGAGCTCGGCGGCCTCGACGGCGTCGTCCACTCCATCGGCTTCGCGCCGCAGGACGCCCTCGGCGGCAACTTCCTGAACACCCCGTTCGAGTCGGTCGCCACCGCCATGCACGTCTCGGCGTTCTCGCTGAAGTCGCTGACCATGGCGTGCAAGCCGCTCTTCCCGGAGAACGAGGGCGGCGCGGTCGTCGGCCTCACCTTCGACGCGCAGTACGCGTGGCCGCAGTACGACTGGATGGGCCCGGCCAAGGCCGCGCTGGAGGCCACCAGCCGCTACCTCGCCCGCGACCTGGGCAAGGAGAAGATCCGCTGCAACCTGGTCTCGGCCGGTCCGATCGGCTCGATGGCCGCGAAGTCCATCCCGGGCTTCTCCGACCTGGCGGACATCTGGAACCAGCGCTCCCCGATGGAGTGGGACATGTCGGACCCGGAGCCGGCGGGCCGGGGCGTCGTCGCCCTGCTGTCGGACTGGTTCCCCAAGACCACCGGCGAGATCGTCCACGTGGACGGCGGCCTGCACGCGATGGGTGCCTGATCGCGGGTTCTTCTCCAGCCGTACGGCGGCGGCCGCGCCTTCCCTTCCGGGAGGCGCGGCCGCCGCCGTTTTGGCTTGGGGGACGGGGAGCGTACGGGGTCACTCGATCAGATTTTCGCCGTCCGGCGGGCTCTTCCCGAGTCGAGAATCAGGACATTTGCCTGCAAACTGACCAGGTCGGGATCTTCCCGGCTCCTGCGGGGAGGGGGTACGGGAGTGCGCGCGAGGCGGAGCCGAGCGGTATCCCTGCTGGTCACCTCGGTGGTCCTGACCGGATTCCTGCTCCCCGGGGCCACCGCGCAGGGGGAGGGCGGCGATCCCGCACCCGGTACGGAGGCCCAGGCCCCGGCCGTCGTCGACCTGGCCCAGATCCCGGCCGAGCCGCCCGTGCAGCCCGCGCCGCCCGCCACCCGGGAGCTCTTCGGCGCCGACTGCGACACGGAGATCAACGGCTCGCAGGTGGTCGCGTACTGCCACAACGGCTATCCGCAGACCGATCTGGTCCGGCTGCACGTCGAATGCGACCGCTGGTGGGACGTGGACGGTGACGGCGCCGCCCTGGCCGTCGGCCCGGCCGGCCGGGTTGAGCTCACCAGCCGCTGCTGGAAGGAAGTCCGCTCGGCCTGGGTCAGCCACCAGCGGCAGTGACCCGCGGGGTCCCGGCGGCGGGTGCCCCGGCCGGGGCGGGCCCGGCGGACCGGGCCTCCTTGCCCAGACAGGCGAACGGATAGCCGGCCGCCTCCGAGGCCGCGGCGTCCCCGTCCCCGCGTCGGACCGCCTCGATCAGCCGCTCGTGGTCCAGGTGCGAGGCCGGATCGAGGTCCGTGCCCACGTCGGTGCGCAGCCAGTCGGCCACCAGGTCCCCGAGGTCCGCGTACAGCTCGATGAGCACGTCGTTGTGCGAGGCCGCCACCACCGCCATGTGCAGGGCCACGTCCGCCGCGACGAACACCTCCGCGTCCCCGCCCGCCCACGCCTCCTCGCGCCGCGCCAGCAGCGCGTCCAGCTGTACGAGGTCCCGCGCGGTCCGCCGCTCCGCCGCCAGGCGGGCCGCCGAGGACTCCAGCGTCGAGCGCAGCTCCGCGATGTGCCGGGGGTCGGCGCCGGCGAACCGGCGGTGCATCACCCCGGCCAGCTCGCTGGTGGCCAGGACGTACGTACCCGAACCCTGGCGGATGTCGAGGAGGCCGTTGTGCGCGAGCGCCCGGACGGCCTCGCGCACGGTGTTGCGGGCGACGCCCAGCAGCTCCACGAGCTCGGGCTCGGTGGGGATGCGGGAGCCGACGGGCCATTCGCCGGTGGTGATCTGGTTCCTGAGCTGGGCGATCACCTGGTCGACGAGGGCGGATCGGCGGGGCGAGGTCAGCGGCATGCGGTCGGGGTTCCTTTCCGGACGCAGAACGGGAAGCGCACTGGACAACCAATCATCCCATGATTCTATGATGGTGGAATGTCCGACGAAGAAATCCAGACCCTGAACCGGCCCCGGGCCGCGCGCACGGCCTCCCCGCAGCCCCGCACGGCCACCTCCGGCAGCCTCGGCACCACCGACGCCGCCCCGCAGCCGGCTTGGCTGGGACCCGTGCTCCTCGTCGGCATCGTGCTGGCCGCCCTCAACCTGCGGCCCGCCATCACCAGCCTCGGCGCCCTCTTCGAGGAGACCCGGACCGGCCTCGGCATGAGCGGCACCGTCGCCGGACTCATCACCTCCGTACCCGCCCTCTGCTTCGCCGTCTTCGGCGTCACCGCGCCCCGGCTCTCCCGCCGCTTCGGCCCGGCCGCCGTGGTCTGCGCCGGCATGGCCGCCGTCGCCGCGGGCCTGCTGATCCGGCCCTTCGCGAGCAACGCCGCCGGATTCCTCGCCGCCAGTGCGCTGAGCCTGGCCGGCATAGCCCTGACCAACGTGCTCCTCCCGGTGATCGTCAAGCGCTGGTTCCCCGACCGGGTCGGCACCATGACCGGCCTCTACTCCATGGCCCTGGCCGCCGGAACCTCCCTCGCCGCCGCCACGACGGTCCCGATGACCCAGGCCCTCGGCGGCAGCTGGCGCACCGGCCTGCTGGTCTGGGCCTTCCTCGCCGCGGCCGCCGTCCTGCCCTGGCTGCCCATCGCCGCCGCGGCCCGCAAGGAGAAGGCCGCCGCCGACCCGTCGGGCTCAGCCGCCCGCGCGGCCGCCGACACCGGACCGCGCGTCGTCCGCAGCCGCACGGCATGGGCACTCGCCAGCTACTTCGGCCTCCAGGCCACCGGCGCGTACATCACCATGGGCTGGCTCCCGCAGATCTTCCGCGACGCCGGGGTCTCCGCCTCCACCGCCGGGATCCTGCTCGCCGTCACCATGGTCATGGGCGTCCCGCTGGCCTTCGTCATCCCCGGCATCGCCGGCCGGATGAGGAACCAGGGCCCCATCGCCGCCGTCCTCGGCCTCTTCGGCCTCGCCGGCTACCTCGGGCTCTACTTCGCCCCCGCCGCGGGCGCGTGGGCCTGGGTCATCCTGCTCGGCGTCTCCAACTGCGCCTTCCCGCTCGTCATCACGATGATCGGCCTGCGCGCCAAGTCCCCGGCGGGCGTGGTCAAGCTCTCCGCCTTCGCACAGAGCACCGGCTACCTCATCTCCATCCCCGGCCCCCTCGTCATCGGCGCCCTCTACCAGCACAGCGGCGGCTGGGACCTGCCCCTCGCCCTGATGGCCGGACTGCTCGTCCCGCAGATCGCGCTCGGCCTGCTGGCGGGCCGGGACCGCACGATCGAGGACGAATGCGGCATGCGAGACTGATCGGCATGTCGCCCGTACTTGAACCGAACCCCCAGAACGGCCACCGGAAGCTCGGCCTCGTGCTGGGCGCGATGCTCCTGGTGACCGTCATCATCGCGATCATCGCGACGCTCGCCTCGCCGTAGCGTCCCGGCCGGGCGCCGCTCCGGACCCCCGGTGGTGGGGTTATCCCCCCATCCCCTAGGGGGTCAGGCTCAGGGTCAAGTGGGGTGCGTCCCCGATGGGATCCGCAGGCTCGAATCCTTAGATTCGAAGAACAAGAGCGAGCCCGTCCCACGCGCACCCACGGAGGCGGCCATGTCGGCCCCCACACACCTGGCACCCACGCACCCGTCCGCTCCCCGAGCCGTCGGGGCCGACGCCCGGCTGCCCTGGTGGGGCCTCGCCCTGCCCGCCCTCGCCTTCGGCCTCCTGCTCGTCCTCCTCACCGGATCGGGTGAGGCCCACGCCGCCTCCGGCGAAGGCTCCGCGCTCGTCCACGTCACCGAACGGCTGCTGCGCGTCGTCGGCTGACGGCGCACCAGACGGCAGGACCCCGCACGTGCGGCCGGGCGGCCGGGCTGCGCGGCCAGCCGTGCGGCCGGGCACGCCGCGACGCGCCGGAGCGTGCCCCACACCTGGGGGTGAGCCCCCTCAACACCCTGCGCCCCGTGGCTCGATTCATGCGAAGCTGGGAGCCATGAGCGCCGACACACCCCGCAGGATCGTCCTCCTCCGGCACGCCAAGGCCGAATGGTCGGACGGCACGGACCACGACCGCCCCCTGGCGGAGCGCGGCCGTCACGACGCCCCGGCCGCCGGCCAGAAGCTGGCCCAGACCGGCATCACCTTCGACCTGGCCCTCTGCTCCAGCGCGGCCCGGACCCGGGAGACCTGGAAGCTCGCCGTCCAGGAGCTGCCGCACCGGCCGAAGACCACGTACGAGGAACGGCTCTACGAGGCCTCGCTGGGCGAGCTCATCGCGCTGCTCAGCGAGACCTCCGACGAGGTCGGCAACCTCCTGGTCATCGGCCACAACCCCGGCATGCACGCCCTCGCCGACGCCCTGTCCGGGAGCGCGCAGGGCGACGCACTGGCCCGGATGAACCGCAGCGGCTTCCCGACCTCCGGAATCGCCGTCGTCTCCTTCACCGGCTCGTGGAAATCCGTGGAGCACGGCGTGGGAACCCTGCTGGACTTCTGGACCCCGCACGGCTGACCAGTGCCGTGACCCACCACGGAGCGGGCCCCGGCACTTCACAGTGCCGGGGCCCGCTCCGTCGTAGGGGGAGGTCTCATCACGCCAGGTCGGCGGCCTCGACCTCTTCGCGGGTGATGCCCAGCAGGTACAGCACGGCATCCAGGAAGGGCACGTTCACGGCGGTGTGCGCCGCCTGGCGGACCACCGGCTTGGCGCAGAAGGCCACGCCCAGCCCGGCGGCGTTCAGCATGTCCAGATCGTTGGCACCGTCGCCGATGGCCACCGTCTGGGCCAGCGGTACGCCGGCCTCCGCGGCGAAGCGGCGCAGCAGCCGGGCCTTGCCCGCCCGGTCCACGATCTCGCCGGTGACCTTGCCCGTCAGCTTCCCGTCCACGATCTCCAGGGTGTTGGCCGACGCGAAGTCCAGCCCGAGCCGCTCCCGCAGATCGTCCGTCACCTGCGTGAACCCGCCGGAGACCACGCCCACCTGGTAGCCGAGGCGCTTGAGGGTGCGGATCAGGGTCCGGGCCCCCGGGGTGAGGCGCACCTCGGAGCGGACCTTGTCCACGACGGAGGCGTCCAGTCCGGCCAGCAGCGCGACCCGGGCGTGCAGGGACTGCTCGAAGTCCAGCTCCCCGCGCATGGCCCGCTCGGTCACCTCGGCGACCTCGGCCTCGCAGCCGGCGTGCGCGGCGAAGAGCTCGATGACCTCGTCCTGGATCAGCGTCGAGTCCACGTCCATGACGACGAGGCGCTGGGCCCGCCGGTGCAGCCCGGCCGAGACCACGGCCACGTCGACGCCGATCTGCGCGGCGGCCGTGGCCAGGGCGGTGCGCAGCGGCTCGGTCGCGGTGCCCGAGACGGCGAACTCCACGGCCGTCACCGGATACTTCGCGAGCCGGAAGATGCGGTCGATGTTGCCGCCCGTCGCGGTGATCCGTGCGGCGATGGCGGCCGTGGACTCGGCGGTGAGCGGGTGTCCGAGCACCGTGACGTGCGAACGTCCACTGCCGCGCGGCCGGTTGTCACCGGTGCCGGAGAGGATCTCGGCCTGCAGCCTGAGCGATTCCGCCCAGCTGTGGACGGTGGCCCGCAGCTCGCCCTCGGTACCGGCGGTGGGGTGGGTGACGAGGGCGCACAGGACGATGCGCCCCCGGGTGACGACCTGCTCGATGTCGACGACGTCGACGGAGTAGGCCGCGAGGGTGTCGAACAGCCCGGCGGTGATCCCGGGGCGGTCCTTGCCGAAGATCTTGACGAGGAGGGTGGGGACGTCGGAGGTCTGCGAAGGCGAAGCGCTCATGGTGCCTTCACCGTATCTCCCCGGCCTGCGCGCACGGAGCCCCGTCCCATCTGGCGGAATCGTTTCTCCCCCTACGGCGCCGGAGCCGCCGCCACGGAGCACCGGCCGCGCCCCTCCGGCGTGGTCCGGTGGGCCCGGGGCCGGCCGCCGGACCCGGCGCGGGGCGGGGCGGGAGTGGGCGCGAGAGCGGGCGGGAAGTCCGGAATCGGGTGCTCCGGGCGGCTTTCCACCCCTCAGGACGGCCTCGGGAGCACCCGCGGACAGGCCCGGATTCCCCTTGTGGCCGTACGCCTGAAATAGTTCCCCCGGATGTTCGCCATCCCTAGACTCCCTGACGTCATGGGGGATTCTCGGGGGACTTAAGTGGGGCTGGAGTGCCGGAACTCGTACTGGAATTGAACGGAAGAACTTGGACGCTCGATCCGTCCAGGTCGTACTCGCTGGGGCGCGATCCCCAGGGAGACGTGGTGATCGATGACGCCCGGGTGTCGTGGCGGCACGCCACCATCGCCTGGAACGGGCGGGGTTGGGGAATCGAGGACCACGGAAGCACCAACGGCACCTACGTGCGCGGGGCGAGGGTCCAGCAGGCCGAGCTCGCCCCCGGCACGCCGGTGTACCTGGGCAACGCCACCGACGGGCCGAGGCTGAATCCCGTCGCCGCGGCCGCCCCGGCGCCGCAGCCGGCCGTGGCGCAGCAGTCGCCCGCACAGGCGTACGCGCAGCAGCCGCAGGCCCAGCCCCAGCACCAGCCGCAGCCGTCCTGGGAACAGCAGCCGCAGCAGGTGCCGCACCAGCAGGCACCGCAGGCGCCGCAGGCCCAGCCGTTCCCGCAGCAGCAGGGCGGCGGCGGCACCCCGGGCTACGGCGACCACCGCAGCCCGACGACGTTCCACCAGCTCGCGCTGGGCCACGTCATGCGGATCGGCCGTGCGCTGGAGAACGAGCTGGTGGTCTCCGACCTCCAGGTCTCCCGCCACCACGCGGAGTTCCGCTCGATGCCGGGCGGCCGCTTCGAGATCCGCGACCTCGGCAGCCACAACGGCACCTACGTCAACGGTCAGCCGCTGGCCAAGTCCGGCACCGCGCTGCTCGGCCCGAACGACATCGTCGGCGTCGGCCACTCGACCTTCCGGATCGTCGGCGACCGGCTCGAGGAGTTCGTCGACACCGGTGACGTCTCCTTCTCGGCCCGTCACCTCACGGTCACGGTCGACGGCGGCAAGCAGATCCTCAAGGACGTCACCTTCGGCGTCCCGGAGAAGTCGCTGATCGGTGTCATCGGCCCCTCCGGCTCCGGCAAGTCGACGCTGCTCAAGGCGCTGACCGGCTACCGCCCGGCCAACGAGGGCGACGTCCTCTACGACAACCGCAACCTGTACAAGCAGTTCGCGGAGCTCCGCCAGCGCATCGGCCTGGTCCCGCAGGACGACATCCTGCACAAGGAGCTGCGGGTCCGCACCGCCCTCAAGTACGCGGCCAAGCTCCGCTTCCCGGCGGACACCACCGAGTCCGAGCGCGCCGCCCGCATCGACGAGGTGCTGCGCGAGCTCAAGCTCGACATCCACAAGGACAAGAAGATCACCGCGCTCTCGGGTGGTCAGCGCAAGCGCGTGTCCGTGGCCCTGGAGCTGCTGACCAAGCCGTCCCTGATCTTCCTGGACGAGCCGACCTCCGGCCTCGACCCGGGCATGGACCGCGACGTCATGCAGCTGCTGCGCGGCCTCGCCGACGACGGCCGCACGGTCCTGGTGGTGACCCACTCGGTCGCCGAGCTGGCCATCTGCGACAAGCTGCTGGTCATGGCCCCGGGCGGTTCGGTGGCCTACTTCGGCCCGCCGGACGAGGCGCTGAACTTCTTCGGCTACTCCACCTGGGCCGACGTGTTCTCCGCCTTCGAGAGCTACCGCGACTACGACTGGGCCGGCCGCTGGAAGGGCTCCCAGCACTACCAGCTGTACGCCGCCGACATCGACGCGGTCGCCCCGCAGTCGGTGCAGCCCGCCGTGCAGCAGACCCGGCCCCCCAAGCCGCAGGGCTGGGGCTCCCAGCTCTGGACGCTGATCCGCCGCTACACGGCGGTCATCGCGTCCGACAAGGGATTCATCGGGCTGATGCTGATCCTCCCGGCGGTCCTGGGCGTGGTCTCCACGGTCATCCCGGCGACCTTCGGCCTCGCACCCCCGAAGCCGCCGTCCATGTTCAACAGCGCGGCCGGCACGATCACGCTGATCCTCGCGGTCGGCATGTGCTTCTCGGGCGCCGCCAACTCGGTCCGTGAGCTGATCAAGGAACGGGTGATCTACGAGCGGGAACGCGCGACCGGCCTGTCCCGGTCGGCCTACCTGATGTCGAAGGTGATCGTCCTCGGCTTCATCACGGCCATCCAGGGCGTGATCATCTGCGGGATCGGCTTCTTCCCGCGCGACATGCCGACCGAGGGCCTGTTCATGCCTCCGGCCGTCGAGATCTGCCTGTCGATCACCGCGCTCGGCTTCACCTCGATGATGTTCGGCCTGGTCATCTCCTCGCTGGTGAAGACCGCCGAGAAGACGATGCCGCTGCTGGTCATGTTCGCGATCGTCCAGGTGGTCTTCACCGGCATCCTCTTCCAGGTCTACGACTCCCCGGGCCTGGAGCAGGTCGCCTGGCTGATGCCGTCCCGCTGGGCCGTCGCCGCCGCCGGCACCACCCTGCACCTCGGCAAGCTCATGGCTCCGTGGGACCGCGACCACCCGGAGAACACCGACCCGCTCTGGGACGCCACGGTCGGCCAGTGGAGCTTCGACATCATCGTCCTGGTCCTCCTCGGCGTCGCCTGCGGCTTCCTGGTCGCGCGCCTGCTGCGCCGCCACGAGCCCGAGGTCATGCGCAAGTAGCACCTGACGCCTGACACCTCACACCGCCACACGGCACGTACGGGCACGTACGGGCACGTACGAGCGCCTACGGCACGCGAAACGCCTCAGGGCGGCACCGGAACACCGGGGCCGCCCTGAGGCGCACGGGGGAGCGTGGGGGACGCCAGTGGCCTAGTAGGCGCTGCTGACGTTGTCCATCGAGCCGTAGCGGTCGGCGGCGTAGTTGCACGCGGCGACGATGTTCGCGACCGGGTCGTACAGGTCGAACTTCGTGCCCTTGACGTGGTACGCGGCGAAGGTCGGCTGAATGACCTGGAGCAGGCCCTTCGACGGAATGCCGTTCTGGGCGTTGATGTCCCAGTTGTTGATCGCGCGGGGGTTGCCGCTCGACTCGCGCATGATGTTCTTGTGGATACCGGCGTACGTGCCGGGGATGCCCTCCTTCTTCATGATGGAGAGGGCCTCCTTGATCCAGCCGTCGAGGTTGTTCGCGAAGACCGGGGTGCGGGTCGCGGAGCGGCTCGCCGCGACCTTGTCCTCGCGGTCCTTCTTCGCGGCGGCAGCGGCGGCGTCGGCCTTGGCCTTCGCGGCGTCCTTGGCCTGCTTGTCGGCGACGACCTGCTGAATGGTGAGGTGCTGCTGCACGGCCTTCGCCTGCACGCCTTCGACTACCTGGGCCCAGGCCACGGGGGCGGCGGCCACGGTGGTGGCCTGCGCCTCACCGGATCCGGCCGGGACGAGGGAGAAGGCGAGGGCGGCGGCGCCCAGAGTGGCTACACCGGCGATGGAAAGCTTGTGCGCCTTCGTCAGACGACTGTGGCCGGGAGTGCTGGTCTCGGACATGCGTAGCAACCTCTTCGAATAGCGGGGGCCACAGGAAAGCGCCTCGGATCCGAGATCCGCGGCGCTGTGCGGCGAGAGCAATTCTTAGCGGTGGCAAAAACCTGTGGCAAAGGTGTGACGTACGATCCTGCTTAGTGGATCACGCCATTGCGCCGGGCCCGGAATTCCGGGCCCGGCGCTAGGTGGAGCAGCACTGACGAGCTCTTTATGCGTCCACTAAGCATCTTCGTAAGTGATCTGCGTCCTATGTGCGGGCTCACATCGGGCGCGTATCAATCTCACCGAGCGTTGCGTAGGCAATTCATTCAGTGAGCGATCTCATCCTTGAGTAGCAGATGAAGGTCCCCGAACTCGTGCCAAAGGCACAGTCTCGCTACGGCTTCGGCGTACCCGAGGCGTACGGCCTCCCGCCCGGCGACCGCCTCCAGCATCAGCAGGTGCGAGGCCTGCGGCTCGTGCAACCCGGTCAGCAGCCCGTCCACCACCCGTACCCCGCGCTCCGGCGTCACGACCAGACCGGTCCAGCCCCCGGCGGCCCGCACCACCCCGTCCGGGCCGGCGGCGGACTCCAGCGCCCGCACCGCCGTGGTCCCCACCGCGATCACCCTCCGGCCCGCGGCCCTCGCGGCGTCCACCAGCAGGGCCGTGGCCGCGGGCACCTCGTACCGCTCCGGGTACGGCGGCTCGTGCGCCTCCTGGGAGGCCACCCCCGTGTGCAGGGTCAGCGGGGCGAGCCCCACCCCCCGGCGCACCAGCTCCGCCACCAGCTCCGCCGTGAAGGGCCGGCCGGCGCTCGGCATCTCCGCCGAACCCGCCCCGTCGGCGCCCGCCACCGCGAAGACCGTCTGGTACGCCGACAGCGGCTGGTCCCGCTCCGTGTGGGCGTACCGGATCGGCCGCCCGTACGAGCGCAGCAGCGCCGGCACCCCGTCCGCCGACGGTCGCGCCCACCAGAGCCGGTCCGCCCCCGGTGCCAGCGGCTCCTCCAGTACGAGGCTCCAGCCGCCCGGCAGCTCCACCCCGGCCCCGGCGGGCCCCCCGGGCCGGGGCCGGGTCGTCCCCCGTGCGACCCGGTCCCGGTCGCGGAGCTCCACCGCCCAGCGGCCGTCCTCGCCCCGGGTGGAGAAGTGCACGACCAGCTCCTCGCCGCCGAGCCGCGCGTCCACGGCGGCCGGCAGCGTCGGCGAGGTGTTCACCACCAGGAGGTCCCCGGCCCGCAGCAGCCCCGGCAGCTCCCGGAAGGCGTGCAGCGACACCTCCCGGCTGCCCCGCGAGACCAGCAGCCGCACGGAGTCCCGGCCCAGCCCCGGCCCGCGCTGCTCGGCCGGAACCCGGGCTGAAAGACCTGGCGGAATGTCCCTTATATGCAGTCCCTTTTCCCGTACCCCCCGAACCCCCTCCCCGCTCACGGCCGCACCCCGGCAGCCACGGGCCCCTCCGCCCCGGCGAGTCCCTCCGCCGTGTACCGCCCGCTCGGCAGCCGCTCCGCCACCAGCCGCAGCAGCACCGGAGCCACCTCCTCCGGGGCCGGCAGCCCCGCCAGGTCCTCCCCGGGCCCGGCCGCCGCCATCATCCGCGTCCGCATCGACCCCGGGTCCGCCCACCACACGCGCAGCCCCGGCTCCTCGACGGCCAGTACCGCCGACATCAGGTCACCCGCCGCCTTGGTCGCCCCGTACGCACCCCACGTCCCGTACGCCACCACCGCCGCGTCCGAGCTGATGTTCAGCACCGCACCGGCCGTCGCCGCCCGCAGCAGCGGCAGTGCCTCCTGGACCAGCCCCAGCGGCGCCACCACGTTCACCTCGAACGCCTCCCGCAGCCCGACCAGCGGGTGCTCCGCCAGCGGCAGCAGCGGCTCCGCCCCCAGCACCCCCGCGTTGTTCACCAGCAGGTCCACCCCGCCCAGCGCCCGCGCCGCCGCCACCAGCTCGGCACGGTGCGCCGCCGAGGACACGTCCCCGGCCACCGCCGTGACCCGCGAGCCCGTCGCCCGCAGCGCGGCCGCCGCCCGCTCCAGCGGCTCCGCACCGCGCGCACTCAGCACCAGGTCCCAGCCCCCGGCCGCCAGCTCCCCGGCCAGCGCCCGCCCCAGCCCCCTCGACGATCCCGTCACCACCGCCACAGACATGACCCCACCCGCACCTTCCGTACCGATCAGCAGATGCCCCCAACGTAGGAACCCGGCCGCCCCCAGCGCCTCGGCCGCGGGGCGCACCCCGCCAGGTCCCTTGGCCCTAGGTCCCGGGCCCGATCCCCGCCACGGGGCGCCCCGAGTACGGTGAGGCCATGGATGCCGGCCCCCGAGGACCCCGCAGCGGCCTGGCCGCCGTGAGCACCGCGCTACTCGCCATGAGCCGCCGGCTGGAGGTCCGCGACGTCCTGCGCACGATCGTCGCCTCGGCCCGCGAGCTGCTCGACGCCGAGTACGCCGCCCTGGGGGTTCCGGACGACCACGGCGGCTTCGCCCAGTTCGTCGTGGACGGCATCAGTGAGGAACGGTGGCGGGCGATCGGCCCGCTGCCCCGCCAGCACGGCATCCTCGCGGCGATGCTCCACCAGGACGCCCCCGAGCGACTGGCCGACGTACGCAAGGACCCCCGCTTCGAGGGCTGGCCCGCCGCCCACCCCGACATGTCCGATTTCCTCGGACTGCCCATCCGGGACGGGGAGGAGACGCTCGGCGCCCTCTTCCTCGCGAACAAGCGCGGTCCCCACGGTTTCACCGACGAGGACGAGGACCTCCTCTCCCTCCTCGCCCAGCACGCGGCGATCGCCCTCACCAACGCCCGCCTCTACGAGCGCAGCCGCGAGCTGACCATCGCCGAGGAGCGCTCCCGCCTCGCCCACGAGCTGCACGACGCGGTCAGCCAGAAGCTCTTCTCGCTCCGCCTGACCGCCCAGGCCGCCGCCGCCCTCGTGGACCGCGACCCGGCCCGCGCCAAGGACGAGCTCCAGCAGGTCGCCACCCTCGCCGCCGAAGCGGCCGACGAACTGCGCGCGGCCGTCACCGAGCTCCGCCCCGCCGCCCTGGACGAGGACGGCCTGATCGCCACCCTCCGGGGCCAGGTCCGCGTCCTGGACCGGGCCCACACCGCACAAGTCACCTTCACCTGCGACGGCGTACGGGCCCTGCCCGCGGCCCAGGAGGAGGCCGTGCTGCGGGTCGCCCAGGAAGCCCTGCACAATGCCCTGCGCCACTCGCAGGGCGAGCGGATCGAGGTCACCCTGACCCGCCGGGAGACCGGGGGAGCGGTGCTGCGGGTGACCGACGACGGAGCGGGCTTCTCCCCGCCCACCGTCCGCAGGGCCGGCCGGCACCTCGGCCTGGTCTCCATGCGGGACCGGGCGGCCGGCGTCGGCGGCCGCCTCACCGTGCGGTCCGAGCCCGGCACGGGCACCACGATCGAACTGGAGGTACCCGGTGGCTGACACACCGGGCCGTAGCGGCCGCATCAGGGTCCTGCTCGTGGACGACCACCAGGTCGTACGGCGGGGCCTGCGCACGTTCCTGGAGATCCAGGACGACATCGAGGTGGTCGGCGAGGCCGCCGACGGCGACGAGGGCATCGACCGCGCCGGGGAACTGCGCCCCGACGTGATCCTCATGGACATCAAGATGCCGGGCACCGACGGCATCGAGGCCCTGCGCAGACTGCGCGGGCTGGACAACCCGGCGCGCGTGCTGATCGTCACCAGCTTCACCGAGCAGCGGACCGTGATCCCCGCCCTGCGCGCGGGCGCCGCGGGCTACGTGTACAAGGACATAGACCCCGACGCCCTCGCCGCCGCCATCCGCTCGGTCCACGCCGGCCACGTCCTGCTCCAGCCGGAGGTGGCCGGAGCCCTGCTCTCGGGCGAGGGCACGGGCCCGTCACCGGGTCGCGGGGGCAACCTCACGGACCGCGAACGCGAGGTGCTGCACCACATAGCGGACGGCCGTTCGAACCGGGAGATCGCCCGCGTGCTGGTCCTGTCGGAGAAGACGGTCAAAACGCACGTCTCGAACATCCTGATGAAGCTGGACCTGGCGGACCGCACCCAGGCGGCGCTGTGGGCGGTCAGACACGGTGTCGCGGGATGATTCATACGGTCGGGTGTATGTCGCCCACATGGCGTATCCCGTTCGTCGGATGACCGTTCTTCATGACGTGCCGCGGCGGCTGGCCGCGGCAGACGTACTGGAGGACGAGAACGTGAAGAACTTCAAGAAGGCCACCGCCGTCACCATGATCGCGGGTGGCCTCCTCGCCGCCGGCGCGGGTGTCTCGTCGGCGCACGGCGGTGCGTCGGCGGAGGGCGAGGCCCTGAACTCGCCCGGCGTGGCCTCGGGGAACCAGCTCCAGCTCCCCGTCCACGTCCCCGCGAACGTCGTCGGCAACACGGTCAACGTGATCGGCCTGCTGAACGGCGCCTTCGGCAACACGGGCGTCAACAACTGACGCTCCGCTCCCCGATACGGCCCTCGGCCCCGCTTCCCCCCTCTCCCTGGGAAGCGGGGCCGACTGCCGCTCCGCCCTGCGCTGCCCGCGGGGCACATTCAGCCCCGCCGGAGCCGGGGCCGCTCGCGCGGTGCCACACCCGACTCCAGCGCAGCCGGGCAATTCCAGCCCCGCCGGCGTTTGAGGCGCGGGGTACGGGGCGGAGCCCCGGAAAGCCCGGCGCGGCCGGGGCCGCTCGCGCCGCGGCGCCGCACCCGGCCCCCGCCCACTGCCGCAGGCACCGGCGCAGCCGAGCCCGGGCCGATACCCGCACCCCGCGGCTAGCGGAGCCGCTCCTCGACGGCCGAGTTGTACGCCGCGACCAACGCCCGCCGGGCAACCCGCTCCACCGGCCGCAGGGCCTCCGCCCGCGCGGCCATCTCCGACGCCGCCACCGCCGCCCCGTGCCCCCGCTCGTACGCCAGCGACACCATCAGGTCCACCCGCTGCGCCAGCGAGAGCACCCGTACCGCCCGCGCCGGATACCCCGGCGCCAGCGCGTCCCGTCCGGCCTCCGTCCGCGCCCGGTACGCGGACAGCGCCGCGTCCGCCACCGGCCCGGACCCCGCCACGTCCAGCCGGGTCAGCACCACCGTGGCCTCGCGCAGCGCCTCCGCCAGTTCCCGCTCCGCCTCGCCGAGCGACGGCACGTCCGCCGGCGGGGCCTCCCGTACCGGCAGGCAGTGCCAGGTCACCGAGACGTGCAAGTCCCCGGCCGGGCCCGCCTCCGCGACCTCCGGCACCAGCCCGACCGCCGCGCCCACCGCGACCACCGCCTCCTCGGCGTCCAGCGCCCGCGCGTTGAACTCCGGCGGCCCGCTCAGCCCCAGCGGATGCCCCGGCGCCGGCAGGGCGATCCGCAGCCCGGTCACCCCCAGCGCCCGCATCCGGCCCAGCGCGAGCGTGAGCCCGACCGGTCCGGATTCCCCGGGCAGCCCCTCCACCCGGTGCACGGCGTCCTCGCCCACGATCGACAACACGGCCTCGTCGGGCGAGACGAGACCGGCCAGCAGAGCGTTCCCCCAGGCGGCCAGCCGCCCTGAACGTGGTTCGAAAAGCATCCCCCTACTTTACGGATCGGCCCTCCGACCCGGGGCCGGGCCCAGAGCTCTCCCCGAGTGGCGTAGGTTTTCCCCTGGGGCTGCGCCGAACGGCAGGGAGGCGCGCACAGACGAACCGACACTGCAAGGGGAGACAACACGCTCATGAGCGATGTTCTGGAGCTGGTGGACGTATCCGTGGTCCGCGAGGGCCGGGCTCTGGTGGACCAGGCCTCCTGGTCGGTGAAGGAGGGGGAGCGCTGGGTGATCCTCGGCCCCAACGGCGCCGGCAAGACCACGCTGCTGAACCTCGCCTCCAGCTACCTCTTCCCCACCAAGGGCACCGCCACCATCCTCGGCAGCACCCTGGGCAAGGTGGACGTCTTCGATCTGCGCCCGCGCATCGGCGTCGCCGGCATCGCGATGGCCGACAAGCTCCCGAAGCGCCAGACCGTCCTGCAGACCGTCCTCACCGCCGCGTACGGCATGACGGCCACCTGGCAGGAGGAGTACGAGGACGTCGACGAGCAGCGGGCCCGCGCCTTCCTCGACCGCCTCGGCATGACGGACTACCTCGACCGGAAGTTCGGCACCCTCTCCGAGGGCGAGCGCAAGCGCACCCTGATCGCCCGCGCGCTGATGACCGACCCCGAGCTGCTCCTCCTCGACGAGCCCGCCGCCGGTCTCGACCTCGGCGGCCGCGAGGACCTGGTGCGCCGCCTCGGCCGGCTCGCCCGCGATCCGCTCGCCCCGTCGATGATCATGGTCACGCACCACGTCGAGGAGATCGCCCCCGGCTTCACCCACGTGCTGATGATCCGCCAGGGCAAGGTGATCACCGCCGGCCCCATCGACCTCGAGCTGACCTCCCGCAACCTCTCCCTCTGCTTCGGGCTGCCGCTGGTCGTCGAGCGCAACGGGAACGACCGCTGGACCGCCCAGGGCCTGCCCCTGCGCTAGGCCGACCCGGGCCTGGACCACCCCTTCGGCTCCCGCCACCAGCCGGGGCCCCCGCACCCTGTCCTGACCGCGCCCACCGGACCTACCATGACCATGTGGACATCGACGCGTGGGTGTGGTGGCTCATCGGCGCGGTCGGACTGGGGATTCCCCTCGTCCTGACCGCGATGCCCGAGTTCGGCATGTTCGCCGTCGGCGCCGTGGCGGCCGCCGTCACGGCGGCCCTCGGCGGGGGAGTGGTCGCACAGGTCCTGGTCTTCGTGATCGTGTCGGTCGCGCTCATCGCGGTCGTCCGGCCGATCGCCAACCGCCACCGCAACCAGAGGCCCCAACACCGCAGCGGAATCGACGCGTTGAAGGGCCGCAGCGCCGTGGTCCTGAAACGGGTCGACTCCGGGGGAGGCGGCCGGATCAAGCTCGCCGGCGAGATCTGGTCGGCCCGGTCCTTCGACGCGGAGAGCAGCTTCGAACCGGGACAGTCCGTCGACGTCGTCGATATCGACGGGGCGACCGCGGTCGTCATGTGAGCGAGCCGTACGCGGGCGACCAGCATGTGAGCAAGCAGCCGACGCGCGGCCCCGGGGTCTGCGAGACTCCGCTGAACGGGGCAGCACAGACAGCCGGAAGGGCACGGGGAACCGCATGCAACCGATCATCATCGTTCTGATCATTCTGGTGGTTCTGGTCTTCATCGCACTGGTCAAGACGATCCAGGTGATCCCGCAGGCCAGCGCCGCCATCGTCGAACGGTTCGGCCGCTACACCCGCACCCTCAACGCGGGCCTCAACATCGTCGTCCCGTTCATCGACTCGATCCGCAACCGGATCGACCTCCGCGAGCAGGTCGTCCCCTTCCCGCCGCAGCCCGTCATCACGCAGGACAACCTGGTCGTCAACATCGACACCGTCATCTACTACCAGGTGACCGACGCCCGGGCCGCGACGTACGAGGTGGCCAGCTACATCCAGGCCATCGAGCAGCTCACCGTCACCACCCTGCGCAACATCATCGGCGGCATGGACCTGGAGCGGACCCTGACCTCCCGCGAGGAGATCAACGCGGCGCTGCGCGGGGTCCTCGACGAGGCCACCGGCAAGTGGGGCATCCGCGTCAACCGCGTCGAGCTCAAGGCCATCGAGCCGCCGACCTCCATCCAGGACTCGATGGAGAAGCAGATGCGCGCCGACCGCGACAAGCGCGCCGCGATCCTCCAGGCCGAAGGTGTCCGCCAGTCCGAGATCCTGCGCGCCGAGGGCGAGAAGCAGTCCTCGATCCTGCGCGCCGAAGGTGACGCCAAGGCCGCGGCCCTGCGCGCCGAGGGCGAGGCCCAGGCGATCCGTACGGTCTTCGAGTCGATCCACGCCGGCGACGCCGACCAGAAGCTGCTCGCCTACCAGTACCTCCAGATGCTCCCGAAGCTCGCCGAAGGCGACGCCAACAAGCTCTGGATCGTCCCCAGCGAGATCGGCGACGCCCTCAAGGGCCTCTCCGGGGCCATGGGCAACTTCGGCCCGATGGGGGCCGCTTCGGGATTCAACCCGGGCAACGTCGGCAAGGACGCGCCCGCCGCGGCCGACAAGGCCGCCGCGGAGCGCCGCGAGCAGCCCCCCATCGACTGAACGGCCCGTCCCTGCTGCATGATCAGTGAGGCCCCCCGACCTTCACGGCGGGGAGGCGACTCACTCACGCAAAGGGGACGGCTGTGTCTGCCTTCTCGATGTCCCTCTGGGAATCCCTCGCGGTCTTCGCCGCCGGAATCGGCGCCGGCACCATCAACACCATCGTCGGCTCCGGCACCCTGATCACCTTCCCGGTGCTGCTGGCCACCGGCCTGCCGCCGGTCACCGCCAACGTCTCCAACACCCTCGGCCTCGTGCCCGGTTCGCTCAGCGGAGCCTGGGGCTACCGCAAGGAGCTCCGGGGCCAGCGCGCCCGCATCATCAGGCTCGGAGCCGTCTCCCTCGTCGGCGGACTCGCCGGCGCGATCCTGCTCCTCACCCTGCCGTCGGACTCCTTCGACACGATCGTGCCCGTCCTGATCGGCCTGGCCCTCGTCCTCGTCGTCTTCCAGCCCCGGCTCGCCACAGCCCTGCGCAAGCGCCAGGAGGCGGCGGGAGGCGACACCGGCCACCCCGACGGCGGACCGGCCCTACTGTCCGGAATGCTGCTCGCCAGCGCGTACGGGGGCTACTTCGGGGCCGCGCAGGGAGTGCTCTACCTCGGCCTGATGGGCCTGCTGCTCCGCGAGGACCTCCAGCGGATCAACGCCGCGAAGAACGTCGTCGCCGCGATGGTGAACGGCATCGCGGCCGTCTTCTTCCTCTTCGTCGCCGAGTTCGACTGGACGGCCGTCCTGCTCATCGCCGTCGGCTCCACCATCGGCGGCCAGCTCGGCGCCAAGGTCGGCCGCCGGCTGTCGCCCAACGTCCTGCGCGCGGTCATCGTGACGGTCGGGATCCTCGCGATCGTCCAACTCCTGCTCCGCTGAGCGACGTAGAAAACGTACGTCGCCCAGCGCAGCCGTCTATCCGGCAGGACGGACCTGCCCTACGCGATCACCCGCGGCCCTATGCGGAACGCTCCAGCCACTCCGGCAGCACGTCCCGCCCGGCCACCCCGAGGGCGAGCAGCATGGCATCCGCCGGCGAGGGAACGAACGGCTTGCGCAGCAGCGGCATCCCCGCCTCCTCCGGAGTCCGGGCCGCCTTGCGGTGGTTGTCCTCGGAGCAGGAGGCCACCGTGTTCAACCAGGTGTCCCCGCCACCCTGGGCCCGCGGAAGCACGTGGTCCACGGTGGTCGCGCGCTTCCCGCAGTACGCGCACCGGTGTTGGTCCCGGATCAGCACCCCCCTCCGTGACCAGGGAGCATGTCTTCGGAATGGCACCCGTACGTACCTGCAGAGCCTGATCACCCGCGGCATCGGAAGATCCATCGTGGCCGCGCGCACACGGAACTCGGGATGCGACTGTTCGACCACGGCCTTGTCCTGGAGCACCAGGACCACCGCCCGGTTCAGCGTCACCGTCGACAGCGGCTCGAAGCTCGCGTTCAGCACCAGCGTGTCCCGCATCTCGCCCACCTCCCGTGTGCAGGCCCGCGACCACACCGGCGGCAGGGCCCGCAACCACTCTGGCCGCGCGCGCCACGCGGGACAACGCAATAAAAATGCCCGGTCCTGGCCGTCTTTAGACCAGGACCGGGCAAACGCTCGGAGAACGCCAAGCGGAATGATCAGCTCGCGGGAGCCTCGTACTCACCGACCAGCTGTGCGCGCCCCAGGGAGTGGAACCGCAGATTGAAGCCGACGACGGCCGGCGAGACCTCCGCACCGGGACCGAGCCGCTCCTCGTCCACCGCGTACACGGTGAACACGTACCGGTGCCGCTCCCCGGCCGGCGGGGCCGCCCCGCCGAAGTCCCTGGTGCCGTAGTCGTTCCGTACGTGCACGGCCCCGGCGGGCAGCCCCTCGAACTTCCCGGTGCCCGCCCCGGCCGGCAGTTCGGTGACCGAGACCGGCAGGTCGAAGAGCACCCAGTGCCAGAACCCGCTGCCCGTGGGGGCGTCCGGGTCGAAGCACGTCACGGCGAAGCTCTTCGTCCCCTCCGGGAACCCCTCCCACCGCAGGTGCGGCGAGACGTTCCCGCCCGACAGCACCTGGGCATCGCCCAGATCGGCCCCGGGCTCCAGGTCCGCGCTGCGCACGGTGAACTCGTGCACCGGGGGATGGAACTCGTGGGGGAGCGGCGCCCTGCTCTGCTCGGCCACTGCTGAACCTCCTGCTGGATGGCGTCGTCACTTACCGGTACCGGTACCGGTACCGGCATCGGTACGGCCGAGCCTAGAACCGCTCAGAACCAGTTGCGCTGCGAACCCACCGACGCGATCCACTGGTTCAGGTACGCCGCCCAGTCGGTCCCCTGGTACGACTGGAGCCCCACCTGGAAGCAGCGGTAGGTGTCGCTGCCCTCGCTGAACAGGCCCGGCTTCTTGTCCATCTCGAGGACCACGTCCATCTCGCGCCCGTCGGAGACGAAGGTCAGCTCGACCTGGTTCAGCCCCCGGTACTGCGACGGCGGCAGGAACTCGATCTCCTGGTAGAAGGGCAGCGTCTGGCGCGTCCCCCGGATGTGCCCGCGCTCCATGTCCGCGCTGCGGAAGGAGAAGCCCAGCTGCGTGAAGGCGTCGAGGATCGCCTGCTGCGCCGGCACCGGGTGCACGTGGATCGGGTCGAGGTCGCCGGCGTCCACCGCGCGCGCGATCTCCAGCTCCGTGCTGACCCCGATGTTCATGCCGTTCAGGTGACGACCGCCGAAGTGGGTGATCGGCGTCTCCCACGGGATCTCCAGCCCGAACGGGACCACGTGCAGGGCACCGGGCTGCACCTGGAAGGCACCGCCGAGGCGCTGCTTGGTGAAGACGACGTCCTGCTTGTACTCCTGGTCGCCGCCCTCCACCTCGACCCGCGCCTGGAGCCCGACGGACAGCCCCTCGATCTGCTGCTCCACGGACCCGCCCTGGATCCGCACCTCGCCCTGGACGATCCCGCCCGGCACGACGTTCGGCTCGGTGATGACCGTGTCCACCGAAGCACCACCGGCACCCAGGCTCGCGAACAGCTTCCTGAACCCCATGCTCTGACTCCCCTTGAAGACGTACGTGAAGACATGTGCGACTACGCGCAGGACTACCCCTACAAACGCGGAACCTTAGGCCCCGGTTGCAGACCTACGCAGTCCACTACGCTCGACCGGATGAGCGCGCGCCCCGACCGTACGCCCCTGCCCAGGTCCTTCTTCGACCGCCCGGTCCTCACCGTGGCCCCGGACCTCCTCGGCCGCACCCTGGTCCGCCGTACCCCGGACGGCCCCGTGGAACTGCGCATCACGGAGGTGGAGGCGTACGAGGGAGAAGCGGACCCCGGCTCCCACGCCTACCGCGGCCGGACGGCACGCAACGCGTCGATGTTCGGTCCACCCGGCCACGCGTACGTCTACTTCATCTACGGCATGTGGTTCAGCCTCAACCTGGTGTGCGGCCCGCCGGGCCGGGCGAGCGGCGTCCTGCTGCGGGCGGGGGAGATCACCGTGGGTGCCGACCTGGCTCGCAAACGCCGACTTTCAGCCAGAACCGACCGGGAACTGGCCAAAGGCCCGGCCCGCCTGGCCACCGCCCTGGACGTGGACCGCTCGCTCGACGGCACGGACCTCTGCGCGGGACCGGACTCCCCCTTGTCCATGCTGACCGGCACCCCCGCCCCACCCGACCTGCTGGGCAACGGCCCCCGCACGGGAGTGGGCGGCGCCGGCGCGGTCCACCCGTACCGCTACTGGATCACGGACGACCCGACGGTGAGCCCGTACCGCGCCCACGCGCCACGCCGCCGCTCAACTTGACTCGGCCTCTACGGACGCCTAACGTAGCCCGAGCCGCTTGAACGGGGCACTGCTATCGGCAGACCCCCAGAGCGGCCAACCCACTACCTACGACTTACCCCTGACGGGGTCTTATTCGGCATGTCCGAATTCGATTCCGATCGGCCGATTATGAACCGCAAGGGATAAGCGCTAATGTGGTGGAGCGCCGAAAGGCAAAGACCCCCAACGGTCACCGAATTCAAATCCACCGCCGGAAACGGCGCGGAAATGATCTGGTAGAGTTGGAAACGAAGGAAGCGCCCGGAGGGCCTGGAAACAGGAACGAAGGAAGCGTCCGTTCCTTGAGAACTCAACAGCGTGCCAAAAATCAACGCCAAAAGTTGATACCCCGTCCATTTCGGTGGATGAGGTTCCTTTGAAAAAGACCTGTGAGGTCGCGGCTCCGGCTGTGATGCTTGCAGGCAATTACACAGCGAGGACGCAGTGGACGGTCGGTCTTATTCCGACATGACTGTCCCGCTCTAAGTGCGTGTGCAACCGGGCAGCTTTTAATTAAGCACAGCCGGGTAAACATTCATGGAGAGTTTGATCCTGGCTCAGGACGAACGCTGGCGGCGTGCTTAACACATGCAAGTCGAACGATGAAGCCCTTCGGGGTGGATTAGTGGCGAACGGGTGAGTAACACGTGGGCAATCTGCCCTTCACTCTGGGACAAGCCCTGGAAACGGGGTCTAATACCGGATAACACTCCTGCCTGCATGGGCGGGGGTTAAAAGCTCCGGCGGTGAAGGATGAGCCCGCGGCCTATCAGCTTGTTGGTGGGGTAATGGCCCACCAAGGCGACGACGGGTAGCCGGCCTGAGAGGGCGACCGGCCACACTGGGACTGAGACACGGCCCAGACTCCTACGGGAGGCAGCAGTGGGGAATATTGCACAATGGGCGAAAGCCTGATGCAGCGACGCCGCGTGAGGGATGACGGCCTTCGGGTTGTAAACCTCTTTCAGCAGGGAAGAAGCGAAAGTGACGGTACCTGCAGAAGAAGCGCCGGCTAACTACGTGCCAGCAGCCGCGGTAATACGTAGGGCGCAAGCGTTGTCCGGAATTATTGGGCGTAAAGAGCTCGTAGGCGGCTTGTCACGTCGGATGTGAAAGCCCGAGGCTTAACCTCGGGTCTGCATTCGATACGGGCTAGCTAGAGTGTGGTAGGGGAGATCGGAATTCCTGGTGTAGCGGTGAAATGCGCAGATATCAGGAGGAACACCGGTGGCGAAGGCGGATCTCTGGGCCATTACTGACGCTGAGGAGCGAAAGCGTGGGGAGCGAACAGGATTAGATACCCTGGTAGTCCACGCCGTAAACGTTGGGAACTAGGTGTTGGCGACATTCCACGTCGTCGGTGCCGCAGCTAACGCATTAAGTTCCCCGCCTGGGGAGTACGGCCGCAAGGCTAAAACTCAAAGGAATTGACGGGGGCCCGCACAAGCAGCGGAGCATGTGGCTTAATTCGACGCAACGCGAAGAACCTTACCAAGGCTTGACATATACCGGAAAGCATTAGAGATAGTGCCCCCCTTGTGGTCGGTATACAGGTGGTGCATGGCTGTCGTCAGCTCGTGTCGTGAGATGTTGGGTTAAGTCCCGCAACGAGCGCAACCCTTGTCCTGTGTTGCCAGCATGCCCTTCGGGGTGATGGGGACTCACAGGAGACCGCCGGGGTCAACTCGGAGGAAGGTGGGGACGACGTCAAGTCATCATGCCCCTTATGTCTTGGGCTGCACACGTGCTACAATGGCCGGTACAATGAGCTGCGATACCGTGAGGTGGAGCGAATCTCAAAAAGCCGGTCTCAGTTCGGATTGGGGTCTGCAACTCGACCCCATGAAGTCGGAGTTGCTAGTAATCGCAGATCAGCATTGCTGCGGTGAATACGTTCCCGGGCCTTGTACACACCGCCCGTCACGTCACGAAAGTCGGTAACACCCGAAGCCGGTGGCCCAACCCGTAAGGGAGGGAGCTGTCGAAGGTGGGACTGGCGATTGGGACGAAGTCGTAACAAGGTAGCCGTACCGGAAGGTGCGGCTGGATCACCTCCTTTCTAAGGAGCACAGTACCGATTGCAGACAAATGTTCTGCACGGTCAGCTCATGGGTGGAACGTTGATTAGTTGGCACGGTTTCCTTGATGGATCACGAGTACTGCTTCGGCGTGGAAAGTGACTCACTGATGGGGGATCGTGCTTGGCACGTTGTTGGGTATCTGAGGGTACGGCCGTGAGGTCATGCCTTCTGTGATGCCGGCCCCAGTGAACTCGCCAGCTTGTCTGGTGGGGGTGATGGGTGGCTGGTCGTTGCTTGAGAACTACACAGTGGACGCGAGCATCTGTAGGCCAAGTTTTTAAGGGCGCACGGTGGATGCCTTGGCACCAGGAACCGATGAAGGACGTGAGAGGCCGCGATAGGCCCCGGGGAGCTGCCAACTGAGCTTTGATCCGGGGGTGTCCGAATGGGGAAACCCGGCAGTCGTCATGGGCTGTCACCCACTGCTGAACACATAGGCAGTGTGGAGGGAACGCGGGGAAGTGAAACATCTCAGTACCCGCAGGAAGAGAAAACAACCGTGATTCCGGGAGTAGTGGCGAGCGAAATCGGATGAGGCCAAACCGTATGCGTGTGATACCCGGCAGGGGTTGCGCATGCGGGGTTGTGGGAATTCTTTTGATCGGTCTGCCGGCCGGTCGGCGAGTCAGAAACCGTTGATGTAGTCGAAGGACATGCGAAAGGTCCGGCGTAGAGGGTAAGACCCCCGTAGACGAAACATCAGTGGCTTGCTTAAGAATCTCCCAAGTAGCACGGGGCCCGAGAAATCCCGTGTGAATCTGGCGGGACCACCCGCTAAGCCTAAATATTCCCTGGTGACCGATAGCGGATAGTACCGTGAGGGAATGGTGAAAAGTACCGCGGGAGCGGAGTGAAATAGTACCTGAAACCGTGTGCCTACAAGCCGTGGGAGCGTCGCCGTTATTCTTCGGAATGACGGTCGTGACTGCGTGCCTTTTGAAGAATGAGCCTGCGAGTTAGCGGTGTGTAGCGAGGTTAACCCGTGTGGGGAAGCCGTAGCGAAAGCGAGTCCGAATAGGGCGATTGAGTTGCACGCTCTAGACCCGAAGCGGAGTGATCTAGCCATGGGCAGGTTGAAGCGGAGGTAAGACTTCGTGGAGGACCGAACCCACCAGGGTTGAAAACCTGGGGGATGACCTGTGGTTAGGGGTGAAAGGCCAATCAAACTCCGTGATAGCTGGTTCTCCCCGAAATGCATTTAGGTGCAGCGTCACGTGTTTCTTGCCGGAGGTAGAGCACTGGATAGGCGATGGGCCCTACCGGGTTACTGACCTTAGCCAAACTCCGAATGCCGGTAAGTGAGAGCGTGGCAGTGAGACTGTGGGGGATAAGCTCCATGGTCGAGAGGGAAACAGCCCAGAGCATCGACTAAGGCCCCTAAGCGTACGCTAAGTGGGAAAGGATGTGGAGTCGCAGAGACAACCAGGAGGTTGGCTTAGAAGCAGCCACCCTTGAAAGAGTGCGTAATAGCTCACTGGTCAAGTGATTCCGCGCCGACAATGTAGCGGGGCTCAAGCGTACCGCCGAAGTCGTGTCATTGCAGCTATAGGGCCAACGCCCGCTGTGATGGGTAGGGGAGCGTCGTGTGCCGGGTGAAGCAGCAGCGGAAGCTAGTTGTGGACGGTTCACGAGTGAGAATGCAGGCATGAGTAGCGATACACACGTGAGAAACGTGTGCGCCGATTGACTAAGGGTTCCTGGGTCAAGCTGATCTGCCCAGGGTAAGTCGGGACCTAAGGCGAGGCCGACAGGCGTAGTCGATGGACAACCGGTTGATATTCCGGTACCCGCTTTGAAACGCCCAATATCGAATCAGGCGATGCTAAGCCCGTGAAGCCGTTCCGGACCCTTCGGGGAAAGGAAAGTGGTGGAGCCGGCGGACCAGACTTGTAGTAGGTAAGCGATGGGGTGACGCAGGAAGGTAGTCCAGCCCGGGCGGTGGTAGTCCCGGGGTAAGGGTGTAGGCCGAGGGGTAGGCAAATCCGTCCCTCATATAAGGCTGAGACCTGATGCCGAGCCGATTGTGGTGAAGTGGATGATCCTATGCTGTCGAGAAAAGCCTCTAGCGAGTTTCATGGCGGCCCGTACCCTAAACCGACTCAGGTGGTCAGGTAGAGAATACCGAGGCGTTCGGGTGAACTATGGTTAAGGAACTCGGCAAAATGCCCCCGTAACTTCGGGAGAAGGGGGCCATCACTGGTGATCGGATTTACTCCGTGAGCTGGGGGTGGCCGCAGAGACCAGCGAGAAGCGACTGTTTACTAAAAACACAGGTCCGTGCGAAGCCGTAAGGCGATGTATACGGACTGACGCCTGCCCGGTGCTGGAACGTTAAGGGGACCGGTTAGTCACATTTCGGTGTGGCGAAGCTGAGAACTTAAGCGCCAGTAAACGGCGGTGGTAACTATAACCATCCTAAGGTAGCGAAATTCCTTGTCGGGTAAGTTCCGACCTGCACGAATGGCGTAACGACTTCTCGACTGTCTCAACCATAGGCCCGGTGAAATTGCACTACGAGTAAAGATGCTCGTTTCGCGCAGCAGGACGGAAAGACCCCGGGACCTTTACTATAGTTTGATATTGGTGTTCGGTTCGGCTTGTGTAGGATAGGTGGGAGACTTTGAAACCCCAACGCCAGTTGGGGTGGAGTCGTCGTTGAAATACCACTCTGGTCGTGCTGGATGTCTAACCTCGGTCCGTGATCCGGATCAGGGACAGTGTCTGATGGGTAGTTTAACTGGGGCGGTTGCCTCCCAAAAAGTAACGGAGGCGCCCAAAGGTTCCCTCAGCCTGGTTGGCAATCAGGTGTTGAGTGTAAGTGCACAAGGGAGCTTGACTGTGAGACCGACGGGTCGAGCAGGGACGAAAGTCGGGACTAGTGATCCGGCGGTGGCTTGTGGAAGCGCCGTCGCTCAACGGATAAAAGGTACCCCGGGGATAACAGGCTGATCTTCCCCAAGAGTCCATATCGACGGGATGGTTTGGCACCTCGATGTCGGCTCGTCGCATCCTGGGGCTGGAGTCGGTCCCAAGGGTTGGGCTGTTCGCCCATTAAAGCGGTACGCGAGCTGGGTTTAGAACGTCGTGAGACAGTTCGGTCCCTATCCGCTGTGCGCGTAGGAATATTGAGAAGGGCTGTCCCTAGTACGAGAGGACCGGGACGGACGAACCTCTGGTGTGCCAGTTGTCCTGCCAAGGGCATGGCTGGTTGGCTACGTTCGGGAGGGATAACCGCTGAAAGCATCTAAGCGGGAAGCCTGCTTCAAGATGAGTATTCCCACCTCCTTGAGAGGGTAAGGCTCCCAGTAGACGACTGGGTTGATAGGCCAGATGTGGAAGCCCGGTAACGGGTGGAGCTGACTGGTACTAATAGGCCGAGGGCTTGTCCTCAGTTGCTCGCGTCCACTGTGTTAGTTCTGAAGCAACGAACGGTTGCTGGTTTCTAGAGCTAGAACATAACTACAAAGTGTGCTTGTTCGCTCGAAACCGATTAGGGTTTCGGTGGTCATAGCGTTAGGGAAACGCCCGGTTACATTCCGAACCCGGAAGCTAAGCCTTTCAGCGCCGATGGTACTGCAGGGGGGACCCTGTGGGAGAGTAGGACGCCGCCGAACAATTTTTCAAAGGACCCTTGGTCCAGCGTTCAACGCTGGACCAAGGGTCCTTTTTTGTTTTCCACAGCTTTACGCCGAAGCGCGGCCATGGGTTGGTTGCGCGAGAATGACTAGCGGTACCCCGAAGACAGGAGTCACACCCATGTCCAACTCTCCCGACGATCGTCCGGAGCGCGAGCCTCGGCGCAACGACGGCGGTGACAGGGGCGGCTACCGCGGGGGCCGTGACGAGCGTGGCGGCGACCGTCCGCCGTTCCGTCGCGATGACCGCGGCGACCGTCCCACCGGTGGTGGCGGCGGTGGCTTCCGTCGTGACGACCGTGCCGGCCGGCCGGCCGGCGGTGGCGACCGCCCGTCGTATCCCCGTCGTGACGACCGTGGTGGCGACCGTCCGAGCTACCCCCGCCGTGATGACGACCGTGGCGGCCGTCCCTCGGGTGGCGGCGACCGTCCGTCCTTCCCGCGCCGTGACGACCGCGGTGGTGACCGTCCCACTGGTGGTGGCTTCCGCGGTAATGACCGCGGTGACCGCCCCTCCGGTGGTGGCTTCCGTGGCAACGACCGTGGTGACCGTCCCACTGGTGGTGGCTTCCGCGGTAATGACCGTGGAGACCGTCCCACTGGTGGTGGCTTCCGCGGTAATGACCGTGGAGACCGTCCCTCCGGTGGTGGCTTCCGTGGCAACGACCGTGGTGACCGCCCGTCGTACCCGCGTCGTGATGACCGTGGTGGTGACCGTCCGTCCTTCCCGCGCCGTGACGATGACCGCGGTGCATTCCGTGGCAACCGTGATGACCGCGGTGGCGACCGCCCCTCGTACCCGCGCCGTGACGACCGTCCCTCCGGTGACCGTCCGCCGTTCCGTGGGAACGACCGTGGTGACCGTCCCACTGGTGGTGGCTTCCGCGGCAACGACCGTGGCGACCGTCCCTCCTTCCCGCGTCGTGATGACCGTGGTGGTGACCGTCCCTCGTACCCGCGCCGTGACGATGACCGCGGTGGATTCCGTGGCAACCGCGATGACCGCGGTGGCGACCGTCCCTCGTACCCGCGCCGTGACGACCGTCCCTCCGGTGACCGTCCGCCGTTCCGTGGGAACGACCGTGGTGACCGTCCCACTGGTGGTGGCTTCCGCGGCAACGACCGTGGCGACCGTCCCTCCTTCCCGCGTCGTGACGACCGGGGCGGCGACCGCCCGTCGTACCCGCGTCGTGATGACCGTGGTGGTGACCGTCCGTCCTTCCCGCGCCGTGACGATGACCGCGGTGGATTCCGTGGCAACCGCGATGACCGCGGTGGCGACCGCCCCTCGTACCCGCGTCGCGACGACCGTCCCTCCGGTGACCGTCCGTCCTACCCCCGTCGGGACGACGACCGCGGTGGTTACCGCGGCAACCGCGACGACCGCGGTGGCGACCGCCCCTCCTTCCCGCGCCGGGATGACCGCGGTGGGGACCGTCCGTCCTTCCCGCGCCGTGACGATGACCGCGGTGGATTCCGTGGCAACCGCGATGACCGCGGTGGCGACCGCCCCTCGTACCCGCGCCGTGACGACCGTCCCTCCGGTGACCGTCCGTCCTACCCCCGTCGGGACGACGACCGCGGTGGTTACCGCGGCAACCGCGACGACCGCGGTGGCGACCGCCCCTCGTACCCGCGCCGCGACGACCGCGGCGGCGACCGCGGTGGGTTCCGCGGGCGTGACGATCGTGGTGGCGACCGTGACTTCCGCTCCGACCGTGACCCGGTCAAGCGGCTTCCGATCGACGAGGACGTCACCGGTTTCGAGATCGACTCCGACGTTCGCCAGGAGCTCCTGAGCCTGCCCAAGGGTCTGGCCGAGGAAGTCTCCAAGAACCTGGTCATGGTGGCCCGGCTGATCGACGAGGACCCGGAGCAGGCGTACGCGTACTCGCGCATCGCCCTGCGGCTGGCCTCCCGTGTCGCCGCCGTGCGCGAGGCCGCCGGCTTCGCCGCGTACGCCACGCAGAAGTACGCCGAGGCGATCGCGGAGTTCCGCGCCGCCAAGCGGATGACCGGTTCGGTCGAACTGTGGCCCGTCATCGCCGACTGCGAGCGCGGCCTCGGCCGTCCGGAGCGGGCGCTGGCCATGGCCGGCGAGCCCGAGGTGCAGAAGCTGGACAAGGCCGGTCAGGTCGAGATGCGTCTGGTCGCGGCCGGTGCCCGCCGGGACATGGACCAGCTCGACGCCGCCATCGTGACCCTGCAGAGCCCGGAGCTGGCCTCCAACTCGGTGCAGCCCTGGACCGCGCGCCTGCGGTACGCCTACGCGGACGCCCTGCTGGCGGCGGGCCGTGAGGACGAGGCGCGCGAGTGGTTCGCCAAGACCCTCGAGGCCGACAAGGACGGGGCCACGGACGCCTCGGACCGGCTCGCCGAGCTGGACGGGGTCGAGTTCGTCGACGCGTCCGCGGACGAGGACGGCGACGTGGAGGACGGCCTCGACGAGGACGACCTCGACGAGGACGACGAGCGCGACGACGACCCCGAGGTCGTGGCGGCGGAGCGTGCCTCCGACCAGGCCGAGTACTACGACGAGGACGACGACGAGTACGAAGGCGACGTCGATGTCGACGCCACCGACGAGATCGTCGTTCTCGACGAAGACGAGGACGAGGATGACGACGACGACGTCCTGGACCGGCGTGATGAGGACCAGGGCCGCGACAAGGCCTGAGTGAACTGAGAAGGGCGGTACCCCCGGTGGGGGTACCGCCCTTTTTCTTTGTCCGGGGCCGGTCGGTCCGCGCTGCGCTCAGTCCACGCTGCGCAGCACCAGGCCCGTGGCCGGCTTGGGGCCGAAGGAGGTGGACTTGCGGGGCATCGTCACGCCCTGGCGGGCCAGCTCCCGGACGACCGACTCGCGTACGGGGTTCAGCAGGACGGCCGTGCCGCCGAGCCGCTCGGCCATCTCCACGGTGGCCTCCGTGTCGTGGATGTACGAGATCTGCTCGGGGGTGTCGGGGACGGTCCACAGCGTGTCCAGCAGCGTCGCGTGCAGCACCGTGGCATCCAGCCGGCGCCAGGCCTCGGGGCGGTCGCCGCGGACCGTGCGCTCGATGAGGGCCGGCTCCGGGTCGGTGACCAGGTGGAAGGTGCCGTCGCCGGTGAGGAGGAAGGCGTTGCCGCGCTCCGCTGCTTCGCCCAGGGCCTCCATGGCGCGCGGCAGCGGCCCGTCGACCGTACGCACCCGGAAGTTGCCGTCCAGGGCCGCCAGCGCCTCGGCGGGTGCCAGGCGCCGGAGCAGCCGGTGGATCGCGCGGACCTGGAGCGGGTAGCGGGCGGTGTCGACGAGGAGGACCAGGCCGAAGTCCCACGGGGTGGGCGAGCCGTGCTCCTCCTGGAGGCGCAGGTACGTCGCCCAGCGGTGGTGGCCGTCGGCGATGAGGGCCTGGCGGTCGCCCAGGTCGGCGGTGATCGCCGCCAGTTCAGCGGGGTCGGTGATGGCCCACAGCCGGTGCTGGAAACCGTCCTCGGTGGTGGTGGAGAACAGCGGGGTGCGCCGAGAGGTGTGCTCGACGACCGCGGCCGTGCCCGTGGCCGGGTCCGCTCCCAGATAGGTGAGGAGCAGCGGTTCGAGGTTGGCCGAGGTGGCGCGCATCAGGCCGGCGCGGTCGGTGACCACGTGGGGCATGACGTCCTCGTGGGGCAGGACGATCCCGGCGTCGGCGGCGGAGAGGGCCAGGGCTCCGATGACGCCGCGCTGCAGCAGGTCGCCCTTGCGCTGCTCGTACACGTAGAGCGCGGGCTCCGGATCGGCGCTGAGGATGCCCTCGGAGAGCCAGTCGCGCAGGGTGTGCGCCGCCTGCTGGTTGCGCGCGTCGGGGCTGTCGGCCTGCGGAAGGATCAGGCGGACGATGTTGTGCGGGTCGGCGGACTCCAGGTGGTTGAGTCCGTCGGGGCGCACGACCACGTCGTACGGCGGTGAGGTGACGGCGGCCAGGCTGCCGACACGCTCGGGTACGTAACGCAGGCCATGGAACGGGATCAGGCGCAGTCCATGGTCCGCGGTGCCAGATGTGGTCATTGGTGAATCGTAAGACCCGTCTCGCCATGCGGGATGATCGGGGGAGTACGGAAACCGGACAAGATCGATCTCGCCCCGTCACCGCTGGGCGGGGCCCAGGAGGAACGGACACCATGACCCGGCAGAGCAGGACCAGTCCCGCGGGCAGTGAGCGGAGTCTGCACCAGGCGTACGACACGGCCCTGCTCGACCTCGACGGGGTGGTGTACGCGGGTGGGGAGGCCATCGCGCACGCCGTGGAGTCGCTCGCCGTGGCGCGGTCCGACGGGATGCACCTGGCGTACGTGACGAACAACGCGCTGCGCACTCCGGACGCGGTCGCGGAGCACCTGAGCGAGCTCGGGATCCCGACGGAGGCGGGCGAGGTGATCACCTCCGCGCAGGCGGTGGCCCGGCTCATCGCCGAGCAGGTGGCGCCGGGGTCCAAGGTGCTGGTGATCGGCGGCGAGGGGCTGCGGGTGGCGCTGCGCGAACGCGGGCTGGTTCCGGTGGACTCCGCCGAGGAGGAGGGTCTCGCCGCGGTGGTCCAGGGGTACGGCGGGCCCGACCTGCAGTGGTCGCGGTTCGCGGAGGCCTCGTACGCGATCAACCGCGGGGTGCCGTGGTACGCCTCGAACACCGATCTGACGATTCCGGGGGCGCGGGGGATCGCTCCGGGCAACGGGGCCGCCGTGGAGGTCGTACGGATCGCCACGGGCGCCGAGCCCCAGGTGGCGGGCAAGCCGCTGCCCCCGATGCACCGCGAGACGGTGCTGCGGACCGGGGCGGAGCGGCCGCTGGTGGTCGGGGACCGGCTGGACACCGACATCGAGGGCGCCTTCAACGGGGAGGTGGACTCCCTGCTGGTGCTGACCGGGGTGACCGACGGGGCGCAGCTGCTGGGGGCCGAGCCGAAGTACCGGCCGACATACGTGGACCGGGACCTGCGCGGGCTGCTGACCGGGCAGCCCGAGGTGGTGGCGGCCGGCGGGCCCGAGGGGGGCTTCCGCTGCGGGGGCTGGACCGCGGTCGCGCTGGACGGCGTACTGGAGCTGCGGGGCGGGGAGGGCGCGGAGCCGGACCCCATCGACGGGCTGCGGGCGCTGTGCGCGGCGGCGTGGACGCACGCCGGGGAAGGTTCGTGCGGGCTGGAGGCGGGGAAGGCGCTGGCCCTGCTCGGCCTGTAGCAGGGTCTGCGGGCCCGGCAGGAGGGGCCGTTCGGGGGGCTCCGGGCAGGCGGAGGGTAGGCTAACCTAACTTCGTGTTGGTCGAGAGTCCCCCCGAAACGAGTGCGGCGCCGGTCGCCGCCACCCGCCCGCGCCACGGGGCGCGGGCCGTCGGTCTGCTCGCCGCCGTCGGCGTGCTCGCGCTGATCGCGGTGGCGAGCATCGCGGTCGGCGCCAAGCAGATGCCCCTCCACGAGGTCTGGCACGGCCTGTTCCACTACTCAGGGACGACCTCCGACGTCGTCGTGCGGGACCTGCGGGTCCCGCGCACCCTCCTCGGGGTGCTCGTCGGCCTCGGTCTCGGCCTGTCCGGCGCCGTGATGCAGGCACTGACCCGCAACCCGCTGGCCGAGCCCGGGATCCTCGGCGTGAACGCCGGGGCCGCGGCCGCCGTCGTATCGGCCATCAGCTTCTTCGGGGCCACCTCGCTCAGCGAGTTCGTGTGGTGGGCCTTCCTCGGCGCCGCCGTGGTCTCCGTCGTCGTGTACGTGCTCGGCGGCAGCCGCAGCGCCACGCCGGTGCGCCTGGCGCTCGCCGGTACGGCGGCCAGCGCGGCCCTCGTCGGGTACATCAACGCCGTGCAGCTGATGGACAGCAAGGCACTGGACAAGCTCCGCTTCTGGACCGTCGGCTCGCTGGCCTCCGCCAACATGGAGACCGTCAAGCAGGTGGCACCCTTCCTGCTGGTCGGCGCCGCGCTCGCGCTGACGCTGGGCCGGCCGCTCAACGCCATGGCCATGGGCGACGACACCGCGCGGGCGCTGGGCGCGAACCTGACGCGGACCCGGATCGGCGCGATGATCGCCATCACCCTGCTGTGCGGGGCCGCGACCGCCGCCTGCGGACCGATCGTCTTCGTCGGCCTGATGATCCCGCACCTCGTACGGTTCTTCACCGGGCCGGACATGCGCTGGGTGCTCGCGTACTCGGCGGTGCTCTCGCCCGTACTGCTGCTCGGTGCCGACGTCATCGGCCGGGTCGTCACCCGGCCCGCCGAACTCCAGGTCGGCATCGTCACGGCCCTCATCGGCGGACCCGTGTTCATCTACCTCGTCCGCCGCAAGAGGATGGCAGCGCTGTGACAGTGACCGACGCACCCCGCAAGGTGCGCACGCGGCGGACCGGCCCCCGGCCGCTGCACCTGCCCGGCGGGATATCGCTGCGCGTGGAGCGGCGTGCGCTGGGCGTGGGGGTGCTGCTCCTGGCGCTCGGGCTGGCGATGGCCGTGGTCCTCATCGGCACCGGGGACTTCGACATCGCCCCGTGGGACGTCGTGCAGACCCTGCTGGGCAACGGCACGCCCGCGCACGACTTCATCATCAACGACCTGCGGCTGCCGCGGGTCCTGGTCGCCGTACTGGTCGGCGCGGCCCTCGGCATGGCCGGGGCCGTCTTCCAGTCGGTCTCGCGCAATCCGCTCGGCTCCCCGGACGTGCTCGGCTTCGGCTACGGCTCGGCCGTGGGCGCGCTGGTCGTCATCGTGCTGTTCAACGGCGGCGCCGGCCAGGTGGCCGTGGGCGCGCTGGTGGGCGGTCTGGTGGCCGGCCTGCTGGTGTACCTGCTCGCCTACAAGCAGGGCATCCACGGCTACCGCCTCGTCCTCGTCGGCATCGGTGCCTCAGCGATGCTGATCGCCGTCATCCAGTACCTGCTGACGAAGGCGCAGCTCGTCGAGGCCACCCGCGCGATGGTCTGGCTGACCGGGTCGCTGGCCGGCCGGGACTGGGCCCAGGTGTGGCCGCTGCTCGTCAGCTGCGCCGTGCTGTTCCCGCTGATCCTCGGCCAGAGCCGGGCGCTGCGGATGATCGAGATGGGCGACGACGCGGCGTACGCCCTGGGAGTGCGGGTGGAGCGGACCCGGCTGCTGCTCATGGTGGCGGCGATCCTGCTCACCACCGCGGCCAGCGCCGCGGCCGGGCCCATCAGCTTCGTCGCGCTGGCCGCGCCGCAGCTGGCCCGCCGGCTGACCCGCTCGCCCGGGGCGAGCCTGCTGACCGGGGCGCTGATGGGCGCGCTGCTGCTGCTGGTGTCCGACTGGGCCTCCCAGCGGGCCTTCGGCGCCGACCAGTTGCCGGTGGGGGTGGTGACGGGCCTGGTCGGCGGCGTCTACCTGCTGTGGCTGCTCGTCACCGAGCGCAAGGCAGGCCGCATATGAAGGACCAGAGGGGTATGAGCAACCAGAGGAGCAGGCAAGTGCAGCGGCTGACCGCGGAGAACGTGACGCTCGGATACGACCAGCGGGTCATCGCCGAGAACCTGTCGGTGGAGATCCCGGACAACTCCTTCACCGTGATCGTCGGCCCCAACGCCTGCGGCAAGTCCACCCTGCTGCGCGCCCTGTCGCGGATGCTGAAGCCCTCGCAGGGGCGGGTGCTGCTGGACGGACAGGTCATCGGGTCGATGCCGGCGAAGAAGGTCGCCAGGACGCTGGGCCTGCTGCCGCAGTCCTCGATCGCACCCGACGGGATCACGGTGTCCGACCTGGTCTCGCGCGGCCGCTACCCGCACCAGGGCATGCTGCGGCAGTGGTCGGCCGGGGACGAGCGGATCGTGAACGAGTCGATGGCCTCCACGGGGGTGGCGGAGCTCGCCGACCGGGCCGTGGACGAGCTGTCGGGCGGGCAGCGGCAGCGGGTGTGGATCGCGATGGCGCTGGCGCAGCAGACTCCGCTGCTGCTGCTGGACGAGCCGACCACCTACCTGGACATCCAGCACCAGATCGACGTGCTGGACCTGTGCGCGGAGCTGCACGAGGAGCAGGGGCGGACGCTGGTCGCGGTGCTGCACGACCTGAACCACGCGGCCCGGTACGCGACGCACCTGATCGCGATGCGGGACGGCAGGGTCGTGGCGGAGGGGGCGCCGGCGGAGGTGGTGACGGCGGAGCTGGTGGAGCGGGTGTTCGGGCTGCGGTGTCAGGTCATCTCCGACCCGGAGACGGGGACGCCGCTGGTGATTCCCGCGGCGCGGCGGGCCCGGTCGGTGGTTCACGCCGAGTAGGCGGGTGCGGCGCCGTTGCCGGGGGTGGCCCGCCCCCGGACCCCCGCGCCTCAAACGCCGCCGGGGCTGGATGCGGCGGGCGGGGCCGGATGCGGCGGGATCTACAGCAGGCTCTTGAGTCTCAGCAGGTCGCGGAAGCCCGCCTCCAGGCGGATGCGGCCGGAGGCCCAGGCCTTGGCGAACTTCAGGTCGCCCGCGACCAGGGCGACGAGGTCGTCGCCGGCCATGGCGAGCCGGATCTCGGCCTTGGCGGGCGGCGGCCCGGGGGCCACCGCGTCCACGCGGATCCGGCCGCCGTCGAGGCGGCCCGTGAAGGTCCGGTCCAGGTCGGTGATGTGGCAGCTCAGCGAGCGGTCGAGCGCGGTCGCACCGCGCACGTCGCCTTCGGCCCGCGCCAGGTTGTCGGAGAGTTGGTCGAGTGCCGCACGGCACTCCTCGATCGTAGCCATCGTGATCCCGACCGTACCGCAGAGCCGTGCGCGGCCGCGGGCACGGTACGGGGTAGCGTCGGGGCATGACCGAAGAAGTGCCCGACGTGTCGCAGGACCCGTCCCCGCAGGCCCCGGACGAGGTGCTGGGCGAGGCCTCCGACGAGGGGGCCGCGCCCGCCGGGCCGGTCGCGCTGGGCCTCGTACGCACGCCCACCGGGCACGCCGGGGTGGACGCGGGGCTGGAGCGGCTGGCGGACGCGGACCACCTCCCGGCGGACGGACACCTCGAGGTGTACGAGGATGTGCACAGGGGGCTGCGCTCCGCGCTGACCGCGCTGGACGCGCCCACCGGCCCCCGTCCTCTCGAAAACAGGAGCTGAACCGAACGTGGCAGGAGTGGCACGCCGCCGCCTGGACGCCGAACTGGTGCGCCGCAGCATGGCCCGCTCGCGCGAGCACGCCGCGCAGCTGATCGCCGCCGGCCGGGTGACGGTGGGCGGAAACACCGCGACCAAGGCGGCCACCCAGGTCGAGACCAGCGCGGCCCTCGTCGTCCTCAAGGACGACAGCGACCCGGACTACGTCTCCCGGGGCGGCCACAAGCTGGCGGGCGCGCTGGCGGCCTTCCAGCCGCAGGGACTGCGCGTGGAGGGCCGCCGGGCGCTGGACGCGGGCGCGTCGACCGGCGGGTTCACCGACGTCCTGCTGCGCGCCGGGGTCACCCACGTGATGGCCGTCGACGTCGGCTACGGGCAGCTCGCCTGGTCGCTGCAGAGCGACGAGCGGGTCACCGTCAAGGACCGGACGAACGTGCGCGAGCTGACGGTGGAGCTGATCGACGGGGTGCCCGTCGACCTGGTCGTCGGGGATCTGTCCTTCATCTCCATCGGGCTGGTGCTGCCCGCGCTCGTACGCTGCTGCGCGCCGGACGCGGATCTGGTGCTGATGGTCAAACCACAGTTCGAGGTCGGCAAGGACCGGCTCGGCAGCGGCGGTGTGGTGCGCAGCCCGGAACTGCGGGCGGAGGCCGTGCGGGACGTCGCGGCGCAGGCGTGGAAGCTGGGCCTCGGCGTGGTCGGGGTGACGGCGAGTCCGCTGCCGGGCCCCTCGGGCAACGTCGAGTATTTTCTGTGGCTGCGGGCGGGGGCACCGGTGCTCGACCCGGCGGATGTCGAACGTGCAGTGGCGGAGGGGCCGCAGTGAGCAGTGTGTCGGAGGAATCAGCACAGTCGGGGAAATCGGCGGAGCCGGGGGCGCGGACGGTCTTCCTGCTCGCGCACACCGGGCGGCCGGCGGCCATCCGCAGCGCCGAGCTGGTCGTGCAGGGTCTGCTGCGCAGCGGGCTGGGCGTACGGGTGCTGCGGCACGAGGCGGTGGACCTGCCGCTGCCGCCCGAGGTGGAGCTGGTTGCCGAGTCGGAGTGCACGCCGGAGGTGCTCGACGGGTGCGAGCTGCTGATCGTGCTGGGCGGCGACGGGACCCTGCTGCGCGGTGCCGAGTTCGCGCGGGGCTCGGGGGTGCCGATGCTCGGCGTCAACCTGGGCCGGGTGGGCTTCCTCGCGGAGGCCGAGCGGGACGACCTGGACAAGGTCGTGGACCGGGTCGTGACGCGGGAGTACGAGGTCGAGGAGCGGATGACCCTCGATGTGATCGTGCGGACCAACGGGGACGTGCTGCACCGGGACTGGGCGCTGAACGAGGCGGCCGTCCAGAAGGTGTCCCCGGAGCGGATGCTGGAGGTGGTCCTGGAGATCGACGGTCGCCCGGTGTCCGGCTTCGGCTGTGACGGAATCGTCTGCGCGACCCCGACGGGTTCGACGGCGTACGCCTTCTCGGCCGGCGGGCCGGTGGTCTGGCCGGAGGTGGAGGCGCTGCTGATGGTGCCGATCAGCGCGCACGCACTGTTCGCGAAGCCGCTGGTGACCTCGCCGGACTCGGTGCTGGCGGTGGAGGTGCAGACCGGGACCCCGCACGGGGTGCTGTGGTGCGACGGGCGGCGGACGGTGGAGCTGCCGGCCGGGGCCCGGGTGGAGGTCCGGCGGGGGACGGTTCCGGTGCGGCTCGCGCGGCTGCACCACGCGTCGTTCACGGACCGGCTCGTCGCGAAGTTCGCGCTTCCGGTGTCGGGGTGGCGCGGGGCGCCGCACTAGTCCCGGACCGTTTCCGCACGGGTCCGGCACGGGGGTCCAGCACGGGCCCGGCACGGGCCCCGTACGGGTCCGGCGCGGGTCCGGTGCCGGTTTCGTACGTCGCGCGTACGTAAATAGCATGACTGTTCGAGTTGTTCTGGGCGGGTGACGTCACATGGCACCCGTGAAACCTCGGTATCGTCGTCCCGTGCTTGAGGAGATGCGGATACGGTCGCTCGGGGTCATCGACGACGCTGTGGTCGAGCTGTCGCCCGGTTTCACGGCGGTGACCGGCGAGACCGGCGCGGGCAAGACCATGGTCGTCACCAGCCTCGGGCTGCTGCTCGGCGGGCGCGCCGACCCGGCCCTGGTGCGGATCGGGGCCAAAGCGGCGGTCGTCGAAGGGCGCATCGTCATGCGCCCGGACGCCCCCGCCGCCCTGCGCGCCGAGGAGGCCGGTGCCGAGCTCGACGACGGCGCCCTGCTGATCAGCCGGACCGTCTCCGCCGAGGGCCGCTCGCGCGCCCACGTCGGCGGCCGCTCCGTACCCGTCGGACTGCTCGCCGAACTCGCCGACGACCTCGTCGCCGTCCACGGCCAGACCGACCAGCAGGGCCTGCTCCGGCCGGCCCGGCAGCGGCAGGCCCTCGACCGGTACGCGGGCGACGCCGTCGCCGTCCCGCTGGAGAAGTACGCCGCCGCGCACCGCAGGCTGCGGGCAGCCGCCGGAGAGCTGGAGGAGATCACCACCCGGGCCCGGGAACGCGCCCAGGAGGCCGATCTGCTGCGCTTCGGGCTCGACGAGATCGCCGCCGTGGAGCCGGTCGCGGGCGAGGACACCGAGCTGGCGGCGGAGGCGGAGCGCCTCGGCCACGCCGAATCCCTGTCCTCGGCCGCGCAGGTCGCGCACGCTGCCCTCGCCGGCAACGTCGAGGACCCCGAGGGCATCGACGCGGGCGCGCTCGTCGCCGGGGCGCACCGCGCGCTGGAATCCGTACGCTCCCACGACCCGGCGCTCGGCGCGCTCGCCGAGCGGATCGGGGAGCTCGGCATCCTGCTCGGGGACGTGGCCGGGGAACTGGCCGGGTACGCCGACGACCTGGACGCCGATCCGCTGCGCCTCGCGGCCGTGGAGGAGCGGCGGGCGGCGCTCACCCAGCTGACCCGGAAGTACGGCTCCGCCGGGAACAGCGTGGACTCCGTGCTGGAGTGGGCGGAACGGGGTTCCGAACGGCTGCTGGAGCTGGACGGCGACGACGAGCGGATCGGGGAACTGACCGCGGAGCGCGACGGGCTGCGGCTGGAACTCTCCGCACTGGCACAGGCGTTGACCGATGCGCGCGGCGAGGCGGCGACCCGCTTCGCGGCCGCGGTCACCGAGGAGCTGGCCTCGCTGGCGATGCCGCACGCGCGGGTCACCATCGACGTGCGCCAGACCGAGGACCCCGACGGGGTCGAGGTCGGCGGCCGCCTCGTCGCGTACGGCCCCTCGGGCACGGACGAGGTCGAACTGCTGCTGGCCCCGCACCCCGGCGCCCAGCCGCGGCCGATCGCCAAGGGCGCGTCGGGCGGTGAGCTGTCCCGGGTGATGCTGGCCGTGGAGGTCGTGTTCGCGGGCTCCGACCCGGTGCCGACGTACCTCTTCGACGAGGTCGACGCGGGCGTCGGCGGCAAGGCGGCCATCGAGGTCGGGCGGCGGCTGGCGAAGCTGGCCAAAACGGCGCAGGTCGTGGTCGTCACGCACCTGCCGCAGGTGGCGGCCTTCGCGGACCGCCAGTTGCTGGTCGAGAAGACCAACGACGGGTCCGTGACCAGCAGCGGGGTCACCGTCCTGGAGGGCGAGGACCGGATCCGCGAGCTCTCGCGGATGCTGGCCGGGCACGAGGACTCGGTGTCGGCGCGGGCGCACGCGGAGGAGTTGCTGGCGGCCGCGCGGGCGTCGGTGTAATCGGCGGCGTTGTCAGCGATGTAGTCAGCGAAGTAGTCAGCGTGCTGACGCCCGGCTAGCCCGTGTGGGTGAGGATCGGGGGGTCGGGGCGGTATCTCACACGGGATCCGCACCCGTATGGTCCCGGAACGCGCGTGCGGACTGGCATTCTGGGCCACGTCTCTGCCTCCCCTCACCCTGGAGCTTCGGCCCGTGAGCAGCTCCCCGGTCCCGGTCCCCGTCCTTCGCACCGTCCAGGTACTCGGCGGTGCGAGCGGTGGTGCGCACGTGCGGTCGCTGGCCACCGGGCTCGCCGCGCGCGGCGTACGGGTCACCGTGTGCGCGCCCGTCGAGACCGAGGGGGAGTACGACTTCACCAGCGCCGGCGCGCGGTTCACCCCGGACGCGGTGAGCGCGCTGCGGGCAGCGGTGGTCGAGGCCGACGTGGTGCACGCGCACGGCGTACGGGCGGGCATGCGCGCGGCGTTGGCCCTGCGCGGGCGGCGGGTCCCCCTGGTCGTCAGCTGGCACGGCGGCGGCCCCGGCGCGGGCCGGCTGAGCCTGCTGCTGGAACGGCACGTGGCCCGGGCGGCCGCGGTCGTCCTCGGAGCCTCGTCGGCGCAAGTCGATCTGGCCCGGCTGCGGGGGGCGCGGGACGCGCGGCTGGCGGCGGTGGCGGTGCCCGCGGGGCCGCAGGGGCCGGTGGCGGTGGCGGATCCCGGGAAGGCGCGGGCGGAACTGGGTGCGGTCGAACGGCCGTTGCTGATCGCGGTCGGGAGCCTGGTGCGGCGGCGGGGGTACTCCGTACTGCTGGACGCGGCGCGGGCCTGGCGGACGCTGGACCCGGTGCCGTTGCTGGTGATCGCGGGGGAGGGCCCGATGCGGGCCGAACTCGCGCGGCGCATCGAGGCGGAGGGCCTGCCGGTACGGCTGCTCGGGCGCCGGCGGGACGCCGCGCGGCTGCTGGCGGCGGCGGACGTCGCGGTGCTGCCGAGCCGCTGGGAGGCGCGGTCGCCGCTGGCGCAGGAGGCTCTGCGGGTCGGCGTGCCGTTGGTGGCGACGGCGGTGGGCGGTGTGCCGGAGCTGGTGGGGGAGGCGGGTGTGCTGGTGCCGTACGGGGACGCGGGGGCGCTGGCCGCTGCGGTGTCCGGGCTGCTCGGTGATCCCGCGCGGCGGGAGGCGCTGGCCCTGGCGGGGCGGGTGCAGGCGATGACGTGGCCGTCGGAGGACGACACGGTGGCGCAGGTCCTGTCGGTCTACGACGAACTGACGTCCCGCCGCCGCTGACCCCCACCCCCGGGGTCCGGCCCCCGGCTCCCGCTCCTCGTACGGCGCCGTTGCCGGGGGACCAGCCCCCGGACCCCCGCTCCTCAAACGCCGGAGAGGCTGAAAGATCGCCTCAAACGCCGGCGGGGCTGAAAAGTCGCCTCAAACGCCGGCGGGGCTGGATTTGGCAGGCGTCGGCTGTACGTGCGCGTAGCGCCGCCGTGCAGGTGCAGCTGACGCCGCCCACAATCCAGCCCCACCGGCGTTTGAGGAGCGGGGTCTGGGGCGGAGCCCCAAGGCCCTCGGGCGGAGCCTTGGGACCGGGGGGTCAGGGCGCCAGCCTTGGGGACGGCAGGTCAGGGCGCCAGCCTTCTGGACGGCAGGTCAGGGCGCCAGCCTTGGGAACGGTGGGTCAGGGCGCCAGCCTTGGGAACGGTGGGTCAGGGCGCCAGCCCTGGAACGGCGGGTCAGGACAGAGCTCTGGGACCGGCGGGTCAGGGCAGAGCCCTGGGAACGGCGGGTCAGGGCGGAGCCCTGGGAACGGGCGAAGGGCGGGTAGGGGACCTCCGCCCCGCAGGGCCCACCACCCGCACCCGAGCATCGGGCCCCGCGCCGGGGCGGTCGGGGCTGCGACCGTGTCGGCCCCGCCCCAGGTGGCGGCACCCTGACCCGGCACCGACGGACGGAGTCCGGCGCAGCGGCGCGAAGCCCGGGCGGCCCGCCAGGGCCGAGGGGGGCGTCAGGAAGGGGCGGCCCGCCAGGGTCGAGGGGTGCGAGGGGGCGTCAGGAAGGGGAGGCGTGGCGGCGGGCGCGGAGGGCCAGGCTCAGGGAGAGGACCGTCTCCGGGTCGTCCAGGTCCGCGCCCAGGAGCTCCGAGATGCGGGCCAGCCGGTTGTACAGGGTCTGGCGGTTCAGGTGGAGCTCGCGCGCGGTCTCCGCCTTGCGGCCCGCATGGGCCAGGTACGTCTCCAGGGTGGGGAGCAGCGGCGGGCGGGAGACCGTGTCGTGGACCCGCAGCGCCCCGATCGCGCGGTCCACGAAGGCCGCCAGGTCGGGGTGTTCGCGCAGCCGCCACAGCAGGAGGTCGATGTCCAGGCGGCGGGCGTCGTACCAGGGCCGGTCCGGGAGCCCGTGCGCGGCCGTGGCGGTCTCGGCGGCATGTCGCAGCCCCGCGGAGGCCGCCGCCCAGCTGCCGCAGACGCCGACGACCACGGCCGGCGCGGCCCCCGCCCGGTCCAGGCCCGCCCGCTCGACGCCGGCCCGGAGCGCCGCCGCGACCCGGTCCGCCACCGTGGTGCGTTCGGAGTCGGCGCGGAGGGAGACCAGCAGGGGGACGCGGCCTTCCACCGGCCGGACCCCCAGGAGCACCGGGACGCCGACCGAGGCGAGTTCCTCCAGGACCGCCCGGGCCAGGACGGCCCAGTTCCCCGACGGACCCAGGTCCGAGGACAGCCGCATGACGACGGGCAGGAGCGGCCCCGCCCCCGGCCTGAAGCCCAGTACGCGGGCCTGGGCGGGGGCGTCCTCCGCCGAGATCCGGCCCTCCGCGAGGTCGGTCAGGAAGTCGCCGCGGCCGCGCGCCGCCAGCTCGTCCTCCTGCCGGGCCTGCATCAGGACGACGGCCAGCACCCCCGCCGTCCGCTCCGCCGCCATCCGGTGCACGGGCAGCAGCGGGGCGGACACGCCCAGCAGGACGAGCCGCGCCCGGACCGACCCCGTGCCGTGGCCGCCGCCCGGGACGTCGACCACCACGGCATTGCCGGAGGGCTCCGCGTCACGCTGGCCGCGCAGGCCCTCCCAGACCTGGAGCGGGTCCGCCGCGGCCTCTCCGGCGACCGGGCCGGCCGCGTACAGCAGCTGGCCGTCGGGGGTTTCCAGGAAGACCGGGTTCGCCGTGAAGTCGGCCAGGATGTGCAGCACTTGGGGGATCCCGCCGCCGCCCAGCAGGGCTTCGGTGCAGCGCCGGTGGACCTCCTCGGCCCGCTGGAGCAGGGCGTAGTGGCCGTTGACGATCTCGGTGTGGACCTCCTCCGTCACCGTGACGAAGGGGACCTCCCGGTGCAGCTGGACCAGCGGGAGTCCGACGGTGCGGGCCGTCTCCACGATGGTGGCGGGCAGCCTGCTGAAGCGCGGCCCCAGCTCGACCACCAGCGCGGCGATGCCGCGGTCCGCGAGGCGGCGCACGAAGGCCCGCTGTTCGGCGGGGCGGGTGCCCAGGCCCAGGCCGGTGGTCAGCAGCAGCTCGCCGCCCTTGAGCAGCGACGCGATGTTGGGGACCTCGCCCGCGTGCACCCAGCGCACGTTGCGGCCGAGCCGGTCGGCGCAGGCCACCACCTCCGGGAGACCGCTGCGCAGCCCCGGCAGCTCCAGCGCCCGCTGAACCGTGATCCCGCCCTGGTTGTCCATATCGCGGACCGTACCGGCCGCCCGGTTCCCGGGGCTACCCGGGCTTGATGTTGTGGTTGAAGCGGAAGACGTTGTCGGGGTCGTACTGCCGCTTCACCGCGCCCAGCCGGGCCAGGTTCTGCTCGCCGAGCCCGGCCGCCACCCGCTGCGGACCCTCGTCGCCGGTGAAGTTGAGGTAGACCGCGCCGGTGCTCCAGGGCAGCACGTCGGCCCGTACGTCCTTGACCCACTGGCGGCACCGGTCGTCCTCGGCCGGGTCCGCCCAGACCGCGAAGGGGTGCACGGCCCACGGCGAGTCCCGGTAGGGGACCGGGAACTCCGCGGGCCCCGAGGCGATGGCCCCGCCCAGCGGGAACATCACGTGCTGGGTCCCGGTCGGCACCGGCATCCCGGAGGCGCGGGCGCAGAACACGTCCACCAGCGCGTCGGGCAGACCGGTCAGGTACTCCGCCGACCAGTAGTTCCGCATGCCCGGAGGGTCGTCCATCATGCACTGGAGGTCGGCGTACGGGATCGCGGTCAGCACCTCGGCCACGTGCTCCAGCGCCAGCAGGGGCCGGACCTGTTCGCGCAGGTCCTCCTCGGCGCCCGCGTACGTCACCAGTGCGCCCGCCAGCAGGGTCCCGACCAGGTGCTCCGGTACGAAGGGCTCCGGCGGGCCGGTCATGTAGATCACGCCGCCGCTGAGCTCGGGTCCGGCGGCCTCGACGAGGTCCCGGTACGCGCGCAGCACCTCGGGGCCGGACTCGGGCGGGTAGAGCAGCAGGCACATCGCGAACCGCGGCAGCTCGTGCAGGCGCAGCGTCAGCGAGGTGGCCACGCCGAAGTTCCCGCCACCGCCGTGCAGGGCCCAGAACAGCTCGGGGGAGTCCTCGGCGGTCGCGGTGACCGTACTCCCGTCGGCGGTGACCAGGTCCACGCCGAGCAGGTTGTCCACGGCCAGGCCGAAGTCGCGGTCGAGCCAGCCGGAGCCGCCGCCGAGGACGAAGCCGGCCACGCCGGTGGTGGAGACGCGGCCGCCGGTGGTGGCCAGGTCGTAGGGCTGGCAGGCCCGGTCCAGGTGGCTCATCAGCGCGCCGCCGGCGACCCGTACGGCCTTCGCCCCCGGGTGCACGGTGACCTCGTTCATCCGGCGCATGTCGACCACCACACCGCCGTCGTTGAGGGACATCCCGGCCACGCTGTGCCCGCCGCCGCGCACGGCGACGGGGAGGTCGAGGTCGCGGGCGAAGCGGACGGCGGTGACGACGTCCGCCTCGCTCTCGCACCGGGCGATGACCGCCGGGCGGCGGTCGACCATCGCGTTGAAGACCGTGCGGGCCTCGTCGTAGTCCGGGTCGTCCGGGGTGAGGACCTCACCGGCCAGGTCCTCGCGGAGCGCGGCCAGCGCCGTGCCCGCCTTCGAAGTGGGAGCCATGGCTGCGCCCCTTCCGCGCAGGGAGGGCATAGGACCCCTCCAGCCTAGGCGGGGGGCGGCGGAGGGGCGCGGCGGGCGGGCGGGGCACACGGGGCCGCGCCCCTCCAGCCCCGTCAGCCCTGCGCGCCCCACCCGCCCGTCCGTCCGCCGCGTCAGCCCTTCAGCCCCGTGCGCCCCACCCGCCCCGCCTCCGGCCCCGTCCGCGGGTCAGCCCCCGTACGCCCCGCTCGCCGTCAGCCGCAGGGCCGTGTCGATCAGGGGGACGTGGCTGAACGCCTGGGGGAAGTTGCCGACCTGGCGCTGGAGCCGCGGGTCCCACTCCTCCGCCAGCAGGCCGAGGTCGTTGCGGAGCGCCAGCAGCTTCTCGAAGAGGCGGCGGGCCTCGTCGACGCGGCCGATCATGGCCAGGTCGTCGGCCATCCAGAACGAGCACGCGAGGAAGGCCCCTTCGTCGCCCTCCAGACCGTCCACGCCGGCCTCCTCGCCGGCCGTCGGGTAGCGCAGGATGAACCCGTCGGTGGTCGACAGCTCGCGCTGGATCGCCTCGATGGTGCCGATCACCCGCTTGTCGTCCGGTGGCAGGAAGCCCATCTGCGGGATCAGCAGGAGGGAGGCGTCCAGCTCCTTCGACCCGTAGGACTGGGTGAACGTGTTGCGTTCCTTGTCGTAGCCCTTCTCGCACACGTCCTGGTGGATCTCGTCGCGCAGTTCCCGCCACCGCTCCAGCGGCCCGTCCGCGTCCCCGCTCTCGATCAGCTTGATCGTGCGGTCCACGGCCACCCAGGCCATCACCTTGGAGTGCACGAAGTGCCGGCGCGGGCCGCGCACCTCCCAGATGCCCTCGTCGGGCTGGTCCCAGTGGGTCTCCAGGTAGCGGATCAGCTTGAGCTGGAGCAGCGAGGCGTAGTCGTTGCGGGCCAGGCCGGTCATGTGGCCTAGGTGCAGGGCCTCGGTGACCTCGCCGTACACGTCGAGCTGGAGCTGGCCGGCGGCGCCGTTGCCGACCCGGACCGGGCCGGAGTTCTCGTAGCCGGGCAGCCAGTCGAGCTCCGTCTCGCCGAGCTCCCGCTCGCCCGCGATCCCGTACATGATCTGCAGGTTCTCCGGGTCGCCGGCCACCGCGCGCAGCAGCCACTCGCGCCAGGCGCGGGCCTCCTCGCGGTATCCGGTGCGCAGCAGCGAGGAGAGGGTGATGGCCGCGTCACGCAGCCAGGTGTAGCGGTAGTCCCAGTTCCGCACGCCGCCGATCTCCTCCGGGAGGGAGGTGGTCGGCGCGGCGACGATCCCGCCCGTGGGGGCGTACGTGAGGCCCTTGAGGGTGATCAGGGAGCGGATCACGGCCTCCCGGTAGGGGCCGTGGTACGTGCACTGCTCGACCCACTCGCGCCAGAACTCGGTGGTGGCCTCCAGGGCCTCCTCGGCCTCCGGCGCCTCCGGGGGCTCCTTGTGCGAGGGCTGCCAGCTGATGCAGAAGGCCATCCGGTCGCCCGGGCCGACGGTGAAGTCGGAGTACGTGGTCAGGTCCTTGCCGTACGTCTGCGCCTCGGTGTCCAGCCAGACGGAGTCGGGGCCCGCGACGGCGACGGTGCGCCCGTCGACCTTGTGCACCCAGGGCACGACCCGGCCGTAGCTGAAGCGCATCCGCAGCGCGGAGCGCATCGGCACGCGCCCGCTGACGCCCTCCACGATGCGGATGATCTGCGGGGCGTGGTTCTCGCGCGGCGGCATGAAGTCGATCACGCGGACCGTGCCGCGCGGGGTGTCCCACTCGGACTCCAGGACCAGCGAGTCACCGCGGTACCGGCGCCGGGTGGCGCGCGGGGCCTCGGCACCGGCCGGGTACGCCGGGCCGACCCGCCAGAACCCGTGTTCCTCGGTGCCGAGAATGCTCGCGAAGACGGCATGGGAGTCGAAGCGTGGCAGGCACAACCAGTCCACCGCCCCGTCCCGGCAGACCAAAGCCGCGGTCTGCATGTCGCCGATCAGTGCGTAATCCTCGATGCGCCCGGACACGTTGCATCTCCAGTCGAACAGCCACGTCCGCCCCGAAGGGCGCTTGCATTGCGCGTTGGCGCGGAATTCCGGTGGTGACGGATCGCCGCGTTCAGCCCATGATTCCGGAACCGGACGGGTTACGCCGTTCGCGGGGCCGCTCGGCAAGGATCTGATCGAGATCCGAGCAGGACAAGACCGCACCCTAGTGATCCTCGTCAGCCTGGGGACAGTGAGGTTCGGCCGAACGGGTGAGCAGGGACGATGCGGCAGTGACGGGCCCCACGAACGGCCCCGCCGCGTGGCCGGAGGCGGACCGGCCCGGGCGCTGATAGGCTGGTATCCCGTGGACCGGTGGTCTGCCTGTGCGAATCAGGAGCCCCGAAACCGCAGCTTCGGCGCCCCCTGAGACCCCTCCGGATCGACGGTGGAAGGCGCCGGACGCACCTCACCTCGCGACCACGGGAGCCCCCTCTTGGCGATGCCGCCCAAATCCATGACGACCAAGCACATCTTCGTCACCGGGGGTGTCGCTTCCTCCCTCGGCAAGGGCCTGACGGCCTCCAGCCTGGGTGCGCTGCTGAAGGCGCGCGGTCTGCGGGTCACGATGCAGAAGCTCGACCCGTACCTGAACGTCGACCCCGGCACGATGAACCCGTTCCAGCACGGTGAGGTGTTCGTCACCAACGACGGCGCCGAGACCGACCTGGACATCGGTCACTACGAACGCTTCCTCGACGTCGACCTCGACGGCTCGGCCAACGTCACCACCGGCCAGGTCTACTCGCAGGTCATCGCCAAGGAGCGGCGCGGCGAGTACCTCGGTGACACCGTGCAGGTCATCCCGCACATCACCAACGAGATCAAGCACCGCATCCGCCGGATGGCGACTGCGGACGTCGACGTGGTCATCACCGAGGTCGGCGGGACCGTCGGCGACATCGAGTCGCTGCCGTTCCTGGAGACCGTCCGCCAGGTCCGCCACGAGGTCGGCCGCGACAACGTCTTCGTCGTGCACATCTCGCTGCTGCCCTACATCGGTCCCTCCGGCGAGCTGAAGACCAAGCCCACCCAGCACTCCGTCGCGGCCCTGCGCAACATCGGCATCCAGCCCGACGCGATCGTGCTGCGCGCCGACCGCGAGGTCCCGACCTCGATCAAGCGCAAGATCTCGCTGATGTGCGACGTCGACGAGGCCGCCGTGGTGGCCGCGATCGACGCCAAGTCGATCTACGACATCCCCAAGGTGCTGCACACCGAGGGCCTGGACGCCTACGTCGTGCGCAAGCTCGACCTGCCGTTCCGCGATGTCAACTGGACGGTGTGGGAGGACCTGCTGGACCGGGTCCACAACCCCGACCACGAGGTCAAGGTCGCGCTCGTCGGCAAGTACATCGACCTGCCGGACGCGTACCTGTCGGTGACCGAGGCGCTGCGCGCCGGCGGGTTCGCCAACAGGGCCCGCGTCCAGATCAAGTGGGTCACCTCCGACGACTGCAAGACCCCGGCCGGCGCCGCCGCGCAGCTGGCCGACGTGGACGCGATCTGCGTTCCCGGCGGTTTCGGCGACCGCGGCGTCAACGGCAAGGTCGGCGCGATCACCTACGCCCGCGAGAACAAGATCCCGCTGCTCGGCCTGTGCCTGGGCCTGCAGTGCGTGGTCATCGAGGCCGCGCGCAACCTGGCGGGCATCGAGGACGCGAACTCCACCGAGTTCGACGCCTCCACCCCCAACCCGGTGATCTCCACGATGGAGGAGCAGCTGGCCTTCGTCGAGGGCGCGGGCGACCTGGGCGGCACCATGCGCCTGGGCATGTACCCGGCGAAGCTCGCCGAGGGTTCCATCGTGCGCGAGGTCTACGGCGACCAGGCGTACGTCGACGAGCGCCACCGCCACCGCTACGAGGTCAACAACGCCTACCGCGGCGAGCTGGAGAAGAAGGCCGGTCTGGTCTTCTCCGGCACCTCCCCGGACAACAAGCTGGTCGAGTACGTCGAGTACCCGCGCGAGGTGCACCCCTACCTGGTGGCCACCCAGGCCCACCCGGAGCTGCGCTCGCGTCCGACGCGCCCGCACCCGCTGTTCGCGGGCCTGGTCAAGGCGGCCGTGGAGCGGCAGCAGGCCGCGAAGTAGCGGCGCCCACCGCATAACGTAGACAGCCGGGGTACGGAGATCCGTATCCCGGCTGTCGCGCGTTGTGGAGGGCTTCGGGGCATGGAGATCAAGGACACGGCGGAATCCTGGGAGACGGTGTCGACGGCGCGGCCGTTCCGGGGTGCGAAGACGGCGGTGGCCTCGGACGAGGTGCGGATGCCCGACGGGTCCGTGGCCCGGCGCGACTACCAGGTGCACCCCGGGTCGGTGTGCGTGCTGGCGCTGGACGACGCGGGACGGGTGCTGGTGCTGAGCCAGTACCGCCACCCGGTGCGGCGGCGGCTGTGGGAGCTCCCGGCGGGCCTGCTGGACGTGGTGGGGGAGAACCCGCTGCACGGGGCCCAGCGCGAACTGTACGAGGAGGCGCACGTCAAGGCCGCCGACTGGCGGGTGCTGGCCGACTTCTACGCCTCTCCCGGAGGCTCGGACGAGGCGATCCGGATCTTCCTCGCGCGGGACGTCTCGGAGGCGGACGGGGAGCGGTACGCGGAGTCCGGGTCGGAGGAGGCCGACATGGTGGTGACGTGGGTGCCGCTGCACGATCTGGTGCGCGGGGTCCTGGCCGGCGAGCTGGGCAACCCCGGCATGGTGACGGGGGTGCTGGCCCTGTCGGCGGCCCTCGCCTCCGACCAGGGCCTGGACTCCCTGCGCCCCGCCCAGTCCCCCTGGCCGGCCCGCCCGTACGAGGCGTAGCCCCTGGCCGGGGGCCCGGGATCGCCTCAAACGCCGGCGGGGCTGGATTTCCAGCCCCGCCGGCGTTTGAGGCGCGGGTCCGGGCGGAGCCCGGGGAACGGGCGATGGGCGGGTAGGGGACTTCCGCCCCGCAGGGCCGAACCACCCGCACCCGCCCACCGGGCCCCGAGCCGGGACGCCGTCGGCCGCCACCCGCGGCGTGTCGAGGAATAGGCCGACCATCGGTTGATCCGATCGGGCGATTTGTCCGCCACGCTCCACCCTGCTCGTCGCTCTGCGTGAACTACGCTCGCAATCCGAAGGCAGCGAGAGGAGCGGATCCGTGACGGATTTCGTCGGGCGGCGGCGTGAGCTCAAGGAGCTCCGCGAGGACATCGCGCGAACCGGGCTCGACACCCTCTCCGGCCGCAAGGCCAAGTCCCCCCGCGCCCGGGTGCTGCTCGTCGCAGGGCGACCGGGCTCCGGCCGCACCGCCCTCGCCGAGGCCCTGGTGCGCGAGATCGCCGACGACTACCCCGACGGCGTCCTGCGGGTCCGCCTCACCGCCCCCACCGGCGAGAGCGTCGCCACCGAGCGGGCCGTGCGCACCCTCCTGGAGGGTCTCGGCCGGCCCACCCCGCCGGGCGCCGCCGAGGACGAGCTCAGCTCCGCGCTGCGCACGGCCCTCGACGGCCGGCGGATGGTCCTCCTCGTCGACGACGCCGCCGATCCGCACCAGGTCGACGCCCTGCTGCCGGACACCCCCGATTGCCTGGTGGTCGTCACCGCCGAGGGTCCCCTGACCGGGATTCCGGATGTTCGCCCCTGCACCCTCGGCGGCCTCGAGGCCTCCTCCGCCGTCCGCATGCTCGTCCAGCGCATCGGGGACATCCGCGTGGCCAACGACCCGCGCGCCGCCGAAGCCCTCGCCGAGGAGTGCGGCGGTCAGCCCGCGGCGCTCGCCCTGGCGGGAGGCTGGCTCGCCGCGCGCCCCAAGGCCTCCGTCGCGGACGTGGCCAAACAGCTCCACGACATGCCCGCCGGAGTCGGCGGCCCCCTCGCCCGGACCTTCAGGCTCGTCTACGAATCCCTCCCGCAGCCCGCCCAGCGGACCCTGCGGCTGCTTCCGCTTGCCCCCGCCGGACTGGTCGACTCGCACGTGGCCTCCGCGCTCGCGGGCTGCTCCGTGGCCGCCGCGCAGTCGCTCCTGGAGGACTTCGCCGCGCTGGGCCTGCTCCGGTCGGCCCACGACGGGCTGTTCCTGCTCCCCGGCTGCCTCGCGCCCCTGCTCCAGGCCCTGCTGGAGGCCAAGGAGCGCCCCGCCGAGGTCCAGCTGGCACGGGCCCGGATGCTGGAGCGCACCGTACGGCTGCTGCTCTCCTGCCGGGCCATGACGCACGAGACCGGCGAGGAGCCCATCGGGCCCGTCGGGCCGCCGGAGAAGCTGGACGCGATCCCGCGCGCGCTGCGCTTCGCCGACCGGCGGGCCGCCGCGGCCTGGCTGGACACCCGGCTGCCCGCCCTGTCCGCCGCGGCCTCCCTGGCCGTGGCCGACGGGGAGCTGGACACCCTGGCCCGCAGGCTCGTGGCGGCGCTCGCGCGGGCCCTGTCGGAGCACCGGGGCACCGCGGGGGCCGCCCCCGAGCTCTACGGGCTGCACCGGCTCGTCCTGGACGTGGCCGAGCGGCGCGATCTGCACCGGGAACAGGCCGCCGCGCTGCTGAACCTGGCCGACCTGGACGCCGAGACGGGCCGCACGCAGGAGGCGCTGGAGCGCTACCGGGCGGCGCTGGACGCCGGAAAGGCGGCGAAGGATCCGTACGCGGCGGGCCGCGCGATGGAATCCGTAGGCGGCGCGTACCAGGAGCTCACGGACTGGCACCGGGCCTCCGACTGGTTCGGGCGGGCCCTGTCCCACGCCCTCGCGCGGGGGGAGCGCGCGGACGAGGCGCGGCTGTACGGGCGGCTGGGGAACGTGCACACGTACGCGGGCCGGTACGGGGAGGCCCTGCGCAGCTGGCGGGCGGCCTCGGCCGGGTACCGGAAACTGGCCGATGTCCCGGGCCAGGCAAAGGCGTTGAGCGAGATGGCGCGGATCCAGGAGTACGCGGGCCGGCCCGAGGAGTCGCTGCACACCTGCCGGGAGGCGGTGGAGCTGGCCCGCAGGGCCGGGGACCTGCGACTTCAGGCCGCACTGCAGGTGCGGCTGGCCGACACGCTGGACCGGCTCGGCGACCCCGCGGCCGCCAGGCTGCACAGGTCCGCAGCCGACAGATTGCTGGGAGATGACCCCGCAGCCTGCGAAATCCGTAGTGGTTCCGACTGAGATTATTGCTTTGCAAGGCTAGACAGCAGCTCGTCCTTCATTAGACTGGGTTCACCAGGCCGGTTCCTGGTGCATCCCGTTGCGCGTTCTTGTAAACGGGTTTGTATGGAAGTACCCCGAAACATCCCCTGAGCCAAGGACCGTGAGCCACGATGAAGGTCGGCATCCCCCGCGAGGTCAAGAACAACGAGTTCCGGGTCGCCATCACGCCCGCCGGCGTGCATGAGCTGGTCCGGGGCGGCCACCAGGTCTTCATCGAGCAGAACGCCGGTGTGGGTTCCTCGATCACGGACGCCGAGTACGTCTCGGCCGGCGCCGAGATCCTCGGTACCGCCGACGAGGTCTGGGCCACCGCCGACCTGCTGCTGAAGGTCAAGGAGCCCATCGCGGAGGAGTACCACCGCCTCCGCAAGGACCAGACGCTCTTCACCTACCTGCACCTCGCGGCCTCCCGCGAGTGCACGGACGCCCTGCTGGCGTCCGGCACCACCGCCATCGCGTACGAGACGGTCGAGCTCGCCAACCGCGCGCTCCCGCTGCTCGCCCCGATGTCCGAGGTCGCGGGCCGCCTGGCCCCGCAGGTCGGCGCCTACCACCTGATGCGCTCGGTCGGCGGCCGCGGCGTGCTCCCCGGCGGAGTCCCCGGCACCCACGCCGGTGAGTGCGTGGTCATCGGCGGCGGCGTCTCCGGCTGGAACGCCGTGCAGATCGCCGTCGGCATGGGCTTCCACGTGACCCTGCTGGACCGCGACATCAACAAGCTCCGCGAGGCCGACAAGATCTTCGGCACGAAGATCAAGACGATCGTCTCCAACGCCTACGAGCTCGAGAAGGCCGTCATCGAGGCCGACCTCGTCGTCGGTGCGGTGCTGATCCCGGGTGCGAAGGCCCCGAAGCTGGTCACCAACGAGCTCGTCGCCAAGATGAAGCCCGGAAGTGTCCTTGTCGACATTGCGATCGACCAGGGCGGCTGCTTCGAGGACTCCCGTCCGACCACTCACGCCGAGCCGACCTTCCAGGTCCACAACTCGGTCTTCTACTGCGTCGCCAACATGCCGGGCGCGGTGCCGAACACCTCCACGTACGCGCTCACCAACGCCACGCTGCCCTACATCGTGCAGCTCGCGAACCTCGGCTGGGTCGAGGCGCTGCGTCGTGACCCGGCGCTCGCGCTGGGCCTCAACACCCATGACGGCCAGGTCGTTTACGGTCCGGTCGCCGAGGCCCACGGTCTCCAGACCCTCGAGCTGAGCACGCTTCTCGGCTGAGTCGTCAACGACTGACGTCAATCTCACGTATCCGGCCGGACCTTGCTCGCGAGGTCCGGCCGGAGGCGTTCGCGGGGCGGCCGACAGGGCCGCTCAACTCGCCTCGAACGTAACCCTTTAACCCTTTCGCGCACCCGCGAAACTTCCCGGCGACAGCTCGTACGCCCTTGACAGAGTGGTGTTCGGTTGCCGACACATCGCGGTGGGTCCGGCGGATTGTGTTGCCGCTGAGTGGTGACACGCCATAGAGTCGCCAACCGTCGGCATGGTGCCACGCTGACCTATCGATAAGTGTCCTGGTCACGTCCGAGGAGGTAAGACGACTTGTGAATGAGTCGACATTTGCTCCTGGAGGTGGTCGAGCAGGAGGGCCTGCGCGGGGCCAGGGTCCTGCCGGAATCGAAGCTGTCGGATCCGTCGCGGTCCGCACCTTCGCAAACCACCAGCACATGACGACGCCCCAAAAGAGCATGGACGGCCTAGACGTGAACTCCAGGGCCGGCGACCTGAGCGGCGACAAGCCCGTGGGTTTCGCCGACTACGAACAGGTGCCCGAGGGGCATTTCTACGACCCCGACGCGGAGTACGAGCCCGACCCCGAGTACGCGGCCACTCTCGCCCCCGACGCTGCCCGCCAGCGCCGCGAGCGGATCGGCCCGACCGGACGGCCGCTGCCGTACTTCCCGATCCCGGGTCCGCTGACCGACCACGGTCCGGCGACGATCATCGCGATGTGCAACCAGAAGGGCGGCGTGGGCAAGACCACGTCGACCATCAACCTGGGTGCCGCGCTCGCCGAGTACGGGCGCCGGGTGCTGCTCGTCGACTTCGACCCGCAGGGCGCGCTGTCCGTGGGTCTCGGCGTGAACCCGATGGAGCTCGACCTGACGGTCTACAACCTGCTCATGGAGCGGGGCATGTCGGCCGACGAGGTGCTGCTCAAGACGGCGGTCCCCAACATGGACCTGCTGCCGAGCAACATCGACCTGTCCGCCGCCGAAGTGCAGCTGGTCAGTGAGGTCGCGCGCGAGTCGACGCTGCAGCGGGCGCTCAAGCCCCTGATGGCCGACTACGACTACATCGTGATCGACTGTCAGCCCTCGCTCGGTCTGCTGACCGTGAACGCCCTGACGGCGGCTCACAAGGTCATCGTGCCGCTGGAGTGCGAGTTCTTCGCGCTGCGCGGTGTGGCACTGCTGACCGAGACCATCGAGAAGGTGCAGGAGCGGCTCAACCCGGAGCTGGAGCTCGACGGCATCCTCGCCACGATGTACGACTCCCGTACGGTGCACAGCCGCGAGGTCCTGGCGCGCGTCGTCGAGGCCTTCGACGACCACGTCTACCACACGGTCATCGGCCGCACGGTGCGGTTCCCGGAGACCACGGTCGCCGGCGAGCCGATCACCACGTACGCCTCCAACTCCGTCGGTGCCGCCGCTTACCGTCAGCTCGCCAGGGAGGTGCTCGCCCGGTGTCCCGCCGAGTGAGTCTGCCCGGAGCCGACGAACTGTTCCGTACGACCGGGGGGATGGCGCTCACATCGTCGGCGTCCTCGGCCTCCGCGCCGCGCGGCGTGGAGCACGCGGCGGCAGCCGCGGAGGGCACGGCGGGAGAGGGCCGCAGCCGGGAGGCTGAGGCCGGTACGGAGCCGGGCGTGGGCCCGCAGCGGCGGCCGCAGGAAGGTTCCGGTGGCGCCGTCCCCGCCCCTGCCCCCGGGCGGGGCAAGGGGCAGGGCCGGGGCGCGAACCGGCGGCCCAGCGGGCGCGAGCGGCACGACGAGAAGATCACGGTCTACGTCTCCGCCGAGGAGCTCATGGACCTGGAACACGCGCGGCTGGTGCTGCGCGGTGAGCACGGCCTGGCGGTCGACCGCGGCCGCATCGTCCGCGAGGCCGTCGCGGTGGTCCTGGCGGACCTGGAGTCCCGCGGCGACGCGAGCATCCTGGTCCGCCGCCTGCGGGGCCGCTGACCCCCTCCGGGCCCCGTGGCGGCGGTCCGGCGCCTCCGGGCGCCCACAGGGCCCGTACGCGGCCCTCAGGGGCCGGTACGGTACGGGCCCCGGCCCCGCTCCGCGTCCGGGCCTCGCCGCAGGCGGGTCCCGGCTCCTCCGGAGCGGCCGCGCATGGGAGTCTTGGCCCTGGCCCCGGCCCGACCGGCGCCCCTCCCTCCGTACCACCCTGGACCGCGATGCCCCCTCCCCCCGAAGCAGGCCTCCCGCCCCGTCGCCGACTGGGCCCCGGCCCGGGTGCTCCCGTACCGCGGGAGGAGGCCGGGGAGCTCTCCGCTGCCGCTCCGGACGCCCCCGGTGGTTCCGCGGAGCACCCCGCCGCCGTTCCGGACGCCCCCGGCGGCCCAGCGGAACGCCCTGATCCCGCTCCGGACGCCCCCGGTGGAGCGGAGGGGTCCGTACCGGCCTCCGGTGCGCCCCGGGAAGCGGCCGGGGACGGGCGGTTCACCCTGCGGCTGGACAACTTCGAGGGCCCCTTCGACCTGCTGCTGCAGCTGATCTCCCGGCACCGGCTCGACGTCACCGAGGTCGCGCTGTCGCAGGTCACCAACGAGTTCATGGCGCACATCCGCGCCATGGGGCCCGACTGGGACCTCGACCAGACGACCGAGTTCCTGGTCGTCGCCGCCACCCTGCTCGACCTGAAGGCGGCCCGGCTGCTGCCCGTCGCCGAGGTCGAGGACGAAGCGGACCTGGCGCTGCTGGAGGCCAGGGACCTGCTGTTCGCGCGGCTGCTGCAGTACCGGGCGTACAAGCGGATCGCCGAGATCTTCCAGGAGCGGGCCGAGACCGAGGGCAGGCGGTACCCGCGCACGGTGGGGCTGGAGCCGCGGCTCGCGGAGCTGCTTCCCGAGGTGGTCATCAGCATCGGCGGCGACGGACTGGCGAAGCTCGCCGTCAAGGCCATGCAGCCCAGGGCCGTGCCGCAGGTGTACGTGGACCACATCCACGCACCGCTCGTCAGCGTCCGGGAGCAGGCCGGGCTGGTCGTGGCCCTGCTCAAGGCGCGCGGCGAGGCCACCTTCCAGGAGCTCACCGAGGACGCCGGCGACACCCTGACCGTCGTGGCGCGCTTCCTGGCCCTCCTGGAGCTCTACCGGGAGAAGGCCGTGGTCCTGGACCAGGAGGAGGCGCTGAAGACGCTCACCGTGCGCTGGAGCGGCGGGGACGGTGACGGCATGCCGACGGTGACGGACGAGTTCGATCAGATCGTGGAGGTCGGGGAATGAGCGAGACGGCGACGCCGGTGTCCGGGCTGGCGCTGAAGCCGGCGCTGGAGGCCGTCCTCATGGTCGTGGACGAGCCGGCGACCGAGGCGCACCTGGCCAAGGTGCTGGAGCGGACCCCGCAGGAGGTCGCGCGGGCGCTGCGCGAGCTGGCGGACGAGTACGGGGCGCAGGGCCGCGGATTCGAATTGCGGCTCGTCGCCGGGGGCTGGCGGTTCTACAGCCGGGCGGCCTTCGCCCCGGCCGTCGAGGCCTTCGTGCTGGACGGCCAGCAGGCCCGTCTCACCCAGGCGGCCCTGGAGACGATGGCCGTCGTCGCGTACCGCCAGCCGGTCAGCCGGTCGAGGGTCTCGGCGGTCCGCGGAGTCAACTGCGACGGGGTCATGCGCACCCTCCTCCAGCGGGGTCTGGTGGAGGAGGCGGGGACGGAACCCGAAACAGGTGCGATCCTGTACAGGACGACGAACTACTTTCTGGAGCGGATGGGCCTGCGTGGCCTGGACGAGCTCCCGGAGCTCGCGCCCTTCCTCCCCGAGGCGGACGCGATCGAAGCCGAGACGCAAGAGGGTGTTCCGTCGTTCGATCCGGACTCTCCGGATACCGATGAAGACGACAAGACGACGGAACTTTGATGCGAAGCAGCGGCAACGGCAACGGTGGCGGCAACAGGAACAGCAGCGGCGGCGGTGGCGGCGGGCGTGGTAACGCCCGCGGCGGCAGCTCCAGCGGTGGCGGTGGCTACCGCGGCGGTGGCAGCGGCTCGGGCGGCGGCTCCCGCGGTGGCAGCTCGGGCGGTGGCTACCAGGGCGGTGGCTCCGGTGGCTCCCGCGGTGGCAGCTCGGGTGGCGGCTACCAGGGTGGCGGCTCCGGCGGCTCCCGCGGCGGCAGCTCCGGCGGTGGCTACCAGGGCGGTGGCTCCCGCGGTGGCAGCTCCGGTGGTGGCTACCAGGGTGGCGGCTCCGGTGGCTCCCGCGGTGGCAGCTCGGGCGGTGGCTACCAGGGTGGCGGCTCCCGCGGTGGCAGCACCGGCGGCAGCTCCTCCGGCGGCTACCGCAGCGGCGGCAGCTCCAGCGGTGGCGGCTACCAGGGCGGCGGCTACCAGGGCGGTGGGTCCGACCGTGACCGCGAGCCCGCGCCCCGCATCCGCAACCCCCGCCCCGAGGAGCGCCGCTACGACGTGGGCCCCGAGGGCGAGCGCAACGGCCGCGGCGGTGCCAAGGCCGGCGGCGGCGGTGCCCGCGGCGCGGCCGACGGCAACCGCGGCGGCGGTGCTCGCGGTGCCGCGGCCCGCGGTGGCGCCAAGGGCGGCCCCAAGACCTCCCGCACCCCCGGCATCGGCGGCGCCGGGGGCCCGCGCATCGGCCCCGGCTCCCGCAGCGGCCAGTCCAAGCCGCGCGAGCTGGAGGCGCGGATCGAGGAGCGCGTGCGCGACCGGTACGCCGACAAGCCCGTGATCAAGACCCCGAAGACCTTCCCGGGTGCCGAGGAGGAGGGCGAGCGTCTGCAGAAGGTCCTCGCCCGGGCCGGCATGGGCTCGCGCCGCGCGTGCGAGGAGCTCATCGAGCAGGCCCGCGTCGAGGTCAACGGCGAGATCGTGCTGGAGCAGGGCAAGCGGGTCAAGCCGTCGGACGAGATCAAGGTGGACGGCCTGACCGTCGCCACCCAGTCGTACCTGTTCTTCGCGCTGAACAAGCCGGCCGGCGTCGTCTCCACCATGGAGGACCCGGACGGCCGCCAGTGCCTCGGCGACTACGTCACCAACCGCGAGACGCGCCTGTTCCACGTCGGTCGGCTCGACACCGAGACCGAGGGCATCATCCTGCTCACCAACCACGGTGAGCTGGCCCACCGCCTCACGCACCCGAAGTACGGCGTGAAGAAGACCTACGTCGCCGCCATCACGGGTCCGCTGCCGCGCGACATCGGCAAGCGCCTCAAGGACGGCATCGAGCTGGAGGACGGGTACGCCCGCGCCGACCACTTCCGCGTCGTCGACCAGCTCGGCAAGAACTACCTGGTCGAGGTGACCCTCCACGAGGGCCGCAAGCACATCGTCCGCCGCATGCTGTCCGAGGCCGGCTTCCCGGTCGAGAAGCTCGTGCGGACCTCCTTCGGCCCGATCGAGCTCGGCGACCAGAAGTCCGGCTGGCTGCGCCGCCTGACCAACACCGAGGTCGGCATGCTCATGCGCGAGGTCGGTCTGTAGGTCCTCCCGGGGACCCGTTCCCCGCACGGCCCGAAGAACCGGGAAGAACCCGTGGTGCCCGCTGGGCGCCGCGGGTTCTTTTTGGTTGTGCCGGACCCCGCCCCCCTTTATAGTCAACCTGACTATAAAGAGAGCGGGGGCCTCATCATGGGGTGGCAGACGAGCTGGACCGAGATCCTCGGATTCGTCACAGGGGCTCTGTGCGTCTGGCTGGTCGCCCGGCAGCACATCGCCAACTGGCCGATCGGCATCGCGAACAACGTCTTCTTCATCGCGCTCTTCTACCCGGCCGGCCTCTACGCCGACGCCGGGCTGCAGATCGTCTTCATCGCCCTCGCCGCGTACGGCTGGTGGTCCTGGACCCACGGGGGTGGACCAGGAACCGCCGGGGCCCTGCAGGTGCGCCGCAGCACGGCCGCCGAATGGGCCGCACTGGCTGCGGTGGGGGCGGTGGGGGTACTGGGCCTGACCCTCCTGCTGGGCCGGGCCACCGACTCCACCGTCCCGTTCTGGGACGCGCTGACCACCGGGCTCTCGCTCACGGCCACCTACGGGCAGTGCCGCAAGCTCGTCGAATCCTGGTGGCTGTGGATCGCCGCCGACCTCGTCTACATCCCGCTCTACGTCTACAAGGGGCTCTACCTGACCTCCCTGCTCTACGCCGTCTTCCTCGCCCTGTGCGTGGCCGGACTGCTCGCCTGGCGCCGGGCGCTCCCCGTCCGCGGGACCCACGAGGCACGGCGGGTGACGGCATGAAGCGCCACGGCCACGGCCTGGTCCTCGGCAAGTTCTATCCGCCGCACGCCGGCCACCACCACCTGGTGCGCACCGCACAGGACCAGTGCGAGCGGCTGACCGTACTGGTGTGCGCGGCGTCCGTGGAGTCCGTACCGCTGGCCGACCGGGTCGCCTGGATGCGCGAGGCGCACCCCGGGGCCGATGTGGTCGGCGCGGTCGACGACATCCCGGTCGACCTGCACGACCCGGCGGTCTGGGAAGCGCACATGGCGATCTTCCGGGGCGCGGTGGGCCGCCGCGTCGACGCCGTCTTCACCTCCGAGGCCTACGGGACCGAGCTCGCGCGCCGGTTCGGGGCCGAGGAGGTCTGCGTGGACCGGGGACGCACCCTCTTCCCGGTGTCCGGAACGGCCGTACGGGCCGACCCCGCCGGGAACTGGGAGTTCCTGGGGCCGGCCGTACGGGCCGCCCTCACCCGGCGGATCGTCGTGCTCGGCGCCGAGTCCACCGGGACGACCACGCTGTCGCGGGCCCTGGCGGCCCACTGGCGCCGGCGCGGCGGAGCGTGGGCGAAGACGGGCTGGGTCGCCGAGTACGGCCGCCAGTACAGCGAGGAGCGGCTCGCGGCGGCGCGCGCGGCGGACCCTGCGGCGACCTGGGCCGACGTGAGCTTCACCTCCGCCGAGTTCCCGGTGATCGCGCGGCGGCAGGACGAGCAGGAGGAGCGGGCGGCCCGGCTGGGATCGCCGGTGCTCTTCTGCGACACCGACTCCTTCGCCACCGGCATCTGGCACGAGCGGTACACGGGCGGGCGCAGCGAGGAGGTCGAGCGGATCGCCGCGGCCACCCACCGGGACCTGTACCTGCTCACCGACCACGCGGACGTGCCCTTCGAGGACGACGGACTGCGCGACGGCCCGCAGCTGCGGCCGTGGATGACCGGGCGGTTCCGGGAGGAACTGGAGCGGACCGGGAGGCGCTTCCTGGTGGTCCGCGGGGACCGGGAGGCGCGGCTGGCGGCGGCCGTGGCGGCCGTCGGCGAACTGCTCGCCGAGGGCTGGCACTTCGCCGATCCGCTGCCCGAGCGGGTGGGGGAGGGGAGCAGGTGAACGAGACCGGACCGGGCTATGACCCGTACGCCTTCGAGCCGTTCGCGGTGACCGTGGACCTCGCCGTCCTCACCGTCCGCGGCGGCACCCTGCACGTCCTGCTGATCCGGCGCGCGCAGGAACCGTACGCGGGGGCCTGGGCGCTCCCCGGCGGCTTCGTCCTGCCCCGGGAATCCGCGGAGGCGGCGGCCCGGCGCGAACTGGCCGAGGAGACCGGCCTGCCGGCGGACGTGATCGACGCCCTGCACCTGGACCAGCTGCGCACCTACAGCGAACCGGACCGGGACCCCCGGATGCGGGTCGTCTCGGTGGCCTTCACCGCGCTCGTCCCCGACCTGCCGGAACCGGTGGCCGGGGGCGGCGGGGACGCCGACCGCGCCCGCTGGGTGCCGGTGGGCGAGGCGGCGCAGCCGTCCTTCGGGCTGGCCTTCGACCACGCGCTGATCCTGGCGGACGCCCGGTCCCGGGTGGGCGCGAAGCTCGAGTACAGCTGCCTGGCCACCGCCTTCTGCCCGCCCGAGTTCACCCTCGGCGAGCTCCAGGCCGTCTACGAGACCGTTTGGGACACCGCCTTGGACCGGCCCAACTTCCGCCGCAAGGTCCTGGCCACACCCGGCTTCGTCGCCGCCGTCCCCGGAGCCGCCCGGCTCACCGGCGGCCGCGGCAAACCGGCCGCGCTGTACCGGCCCGGACCCGCGACCACCCTGCACCCGCCCCTGCTGCGCCCCTCGGAAGGACACACGCGATGACGGAGCCGACGAAGAACACGAAGCGGGCGGCCACGGGCGCCCTCCTCGGGCTGGCCCTGGGAGACGCCCTGGGCTTCCCGACGGAGTTCAACGACGTGCCGGGAATCCTGGCGAAGTCGGGCCCGTGGCGGCAGATGGACCTGCCCCGCCCGGCGATCGTCACGGACGACACCCAGATGACCCTCGCCTTCGCCCGGGGCATTCGGACCGCCGCCGACCGGGGCCGGGTGGGCCCGCTGGGCCTCGCCCGGCCGGTCCGGGAGGAGTTCGTCGACTGGTACCACTCCCCGGAGAACAACCGGGCCCCGGGCAACACCTGCCTGAAGGCGTGCAGTCTGCTGAACCAGCCCGAACGGGACTGGCGCGACGCCAGCCAGCTCGGATCCAAGGGCTGCGGCGCGAACATGCGGGTGGCGCCGGCCGGACTGGTGCCCGGCTGGACGGAGGAGGAGCGAGCCGGCGCGGCCCAGCTCCAGTCGGCCCTCACCCACGGCCACCCCACGGCACTGGCCGCCTCCGACCTCACGGCGCGGGCCGTGCACCTGCTGGCCCGGGGCACCGAGGTGACCGGGCTGGTCGGTCAGCTGCGTTCGTACGCCCTGGAGAACCGCACCCGCTACCACGAGCGCTGGCTCGGCGACCTCTGGACGCGGACCGCCTGCGACGTCTCGGCCGAGTCGTTCATGGCGCGGGGCTGGGACGAGTGCCTCGCGGTCCTGGACCGCCTCACAGCCGCCCTGCGCACCCCCTCCCCGGAAACCGACCCCTGCCTGACCACGGGCGACGGCTGGATCGCCGAGGAGGCCCTGGCCACGGCCCTGCAGTGCTTCCTGCTCTTCCCCGAGGAGCCGCTGCTCGCCCTGCGCCGCGCGGCCTGCACGAAGGGCGACTCCGACTCCATCGCCTGCCTGGCCGGCGCCTTCGCGGGCGCCCACCTCGGCGCGGACGTCTGGCCCCGAGACTGGGAGGGCCGCATCGAGTACCGCGACGAACTCCTGTCCTTCGGCGCGCTCTGGGACGCGTGACGGTGGTGCAACGGCCGGTGCCCCGGTCCCGAAAACCCGGACCGGGGCACTGGCCGTGCAGTCTCACGCGTTGGCGAACACGGCCAGCACGATGCAGACGAGCATGCCCGCGGTGCAGCCGTCGGCCACCCACGAGCGGGTCCACCGCCTGACCGGGCGGGAGTCCCCACGCAGGTCCCGGGGCTCGGCCAGAGCGGCCTTGAGCTCGGCCACCGCCCTGTCCGTACTGCCGACGAAGTGGTCGATCAGGGATCCGGCGAAGCCGACGGAGCGGATGTCGACCGCCTCCCTCGTCGTGACGACCAGGTTGCCGCGCCGGTCGCTGCCCACCCTGGCCACGTACCGGTACGGAACCTCGTACGTGAACACCGGGTTCACGACGCTCAGTACCCGTGGGCCGAGGACGATCCGGGAACCGGTGATCCGACGGCAGAAGGCGATCACGCCCAGAGACGCGGCCACGACCGCCAGCGGGCCCCGCGGGGGTACTCCGCCCAGCATGCTCACCGCGAATCCGAGCGCCATGATCCCGAACCCGGTGGTGAAGAGCGCCGAAAGGACGACGAAGGACGTCCGGTGCAGCACCTGCCGTCGTTTTCCCTGGGTTTTCACGGCCGTACTCCTTGCGGGATTGGGGGGTGACACGTCCGGCACGGGGCAGGGCCGCGTGCCGGACGCCGGTCATCTTTCTAACACCCGTGCGCGTAGGCGCCGAGGCTGGTGTTGCCCGATCCGCAGAACAAGGTGTTGAATCCGGCGTTGACACCCATGTTGGCGACGGTGTCACCCGTGCGTACCCGCATGGTCTGCTGCATGACGGCGGGCCTCACGCTGTTGGCCGGCCGCACCATGCGCACGGAGATGTCCCGGACGATGGCGTTGGTCCCGTAGGCCTCCGCCCAGGTTCGGGCCCCGCCGAAGGCGCGGCCGAACGCGGCCGCGGTTCCTCCGCCGACGGCCACCCAGGCCAGGTCCTTGGCACCGGCGACCAGGGTCTTCCCGGAGAATTTGCCCGTGGCGTTGAGCTCCTCGGCCGTATCCCCCGCGAATTTGACCAGTGCGATCCCGACGCCCACGGCCATGCATGCCCCGACCGTGGCGACGAGGCAGGCGGCGAACCCGACGACGGTCAGCACGTCCTTGATCTCACTCCAGTGGTCGCCGACCCACTGTCCGACCGTCGAGTTCTTGGCCGAGTTCCACGTGTTCTTGAGACCTCCGGCGATGGTGTCCAGGACGCTCTTGTGGGACTTCGGCCTGGGCTGGTCCGACTTCTGGCCGCCCGAGTTGCCGGACGAGGAGAACGACCCGGAGGAGCCGCTCGACTTGCAGTCGGGGTCGTGCCGGCAGGCGGACTGGCTGCGGCGCTTGTTCTCCACGTATTCCGGGGACAGCGTGCCGCCCACGGAGTTCACGATGGTCTCGTACCGGTTGCCGTAGTCGTACGGGTCGTTGCCGCCGTGGCACTTGTACATGCCGCTCGCGCACTCTTCCAGTGCCTGACCGCTCGGGTCCGCGTTGCCGACGGGGTTGTTGTTGCCGTACTGGTAGGCGTTGTGCTGACGCGGGTCGTCCATCAGGAACAGCGGGTCCACCGAGATGAACCGGCCGAGCGCGGGGTCGTACTCGCGGGCTCCGAGGTGGACGAGGCCGGAGGCCGCGTCGTTCGTGCCGCCCACGAATCCCTTGTCCCCGGACCAGTCGGCCGGCTTGGTGCCCCGGGCGCCGCCGAAGACGCCGGTCTTGCGCCGGGTCACGCTCTGCGCGGCATCCGCGCCGACCTGCGTGGTCGTGGTGTCGTGGTGGTCGTTGAGGAGGAAGGCGAGCTTGCCGCCGGTCCGCACGGCCACGGTTTGCGTGCCCGCCGCGTAGGTGCGGGTGCCGGTGAGCTTGCCCGCGGAGAGGCGGAGTTCGTTGCCGGCCGGCATGGAGAGCGTGGTGCCGGTGGCGTCCTTCGCCAGCAGGCGGTCCCCTTCCGAGGTGTAGCGGTAGGAGGCGGTCTCGGTCCCGCCCGTGGTGACGGAGGCCAGGTGGCCCTCGTCGTCCCAGTTCAGGGTCTGCCCGGGGGCGGTACCGGTCGTGCGGGTCCTGGTGTTGCCCGCGGCGTCGTAGGTGAAGGTCTCGTCGTGCGCGGCGGTGCCGGTCTGGGTGACCTTGGGCAGGTCGTGCTTGCCGGCCGTGGGTGCGGCGTAGGTGCGCAGCGTGTCGGCGGCCGGGCCGGAGGCCGTCTTGTGCTGCGTCTCGGTCTTGCGGTTGCCGACCGCGTCGTAGGCGTAGGTCGTCCAGTAGGCGTCCTGGCCGCCGACCACGGAGGCGGAGGGCGCCGCGGCGCACTGCTCACCGGTGTTGGTCCAGGACTGGGTGATCCGGCCCAGGGCGTCGAGGCTGACGCACTGGGTGTCCGTGGTGCGCAGGGCGTCCTGGCCGGACGCGCTCGCGATGGAGGTGATGTTGCCGGACAGGTCGTAGCCGTACTTGGTGTCCTCGATCCGCTGGGGTGCGGTCTCGCGGTCGGCGTACGAGCGGCTCACGGCGCCGGTGTGTTCGTCGTACTCGGTGGTGGTCCACAGGTGCTGGCCGAAGTCGCCGAACTCCTGGCGGGTGTCGCGGCCGTAGTGGTCGTAGGTCGCGGACGACAGGAGGACGTCGGTGCCGGCGCCCACGGTGTTGAGCAGGCCGGTGACGGGTGTGTAGGTGTTGGCCACCTTCTCGGCCGGCAGGTCACCGATCGCCGGCTGCTGGGTCCACATCGTCTGGCCGGTGTTGGGGTTGTAGCTGGTGGTCCACTTGTAGGTGCCCGCCAGCGCACCCGTTTCCGGGGTCGAGGGGACGGTGAGCTGGGTGACGACCGGCTGGTACAGGCTGTTGTAGGTGGTGATGGCCGACTCGTAGGCCTGGCCGTCCACGTACCGGGTGGACTTGGCCGGGTAGCCCTTGGCGGGGGTGTCGAAGGTCCAGGACGTCAGGAGGGTGCCGCCCTTGGAGACCGCGGTCTTGCGGCCCAGCTCGTCGTAGTCGGTGTGGAGGGTGATCCCGCGGGCGTCGGTGACGTCCGTGGCCCGGTCGCCCTGGTCGTAGACCGTGGTGCTGGCGCCCTTGTCGGGGTCGTTCGTCCCCGTCTTGCGGCCGCGGACGTCGTAGGTGTACGCCCACCGCGCGCCCGAGGTGTCGGTCAGCTGGTCGAGCTGTCCGAGCCGGTTGAAGCGGTAGTACGTGGACTGCGAGGCCGTGCGGGCGGCGTCCGTGTACTGCTTGAGCTCGACCGTGCGGCCGAGGGCGTCGAGGACCGTGGTGGCGGCGGTGCCTCCCTTGGGCGGGACCACCGTGGTGGTGTCACCGGTGTAGCTGGTCGTCGTTCGCTTGGTCTCGTCGCCGAACTTCTTGGAGATGACCGCGGTGGGACGTCCGGCGCCGTCGAACTCCGTGTCCGTCGAGGACGGGTAGTTCAGCTCCTGGCCGGTGACGAGAGTGGCGTCAGGGGCCCCTGTGGCGTAGTAGGTGCCGGAGTTGCGCCAGGCCAGGCCCCGGGTGTCGTAGAACACCTCGCTGACCAGGCGTCCGGAGCGGTCGGGGGACTCCTGCTGGGTCTGGCGCTGGCGCAGCAGGCCGTCGCGGATCGAGTAGCTCGCCGCGTACTGACTGTCGTGGGTGAGGTTCCTGGTCGTGACGACGATCGGACCGTCGTTGCGGATCAGGTACTCGAAGGACTGGTTCGGCGAGTCCGGGTAGGTGGCGGCGGAACGGGTGGGCAGCCAGACCTTGGTGAGCCGGCCGAGCGCGTCGTACTCGGTCGTGCTGACCTTGTTGTTGGCGTCGGTGACCTGCCGGGGCTGGGACCGGTAGGGGTCCAGGGTCGTGGTGACGGTGTGGCCCTTGGCGTTGGTCACCGTGGTGGAGGTCGCCACCTCACCGGCGGCCGGGGCGTACGAGGTCGTGGTGACCTTGCCGTACGCGTCGGCCTCCGCGAGCCGGCGGCCGTAGACGTCGTAGCAGAGCTGGTTCTTGGCGGCCCCGCAGGTGCTGGGGACCGTGGACTGGACGTCGTAGCCGTCGCCCTTGCCGTTGATCTTCTCCGTCCTGGTGACCAGACCGGGCCCGGGGAGCGTGCCGAGGGTGCCGTTGTCGTAGAAGGTGCGGTCGTCGGAGACGACGTCGGCCGGACGGCTGACCGTGCTGCCGCAGGGGACGGCCACGGTCTCCACGCGGCTGACCTTGTCGAGGATCCAGCTGCCGGTGTTGCGGGCGTAGCTGGTGGTGGTGCACCTCTCGTCGCCGGTCCTGGCGGTGTCGCCGGTCTCCGAGACCGTGTCGATCATGCCGTAGGCGTCGTAGTGCTGGGTCTTCTCGGTGGTGCGGGTGCCGCTGGTGACCGTGGTGCGGGTCGATTCCTTCTCGGTGCCGGTCTTGTACGCCACGAGGTCCGGCAGCCCCGGGCGGGTACGGGTCGCGACGGCGGCCGAACGCCAGGGGGTGACCGAGGTCGCGGCGACGAGCTTGGTGGTGTCGTCGCCGATGTAGGTGGCGGTTTCGCGGGGGCTGCCCGCGAACTGCTCCCGGTCGGTGACGGCGACACCCGCCGAGTCCTTGACGTCCTGTCCGTCGAGGCCGCGGAAGTAGCGGGCCTCGGAGAGGGTCTTCGGGTCGCCGGCCGCGCCGGTGCGGGTCTGGACGAGACCGTAGCCGCGGGACACCGAGTACACGCGGTTCTCGGGCTTGGTGAACTCGCCGGTGTCCTTGGCCCAGGCCGCGCCGCCGAGGTAGGCGTACGAGGTCACCTTGTCGGGGGTGGAGGCCAGGTTGTCGCCCTCGACCACCTGGGTGGCGACGTAGGAGTTGAACCAGTCGACCTTGGCGGTGTCGCCCTCCCACGCCCACTTGACCGGGTAGCACCGGGTGGTGTTGGTCTGGTCCGGCTGCGGCAGGGTCGTGGGGGTGCAGTCGGGCTGGGAGTAGGTGACACCGATGGTGCCGCCCGTCTCGGTGGTCACCTGGTAGAGGCGCAGCCGGATGAAGGGGGCGAGGCCGTCACCGGTCTTGTCGACCCGGTTGGCCTTCTGTTCGCCCGCGAAGGTCACCGGCGGCATCGGAAGGTCGGGGCCGTCGCCGGCCTTGCCCGTGTGCCGGATGGACTTGAGCCAGAGCGGGGTCGAAATGCCGTCCCCGGACGGCGGGAAGTCCTGCTCCAGCGTCCAGGAGTCGACGTCCTGGTACGCGCCGCCGGTGAGGACCTTGGTGTTGATCCCGGTCAGCCGCGTCCGGGTCCAGAAGGTCGGGGAGAACTGCCCCTTGCACTCGGTCGAGCCGTCCTTGCAGAACTGGTCGAAGGGGGCGTCGGGCCAGTTCTTGGCGTTGGTCTCGTCGAAGGTGCCGCAAGCGGAGAGGCAGCGCTCGGCGACGTCGAACGTGACCTGGCCCATCGCCTTGGCGGTGTAGACCGTGTCGGAGCGCAGGCCGTAGTCGATGTGGTCGAGCCAGCCGCCGCGGACGTACGGGGTGACCGTGCCCTTGCCCGTGGTGGGCGAGACGTTGCGGCCGTAGTTGTTGGTCTCGGTCTTCCAGTAGTAGGCCATGGCGTCGCCGCCGGGGGCCACCACGTAGTCGAGCTGCCAGCGCCAGGCCTGCTGGCACCAGGCGCTCGCGAACGAGGCGTTGTAGCAGGGTTCGCCCGCCTGGTTGCCGAAGACCGGCGTGGTCCAGGTGGAGTTGGTCGTGGGAGTGGTGGCGTCCTTCCAGCCGGGAAGGTGGTTCAGGCCGAAGAAGTACTGGGTGCCGTCGGCCGTGGTGACCTTCCAGTGCTCACCCACGCCGTCGACTCCGGCCGTGCCCTTGTCGCCGTTCACGGCGCCGGTGAGCTTCTCGACCTTCTCGCCCGAGTCCGAGGCCGGGTGCCAGCCCTTGCCCGATTCGTAGACCAGCTCCGTCGACTTGCCACCCAGCGAGAGGGTCGCGTTGTCGTTGAACCAGCACTGGTCGCCGACCTTGGTGGTGTTCGTGCCGCCGGTCTTGTCGTCCTCGCAGGACTTGTACTTGCGCTCGATGAAGCCCGGCTCGTACGACCAGCCGTCCCCGATCCAGGAGGCCTGGCTGTTCGACGCGGCCATGCGGCCGTCCACCGACTGCGAGCTGTAGCCCAGGGAGATCTTCGGATCCACGCTCGCGGGCACGTCGGGGACTTCGATCGGATAGGACCAGTTGAAGCCGCCCGTCGACGTGCCCGAGGTCCAGGAGCCGGAGGGCTGGAGCGAGGTCGCCTTGTAGTCGCCGGTCGGACCCGCGCTGCCCGCGGTGGCCGCGAGGACCATCGCCCCCGGGCCGGCGGTCGGCGCGGACCGGGCCGAACCGGCCGCCGCGGCCTTGGCCGGTGTCGTGCCGGGAGTGCTGACCTGCGTGGTCAGCCTGCCGGTCGCGGTGTCGTTCCTCGTCTGCAGCGGCTTCTGGATCCGGCACTCGGCGAGGTCGGGAGTGGTCAGCGCACAGGCCGGCAGCTCCACGAGGTGCAGACGGGCCGCGTAGTCACCGCCGAAGGCCTGGCGGAAGGAGTCGTACTCCACCTCGATCTCGGCCGGGACGGAGTTCGTGACACCGTCCGAGCGCCCCACCGACAGCAGGACGCCGTTCACGCCCGCCTCGCGGGCGGCCTTCTGGTCCGCGACGTCGACCCTGATCCGGCCGGGATTGGTGACACCTGCCGCCGGACTGCCCTTCAGCAGGACGGACTTGCCCGGAACGGTCCCGGCCGGGGTGACCGTCACGGGCAGCTTGCCCGCGCGTCCGCCCGTGGCGAGGGACACCTCGGCCGAGCCCGCCGAGGGCCAGACGGCCTTCGGTTTCTGCTTCTTGCCCGCGTCGGCGGCCGCCGCGTCCGGGCGCTTGTCGCCGCCCGCGGGGACCTTTGCCACGGGAACGGCTTTCGGCTGCTTCAGCCCGGGCAGCGAAGGCCGCTTCGTGGCCTCCGCCGCTACTGCCACCCCCGGCAGCGCGCCCGCGAGGATTGCGGCAGTCACGACTGCCGAAAGCCCCCTCATACGAATTCTTCCCACGTTCCACCCCAGGTAAGTAATCAAAACCGTCGAATGCTAAGTCGAACTGGTGTATGAGGCAATGAGTTTGGGAGAGTTTTTAGGTTGCGCCTGAGCTGGGGTTTCTCCTCGGGCGCGCTGCTTCCCCGAAGGGATCCCGTGGGTACGGTGACGCCGCCGGTTCGGATATCGGGGGGTGGGGTGAGTCGCAGGTTTGTGGCGCAGGCGGGATATTCCCGTGCTGCCAGTAGGCGGAATTGCCCCGTCCGGTGGTCAACGGGTCGGTTGGCAAAGGGGATTTCGCCATGCAGAGCGAACGAGACCGGTTTCCGCACGTACGGTGCGAGCGGCTCGGGCCGGATCCACCCCGTCGGCGTACCCGCCGTCCTGCGGGTCAGGCCGGGCCGGAGGCCGACGTGCGGCGGGTGCGCAGGAGGAAGTCCTCCACCCGGGCGAGGTCCGGGGATTCGGGGAGGGGGGTCCTGGAGAGGGCGGCTTCGCATTCCTCCGTCAGGCGGGTCATCCAGGCGTCGGCCTCCTCCCAGGTGAGCTCGCCGCGGCGGACCGACAGGAGGCGGTCGCGGTAGGGGCCCGCGTCGATCACCAGGCGGCCCGTGCGCAGCAGGTCACGGCAGGACAGGAGCAGCCGCAGCAGGTGCATGGCGTGCTTCCAGCGCGGAGCGCCGTGGTTGCGGAGGTCTCCGAGGAGTTTGCCGCGCTGGGAGACGGCGTACCGGCTGAAGGTGGTGTGGGCCCGGCGGGAGAGGAACGCTCCGCGGAGCGAGAGGAGTTCCTCCCCGACCGGGGCGAGCTCTTCGACGAGGGGGGAGTGGAGGCACTCCAGGATGTTCGGGTTGGCGCGCAGGGCGAGTTCGCAGAAGCGCTCCAGCTCCCAGGAGAACTCCTCGTCCCGGGGCCCGTCCACGTGCGTCGGCGGCTTCTCGAAGCGCCAGAACAGCGGCGTGGGGGCGAGGTAGACACCGCGCCGGTCGGTGTCGCTCGCCTCCGTCGCCAGGCCGAACGCCCTCGAACCCATCACGCACGCATAGACCGTGTGGTCCCTGACCAGGGTGAGTTCGAGCGGCTCGGGCGTCGGCTTGTCGTTCATCCGGGGATGCTAGGCGGGCGGGCCGCCGCTAGGCGAGCGAGATTTCGCCCGCCGGGGAGACGACGATCTCCTTCTCCGCCAGCGGCAGGGTGGCCGGGCCGTGTGTCACCGAGCCGTCCGTCGCGCTGAACTTGCTGCCGTGGCACGGGCAGTCGATGGAGCCGTCCGCGACCTTGTCAACGAGGCAGCCCTGGTGCGTGCACACCGCCGTGAAACAGCGGAAGGAGCCCGCGGTCGGCTGCGTGATCACCAGTTTCTCCTCCTTGAGGATCTTGCCGCCGCCGACCTCCACCTGCGAGGACTTCAGCATGGCCTTCGCCTGCCCGGTCGGCGACACGGACGCCTCCGGGGACTTCGGGGCCTGCTCCGTGGGCGCGCTGCCGCCCTCGGCCTTCGGCTTCTCTTCGGTTCCGCCGCAGGCGGTCAGCACACCGCCGGCCAGGACGCTCGCGCCGGCCGCCAGAACCGTGCGCCGGGCGGCGTGCATGGGGTCGCTCATGACTTCTCCTCGGGTGATCGCCGGGATGGCGAGACGCATCCTGGCGCGTGACGGGCCTCAGCAACACCCCGCCACGCCTTTGCTCAGCCCTCCGGTTGCCAGGGAACGAGTTCCGCCGGCGCGCGGGGAGCGCGTACGACCTCCCACACGCGGATCACGGCCTCCCGGTTCAGCGGTCCGTGGACGTGCGGGTAGCGGACCCCCGATTCACCCTCCCGGCGGACCTCGGAGGTCAGGGCGGACTCGTCGAGTTCCACGGCGAGCAGCGTCCCCCCTACGCCCGAGTAGTGCGAGGCGGCGATCGCCAGCGCAGTCTCCCGGTCCGCGGAACAGTGCACGAAACCCTCGGAACCGAGGGAGGGCGGGGCGTACGGGCGCGCGGGAGCGGCGGTCCAGTCGGCGAGCGGTACGAGGTGGTAGATCATGCCGTTCGTTCTACCGCAGCGGCCGCACCGCTCTGCGCCAAGTGGCAGGCGTGCCCGGTCTGGGTGACATTGTCCGTATCTCGAAGCCGGGTACGCCGATGTCCGTGCGCCCGGTCCCTCTTCGAAAGGCATCACCATGGCGGGCAACGACCTCGGCTCCCTTCTCGGCGGCCTCCTCGGAGGCGGCGGCCAGGGCGGCAGCGGCGGCAGCGGCGGTGGCGGCAACATCCTCGGCTCCCTCCTCGGCGCGCTCATGGGCGGCGGCGGTGCGGGCGGCGCCCAGGCGGCCGGAGGGGCGGCGAACAACCCGCTCGGCGGGCTGCTGGACATGCTGACCAAGTCGGGCCTGGTCGACCAGGCCCAGTCCTGGGTCGGCACCGGTGAGAACCAGCCGGTCAGTGGCGCGGAGATCGCCAAGGCCCTCCCGGACGACACCCTGGCCAAGGTCGCCGAGCAGGCGGGCGTCACCCCGCAGGCCGCCGCCGACCAGATCGCGCAGGCGCTGCCGCAGGCCGTCGACAAGCTGACCCCCGAGGGCTCGGTGCCGACCGGCTCGATCGAGGACATCATCAAGCAGCAGAACCTCTGAGCGGACCGCCCCCCCCCGCTTCCCGCGGTACGGCAACCCCCGAGGGCCCGGCGGCCCGTCCCAGCGGACGGACCGCCGGGCCCTTCGGCCGTCCGCCCTGGCTACTCTGAGGCAGGCACCGCCGTCGCAAGCCCCCTGTTACACCTGGAGAGCCCCGTGAGAACCGCCGTCGTCATCGGAACCGGACTGATCGGCACCTCCGCGGCGCTCGCCCTCGCCGCCCGCGGCATCGCCGTCCACCTGGCCGACCGCGATCCCGGGCAGGCCCGTACGGCCGCCGCGCTCGGCGCCGGCACCGAGGAGCCCTACGAGGGCCGGGCCGACCTCGCCGTCATCGCCGTACCGCCGGCCCACGTGGCCGCCACCCTCGCCGACGCGATCCGCCGGGACCTGGCACGCGCCTACGTGGACGTCGCCAGCGTCAAGGGTGGCCCGCGCCGCGAGCTGGACGCGCTCGGCGTGGACACCAGGGCGTACATCGGCACCCACCCGATGGCGGGCAAGGAACAGTCCGGGCCGCTCGCGGCCTCGGCGGACCTCTTCGAGGGCCGCCCGTGGGTGCTGACCCCGACCCGGGAGACCGACCACGAGGTGCTGAACCTGGCGCTGGAGCTGGTCGCGCTCTGCCGGGCCGTCCCGGTGGTCATGGACGCCGACGCCCACGACCGGGCCGTCGCGCTGGTCTCGCACACCCCGCAGCTGGTCTCCAGCATGGTGGCGGCCCGGCTGGAGGAGGCCGACGAGACCGCCGTACGGCTCTGCGGGCAGGGCATCCGGGACGTGACCCGGATCGCCGCCTCCGACCCCCGGATGTGGGTGGAGATCCTCTCGGCCAACCCGGGACCGGTGGCGGACGTGCTGGCCGGGATCGCCGCCGACCTGGAGGAGACGGTGGAAGCCCTGCGGGGCCTGCAGTCCGCCGACGAGGACAAGCGCCGCGGCGGAGCGGCCGGCATCGAGGACGTGCTGCGCCGCGGCAACGCGGGCCGGGTCCGGGTGCCGGGCAAGCACGGTGCCGCCCCGGCCGTCTACGAGACCGTGGCCGTGCTCATCTCCGACCAGCCGGGCGAACTCGCGCGGATCTTCGCCGACGCCGGGCGGGCCGGGGTCAACATCGAGGACGTACGGATCGAGCACGCGACGGGACAGCAGGCCGGCCTGGTCCAGCTGATGGTCGAACCCCGGGCGGTCCCCGGCCTCCAGGCCGAGCTGCGCGAACGCGGCTGGGCACTGCGCCAGCCCTAGGGTTGTCCGGCTCCGGCGGGCGGCGGCGAAAAGCCCGGTAACCTGGAGGAGGGGCGCTATTGGCGCGCCCGGACACGTACGCGCAACCAGGAAGGTGCCCGCACCGTGGAAACCGCAGCTCCGACCGCCGTGATCGTCGCCATCGATGGTCCCTCCGGCACGGGCAAGTCCAGCACTTCCAAGGCCGTGGCCGCCAAGCTCGGGCTGCGCTACCTGGACACCGGCGCCCAGTACCGGGCCATCACCTGGTGGATGATCACCAACGGCATCGACACGGACGACCCGCAGGCGATCGCCCTCGCGGCGGGCAAGCCCTCCATCGTCTCCGGCACCGATCCGTCCGCGCCCACCATCACCGTCGACGGGCAGGACGCCTCCGGCCCGATCCGGAGCAAGGAGGTCACCTCCAAGGTCAGCGCCGTGAGCGCGGTCCCCGAGGTGCGCACCCTGATCACGGAGCTCCAGCGGTCCATCACCGCCGAGGCGGCCGAGGAGGCCGACGGGATCGTCGTCGAGGGCCGGGACATCGGCACCACCGTCCTGCCCGACGCCGACCTCAAGGTCTTCCTCACCGCCTCCCCGGAGGCCCGCGCCGCCCGCCGCAGCGGCGAGCTGCGCGGCAAGGAGGCCGCGGACCTCGCGGCCACCAAGGAGGCGCTGATCAAGCGCGACGCCGCCGACTCCGGCCGCCACACCTCCCCGCTGGCCAAGGCCGACGACGCGGTCGAGGTGGACACCACCGAGCTCACGCTCGACCAGGTGATCGAGTGCGTGGTGACCCTGGTGGCAGAGCGGCGCAGCGCGACCGGGGGCACGGAGAAGCGGGCGGGGCGCTCGTGAGCGATACGCCCTCCCTCAAGGGTGCGGCGATCGGCCGGCGGATCGGCATCGGGCTCATGTACGGCCTCTGGAAGCCGCGCGTGCTGGGGGCCTGGAAGGTCCCCGCCACCGGCCCCGTGATCCTGGCCGTGAACCATTCGCACAACATCGACGGACCCATGGTCATGGGCACCGCCCCCAGGCCGCTGCACTTCCTGATCAAGAAGGAGGCGTACGTCGGTCCGCTCGGCCCCTTCCTCGAAGGGATCGGGCAGGTGAAGGTGGACCGCTCCGGCGCCGACCGCGGAGCCATAAGCCGCGCGCTGGGCGTACTGGAGAACGGCGGGGCCCTGGGGATCTTCCCCGAGGGCACCCGGGGCGAGGGCGACTTCGCCTCGCTGCGCGCGGGCCTCGCGTACTTCGCGGTCCGCTCCGGCGCCCCGGTGGTGCCGGTCGCCGTACTGGGCAGCACCGAGCGCTCCGGTCGCGTCGTCAAGGCGCTGCCGCGGCTGAAGAGCAGGGTCGACATCGTCTTCGGCGATGCCTTCGACGCCGGGGACGGCAGTGGCCGCCGTACCCGTACCGCGCTGGACCAGGCCACCGTACGCATCCAGGAGCGGCTGACCGCCCACCTGGCCGACGCCAAGCGCCTCACCGGGCGCTGAGCGAGACTTGACCTAGTAGTGGAACCGCGCTGCGCGGGCCCCACCGATCACCACGAACGACGAGGAACGGACTTCATGAACGACCAGCAAGACCACGGAGCACTTGGCGATGCCGAGTACGCGGAGTTCATGGAGCTCGCCGCGGAAGAGGGCTTCGACATCGAGGACGTCGAAGGCGCTCTGCAGGAGGCCGGTCACGGCCCGCTGCCCGTCCTCGCCGTCGTCGGCCGCCCGAACGTCGGCAAGTCGACCCTGGTGAACCGGATCATCGGCCGCCGCGAGGCGGTCGTCGAGGACAAGCCCGGCGTCACCCGCGACCGCGTCACCTACGAGGCCGAGTGGGCCGGCCGCCGCTTCAAGGTCGTCGACACCGGCGGCTGGGAGCAGGACGTCCTCGGCATCGACGCCTCCGTCGCCGCCCAGGCCGAATACGCCATCGAGGCCTGCGACGCCGTCGTCTTCGTGGTGGACGCCAAGGTCGGCGCCACCGACACCGACGAGGCCGTCGTCCGCCTGCTGCGCAAGGCCGGCAAGCCCGTGGTGCTGTGCGCCAACAAGGTCGACGGCCAGAGCGGCGAGTCCGACGCGGCCGCCCTGTGGTCCCTGGGCCTCGGCTACCCGCACCCGGTCTCCTCGCTGCACGGCCGCGGTACCGGCGACATGCTCGACGCCGTCCTCGAAGCCCTGCCCGAGGCGCCCGAGCAGACCTTCGGCACCGCCGTCGGCGGTCCCCGCCGGATCGCGCTCATCGGCCGCCCGAACGTCGGCAAGTCCTCCCTCCTGAACAAGGTCGCCAAGGAGGACCGGGTCGTCGTCAACGAGATGGCCGGCACCACCCGCGACCCGGTCGACGAGCTGATCCAGCTGGGCGGGGTCACCTGGAAGTTCATCGACACCGCGGGCATCCGCAAGAAGGTCCACCTCCAGCAGGGCGCCGACTACTACGCCTCGCTGCGTACGGCCGCCGCCGTGGAGAAGGCGGAGGTCGCGGTCATCCTGATCGACACGACCGAGAACATCTCCGTCCAGGACCAGCGCATCATCACCATGGCCGTCGAGGCGGGCCGCGCGATCGTGATCGCGTACAACAAGTGGGACGGGCTCGACGAGGAGCGCCGCTACTACCTCGAGCGCGAGATCGAGACCGAGATGCAGCAGGTCGCCTGGGCGCCCCGGGTGAACGTCTCGGCGCTCACCGGCCGTCACATGGAGAAGCTGGTCCCGGCCATCGAGACCGCTCTCGCCGGCTGGGAGACGCGCATCCCGACCGGCCGTCTGAACGCCTTCCTCGGCGAGGTCGTCGCCGCCCACCCGCACCCGATCCGTGGCGGCAAGCAGCCGCGCATCCTGTTCGGTACGCAGGCGGGCAGCAAGCCGCCGCGGTTCGTCCTCTTCGCCTCGGGCTTCCTGGAGCACGGCTACCGCCGCTTCATCGAGCGCCGCCTGCGCGAGGAGTTCGGCTTCGAGGGGACCCCGATCCACATCTCGGTCCGCGTGCGCGAGAAGCGCGGAGCGCAGCACAAGCGAAAGATGTAGCGGGGCCGGGGCTAGTACCCCCGGCGCGGAGCGGGCGGCAGGGCCGCCGGGATGTGCTGCATCCCGGTCTGGGTCTGCCGCCCGTTCGCGTATCCGGATCCGGCGCCCGGTGCGGCGCCCGCGTACGAGTACTGCGGCTGCGGGGTGTAGGAGGGCTGCCAGGCGTCCGCCTGCTGCCATGAGGAACCGTTCCAGCCGCTCCCGTAGGAGGAGCCCCCGGAGCCCGTGCCGTACGCGCCGCCGCTGCCGTACGCGCCGCTGCCGTGTCCGTACGCGCCTCCGTAGGAGAACGCCGTGAAGCCGAGGTCCTCCTCGCCCGTGCGGTCGCCCGGGAGGGCCCGGAAGGCGCGCAGGTACTCCGAGTACAGCGTGTCGTAGATGGGCGTGTGCGAGGCGGCCGGAGCGCTCTCCAGTTCCCGTACGGGGCGCATCTGGGGGACGCTGCTCGGATAGGACGGGGCGCGGGAGACATCGTAGGAATGCACGTATCAGCCAACGAAACGGGCGCCCCTCGGATGCGGGGTGCAGGGGCGGAAAACGCAGATCGCCGGGGGTGCGCGGGACGGACCGCGCACCCCCGGCGCACGCCGCCCGGCCCCCCCCGGGCGGGGGGCGGACGGCCGTTCCGGGGACGGAAGACTGACGGGGATTCCGGGCGGCCGGGGCCACGGGATCCCGGGGGCGGCGGGCGCCCGGGAGGGTCAGGCGCCCGGGGTGCCCGCCAGCGGCATCGAGGCGGCGACCAGCTTCCCGTTGCGGGCGGCCTTGTCCAGGGCGTCGCGGAGCAGGTCCTCGCGGGGCTGCTGGCCGATGGAGTCCACCGGGGCGGCGTAGACCAGGACGCGCTGGGTCTTGTTGACGGCGGCCCGCCAGCCGTCGGTGACCGACAGCGGCTTGTGCGCCTGCCACCAGGCGACCTGGCCGGGCTGGAGCACGGAGTGCAGCTGACCGGCGGCGAGCAGGATCGACCAGCCGCTCAGCGCGGTCGGGATCTCCTCGGTGTCCGTGACGGGGATGAAGCCCTGCTCGATGAGGAGCGGGAGGAAGTCGTCGCCGGGACCGGTGGTGCCGGGGCGGGCGATGGGCGCGGTCGGCTCCACGACCAGGGCGGGGTGCAGCTCGCCGTTGATCAGGATCAGGCCGCTGGTGATGCCGAGTACGGCCTGGCCGCCGGGCACCGACTGCGGTACGTCCTCGCCGGGGGCGCCCGGGGCGGGGCTGTCCCCGGTGATGGAGCGGACGGCGCCCTGGAGGTCGGCCTCCGGTACGGAGACGACCTGCGAGGGGATGCAGCCGGCGTGGGCGAAGGCGAGCACCGCGGTCTCGTCGCCGACGAACAGGACGGTGCTGGTCTGCTCGCGCTCGGAGTCGCCCGGGGTGCGGCAGGAAGTGCAGTCGTAACTGCCGGGGGACCCGTCACCGGCCAGCAGCCGCTGGGCCTCCTCGTCGCCGATCTCGGCACGTACCTCATCACTGACTTCGAGCATGCGCGGCACGGGGTGGCTCCTCGGACTAGGCGTGCGGGGCCGGGGGGTTCCGGCTCGCCGGGATCAACGGGGGAGCGGCGGCCGGGGTCACGCCGTTTGAGGGAACGGAATCGAACCAGACCCCCGAAGGAGTGAACGGTCCGACCGGGCCGTTGTTTTCGTGCCAACTCTTTTTTGGTTGTGCGCAGTTGATGGCCGGTGCTGGCCGTTTCGGCGGTGGGCCGAGCGGGTGGGGGCGCGAGGGGCGCGGTGTGGCTTACCCGGGGGGCGGTACGGGGCTGCGTAGCGTGACGCGATGCGCAACTTCGGGGTTCCGGGTGCAGTGGGCGCGGCGGCACTGCTGCTCGCGCTGGCGTCGGCATCGGTGTCGGCGGTGGCGTTCGCGGCGCCGCCCCCGCCCGCGCCGGGGGCGTCCGGCCGGGCGGTGGACTGCGGTCCCGGCGGGCAGTGGCCGTGGGACTGCGTGGCCGACTGCGAGAGCGGGGGCCGCTGGGCGGTGAACACGGGGAACGGCTTCTACGGCGGACTGCAGTTCTGGCAGCCGACGTGGGAGGAGCACGGGGGGCTGCTCTTCGCGCGCAGGGCGGACCTGGCGACGCGGGACCAGCAGATCAGGGTGGGGGAGGACGTCCTGGGGAGCCAGGGATGGGAGGCCTGGCCCGTGTGCGCGAAGCGGTACGGGCTGGCGGGGCGGATGCACGTGGTGCGCGGCGGGGACACGCTGGTGGCGATCGCGCGCAGGCACCGGGTGAGGGGTGGCTGGCAGGCGCTGTACGAGGCGAACCGGGTGGTGATCGGGGTGCGGCCGGAGGCGTTGCGGATCGGGACGCTGTTGATGCTGCCGCCGGCGATGCCGGTTGCTCCTTCGGCTCCTGCGGTGCCGTCCGCTGGTGCCGTGCCGTCGGCCGGTCCGGTGCCGTTCGCCGGGGCGGGGCCGTCCGCTGGTGCGGGGCCCGCCGCCGGGGCGGTGTCCGCCGTGAGTTCGGTGGCGTCCGTGCCCGGGAGGGCGTAGCCGTCGGGCCGGGGGGTGGTCGGGGCGCGGGCGGGTGCGGGTGATGCGCCGCTGCGCGGGGCGAAGTCCCCTACCCGCCCTTCGCCCGTTCCCCGGGCTCCGCCCGGACCCGGTCCTCAAACGCCGGACGGGCTGGATTTGCTCCGCCCGGACCCGGTCCCGAAGGGGTCAGGCGCGGTGGCCCAGGGCTGGGTCGGGGTTCGGGGAGGGTTGGGTCGGGATGTGGGGGGCGGTCGGGGACGGGGTGGCCTCGGGGCCCTGTTGCGCGGGGACGCGTACGGGCCCGGTGTCGCGGGCCGCGTCGGACTCCGCGAACTCCATCGCGCGCGGCAGCTTCAGCGCCATCACCGCGCCCGCCAGGAGCAGGGCCGCGCTCACCACCAGGGTCACGTGCAGTCCGTGCACGAAGGCGTGCCGGGCGGCCGAGTGCAGGGACTCGCCCGCCGGCCCCCCGAGCCGAGCCGCGATCTGGTAGGCCTCGCCCAGTGAGTGCGCGGCGCCGGCCGAGTCGGCCGGGGACACCCCCGGGACCGCTGCCAGACCCGGCGCGTAGGCCGCGTTCATCACGCTGCCCAGCAGGGCGATGCCCATGCCCGCGCCCAGCTGGTACGAGGTCTCGCCGATCGAGGCGGCGCCGCCGGCCGTCGCCGCCGGAGCCTCGCTCAGCATGGACTCGTAGGCCGCGAAAAGCGTGGTCTGGAGCCCGAAGCCGAGCAGGATGAAGCCCACCGTCAGCAGCACCGGCCGGTCGTGCTGCCCCATGAACGTCAGCAGCAGCACCGCGAAGGCCGTGAGCACGAAGCCCAGCGAGACCATCCTGCGCGGCCCGGTCCGGGCCAGCGTGTACGAGCCGGTCGCGCCCGCCGCCATCGCGGCGAAGGTGAGCGGCAGCAGGCGCAGCCCGGTCTCCAGGGGGCTCAGGTGCAGCACCAGCTGGAGGTACTGGACGGCGATCAGTTCCAGCCCGACGAGCGCCAGCATGGCCAGCACGATGCAGCCCACCGAGGTGGTGAAGGCGGCCCGCGAGAACATCCGCATGTCGATCAGCGGGTGCTCGCGCCGCTTCTGCCGCCGTACGAAGAGCACCAGCAGCCCGAGCCCGACCAGCAGCGGGAGCAGCGCCTGGGGGTCGGCGAGCTGGCGCTCCGCGCCGATCCGCTTGACCCCGAGCACCGCGCCGAGCACGCCGGCGGCGGCCATGAGGGCGCCGAGCACGTCCCACGGCCCGTCGGAGGATCCCCGGGACTCGGGCAGCAGCCACCGCCCCAGCGGCAGGAGCATGATCATGAGCGGGATGTTGATGAGGAAGACCGAGCCCCACCAGAAGTGCTGGACCAGGAAGCCGCCGAGGACCGGTCCGCCGGCCGCGCCGATGGCGGCGACCGCGGTCCAGATCCCGATGGCGAGGGCCCGCTCGCGCCGGTCGGGGAAGACCTGGCGCAGGATCGACAGGGTGGCCGGCATGATCATCGCGCCGCCGACGCCCAGCAGGGCGCGGGCGGCGATGAGGACCTGGGCGTTGTCGGCGAGCGCGGCGACGGCCGAGGCCGCGCCGAAGAGTCCGTAGCCGAGGAGCAGGACGCGGCGGCGGCCGACGCGGTCACCGAGGGTCCCGAAGAGGATGAGGAGCGCGGCGCACACCAGGGGGTAGGCGTCGACGATCCACAGCAGCTCCATCGAGCCGGGCCGCAGGTCTTCGGTGACGGAGGGGACGGCGACGTGCAGGATCGTCGCGTCGAGAGCGACGAGCACCAGGCTCACGCAGAGGACCGCCAGGACGGCCCAGCGGTTGGCCCCGCCGGAGGCCGCGCCGAGTCGCCGCAGTCGCTGCCAGGGGGAAGGAATCCTGTCGCCGGCCACGTTCGTCGACATGCATGTACCTCCCAGGTGATCCCTCGCACTCGGCGGACCAGCGTTTCTCGGAGCCACCGGGGGTGAGGGTGGCGTCCTACGGGGTCCGGCGTCGACACGCGAGTGAAGGGTCAGCGTACGCGAGTTCGGCTCTCCGACACGTGGTCAAGCTCTCATCCCGGCACCGGCCGCCATGTGGTGTGCGCCACTCGTTCCACCACTCGTTCCGCCACTCGTTCCACCTCGCCCCCGGCCTCGCCCGGGCGACCACTCCCGGCCTCGATAATCATGCCCGTGAAGGATCTTGGATTTCGTCGGGCCGCGCCCGCCCTGGCCGTGTTCGCGGCGGTGCGCCTGTTCGGGCTGGCCGTGCTCGCGGTGTGGGGGGCGGTGGCCGGCAGCAGTGCGCACACCCTGCTCTCGGCGCGCTGGGACTCGCTCTGGTACGCGCGGATCGCCGCCGAGGGGTACGGGTACGAGGTGGTGCTGCCGAACGGCGGCGTCCACTCCAACCTGGCCTTCTTCCCGCTGCTTCCCTGGCTGGAGCGGCTGGTCTCCGCCGTCACCGGGCTCGGCCACGGATCCGCGGGCCTGGTGGTGTCGGCGCTGGCCGGGCTCGCCGCGGCCTGGGGGATCTTCGCGGTCGCCGGGCTCGTCCACGGCCGCCGGGCCGGCGTGTTCGCCGTCGGGATCTGGGCCGCGCTGCCCGTCGGCATCGTGGAGTCGATGGCGTACAGCGAGTCGCTGTTCACCGCGCTGGCCGCCTGGGGCCTCTACGGGGTCCTGCGCGGGCACTGGCTCACCGCCGGCCTGCTCGCGGCCGGTGCCGGGCTGACCCGCCCGGTCGGGGCCGCGGTGGTCGCGGCGGTGTGGGTGGCCGCCGCCCTGGCCCGGCGCGGCGGGGTGCGCTCCTGGCGACCGGTGGCGGGTGCGCTGCTGGCCCCGCTCGGGGCGGCGGCGTACGTGCTGTGGGTGGGCGCGCGCACCGGCGGCGGCCTGACCGGGTACCTGGACGTCCAGGGCGGCTGGGGCAACGGTTTCGACGGCGGCTGGGCCTTCGCCCGGTTCATCGGGGCGCGGCTCGCCTCCCCGGCCTTCCCCGCCGGGATCGGGCTGATCGCGGGGGTCGCGCTGGTGGTGTGGCTGTACGTGCTCTGCGTACGGCGGCGCCAGCCGGCCGCGCTGCTGGTGTACGCCGGGATCGTGGTGGCGCTGGCCCTGTGCGCGTCCGGGTACTTCGGCTCCAAGCCCCGGCTGCTGCTGCCCGCCTTCCCGCTGGTGTTCCCGCCGGCGGTGGCGCTGGCCGGGTGGCGGACGGGCCGGGCGGCCGCGGTACTGGGCGCGGGGGCCGTCGCCTCGGCGGTGTACGGGGCCTTCTGGCTGAACGGCTCGGGACCTCCGTAGGCACCGGATCACGGAATGGATCATTCCGTTCCATCTTTGAGCAAAACAATTGACCTGAAGTGATAAACGCCGCCTAAGTATGTGAAGAAATGGCCGGGTGAAGCGACCGGCGCGGCTCCAACCAAAGTCCGAATACCGGGAATTAAGTCCCGCGTGAGACCAACTCCACATCACATGGTCATCACAAAGCCAGAGATTCGACCGGGCCGCCCATCAACGCGCGGTAACGTCGATTGAGTGCGTACCGACCAAATCCTGCCCAGACTGGAGCGGGTGTTCGCCCGGCTGGACCGGGAACCAGAGCGACCGGCTCATCTGCAAACACCGCGGATGAGTCGGCACCGCGTCGTGCTCCTCGGAGCGACCCTCGCCTTCTACCTCGCGATCGTGGTCGCGGTCCTGACCACCTCCTGGCTCGTCCGCCTGGACTGGCAGATCATGTTCTTCCGGCCCTACGAGCAGTGGCCGCAGCTGCACGCCTTCCTCGACTACCTCGTCGTCCTGGGCCAGCGCGGGCCCACCGCGGTCATGGTCGCCGCCTGGCTCGGCTGGCGCTCCTGGCGGCAGCACACCCTGCGCCCGCTGATCACCCTCGGCGTGGCACTGCTCCTGCTCAACATCACCGTCGGCGCCGTCAAGCTCGGCCTCGGCCGGCTCGGCCCGCACTACGCGACGCAGATCGGCTCCGCCGAGCTCTTCGCGGGCGGCGATATATTTCCTTCCGGCCACACCGCCAACGCCGTGGTGACCTGGGGAATCCTGGCCTACCTGGCCTCCACCGTGGTCACCCGCCGGGTGCTCTCCCTGGTGTCGGCCGTGGTCTCCCTGAGCGTCGGCGCCACCACCGTGTACCTCGGCACCCACTGGGTCAGCGACGTCCTGCTCGGCTGGTCCGCGGGTCTGCTCGTACTGCTGGCGCTGCCGTGGTGCGAGCCGCTCACCGCCTGGGTCGAGGCCTACGTCTTCGGCGTACGGGAACGGCTGCGCAGCCGCGTGGAGGCCGGGCAGGTGCCCGAGCCCCTCACCGGCGTACTCGTCCCGCTGCTCTCCGCGGGCGGCAAGTGGCGGCTCCCGCCCGCCCCCTTGGAGCCCGCGGCCACCGAACCCCTCCTGCCCGTGCGGCAGGCGGCGCTCCCGGCAGCGGCGGAGCCCGCCGCCCCGGTGCCGGTCGGGGTCGCGGCTTCCGCCGCCGCTCCGGCCGCCGGGCACCACCCGGCGGCCCGGCCCGCCGCGCACGTCTCCACCCGCCCGCACCTGATCCGGTCCGAGCGGACCCCCGCCACGCCGGCCGGCAGCCGCCGCCCGGTCCACGCCGAACGCGCCCCGGTGCGCGGCACGGCGGCCCGCCCGGCCACCGGCGGCTGACCCCGGACGGTACGCACACCTTCCGCACCCACGGCGGGCCCCGGTCGAGGACCGGGGCCCGCCGTGGTCGTCGGCCCGGCCCGCCGCGGTGAAAAGCACGGGGCGTCAGCGTCGCGCCCGGACGTTCCTCCGTACCGGGTCACGCTTGTGTCACGGATTGTCGACAGTCGTGTGGGCGCCGACTTCGTCCGGACCTTTCATTTACCGTCACGCGACACGCCCGGGGTGAATTCTCTTTCGAATTCCTTCAGGACTTCCCGTAATTGTGGCCGGAGTCCACTTCGGCCCCCCTCCGCTTCCTTACATCTCCTTCACTTCACGGCGGTTCCGGGGAGGCCTCCCGGAGGTTCCCTTGAGGTTCGGCGACCTCGAACTCACAGCCGAACGGGAGGATGTGAATCGCGGGAACGCCGGGGCCCGCCGCCCCGTCCGTCCCGGGGGAGACAGGACCGGGGTCACACCCGGAGCGGGTGGACCGCGGCCGGGCGGGACGACAAACTTGCGGCGCTAGGTTTTGCGATCCCGGCCTGCCAGGAGGCTCCATGTCCTTCGTACCCACCGACCCGCTCGGGCTCGACGAGCTCCTCACGCCCGAGGACCTCGCGATCCGGGACACCGTCCGCGGCTGGGCCGCCGACCGGGTGCTGCCGCACATCGCCGAGTGGTACGAGAACGGTGAGCTCCCCGCGATCCGGGAGATCGCGAAGGAGCTCGGCTCCCTCGGGGCGCTCGGGATGTCGCTCCAGGGGTACGGCTGCGCCGGAGCGAGCGCCGTCCAGTACGGGCTCGCCTGCCTGGAGCTGGAGGCCGCCGACTCCGGGATCCGCTCCCTGGTCTCCGTACAGGGCTCGCTCGCGATGTACGCGATCTGGAAGTACGGCTCCGAGGAGCAGAAGCAGCGCTGGCTGCCCGGCATGGCCGCCGGCGAGCTCATCGGCTGCTTCGGGCTCACCGAGCCGGACGTGGGGTCCGACCCCGGCGCGATGCGTACGCACGCCAAGCGCGACGGAACCGACTGGGTGCTCAACGGCCGCAAGATGTGGATCACCAATGGTTCGGTGGCCGCCGTGGCCGTGGTCTGGGCGCAGACCGAGGAGGGGATCCGCGGGTTCGCCGTACCCACGGACACCGCCGGCTTCTCCGCTCCGGAGATCAAGCACAAGTGGTCCCTGCGCGCCTCGGTGACCAGTGAGCTGGTCATGGACGACGTACGGCTGCCCGCCGACGCGGTGCTTCCGGGCGTCAGCGGACTCAAGGGGCCGCTCGGCTGCCTCAGCCACGCGCGGTACGGGATCGTGTGGGGATCCATGGGCGCGGCGCGCGCCAGCTTCGAGGCGGCGCTCGGCTACGCCAAGACGCGCGAGCAGTTCGGCAGGCCCATCGGCGGCTTCCAGCTCACCCAGGCCAAGCTCGCGGACATGGCGCTGGAACTCCACAAGGGGATCCTGCTCGCCCACCACCTGGGCCGGCGCATGGACGCGGGCACCCTGCGGCCGGAGCAGATCAGTTTCGGCAAGCTCAACAACGTCCGCGAGGCCATCGACATCTGCCGCACCGCGCGGACGATCCTCGGTGCCAACGGGATCTCGCTCGAGTACCCCGTCATGCGGCACGCCACCAACCTCGAATCGGTGCTCACCTACGAGGGCACCGTCGAGATGCACCAGCTCGTGCTGGGCAAGGCACTCACCGGGCTCGACGCCTTCCGTTGAGCCGGGGAGGGCCGGGAGGCGGCAGGTGAGGCTCTGCTCAGCTCTGGTTGAAGAAGTCGCGCGAGCGGCCGGGGGACTCGCCGCTCACGATCTGGGTGTCGGCCGGGGTCAGCAGGAAGACCCTGGTCGCCACCCGCTCGATCGAGCCGCGCAGGCCGAAGGTCAGACCGGCCGCGAAGTCGACCACGCGCTTCGCGTCGCCCGGGTCCATCGAGGACAGGTTCACGATGACCGGGACACCGTCGCGGAACAGCTCGCCGATGCCGCGCGCGTCACGGAAACCGTCCGGGGTGACCGTCGCGATGCGGCGGCCCTGCTCGACGGCGGACTCCGAGGCCACCTTGACGCGCGGGTCGGTGACCCACTGCTCGCCGGGGCCGACCACCGAACCCCCCTGCGGGGCCTCCGCGTAGTCGTCGTCGTAGTAACGCTCGTCGTCGCTGTCCTCTACGAGACCCAGCCAGGCACTCGCCTTGCGCACCGAACCCATGGACGCCTCCTTTCATCGCGGTCAGTCTGTCTTCTCTTCCGCGTCCCTATCGTCGTCCATGATGCTGACAACGCGCCAAGTGGATAGTCGCCGCGCAGGGGTTTCGTGACGGTACTGGTGCAGAACATCCGTTGCACGGTCAAGGATCCAGGCGGCTACCGCTGCTGACTGAGTGAAAATACGACCAGTGCGCCCGTACGGGTGACCGAGGGGGACGTACGGGTGACGGGCGGTCTCGCTACGATGCCCGTCGAGCACGCGTATGACACACGGGGGAATCGTTTTGTTCGGCATCGTCAGACCTTGCACGCACCGGCTCGGAGAGCGGTTCAAGACGGAGTGGATGGCCCATCTCTGCGGGCTGTGCCTGGCACTTAGGGGTGACCACGGCCAGTTCGCGAGGATCGTGACCAACTACGACGGGCTGCTCGTCTCCGTCCTGACGGAGGCTCAGTCCGGACCCGCCGCGAGCTCCCGGCGCACCGCGGGGCCCTGTCCACTGCGCGGGATGCGCACCGCCGCGGTGGCCAACGGCGAGGGGGCGAGGCTCGCCGCCGCCGTCTCGCTGGTCCTGGCCTCCGCGAAGGTACGGGACCACGTGGCCGACCGGGACGGGCTGTTGGCCCGCGCCCCGATCGCCCTCGCGGCGCGCCGGGTGGCCCGGGGCTGGGACCGGGCGGGCGCCCGCACCGGAGCCTCGCTCGGCTTCGACACGGCCGTCCTCGTGGACGCCGTGGACCGGCAGGCGGGCATCGAGACCCTGGCGGGCGCGGGCACCCCGGTGCTCGTGGTGACCGAGCCGACCGAGACCGCGACGGCCGCCGCCTTCGCCCATACCGCGACCCTCGCCGGGCGGCCAGGCAACGCCGCCGCGCTCGCCGAGGCGGGACGCCACTTCGGGAGGCTCGCGCACCTCCTCGACGCCGTCGAGGACCAGGCCGCCGACGCCGCGGCGGGCGCCTGGAACCCGCTGACCGCCACCGGGACCTCCCGCGCCGAGGCGCGCAGGCTCTGCGACGACTCCCTGCACGGCATCCGGCTGGCACTGCGGGAGGTGGAGTTCGCCGACGCGGGCCTCGCCCACCGGCTGCTCGTGCACGAGCTGCGCACCTCCGTGGACCGGGCCTTCGGGACGGCCGGCTGCGCCCACACCGCGACGGCCCCGGCCGGCCAGGGCGGCTTCGGTCCGCCCCCGGTGGGCTTCGGCCCGCCGCCGCCCCCGCAGAAGCCGCGGCGCGACCTGCTCTCGGGCTGCGCGGTGGCCCTGGGGCTGTTCTGCACCTGCCAGCTGTGCTGTACGGAGCACGAGGGGCCGTGGTCCCGGCAGAAGAGGGACCCCTGGTGCGACGCGTGCGACTGCGACTGCCCGTGCGACGGGTGCGGGGACGGCTGCTGCTGCGACGGCTGCTGCTGTGACGGGTGCGGCTGCGACTGCTGAGCCCTGCCCGGCCACCGGCCTGCCGGCTGCCCCGGCTCGTCCGCTGCCCCCGCTCGTCCGCTGCTTGCCCCGGGCTGTCCCCTGCTTGCCCGACAGGGCGAATTCCGGCCGTTCGGGGTCCCTGAAGCCCTGCTCGTGTGGCGTGAACATGCCGATGAGGGCCCTGGGAGGCCCTGGATGGCCAAAAGATGGTCTCGCCGTGGGTATCTGACGGCGGAAAACATTCGATAGCATTTACGAAGATTGTCAGGGGCACGTCGAACGGAGTTCAGTTCGTCGTGCCTCCGGACACTCGCACAGGCTCAGGCACCGCACCTGCATCCGAGCCTTCGATCCCTTCCGGGAGGACAATAAGTGACAATCAAGCGCATCTTCCGTTCCAGGCTGTTCGCCGTGGCCGCCGGTATGACCGCCGTGGCCACCCTCGCGGTTCCCGCGTCGGCGTCCGAGGCCCCGAACGGCGGCGGCGTCAACGCCGAGCGCCTCGCTGCGGTCGAGGCCTCGGTTCTGCGCGCCGATGTCCCGGGCACCGCGTGGGCCACCGACCCCGCCTCCGGCACCCTCGTGGTCACGGCCGACTCCACCGTCTCGGACGCGAACCTGGACAAGATCAAGAAGGAGGCCGGGGCGAACGCCTCGGCGGTGCGCATCGAGCGCACCCACGGCAAGCTGTCGAAGCTGACCACCGGTGGTGACGCGATATTCACCACGTCCTGGCGCTGCTCCATCGGCTTCAACGTGCGCAAGGGCAACACGTACTACATCCTGACCGCCGGTCACTGCACGAGCGGTGCGGGCATGTGGTACACCAACGCCTCGCGCTCGCAGAAGATCGGCCAGGCCCAGAGCGGCAGCTTCCCGGTCAACGACTACGGGCTCATCCGCTACGACAACAAGAACGTCAAGCACAGCGGAACCGTCGCGGGCCAGGACATCAGCAAGGCCATCAACGCCACCAACGGCCTCGCCGTGACGCGGCGCGGTTCCACCACCGGTACCCACAGCGGCAAGGTGACCGGTCTCAACTACACCGTGAACTACGGCAACGGCGAGATCGTCTACGGCCTGATCCGGACCAACGTCTGCGCCGAGCCCGGCGACAGCGGCGGCCCGCTCTACTCGGGCAACCGCGCGGTCGGCATCACGTCCGGCGGCAGCGGCAACTGCACCGCGGGCGGCACCACCTACTTCCAGCCCGTCGTGGAAGCGCTCAACCACTGGGGCCTGACCGTCTACTAAACCCGGGCACCCCGCTTCGAACGTGGACCTCCTCCCGCCTTCCGGGGGGAGGTCCCGTGCGTTCGTGTCCATGGGCGGGCCTTCCGGGTTTCCGGCGCGGCCCGTGTGGAAGGGTTGGGCGGAATGAGCGCTGACGCAGAGGACGTGGACGACGTGGAAGACCCGGACGGCACGGCTGACCCCGCCACCGCCTGGAAGCAGTGGCACGAGCACCGGGTGGCCACCGTGTCCGCCCCTTACGGGCCCCTGGCGCTGATCGGGACCCACTGGCTCGCCGATTACCCGGAAGGTCGAATTCCGGCCGTTCCGGGGCACTGGCGGGCCACCGATGGCGGGGTGACCCTGACCGCCGGCCCGGGTGACGGGATCACCCTGGACGGCGAGCCCTTCACCGGATCCGCCGTACTCGCCGCCGACGAGGCCCCGCCGGCCGGCTCCCGGACCGGCGCCGGGGAGGTACGGCTCGTGGTGATCCGGCGCGAAGGCGACTGGGCCGTAAGGGTCTTCGACCCCGCCGCCCCGGGCCGCGCTGCCTTCACCGGGATCGAGGCCACCCCCCACGACCCGGCGTACGCGGTGCCCGGGCACTTCAGCCCGTACGGCGAGGACCGGACCGTCCAGGTCGAGAACGTCGACGGCCGCTCGCGCGGGCTCGGCCTCGGCGGCGAGCTCAGCTTCGACTTCGCGGGGGCCCGGCACACGCTGAAGGTCGCGGTGGACGAGGGGGACGGCAGTCTCTGGGCGGTCATCGGGGATGCCACCGGCGGCCGTTCCAGCTACCGGTTCCGGTTCCTCAGGCCCGGCACCCCGGCCGCCGACGGCTCGATCACCGTGGACCTCAACCGGGTCCAGCTGCCTCCCTGCGCCTTCGCGGACCACTTCGTGTGCCCCTTCCCGCCGCCCGGCAACACCCTGCCCTTCGAGATCGCGGCGGGCGAGCGGCGGCTGAAAGGTGCCCTTGCCAGCTGAATCCGACGCCAGGAAACTCCCGTCAGCGTCTCTCGGGGCTTGTCAGGGGCACGTCGAATGAAGTGATGTCCGCCGTGCCCCCGGCCGCCCTCCACGGGCTCCGGCACCCCACTCAGGCCGGGCCCCAGATCCCCTTCGGGAGGACGACAAGTGAGGATCACCCGCATCATCCGTTCCAGACTGTTCGCCGTGGCCACGGGCATGACCGCCGTGGCCGCCCTCGCGGCCCCCGCCACCGCGCACGCGGACGCCGGCTTCAGCGCCGACCGGCTCGCCTCCGCCGGGGCCTCGGTCCTGCGGGCCGACGTGGCCGGCACCGCCTGGCACACCGACCCCGCCACCGGCACCCTGGTGGTCACCGCCGACTCCACCGTCTCCACGGCCGACCTCGCCAGGATCCGCCGCGAGGCCGGAGCCGACGCGGGCGCGCTGCGCATCGAACGCACCCCCGGCAAGCTGACGAAGCTGCTCTCCGGCGGCGACGCCATCTACGCCTCCGGCTGGCGCTGTTCGCTCGGCTTCAACGTCCGCAGCGGCAGCACCTACTACGTCCTGACCGCCGGGCACTGCACCGACGGCGCGGGACCTGGTGGACCAGCTCCTCGCACACCACGGTCATCGGGTCCACCGTCGGCTCCAGCTTCCCGACCAACGACTACGGCCTGATCAAGTACGCCAGCAACTCCCCGGTGCCGCCCGGCACCGTCGGCAGCCAGGACATCACCAGCGCCGTCAACGCCACCAACGGGATGTCCGTCACCCGGCGCGGCTCCACCACCGGCATCCACGGCGGAACGGTGACCGGACTCAACGCCACCGTGAACTACGGCGGCGGCGACATCGTCTACGGGATGATCAAGACCAACGTCTGCGCCGAACCCGGCGACAGCGGCGGCCCGCTCTACTCCGGCACCCGCGCGGTCGGCCTCACCTCCGGCGGCAGCGGCAACTGCTCCTCGGGCGGCACCACGTTCTTCCAGCCCGTCGTCGAGGCACTGAGCGCGTACGGGGTCAGCGTGTACTAGGCCCGCCCGACCCGTGCGCCCCCGTCGCACCCCTGGACGTCCTCCCGCCTTCTGGGAGGATGTCCAGGGCGTCCGTGTCCATGGGGGGAGCAGGTTTCTGCATGAAGCGAATCGGCGTGACCGGACACCGGTCGATTCCGGACGAGGCGCTGGGCCATGTGGAGGCGGGCCTGCGGGCCGTACTGGGAGGCCACGAAGGGCCGTTGGAGGCCCTCTCCAGCCTCGCCGAGGGAGCGGACCAGCTGTTCGCAGCCATCGCCCTGGAATGCGGCGCGGACCTCACCGTGGTCATCCCCAGCGGGGACTACGAGGAGGGCTTCGGGGACCCCGGCGCCCTGGACCGGTACCTGGGGCTCAAACGCCGGGCCGCCCAGGAGGTCCGGATGGACTTCGCCCGCTCCACCGACGAGGCCTACTACGCGGCCGGCACCTACATAGCCGACTCCTGCGACCGGCTCGTCGCCGTCTGGGACGGACTGCCCGCCCGCGGGCACGGCGGCACCGCCGAGATCGTCGCCTACGCCCGCGCGCTCGGCAAACCGGTCACCGTGATCTGGCGCGAGGGCGTGGCCCGGGACTGAGGGCCACGCCGCACGGCCTCAACTGCTGTGCCGGGCCAGCCAGTCCGTGTGCTGCGGGGAGACGTACCGCTCGGTCTCGTAGACCGCGCCCGGCCACTGCGTTTCGGTGATCGTCGTCTGCATCACGACCATCATCGCGGAGAGGTCCTGCTCGATCAGGGTGTGCGCCTCGATCAGCGGGTGGTGGCGCCGCACCTCGTTCCAGGCGATGCCGGCCGTCGCCGCCGCGCTCAGGAGCGCGGTCAGCGTCGGCCCCGGACCCGAGCCGAACGATCCGAAGAGGGCGAACAGCAGCGCCAGACAGGTCAGCAGCACGATCGACCACGACCACAGGGCCGTCGCCCGCCGGGACACCTCCGTCTTGCGCTGGTACCAGTTGCGCTGCTCGATCAGCCGGTCCCGGACGTAGGTCTCCCTGCGGACCTGGTAGTCCAGCCCCCGCAGCCGGAACATCGCACCCGTGATCTCGCCGCCCTCCGGCACCAGCCCGGCGGTCCGCGGATCCTCCCAGCCCATCTTCCGCAGCTCGTTCAGCCCCGCCTCCAGCCGGGTCCGGTACGTCTCCTCGGCCCCCGGCACATCACTGCCGAAGGGGGCGCCGTGGACGGCGTACCGCCAGGCCAGCGATTTGATGAACTCCGCGGCGCTGCGGTTGAGCTGCCACTGCGGGCGGGCCCGGCGCCTGGTGGCCCGTACCCCCACGGCCAGCACCCCGGCGTAGGCGAGCACGCTGAACAGCCCGGTCAGGTACATCGAGCCGAGCTTCGGCCCCTCGGGCAGGGCGGCGGCCCCCGCTGCCGCGACGAGCAGCATCAGCTGGGCGCGGGTGGCCTGCGTGGACTCCCGCTGCCGGGAGATCGCCGCCTGGTCGGTGTGGTGGAAGAGGGCCGGCAGGTCCTCGTTGCGAAAGGTCATGCTGTCACTCACAGCGAACCCCCCAGTCTGCTGGTCGTACGTGTATCGGGGAGGTGCGGGGGCGGCCCCCGGCGGGAGCCGCCCCCGCGGATCACACCGCCAGCGGCTCCAGGTCCCGGTGGACCCGCCGCTCGTCGCGGGCGTACCGCGTCAGCCCGTGGTCCTCGCCGAGCAGCCGCGTCAGTTCGGCCACCGCCTCGGCCCGGACCCGGTTCGCCTCTTCCTTGCGGCCCATCATGTCCAGGCTGACCGCCATGTTGGAGGAGCTCGCCAGCGTCTCCGGGTGGTGCACGCCCAGCGCCTCGCGCAGCCGCATCACCGAGATCCGCTCCAGTTCCAGGGCGCCCTCCGGATCGCCCAGATCGGCCCGGGCATTGGCCAGGTTGAGGTTGGCGAAGATGGTGTGCGGGTGGTTGTCGCCCAGCACCTCGCGCATGTGGTGGATGGTCTGGCGCAGCAGCGGATCGGCGGTCTCGGCCGCCCCCGTGCCCCAGTGGAACACCGCGAGGTTGTTGACCGCGGCCAGCGTGTACGGGTGCCGCTCGCCCGGCACCTTGACGTACTCGTCCACCACCTCCTGGGCCAGGTCCCGCGCCGCCCCCGGGTCCCCGGTCGCGAACAGGTCCGCGGCCAGGTTCAGTTCGCAGGCCAGGAGGTCCGGGTTGACCGAGGTGTACTTGGCCCGGTACCGGTTGCGGGTCGCGGTCGTCAGCCGCAGCGCGTCCTCCACGTCCCCCGCCCTGCGCAGCGACACCGCCAGGTTCTTGGCCGCCGACAGGGTGCCGGGGAAGGCCCGGCCCAGGGTCCGCTTGTAGATCTCGTACGTCCGGGCCAGCAGTTGCACCGAATCGTCGTACCGGCCCACTTCGCGCAGGTCGCGCGCCAGGTTCTGCGCCGAGGACAGGGTGTACGGGTGGTCCGTGCCCAGCACCTCGGTGCGCCGGTCGAAGACCTCCTGGTCGATCTCCCTGGCCCGCGCGTACTGCCCGATCATGCGCAGGTTCAGCGCCAGGTTGTTCGCGGCGGCCAGGGTGCGCGGGTGGGCCTCGTGGAAGATCTGCCCGAAGCCCTCGTGCGCGGCCGTGGCCAGTTCCATCGCCTCGCCGTACCGGCCGAGCGCGCCCAGGTCCATCGCCAGACCGCTCGTGGTCATGTACGTGTGCGGATGAGAGGCGCCCAGCGCCGCCTGCTGGCGCTCCAGCGTGCCCTCGTCCAGCTCCATCGCCTCCACGAACCGGCCCTGCGAGCGCAGGATGTTGGAGAGGTGGAACCGCAGGTACAGGTACTGCAGGTCGTCGCCGCCCAGGGTCTCCCGCCAGGTCTCGCGCAGCTCCTCGCCCAGCGCGTACGCGGCCTTGAAGTCACCGCGCTTCCAGAGGTAGCGGACGCGGTCGATCAGCAGCCGGCGGGTCTCCGGCTCCTTGCAGAACCGGGCCTCGGAGGGGGTCAGGTGCGGCCAGATGGTGTTGAACCGCGGCCAGGTCTCCGGGTTGTCTATCGGCTCGTCGTCGTCCGGCCGGGCACCCGCGAGGATCCGGTGCACCGCGTGCCGGGCCTCGCGCTGCTCCTCCTCGGACAGCTGCGCCCGGATCACGGCCTGCACCAGGCGGTGCACCTGGATGCTGTTGCTGACCTGGTCGACCTTGGCGAGCGCGAACCGGCCGATCTCCCGGATGACGCGGCCCAGTACCAGCTTCTCCTGGAGGGAGGAGTCGTACGGCTTGAGGGCGTCGATCATCTCCTTGCTGTAGAGCAGGTTCGCCGAGATCGGCTCCGGGGCGAAGAAGGCGCACAGCTGGAGCAGCCGTACGGCCGCGGGCGAGCGGGACTGGAGCCGCTCTATGGAGACGTTCCAGGTGGCGGCCACCGGCTCCGGGTAGCCGGGCGGCTGGTTCAGCGCCAGCACCCGGGCGGCCTGCTGGGCCAGCTGCTCGATGTACGCGGACACCGGGGTCGCGGTCTCCGCGATCCAGGCACCCGCCTGCTCCACGGCCAGTGGCAGGTCGCCGACCGCGACGGCCACCTGCTCGGCGTCGTCCTTGCTGAGCCCGGGGGCCCGGCGCTGGAGGTGCTCGATGGACTCCTCGCGCAGGAACACGTCCACCGGGAGGGCGTCGCCGTACTGGGACCACGACTGGTTGCGGGAGGTGACGAGCACGTGTCCCGGGCCGCCCGGCGGGAAGTACCGCTTGAGGGTCTCGGGATCGTCGGCGTTGTCGAAGACCAGCAGCCAGCGCGAGGAGGGAACCCCGCGCCGCAGCAGGTCGATCGCCTCCTGGGAGGCGGCCGACATGTCCTCGCCGGTCTGCGCGCCCAGGCGTACGGCCAGTTCCGCGAGGGCCGCGACCACGTCGTCGGTCTGCTCGGCGGAGATCCACCAGACCAGGTCGTAGTCGGCCATGAACCGGTGGACGTACTCCAGCGCCACCTGCGTCTTGCCCACGCCGCCGAGCCCGAACAGGGTCTGCGGCTGCGGCAGCACCACGGATATGCCGCCGCCGAGCTGGTCGCGCATCCGCTCCAGCACGATGGAGCGTCCGGTGAAACCGGGGTTGCGGGGCGGTGCGTTCCAGATCTTCGGGACCGTCCCCGGGAAGCGGGGGCCGGGCGCCGAGGCGCTGGCCACGGTGTCGGGCAGGGCCATCGGCCGTTCCACGGCGCGCAGCAGCGCGGTCGTGGCGTGCACCTCGTCGAGGCGGAACAGGTCCACCGGATTGCGGTCGATGTACGGGGTGGACAGGCGTACGTCGCCCACCCTCAGCGGCACCAGCTGGCGCCGGCCCCCGGTCGGGTCCTCGGCGGCGGCCCGCTCCCACACGTCCACCGCGCGGGCGGACTTGAGGTAGGCGCTGGAGAGCAGCACCACGGTGCGCGCGGCGTTGTCCACGCTGATGCCGGCGCCGCCCAGGGTGTCCCCGGCGGCCGGGGCCGGGGCCCGCTCGGCGGAGACGTCCTTCGGTACGACGCGGAATCCGGCCCGGGTGAGCACCGATTCGATCCAGTCGGCCCACATGCGGTTCTCGGCGACGTAGGAGAGGAAGAGGTCGGCGGGCAGGGCGGGGCGGCGCCGCGTGAAGGCGTCGCGGATGCGCAGGCGCACCTCCTCGCCGATCGCGGGCATGGAGGTGACGTCGCCCTCGGTGACCACGGCGGTGAGCCGTTCGAAGGCGGAGAGCAGGGAGTTGGTGAGCCCGGCCTCGTCCCCGAAGGTGGCCAGGGTCTCCTCGTAGGCGTAGTAGGGGCGGTACGGGATCTCCACCGCGCCCCAGTAGGAGGTGAGGTCGTCCCCGATCAGGCCGTTGGGGAAGCGGTCGAACTTGATCCGGGCCAGCGCGCGGCCGGCGTCCGCCTTCTCCTTCTCGCCCTCGTCGATGCGCATCGGGACCGGGTAGATCTTGATGCCGCGGTCGTTGAACCGTTCGTCGATCTGCCGGGCCACGGAGGCGGCGCCGTCGATGGACTGGTCGGAGAGGGTGAAGCAGTCGACCAGCACGTCCGGGAGGTGGACGGTGCAGATGTCGGCTATGTCGGAGAGGCCGGTGCGGCTGTCGATCAGGACGTAGTCGTAGTTCCGCTTCATGTCGGCCCTTAAGGCGTCGAAGAAGAGGCCGCCGCCGAGCCGGTCGTAGAAGTTGTCCCAGTCGAAGGTGGAGACGGTCGCCGAGTACTCGCGGTTCTGCCGGCCCGCCGAGACGAAGTCGAGCGTGCCGCCGTCGGGGAACTCCCAGCCCAGGGTCTCGGGGGTGAGGGAGACCGCGTGCGGCTGGATCCGCGCGTAGTCCTTGTGCCAGTCGTCGGGGCGCTGCACCGGGCTGGTGGCCGCCCACGCGTACTCGCTGATCAGGTCGATGACCCCGGTGGTGGCACCGAGGGTGGAGGGGTCGAGGAACGGGTGGAAGAAGCGGTGCAGGCCGGGAGCCTCCAGGTCCCAGTCCACGGCGAGGACCCGCTTGCCGTTGGCGGCGAGGATCCAGGCGGTGTTGGCCAGCGCCATCGTGCGGCCCGTGCCGCCCTTGTACGAGTAGAAGGTGACGATGTGCCCCTCGCGGCGATCGTCACGGCTGCTGTGCTGGCTGTCACGACTCTGGCTGTCACGATTGGAAGTCATCCGCGTCCCCCCGGTCGTTGTCGTTGATGTGGTCGGCCCCGTCCTGCCCGTCCTGCCCGTCCTGCCCGTCGGATCCGCCGGCGCCCGCGGTGGGCGGGAAGGGGGCTGGCGGTGGGGCCGGCGGTCCGTTCATCCCCATCGGGCCGAGCAGCCGGGGCCGTTCGGTGCCGGCCACGGGACTGCCGGCCGGCGGATAGACCTGGGCGTGTCTGAGGAACTGCTGGGCCGCCGCCTCCACCACCTGCGGCAGGATCTGCCCGAGCGTCTCCATGTTGGCCACGCCGTTGGCGGCGGCCCGGCAGGCGGCCCGGCCCTGGCTCATCTTGACGGGCATGGTGTCCTCGAGCCGGTGGGCCAACTCGCCCTCCTTCGCGCGGCTCTGGTGGTCGTACCGGTTCCACGGCACGACCACGTTGATCCACGGCCGGGACTCCTGGTCGAAGGCGGCGAGGCGCTGGCGGCGCTGCTCGTCCTCCACCGCCCACCGGTCGACGATGAGGATCTCGGGCCGGGTCGGCGGCTGTTTGGAGTCGAAGTGTCCGGCCTCGTCGTCGAACGACCCCACCGTCGTCTGGTAGTTGAGGTTGCGGACCAGGTCCTCGGCCACGTAGGCGATGGGCCGCTGGGAGACCGGGTGGTACGGATTCCAGTCCAGCGCGCTGTCCCCGTAGTACTCGGGACTGCGGCCCTCCGGCAGGTCGTGCCGGGAGGAGGCGGCCACGCTGACGTGCAGGGAGCGGACGGTGCTGCTGGGGGTACTGCTCGGGGAGCCGAAGGCGCTGGGCACCAGCCGGTAGTCCAGTGGGCGGATCGGGTCGAGCCGGACGGTCTCGGCGACCCGGACGATGCGTTTGGCGAGCTCGTACACGGCGCTCTCGTACTGCTCGGCGTACCCGCGCAGTTTGATCAGGCCGTACAGCCCGTCGGTGACGTACCGCTCACCGAAGGTGTTGTGGTTGAACTGCAACCGCTCTGCGGGGAGCGGGAGTTGGGAGGGCGGTACCGGCACCCATAAGGCGGGCACGATGGCTTCGGCAGGCTGGTTGCTGAGCGCCACGTGGTGGATGGTGCGCTGCGCGAAGGCGAACCACTCCTTCCCGCACATTTCGCTGGCGAAGTAGCGCGGCGAGAACAGGGGGACGAAGACCCGGCAGGTGGCGAGAGCCGCCCCGAGCCGTTCCGACCAGCCCTCACCGCTGCGTATCTCCCGGTCCATGAAGCCGGCCTCGGCTCCGGCGGGCAGATTCGTCAGCGCCATGACATGGCTGCAGAGATCGCGGAACAGGCGCTCCACCCACATGTCGGGGTCGGGTCCTCCCGCCCCGAACCTCGGTGTATGCGCATAACTGAGAAAAAAGTACGGCTGCACTGATGCGGGCACACGACCCCCGTCCCGAAGATGCGAGCGAAGAAACATCATTCCGGAGCTGCTCCACCACATCCCCTCATCGTTCAGTCAATCAGCGTCTGTTTTCGGTCATCCATTCAAGCGCGTGATCGACGGCATGCGGAAGGGCGAAGAGCATGGTCGATGCTCCGCCGATCTGCCCCCGGTGTACCCGCTCCTGCGGGAACGCCCTGCCGATCTCGGCGAAATCGCTGTCATCCAGCGCGATGTCCTCGTACGCGGTCCACCCTTCCCCCTTCGGCTTTCCGGGCTGCCCCCCCGGAAGCCCCGGAAGGTTCACCTTCACCACACACTCGTACATGCGCAAGGGGGGCTTCGGAATTCGATACTCCGCGAGGTGGAAAGCGGTGCAGACGGAAAATCCCACATTGATCATGAGTACCTTCCACCCCTTCCCGCACATCCTTCCCAGAGGTGATTCCTCACCCAAATGGCTGGTCAGCGGGTGTTCCGCGCAGAGTTCCCGGGCGCCTTCCCCGATGGCCGCGAAGGAGGTCTGCGGATGCGCGCTGCGGGCCGCGCCCGGGGCGGTGCGCACCGCCTCGGCCAGGACGCCCATGCCGTGGCTCGGGGTGCGGGCCGCGTCGAAGGCGGGCATCCGTTCGCGGAAGGCCCGTACCTCCTCCTCCGAGAGGCCCGCGGTCCGGGCCAGGTGCGCGCTGGAGGTCTTGGAGTTCTCCGGGGTGAAGGCCGGGACCGCCAGGGTGCCGTGCGGGCCGAGGGCCCCGAGGAGGGCGTCGCGCAGGGCCTCGGCGCGCAGGCCGGTGCCGCCGAGCGCGGCATGGACCAGGAGGCGCATGCCGGGTCGGACGCCGAGGCTGTGGAGCGGGCCGGCGGGGCCGGGGAGCGGGCCGGCGGGGCCGGGGAGCGGGCCGGCGGGGTCCGGGAGCGGGCCGGCTGGGTCGTGGAGCGGGCCGGCTGGGTCGTGGAGTGCGCCGCCCGGGCCGGGGCCGGGCGCGCGGGTCATGCGTCGACCGCCTTCAGTTCCCAGCGCAGCTGCTCCACCAGCCGCTTGCCGGTGCTCGTCAGCTCCGCCGCCTCCGACAGCCGGTCCAGCGCCCGGTTGATGCGGTCCGTCCCGCCCGGCTCCGCCGCGGCGGTCGCCCGCCGGTAGGCCTCCACGGCCACCCGCTCGTGCACGTCGGCCAGCAGCCGGGACACCGGCACAGGGCGCTCCCGCCACGGCGAGGGGTGCTGCCACTCGCCGTCGAGCGCGTACAGGTCGGCCACCTCGGTCAGCGCCTGCAGCCGGGCCCGCCGCCGCCCGGTCAGCAGCGCGAGCGCCGTCTCCGAAACCCCGGCCGCGTACGGCACTCCGAGCGCGCCCGGACCGTGCCGCCCGGCCTCGCCCCAGCCGGCGGTCCGCGGACCGCCCGCGAGCGGGGTCAGCGTGGTCAGCCCGACGGCCGCCGCCCGCGCGAACTCCGGCACCGAGGCGTGCAGCAGCGCCCACGCCGCGTCCAGCCGCTCCCGCCACTCCTCGGCCTCCCCGGCGCCGAGCCGCAGCCGGGGCGGGCGGGCGAAGCAGTTGCGGTGCGGGTCCAGGTCCTCCAGCGCCACCGGGGCCTCGTCGGGCCCCGGCGACCAGGTGCGTACGGGCTGCCAGCGCGCGTCGCCCGCGGCGGGGCCGAAGCGGTGCTCGGGGCGGCCCTCCTCCCGTACGGCGTACCCCTCGCCGGTGGCGTGCAGCGCGGCCCGCCCGTCGGTGCCGGGCTCGCCCAGGCGCAGCAGGCCGAGCGTCGGCAGGTACACCTCGCCGTCCCGGTAGACCACCTCGGCGGGCAGGTCGAGCCCGCCGCGCAGGACGGCGGCGGCAGCCAGTGCCGTCAGCCTGCGGGTCGCCTCCGGGGCGTCGCCGGGGCCCGTCCGCCCGGCGTCGAGCGAGGCCCTGATCCAGGTGCGGGTGAAGGGGTGGGACAGGACGGCGTCCAGTGCGTCCGCGCCCGCGTCCCCGGACCGCTCCACGTCACCCAGCAGCTGCCAGGCCCGCCGCCATTCGGAATCACCCGTCCGGCCGTCGTTCAGGAGGGCGAGCATGTCCCGGGTCAGCTGCTCCTGGGAGCCGGTGAGTTCGGCCGGATCGGACAGCTCCGGGGCGCTCGCGCGGGCGCCCGTACGGCCCTCGACGCCGTCGACGAGCTCGCGCAGATCGGTGCAGTAGACGGAGGGGTTGTCGAAGTCCCCGGCGCCGGCCGGGTCGGCCGGATCGGCCTTGTAGCGGTGCGTGTAGAGCCCGCCGCCGCACGAACGTACGACGGGGCACCGGCGGCACGTGTCGCTGACGCCCGCCAGGCCCAGCTGCCGGGCGCGGACCCCTGGATGGGCCGCGACCTGGTCGAAGGCGTGGTCGAAGACGTTGAACCCGGTGGCGGCGGCTCCCTCGAAGGCGCTCTTGAGGGAGTCGACCTGTTCGAGGGTCCCGTCGGTCTCCACCACCACGAGATCGGTGGGCGCCAGGCCCAGGGCCTCGGTGAGGCTGGGCCCGCCGCCCAGGGTGGAGAACAGCGAGTCGAAGAGCCGTACGGGGACCGGGCGGCCGCGGCGCTCCCAGTGGTCGAAGACCCGCAGCAGCCAGCGCGCGTAGGTGTCGGGCGCCTCGTCGGGCCGGACCGGGGGCGTCTGCCAGGTCGCGTGGGGGAGGAGGAAGTCCACCCGCGGGGGTTCCAGTTCGACGAGGGCGTCGAGGACGGCGACGGGATCGTTGGCCACGTCGACGGTGCAGAGCAGGCCCTGGTAGAGGTGGCGGTAGGGCTCGGTGCGCAGCAGGTCCACGGCGGCCAGGACCAGGGGGTGGCTGGTGCGTCCGTCGGCGAAACGGCGGTGGCGGTCGTTGGCCGCGCGGTCCCCGTCGAGGGAGACGCTCACCTTGAGGCCGTACTCGACGAAGAGGTCGAGGGTGCGGGTGCCGAGCTGGAGCCCGTTGGTGTGGATGCGCAGGTCGAGGGCGGCGATCCCGTCGAGGGCGCGGGTGAATTCCTCGCACACGAGGCGGAGCCGGGGGGTCCCCGCGAGAAGCGGTTCCCCTCCGTGAAGGATGACCGTGACGGAGGGGAGTGCGTGTGCCCTTGCGTGTTCGGCGAGCCGCGACGCGGTCTGTGAAATGACCTCGGGGGAGATCACTTTCGGCCGGCCACGCCAGCTCTGATCTGCGTGTTCGTAGACATAGCAATGATCACAAGCAAGATCGCATCTGCTGTGAACTTTCAGGACGATCTCGCGAAAAGCGATCAGGCCGGTCATTCCACCAGTCTAGAGCGCGGACTTCAGGGTCAGAGTGCGGAGTTGAAGATCGGCGTCTGAACCTTTCGACCGGATTCCGTCTGCAGGACGCGGCCCAGGGTCGCGCTCGCGCGCGCGCCGCGCACATCGATCCGGTCGAGCGGGACGCGGCGGGCCTTGACGGTGCTGGTCGGGGGGGTTGCGGAGGTGTTCATGACGCCGTCCTCGGGGAGGTCATGGGGAATGGGCAGGGTTGACATTGGCGAGAAGCCAGTGTCTGGCGCGGACTTTACCTGCCCGGGTGCCCTTCGGCGTGCCGAACTGCCCAGGTGGTTGCTACAGAGTGAGGTCCTGTGCAGGGCCGATCGGGGGTCGGTGGTAAACATGATCGAATTCGCCCGGATCCCGTATTCGGCCGTTTGCCTTACGGCAAGATCCTTTCTATTCGAGGGGCCTGCCGCGGCCGCCGGTCGTCACCCCGGACCGGCGGTGACGACGGAGCTGACGCCGCGGCAGGTTCCGGGGCCGGTGAGATCCGAAAGAGACGGCCTGGATTCCCTGCCTGCCCTGAATCCCCTACGCGGCTTCGATCCAGCGGCGGATCAGGCCCCCGAGGGCCTGGAGCGTCAGCCAGCCGAATGCCCGGACGGCGATCCTGCGGTTCCGCTTCCTCCTGTCCTTGCGCTTCAGGGGCGGTCCGCCATCCCCTTGGGCCTCCGTGTCGGTGCTCGCATTGGTGCTCTTGCCGGTGTCCGCGTGGGTGTCCACGCCGGGATCCGCTTTGGTGTCCACGTTCATCGCTCCTCACCGGGGACGGTCGACCCCGATCGGGAGAGACGACTGTTCTGCGGTCATGGCGGAGCAGGCTGGCGTGGTGCTCGGGTACGGGGCCGGGGGTGGCCGGGGGCGCGCTCGGCGAGATCGTTCTCGGCCGGCCCTGCCGGATCCGGTCCGCGTGTTCGCGGACCCGGTGGTGATCGGGTGTCCGGTCGGATCGGCCGTGGTGCCCGTCCGGAGGGCGTACTTCAGGGTCAGCGTGCGGAGTTGGAGTCGCCGGACTCCGTCGATGGTGGGGTGGTGGCGCGATGCGTTGCCGTCGAGCCGAACTCTACCGCCCGGTGTTCGGCGCAGCCCGCGAAAGTGCATGCGGGATGGGGCGCCGCCGAGTTGGCGACCGCGAGGGTCAATTCCTGGTGAGGGGAGGCCGGTTCGGTGCGGGTTCATCATGCGGCGGCGGGCCCACCGGCGGTGCCGGGCGGCCTGGGCGGCCTGGGCGGTGTAGGCGGTGTAGGCGGTGCGGGCGGTGCGGGCGGTGGGGCGGTGCCGGGCGGCACGGGCGGTGCGGGACCTCCGCGCCGCCGCAGGGCCGCCGCTCCGGATCTTGCCGGTCGAGCCGGGGCGTCTGGTGCCCTGCGCGGGCGTGCTGCCGGGGCGTCCGGGCACTGGACGTACCCGGTCGCCCCGGCAGCGCGCCCAGGCGCGGTGCCGGACACCGCGGGCCCGGCAAGATCCGAAAGGGACGGCCTAAGCCGGCTGCTGCTCGTTGACGGGAGGCGCCGGCACCTCCCTGAGCAGCCACGTCAGTACGTCGGGCAGGGCGCGCAGCGCCGCGAAGTGCGCGGCGGCGGGGTCGATGTTCGTGGTGGCTCCCGGGATGCGGCTCGCAAGCCAGCGGGAGTGGCCCACGGGCGAGAACACGTCGAGTTCCCCGTGCCAGATCAGCACCGGACAGCGGATGTCCGCCGGGTCGAAGCCCCAGGGGCTGCTGAAGGCGATGGCGTCGTCGATCCAGCCGTAGGCGGAGGTGCGGACCCCCTCGCGGTAGTTGCGCAGCAGCATGGCCCGCAGGCCCGCGTCCGCGACGATCATGCGGTCGCTGTCGGTGAGCTCGCGGCGCAGCTCGTCCAGGAGCCGGCCGGGGTCCTGGGCGATGCCGGCGGCGCGCGGGATCAGCCGCGCGGCGAGCTCCTCGGGGTCCCGGCCGGCGGTGGAGTGCTCCCGGATGTTCGACGGGGACATGCCCTCGAACCAGTCCAGGTTCTCGGCGTCCCGGGGGGCCAGGGAGACCAGGGCCGCGGTCCGGGTGACCCGGTCGGGGAGCAGGGCCGCGCAGGCCAGCGCGCCCGGGGCGCCGCCGGAGCGGCCGGCCACGGCGAAGGTGTCCAGGCCCAGGGAATCGGCGATCGCGGCCACCTCCGCGGCCACGTCGGCGACGGTGCGGCCCGGGTGGCGGTCGGAGCCTCCGTAGCCGGGCCGGTCGTAGGCGATGAGCTGCATCCGGCGCTGGTAGAGGACCATGCCGCGCGGGGCGGGGCCCAGCCTGCTGCCGGGCGTGCCGTGGAGCAGGAAAACGGGTTTGCCGTGCGGGTCTCCCCAGCGCTCGAGCGTCAGATTCCGTCCGTCCGCGACGCGCACCTGACTGCGCACGCGCTCCCTCCCTCACGGTCGACGCGACTCGTCACGGTGATTGTGCTCGCTGGGGGAGGAGTGCGGTAGGGCGCACTTCGTCCGAAATTCTTGTGAAAGTTTTCACAAGCGCACAGGGGTCTTAGGTCCCGGAGTGTTTGTGCAGTTCAGACCGGTGATGCTGGAGGTGTGAACCGGTGTGAACGGTCCTTCGGCCCGGCGGGAAAGGGCTTTTTCGGCACCGTGGCTTCCGCTTTTGGGTGTCGAATTGAGTCATCAGGAAAGCGGTTCAGGTTGAGTCGAAATGAAGGAGTTCCTGCCATGCAGGCGAACGAGATGGTGGATGGACTGGTCCAGGGAGCGCTCACCGCGCTCGACCAGTTCTCGTCGTTCAACCAGGAGCAGGTCGACCACATCGTCAAGAAGGCCTCGCTGGCCGCGCTGAGCCAGCACGGTGAGCTCGCCCAGCTCGCCGTCGGGGAGACCGGCCGCGGACTGTTCGAGGACAAGGCGGTCAAGAACCTCTTCGCCTGCGAGCACGTCGTGAACTCGATGCGCGGACTGAAGACCGCGGGCGTCATCCGCCGCGACGAGCTGAACGGCATCACGGAGATCGCCGAGCCCGTCGGTGTCGTCTGCGCGATGACCCCGGTCACCAACCCGACCTCCACCACGATCTTCAAGGCGCTGATCGCGCTGAAGACCCGCAACCCGATCATCTTCGCCTTCCACCCCTCCGCCCAGAACTGCTCGGCCGAGGCCGCCCGCATCGTCCGCGACGCGGCCGTCGCCGCCGGAGCCCCCGAGAACTGCGTCCAGTGGGTCACCGCCCCCTCCATGGAGGCCACCGGCGCCCTCATGAACCACCCGGGCGTCTCCACCATCCTCGCGACCGGCGGAAACGCCATGGTCAAGGCCGCCTACTCATGCGGCAAGCCGGCCCTGGGCGTGGGCGCGGGCAACGTCCCGGCGTACGTCCACAAGAGCGCCAAGCTCGGCCGCGCGATCCACGACATCGTGCTCTCCAAGGCCTTCGACAACGGCATGATCTGCGCCTCCGAGCAGGCCGTCATCCTCGACGCCGAGATCTACGAGAAGGGCCTCGCCGAGTTCAAGCGGCTCGGTGCCCACGTGGTCTCCGCCGCCGAGAAGACCAAGCTGGAGCAGTTCGTCTTCGGCACCACCGCCTACGCGGCCGACACCTCCGGCGCCAAGCTGAACCCGGCGGTCGTCGGCAAGTCCCCGCAGTGGATCGCCGAGCAGGCCGGCTTCACCGTGCCCGCCGACGCCTCGATCCTCCTCGCGGAGTGCAACGAGGTCGGCGAGAACGAGCCGCTGACCCGCGAGAAGCTCTCCCCGATCCTGGCCGCCCTGAAGGCCTCCGACACCGAGCACGGCCTCGAACTGGCCGCCGCGATGGTCGAATTCCACGGCCTGGGCCACAGCGCCGCCATCCACGCCGAGGACGAGGAGCTCGTCGAGGAGTTCGGCAGGAAGGTCAAGGCGATCCGCGTCATCGCCAACTCGCCCTCCACCTTCGGCGGGATCGGCGACGTCTACAACGCCTTCCTCCCCTCGCTCACCCTCGGCTGCGGCTCTTACGGGCACAACTCGGTGTCGAACAACGTCACCGCGGTCAACCTGATCAACGTCAAGCGGATCGGACGGCGCAACACCAACATGCAGTGGTTCAAGGTCCCGCCGAAGATCTACTTCGAGCGCAACTCCATCCGCTACCTCGGTGAGATGGACGGCATCAGCCGCGTCTCGATCGTCACCGACAAGACCATGGTCGCCATCGGCTTCGTCCAGAAGGTCGTCGACATCCTGCAGGCCCGCGAGGGCGCCGTGTCGATCCAGGTCATCGACAACGTCGAGCCCAACCCGGAACTCGCCACCGTCCAGGCCGGCGCCGCGATGATGCGCGACTTCAAGCCCGACACGATCATCGGCCTCGGCGGCGGCTCGCCGATGGACGCCGCGAAGATCATGTGGCTGATGTACGAGCGTCCGGAGGTGGAGTTCGGCGACACGAAGGAGAAGTTCTTCGACGTCCGCAAGCGCGCCTACAAGTTCCCCTCGCTCGGCGAGAAGGCCAAGATGGTCGCCATCCCGACCACCTCGGGCACCGGCTCCGAAGTCACCCCCTTCGCCGTCATCTCCGACCCGGCCGCGGCCCAGAAGTACCCGCTCGCCGACTACGCGCTGACCCCGAACGTGGCCATCGTCGACCCGATGCTGCCGATGGGCCTCCCGCCCAAGGTGACCGCCGACTCCGGCTTCGACGCCCTGACGCACGCCACCGAGGCCTACGTCTCCGCCTACTCGAACGACTACACCGACGGTCTGTGCCTCCAGGCCATCAAGCTCATCTTCGAAAACCTGCAGCGCTGCGTGGTCGACGGTCCGAACGACCCCGAGGCCCGCGAGAAGATGCACAACGCCTCCACGGTGGCGGGCATGGCCTTCGCCAACGCCTTCCTGGGCATGGTGCACGCCATGGCGCACACCCTGGGCAACACCTTCCACGTCGCCCACGGCCGCACCAACGCGCTGCTCCTGCCGCACGTGATCCGTCACAACGGCACGGTCACCCACAAGGCCACCCCGTGGCCCAAGGCCGAGGTCTACCGGGCGCCGGAGCGCTTCCAGGAGATCGCGAAGATGCTGGGGCTGCCGGCCGCCACCGCGGCCGAGGGCGTCGAGTCCTACGCCAAGGCCGTCGAGGAGCTGCGCGCCAAGTGCGGGATCACCGCCTCCTTCGCCGAGGAGGGTGTGGACGAGCAGGCCTTCATCGAGGCCCTGCCCACCCAGGCCATGAACGCCTACGCCGACCAGTGCGCCCCCGCCAACCCGCGGATGCCGATGATCGACGACCTGAAGCAGCTGATGCTCCAGGCGTACTACGGCAACGCCGAGGGCGCGCCGGCCAAGAAGGCCACCAAGAAGAAGTAACGCTTCTTCCCGAGAAGCTCCGCCAAGGAGCGGAAAAGCCCGTCCGGGGCGCCAAGGCCCGGGCGGGCTTTCCGCGTGTCCGGGCAGGCTTTCCGCGTGTCCGGGCGGGCTTTCCGCGTGTCCGGGCGGGCTTCCGCGTGTCCGGGCGCCCGCTCCGGGGGCGGTCAGGTGTGCGGGATCAGCAGGGCCGCCGCCGAACGGGCGCGCTCCAGTGACGCGGTCCGGTCGGCGCCGCGCTGGCCCAGCACCACGCGGGTGCTCAGCCCGTCCAGCAGGGCGAGCAGCTCCGAGGCGCGGGCCGGGACGTCCAGGCCGGCGGCGAAGCGGCCCTGGTCCACGCCCTTGGCGAGCAGCGCCTCCAGGTCCTGCTGCCAGCCGTCGTCGATCTCCTGCTGGGCGGCGCGCAGCGGCTCGTTCGAGGGGATGCGGGCCCACAGCTCGATCCACAGGGTCCAGCGCGGATCGCGGGGGCCGCGCGGCAGGTACAGGTCCAGGAAGAGCGCGAGCTTGCGGTGGGCGGTGACCCGGCGGCCGAGCAACTCAGCGCGCTCGGCAGCCAGTTGCTGCTCGCTCCAGCGCAGTGCGGCCAGCAGCAGCCGGTCCTTGCTGCCGAAGTAGTACAGGATGTGGCCGCCGCTGGTGCCGAGCCGTTCGGCGAGCGCGGACATGGTGAGCGTCGCCAGTCCGTCCTCGGCGATCGCCGCCATGGCCTCCTCCAGCATCCGCTCCTGGGCGATCTGCCCGTCGCGCCGCCTGGCCGCCCCGGCCGCCCCCGCTGCTCCTGCCACCCGTGCCGCCTTCCTGATCTTCGTGGGCCGACCTTATCCCGGACAGGGTCTTGACGGGCTCCGGGTCGGCAGCGCATCTTGAATGCCATTCAAGAACTTAGAACGGCGTTCAAGCTCGCTCGCGGTTCGCCGGGTACGAAGGTCAGGGGCAGGCACATGGCACACCAGGAGACGACGGCCGACGTCGACGAGGTCTTCAGAGTCGAGACGCACGGCATCGACCCCATTCCCGACGCCGAGCGCCACGGCGGGGCCAAGGACCTGTTCTGGCTCTGGTTCGGCTCCAACCTGACCTTCACCTACGTGATCAACGGAGCCCTCGCCGTCGCCTTCGGCCTCTCCTTCTGGCAGGCCACCGCCGTCGTCGTGATCAGCGGGCTGTCCTTCTTCGCGGTCAGCGCCGCCGGGCTCAGCGGCATCCGCACCGGCACCGCCACCCTGGTCATCTCCCGGGCCGCCTTCGGCGTACGCGGCAACTGGCCGGCCGGCGTCCTCAACTGGGTGGTGAGCATCGGCTACACCATCGTCAACACCGTCGTCGGCACCCTGGCACTGGAGGTCTTCTTCGCGGAGACCGGCCTGGGCGAAGGGACCCCGATGCGGGCCCTGGCCCTCGCCGTCACCCTCGCGCTCACCTTCGCCGTCGCCATGTGGGGCCACGCCACCGTGCAGTTCGCCGAGCGCTGGATGGCCTACGTCCTCGCCGTCGGCTTCGGCGCGCTGCTGGTCTTCGTCCTGCCCGGCGCCGAGACCACCGCACCGGCCGACGCCGTCGCCCCGGGCCTGTCCGGCTGGAGCCTGGCCTTCGTCGTGATGCTGGCAGGGCCGTTCTCGTACCTGCCGATGCCCGCCGACTACACCCGCTACCTGCCCCGCACCACCTCGCTGAAGTCGATCACCTGGATGGGCGCCCTCGGCGGCTTCGTCTCCTCCGTCGCCCTCGGGATCGCCGGCGTCGCCGCCGCCACGCAGACCGACATGACCGATGCCGTCGCCGGGGCCGAGAGCCTGGTGCCCGGCTGGTTCCAGCCGCTGTTCCTGGCCCTCGTACTGGGCGGCTCCGTCACCAACTCGATCATCACGCTCTACTCCTCCAGCCTGAACCTCCAGGTCCTCGGCATCCCGTGGAGCCGGGCCCGGGCCATCGTGATCAGTGCCGCAGTGACCGCCGCCGGATCGCTCGGCGCGCTCTTCCTGACCGACTTCACCACCTCCCTGCTGTCCTTCCTCTCGCTGCTGATCATCGTGTTCGCCCCCTGGGGCGGCGTCTTCCTCGCCGACATGCTGCTGCGCCGCTGCCGCTACGACTCCGACGCGCTGCACGCCGGGAGCGCGGGCGCGTACTGGTACCGCGCCGGCTACCACCCGGCCGGGATGGCGGCCCTGCTCGCCGGTATCGGCTTCGCCGCCCTGACCTGCGATTCCGAGCTGTGGACCGGGCCCCTCGTGGCCCCGCTCGGCGGCGCCGACCTCACGCTGCTCGGCTCGGTCGTCTCCGCAGTGACGTACTGGGCGCTCGCCCGGCGGGTGCCCGCGTACGTCCCGGCCGCCTGAGTCCCCTTCCCCTACCCGCATCCCCTCTGCCGCACAGGAGCACCACCCCATGTCGCACCCCAGCCCCGCCGATCTGCTCCTCACCGGAGCCCGCGTCCACACCGTCGACCCCGCGCTGCCCGAGGCCGAGGCCATCGCCGTGCGCGACGGGCGGATCGTCTGGGTCGGCCCGGACGCGGAGGCCGCCGACTGGGCGGGCCCGGACACCGAGCGGATCGACGCGGGCGGCCGGCTCGTGCTGCCGGGCTTCATCGACGCCCACAACCACGTCCGGCTCGGCTCCGACGACGCGTGCGTGCAGCTCGCCGGGGTGCGGACCCTCGACGCCATCCTCGACCGGATCGGCGAATGGAAGGAAGCCAACCCGGACGCCGCGTGGATCGAGGCCGAGGCCTTCGACTACTCCGCGATCCCCGGCGGGCGCATGCCCACCGCCGCCGACCTGGACGCGGTCACCGGGGACACCCCGGCGATCGTGCTCTCGTACGACGTGCACACGGCCTGGCTGAACACGGCGGCCATGCGCCGGCTCGGAGTCGCGAAGGACCGTACCGACCTGCCCTTCGGCACGGCCGCCACCGACCCGCGGACCGGGGAACCCACCGGCTTCGTCAAGGACTTCGCGATCAAGGGCCTCTCCCGCGACGGCCACCGCGCCCTGCGCGACCTGGGCGTGCCGTGGGCCTCGCCCGACCGGCAGTACGGCCGCCTCGCCAAGAGCCTCGACGACGCGATCGGCTTCGGCATCACCACGGTCGTGGAGCCGCAGAACTCCCTGGACGACCTGGAACTGTACGACCGGGCCCGCGCCGAGGGACGGCTGCGCTCACGGATCGTCGCCGCGCTGTTCCACCCGCGCGGCACCACCGAGGAGGACCTCGACCTCTTCGAGGCGGCGGCCCGCGTGCACGCGGGGGACCGCTTCCGGGTCGGCCCCCTCAAGCTCTACATCGACGACGTGGTGGAGCCGCGCACGGCCGCGCTGCTCGAGCCGTACACCGGCTGCGGGGCGCACCGGGGCGAGACCTTCTATCCGGCGGAGGAGTTCGCGGAGCTCCTCGCGCGGCTGGACGCACGCGGCTTCCAGTGCTTCGTCCACGCCACGGGCGACCGGGGCATCCGTACGGTCCTCGACGCCGTCGAGCACGCCCGGGCGGTCAACGGCCCGCGCGACGCCCGCCACCAGGTGGTGCACGTGGAGTGCCTGGACCCCGAGGACGTCCCGCGCTTCGAGCGGCTCGGCGTGGTGGCCTGCATGCAGCCCAGGCACTGCGCGCCCGAGATCGCGGGCCCCGGGCAGGACTGGGCGGAGAACGTGGGCGAGGAGCGCTGGCACAAGGCGTGGCCCATGCGGAGCCTCTCCGAGGCCGGGGCGGTACTGGCCTTCTCCAGCGACTGGAACGTCGCCGAGATGGACCCGATGATCGGCATCTACACGGCGCTGACCCGGCGCCCGCTGGTCGGCGGCGACCCCTGGCAGGCGGAGGAGACGGTGGACGCCGCGACGGCGGTCCACGGCTACACGATGGGCTCGGCCTACGCCAACTTCCTCGACGAGGACCGGGGTTCCCTGACGGTGGGCAAGGCGGCGGACTTCGTGGTGCTGTCCCGGGACATCCTCAAGGTGGCCCCGGAACGGATCCCGGGCACGGTCGCGGAGGTCGTAGTGGTCGCGGGGGAAGTGGTCCACCGGGCCGCCTGATCCGCACACCCCACGGGCATCCCCCGGCGAATCGGCTGACCGGGGGATGCCGCAGGCGAGTGCCGACAGCGATGATCGGAGAGGTGCCGATCGAGGCAGCCGGTTTCGTCGAGTTCCCCGGGAGTCCCGCTGTGCTGATCGAAGCGCGTGTGAACGCCATGGCCCGCGAAGGGCTCCCGTTCCCCGCTTCGGTTCTCCGCGCCGTCACGCGCGGCCGGGGCGGGCACTCGAAGGACACGACCGACATTGCAACGCCTGTTCCGTAACCCCTCTTCTTCCGGCCCGTCCGCGAGCCCCCGGTCGGCGCTGTACGCGCTGTGCGTCAGCTTCTTCATGATCTGCCTGGACGCCACGGTCGTGAACGTGGCCCTGCCCGACATCCGTACGTCCCTCGCGGCCTCGCTCAACGACGCCGTCTGGGTCAACAGCGCCTACGCGCTCTGCTACGCCGTCCCGCTGGTCCTCGCGGGCCGGCTCGGCGACCGGTACGGACCCAAGCGGCTCTTCCTGGCCGGTCTGGCCGGTTTCACCCTGGCCTCACTGGCCTGTGCGCTGGCTCCGGACGCTCCGGTGCTGATCGCCACCCGGGCCGTCCAGGGCCTGGCCGCGGCGCTGATCGCGCCGCAGATCATGTCGCTCATCGTGCACCTGTTCCCCGCCGAGCGGCGGGGCCGGGCGCTGGGCGTGTTCGGTGCGGTCGGCGGCGCGGCCATGGCTGCGGGGCCCGTGGTCGGCGGGCTGCTCGTCGCCTGGACCGGCTGGCGGGGCATCTTCCTGATCAACCTGCCCGTCGGCGTCGCCGGGTGGATCGCCGCCTGCCGTCTGCTGCCCGACTGGCGACCGGCCAAGGACCACCGGCTCGACCTGTGGGGCATCGTGCTCAGCGGGCTGGGGCTGACCGCGCTGGTCTTCGGCGTACAGAGCGGCGAGGCCTACGACTGGGGCACCGTGGCCGGGCCGGTCACGATCCCCTCGGTGCTGGCCTTCGGCGCCGTGTGCCTGACGGCGTTCGTGTGGTGGCAGCACCGCAACACGCGCGAGCCGCTCCTGCCGCTGCGGCTCCTGCGCAACCGCGCCTTCTCGGCGGCCGCCACGGCCGGCGGGGCCATGGGGGCCGCCATGATCGGCATGTTCCTGCCCCTGATGATCTACCTGCAGAGCGACCTCGGCTACAGCGCGCCGGCCGCGGGCGCCGCCACCGTCCCCATGTTCGCCCTGTCCTCGCTGTGCGCGCGCCTCGCCGGCAAGCGGTCCGACACCACCAGCCCGCGGCTGCTCGCGGCCCTCGGCTTTCTGCTCCTGATCGCCGGGGTCGGCTCCCTGACCCTGCTGCTGCACCCGGGCATCGGACTGTGGACACTGACGCCCCCGCTGCTCGTCACCGGCGTCGGGATCGGTATGGTCTCCGCGCCGCTCGCCGGCATCGCGACCCGCGGCCTGGAGCCCTCCCTGGTCGGCGCGGCGTCAGGGGTCTTCAACACCACCCGACAGCTCGGCGGAGCCCTCGGCAGCGCGGCCACCGGCGCACTCCTCCAGGCCCACCTCGGAAGCACCCCGACCAGCGCCACCCAGGCAGCCCTCGTCTTCCCCGTCGCAATGCTCCTGATCGGCCTCGCGTGCTGCGCCGTCGCCCGGCCCGCTCCTGCCACGCGGACCGCCTGAGGACGCCGGCACGACCACAGCAAGGCGCTCACTCCAGCGACCCCGTCTCAGGGCGGGGTCGTCGCTGCCCGTCCGCGTCGGCGTCTGCCAGTCCCGTCCGTCCTGTCCGTCCTGTCCGTCCTGTCCGTCCCGGTCTAGCGCTTGGGCCAGTACCAGAGGGGTTCGTCCAGGGGACCTTCGCGCCCGGCGACCTCGGTCTGGCCGAAGTCCTTGACCAGGGTGATCGTCCGGAGGTCCACCCGGTGGCGGCGGGTGCCCGCCGCGAGGGCGTCCGCCAGGGGAGCGGCGTGCGTGACGACCACCGTCTGGGTGCTGCGGCCCACGGTCAGGATCAGATCGGCGAGGGGCTCCAGCAGATCCGGATGCAGGCTGGTCTCCGGCTCGTTGAGCACCATCAGGGCAGGCGGGCGCGGGGTCAGCAGGGCAGCCGTCCACAGCAGGTAACGCAGTGTCCCGTCGGAGAGTTCCGCCGCGCCCAGCGGGCGCAGCAGCCCGTGCTGGTGGAGCTCCAGCTCGAACCGGCCGTCCCGCTCCGCGACGGCCACGCGGCTGCCCGGGAAGGCCGCCTCGACGGCCGCGTCCAGGGCGGCGTCGTCGCCGGTCTCCCGGATCGTCTGGAGCGCGGCCGGCAGGTCGGAGCCGTCCGCGGCGAGCACCGGCGTACGGGTTCCCACGCGCGGGCTGCGGGCCGGCGCGTCGGCGTCCGTGCGGACGTGGTCGTAGAACCGCCAGGAGCGGATCAGCTCGCGCAGGGCGAGCAGGTCCGGAGCCAGCTGCGGGTCCGCGAGTTCGCTGAGCATGGAGTCGTACGGGCGCAGGGCGCCCTGCGTGCGGTGCCAGCCGCCGTCCGCCGTCCGGGTCCGCACGGCGGGGCCCGCGCGGTCCGAGAGCAGGGCGGCCGGACGCAGGACGGGACCGGCCCAGGTGCACTCGCGTTTGATCTCGGGGTCCAGGCCGAAGAGCGAACCCGCGACCGGCTGCGGATGGCCGAAGTCCACCGCGTACCCGAACTCGTCCCCGGCGAAGCCGAGCCGCAGGCTCACCGGTTCGGAGCGGACCGTCGGCTGGACGGCGTACCGCCCCTCCCGTACGGCCCGCCCGGTCTTCTCCGGGCCCGCCCACAGCGTGGAGGGCAGCCCGCCCTCCCGGGCCAGCGCCGCGACGGCGCCGCCCCGCGCCGAATCGGCCAGCAGCCGCAGCGACCGGTAGAGGCTCGACTTGCCCGTGCCGTTCGCCCCGGTCACCACCGTGAGCCGGCCGAGCGGGACGATCAGCTTGCGCAGCGAGCGGTAGTTCTCGACGGCCAGCGTGGTGATCATGTCTTCGGAATCACGCCTTCGGGATCAGGCCTTCGGAATCACGCCTCGGAATCACACCTCGGGATCACACCTCGGGATCACGCTCGGGACCACGTCCGGAATCATGCCTCGGGATCACGTGCGCTCATGTCTCCGGGTGCTCCTCGGGAGCCAGGAAACGGCCCATCGGGAGCACTTGGCGGCCCCAGGTGCTCGCCATGATCTGCCCGGCGAGCAGGTACGTGGCTCCGAGCGCGGCCAGCAGGCCGCTCCAGCCGGTGATCCGGTTCCAGACCACCGAGCCGGTGAACCCGCTGACCGTCATGCCGATGAAGACCAACAGCACGCACGTGAACGTCGACAGCAGCACCAGGTGGATCCGCCAGCTGCCGATCCACAGCACGAACACCACGAACACCCACGGCAGCGCGAACAGCCCGCTGACGTCCCCGCGCAGCGCGGGATCGGTGGCCGGCAGCACCCACTGGAGCAGCAGGGCCTTCGCCATCCAGAACAACCCGAAGCCCGCGAAGACCGTGGCGTGCCAGGTGTCGCCGCGCTGCGCCTGGAAGAGCCCGGCCAGCAGCTGGGCGAGCCCGCCGATGAAGAATCCGACGAGCGGCAGCACGGAGTGGCTGAGCTTCTCCGGGAAGATCCCGGCGTCGATGCCGGTGGCGAGGGTGGTGACGACGATGAAGCCGGTGAGCCCGAGCGCGCCCAGCTGGGCCTGGGCGCTGGGCTCCATCCGCTTGACGGAGACGGCCTGTTCGGCCGGTCCCTGGCGGTTGCGGTGGATCGGACCGTTCACCGCCCGGCCGCCGTCGCGGACGAATCGGAGAGGTCCGGGTCGTCCGGTCCGTCGGGGAGCCCGCTGCCCACGGCCGCCCCGGACTTGCCCCTGCGGAACACCGCGCAGGCCAGGGTGACGGCCGAGCCGAGCACCGCCCAGCCGCTCAGGACCAGCAGCGGACCGGTGACGCCATTGCCCTTGAAGTACGCGATCGAGCGCGCGGCGTACGTGCCCGCGCCCGGCGGCAGGGCCGGGCCGATGGCCTTCCAGAACGGCGGCAGCAGCGGGTACGGGTAGGCGCCGCCGGCGCTCGGATTGCCGAACACCACCACCAGCAGGATCGCCAGACCGATGCCGACCACGCCCGCCAGGCCCTGGAAGGCCAGGGTGATCGCGCCGACCGCGAAGACGACGAGGGTGCCGAGCCCCCACAGGCCCATGATGCTGCCGGGCAGCGCGCCCAGGACCGGACCCGCGATGACCGCCCCGAGCAGACCGGCCGCGATGGAGTACACCAGCAGCGCGCCGAGCCGGATGACGGCGCGGTGGATGTTCGCGGGCCTGGCGCCGGCGCTGATCGCGAGGATCGCGGCGCACAGGTAGCCGCCCACGCACCAGCCGACCACCAGGTAGAAGGAGCTCAGGCCGCGGGCGTCGCCCTTGGCCGTCGGCGCCACGTCGACCACCCGGACGGTGCGCTCCTGGGCGGTCTCGACGAGTCCGACGACCTCTGCGAGCGCCTGCGACAGGGAGGCCCCGCCGCCGCTCGCGACCAGCAGCCTGTCGGTCTTGCCGGCCGGGTCGATGACCAGCGCGCCGTCCACGTCCCGGTTGCGGATCTGCTTCAGCGCCGTCGCCTCGTCCTCGACCGCGCGGGGATCGAGGGGCTTGCCGGGCAGGGCGGCGAGCTTCTTCGCGGACTGCTCGGAGAGCGCTCGGGCGGGCGCCGAGACGGCGATCGGGATCTCGCTCGGTTCGGGGTGGTGGAAGGCCCCGACGTACGAGGTGATGAAGGCGAGCTGGAGCGCGAGCACGCCCAGGACCAGCAGGGCGGCCCGGGTGGTCACGGCGTCCTTGATCTCGGCGAGGAACCCGCCGGACTGCCCTGAGTCTGTGTTCGTGGGCTGGGTCATGTCTCACACGCTCGGCGTACCGGGGGCGGCGCGCAGCAGGGGTGGGCCGAACGGATGACGCCGTTCCGGGTGATCGCCCCGGAACCCGGCCCATCTTTTACCGACGCGTAACTTCCCAGTCTTGCTACTCGCCCGTAATTTAACGGCTGCAGCAAGCACCCCTTGTGATCCGGATCACGGGATGAACCCCCACGAACTTCCCGCGCCATCCCTCGTTACTCCCCTTGAGCCGCAAGGAGATCACACGATGCTGCCCTGGAGACGACTGCTCCGCCCGCTGGCCGTCCTCACCCTGACCACCGCCGCCCTCGTCGCCCCCACCGGCGCGGCCCAGGCCGCCCCGGCGCCGAGCAGCGGCTGGAACAACTGGTCCTGCAAACCGTCCGCCGCCCACCCCCGGCCCGTGGTCCTCGTCCACGGAACCTTCGGGAACTCCGTCGACAACTGGCTGGGCTTCGCGCCGTACCTCGTCCACCGGGGCTACTGCGTCTACTCCCTCGACTACGGGCAACTGCCCGGCGTCCCCTTCTTCAACGGGCTCGGCCCCATCGACAAGTCCGCCGGGCAGCTCGACGTCTTCGTCGACAAGGTGCTCGCCTCCACCGGCGCCCCCGAGGCCGACGTGGTCGGCCACTCCCAGGGCGGCATGATGCCGCGCTACTACCTGAAGTTCCTCGGCGGCGCCGCCAAGGTCAACGCCCTGGTCGGACTCGCGCCCGACAACCACGGGACCACCCTCGACGGCCTGACCCAGCTCCTCCCGTACTTCCCCGGGGCCGGGGACCTGATCAGCACCGCCACCCCGGGGCTCGCCGACCAGATCGCCGGATCGGCCTTCCAAAACAAGCTGAACGCGGGCGGGGACACCGTCCCCGGCGTCGCCTACACGGTGATCGCCACCCGCTACGACGAGGTGGTGACCCCCTACCGGAGCCAGTTCCTCGCCGGGGCGAACGTCCACAACGTGCTGCTCCAGGACCTGTGCGCACTGGACCTGTCGGAGCACGTGGCCATCGGCCTCACCGACCGGATCGCCTGGCACGAGGCGGCCAACGCCCTCGACCCGGCGCACGCCGAACGGACCACCTGCGCCTCGGTCTTCGAGTGACGGCTGACGAATGACGAATGACGAATGACGGCTGACGGAGGCGGGCATCCCGCCTCCGTCAGCCTCGTCAGCCTCGTCAGCCTCGTCAGCCTCGTCAGCCTCGTCAGCCTCGTCAGCGGCCCGCAGCGGCCCGCAGCGGCCCGCAGCGGCCGTCAGCGGCCGTGGCGGCCCGGGGTCGCACGGCGGCGGGCCAGCCCGAACAGCACGGCCGCGCCGATGGCCAGGGTGCCGGCCCCGGCGATCGCGATCACCGGGGTGGCGCTGCTGCCACCCGTCTCCGCGAGGTCGCTCCCGACCTTCGGGGGGATCGGGGACGGGGTCGCGTCGCCGTTCGTCTTCGGGTCGTTGTCCCCGTGCCCGTTGTGCTCCACCGTGGACTTGCCGGCGCCGTCGGAGATCTGCTGGTCGGTGGGGGCCGAAGGCCGTTCGGCGGGCTCCTGCGAAGGCTGCTGCGAGGGCTGCTGCGAAGGCGTGGAACCGGGCTTCGCGCCCGGCTTGGTGCCCGTACCGCCCGTGGCACCGCCGGTGCCCGTGCCGGTGCCCGTGCCGGTGCCCGCGCCGCTCCCGCCGTTGTCCTTGCCGAAGACCACGTCCGAGCAGGTGTAGAAGGCCTCCGGGCTGTCCGAGCGCTGCCAGATGCTGTAGATCAGGTGCCGGCCGCTCTTGTTCGGGACGGTGCCGGAGAAGACGTAGTCGCCGTTCTGCATCCCCGGGTCGGAGACCTTCACGAAGGGCGCCGGCTCCAGGTCGGACCACTTCAGCGGCTTCGACGGGTCGTAGCCGTCCTTGGTGACGTACAGCTCGAATGAGCCCTTGTGCGGGGCGGTCCCCTTGTAACGGAAGGTGTGCGGGCCCGCGGCCATCGGGCTCGCCGGCCAGTCGGCGCGCGCCAGATCCAGGCCCCGGTACTTGTCGTTGCCCGCGGAGCACAGCTTCCCGTCCGGGATCAGGGCCTTGCTCTGCCCGGCCGCGTTGGCGATGTTCACCGCGTTCCAGTCGTAGAACGCCTGCGCCCCGCTCGCCGCGACCGCCGCCTTGCAGGCCGCCGACTTCGGGGCCTCGGGCCCCTCCGCGTAGCACGCCGCCACCCGGCTGACCGGGTCCGTCATCGAGCCGTGGGCGGCCGCGGGCGCGGTGGCGTACGCGGCCACGGCGAGCGGGGCGAGGCCGGCGGCGGCGATGCGGGCGGCGGTACGGCGTGCGGGCATGGCGGATCTCCTCTGGGCACGGCACAGGGCAGCGCGAGTGGTGGCTGGGCCGGAGGGGCGGGGCAGTGCGGCGCCGCCCCCTCACGGGTGCGCGGCGCCGCCTCCGGCCCTCCCTGGCCCAGCCAAACTAACCGCCCGGAACCCGTGTTCCACCGGGTCGACGCCCCGGGCCCCGATCCTTAGGGCGCACTTAAGGAGCCACTAAGCGGGCCCACAGAAAGAGCCCCGATCAGGTCACCGATCACGTCGCCGGTCAGCTCAGCAGCGCGGCCGGTCCGGCGGCCGAGCGGGCCCGGGCCTCCAGGGCGTCGAGGGCCCGTACGGCCTGTGCGGCCGCCTCGGGGTCGGTGGCGGCGAGCCCGCTCGCGGCGAACTCGTCCTCGTCGAGCCGCAGTACGCAGGTCCCGTCGGCCGACACCCACAGGTCGAGGTCCAGGTCCTCGACCAGGATCACGCCGTCCGCCACCGAGGCCGGACGGGTCACGTCGCAGTACCAGCCCTTGAGGACGCCCCCGCCGGTCCGCACCTCCTTCACCGCGTACCAGCGGTCGCGCCAGAAGTGTTCGGTGAACACGTCACCGGGCTCGAAGCGCACGAACCCGAAGTCCCGTACACCCGGGGCCGCCCAGGGGGCCCGGACGGTGATGCGGGTACCCGAGTCGGCCACCAGCTCGGCCGGGTAGCGGATCTTGGTGCGGCCCGCCTTGGTGAGGGTTACCGTCAGCCGGTCGCTCATCGCGCAGTCTCCAGTGGTTTCGTGAAGCGGGTCTCGGTGGCGCAGACCCCGTAGCCGAGCCAGGTGTTGACGGCGAGCATCGGCGCGTTGCCGGTGTCGTTGCCGGTGAACGCCTCCGTGTAGCCGGCCGCACGCGCCCGCAGCAGCGAGTCGTTCTTGGCGAGCCGGGCCAGACCCAGTCCGCGGAACGCGCGCAGGGTGCCGGTCATGGCGGAGGAGTAGCGGGTGGCTCCGTCGGTGTGGGCGGCGGTGAAGGCGGCCACCTGGCCGTTCACCAGGACCACGGTGGTGAGTTCCCGGTCCAGGTACGGGTGGTTCCAGACGTGCCGCAGCCAGTCCTCGTAGTCGTCGAGCTCCGTCGGAGTGTCGCCCGGTTCGTCCAGGCTCGCCGCCGCGTCGGCCTGGAAGAGGGGGCGCGGATCGGCGGCGAAGGCCGAGCCGGTGCGCAGTTCCACCCCGGCCGGCAGGTTCCCCGGGAGGGCCGGCAGCCCGGCCGCGGTCAGGTCGCGCCGAAGGAAGTGCGCGGAGCGGGAGGCGCGGTACCCGTGGCGCTCTGCGAAGGCGCGGTGCGGCGGCTCGTCGAGGACCCAGGCGTACGAGTCCTTCGCGCGCTCGGCCGCCAGGTGTTCCTCGGCCGTGCGCAGCAGCGCGCTCCCGGCGCCGAGCCCGCGGTGGGCGGGGTCCACGTAGGCGTTGACGAATCCCTGGCCGGGCTCGGGGCTGTCGTGGACGATGCCGACCTGGGCGGTGCCGATGACCAGGCCCTCGCCGTTCTCGGCGACGAGCAGGCGGTAGCGCTTGTCGGGGTGGGCCGAGGTCACTTCGAAGGCCACCCCGCGGGCGGTGCTGATCATGAAGGGGAGGGCCGCGCGGCGCACCCCTACGACGGCCCCGGCGTCGTCCGGGTCGTCCGGGCGCAGGTCGCGGATGGTTGTGGTCATGTGTGTGACGGTATGGGCGGCAGGGCAGAGAGCGCCTGCGAATTTCACGGCCGATGGGGGAGAATCGGCCGCGTGACCCCGACTCCCACGCACCTGAAGATCCGCATCGACGGCGCGGCGGGCGCTGCCGCTCCCTACGAGCAGTTGCGCGCCCAGATCGCGGCGGGCGCGCGGACGGGGCGGCTGCCGGCCGGGTTCAAACTGCCGACGGTGCGCGGTCTCGCCGAGGAGCTGGGACTGGCGGCGAACACGGTCGCGAAGGCGTACCGGGCACTGGAGTCGGACGGCGTCATCGAGACGCGCGGCCGGGCCGGCAGCTTCGTGGCGGCGGTCGGCGACGGTCCCGCCCGGGAGGCGGCCACCGCCGCGCAGGCTTACGCGGAGCGGGCCCGGCGGCTGGGCCTGACCTTCGAAGAGGCGACCGCGGCGGCCCTGGAGGCGCTGCGCGCACGGTACGCGGGCTGAGACCCTGCCGGGCGCGCCGCCCTGCCGGGCCGGGGGTCGACCCGGCCGACGCCCTACCGGGCCGGCCGCGCGGGCTGGTGCTCTGCCGGGCGGAGGCTCGATCGGGCCGACGCCCTGCTGGGCCGGCCACTCGGGCTGGTGCTGCGCCGGGCGGAGGCCTACAGGGCCCACGCCCTGCCGGGCGGGCCGCTCGGGCCCACGCCCTGCCGGGTTGGCCCCGCGGGACTCGGCTCCCTGGCCGTCAGTCCTTGCGGCGCAGCAGGTGCGCCCGGAGGTGGTGCTGCATGGGCTGCCCCACCGCGGCCATCTCCTGCACGATCGTCAGCTCGCCGTCCTGGAGCACGTACCGGCGTCGCATGCCGGTGACCTCCTTGGCCCGGGGCGTCAGCCCCACGGTCCCGGTCTCCATCTCGATCTCCGCACCGGACGCGCGGCCGGTGTACGTCTCGGTGATGCCGGTGGGGTGGGCGAGCGTGACCTCGACGGAGGCGTCCGGGAGGATCCGCCACCACCCGCTCTCCCGCCCCGCGGGGCGCAGGGCCGCCCCGGAGCCGTCGATCAGCCACGCGCGGGACTCGTAGCGGAGGAAGGGCCTGCCGTCGTGGCTGAAGGTGAGCTCCTGCTCGTACCGGAAACCGTGCTCCAGGGTCGGGTACTCGCCGCTGCCCTGCCCGTGCCAGCGTCCGATGAGGCCGAGCACCGGCTGGAGCTGCGGATGCGGCTCGGGGCCCTCCCCGAGGACGTGGCTGTCGGGGAAGGGATTCTCCTGCGCCGGTTCGAGCACGGTGCGTTCTCCTGATTCGTGGGTCCCCGGGGGTGCGCGCGGCCGGCGGGGGCCTCCGGCCGCGCCCCCATTGTCGTCGCCGCGCGCGCCGGACCCGCGCGCGCCCCGCACACGCCGTACACCCCGCACGTTCGGCGCGGGAGGCTCCGCAGGTGCCGGCCCTACAGGTAGAGGCCCGCCTCGGAGGAGGAGTCGTGACCCTGCAACGGGAGGAGCGCGGAGGGGCCCGAGGCGCCGCGGCGCAGGGCGTAGAGCTCCGCCAGCGTCGCGCCCTCGCGGGAGACGCCCTCGTCGGTGCCGAGCCAGTCCACCGCCTCCCGGTGGGTCAGCTTGCCGATCTCGATGCGGGCCAGACAGCGCCCCGGCCGGACCACCGCCGGGTGGAGCCGCTCCAGGTCCTCGTTGGTCGTGACGCCCACCAGGACGTTGCGGCCCTGACCGAGCAGGCCGTCCGTGAGGTTGAGCAGCCGGGACAGCGCCTGCCCGGCGGTGTGCCGGGCCTCGCCGCGGATCAGCTCGTCGCAGTCCTCCAGCAGCAGCAGCCGCCAGCGGCTCTTCGCCGTGCCCTCGTCCTCGCCGATCGCGATGTCCATGAGGTAGCCGATGTCGTTGAACAGCCGCTCCGGGTCCAGTACGCAGTCCACCTGGCACCAGTCCCGCCAGGACCGGGCGAGCGTGCGCAGGGCCGAGGTCTTCCCGGTGCCGGGAGGGCCGTGGAGCAGGAGCAGCCGCCCGGCGATGTCGTCCGGGGTGACCTTCATCAGCCGGTCCATCGCCCCGGCCACCGGAGCCGTGTAGTTGGGCCGCACCTCCGCCCAGGTGCCGGCCGCGATCTGCCGGGTCGTGCGGTAGGGACCGCGGCGCGGGGAGACGTACCAGAACCCCATCGCGACGCTCGTGGGCTGCGGTTCGGGTTCGTCCTGTGCGTCCTCGGTGGCCTCGCCCAGCACGCCGGCGGCGAGTTCGTCGCTGACCGCCGTCACCGTGACGTCCGCGCCCCGGCTCCAGCGGGAGACCAGCATGGTCCACCCCTCGCCCTCGGCGAGCGTCGCGCTGCGGTCGCTGTCGCGGGCCGAGCGCAGCACCGTGGCCGCGGGCGGCAGCAGGGTCGCGCCGGGTTTGACCCGGTCGATCGACACGCTGTGCGAGTACGGCTGCTCGCCGGACGCGAAGCGGCCGAGGAACAGCGCGTCGACGACGTCCGACGGGGAGTCGCTGTCGTCGACGTTGAGCCTGATCGGCAGTGCGTCCTGAGGGTTGGCTGGCATGGCGCCCATGATCCGGCACGAACTGCCCTCATGCACCCGTGTTTCGCCGGATCGGGTGGCGGAATTCCCTCTTCAAACGCCGTGCGGGTGAAGATTCCGGCCGCATCTCTGCGCCGAATATTCTTGGCATGAACACTTCCAGCGGACCTCGGCTCCTTGTACCACGGACTCAGGAGTAACTCCGGCGCACCCCCCCCACGAGGAGCCGCACACATGAGCATGAGAATGCCAAGATTCGCCGCCTCGGCCTCCGCACTGTTACTCGCCGCGGGCGCGGCCCTGTTCGGTGCCGGCCAGGCCACCGCCGCCGCCGATTTCGGCTACGTCGCCCTCGGCGACTCGTACTCCTCCGGCGTCGGCGCCGGCAACTACGACAGCTCCAGCGGAGATTGCAAGCGCACGGCCCGCGCCTACCCAGCGCTCTGGGCCGCCGCGCACTCCCCGCAGACCTTCTCCTTCGTCGCCTGCTCGGGCGCCCGTACCGGCGATGTGATGAACAACCAGCTCGGACCGCTGAACACCGGCACCGACCTGGTCAGCATCACCATCGGCGGCAATGACGCCGGATTCTCCGACGTCATGACCACCTGCGTGCTCCAGTCCGAGTCCACCTGCGTCAGCCGGGTCAACCAGGCCAAGGCGTACGTGGACTCCACGCTCCCCGGCCAGCTCGACCAGGTCTACAACGCCATCCACAGCCGATCCCCGGGCGCCCGCGTGGTCGTCCTCGGCTATCCCCGTTTCTACAAGCTGAACGGCAACTGCGTTGCCGGACTCACGGAAGGCGAACGCACCGCCATCAACGGCGGCTCGGACTACCTCAACGCCGCCCTCGCCAAACGCGCCGCCAACCACGGCTTCGCCTTCGCCTCGGTCGCCGGCACCTTCACCGGCCACGAGATCTGCTCCGGCAGCGAGTGGCTGCACAGCCTCAACTGGCTGAACATCGGCGAGTCGTACCACCCCAACGCCGCCGGGCAGTCCGGCGGCTACCTGCCCGCCTTCACCGGCGCGTCCTGAGGGAGGAGGGGCGCGTGCTGACGGCCCCAACGTGCTGAGGGCGCCAACGCACTGACGGCGCCCACGCACTGACGGCGCTCACGGACTGAGGGTCGGCCCCGGCTCGGGTGACGGGGAACCGGTCGGTCCGGAGGCGCCGGGGGAGGAGGCCCCGCTCGTCGGGGTCTCCTCCTCGCACGTCACCGAGAACTCCAGCCAGGCCGAAGCCGCCTCCGCCGGTGTCCGGATCTCCAGGCGCACCGCGTCCTCGAAGGTGGCGCCCGGATAGTGCGTCAGCTCCGTGTGGTCGAGCCGTACGCTCCCCGGTCCTCCCGCCGGGTACGTGAGGGTCTGCCAGCCGGGACCGGAGGTCTGCCCGCTGCGCGTGGCCCACCGGTACTCGACCACCGTCGGGGTGCGGTCCACCGCGACCGTCGCGGTGAAGGCGGGCGCCTGGGCGGCGGGGGCGGGGCAGGTCCCGCGGTAGGCGTCCCGGACGGCCTGGACGGCGGACACGGTGATGTTCGGCGGGGGCGTGGCGGAAGGAGAAGGAGAGGGGGAGGGCGAAGGCGTGGGGGAGGGCGACGCGCTCGGCGAGGGGCTGGGTGAGGCCGGATCGCTCTGCGTCACGGCCGGGGTGGGCGTCCGGCCCGCTCCGGTGTCCGTGCCGGAGCCGCGCCCCTTCAGCAGGAGCCAGCCCAGCAGCACCACCACCGCGAGCAGCACCACGATCCCGCCGGTCAGCACCAGCCCCGCCCGGTTCTGCCGGGGCCCGGGCGCAGCGGTCCCCATCGGAGCCGCCGCGGTCGCGGGAGGCACCGGCAGCGGCGGGGTGGGGTGCCCGTGCCCGTGCCGTGCGACGGAGGTCGGGGCGTCCGCCCCCGCCCCCGGCACCGGCCCCGCCGCCGGACCCGATACGGGCCCGGACCCCGGCCCGCCGGAGCTCCGTACGGTCCCGCCCGCGCCGACGATGCGCAGCATCCGGGCCGCCTCCGCCGCGGACAGCCGCCCCGCGGGGTCCTTGACCAGCAGCCCCTCCAGTACGGGCGTCAGCGGCCCGGCCCGCAACGGCGGCGGGAACCCCGCGTCCACCACGGCCCGCAGCGTGGCCACCGGGGTGTCCTTGCGGAAGGGGGATACCCCCTCGACGGCCATGTACAGCATCACCCCGAGCGCCCACAGGTCCGACTCGGGGCCGGGCTCCTGCCCCAACGCCCTTTCCGGCGGCAGGAATTCGGGGGAGCCGACCACCTCGCCCGTCATGGTGATGGCGGTGGAACCCTCCAGGCTCGCGATCCCGAAGTCGCCGAGCACCACCCGGCCGTCGTTGGCGATCAGCACGTTGCCGGGCTTGACGTCCCGGTGCAGCACCCCCGCGTCGTGCGCGGAGCGCAGCGCGGCCAGCACCTGCTCGCCGATGTGCGCGGTCCGCTGCGGGGTGAGCGGCCCGTCGCCCTCCAGGACCTCCGCGAGCGAGAGTCCCCGTACGATCTCCATCACGATCCAGGGCCGGCCGTCCTCGGTGACCACGTCGTAGACGGTGACGACGCCCCGGTGCGAGACGCGGGCCGCGGCCCAGGCCTCCCGCTCCAGGCGCCGGTACATCCGGGCCACCTCGGCCTCGTCCATCCCGGCCGGCGCGTGCACCTCCTTGACCGCCACCTCGCGGCCCAGGACCTCGTCCCGGGCCCGCCACACCAATCCCATCCCGCCGCGGCCCAGCGGGCCCAGCAGGCGGTAGCGCCCGGCGATGACCCTCTCGGCGCTGCCGCCTTCGTATGACGCAGAATCAGTCACCGCGAGCCTCATTCACGCGCGCCCCCAGGAGCGTTACCGGACGATCACTCCAAGTTAGCGCAGAGGGCGTCGCGTGGCGCCGGTCGCGACAGGAGTCGGCCGCTCGTCTCCGGTGCGGGCGGACGGCGTCCCGGCCCCATCGGAAATTTCGCGGAGAGTGACGGTCGACTCCGCTGAGTAATCGTCAACTCCCGCTCGCCACACGGGCAATTCACACGACCGGGATACACGCGCACGACGTGGGGACGATAGGGTTACCCTGCCCGGTGGGCCGGGTGCCCTCGTACGGGTGGGGAGAGACATGGAACAGATAGCAATGCGCAGCAGGCCGCCACGCGTGCCTGCCATCACTTGCGGCAGCGGTGCGACCAGTTCGCGCCTCGACCGCCACCTCGCCGTGCTGGGCGGTCCCGCCGTCCCGCACCGCGAGACCGCCGAGGCGACTCTGCTCATGCGCGAGCTGACCTCGCGCGACCACACGCACCGTCTGCGGAGCCGGAGTGCGCGCGTGTCGCTCTTCGCGCCCCTGCGCAGGCTGCGGCGCACGCTCTTCGGCAGTCGCCGTTCGTAACCGTCCCCGTCCGACCCGGCGGCGCCGCCGCCGTTCGTTCCCGGCCCGATCGACCCTTCCCGGTCAGCGGACCACGCCGTCCCGGCGCAACGCCGTGATCTGTTCGCCCGTCATCCCCAGGGCGCGCAGCAGCGGTTCGGTGTGCTCGCCGAGCGCGGGCACCGCACCCATGTGCGGTGCCGCGCCGCCGGGCAGCCCGATCGGCGGCAGCAGGGCCCGCAGCGGGCCCGCAGGCGAGCCCACCTCCCGCCAGCGGTCCCGGGCCTCCAGCTGGGGGTGCGCCACCAGCTGCGCCACCGAGTTCAGCCGCGCGCAGGCGATGCCCGCCGCCTCCAGCCGCGCGATCGCCGCGTCCGCGCCCAGCCGGCCCAGGGCGTCGGCCACCACCGCGTCGGTCTTCTCCCGGTTCGCGGTGCGCGCCGAGTTCGTCGCGTACCCGGGATCCTCCGCCAACTCCGGCCGCTCCAGTACCTGTTCCGCCAGGCGCCGCCATTCCCGGTCGTTCTGCACCGACAGCAGCACCCTGTCCCCGTCCGCCGTCGCGTAGGCGTCGTAGGGCGCGATCACCGCGTGCGCGAGCCCGGTGCGCACCGGCTGCTCCCCGCCGTGCATCGTGTGGTGCAGCGGATGCCCCATCCACTCGGCGAGCGCGTCCAGCATCGACACCTCCACCCGGCCCCCGCGCCCCGTGGTCCCGCGCCGCAGCAGGGCCGCGAGCACCCCCGAGAAGGCGTACATGGCGGCCGCGATGTCCGCTGCCGGGATCCCCGCCTTCACGGGCCGCTCCGGGGTTCCGGTCACCGAGACCAGACCGGCCTCGCACTGCACGAGCATGTCGTAGGCGCGCTTGTGGGCGTACGGGCCTTCGGGTCCGTACCCGGAGACGTCCACGGCGACCAGCCGGGCGTAACGCGCGCACAGCGCGGCCGAGTCGAGCCCGAGCCGGGCGGCGGCCCCCTGGGCGAGGTTCTGTACGAACACGTCGGCGCCGTCGAGCAGCCCGTGCAGGACCTTGCGGCCGCGCGGGTCCTTGAGGTCGAGCGCGATCGACTCCTTGCCCCGGTTGGCCCACACGAAGTGCGAGGCCAGGCCGTGCGCGGCGGTGTCGTAGCCGCGGGCGAAATCACCGCCGTCGGGCCGCTCGACCTTGATCACCCTGGCGCCCAGGTCGGCGAGCTGACGGGTGGCGAAGGGGGCGGAGACCGCCTGCTCGACGGTGACGACGGTGATGCCGTCGAGGGGCAGGGGCTCGGGGGCGGGTCCGGGGAGGGGATCGGTAGCCATGGGCCCTGCCTACTCGATCGGAACCCCGGCTGTCACCCCCGGCCGCGCGGCCGGGGGTGGATCGGAGCGCGGGGCGGGGTGGGTCTGAGCGCTGGGCCGGGTGGATCTGAGTGCGGCCTGGGTGGGTCTGAGCGCCGGGCTGGGTGGGCCGGAGCGCCGGGTCGGGCGGCTGGGGTGGCGGCTCGAGGGGGCCGGGGTGGCCGGGGTGGCCGGGGTGGCGGCTCGAGGGGGCCCGTCCCGGGGGCCGGCCGTGCGGCTCAGAGCAGCGCGAACTGGCCGCCCGGCCCCTCCTCCTGGTGGTCCAGGACCGAGGCCGGGCGGCGCGCCCAGGCCGGGGCCGGCAGCACACCGGCAGCCCGGAGCCCGGCGGCGGTCAGCGGCGGACCGGGTTCGAACGCGGCGCGCTCCGGGTCCAGTTCGGTCAGCAGCGCCAGGGTCGTCACCAGGGCCAGCAGCTCCGAGGTCCAGCCCTGCGGCCACTGGGCCGGGCCCAGCGCGTCCAGTCCCTCCGCGGCCGGGTCCCGGTGGGCGAGACGGGCGGCGAACCACGCCTCCAGGACGCGGACCCCCTGGACCTCGTACTCCCACGCCGCGGCGGGGACCGGCGAGACGGTGCCGGGGTCCCCGGCACCGTCGCCGATGCTCAGCGTCTCGCTCTCCGGGTCGTACGAGAGCTCGCGCGGCCAGGCCGGCAGCGCGGAGCGGACGTAGGGCCTGCGTCCGCCGGGCAGCCGGGGTGCCTCGCCGCCGCGCGCCCCGCGCAGCTGGACGGAGAGCAGCCGGTGCCCCAGCTCCAGCCCGGCCCGCCAGCGCCCTGCGTCGGCGGTGAGCGGGACCTCGTACCCCCGGGGGCCGGGGCGGCCGGCGGCCAGGATCCAGCAGAGCACGTCCTCGGGGGTGACCCAGGTCCCGTAGCGCTCGCCCAGCACGTGCTGCAGCCCGGGGGCGAGATTGGGCTCGGCGCCGCCCGGGCGGCGGTGCAGCGGGCGGATCCGGCCGAGCCGCCCGGCCGGGAGGTGTGCGGTGACCAGCAGCGCCGCGCTCCGCGGGGTCTGCGGGGGCTCCACGGCGAACAGCTGGTGCTCGTCCAGGACCCGCCACAGCTCCGGGCGGGCCAGGTCGATGAGCCGCTGGTCGGGCAGCAGCCACTGCTCGTCGAAGGGCTCGCGCAGGATCCGTACGGGGTCGGGGCGGGGGCCGGGCACGTCCGCGAAGCGGGCCGTGGAGCCCGCGCGCTGGCCCGGCAGCGCGGCTGCCCCGGCGGCGGGGGTCCGGGCCCGGGTCGGGCGGAACAGCCGCTCCCGTTCGGGGCCGTCGGCGGCGGCCAGGGTCGCCCAGCGGGCCCGCAGGGTCGCCGGGTCGGGGGCCGCGACCCAGGACCGGCCCAGGCGCAGGGAGCCCACGCTCCAGGGCATCAGTTCGTCCAGCAGCGGGTCCCGCCCAAGTGCGTCAGAGCTCACCCGGCCGATGGTAGCGACGCCGGTCGGCGGCCGGGCCGTGTCCAGGCCGGAGAGTTAGGCTCCATATGTATGGATCTGCGCGATCTGCGCCGAACCAGGCGCCCCGGGAGGCGGTCATGAGCCAGTACGACGAGTACTCGACCCCGTCGCAGGCCGAGGGGGAGCGGCTCGACGAGGACCTGGACGAGAAGCAGCGCAAGCTGCGCCACGCCCAGACGACGCGCACCACTCCCTCCCAGGCGGAGGGGGAGCGGGGAGCGGAGGACGACCGGCAGTAGCGGGTGGCGGGTGGCGGGTGGCGGGTGGCCGTTCGGGCGGCCGGGCCGGTGCACGGGCTCGCGTCCCCGCCGGGTCTGTGCCTGCGCCCGTGTTCGTGCTCGGGCCTGTGTCCGTGCCTGCGCCCGCGCTCGTGTCTGTGCCCGTGCCCGTGCCCCTGCCCGTGCCCGTGCCCCTGCCCGTGCCCGTGGCCTTGCCCCTGCTCGTGTCTCTGCTCTCTGCCCGGGTCCGGTCAGTGGGCGTCGACGGTCACCGTGAAGGAGAAGCGGTCGCCGCGGTAGCGGATCCGCGCCACGTCCACCACCCGGCCGCTGCCGTCGTACGTCACGCCCGTGTAGTGCAGGATCGGGCTCAGCAGCGGCACTTGGAGCAGCTCGGCCGTGAGCGGGTCCGCGAGCCGCGCCTCCACGGTGTCGGTGATCCGGCTGATGTCGACCTTCACGATGTCGCGCAGCACCTTCGTCATCGGCCAACGCTCCAGATCGGCCAGGTCGATGGAGTCCGCGAGCTCCGGACGCACCGCGTTCTCCGCCCAGTTGGTCGGCTCGCCGCTCTCGCTGTCGTGCCGCAGCCTGCGGTACGTGACCACCTCGGGCGTGTCCGGGAAGTGCTCCAGCAGCTCCCCGGACACGGGCGTCCGCTCGCGGCCGAGGATCGTCGTACGGTCGCCCGACTGCTGCGCCACGATCGCGTCGACCGAGCCGAGGAGACGGACCGGGGCCCCGCGCACCGCCCCCGGCTCGATGAAGGTCCCGCGCCGCCGGTGGCGGCTGATGAGCCCCTCGGTCTCCAGCTCCTTGAGGGCCTGCCGCATGGTCAGCACGCTCACCCCGTAGTGCTCGGCGAGCTGCTCCTCGGTGGGCAGGCGCAGCGAGGCGTCCGCGGTGCGCCCGAGTATCGAGGCGCGCAGCGACTGGGAGACCTGGTACCAGAGCGGCAGCTTCCGGTTCAGTACCAGCGAGTCGGGGGCGAAGGCGGTCACGGGTGGTTCTCCGTACGACGGGGCGGGCGCGGTGGGCACGGCGCGCGCGGTGGCGGGGCCGCGCGGCGTGCTCGTGATGTTAGGCGCGGAAGTGGCGCTGGAGCCCCTGCCAGACGTCGTCGTATCCGCTCTGGAGGTGGTCCGCGCCGGCGGCCTGGGCCGTCGCCGTGATCGGCCAGCGCGTTTCGAACATGAAGGCCAGCCCGTCGTCGATCTTCTGCGGCTTCAGTTCCGCGGCGCTCGCCCGGTCGAAGGTCTCCCGGTCGGGTCCGTGCGCGGACATCATGTTGTGCAGCGAACCGCCGCCGGGGACGAACCCTTCCGCCTTGGCGTCGTAGGCGCCCTCGATGAGCCCCATGTACTCGCTCATCACGTTCCGGTGGAAGTACGGCGGGCGGAAGGTGTCCTCGCCGACCAGCCAGCGCGGCGCGAAGACCACGAAGTCCACGCCCGCCAGGCCCGCGGTGTCGGAGGGCGAGGTCAGCACGGTGAAGATGGACGGGTCGGGGTGGTCGTAGCTGATCGAGCCCAGGACGTTGAAACGGTGCAGGTCGTAGACGTACGGGACGTGCGTGCCGTACCAGGCGACCACGTCGAGCGGGGAGTGGTCGTAGGTCGCGGTCCAGAGGTTGCCGCAGAACTTGTTGACCACCTCGGTCGGACGCTCGCTGTCCTCGTACGAGGCCACGGGCGCCCGGAAATCGCGGGCGGCGGCGAGGCCGTTGGCGCCGATGGGGCCCAGGCCGGGCAGCTCGAAGGGCTGCCCGTAGTTCTCGCAGACGTAGCCGCGGGCGGTCTCGTCCTGGAGCTCCACACGGAAGCGGACCCCGCGCGGGATCAGGGCCACCTCGCCCGGGCGGGCGCTCAGCAGGCCGAACTCGGTGCGCAGCAGCAGGCCGCCCTGCTCGGGGACGATCAGCAGCTCGCCGTCGGAGTCGCTGAACACCCGGTCGGTCATGGGGGAGTTGGCGGAGTAGAGGTGGATGGCCATGCCGGTGCGCTGGGCGGCGTCGCCGTTGCCGCCCAGGGTCCAGAGGCCGGCCAGGAAGTCCGTGCCGGGGGCCGGCTCGGGCAGCGGGTTCCAGCGGAGCCGGTTGGGGTCCGCCGGGGCCTCGGTGAAGGGCGCGGTGCGCAGGGCGCCGTTCCCGGTCCGGGTGAAGGGCGGGTGCGCTGCCGAAGGGCGGATCCGGTAGAGCCAGGAGCGGCGGTTGTGGGAGCGCGGCTCGGTGAACGCGCTTCCGCTGAGCTGCTCCGCGTAGAGCCCGAGGGGGGAGCGCTGGGGCGAGTTCCGCCCGACCGGGAGCGCGCCGGGAACCGCCTCCGAGCTGTGCTCGTTGCCGAATCCGGTGAGGTACTCCAACGCCTCCGCCGTCTTCCTCGCCTGCTCGCTGCCGCCGCTGCTGCCGACGCTCATTGCACGCTCCCGGTCTGCCGAAGGAATCCTATGCCTGACAGTAGGATTCCTGGGGCGACACGTCAACGGGAGATTCCGGTCAGTCGGCCGGGGCGGGGTGGGGCGGTGCGGGGTTCGTGGCGTGGCGTGGCGTGGCGTGGTGTGGTGTCGGGCGGTACGGGCGGGGCAGCGCGGTGTGGGTCGGTGCGGTGCGGTGCGGTGCGGGCCCGGCCGGTGGGGCCGTCCCTTCTGTGGGCTGCGGCGTCGGCAGAGGCGGGGCGTTCTGCGGTCAGGGGTCCTCACTTGGGTTTTCGCGACTCGGTCCTCACTCGGTCGTGGTGCGGGCGGAGCGACCGGTGCCGGGGCGCGCAATCGCAGGGCCGGTGGCCGTACGGGTGCGAATCCGGCGGCTGTGGATGTTGATGCGGGGGCTGGGGCCGGGGCATGGCCACGGGGGATGACCGTGGCTTCCCCCGCACGGGGGAGGCCACCCTCCCTTCTCGCTCCACAGGCCCGTCCGGGTCCGCCGCGCAGGCTGACGAAGTCCGGTCGGCGGCGCGTGACGATGTGTGACATGAGCATTCAAGCGAGCGACTCGACGGTCGGCTCCGCCGCAGCGCCGCCCCGCTGGGCTGTCTGCGCCGCGCGTCTGACGACCTGGGTGGTGCTGCCGAGCGGACTGTGGCGCATCGCCCTGGTGCTCGGATACCCGGCCGGATACACCGAGGCCGGCTTCGAAAGCTTCCAGACGATCGGCGCGAAGGCGTGGATGCTGACGCTCAGCGTGCTCTGCGAGCTCGCGGCCTTCCTCACGATCGGGTTGGTACGGCCATGGGGCGAGGTCACGCCCCACTGGATACCGCTGATCGGAGGGCGAACGGTCCGCCCCGTCGCCGCCGTGGTCCCCGCCGCCCTCGGCGCGGCGACCCTGACCGCACTCTGGGCCGCCACCCCCTGGTGGTGGACCTTCCCGCACGAGGACATGACGCCCACCGGAAACCTCGTCGTCGGCATCCTCTACCAACCGATGTTCCTCTGGGGCCCGCTCCTCGCCGCGGTCACGTTCTCCTACCACCGCCGCCACCGCACCCCACGCCACCGACCGGGAGCCCCCGAGTAGGCCCCACGCACTGGTCCACCGCTCCGCACCACCCCGGGGCCCCCGGGCCCCCGGCCCCCCCGGCCCCCCGGCCCCCCCGGCCCCCCGGCCCCCGGCCCCCCCGGCCCCCCGGCCCCCCGGGCCCGCAGGCCCCCAGGTCCCCAGGTCCCCCGGGCCCCAGGTCCCCAGGTCCCCCGGGCCCCAGGTCCCCCGGGCCCCAGGTCCCCCGGGCCCCCGGCCCCCCGGCCCCCGGCCCCCCGGGCCTCCGGGCCCGCAGGTCTGCCGGGCTACACGGATGCCGGACCGCCGGACCGCCAGACCGCCGGGCTGCCGGGGCCGTAGCCCCGTAGCCCAGCGGGGCTACGTGCTGCCGGGTTGCGGCGGACCGGGCTACCGGCCCGTCCAGGTCGGCGTCCCGCGGACGCATCCGCCCCCCCCGTCGCCTCGCGGGGCGCGCCCGCCCAGGGGTGCCGGGTTACGACTTGGCCTGTCGGCGGGCTATTCGTGCGAGAGGGGATCCGAAAAGATGAACATTCCTCTACTCTCACGCGCATGTCGTGGACCCGCAGGATTCCTGCCGTGCCGGCGGCGCTCCTCGCCGCCCTCCTGGCCCTCTTGTCCCTCTTCGCCGCCGCACCCGCCGCCAGCGCGCACGAGGAGCGGCCCGTCGAACTCCCCGACGGCACCGGCTCCGTACCCGCGTACCGGACCGCCGAGCCCGACCTGATCGTCTGCAAGACCGACCGGCCCGCCTTCGAGCGCCGGATATCGGCCTTCCCCGACACCCTCAAGCAGCGCAACCTCGCCCTCTACGAGCGCTGCGAGAAGAACGGCTTCCGGGACCTCCAGGCAGCCGTCGACGCCGTGGACCGCCCGGGCGTGAACATCGCGATCCTCCCCGGCCTCTACGAGGAAGAGCCCTCGCTCCCGAAGCCGGCCGGCGAGTGCGCCTCGCTCAAAGCGCCCAACTCCTCGCTCGGCTACCAGATCCTGACCTACGAGCAGCAGGTGGCCTGTCGGCACAACCAGAACCTGGTCGCCATCCTCGGCAAGACGAACCTCCAGATCGAAGGCACCGGAGCCTCGCGCGAGGACGTGGTCATCGACGCCAAATACCAGAAGCTGAACGCGATCCGCGCCGACAAGTCCAACGGCATCTACTTCCGCAACTTCACCGCGCAGCGCACCACGTTCAACTCGCTGTACGTCCTGGCCGGCGACGGCTTCGTCATCGACGACGTCCTGACCCGCTGGAACGACGAGTACGGCTTCCTGACCTTCGCCAGCGACCACGGGCTCTACAAGAACTGCGAGTCGTACGGCAACGGAGACTCCGGCATCTACCCCGGCAGCGCCTCCAACATCAACGACGGCCGCGGCTACGACGTCCCCCGCTACTCCATCGAGATCACCGGCTGCCGCAGCCACCACAACATGGTCGGCTACTCCGGTACCGCGGGCGACTCGGTATGGGTGCACGACAACGAGTTCGACCAGAACATGGGCGGCGCCTCGATGGACAGCGCCTTCCCCGGTCACCCCGGACTCCCGCAGAACCACGCCCACTTCGAGCGCAACCTGATCCACGACAACAACGCCGACTACTACCACTACGTCGCCGACGGCACCTGCGCCAAGCCGCCCGTGGAGCGCGGCTACGAGCAGGGCGTGGTCTGCCCGCAGATCTCCATGCCCCCCGGCACCGGCATCATCACCGCCGGCGGCAACTGGAACCTCTACGAGAACAACTGGGTGTACGGGCACCAGCGCGCGGGCTTCTTCCTCTCCGCCGTCCCCGCCTTCATCCGCGGCGAGGAGAAGCTGTCGAAGCAGGCGGACACCTCCCACCACAACCGCTACGCCGGCAACGTCCTGGGCAAGGACAAGTCCGGCGCTTCCCGCCCCAACGCCATGGACGTGTGGTGGGACGGCCAGGGTCGGGGCAACTGCTGGCAGCAGGGACCGGACGGCTCCACCCCGGGCACGCTCCCGCAGTGCGGTGAGCGGCGGGGCGCGGTCTCCGGCGGCTCGGCCCGGCTGGCCGGCGAACCGGTGAAGCTGGCCCAGCTCCTCGTCTGCGCCGACTACAACGTCCAGGCGCGCAAGCTTCCGGCCGGCTGCGACTGGTACGGGTCCCGGGGGCTCCAGCGGGTGGAGACCCAGCTCGCCCTCGCCGTCGCGGCGGTCCTCCTCCTGGTCGGCGGCCTCCTGTGGTGGCGCAGGCTGCGCACCTCCCGGACGGCCACGGTGGCCACCCTGCTCGGCCTCGCGGGCCTGGCCCTGGACGTGGCGGGCTCCACCACGGGACTGACCGGCACCTTCGTCCCGGCCCTGGCGCTGCTCTGCCTCGGCCTGTGGTGGACCGGCGTCGGCGTCGCACTGCGGACCACCCGCCCGTGGCTGGCCCGGCTGACCCTGCTCCTGGGCGCGCTCACCCTCCTCGACGCCTTCGACAAGGCCGTCCTGATGATCCCCTGGATCCCGCTCAGCCCGGCCTGGATACGCGGCCTCGTCGCGGTGGTGTGGGTCCTGTGGGCCGCGGTCGCATCGGCCCGCCCCGGCGGGACCCCGGCCCGCCCGGCCGGCCCGGGCGGCGACCCGTCCGGCGACCGGGTCCCCGTCCCGGCAGGCCCGCCCCCAACCCTGAACGCCGAGCGCGAACCCGGCAGGGTCACCGCCCCCACCGGCACCGCCGCCGCCACCGACCCCGGCAAGGGGACCGGCGCCGGGTCGGAGCGGGGCGCGGCGGGGGGAGACGCGTGATGACCGATCCCACGGGCGACCGCCCCGAGAACCGGGTCTGGTGCGACGCCTGCGGTACGCCGCCGCGCCGGACCCGGCGGGCTGGCCGCGCCGCCGCGCTGCTCGCCCTGGCCCTGCTGCTGGCCGGCGGCGCGGTGACGGGCTGCGGGGGCAGGGCCACCACCCACCACAAGCCCGGCACCAGCCACGAGCAGGCCTCCGGCAGCGTCGGCACCCTGCTCGCCGCCGACGACGGCGCGGGGCACCGGCTCCGCGAGGTCCCGGCCAAGGGCGCGCCGGAGGTCCGGCTCGCCGCCCGGCCGGACTCGGAGGACGGCTGGAACCTCCAACTGGCGGTGACGAACTTCCGTTTCACCCCCGACAGCGCCGGCGGCGCCGCCCTCCCGGGTGCCGGTCACGCGCACCTGGAGCTGGACGGCCGCAAGCTGGCCCGCCTGTACGGCCCCTGGTTCCACCTGCCCGCCGCGCAGGTGCCGGAGGGCGCGCACACCCTGACCGTCCGCCTCTACGCGGACGACCACACGGCCTGGGCCGTAGCGGGCAAGCCGGTCGAAGCCACCCTCCAGCTCACCGCCGCGTCCGCCCAGCCCACCCACACGCACCCCGCGGCCACGCCGCCCCCCGCGTCCCCGGAGGCGTCGCAGGCCGACCGGACGGTCAGCATCACCGTCCGGGACGGCAAGGTCTCACCGGCGCCGGGCCGCGTGGAGGTGACGCGCGGTGAGCGCGTTGCCCTGCGCGTCACCAGCGACCGTGCGGACACCCTGCACGTCCACGGCTTCGACAAGGAACTCGCCCTGCCGGCAGGCCAGGAGGCCACCCTGATCCTGACGGCCGACCGCACGGGCCTCTTCGAGGTCGAAACCCACGAGTCCAACCTCGTCCTGACCCAACTCCTCGTCCGATGACCACGACCCCCCACCCCACCGCCCCGCCCCACCCCCCAGCCTCGTCCCAGGTTCCGCCCTGGGCCGGGGCCTCGGCCCGAGCCCAGGCCCAGGCCTCAACCCAGGCCCCGGATCCAGGCCGTTCGGCGTCGGCCCCGGCGTCGGCCCCGGCCCCAGCCCCCGCTCCGGCTCTGGCTCCGGCCCCAGTTCCGGCCTGGGCCCAGGCCCCGGATCCGAGCCGTTCGGCGTCAGCCCCGGCTTCGGCTCCGGCTCCCGCCCCGGTTCCGGCTCCGGCCCCGGCCTCAGTTCCGGCCTCAACCCAGCCCCCGGATCCGGGCCGTCCGGCTCCATCCCCTGCGTCCCCCGCATCGGTGGTCCGGTGGTGAGCGGGGGTGTGGGGGTGGTGTCGCAGGTGCGGGTGGGCGGGTTCGGGTTCGCGCTGGGGGGTGATCCGTACGGCGCGGCCGGTGGCGGGTTCGGCCGGGGCGTGGTCCAGTACCCGGCCGATCCGCTCACCGTGCTCGCGCACGGGATCGGGTCCCGGCACGATCTGCCGATCTCCCCCTTCTACGCGTTCGCCGGCGCCTTCATCGCGCTCTTCATCTCCTTCCTCGCACTCGGCCTCCTCTGGTCCGACTCCCGCTTCCGCGGGGACCGTTCGGGCATCGCCCTGCCCGCCGGGCTCCAGCGGGTGGCCGACGCGCCGGCCACCCGCACCGCCCTGCGCGGGCTCGGCCTCGCGGCCGCGCTCGCCGTCCTCCTCCACCTCCTCCTCGGTCCCGACGACCCCGCCCGCAACCCCGCTCCCGGAGCCGTCTACGTCCTCCTCTGGGTCGGCCTCGTGCCGGCCTCCCTCCTCCTCGGTCCCGTCTGGCGCCTCCTCAGCCCGCTCCGCGCCCTGCACCGCCTGTTCACCCTGCCGGGAAGGCTCCGCGCGGCCCGTTCCGCGGCCACCGTCGCCACCCCCGCCACCGGCGCCGGGAGCCCCTCCCGCGGCTCGCGACGCCCACCACCGCGGCTCCCCGCAGCTACGGAGCCCCCGACACCCCGCCCGATCCCCGCCCGGCTCGGGCAATGGCCCGCGGCCGCAGGGCTGTTCGCCTTCACCTGGCTCGAACTCGTCTCTCCTGATCCCGCCTCCACCACCACCCTCCTGATCGCCCTGACCGGCTACGCCGCCGTCCAGCTCCTGCTCGCCGCCCGCTACGGCGAGCGCTGGTTCGCCGACGCAGACGCCTTCGAGGTGTACTCCGCCCTCCTGGCCCGGCTCTCCCCCCTCGGCCGCCGCAGCGACGGCCGCCTCGTACTCCGTAACCCCTTCCACGGACTCGACGCGACACCCGAGCGGCCCGGACTCGTCGCCACCGTCTGCGTCCTGCTCGGATCCACCGCCTACGACGGCTTCTCCGACAACCCCTCGTGGATCAACGCGATCCAGACCTCCCCCCTCGGCCGCACCCCCGCGGCCACCCTCGGACTCCTCGGCTCCATCGCCCTCGTCGCCGCCCTCTTCTGCCTCTGCGCGGCGCTCACCCGCCTCGTCTGCGGCCCGCACCCCGGCCCGCTGACCGCCTTCGCGCACTCACTCGTACCGATCGCGCTCGGCTATCTCGTCGCCCACTACTTCTCCCTCCTGGTAACCGAAGGACCACGCACAGTAAGCATGGCACTCGGCACTGACAACGCCCCAGAACCCTTGCCACCACTGGGCCCCGGCGGCCTCGCCACCCTCCAGGTCGTCGCCGTCGTCACCGGACACGTCCTCGGGGTGATCGCCGCGCACGACCGTTCCGTACGCCTCTTCCCGCCCGCGAAAGCCGTCGCCGGACAGCTGCCGCTGCTCGCACTGATGATCATTTACACGGTCGGCGGACTCGGCCTGCTGCTGAGCTGAGACCGTGGAACCGGTACCGCCGCCGACCCGTTGAACGAGGAGCGGCATGATGGACCCCGTGCTCCCAGCCCACCCCCTGCGCCGGACGCCGATCCAGCAGCGCAGCGCCGACCGCCTCGAGCGGATCCTCGACGCCTGCGCGGAACTCCTGGACGAAACCGGGTACGAGAACCTCAGCACCCGGGCCGTCGCCCTGCGCGCCGGCGTGCCCATCGGCTCGGTCTACCGGTTCTTCGGGAACAAGCGGGCCATGGCCATCGCCCTCGCCCACCGCAACCTCGAGCGCTACGCCGACGGCATCGAGGTGAGGCTCGCCGCCCTTCCGGCGACCCGCTGGCGACCGGTGGTCGACGCGGTGCTGGACGAGTACCTCGTCATGAAGCGCAGTGTGCCCGGCTTCGCGCTCGTGGACTTCGGGGTGCCCGCGCCGCCGTCCGAGGGGCCCGCCTCCGACCCCAACCACCTGGTCGCCGTCCGCCTCACGGAACTGCTCGGCGCCCACCTCGCCCTCACCCCGGACGCCACCCTGGAACGGGCCGTCCTGGTGGCGGTCGAGGCCACCGACGCCCTGATCCAGCTCGCCTTCCGCAACGACCCGGCCGGCGACCCCGACATCGTCGACGAGACCCGCGCGATGATGCACGCCTACCTCGCCCGCGTCCTGGACTGACAAACGTCGGCCGCGCCGCCCCTGCCCGGCCCCCGCCCTTGCCCAGCCCGGCCCCTGCCCAGCCCGGCCCTTGCCCAGCCCGGCCCCGGCCCCGCCTCGCGCCTCCCCTCCGTCACCCGGCGCCACCTCGCGCCGCCACCGTCACCCGCCACCGCCACCGCCACCGCGCCATTTCCGGTGCCGCAGGGTCCTCCCCACCGTGCCTACCGGTCGGTATGCTCGGTGCCGCCCGCGCGGCCGCACCGACCGCGCCCCCGTGCCGCAGCCTGCCGCCCCTGGAGGGCCCATGCCCCGCACCGCCCTGCGCATCTGCCCCCTCTGCGAAGCCACTTGCGGCCTCACCCTCACCATCGAGGGCGCCACCGTCACCGGTGCCCGGGGCGACCGGGAGGACGTGTTCAGCCGCGGCTTCATCTGCCCCAAGGGCGCCGCCTTCGGTGGCCTCGACTCGGACCCCGACCGGCTGCGGACCCCCCTCGTCCGGCGCGAAGGCCGGCTCCAGGAGGCCACCTGGGAGGAGGCCTTCGAGGTCATCGCCGCTGCCGTCCCCGCCCTGGTGCAGGAGTACGGGCCCCAGTCCGCCGGCGTGGTCCTGGGCAACCCGAACGTCCACACCATGGCCGGCCAGCTCTACCCTTCGCTGCTGCTCAAGGCCCTCGGCACCCGCAACCTCTTCACCGCCAGCACCCTCGACCAGATGCCCAAACACGTCTCCAGCGGGCTGCTCTTCGGGGATCCGTCCGCCATCCCGGTCCCGGACCTCGACCGCACCGACTTCCTGCTGCTGCTCGGGGCCAACCCGGTCGAATCCAACGGTTCCCTGTGCACCGCCCCCGACTTTCCCGGCCGGCTCAAGGCGCTGCGGGCCCGGGGCGGCACCCTCGTCGTCGTCGACCCGCGCCGCACCCGGACCGCCAAGCTCGCCGACCGCCACCTCGCGCCGCGTCCCGGCAGCGACGCGCTCCTGCTCGCGGCCCTCGCCCGGACACTGCTCGCCGGGAAGGCGACCGTCCCGGGCGCGCTCGCGGAACACGTACAGGGGATCGGGGAACTCCGCGAAGCGCTCGACAGTTTCACTCCTGAGGCCGTTGCCCCCGCCTGCGACCTCACGGCCGGAGAGATCCGCGACCTCGCCCGCGATCTCGCGGCCGCGCCGACCGCCGCCGTCTACGGGCGGATCGGCAGCTGCACCGTGGAGTACGGCACGCTGGCCAGCTGGCTGGTCGACGTGCTGAACATCCTCACCGGCAATCTCGACCGGCCGGGCGGAGCCCTGTTCCCGTTGTCCGCGACCGACCGCGCACCCCGGCCGGCCGGGCCCGGCAAGGGCTTCCGTCTCGGGCGCTGGCACAGCCGGGTCAGCGGCCACCCCGAGGCCAAGGGCGAACTGCCCATGTCCGCGCTGGCGGAGGAGATCGAGACCCCGGGGGAGGGGCGGATCCGCGCGCTCCTCTGCATCGCGGCGAACCCCGTGCTGTCCGCCCCCGACGGCCGGCGCCTCGACGCGGCCCTGGCCGGGCTCGACTTCATGGTCAGCATCGACCCCTACCTGAACGAGACCTCACGCCACGCGCACGTGGTCCTGCCCCCGCCCCCGCCCTCGCAGAGCGCCCACTTCGACTTCTCCTTCAACACCTTCGCCATCCGCAACCAGGTCCGCTACTCGCCGCCCGCCATCCCGCTCGAAGAGGGGCGGATGGACGAGTGCGAGATCCACGCTCGCCTCGTACTCGCCGTCTCCGGCATGCACGGAGCCGACCCGGCGGCCGTGGACGACCTCGCCATCCGGACCGCTCTCGCGAGGGAGAGCGCCGACCCGGACTCCCCGCTGCTCGGGCAGGACGCGGCGCACCTCGCAGGCATGCTCTCGGGCGCCACCGGCCCCGAGCGCCGCCTCGACCTGATGCTCCGACTCGGCCCCTACGGCGACCGGTTCGGCGCGGACCCGGCCGACGGGTTCGGCGCGGACCCGGCCGACGGGTTCGGCGCGGCCCAGGCCGACCGGTTCGGCGCGGCCACGGCCGTGTCCGGGAGCGGTGCTACGGAGCCCGGCGCGGGCACCGCCGAGGGCGCGGCGGAATCCGGCCTCAGCCTGGAGCGGCTGCGGGCGCACCCGCACGGAATCGACCTGGGCCCGCTGCGGCCCCGGCTCCCCGGCCTGCTCAGGACGCGCAGCGGCAGGATCGAGCTGCTGCCTGACCCGATCGCGGCCGAGCTTCCCAGGCTGCGCGCGACGCTCGCCGACCGCCCCGCAGCCCTGGTGCTCGTGGGCCGCCGCCATCTGCGGTCCAACAACAGCTGGTTGCACAACGTTCCGGCCCTCACCGGAGGTTCCAACCAGTGCACCCTCCAGGTGCATCCGGACGACGCGGTCCGGCTCGGGCTCACCGACGGGCGCCCGGCCCGGGTCACCGCCGACGGCGGCAGCCTGGAGGTCCCCGTGGAGATCACCGACTCCGTCCGCGCCGGAGTCGTGAGCCTCCCGCACGGCTGGGGCCACGACCGGGCAGGCACCCGTCTCTCGGTCGCCGGGGCCGCCCCCGGTGTCAACGTCAACCAGCTCCTCGACGGCACCCGGCTCGACCCGCTTTCCGGCACGGCCGTGCTCAACGGATTCCCCGTCGAACTGACACCCATCCCCTGAGCTGGGGTTTTGCTCCTATTGCTCACGTGCGGACGTCTTGTTGGCCCCAGGAGGAGGGGCCTACCTTCCCCACATGCTGACCTTCCTCGGATTCGCCATGATCGCGACGTTCCTGGTTCTGATCATGCTGAAGAAAATGTCGCCCATCGCGGCGCTCGTCCTCATCCCCGCCCTGTTCTGCGTGTTCGCCGGACAGGGCGCACAGCTCGGCGGCTACGTCATCGAAGGGGTCGGCAAGCTCGCGCCGACCGCCGCGATGCTGATGTTCGCCATCGTCTACTTCGGCGTGATGATCGACGTCGGCCTCTTCGACCCGATCGTGCGCGGCATCCTGCGCTTCTGCAGAGCCGACCCGATGCGCGTCGTGGTCGGCACCGCCGTCCTCGCCGCCATCGTCTCGCTCGACGGCGACGGATCGACCACGTTCATGATCACCGTCTCGGCGATGTACCCGCTCTACAAACGCCTCGGCATGAGTCTGGTGGTGATGACCGGAGTCGCGGCCACCGCCAACGGCGTCATGAACACCCTGCCCTGGGGCGGCCCGACGGCCCGCGCCGCCGCCGCCCTCAAGCTCGACGCCGGCGACATCTTCGTGCCCATGATCCCCGCGCTCGCGGTGGGCCTGGTCTTCGTCTTCGCCCTGGCCTACGTCCTCGGCCGCAAGGAGCGCCGCCGCATCGGCCTGCTGACCTTCCCGGCCGGCACGCAGCGGACCGGGGAGCACGCGGCGCAGCGCGGGGGCGTGCCCGCCGGCGAGCCTGCCGGGGACCTCCTCGTCGCCACCGGTACGGGCCCGGCCGCCGGGGGCGCGCGTACGCCGTCCACCACCACGGCACCGGTCGTCCAGGCCGATGCGTCCGCGGGTTCCGGCGCGGACGCCGCCGCCCCGGACGAGGACGGGTTCCAGGGCCTCGACCCGCACCGTGCGACCCTGCGCCCCCGCCTCTACTGGTTCAACGCGGGCCTCACCGTCGCGCTCCTCACCGCCATGATCATGGAGTTGCTCCCGATCCCGGTGCTCTTCCTGCTCGGCGCCGCCCTCGCGCTCACCGTCAACTTCCCCCACATGCCGGACCAGAAGGCCCGGATCGCCGCCCACGCAGACAACGTCCTGAACGTCGCCGGCATGGTCTTCGCCGCCGCGGTCTTCACCGGAGTCCTCAGCGGCACCGGCATGGTCAAGCACATGGCCGACTGGCTGGTGGGCGCCATCCCCGACGGCATGGGCCCGCACATGGCCCTGGTCACCGGCCTGCTCAGCCTCCCCCTCACCTACTTCATGTCCAACGACGGCTTCTACTTCGGCGTCCTTCCGGTCCTCGCCGAGGCCGGCGCCGCCCACGGAGTCTCCCCGCTCGAGATCGCCCGCGCCTCCCTGGTGGGCCAGCCCCTGCACATGTCGAGCCCGCTCGTGCCCGCCGTCTACGTCCTCGTGGGCATGGCCAAGGTCGAGTTCGGCGACCACACCCGTTTCACCGTGAAATGGGCGGTCCTGACGTCCCTCGTGGTCCTGGCGGCAGGGATGCTTTTCGGCATCATCTGACCCCGTCCGCCCCTGGCGCACACAAAACTACCGACGCTAGTTTGTAGGGTGTTGGCGACGTCAGGTCCACCGGTCCACCGGGCCGTAGGTGTACGCGCTCGGGCGCGTTCGGGAGGAATGCCATGAAGGCCCACGACGGGATGTACATCGGAGGCGAGTGGCGGCCCGCCCTCGGCGACGGCCGGATAGAGGTCCTCAACCCGGCGGACGAGCGGCTCATCGCCTCGGTCCCGGCCGGTTCGTCCGAGGACGTGGACGCGGCCGTGCGTGCGGCCCGCGCCGCGTTCCCGGCCTGGGCGGCCACGGCTCCGGCCCGGCGGGCCGCCCTCATCGGGGCGCTGCGCGACGTGCTGGTCGCCCGCAAGAGCGAGATCGCCGCGACCGTCACCGCCGAGCTGGGCTCGCCGCTGGGCTTCTCGGAGATGGTCCACGTCGGGGCGCCGATCGCCGTGGCCTCCTCCTTCGCCGAGCTCGGGGCCTCGTACGCCTTCGAGGAGCGGATCGGGAACTCGACCGTGCTGCTGGAGCCGGTCGGCGTCGTCGGGGCGATCACCCCCTGGAACTACCCGCTGCACCAGATCGTTGCCAAGGTGGCGCCCGCTCTCGCCGCAGGCTGCACCATCGTCCTCAAGCCCGCCGAGGACACCCCGCTCACCGCACAGCTCTTCGCCGAGGCCGTGCACGAGGCGGGGATCCCGGCCGGGGTCTTCAACCTGGTGACCGGCACCGGCCCGGTCACCGGCCAGGCCCTGGCCGCGCACGAGGGAGTCGACCTCGTCTCCTTCACCGGATCCACTGCGGTCGGCAAGCAGATCGGCGCCACGGCCGGCGCCGCCGTCAAGCGGGTCGCCCTCGAGCTGGGCGGCAAATCGGCCAATGTCATCCTGCCCGGCGCCGACCTCGCCAAGGCCGTCGCGGCGGGCGTGGGCCACGTCATGAACAACGCCGGCCAGAGCTGCAACGCCCTCACCCGCATGCTCGTCCACCGGGACCAGTACGAGGAGGCGGTCTCCCTCGCCGCCACGGCCGCCGCCAAGTACGCCTCCGGGGACCCCCTCGACCCGGGCACCCGCCTCGGCCCGGTCGTCAGCGCCAAGCAGCGCGACCGGGTGCGCGGCTTCATCACCAAGGGCATGGAGGAAGGGGCGCGCCTGGTCGCGGGCGGGCCCGAGGCGCCGCACGGGCAGGGGTACTTCATCGCCCCGACCGTGTTCGCCGACGTCACGCCCGGGATGACCATCGCCCAGGAGGAGATCTTCGGCCCCGTGCTGTCGATCCTTCCCTACGAGGACCAGGACGAGGCCCTGGCCATCGCGAACGGCACGGACTACGGGCTGGGCGGGGCGGTCTGGGCCGCGGACGAGGAGACGGCCGTGGCCTTCGCCCGCCGCATGGACACCGGCCAGGTGGACATCAACGGCGGCCGCTTCAACCCGCTCGCGCCCTTCGGCGGGTACAAGAAGTCCGGCGTGGGCCGCGAGCTGGGCCCGCACGGTCTCGCCGAGTACCTGCAGACCAAGTCCCTGCAGTTCTGACCCGTCCGCACAGGGGCCACCCCCGGCCTCCCGCCCGGGGCCCCGAGGCCTCCCGCCCGAACCCCCGGCCTCCCGCCCGAACCCTCAGCTCTCAGCCGTCGGCCCGAGCCCCCGGCCCGCCCGCCCCGCACCCATGAGCCCCACGGAGACGACGACCATGGTCCGCGCCGCCATCCTGCCCGCCGTCGGAGCCCCGCTGGAGATACGGGACATCGTGCTGCCCGATCCCGGCCCCGGTCAGGTCCGGGTGCGGCTCGCCGCAGCCGGGGTCTGCCACTCCGACCTCTCCCTCACCAACGGCACCATGCGGGTCCCCGTACCCGCCGTCCTCGGCCACGAGGGCGCGGGTACGGTCCTCGCCGTCGGTGAGGGGGTCGCCCATGTGGCACCCGGCGACGGGGTGGTGCTCAACTGGGCCCCGTCCTGCGGCGAGTGCCACCACTGCTCGATCGGCGAGGTCTGGCTCTGCGCGAAGGCGCTCTCCGGGGTCGGGGCCGTCTACGCCCACGACGCCCGGGGCGCCGAGCTGCACCCGGGGCTGAACGTGGCCGCCTTCGCCGAGGAGACGGTCGTCGCGGCCAACTGCGTGCTGCCCGCCCCCGCCGGGATCCCGCTCACCGAGGCCGCGCTGCTCGGCTGCGCCGTCCTCACCGGCTACGGAGCCGTCCACCACAGCGCCAAGGTCCGCCCCGGCGAGTCGGTGGCCGTCTTCGGGGTCGGCGGCGTGGGGCTCGCCGCCCTCCAGGCGGCCCGTATCGCGACGCGGGGCCCGATCGTGGCCGTGGACGTCTCCCCGGCCAAGGAGGAACTGGCCAGGGCGGCCGGGGCCACCGAGTTCGTGCTCGCCTCCGAGACCACCGCCAAGCAGATCCGCGCGCTGACCGGCGGCCACGGCGCGGACGTGGCCGTCGAGTGCGTCGGCCGGGCCGAGACCATCCGGGGTGCCTGGGACTCCACCCGCCGCGGCGGGCGTACGACGGTCGTCGGCATCGGCGGCAAGGAGCAGCAGGTCGGCTTCAACGCGCTGGAGATCTTCCACTTCGCCCGCACCCTCACGGGCTGCGTCTACGGCAACAGCGACCCCGCCCGCGACCTCCCGGTGATCGCCGACCACGTCCGCGCGGGCCGGCTCGACCTCGGAGCGCTGGTCACCGACCGCATCACCCTCGACGGCATCCCGGCCGCCTTCGACGCGATGCTCGCGGGCAAGGGAGGCCGCTCACTGGTGGTCTTCTGACCCCGCCGGACGGCGTCAGACCGTCTCCCGCAGCGCCTCGTACTGGATGGCCAGCCCGTCCAGCAGAGCCGCCAGGCCCGTCTCGAAGGCGCCCTCGTCCACCTCGCGACGGCGCTCCGCCAGCAGGTGGGCCTGGCCCAGGTGCGGATAGTCCGAGGGGTCGTATGCCGTTTCGTCGTCCACGAAACCCCCGGCGAAGGAGCCGACCGCGGAGCCGAGGATGAAGTAGCGCATCAGGGCGCCGATCCGGGTCGCCTGAGCGGGCGGCCAGCCGGCCGCGGTCATCGAGCCGAAGACCGCGTCGGCCACCCGCAGACCGGCCGGCCGGCGGCCCGGTCCGCGCGCCAGCACCGGCACGATGTTCGGATGGTCGGACAGGGCGGACCGGTACGAATGCGCCCAGTCGCGCAGCGCGGTCCGCCACTCCCGGCCGTCGTCCGCCTCGAACATCGACAAGTCGACCCGCGCGCTCACCGCGTCCGCGACCGCGTCCAGGATTTCGTCCTTCGTGCGGAAGTGGTTGTACAGCGAGGGGCCGCTGACGCCCAGCGCCGCCGCCAGCCGCCGCGTCGAGACGGCCTCCAGTCCCTCGGCGTCCACCAGCGCGCCCGCCGCCTCGACGATGCGGGATCTGCTGAGCAGGGGCTTGCGCGGTCTGGCCATGCGCCACATAGTAAGGCTGCCCCGCTAAAACTAGCGGTGCTAATTAATACCGTCCCGCCCGGAGGTGCCCGGTGAATCTGGAGCTCAGCGAGGAGCAGTCCGCCGTCCGCGATCTCGCCCGCGGGTTCACCGAGCGCGAGATCACCCCGTACGCCGCCGCCTGGGACCGGGCCGAGAGCGTGGACCGGGCCATCGTCAAGAAGCTCGGGTCGGTCGGCTTCCTCGGTCTGACCGTCCCCGAGGAGTACGGCGGCTCCGGCGGCGACCACCTCTCCTACGTGCTGGTCACCGAGGAACTCGGCCGCGGCGACTCCGCCGTGCGCGGCATCGTCTCCGTCTCCCTCGGCCTGGTCGCCAAGACCGTCGCCGCCTGGGGGAGCGAGGAGCAGAAGCGCGCCTGGCTGCCCCGGCTGTGCTCCGGCGAGGCGCTCGGCTGCTTCGGCCTCACCGAGCCCGGCACCGGCTCCGACGCCGCCGGCCTCACCACCCGGGCCACCCGCGAGGGGGACTCGTACGTCGTCAGCGGCAGCAAGATGTTCATCACCAACGGCACCTGGGCCGACGTGGTCCTCCTCTTCGCCCGCACGAACGACGAGCCCGGCCACCGCGGGATCTCCGCCTTCCTCGTGCCCACCGACACCCCGGGCCTGACCCGCCGCGAGATCCACGGCAAGCTGGGCCTGCGCGGCCAGGCCACCGCCGAACTGTCCCTCGACGCGGTGCGCGTACCCGCCACCGCGATGCTCGGCCCCGAGGGCAAGGGCTTCTCGGTGGCCATGTCGGCCCTCGCCAAGGGCCGGATGTCGGTCGCCGCGGGCTGTGTCGGCATCGCCCAGGCCGCGCTCGACGCGGCCGTCTCCTACGCCGCCCAGCGCGAGCAGTTCGGAAAGCCGATCGCCCACCACCAGCTGGTCCAGGAGCTGATCGCCGACATCTCCGTCGACGTGGACGCGGCCCGGCTGCTGACCTGGCGGGTCGCCGACCTGATCGACCGCGGCCTGCCCTTCGCCACCGAGTCCTCCACCGCGAAGCTCTTCGCCTCCGAGGCCGCCGTCCGCGCCGCCGGCAACGCCCTCCAGGTGCACGGCGGTTACGGCTACATCGACGAGTACCCGGCCGGCAAGCTGCTGCGCGACGCCCGCGTGATGACCCTGTACGAGGGCACCAGTCAGATCCAGAAGCTGCTGATCGGCCGCGCCCGTACGGGAGTTTCGGCGTTCTGAGCACCTGAGGTCTGCAGGGGCCCGGACTCTCCGGGACCGGACTCTCTCCGGCCCGGAATCCTCCGAGCGCCGAACTCTCCGGACCCCGAACTCTCTGAGTACGTACGTGAGTACGCGCGCGGATGCGCCGCGGCCCGGGCCGCCGGAAGCTGGACCCATGAACGAGACACCGGTCAAGCAGCAGAACACGGGGGCTTACTACGGCCAGGCCGTCGCCTCCTTCGGCATCGCCATCGGCGCCGTGGCGCTGGGCATCTACAACATGGACGCCGACGGCTGGGTCCGAGCCTTCCTCGGCATCGCGGTCCTCTACCTCACCACCTCGGCCTTCACCCTCGCCAAGGTGGTCCGCGACCGCCAGGAGGTCACGCAGATCGTCAGCCGGGTCGACCAGGCCAGGATGGAGAAGATCATGACGGGCTACGACCCCTTCGCTCCGAAGCAGCCCACCGCCCAGGAACGCTAAGCGCTTGCTCACCCTCCGGTAAGGTGTTCATTCCTACAAGCCGAAGAGGGTGAGCGAGCGATGGACAGCGCGGAGGAGATCGGCGGCTACCGGCCGTGGTCGGAGGTCACTCCCGACGCCGCGCGAAGGCTGCTGGTCGCCGCCGTGGACGCCTTCGCCGAGCGCGGGTACCACGCCACGACCACGCGGGACATCGCCGGACGGGCGGGCATGAGCCCGGCCGCCCTCTACATCCACTACAAGACCAAGGAAGAGCTGCTCCACCGGATCAGCCGGATCGGCCACGACAAGGCCCTGGAGATCCTGGACATCTCCGCCTCCGGCCCCGGCGGCGCCGCCGAGCGGCTCGACGCGGCCGTGCGGTCCTTCGTGCGGTGGCACGCGGCACATCACACCACCGCGCGCGTGGTCCAGTACGAGCTCGATGCTCTCGCTCCGGAGCACCGCTCCGAAATCGTGGCACTGCGCAGGCAGAGCGAGGCGGCCGTCCGCCGCATCCTCGCCGAAGGCGTCGCGGCGGGGGAGTTCTCGGTCCCCGACGTTCCGGGTACCACGCTCGCGGTCCTGTCCCTGTGCATCGACGTCGCCCGCTGGTTCAGCGCGGACGGCAGCCGCACGCCCGACGAGGTCGGCGCGCTCTACGCCGACCTCGTGCTCCGCATGGTGGGGGCCCGTCCCGGGGGCGCGGCGCCGGCCGCTCCGGGCGCGGAGGCTCCGGGCGCGGCTCAGAAGTAGTAGCGGGACACCGACTCCGCCACGCACACGGGCTTCGCGCCGCCCTCGAGCTCGACCGTGACGGTCGCGGACACCTGGACGCCGCCGCCCGCCTCCACGACCTCGGTGATCAGCGCGGTCGCGCGCAGTCGCGAGCCGACCGGCACCGGCGCGGGGAATCGCACCTTGTTGACCCCGTAGTTGATGCCCATCTTCATGCCCTCGACCCGCATGATCTGCGGCACCAGGCTCGGCAGCAGCGACAGCGTGAGGTATCCGTGCGCGATGGTGGAGCCGAAGGGTCCGTCCGCCGCCCGCTCCGGGTCCACGTGGATCCACTGGTGGTCCCCGGTGGCGTCCGCGAAGAGGTCGATCCGCTTCTGGTCCACCTCCAGCCAGTCGCTCGGGCCGAGCGGTTCGCCGATCCCGGCGGTGAGCTCCTCGGCGGACGTGAAGATCCTCGGCTCGGACATACCCGTACCTCTCCCTGGCTAATAAGCGCTTGCTCAGCGTTCAGGATGCAGCATGCTGGGGCCGCATGTATCTGTCAACGACGCACCTGACGGCGAATGTCGGACCGGCCGACTACCCTCGGCGGTGTGCCGCAGATTCCCGAGAAGGTCCACGAGCTCACCGTCGGCCAGCTGTCCGCCCGCAGCGGCGCGGCCGTCTCCGCGCTGCACTTCTACGAGACCAAGGGCCTGATCAGCAGCCGCCGCACCGCCGGCAACCAGCGCCGCTACGGCCGTGACGCGCTGCGCCGCGTGGCGTTCGTGCGCGCCGCCCAGCGGGTCGGCATTCCGCTCGCCAGCATCCGCGACGCGCTCGCGCAGCTCCCCGAGGGGCGCACCCCCAACCGGGAGGACTGGGCGCTGCTGTCCGCGAGCTGGCGCGCCGAGCTCGATCACCGCATAGCCCAACTGGGCCGCCTGCGGGACCACTTGACCGACTGCATCGGCTGCGGCTGTCTTTCGCTGGAGAACTGCGCGCTCTCCAATCCGGACGACGTCTTCGGCGAACGCCTCACCGGCTCGCGGCTGTAGCCTCCCGGCGCGCGCGGGTCGCCGCCGCGACCAGTTCGGCGTTCGACCGCGCCGCCCGGCCGTCCGGCAGGCGCAGCACGTCTCCTACGCCGATCCGCGCGCCGGTCCCGCGCAGCGCGGCCAGCCGCAGCACGGGCCAGGCGGCCTCCTCGCGCCCGAACAGCAGCACCGGCACGGGCGGCAGCCAGCGCATCCCGGCGATCGACCCCGGGTCGGCGGAGGGGAGTTCGAGCACGAGGCGGACCAACGGGTGGCTCCGTACCGGCCAGGCGAGGAACCGCCCCAGCGGCCCGGGCGCCCCGCCCACCGGGACCTCCGCGTCCACCCCCACCCCGCGCTCCAGCAGCAGCTCGGCGAGCTCCCGCGCCCCCGGCTCCGCGAACCGCACCACCGCCCGGTCCGGCAGCACCACCCAGCTCCGCACCCGGGCCAGCCGCTCCGCCACCCCGCTCTCGGCGCCAACGCCGGCAAGCACGCCAACCGACACCCCGAGACCGGAGCCCCCCGCGGCTCCCGCCCCGACTCCCGCTCTGGCCCGGGCCCCGGCTCCCGCCCCGGTGTCGGTCTCGCCCCCGGCTCCCGATCCGGCGCGGGCCGTGGACGCGGAGCGGGCCTCGGCTCCCGCCCCTGCGCGGGCCTTGGCTCCCGCTCCTGCGCGGGCGTCGGCTCCGGCTCCCGCGTGGGCCCCGGGCCCGGCTCCAGCCTCCGTGTAGGCCCCGAGGCCGGATGCCGTCTCCGCGTGGGCCCCGGGTCCGGATGCCGCGCCGAGGCCCGCGTCACGGAGGGCCTCCAGCAGGGGTCCCACCACGCGGGGGGAGAGGCTTTCGCGACCGCACGGGGTGCGGGGATGGACCAGTACCTCCCCGGCTCCGGCCGCCACCGCGGCCAGCGCCGACTCCACCAGGTCCTCGGGGGTCATCGGTACGGCCGTCCCGTCGGCGGCGCTCCGCGAGCCGTTCAGCGACACCACGAGCGGGGGTCCCGGCGGCGCCGGCCTCATGCGGCACCCGCCAGATCGGCCGCGGACAGCGCCGGGTCCGCGAGCGCCGGTCTCGGCACCACGATCCCGCAGCCCGCGCAGACCGGCCCGTCCCACGCCCAGGCGGTGCCGGCGGGCGTACCGGTGGTCGACCGGGTGGCGACAGTCGGCGCGCCCACCGAGGCGCGGGCAGGCGTCACGCCCGCCCGTCGAGCGGACGGCACCCCGACCGCCACCGCTGCCGTCCCGGTCACCAGCCCCGGCCCAGCCGTCACCACCGACCCGGCCACGGGCTCCGGCCCCACCCCGGCGGCTCCTCCCGGCTCCGCGTCCGGCCCGGCTGCCGCCGTCGGGCCAGCCGTCCCCGCAGCCCCGTCGGCTGCTGCCGGTCCCGCAGTCGCCCCGGGCGTCGCTGTCGATCCAGCCGTCCCCGCAGCCCCGGCTGTTGTTCCCGGTCCCGCTGTAGCCCCGGCCGTCGCTGCCGAGCCGGCCGCCGCCCCAAGTCGAGCCGTCGACCCAGTCGTCGCCGTCGGTCCGGCCGTCGACCCCGGCTCCGCTGCCGCGCCGGCCGCTGCGCCCGGTCCGGCCGTCGACCCCGGCTCCGTCACCGCGCCGGCGGTCGCCGTCGGGCTCGGCGCCGCCGTCGGCCAGTGCAGGTCGCGGGCCCCGCACACCGGGCAGACGCGGCCCGGTTCCGACTCCAGTGCCGCCACCAGTCTTCGCAGGACCTCGCCCAGGGTTCCCGAGGGGCGGACGCCCGGGTCCGCGCAGCGGACCACCGCGTCGCCGCTGCCGCTCCAGGCCCACTCGGGGCGGCGCAGCCCGTGGTGCTTCTCGCGCCGCCGGCGCTCCGCGAACTGGCGTTCGTACTCCAGCCAGACCGCCCGCGCGTCCTCCAGCTCCTCCAGGGCGGCCACCAGCCGCGAGGGGTCCGCCGCCCGGTCCTCGGGGCCGATCCCGTGCCGGTCGCACAGGTGCCACCAGGTCGCGCGGTGCCCGTACGGGGCGAACCGCTCCAGGCAGCGGCGCAGCGAATGGCGCCGCAGGGCCCGGTCGTTGCGTGCGTCGCGCACCTGGTAGGCCAGACTCCGGAATCCCGCCATCACCTTTCACCTCCGCCGAGCGCCCAGCACCGAGCGCCGTGCCCGCCGCGCACCGCGCTGTGTGCCCAACATGCCCTGCACTGTGTGGGCGCATGCGGGGGCGGTCGAGGCGTGCGGGTGGCACATGGCCGGAACTCAGCGCCCCATGCGCCCCGCCACGACCACCAGCCGGGCGAGCTCCTCGTGGCAGATGTCGCTGTGCGCCCCCGAGGGGGCGCCGCCGCGCCGGACCACGGAACCCGCGTCCACGCTGACGCAGCCCGTCGCGGGCAGTCCGCCGCGCAGGGCCGCGTCGAGGGTCAGCCGGGGCGCTCCCGGCACGCCCCGCACCCCGTCGTGCCCGATGGCGCCCCACCGCTCGTCGAAACCCAGAAGACCGGCCGAATCGCCCGCGATCCGGGAGGCCAGCGGATAGAACACCTTGAGGGAGGAGTCGTAGGGGGAGTGGCAGGCCGCCACCGGGCCGTCGACCCGGCTCTGCAGTCCGCGCAGGGCGCCCCCGCGCCCCCGGTCGTGCGGCAGGCTGTCGGCGAACGCGTAGTGCGAGAAGGCTCCTTGGAGGAGCGTCAGGGACTTCACGTTCCGCGCCCCGGAGGGCAGTCCGCGCAGCGAGAAGGAGACCAGCCGGCCGCCGAAGCTGTGGCCGATGAGGTGGATCCGCAGGGCCGGTCGGCGCAGGGCCAGCTCAGCCAGCACGGGCCCCAGGCCGTGTTCGCCGACGACTCCGGCGCGGGCCTTCATCTGGTAGTACGTGGCCTGGCGCAGCACCTCCTTGGCGCCGTTCCACATCGCCCGCGTCGCGACCTCCGCCGGGCCTCCACCCGTCGCCGCCCCCTCCGCCGGGCCGTCGGCACCGGAGGAGTCCGCGTCGGGGAACGAGCCCGGGAACGAGCCCGGGAACGAGCCGGGGAACGTGGCGCCCGCCTCGGCCAGGGCGTCGGTGAACACCCGGCACACCCGCAGGACGTCCTCGGTGAGGAAGGCGGGGACCTCGCGGGGCGCGAAGGGCTCCGCCAGATCGTCGCCCGATCCCACCCCGTCCACCCCGGCCAGCTCCCGCACCAGCGCGCCGAACTCGGCGAAGGCCCCCTCCTGCGGAGGCCGTTCCTCCAGCAGTTCGCCGAGACGGTCCAGCTCCGCGCCCCGGCCCGGCCAGAACGCGCCGAGCGCCCGCCGGGTGGCCGGGTCCAGGGCCGTACCGTGGCCCGGTTCCCCGGCGCGCCCCACTGAGCCGAAGGCCCCGTGCGCGTCGAAGTCGGGTATCGGCTCGTCCGAGAAACGGATCGAGGGCCACACGACCCCCACGTACCCCAGCCGCACCCCGGTCCCCACCAAATCCGCGAAGGGGGCGTAGAACCGGTCGAAGAGCCGGACGGCCGTGGACCGGTCGGAATTCCACCCGTGGGCGAAGACCAGCAGGTCGGTGGCCTCGATCCCGAACACCGCCTCCCGCGCGCCCGGGGCCGCGTCGCCCTGGGTGTCGTAGGTCAGCTCCACGTACGGTCCGGCCGCGATCCCCGCCGCAGCCGCCGTCTCCCCGATGTGCACCATGACGTCCCCCTCCACGCCGTGTCCCTGCCCGACAGCATCCTGCGGACACGGCCCCCCGACCAGCCCCGGGACACCACCGCCTCACGGATACAGCAGGTACTTCTCCCGCACCGCCGCGAACCCCGCCAGCCCCGCCGCCCAGTCGGCCGCGACCTCCTCCACGCCCGCCCCCGCGTCGACCATCCGCCGGACCCGGTCCGAGCCCGTCAGCCGGTCGATCCAGTGGTCCGCGCGCCACGCGAAACCGCTCCACGTCCGCCGTGCGGTGACCAGCAGCCCGATCCCCGCCCGTACCGGATCGAAGGCCTCCCGGTCGTGCACGAGCAGCCGTACCCCACCGCAGGTCTTCCCGGCGTGCTTGGAGAAGGAAGGCGTGAAATAGGCCTCCCGGAACCACACCCCGGACAGCTCCAGCGCGTTCGCCGCCTCCGCCCAACGCCGGTCCACGCCCTCGGCGCCGACGAGTTCGAAGGGGGTGGTCGTACCGCGCCCCTCCGACAGGTTCGTCCCCTCGAACAGGCAGGTCCCGGCGTACGCGAGGGCTGTGGCGGGGGTCGGCATGTTCGGGCTCGGCGGCACCCAGGGGAGCCCGGTCGCGTCGAAGAACGACTCCCGCCGCCACCCGGCCATCCGCACCACCCGCAGCCGGACGGCCTCCCCGGCCCGGCCGCCGCCCGGGAGGAACTCGCCCGCGAAGAGCCCGGCCAGCTCGCCCGCCGTCATCCCGTGCGCCAGCGCGATCGGCTCCCGGCCCACGAAGCTCGCGTACGGGCGCTGCAGGACGGGTCCGGCCGCCCGCCGGCCGCCGACCGGGTTGGGCCGGTCCAGCACCACCACCGCCTTGCCGGCGAGCGCGGCCGCGCGCATGCAGTCGTAGAGGGTCCAGATGTAGGTGTAGAAGCGGGCGCCGACGTCCTGGATGTCGAAGACGACGGTGTCGATCCCGGCCGCCGTGAACACGTCCGCGAGGGCCTGTCCGCTCTTGTCGTACGTGTCGTACACCGGCAGCCCGGTTGCCGGATCCCGCCCGGCCCCCTCCGAACCGCCGGCCTGCGCGGTGCCCCGGAATCCGTGCTCGGGCCCGAACACCGCGACCAGGTCGACGCGTTCGTCGGCGTGCAGTACGTCGACCAGGTGGCGGGCGTCCGCGGTGATCCCGGTGGGGTTGGTGACCACCCCGACCCGCTGGCCGGCCAGTACGGCGTACCCGTCCGCGGCGAGCCGCTCGAACCCGGTCCGCACCCGGTCGCCCCCGGCGGCACCTCCGGCGGCGCCCGCGGCCGACCCCGGAGCCGGGCCCGCGGCGGCGACGGGAGCGGCGCCCGCGGCAGCGCCCGCGGCGCCCCCCGGAGGGCCATCCGGAGCCGCCCGCGCGAGCGCCCGCGCGGTCCCCGGCGTCCCCGCCCCCCAGGTACCGGCGGCCCCCGCCGCCCCGGCCAGCCCCAGCAACCCGCGTCGCGACAGCGTCATCGCGCCAAAGTAGGGCGCAGCACCCTTCCGCCCTGACATACCGACTGGTTAGTCTGCCGGGGATCCGGCACGCGGCAGCAGGCCGCGAGGGCACGAAGGGTGGACCCGTGAACGCGTTCCAGGACCAGCGAGTCGTCGTCACCGGCGCGGGCGGCGGCATCGGCGCCGCCCTCGCCCACCGCTTCGCCGCCGAGGGGGCCACGGTCGTGGTCAACGACCTCGACGCCGCCAGGGCCACCGCCGTCGCGGACGCGATCGGCGCCCGCGCCATCGCCGTCCCGGGCGACGCGTCGGCCGTGGTCGACCGGGCCCGCGAGGCGCTCGGGGGTCAGGTGGACGTCTACTGCGCCAACGCCGGACTCGCCTCCGGCGGCGACGCCTTCGCGGAGGAGGCCGTCTGGGAAGCGGCCTGGGACACCAACGTCATGGCCCACGTCCGGGCCGCCAGGCTGCTGCTGCCCGACTGGCTGGAGCGCGGCGGCGGCCGTTTCGTGTCCACCGTCTCGGCCGCCGGACTGCTGACCATGATCGGGGCGGCCCCGTACAGTGTCACCAAGCACGGCGCGCTCGCCTTCGCGGAATGGCTCTCGCTGACCTACCGCCACCGCGGCCTCCAGGTCCACGCCATCTGCCCGCAGGGGGTCCGGACCGACATGCTCACCGCCGCCGGATCGGCCGGAGAGCTGGTCCTCGCGCCGACCGCGATCGAGCCGGAAGCGGTCGCGGACGCCCTGTTCGACGGCATGGAGAAGGGCCGGTTCTTGATCCTCCCGCACCCCGAGGTCGCGGACTTCTACGCGTCCCGCGCCACCGATCCGGACCGCTGGCTCAGCGGCATGAACCACCTCCAGCGCAAGTGGGAGACCCGGTGACCGCCGCCGGGTCGACCCCGGGCACCCCGCCCCCGCCCCCACCCTCCCCCTACGCCGCCAAGCCCTGGCTCGCCCTGCTCAGCCCGGTGCAGCGGGCGCCGATCGCGCCCCCGTCCAGCGTGCTGCACGCCTTCCGCGCCGCCGTGGCCCGGGCCCCCGGGCGCGCCGCGCTCGCCTACTTCGACGGCCGCGTCGGCTACGCCGAGGCCGACGCGCTCTCCGACTCCCTCGCCGGTCACCTCGCGGCCCGCGGCATCGCCCGCGGGGACCGGGTCGCGGTCATGCTCCAGAACACCCCGCACTTCGTGCTCGCCGTCCTGGCCGCCTGGAAGGCCGGGGCGGTGGTGGTCCCGCTCAACCCGATGTACAAGTCCGGCGAGGCCGGCCACATCCTGCGCGACTCCGGGGCCGCCGCGCTGGTCTGCGACGCCCGGGCCTGGCCCGAGTACCTGCGCGAGGCCGCGCGGGGGACGGCCGTACGGACCGTCCTGACCGCCCGCGACCGGGACTTCCAGACCCGCGACGACGTACGGGTCCTCGCGCCGGGCCACCCGGAGCAGGCGGCCGACGCCGCCGATCTCGCCAGCGAGGCCCGCCGGGGCCACCCGGCCCCGCCGGATCCGCGGCTGACGGCCGCCGACACCGCCCTCATCAGCTACACCTCGGGCACCAGCGGCACCCCCAAGGGCGCCATGAACCCGCACGGCGCCCTCACCCACAACGCCGTGCGCCAGGTCACCGGCCACCCGCTCCCCGAGGGCGCCGGCTACTTCGCCCTCGCCCCGCTCTTCCACATCACCGGCATGGTGTGCGAGCTCGCCGCCTGCTTCACCAACGCCGGCACCCTCGTCCTCGCCCACCGCTTCGACGCCGGAGTCGTCCTCGACGCCTTCCTCGAACACCGCCCCGCCTACACCGTGGGCCCGGCCACCGCCTTCATGGCGCTCGCCGCCCAGCCCGGCGTGACCCCGGGCCACTTCGCCTCGTTCCAGGTGGTCTCCTCCGGCGGCGCCCCGCTCCCGCCCGCCCTCGTCGAACGCCTGCGCACCGCCTTCGGCTTCTACCTGCGCAACGGCTACGGCCTCACCGAGTGCACCGCCCCCTGCGCCTCCGTGCCCGCGCACCGCGAGGCCCCCGTCGACCCGGCCTCCGGCACCCTCTCCGTGGGCGTGCCCGGCGCGGACACCCTCGTACGGATCCTCGACGGGAGCGGCGCCGAGGTGCCCTTGGGCGAGACCGGTGAGATCGCCGTGCGCGGACCCCAGGTCGTCCCCGGCTACTGGGGCCTGCCGGCCGACACGGCCAAGGCCTTCCCGGACGGCGAACTGCGCACCGGGGACGTCGGGTTCATGGACGCCGAGGGCTGGCTCTACGTGGTCGACCGCAAGAAGGACATGATCAACGCCTCCGGGTTCAAGGTCTGGCCGCGCGAGGTGGAGGACGTGCTCTACACCCACCCCGCCGTGCGCGAGGCGGCCGTCGTCGGCGTCCCGGACCCCTACCGCGGGGAGACCGTGAAGGCCTACGTCAGCCTGCGCCCCGGGACCACGGCCGACCCGGCGGAACTGTCCGCGTACTGCGCCGCGCGCATCGCCGCGTACAAATACCCGCGCCAGGTGGAGATCCTGCCTGTCCTTCCGAAGACGACCAGTGGCAAGATCCTGCGACGGGAACTGCGCGAACGCGACCACGGCTGAAAACAGCCGGACCGCGTCCGCCCGGCGCCGCACACGCGAGGATCACGAAAGGGAGGCGAGCGCCATGGCCGCCAGGACCACGACGGAGACCGTCGGGACGCACGAGGCCCCGGTACCGCAGCGGCTGCTGGCCGTCGCGACCAGGCTGTTCGCCGAGCGCGGCTACGACCGGACCTCGGTCCAGGAGATCGTCGAGGCGGCCGGTGTCACCAAGGGCGCGCTGTACCACTACTTCGGGTCCAAGGACGATCTGCTGCACGAGGTGTACGCGCGCATGCTGCGGCTCCAGCAGCAGCGGCTCGACGCGGTGGCCGATTCCGGCGCACCCGTGGAGGAGCGGCTGCGCGCCGCGGCCGCCGACGTGGTGGTCACCACCATCGAGAACCTCGACGACGCGGCGATCTTCTTCCGGTCCATGCACCAGCTGAGCCCGGAGAAGTTCAAGCAGGTGCGGGCGGAGCGCCGGCGCTACCACGAGCGGTTCCGGGCGCTGGTCGAGGAGGGGCAGCGCACCGGGGTCTTCTCCACCGCCACCCCGGCCGACCTGGTGGTGGACTACCACTTCGGGTCCGTCCACCACCTGTCGACCTGGTACCGCGAGGACGGCCCGCTCACCCCGCAGCAGGTCGCCGACCACCTGGCGGACCTGCTGCTGCGCGCGCTGCGGCCGTAACGGCCGCAGCCGACGGCCTAACCGAGCGGAGCGACCTCGCGGCCCCAGGTCTCCTTGGCCACCACGGCGAAGGAGATGTACCAGGCGACGCCCGCAGTGAAGAGGCCGAGGAGGCCGCCGGTGTGGCCGAGCGCCGTGCTCTCGGCCAGGTCGCCCAGGGCCAGGAACAGGAAGGTCAGCGCGAGCGAGACGAACAGCACCCGGTGCGCGAGGTCCAGCTTCATGGCGGCGATCGACATGTACGCGGTGAAGATGAACCAGGCCACGAGGAACCAGCCGGTCGCCACGTGCGCCTGGTCGGCCGGCAGCGTCGGGACGACGAACTTCACGTAGCCGGCGAAGGACATCCAGAACGCGCCGTACGAGACGAACGCCGTGGTCCCGAAGGTGTTGCCGCGGCGGAACTCCAGCACGCCCGCGACGAACTGCGCGAGGCCGCCGTAGAACAGCGCCAGCGGCAGTACGACGGCGCTGAGCGCGGTGTTCGAGATCAGGCCCGAGTTGAAGAGGCTGAGCACGAAGGTGGTGAGGGCGAACGCCGCCAGGCCGAGCGGGCCGGGGTTGGCCATGGCCCGCGGCGCGGTGGCGGTGGCGGTGGCGGGGGAGGCCGTGGCGTGCGGCGCGGCGGCGGGGGCCAGGGTGGAGCTGGGCATGGCGAAGGGCACTTTCAGTGGGGGACATCCCGAATATATCGGACTTCCCAACTGGTCTGGACCATCAAAGGTCCGCCGCCGCAGGGCCGAAGTCCCGCGCCGAGCACCCCGCGGGGAGCCCGGGGGCACCCCGTCCAGGTGTGGACCGGTACCCCCGTCACGCCCGCCGGAGGCTACCGGTACCGCTTCAGCTCCCGGTGCGCCAGCGAGCGCTGGTGCACCTCGTCCGGCCCGTCCGCCAGCCGCAGGGTCCGCGCCGCCGCCCACAGCTCGGCCAGCGGGAAGTCCTGGCTCACCCCGCCCGCGCCGTGCAGCTGCACCGCGTCGTCCAGGATCCGCACGACCGCCCGCGGGGTCGCGATCTTGATGGCCTGGATCTCGGTGTGCGCGCCCCGGTTGCCGACCGTGTCCATCAGCCAGGCCGTCTTCAGCACCAGCAGCCGCAACTGCTCCACGGTGACCCGGGCGTCCGCGATCCAGTTCTGCACGACGCCCTGCGCGGCCAGCTCCTTGCCGAACGCGGTACGTCCCACCGCGCGCCGGCACATCAGCTCGATGGCCCGCTCCGCCATGCCGATCAGCCGCATGCAGTGGTGGATCCGGCCCGGCCCGAGGCGGGCCTGGGCGATGGCGAAGCCGCCGCCCTCCTCGCCGATCAGGTTCGCCGCCGGGACCCGGACCCCGTCGAAGACCACCTCGGCGTGGCCGCCGTGGTCGTGGTCCTCGTACCCGTACACCGTCATCGCGCGCCGCACCTCGACGCCCGGGGTGTCGCGGGGGACCAGGACCATGGACTGCTGGCGGCGCGGGTCGGCCCCCTCGGGGTCGGTCTTGCCCATGACGATGAAGATCTTGCAGTCCGGGTTCATGGCGCCGGAGATGAACCACTTGCGGCCCGTGATCACGTACTCGTCGCCGTTCGCGGAGCGCTCGATGCGGGTCTCGATGTTCGTGGCGTCCGAGGAGGCCACCTCGGGCTCGGTCATCGCGAAGGCGGACCGGATCTCCCCGGCCAGCAGCGGCTCCAGCCACTGCTTCTTCTGCTCCTCGCTGCCGAACTGCGCGAGCAGCTCCATGTTCCCGGTGTCCGGGGCCGCGCAGTTCGTCGCCGTCGGCGCCAGGTGCGGGCTGCGGCCGGTGATCTCGGCGAGCGGGGCGTACTGGAGGTTGGTCAGCCCGGCGCCGTACTCCGCGCCGGGCGAGCCGTGCCGGTCGACGAAGAAGAGGTTCCAGAGCCCCTGGCGGCGCGCCTCGGCCTTCAGCTCGCCGACCACGGCCGGGGTGTCCCAGGGCGAGGCCAGCCGAGCGCGCTGCTCGGCGGCGACCGGTTCCGCCGGGTGGACGTGCTCCTCCATGAACGCGAGCAGCCGTCCGCGGAGTTCCTCGGTCCGGGCGTCGAATGCGAAATCCATCAGGGTTCCTCAGCCTTCCTGGAGGGTGGTCAGGCCGTGCTCGATGAAGACCGGGACCAGCTCGCCGATCCGGTCGAAGCCCGCGCCGACGGTCTGCCCGAGCGTGAAGCGGTAGTGGATGCCCTCGAGGATCACCGCGAGCTTGAACCAGGCGAAGGCCGTGTACCAGGCGATCGCGGAGGTGTCCCGGCCCGAGCGCGCCGCGTAACGCTCGATCAGCTCGGCGGGCGCCGGATGGCCCGGAGCGCCGCTGGTCGTGCTCACCGGGGAGTCGGTCAGACCCAGATCGGAGCTGTACATCACCAGCAGGCCCAGGTCGGTCAGCGGATCGCCGAGCGTGGACATCTCCCAGTCCAGCACCGCCCGGATCCGGTCCCCGCCGGACGCCGGGGACCCGCCGATCAGCACGTTGTCGAGCCGGAAGTCCCCGTGCACCACCGTGGGCGCGGGGGAGCCGGGCAGGGCCCGCCCCAGGGCGCCGTGCAGTTCGTCGATCCCGGGGAGCTCCCGCCCCCGGGAGGCCGCCAGCTGCTTGCCCCAGCGGCGCAGCTGCCGGTCCAGGAAGCCCTCCGGCCGGCCGAAGTCGCCCAGGCCCACCGCGTCCGGGTCCACCGCGTGCAGGTCCACCAGGGTGTCCACGAGGCCCAGTACCACCTGCCGGGTCCGCTCGGGACCCAGGGCGGCCAGCTGGCCGGCCGTCCGGTACGGCACCCCGTCCACGAACTCCATCACGTAGAACGGCGCGCCCAGCACGGCCTCGTCCTCGCACAGCAGCAGCGGCCCGGGCACCGGTACCGCGGTGCCGTGCAGCGCCTCGATGACCCGGTGTTCGCGCCGCATGTCGTGCGCGGTGGCCAGTACGTGCCCCAGTGGCGGCCGGCGCACCACCCAGCGGGAGCTCCCGTCGCCGACCTCGTACGTGAGGTTCGAGCGGCCGCCTTCGATCAGCCGGCCGGTGAGCGGCCCGGCCACGAGTCCCGGCCGCACCCGGTCGAGATGACCGCGCAGCCGCTCCAGATCGAGGCCTCGGGGGCCGGCGGGGGCCGGGCCTGGGGCTGAGGTCATGGTGCGCGCCTCCGTACGGGGTTGACGACGACGGAACGGACGCGACCCATCATGCCGACCAGTCGGTATGCCGTCCAGTAGCCGGGAGCAACAAGCCGGGAGCAACAAGAGGAAGGGCGCGGGCCGCGGGACGCGCGCGAGGGCGTGGACCCCCGGCCCGCCGGGATCAGGCGTGGCAGAGGATGGGCGTCCCGCCGTTCATCACCGTCATGTCGCGCAGCACCGCCAGGATGTCCAGGGCGGCGCCCTCGGGCTTCCCGGCCAGCTCCGCGTACGCCCGGTGCAGGTTCGCCACCAGCCGCTCGCTGTCCCGCCAGGCCGCGAACTCGCCGAGGTCCGCCTGCCGGGCCGTCTCCAGCGGGGTCAGCCCCTCCGCGCAGCCCTCCCGGGCGAGCTCGGCCACGTACCGCAGGTACCGCTCGGTGGCCTCGTAGGCGGAAGCGTCCGTCAGCGGCCCGTGGCCCGGTACGACGGTCCGCGCACCGAGCGAGCGCAGCAGACCCAGCGCCCGCAGCGACCCGGCCAGCGAGCCCATCGCCAGGAACGGGGTGCCCCCGGCGAAGACCAGGTCCCCGGTGAACACGACCCGCTGCGCGGGCAGCCACACGACCGAGTCGCCCGTGGTGTGCGCGACGCCGGGGTGGATGACGTGCACCTCGGTCTCCCCGACGTGCAGGGTCATCCGGTCCCGGTAGGTCAGGTCGGGCGGGGTGATGGCTATCGTGCCGAAGTCGGTGGCCGGCCAGATCATCTCCAGCTGGTGCCCGGCGGCGAGCTGCTCGGAGCGCGCGTTGTCGTGCCCCAGGATCAGCGCCTCCGGGGCGAACACGCCGTTGCCGTAGGTGTGGTCGCCGTGGTGGTGGGTGTTGACCACCGTGCGGGGGAGCGGCGCCCCCGCCGCCAGCACCGCGTCGCGCAGGGCCAGCGCCCGGCGCTCGGTGGCGGCCGTGTCGACGAGCAGGGTCCGGCCGCCGCCCGTCACGAAGCCGGCGTTGTTCAGGCACCAGCCGCCGTCGGGCTGCACGTAGGCGTACGCCCCGTCCGCCGGCTGGACGAGGTACGGCTCTTCTACGGGCATCTGCGCTCTCCCCGGGTCGCTGTGACGGACTTTCGGCATCCTGCCAGTCGCGGTGGCCCGGGGGGAGGGCGGGGTTTGTGGGTGCCCGACAGCGCTCGCCGGTGCCGGTGCCGGTGCCGGCGCCGGTGCTGCTGCTGGTGCTAGTGCTCGTCGTAGTGAGCGCCGTGCACGGCGTGCCGGTGCCCGTCGTGCAGGTAGTCGACGTGGTCCCCGTGCCGGACGGAGTCGTGCCCGCAGTCCGAGCCGTGCGCGTGCTCGTGGGCGGCGTGCTCGGCGTGCCCCTCGGGCTCGCACTCGTCCCAGTGCCCGGAGTGCTCCCGGTGCAGGTGGCCGTCGTGCGCGTAGTCGACGTGGTCACCGTGCTCGACCGCGGTGTGGCCGCACGCGGGTCCGTGGGCGTGGGAGTGCTCGTGCGCGGGGTGTTCCTGGTGCAGGGTCGTCATGGCGCCGAGGCTAGTGCGGAACGACCCGGATCACCCCTTCTGTCCGCTCTGTGCCGGGGGTGGCGCCACAAGGCGGACCATCGGTTCGTCGGCTCAGAGGATGACCGCCATCGCGAAGACGGCCAGGGCCACCGTGCACGCCGTCGCGGCCAGCGCCGCGCGCGGAGCGAGCCCGGCCGGGCGGACCGCGGCCAGCTCCCGCATCCGGCGGTGCGCCACCCACAGGAACGCCAGCCAGAGCAGCGCGATGACCGCCACCCCGGTCAGCTCCACCGGGGACCCGCGTCCGTGCAGGGCCTGACGCAGGGCCAGTACGGCCGCCACCGCGCACGAGAGCGTCGTACGCCGCCACGCGAGCCGGGTCCGCTCGGGCTGCAGCCCCGCGTCCCGCCCGCCGGTGCCGCTCCCGCCGTCCCGCCCGCCGCGCCCGTCCCGCCCCGCACTGCCTCCGCCGGTGCCGCCGGCCCTGCCTGCGCCGGTGCCGTTCCCGCCCGAGGGGCTCACCGCCCCGTCGTCCAGCCCAGCAGCACGACCACCACCATCGCCACCGCCACCAGTCCCACGCCCAGGCTCAGCACCACCGGGAACCGGGACAGCGGCAGGTCCTCGCCGCGCCGCATGGCCCGCTCGCACCGCACCCAGTGGTTCACCGCCCGCAGCGCGCAGGCCGCACCCACCACGAGCAGCACGAAGGCCATCCCCACGCGCACCCCCCAGCGCAGGTCGGGCAGGAACTGGTCCACGGCGAAACCGCCGCCCACCAGGGCCAGGGCGGTCCTGATCCAGGCCAGGAAGGTCCGTTCGTTGGCCAGCGAGAAGCGGTAGTCGGGGGTCTCGCCCTCGTCCCTCACCCGAGCCGGCGCGAACCACAGCCGCACGTCCTTGACGAAGTCGATCACCCGCCCAATCTACTGGCGGCCCGACCGGAACTCCCGCAGCCTGCGGTACGCCTCCAGCCCGTCCGGCACCCACGGCCAGGAGCCGTCCGCCGCCCGCCGCTCCACCTCCTCCTCGGAGAGCCACGCGTACCAGGCCACCTCCGAGACCTGCGGCCGGACCGGCAGCTCGCAGCGGACCTCGTGCACGTGGCTCCACCAGGCCCCGCCCGGGCCCTCGTACAGGAACTTGAACAGCGGCTCGGGCTGCCCCAGCCCCGTCACCCCCAGCTCCTCCTCCGCCTCCCGCAGGGCGGCCTCCGCGTAGCTCTCGCCGGCGCCGACCACCCCGCCCACGAACATGTCGTAGTGCGCGGGGAACACCAGCTTCGACTCCGTCCGCCGGTGCGTGAAGATCCGGCCCCGCCCGTCCCGGGCCAGCACGAACACGCACCGGTGGATCAGCCCGCCCGCGTACACCTCGCCGCGCGGGGCCCGCCCCGTCACCCGGTCGTCCCGGTCCACCACGTCCAGCACCTCGTCGGCCGCGCTCATGCTCCGGTCCCTCCGCTCCTGTTGACTGGTTACCGCTCCGTAGCAAAGGATCGCCCCACCATCGACGGAGGACGGGTTTCGCATGACGTACGACGCAGACGTGATCGTGATCGGGGCGGGGCTCGCGGGGCTCGTGGCCACCGCGGAGCTCGTCGACGCCGGCCGCAAGGTCATCCTGCTGGACCAGGAGCCCGAGCAGTCCATCGGGGGCCAGGCCCACTGGTCCTTCGGCGGCCTGTTCTTCGTCGACTCGCCCGAGCAGCGCCGCATGCGGATCAAGGACACCCGCGAGCTGGCGCTCCAGGACTGGTCCGGCACCGCCGGGTTCGACCGCGAGGAAGACGCCTGGCCGCGCCGGTGGGCCGAGGCCTACGTGGACTTCGCGGCCGGCGAGAAGCGCCCCTGGCTGCACGCCCAGGGCGTCCGGTTCTTCCCCGTCGTCGGCTGGGCGGAGCGCGGCGGCTACGACGCCAACGGTCACGGCAATTCGGTCCCCCGCTTCCACATCACCTGGGGCACCGGCCCCGGGCTGGTGGAGCCCTTCGAGCGCCGCGTACGGGCCGGGGTGGCCCGCGGCCTGGTCCAGCTGAAGTTCCGCCACCGGGTCACCGGGCTCTCCCGCACGGCGGGCACGCTCGACACCGTGACCGGCGAGGTGCTGGCCCCCTCCGACGCCGTACGGGGCACCGCGAGCGGCCGCGAGGCCACCGGGGAGTTCTCCCTGCGGGCCCAGGCCGTGATCGTGACCAGCGGCGGCATCGGCGGCAACCACGACCTCGTGCGCAAGCAGTGGCCGGATCGGCTCGGCACCCCGCCGGAGCGGCTGCTCTCCGGGGTCCCGGCGCACGTGGACGGCCTGATGCTGGGCATCGCGGAGGAGGCGGGCGCCAGCCACATCAACAAGGACCGGATGTGGCACTACACCGAGGGCATCGAGAACTGGAACCCGATCTGGGCCAAGCACGGCATCCGCATCCTGCCCGGCCCGTCCTCGCTGTGGCTGGACGCGACCGGCAAGCGGCTGCCCGTACCGCTCTTCCCCGGTTTCGACACCCTGGGCACCCTCGACCACATCATGAAGACCGGCCACGACCACACGTGGTTCGTCCTCAACCAGCGGATCATCGGCAAGGAGTTCGGCCTCTCGGGCTCCGAGCAGAACCCCGACCTGACGGGCAAATCGGTCCGCGGGGTCATCGACCGGGCCCGGCAGGCCGTCCCCGGGCCGGTGAAGGCCTTCATGGACAACGGCGCCGACTTCGTCGTCGAGAAGGACCTCTCCTCCCTGGTGCGCGGGATGAACGCGGTCACGAAGGAGGGGCTGCTCGACGAGGAGACGGTCCGCCGGGAGATCGTCGCCCGGGACCGGGAGATCGCCAACCCGTTCACCAAGGACCTCCAGGTCACGGCCATCCACGGCGCCCGCAAGTATCTTGGCGACAAACTGATCCGCACCGCCGCCCCGCACCGCATCCTGGACCCCGCGGCGGGCCCGCTGATCGCCGTCCGGCTCTCGATCCTGACCCGCAAATCCCTCGGCGGCCTGGAGACCGACCTCTCCTCCCGCGTCCTGACCGCCACCGGCGAACCCCTGCCGGGCCTCTACGCGGCGGGCGAGGCGGCCGGCTTCGGTGGCGGCGGCGTCCACGGCTACCGGGCCCTGGAGGGCACCTTCCTCGGCGGCTGCATCTTCTCGGGCCGGGCGGCGGGCCGCGCGGCGGCCGCGGCCGTGTCCTGACCCCCCGTCCGCGGGCCGTGCCGGAAGCCTTCGCGGGCGGATCGCCATTCGGCCAGTGACGCGAAATCCCTCGCCCCCGTCCGGTGCGCGGCGCGGGTCCCCGCCCGCGGGGCCCGGCGCCCCCGCGTCCGTCACCTCCAGGACGCCCGCCGGACACCCGGGCGCAGTCCACGAGGGCCATCGGCGCGCCCACCGCCGGCAGGGGGGTACCCGGCCGCCTCGTGGCCGGCGGGGACCCTGCCGCCCGGCCCCGGCACGGCTCGCCGCCGCTCGGCAGGGCCGCCACCAGCCTGTCGCGCGGGGGTCCGGGGAAGCCGAACGGGGCGGGCGGGAGTTCCCCGTCCGCCGTCACGGATCCCACCCCGCGATTCCCGGGCGCCCCGCCCGGGGCGCCGGCCGTGAACCGGAGGCGAGCCGTCCCGGTTCGTCCCCGCGCCCTGCCCCGCCGTTCCCGAACCGGCGGCGAACCGGAGGAACCCCACCAACTCGCCTCTTGCGCAGACCAGTTGAAACGAGCCACGCGGTGGACTGGACCTTGACGCGGAGCTGTGCGTACCGCTTTGCTGTGCGTGATCTTCCAGCCACATCGTCCAACTGCCCGCGTCCTGGAGGGAAAACCGCGGATGTCGCCGCCTCCGCCGCCCCTCGGCCGCGCCCGCAAGCGGGACGCCCAGCTCTTCGACTCCGCCCTCTGCGACACCGAACTCGTCGATGTCCGCGCCCAGTTCACCCAGGGCCGGTGGGCCAAGGCCCGCTCCCTGCTGGTCGCCACCGGCGACGACTGGGACCGCCGCGGGCACCGCCTCGTCGTCCTCGCGGAAACCCCGGCCGCAACCGCCTGGGCCCGCGAATGGCTCCTCGCGGAACCGGGCAGCGCCGACGCCGTCACCCTCCTCGCCTGCGCGGCCGTCTTCACCGCCCTGCGCCGCAAGGGCACCCCCGAGGCCGCCGAGGAGGCCTGCCGCCGCGCCGCGGCCCTGTACCCGGCCGATCCCACCCCCTGGCTCGGACTCCTGCTCCTCACCCGCGCCTTCGGCACCGAGGAGGAGTTCAGCCGCCACTTCGACCAGGTCCGGGCCCGCCACCGCGAGCACCACCACGCCCACCACCTGATGGTCTCCAGGCTGGCCGAGCGGTCACCCGCCGCCGGCCACGACCCGCTCCACGAGGTCTACGACTTCGCCGCCTGGGCCGCCGAGGAGTCCCCGGCCGACTCCCCGCTCGCCGTGCTCCCCGTCATCGCCCACGCCGAGCGCTACCGCGTCCTCGCCGCCGCCGGCCACGCCCAGGACACCGGGGCCGAGCACTGGTCCGGCCGCCGCGCCCGCCAGGTGCTGCGCTCCGCCTTCGACTGGTGGCTGGAGTGGGAGCGCGAGGACCACCCCCGCAACCGCGTGGACCTCAACTTCCTCGCCCACGCCAAACTCTGCGAGGGCCGCCCCGCCGAGGCCGCGGCCCTCTTCCAGCGCATCGGCAGCCACGCCACCCGCGCCCCGTGGTCCTACCCCGACCTCGACCCGCACAAGGCCTTCCTCGCCGCGCGCAGCGCCGCGCTCGGCACCGCCTGACCCCCGCCCAGTCCCCGCCCCGGAAAGGACACCGCCATGCCGACGGGCAGATCCACCACGCTCACCGACGCGGCCGACCCGGCCGAGATCCGTACGTACAAGGGCCAGGACCGCGCACTGCGCGCCGACCGCCTCGGCACCGCCGGCCTCCTGCTCTCCGTACTCGCCGCGAGCGCGCCCCTGATGGTCGTCGCGGGCGTCATGCCCACCACCTTCGGAGTCATGGGCATCGTCGGACAGCCCCTGCTGTTCGTCATCCTCGGCGCCGTCCTCGCCCTCTTCAGCATCGGCTACGCCGAGATGAGCCGGCACGTCCACAACGCGGGCGCCTTCTACGCCTACATCGCGCGCGGGCTCGGCCCCACCGCCGGCGCCGGCGCCTCGCTCGTCGCCCTCGTCGCGTACAGCGCCATGCAGGTCGGCGTCTACGGCATCCTCGGCTTCGAGATCTCCGGCCTCTTCACCACCTACCTCGACACCGAACTCGCCTGGTGGATACCGGCCCTGGCCGCCGTCGCCCTCACCGGCGCGCTCGGCTGGCTGAAGATCGACCTCAACGCCAAGGTCCTCGGGGTCCTCCTGCTCATCGAGGTCCTCCTCGTCGTCGTCTTCGACCTGGCCGCCCTCGGCAAGCCGGGCCCCGACGGCCTCTCGCTGCACGCCTTCAACCCCGAGACCCTCACCGGCGCCGGGCTCGGCACCGCCCTGTGCTTCTGCATCGCCGCCTTCGTCGGCTTCGAGCAGTCCCCGGTGTACGCCGAGGAGACCAGCAAGCCGCACATCGTCGTCTCCCGGGTGATGTTCCTCGCCGTCGGCTTCGTCGCCCTCTTCTTCGCCCTCAGCGCCTGGGCCCTCACCGTCGCCACCGGCCCCGGCGAGGTGGTCAAGGCCTCCGCCGAGGCCGGCCCCGGGCTGCTCTTCCAGCTCACCGAGGACCGCCTGGGCGCCGCCTTCACCGACGCCCTGCACGTGCTGTTCGTGACCGGCATGTTCGCGGCGATGCTCAGCTTCCACAACGTCGTCTCCCGCTACGCCTTCGCGATGGGCCGCGAGGGCCTGCTCCCGGCCGCCTTCGGCCGCACCAGCGCGGGCACCGGCGCCCCCGCCACCGGCTCGCTCCTGCAGACCGCGATCTCCGTAGTCGTCGTACTGGCCTTCGCCTTCACCGACGACCTGCCGGCCGGCGACCCCACCGTGCCCGTCCTGCACCTGTTCACCTGGATGGGCAGCGTCGGCGCCCTCGGCGTGACCCTCCTCATGGCCACCGCCTCCTTCGCGGTCATCGCCTTCTTCGTCCGCCGCGGCACCGCCGGCGCCCAGGTCTGGCGGCTCGTCGCGGCCGGCCTCGCCGGCCTCGCGCTGCTCGCCATCGCCGTCTACACGGTCCGGGACTTCGGCGTCCTGGTCGGCGCGGAGGAGGGCTCCGCGCTCAGCTGGGCGCTGCCCGGCATCATCGCCGCCGCCGCCGTCGTGGGCCTGGCGTACGGGCTCGTCCTGCGCTCCACCCGCCCCGCGGTGCACGCCCGCATCGGCCTGGGCAACGAGGCCTTCCGCCTCGACCAGGCGGCGGAGTCCGCGGAGTCCGCCGAGGCGGCCGGTGCCGCCCCGCGCGGCTGACCGGACCCGGAACGCGCGACCCGGAACGTGCGAGGGGGCCCCGCCGCGGCGGGGCCCCCTTCGCACGTACGGGACCGGTCAGGCCTTCTTGACCACGCTGGACTTCAGCTGCATGGCGCCGAAGCCGTCAATCCGGCAGTCGATGTCGTGCCCGTCGACCCCGTCGATGAGCCGGATGCCACGCACCTTGGTACCGGCCTTGATGCCCGAAGGGCTGCCCTTGACCTTGAGCGCCTTGACGACGGTCACGGAGTCGCCGTCGTTCAGCACGTTCCCGACGGCGTCCTTCACGACCCGCTCCCCGGTGTCCCCGCCACCCTCGGCACCGCCCTCGGCGGGCACCCACTCGTGACCGCACTCGGGGCACACCACGAGCGCGTTCATCTCGTAGGTGTACTCACAGGAACATTTGGGACAAGGGGGAAGATTCTCATTCACCGGTACAGAATATCCCGAACCTGTCGCGCGCGACGCGCCCCGCCTTTGCCGTCAAACGCAGAAAACCCCACGTGAAGTGGGGTTTTCGCTTGGTGTCCGAGGGGGGACTTGAACCCCCACGCCCGATAAAGGGCACTAGCACCTCAAGCTAGCGCGTCTGCCATTCCGCCACCCGGACAAGGTGTCTGTCTCGCGTCCCTCGCGGGCCGTTCCGACGTGGAAAACATTACCAAACATTCCGGGGTCCTCGATCACACCCCCCGCGGCCGGGGATCGCCCTTGGGCGCGGGCGCCCGGAGCGGGAGGATGGGGGGCAGTCCGGTACTGATCAGTGGGAGGAAGCAGCGTGAGCGAATCGAGCGCGGGCAGGACCATCTCGGGCGAGGACGAGGTCGTCGACCTCTGCAGGGACCTCATCCGGATCGACACCAGCAACTACGGGGACCACTCGGGCCCCGGCGAGCGCAAGGCCGCGGAATGGGTCGCGGAGCAGCTCGCCGAGGTCGGGCTGGAGCCGCAGATCTTCGAATCGCACAAGGGACGCGCCTCGACCGTGGCGCGGATCGAGGGGGAGGACCCCTCGCGGCCGGCGCTGCTGATCCACGGGCACACCGACGTGGTCCCGGCCAACGCCGCCGACTGGACCTACGACCCCTTCGCGGGCGAGATCGCCGACGGCTGCGTCTGGGGCCGCGGTGCGGTCGACATGAAGGACATGGACGCGATGACGCTGGCCGTCGTGCGTGACCGCATGCGCAGCGGCCGCAAGCCCCCGCGCGACATCGTGCTGGCCTTCCTCGCCGACGAGGAGGCCGGCGGCGTCTACGGCGCCCGCCACCTCGTCGACAAGCACCCCGGGCTCTTCGAGGGGGTCACCGAGGCGATCGGCGAGGTCGGCGGCTTCTCCTTCACCGTCAACGAGAACCTGCGGCTGTACCTGGTGGAGACCGCCCAGAAGGGCATGCACTGGATGCGGCTCACGGTGGAGGGCACCGCCGGCCACGGGTCCATGACCAACAACGACAACGCCATCACGGAGCTGTGCGAGGCCGTGGGGCGCCTGGGCCGCCACAAGTGGCCGGTGAGGGTCACCAAGACCGTACGGAGCTTCCTGGACGAGCTCTCGGACGCGCTCGGCACCCCGCTCGACCCGGACGACATGGACGCCACGCTCGCCAAGCTCGGCGGCATCGCCAAGATGGTCGGCGCGACGCTGCGCAACTCGGCCGCCCCGACCATGCTCGGCGCCGGCTACAAGGTCAACGTCATCCCCGGCCAGGCCACCGCCCACGTGGACGGCCGCTTCCTGCCGGGCTACGAGGAGGAGTTCTTCGCCGACCTCGACCGGATCCTCGGCCCGCGCGTGAAGCGGGAGGACGTCCACGCGGACAAGGCGCTGGAGACGGACTTCGACGGGAAGCTCGTGGACGCGATGCAGACCGCCCTGAAGGCCCACGACCCGATCGCGCACGCGGTCCCGTACATGCTCTCCGGGGGTACGGACGCCAAGTCCTTCGACGACCTCGGCATCCGCTGCTTCGGCTTCGCGCCGCTGCAGCTGCCGCCGGAGCTGGACTTCGCCGGGATGTTCCACGGGGTGGACGAGCGGGTGCCGGTGGAGGGGCTGAAGTTCGGCGTGCGGGTGCTCGACCGGTTCATCGACGAGTCCTGACCGGAACGGGCGGAAGCTAACGCCGCGGAATCGGGAAGGTGTGCGGATTCCACTGAGAAGAGTGAATGCGCTCATACGCTCGTAGCCCCGGTGATCCCTCCTCGTTACAGGTGGTGCGGTCCGCGGCTGGGACCGCGCTTGCCTACTAGGAGGAACAATGCTCAAGAAGGTTGCCGCCGCTGCGGCTGTCACCGGTGGTCTGGTTCTCGCGGGTGCGGGTCTGGCTGTCGCCGACGCTGGTGCCCAGGGTGCGGCCATCGGTTCGCCCGGTGTCGCGTCCGGCAACGTCATCCAGGTTCCGATTCACGTCCCCGTGAACGTCTGTGGCAACTCGGTCTCCGTGATCGGTCTGCTGAACCCGGCTTTCGGCACCACCTGCGTCAACGCCTGACGTTTCTGAAGTTCTGGGCCCCGGAGCGCATTCCAGCGCTCCGGGGCCGCCGGGCTTTACGGGCCCGATGACGATCTTCCGGTGCACCAGGCGGGGGAGCCTGTGCGGCCAGTGCGCCGGCCACGTCGTGCACGCGCACGACGCACACACCAGGGGACGAAGTACAGATGCGACGACAGGTACAGGTCACCGGCAGGAAGACCTTGATCACCATGGCGGCCGCGGGGGGTCTGCTCGCGTTCGGAGGGGGGTACGCACACGCGGACTCCGGGGCCTCCGGCCACGCCGCGCACTCTCCGGGCCTGCTGTCCGGGAACACCCTCCAGGCACCCGTGGACGCACCGGTGAACGCCTGCGGGAACACGGTGACGGTCGTGGGGGCGCTGAATCCGGCCTTCGGCAACCGCTGCGCGAACCTCCCGGGGCGACCGGGCCATGCGCAGCACCCGGAGTACCCGCAGCACCCGGACCAACCGCACGACCAGTGCGACGAGGACGACGGGGGCTACGGCCCGGGGCATCCGGAGCACCCGGGTGGTCCCGGCGATCACGGCACCCCTGGCGGTCCGGGGGGTCACGGCAACCCCGGCGGGCCGGGCGACCACGGCAATCCGGGTGGTCCGGGGGATCACGGCACCCCTGGCTGGCCGGGTGACCACGGGAACCCCGGCGGTCCCGGGGATCACGGCACCCCTGGCTGGCCGGGTGACCACGGCAACCCCGGTGGTCCTGGCGATCACGGGAACCCCGGCGGTCCCGGAGACCACGGAAACCCGGGCGGTCCCGGCACCCCCGGCGATCACGGGAACCCGGGGACCCCCGGCACCCCCGTCCCCGGACAGCCCGGCACGCCCACCGGCCCTGGCACGCCCGCCGGCCCCGGCACGCCCGCCGGCCCCGGCGCGGGACCCGGCACCGGATCGGTGACCCCGGTGACGCTCCCCGCCCAGGGGACCACCACCGGTACGGGTTCGACCCCGGCCGGGGGACTGGCCGCCACCGGATCCGGTGACGTCCTCACCGCGGGCGTGCCCCTGGCCGCAGGCATGCTGCTGGCCGGCTCCGTGCTCTACCGCCGGGCGCGCAACGCCGCCTGACGGACGTTCACGACGTGGGTCCCGGCCCCCGGGGCCCACGTCACCCGCATCACCAGGTCGCGCGGACCTGGCGGATGATCCGGCGGCGCAGTCGCACGCGGCGACTGCCGTCCCGAAGCAGGGTCAGCCGGTCGAGCTCCCAGAGCCCGTACTCGGCATGATCGGTCAACAGGCGGGTCGTTTCCTGGCGAGGAACCCCGCGGGGCACGTACAAGTCGACAAATTCGTATTCCGGCATCGCATCTATTGTGCCGGGAGAGCCCCGCTACGGATAGCGTCTGCACTATGTCTGATGCCGCTCTGCCCACTGTTGCCGAGGTACGCGCCGCCGCCGAGGCGGTCAAGGCCGCGCTCGACCGTCACCTCGCCGCGGTCGAGAGCAGGATCGGGGACGATGATCCGGACGTCTACGCCGCGTTCAACGAACTCGCCGCCGCTGCCGAGGAGTACGACGAGCTCCTCTACGACCGCCACGACGAGGTCACCCCCTTCGAGATCCCCACTCCCGAGGACGGGCTGCCGTACACCGGCCCCGCCGAGCCCGCCGCCTTCAGCGTGCTCATCCGCCGCGACTACGCCGTCGTCGAACCGGCCCGCCTGCTCGCCCAGGCCGAACGGGTCGTCGCGCACGACCGGGAGGCCGCGCTCGACCACGACGGAGGCACCGCCGAGGCCCTCGGCGTGCTCTTCGGGGAGTACGAGCCGGACGAGATCGCCTCGCGCGCGAAGGACTTCGGACTGGAGGAGGGCGATTCCACGCTGTGGATCGCCGCCTCGGAGGAGGTGGCCGAACCGGGGGACTGGCTGGGCTCGCCCTTCACGCACATCGATCCGCAAGACGTGATGCACCGCTTCGACGTGAGCTCGGTGTTCGACGAGGACCTGGACGAGGAGTACGTCGAGGACGGCGAGGAAGAGCCGGCGGAGCCCGGTCTGACCCCGGCCTAGCCGGGCGGCTGACCCGTACGCAGGAGGCCGCGGCCCCCGTCCCGCCCGGGACGGGGGCCGCGGCGCGTCCGCTACTCGGGCTGGGCCCGCGCCGACGCCACGAGCGCCCGCAGCAGACCCGTCAGCCGGGTCGTACGGGGCTTCGCCGGCACCTCCGCGACCGCGCGGGCCAGGGCCTGGTCCACCCCGTGCACCACCGACAGGTGCCGCTCGGCCCGGCCGAACGCCGTGTACACCCAGTCCCGGGACAGGGCCTGCGCCGCGTCACCGGGCAGAACGACGACCACCGCGGGCCAGCGCGCCCCCACGGCCTGGTGCGCCGTCACGGCCCAGCCGTGCCGCACCCGCGACTCCACCCGCTCCTTCGGTACGACGATCCGCGCGCCCGCCCCCGCGTCCAGGTGCAGCCCCTGCGCGTCGGCCGACACCACCCGGGCCGGCAGCGCCCGCCCGGCCGACGGTACGTGGACCACCCGGTCCCCGGGGTCGAAGCCGCCGAAGCGGCCGGGGCCCGGGTTCAGCCGCTCCTTGAGGGCGGCGTTGAGAGCACGGGTGCCCGCCGCGCCGCCGTGGCCGGGGGTGATCACCTGGACCGCGTCCGCCGGGACGCCGAAGGCGCGCGGCACCGACTCGGCCACCAGCTGCACGGTGCGGTGCACCGCCTCCCCGGCGTCGCGGACCGGGACGATGACGACCTCCTTGCCGGGGGCGTCGACCTGGTTCAGCTCCCCGACGCCGACCCCGGAGACCAGCTCGCCGAGCGGGCCGGGGTCCGGGACGCGGGAGACGAGCCCGGGGCAGGCGCGGGCCGCGAGCACATCGGCGAAGACCCGGCCGGGACCGGCGGAGCCGAGGACCGCGGGGTCGCCCGACAGCACCAGACGGGCCCCGTCGGGCACGGACTCCACCAGCGCGGCGGCCGTCTCCACGTCCAGCTGCGGAGCGTCCAGGACGATGAGCAGGTCCAGCGCGAACTGCCCGTCCGCGTTCCGGCCCGGGCCCTCGGCGCCGCCCAGCAGACCGGCCACGGTGACGGCGTCCGCCGCCGGGGCGTGCGCGGCCAGGCAGGCGCGGAGCCCGAACTCCCGGGCCGCGGCCAGGAGCGCGCGGGGTTCGGCGCGGGCGGCCTCGCCGCCGGTGTGGGTGACCAGGCCGTGCCCGGCGGCGGCGCGGATCAGCTCGGCGCCGGGGCCGGTGGCGGCCTTCTCCCAGTCGGCGGGGTCCGTGAAGGTGTTGGCGAGCCGGGCCAGGCCCTCGGCGAGGCTCTCCTCGGCCATGGCGGAGCCCTCCAGGCCCACCAGGATCCGTACCGGCTGCTCCTCGTCCTCCCCGACGGGCGGTCCGACCGGCTCCTCGAAGGCGAGCACGGCTCCGTCGCCGACGGCCGCCTCCAGCGCCTCGGCGGGGTCGGGCACGCCGTACTGGGCCAGCGCCGATTCCAGGGTGGGGGCGTCGAGCACGGTGTGCCCCTTGGCGGCGGCCTGGGCCAGCAGCCAGCCCACCAGGGCGGCGGCCCGCCGCTCGTCCCCGGGGCCGGTCTCCCCGGCGCCGAGGAGGGCGCGGGCGAACCCGTCGGCCTGGGTCGGGCGGACCCCGGCGACGGCCAGCAGCCGCCAGGGGGATTCCGCGAGCTGCGCGGCGGCGTCGTCGCCGAGGGCCGCGGTGGCCTGCGGGGCGAGCGTCTCGGGGGCGCCGCCACGGGCGAGTACGGCACGGACCGCCTGGACGGCGTCGGGGGAGGGGGCGGGCGGGCCCGTCGGCGCGGGTGCGGCCAGGGGGGCGCGCTCCGGCGCGGGCGCGGGGGCCGGGACCGTCCGGCGGGGCTCCGGGGGTGCGTCGAACCGGGCCGGGGGCTTGGCGCCGCCTTCCACGGCCCGTACGGCGGCCAGCAGGTCGGCGGCGCGGCCGCTGAGCTTGGCCCCGGCCTCCACGGGAGCCTCGCGCTCGGCCTTGCGGCGGGCGATGCGCTCCCGCTCGATCCGCTGCGCGGCCAGCTCGGCGGCGGCCTCACTGAGCTGCGGCGCGGCTTCGGCGGTCTCGGCGACCCCTTCCGCTCCCGCGCCCGGGTCGACGTCGGTCGCTGCCGGTTCGGCTTCCGCACCGGCACCGCCGCTCTCGCCGTCGGCCGGCGCGTCCCCGGTCTCCGTGTCCGTGCCGTCGGGGGTGGGCCCCGCGGGGCTTTCCCCCACCCCGCCCCTTCCCGAAACCATGGGCTCCGCCCCTGGACCCCCGTCCCCGCTCCCGGCTTCGCCGGAGCCGTCCGCCGCGGCTTCGCCGGTGCCGTCGGCCTCGGGGGTCGGGGGCTCGGCCTCGCCGTCCCCGCTCCCGGAGTCGCCCGCCACGGCTTCGCCGTCCCGGTCCGCGCCTGTGCCCGTGCCGTCGGCCTCGGGGGTGGTCGGGTCGGCCTCCCGGTCGGCAGTGGAGGGGGGCGTGTCCTTCCCGTCGGCCGGGGCCGCTTCCACCTCGGGAGCGGCCGGTTCCGGGGGCGTCCCGGCAGTGGCCGGGTCGGCCGGGTCTGCCGCGGCAGCGGTCTCGCTCACAGGGTGCTCCAGTCCTGATCGGGGTAGCGGTGGACGGGCGCCGAGACGTCGTCCAGCGCTTGGCGGATCTCCACCGGAAGACTAAGCGTCTCCACCGACAGGGCCGCCCCGAGCTGCGCCGACGTCCGCGCGCCGACGATCGGCGCGGCCACTCCCGGGCGGTCGCGGACCCAGGCCAGGGCCACCTGGAGCGGGGTCACCGCCAGGCCGTGGGCGGCCGTCGCCACCGCGTCCACGATCCGGCTCGCCGCCTCGTCCAGGTACGGGTCCACGAACGCCGCCATCGTCTCCGAGGCACCCCGGGAGTCCGCCGGGGTCCCGGACCGGTACTTGCCCGTCAGGACGCCCCGGCCCAGCGGGGAGGACGGCAGCAGGGACACGCCCAGGTCCAGCGCGGCCGGCACCACCTCGCGTTCCACGCCCCGCTGGAGCAGGGAGTACTCCATCTGCGTCGAGGCCAGCCGGCTCCGTACCCCCTGCGCCGCGAGCTGCCAGGTCGCCGCCTTCGCCAGCTGCCAGCCGCTGAAGTTCGACACCCCCGCGTACCGCGCCCGCCCGCTGCTCACCGCGATGTCCAGCGCCTGGAGGGTCTCCTCCAGCGGGGTCCACGGGTCGAAGGCGTGGACCTGCCAGAGGTCGACGTAGTCGGTGTCCAACCGGGCCAGCGAGTCGTCCAGGGCGGACAGCAGGTGCCCGCGCGAGCCGTCGAAGCGGCGGTCCGGGTCCGCGACCCCGCCCGCCTTCGTCGCGATCACCAGATCCCGCCGCGGGACGACGGAACCGATCAACTGCCCGAGGAGGTACTCGGCCTCCCCGCCCCCGTACACGTCGGCCGTGTCGACGAGCGTGCCGCCCGCGTTCCAGAACGTCTTCAACTGCGCGGCCGCTTCCGCCTCGTCCGGTCCGTCCGCCGACCGGCCCCAGGTCAGTGTGCCGAGACCGATCCGGGAGACGCGCAGTCCGGTGCGGCCGAGATGCCTCTGCTCCATGAGGGCTGAGACTACTGCGGCACTGACGTGGGACACCCGGGCGCGCTACAGTCCCCGCAGACCTACGTTACTGATGGGTAAACCGGTAAGGGGACGACATATGCGGCTCGGCATCAATCTCGGCTACTGGGGCGCTGGCATGGACGCCGACAACCTGGCCGTCGCGCAGGAGGCCGACCGCCTCGGCTACGACGTCTGCTGGGCTGCGGAGGCCTACGGCTCCGACGCGCCGACCGTCCTGGCCTGGGTCGCCGCCCAGACCGAGCAGATCGACGTCGGCTCGGCGATCCTCCAGATCCCGGCCCGCCAGCCCGCCATGACGGCCATGACGGCCGCCACCCTCGACTCGCTCACCAAGGGCCGTTTCCGGCTCGGCCTCGGCGTCTCGGGACCGCAGGTCTCCGAGGGCTGGTACGGCGTGAAGTTCGACAAGCCGCTCGCGCGGACCCGCGAGTACGTGGAGATCGTCCGCAAGGCGATGACCCGCGAGCGCCTCAGCTACGAGGGCGAGCACTGGACCCTGCCGCTGCCCGGCGGACCGGGCAAGCCGCTCAAGCTGACCGTGCACCCCGAGCGCGAGCACATCCCGCTGTACATCGCGGCGATCGGGCCGAAGAACCTGGAGCAGACCGGCGAGATCGCCGACGGCGCCCTGCTGATCTTCCCGGCCGCCGAGCACCTGGAGGCCACCGCCCTGACCCACATCCGGGCGGGCCGCGAGAAGGCCGGGCTGACGATGGACGGCTTCGACGTCTGCCCGACCGTGCCGCTGGCCGTCGGCGACGACGTCGCCGGGCTCGCGGACATGTTCCGCCCGTACACCGCCCTGTACGTGGGCGGCATGGGCAGCCGCAAGCAGAACTTCTACAACCAGCTGGCCCAGCGCATGGGCTACGAGAAGGAAGCCGTGGAGGTCCAGGACAAGTACCTGGCGGGCGACAAGCAGGGCGCGGCCGCCGCGGTCCCGCACTCGCTGATCGACTCCACCACCCTGCTCGGTCCGGTGGAGCGCATCGCCGACGGGATGCGGGCCTACGCCGAGGCCGGGGTCACCACCCTGACGCTCGCCCCGGCCGGCTTCACCCTGGAGGAGCGGATCACCGCCCTGCGGACGGGTGTCGAGGCGATGGAACGGGCCGGCCTCGCCTGACCGGTTCGGCGGAGCGACGGACGGGTCCGTCTGAGGGCCGACCGGTCAGGCGTGCGGGCTCTGCGGCCGTGGTGGGGGCTCGGGGGGTCTTCCCCGCCACGGCCGACACAGCCAACAACGCGCGGGGGGCCCGCGGGGTTACGCCCCCGGGCCCACCGGTCGTGTCCGATCCATTCGGCGGAGCCGTGGGCCGCATCCGGTTGCCCGGTCGCGGAATCGGCTTTTGACTCGACGCATGCTCTCTGCGCGCGGCCTGTTCCGGGAGATCGTCGACCACGACGGCTCCTTCCAGCTGTTCTGCTCCATCGCCGCCGGCGGCGAGTCCCAGGGTGGCTGGGAGAACGCCCGGATCGCGGCCCTGGTCCCCGATTCCATGCGCGACCTCGCGCCCAAGATCACCCGGCACGGCGCCGACGAGGACAAGCACGGCCGGATCTTCAACGCGCTGCTGCGCAAGCGCGGTCTCGCCCCGGTCCCCGTTCCCCCGGAGACCGACTACACGATGCTGCTGGAGCGGCGCGGCATCGGCCTGAGCCACGAGAAGCTGCGCGGCGAACGGGCCCTGAGCGAGGAGGACGTCGTCGTCTACCTCGCCCACAGCCGGGTCACCGAACAGCGCGCCTCCGAGCAGATGGTGATGCTGCTGCGGCAGTTCGGGGACCACCCCGACCTCGGCCGGGCCGTCCGCATGATCAGTGCCGACGAGGACAACCACCTCGCCTACTGCCACGAGGAACTGCTGCGCCTGGCCCGCGCCGGCCACGCCCGGACCATCCACCGGGTACTGCGCGAGAGCGCGCTCGCCGAGATCGCCGTCTACCGCGACGTGAGCCTCGCCGTCATGGCGCGCATGGGCCGGCTGCTGGGCTGGCCCGCGCCGAAGGCGGCCGCGCTGGCCGCCGGGATCCGGGGCGTGTACGCGTACGAGCGCTTCGGCGGCTGGCACCGGATGGTCGCCCTGCGCCCGCCGGAGCGCCGCGACGCGCTGGGCGGCGCGCCGACCTCGGCGCCCGAGTTCGCCTAGGCCGGGCCGCTCAGGGCAGCCGGCCGCTCAGGACCGCCCGGTGCTCAGGACCGCCCGCCGCTCAGGGCCGCCCGGCGCCCCGGACCGCCTACAGCCAGCCGCGGCGTTTGAACATCCGGTGCAGGCCCAGGCACAGGCCCAGCATCACCGCGACCACCAGCGGATAGCCCCACCGGTGCCTGAGCTCCGGCATGTGATCGAAGTTCATGCCGTAGATCCCCGCCACCATCGTCGGGACCGCCGCCATCGCCGCCCAGGCCGAGATCTTGCGCATGTCGTCGTTCTGCCGGACCCCCATCTGCGCCAGGTGCGCGGCCAGCGCGTCCGAGAGCAGCCGGTCCAGGCCCTCGATGTACTCGTTCGCCTTCGTCAGGTGGTCGGCGACGTCGCGGAAGAACGGCTGGGCGTGCTCGTGCACGAAGGGCACGTCCCCGAAGGCGAGCCGGTCCATCGGCTGCAGCAGCGGACTCGTGGCCCGGCGGAACTCCAGGACCTGCCGCTTGAAGCCGTAGATCCGGGCCGCGGTGTTCTTGGTGTCCGCGGAATTCGGCGCGAAGACCTCCGCCTCCAGCTCCTCCAGGTCGGCCTGGAGCTCGGCCGCCACCTCGATGTAGTGGTCCACCACCGCGTCCGAGACCGCGTACAGCACCGCCGTCGGGCCGTGCTTGAGGACGTCGGGCTCCTGCTCCAGCCGGTGGCGCACGGCGGCCAGCGCGGCCCCCTCGCCGTGCCGGACCGTGACGACGAAGGAGTCGCCGATGAACACCATCAGCTCGCCCGCGGTCACCGTGTCGGAGGAGTCGTCGTACATCACCGGCTTGAGGACCACGAAGAGCGAATCGTCGTACACCTCCAGCTTCGGCCGCTGGTGGGCGGTCAGCGCGTCCTCCACCGCCAGCGGGTGCAGCCCGAACTCCTGGCTGACGTGCTCGAATTCCTTCGCCGTCGGCTCGTGCATGCCCACCCAGAGGAAGGCGTCGCCGGAGGCCCGCGCCTCGTCCAGGGCATCGGAGAAGTCCTCGGGCGCCTCGGAACGGCGGCCGCCTCGGTACATGGCGCAGTCGACAATCACCCGCGCATTGTTCCCTGCCCAGCGCCCGCCCGCACACCGGCCGGTCCGCATAGGGTGGTGGCATGGCCACGCTGATCCTCGTACGACACGGGCGGTCCACCGCCAACACCGCAGGGCTGCTCGCCGGATGGACCCCGGGAGTGAGCCTGGACGAGCACGGTGCCGGACAGGCCGCCGCCCTGCCCGGGCGGCTCGCCGGGGTACCGCTCGCCGCCGCCGTCTCCAGCCCGCTCGAGCGGTGCGCCGAGACCCTCGCCCCCCTGCTGGCCGCCAGGCCCGGGCTGGTCCTGCACACCGACGAGCGGATCGGCGAGTGCCACTACGGCGACTGGTCGGGCCGCAAACTCTCCGAACTGTCCGAAGAACCGCTGATGCGCATCGTCCAGCAGCACCCGTCGGCCGCCGCCTTCCCCGGCGGCGAGTCCATGCGGGCCATGCAGGCCCGCGCCGTGGACGCCGTACGCGACTGGAACGCCCGGATCGAGGAGGAGCACGGCAGCGACGCCGTGTTCCTGATGTGCTCCCACGGGGACATCATCAAGTCCCTTGTCGCGGACGCCCTCGGCATGCACCTGGACCTCTTCCAGCGGATCCACGTCGACCCCTGCTCGGTCACCGCGATCCGCTACACGCCGACCCGGCCGTTCCTGCTCCGGCTCGGTGACACCGGGGACTTCGCCTCGTTCGTACCGCGCGAAACCCCCGCGGACGAGGCCGCGGCGCCCCCGGACGCGGCCGCGGACGCAGGCGAGGCGGTCGTGGGGGGCGGTGCGGGCGCGGTGTGATCGAACGGCGCAGTAGGGTGGACGGGCCAACACATGGGCGCAGCCCTGCCCCTGCCTCCCCTGACTCCGTCGGGGGACCCCCGGACACTTGGAGACTGGACGTGCCCCGTCAGGTGTTCCTCTACGACCCCCCGGACCGTTTCGTGGCCGGCACGGTCGGCCTGCCTGGACGCCGTACGTTCTTCCTGCAGGCCTCCACCGGCCCCCGCGTCACCAGCGTCTCCCTGGAGAAGACCCAGGTCGCGGCGCTCGCGGAGCGGATGGAAGAACTGCTGGACGAGGTCGTACGGCGCACCGGGGGCAACGCCCCCGTCCCGGCCGTCGCCCCCGCCGAGGCCACCGACACCGCACCCCTGGACGTTCCCGTCGAGGAGGAGTTCCGCGTCGGCACCATGGCCCTGGCCTGGGACGGCGAGGACCAGCGCATGATCGTCGAGGCGCAGGCGCTGGTGGAGCTCGACGCCGACTCGGACGAGGACCTCGCCGAGGCGGAGGAACGGCTCCTCCAGGACGAGGAGAACGGGCCGCCGATGCTGCGGGTTCGCCTCTCCGGCGCCCAGGCCCGGGCCTTCGCCAAGCGGGCCCTGGACGTGGTCAACGCGGGCCGGCCGCCCTGCCCGCTGTGCAGCCTGCCGCTGGACCCCGAGGGGCACGTCTGCCCGCGCCAGAACGGCTACCGGCGCCAGGCGTGAACTCCACGGGGGAACTGGAAGCACTGCTCGCCCACGGGGAGCTCACGGTCGTCGGCCGGATCCGCGAGGCGTCCAACGCCGTCCTGCTGTGCAGCGTCACGCACGAGGGCGCGAGCGCCGACTGCGTGTACAAGCCGGTCAAGGGCGAGCGCCCGCTGTGGGACTTCCCCGACGGGAACCTCGCCCAGCGCGAGGTCGCCGCCTACCTGGTCTCCGAGGCCACCGGCTGGGGGCTGGTGCCCCCGACCGTGCTGCGCGACGGACCGTACGGCGAGGGCATGGTCCAGCAGTGGATCGAGACGGGGGAGTCCCCCGAGGCCGGACTGCTCGCGCTGGTGGACGGCGAGGAGGCGGGGGAGGGCTGGAAGCCCGTCGCCTTCGCCGAGGTCGGGGAGGGCCGCACCGCCCTGCTCGTGCACGCCGACGACGAACGGCTGCGCCGGATGTCCGTCCTCGACGCCGTGATCAACAACGGCGACCGCAAGGGCGGCCACCTGCTGCCCGCGCCCGACGGCCGGCTCTACGGCATCGACCACGGAGTGACCTTCCACACCGAGGACAAGCTGCGCACCCTGCTGTGGGGGTGGGCGGGGGAGCCGCTGACCGGGGAGGCGCGCTCCGTGCTGACCGGCCTGGAGGCCGCACTGGCCCCCGGGGAGCCCCTCGCCACCCGGCTGGCCGAACTGGTCACCGCCGCCGAGCTGGCCGCCGTACGGGCCCGCGTGGCCCTCCTGCTGCGCACGGGGACGCATCCGCAGCCCTCCGGGCAGTGGCCCTCGATCCCGTGGCCGCCCGTCTGAGACGGCCGGAGCCCAGCCGAGCGCAGCGCAGCCGACCGGGGTCGACACGCACAGAACCGGCCATGGCGCAAGAGTGCCGATCAAGACAACAGTGCAGGTCCGGTTCGTTTTCGGAACACCCGTCCGGTTAGGCTCGAGACATGCATGCCTGGCCCGCTTCTGAGGTCCCCGCCCTGCCTGGCAAGGGCCGCGACCTCCAGATCCACGACACCGCGACCCAGGGGACGATCACCCTCGCCCCCGGTCCCGTCGCCCGTATCTACGTCTGCGGAATCACCCCGTACGACGCGACCCACATCGGTCACGCGGCGACCTACAACGCGTTCGACCTCGTGCAACGCGTGTGGCTCGACACCAAGAGGCAGGTCCACTACGTCCAGAACGTCACGGACGTGGACGACCCCCTGCTGGAGCGGGCGCTGCGCGACAACCAGGACTGGACCGAGCTCGCCGAGCGCGAGACCGCGCTCTTCCGCGAGGACATGACCGCCCTGCGGATGCTGCCGCCGCAGCACTACATCGGAGCAGTCGAGGCCATACCCGGCATCGTGCCGCTGGTCGAGCGACTGCGGGACGCGGGCGCCGCCTACGAGCTGGACGGCGACGTCTACTTCTCGGTGGAGTCCGACCCGAACTTCGGCAAGGTGTCCAACCTGGACGCCGAGGCGATGCGGCTGCTGTCGGCCGAGCGCGGCGGCGACCCCGACCGGGCGGGGAAGAAGAACCCGCTCGACCCGATGCTGTGGATGGCCGCCCGTCCGGGCGAGCCCAGCTGGGACGGCGGCTCCCTGGGCCGCGGCCGGCCCGGCTGGCACATCGAGTGCGTGGCCATCGCCCTGGACCACCTGGGGATGACCTTCGACATCCAGGGCGGCGGCTCCGACCTCGCCTTCCCGCACCACGAGATGGGCGCCTCGCACGCCCAGGTGCTGACGGGCGAGTTCCCCATGGCCAAGGCGTACGTACACGCGGGCATGGTCGCCCTGCACGGCGAGAAGATGTCGAAGTCCAAGGGCAACCTGGTCTTCGTGTCCGCCCTGCGGCGGGCCGGAGTGGACCCGGCGGCGATCCGCCTGGCCCTGCTCTCGCACCACTACCGCGCGGACTGGGAGTGGACCGACGAGGTCCTCGCGCAGGCGGTGGCCCGCCTGGAGCGCTGGCGCGCGGCCGTCTCCCGCCCGGACGGCATTACGGCCGACGCCCTGGTCGAGGAGGTCCGCGAAGCCCTCGCCAACGACCTGGACGCCCCCGCGGCCCTCGCGGCCGTGGACCGCTGGGCCGAGCTGCAGATCGCCACGGACGGCGACGACGAGTCGGCCCCGGGCCTGGTGTCCCGCACGGTCGACGCCCTCCTGGGCGTGGCCCTCTAGCACCACCCCGCACGAAGCGGCGAAGCGCGCCCCGGCCCGGTGCCGGAGGCGCGCTTCGCCGTTTCACCGCTTCACCGCGCCCTAGGGCGTGTCCGCGTCGCCCTCCCCGGTGCCCTCCGCGGGACGGTCGGTCCCGGGCGCGGCATCCGGGTCCGCCGCGGCATCCGGATCGGCGGTGCCGTCCGGATCCGCGGTGCCGTCCGGTTTCGGCTTCGGCTGGGGGCGGCCGCCGGACAGGTCACGGAAGTACGAGCCCGTGTCCGTGGCCGTCTCCGGGCCCGCCGCGGGGTCCCGCCGGCGCAGGTAGCGCTCGAACTCACGGGCGATCGCGTCGCCCGAGGCCTCCGGCAGGTCGGCGGTGTCGCGGGCTTCCTCCAGCGTCTGGACGTACTCCGCCACCTCGCTGTCCTCGGCCGCCAGTTGGTCCACGCCCAGCTGCCACGCCCGCGCGTCCTCGGGCAGTTCGCCCAGCGGGATCCGGATGTCGATCAGATCCTCCAGACGGTTGAGCAGCGCCAGCGTCGCCTTCGGGTTCGGCGGCTGGGACACGTAGTGCGGCACCGCCGCCCACAGGGACACCGCCGGCACCCCGGCATGGGTGCAGGCCTCCTGCAGGATGCCCACGATCCCCGTCGGACCCTCGTACTTCGTCTCCTCCAGGTCCATCGTCCGCGCCAGATCCGCGTCCGAGGTCACCCCGCTGACCGGCACCGGCCGGGTGTGCGGGGTGTCACCCAGCAGCGCACCCAGGATGACGACCATCTCCACGCCCAGTTCATGGGCGAAGCCGAGGATCTCGTTGCAGAACGACCGCCACCGCATGGACGGTTCGATGCCCCGCACCAGCACCAGGTCGCGCGGTTTGGTACCGCCGATGCGGACCACCGACAGCCGGGTCGTCGGCCACGTGATCTTCCGTACCCCGTTGTCCAGCCACACCGTCGGCCGGTTGACCTGGAAATCGTAGTAGTCCTCGGCGTCCAGAGCCGCGAAGACTTCGCCCTTCCACTCCCGGTCCAGGTGTGCGACCGCACCGGAGGCCGCGTCACCCGCGTCGTTCCAGCCCTCGAACGCGGCCACCATGACCGGGTCGATCAGCTCGGGCACGCCCTCAAGCTCGATCACCCAGGTCTCCTTCCGAAGTTCCCTTGCGTACGGGGGTCAGCCTAAGCCTTGATGCGACGCCAGCCACAGCCCACGACAGAGGGGCGGTTCCCCTCGGAACCGCCCCTCTGCCCGTCCGCGGACGCGGTTATGCCTTATCGGCCAGCATCTCCTCGACCCGGCCGCGCACTTCGGCGCTGTCCAGACCGCGGACCGTCACCGTCGTACGGCGGCGCAGCACGTCGTCGGCGGTCTCGGCCCACTCGTTGTCCCGGGCGTAGGCGACCTGCGCCCAGATCTCCGGACCGTCCGGGTGGATCCGCTCGGCCAGCGCCGGGTCCTCGTTCGCGAGCCGCGCGATGTCGAAGGCCAGCGAACCGTAGTGCGAGGCCAGGTGACGCGCGGTCAGCGGGTCCATCCGCGAGCCCGGATCGCGGTCCACGAGCAGCCGGTGCGCCACCGCGTTCGGGTTGGCGACACCGGGCAGCGCGATCCGGCGCACGAGGGACTTCACCGGCTCCATGTCCTCGCTCAGCGGGCTGCCCGGCAGCTTGGCCAGCTTGTCCATGACCACGCGCCCGATGTGCCGGTACGTGGTCCACTTGCCGCCGGCCACCGACAGCATGCCGCCCGCACCCTCGGACACCACCGTCTCGCGCTTGGCCTTCTCCACGCCGCCGGGGCCGCCCGGCAGCACCCGCAGCCCCGCGAAGGCGTACGTCATCAGCGAACGGTCCAGATCGGCGTCCTTCACCGAGAAGGCCGCCTCGTCCAGGATCTGCTGGATGTCGGCCTCGGTGGCACGCACGTCCGCCGGGTCGCCCTCGTACACCTCGTCCGTGGTGCCCAGCAGCAGCTGGTCCTCCCACGGAAGGGCGAACGTGATGCGGTACTTGTCGATCGGGGTGGCCATGGCGGCCTTCCACGGTGACTTGCGCTTCATCACGATGTGCGCGCCCTTGGACAGGCGGATGGACGGCATCGAGTGCTTGTCCTCCATGCGCCGCAGGTGGTCCACCCACGGGCCCGTCGCGTTGAGCACGACGCGCGCGTCCACACCGAACTCGGTGCCGTCCAGACGGTCCTTGAGCTCCGCGCCGGAGACCCGCCCGCGCGTCATGCGCAGGCCGGTGACCTCGGCGTGGTTCAGGACCACGGCGCCCGACTCCACGGCCGCGCGGACCGTCATGACGGCGACGCGCGAGTCGTTCATCTGGTGGTCGTAGTAGACGGCCACGGCCTTGAGGTCATCCGTCTTCAGACCCGGGTTGTCCGCGGCGGCACGGGCCGGCGAGATGATCTTGCCCATGCCGTCGCCGAAGGCGGACAGCGCCGAGTACGCGAACACGCCCGCACCCAGCTTCGCGGCGCCCACCGGACCGCCCTTGTACACCGGGAGGTAGAAGGTGAGCGGGTTGACCAGGTGCGGGGCCACGTCCTTGGCCAGCACACGGCGCTCGTGGTGGTTCTCGGCGACCAGCTTGACCGAACCGGTCTGCAGGTAGCGCAGGCCGCCGTGGACGAGCTTGGACGAGGCCGAGGAGGTGGCGCCGGCGAAGTCGCCGGCGTCCACCATGGCGACCCGCAGACCCGACTGCGCGGCGTGCCAGGCCACCGAGGTGCCCAGGATTCCACCGCCGATGACCAGCAGGTCGTACGTGGCCTTCGCCAGCTGCTCACGGGTCTCGGCTCGGCTCGCGTTCGAACCGGCGGTCGGGTGCGTGCCCAGTGCGGTCACGCTCTGCAGGCTGCTCATATCTCTCTTAGCTCCTCGTCGATTGACTCAGCTGGTGCGGTCAGCTGGCGTCTTCGTCGTCGACCCAGGCCATGGAACGCTGCACGGCCTTGAGCCAGCTCTTGTACTCGCGCTCCCGCTGCTCGGCGGGCATCCGCGGGGTCCACTCCGCCGCGCGGCGCCAGTTGGCGCGCAGGGCGTCGGTGTCGGGCCAGAAGCCGACGGCCAGGCCGGCGGCGTAGGCGGCGCCGAGGCAGGTGGTCTCGGCGACCATCGGGCGCACCACGGGGGCGTCCACGAAGTCGGAGAGCGTCTGCATCAGCAGGTTGTTGGAGGTCATGCCGCCGTCGACCTTCAGGGCCGCGAGCTCGACGCCCGAGTCCTTGGTCATGGCGTCGGTGATCTCGCGGGTCTGCCAGGCGGTGGCCTCCAGGACGGCACGGGCGATGTGCGCCTTGGTGACGTACCGGGTGAGGCCGGTGATCACACCGCGGGCGTCGGAGCGCCAGTACGGGGCGAACAGGCCCGAGAAGGCCGGCACGAAGTAGGCGCCGCCGTTGTCCTCGACGGAGGAGGCCAGCGTCTCGATCTCGGCCGCGGACTTGATCAGGCCCATCTGGTCGCGCATCCACTGGACGAGCGAGCCGGTGACGGCGATCGAGCCCTCCAGCGCGTAGACCGGCTGCTGGTCGCCGATCTGGTAGCCGACCGTGGTCAGCAGGCCGCTGTAGGAGTTGATGATCTTGTCGCCGGTGTTCATCAGCATGAACGTTCCGGTGCCGTACGTGGACTTCGCCTCGCCCTCGGCGAAACAGGTCTGGCCGAACAGCGCGGCCTGCTGGTCACCGAGCGCCGAGGCGACCGGGACGCCCGCGAGGACGCCCTCCTTGACGTGGCCGTAGACCTCGGCGGAGGACTTGATCTCCGGGAGGACGTTGAGCGGCACGTCCATGGACTCGGCGATCTTCTCGTCCCAGGCCAGGGTGTGCAGGTTCATCAGCATGGTGCGCGAGGCGTTGGTGACGTCGGTGACGTGCACACCGCCCTGGGCGCCGCCGGTGAGGTTCCAGATGACCCAGGAGTCCATGGTGCCGAAGAGGATGTCCCCGGCCTCGGCGCGCTCGCGCAGCCCCTCGACGTTGTCGAGCAGCCAGCGGACCTTGGGGCCGGCGAAGTAGCTCGCCAGCGGCAGGCCGGTCTCGCGGCGGAAGCGGTCCTGGCCGACGTTGCGGCCGAGCTCCTTGCACAGGGCGTCGGTACGGGTGTCCTGCCAGACCAGCGCGTTGTGGACCGGCTCGCCGGTGTTCTTGTCCCACAGCAGGGTGGTCTCGCGCTGGTTGGTGATGCCGACGGCCTTGACGTCCGCCGCGGTGAAGCCCGGAATGTCCTGGGCGGCCTTGGTGATGGCCCCGGCCACGACCTCCTGGACGTTGGTCCAGATCTCGGCGGCGTCGTGCTCCACCCAGCCCGGCTTCGGGAAGATCTGCTCGTGCTCCTTCTGGTCGACGGCGACGATGCGGCCGTCACGGTCGAAGACGATGCAGCGGGAGGAGGTGGTGCCCTGGTCGATGGCGGCGATGAAGGGGCCGGTGCTGCTGGTCATGGTGGCTGCTCCTGGCAGGTGTCGGGGTAGGCGGAATCAGGATGGCGGTTCGGGTGGTGCCGTGGTGCCGATGCTGATCAGGCGAACGCGATGTTGTACAGACCGCCGGCGAGCGCGGCACCCGCGAGGGGGCCGAGGACCGGGATCCAGGAGTAGCTCCAGTCCGAGCCGCCCTTGTTGGGCAGCGGCAGCAGGGAGTGGACGATGCGCGGGCCGAGGTCGCGGACCGGGTTGATCGCGTAGCCGGTCGGGCCGCCCAGCGAGAGGCCGATGCCGACGACGACGAACGAGGTGATCAGGACGCCGATGACGCCGAGGCCCTTGCCGTCGTCCTGCAGGCCCTGGGTCAGGATGGCCAGGACCAGGACGGCGGTGCCGATGATCTCGGTGGTGAGGTTCTGGACGACGTTGCGGATCTCCGGGCCCGTGGAGAAGATGCCGAGCACCGGGCCGGCCACGTCGTGCGGGTGCGGGTCCTCGGGGCCGAGCTTGGCGTCGCGGATGTGCTCCGGGTCGGCCAGGTGCGCCCGGAACTGGCCGTAGTAGGCCAGCCACATCAGGACCGAGCCGATCATCGCGCCGAGCAGCTGGCCGGCGAGGTAGACCGGTACGTCGCCCCAGGCGCCGTCCTTGATGGCGATGCCGACGGTGACCGCCGGGTTGAGGTGCGCGCCGGAGAGCGGTGCGGAGACGTAGGCGGCGATCAGGACGGCGAAACCCCAGCCGAAGGTGATCGCGAGCCAGCCGGCACCGCGGGCCTTGGAGCTCTTGAGCGTCAGGGCGGCGCACACGCCACCGCCGAGCAGGGTGAGCAGGGCGGTACCGATGGTCTCGCCGATGAAGATGTCGGAGCTGGACACCCGCGACTCCTTTGTCGTTCAGGGGTGGTCGGCCACCGGGTCCCTCCGGTGGCCCACGCACTCGGTGAGTGCTGCACCGGTCCTTGGCCTTGCCACACCCTAACGCGTATTGCCGGTAGGTGTTCGGCAATGCCGACCGATGAACGGCAGTTTTCCGCCCAGGTGAAGCGGGCGTCAAGAGTTGACCTGGCCAATGCGCCGGATCGTTACCAGACGGTACGATCGCCCAAATTAGGCCATTGGGTGATCATCAAACGCCAAAAACCACCCAAATGCCACTTGGAATGGCCGTTGGGTGGTCAGGGCGTAGCGATGCGGTCACGCCAAGGTCAGAACCGGCCCGCCCCGAGATCGCGCGAAACCGCCCGCGCGCAGTCCCGTACGGACGCCACCAGGGACGCCCGGGGCTCCCCGGACTCCCCGCACACCCGCTCCACGGCCCCCGCGACGGCCACCGCGCCGACCGGCATCCTGCGCCGGTCGTGGATGGGGGCCGCCACCGAGGCGATCCCCTCCCAGGTCTCCTCCACGTCGCTGGCCCAGCCGCGGGCCCGGATCAGGCCCAGGACCTCCTCGAAGCCGGCGCCGTCGGTGACCGTGCGGGGGGTGAAGGCCTCCCGCTCCACCTCCAGGACCTGCGTGTGCGCCACCGGGTCGTAGGCCGACAGGACCTTGCCCAGGGCCGTGGAGTGCAGCGGCTGCATGGCGCCCACCTCCAGGACCTGACGGCTGTCGTCGGGCCGGAACACGTGGTGCATGATCAGCACCCCGCTCTTGTGGAGCACCCCCACGTAGACGCTCTCCCCGCTCGCGCGGGCCAGGTCGTCCGTCCACACCAGCGCGCGCGCCCGCAGCTCGTGGACGTCCAGATAGCTGTTGCCCAGGCGCAGCAGCTCCGCGCCCAGCTGGTACCGGCCCGAGGCCGGGTCCTGCTCCACGAAGCCCTCGGCCTGCAGGGTGCGCAGGATCCCGTGTGCCGTGCCCTTGGCCAGCCCCAGGGAGGAGGCCACGTCGGAGAGTCCCAGCCGGCGCTCGCCGCCCGCCAGGAGCCGCAGCATCGCAGCGGCTCGTTCGAGCGACTGGATGTTCCGTGCCATCGCGCAGCCTCCTGCTGACGTAGTTCGACAATGCTGAACACTATCGGTCGATGCCGACTTCGTGCATGGTGGGCGGAATCCCCGGAAACGAGTCGGCCCGCAACGCCCCCGGCCGAAAGACGCCATCCCCCGCGCACAGAATGCAGTCCGCCACGTGGACTGCCCCCACCGGGGCCGGTTCGCGCCGTTACCCTGGCCGCGTGCACCCTTGACACAGAGAGGGTGCAAAGCCGACAGCCGTCGCATCCCAGGGAGCTCACCCATGGCCTCGTTGCCTAACCCGCCCGCAGACACCCAGACCCGGGCCGACGCCCTGCGCCAGGCACTGGCCACCCGCGTGGTCGTCGCCGACGGAGCGATGGGAACGATGCTCCAGGCGCAGGACCCCTCCCTGGACGACTTCGAACAGCTCGAAGGCTGCAACGAGGTCCTCAACGTCACCCGCCCCGACATCGTGGCCAACGTGCACCGCGAGTACTTCGAGGCCGGCGTCGACTGCGTCGAGACCAACACCTTCGGCACCAACTACGCCGCCCTCGCCGAATACGACATCGCCGACCGCAACCACGAGCTGTCCGTGGCCGGCGCCCGCATCGCCCGCGAGATCGCCGACGAGTTCACCGCCGCCACCGGGCAGCAGCGCTGGGTCCTGGGTTCCATGGGCCCCGGCACCAAGCTGCCCACGCTGGGCCACATCGACTACGGCACCATCCGCGACGCCTACCAGATCAACGCCGAAGGCCTGCTCACCGGCGGCGCCGACGCCCTGCTCGTGGAGACGACGCAGGACCTGCTGCAGACGAAGTCCTCCATCGTGGGTGCCCGCCGCGCGATGGAGGCCCTGGGTGTCTCCGTGCCGCTGATCTGCTCGGTGACGGTGGAGACCACCGGCACGATGCTGCTGGGCTCGGAGATCGGCGCCGCGCTGACGGCGCTGGAGCCCCTGGGTATCGACATGATCGGCCTGAACTGCGCCACCGGCCCCGCCGAGATGAGCGAGCACCTGCGCTACCTCGCGCGGAACTCCCGGATCCCGCTCTCCTGCATGCCGAACGCAGGCCTGCCGGTCCTGGGGAAGAACGGCGCGCACTACCCCCTCTCCGCGGCCGAGCTGGCCGACGCGCAGGAGACCTTCGTGCGCGAGTACGGCCTCTCCCTGGTCGGCGGCTGCTGCGGTACGACTCCGGAGCACCTGCGGCAGGTCGTGGAGCGGGTCCGCGACCTGAGCCCCGCCACCCGAGACCCCCGCCCCGAGCCGGGTGCGTCCTCGCTCTACCAGACGGTCCCCTTCCGCCAGGACGTCTCGTACATGGCGATCGGCGAGCGGACGAACGCCAACGGGTCCAAGAAGTTCCGCGACGCCATGCTCGAGGCGCGCTGGGACGACTGCGTGGAGATGGTCCGTGACCAGATCCGCGAGGGCGCGCACATGCTCGACCTGTGCGTGGACTACGTCGGGCGCGATGGTGTCGCCGACATGCGCGAGCTGGCCGGCCGCTTCGCCACGGCTTCGACGCTGCCGATCGTTCTGGACTCCACTGAGGTTCCCGTCCTGCAGGCGGGTCTGGAGAAGATCGGTGGCCGTGCGGTCATCAACTCGGTGAACTACGAGGACGGTGACGGTCCGGAGTCGCGGTTCGCGAAGGTCACCGCGCTGGCGCGGGAGCACGGTGCCGCGCTGATCGCGCTGACCATCGACGAACAGGGTCAGGCCCGCACGGTGGAGCACAAGGTCGCCATCGCGGAGCGTCTGATCGATGACCTGACCGGGAACTGGGGGATCCACGAGTCGGACATCCTCATCGACACCCTGACCTTCACGATCTGCACCGGCCAGGAGGAGTCCCGTAAGGACGGCATCGCCACGATCGAGTCGATCCGTGAGCTCAAGCGCCGTCACCCGGACGTGCAGACCACGCTGGGCCTGTCGAACATCTCCTTCGGCCTCAACCCGGCCGCCCGCGTCCTGCTGAACTCCGTGTTCCTCGACGAGTGCGTCAAGGCGGGTCTGGATTCGGCGATCGTCCACGCGAGCAAGATCCTGCCGATCGCCCGCTTCGACGACGAGCAGGTCGGCACCGCCCTCGACCTGATCTACGACCGGCGCGCCGAGGGTTACGACCCGCTGCAGAAGCTGATGGCCCTCTTCGAGGGCGTCAACACCAAGTCCCTGAAGGCCGGCCGCGCCGAAGAGCTCCTGGCCCTGCCACTGGACGAGCGCCTGCAGCGCCGCATCATCGACGGCGAGAAGAACGGCCTGGAAGCCGACCTGGACGAGGCCCTCCAGACCAGGCCCGCCCTGGACATCGTCAACGACACCCTGCTGGAGGGCATGAAGGTCGTCGGTGAGCTCTTCGGGTCCGGCCAGATGCAGCTGCCCTTCGTGCTCCAGTCCGCCGAAGTCATGAAGACGGCCGTGGCCCACCTGGAACCCCACATGGAGAAGAGCGACGACGAGGGCAAGGGCACCATCGTCCTGGCCACGGTCCGCGGCGATGTCCATGACATCGGGAAGAACCTCGTGGACATCATCCTGTCCAACAACGGCTACAACGTCGTGAACATCGGCATCAAGCAGCCGGTCTCGGCGATCCTGGAGGCCGCGCAGGAGCACAAGGCCGATGTGATCGGCATGTCGGGTCTGCTGGTCAAGTCGACGGTGATCATGAAGGAGAACCTGGAGGAGCTCAACCAGCGCAAGCTCGCCGCCGACTACCCCGTCATCCTCGGAGGCGCGGCCCTGACCCGGGCCTACGTCGAGCAGGACCTCCACGAGATCTACGAGGGCGAGGTCCGCTACGCCCGCGACGCCTTCGAAGGCCTGCGGCTCATGGACGCCCTCATCGCCGTCAAGCGCGGAGTCCCCGGAGCCACCCTCCCCGAACTCAAGCAACGCCGCGTCGCCAAGCGTGACACCCCCGTCCTGCAGGCGGAGGAAGCGGAGGAGCCGGGCGGCCGCTCCGACACCTCCACGGACAACCCCGTCCCCACCCCGCCGTTCTGGGGCACCCGCGTCGTCAAGGGCATCCCGCTCAAGGACTACGCCTCCTGGCTCGACGAAGGTGCCCTCTTCAAGGGCCAGTGGGGCCTCAAGCAGGCCCGCGCCGGCGGAGCCACCTACGAGGAGCTCGTCGAGAGCGAGGGCCGCCCGCGGCTGCGCGGACTGCTCGACAAGCTGCACACCGAGAACCTGCTCGAAGCCGCGGTCGTCTACGGATACTTCCCCTGCGTCTCCAAGGGCGAAGACCTGATCATCCTCGACGACGCCGGCAACGAGCGGACCCGCTTCACCTTCCCCCGCCAGCGCCGCGGCCGCCGCCTGTGCCTCGCCGACTTCTTCCGCCCGGAGGAATCCGGCGAGACCGACGTCGTCGGCCTCCAGGTCGTCACCGTCGGCTCCAGGATCGGCGAGGCCACGGCCAAGCTCTTCGCGTCCGACTCCTACCGCGAGTACCTCGAACTGCACGGCCTGTCCGTCCAGCTCGCCGAGGCCATGGCCGAGTACTGGCACGCCCGCGTCCGCGCCGAGCTCGGATTCGGCGGCGAGGACCCCTCCAAGGTCGAGGACATGTTCGACCTCAAGTACCGCGGAGCCCGCTTCTCCCTCGGCTACGGCGCCTGCCCCGACCTGGAGGACCGCGCCAAGATCGCCGACCTCCTCCAGCCCGAGCGCATCGGCGTCCACCTCTCGGAGGAGTTCCAGCTCCACCCCGAGCAGTCCACCGACGCAATCGTCATCCACCACCCCGAAGCGAAGTATTTCAACGCACGCTGAGACGGACCGGCGTACACTAGTCGGTCCCATACAGGCCGGTCACCTGTTCCCCCGGGCACGCCCCCGGAGGCGAGGTGACCGGCCTTCTCGTCCCCCCGGGGACCTTCAGAGAGGTGCGCGCATGACGAGCACAGTCCCCGCCCCCGTCGCCCGTACGGCCGACGGACACGCCCTGCAGGCGGTGCTGCTCGACATGGACGGCACCCTCGTCGATACCGAGGGCTTCTGGTGGGAGATCGAGGTCGGCGTCTTCGGTGAACTCGGCCACCGCCTCGACGAGTCCTGGCGGGACATCGTCGTCGGCGGCCCCATGACCCGCAGCGCCGCCTTCCTCATCGAATCCACCGGCGCCGACATCGGCCTCGCCGAACTCAGCGTCCTGCTCAACGAGCGCTTCGAAGCCCGCATCGCCGACCGCGTCCCCCTCATGCCCGGCGCCGAACGGCTGCTCACCGAACTGGCCCGGCACAACGTCCCCACGGCCCTCGTCTCCGCCTCCCACCGGCGCGTCATCGACCAGGTCCTGCTCACCCTGGGCCGCGACCGCTTCACCATGACCATCGCCGGAGACGAGGTCGCGCGCACCAAGCCGCACCCCGACCCCTACCTCCTCGCCGCCAGCACCCTCGGCGCCCACCCCTCGCGCTGCGCCGTCATCGAGGACACCGCCACCGGAGTGGCCGCCGCCGAGGCCGCCGGCTGCCGGGTCGTCGCCATCCCCTCCGTCGGCCTGATCGCACCCGCCCCCGGCCGCACCATCGTCCGCTCGCTCGAGGACGTGGACCTGCCGTTCCTGCGCTCCCTCATCACTCCGATGAACTGACCGCGCACCCTGCGTACGGACGATCCACCCCCGGGACCGAGGTCCCGCGGGCGGATCTTTCGCGCCGCACCCCGGGGGCCGAAATTCCATCCATCCCGCGGCAGTTGTCCCGGGTGACCTTTGTCACCCACAAGGCACCCTTCGCACCACTGCGCACCCTCCCGCACCACCCATTGTGTCCACATTGATCAGCACCTGACCGAATCTGCGCACCGCCCCGCGCACACCCCCGGTCAGCTCCCGCAACGCAACGGTCACGGACCCGATCCAACCGGTTCAAGCCACCCCTCCGCAGGCCACTAGTGTCAATCCGGGCACTGCGCCGCACCTCAGCCGTCCCGGAAACACACCCCTGTTCCCGGAACCGCGTGGACCGATCGTCACAACACCGGCCCGATCGTTCCGCCCAGAACGGGCGACCGCCGCGATGCCCTCCACGCCAGCTTTGAACAAGTGCCGGGTCGAGGGAGTACTACCAGCATGAACCGCAAGACCATGGCGCTGACGGCAGCCGCCGGACTGCTCACCCCCGCGCTGACCGCCTGCGGCAGCACCAGCGGGGCAGGAGCGGGATCCGGGGCGATCGTCGTCGGCACCACCGACCGGTTCGAGGCAGCCGAATACGCTCCCGCCCCGCTCGACCCCGCCTACACCTACGACGCAGGCACCTGGAACATCCTGCGCCAGACCGTCCAGACGCTCATGCACACCCCCCGCGGCGGCGGCCAGCCCGTCCCCGAAGCGGCCTCCGACTGCCGCTTCACCGACACCGGCAACGAGAGCTACCGCTGCACCCTGCGCCCCGGCCTCAAATTCGCCGGCGGAGACCCGCTCACCGCACAGGACGTCAAGTTCTCCATCGAGCGCGTCCTCGCCATCAAGGACGAGAACGGCCCCTCCTCGCTGCTCTCCACCATCGACAGCGTCGAGACCAAGGGCACCGACACCGTCGTCTTCCACCTCAAGACCTCCGACGCGACCTTCCCGTACAAACTCTCCACCCCCGCCGCGGGCATCGTCAGCGCCAAGAAGTACGACGCCAAGAAGCTGCGCACCGGCTTCGCCGTCGACGGCTCCGGCCCGTACACGATGAAGGCCGAAGTCAAGGACAACCGCCTCGTCCGCGCCGTCTTCAGCAAGAACCCGAACTACAAGGGCGACCTGAAGCTCCAGAACGACAAGGCCGAACTCCGCGCCTTCGACGACTCCGAAGCCATGGACAAGGCCCTGGAACACGGCACCGTCCACATGGTCTCCCGCACCCTGTCGCCGGCCCAGATCACCACGCTCTCCGCCAAGCCCCCCAAGGGGATCAAGCTCGTCCCCCTGCCCGGCCTGGAGATCCGCTACCTCGGCTTCAACACCGACGCCCCCGTCGTCAAGGACAAGGCCGTACGCCAGGCCCTCGCCGCCGCCGTCGACCGCAACGCGATCATCGCCAAGGTGTACGGCAAGTCCGCGCAGCCCCTGTACTCCCTGGTCCCCACCAGCGTCACCGGGCACGTCAACTCCTTCTTCAACAAGTACGGCGAAGCCAACACCGCCAAGGCCGCCGACCTGCTGAAGGCCGCCGGGATCAAGACCCCGGTCAAGCTGACGCTCAACTACACCAACGACCACTACGGCGACGGCACCGCGGCCGAGTTCGAAGCCCTCAAAACCCAGCTGAACTCCACCCAGCTCTTCGACGTCACCGTCCAGGGAACCGACTGGGCCGCCTTCCGGCCCGCCCAGAAGAAGGGCGACTACGCCGCCTACGGACTCGGCTGGTTCCCCGACTACCCCGACGCCGACAACTTCCTCGCCCCGTTCCTGGAGCAGGACAACTTCCTGGGCACGCCGTACGCCAACACCACGGTGCGCACCAAGCTCATCCCCGAATCGCGCCGCGCCCTCGACCGGGGCGTCGCCGTCCCCGCGATCACGGAGATGCAGGACATCGTGGCCGAGGACGTACCCGTCCTGCCCCTGTGGCAGGGCAAGCAGTACGTCGCCGCACGCGACGGGATCACCGGAGTGGAGTGGTCGGTCAACTCCATCTCCGACCTCCAGCTGTGGGAACTCGGCCGCGGCGTCAGCGGCTGACCCCCCACCCGCCGGCCCGGGACCGCACCCCGGACCGGAACGAAGAAACCAGACCAGCCAGTGAGACAGCCAGACTGTGAAGGACGATCGCGTGATGAGACGTAACCAGTGGTTGGTGGCCCCCCTCGGCGCGGCCACCGCCGCCGCCCTGCTCAGCGGTTGCGGTTCGACGGACGGATCCAACGCCGGCGGCGGCAAGGGCGTCGTCATGGGCATATCCGACAAGGTGAAGGCCACCGACCCCGCCTCGGGCTACGACCCGGGCTCCTGGCTGCTCTTCAACAACGTCTTCCAGTCCCTGCTCAGCTTCCCCAAGGGCGGCACCACGCCCGAACCCGACGCCGCGCAGTCCTGCGACTTCGAGGGCAGCGAGAGCCGGACGTACAAGTGCACCCTGCGCGGCGGCCTGAAGTTCAGCAACGGCCACAGCCTCACCGCCAAGGACGTCAAGTACTCCTTCGAGCGCACCCTGAAGATCAACGACGAGAACGGCCCCGCCGTCATGCTGGCGTCGATCGGCTCGATCGACACCCCCGACGACAAGACCGTGACCTTCCACCTCAAGACCCCCGACGCGACCTTCCCCAGCAAGATCGCATCGGGCGCCGGCTCCATCGTCGACCACGCCGAGTACCCCGCCGACAAGATCCGCACCGACGGCAAGGCCATCGGCTCCGGCGTCTACAAGCTCGACTCCATCAACGACAAGAGCGCCAGCTTCTCCGTCAACGACAGCTACAGCGGCAAGGCCAAGCCGAAGAACAGCGGCGTCACCATGAAGTTCTTCAACGAGGACCAGGCCGCCCTCAGGAAGGTCCTCGAAAGCGGAGACGTCGACTTCGCCTTCCGCGGCCTGGCCGCCAAGGACATCGCGGGCCTCGCCTCCCAGACCGGCGACCAGAAGGTCGAAGTCATCCAGGGCGCCGGCGCCGAAGTCGAACACCTCGTCTTCAACATGAACGACCCCGTCGCCGGAAAGCTCCCCGTCCGCAAGGCCATCGCCTACCTCGTGGACCGCGAAGCCCTCGTCAAGCAGGTCTACGACGGCACCGCCACCTCGCTCTACTCCATCGTCCCGGCCGGCATCGCCTCCCACACCACCGCCTTCTTCGACCGCTACGGCGGCACCCCCCAGCCCGAGAAGGCCAAGGCCGTCCTGCGCACCGCGGGCATCAAGGACAAGGTGAAGATCACCCTGTACTCGACGCCCAGCCGCTACGGCCCCTCGACCGACCAGGAATTCCAGCTCATCGCCAAGCAGCTCAACGACAGCGGCCTCTTCGAAGCCGACGTCAAGTCCATCGAGTTCGAGCAGTACGAGAAGGACATCCAGGACGGCAAGTACGGCGTCTACGTCAAGGGCTGGGTCCCCGACTACCCCGACGCCGACAACTTCACGCAGCCCTTCTTCGGGCCCGACAGCGTCCTGCGCAACAACTACGACAACAAGGAGATCACCGGGACGATCATCCCGTCGACCTCCGCGAAGTCCGACCGCACCGCCGCCACCACCGACTACAACCGCCTCCAGGACATCGTCGCCGACGAGATCCCGCTCCTCCCGCTCTGGCAGAGCAAGCAGTACGCCGTCACCCGCCCGAACGTGACCGGCCTGCAGTGGTCCCTGGACGCCTCCACCGTCTTCCGCTTCTGGGAGATCAGCAAGGGCTGAACCGGCCCCACCCCCCCACACACACGAGAACGGGCCCGCCTCCGCATCACGCGGAAGCGGGCCCGAACCCGTACAGCACCCCAGGACGCCCCGGGACGGCTACTGGCCGGCCCCCGGCCGCACCAGACCGCTCTCGTACGCGTACACCGCCGCCTGCACCCGGTCACGCAGACCCAGCTTCGTCAGCACATGCCCCACGTGCGTCTTCACCGTCGTCTCGCTCACGAACAGATCCGCCGCGATCTCCGCGTTCGACAACCCCCGGGCCACCAGCTTCAGCACCTCGACCTCACGCTCGGTCAACGTACCGATCATGTCCGGAACCCGGTCCTCACCCGACGGCAGACGACCCGCGTACTTGTCCAGCAGCCGCCGCGTGATGCTCGGCGCGAGCATCGCCTCACCACCCGCCACCACCCGGATCGCCTGCACCAGCTCCACCGCCGGCGCATCCTTCAGCAAGAACCCGCTGGCCCCCGCCCGCAACGCCTCCACCACGTACTCGTCCAGATCGAAGGTCGTCAGCACCAGCACCTTCGCCGGACCGTCCCGGCCCGGACCCGTGATCTGCCGCGTCGCCTCCACCCCGTCCATCCGCGGCATCCGGATGTCCATCAGCACCACATCGGGCTGCAGCGCCCGCACCTGATCCAGCGCCTGCAGACCGTCCCCGGCCTCACCGACCACCGCCAAGTCCTCCTCGGCCTCCAGGATCATCCGGAAACCGGTGCGCAGCAGCGGCTGGTCATCGACCAGCAGTACGCGGATCGCCACGGGGTCTACCTCGTATTCGTCGGACGGCAACGCGGAACCCCGCCCATTCTGCCCTGACCCGGAGAACCCACTCCCGCTCCGCGCCTTCCTAGGCCCCGGACGGCTCCCCGGACCCGGACGGCTCCCCGGACGCCGACGGCTCCCCGGACCCCGGACGCGCCGCGGGCACCTCCCGGCCCGGGCCGGGAGAGACCGTCAGCGGATAGACCGGGGGAGTACCCCCGAACTCCGGACACACCGCCTGATGATCACACCAGCCGCACAGCTTCGTCCTCCGCGGCCGCCAGTCACCGCTCTCCGTCGCCTCCCGGATCGCTTCCCACAGCGCCAGCAGCTTGCGCTCCATCCGCTCCAGATCCTCGACCACCGGGTCGTACGTCACCACGTCCCCACTGCCCAGGTACACCAGCTGCAGCCGCCGCGGCACCACCCGCTTCAGCCGCCACACCACCAGCGCGTAGAACTTCATCTGGAACAGCGCACCCTCGGCGTACTCCGGCCGCGGCGCCTTCCCCGTCTTGTAATCGACGATCCGCACCTCACCCGTCGCCGCCACGTCCACCCGGTCGATGATCCCGCGCAGCCGCAGACCCGACTCCAGCTCCGTCTCCACGAAGAACTCCCGCTCCACCGGCTCCAGCCGCGTCGGGTCCTCCAGCGTGAACCAGCGGTCCACCAGCGCCTCGGCCTCCGTCAGCCACCGCGCCAGCCCCGCCCCCTCATCACCCTCCGGGAACAGCTCCGTCAACTCCGGCTTCGACTCCACCAGCCGGTCCCACTGCCCCGGAATCAAAGCCTTCGCCCGCGGCGCCGTCCGCTCCGGCGCCGGATGATCGAAGAGCCGCTCCAGCACCGCGTGCACCAGCGTCCCCCGCGTCGCCGCCGCACTCGGCTTCTCCGGCAGCTTGTCGATCACCCGGAACCGGTACAGCAGCGGACACCGCATGAAATCGCTCGCCCGCGAAGGCGACAGCGAAGAAGGCGCCACGGCCACCACCTGGCCGGGCACGGAACAGGGCGCTGCGTCGTCCGGACCGCTGCCGGGGCTCGTCGTCATACGCAAAACCCTACGACCCGCCACCGACAGCACGCGCATACCATCGACGCCGACCCCCCTCGCACTGCATGATCGGAGCATCACACCGCGCAACAGCGCACCCGGACACCACGGGAAAAAGCACCAGAACCACCCGGCGCACCACAGTGCCGGACAGCAGCGAACGAAGGAAAGCCGTGGCAGACACCGACGAAACCGGCGAGCGCGCGGGCCGGCGCTCAGGACCGGGCGGCGGACTCCTCATGGGCCGCCCCTTCGGCGTACCCGTCTACGTCTCGCCCAGCTGGTTCCTCGTCGCCGCCCTCATCACCTGGGTCTTCGGCGACCAGCTCGACCGCATCCTCCCCGACCTCGGCCCCCTGCGCTACCTCGTGGCCCTCTTCTTCGCCGTCGCCTTCTACGCCTCGGTACTCGTCCACGAGCTCGCCCACACCGTCGCCGCCCTCCGCTTCAAACTCCCCGTACGCCGCATCCAGCTCCAGTTCTTCGGCGGCGTCTCCGAGATCGAGAAGGAATCCGAGACCCCCGGCCGCGAATTCGTCCTCGCCTTCGTCGGCCCCCTGCTCTCCCTCCTCCTCGCCGGCGCCTTCCACCTCGGCATGAAAGCCGTCGAACCCGCCAGCGTCCCCGGCGTCCTCCTCGCCGGCCTCATGATCTCCAACCTCCTCGTCGCCGCCTTCAACCTCCTCCCCGGCCTGCCCCTCGACGGCGGCCGCATGCTCCGCGCCGTCATCTGGGGCATCACCGGCAAACCCATGACCGGCACCATCGCCGCCGCCTGGGCCGGACGCGCCCTCGCCGTCGCCGTCCTCCTCGGCCTGCCCCTGCTGAACTCCACCGGAACCCTCGGCAACCGCACCGGCACCATCAGCGGCATGGACACCGTCATGGACGCCCTCCTCGCCGCGATCCTCGCCGCCATCATCTGGACCGGCGCCGGCAACAGCCTGCGCGTCGCCCGCCTGCGCGAACACCTCCCGGAACTCCACGCGCGCAAACTCACCCGCCGCGCCATCCCCGTGGAGAACGCCACCCCCCTCTCCGAAGCCCTGCGCCGCGCCAACGAATCCGGCGCCCGGGCCCTCGTCGTCGTCGACGGACTCGGCGACCCCACCGGCATCGTCCGCGAAAGCGCCATCGCCTCCGTCCCCGAACACCGCCGCCCCTGGGTCGCCACCGGCACCCTCGCCCAGGACCTCACCGACGGCATGAAGGTTTCAGCGGACCTCACCGGCGAAGAACTCCTCGACCACCTGCGCACCACCCCCGCCAGCGAGTACCTCGTACTCCAGCCCGACGGCTCGATCTACGGCGTCCTGTCCACCCTCGACGTCGAAAAGGCCTTCGTGAAGGCCATGGCGCGGCCCCAGTCCTGAAGCCAATACACTGGTCACATGTCCGAACCGACCGGTGCCGCCCGCCGACGCGGGCCCTTCAAGGTCGGGGACCAGGTTCAGCTCACCGACCCCAAGGGCCGCCACTACACGTTCACGCTCGAAGCCGGGAAGAACTTCCACACCCACAAGGGTGCCTTCCCGCACGACGAGCTGATCGGCTCCCCCGAGGGAAGCGTTGTCCGTACCACGGGCAACGTCGCCTACCTCGCGCTGCGTCCCCTGCTCCCCGACTACGTCCTGTCCATGCCCCGCGGTGCCGCCGTGGTCTACCCCAAGGACGCGGGCCAGATCCTGGCCTTCGCCGACATCTTCCCCGGCGCCCGAGTCGTCGAAGCAGGTGTGGGCTCCGGCTCCCTGAGCAGCTTCCTGCTGCGCGCCATCGGCGACCAGGGCATGCTCCACAGCTACGAGCGCCGCCCGGACTTCGCCGAGATCGCCACGGCCAACGTCGAGCGCTACTTCGGCGGCCCGCACCCCGCGTGGCAGCTGACCGTGGGCGACCTCCAGGACAACCTGTCCGACACGGACGTCGACCGCGTGATCCTCGACATGCTCGCCCCCTGGGAGTGCCTGGAGGCCGTCTCCAAGGCGCTGGTACCCGGCGGCATCCTCTGCTGCTACGTGGCCACCACCACCCAGCTCTCCCGGACCGTCGAATCCATCCGCGAGTTCGGCTGCTACGCCGAACCGCAGCCCTGGGAATCGATGATCCGCAACTGGCACGTCGAAGGCCTGGCCGTCCGCCCGGACCACCGCATGATCGGCCACACCGGCTTCCTCGTCACCGCCCGGCGCCTCGCGGACGGCGTCGAGGCGCCCATGCGCCGCCGCCGCCCCTCCAAGGGCGCCTACGGCGAGGACTACGAGGGCCCCGGCAGCCGGTCGGCCGCGAAGACCGCCGACACCGCCACCGCGGCCGCTGACACCGCCACCGCGGCCGCCGGCACCGCCACCACGGAAGCCGACACCGGCGACCGCGACTGAGCACCGCACGACCGGCCGCGAGGCCACCCAACACACGGACGCTGTGGCGCAGTTCCCCCGGAGCACCGGGGAACTGCGCCACAGCGTCTTTTCGTTGTCCTGCGGGCAGATCCCCGCGCAAGCGACCGGGCCGGCCCGGACCCAGCCGTTCCGCCCCGATGTGAGGTGTGGCACGATGCTGGCTCCCCGTCACCCTTCGCACAGGAGACACCCCGCGTGCCGCACAGCCCCGCCGAGCCCGCGCCGCACACCCCGGCACACCACCGGACCCGGCCCGTCCACTGGCTCGCCACCCTCACCGCCATGGCCGCCGTCATAGGCGGCGCGGGACTCCTGCAGCCCGACCGGGCCACCGGAGCCACCACCGGGCCGGAGCGCCCCACGGGCCCCGCCGGAGGCCCCAGGGCGGCCGCTCCCGACGCGCACGCGGTCACGTACCCCCTGGACTGCAAGGGCGCCCCACAGGCCGTCGCGGCCACCGCCGAAGGCGACCTGGACGGCGACGGCCGCCCCGAAACCGTGGCGGCCGTCCACTGCGACGCCGGCTCGGGAACCCCGCCGCACGCGATCTACGTCCTCGCGCAGGACCCGGCGAAGGACGCCGCCCCCAGGGTCGTCGCCACCCTGCTCGAGGCCACCCGCAAGCAGACCACGACCGATCTCACCGTCAGTGACGGACTGGTCACGGCGAGCCTCCTCGGGTACTCCTCACCCGAAGTGCCCCGTTACAGCCCCGACACCAAACAGCTCGCCAAGTGGCGCTGGACCGGCGGAAAATTCCGCCAGGAGCTTAGGGACTCGACCCCCACGGGTGTTTGAACCGTCACTCCGCGTCGGGACCGAAGACCTCTACCCTGTCCGAAACCCGCCTTACGTGGATGCAGTCACCCGGGCATTCCTTCGCCGAATCCACCACGTCCTGGAGCAGCACCAGCGGAACCGGAGTGGTCGCCCCCGCCTCCACGAGCAGCTCGTCGGCGGGGCTCTTCACGTACGCCAGACCATCGATGTCCAGCTCGAAGACCTCCGGCGCATACTGCACACAGATTCCGTCGCCGGTGCAGAGGTCCTGATCGATCCAGACCTCGAGCGGCTCTCCGGCCTCGCCGGCACCCGCGGCCCGCTCGGTGGTTGCGCCCTGCTGCACGGTCATATCTCCTGCCGTTCCCTGCTGTGAGTGATCCATTCCGGTCAGAACCCGAGGCAAGTCGCGCGAGCTCTGGCGGGTGTTGAACAGTTCGACCTTACAACCGGCTGCTTTCCGATGTTGATGGGTGGGTATTTCCTTGACAGGAGGGAGTACGCAAGGGTGAAGATCGGACACACCCCTACCGTCTTTGTGATCTAGGGGTTTCAATCACCACCAGCCCAGGTAGGGTCAGAAAGCGTCCAGCTCCCCTTGGAGGAGGTGAGGACCGTGGCAGCCCACGACGACGACATCAACCGCGGCATCCGGCCCGGGCGAGGGTCTGAGGACCCCGCCGGCCAGGTTGCCTATCTCGAGCAGGAAATCGCCGTCCTGCGACGTAAGCTCGCCGACTCTCCGCGACACACGAGGATTCTCGAAGAGCGGATCGTCGAGCTCCAGACAAACCTGGCAGGCGTCTCCGCTCAGAACGAGCGGCTGGCGAACACCCTGCGGGAGGCCCGCGACCAGATCGTGGCCCTCAAGGAAGAAGTCGACCGGCTCGCACAGCCGCCGGCCGGCTTCGGAGTCTTCCTGCAGTCCAACGAAGACGGCACCGTCGACATCTTCACCGGCGGCCGGAAACTCCGCGTGAACGTGAGCCCCAGCCTCGAACCGGAAGAGCTCCGGCGCGGCCAGGAGGTCATGCTCAACGAAGCCCTCAACGTGGTCGAAGCCATGGAGTTCGAGCGGGCCGGGGACATCGTCACCCTCAAGGAAATCCTCGAGGACGGCGAGCGCGCCCTGGTGGTCGGGCACACCGACGAGGAAAGGGTGGTGAGGCTCGCCGAGCCGCTCCTGGACGTCACCATCCGCCCCGGCGACTCCCTGCTGCTCGAACCCCGCTCCGGCTACGTCTACGAGATCGTCCCCAAGAGCGAAGTCGAAGACCTCGTCCTCGAAGAGGTCCCGGACATCGACTACGACAAGATCGGCGGCCTGGGCGACCAGATCGAACTGATCCGCGACGCGGTCGAGCTCCCCTACCTCTACCCCGACCTCTTCAAGGAACACGAACTGCGGCCCCCGAAGGGCATCCTGCTCTACGGCCCTCCCGGCTGTGGCAAGACGCTCATCGCCAAGGCCGTGGCCAACTCCCTCGCCAAGAAGGTCGCCGAAGTCACCGGCCAGCCCACCGGGAAGTCCTACTTCCTGAACATCAAGGGCCCCGAACTCCTCAACAAGTACGTCGGCGAGACCGAGCGTCACATCCGCCTCGTCTTCCAGCGTGCCAGGGAGAAGGCGAGCGAGGGCACCCCCGTCATCGTCTTCTTCGACGAGATGGAATCCCTCTTCCGCACCCGCGGATCAGGCGTCAGCTCGGACGTGGAGAACACCATCGTCCCCCAGCTGCTCGCCGAGATCGACGGCGTGGAAGGCCTGGAGAACGTCATCGTCATCGGCGCCTCCAACCGCGAGGACATGATCGACCCGGCCATCCTGCGCCCCGGCCGGCTCGACGTGAAGATCAAGATCGAGCGCCCCGGAGCCGAGGCGGCGAAGGACATCTTCGCCAAGTACCTCAAGGCCTCGCTGCCCCTGCACACGGACGACCTGTCCGAACACCAGGGCTCCACCGCCGAAACCGTCCACAGCATGATCCAGACCGTCGTCGAGCAGATGTACGCCGAAACCGAGGAGAACCGCTTCCTCGAGGTCACGTACGCCAACGGCGACAAGGAAGTCCTCTACTTCAAGGACTTCAACTCGGGCGCGATGATCCAGAACATCGTGGACCGTGCGAAGAAGATGGCCATCAAGGCCTTCCTCGAGCACAACCAGAAGGGCCTTCGCGTCGCCCACCTCCTCCAGGCCTGCGTGGACGAGTTCAAGGAGAACGAAGACCTGCCCAACACCACCAACCCCGACGACTGGGCCCGAATCTCCGGAAAGAAGGGCGAGCGGATCGTATTCATCCGAACCCTCGTCACCGGAAAGCAAGGCGCGGACACCGGACGCTCCATCGACACGGTGGCCAACACCGGTCAGTACCTCTGACAAAGCCGGCCGGCTGCGGGAGCCCTGCCGGGCACCCGCAGCCGACTGCTTTACCTACTGCTCTTTTCAGCCGGTGACAGGGCAAGGTCAATGACTGAAATGATCTCCCCACCAGCGCGGAGTGGTTCTAGGCTCATCCGTACCGCAGGTCGCGCAGTGCGGGGACGGGCACCGCACACGACGCACCGGAGCACCAGCGGTACTTGAGCGCCGCTCCCGAACGGGAGCGCCGCCGGGCAAGGAGGGCCGCATGACCGTACGGCGAGTAATGGGGATCGAGACGGAGTACGGGATCTCCGTCCCGGGGCACCCGAACGCCAATGCCATGCTCACCTCGTCCCAGATCGTCAACGCCTACGCGGCGGCGATGCACCGGGCGCGACGCGCCCGATGGGACTTCGAGGAAGAGAACCCGCTGCGGGACGCCCGCGGCTTCGACCTCGCCCGCGAGGCCGCAGACAACAGCCAGCTCACCGACGAGGACATCGGCCTCGCCAACGTCATCCTCACCAACGGCGCACGGCTCTACGTCGACCACGCGCACCCCGAGTACAGCTCCCCCGAGATCACCAACCCGCTCGACGCCGTCCTCTGGGACAAGGCCGGCGAGCGGATCATGGCCGAGGCCGCCGTCAGGGCCGCCCAGCTCCCCGGGGCCCAGCCCATCCACCTCTACAAGAACAACACCGACAACAAGGGCGCCTCCTACGGCACGCACGAGAACTACCTGATGAAGAGGGAAACCCCCTTCTCTGACATCGTGCGCCACCTCACCCCCTTCTTCGTCTCCCGCCTGGTCTTCACCGGCGCCGGCCGCGTCGGCATCGGCCAGGACGGACGCGAACACGGCTTCCAGATCAGCCAGCGCGCGGACTACTTCGAAGTCGAGGTGGGCCTGGAAACCACCCTCAAGCGCCCCATCATCAACACGCGGGACGAACCGCACTCGGACGCCGAGAAGTACCGCCGGCTCCACGTGATCATCGGCGACGCGAACCTCTCCGAGATCTCCACCTACCTCAAGCTCGGCACCACCGCACTTGTCCTGTCCATGATCGAAGACGGCTACATCAACGTCGACCTCGCCGTGGACCAGCCCGTACGCACCCTGCACCAGGTCTCCCACGACCCCGACCTGCAGCACCTGATCACGCTGCGCAGCGGGCGCACGCTGACCGCCGTACAGCTCCAGATGGAGTACTACGAGCTGGCCAGGAAGTACGTGGAGGAGCGTTTCGGCTCCGACGCGGACGAGCAGACCAAGGATGTGCTGGCCCGCTGGGAGGACGTGCTGGGCCGGCTCGAGACCGACCCGATGAGCCTGTCGGGGGAGCTCGACTGGATCGCGAAGCGGGAGATCCTGGAGGGCTACCGGCGCCGGGACGGCCTCGGCTGGGACGCGGCCCGGCTCCACCTGGTGGACCTGCAGTACGCGGACGTACGGCCCGAGAAGGGGCTGTACAACCGCCTGGTGGCCCGCGGAAAGATGAAGCGGCTGCTGGACGAGACCGCCGTCGAACGCGCGCAGAGCAAGCCTCCGGAGGACACCCGGGCGTACTTCCGGGGACGGTGCCTGGAGCAGTACGCGGACGACGTCGCCGCGGCCTCCTGGGACTCGGTGATCTTCGATCTGCCGGGCCACGACTCGCTCCAGCGGGTCCCGACGCTGGAACCCCTGCGGGGCACCCGGGCGCACGTGAAGGAGCTCCTGGACCGCTGTCGGACGGCGGAGGACCTGGTGCGGGTGCTGTCGGGACGGTAGGGCTTTCCGGTCCCCGGGGCGGGGGCTGAAAGGCCTCCGGCCCGGGAATCATGAAGACACCCGGACGTTATGAAAGTACCGGGACGGATGTCGGGCCCTCCTTGTAGGGTCCGACGTAGAGTCTGATCTTGAGGGATCCCGAATTCGCGGGGTCTTTCACGTGAGCGTGCGAACCGAGCGGGGTGAGCTAGACATGGCGACCAAGGACACCGGCGGCGGACAGCAGAAGGCGCAGCGCTCGACCGAGGAGGTCGAGGAGGCGGCGGTCGAGGAATCGACCGACCTCAAGGAACGACAGGAAAAGCTCTCCGACGACGTCGACTCGGTACTTGACGAGATTGACGATGTACTTGAGGAAAATGCCGAGGATTTCGTTCGGAGTTTCGTACAAAAAGGCGGCGAATAGCCTTCGAATCTAAGGTGAGTCCGCCAGTGTGTGCTCCATGTCCAATGGAACGAAGTGGTGCCGCGGGTGTGCCCGTGACATACCACTGAGCGGATTCGCCTCGGATCGAAACCGGCGCGATGGGCTGCAGCCCAGGTGCCGTGAGTGCGTGGCGGCCTACGGTGCCGAGCACTACCGGCGCCGCCGGGCCGCCCAAGGCAAGGCTGTCAGGGAACACGTGGAAGTGCAGGTCGGCAGCAAGCTCTGCCGACAGCGCGGTGAGGTAAAGCCGCACGGTGAGTGGCACGAGAACACAAGTGCCTCTGACGGGTTGTCGACTCGCTGCAAGGCCTGCCGGGCCGTCCAGGGCCGGGCCGGACACCTGAAGCGCAATTACGGCATTACAGAAGCCGAGCGGGACGCGATGATCGCCGCCCAGGGCGGTGTCTGCGTCCTCTGCCAAGAGAGTCCGGCAGAGCATGTGGATCACGATCATCGGACGGGTAAGGTCCGAGGCGTACTTCGCTTCGGCTGCAACGCAGGAATTGGGCAGCTCAAGGATCGGCCGGACGTCTTGAGGCGTGCAGCCGCTTACGTGGAAGGAAACCTGTGGAACCCAACACTCGTAGCACAGGGCGTCTACCGGCAGCCTTCCTGACGCCGGGTTCGTCGTCCTTCATGGACTTCCTCGGGGCTCACCAGCCCGAGATGCTCCCGGGCAACCGGAAGCTGCCCGACGGGGTCATCGAGGCGCCGCACGGGACGACCATCGTGGCCGCCACCTTCCCCGGCGGGGTCGTGCTCGCCGGTGACCGGCGGGCGACCATGGGGAACATGATCGCGCAGCGGGACATCGAGAAGGTGTTCCCGGCGGACGAGTACTCCGCCGTCGGCATCGCCGGCACGGCCGGTCTGGCCGTGGAGATGGTGAAGCTGTTCCAGCTGGAGCTGGAGCACTTCGAGAAGGTCGAAGGGGCGACGCTCAGCCTCGAAGGTAAGGCCAACCGGCTGTCGACCATGATCCGGAGCAATCTGGGCATGGCGATGCAGGGGCTGGCCGTCGTGCCGCTCTTCGCGGGGTACGACGAGGCCAAGGAGAAGGGCCGGATCTTCTCCTACGACGTGACCGGCGGCCGCTCCGAGGAGCACGGCTTCGCCGCCACCGGTTCCGGCTCGATCTTCGCCCGCGGCTCGATGAAGAAGCTGTACCACTCGAAGCTGACGGAGGAGGAGGCCACGACGCTGGTCGTGCAGGCGCTGTACGACGCCGCCGACGACGACTCGGCGACCGGTGGCCCGGACCTCTACCGCCACATCTACCCCATCGTCACCGTCATGACCGAAGAGGGATTCCGCAGGCTCACCGACGCCGAGTCCTCGGAGCTGGCCCGCAAGATCACGAATCGTCGGCTGGAGCAGCCCGACGGCCCGCGCGCCGCCCTGCTCTGACCATCCGTCGCCCCTAGGACCCAGAAGAAAGGGACGGAAAGCCGGTGTCGACTCCGTTCTATGTGTCACCCCAGCAGGCCATGGCCGACCGGGCGGAATACGCCCGGAAGGGCATCGCCCGCGGCCGCAGCCTTGTTGTGATCCAGTACGCCGACGGCATCGTGTTCGTCGGTGAGAACCCGTCCCGTGCACTGCACAAGTTCAGCGAGATCTATGACCGGATCGGCTTCGCGGCCGCCGGCAAGTACAACGAGTACGAGAACCTGCGGATCGGTGGCGTGCGCTATGCCGATCTGCGCGGATACACCTACGACCGTGACGATGTGACGGCCCGTGGGCTGGCGAACGTCTACGCGCAGACGCTCGGCACGATCTTCTCCAGTGCGGGTGAGAAGCCGTACGAGGTGGAGCTGGTCGTGGCCGAGGTCGGTGCGACGGCGGCCGGGGACCAGATCTACCGGTTGCCGCACGACGGTTCGATCGTGGACGAGCACGGTTCGGTGGCGGTCGGCGGCAACGCCGAGCAGATCAGTACCTATCTCGATCAGCGGCACAAGGACGGGATGACCCTGTCGGAGGCGCTGAAGCTGGCGGTGCAGGCGCTGTCGAGCCAGGCGAACGGTGCGGACAAGTCGATTCCGGCGGAGCGGCTGGAGGTGGCGGTGCTGGACCGTACGCGGGCTCAGCAGCGCAAGTTCAAGCGGATCCGGGGTCGGCAGCTGTCGAGGCTGCTGGAGGTGGATGTTCCGGCGGCGGCGCAGGTGGATGCCGTGTCGAACGACGAGGCTCCCGAAGAGGAAGCCGAGTAGAGCCCGAAACGAGTGTGGGAGCGCCCCTGGTCTTTGGCCGGGGGCGTTTTCGCGTTTCCGGGGTTCAGGTGGTCGGCGCCGGGCCCGAGGAGTCGCGTACGACGAGTTCTACGGGGATGTCCTCGGCGGTCCAGGGGGTGCCTTCGAGGACGGCGAGGAGGGCGGTCATGCCCTGTTCGCCGACGCGTTCGGCGGGGAGGTGGACGGTGGTGAGTTCCGGTTCGACGGCGGTGGCGAGGGCGAGGTCGTCGAAGCCGGTGACGGAGAGGTCTTCGGGGATGCGCAGGCCGAGTCGGCGGGCGGCTTTGCAGGCTCCGGCGGCGAGGATGTCGTCGTCGCAGACGATGGCGGTGGGGCGGTGGTCCCGGGGGGTGTCCAGGGCGCTCTCCATGGCCGTGCGGGCGGCGTCGACGCTGAGGTGGGCCCGGACGGTGCGCAGCTCGGTGGTGGGCGGCAGGAGGGCGCTGAGGGTGTTCGCGCGGGCGTCGAAGGTCCAGGAGTCGATGGCGGAGGCGAGGTGGAGGATGCGCCGGTGGCCGTGGGCGAGGAGGTGTTGGGTGATGTGGCGCATGCCGTCGGCGATGGCGAGGTTGACGTGGGCGGCGGCGTTCTTTGCGGTGGGGTCGCTGTCGAGCATGACGAGGGGGAGTTCGTCGCCGCCGAGGGCGTGGAGGGCGTCCGCGGCCATGGAGGAGGCGATGATTCCGTCGAGGGCGGCGCGGGCGGAGGGGAAGGGGTCGCGGGCGGGGCCGGTGCCGTCGGGGGAGGGGTAGAGGACGACGCCGAAGCCGTGCTGGGCGGCGACGCGGGCGGCGCCGGTGTAGACGCGGGCGAAGAATTCGTTGGTGAGGGCGGGGACGACGAGGAGGGCGGTGCGGGTGGAGCCGAGGCGGAGGTTGCGGGCGGCGAGGTTGGGGCGGTAGCCGATTTCGGTGGCGGTGTGGCGGACGTGGTCGGCGGTGCGTTCGGAGACGCGGCCGCGCCATTTTTCGCCGAGGACGAGGGAGACGGTGGCCTGGGAGACTCCGGCGGCGGTGGCCACGTCGCGGCTGGTGGGTCTCGTCACAGGGTGCTCCTGAAGTGCGAGGTCGTGGGGGGTGCGGGGGGTTGGGCGGGTGGTTTCGCCTGGACCGCCTGTCTGTGGTCATGGTACGTATGACCGGTCACGTTATACGTATTACTCCGGTGGGATCCGGGCAGAAGGGGGCGGAGATGGCCGCGGGTTACGCGGAGCTGCTCAGGACCAGGCATGCCGCGAGGCTGCTGGTGGGCACGCTCATAGGCCGGCTGCCCAATGGCACGGCGCCGATCGCGATCGTGCTGTTCACCCGGGCCGAGGGCGGCAGCTACAGCCTGGCGGGGGCGCTGGCGGCCGCGTACGGCCTGGCCAACGCGGTGGGGCAGCCGTTGCTGGGCCGGGCGGTGGACGTGTACGGGCAGCCGCGGGTGCAGTTGCCGGCCGCGGTGGTGTCGGCGCTGGGCATGGTGTGGCTGGCGCTGGCCGGTACGGGTTCGGCGGCGGCCGCGTACGGGGCGGTGGTGGTCGCGGGGCTGTTCACGCCTCCGCTGGAGGGCGGGCTGCGTGCGCTGTGGCCGAGTGTGCTGGGCGGCCGGGAGGAGCGGGTGCACGCGGCGTACGCGATGGACGCGGTGGCCCAGGAGGTCATGTTCACGGTGGGGCCGTTGCTGGTGACGCTGTGCGTGGCGTTGTGGGATCCGGCGGCCGCGCTGCTGGTGATCAATGCGATCGGTGTGCTCGGTGCGCTGTCGGTGGTGGTTTCGGAGCCTTCGCGTACGTGGCGTTCGGCGCCGCGGGAGGCGCATTGGCTGGGGGCCCTGCGTTCGCGGGGGCTGCTGGCGCTGCTGGGGGCGTTCTTCTTCGTGGGGACGGCGCTGGGGTCGATCACGGTGGCGGGCGTGGCGTACGCGGACGAGCACGGGGGTCAGGCGGTCTACGGCTGGCTGATGGCGGCGCTGGGTCTGGGCGCTCTGGTGGGCGGTGTGTTCTACGGGGCCCGGCAGTGGAGGGGTGCGCCGGAGCGGCGGCTGCGGCTGCTGGTGGCGCTGCTGGCGGTGTGTTACCTGCCGTTGATGCTGGTTCCGGGTCCGGTGGTGATGACGGGGTTCGCGGCGCTGGCGGGGGTGTTCCTGGCTCCGGCCCTGGCGTGTGCGTTCATCGTGGTGGACCGGCATGCTCCGGCGGGGACGGTGACGGAGGCGTTCTCCTGGCTGGTGACGTTCTTCGGGGTGGGTGCGGCGATCGGTACGGCGGTGGCCGGTCCGTCGGTGGAGGCGGGGGGTACGGCGGCGGGTTTCGCGGTGGCGAGCGTGGCCGGCGGGGCCGCGCTGGTGGTGCTGATGGTCACTCAGCGGGTGCTGGCGCGCCCGGGTGCGGGTCGTGTGGTGGCGGGTGCGGAGGCGGGTGCTTCGGCGGGCTCCGGGGAAAATGATCGAAACGACGCTCGCGAACTCGGTTTCAGAACAGAGCAGAAGGCGTAATGTTCAGTCATGGACCGCCGCATTTTCGGGCTGGAGAACGAGTACGGCGTCACGTGCACGTTCAGGGGACAGCGCCGACTGTCTCCTGACGAAGTGGCGCGCTACCTCTTCCGCCGTGTTGTGTCATGGGGCCGCAGCAGCAATGTCTTCCTGCGGAACGGCGCCCGCCTCTACCTCGACGTGGGTTCGCATCCGGAGTACGCAACTCCTGAATGCGACAACCTGATCGAACTGGTCACCCACGACAAGGCCGGCGAGCGCATTCTCGAAGGCCTGCTCGTCGATGCCGAACGCCGCCTGCACGAGGAGGGAATCGCGGGCGACGTCTATCTGTTCAAGAACAACACCGACTCGGCGGGAAACTCGTACGGCTGCCACGAGAACTACCTGGTGGCCCGGCACGGGGAATTCTCGCGGCTGGCGGACATTCTCATCCCGTTCCTCGTCACGCGGCAGCTGATCTGCGGTGCGGGCAAGGTGCTGCAGACTCCCCGGGGCGCGGTCTACTGCGTGAGCCAGCGGGCCGAGCACATCTGGGAGGGTGTCAGTTCGGCCACGACCCGTTCGCGGCCGATCATCAACACGCGTGACGAGCCGCATGCGGACGCCGAGCGTTACCGGCGCCTGCACGTGATCGTGGGCGACTCGAACATGTCCGAGACGACCATGCTGCTGAAGGTCGGGGCGACCGATCTGGTGCTGCGCATGATCGAGGCGGGCACGGTGATGCGGGACCTGACGCTGGAGAACCCGATCCGGGCGATCCGGGAGGTCAGTCACGACATCACGGGTCAGCGCAAGGTGCGTCTGGCGAGTGGCCGGGAGGCCTCCGCGCTGGAGATCCAGCGGGAGTACTACGACAAGGCGGTGGACTTCGCCGAGCGGCGGGGCATCCGTACCGGTGTGGTCGATCAGGTCCTGGAGCTGTGGGGTCGCACGCTGGACGCGATCGAGGCGGAGGACCTGGACCGGATCGGGACCGAGATCGACTGGGTCATGAAGTACCAGCTGATCGAGCGGTACCGGGCGAAGCACAACATGACGATGTCGAATCCGCGGGTGGCTCAGATCGACCTCGCCTACCACGACATCCACCGCAGGCGGGGTCTGTACTACTTGCTGGAGCGCAAGGGACAGGCGGCGCGGATCTGCAACGACCTCAAGATCTTCGAGGGCAAGTCGGTGCCTCCGCAGACGACGAGGGCGAGGCTGCGGGGTGATTTCATCCGTCGTGCGCAGGAGCAGCGGCGGGACTTCACGGTCGACTGGGTGCATCTGAAGCTGAACGACCAGGCGCAGCGGACGGTGCTGTGCAAGGACCCGTTCCGGTCGGTGGACGACCGGGTGGAGAAGCTGATCGCGGGGATGTAGCGCACCGCGTAGCGTTGTGTGACATCGCACGGATCTTGTGCAGGGCCCCGTATGAATCTCGTACGGGGCCCTGCGCACGCCTTAGAGTGGCGACGACCGCCCAGCCGTCTGAGATCTGAGGAACACGTGCGCCGACTTGCCGGCCTGCTTGTCGTACCCCTTCTGCTGCTGTCGACAGCAGCGTGTGGCGACAGCGGCTCCGACTCCGCCCAGATGAAGAACGGGGCGCCCGCGATCACGAAGGGCGCCAAGTTCGGGGAAGAGCCCACCCTGTCGCAGGGGAAGGGCACCCCGCCCAAGGAACTGAAGGTGGTGACCATCAGCGAGGGCGACGGCCCGGCGCTGAAGAAGGGCGACGTCGCCCAGGTCAACTACCTCGGCCAGGTCTGGGACGGCAAGACGCCGTTCGACCAGAGCTTCGGCAAGGACAAGAAGCCGTTCGACGTGACCATCGGCGCCGGACAGGTCATCAAGGGCTGGGACCAGGGCCTTGAGGGCAAGAAGGTCGGCAGCCGTCTGGAGCTCGTGATTCCGCCGGACCTCGGTTACGGCGCGCAGGGCTCGGGCGACAAGATCAAGCCGAACGCCACGCTCGTCTTCGTCGTGGACATCGTCAAGGGCACCTCCATCCCGGTCTCGGCCAAGGGCAAGGAGGTCCCGCAGGACAACAAGGACCTGCCCAAGGTCGGTACGAACACGGACGGCAAGGAAGTCTCCGTGACCGTCCCGAAGGACGACACCCCGCCGGCCAAGCTGGTCTCGGACTACGTCCTGGAGGGCGACGGCGCCGTCGTCAAGGACACCGACAGCGTCGTGGTCAAGTTCAACGGCAAGACCTGGAAGGACGACAAGACCTTCGAGAGCACGTACTCCACCGACCAGTCGGTGACGTGGCCGCTGGCGGAGCTCTCGGTCAAGGGTCTGAAGGACGGGATCGTCGGCAAGAAGGTCGGCAGCCGAATCCTGCTGGTCATCCCGGCCGACCAGGGTTTCGGTGACAAGGAGCAGGGCACCATCCCGGCCAACTCGACGCTGGTCTTCAGTCTCGACATCCTCTCCGTGATGTAAGACTGTCCAGGTTGTCCCCCTGTTCGTAAGTTTTTGAGGAGCAGTTCCGTGAGCGACAAGCTCGAGAAGCCCGAGATCGACTTCCCCGAGGGCCCGGTCCCGACCGACCTGGTCGTCGAGGACATCTGGGTCGGCGAGGGCGCCGAGGCCAAGGCCGGTTCCCGCGTCTCCGTCCACTACGTGGGCGTGGCCTTCTCCACCGGCGAGGAGTTCGACGCTTCCTGGGGCCGCGGCGCGCCGCTGCAGTTCCAGCTCGGGGTCGGTCAGGTCATCTCCGGATGGGACCAGGGCGTCCAGGGCATGAAGGTCGGCGGCCGTCGCAAGCTGACGATCCCGGCCCACCTCGCGTACGGCGACCGCGGCGCCGGCGGCGCCATCGCGCCGGGCGAGACGCTGATCTTCGTGTGCGACCTGATGGGTGCCTGACCGGTCTTCACCGAAGCCGGGAAGCATGTGTGGGGCCCCTGCCGTTCGGCGGGGGCCCCTCGCTTTTGCCCAGGACCGCCGGGGCGGTACGGTCAGCGCTCACGAGGGTGCGCGGACGGGATCGTCCCGAAGGCGTGGAAGGGCGGATGGGCGTCGATGGCGATTGCCAAGGCCGAGCGGCTGATGAACCTGGCGCTGTGTCTGCTGGGGACCCGCCGGCCGCTCAGCAAGCGCGAACTGCGCGGCTCCATCGAGGCGTACATGGAAGCCGGCAACGACGAATCCTTCAACCGGATGTTCGAGCGGGACAAGGACGATCTGCGGGAGCTCGGCCTGGTCATCGAGACGGTGGAGAACCTGGAGGGCGAGACGGGCTACCTGGCCCGGCGTGACTCCAACCGGCTGCCGCCCGTCGCGCTGGACGCCGAGGAGGCCGCTGCCCTCGGGCTCGCCGCCAAGGTGTGGCAGCAGGCCCGGCTGGCCGGGGCGGCCAGCGGCGCCCTGCAGAAGCTGCGCGCCGGGGGCATGCCGGAGGCCTCGGATCCGTACGAGGGCCAGCACAGTGCCATCGAGCCGCGGATCCCGGTGCACGAGGCGGCCTTCGAGCCGCTGATGCTGGCCTGCCGCGACCGCCGCCCGGTCGTCTTCGACTACCGCAAGTCCACCGCCGCCCGTCCCGAGACCCGTCAGGTCGAGCCCTGGGCCCTGGAGTGCTGGCGCGGTCACTGGTACCTGGCGGGCTTCGACCGCGACCGCGGGGCGGAGCGCGTGTTCCGGCTCTCCCGGATCACGGGCAAGGTCCGCTCGCGTGCCGCCAGGTACACCGCCGAGGTCCCGGACGTGGTGACCGTACGGGAGACCGTGGCGAGCTGGGCCGGGGAGAGCGCGGACCGCTCCGCGCTGATCCGGCTGCGGGCCGGGGCGGGCTATCCGCTGCGGGCCAAGGCCACGGCCGTGCGCGAGGGCGCGGGCGGGGAGGGCTGGGACGAGCTGGAGATCCCGTACGGCCACGGGCTGGACGCGTGGCTGGTGGAGTTCGGTCCCGATGTCGTGGTGCTGGCCCCCGCGGACCTGCGGGCCGACGTGGTGGACCGGCTGCGCGCCGTGGCCAAGGGCTGAGCGCACCGCGCGGAGCCGCGCGGGACCGGACGGGCCGCGCAAGACCAGTGGGCAATGCCCTGAGGGGGAGACGTACCAGCATGGCCGCCAATGCCATCGACCAGACGCGCCGGATGCTGTCCCTGGTGACGTACCTGCGCGAGCGCCCGGGTGCGCACGTCGCCGACGTGGCCCGGGCCTTCGGCATCACCGAGGACGAGCTGATCTCGGACCTCGACGTGCTGCCCATGTGCGGGACCAGCTTCCGGGGCGGTGACCTGCTGGACATCGACACCGACGGGGAGCGCATCTGGTGGCGCAATCCCGATGCTTCGGGGGAGTCCACCGCCGAGCCGCTGCGGCTGGCCGCCGACGAGGCGACCGCGCTGCTGGTGGCCGCCCGCGCGGTGGCCACCCTGCCAGGGCTGCGCGAGGGCGATCGCCAGGCCCTGCTGCGGGCCACCGCCAAGCTGGAGGCGGCCGCGGGCGAGGTCGCCGGGGCGAGTTCCCGGCTGTCGGTGACCTTCGAGTCCGAGGGCGGGGTCTTCGCCGACGTGGACCGGGCGATCTCCGAGCAGCGCCGGCTGTGGCTGCGCTACTACTCGCCGGCGCGCGACGAGCTCACCGAGCGCAAGGTCGACCCGATCCGGCTCTTCGCCGTCGGGCACACCTACCTGGAGGGGTGGTGCCACCTCTCGGAGGCCCGGCGCACCTTCCGCCTGGACCGGGTGGCCGAAATCCGCCTGCTCGACGAGCGGGCCGACCCGCCCGCCATCGAGCCCCGCGACCTGTCCGAGGGGCTGGTCCAGCCGGCCGCCGAGGACCCGGAGGTCGTGGTCGAGGTGGGTCCCGGCGGGCGCTGGGTCGCCGAGTACTACCCGCACGACAGCGCCGAGGAGCTGCCCGAGGGCGGTCTGCGGATCACGCTGCGCAGCCCCGATCCGGGCTCGCTGCGCCGGCTCGCGCTGCGGCTGGGCCGCGAGGGGCGGATCGTGGCCCCCGTGGAGCTGGCGGACAGCGCGCGCCGGGCGGCGCGGGAGGCGCTGGCCGCCTATGAGGACGGGGCGGGCGAGGGCAGGGCTGACGGGGAACAGGGCTGAGGGGGATCCGCGCGATGACGGGGGTGCCGGGGATGCCGGGAGCTTCGGGGATGCCGGGAGCGTCGGGGATGCCGGAGGTGCCGCAGGTGCCCGCACAGGCCGGTGCGGGCGGGCCGGTCGCGTTCAAGGCCTCCTGTCCCGAGTGCCGGGCCCGCTTCGAGCTGGACGCGGGCGCCCTGCGGCTGGCCATCGGCGGCAGCCGGCGTACGACCTTCTACTCCTTCACCTGCCCGGACTGCGGGGCTCCGGTGCGAAAACCGGCCGGTGAGCGCATTGTGGAACTGCTGACCGGGGGCGGCGTGAGCACCCTGCGCAGCGTATGAGCCGGGCCGTGGCCTAGGCTCCTCACATGCTGTGGCCGATGTTCGCAATCGCTCTGGGTTTCCTCGGGCTCGCCGTCCTCGCCGTGCTCGCCCTACGGGTCTTCGTGGAGGTGCGCAGGCTCTCCGGTCAGGTTGCGGACGCCGGGCGCCGCATCGCGGACGCCTCCGCCGACCTGGAGCGGGCCGCGGGTGACCTGGCCAGGGCGGGACGCTCCGTGCGGCCATAGCCATCGTGTGGCAACCGTCGTACTGTCTGACCACGCATCCGGTGAGACCCCAGGGGATTGCCTGGCGTTAACCCCCGGGGGTTACGATCCATGTCAGAACGGTCTGCCGAATTTCGGCGCGGCCGTCTTGACTCCACAACCAGCCGTTTCGGTGAGAAGGAAGACACACATGATCGGCAACCTGAAGCCCCTCGAGATCCTCCTGATCGTCGCCGTGATCTTCCTGCTGTTCGGTGCCAAGAAGCTTCCCGACATGGCCCGCTCGCTCGGCAAGTCCGCCCGCATCCTCAAGAGCGAGGCGAAGGCGATGAAGAAGGAGGGCGAGGCGGAGGATGCCGCGACCGCCGCTTCCGTCGCCGACCAGGCCGGTGCCCCCCAGCAGCAGACCGCGGCCCCGCGCACGATCCAGGCCTCGCCCGGTGACGTCACCAGCGCCCGGCCCGTGAGCGAGCCCAACCACACGACCCAGGGCTGACACCAGCCGGTCACGGTCGCACCAGCCATCTGCAACGAGACAAGGGACGTGGGTTGCTCAAGTCTGCCCGCAAGCAGGAGAAGCAGGACCAGAAGGCGAAGGACGCCGAAGGGCGGATGCCCCTGGTCGAGCACCTGCGTGAGCTGAGAAACCGGCTGCTGAAGTCGGTCCTTGCGGTCCTCGTGATCACCATCGTGGCCGCGGTCTTCTACAAGGACCTCATCGCCTTCATGCTGAAGCCGATGCTGGACTCCGTGGGCTGCATCGACGGGGTGGTCTCGCAGCGCAACGGCCGCCCCTGCGCCGACATGACGGTCAACGGGCTCATCGCGCCGTTCTCCATCGTCCTGAAGGTTTCGCTCAGCGCCGGTGTGGTGCTCTCGACGCCGGTGTGGCTGTACCAGCTGTGGGCCTTCGTGGCCCCGGGACTGCACAACCACGAGAAGAAGTACGCCGTGGGCTTCGTGGCGGTCGGCGCACCGCTGTTCGGTGCCGGAGCGGTCCTCGCCTACAAGATCCTTCCGCAGACCGCGGTGATCCTGCTGGAGTTCACCCCCGACAACGCGCGCAACCTGCTGCCGGTCGACGACTACCTCGACCTGGTCACGCGCATGGTCGTGGTCTTCGGCCTGGCCTTCGAACTGCCGCTGCTGCTGATCCTGCTCAACATCACCGGGGTGCTGACCGCCAAGCGGCTCGCGAGCTGGTGGCGGGCCATGGTCCTCGGCATCACGATCTTCGCCGCGTTCGCGACGCCCACCGGTGACCCGCTGACCATGATGTCGCTGGCCGCGCCGATCATCGCCCTCTACTTCATCGCGCTGCTGCTCTGCTGGCTCAACGACCGCCGCCGGGCGCGGGGCAACCCCGACGCGGACCTCGATGACGACGAGGCCTCCGAGGTTGACCTGACGCCGGCCGAGGTCGGTGCGGTGGAGGCCGTGGCGGCCCCCGGCGCCCTGCCCGAGCAGGCCGACGGCGGACGCCAGCGGATCAACGGTTACGACGACGCGACCTGATCCCGGCGGGTACATTCCCGTGGGTGAGTGCTGAGATCACCCTCTTCGTCAATCCCACCGCCGGAAGCGGCCGGGGCGCGCACGCCGCGCAGCCGGCCGCTTCCGCGCTTCGCGACGCCGGTTTCTCCGTGCGGACCGTCGTCGGCACGGACGCCCCCGATGCCCTGGCCCGGCTGCGGACCGCCGTGCGGGAGGGGACCGGCGCGGTCATCGCGGTCGGCGGTGACGGGATGGTCTCCCTCGCGCTGCAGGCGCTCGCGGGGACCCTGGTGCCGCTCGGGGTGGTCGCGGTGGGCACCGGGAACGATTTCGCGCGCGCCACGGGGCTGCCCGTACGGCAGCCCGCGCGGGCCGGCCGGCTGGCGGCCGAGGCGCTCAAGGGCGGCCGGACCCGGGAGGTCGACCTCGGCCGGGTCGAGGGGGCCGGTGGCGCAAGCTGGTACGGGACCGTCCTGTGCTCCGGCTTCGACTCGCGGGTCAACGACCGCGGCAACCGGATGCGGCTGCCGGCCGGCCGGTTCAAGTACGACCTGGCGATGGCCCTGGAGCTGGCCGCCTTCCGGCCCTTCCCGTACCGGATCACCCTGGACGGCGGCCCGGTCATCGAGACCGAGGCCACGCTGGTGGCCGTCGGCAACGGGTCCTCCTACGGCGGCGGCATGCGCATCTGCGCGGACGCCGTCCCCGACGACGGGCTCTTCGACGTCACGGTCGTCGGCGACTGCAGCCGTACCACCCTCCTCAAGGTCTTCCCGAAGGTTTACAAGGGGACCCATCTGAGCCATCCGAAGGTGACCGTCCACCGTGCGGCGAAGGTGACCCTGGAGGCCGCCGGGATCACCGCGTACGCGGACGGGGAGCCGCTGGGGCCGCTGCCGGTGACCGCCGAGTGCGTCTCCGGGGCCGTCCGGCTGCTCACTTAAATGATCGCGACTGTTGTCAGAGGTGGCGGGTAGGCTCGACATCAAGATGACCGAAGAACTCTCTCCCGCCGAGCGGTACGCCGCTGCCCGGATCCGCGCCGCCGAAGAGGCCACGGCCTTGGCGCCCTTCCGTGAGATGTACGAATTCGACCTGGATCCTTACCAGATCGAGGCCTGCAAGGCACTGGAGGCCGGGAAGGGCGTCCTCGTCGCCGCGCCCACCGGCTCGGGCAAGACCATCGTCGGCGAGTTCGCCGTGCACCTGGCGCTCCAGCAGGGCCGCAAGTGCTTCTACACCACGCCCATCAAGGCCCTGTCGAACCAGAAGTACGCCGACCTGGCGCGGCGCTACGGCGCCGACAAGGTCGGCCTGCTCACCGGCGACAACAGCGTCAACTCCGACGCTCCGGTGGTCGTGATGACCACCGAGGTGCTCCGCAACATGCTGTACGCGGGCTCGCAGGCGCTGGGCGGCCTGGGTTACGTGGTGATGGACGAGGTGCACTACCTCTCCGACCGGTTCCGCGGAGCCGTCTGGGAAGAGGTGATCATCCACCTCCCCGAGTCGGTGACCCTGGTCTCGCTGTCCGCCACCGTCTCCAACGCCGAGGAGTTCGGCGACTGGCTCGACACGGTGCGCGGCGACACCGAGGTGATCGTCTCCGAGGAACGGCCCGTACCGCTGTGGCAGCACGTCATGGCCGGCCGCCGGATCTACGACCTCTTCGAGGAGGAGTCCGACCACGGCGGCCGCGGCTCCGCGCGCCGCGAGGTCAACCCCGACCTGCTGCGGATGGCGCGGGAGGAGAACACCAGCCGCTACAACCCCAAGGACCGGCGGCGCGGGAAGATGGTCCGCGAGGCCGACCGCGAGCGCGAGCGGCGTTCGCGCGGCCGGATCTGGACCCCCTCGCGACCCGAGGTCATCGCACGGCTGGAGGGCGACGGGCTGCTGCCCGCCATCAACTTCATCTTCAGCCGGGCCGGCTGCGAGGCCGCCGTCCAGCAGTGCCTGTACGCGGGCCTGCGGCTCAACGAGGACTCCGCGCGGGTGAAGGTGCGCGAGATCGTCGAGGAGCGGACCGCGTCCATCCCCGCCGAGGACCTGCACGTCCTGGGCTACTACGAATGGCTCGAAGGCCTGGAGCGGGGCATCGCCGCGCACCACGCGGGCATGCTGCCCACCTTCAAGGAGGTCGTCGAGGAGCTGTTCGTACGGGGCCTGGTCAAGGCCGTCTTCGCCACCGAGACCCTGGCGCTGGGCATCAACATGCCCGCGCGCACGGTGATCCTGGAGAAGCTGGTCAAGTGGAACGGCGAGCAGCACGCCGACATCACCCCCGGCGAGTACACGCAGCTCACCGGGCGGGCCGGGCGGCGCGGCATCGACGTCGAGGGCCATGCGGTGGTGCTGTGGCAGCGGGGCATGGACCCGGCGGCCCTGGCGGGGCTCGCGGGTACCCGTACGTATCCGCTGCGCTCCAGCTTCAAGCCCTCGTACAACATGGCCGTCAACCTGGTCCAGCAGTTCGGGCGGCACCGCTCGCGCGAGCTGCTGGAGACCTCCTTCGCGCAGTTCCAGGCCGACCGCTCGGTCGTCGGGATCTCCCGGCAGGTGCAGCGCAACGAGGAGGGCCTGGAGGGCTACCGGGAGGGCATGACCTGTCACCTCGGAGACTTCGAGGAGTACGCGCGGCTGCGCCGCGAACTCAAGGACCGCGAGAACGACCTGGCCAAGCAGGGCGCGGCCCAGCGCCGGGCGCAGGCGGCGGCCTCGCTGGAGAAGCTGAAGCCGGGCGACATCATCCACGTGCCCACGGGGAAGTTCGCGGGCCTGGCCCTGGTGCTGGACCCGGGCGTGCCGGCCGGGCGTTCCAACGGGCACCGCGGGCACGAGTACACCGAGGGCCCGCGCCCGCTGGTGCTCACCGTGGAGCGGCAGGTCAAGCGGCTCGCCGGGATCGACTTCCCGGTCCCGGTCGAGGCGGTCGAGCGGATGCGGATCCCCAAGACGTTCAACGCGCGCTCCCCGCAGTCCCGTCGGGACCTGGCGTCCCAGCTGCGGGCCAAGGCGGGGCACATCACCGTGGAGCGGCACGGCCGCGGCCGGGCGGCCGCCGCGGACGACCGGGAGATCGCGCGGCTGCGCACCGAGTTGCGCGCGCACCCGTGCCACGGCTGCGACGAGCGCGAGGACCACGCCCGCTGGGCGGAGCGCCACCACCGGCTGCAGCGCGACACCCAGCAGCTGGAGCGGCGCATCGAGGGCCGGACGAACACCATCGCCCGCACCTTCGACCGGATCCACGCGCTGCTGACGGAGCTGGACTACCTGCGCGAGGGCGAGGTCACCCCGCACGGGCGGCGGCTCGCCCGGCTCTACGGGGAGCTCGACCTGCTGGCGTCCGAATGCCTGCGGGCCGGTGTCTGGGAGGGGCTGAGCCCGGCCGAACTGGCCGCCTGCGTCTCGGCGCTGGTCTTCGAGGCGCGGCAGTCCGACGACGCGGTGGCGCCGAAGGTGCCCGGTGGTGCGGCGAAGGCCGCGCTCGGTGAGATGGTCCGGATCTGGGGCCGGCTCGACGCGCTGGAGGAGGAGCACGGCATCAACCAGGCGGAGGGCGTGGGCCAGCGCGAGCCGGACCTCGGCTTCGCGTGGGCGGCGTACCAGTGGGCCTCGGACAGGGGCCTGGACGAGGTGCTGCGCGAGGCGGAGATGCCGGCGGGTGACTTCGTGCGCTGGTGCAAGCAGGTCATCGATGTGCTGGGACAGGTGGCCGCCGCGGCGCCGTCCTCCTCGGAAGGGGGCAGCACGGTGGCCCGCAACGCCCGCAAGGCGGTGGACGCCCTGCTGCGCGGTGTGGTGGCCTACAGCTCCGTGGGCTGACCGCCTTTGGATCTTCCTCCAAAGGCGGTCGTGGCCGGATCTCATCTCTTGCCATGATCGATTCGACGTGCGCTGTGCGACGATCGATTCATGACTGGGGGAACGGACGAAGGGCCGAGACGGGTCGGTCGGCCGCGAGCCGATCAGCAGAGATCAGAGAGCGGACGGCCGCCGCGCGAGGAGCTCCTCTACGCGGCGGCCGAGCTGTTCACGGTGAAGGGGTACGCGGCCACCACCACGCGGGCCGTGGCCGAACGGGCCGGAATGCGCCAGGCCACCATGTACCACTACTTCGGCGGCAAGGAGGAACTCCTCGCCGAACTCCTGGAGTCCACGGTCGCGCCCTCCCTGGAGCTGGCCCGCCGCCTGGTCCTCGAAGCGGACCGGCCGGCCGGCCGCCGGCTCTGGGAGCTGTGCCGCTCGGACGTGCTGCTGCTGTGCGGGGGGCCGTACAACCTGGGCGCGCTCTACCTGTTGCCCGAGGTCAGCGGCGCACGGTTCACCCGCTTCCGGCAGATGCGGCAGGAACTCAAGGACAGTTACCGCACGTTGCTCGACGCCACTTGCGTCGGAGCCCTGCTCGCCGGTGACCGGGCGGGTCTGGTGCTCCGCAACGACCTCGTCTTCGGCCTCATCGAAGGCGTCATGCTCATCCACCGCGCCGATCCGGGTCGGCCGGTGGCCGCCTTCGCGGATGCCACGGCCGACGCGGCGCTGCGGATCGCGGGCGTCGCCGACTAGCGGGCGCCCGCCGGTGTCCCTTCGCCTTCCCCTTCGCCCTCTTCCCCTTCCCAGCCGGCCCGGTCCTCCCAGGCCCGCAGGGTGCGGCCGCTCTCGATCCGGTGGGCGATCCCGGTGACGGGGTCGGTGAACTCCAGGGTGCGGGCCAGGAGCTGGAGCGGACGCCGGTAGTCGTCCGGGGCCGGATCGCCGACCACCGGGTAGACCGGGTCGCCGAGGATCGGCAGGCCGAGGCTGTTCATGTGCACCCGCAGCTGGTGGGTGCGCCCGGTGTGCGGAGTCAGCCGGTAGCGCCCCAGGCCGTCCTTGACCGCGAGGAGTTCGGCCAGCGTCTCGGCGTTGGGCTCGGCGCCCGCGATCTCCACCGCCGCCATCACCCCGCGCTCCTTCTCGATGTGGCTGCGCAGGGTCCGCGGGAACCCCACCGCCGGGTCGTGGGGCGCGAGCGCCTCGTACTCCTTGCGGATCCGCCGCTCCTGGAACAGCAGCTGGTAGGCGCCCCGGTCCTCGGGGCGGATGCTGAACAGCACCAGTCCGGCGGTCATCCGGTCCAGCCGGTGCGCCGGGCTCAGCGCGGGCAGCCCGAGCTCCACCCGCAGCCGGGCCAGGGCCGTCTGGAAGACGTGGCTGCCGCGCGGGGTGGTGGCCAGGAAGTGCGGTTTGTCGGCCACCAGCAGGTGCTCGTCGCGGTACACGACCCCGATCGGGAAGGGCACCACCGGCTCCTCGGGCATGTCCCGGTGGAACCACAGGAAGGCGCCCGGCTCGTACGGGTCCCGCGCGCGCAGCACCCGCCCGCCGGTGCCCAGCACCCGGCCGTCGTGGAGCAGGCGGGCCATGGAATCGGCGCCGCGGGTGCCCTCGTAGCGCGCCGTGAGGTAGGAACCGAGATCCGGCCACGTCCCCTGCGGGTCGGGGGGCAGCCGCATGCGGACCGGGTCGATGCCGGCGACCTGGGGCAGGGGCGCGTCGGGGATGTGGGATCTGCGTTTCATCGGGGTACAGGCTAGACGGCCTAACCGCGGGTGAAGGTCCCCAGGTGGTCGGCGTCCAGGTACTCGACGCGGACCGTGTGCTCGGAGGGGGAGAAGGTCACCCCGGTGCGGCCGACCGCGTTCTCCCCGGCGGTCTCGTAGCTGAAGGTGTCCCCGTCGTAGTGGGTGAGGGTGAAGACCATCGGCTCCGGGCCGAGGGACAGCGTCAGCCCGCCCGCGCCCGTGGCCGCCACGGTCAGCTTGCCGTAGTACGGGTTCTCGTAGGTCCCGGTGTACGCGGAGTCCTGCCGGGCCGGCTTCGCCGCCGCGGGCGGGCGGGCGTAGTCGGTGGGGGAGCGGCCCGCCTCGTCGAGCTGGGCGTAGAGCGGGCCCGTCAGCGCCAGCCAGTCGGTGGTCGGCTTGGCGTGCTCGGCGGTGTCGAAGAAATCGAGGGCGACGGCGTCGGCGAGGCCCACGGGGGCGCCGTTGGTGAGGACGACGATGCCGAGCCGTTCCAGAGGGAGCATGGTGACGTTGGTGTTGGCGCCCAGCGCGAAGGCGCCGGAGTGGCTCAGGCGCAGGCGGCCGGCGTCGTCGTAGGAGACGTTCCAGCCCAGACCGTAGAAACCGGTGCGGGCGGTGGGCGCGGCGGGCGGCTGCGACACGATCTCGGGGACGTGGGTGCGGGCCAGGGTGTCGGCGGGGACGATCCGCTTGCCGTCGAGGGTGCCGCCGGAGAGCTGCAGGCGCAGCCAGCGGGACATGTCGCGCGCCGTGGAACTCACGCCGCCGGCCGGGGCCTGGGCGTCGGGGTCGCGGACGAAGCGGGGGCTCCAGCTGCCGTCGGGGTTCCTGACGTGCGTGGCGGCGTGGTCGGGGGCGGTCTCGAAGGCCCGGAACTGGGTACTGGTGTGCGTCATGCCGGCCGGCGTGAAGAGGGTGTCGGCGCTGAGCTTCTGCCAGGTGGTGTTCCGGGAACGGGCGATGGCCTCGGCGGCGGCGGTGAAACCGAAGTTGGTGTAGGCGTAGCTCGCCCGGAAGGGGGTGAGGGGGGCCAGGCGCAGGTGGTCGAGGACGTACGCCTGGTCGTAGCCGAGGTCTTCGAGGAGGTCGCCGGCGTGGTCGGGCAGGCCGCTGCGGTGGGAGAACAGGTCGGCGGTGGTGACGTGCGAGGTCACCCAGGGGTCCTTGAGGGCGAAGCCGGGGAGCTCCGTGTGCCGGTCCCAGTCGGCCGGGTCCTTCAGGACGCCGGCCACGACGGTGGAGGAGACGGGCTTGGAGAGGGAGGCGATCTGGAAGACCGTGTCGGGGTCCACGGCCGCCTTGTCGCCGACCCGGCGCAGGCCGAACCCCTTGAGGTGGACCACCTTGTCGTCGTGGACGACGGCGACGGAGACACCGGGGACCCCGGTGCGGCGCATCATGTCCGTGACGGTCGCGTCCAGGCGCCGCAGGGCCGTGTCCACCTGGGCGTCGGTGATCTGGGGTTTCGGGGTGGGCGGGCCCGGTGCGGCCGCTGTCGTCCCGATCAGTGCCGTCGTCCCGGTTGCAGCCGTCGTCCCGGCTGCCGCTGTCGTCCCGGTGGCCGCCGTCGTCCCGGCCGCGGCCAGGAGGGCTGCGGCTCCGGCTGCCGTGAGCGCGCGGAGCGTACGCATGCGGTCATTGTCCCGCCGTCCGGGTGACACCGCCCGCGGGGGAGCGGGGGCCGCACGCGTGCGCCGGCAGGTGCGTCCCGGCACGCCCGTGGCGGGTACGCCCGTGGCGGGTCCCCCCGGGGTGCGTCAGCGCAAGGCGCCGACCGGCTCCTGCTCGGCTTCGACCTCGGCGTTCCAGTCGCGCTTGATCGCGCGCCAGCCCTCGTCCGTCTCGCCCAGGCGCCAGTAGCCGGAGATCGACAGGCGTTCGCGCGGGATGCCGCGGTCCACGCGCAGGTGGTGGCGCAGGTCCTTGACGAAGCCGGCCTCGCCGTGGACGAAGGCGTGGACGTCCTGGGAGGGGAAGGCCAGGGCCCGGACGGCCTCGGTCAGGGCCTCGCCGACCGGGCGGGAGCCGCGGTGCACCCAGAAGGGGACGATGCCGTCGGGGGTGGCGATCTGCTGCTCGTCCGCCGGTCCCTCGACCTCCACGAACGCGTGGACCCGGGCCCCGGCGGGCATCCGCTCCATCGCCGCGCCGATCGCCGGCAGGGCGCTTTCGTCACCGACCAGCAGATGCCACCCGGCGAGCGGGTCCGGGGCGTAGGCGCCGCCCGGCCCGAGGAAGCGCACGATTTCACCTGGTTGGGCGCGCGCCGCCCAGGGGCCGGCCAGTCCCTCGTCGCCGTGGACCACGAAATCGAGGGTCAGCTCACGGTGCAGCGGATCCCAGGCGCGCACCGTGTACGCCCGCTGGCGCGGCCATTCCTCGCGGGGGTGGGACGCGCGGATCTGCTCCAGGTCCCACGGGGAGGCGTAGGTGACGCCCTCCGGTGCGAAGAGGACCTTCACGTAGTGGTCGGTGTACGCGCCCGCGCCGAATCCGGCCAGCCCGTCACCGCCCAGCACGATCCGCACCATGTGCGGGGTCAACTGTTCGGTGCGCAAGACGACTGCGGTGCCGACCTTGCGGGCGCGTCCTTCTGCCACGGCGTCTCCCTGACTTTCCGACCCTGACTTTCGTGAAGCTTAGGATTACCTAAGTTAGCACCTCAGTGGCGCAGAGCGCTGCTCAGGCGTTCAACTGCTCCACCCAGACCCCACCGGTGCGCGAGTGCCGCCACCAGGTCGGGCTGGGCGGGAAGGGACGGAAGGGACGGATCGAACTGCGGCAGTTGAACGTCCGAGGCGACCTGGACGACCTTGGGGGCCACCGCGAGGTAGGGCCGGGACTCGTCCAGCCGCTTGCGCTGGGTGGGGGTCAGCTTCGCCTTCGGGTCGTCGATCGCCGCGATGATCCCGGCCAGGTCCCCGTAGGCGTCCAGCAGCTTCGCGGCCGTCTTCTCGCCGATGCCGGGCACCCCCGGCAGGCCGTCGCTCGGGTCGCCGCGCAGCAGCGCCAGGTCCGCGTAGCCGGGCCCGTCCACCCCGTACTTCTCGCGCAGCCAGGCCTCGTCGGTCACCTGGAGGGTGCCGACACCCTTCAGCGGGTACAGCACGCGCCGCCGCTTCGCATCGTCGACCAGCTGGTACAGGTCCCGGTCGCCCGTGACGATGTCCACCGGGCCGGTGGCGCGGGTGGTCAGCGTGCCGATCACGTCGTCCGCCTCGTACCCTGCCACCCCCACCCGGGCGATGCCGAAGGCGTCCAGCGCCGCCTCGATGATCGGGACCTGCGGGGCCAGGGTGTCCGGGGTCTCCTCGACGTCCGGGCCGGTGTCCGTCTCCCGCGCGACCCGGTGGGCCTTGTAGGAGGGGATCAGTTCCACCCGCCAGTGCGGCCGCCAGTCGGCGTCCATGCAGGCCACCAGGTCGTCGGGGCGGTGGTCCTGCACGAGGCGGCCGATGAAGTCGAGCAGGCCCCGCACGGCATTGACCGGGGTCCCGTCGGGGGCCTTCACGGAATCCGGCACGCCGAAGTACGCGCGGTAGTAGAGGGAAGCGGTGTCCAGGAGCATCAGGCGTCGAGTCGTCGTCACGATCACGATGATGCACCGCGGGCAAACGGAAAGTGGCGCGGGTGCGGCCTCCTCGTGCGGCCTCCTCCGGACTTGAGCAAGAAACCGGGGCCGGTTGCTGCGTAAGGTGCTTACAGCACACCGATGGGCGATGTGTCATGTGCGATGGACCGGGACAAGGGGAGGGCAGCCCCGCCATGGACGACAGGGACGGCACCGACGGCAGGAACGGCACCGACGGCAGGAACGGCACGAGCGCGGCGACCGGCGCGGACGACAAGGAGCGGGACAGGGACAAGGACTCCAAGGAACCGCTCCGGGTGGGCGTGGCCGTGCGCAAGAGACGCCGGGCACTGCACCTGACCCTCGCCGCCGTATCGGCGCGCAGCGGCCTGTCGGTCCCCTTCCTGAGCCAGATAGAGAACGAGCGGGCCCGGCCCAGCATGCGCTCCCTGGAGCGGGTCGCCGATGCCCTGGAGACCACGGCCGTCGACCTGCTGGCCGCCTCCGACACCGCGCGCACCGTGGACCTCGTACGGGCCGGCGACGACTCGGGGCTCACCCCGGTTCCCGGCGTACGGCCCCTCGTGCGCGGGCACCACCAGCTGCACGCCCTGGAGTTCACCGGGGACCAGGCCGCCGGCCGGGAGTACCAGCACCGCAACGACGAGCTGATGTACGTGGTCTCGGGAGCCTGCCAGGTGGAGGCCGAGGGGCGGGCGTACCGGCTGGAGAACGGCGACGCGCTGTTCCTGTCCGGCGGGGTGCGCCACCGCTGGCGGGCCGTCACCGAGGACACCCGGATCCTGATCGTCGCGGTCGGCGAGCACATCCACGCGACCTCCGAACCGCCCTGCCCGGAACACTGACCGGATGCGCAGGCGCGTCGTCTCGCTGGTGCCGTCCCTGACCGAGGCGGTGGCCCTGAGCGCGCCCGGGGCGCTGGTCGGGGTGACCGACTGGTGCACGCACCCGGGCGACCTGGGGGACGCGGTGCGCGTCGGGGGGACGAAGAACCCCGACGTGCGCGCGATCGCGGAGCTGCGCCCGGACCTGGTCGTCGCCAACGAGGAGGAGAACCGGGCCCCGGACCTGGCGGCGCTGCGCGCGGCCGGCCTGGAGGTGCTGGTCACCGAGGTACGGGACCTGCCGCAGGCCTTCCGCGAACTGGACCGGGTGCTGGTGGGGGCCCTGGGTCTGGCGCGGCCCGGGTGGCTGGCGGACGCGGAGGCCGCGTGGGCCCGGGTGGAACCGCCGAGGGAGCTGCGCCCGGCCTTCGTGCCGGTCTGGCGGCGGCCCTGGATGGTGCTCGGCCGCGACACCTTCGCGGGGGACCTGCTGGCACGCCTCGGGGTGCGCAACGTCTACGCCGGGCACCCGGAGCGCTATCCGAGGGTCCCGGCGGCCGAGCTGGCGGCCGCCGGCTGCGAGCTCGTGGTGCTCCCGGACGAGCCCTACCGCTTCACCGCCGACGACGGGCCCGAGGCGTTTCCGGACATCCCGGCCGCCCTCGTCGACGGCCGCATGCTGACCTGGTACGGGCCCTCGCTGGCCGAGGCTCCGGCGGTGCTGGCGGCGGCCCTGCGGGGCCAGGCCTAGCGGGGCGCGGCTTGGCGGGGCGCGGCCAGGAGCGTCCTAGCGGGGCGCGGCCAGGAGCCGGCCGGTGCGCAGGCCGCGCAGGGTGTTCGCGGCGGCCAGGAACCAGGCGGTCAGCAGGGCCAGGAACAGGGCCGCGGCCAGCCAGGCGAAGGCGGTGAGTCCGGTGTGGCGGGCCAGTCCGGCCGCGCCGGTGACACAGGTGCCCACGGGGAAGGTCAGCGCCCACCAGGTCATGGCGAACCCCATCCCCTCCCGGGCGGCCCGCAGCAGCATCGCCGAGGCCAGCGCCACCCAGAGGAGGGCGAAACCCATCACGGGGACCCCGTAGACGACCGCGAAGGCGGCGAAGGCGCCGGTGTAGGGGGCGGCTATCGACTGGGGGGCCATGTCCGCGAGGGAGTTGACGGCGGTGGTGGACTGCCCGAGTGGGCCCAGGACCAGGAATAGGGTCGGGGTGAGCACCAGGGGCAGGGGGCCGCTGATGATCAGCCGGCCGAAGACCAGGGGGAGCAGCAGCAGGGTGGCGAGCAGGCTGAGGCCGAACATGGCGTAGCAGGCGAGCAGCATGGCCTCGCGGGCCTGGCCGGCGGCCAGGTGGGGGATGAGCAGCGGGCCCAGCGCGGCGGAGACCATGGGGGCGACCACGGGGAGCAGCCACACGGGTGTGGCCTGGTGGGCCTCGACCTTGTGGCGGACCACCATCAGGTAGGGGACGGCCACGGCGGCGAGGAGGCCGATCGCGGTGCCCGCGGTGAACAGGACCGTGTCGACGGCCACGGCGGCGGGTACTCCGATGAGGTCCTTGCCGACGATGAGGGTGCCGCCGCCGACGGCCAGCAGGGCCATCGAGAGACATCCGTAGAAGGGGGCCACGGCGGGGTCCAGCAGATGCGCGCGGGCCTGGTCGCGGTGGTGGAGCCAGTGGCCCGCGCGGGCGGTCAGCAGCACGGCCAGGGCGGTGGCGGCCAGCACCCAGAAGACCTGGCAGAGCACGCGCTGGCCGGGGAGCTGGTACGGGAGGGTCGCGCCGGCGTTGGCGATGATCGCCGTGCCCATGACGGAGGCGTACCAGTTGGGGCCGAGGTGGCGCAGCGAGGGGGCCTTGTGGGGCCGGAGGATCCCGGGGGTGGTGGGACGGGGTCGTACGAGGGTGGTGGCCATGGGTCCAGCGTCCCGCCGGGCGGGGCCGGACGGCAGAGGGATCTTCCCTATGAGGGCATAAACTGAAGTTATGGGTAATGGGTACGGCAATGAGGAGCGGGCGGCCGAGGGACAGGTACCGCTGGCGCACCGGGTCCCGGACCTCGGGGCCATGGAACTGCTGCTCGCCGTCGCGCGGGTGGGCAGCCTGAGCGGCGCAGCGCGGCGGCTCGGCATCACCCAGCCCGCCGCCAGCAGCCGGATCCGGGCGATGGAGACCCGGCTCGGCGTCGCGCTCGTGGACCGCTCGCCGCGCGGATCGACCCTGACGGCGGAGGGCGCGCTGGTCACGGACTGGGCGCGCCGGGTGGTGGAGGCCGCCGAGGCCTTCGACGCGGGTGCGCAGGCGCTGCGGGGCCGGCGCGACTCCCGGCTGCGGGTCGCGGCCAGCATGACCATCGCGGAGTACCTGCTGCCCGGCTGGCTGATCGCGCTGCGCGGGCAGCGCCCCGGGACGGCGGTGTCCCTGCACGCCGGGAACTCGGCGGTCGTCGCCGACCGGGTCCTCGCGCACGAGGCGGACCTCGGCTTCGTGGAGGGGCTCAGCGTGCCGGAAGGGCTCGACTCCGTGGTCATCGCGCAGGACCGCCTCGTGGTGGCGGTGGCTCCCGGGCACCCGTGGGCGCGGCGTTCGCGGGGGGTGGAGCCGGCGGAGCTGGCGGCCACCGCGCTGATCCTGCGGGAGCGGGGGTCGGGGACCCGGCAGGTGCTGGACGCGGCGCTGGCCGGGTGCGGGGGGCTGGCGGAGCCGCTGCTGGAACTGGCCTCCACCACCGCGGTGAAGGCGGCGGCCGTGAGCGGGGCCGGGCCGTGCGTGCTGTCGGAGCTGGCGGTGGGGGACGAGCTGGCGGGGCGGCGGCTGGTGTCCGTGCCGGTGCTGGGCGCGGGCCTGGAGCGGGAGCTCCGGGCGGTCTGGCCCGCGGGGGCCCGGCCGGCGGGCCCCGCGCGGGACCTGCTCGCGCTGACCCGGCACTGACTGCCGCGGCGCCGGCCCTTCAGCCCGCCCGGCGTTCGAGGACAGGGGGCCGGGCTGCGCCCGGCCCCCTGGGGCTCCGCCCCAGACCCCGCGCCTCAAACGCCGGTGGGGCTGGGTTGCTGGGGGTCAGACCCGGGCCAGGGCGGAGGCCGCCGCCACCAGGGCTGACATGACTCGGGTGTCCTTGTCGCGTTCCGGGTGCCACTGGACGCCCAGGGTCCAGTGGGCGGGGTCGGGGAGTTCGATCGACTCCACCGTGCCGTCCAGGGCGTGGGACGAGGCGACGAGGCCGTGGCCCAGGCGGTCGACGGCCTGGTGGTGGTAGGTCGGGACCTCCGATTCCTCCGGGACCAGCGAGGCGTACAGCGTGCCGGGGACCGGGCGGACCGGGTGCCAGGAGACGACGCCCGGGCCCGCCGCGTGGCCGTCGATGTGCTGGACCAGCGTTCCGCCCAGCGCCACGTTCAGCGCCTGCATGCCCCGGCAGATCCCGAGCAGGGGGGTGCGGGAATCCAGTGCCGCGGCGATGAGGGAGAGCTCCCACTCGTCGCGCAGGGTCGCCGCCGGGCCCGTACGGGGATCGCGCGGAGCGCCGTAGCGGACCGGGTCCACGTCCGGTCCGCCCGCCACGACCAAGCCGTCCAGTCGGGCCAGCACCTCCGCCGCCGTCTCCGGTTCGTCCGGCGGGAGCAGGACGGCGGTGCCGCCCGACGCCTGCACGAGTTCGTAGTACCCGGTGGGGACCAGGGCCGTCGGGACGTCCCACACCCCGTAGCGGGTGGATGCCTCGACGTAGGTGGTGATGCCGATGAGCGGCCTGGGCACGGTGGGTACCTCCGGGGGACAGGGGTGAAGGGGCGGGGATCAGTCGCGGGAGAGCTCGGCCTCGGCTTCCGCCAGGGCCGCGAACTCCTCCTCCGGCGCGGAGGCCACGAGGTGGTGCCGACTGTAGAACGCGAAGTAGGCGAGGGCGACGGCGTACACGGCCAGGGCGATGAAAGCCGCGTCCTTGTCCACCAGGAAGGTGGCGACCAGGGCCGACAGGGCGAGTACGAAGGCCACCGAGGAGGTCACGATGCCGCCCGGTGTGCGGTACGGGCGCTCCAGGCCGGGCTCGCGGCGCCGCAGGACGATGTGGGAGAGGGCCATCAGGGCGTAGGAGATGGTCGCGCCGAAGACCGCCATGTTCAGCATGCGCGGGCCGTTGCCGGTGGCGGCGGCCAGCGCGAAGCCGATGGCGCCGGGGATGAGCAGGCCCAGGTACGGGGCCTTGCGCTTCGAGGTCAGGGACAGGAAGCGGGGGAGGTAGCCGGCCCGGGAGAGGGCGAACAGCTGGCGGGAGCCGGCGTAGATGATGGAGAAGAAGGAGGCCACGAGTCCGGCCAGGCCCGCGTAGTTGACGAAGGTCTTCAGCCAGGAGAGGTTCGGGTTGCCCTCCAGGGCGACGACCAGCGGGTTGCCCGCGTCCTTGATGGCGTCGGCTCCGCGCGCACCGGTCGAGGCGAGGAAGGTGACCAGGGCGAGCAGGACCAGGATGCCCATGGAGATCGACAGGGCGCGCGGTACGGAGCGGACCGGGTCCTTGGCCTCCTCGGCGGCCAGCGGCACGCCCTCGACGCCGAGGAAGAACCACATGCCGAAGGGGAAGGCGGCCCAGATGCCGAGGAAGCCCAGCGGCAGCCACGAGCTCGCGCCGGCCGCGGAGGTGTCGACCGCGATGTTGTCGAGGTTGGCGGGGTCGAACTCGGTGAACGCGCCGGCCGCGAAGACGATCAGGGCGATGACCGCGATGGCGGTGACGACGAGCGAGAAGCTCAGGGCCTCGCCGACGCCCCACAGGTGGATGCCGATGAATATGGCGAAGCAGGCGAGGTAGACGGGCCAGCCGGAGGTGAGGCCGAAGAGGTTCAGCGACTCGACGTAGTCGCCGATGAAGATGGCGATGGCCGCCGGGGCGAGCACGTACTCGATGAGGATCGCGGTGCCGGTGAGGAAGCCGCCCCAGGTGCCGAGTGCCCGGCGGGCGAAGCCGTAACCGCCGCCGGCGGTGGGCAGGATCGCCGACAGCTCGGCGAGGGAGAAGACCAGGCACGCGTACATCGCGCCCATCAGGACGGTGGCGATGGCGAGACCGCCGAAACCGCCCTGGGCGAGGCCGACGTTCCAGCCCGAGAAGTCTCCGGAGACGACGTACGCGACGCCGAGCCCCGTCAGCAGCAGCCAGCCCGCGCTGCCGCGGCGAAGGGTGCGGCGCTCCAGATAGCCGTCCGAGCCGTTCCCGGGGGCGGCGTTCTCGAGGGACGTGGTGGGTTCGGGCACGGCTGCCAGCCGTGCGCCGGTGTCGTCGGCCATGTGCACTCCTGCCTAGGGCAATGGTTGTGGGGCGTACCTTTGCCGCTCCGGCATGGCGGGCGCAAGACCCCTGCGTTAAACGGGGGTTACGAATGCCTCTCGGTCCGGCGCCGTTCAGGTCAGGAACCCCCGCAGCAGCGCCGCCGTGCCGCAGCAGTGCTCGCGCATCACCTCGCGCGCCGCGTCCGCGTCCCGCTCCAGTACCGCCTCGACCAGCGCGCTGTGCTGCTGCTGCGAGTGCTCCAGGTTGCGCACCAGCAGCGGGATGCAGTCCAGCAGGTCGTTCACGGTGGCCCGGACGGCCGCGTACTGGGCCGTCAGGGTGGCGGATCCGGCGAGTTCGCACAGGGTGAGGTGGAAGAGCGTGTCCTGGCGGCGGTAGTCGGGGAGCGGGGCGTCGTGGGTGGCGGCCAGCGCGCCGAGCAGCCGGTCCGCGTCCCGTTCCGTGAGCCCCTGCGAGGCGCACAGCCCGGCCGCGCCCACCTCCAGGACCTCTCGGAAGCGCAGCACGTCCTCGATGTCCACGCCCGCGACCCGGCGCCGCAGCTCCTCCTCGGTGCCCCCGGCCGGGGTGTCGGGGCGGGGCAGGACGAACGTTCCTCCGTACCGCCCGCGCCGGGCCTCCACCAGGCCCTGGTCCTGGAGCACCTTCAGGACCTCGCGGAGCGTCACCCGGCTGATCCCCATCCGCTCGGCCAACTCGCGCTCGGGCGGCAGGCGTTCCCCGCCGGGCACCAGACCCAGCCGGACCACCTGGAGGATCTGCTCCAGCGCCTCCTCGAAACCGTTGCCCGCCCGCACCTGCCGCAGTACGGGATTGAGCCGCGCGATCGCGTCGTCTTCGCTCGCCGTATCGGTCATGTGGTCCCCTCCCCTTCCCAAGCAATGGTTCTATTCAATACCTTAGGCCCACTCGGCTCACCGAAGGAGAGAATCCCGTGGTAGACCGCAAGCCGCCGCTTTCGACCGAAGAACTCCGTGTTCTCGTCGCCAGCGGTGAGATCGACACAGTGGTCCTGGCCTTCCCCGACATGCAGGGGCGCCTCCAGGGCAAGCGGTTCGCCGCACAGTTCTTCCTCGACGAGGTCCTCGAGCACGGCACCGAGGGCTGCAACTACCTCCTCGCCGTCGACACGGACATGAACACCGTCGACGGGTACGAGATGTCCTCCTGGGACCGGGGCTACGGCGACTTCGCCATGCACCCCGACCTCGCCACCCTGCGCCGGATCCCCTGGAACCCGGGCAGCGCCTTCCTCCTCGCCGACCTCGCCTGGAACGACGGCTCGCCCGTGGTCGCCGCGCCCCGGCAGATCCTGCGCCGCCAGCTGGAACGCCTCGCCGGTCACGGCTACACCGCGATGGTGGGCACCGAGCTGGAGTTCATGGTCTTCCAGGACACCTACGAGCAGGCCTGGGACTCCAACTACCGCGGCCTCACCCCCGCCAACCAGTACAACATCGACTACTCCGTCCTCGGGACCGGCCGCATCGAACCGCTGCTGCGCCGCATCCGCAACCAGATGCAGGCCGCCGGCCTGGTCGTGGAGTCGGCCAAGGGCGAGTGCAACCTCGGCCAGCACGAGATCGCCTTCCGCTACGACGAGGCGCTGACCACCTGCGACCAGCACGCCGTGTACAAGACCGGTGCGAAGGAGATCGCCGCCCAGGAGGGCGTCTCGCTCACCTTCATGGCCAAGTACGACGAGCGCGAGGGCAACTCCTGTCACATCCACCTCTCGCTCAACGACGATGACGGACGCAACGCGATGGCCGGCGAGGGCCCGGACGCGCACGCCCACGGCGGTATGTCACCGGTGATGCGTCACTTCCTGGCCGGCCAGCTCGCCGCGCTGCGCGACTTCTCCCTTCTCTACGCCCCCAACATCAACTCCTACAAGCGTTTCCGGCCGGGATCCTTCGCGCCGACCGCCGTCGCCTGGGGCGTGGACAACCGCACCTGCGCGCTGCGCGTGGTCGGCCACGGACGATCCATGCGGTTCGAGAACCGCCTGCCGGGCGGCGACGTCAACCCGCACCTGGCCGTCGCCGGCCTGGTCGCGGCCGGGATCTACGGCATCGAGAACCGCCTCGAACTGCCGGACCCCTGCGCCGGCAACGCCTACACCGCCGATTTCGCGCACGTTCCCACCACCTTGCGCGAGGCCGCCGAGCTCTGGGAGAACAGCGAGATCGCCAAGGCGGCCTTCGGCCCCGAGGTCGTCGCCCACTACCGGAACATGGCCCGCGTCGAACTGGACGCGTACGACTCCGCGGTGACCGACTGGGAGCTGCGCCGCTCCTTCGAACGCCTGTAGGGCCCGAGCCGTCCCTGCGCACCGCAGGACCGGATCCACCGCCTTACCGGATCCACCGCACCCACCGCACCCGAACGTCTGAAAGGCCACCACGTGTCCGACGCGCTGGAAGTCTTGAATCCGGCCACCGAGGAAATCGTCGCCGTCGTCCCGGCCGCCACACGGGGCGACGTCGACGCCGCCGTCGTACGGGCCGCCGCCGCCCAGCGGATCTGGGCGGCGGCCGCGCCCGCCGACCGGGCCAGACTGCTGCGCCGCTTCGCCGCCGTCGTCGACGGGCACACCGAGGAACTGGCACGGCTGGAGGTCCGGGAGGCGGGCCACACCATCGGCAACGCCCGATGGGAGGCCGGCAACGTCCGCGACGTACTCGACTTCGCCGCCGGGGGAGTGGAGCGCCTCTCCGGCCGCCAGATCCCCGTCGCCGGCGGCATCGACGTCACCTTCCTCGAGCCCCTCGGCGTCATCGGCGTGATCGCCCCGTGGAACTTCCCCATGCCGATCGCCGCCTGGGGCCTGGCCCCGGCCCTGGCCGCCGGCAACGCGGTCATCCTCAAGCCCGCCGAGACCACCCCGCTCACCGCACTGCGCCTGGCCGAGCTCGCCCTGGAGGCCGGGCTCCCCGAGCACCTCCTGCAGGTGCTGCCCGGCCGGGGCGACGTGGCGGGCGACGCCCTCGTCGAGCACCCGGGCGTGGCCAAGATCGTGTTCACCGGCTCCACCCGGGTCGGCAAGCGGATCATGGCCAAGTGCGCCGACCGGGTGAAGCGGCTCACCCTCGAACTCGGCGGCAAGAACCCCAACATCGTCTTCGCCGACGCGGACCTGGAGGCCGCGGCGGCCTCGGCGCCCATGTCCTTCCTGGACAACACCGGCCAGGACTGCTGCGCCCGTACCCGGATCCTCGTACAGCGCTCCGCGTACGACCGCTTCATGGAGCTGCTGGCGCCCGAGATCGAAAAGGTGGTCGTCGGGGACCCGTCCGACGAGAAGACGCAGCTGGGGCCGCTCATCTCGCGGGTCCAGCTGGACCGCGTACGGTCCTACATCACCGATGACCTCACGGTGATCCGCGGCAGCGCACCCGAAGGCCCCGGCTTCTGGTACCCGCCGGCCCTCGTCACCGACGTCGACCCCACCGCCGTCGTGGCCACCGAGGAGGTCTTCGGGCCGGTCGCCGTCGTCCTGCCCTTCGAGGACGAGGAGGACGCCGTACGCCTGGCCAACGCCACCGACTACGGCCTGGCCGGCTCCCTGTGGACCCGCGACGTGGGCCGCGCGCTGCGCGTCTCGCGCGCCGTCGCCGCCGGCAACCTGTCGGTCAACTCCCACAGCAGCGTCCGCTACTGGACCCCCTTCGGCGGGTACAAGCAGTCCGGACTCGGGCGCGAGCTCGGGCCGGACTCCCTCACCGCTTTCACCGAGACCAAGAACGTCTTCATCAGCACGGAGGCCTGAACAGCATGAGCACCGATTCCACCGGTTCCACCGGCTCCATCGAAGAGAACGTCTGCCGCCGGCTGGTCGGCCGTACCGCCGTCATCACCGGAGCCGGCAGCGGCATCGGCCTGGCCACCGCCCGGCGACTGGCCTCCGAAGGCGCCAACATCGTCTGCGGGGACATCGACGAGACCGCGGGCAAGGCCGCGGCCGAAGAGGTCGGCGGCACCTTCGTGAAGGTCGACGTGACCAGTCCGGAGGAGGTCGAGGCCCTCTTCAAGACCGCTTTCGACACCTACGGCTCCGTGGACATCGCCTTCAACAACGCCGGCATCTCGCCCCCGGACGACGACTCGATCCTCACCACCGGCCTGGAGGCCTGGAAGCGGGTCCAGGACGTCAACCTGACCTCCGTCTACCTGTGCTGCAAGGCGGCCCTGCCCTACATGCGGCGCCAGGGCCGGGGTTCCATCATCAACACCGCCTCCTTCGTCGCCCGGATGGGCGCCGCCACCTCGCAGATCTCGTACACCGCCTCCAAGGGCGGCGTGCTCGCCATGTCCCGCGAGCTGGGCGTGCAGTTCGCCCGCGAGGGCATCCGGGTCAACGCGCTCTGCCCGGGTCCCGTCAACACCCCGCTCCTGCAGGAGCTGTTCGCCAAGGACCCCGAGCGCGCCGCCCGCCGGCTCGTGCACATCCCGCTGGGCCGGTTCGCCGAGCCCACCGAGATCGCGGCCGCCGTCGCCTTCCTCGCCAGCGACGACTCCTCCTTCATCAACGCCACCGACTTCCTCGTCGACGGCGGCATCTCCGGCGCGTACGTCACCCCCCTGTAGGCGGCTTCCGGGGGCCCGGCGCCAAGGGTTCACCCGGACTCCACCTCCCCGACAGCCGGGCGTCGCACGACGCCCGGCTGTCGTGTTCTACCGTCCGCGACGATCTTGACCTTGATGGTCTTGTGAAAGAACCAGGAGAATCCACCTCAGTGACCCGACTCAACTCCGTACGACGGCTCCCGGCCGTCGGCGCCGCCGTCGCGCTGGCCGCCGGCACCCTCGTGGCCGCCGCGCCCGCCGCCCAGGCGGCCCGCCCCGGCGCCCACTGCACCACCCCCCGGCTGCAGGCCGAGTGGTACGGGGACAACCAGGCCCGGCTCCAGCAGCTCATCGACGAGTACGGCGAGTGCAACCCGTACCGGCCCAGCCGCAACAAGCCCGTCGCGGTCTTCGACTGGGACAACACCGTCGTCAAGAACGACGTGGGCGACGCGCAGATGTTCTGGCTGCTGCGCAACGGCAAGATCCGCCAGCCGGCCAAGGGCGACTGGACCACCACCAGCCGCTACCTGACCCCGGCCGCCGCCCAGGCCCTGGCCGAGGCCTGCGGCACCCTCGCGAAGCCCGGCGCCCCGCTGCCCACCGGCGCCCCCGCGGGCGTCGGCTGCGCCGACGAGCTGAACGCCGTCTACGGCACCGCCGCCACCCGCGCGGGCGCCCCCGCCTTCGCCGGCTGGGACCACCGGACGATCGAGCCCGCCTACGCCTGGCTGCCGCAGCTCATGCAGGGCTGGACCGCCCGCGAGATCCGCGGCTTCGCCGCCGCCGCCCAGGCCGAGAACCTGGCCGCGCCGGTCGACGCCAAACAGCAGGTCGGCTCCGCCACCGCCACCGGCTGGGTGCGCTACTACGACCAGCAGAAGGAGCTCATAGCCGGCCTGCAGCAGGCCGGCTTCGACGTCTGGATCAGCTCGGCCTCGCCGCAGCCGGTCGTCGAGGTGTGGGCCGAGGGCGTGGGCGTCGACGCGCGGCACGTCATCGGCATCCGCAGCACCACGACCGCCGGCGGGAAGTTCACCTCCCACCTGCAGGGCTGCGGGTCCGTCCGGGACGGCGCCGACACGATGATCACGTACGTGGACGGCAAGCGGTGCTGGATCAACAAGGAGATCTTCGGGGTCCGCGGCGCCGCCGCCGAGAAGGTCCAGCCGGCCGCCCGCCGCCAGGTGTTCGCCGCGGGCGACTCCGACACGGACGTGACGTTCCTGCGGGACGCGACCGCGCTGCGGCTCGTCGTGAACCGCAACAAGAACGAGCTGATGTGCCGCGCCTACGACAACAGCGACGGCAAGTGGATCGTGAACCCGATGTTCATCCAGCCCAAGAAGCAGAAGGCCGCGCCGTACCCGTGCGCGACCACCGGCTTCACCGGCCGCGACGGCACCCCGGGGCCCGTGCTCCGGGGTGACACGAGCGTCATCCCGGACCAGACGGACTCGGTGTTCTAGCGGTACCCGCTCAGAGGAACGTGCGGCCCTCGCCCCGGTAGGTCGGGGCGGTGGCCGTCACCCGGTCGCCCTGGACCAGGTGCAGCTCGTCGAAGCGCTCGCACAGCTCACCGGCCTTCGCGTGCCGGAACCAGACCCGGTCGCCGATCAGCAGATCGTCGGCCGGACCGCCGAGCAGCGGGGTCTGCACCTCGCCGGCCCCCTCCTGCGGGTCGTAGCGCAGGCCCTGGGGGAGGTACGGAACCGGCAGCCGGTCCGCGCCGGGCGCGCCGGAGGCCGGGTATCCGCCGCCGAGCACGGTGACCACCCCGACGCCGGGCCGGCGGACCACCGGCTGGGCGAAGAGCGCGGCCGGGCGGCCGCTGAACGAGGTGTAGTTGTCGAAGAGTCGCGGTACGTAGAGCCCCGAGCCGGCGGCGATCTCGGTGACCGCGTCCTCGGCGGCGGTCTGCTGGACGCTGCCGGTGCCGCCGCCGTTGACGAACTCCAGGTCGGGGACGACGGCGCGCACGGCCCGTACGGCCTCGGCCCGGCGGGCGGCCAGCTCCTTGCGGGCGGCGCCCTGCATCAGCCGGATGGCGCGCGACCGCAGCGGACGTCCGGCGAGGGCGTCGCCGACCCCGGCCACGTGGCCCTCGTATCCCATCAGTCCCACGACGCGGAAGCCCGGCCGGGCGCTCACCGCGCGGGCCAGCTCGGCCAGCTGGGCGGGTTCGCGCAGCGGGGAGCGGCGGGCGCCGACGCGCACCTTGCCGCCGAAGAGGTGCAGGGCGGTGTCCAGCTCCAGGCAGACCCGGATCTCCTGGCCTCCACCGTCGCGGGCCCGGTCGATCAGCTCCAGCTGCGCGGGGTCGTCGACCATCACGGTGACCGCGCCGGCCAGCTTCGGGTCGGCGGCGAGCTCGGCGAAGCCGGCCCGGTCGGCGGACGGGTAGGCGAGCAGCACGTCCTCGAAGCCGGAGCGGGCCAGCCAGATCGATTCGCCGAGGGTGTACGACATGATCCCGGCGAACCCGGGCCGGGCCAGCACCCGTTCGAGCAGCACGCGGCACCGTACGGACTTGCTCGCCACCCGGACCGGCTTCCCGCCGGCGCGACGCACGAGGTCATCGGCGTTGGCGTCGAACGCGTCCAGATCCACGAGGGCGAGCGGGGCGTCGAGATGGGCGGTGGCCCGGTCGTAACGGGCCCGGTCGGCGGCGGGGGAGTTCATGGGCGGCAGCCTGCCAGATGGGTGTACCCGTGGGTAGGGGGTTCGCGGACCGTCCCGTCCATCGGCCAGGTCAGAGGCCATGGAGGAGGCTCTGGTCAAAATTTGGTCTCGACCACTGGATGCCCGTTTTGGCCATTGAGACGGCCGTTCGAATGTGTCTACTCTCGCCCGTCCCCGGCTGACGTGCGCGGGGGAGTCACCACTCAGGGGGAAGAGCCAGATGGCCATCCGCAAGTCCACCATGCAGGAGCAGGTCGCACAGGCGATCCGGGAGATCGAGCCGAACGACCGTCCGGTGGTCACGTTCCACACCATCACCGGCCCGAGCCCCTGGCTGATGAACGAGCTCGGCCTGATCGGCCAGCTCTTCGTGAAGTACTACTTCGTCACCCTGACCGAGCGGGTCGTCGTCGTCCACCGGGCCTCCCGGATGAGCAACCGCCCCAAGGAGCTCGTGCACGTCATCCCGCTCGACGAGGCCCGCACCCTCGTCACCGACGTGAAGCGCAACGCGCTCTGGAGCTCCCTGCGCTTCCGGCTCCCGGGCGAGGAGAAGCCCACCCGCCTCAACATCAACCGCTACTGGCGCACCGAGCTCGACCAGTTCGTCCCGGCGCTGACGGGCGTGCAGATCGCCCCGTAGGACATGCGGCGGTCCGCCGGGCCGGTCGCCCGGCGGACCGTCCCGGCGCACGTCCTGCGCCGTCGCGGCGCACCACCTGCTGCCTCCCGGCGCACGTCCTGCCCCGTCCCGGCGCGCCACTTGCCCCGTCGCGGCGCACCACCTGCGCGTTCCCCCGGACCGGCCGGCCCGGACGCTTCCGGGGGGCCGCCGCCGGGCCGGAGCGGGCGCGTAAAGTGGGGGGCTGGCAGCCGACGGAACGGGGGGCTGAGCCGCCGGATGAGCACGTCCACACCGCACGACGGGGTCCTGATCGCACCCGACCCGGCCCCGGCCGCGCCCCGGCGGCGCCCGGGAAAGATCTTCGCCGCCGCCCTGTGCGGCCTCCTCGGCCTCGGTCTCACCGGCGGCGCCGGCTACACGGCCGTCACCGGATACCGGGCCGCTCACCGGCCGGTGACCGCCGACGCCGCGTACCGCGAGGCCGGCTCCCTCTGGCGCTCCACCCCGGTCGACAGCCTCTTCCCACCCGTCCTGGACGGACAGGGAGCCGGGCCCGGCGGCGCCGACCGCTCGTGGATCCGCATCGCCCTGGCCCCCGACGCCGACTGCGCCGACGCACTCGCCGCCGACTGGCGGGCCCTGCTCGCCGAAACCGGGTGCACCCGCGTCCTGCGCGCCACCTACACGGACGCCACCCGCAGTTCGTTCGTCACCGTCGGCATGGTCTTCACCCCCGCCGGCGGCGCCGCCATGGACTCCCTGAGCGGGCGGCTTACCGCCCCGCCCGGCTACGGATTCCCCGATGACCGCCGGGCCGCCTGGACCGCCACCGTCCTCGCCGAGGCCCCCGTCGTCGTCTACACCGTCTCCGCCTTCGCCGACGGCCGCGTCCTCGGCGCCCCCAGCCCCGCCGAGGACACCATGAGCAAGGACGCCACCGGAGCCGTGGCCCAGGCGGGCCTCGGCCACGAGACCAAGGCCGTCGCCGGCCTGATGGAGCACGCCCTGCGGACCCTCGCCACCCGGCCCCCCGCCGGGGAGCGCGCCCGATGAGCCGCCGCCCCCTGGTCCCGGCCATGGCCCTCGCCGCGCTGTTCCTCGCCACCGCCGCGCCCCCGGCCGCCGCCGACGCCATCCGCGACCGCCAGTGGGGGCTGACCGCCCTGCGCGCCGAGGAGGCCTGGGGGACCACCCGGGGCGAGGGGATCACCGTCGCCGTCCTGGACACCGGGGTCGACCCGGACCACCCCGACCTGGACGGCCAGGTCCTCGAGGGCGCCGACCTCGTCGGCATGGGAGCCGGTCGCGGCGACCGCGCCTGGGCCCGCCACGGCACCGCCATGGCCGGGATCATCGCCGGGCACGGCCACGGCCCCAACCGCCGCAAGGGCGTCCTCGGCGTCGCCCCGCAGGCCAGGATCCTCCCGGTCCGGGTGATCCTGGAGGAGGGCGACCCCGGCCGCGCCAAGGCCCGGGACAGCAAGGGCGGCGCCCTCGCCGAGGGCATCCGCTGGGCCGCCGACCACGGCGCCGACGTCATCAACCTGTCCCTCGGCGACGACAGCAGTTCCGCCCACCACGAGGCCTCCGAGGACGAGGCCGTCCAGTACGCCCTCGCGAAGGGGGCGGTCGTCGTGGCCTCCGCCGGGAACGGCGGCCTGCAGGGCGACCACGCCTCCTACCCGGCCGCCTACCCCGGGGTGATCGCCGTCACGGCCGTCGACCGCAAGGGCCGCAAGGCCGCCTTCTCCACCCGCAACTGGTACGCCACCGTCAGCGCCCCCGGGGTCGGGGTCGTCATCGCCGACCCCGACCGCTCCTACTACGAGGGCTGGGGCACCAGCGCCGCCTCCGCGTTCGTCTCCGGCGCGGTCGCCCTGGTCAAGGCCGCCCACCCCGGGCTGTCCCCGGCGCAGATCAAGAAGCTGCTGGAGGACACCGCCTCCAACTCTCCGGCCGGCGGCCGCGACGACGCCCGCGGCTTCGGGCTGGTCGACCCGGTCGCCGCCCTGCAGGCCGCCGACGCGATGTCCCCCGAACCGCCGGTGCCCGCGCCCGCCGCGGCCGCCGGCCCCTACTTCGGCCCCGGCCCCGAGCCGGTGAGCGGCTCCGGGCGCCGGGCCCGGTTCGGCGCCCCGGTGGGCGCGGCCGTGGGACTGGCGCTGCTCGCGGCAGGCGGCGTACTGGCACGGCGGCCCAGGGCGGCGCGGCGGGATCCCGGGGAGGGATAGTCCCGGGGTGGGATGGCCCGGGGGAGGGATAGGGTCGGGTAACTGTGGCGAACAAAAACATTCCCGACCCCGGCTTCTCCGACGACGACGGCTCCGCCGACCCCCGGCTGAGCGCGGCCCTGGCCGCCTGGGCCGAGGACAGAGCCAGGGAGCCCGAGGTGCTGGCGGCCCTGAAGGACGCCCGCCTGCTGGTTCCCGTCGTCGCGGTCCTCGGAGAGGTCGAGACCGACCCCGAGACCGGCCTCAAGCGCGAGAAGACCAGCGACATGGCCGTCCCCACCCTGCGGGCCGGTGACCGGCGTGCCCTGCCGGCCTTCACCTCCATCGCCGCGCTGGCCCTGTGGGACCCCGCGGCCCGCCCGGTGGCGGTCCCGCTGCACCAGGCGCTGGCCGCCGCCGCGCACGAGAAGGCCGACACCGTCGTCCTCGACCTGTCCGGCCCGGTCCCGTACCAGCTGACCGGACCCGCCCTGCTCGCACTGGCCGAGGGCCGCACCGACGCCGGTCCGCTCGCCGACCCCGCCGTGCGCGAGGCGGTACGGGCCGTCGTGGCGGCCGAGCCGGCCGTGCTCGGCGCCCACCTGGGCCCGGGCGGCGCCGAAGCCGACGGAACCCTGGCGATCGTGCTGGCGGCCGGCCCGCAGGCCACCGCGGCGGCGCGCCGGGTGGCCGAGGCCCTGGCTGCCGACGAGACCCTGCGCGCACGCCTCGTGGGCGGACTGGACCTGGCGCTCCTCCCGGAGGGGGCGCCGGTCCCGCCGGGCGAGCCGCTCTTCACGCGGTGAATCCGAAGAGCTGATTCCGACGCTGAAAAAAGGGGCCCCGGCATCCGCCGGGGCCCCTTCGCCGTGATCGTGGTGACTACGCGTACACCGGACCCGTGAACTTCTCGCCCGGGCCCTGCCCCGGCTCGTCCTGCACCAGCGAGGCCTCGCGGAAGGCGAGCTGGAGGGACTTCAGGCCGTCGCGCAGCGGGGCGGCGTGGAAGGAGCTGATCTCGGTGGCGCTGGCGGTGACCAGGCCGGCCAGGGCCGTGATCAGCTTGCGGGCCTCGTCGAGGTCCTTGTGCTCGGAGTCCGGCTTGTCCAGGCCCAGGTTGACCGCTGCCGCGCTGAGCAGGTGGACGGCCACCGTGGTGATGACCTCCACGGCCGGCACGTCCGCGATGTCGCGGGTCATGTCGTCGTAGTCGGGAGAAGCCGGGGATTCGGGGGTGGAACCGGAGGGTGTCGCGTCAGTCATGTGCCACACGATATGCCGTGCGGCGGGCTTGCAACGCGGGTGCTAGTATGTACTTCGACCGGCCGGACACTTATGTGCCCGGCCCACAAGTGGAGGCTCCGATTCTCCCACCCGGCCACCCTCACGGGAGGCGGGTCACCGGTCAGGCGGTATCCATCGTTCCGTACGGACGATGGAAAGCTGCCCGATTTTGCGCCCCGCGGTTCGCACGCGACGGTGCTCCGGTTGTATTGGAGCCCTCGCCTGTGCCCGGCGGGGCTTTTTTCATTCCCCGCCGCGGTCGGTCTGACGGAATTACGTCAGCGGCTGTCCTCCAGGCAGCCGTGTGGTGCTACCGAGGAGGATCCATCAGCACCGAGCCCCGCATCAACGACCGGATTCGCGTTCCCGAGGTACGACTCGTCGGCCCGAGCGGCGAGCAGGTCGGCATCGTGCCGCTTGCGAAGGCGCTCGAGCTCGCGCAGGAGTACGACCTCGACCTGGTCGAGGTCGCGGCGTCCGCACGCCCGCCGGTCTGCAAGCTCATGGACTACGGCAAGTTCAAGTACGAGTCGGCCATGAAGGCCCGTGAGGCGCGCAAGAACCAGGCGCACACGGTCATCAAGGAAATGAAGCTCCGGCCGAAGATCGACCCGCACGACTATGACACCAAGAAGGGTCACGTCGTTCGGTTCCTCAAGCAGGGCGACAAGGTCAAGATCACGATCATGTTCCGTGGTCGCGAGCAGTCCAGGCCGGAACTCGGCTACCGACTGCTGCAGCGTCTCGCTTCGGACGTCGAGGACCTCGGGTTCATCGAGTCGAACCCGAAGCAGGACGGCCGAAACATGATCATGGTTCTCGGTCCGCACAAGAAGAAGACCGAGGCGATGGCCGAAGCCCGCGAGGCGCAGGCCGCCCGCAAGGCCGAGCGCCAGGGTGTCGCCCTCACCGACGGCGAGGCTCCTTCCGAGGACGCCGAGCTGCTGGCCGAGGACGTCGACATCGAGGCCGCCGAGGTCAGCGAGGTCGTCGAAGCCGCCTCTGACGAGGTGGCCGAGGCAGCCGAGGCCGCCCCGGAAGAGGCGGAAGCCTCCCACGAGGCTCCTGCCGAGGCCTGATTCCGAGGCAGCCCGTCTCGGATCACCGACACAACATGACGCTCTCGTGAGCCGGCCCCCCACCAGGGCCGGTGGGGGCGCCACCGACGAGGAGATAACGGCGCTATGCCGAAGAACAAGACGCACAGCGGGACCAAGAAGCGCTTCAAGATCACCGGCTCCGGCAAGGTGCTCCGCGAGCGCGCCGGCAAGCGCCACCTGCTCGAGCACAAGTCGTCCCGTGTCACCCGCCGCCTGACCGGCACCGCGGAGATGGCCCCCGGCGACGCCGCGAAGATCAAGAAGCTTCTCGGCAAGTGACGTTCTCCGCTCCCCTTCCGGGAGCGGGACGTCAAGACCGGGACCCCATCGAATTCGGGCCGTGTGAAGACAACCACGGCCCCGCTACAAGGAGTTAAAAGTGGCACGCGTCAAGCGGGCAGTAAACGCCCACAAGAAGCGCCGGGCAATCCTCGAGGCGGCCAAGGGCTACCGCGGTCAGCGTTCGCGCCTGTACCGCAAGGCCAAGGAGCAGGTCACCCACTCGCTGGTCTACAACTTCAACGACCGCAAGAAGCGCAAGGGCGACTTCCGTCGGCTGTGGATCCAGCGCATCAACGCCGCTGCCCGCCAGAACGGCATGACGTACAACCGCCTCATCCAGGGTCTGAACGCCGCCAACATCGAGGTGGACCGCAAGATCCTCGCCGAGCTGGCCGTCAACGACCCCAACGCGTTCGCCGCGCTGGTCGAGGTCGCGCAGAAGGCCCTCCCGGCCGACGTCAACGCCCCGAAGGTCGCTGCCTAGTCAGCAAGCCCTTCAAGGCTGCAGTAATTTGCCCGGACCCGCAGGCCACTCGCCTGCGGGTCCGGTGCGTTGATCACCGAGTTCGACTGAGTTCCACCCGCTGTACGTACGGAAGCGAGCCGACCGCCATGGGTACCCCCGCCGAGCTGATCTCCCCCCGATCCACGCGGGTGGCCGCCGCCAGGCGGCTCGCGCGACGCAACTTCCGCACCAAGGAGCGCCGCTTCATCGCCGAGGGCCCGCAGGCCGTGCGCGAGGCCGTGGAGCACCGGGGCGCCGGGGGCGAGTCCACGCTGATCGAGCTGTTCGCGACCGTGGAGGCCGCCGAGCGGTACGCCGACATCGTCGGGGCCGCGCTCGACGCCGGGGCCCGGGTCCACTACGCCTCCGACGAGGTGCTGGCCGAGGTCTCGCAGACCGTCACCCCGCAGGGCCTGGTCGGCGTCTGCCACTTCCTGGACTCCCCCTTCGAGGAGATCCTGGCGGCCCGGCCCAAGCTGGTCGCCGTCCTCGCGCACGTCCGCGACCCCGGCAACGCCGGTACGGTGCTGCGCTGCGCGGACGCCGCCGGAGCCGACGCCGTGGTGCTGACCGACGCCTCCGTGGACCTGTACAACCCCAAGTCGGTACGGGCCTCCGTGGGCTCCCTCTTCCACCTCCCGGTGGCCGTCGGCGTACCCGTCGAGCAGGCCGTCGAAGGGCTGCGCGCGGCCGGCGTACGGATCCTCGCCGCGGACGGGGCCGGCCGGGACGACCTCGACGCCGAGCTGGACGCGGGCACCATGGGCACCCCCTCGGCCTGGATCTTCGGCAACGAGGCCTGGGGCCTGCCCGAGGAGACCCGGGCGCTCGCCGACGCGGTCGTGCGGGTCCCGATCCACGGAAAGGCCGAGAGCCTGAACCTCGCCACGGCCGCCGCCGTGTGCCTGTACGCCTCCGCGCGTGCACAGCGGGCGCCCGGAGGGTGCCGCTCCGTGACCCCCAGCTAGTAATGTGGCGGCCCGGGGCCCACCGCGGTACTCGGAGATGTGGGGTACGGGGACATGACCGTCGGTACGAACAGCTCGCCAGGTGCCGCCGGAGCGGCCGGCGCACCGGTCCTGGCGGCCGTGTCCCAGCTGGCCGCGCCCGCCGCCGCCCGGATGCCCGTACAGCCGCCGCAGGCCGTACAGCCGCCCCGGGCGGCGCCGTCCGGGGCGGTGCCCGCCCAGCCGGCCCACGCCGGCCCCGCGGGCCCGGCGGGACCGGGTCCGGACGCGTCGGACGGGCGCGGCGAGTACGGCGAACACGGCGAGTTCGCCGGGCTCGGTATCGACCCCGACGACCTGCCCGACGGGCTGGTGATCGCCGACGCCACCGGCCGGGTCATCTGCTTCAACTCCGCCGCCGCCCGGATCACCGCCCTCGCGGCGGGTGAGGCCCTGGGCCACGGCATCGAGCGCGCGCTCCCGCTGGAGGACCTCGAGGGCCGCCGCTGGTGGACGCTGACCGACCCCTACGGAGGCCTCGCCACCCGGCGCGGCCAGCCCGAGCGGAACCTGCTGCTCCCCGGCGGGCGCGAGGTGCTCGTCTCCGCCCGGTACGTGCGTACCCACCCCACCGGCCCGCTGCGCCGCCTCGTGGTCACCCTGCGGGGCACCGAGGCCCGGCGGCGCACCGAGCGCAGCCACGCCGAGCTGATCGCCACCGTGGCGCACGAGCTGCGCTCCCCGCTCACCTCCGTCAAGGGGTTCACCGCGACCCTGCTCGCCAAGTGGGAGCGGTTCACCGACGACCAGAAGCGCTTGATGCTGGAGACCGTCGACGCCGACGCGAACCGCGTCACCCGGCTGATCGCCGAGCTCCTCGACATCTCCCGCATCGACTCCGGCCGGCTGGAGGTGCGCCGCCAGCCGGTGGACATCTGCACCGCCGTGGGCCGCCACGTCCAGGCGCTCACCGCGAACGGACAGGCGCCGGAGCGGTTCCTCGTCAGCGTGAGCCGGCCGCTGCCCGACCTGTGGGCCGATCCCGACAAGATCGACCAGATCCTCGGCAACCTGCTCGAAAATGCGGTGCGGCACGGCGAGGGAACGGTCACCATCGACGTGACGCCGACCAGCTTCGCGAACGCCGCGGGCAAGACCGAGAAGGGAACCGCCGTCACCGTGACCGATGAGGGCCCCGGGATCCCCGAGGAGTCGATGGGCCGCGTCTTCACCCGCTTCTGGCGGGGCAGCAAGCGCGGCGGCACCGGCCTGGGCCTGTACATCGTCAAGGGCATCGTGGAAGCCCACGGCGGCACCATCAAGGTCGGCCGCGGCCCCGGCGGCGGCGCCGAGTTCCGATTTATCCTGCCCGTCGGCGCCCCGGCGTACCTCACGCAGTAGCCCTGCGGAGCGTCTCGCCGGGCGGCCCACGGGCCCCTTCACCCCCAACGACCTTTAGACTCGACCTTTGGCACCTTTGTGTCCTAGTGCCGAGCGCGTCCTGCGCGTCGCGCGGGGGACCCACCAGCCAGCCATCGGAAGTACGGGAAGAGATGTCGGCACCGAACAAGTCGTACGACCCTGTTGAGGTCGAGGCACTGAAACCGGATGAGATCGAGCGCATGCGGGACGAGGCGCTCGCCGCCTTCGCCGCCGCCGGCGACCTCGACGAGCTTCGCGAGGCGAAGACGGCGCACATGGGCGACCGCTCGCCCCTGGCGCTCGCCAACCGCGAGATCGGCGCGCTGCCCCCCCAGGCCAAGGCCACGGCGGGCAAGCTCGTGGGCCAGGCCCGGGGCGCCGTGAACAAGGCCTTCGGGGCCCGCACGGTCGCGCTCGAGGCCGAGCGCGACGAGCGGGTGCTGGTCGAGGAGGCGGTGGACGTCACGCTGCCCCACGACCGCGTGCCCGCCGGCGCCCGGCACCCCCTGACCACGCTGATGGACCGCATCGCGGACATCTTCGTGGCCATGGGGTACGAGGTCGCGGAGGGCCCCGAGGTCGAGGCGGAGTGGTTCAACTTCGACGCCCTCAACTTCACGCCCGACCACCCGGCGCGCCAGATGCAGGACACCTTCTTCGTCCGCGGGCCGGAAGGCACCCAGGGCGACGAGTCCGGCGTCGTGCTGCGCACCCACACCTCCCCGGTGCAGGCGCGCTCGCTGCTGGAGCGCAAGCCCCCCGTCTACATCGTGTGCCCCGGGCGGGTGTACCGCACCGACGAGCTCGACGCGACGCACACCCCGGTCTTCCACCAGGTCGAGCTGCTCGCCGTGGACGAGGGCCTGACCATGGCGGACCTCAAGGGCACCATGGACCACATGGTCCAGGAGCTGTTCGGCGAGGGCACCACCACGCGCCTGCGCCCGCACTTCTTCCCCTTCACCGAGCCGTCCGCCGAGATGGACATGCAGTGCTACGTGTGCCGCGGCGAATCGGTGGGCAACCCCGACCGCCCGTGCCGTACCTGCTCCAGCGAGGGCTGGATCGAGCTCGGCGGCTGCGGCATGGTCAACCCCAAGGTGCTCGTCGCCTGTGGTGTGGACCCGGAGAAGTACAGCGGGTTCGCCTTCGGCTTCGGCATCGAGCGGATGCTGATGTTCCGCCACAACGTAGAAGACATGCGAGACATGGTCGAGGGTGACGTCCGTTTCACCCGGCCGTTCGGGATGGAGATCTGATGCGGGTCCCGCTTTCTTGGCTGCGGGAGTACGTCGACCTCCCCGCCGGTGAAACCGGTCGCGACGTCGCGGCCAAGCTCGTCGACGCCGGTCTCGAGGTCGAGACGGTCGAGCAGCTCGGCGGCGGGCTCAAGGGCCCGCTCGTCGTCGGCCAGGTGCTGACCATCGAGGAGCTCGAGGGCTTCCGCAAGCCGATCCGGTTCTGCACGGTGGACGTCGGCTCGGCCAACGGCACCGGTGAGCCGCAGGAGATCGTCTGCGGCGCCCGGAACTTCTCCGTCGGCGACAAGGTCGTCGTGGTCCTGCCCGGCGCGGTGCTGCCCGGCGACTTCGCGATCGCCGCGCGCGAGACGTACGGCCGCACCTCGCACGGCATGATCTGCTCCGGCGACGAGCTGGGCATGGGCGACGACGGCACGCACGGCATCATCGTGCTGCCGCACGAGCACGAGGTCGGCACCGACGCGATCAAGCTCCTGGAGCTGGTCGACGAGGTCCTCGACATCGACATCACCCCGGACCGCGGCTACTGCATGTCCATGCGGGGTGTGGCCCGCGAGGCCGCCACCGCGTACGGCCTGCCGCTGCGCGACCCGGCGCTGCTCGACGTGCCCGCGCCGAACTCGTACGGCTACGCCGTCAAGATCGACGACCCGCAGGGCTGCGACCGCTTCACCGCGCGCACCGTGACCGGTCTCGATCCGGAGGCGCGCTCCCCGATCTGGCTCAGCCGGCGCCTGCAGAAGGCGGGCATGCGCCCGATCTCGCTCGCCGTCGACATCACCAACTACGTGATGCTGGAGCTCGGCCAGCCGCTGCACGCCTACGACCGCTCGCGCATCGACGGCGCCATCGGCGTCCGCCGCGCCGAGCAGGGCGAGAAGTTCACCACCCTCGACGGGGTCAAGCGCACGCTCGACTCCGAGGACCTGGTGATCACCGACAACAGCGGCCCGATCGGGCTCGCCGGTGTCATGGGCGGTGCCAACACCGAGATCGCCGACTCCGTCACCGACCCCGATACGGGCGCCGTCACCGGCACCACCGACGTGGTCGTGGAGGCCGCGCACTTCGACTCCGTGTCGATCTCGCGCACCGCCCGCCGCCTCAAGCTGTCCTCCGAGGCCTCCAAGCGCTTCGAGCGCGGCGTCGACCCGCAGGCCGCCGCGGCGGCCGCGCAGCGGACCGTCGACCTGCTCGTGCTGCTCGCGGGCGGCACCGCCGAGGCCGGCGTCACCGAGCTCACCGCCCCGGGCGCCCCGCGCACCATCGCGATGAGCGCGGACCACCCCGACAAGGTCGCGGGCATGGAGTACGGCCGCGAGACCGTCGTACGCCGCCTGCAGGAGGTCGGCTGCGACGTCTACGGCCAGGACGAGCTCGTCGTCACCACGCCCTCGTGGCGGCCCGACCTCGCCGAGCCCAACGACCTCGCCGAGGAAGTCATCCGGCTGGAGGGCTACGGGAACCTCCCCTCCACCCTCCCGCAGGTGCCCTCCGGCCGCGGTCTGACCGCCCGGCAGCAGCTGCACCGCCGGGTCGGCCGCGCGCTGGCCGGCGCGGGCTACGTCGAGGCGCTCAGCTACCCGTTCCTGGGCGAGGGCGTCTTCGACCAGCTCCAGCTGCCCGCGCACGACGCCTCCCGCCAGGTCGTCAAGCTGGTCAACCCGATCTCCGACGAGGAGCCGGCGCTGCGCACCACGCTGCTGCCGGGTCTGCTGGGCGCGCTGCGCCGCAACGACAGCCGGGGCAGCCACGACCTCGCGCTCTTCGAGACCGGCTCGGTCTTCCGCGCCGCCGCGCAGCCGGGCGTCGCCGTACGGCTGCCCGTCGACCGGCGTCCCACGGACGAGGAGATCGCCACCCTGAACGCCGCCCTGCCCGCGCAGCCGCGCTACGCCGCGGTCGTGCTGGCCGGCGCGCGTGAGCAGGCCGGCTGGTGGGGCAAGGGCCGTCCGGCCGACTGGGCCGACGCGGTCCAGGCGGCGCGCTCGCTGGCCGTCGAGGCCGGTACGGAGCTGGTCGTGCGCCAGGGCCAGTACGGTCCCTGGCACCCGGGCCGCTGCGCCGAGCTGCTCGTCACGCTCGACGGGGTGGAGACGGTCATCGGCCACGCCGGTGAGCTGCACCCGCGGGTGGTCAAGGCGATGGGCCTGCCGGCCCGCACCAGCGCCATGGAGCTCGACCTGGACCGCCTCGCGGCGGCCGGTGGCGAGGCCCTGCAGGCGCCCCGGATCTCCTCCTTCCCGGTGGCGACCCAGGACGTGGCGCTGATCGTGGACGCTTCGGTGCCGGCCACCTCGGTGGAGGCCGCGCTGCGCAAGGGCGCCGGTGAACTGCTGGAGTCCCTGCGGCTGTTCGACGTGTTCGAGGGCGAGCAGGTGGGCGAGGGCAAGAAGTCCCTGGCCTATGCGCTGCGCTTCCGCGCGGCGGACCGGACGCTGACCGCCGAGGAGTCCACGGCGGCCCGTGACGCGGCCGTTGCCCTGGCAGGGGAGCGGACGGGCGCGGTGCTGCGCGGCGCGTAGCCGCCGCCGCTCATGGCCCCGAGGGGGTGCGTCCCGATCCGGGACGCACCCCCTCGCGCGTTCCCCGCGCGGGGCTGCCCTGCGGGGCCGTCCCCTACCCGCCCTTCCACCGTTCCCCGGGCTCTGCCCGGACCCCCGTCCTCAAACGCCGGACGGGCTGAAAAGATCGCCTCAATCGCCGGCGGGGCTGGATTCATCCAGCCCCGCCGGCGATTGAGGCGTTTCGGGAAGGGGCGGGGTGGGGGCGCGGACGTCCGGGCCGGTACCGGGGACCGTGCGGGCCGGTGGGGGGCCACGCGGGCCGGGCCCGGTGGGTGGGCCCGGCCCGCGTTCGGCCGGCTCGGCCGGGACCCGGCGACCAACCAGGGCCCGGCGGAGCCGGAGCGCGCCGCCCGCCTGCCGTGGAGTGTCGGGCAGACAACAGGACGGGCGGCGCGGTTGGCGGGTCGTCGCACTGTACGAGGGGGAGCCGACGACCCGGGTCACCTCTTGGCGAGGCCCCTAAGTGAAGCGCCCGCACGGGCCCCCGCGGCAGGGTGCGTATCGCATTTATGCGCGTACTCCGTTCACACCCCGTGTGAAGCGCGCACCCACTAGCCTGGGAACGAAGAGCCCTTGGAGCGGCCCATGCAGCCCAATGCCCTGCTCGACGCCCTCCTCGCCGAGGCGGGCATGTCCCACGCAGGACTCGCCGCGCACGTGAACCAGGCGGGCCGCACCCGCGGACTGGCCCTGCGCTACGAACACACCGCCGTGACCCGGTGGTTGAAGGGCCAGCGCCCCCGCGGCCAGGTCCCCGACCTGATCTGCGAGGTGATCGGGGGCCGGCTGCGGCGCCCGCTCTCCCTTGACGATGTGGGGTTCGGCGTGCCCGGCCAGGGCACCGACCCGCCCGGCTCCCCGCTCAGCGGCTTCGTCGACCGCGCGGCCGCCCTGTGGCGCTGCGACGGCAACGGCCGCCAGTTCCCCGATGCCGGTGTCCTCACCGGTACGCCCGCGGTGATCCCCGTGTGGGAGTGGGAGAACCCGCCGGAGGACGTGGACGTGTCCCGCGAGGGGCCGAACCGGGTCGGCCCCGAGCACGTGGAGATCCTGCGGGCCGCCCGCGCGCACTACGAGCTGATGTACCGCCGGGCCGGCGGCGTGGCCACCCGCGACCGCATCGTCCGCTTCCTCGGCACCGAGACCGCCCCGATGCTGCGCGGCAGTTACTCCGACGGCCTGGGCCGCAGTCTGCACCGGGCGGGCGGTTCCCTGGTGGCGGTGGCGGGGATCTGCGCGTACGACTCGGATGCGCACGGACTGGCCCAGCGCTACTTCCACCAGGCCCTGCGCCTGGCCAAGGCGAGCGGGGACCGCGGGCTCGGGGCCTATGTGATCGCGCTGATCGTCAACCAGTGCCTGCACCTGCGGGAGTTCCGCCAGGCCGTGGCCTTCGCCGAGGCGGCCCTGCGCGCGGCCGGCCGGCACACCACCCCGGCGCTCGCCGCCGACCTGTACGCGATGCAGGCCAAGGCCTACGCCCAGCTCGGAGACACCGCGGCCGCGCTGGCCTGCATCCGCAACGCGGAGGCGGCCGCCGAGCGGATCCGGCCCGGGACGGAGCCGGACGAGACGGGGTATGTACAGCCCGGGCTGGTCAACGTACAGGTGGCCGAGGCGCTGCTCGGGATCGGTGACCTGCGGGCGGCCCACGAGCAGGCCACGGCCGCCGTCGGGACCCCCGCGCACGACCGGGGCCGGGTGCACCGGCTGGCGATGCTGTGCGAGATCCAGCTGCGGCAGGGCGAGGCCGACCAGGCGGTGGCTTCGGCGGCCGAGATGGCCGAGCGGGCCCGGGGGATGGAGTCGCTGCGCCTGCGCGACCGGCTGCGCGCGGTCCGCGAACAGCTGCTGACCAGCGGTTGTTCGAAGGCGGAAGAGACGGCCGAGCTCATCGACGGAGCGCTGCGCGTTCCCCTGTGACGGGGTGAACTGCTGCCATGTTGCCACCTACTCGATCGGAAGGTGGCAGAACCGTGCAGTGGATGAACTTGAGTGAGCAGACCGTGTACAAGAACCGCTGGTTCGACGTGAATCTCGCCGACGTGGAGCTCCCCGACGGCCGGCACCTGGACCACTTCGTGATCCGGCTGCGCCCGGTCGCCGTCGCCACGGCCGTGAACGAGGCCAACGAGGTGCTGCTGCTGTGGCGCCACCGCTTCATCACCGACAGCTGGGGCTGGGAACTGCCCGCCGGGGTCGTCGAGGACGGCGAGTCGCCGGAGGGCGCCGCCGCGCGGGAGATGGAGGAGGAGTCGGGCTGGCGGCCCGGACCCCTGCACCACCTGATGACCGTGGAGCCGTCCAACGGGCTGACCGACGCCCGCCACCACCTCTACTGGGCGGAGGAGGCCACCTGGACGGGTCATCCCCAGGACGATTTCGAGTCCTCGCGCCGGGAGTGGGTACCGCTCAAGCTGGTCCCCGACATGATCGCCCGCGGCGAGGTCCCGGCCGCCAACATGGCGGCCGGGCTGCTGCTCCTGCATCACCTGCGGCTCGGCTGAGCCCGCCGGCGGCCGGTCGCGGGACGGTCAGCCGTACGGGTAGAAGCCCGAGCCCGTCTTGCGGCCGAGGCGGCCGGCGTCGACCATCCGCTGGAGCAGCGGGGGAGCCGCGTACAGGGGCTCCTTGAACTCCGCGTACATCGAGTCGGCCACCGAGGCCACCGTGTCCAGACCGATGAGGTCCGCGAGCTTCAGCGGGCCCATCGGGTGGGCGCAGCCCAGCTCCATGCCGTTGTCGATGTCCTCGCGGCTCGCGATGCCCGACTCGAACATCCGGATCGCGGACAGCAGGTACGGGATGAGGAGCGCGTTGACGACGAAGCCGGAGCGGTCCTGGGCGCGGATGGCGTGCTTGCCCAGCGCGCCCCCGACCAGGGCCTCGGCGCGCTTGATCGTCTCGTCGCTCGTGGTCAGCGCCGGGATCAGCTCCACGAGCTGCTGCACCGGGGCCGGGTTGAAGAAGTGGATGCCGATGACCTGGTCGGGACGCGAGGTCGCGACGGCCAGCTTGACCAGCGGAATCGAGGAGGTGTTGGAGGCGAGGATCGCGTCCGGGCGGGTGACCACCTGGTCCAGGACCTGGAAGATCTCCGTCTTGACCTGCTCGTTCTCGACGACCGCCTCGATGACGAGGTCACGGTCGGCGAACTCGCCGAGGTCGGTGGTGAACGACAGGCGGGCCAGGGTCGCGTCCCGCTCCTCCTCGCTGATCTTGCCGCGTTCGGCGGCCCTCGTCAGCGAGGTGTGCAGCCGGGTCCGACCGAGTTCGAGGGCCTCGCCGGTGGTCTCGGCGACCATCACCTCGAGACCGCTGCGGGCGAACACCTCCGCGATGCCCGCGCCCATCTGGCCACAGCCCACTACGCCGACGCGTGCGATGTCGTCTGGGAGGTCCGTCACATCGTGCCTTTCGCTGCTCTCCATCGCGGGTCCCCCGTACTCGTGCAGTGGTAACTGCGTTCCGGCGCCCGCCACGCCCCCCGACGTTACCCCCGACCTTGCCCGGCGTGGCGGGCCGGGGCGGGCATGCTGGGCGGACACCAGGCAATGTCACTCAGCGGAACGGAGTCGTCACATGGCGTCCATCGGGAGGCGGGGAGTACTGGCCGGCGCGGCGGCGGCACTGGCCGCGGCGGCGACGGCGGCCCCCGCGCGGGCGGGCAGATCGCCGGGGGCGGCCGGGAGCACCGACGCGGCCGGGAGCCCCGCCGCGGCCCGGGAGGCCGGTGCTCCCCGGGCGGCCGGGCCGGAGTTCCGCGGGGTGTGGGCCGCCACCGTGCAGAACGTGGACTGGCCCTCCGAGAGCGGGCTCCCCGCACGGGAGCAGCGCGCCGAGCTGCTGGCCCTCCTCGACACCGCCGTCCGGCGCCGCCTCAACGCGGTGATCCTCCAGGTGCGGCCCACCGCCGACGCCATGTGGCCCGCCGCGCGCGAGCCGTGGTCGCAGTGGCTGACCGGCGAGCAGGGAGCCGACCCCGGCTGGGACCCGCTGGGCACCGCGGTCACCGAAGCGCACGCCCGCGGGCTCGAACTGCACGCCTGGTTCAACCCGTACCGCGTGGCCAACCACACCGACCCGGGCCTGCTCGTCCCGGAGCACCCGGCCCGCCGCAACCGGGGCTGGACCGTCCCCTACGGCGGCAAGCTGTACTACAACCCCGGACTGCCCGAGGTGCGCCGCTTCGTCCAGGACGCCATGCTCGACGCCGTCGCCCGCTACCCCGTCGACGGCGTGCACTGGGACGACTACTTCTACCCGTACCCCGTCGAGGGCCGGGAGTTCGACGACGACGCCGCCTACGAGAAGTACGGCCGGTCCTTCGCCACCCGCGCCGACTGGCGCCGCCACAACACCGACACCCTGGTCCGCGAGATGTCCGGACGGCTGCGGGCACTGCGCCCCGCGGCGCGGTTCGGCATCAGCCCCTTCGCCGTCTGGCGCAACTCCGACCGCGACCCGCTCGGTTCACCGACGCAGGCGGGGGTCGCCACGTACGACGACCTGTACGCGGACACCCGCAAGTGGGTGCGCGAGGGCTGGATCGACTACATCGTGCCGCAGGCGTACTGGCAGATCGGCCATCCGGCCGCCGACTACGCCGACATCGTCCCCTGGTGGGCGAAGACCGTCGCCGGCACCCGCGTCCAGCTCTACGTGGGGGAGGCGCTCTACCGCTGCGACGCGGAGAGCTCCACCGCGGCCTGGCGCGATCCGCGCGAGCTGTCCCGGCACGTGCGCTTCGCCCGCGGATACCCCGAGGTCCGCGGCCATGCCTACTTCTCCGCGAAGCAGGTGGCCGCGGACCCCAACGGGGCGATGGCGCGCGTGGTCGCCGACCACTACCCGACGAAGGCGGCGGTGCCGCCGCGCTGAGCAGGGCCGTCGACCGGCGGCTGTTGGCCGTCGGTTGTCGGCCATCGGGTTGTTGCGCCGGGCGGGGCTCAGCGCTCGTGATCGGCCGGGTGCGTCACGACGCAGTCGGGGCCGGGGGACATGACGGCCTCGTGCCCGTCCGTGAAGCGGACCCGGTAGGGAGGGGTGCCGTTCTCCCCCAGGACCTGGGTGATCTCTCCGACCTTGTCGTGCTGGCCCACGATCCTGCCGTGCTGAACCAGCTGGTCGCCCTCGCTCGCGTGCATGGCTGACCTCCTCGGTGGCGGTCCGATCCGGTGCTAGCAGTTTAGGTCGTTTCGCGGCTGTTTGACCCGCCGAATCGGGCGGTCCGTGCAGACCGGCGGGGCAGCTCAGGCCCGCCCGGTCCGCTCGGGCCGCTGGGTCACGGCGATGCAGACGAGCACCGCCGAGGCGGCGGCGGGCGCGGCCGGGGACAGGTGTTCGCCGAGCAGCAGCACCGACCACAGCAGGGTCAGCAGCGGCTGCGCGAGCTGGAGCTGGCTCGCGCGGGCCGCGCCGATCTCGGCCATGCCCCGGTACCAGACGTAGAGGCCGAGGAAGGCGGAGCCGACCGCCACCCAGACGAGCCCGGCCACGCCGTGCCAGGTCAGCCGGACCGGCTCGTACGCGAGCCCGAGCGCGGAGCCGAGCAGGCCGATCGGCAGGCACAGCACCAGCGCCCAGGCGATCACCTGCCAGCCGGGCATCAGCCGGGCCAGGCGGCCGCCCTCGGTGTACCCGGCCGCGCACACCAGCAGCGCGCCGAAGAGGAACGCGTCGCCGCCCGAGAGGGAGCCGCCGCTCTGGGCCACGGTGAAGGCCAGGACGACGGCCGCCCCGGCGACGGCCGCAGCCCAGAAGCGCCGGGAGGGCCGCGCCCCGGTGCGCAGCGAGGACACGATCGCGGTGGTGAGCGGCAGCAGGCCGACCACGACGGCGGCGTGCGAGGTGGTGGAGGTCTGCAGGGCGAGCGTGGTCAGCAGCGGGAAGCCCACGACCACGCCGCCGGCGACGACCACGAGGCCCGCCCAGTGGGTGCGGGCGGGGACCGGGGCGCGCAGGGCCAGCAGGAACGCGCCTGCGGTCAGGCCGGCGAGCAGGCAGCGCAGGCCGAAGAGGGACCAGGGTCCGAAGCTCTCCAGGCCCCAGGCGGTGCCCGGGAAGGTCAGCGAGAAGGTGACGACACCGGCCGCCGCGAGGGTGGTGCCCCCGACGCCCGGACGCCGGGCGGCGGTGCCTTCAACTGCTATCGCGGAGGGGAGAGTAGCGCTATTCTGTGCTGTCATGTACGAGCGTAGCAGCGTGGCGGAACTGGCGGAATCCCTCCGAGTGGAGCTGAACCGCTACTCGGTGGATGGAAAGCTCCCCTCCAGTAGGGCCCTCGTCGAGCGCTACCGGGTCAGCCCGGTCACCGTTTCCCGGGCGCTGGCCCAGCTCGCCGCCGAAGGCCTCGTGGTCACCCGCCCCGGAGCCGGGGTCTTCCGCGCCCGGCCCCGTACGCAGGCCCCCGAGCCCGGCGACACCTCCTGGCAGGCCGTGGCGCTGAGCGCCGAGGGCGCCGGCGAGGTGGTCCCGCGCTCCGTCGACGCCTCCGGGGTGCTGGTCACGCTCGCGGCCCCGCCGGCCGGGGTCATCGAGCTGCACAGCGGCTACCTGCACCCCTCGCTCCAGCCCGACCGGGCCATGGCGGCGGCCCTCGCCCGCGCCGGACGGCGGCCCGGGGTGTGGGGCCGGCCGCCCGTGGAGGGCCTGCCGGAGCTGCGGGACTGGTTCGCGCGGCAGATCGGCGGGGCCGTCGGGGCCGCGGACGTCCTGGTCACCTCCGGCGGCCAGAGCGCGCTCACCACCGCCCTGCGGGCGCTCGCCCCGCCCGGGGCGCCGATCCTGGTCGAGTCCCCGACCTACCCCGGACTGCTGGCCATCGCGCGCGCCTCCGGGTGCCGGCCCGTACCCGTCCCGGTGGACGGGCACGGGGTCCGGCCGGAGCTGCTGGCCGCCGCCTTCGAGGCCACCGGGGCGCGGGTGTTCGTATGCCAGCCGCTGTTCCAGAACCCCACCGGGGCGGTGCTGTCCGACGAGCGGCGGGGCGAGGTGCTGCGGATCGCCCGCGCCGCCGGGGCGTTCGTGGTGGAGGACGACTACGCGCGGGCCCTGGCCCACGAGGACGCCGGACCGCTGCCCGCGACGCTCGCGGCCGAGGACCGCGACGGGGTCGTCGTGCACGTGCGCTCGCTGACCAAGGTCACCTCGCCCAGCCTGCGGGTGGGCGCCCTGGCCGCCCGCGGACCGGTCTTCGACCGGCTGCGCGCCATCCAGGTCGTGGACAGCTTCTTCGTGCCCCGGCCGCTCCAGGAAGCCGCCCTGGAGCTGGTCGGCGCACCCGCCTGGCCGCGCCACCTCAAGGCCGTGGCCACCGAACTGCGCCACCGGCGCGATGTCCTCTCGGGGGCGCTGCGCCGGGAGCTGCCGCAGCTGGAGGTGCCCCATCTGCCGGTCGGCGGCTACCAGTTGTGGGCGCGGCCCGGCGCGGGCGCGGACGATGCGGCCTTCGCGGCGGCCGCCCTGCGCGCCGGGGTCGCGGTCGCGCCCGGGCGGGCGTACTTTTGCGCGGAACCGCCGGGTCCGTTCGTCCGGCTGAGTTTCGCCGGGGTCTCCGGTGCGGGCGAGCTGACGGAGGCCGTCCGGCGGCTGCGCTCCGGGCTGGGGGACGCCCTCGGGGGAGGGGCCGGCGGCGGGCTTCGTCCCGACGCTTGACCCCGTGCGGCACCCGGATCACCATCGCCGCATGCATGTTCGGGTTTCGCTAGTCGCAGCAGCCCGTAGTACCTCGCTGCTCGCCGAGCGCTTCGACGACGACCGTCCCATCGACGTGGACGGCTGGCGCGCGGTGGCGTCCGCCGCGCGCGGGCTCGTACCCCTGGGCTCGGCCGAGCTCCGCTACTGTTCGCCGACTTCGCGCAGCCGGGCCACGGGGGCCGCGCTCGGGTACGCGCCGATGGCGCAGCCCGCGCTGCGGGAGTGCGACATGGGCCGCTGGCGCGGGCTCACCCTGGCGGAGGTGGCGGCCCGGGAGCCCGCCGCCGTGGACCTCTGGCTCGCCGACCCCCGCGCCGCGCCGCACGGCGGGGAGTCCCTGCTCGCCTTCATCGCCCGGATCGGCGGCTGGCTCGACACCCGGCCGGCGGACGACGGGGGAGCGATCGTGGCGGTCGCGGAGCCCTCGGTGGTCCGGGCGGCGCTCGTGTACGCGCTGAACGCGCCGCCGCTGACCTACTGGAACGTGGACGTCCGCCCCCTGTCCACGGTCACCCTGGCGGGCCGGCCGCGGTGTTGGCACCTCTCCCTCCAGGCGCCCGTGTAATCGGGTTGAGGCGCAGGTGGGAGCCGTTTAGCCTGCGGGGATGAACGGCAACACGGACATCCGGATCACCACGCTCGCGGAGCGGCCCGAACTGGTCGACGCCCTCTGGGGGATGAAGGACTCGTGGCCCGAGTTCGCCACCCAGGACCCGCTCGCCTGGCTGCTGTACCCGCGCATGGTGGCGGAACTCCCGGACTACGTCTTCGTCGCGACCGACGGGACCTCCGGAGAGGTCGTCGCCAAGGCGTTCAGCGTGCCGTTCGCCCTCCACACGGCGGGCCGGGACGGGCAGTTGCCCGCGCAGGGCTGGGACCGGGTCCTCCTGTGGGCCTTCTCCGACCTGCGCCGGGCGGTGGAGCCCGACACGGTCAGCGCCATCGAGATCAGCATCCGGCCGGACCGCCAGGGCGAGGGGCTCTCGGGGCGGATGCTCGCCGCGATGCGGGAGGCCGCCCGGGCACGCGGTTTCGCCGAGGTGGTGGCCCCGGTCCGGCCCAGCGGGAAGCCGGCCGAGCCGGACGCCTCGATCCACGAGTACGCGTACCGCACCCGTGAGGACGGCCTCCCGCACGACCCGTGGCTACGGGTCCACGTGCGGGCGGGCGGCGTCATCGACTCGGTGGCCCCGCTGTCGATGACGATCAGCGGCTCCCTCGAGCAGTGGCGCGAGTGGACCGGCCTCCCCTTCGACACGGCCGGCCCGGTCCGCGTCCCGGGCGCCCTGACCCCGGTCCGCTGTGAACCGGAGCAGGGGTACGCGGTGTACGTGGAGCCGAACGTCTGGGTCCGGCACCCGCTGGGCCCGGCCTAGTCAGAGCAGCGCGACGGGGGCGGTGGCGGAGGAGGGCAGGTAGATCTCGCCGATGCCCCCGTAGTTCGCCCGGTAGCCGCGCAGGAGTTCGTCCAGCGGGATCGTCAGCCGGGCCGGGGTGTCGCAGCGGGCCGCCCCGAACTGGTCGGTGACGGTGCTGCAGAGGGTGCGGCCGCCGAGGGTGGTGAAGGTGACCGGTACGCCGTCCAGCCCGGCCGGGGCGTCCGCGATCCGCACGGTGGTGCTGAGGTTCCTGACGCCGAACAGCAGCCCGTTCAGCTTCGCCGGACCGGCCGTCGCGACGGTGGCCACGGCGGGCCGGACCTGCCCGGGGGCGTCGCAGAGCTGCGCCGCGGGGGAGTAGACCTGCCCGCTGGGGCAGGCCACCACGGTGGCGACCATCTTCAGTCCGGTGACGGCCTAGCGGCCGCGCGGCTTGCCGCGCTTGCCGGTGGACTTGGCCGTGGCCTTGCCGCCCTTGGGCGCTCCGGCGCGCGGGTTCTTGGCGGCCGGCTTGCCGCCCGAGCGCGGGGCGGGCTTGCGCTGCGGCTTCGCCTTCTTCGCCTCCGGCTCCGGCTGGGTCCGGCCACGCCCGCGCGAGCTGTTGACGGTCCGCCCGCGCACGATCCCGATGAATTCCTCGACCAGGTCGGGGGTGGTCTCCGCCTCGGGCCACGACAGCGCCACGCGCGATTCGGGGGCGCCCAGCAGGGTCCGGTACGTGAGGTCCTTGCGGTGGTGCAGCCGTGCGAGCGACTGGGGCACGACGAGGAGCCCGATGCCCGCGGCCACCAGCTCGATCGCGTCCGCCGTCGTCTCGGGGCGCTCCAGCGCGGGCTTGCCCGGCAGCTGCTCCCAGTCGAGGGTGTCGTCCAGCGGGTGGAGCACGATGTCGTCGGCCAGCTCCTCCAGCGACAGCTCCTCGGCCGCGGCCATGAGGTGGTCCTTCGGGATCACCACGACCGTGGTCTCGGTGTAGAGCGGGATCGCGCTGAGGTCCGTACGGTCGATCGGCAGCCGGACGAATCCGGCGTCGGCTCCGCCGCCGCACAGCAGGGCGGGGGCTTCGGCCGGGGTGACCTGGACGAGGGTCAGTGCGACGTCGGGCAGCCGCTCCTTCCAGATCCGGACCCACTTGGTGGGAGTCACCCCGGGGACGTATGCGAGCTGGAACGAGGGGGGTGTCCGGGAGTCTGTCACCCGGCCAGATTACCGGCCGTGGTCGGAGGTAGCGCACATGCTCGATACCCTTGACCCCATGACGTCGCACCAGACCGCCCAGACCATGAAGCCCGCGACCGCGGCGAAGAAGCTGGGTGTGTACCTCGAAGCCACCCCCGCAGAGTTCCAGGAGGGTGTCGTTTCGCGCACCGAGCTGGCCGCCCTCCAGGCCGAGCCGCCCCAGTGGCTGCAGGACCTCCGGAACAACGGCCCGCACCCCCGTCCGGTGGTGGCGGCGAAGCTGGGCATCTCCATCTCCGGCCTGGCCCGCGGCGGTGTCACCGAGGCGCTCACCACCGAGCAGATCGAGGCCCTGAAGCAGGAGCTGCCGGAGTGGCTCGCGAAGGAGCGCGCCACCCAGGCCGATGTCCGCAAGGAGACCGTCCGCATCAAGCAGATGCAGGCGGAGAAGTCGGAGAAGTCCGAGAAGTCGGACAAGGCCGGGAAGACCGAGAAGCCGGCGCGTTCCTGACCCTGCGCCGCACCTCGCGCCGCACCCCCCGATCGGCCTCCGGGGCCGCCAAGGCCCCCCGCCCGCTCCGTCCCGCCGTGAGATGCTGGGGCGCGTGACGATCGAGGACCTGGTGCGGCTGCGGCGCGCCCGGGACGTGATGGACCGCGACTACGCGCAGCCACTGGACGTCCCGGCACTGGCGGGCGTCGCCCTCATGTCGCCCGGGCACTTCTCGCGCAGTTTCCGCGCGGCCTTCGGGGAGAGCCCGTACAGCTACCTGATGACCCGCCGCGTCGAGCGGGCGAAGGCGCTGCTGCGCCGGGGCGACCTGAGCGTGACCGAGGTCTGTTTCGCGGTCGGGTGCACCTCGCTGGGGTCCTTCAGCTCGCGCTTCACCGAGCTGGTCGGCGAGAGCCCGAGCGCCTACCGGGCCCGCCCCCACGAGGAGGGTGCGGCCATCCCGGCGTGCGTCGCCAAGATGCTCACGCGCCCGGTCCGCGGCGGCCGGCCGGCCACCGCCGGACGGCCCGCCAGCCATGGGGAAGCGGGATCCGCGGCCGCGCCGTAGCGTCGGGGCATGACCATCAAGCTCGCGCAGTGCTTCATCGCCGTCGACGACCACGACAAGGCGCTCGCCTTCTACCGCGACGCCCTCGGTATGGAGGTCCGCAACGACGTCGCCTTCGAGGGGATGCGCTGGGTGACCGTCGGCTCGCCCGTACAGCCCGACGTGGAGATCGTCCTCGAACCGCCGCTCGCCGACCCGGGCGCCTCGCCGGCCGACCGGCGGACCATGGCGGAACTGCTGGCCAAGGGCGTGCTCCGCGGGGTCATCTTCTCGACCGACGACGTGGACGCCACCTTCGAGCGCGTCCGGGCCGCCGGCGCCGAGGTGGTGCAGGAGCCGGCCGACCAGCCGTACGGGGTCCGCGACTGCGCCTTCCGCGACCCGGCCGGCAACCTGGTCCGCTTCAACCAGCCCGGCAATCGCTGACCCCTCACCGGGCGGCCTCACCCGTCGGCCTCACCCGGCGGTGGTCCACCCCGGAACCGTCGGCAGCACCTGCTCGGCGACGCGGAGCAGCACCGCGTCGTCGGGCACCGCTCCGTCCTTGCGCCACAGGCTCACATCGAAGGAGCCCCCGCTGTCCTGCGCGTCCCGGGCCAGGATGACGGCCCGGACGGGAACACCGGGACGGGTCTCGGTGGTGACGCCCCCGACGCGGAGGCTGACGTCGAGCGTCCGGTCCGAGTAGAGGTACGCGGGGCGGCCCAGGACCGTCCGCGGTCCCGTGCCGTTCGTGAGCAGGCCGGCGTACGTGGCCAGGGGGAGGTGGCTGTAGGTGGCCGACAGCGCCACGGTGTAGCCCCCGATCTCGACCCTGGCCGTCGGGGTGGCGATCTCCTGGCCGTCGGCGTCCCGGCGGGAGCCGCCCCGGCCGTAGGCGATCGTCGCGAGCTCCTCCCCAGTGCCGAGCAGGTCGGCGAGGTCGGGGCGGTTCAGGGCCGCGCACAGCTCGGCCCCGGATACGTGCCGGGCCGTTTCCCCGTCGCTCCGCACCGGCTCCTCGGGCCCGCCGCCCGAGCAGGCGGCGGGCTTGCGGGCCCGCTCGGCGGACTCGGCCTGCCCGACGGCCCACAGGCCGACGCCGAGCGACCCGACCAGTACCAGGGCCGTAAAGGCCTGCCCCCACGCGCCCGCGCCCCCGGGGCGCGCGCCGATATCGTCTGCCATGTCCCCCACCTGCGGTGATCCCCCGATACGTGCCCCTGGTACGTGCCCCGGGACACTAGCCCGTGATCAACAGGCGGACAAGTGCGTTATCGGGCGCCACGGCGCCACGGCGCCACGGCGCCGCACCCGGCCCGGCCGGCCGCGTACGGCGCTCGCCTCCGCGGGGCGGGGCCTACTTGTCGGACAGGCCGCAGGCGGTGACCGCGGTCCCGTTGGTGACGCCGCTGCCCTTGGTCAGACCGGTCACGCATTCGTCGTGGGCGCCGGTCACCGCGAAGTAACACGCCGCCCGGACGGCTGCCGGAGTCTCGCCGCGGGTCTTCAATTCCTGCTCGACTTTGTTGATGCAGTCGGAGGGGTCCGCGTGGGCGGCGGGGGCCGTGAGGGCCGCGCCGCCGAAGGCGAGGATCAGACCGGTGAGGACATGTGCGATACGGGTCGACGTGCGCATGGGACGTACCTGCTCTCCGGGATCACCGCGCGGCTCCGGAACCCGGTCGGGCCGGGACCACGTGGAACGGCGCCGAGCGCACACGGCCGACCTGCGGCCACGGGGCCCGGCCCCCGCACCGGACCGGCTCGACAGGGATCCCCCTCATCCGACGCTAGAACAGCCCCCGGCCACCCGCACCCGGAACCGTCCTCCCTCGCCGGCCTGCGGCTGGACCGCCCCGCCGACCGGCGATGATGGGCCGGTGCGGACCCCGCGGTGGTGTCCGGCGGGTTCCCGGGGGTGGGGCAGTGATCGAGGTCGGGGAGCACGGCGCGTTCAGCGTGAACGGTGTCGGCACGGAGAGCCGGCCGTTCCCGCTGAGCTTCAGTGTCCGCGAGGCCGAAGGGGTGTGGTCGGTGGCGGCCGGGGCGGCCCGGGCGGGCGAGTTGGCCGACCTGCTCGGGGCCGCGGCGAACGACGCGGTCGCGGTGGTGTCGCTGGCGACCAACTCCTACCTGGACGAGGAATGGCGGCCGCTGAAGCCCTCGCTGATCGCGGCCCAGCTCGGCGTGCCGTGCACGGTCCACCCCCTCGGATCCTGGGCGTCCGGCACGTACGGACTCGCGGAGGAGCTCCTGGTCCTGGACCGCGACCTCCTGCCCCGTCTCCTCGACGGCAGCTGGTCACCGTACGAGCTCACTCTGATCGACGTACCCGCCCACGTGACCCCGGAGCAGCTCGACGAGCTCGCCCTCGTGCTCGGCGCGACCGGAGCCGACGAGTCCCTCCTGAGCCTCCTGGGAGTCTCCCGGGTCTGGTTCTCGGGCCACGACGACTGCTACGCGTTGCTGGAAACCCGCGACCCCGCCCTGCCGGCCGCGGTCCTGGCGCGGCTGCTGGCCCTGCTGGCGGGCTCCGCCCTCACCGAACTCACCGGGAGGCCCTCCGTGCGCGTTCCCGAGCCCGGGCCCCTGCTGCCCGGGCAGCTGATCGCCACCGCACCCCACTGGATCGGAGCCCTGGGCGAAGTCACCGGGGACCTGGTGACGATCGGGCTGGCCGCCCTGGCGGACCCGTGGCGGCTGGACGCTCCGTTCCCGGACCGGGCCGACCTCACCGCGACGCTCGACGTACACCGCGGCACCTGGCGGATCACGCACACACTGGGACTGTGAGCCCACCGGATGGCTTTGCATAAACGTGCGGTCGTACGTATAGTCATGCCATCGAGGAGGAGGGTCCGATGGTGGTACGTGTAGCGGTGGCCGGTGCGAGCGGGTACGCGGGCGGGGAGGTGCTGCGCCTGCTGCTGGCCCACCCCGAGGTGGAGATCGGGGCGCTGACCGCGAACTCCAACGCCGGGCAGCTGCTCGGCTCGCTCCAGCCGCACCTGGTGCCGCTGGCCGGGCGCACCCTGGAGGCGACCACGCCCGAGGTGCTCGCCGGGCACGACGTCGTCTTCCTGGCCCTGCCGCACGGGCAGTCCGCCGCCGTCGCCGCCCAGCTCGGCGCGGAGGTCCTCGTCGTCGACATGGGCGCCGACCACCGGCTCCGGGACTCCGCCGACTGGGACAAGTTCTACGGCGCCCCGCACGCCGGCACCTGGCCCTACGGCCTGCCCGAGCTGCCGGGGGCCCGCGCCGCGCTGGCGGGGTCCAAGCGGATCGCCGTCCCCGGCTGCTACCCGACCGCCGTCTCCCTCGCGCTCTTCCCGGCCTACGCCGCCCAGCTCGCCGAGCCCGAGGCCGTGATCGTCGCCGCCACCGGAACCTCCGGCGCGGGCAAGGCGCTCAAGCCGCACCTGCTCGGCTCCGAGGTCATGGGCTCCATGAGCCCGTACGGGGTCGGCGGCGGTCACCGCCACACCCCCGAGATGGTGCAAAACCTCAGCCCCGTCGCCGGGCAGCGGGTCTCCGTGTCGTTCACACCGACGCTGGCCCCGATGTCCCGCGGCATCCTCGCCACCTGCACCGCCAAGGCACAGGCGGGCACCACCGCCGACGCGGTCCGTGCCGCGTACGAGAAGGCGTACGCCGACGAGCCCTTCGTGCACCTGCTGCCCGAAGGCCAGTGGCCGGCGACGGCGTCCGTCTACGGTTCCAACGCCGTTCAGATCCAGGTCGCGTACGACGAGGCCGCGCAGCGGATCATCGCCATCAGCGCCATCGACAACCTCACCAAGGGCACCGCCGGCGGCGCGGTCCAGAGCATGAACATCGCCCTCGGCCTCCACGAGAGCCTGGGTCTTTCCACGATCGGAGTCGCACCGTGAGTGTCACGGCAGCACAGGGGTTCACGGCGGCGGGCATCGCCGCCGGGATCAAGGCAAACGGCAATCCGGACCTGGCCCTCGTGGTCAACAACGGGCCGCGTCTGGCCGCCGCGGGCGTCTTCACCTCCAACCGCGTCAAGGCCGCGCCGGTCCACTGGTCCGAGCAGGTCCTGCGCGGCGGCACCGTCAGCGCGGTCGTCCTCAACTCCGGCGGCGCCAACGCGTGCACCGGCCCCAAGGGGTTCCAGGACACCCACGCCACCGCCGAGCAGGTCGCGCAGGCCCTCGGCGGCGAGGTCAACGCCGGTGAGGTCGCCGTCGCGTCCACCGGTCTGATCGGCGTCCTGCTCCCCATGGACAAGCTGCTGCCCGGCATCGACGCCGCCGCCGCCGAGCTGTCCGCCGACGGCGGCGAGGCCGCCGCCATCGCCATCAAGACCACCGACACCGTCCACAAGACGGCCACCGTCAGCCAGGACGGCTGGACCGTCGGTGGCATGGCCAAGGGCGCGGGCATGCTCGCCCCGGGCCTGGCCACCATGCTCGTCGTGCTGACCACCGACGCCGACCTGGACGGCGCCACCCTCGACAAGGCGCTGCGCGCCGCGACCCGCACCACCTTCGACCGGGTCGACTCCGACGGCTGCATGTCCACCAACGACACGGTGCTCCTGCTCGCCTCCGGCGCGTCCGGCCGGGCGCCCGCGTACGAGGCGTTCGCCGAGGCCGTGCGCACGGTCTGCGACGACCTGGCCCGCCAGTTGATCGGCGACGCCGAGGGCGCCAGCAAGGACATCCGCATCGAGGTCATCGGGGCGGCCACCGAGGAGGACGCGGTCGAGGTCGGCCGGTCCATCGCCCGCAACAACCTGCTCAAGTGCGCCATCCACGGCGAGGACCCGAACTGGGGCCGCGTCCTGTCCGCGATCGGCACCACGAAGGCCGCCTTCGACCCGGACCGGCTGAACGTCGCCATCAACGACGTCTGGGTCTGCAAGAACGGCTCCGTCGGCGAGGACCGCGACCTGGTGAGCATGAAGGGCCGGGAGGTCCGCATCACCGCCGACCTGTCCACCGGTTCCGAGTCCGCGGTCATCTGGGCCAACGACCTGACCGCCGAGTACGTCCACGAGAACAGCGCGTACTCCTCATGAGCACCGCACGCAAGCACACCGCGCTGCCCAAGGCCCAGATCCTCATCGAGGCCCTGCCCTGGCTGACCCGCCACAACGGCAAGGTCGTCGTCATCAAGTTCGGCGGCAACGCCATGATCGACGAGGACCTCAAGGCCGCCTTCGCCCAGGACGTGGTCTTCCTGCGCCAGGCGGGCCTGAAGCCGGTCGTCGTGCACGGCGGCGGCCCGCAGATCAACGCCCAGCTGGACAAGCAGGGGCTGGTCAGCGAGTTCAAGGCGGGCCTGCGCGTCACGACGCCGGAGGCGATGGACGTCGTACGGATGGTCCTGGCCGGTCAGGTCCAGCGCGAGCTGGTCGGACTGCTCAACCAGCACGGGCCGCTCGCCGTCGGCATGACCGGCGAGGACGCCCACACGATCACCGCCACCAAGCACACCCCCGAGATCGACGGCGAGAGCGTCGACATCGGGCGGGTCGGCGAGATCACCGCCATCGACACCGGCGCGATCGAGGCGCTGCTGGCGGACGGCCGGATCCCGGTCATCTCCTCCATCGCCCGCAGCGCCGACGACCACCACGTGTACAACGTGAACGCGGACACGGCCGCCGCGGCGCTCGCCGCCGCGCTCGGCGCCGAGACGCTGATGGTCCTCACCGACGTGGAGGGGCTCTACGCGGACTGGCCGAGCAGCGACGAGGTCATCAGCCGGCTCACGGTCAGCGAGCTGGAGAAGCTGCTGCCCGAGCTGTCCAGCGGCATGGTCCCGAAGATGGAGGGCTGCCTGCACGCGGTCCGCAACGGGGTGACCACCGCCAGGGTGATCGACGGTCGGGTGCAGCACTCGATCCTGCTGGAGATCTTCACGGACGAGGGAATCGGCACGATGGTCGTGCCCGACGCACAGGGAGGGGAACCCGCATGACCGCCACCCAGGGGACCAGCGGCCAGGAGACCGGCAACGAGCGGTACGCCGCCCGCTGGCAGGGCGCGCTGACCAACAACTACGGCACCCCCGCGCTGGCCCTCGTACGCGGCGCCGGCGCCCAGGTCTGGGACGCGGACGGCAAGCAGTACACCGACTTCGTCGGCGGCATCGCGGTCAACGCCCTCGGTCATGCCCACCCGGCGATCGTCGCGGCGGTGACCGGGCAGGTCTCCACCCTCGGCCACGTCTCCAACCTCTACGCCTCCGAGCCGGTCCTCGCGCTCGGCGAACGACTGCTCCAGCTCTTCGGCCGCTCCGGCAAGGTTTTCTTCTGCAACTCCGGCGCCGAGGCCGTGGAGGGCGCCTTCAAGATCGGCCGGCTGACCGGGCGGACCCACATGGTCGCCACCGGCGGCGGCTTCCACGGCCGCACCATGGGCGCCCTCGCGCTCACCGGCCAGCCGAAGAAGCGGGAGCCGTTCCTGCCCCTGCCCGGAGACGTCACGCACGTCCCGTACGGCGATGCGGAGGCCCTGCGGGCCGCCGTCACCGAAGAGACCGCGCTCGTGATCATCGAGCCGATCCAGGGCGAGAACGGCGTCGTCGTTCCCCCCGCCGGATACCTGACGGCCGCCCGTGAGATCACCCGGGCCACCGGCACCCTGCTCGTGCTCGACGAGGTGCAGACCGGCGTCGGACGCTGCGGGCAGTGGTTCGAGCATCAGGCCCACGAGGGTGTCGAGCCCGACCTCGTCACACTCGCGAAGGGTCTCGGCGGCGGCCTGCCGATCGGCGCCGTCGTCGCCTTCGGCCCCGCGGCCGACCTGCTCCAGCCCGGCCAGCACGGCACCACCTTCGGCGGGAACCCCGTCGCGTGCGCCGCCGGCCTCGCCGTCATCGACACCATCGCCACCGAGGGGCTCCTCGGCCGGGTCAAGGAGCGGGGTGAACGGCTGCGGTCCGGAATCGAAGGATTCGCACACCCGCTCGTCTCCCACGTCCGCGGTGCGGGTCTTCTGCTGGGTATCGTGCTGACCGAGCCGCTCGCACCGCAGGTGCAGCGAGCGGCTCAGGACGCCGGCTTCCTGGTCAACGCGCCCGCCCCCGACGTCGTACGGCTCATGCCTCCGTACGTACTCACCGAGGCCGAGGTGGACGCGTTCCTCCGGGCCCTGCCCGGTGTGCTCGACGCAGCGAAGTCCGCCGCGGACGTGGACGGATGATCAAACGGGGAATGGGACGACGATGAGTCAGGCGCAGGAACACGAGCCATGGGGGTCCCCCCAGCCGGAGTCCGGGGGTGGCCAGTCCGTTCCGCAGACCCGCACCGCCCGCCACCGCCGGATCGTGGACATCCTCAACCGGCAGCCGGTCCGCTCCCAGAGCCAGCTGGCCAAGCTGCTCGCCGACGACGGCCTGAGCGTCACCCAGGCGACGCTCAGCCGCGACCTCGACGAGCTCGGCGCGGTGAAGATCCGCAACACCGGCGGCGAGCTGATCTACGCGGTACCCAGCGAGGGCGGCTTCCGCACCCCGCAGGCGCCGCTCGGCGAGTCGGCGAAGGAGGAGCGCATGCGGCGCCTCTCCGGCGAACTGCTGATCTCGGCGGAGGCCTCCGCGAACCTCGTGGTCCTGCGCACCCCTCCGGGTGCGGCCCAGTTCCTCGCCTCGGCGATCGACCAGGCCGAACTCCAGGCCATCCTCGGCACCATCGCGGGCGACGACACCCTGATGCTGATCAGCCGTGATCCGGCGGGCGGCCAGGCTCTGGCCGACCACCTGCTGAGGCTGGCCCAGAAAGAGGGCTGAGCCGCCGCGGGCCCGGCAGGATCCGAGAGGGACGTCTAGTACCGGGTCACCGCGAGCGGTCCCGATTCCGTGCCGATCGCGATGTGCGGGGCCCTGCGCGGGTTCGCCCAGCGCAGGACCGCGCGCATCGCGCCCTCGGGGACCGAGACGCAGCCGGCCGTCGCGCCCCTGCCGTTCACGTGCAGGAAGATGCCCGCGCCCCGGCCCCGTACCGGCCGGTCGTAGTTGAAGGCGATGACCAGGGCGTGCGCGTACTGCTTCGCGTACGCGGTCAGGTGCTCCGCCTCGCCCGGCGCGCAGTCCGCGGGCAGCGGCTCCACCCAGCGGTTGTAGCTGCCCGAGGCGTTGTCCTGGCACCACCAGGAGGCGGGGCTCACCCGCCGGTAGCGGTACTCCGTCCCGGCCGGGGCGCGCGCGATGCCGAAGGCGTACGGGAGCGCGTACAGCCCGGCCGGCGTGGTGTCCGTGCCCTGGGTGCGGGTCGCGCCCTCGGTCAGTCCGTTCGCGCCGAAGCGGGCGGGGGCGCTGCCCGCCTCGTACCAGTGCCCCGCCCTCCGGTCCCACCAGGTCAGACGGCCCGTCGTGGAGCCGGGGCCCGGGGCCACGGCGGTGATCAGCTGGCTGCCGCCGCCGGTGTCGGCGAGACGGGCGGGCAGCGGCGGACCGCCGTGGGGGCCCTGGGAGAGCAGGCCGGTGACGATCAGTGAGGCGAGGGCGACAGCGGTACGCAGCACATGTCAGACGGTACGGGGCGGAAGGGGCAGCGGCAGCGCAGGCAGGCCGTCCACGCTCACCCCGATGAACTCCTTCTTCTCGCAGTACTCGTTGAACTCCTCGTCCGTCTTGCGGCCGAAGTACTCCGCGTGGAGGGTGCGCTCGCCCTGGTACTCCATGAAGGGGATGGCGTACCCGCACACGTCCGCGATCCGCCGGGCCCTGACGAGGATGACGGCGCGCGCCGCGGGCCCGTCGGCCTCCCCGAACAGGTCCACCAGTCCGTCCCAGCGCGGGTCGTCACGGAAGACGGCCTCGCCGTCCCCGTGGATGCGCACGATGTTCGGCGGCCCGCTGAACGCGCACCACATCAGCGTGATCCGGCCGTTCTCGCGCACGTGCGCGATGGTCTCGGCGCCGCTGCCCCCGAAGTCCAGATAGGCCAGGGTCGTCTCGTCGATGACGACGAGCGTCCCGGCGCGGCCCTTGGGGGAGAGGTTGATGTGCCCGTCGCCGGCCAGCGGCGCGGTTGCGGTGAAGAAGATCGGCTGTTCCTCGATGAACTTGCGGAGCCGACCGTCGATGCGTTCGTAGAGCTTTCCCATGATCGGAGTATCGCACCGGCCCACTGTCCGGTTTAAGGGATTCCAGTCGGTGAGACCTGGGTGAGCCCCAGGCGGGAGCGGCGCAGCCGCAGCTCGTAGTCGTCGAACAGGTACTCGGACTGCTCGAGCAGCACGGCCAGTTCGGGCAGGTCCGCCTCCCCCAGGCGCAGGCCGGCCTGCCAGTTCCAGGCGCGTACGGTCGCCCGCGCCGTCGCGCGCAGGCCCGTACCAGGGAGGAGCGGTCCATGAGGTACCGCACGCCCTCATCGGCCCGCCCGGCCCCGCGCAGCGCGGTGACCCCGGCGGCCCGGACCATGGGGAGGCGCCCGCCCAGCAGCGCGTCGACCGCCGCGTCGTCCGGCCCGTCGGCGGCCATCGCGGCCAGGGCGGCGTCGGTCCAGAGCCGGCTCACCACAGGATCGGGCTCGGTGCGGGCCCGGCCCGCGAGTTCCCGCACGGCGAACCCGCCGCGCTCCAGCAGCATCCGGGCGGCGAACCGCCGGGTCGGCGGGTCGGGGCTGTCGCGCAGCGCGAGGAGGGCCGGGGCGGTGGTGTCCGGGTCCGAACGCAGCGCGGCCCAGGAGGGGGCTTGATTGACGAATCATGCGGAGCACTGCATAGTTATGCCTAACGCACGATGCACGCAGTGAGGAGAACCCCGTGACCGAGCGCGTCGTACTCGCCTATTCGGGTGGCCTGGACACCTCCGTCGCCATCGGCTGGATAGCCGAGGAAACGGGAGCCGAGGTCGTCGCCGTCGCCGTCGACGTCGGCCAGGGCGGCGAGGACCTGGACGTCATCCGCAAGCGGGCGCTCGCCTGCGGTGCGGTCGAGGCCGAGGTCGCGGACGCCAGGGACGAGTTCGCCGACGAGTACTGCCTCCCGGCGATCAAGGCCAACGCCCTCTACATGGACCGCTACCCGCTGGTCTCCGCCCTCTCGCGGCCGGCCATCGTCAAGCACCTCGTCGCCGCGGCCCGCAAGCACGGCGCGACGACCGTCGCCCACGGCTGCACCGGCAAGGGCAACGACCAGGTCCGCTTCGAGGCCGGCATAGCCGCCCTCGGCCCCGACCTCACCTGCATCGCCCCGGTCCGCGACTACGCGATGACCCGGGACAAGGCCATCGCCTTCGCCGAGAAGGCGGACCTGCCGATCGCCACCACCAAGAAGTCCCCGTACTCCATCGACCAGAACGTCTTCGGGCGCGCCGTCGAGACGGGCTTCCTGGAGGACATCTGGAACGCGCCGATCGAGGACATCTACGAGTACACCTCGAACCCGGCCCTCCCGCGGGAGGCCGACGAGGTCGTCATCTCCTTCAAGGAGGGCGTTCCGGTCGCCGTCGACGGCAAGCCCGTCACCGTCCTCCAGGCGATCCAGCAGCTCAACGAGCGCGCGGGCGCCCAGGGCATCGGCCGGATCGACATCGTCGAGGACCGTCTCGTCGGCATCAAGTCGCGCGAGGTGTACGAGGCCCCGGGCGCGATCGCGCTGATCACCGCCCACCAGGAGCTGGAGAACGTCACCGTCGAGCGCGAACTGGCCCGCTACAAGCGGCAGGTCGAGCAGCGCTGGGGCGAGCTGGTCTACGACGGTCTGTGGTTCTCCCCGCTGAAGCGGGCGCTGGACGGCTTCATCAACGAGGCCAACCAGCACGTCACCGGTGACATCCGGATGACCCTGCACGGCGGCCGCGCCGTCGTCACCGGCCGCAAGTCCGAGGAGTCGCTGTACGACTTCAACCTCGCGACCTACGACTCGGGCGACACCTTCGACCAGTCGAAGGCCCAGGGCTTCATCGAGATCTTCGGCCTCTCCTCGAAGATCGCGGCCCGCCGCGACCTCGCCTGATCCGCCGGCCCTGATCCGCCGGCCCTGATCCGGCAGTCTGGATCCGGCAGTCTGGAACCAGCGGTCTGGAACCAGCGGTCCCGATCCGAACCCGCAGTACACACCGTCTCCCCGTTACCTCCGCGACGGGGAGGCGGTTGCACATCCAAAGCCTTATTTGAGGAGCAGTAGCTGTGAGCAGCAACAACGGTGGTGACGTCCGGCTCTGGGGCGCCCGGTTCGCCGACGGTCCCGCCGAGGCCCTCGCGAAGCTGTCCGCGTCGGTCCACTTCGACTGGCGCCTCGCGCCGTACGACATCGCCGGCTCCCGCGCCCACGCCCGTGCGCTCGCCAAGGCGGGGCTGCTCACGACCGACGAGCTCGGACGCATGATCGCGGGCCTGGACCAGCTCCAGGCCGACGTGGCGGACGGCTCCTTCACCGGCACCATCGCCGACGAGGACTGCCACACCGCCCTGGAGCGGGGCCTGCTGGAGCGGCTCGGCGCCGACCTCGGCGGCAAGCTGCGCGCCGGCCGGTCGCGCAACGACCAGATCGCCACCCTCTTCCGGATGTACCTGCGCGACCACGCCCGGATCGTGGGCGGGCTGATCGCCGAGCTGCAGGACGCGCTGGTCGGCCTCGCCGAGGCGCACTCGGACGTGGCCATGCCGGGCCGGACCCACCTGCAGCACGCGCAGCCGGTGCTCTTCGCCCACCACGTACTGGCCCACGTGCAGTCCCTGTCCCGGGACGCGGAGCGGCTGCGGCAGTGGGACACCCGGACCGCGGTGTCCCCGTACGGCTCGGGCGCCCTGGCGGGCTCCTCGCTCGGCCTGGACCCGGAGGCGGTCGCCGCCGACCTGGGCTTCGAGCGCGGCTCGGTCGGCAACTCGATCGACGGCACGGCCTCGCGGGACTTCGTCGCCGAGTTCGCCTTCATCACCGCGATGATCGGGATCAACCTCTCCCGGATCGCGGAGGAGATCATCATCTGGAACACGAAGGAGTTCTCCTTCGTGACCCTGCACGACGCCTTCTCCACCGGGTCGTCGATCATGCCGCAGAAGAAGAACCCGGACATCGCGGAGCTGGCGCGCGGCAAGTCGGGCCGCCTCATCGGCAACCTGACCGGCCTGCTGGCCACGCTCAAGGCCCTTCCCCTGGCCTACAACCGCGATCTCCAGGAGGACAAGGAGCCGGTCTTCGACTCCTGCGACACCCTGGAAGTGCTGCTGCCGGCCTTCACCGGGATGATGGCCACCCTCACGGTCAACCGGGAGCGGATGGAGGAGCTGGCCCCGGCCGGCTTCTCGCTCGCCACCGACATCGCGGAGTGGCTGGTCAAGCAGGGCGTGCCGTTCCGGGTGGCGCACGAGGTGGCCGGCGGGTGCGTCAAGGAGTGCGAGGGGCTCGGCATCGAGCTCGACGAGTTGACGGACGAGCAGTTCGCGAAGATCTCGGAGCACCTGACGCCCGAGGTCCGCACGGTCCTCAACGTCAAGGGCGCCCTGGCCTCGCGCAACGGCCGCGGCGGCACCGCCCCCTCGGCGGTCGCGGTCCAGCTCACGGAGCTCAAGGCCGACCTGGTCATCCAGCACGCCTGGGCCACGCACAAGCAGTAGACGCACAAGCAGGAGACGTGGCGCCCGGAGGGGCGGGGGAGCCGGCCGGCTCCCCCCGCCCCTCCGGCATGGACAGGGAATCAGCAGACGACGGTGATCGAGAACGGCCGGTCGCTGTCCACGGCGGCGGTGCCGCCGGAGGACGGCGTCGCGGTGCGGATGAAGAGGGTGTTCTCGTTCACCTGGCCGACCAGGATGGAGGAGCTGCCCGGACCGGGGTCGTTCCCGCCGTTGGTGTTGATGGTGCCCAGCAGGGCGCACCCGTTGAGGCCGGAGCTGGTGGTGATGTTGTAGCGGCCGATGCCGAACTTGCTGATCCCGGTGATGCCCTGGCCGCCGATGATCTGCCCGTTCGCGGCGACCTTGGCCCAGGCGGTGGTGACCGGCGCGGCCTGGGCCTGGGCCTGGTGCGGCTCGGCGGACGCCGATGACACCGCGACGGCGCCGCCGATCGTGAGTGCCATCGCCGCGGCGCCGAGGGCAAGCTTCTTGGAAACGTTCATGGTTCTCTCCCTGCAGAAGTCGGAAACGATGCAGGTGAACCCGCCCCGGGTAAGGGCTCACTGGGGAGGAGCCTCTCCCTTCCCGGCCGGTCGCGGAAGGTCTGGCGGACGCGGTCACTCCAAATGATCAAACCCGTCGGCGTGAGCGCATTCGTTCGATGGGGGATTTCTCGACGAGGCGCGTTGACGACCCCGCATGATCACGAACGACCACGGGTAGTACTCCCCGAATCACCCCGAGTGACTCCCGGTCGTTTTCAGGCCACCCGCGCCGCCCAGTCCGCCAGGGCGTCGAAGTCGGCCCGGACCAGACCGATCCGCTCGTCGATGCGCAGCAGCAGCGCCCGCGCGGGGTGGTGCTGATCCACGTACTCGTGGTCCATGCCGGTGATGTCGTCGTCGATCCAGGCGAAGGGCCGTTCCCCCGCGTACTCCAGGACGTACTGGGTCTTCCAGAACGTCCCGCGGGGCGCCCGCCCGTGCATCTGCGGCCAGTCGATCCAGGGCAGTTCCGGCAGTCCCAGGTGCGGGCCTATCCATTCGTTCGCCTCGCCCTTCCAGGTGGTCGCCCACACCAGGTCGTACGAGTCCGCGAGCGCGAGCAGCTCCGCCCCGTGGTCCGGATTCAGCCAGACCCGCAAGGGCTTCGCGCTCTCGGCTCCCGTCCAGCCCGTCGGGCGCATCCGGTGGGTGCGGTACCCCTCGGGGCGCCGCTGGGGCTTGGCCGCGTAGGGGTTCAGCGGGCCGTCCACGTCGATCAGCAGCAAGGGTTTCTGGTTCATCCGGGAAGGATTCCTTTCGGCGCCCGGAGGGGCAGCTCATTAATTGGGTGAGACGGCAACGTCTCATTCGGGTTATGCTCGTCTCATGGCCATGGATCGTGATCAGGTGCTCCGCGCCGCCGCCGCCCTGCTCTCCCGCAAATCGACCGCCACGATGGACGAGGTCGCCAGGGCCGCCGGCATCGGCCGCGCGACCCTCCACCGGCACTTCGCCGGGCGCGACGCCCTCGTACGGGCGCTCGAAGAGCTCGGGATCCGGGAGTTCGAGGTGGCCTTCGACAAGGCCCGCCTCGGCGAGGGCACGGCGATCGACGCGCTGCGCAGGCTCATCGCCGAGGCGGAGCCCAACGGCGAGCTGCTGGCCTTCCTCGTCACCGAGAACCAGCTCTTCGAGGGCGACCAGGTCAACGAGGGATGGGCCCGCCTCGACGCCCGCGTCGGCGACCTCTTCAGGCGCGGGCAGCAAGAGGGCGACATCCGGATCGACCTGAGCCCCGCCTGGCTCACCGAGGCCCTTTACAGCCTCATCGGCGCCTGCGCCTGGGCCGTCATGGACGGCCGGGTCGCGGCCAAGGACTTCTCGTACATGATCACCGAGTTGCTGCTCGGTGGCGCAAGACGGAGTGTGGAGAAATGAGCCGTACCGAACAGCTGACCAAGCCGAAGGGGGCGGAGGGCAGCAGCCCCGGGCGCTGGATCGCGCTCTCCGTGCTCGTCCTGGCCGTCCTGCTGGTCGCGGTCGACGCCACCGTACTCGGTCTCGCCACGCCCTCCCTCAGCGAGGACCTGAAGCCGTCCGGCACCCAGCTGCTGTGGATCGGCGACATCTACTCCTTCGTCATCGCCGGCCTGCTCGTCTCCATGGGCTCCCTCGGCGACCGGATCGGCCGCAAGAAGCTCCTCCTCGTCGGCGCGGCGGCCTTCGGCGCCGTCTCGGTCCTCAACGCCTACGCCACCAGCCCCGAGATGATGATCCTCGCCCGGGCCCTGCTCGGCGTGGCCGGCGCCACCCTGATGCCGTCCACCCTCGCGCTGATCCGCAACATCTTCCACGATCCCAAGGAGCGCAGCCTCGCCATCGGCATCTGGGGCGCCACCGCCTCGGCCGGCGCGGCCGTCGGCCCGGTGGTCGGCGGAGCCCTGCTCCAGCACTTCTGGTGGGGATCGGTCTTCCTCATCAACCTCCCCGTGATGATCGTCCTGGTCATCGTCGGCATCAAGCTGCTGCCCGAGTCCAAGAACCCCGTCGCCGGCCCCTGGGACCTGCTCAGCGTCGGACTCTCCCTCGTCGGCATCATCGGCGTCGTGTACGCCGTCAAGCAGGTCGCCACCCACGGCATGGGCTGGGAGGTGTGGGCCGCCGCCGTCATCGGAGCGGGCGCGCTCTACACCTTCGTACGCCGCCAGTTCACCCTGACCGCCCCCCTCCTCGACATGCGGCTCTTCAAGCACCGGGGCTTCTCCGGCGCCGTCCTCGCCGACCTGCTCACCGTCTTCGGCCTGTCCGGACTGGTCTTCTTCCTCTCGCAGTTCCTCCAGCTCGTCCAGGGCCGCGAGCCGCTCGAAGCCGGCCTGGCGGAACTGCCCGCCGCGATCGGCGCGGTGGTCACCGGTCTGGTCGCGGGCAGGTACGCCCGCAAGTACGGGGTACGCGTCATCGTGACCGGCGGCCTCGCCGCCATCGGCGTCGCGCTGGCCGCGCTGACCGTGATCCACAAGGAGACCGGCTACCCGCTGCTCGGTGCGGCCCTGCTCATCGTCGGGCTCGGCGCCGGCTTCTCCTTCACCGTCACCGCCGACGTGATCCTCTCCAGCGTGCCCAAGGAGCAGGCCGGTTCGGCCTCGGCCGTCTCCGAGACCGCGTACGAACTGGGCGCCGCCCTCGGCATCGCCCTGCTCGGCTCGGTCGTCACCGGCGTCTACCAGGGCTTCACCGCCCCGGCCTCCGTCACCGGCCCGGTGGCCGACGCCGCACACGAATCCCTCGGCGGCGCCGTCGAAGCGGCCAAGTCGCTGGACCCGCAGACCGCGCAGCAGATGCTGGACTCCGCCCAGGAGGCCTTCGTGGACGGCCTGCGGCTCGCCTCCGGCGTCGGCGCGGCCGTCCTGCTGGCCACCGCCGTCGCCGCCTGGTTCCTGCTCAAGGGCCAGGAGCTCCAGGACGGCATCGAGCACTGACGCCACGCCAGAGGGTGGTGCCCCGCGCGGAGTTGACAGCCCGTCGACGCGCGGGACACCATCCCGGCGATGGAGATCACCGATCTGACCCCGGCGGAACGCCGCGTATGGGACGCCTTCCCGCGCGGTGAGGGCATCGACTTCCGGGAAGGCGCCGACGAGGAGGCCACCGACGGCGCCTCGTGGGGTCCCGATCGGACCGTACGGGCCGAGGTGCTCGCCTTCCTGCTGCTGCGCGAGGCTCCGGCCGCCGGGCAGGTCCCCGGGATGAACGTCCGGGGCGCCCGGATCACCGGCAAGCTCAACCTCAAGTACGCAGACATCGAGCACGCGATCCGGCTGCGGGCCTGCTGGTTCGAGCGCAAACCCGTCCTCTACGGGGCCCGGTTGCGGGCCGTGTCGCTGAGCGACTCCGCCCTCCCCGGCCTGACCGCGTCCACCGTCAGCGTCGACGTCGCGCTCAGGCTGTCCTGCTGCCGCATCTCCGGGCCGGTGCGTCTCGCGGGCGCCCGGATAGCCGGTGGACTCTTCCTCCAGAAGGCGGTCATCGGCACCCCCGGTCCGGCCGCGGCGGGCCAGGAGGCCGCCCTGCAGTTCAATCACGCCGACATCGGAACCGACGTCATCGCCATGGACCTCACCGTCCACGGTCAGACACGCGTCAACGGCGCCACCGTCGGTGGCCAGATCAACCTGAACAACGCCCGGCTCCTGGCCCCCGGCGCGATGGCCCTGCACGCCGAAACCCTGACCGTCGGTACCGACGTACGGGCCAAGGGGCTGGAAGCCCGGGGAATGTTCAACCTCACGGGATCCCGGATACCCGGCCAGCTCTACCTCGGCGACGCCCGGCTCATCAACCCCACCGGCATCGCCCTGCGCGCCTCCAGCTGCTCGATCGGCGAGGTGTGGCTCAGCGGCCGCGAGTGCGTCCAGGGAACGATGAACCTGCGGCGCTCCCAGTTCGACCTGCTCCACATGCCGCCGGAGACGTGGCCGCGGCGCATCCGCATCGAGGGACTCACCTACCGGACCCTCAGCCCGCACCAGTCCGCCGAACAGCGGCTGCCCGCCCTGGAGCGCGAGGAGTCGGGCTACCTCCCGTACGCCTACGAACAGCTCGCCGCGGCCTACCGCACGGCCGGCGACGAGGCGGCCGCCCGGACCGTGCAGCTCGCCAAGCTCCGCCGGCACCGCCGCACCCTGCCCCGGCACGCCAGGATCTGGGGGCTGCTCCAGGACGCCACCGTGGGCTACGGCTTCCGGCCGCTGCGCGCCGCGGGCTGGCTGCTGGCGCTGCTGGCCACGGGCACGATCGCGTACACGCTGCACCAACCCCGGGAGCTGAAGACGGGGGAGGCGCCGGAGTTCAACGCGATCTTCTACACGATGGACCTGATGCTGCCGATCATCGGCTTCGGCCAGGAAGCGGCCTTCGCGCCGGACGGCTGGTACCAGTGGCTGTCGTACCTGCTGATCGTGACCGGCTGGGTCCTGGCCACGACGACCGCGGCGGGCGTCAGCCGGTCACTGCAGCGGCAGTAGCCCCGGGGTGGGGAGGGCTACGCGGCTTCCTTGGCCTTGGTGGCGTACATGTCCACGTACTCCTGGCCCGAGAGCCGCATGACCTCGGCCATCACCGAGTCGGTGACGGCGCGCAGCACGTAGCGGTCGCGGTCCATGCCCTCGTAGCGGGAGAACTCCATCGGCTCGCCGAAGCGGACGGTGACCCGGCCCGGGCGCGGCATGCCGGCGCCGCCGGGCTGGAGCTTGTCCGTGCCGATCATCGCGAAGGGGACGACGGGCGCGCCGGTCATCAGGGTCAGCCGGGCGATGCCGGTGCGGCCGCGGTAGAGGCGGCCGTCGGGGGAGCGGGTGCCCTCGGGGTAGATGCCGAAGATCCTGCCCTCTTCGAGGATCCGGCGGCCGGTCATCAGCGCGGCGACGCCGCCGTTGGCCCCGTCACGGTCCACGGGGATCATGCCGGCGCCGGTGAAGAACCAGGCCATCGCACGACCCTTGATCCCCTTGCCGGTGACGTACTCGTCCTTGCCGATGAAGTGGACCGTGCGGTCGCACACCAGCGGCAGGAACATCGAGTCGATGAAGGTGAGGTGGTTGCCCGCGAGGATCACCGGACCGGTGCCCGGAATGTTCTCGATGCCCTCCACACGGGTGCGGAACATCATGCGCATGACGGGTCCGACGGTGGCTTTGATGAGGCGCGTACGGAACAACGTGGGCCCTCCGGCATCGAAAAGCGGTTCTCGCACCCACCACACGGCGGTGGTGCAGGTGAGGACGATACTCGCGGGTCCGCTCTGATCGCACATCGGGTTCACGAGGTGGATACGCAGTGTTGACGCACGTTTCCGCCGTGTTCCGCCCGAGCACCCCCGCCCGCCACCGCCGCTTGCCTACGATCGGCAGGCGAAATCGGGCCGTTGGACCCGGAGATCCCGGGACGCCCGGCCCTTTCGGCGATGGGAGTGGCACTCATGACGCAGGGTGGGGCAGCACGGCGCACGGTACTGGGCGCGGCGGTGGCGGCGGCGGGCGGCGCCTTCGGCGGGCTCGCGGCGGGAGCCGGGTCCGCGTCGGCGGCGGAGAGCGAGAGCGGGGGAGTCCGGGGCGGCGGGTCCGGCGGGTACGGCGGCGGGTACCGGGACCTGCCCGTGCCGACGGTCATCGGGCACCGGGGGGCCAGCGGCTACCGGCCCGAGCACACGCTCGGCTCCTACCAACTCGCGCTCGACCTCGGCGCCGACGTCATCGAACAGGACCTGGTCCCGACCAGGGACGGCCACCTGGTGTGCCGCCACGAGAACGAGATCGGCGGTACGACCGACGTCGCGGACCACCCCGGCTTCGCCTCCCGCAAGACCACCAAGACGGTCGACGGGATCGCGGTCACCGGCTGGTTCACCGAGGACTTCACCCTCGCCGAGCTGAAGACCCTGCGCGCGAAGGAACGCATTCCCGCCATTCGTCAGCGCAACACCCTCTACGACGGCCGCTGGGAGGTCCCGACCTTCGAAGAGGTGCTCCGCTGGGCCGACCGGGAGGGCCGCCGGCGCGGGAAGCGCGTGTGGCTGCACGTGGAGACCAAGCACCCCAGCTACTTCCGGGCCCTGGGCCTCGGCCTGGAGGAGCCCCTCGCCAGGCTGCTGCGCCGCTACGGGCGCGACGGCCGCGGCGCCCCGCTCTTCCTGCAGTCCTTCGAGCCCTCCAGCATCCAGCGGCTGTCCCGGCTGGTCTCCGCCCCGCGCGTGGTGCTCCTCTCCGCCGCGGGCACCCGCCCCTGGGACTTCGAGCTGGCCAAGGACCCCCGGACGGTCGCCGACCTGGTCAGGCCCGAGGGGCTGAGGTGGATCGCCGGCTTCGCCCAGGGCATCGGTCCGACCATGGACCTGATCCTGCCGCGCGACGCCGCGGGCAGGCTCACCGCGCCGACCACCCTCGTCAAGGACGCCCACGCGCAGGGGCTGATCCTGCACCCCTACACCGCGCGCAACGAGAACAGCTTCCTGCCGGCCGAGTACCGCGTGGGCACCGACCCGACGGCGTACGGCGACGCCTTCGGCGCGTTCAGGAAGTACTTCGAGCAGGGCATCGACGGCATCTTCACCGACCAGGCCGACACCGGACTCCTCGCGGCGGAGGCCTTCCGCCCGGGCCGGGGCGTCAACCAGTAGGCGGAGCTCCCCGTACGAGTGGGCCGTGCCCGGCGGCGAAACCGCCCGGCGCGGCCCTCGCGTCCCGCCCGGCATGGACCTGTTCAAGGCTGACCCCTCCGAGGCCGGCTCCGCCGCGGCCGCTCTCTTCGACAAGCTCGGCCCGCTGCTCTCCGCCGAGGCGGCCGCGGAGACCGCGGGCACCGGGGAGGACGCCGCCGACCTGGAACAAGCCGTCTGGGTCAGGCTGCTGGAGCACCGGCGCACGCCCGCCGAGCCCGCCGTCTGGCTGCGCCGGGCGGTGCGCGCGGAGGCCCGGCTGGCGCGGCGCCGGGCCCGGCGCGAGGTTCCGTACGGCAACCGCCACCACCCCGTGGACGGCGGGCGCGGCACCGGGGCCCGTAGCAGTGCGGACACGGAACCGGAAGACGCCCTCCTGCACGGCGAGGACAACCGGGCCCTCCGGTCGGCGGTCGCCCGATTGCCGGGAAGGTGTCCGGAGCTCATGAAGGCACTTCTGTCGCCCAGGGACCTCACTTACCGTGAAATCGCAGGAGAGTTGGGTATCTCACAAGGAAGTTTGGGGCCCGTCCGTTCCCGATGCCTGGGATGTCTGCGCAGAATGCTGGCTGCAAAGGTTGAGGCTCCCGACCTGCGGGGAATGGAGCGGTAGACCACAGGGCTACCAGGTGAGCGGGAGGCATGCGCACATGGGCATGAGCGTGACCATTTCGGCGGCAGCTGCCGAGGATGCCGAGCAGATCATCAAACTGCAGTACCTGGCGTTCCAGAGCGAGGCCGAGCTGTACGGCAACTACCGCATCCAGCCGCTCACCCAGTCCCTCGACTCCCTCAAGGCGGAGCTGGCCTCGGACACCGTACTGGTGGCCCGGCTCGGCGAAGAGATCGTCGGGGCCGTGCGCGGCAACGTGGACGAGGAGGGCACGGGCAAGATCACCAAGCTCTGCGTCCACCCCCGTCTCCAGGGCCACGGACTCGGTGCCCGGCTGCTGAGGGCGGTCGAGGCGGCCCTCGCCGGCCACGACGGGACCACTCGCTTCCGGCTGTTCACCGGCCACAAGAGCGAGTCGAACCTGCGGCTCTACCGCAAGGCCGGCTACACCCAGGTCGGCGGGCGCACCGCGTCCGACGGCGTCCGCCTGGTGATGCTGGAGAAGGAGGCCAAGGAGGCCACCGACTTCGCGGTCAGCGCCTAGCGCCTAACGCCTAGCGCTTCGCGCGGAGCCAGAGCATCCCGGTGATCGGCAGGATCACCGGGATGAACAGGTAGCCCATCCCGAAGTCCGACCACACGGTCGCGTCGGGGAAGGCCTCGGGCCGCACCAGGGTCCAGGTGCCCACGACGAGTACGCCGGTCAGCTCGGCGGCGCAGCAGATCCGCGCCGCCTTGCGGGCCGTCTCCCCGCCGCGCACCAGCGAGTACGTGATGAAGGCGTACACCAGGGCCGCCACGGCCGACAGCGAGTACGCCAGCGGCGCCCGGTCGAACTCGGTGGAGATCTGGTAGAGCGAGCGCGAGACCGCGCCGACCGTGATCACTCCGTAGAGCCAGACCAGCAGCACCCCCGGCCCGGTGACCAGGCGCTTGCGCCCGGCCGGCGTGGTGACGGTGGCGTCCGTGTCCGTGTCAGGCACCGGTGTTTCCCCAGATGTCGTAGAGCCGTACTTCGAGGACGGCGAGGACGACCGCGCCCGCGGCCACCGTCACCGAGCCCCATTTGGTCCGCTCGGTCAGCGAGAGCATGCCCGCGGCCGGGATGGCCGCGAAGGCGCCCAGCAGGTAGGCCACGAAGAGCACCGTGCCCTGCCCGGGCTTCTCGCCCCGGCCCAGCTGGACCAGGCCGATCACCAGCTGGGCCAGGACCAGTACGGTCACCACGGCCATGCCGATGAAGTGCCAGTCCTTGGTCGGCTGGTCCCGCCAGGCGGCGAAACCGCACCAGGCGGCGAGGGCGAGTGCGGCCACGCCGATGGCGACCGTCAGGGCGTCGAGCATGCAGCGAGGGTATTACGGGCCGAAAGACCCGATGCGCTCACCCCTGCTCCCGGGCTTTGCTTGAAGGCATGAAGCTGCAAGGAACGCACGGCCCGCATTTCGACGCCCTGCTGTTCGACAACGACGGCACGCTCGTCTCCTCGATGGAGTCGGTGCACCGCTGCTGGACCCGCTGGGCCCGGGAGTACGGCATCACCTTCGATGCCCTGGCCGCGGTCGCGCTGCACGGCCGTCCCGCCGCCGAGATCATCGCCGACCTGCTGCCCGCCGGGGTGCGGGACGAGGCGCTCGCCCGGATCGAGGCGCTGGAGACCGAGGACGTGGCGGGCGGCGTGGTCCTGCTGCCCGGGGCGAAGGAGCTGCTCTCCGCGCTCCCCGCCGGCCGCTGGGCCGTGGTCACCTCCGCGACCCGCCCGCTGGCGCAGGCCCGGCTGCGGGAGGCCGGCATCGACTTCCCGGAGCTGGTGGCCGCCGATGACATCACCCGGGGCAAGCCCGATCCGGAGCCCTTCCTGCTGGCGGCCGCCCGGCTGGGCGTGGACCCGGCCCGCTGCGTGGTCTTCGAGGACGCTCCCGCGGGCCTGGCCGCGGGCCGCGCCGCCGGGATGGTGACCGTGGCCTTGACCACAACGCACCCGGCCGCCGAACTCGACGCGGACGTGGTCGTACGGGACCTGTCGGCCGTGTCCGTGCTGGTCGGAGCCGGTGGGATCACGATCGAGACGGACGACCGGCCCTGACCGGCGTTGTCCGGTATGTGGTCGAAATCCGTCCGCTATCCGGACACTTCTGATCGGTGACGGGGAACGTCTGGTTTACTGGGCCCATGACCACGACGAGCAGCCGCACCCTTGCGACCGAGGCGACCCTGACGCCCGGTGCTCGTTGTATGTGTCGAATGTGCGCCTTCTGAGGGCCCCTTCCCCAGGTCTCGCGCCCCGAAGCGAGACCGGCCGAGCCAGCTGCGGCACCCCCGTGTGAACCCGGATCGCTCCTGCCCCGCGCATGCGCCGAAGCCGTCGTTTTCCGACGGTTCGACCCGTATCGCGTCCCCAGATGTTTGCCCCGTGCCGGCAGCCCGCTGCGCCGCGCACTCGACAGCGACGGAAATCCTGTGATCACCACATCGGGCCTCACGAAGGTCTACCAATCCCGTGGCCGCGAGGTCACCGCCCTGGACGGCGTCGACCTGCACGTCCGCCAGGGCGAGGTCTACGGAGTCATCGGCCAGAGCGGCGCCGGAAAGTCCTCCCTGATCCGCTGCGTGAACCTGCTGGAGCGCCCCACCACCGGCACCGTGAGCGTCGACGGCATCGACCTCACCGCGCTCGCCGGCCGGGGCCGCCGGGCCGGCAAGGAGCTCCGCGAGGCCCGCAGCCGCATCGGCATGGTCTTCCAGCACTTCAACCTGCTGTCCTCGCGCACCGTGCAGGGCAACATCGAGCTCCCCCTGGAGATCCTCGGGGTCCCCGGCCGCGAACGCTCCCGCAAGGCCGCCGAACTCCTCGACCTCGTCGGCCTCGCGGACAAGGCCAAGTCCTACCCCGGCCAGCTCTCCGGCGGCCAGAAGCAGCGCGTCGGCATCGCCCGCGCCCTGGCCGGCGACCCCAAGGTGCTGCTCTCCGACGAGGCCACCAGCGCCCTGGACCCCGAGACCACCCGGCAGATCCTCCAGCTGCTGCGCGACCTCAACCGCCAGCTGGGCCTGACCGTGCTGCTCATCACGCACGAGATGGACGTGGTCAAGTCCGTCTGCGACTCGGCCGCCCTGATGAAGCGGGGCCGGATCATCGAATCCGGAACCGTCAGCGAGCTGCTGGCCACCCCCGGCTCCGAGCTCGCCCGCGAACTGTTCCCGCTGACCGGATCCGCGACCACCGCGGAGCACACGGTCATCGACGTCACCTTCCACGGCGAGACAGCGACCCAGCCGGTCATCTCCCAGCTGGCCCGTACGTACAACATCGACATCTCGATCCTCGGCGCCGCGATGGACACCGTCGCCGGCCGCCAGATCGGCCGCATGCGCATCGAACTGCCCGGCCGCTACGAGGACAACGTCGTGCCCGTCGGATTCCTGCGCGAGCAGGGCCTGCAGGTGGACGTGGTGGAAGCCGACGCACTGGCCGACGTACAGGTCGACGTTCGGGCGGACGTGGACGGCGAACTGGCCGAGCTGGTCAAGGATGGTGCGAAGTGACCTGGTCCGAAATGCAGCCGCTGCTCACGCAGGGCACCTTCGACACCCTCTACATGGTGCTGTGGTCCGCGCTGGTGACCATCCTGGGCGGCCTGCCCATCGGCATCCTGCTGGTCCTCACCGACAAGGGCGGCCTGCTCCGGAACCGTGCGGTCAACAAGATCCTCGGCGTGATCGTGAACATGGGCCGCTCGCTGCCGTTCATCATCCTGCTGATCTTCCTGATACCGGTCACCACGGCGATCGTCGGAACCTTCATCGGCCCCACCGCCATGATCGTCCCGCTCGCCATCGGCGCCATCCCCTTCTTCGCCCGGCTCGTCGAGACCGCCGTCCGCGAGGTGGACCACGGTCTGATCGAGGCCGTCGAGTCCATGGGCGGCGGCATCCCGACCCTGGTCGGCAAGGTGCTCCTCCCGCAGGCGCTGCCCTCCCTGATCGCGGCCGTCACCACCACCGTGATCACCCTGATCGGCTACTCCGCCATGGCCGGCGCGGTCGGCGGCGAAGGCCTCGGCTCCAAGGCCATCACCTACGGCTTCCAGCGCTTCGAGACCGGCTTCATGGTCGCGACCGTCGTCGTGCTGATCTTGCTCGTCACGGTGATCCAGCTCATCGGCGACGGCGTGGTACGCCTCCTCGCGCGGCGGGGTCGGACAGCCTGATCCAGGCCGGCCCCGGACGTACATTTCCGAACTTTTCTCCATAGAGCCCGCACTTGTCGTGCTTGGGCCGTCATCCGCACAGCAATATGCACCGAAAGGCACTCTTCGTGCGCAAGAACATCAAGCTCGCCGCCCTCGCCGCCGCCGCCGCCGCGCTCACCCTCTCCCTGAGCGCCTGCGGCAGCTCCTCGGACCCGTCCTCCACCAAGGCCGACGGCGGCAAGACCGACGAGAGCAAGGCCCTGGTCATCGCGGCGTCCCCGACCCCGCACGCCGACATCCTGAAGTTCGTGAAGGACAACCTCGCGGCCAAGGAAGGCCTCAAGCTGGAGGTGAAGGAGTTCACGGACTACGTCCTGCCGAACACCGCCACCCAGCAGGGCCAGGTCGACGCCAACTACTTCCAGCACGTGCCGTACCTCGACGACTTCAACAAGAAGAACGGCACCGACATCGTGCCCGTCGTGAACGTGCACCTGGAGCCGCTGGGCCTCTACTCCAAGAAGGACAAGGCCCTCACCGACATCAAGGCCGGCCAGACCATCGCCGTCCCCAACGACCCCACCAACGAGGGCCGCGCGCTCCAGCTGCTCGCCGCGAACAAGCTGATCACCCTCAAGGAGGGCGTCGGCACCGGCGCCAAGCTGTCCGACATCACCGACAAGAAGGGCCTGGAGTTCAAGGAGCTGGAGGCCGCCACGGTCCCGCGTGCCCTGAACGACGTGGACGCCGCCGTCATCAACGGCAACTACGCCATCGAGGCCAAGCTCGTCCCGGCCAAGGACGCGCTCGTCCTGGAGAAGGCCGAGGGCAACCCCTACGCCAACATCCTCGCGGTCAAGAACGGCAACCAGAACGACCCCCGGATCCAGAAGCTCGCCAAGCTCCTGAACTCCGACGAGGTCAAGAAGTTCATCGAGGACAAGTACAACGGCTCGGTCATCCCGGCCTTCGGCAAGCCCGCCGCCTGATCCGGCAAGCTTGATCCACCAGATCCGGCCGGACCCGTCCGGCCGGTCGGTCCGGCCCCGTACGCCCCACCGGTGTACGGGGCCGGACGCTGCCCGCTTCCGGGCAGCCCGGGCCTGCACATCACCAGGCCGATGCTGCATGCTGTGGCCTACGACCCGCGGACACGGCCGTACGAACGGTCCCGCACAACGGTCGCCTCGCACCACGGTCGCACCACGGTCTCAGGCTTGGAGCTGCGCATGACTACCACCTTCCCGGACGTCACCATCAGCACGGACCGGCTGGTGCTGCGCCCCTTCGAGGAAGAAGACGTCACCGCGCTCACCGAGATGATGAACGACGAGCACGTCACCGCCTGGACCTCGGTCCCGCACCCCTACACCCACGCCGACGCGGTCACCTGGGCCACCCGGGACTCCCACGCCGAGCGCACCGAGGGCCGCGGGATCGTCCTCGCCGTCACCGAGTTCCTCACCCAGCGCCTGGTCGGCATCGTCCACCTCCAGCACACCGACTGGCGCACCCGGTCCACCGAGGTCGGCTACGTCACCGCCCCCTGGGCCCGCGGCGAGGGCTACGCCAGCGAGTCCGTCCGCGCCGTCGCCCGCTGGCTCTTCAGCGACCAGCGCTTCGAACGACTCGAACTGCGCACCGCCGCCGACAACACCGCCTCCCAGCAGGTGGCCCAGAAGATCGGTTGCATCAGTGAAGGCGTCCTGCGCAACGCCTGCATAGTGCGCACCCAGAACCCCGACGGCTCCTGGGCGGACACCCGCAGCGACCTCATCGTGTGGGGGCTGGTCCCCGAGGACCTCGAAGAGGACGGGTACGGCGGGGAGTACGCCGACGGGTACTCCGTCGGCTACGCGGACGACCGCTCCAGCGGCTACGACGACTACCGGACGCACCCGTCCGACGCGAACGGCTACGCCGTCTCGGCCGACCGGAACTGACACGATGACCAGGTAGTCTCACCGTGCCCGCCCCCGACGACCACCCGCCTTCCCCCGGCCGCCACCGGGAGGCGCCCCCTCCCACACCAGGAGACTGACGACGATGGCCGACCGGGTCACGGTGATCGGCTGGGACGGCTCCCCCCTGACCGCGGCCGCGCGCTCCGCGCTCTCCGCGGCCACCCTGGTGGCCGGCGCCGCCCACCACCTCGCGCTCCCCGAAGTCCCGCCCACCGCCGAACGCATCCGGCTCGGCAGCCCGGGCATCGCCGCCGGCCGGATCGCCGGCCACCGCGGCACCGCCGTCGTCCTCGCCGACGGCGACCCCGGCTTCTTCGGTGTCGTACGGGCCCTGCGCGCTCCGGAGCACGGCCTGGAGGTCGAGGTCGTACCGGCCGTGTCCGCCGTCGCCGCCGCCTTCGCCCGCGCCGGGATGCCCTGGGACGACGCCCAGGTCGTCGTCGCCCACCGCCGCACGCTGCGCCGCGCCGTCAACGTCTGCCGGGCCCACCCCAAGGTCGCCGTCATCACCTCGCCCGGCGCCGGCCCCGCCGAGCTGGCCCTGCTGCTCGAAGGCGTGCACCGGACCTTCGTCATCTGCGAGGAACTGGGCACCGACAGGGAACAGGTCACGGTCCTCACCTCCGACAAGGCCGCCGACCACAGTTGGCGCGACCCCAACGTGGTGATCGTCATCGGCGGCGCGGGAGCGCCCGCGGCCGCCGCCGAACAGGCGTGGCTGCTGGGCCAGAGCGCGGCCCAGAGCGGCGGACGGGGCTGGGCCCACCCGCAGATCGACGTGGGAGAAGGGGAGTCCGCGCAACTGCGCGCCGCCCAGCTCGCCCGGCTCGGCCCGCGCACCGGAGACCTCGTCTGGGACATCGGCTCCGGATCCGGAGCCCTCGCCGTGGACGCCGCCGCCCTCGGCGCCGCCGTCATCGCCGTCGACGCCGACCGGATCGCTTGCGAACGCACGACCGCCGCGGCCCGGGCCCGGGGCGTACAGCTCCAGGTCGTCACCGGCCGCGCCCCGCACGTACTGGAGACCCTGCCCGAACCCGACGTGGTCCGCGTCGGCGGCGGAGGCGCCGAGGTGGTCGCCGCCGTGGCCGACCGCCGCCCCGAACGGATCGTCAGCCACGCCTCCACCCGCGACGAGGCGGAAGCCATCGGCCGCGTACTGGCCGAGGGCGGGTACGCCGTCGAGTGCGCGCTGCTCCAGTCCGTCGCCCTGGACACCCGGACCTGGGTCGAACAACAGCGCTCCGTGGTGTTCCTGCTGGCCGCCGAAAGGCCCGTCAACCGCCCGGACAGGAGCTAGCCGCGGGACCGGGGTAGGCTGGCCGATCGTCGCACCGCCCCGGACGATTCGGGCACGCGGCACCGGCAGGACGCGCGACGTGGCGCAGTCCACAGAGGACCGTGGCGGTTATGGCCGCCGAGGTGGCGAACGGGCACGACAATACTTACTGGTTGTCGTGCAGGCGCACGTGAGGCGAAACCGCCGCACGGCAATCCCGTTCTGCAATTCCGCTCGGCGGCCTCGTGGGCGACCGGGCGGTCGAAGAGGCAACACCGATGGGCGAGGGGTACGCATGACTGACACCGGCCAGGTTCCGGGCGAGGGTCTCCCGGACAGCACGGGCATGGTGGATCAGCCGGGCGTCCCCGCCCCGGTTCCCATGCCTTCCCCCGGGACCGGGAGCTACGCCTTCCAGGACCTCGTGGACAACCCGGCCGAGCCGGAGGACGAGGAACTGCTGCTGATGCCGAGCAGCCAGGGAGCGTGGAGCGACCCCCAGGTCGTCCCGCCGGTGCCCGCCTTCCCCGAACCCCTGGCCTATGCGGACGCTCCGTACGCCGACTACCCCGAGTACCAGCAGCCGAACCCGTTGCAGCCGGCCGTCCCGGTCACCGAGGCCCCGGCCGGGTACGAGCCCGTGGGCTACCCGCAGCCGGCCTTCGCCGAGCCGGCCTTCGCCGAGCCGTCGTTCCCCGAGCAGGCGTTCGCGGAGCAGGCGTTCACGGGGCAGCCGTCCTTCCCCGAGCCGGCCTCCTACGGCGCGGGCGCGCACGAGGCGGGCGGCCGGGACTCCGGCGCGCTGGACCTCGGCGGTCTGGTGGCCCCGCAGGCCCAGGCCCCGGTGCCCCCCCTCGCCCCCGCCCCGGTGCGCCGGCCGCTGCACATGGGCCCGCCCGTACCGGAAGTAACCGGGGGAGTCGTACGGTCCCTCGCCGACCGGGGTCCGGCCGCGGCCCCGGCGTCCAACGCCGTGCCCCCGCAGGCCCAGGCTCCGCTCGCCCCGGAGCCCGAGCCCGCGCTCGTACCCGCGCCCGAGCCCGTCTCCGTGCCGAGCACCCCCGCGACGCCGGTCCCGGTGCGCCAGTCCGGGCCGCCGACCGCGGGACCCGAGTACCTGGACCTCCCGCCCGCCGACGCAGCCTCGGCCGCGCCGCAGCCGGTCGAGATCCCGGTGCAGGCCGGGACGCCGTGGACCGTGGAACCGGCTCCGGAGGCCGTGGCGGAGGCCCCGGCGGACGCGGAGCCCGTCGCCGTGCCGGTCGCCGCACCCCTCGCCGCCGCGGAGCCCGAGCCCGCCGTCGCGGCGGAGCCCGTGGCGGTCCCCGTGGCCGAGCCGGTGTTCCCGGCCGAGCCGGTCTCCGAGCCCGCGCCCGTCGCCGTCGCGGAGCCGGAGCCCGTCGTCGTTCCGGAGCCGGAGCCCGTGGCGGAGCCTGTGGTCGCCGCCCCCGAGCCGGTCCTGGCCCTGGCGGAACCCGTCGCGGCCCCCGAGCCCGTGGCCGTGGCCGTCGTAGAGCCGGAGCCGGAGCCCGAGCCGCAGCCCGAGCTCGAGCCGCAGCCTGCGGAAGCCGTGGCCGAGGCCGCCGAGCCGTCGCCGGAGCCCGCTCCCGAGCCCGCCGCCGTGGCGCCGGACCAGGTGGAGGCACCCGTGGAGGCCCTGACGGTCCCCGGGACCGAGCCGGACGCCGAACCCGAGCCCGGAACCCCCTCGGAGCCCGAGGCCGTGGCCGCCGAGCCCGCGGCCACCGAGGCTGCCCCCGGGTACGCCGACGCCGAGCGCGAGGCCGTCCTGCGCGTCATGCGCGAGCGCCGCGACATCCGCAAGGGCTTCCGCAGCGACCCGATCCCGCACGAGGTGCTGCTCCGCGTCCTGGAGGCGGCCCACACCGCGCCCAGCGTCGGCCACTCCCAGCCCTGGGACTTCGTCGTCATCAAGTCCGCCGAGACCCGCCGGACGATGCACGAGCTCGCCGAGCACCAGCGCGAGGCCTACGCGAAGTCGCTCCCGAAGGGCCGCGCCAAGCAGTTCAAGGAACTCAAGATCGAGGCCATCCTCGACACCCCGGTGAACATCGTGGTCACCGCCGACCCCACCCGCGGCGGCCGCCACACCCTCGGCCGGCACACCCAGCCGCAGATGGCCCCGTACTCCTCGGCCCTCGCGGTGGAGAACCTCTGGCTCGCCGCGCGCGCCGAAGGCCTCGGCGTCGGCTGGGTCAGCTTCTTCGACGAGCGCGAGATGGTCCGCGCGCTCGGCCTGCCGGAGCACCTGGAGGTCGTCGCGTACCTGTGCGTCGGCTACGTGGACGAGTTCCCGGAGGAGCCCGAGCTCGCGCAGGCCGGCTGGTCCCAGCGCCGCCCGCTCTCCTGGGTGGTCCACGAGGAGACCTACGGCCGCCGCGCGCTGCCCGGCGAGGAGCCGCACGACCTGCTCTCCGAGACCGTCGCCAGCATCCGCCCGCTGGACGCGAAGGCGCTCGGCGAGGCCTGGGAGCGACAGAAGCGCATGACCAAGCCCGCCGGGGCCCTGGGCATGCTCGAAATCATCTCGGCCCAGCTGTCCGGCCTCTCGAGGGTCTGCCCGCCGCCGATCCCCGAGCCCGCCGCGGTGGCGATCTTCGCGGGTGACCACGGAGTGCACGCCCAGGGCGTCACCCCGTGGCCCCAGGAGGTCACCACGCAGATGGTGGCCAACTTCCTGGGCGGCGGCGCGGTCTGCAACGCCTTCGCCAACCAGGTGGGCGCCGAGGTCTGCGTGATCGACGTCGGCGTCGCCGGCGAGCTCCCGGCCACCCCCGGCCTCCTGCCCCGCAAGATCCGCCCGGGCACGGCCGACCTCTCCGTCGGCCCCGCGATGACCCGCGAGGAAGCCGTCCAGGCCATCGAGGTCGGCATCGAGACCGCCCGCGACCTGGTCGCGGCGGGCAACAAGGCGCTGCTGACCGGAGAGATGGGCATCGCGAACACCACGGTGTCGGCGGCCCTGATCTCCGTCTTCACCGGGGTCGACCCGGCGGAGGTCACCGGCCGGGGCACGGGCATCAACGACGAGACCCACGCCCGCAAGGTAGAGGTCGTACGCCGTGCCCTCGAGCTCCACCAGCCCGACCCGGCCGACCCGATCGGCGTCCTGGCGGCCGTCGGCGGCCTGGAGCACGCGGCGATCGTGGGCCTCCTCCTCGGCGGAGCCTCCCTGCGCACCCCGGTGATCCTGGACGGCGTCAGCGCGGGCGCGGCCGCCCTGGTGGCCCGCGCCATCGCGCCGGAGTCCCTCTCCGCCTGCATCGCGGGCCACCGCAGCGCCGAGCCGGGCCACGTCGCGGCGCTCAACAAGCTCGGCCTGCGCCCGCTGGTCGACCTGGACCTCCGCCTCGGCGAGGGCACGGGCGCCCTGCTGGCCCTCCCCCTGGTCCAGAGCGCGGCCCGCGCGATGCACGAGGTGGCCACCTTCGACTCGGCGGGCGTCACCGAGAAGTAGCGCCCCGGACCTGCCGGCGGGCCCGTACGGACGGCCCCGCCGGCAGCGCCCGGGAGGGGCCGCCCAGTGGCGCCACCCGCGGTGCGGGATGCCGTGGGTGCGCCCGGCCCGGTTCCAGGACGGGCACCCGACCGGCCGTGGTCGTCCACGCACCGGACGCCCGGGGCCATCGGCTGACGACCGCCGTGATGGCCGTGAACGGCGACGCGGAGTTCGACGTGACCCGCCGGCCGCGTCACCTCACCCTCCGGTCCTCCGCCCGGGGTGATCTCCGCCGAGCCCGCCGCGGAGATCACCCCGCTCGACGGACAGGGAAACCCGCTGCCCGCCAAGGAACCGGAGGACCGGTACGGATGCGCGTCGGAGACCTCCAAGGTCTCCCTCCCCGCCCTCGCCCCGTCGGCGGGAACGCAGCGCCCCGGCCCGCCGGAGCCGGCGGCCCCGACCGGTGCCCCTGCCGGAAGAGACGGCTGAGCCGACCGCCCCGGGCAGGGCCGCCGCGGGCCCTCGCGGACCCCAGGGCATGCTTCCGCCCAGGTGGGGCCGTATCTTGGACCATCAGTACCGCACCGCACACCAGTACACCGCCGCTCCAACGCCGTAGCGGCCCACGCAGCCGCCCCCAGGAGCAGCCCCCGCCATGGCCGACACCCCCGCCTACCCCGTCGGACTCCGCCTCGCGGGCCGCCGCGTCGTCGTCGTCGGCGGCGGCCAGGTCGCCCAGCGCCGCCTGCCCGCCCTCATCGCGGCCGGCGCCGACATCCTCCTGATCTCGCCCTCCGCGACCCCCTCCGTGGACGCCATGGCCGGGACCGGCGAGATCCGCTGGGAGCGCCGCCGCTACCAGGACGGCGACCTGGAAGGGGCCTGGTACGCGCTCGTCGCCACCCGCGACAGGTCCGCCAACGACGCCGCCTCCGCCGAGGCCGAGCGCGCGCGGATCTGGTGCGTCCGCGCCGACGACGCCGAAGCCGCCACCGCCTGGACCCCGGCCACCGGCCGCGTGGAGGGCGTCACCGTCGCGGTGCTGAGCGGCAACGACCCCCGGCGCTCCGCCGCCGTCCGCGACGCGGTCGTCGAGGGGCTGCGGGACGGCTCCCTGACGGCCGCCCGCCCCCACACCCCCGGCGTCTCCCTCGTCGGCGGCGGCCCCGGCGACCCGGACCTGATCACGGTCCGCGGCCGCCGCCTCCTCGCCGAAGCCGACGTGGTCATCGCCGACCGCCTCGGCCCCCGCGACCTCCTCGACGAGCTCCCGCCGCACGTCGAGGTCATCGACGCCGCGAAGATTCCGTACGGCCGTTTCATGGCCCAGGAGGCCATCAACGAGGCCCTCATCGAGCACGCCAGGGCCGGCAAGGCCGTGGTCCGGCTCAAGGGCGGGGACCCGTACGTCTTCGGCCGCGGCATGGAGGAGCTCCAGGCCCTCGCCGAGGCCGGCATCGCCTGCACCGTCGTCCCCGGCATCTCCAGCTCCATCTCCGTCCCCGGCGCGGCCGGCATCCCGGTCACGCACCGCGGCGTGGCACACGAGTTCACCGTGGTCAGCGGCCACGTCGGCCCCGACGACCCGCGCTCCCTCGTGGACTGGGCCTCCCTCGCGAAGCTCACCGGCACCCTGGTCATCCTGATGGGCGTGGACAAGATCGGCCTGATCGCCGAGGCGCTGGTCCGGCAGGGCCGGCCCGCCGACACTGCGGTCGCCGTCATCCAGGAGGGCACCACCGCCTCCCAGCGCCGCGTCGACGCCACCCTGGCCACGGTCGGCGAGACCGTCCGGGCCCAGGAGGTGCGGCCTCCCGCCGTCATCGTGATCGGCGACGTCGTGAAGGTCCACCGGCCCGCGGCCGAGTAGCCGACGAGGCCGAGCGGCCGACCGGGCCGAAGGGCCGACCGGGCCGAGCAGGCCACCTCCCCCAACCCAGCAGAGCCGTTGGCACCGCACCCAGGACAAGGCAGTATCACCCTGTGGCTGATCTCATCACCGTCGAGGACCCCGACGACCCGCGCCTGCGCGACTACACGGGCCTGACCGACGTCGAACTCCGGCGCAGGCGCGAGCCCGCGGAAGGTCTCTTCATCGCCGAGGGCGAGAAGGTGATCAGACGTGCCAAGGACGCCGGGTACGAGATGCGCTCCATGCTGCTCTCGGCCAAGTGGGTCGACGTCATGCGCGATGTCATCGACGAGCTCCCGGCCCCGGTCTACGCTGTGAGCCCGGAGCTCGCCGAGCGCGTCACCGGCTACCACGTGCACCGCGGGGCCCTCGCCTCCATGCAGCGCAAGCCGCTGCCCACGGCCGAGGAACTGCTCGCCACCACCCGGCGCGTGGTCATCATGGAGGCGGTGAACGACCACACCAACATCGGCGCCATCTTCCGCAGCGCGGCCGCCCTCGGCATGGACGCGGTGCTGCTCTCGCCGGACTGCGCGGACCCGCTGTACCGGCGTTCCGTCAAGGTCTCCATGGGCGCGGTCTTCTCCGTTCCCTACGCCCGTCTGGAGGCCTGGCCCAAGGGCCTGGACTCGGTCCGCGAGGCCGGCTTCAAGCTGCTCGCCCTCACCCCGCACCAGAAGGCCTCGCCGATCGACGAGGCCGCCCCGCAGACGCTGGACCGGGTCGCGCTGATGCTGGGCGCCGAGGGGGACGGACTGTCGACGCAGGCACTGGTCGCGGCCGACGAGTGGGTACGGATCCCCATGGCGCACGGTGTGGACTCGCTGAACGTGGGCGCGGCCGCGGCCGTCGCCTTCTACGCGGTGGCGAGCGGCCGGCCGTAGGCCGTCCCTTTCGGATCTTGCCGGGCCCGCGTCGCTCAGCCGCCGCCCGTCGGCAGCCAGCAGCCGTGCAGGCCGAGCGGGACCCGGACCGGGACGCGGGCGCGGGCCACGGGGCCGGAGGCAGGGTCCTGGGCCGGGACGACCAGGAACCACGCGGACCCGTCGGTGCGGTCGGTGGCGAAGGTCAGCCAGTAGCCGTGCTCCTCGGAGTCCCGCCCCGGCACCGGTGCGAAGACCGGCTCCCCGACCGACAGGTCCCCGGCATCCCAGACGCGGGCGGTGCCGGTCTCGGTGTCGTGGAAGCGCACGGCGTCGTACTCACCGGGCAGCAGGTCCGTCCGGCCGGTCTCGGCGGCCAGCGCGGCGTGCCGGTGGCGCCGGCCGATGAGCCGGTCGTCGATGCGCGGGAACTCCACCCGGGCGTCGTCCAGCAGGGTCCGGGCCATGGTGCCCGCCACCGGGTCGATGCGCGCCCGTACGAGTCCACCTGTCGCGGGGGCCGCGCCGGGCTCCGGTTCCGCGCCGACGGTCAGCCGGCTCCACTGCACGTAGTCCAGGACCACCGGGGCATCCGGGCCCGGTCCGTCGTCGTACGCGTTCACCGTGTGCCAGAGCCAGAACGCCTCGTCGGCGGCCCAGCGCGGCGGTCCGCCGTCGCGCGGGACGAGGACCACGCGGGTCCCGCGCTCGGGCCGCCAGGAGAGGACCGAGCCGCCCGCCATGGCCGCGGCGAAGTCGAAGAACGCGGGCGCGAGGACGATGACCGCGTAGCGCTCGGTCAGGGCCATGTCGTGGATCATCATCGGCTCGTCCACGCCGTCGACCGGCGTGGGCCCCCGCGTGACCGCACCATCGCGGCCGATGACCGACCAGGTCAGGTACGGCGCCTCCAGGCCGTAACAGAAGACGACCATCTCGCCGGTGAGCGGATCGATCTTGGGGTGGGCGGTGATGCCCATCGGCAGGGCGCCGTCGAAGTCCTCGCGGCCGAGCGTCTCCAAGCCGGCGCCGATCCGGTAGGGGCACTCGGACTCGGCGAGCGCCAGCAGCCGGCCGCCGTGCCGTACGACGTTGATATCGGGCATGTCCCGGAAAGTGCCCGCGAGTTCGGGCCCGACCTGGTCGGCGTCCGGCATGATCATCGATTCCACGCCGCCCCACAGGGCCCGGCCGGCCCGTTCCTCGGCCCGCAGCGCGGGGGTGCTCACGAAGCGGTTGCGGTAGCGTGCGCGGCCCTGCGAGAGCCAGACCCCGTGCAGCATGCCGTCCCCGTCGATGGGGTACAGGTACGAGCCGATCGGGGTGAACCGGGGATTGGGGCCGTTGCGCAGGTACAGACCGTCCAGCTCCGGCGGGATCTCACCGGTCACCTCGAGGTCGGCGACGTCGACCTCCTCGCTCACCGGTGCGAACGAGCCCAGCAGATGGGGAACCCGGGTCGGGTCGAAGCGCGGCGGCGTGTGCGTGTTCACGGGACCTCCCGGGGCGGCTGGCTTCGGTCTCACCCGCACTTCCCAGTGAAACGCCGCGGCCGGGCCGGTGCCAGTCGTCGCGGGGCCGGCTCGTCGCGTCCCCGGCGCGTCGCGGGCCCGGCTCGTCGCGCGCTCAGCAAGATCCGAGAGGGAAGGCCCGGTGCCGCGGCCTTCCCGGCCACAGCACTAGAGCTTCTGGGCGAGCGCGATGCCCAGCGCCACGAGCAACGTCACGACGACGAAGACGATCAGGCGCTGGCGCATCAGCTTCGGGTCCGGCCGCGACGGCCGCCGCCCCGTGCCCGTCGTACGGGGAGCCGGGCGGCCGCCCGTACGCCCGGCGGTGGAGCCGGGGCCCCGCGAGCCGGTCCCGCGCGAGCCGGTGCCCCGTGCCGACGGGGGCCGCGAGTGCGGCCCGCCGGCCGGTCCCTGCCCCTGGGAGTTCCCCTGCGCCTGGGCCGGTCCCGCCCCCAGGTGCCCCGGTACGGGAGTGCCCGCGGTACGGCGCTCCGTACGCTGCTCGGTGTGGCCGGCGTACCCCTCGCCGTACGCGTCGGTGTGCTCGGGCAGCCGCCCGGTCGGCCGCTCGGTCCGGGCCCGCTGCGCCGGCGGACGGCTCTCGCCCAGCCCGTGCGCCTCGCGGGCCGCGATCTCCTTGAGCCGCATCGACAGCTGGAGCGTGCTCGGCCGCTCCTCGGGGTCCTTGGCCAGGCAGGCCCGTACGAGGGGCGCGAGCGCGTCCGGGACGCCCACCAGGTGCGGCTCCTCGTGCACCACGCGGTACAGCATGACCTCGGAACTGCCGTGCCCGAAGGGCGAGTCGGCGGTGGCCGCGTAGGCCAGGGTGGCGCCGAGGGAGAAGACGTCGGTGGCGGGGGTGACGGCGGCCCCGCGCACCTGCTCGGGCGCCAGGAATCCCGGGGAGCCGACGGCCGTTCCCACATGGGTGAGGGTGCTCGCGCCGGTGGCCCAGGCGATCCCGAAGTCGATGATGCGCGGGCCCTTGGGAGACAGAAGAATGTTCGAGGGCTTGAGGTCGCGGTGGACGACCCCCGCCTCGTGCACGGCGACCAGTCCCTCGGAGAGCGCGGCGCCGATGGCGGCGATCTGCGCGGCCGTCAGCGGGCCCTCCTCGGCCACCTTGTCGTGCAGGGAGGGGCCGGGCACGTACTGCGTGGCGAACCAGGGGCGCTCCGCCTCGAGGTCCGCGGCGACCAGGCGCGCGGTGCACCCGCCGCGGATCCGCCGGGCGGCGGACACCTCGCGGGCGAAGCGCGAGCGGAACTCCTGGTCCTCGGCCAGATCCGGCCGGATCACCTTGAGCGCGACGCGCTGGCCGCGCCGGTCGGATCCCAGGTAGACGACGCCCATGCCGCCGGCGCCGAGGCGCCGGTGCAGCCTGAACGAGCCGACGACACGCGGGTCCTCGCGCCGGAGCCGCATCATCGCCATGTCCACCCCGCTGACCGGTCGTCCTGTTGACGTGGCACAGCTTACGGACCATCCGGCATGCGCGCTCAGAGGCCGCGCCCTCGCCGGGGGATTCGATAGTCAGTACGGGGCAGTCCACTTGGGCGATCCCGGGACCACCGGTCGGACGCATGTACGGGAACGTGCGGACCGGCCAAGCCGGGGCGGGGCCACGGGAATTGGGGTACCCGAGGGGGAGCGCGAGTGGGGGTGCCCGCCGTGGGGGCCGATCGCGGCCGGTTGATCTTGGGAGCACCTGGTCGGCGGCGGGGTGTGTACGGGCGGTGACGGAAGTGAGCGAAGTCACCACCCTCCGGTCATCCCCTCCGGGATGACCCTCAGAGCGGGGGAGCGGTCTCCACCCAGGGGAGTACGCGCGAGGTGGCGGCGTCATCCTCCTGGAGGCCCGCCAATGGGTACGAAGGCATGAGGCCAGGAGCCGTTCGCGCACCTAGTGTTGAAGACAAGCGGCGGGTGGTGCACTCGTCCCCCGAGGTCATAGGCCCGCCGCTGCCAAACGACAGGGAGAGGACCATGGCGGACATCGCACGGCAGGGACGCAAGGCATTCGCGTTCAACAGCCATGAGTCCGGCCGTCGCCACCCGCTGGTGGCCGCGGCCATGGTGCTCCCCCTGGCCGCCCTCCTGCTCTTCCTCTTCGGAGGCTTCGACCAGGTGGTGGCACAGGCGTCGTCCGTAAGCGTGATGCTGGGGCGCTGAGCGGCGCCCCGGGCCCAGGAGAGCGGCCTGGGCCGGGACTGTCACCGGCCGAACCCCGTGGGGACGGGGGCTCGGCCGACGGACGGCAGGTGAAGGGTGCTGCGCGTACGGCTGGGGAGCCGGACGCGCAGCACCCTTTTTCATATCCGCCCTCCTGCCCGCGACCCGCTCCGCCCGGCCCGTGCTCCCGGTGGTCCCCGCGTGCCCGCTGCTCCCGGTGCTGCGTACCCTCATCCGGAAGAGCACCCGCCCGGGTGCGGGGCGCGGGGGAGTGACCATGGAGCGGTCGGGGCCGGAGGGAACCGTCCGGCGGCCGCTGCGCCAGGGCGAGCCGCCGGGCGCGGTCACCGTGGAGTCCGCCGATTTCCCGTGGCTGCACGGCCGTTTCGCACCGGAACCAGCCTTCGAGCCGGTCGGAACCAGGTTCGAGGCCGTGCAGGCAACGAGGGCGGCGGAGATCGACGACGAATCCTTCGGCGAGCGCTTCGACGCGGCGTACGCCCCGATCGCCGAGGAGCTGACCTTCCTCTCACCCGCCAGTGCACCCGTGGCGGAGTTCCTGCTCCACATCGACGGCGCCGGGGCGTGGTTCCGCTGGAGCGGGTGAGCGCGGCCGCGCTCGCCGCGTACGCGGGCGCCGGCCCGCGGCAGTACGTACTCCTCGCGGACCGCGACGACGGCACCGTCGTCCGCTGCGGGGACACCGTGGCCAAGGCGCACGCGCCGGACAGCGACCCCGGTGACCTGGCGGTACGGATCCGCATCGCCGGGGACGGCGCGCTGGCCGGGGTGCTGCTGCCCCCGCTGCGGACCGGGCTCGGCCGGGTCGGGGGCCGGCCCGTCTCCCTCTGGCCCTACGGGGCTCCGGTCGACCCCGACCACCCCGAGGACGCCCCCTGGGAGGCCGCCGCCGAGCTCCTGGCCGCCCTGCACCGCACCCCGCTCCACCTCCTCCCGACCCCGCTCCCCCCGATGCGCGGCCCGGCCAAACTCGCCCGCGCCCTCCACCGCCTCGCCACGGCCCACCCACCGGATGACGGGCCCCCCGCACACCTGCCCGCGGCGGGTGCTGCCGCGCACCCGCCCGTGGTCGGGGCTCCCGCGGAAGCTTCCGCGGTGGGGAATCCTGCGCACGTGCCTGTGGTCGGGGCTGCCGCGCACGCTCCTGCGGCGGGGGCTCTCACGCACCCACCCGTGGGCGGGGCTGCGGCGTGTGCGTCTGCGGCGGGGACTGCCGCGCACCCGCCTGCGGCCGGGGCTGCCGAGTATCCGTCTGCGCCGGCGGATCCTGCGCACGCTCCCGTGGCGGGGGATCCCGCGCACGTTCCCACGACTGGGGGGCCCGCGCATCCGTCCGCGGTGGGGGTTGCTGTGCACCCTCCCCTGGCCGGGGTCGCCGGGCATGCTCCCGCGGTCGGGGCTCCCGCGCTCCCGCCTGCGCCAGGGGATCTTGCACACCTGCCCGCGGCGGGGGATCCTGCGCACGCTCCCGTGGCGGGGGATGCCGGGCACTCTCGTGTGGCCGGGTTTCCCGCGCACGGTTCCGGCTCAGGGGGTCCTGTACTCCCGCCCGTGGGTGGGGGTCCCGTGCACCCGCCTGCGGTAGGGGCTCCCGGGCACCCTCGCGTGGTCGGTGCTGCACTGCACGGTTCCGACCCGGGGGGTCCCGTAGCCCCGCCCGCGGGTGGGGGTCTTGTGCGCCCGCCCGGCGTGGGTGCTCCGGCGCACCCGCCCGCCCCCGGGGCTCCCGTGCACCCATCTGCGGCAGGGGCTTCCGCGTACCTGCCCGTGGCGGGGGATCCCGCGCACCTGCCTGTGGTCGGGGCTGCCGCGCACGCTCCCGCGGTGGGGGATCCTGGCCGCGCTCCCGCGGTGGGGGATTCCGGGCAGCCTCGCGTGGTCGGGGGTGCCGCGGGCGGTGCCGGCTCAGGGGGGTCCGTGGCCCCGCCGGTGGGTGGGGGGTTCGTGCACCCGGGGGGTTCCGTGCATGCTCCCGGGGGCGGGAGGGCCGCTGCCGGGCGGGGGGCCGTCGCGGAAGGCAATCGCCGGGGCGACCGGATCTCCATCCCCGTCCCCGTCCCCAACGCCGATCCCGACGACGCCCCTGCCCTGGCCCGGCTCGTCCGGGCCGCCGCGGCGACCCTCCCCGGATGGGTCCGGGGGGAGGGGCCGCCGCCGCCCGGCGGGGTGCTCTGCCACGGCGACCTGCACCTCGGGCAGCTGGTCCGGGGCCCGGACGGGCAGTGGCGGCTCATCGACGTCGACGACCTGGGACTCGGCACGCCCGCCTGGGACCTCGCCCGGCCCGCGGCCTGGTACGCCGCCGGGCTGCTCGACACGGAGACCTGGCTGCGCTTCCTCGACGCCTACCGGGCCGCCGGCGGCCCGGCGGCCGGGCCACCGGGCAGCGACCCCTGGCCGGAACTCGACCTCGCCGCCCGCGCGCTCACCGTCCAGACGGCCGCGCTGGCCCTCGCCAAGGCGGACCGCGAGCGGCGCCGACTCGACGGGGTGGAACGGCTGATGGTGGAGGCCTGTGTCCGAATTGCCTCCCTCCCGCCCGACTTGGAGCGGCGGGCTCCGTCGTAGGGTGAGCCTCACGCCACCGGGTACGCATCCGGTGTCGACGCGAACGGCGAGGAGTTGATCCGGTCATGCAGTGTCCGAAGTGTCACGCGATGATGCACACCTACAACCGCAACGGTGTCCAGATAGAGCAGTGCAGCGGCTGCCGCGGCATCTTCCTCGACTACGGCGAGCTCGAGGCGCTGACCCGTCTGGAGTCCCAGTACACCTCCCAGTACGGCCAGGTCCCCCCGCCCGCCGCACCGCCGGCCCCCGCTCCGTACCCGCAGCAGCACGCGGCCCCCGCGCCCGCCTGGGGCGCCCCGCAGCACGGCGGCTACGGCCACGGCCACCACGGCCACCACAAGAAGGGCGGCTTCGGCCGGATGCTCTTCTCCTCCTGAGGCCACCGGGACGGGGCCCCGGGACCGACCGGGACCCCGCACCCGCCCCCTACGGCACATCGCAGGCACCGCACGCACCGAGCAACGCACTGCACCGCACACGCGAAAGCCCCGGCCGTGGGAACGGCCGGGGCTTTCGGATTCTGGTGCGCGATACTGGGATTGAACCAGTGACCTCTTCCGTGTCAGGGAAGCGCTCTCCCGCTGAGCTAATCGCGCGGGACCACGTTCACGGTGCGAACACCGCAGGTGGTAAGGGTCTAGCGTACTGCGTGCGCGATACTGGGATTGAACCAGTGACCTCTTCCGTGTCAGGGAAGCGCTCTCCCGCTGAGCTAATCGCGCGGGGATCCTTGCGGATCAGTGGACGATACTGGGATTGAACCAGTGACCTCTTCCGTGTCAGGGAAGCGCTCTCCCGCTGAGCTAATCGTCCTTGGAGGTGGAGACGGGATTTGAACCCGTGTAGACGGCTTTGCAGGCCGTTGCCTCGCCTCTCGGCCACTCCACCATGGAGCAAGGGCAGGGGGTCCTCGGGAAGATGATCCCCCACCTCAGAGCGGACGACGAGACTCGAACTCGCGACATCCACCTTGGCAAGGTGGTGCTCTACCAACTGAGCTACGTCCGCAGGTCACCGTGTTCGCTCCGGGGTTTTCCCCCTTCGCTCCCTGGCGACGAGTTGAACTCTAGCGGATTCCCGGGCCAGCTCAAAAACGCGTTTCCGCAGCGTGCTGCCGCTCGATCACCGCCGGTCACCCGGCGGACGCCGCTCCGGCGCCCGCGCGTCACCGGTCATAGACTCGCAGCCGTGCACGACCTGCCTCCCCTCGCCCGCTTCGGCGGCCTTCTCGCGACCGATCTCCGGGATGTCACCAGTGATCCCGCCGCCCTGGACTCCACCGGCTTCTGGGCGGTGACCGCCGATTTCGAAGGCCGATTGGTCTGCGCGCGCTTCGGGGACATACGCCCCGACCCGGTGCCCGCACCCGTCCCCGGTGCCTGGCGCGGCCCCGACGCCGACCAGTGGACCTCCTCGCTCGACCGGACGGCGTACATCGCCGGTGTGAGGCGCATCCGCGAGCACATCGAGGCGGGCGAGGTCTACCAGGCCAACCTCTGCCGCGTGATGTCCGCGCCCCTTCCCGATCCGGCCGGAGCCGACGTGGACGCCCTGACCGCGCTGCTCGCGCGCGGCAACCCGGCCCCGTATGCAGGAACGATTCGGCTGCCGGCCCACGGCGTGGAGGTCGCCACCGCGTCCCCCGAGCTCTACCTGCGCCGCACCGGCCGCCGCGTCGAGTCCGGCCCGATCAAGGGCACCGGCCGCACCGCCGCCGACCTCCTGCCAAAGGACCACGCCGAGAACGTGATGATCGTGGACCTCGTGCGCAACGACCTGGGCCGGGTCTGCGCCACCGGCTCCGTCACCGTCCCCGAGCTGTGCGCGCTCGAGGAGCACCCGGGCCTGGTCCACCTCGTCTCCACCGTGGCCGGTGAGCTCGCCGAGGGCGCCGGCTGGCCCGAGCTGTTCGCGGCCACCTTCCCGCCCGGCTCCGTCACCGGCGCCCCCAAGTCCTCCGCCCTGCGGATCATCGAAGCCCTGGAGACCGCCCCGCGCGGCCCCTACTGCGGCGGCATCGGCTGGGTCGACGCCGACCGCGGCACCGCGGAGCTCGCCGTCGGGATCCGGACCTTCTGGATCGACCGCGAGGTTCCCGGCGGCGCCCGGCTGCTCTTCGGCACCGGAGCCGGGATCACCTGGGGATCCGACCCCGACCGGGAGTGGGCGGAAACCGAACTGAAGGCCGCCCGCCTGCTGCGGGTAGCGTCAGGGACCACCGGACCGGACCGGGCCGCAACGGACCCGGCCGGGACGGACGGATACGAGAGCGGGAGGACCGTACGGTGAGGATCTGGCTCGACGGAGCACTGCGGGACGCCGACGACGCGAAGGTGTCCGTGTTCGACCACGGCCTCACCGTCGGGGACGGGGTCTTCGAGACGCTCAAGGCGGAACGCGGCGCGACCTTCGCGCTCACCAGGCACCTGGAGCGGCTGACCCGCTCCGCCCGCGGCCTCGGGCTGCCGGACCCCGACCTGGACGAGGTGCGCCGCGCCTGCGCCGCCGTGCTGGCGGCCAACCCGCTGCCGCTGGGCCGGCTGCGCGTCACCTACACCGGGGGAGTCTCCCCGCTCGGCTCCGACCGGGGCGAGGCCGGCCCCACGCTGATCGTCGCCCTCGCCGGGGCCACCCGCCGCCCGGACACCACCGCCGTCGTCACCGTGCCGTGGGTCCGCAACGAGCGCTCCGCCGTGATGGGCCTGAAGACCACCTCGTACGCCGAGAACGTCGTCGCGCTCGCCGCCGCCCACCGGGAGGGCGCCTCCGAGGCGCTCTTCGCCAACACCACCGGGCAGCTCTGCGAGGGCACCGGCTCCAATGTGTTCGTCGTCCTCGACGGGCAGCTGCACACCCCGCCGCTGGGCTCCGGCTGCCTCGCCGGCATCACCCGCGCCCTGGTCACCGAGTGGTGCGGGGCCAAGGAGACCGATCTGCCCCTCGAGGCGCTGGAGCGGGCCGAGGAGGTCTTCCTGACCTCCTCGCTGCGCGATGTCCAGGCCGTCGTACGGATCGACGGGCGCGAGCTGGGCTCCGCCCCCGGCCCCGTCACGGCCGAGGCCATGCGGATCTTCGACGCCCGCTCCGCCGGGGACCCCGACCCCCGGTCCTGATCGCGGCCGGACTAGGCGGCTGAACTGGTTGGCCGTACCGGGTGTCCGGACCGGACATCCGGACCGGGCGGCCGGAACAACCCGCTGTCATTCGGACCGCGGGGCGGGTAGAACTCGAGTGATGACCACCACCCTGCGGCCGAGCGGGCCGCTTCAGCAGAGCACCGGCGGGGCGCGCTCGCGCCCGTACGAGATCCGCGTCAACAGCAGGCGCGTCGGCGCCCTGCTGCTGGCCGCCGACACGCCCTTCGGGCCGACGGTCGCGGAGATCCGCGACCTCGCCGTGGACGAGCCCGACCGGCGCCGCGGCCGCGCCACGGTCGCCGCGCTCGCCGCCGAGGAAGTGCTCCGAGGCTGGGGCTGTCGGCGGGTCCGCGTCTCGGTCCCGGCCGGCTCGGCGGGCGGCCTGCGCCTGGCCGCCTCCCTCGGGTACTCCGAGTACAGCCGCAACATGGCCAAGGAGCTCCCGGCCGGGCCGCCCGCCCTGTCCTCGGGGGTCAGCGGCCGCCCGATGACGGAGGCCGAGTTCGAGGCCTGGCTCGCCGCCGCGCTGGAGAGCTACGCGCAGAGCTGGATCAGCCGCGGCATGCCGGCCGAAGCCGCGCACACGAAGTCGGCGAACGACCACGCGTCCATGCTGCCCCGGGGCCTGGCCACGGAAGGTGTCAGCCTCTCGGTCCTGGAGGCGGCCGGCGTGCCCGTCGGCACCGTCTGGGTCGCGCCGAACGGGGAGGACTCGTACGTCTTCGACGTGGCGGTGGCCGAGGAGCACCGGGGTCGCGGCCACGGCCGGGACCTGATGCTCCTCGCGGAACGCACCGCCCTCGTCGCCGGCCACCGGGTGCTGGCACTGCACGTCTTCACCGACAACGTCCCGGCCCTGCGGCTCTACGAGTCCCTGGGCTACCGGACCACCGACTTCAACCACGCCAAGGACCTGATCTAGGCGCTGGCGGCCTACGGGGCCAGCAGCCGGTCCGTGATCTCCTCGATGCGGCCGCGCAGGCCCTCCTGGCTCTTGCCGCCGTCGAGGCGCTGCCCGTCGATCACGTAGGTCGGCGTGCCGGTCACGCCGATCGCCTTGCCCTCGGCCTGGTCGGCGTCCACGATCAGGATGTGCCGGCCGTCGATCAGGGCGGTGTCGAACTCCTCGGCGTCCAGGCCGAGTTCACGCGCCACGTCGACGAGTACGGATTCGCCCGCCTTGCCCAGCTCCGCGGTGCGGGCCAGCACGGCCTCCACGTACGGCCAGCCCTGCCCCTGCTCGGCGGCCTCCTCCGCGGCCTGCGCGGCGGCGAAGGCGTGCTTGTGCTTCTCCAGCGGGAAGTGACGCAGCCGGATGTCCAGCCGGTCGCCGTAGCGGGCCCGCAGGGCGCGTACGTCGTCCAGGGCGCTGTGGCAGTCCGGGCACTGAAGTTCGCACCAGACGTCGAGGATCACGGAATCGGTCATGCGGACAGTCTCCCAGCCCCCGCGGACGGGCACCGACCGGGACCTCGGGAGGAGACGGGACCCGGAGATGTCCCGGAGATCCGCCCGAGGCGGGCTCGGGCCGTGGCCAGGGCCGTGGTCACCGGTGCAGGATGGACAGGGACAGAACGCCCGGCCCGCCCGGCCGGGTCCGACCGACCGCACTGCTCCTGGAGGCCCGCATGCTCGCCGAGACCATCTGCTCCGCGGTGTCCGCGGCAGGCCTGGGCCTCGCCGCGGTGACCGCCTACCGCAAGCGATTCCTCGCGGCCACCCGGATCGCGGCCTACTCGCTGGTGCCCGTAGGTCTGGTCATGACGGGCGTCGTGGGGTGGCTGACCGGGATCGTCTTCAAACCGACCGTCTGGGTCGGCTTCGGCGTACTGGGACTGGCCTGGCTGCTCTTCATGACCACCCGCGCGATAGAGCGGCGCGGGCTCGGCTCGGGCGAGGAGCCGGCGGAGCGGCCGAAGGCCGCCAAGGGCCGCCCGGCCCGCGAGGCCGTCGCCCCGGCCGCCTCCGCGCCCGCCCCGGGGACCGGCGCCCGCCCGGGAGCGACCCCGGCCGCCGCCCCGGGCGAGGACTTCTCCGACATCGAGGCGATCCTCAAGAAGCACGGCATATGACATCGGCACCCGTTGCCGCAAGGATTCGGGCCGGGAACCACCTGATCTGACGGGATCCGGTGAACTCAGGCGTGACATCTGGCGTGTTGAGCGGTGCGCGCTGCTCCGCTGCGCCATCATCGCCCCGACATGCTCGACACACCGCAGGGTGAGCCGGCCGTTCCCGCCCCGGTCACCGTCCCCGTTGCCGAGGAGCCGAGAGGCTGCCTCTTCGCGCTCTCCCAGCCGCCCCTGATGATCTTCCTAGGTGCGATCGGGAGCTTGCTGCTGCTCGCCGCCGTACACGATCTCTTCCTGCTCTGAGCCCGCCCCGGACTTGCGGCGGGCCCGGTACGCCGCCACGTGCAGCCGGTTCCCGCAGGTACGGCTGTCGCAGTAGCGCCGGGAGCGGTTGCGGGACAGGTCGACGAAGGCCCGTCGGCAGTCGGGGGCCTCGCAGCGGCGCAGCCGCTCCTGCTCGCCCGAAACCACGATGAACGCCAGCGCCATGCCGCCGTCGGCCGCCAGGTGGTCGCCCACCGAGGCGCCCGGCGCGAAGTAGTGCACGTGCCAGTCGTAGCCGTCGTGGTTGGTCAGCTGCGGGGTGGTGCCGGCCGTCGCGACCAGCTCGTTGATCAGTGCGGCGGCCACGCGCGAGCTCGGCGTCGCGAAGATCTGGGCGAATTTGCCGCGCACCGTCCGTACGCCCGCGAGATCGCGGGCGCTGAGCTCGCCGACGTCGCTGATCGCGTACTCGTGGACGAAGGTGCGCAGCGCGTTCACGTCCGCGAGCCCGTCGGAATGCTCCGTCTCGGCCGTGGTGTTCACCAGCGCGACGACGACGTCGAGCGCGCGACGGGTGTCGTGGGGGATCTGCACGGGTTCTCCCTGGAGGGCCGGGCCTGCGGTGACGGGTCTGCCGCCGCCGCTGGCCGACTCTAGCGGGTCGCCCCCAAGCGCACCGGCGCCGTCCGCGCGGGTGGCTCCCGCGTGAACAGCGCCGGCACTTCCGTATGTGGTTGTCCGCCGTGCACCGTCGCCCCGAGTCGGACGGTGTCGTGCGGCCCCCGGCCGGGGCCGGGAGAGGGTTCCCTCTGTAGGCCTGGCTCAGGATTCGGCCAGGATGTGGGAGAGCTCCTTGTCGAGGTCGAAGTGCCGGTGTTCGGTTCCTGGTGGAACCGCGGCGTCCGTCCGCTTGAGGAACGACTCCAGTGCTCGGGCGGGTGCTTCGAGCAGTGCTTCTCCCTCCGGTGAGCTCAGGGCGATGCAGACGACTCCCTGACCGTGACTGCGGGACGGCCATACGCGGACGTCGCCGGTACCGGTGGGCCGGTGAAGGCCCTCGGCGAGGAGGTCGCGGGCGAATACCCATTCGACCGTCTCCTCGGCGCCGGTGTGGAAGGTGGCGTGCACGGCGTAGGGATCGGCCGTGTCATACCGCAGGCCCGCGGGAACAGGCAGTGAGGACTCGCTCGACACAACGAGGCGCAGGTGCAGCTCGCAGCTGACCGTGGTGTTCATAAGCGCCAGGGCCTTTCGCTCAGTGTGCGCTCGGGGATTCGCACGTCGGCGAAATCGACATGCCACCTACGGTGCCGTTGTAAACCCCTCTGACCGTTTTGCGGACCTCTGGGTCCCTCGGACGGCGGATCCAAACAGCCATTCACGTGTGCTGCGGGCTCCGGTAGATTCGACCCCATGAACACGGGGAGTGACCGCGAGACCAACGAGTCCGCGACCGAATCCGCAGCCGATTCCGCAGCCGGCGCCTCTTCCGCCGCGGCGGAGGAGGCGCCGCACGTCTCGAAGGCGCCCGCCTTCATCAAGGCCCGCCGGGGGCTGCACCTGAGCTGGCAGGTCGGCGTCTTCGTCGTCGGCCTCGCCGTCATTGGTGCGGGCATCGCGATGCTGGTCCTGCCCGGCCCGGGCTGGGTCGCGATCTTCGCCGGCCTGGCGATCTGGGCCACCGAATTCGCCTGGGCCCACCTCGCCCTGCGCTGGACAAAGCGCAAGGTCAGCGAGGCCGCGCAGAAGGCACTGGACCCCAGGGTGCGCCGCCGCAACATCATCCTGACCAGCGTCGGGCTCGTCATCGCGGGCGCCCTGATCGGCTTCTACCTGTGGAAGTACGGGCTCGTCCTGCCCTGGAACATCAAGGACCAGTGAGCCCGCCCGTCCATGCGCCCGTCCATGCGCCCGGCCACGTGCCTGCCCGCGTGCCCGCCCATGGCGAAGAGCACCGCTGACATGCGGTAATGTTTGCGGTGCGTCCGGGCGATTAGCTCAGTGGGAGAGCACTTCGTTCACACCGAAGGGGTCACTGGTTCGAACCCAGTATCGCCCACCCGGACCAGAGGCCCGGAGACTTTCACAGTCTCCGGGCCTCTGGCGTTTTCACCCGTCCGGCCCACCCCCGGGGACTCCGTCCGGGTCACCTCAGCCGACCGATCGCCTCCCGCAGCCGCCGGGCGTCGCGCAGCCGCTTCTCGTACGTGGCCCCCACCGCGAGCAGCAGGACCCCCGCCAGCGCCGGCGGCAGCCAGCGGGGCAGCGCGTCCACCACCTGGATCACGTACGGGGTCAGCTCGTGCAGCGCCACCGCCGCCAGCGTCGCCCCGCCCAGCAGCAGCGGGGCCCGGAGCCGGCCGCGGGCCCCGGCCAGGGTCACCGCGAGCGCGCCCGCCCCCAGCAGCAGCGGCCGCAGCCAGTGCGGGTCGCCCCACACCGCGAGGGTGCTCGGCAGCAGGGTTGCCGCCAGACCGGGTCCGTACGCCGTCCAGGACGGGGCCAGCGGATCCCGCCGCCGCCGTACGAAGCCCACCGCCAGCGCCGCCGCCGTCACCGGCAGGGTGTACGCCTCGGGCACCGTGACCCCCGACGCGGCGAGCCGCACCCAGCTCGCCGCCAGGAACAGCGCCCCGGCCGGCCAGCCCGCGGCCGAGCGCCGCTCGGGCCGGACCGCCGCCCCCGCGCACACCACCCCGGCCAGCGCCAGGACCAGCGAGAGCACCGGCGCGTCCGTGGCGGCCAGGGCCACCGCGAGGAGTCCCGTGGCGGCCGCGGCGGCTTCCGCCGGGGCCCGTACGCCACCGAGCCGGGGCCCGAGCGCCGCCACCGCCGCCGGGACCACCAGTACCGGGAGGGCCCACCGGGCCACCGGCAGCTCCAGCAGCGCGCCCAGCGCCACCGCGATGAGCGCGGCGTACCCGACGGCGAGCGCCGCCGCCCCGGTACGGGCCCACGCCGGGCCGCGCCGGTACGCCGCTCCCGCCGCGCAGGCCGCTCCCAGCAGCCCCAACACCAGGAAGGTGGCCAGCCGGCCGTCCAGGGCCGCCACGGACACGCTCCCGGCCCCCGTCAGCGCGCAGCCGCCCGCCGCGAAACGGGGTCCGGCCGCGACACGGGCTCCGGCCGCGGGACCGCGGCCTGCCGCGGGCCGGTGTCCCGCCGCAAGGCCACCACCGGAGCCGCCGGCCGTGCCCGCGGCCGGAGCCGTGCCCGCAGCCGCAGCCGCAGCCGCAGCCGCAGCCGTGTCCGCGGCCGCGGTGGTGCCCGCGGTAGTGCCTGCGGCCGCAGCCGTACCTGCAGCTGTGGCCGTGCGCGCAGCCGCGGCCGTATTCGCGGCCGTGTGCGTGCCCACGGCAGTGCCCGCCGCCGCCGTGCCCGTGCCCGCCGCCGCAGCCGTGCCCGCGGCCGGAGCCGCAGCCGGGCCCGTGGGTCGGAGTGCGAGTGCACCCGCCGCCAGGGTCACCAGGAGCTGGGCCGCGAAGACCGCCCCCGGCGTCGCCGGGCAGAGGACCGCCGGGGCCGTGAACAGTGCCGCCCAGCCCAGGAGCACCGCGGCCACCCCCGGCTCCGGGCGGCCCGGCAGCACCCGGACCAGCCACCAGGCGGCCCCGGCCGTCAGCAGCAGCACCACCAGCGGAGCCGCCCCCAGCGCGGTCCCGGCCGCCGGGGCGGGCGCCGTCGCCGACCACACCTCCTCCAGCACCCGCAGCCGGCCCACCAGCACCGTCGCCACCCAGGCCGCGGCCGACACCGCCTGGAGGGCGGCCACCCCCGCACCGGCCCACGCGAGCCCGTGGCGCACCGCAGCCGGGAGCGCCGGCACCCGTAGGGCCCCCAGCAGGGGCAGCGCCACCACCAGGTAGGCCACCGCCGCCCACGCCGGGCGCAGCTGCTGCGCCGCCGGCCCGCCCAGCGCCGCCACCGCCGCCAGGGCCCCGGCCGCCGCGCACACCGACGCCGCTCCGGCCGCCCGCCACGCCACCGCCACGGCCAGCACGGCCACCGCCGCCAGCAGCGCCGAGGAGCCCAGCGCCGCGCCCGTCGATCCCGCGGCCACCGACTCCGCCAGGCCCGTCAGCAGCGCCGCGGCGCCCGCCACCGAGCCCACCGGCCCCGCCCAGCGGGACAGGCGCCCCGGCCTGAACAGCGTGAGCCCCGCGTCCAGCGCGGCCGTCCCCAGCAGCGCCCAGCCCAGGTCCGGACCCGCCGCCCCGGCGGCCACCGCCGCCAGCGGCAACGGGAGCTGCGCCGCCAGCAACGCCGCGGGCAGCGGGATCCGCAGCGCCGCCAGGCCCCGCCCGTAGGCCGCCCACACCGCGGCCAGCACCGCCGCCGCCCCCGCCGCGTACGCCGTGCCGTCCGTCCCCGGCATGCCGACGGCGTACAGCGCGTACGCGTCCAGCACCGTCAGCAGCAGACCGACCGCGGCCACCGCCTCGGCGGTCGATCTCAGCCCCCGGCGCAGCAGGACCGCGGGGAGGCCCAGGGCCGCCGCCGTCACCGCGGCGAGCACCGCGCTGCGCCCGGCGATGCCCAGGGAACCCCAGCTGACCAGCGTGAACGCCAGCGCCGCGACCGCCAGCAGCACCGCGCCGAGGATCAGCAGCACGTTCTGCGCGCCGGGCGCCGAGGCCTCCGGGCCCGGCCCCGGTACCCGCCCGGGCCGGGGCGGTTGGGCCTGCACGCCCCAGGCCAAGGGGGCCCGGCCGCGCAGCAGCCACTCCCGGCGGCTCAGCAAATAGTGGCGCCGGGCATCGAGTTGAAGCAGTTCGCGGTCGATGAGCAGCAGCTCTTCGCCCGGCGGCAGGGGGTTCTCCATGGTTGGCAGTGTGGTGCCGGTCACGCCCCCGGAACATGGGTGCGCGTACTCATCTCGGGGTGGGATCCGCCTGAGTACCGGATGCGCGCCCCCGCCGCGCGCAAGACTGGAGGCATGGACCGAACCAGCCGCAGCGCAGGCCCCGGCACCGGCACCCGTAAGACGAGCCCAGGCACGGCAGGCTCCGGCAGCTCCCACGACCGCTGGACCCGCTACCGCTTCCGCGAGGTGTGGGACCTCGACGCCACGCCCGCCCGCGTCTACGCCACCCTGGCGCGCCCCGAGTCGTACCCCCTGTGGTGGCCCCAGATCCGCGCGGTCGCCCCCGTCGGCGACGGCCGCAGCGGCACCGCCCTCATCCGCTCCGCCCTCCCGTACACCTTGCGCGTGACCGCCGAGGAACTCCTGCGCGACCCCGTGCGCGGGATCCTGGAGGTCGCCCTGCGCGGGGACCTGGAGGGTTGGGCGCGATGGACCGTACGTCCGCGGCCCGGCGGCGCGCGGGCCCTGTACGAGCAGGAGGTCGAGGTGCACCGCCCGCTCATGCGGTGGCTCGCGCTCCCCGGCAGGCCGGTGTTCCGGCTCAACCACGCCCTGATGATGCGGGCCGGCCGGCGCGGGCTCGCCGCGCATCTGGCGGCCGGACCGGAAGCGGTTTGAACCAGCCCCGAGCCTTCTGTATTGTTCAGTCCGTTCCCGGGCGATTAGCTCAGCGGGAGAGCACTTCGTTCACACCGAAGGGGTCACTGGTTCGATCCCAGTATCGCCCACCGGGACAGGCCGGTCCGTCTTCTGACGGACCGGCCTTCCGCATGTACGGGGACCTTCGCGCGGGGTCCGCTCAGGCCGCCGCGGGCAGTTCCGGCCGCAGCGGCCAGTGCGGATCCACCGGCTCCGGCGTCCCCTGCCGCGCGAACCACGCCTGCAGTCCCCGCGCCTGCGCCGCGTGCCACACCTGCTGGAGCGTGTGCAGCTCGGCCGGGGTCAGCCGCTCCAGGCGGCCCGCGAACCGGCGCCCCACCGCCCGTACGAGCTCCAGCGAGGCCAGCGCGTCCGCGCCCGCGTCATGGGCCGCCTCCAGTTCTATCCCGTAGTGCGCGCACAGGTCCGTCAGCGTGCGCCGCCCCTTGCGGTAGCGGTCCAGATGCTTGTCCAGCACCCGCGGATCCAGCACCGTCAGCGGCCGGTTGTCCAGGTAGCGCGCCAGCGAGGACGCCCGGTGCCGGCGCAACTCCCGGTCCAGCAGCGTCAGATCGAACGGCGCGTTCATCACCACCACCGGCCGGCCCGCCACCTGCTGCTCCCCGAGCGCGCGGGCTATCTCCTCCACCACCGGCGCGGGCCACCGCCCGTTGCGCTGGAGGTGCTCATCGGTCAGACCGTGCACTTCCGTGGCCCCCGGAGGTACCGGGATGCCGGGATTGACCAGCCAGCGCGTCGAGCGGACCCGGCCGCCCGCGCACTCCTGCACGATGAGCGCGGCGGACACGATCCGGTCCCGTTCCACGTCCACCCCGGTCGTCTCCGTGTCGAATGCGGCCAGCGGGCCCTCGTACCAGCGTGTCATGGCGAACTCCTCGTCACCCGTCGGCAGATGGGGCGCACCCGGGCACCGCGCCCCAGGCCCCGCCACCCTTGCCCGAATCGGTGATACCCGGGCTCTTTGCCCCGTACGCCGTTTGCGGCACGCCGACTGCGGAGACAACTCCAGTGGGGGACCGCACACATGACCGGTCGTCAACCCCGACACCCTGACACGGACCTGATCCGGCCTGACACGGCCGAGCCCGGAAGGCATGGGGAGCCGGCCATGGCGCTCGCGCAGCCCGAACCGGGCGGGGTGCCGGCGCTGCAGATCGATCCGCGGAGCGACGACCCGCGGAGCGACCCGCTGCGCGGCACACTCGCCACCACCGCCTGCATGGAGACCCTCCAGGTGGGATACCTGCACGCGGTCGCCGCCGCGGCCGGCTGCTCGCTGTCCCAGCCCTTTCCGGACAACGGCATCGACTGGCACGTCAGCCACGGGGCCCCCGAGCACGTCGTCGACGACGAGGTGACCATCAAGGTGCAGCTCAAGGCGACCTACCAGATACCGCCCAGACCGGCCGGGCCCACCTTCGGCTTCACCCTCGACAACGAGCACCTGGTGAAGCTCGCCCGCTCCCCGGTCGCCGTGCACAAGATCCTCGTCGTGATGCTCGTCCCGCGGGAGCGCGATCAGTGGCTGAGCGCCGGACACGACCGGCTCGACCTGCGGCACTGCTGCTACTGGACCAATCTCGCCGGACAACCCGTGACCGGCCGGCGCCGGACCACCGTACGGATCCCGACCGCGCGGATCTTCGACGACCGGGCGCTCTGCGAGATCATGACCCGGGTCGGGTCGGGAGGGACACCTTGATGAACTGGCAGTCACCGCACCTGGAGCCGCTCCCGTCACCGGATCTCGCCTCCGGCGTCCCGGACCCCGCGCAGGTCGATCCGCTCGTGCTCGGCGCGCTGCTGCACCGGCACGGCTGGCTGCGCCGCGGTGGCGCCGCCGGACGGTACGGGCGCTGGACGCCGCCGGCCCCGTACGCGACGGGCAGCGGCGCCACCAGCCTGCTCGTCCCGGAGAGCCGGGCCTTCCCCGACTGCGCCGACCTGCTCGAAGAGGCGCTCACCGCGCTCTCGCGCAGCGCGCTGCCGTCGGCCCGCGAGGTGCTCTACGGACTCAGCGTGCCGAGCGACGAGATCCGCTGGGACCGCGAGATCCCGCAGGCGTACGGATTCCAGGGCGAGGCCGACTGGACGGTCCAGGAGCAGCTCCGCTCGGCCGCCCGCCAGCTGCTGCTCGCCGGGGCGCTGGCCGACCGGGCGCGGGCCGGGTACTACGGCGCCCGGCACCGCGGCCAGGCGGAGCGGGCGCTGGACGGGGTCCTGGTGGGGCCGGCTCCGGGCGGGCGGCGGCTGACCGCGTACGTCCCCGTCGACGGGGGCCGCGGCACCGTGATCCGGCTGCACCACGCGCTGCACGCCGCCCGCGAGGCGGTGGACTACCGGCGGGCCACCGGCGGCATGGAGGCCTTCGACGCGGCGGTGGAGGCCGGGGTGAGCCGGGAGCTGGCCGAGGCGCTGATCGCGCTGGTGCACGGCACGGAGGGGGCCGGGATCGCACTGGCGTGGGCCCCGGCGGCGGGGGTCCCGGCGGGGTGCGCGGCCCGGCCGGAGCCGGTGGAGTTCTCGCCGGGAGACCTGCCGGTGCTCCGGGAAGCGGCCGCGCGCTACACGAGGGACGAGCCGGCGGTCCCGGTCCGGGTGGCGGGCGCGGTGGTCCGGATGCGCCGCTCGGCACCGGGCGGCGGGGGCACGGTGCGGCTGCGGGTGCTGGCCGGCGCGGAGATCCCGTACGTCCGGGTGGTGCTCGACGAGGAGTCGTACCGGGTGGCGGGCCACGCGCACCTGGTCGGAATGCCGATCCGGGTCAGCGGCCGGCTCCAGCGCCGCGGCGGCTTCCGGCGCCTGACGGACGCCACGGACGTCCGGCCGGTCCCGCTGGACGAGGTCGAGCGGGACCGGCTGATGAAGTCGCTGGAGGAGTCCCTGGGAGAGTCCTTCGACCCGGGGGACGTCCTGCCGTCCGACGAATAGCCCGAAACGGGCGGTGGGAAGGGGTGAACCCCCGGCCCGCCGCCCGCTCCCCCCTTTTCAGGCTGCGGCCCCATAGTCGTCATCCCCTGACCGGTAGGCAATTTTTAATGAAACACTCCCTAGGTCGTTTCCGGCCGATCCATTCCGGTTTTCACCCAAGTGACCAGCACTTTTAGGTAAACAAGCCGCCGCTCTTGGCGTGTTTTCGCCCCGAGTGGATTTCATTAAAGGCTCATTCGGGAGGCCGGGCGAGGGCGTCGGAGGGCCGGCCGGGGGTCGGCCGAGGGGTCGGCCGGGGGCGCGGCGGTGGCGTGCGCGCCGATCGGGGGTGCGGGTCCTGGCCGGGGAACCGTAACCGTTTCGCGGGGGAGGCGGTCGGCTCGGTACGATTCAGCCGCGCAGTGTTCGCTCGCGCACCCCCTGAGTCAGGAGTGACCGGTGTCAGACGTCCGTGTGTTCATCCAACGCGATTCCGAGCGGGACGAGCGCGTGGTGGCCACGGGCACTACGGCGGCGGAGCTCTTCGCCGGCGAGCGCACCATCGTCGCCGCGCGCATCGCGGGCGAGCTGAAGGACCTCGCGTACGAGGTGCGGGACGGCGAGACCGTGGAGCCCGTGGAGATCTCCTCCCCGGACGGCCTCGACATCCTGCGCCACTCGACCGCGCACGTCATGGCGCAGGCCGTGCAGGAGCTGTTCCCCGAGGCCAAGCTGGGCATCGGCCCGCCGGTCCGGGACGGCTTCTACTACGACTTCGACGTGGCGAAGCCCTTCACCCCCGATGACCTCAAGGCCATCGAGAAGAAGATGCAGGAGATCCAGAAGCGCGGCCAGCGCTTCGCCCGCCGCGTCGTCACCGACGAGGCGGCCCGCGAGGAGCTCGCCGACGAGCCGTACAAGCTGGAGCTCATCGGCATCAAGGGTTCGGCTTCGACCGACGACGGTGCGAACGTCGAGGTGGGCGGCGGCGAGCTGACCATCTACGACAACTTCGACGCGAAGACCGGCGACCTGTGCTGGAAGGACCTCTGCCGCGGTCCCCACCTGCCGACCACCCGCAACATCCCCGCCTTCAAGCTCATGCGCAACGCCGCCGCCTACTGGCGCGGCAGCGAGAAGAACCCGATGCTCCAGCGCATCTACGGCACCGCGTGGCCGTCGAAGGAGGAGCTGAAGGCCCACCTCGACTTCCTCGTCGAGGCCGAGAAGCGCGACCACCGCAAGCTCGGCACCGAGCTCGACCTGTTCTCCGTACAGGACGAGATCGGCTCCGGACTGGCCGTCTTCCACCCGCGCGGCGGCGTCATCCGCCGCACCATGGAGGACTACTCGCGCAAGCGGCACGAGGAAGAGGGCTACGAGTTCGTCTACACCCCGCACGCCACCAAGGGCACCCTCTTCGAGAAGAGCGGCCACCTGGACTGGTACGCGGAGGGCATGTACCCCCCCATGCAGCTCGACGGTGGTACCGACTACTACCTCAAGCCCATGAACTGCCCGATGCACAACCTGATCTTCGACGCGCGCGGCCGTTCCTACCGCGAGCTGCCGCTGCGCCTGTTCGAGTTCGGCACCGTGTACCGGTACGAGAAGTCCGGCGTGGTCCACGGCCTGACCCGCTCGCGCGGCTTCACCCAGGACGACGCGCACATCTACTGCACCAGGGAGCAGATGGCGGAGGAGCTCGACCGCACGCTGACCTTCGTGCTGAACCTGCTCCGTGACTACGGTCTGACCGACTTCTACCTGGAGCTGTCGACCAAGGACCCGGAGAAGTTCGTCGGCAGCGACGAAGCCTGGGAAGAGGCCACCGCGACCCTCCAGGAGGTGGCCGAGAGGCAGGGCCTCCCGCTGGTCCCGGACCCGGGCGGCGCCGCGTTCTACGGCCCGAAGATCTCGGTCCAGTGCCGCGACGCGATCGGCCGCACCTGGCAGATGTCGACCGTCCAGCTCGACTTCAACCTCCCGGAGCGCTTCAACCTGGAGTACACCGGCCCCGACGGCACCAAGCAGCGCCCGGTCATGATCCACCGCGCGCTGTTCGGTTCCATCGAGCGGTTCTTCGCCGTCCTGCTGGAGCACTACGCGGGCGTCATGCCGCCGTGGCTCGCCCCGGTCCAGGCGGTCGGCATCCCGATCGGTGACTCGCACATCGAGTACCTGCAGGAGTTCGCCGCCGAGGCGAAGAAGAAGGGCCTGCGCGTCGAGGTGGACGCCTCGTCCGACCGCATGCAGAAGAAGATCCGCAACCAGCAGAAGCTGAAGGTCCCCTTCATGATCATCGTCGGTGACGAGGACATGGCCGCGGGCACCGTCTCCTTCCGCTACCGCGACGGTTCGCAGGAGAACGGCGTCCCGCGGGACGCCGCGCTGGCGAAGCTCGTCGACGTCGTGGAGCGCCGCGTCCAGGTGTGACCCGGTCGCCTGCGTCCGCAGGAGCAGGACCGCGAGCCCCCGGGGAACCTCAGTTCCGCGGGGGCTCCTCCTCGTCCTCCCGCCGGAACGCCTGGAGCATCCAGGAGGAGAACGAGCCCGTCACCGCGCCCAGCAGCGCCAGTCCGCCCGCCATCATGAACCCCGCGATGATCCGGCCCCCCGGGGTCACCGGGGCCATGTCCCCGTAGCCCACCGTCGTCAGCGTCTCGCACACCCACCACACCGCGTCCCCGAGGGTGAGGATCGTGGCCCCGGGGGCCCTGCGCTCGAAGTGGTGGACCCCGAGGGCGCCCGAGAAGCCGAGCAGCCCGGCCGACAGGCCGGCGTACGACATCACGCGCGCGTACAGCCCCCGGCGCGGGCGGTTGTACCGGGCCTGCACCGCGTCGTGCACCTTCACCATGCGCAGCGGCCGCAGCATCGGCATGAGCACGATCAGCGTGTCCAGCAGGTGCCGGTGCACGAAGCGCAGGGGCCGCATGCCGCTCAGGGCCAGCCGCACCGTGTAGTCCACGACGAAGCACAGCCAGGTCAGCGCCACGAGGCCGATGCCGATGGCGCGCACGAGGGGATGGACCTCGTAGGCCAGGACGGCGAGCGTGAAACCGGTGAGGAAGATCAGGGAAGCGAAGAACAGCGGCAGTTCGGTCCGGCGTTCCCAGGTCTGGTCGCGGGTCTCGGATGCATCGTGCATGGGGTCAGCATCGCGGCCCCGCAGCCGGTGTTCGCCCCGGCGACACGCCGCGACGGGGCAAGGTCATATGCTGCATCCCATGACGATTGAGCCGGAGCAGCAGATCGGTGTGGGCACGCAGGACGCGTTCCAGCGTCTGTGGACGCCCCACCGGATGGCCTACATCCAGGGGGAGAACAAGCCGACCGGGCCGGAGGCCGGGGACGGCTGTCCCTTCTGCGGGATTCCGGACATGTCCGACCAGGACGGACTGGTCGTGGCCAGGGGCAAGCACGTCTACGCCGTGCTGAACCTCTACCCGTACAACGGCGGCCACCTCATGGTCGTGCCGTACCGGCACGTCGCCGATTACACGGACCTGGACGCCGCCGAGACCGCCGAGCTCGCCGACCTGACGAAGCGGGCGATGACCGCCCTGCGCAAGGCCTCCGGCGCGCACGGTTTCAACATCGGCATGAACCAGGGCCAGGCCGCCGGCGCGGGCATCGCCGCGCACCTGCACCAGCACATCGTGCCCCGCTGGGGCGGGGACACGAACTTCATGCCGGTGGTGGGCCACACCAAGGTGCTGCCCCAACTCCTCGCCGACACCCGCCAGATGCTCGCCGACGCCTGGCCCACCGACTAGGGCCCGTCAGGGCCCGTGAGGGCCGCCCGCGTCCGCGCGACGGCCCCTACCCCCGTCCGGTCCTCGCCCGTGGCTGCCCGCTCCGGGCGGCTCAGGCGTCGTAGGCGTCCGCCTTGCGGGGGGCGGCGTCCTGGACCATGCCGCTGACGATCATCGAGCGGTTGGTGAAGCGCTCGATGTCCACGCCGTTCTCCTCCAGGACCCGCATCGCGGCGGTGTGCACCGCGCGCAGGACCGGGGTCGCGGCGCGCATCGCGTCGTCCGCCATGAAGCGGTGGCGCCACGGCTGGTCGGCCCAGACGTGGCGGACGCCGAAGGGCTCGGGCAGTACGAGCTTGCCGCCCAGGAAGTCCAGGAGCGGGGGGTACCAGGTGAACGGGGCGCGCACGGCGAGGCGTACGACCTCGCTCGTGTCGACCAGGGGCCGCTTGAGCTCCACGGTCTCCCAGAACCGCACGGACTTGGCGACCTCGTCCACCGGGGCCTTCGACTTGCTGGTGAACAGGCCGTTCACCGGGCCGAGCGCGTGGCCGGTGACCTCCACGCGCAGGGTCTTGTAGAGCACGGTGACCGTGACCAGCATGGTGATGACGAGCTGGCCGTCCCAGAGCGGGTACTGGATGCCGAGGTAGTGCCGGTTGCCGGCGCTGAACTGCTGCTCGTTGCAGATCCGGGTGACCTCGTGCGGCTTGACCAGGAAGGTGTCCACGTCCGCTCCGGTGGGGCGGGTCACTTCCTTGGCGCCCTCGCCGACCGGGGTGACGATCCAGTGCGTGATCGAGGCGGGCGGTAGGCCGCCGGTGTGCAGGGGGCCGCGCTCCAGCTTGCGCAGCTGGGTGTCGATCGCGCGTATGACGTCCCAGCTGCGGAAGGGGTGGATCTCCGAGCCCTCGTTCTTGGGCACGAGCTCCTCGGCCAGCTGCCAGCTGCCCCAGCGCGTGCCCATGCCGAGTATGCCCTTGGGCCCGGCGTAGAAGACGGAGTTGCTGCGGCCCTCGGCGGTGAGCTTGGCCAGGGAGTGGCGCAGGTCCTCGCGGGCCTTCTCGTCGGGGTTGCCGGGGACGGCTTCGGGGATCTTGGCGGCGACCCCGCCGCCGCCGGCGAGGAGGCCGTCCCAGCGCGAGCGCAGGTCCTCGGCGGTGGCCTCGCAGAGCCGGCGGGCGAAGAACCAGCCGAGGGCCGGGGCGATGACCATGGCCCGGACGTACAGGCCGAGGACGCCGGTCACCGGGAGCCGGAACATCAGGACGGCGACCACGAGACCCACGCCGACCAGGAGCACCGTGCCCAGCCAGGAGGCGCGCTTGGCCCCGGAGTCGGCCAGCGCCTTGCGGCCCCAGAAGAGGCCGAGCCACAGCAGCAGACCGGGGAGGAACACGACTCCGCAGACGAGCATGATCAGGCGGAGTTTGCGGTCGCGCTCCTTGCGGATGCGGGAGGCGGCCAGGCAGTGCTCGACGACGGTCTGCGGGTCGGCGCCGAAGGACTGGATGAGGGGTTTGCGGGTGGGCGGGATGGTGCGGGCCTCGACGGCGCGGCAGAAGGCCTCGCCGAGGTTGGGTTCGAGCAGGGAGATCTTGCCGGGTTTGACGACCGACTCGTGGTACTCGTTGTTGGCGGCGAGGATGGTGTCCAGCTTGGTGTCACGCCCGCCGTCCCGGTAGGCGGCCGAGGCGAGGGCGTTGGTCGCCGCCGTCTGTCCGCCGCCGCCCTGGAGCGGGATCTGTGCCCCGGGCCTGAAGTCGAATCCGTCGTCCGCCACCGCTGCCCCCATCGCTGCGCGTCGTGCTCGTACTCTGTCCGGTTGGTCTACCCGTTCGGGCTCCCCGCCTCACCGCGCCGATGAGCCTATCGGCCGATTCCTCCCCGTGGTCACGGGACAGGCAAATGCCGCCCGCCGCAACCAGGTTGGGCGGGCGACCTGCGTGACGCTATGTCAAATGGCTTCCCTTCTCTGACTGTTCGCGTAGCTTGTCCGCTATCTGTGGCGGCATCGGCTCGTGGCGCGCGTACGTGCGGCTGAACAGCCCGGTGCCGTGCGACACCGAGCGCAGCTCGACGGCGTACCGGCCGATCTCGATCTCGGGGATCTCGGCGAGGACGCGGGTGCGGCCGGGGCCGGCCCGGTCGGTGCCGACGACGCGGCCGCGGCGGCCGGCGAGGTCGCTCATGACGGAGCCGACGAACTCGTCGGGGACGACCACGGCGAGCTCGGCGACCGGTTCGAGGAGCTGGACCGCGGCCTCGGCGGCGGCTTCGCGCAGGGCGAGGGCGCCGGCGGTCTGGAAGGCGGCGTCGGAGGAGTCCACCGAATGCGCCTTGCCGTCGAGCAGGGTGACGCGCACGTCGACCAGGGGGTAGCCGGCCGCGACCCCCCGGGCGGCCTGCGCGCGGATCCCCTTCTCCACGGACGGGATGAACTGGCGGGGGACGGCTCCGCCGACGACCTTGTCGACGAACTCGATGCCGCTGCCGGGCGGCAGCGGCTCGACCTCGATCTCGCAGACGGCGAACTGGCCGTGCCCGCCAGACTGTTTGACGTGCCTGCCCCGGCCGGCGGCCTTGGCGCCGAAGGTCTCGCGGAGGCTGACCTTGTGGGGCACGGGGTCGACCTGGACCCCGTACCGGGTGCGCAGCCGTTCGAGCGCGAGGTCCTGGTGGGCCTCGCCGAGGCACCACAGGACCAGCTGGCGGGTGTGCGGGTTCTGTTCGAGCCGCATGGTGGGGTCCTCGGCGACGAGCCGGGCCAGGCCCTGGGAGAGCTTGTCCTCGTCGGCCTTGCTGTGGGCCTCGATGGCGAGGGGGAGCAGTGGGTCGGGCATGGACCAGGCCTCCATGAGGAGGGGGCCGTCCTTGGCGGAGAGGGTGTCGCCGGTCTCGGCACGGGTGAGTTTGGCCACGCAGGCCAGATCGCCCGCGACGCAGTGCGTGAGGGTGCGCTGCAGTTTGCCGAAGGGGGAGGTCAGGGCGCCGACGCGCTCGTTCGCCTCGTGGAGGTCGCCGCCCTCGTGTTCCCGGTCGGTCAGCCCGTGGCCGCTGACGTGCACGGTCTCGTCGGGACGCAGGGTGCCGGAGAAGACGCGGACGAGGGAGACGCGGCCGACGTAGGGGTCGGAGGAGGTTTTGACCACTTCGGCGACCAGCGGGCCGCCGGGATCGCAGGTGACGGCGGGCCGGGCGGCGCCGTCGGGGCTGGTGACGGCGACGGGCGCGCGCTCCAGGGGCGTGGGGAAGCCGCCGGTGATCAGTTCGAGGAGTTCCACGGTGCCCAGGCCCTTGCGGGCACCGTCGGCGGCGGGGGCCGCCATCAGGACGGGGTGGAAGGTGCCGCGGGCGACGGCGCGCTCCAGGTCGTCCACGAGGGTCTTGAGGTCGATGTCCTCGCCGCCGAGGTACCGGTCCATGAGGGTCTCGTCCTCGCTCTCGGCGATGACGGCCTCGATCAGGCGGGCCCGGGCGTCGGTGATGAGGGCGAGCTCGCCGGGGTCCGGGTCGCGTTCGACACGGTCGCCGGAGGTGTAGTCGTAGACGCGCTGGGAGAGCAGCCCGAGCAGGCCGGCCACCGGGGCGTGGCCGTCCGGGCCGGCCGGGCCGTGGAGGGGGAGGTAGAGCGGGCGGACGGCGTCGGGGTCGTCGGCGCCGAAGGCGTCGTCGCAGACGGAGGTCATCTGCGTGTAGTCGGCGCGGGCGGCCTCCAGGTGCGTGACGACGATGGCGCGCGGCATGCCGACGGCGGCGCATTCGTCCCAGACCATGCGGGTGGCCCCGGAGAGCCCGTCGCCGTCCTCGGCGGCGGAGATGACGAAGAGGGCCGCGTCGGCGGCGCGCAGACCGGCCCGGAGCTCTCCGACGAAGTCGGCGTACCCGGGGGTGTCCAGGATGTTGATCTTGATTCCGGCCCACTCGACGGGGACCAGGGAGAGCTGGATGGAGCGCTGGCGCCGGTGCTCGATCTCGTCGTAGTCGGAGACGGTGGCGCCGTCCTCGACGCGGCCGGCCCGGTTCACCGCGCCGGCGGTCAGGGCCAGGGCCTCGACCAGGGTGGTCTTGCCGGATCCGCTGTGGCCGACCAGCACGACGTTCCGTACGGAGGCCGGTCGGTCGGCCGTCGGTGCTCTGCCGGCGGCTCCGGATTGGTGTGATGTGGCTCCCATGACGCTCGTGCCTCCCGATTGGAGAGGAAATGGGCTCCTTCGAGCTTTGCACTGCCGTCACACTGCGTCCATACGTCGTACCGGAGCCGCCCGGGCGGGCGTCCGGAACGTGGCGAACGGCCCGAGAACGGCTCACGTCGTGTGAACCGGTGGGTGCGCGGCACTGACGGGCCGGGGCCCTGGCTACGATGGGCCAGCCGGTGGCCGTGGTGGCCGTGCGGCCCAGCGACCCTCCGGGAAGGCCATGCTGAACAAGTACGCGCGTGCATTCTTCACGCGTGTTCTCACGCCATTCGCCGCTTTTCTGCTCAGGCTGGGAGTGAGTCCCGACGCGGTCACCCTCATCGGCACGGCCGGAGTGGTGGCGGGAGCACTGGTCTTCTTCCCCATGGGCGAGTTCTTCTGGGGCACGATCACCATCACGCTCTTCGTCTTCTCCGACCTGGTGGACGGGAACATGGCCCGCCAGGCCGGCGTCTCCAGCCGGTGGGGCGCGTTCCTCGACTCCACCCTCGACCGGGTGGCGGACGCGGCGATCTTCGGCGGGCTCGCGCTCTGGTACGCGGGCTCAGGGAACAACAACGCGCTCTGCGCCGTCGCCATCTTCTGCCTGGCCAGCGGGCAGGTGGTCTCGTACACCAAGGCGCGCGGCGAGTCGATCGGGCTGCCGGTCGCCGTCAACGGGCTCATCGAGCGCGCCGAACGCCTGGTGATCACGCTGGTCGCGGCCGGTGTGTCCGGGCTGGAGACCTTCGGGGTGCCCTCGTGGATCGGCGTACTGCTGCCGATCGCGCTGTGGGTGGTCGCGGCGGGCTCGCTCGTGACGCTGATCCAGCGCGTGGTGACCGTGCGCCGCGAGTCGGCTGAGGCAGACGCGGCCGCCGCGGTGGACGCGGGCACCGGCTCCGGCACCGGCTCTGGCTCAGGCACCGCCTCCGGTACCGCCACGACCTCTTCCGAAGGCGGTACGGCCTGATGGGCAAGGCTCAGGACAAGCTGGTCGACGGGCTCTACGGGCTCGGCTGGGCCGGGGTCAAGAAGCTGCCCGAGCCTGCCGCCGCGGCCCTCGGGCGGCGGATCGCGGACTACGCGTGGAAGCGGCGCGGCAAGAGCGTGCTGCGGCTGGAATCGAACCTGGCCCGGGTGGTGCCGGACGCGACCCCGGAGCGGCTGCGCGAGCTGTCGCACGAGGGCATGCGCTCGTACATGCGGTACTGGATGGAATCCTTCCGGCTGCCGACGATGGCCAAGGAACGATTCAGCACCGACGTGGAGATGAAGGACGACCACATCCTGCGCGAAGCACTGGCCTCCGGGCGCGGAGTCGTGGTCGCCCTGCCCCACCTGGCCAACTGGGACCTCGCCGGCGCCTGGGCCGTCACCCACATCGGAGTCCCGTTCACCACCGTCGCCGAGCGGCTCAAGCCGGAGACCCTCTACGACCGGTTCGTCGCCTACCGCGAGAGCCTGGGCATGGAGGTGCTCCCGCACAACGGCGGCGCCGCCTTCGGCACCCTCGCGCGGCGGCTGCGCTCGGGCGGGCTGGTCTGCCTGGTCGCCGACCGCGACCTGTCGGCGTCCGGGGTGGAAGTGGACTTCTTCGGTTCGGCGGCGCGGATGCCGGCCGGACCGGCCCTGCTGGCCCAGCAGACGGGCGCGGTGCTGCTGCCGGCGACCCTGTACTACGGGGACGCGCCGAAGATGTACGGCCGGATCCACTCCCCGGTCGAGGTGCCCGGCAAGGGCACCCGGCAGGAGAAGACGGCCGCCATGACGCAGGCCCTCGCCGACGCCTTCGCACAGGGCATCGCCGAACACCCGCAGGACTGGCACATGCTCCAGCGGCTGTGGCTGGAGGACCTGCCACAGACCACCGAGACCGCCGGCCGGCCCGAGGAGCGCTCCACGTGAAGATCGGCATCGTCTGCCCGTACTCCTGGGACGTGCCCGGCGGCGTCCAGTTCCACATCCGGGACCTGGCGGAACACCTGATCGGCCTCGGCCACGAGGTGTCGGTGCTGGCCCCGGCGGACGACGAGACCCCGCTGCCCCCGCACGTGGTCTCGGCGGGGCGGGCGGTGCCGGTGCCGTACAACGGGTCGGTCGCCCGGCTCAACTTCGGCTTCCTGTCGGCGGCCCGAGTGCGGCGCTGGCTGCACGACGGGGTCTTCGACGTGGTCCACATCCACGAACCGACCTCCCCCTCGCTGGGACTGCTGACCTGCTGGGCGGCGCAGGGGCCGATCGTCGCCACCTTCCACACCTCCAACCCGCGCTCCCGGGCGATGCTGGCGGCGTACCCGATCCTCCAGCCGGCGCTGGAGAAGATCAGCGCGCGGATCGCGGTGAGCGAGTACGCGCGGCGCACGCTGGTCGAGCACCTGGGCGGGGACGCGGTGGTCATCCCCAACGGCGTGGACGTGGACTTCTTCGCCAAGGCCGACCCGAACCCCTCGTGGTCCGGCCAGACCCTCGGCTTCATCGGCCGGATCGACGAGCCGCGCAAGGGCCTGCCGGTCCTCATGGCGGCCTTCCCCCGCATCGTGGAGGAGTGCCCGGACGTACGCCTCCTCGTGGCGGGCCGCGGCGACGAGGAGGAGGCGGTCGCCTCCCTGCCGGCCGCGCTCCGCTCCCGGGTCGAATTCCTCGGCATGGTCTCCGACGAGGACAAGGCGCGGCTGCTGCGCAGCGTCGACGTGTACGTGGCCCCGAACACGGGCGGCGAGAGCTTCGGGATCATCCTGGTCGAGGCGCTCTCGGCGGGCGCGGCGGTCCTGGCCTCCGACCTGGACGCCTTCGCCCAGGTCCTGGACCAGGGCGCGGCGGGGGAGCTGTTCTCGAACGAGGACCCCGAGTCCCTGGCGGCCGCGGCGATCGCCCTCCTGCACGACCCGGCCCGCCGAGCGGAACTCAGTGCCCGGGGCTCGGCGCACGTACGCCGCTTCGACTGGTCGACGGTGGCCGCGGACATCCTGGCGGTCTACGAGACGGTCACGGACGGCGCGGCCGCGGTGGCCACCGACGAGCGGGTATCCCTCCGCACCCGCCTGGGCCTCTCGCGGGACGCGCAACCCTCCTGATCCCCGGCGGGGCCGGCTGGATCGCCCGGAGGGCGGTTCCGGCCCCTCCGGCGTTTGAGGAGCGGGGGTCCGGGGGCTGGCCCCGGGAACGGCGCCGCACGTGGCAACGGGTCCGGGGCGGAGCTCCGGGGAACGGGCGAAGGGCGGGTAGGGGACCTCGCCCCGCAGGGCAGACCATCCGCACCGCGCGAGCGGCGCGTCAAGGGGTATTGTCGCCGCCCGTGATCGAAACCCTTGTCTGGATTGCCCTCGCGCTCGGCCTCGTCGGGGTCTACCTCAGCTGGACCGCCGGGCGGCTCGACCGGCTGCACTCGCGGATGGACGCCGCGCGGGCCGCGCTCGACGCGCAGCTCGTGCGCCGCGCCTCCGTGGTGCTGGAGGTCGCGACCTCCGGGGTGCTGGACCCCGCCTCCGCCATCGTGCTGTACGAGGCCGCGCATGCCGCCCGGCAGGCCGAGGAGGAGCACCGCGAGGTCGCCGAGAGCGAGCTCAGCCAGGCGCTGCGCGCGGTGTTCTCCGATGCCGGGCAGGTCGACGCGCTCAAGGCCGCGCCGGGCGGGGCGGAGGCCACCGAGGAGCTCGCGGCGGCGGTCCGCCGGGTTCCGATGGCGCGCCGGTTCCTCAACGACGCGGTGCGCGCGGCCCGGGCCCTGCGCCGCCACCGCAAGGTCCGCTGGTTCCGGCTGGCGGGCCACGCGCCCTTCCCGTTGGCCTTCGAGATGGACGACGAGCCTCCGGTGGATCTGGCGGAACGGCCGTAACTTGTACCCAATGGCCAAATCGCGAGGAGCCACCGGCTGCACATTGGCCCTTGCAGTGGACTGGTCGAGAGGGTTTCCTCGGTCGAGTACCACCAGACCGCCAGTACCACCTGAATTTCCCTTTCGAGTGAGGTCAATCCGTGAGCACGCTTCCCTCCACCCCGCAGTCCGCTGAGTCGGCGATCGGCACCTCCCGCGTCAAGCGCGGCATGGCCGAGCAGCTCAAGGGCGGCGTGATCATGGACGTGGTCAACGCCGAGCAGGCGAAGATCGCCGAGGACGCCGGCGCCGTGGCCGTCATGGCCCTGGAGCGGGTTCCCGCCGACATCCGCAAGGACGGCGGCGTCGCCCGGATGTCCGACCCGAACATGATCGAAGAGATCATCGAGGCCGTCTCGATCCCGGTCATGGCCAAGTCCCGCATCGGCCACTTCGTCGAGGCCCAGGTGCTGCAGTCCCTCGGCGTCGACTACATCGACGAGTCCGAGGTCCTGACCCCGGCCGACGAGGTCAACCACTCCGACAAGTGGGCGTTCACCACCCCCTTCGTCTGTGGCGCCACCAACCTGGGCGAGGCCCTGCGCCGCATCGCCGAGGGCGCGGCCATGATCCGCTCGAAGGGCGAGGCCGGTACCGGCAACGTGGTCGAGGCCGTCCGCCACCTGCGCCAGATCAAGAACGAGATCGCCCGCCTGCGCGGCTACGACAACAACGAGCTGTTCGCCGCCGCCAAAGAGCTGCGCGCCCCGTACGAGCTGGTCAAGGAGGTCGCCGAGCTCGGCAAGCTCCCGGTCGTGCTGTTCTCCGCCGGTGGCGTCGCCACCCCGGCCGACGCCGCGCTGATGCGCCAGCTCGGTGCCGAGGGCGTCTTCGTCGGCTCGGGCATCTTCAAGTCGGGCGACCCGGCCAAGCGCGCCGCCGCCATCGTGAAGGCCACCACCTTCTACGACGACCCGAAGATCATCGCGGACGCCTCCCGCAACCTGGGCGAGGCCATGGTCGGCATCAACTGCGACACCCTCCCCGAGTCCGAGCGCTACGCCAACCGCGGCTGGTAGTCATCACCATGACCACCCCCGTGATTGGTGTCCTGGCACTCCAGGGCGACGTACGGGAGCACCTGATCGCCCTGGCCTCGGCTGACGCCGTGGCCAGGCCGGTCCGGCGTCCCGAGGAGCTCGCCGAGGTCGACGCCCTGGTGATCCCCGGCGGCGAGTCCACGACGATGTCGAAGCTCGCCGTGCTGTTCGGCATGCTGGAGCCGCTGCGCGAGCGCGTACGGGCCGGGATGCCGGTCTACGGCACCTGCGCCGGCATGATCATGCTCGCCGACAAGCTCCTGGACGGCCGTGAGGACCAGGAGACCCTGGGCGGCATCGACATGATCGTGCGCCGCAACGCCTTCGGCCGGCAGAACGAGTCCTTCGAGGCGCAGGTCGACTTCGCGGGCATAGCGGGCGGCCCCGTCGAGGGCGTGTTCATCCGCGCCCCCTGGGTCGAGTCGGTCGGCGCCGCCGCCGAGGTGCTCGCCACGTACGACGGCCACACCGTCGCCGTACGCCAGGGCAACGTCCTCGCCACCTCGTTCCACCCCGAGCTGACGGGTGACGACCGGGTCCACGCGTACTTCGTCGACATGGTGCGCGCAGGGCTGTAACGGCGTCCCGGTAGGATCTGAGGCGAACATTGTTGGTGACGCGAAGGAGACAGGCAGATGTCCGGCCACTCTAAATGGGCTACGACGAAGCACAAGAAGGCCGTGGTTGACGCCAAGCGCGGCAAGCTCTTCGCGAAGCTGATCAAGAACATCGAGGTCGCGGCCCGTATGGGCGGCGCCGACATCGATGGCAACCCGACCCTCTTCGACGCCATCCAGAAGGCCAAGAAGAGCTCGGTCCCGAACAAGAACATCGACTCCGCGGTCAAGCGCGGCGGCGGCCTCGAGGCCGGCGGCGCCGACTACGAGACGATCATGTACGAAGGCTACGGCCCGAACGGCGTCGCGGTGCTCATCGAGTGCCTCACCGACAACCGCAACCGTGCCGCGTCCGACGTGCGCGTCGCCATGACCCGCAACGGCGGCTCCATGGCGGACCCGGGCTCGGTCTCGTACCTGTTCAACCGCAAGGGCGTCGTGCTCCTGCCCAAGGGCGAGCTCTCCGAGGACGACGTCCTGGAGACGGTGCTCGAGGCGGGCGCCGAAGAGGTCAACGACCTCGGCGAGAGCTTCGAGATCATCAGCGAGGCCACCGACATGGTCGCGGTCCGCACCGCGCTCCAGCAGGCGGGCATCGACTACGACTCGGCCGACTCCAACTTCCTGCCGACCATGCAGGTCGAGCTGGACGAAGAGGGCGCGCGCAAGATCTTCAAGCTGATCGACGCGCTGGAGGACAGCGACGACGTGCAGAACGTCTTCGCCAACTTCGACGTCTCGGACGAGGTCATGGAAAAGGTCGACGCCTAGCCTCTTCGCTCTCACGGCATCGAGCAGCGGGCCGACGGGGACACACCCCGTCGGCCCGCTGCTTTGTCAGTGCCACCCGATAACCTGCGAAGCTGCACGTACAGGAGATCGAAGAAGGGGGCGGGGTGCGCGTACTCGGCGTTGACCCGGGGCTGACCCGATGCGGTGTCGGGGTCGTCGAGGGGGTGGCCGGCCGCCCCCTGACGATGCTGGGCGTGGGGGTCGTACGGACGCCCGCGGACGCCGAGTTGGGCCTGCGGCTCGTCGCGATCGAGCAGGGCATCGAGGAGTGGCTCGACGAGCACCGGCCCGAAGTCGTCGCGGTGGAGCGGGTGTTCAGCCAGCACAACGTCAGCACGGTGATGGGCACCGCCCAGGCGAGTGCCGTTGCCATGCTGTGCGCGGCGCGCCGCGGGATACCGGTCGCCCTGCACACCCCCAGCGAGGTCAAGGCCGCCGTCACCGGCAGCGGCCGCGCGGACAAGGCGCAGGTCGGGGCCATGGTGACCCGGCTGCTGCGGCTGTCGGCGCCGCCCAAGCCCGCCGACGCGGCGGACGCCCTGGCCCTCGCCATCTGCCACATCTGGCGCGCCCCCGCGCAGAACCGCCTCCAGCAGGCGGTCGCCCAGCACGCCTCCGCCATGAAAGGCCGCACCACATGATCGCCTTCGTCAGCGGCCCGGTCGCCGCGCTCGCCCCCACCCTGGCCGTGATCGAGGTCGGGGGAGTGGGCATGGCCGTGCACTGCACGCCGAACACCCTCGCCGGCCTGCGGACCGGTGAGCCGGCCCGGCTGGCGACGTCCCTGGTCGTACGGGAGGACTCGCTGACGCTGTACGGCTTCGCCGAGGACGACGAGCGGCAGGTCTTCGAGCTGCTGCAGACCGCGAGCGGGGTCGGGCCCAAGCTCGCGCAGGCGATGCTGGCGGTGCACAGCCCGGACGCGCTGCGCATCGCCGTCTCGGTGGGGGACGAGAAGGCGCTGATGGCCGTCTCCGGCATCGGGAAGAAGGGCGCGCAGAAGCTCCTGCTGGACCTGAAGGACAAGCTGGGCGCGCCGCTGGGGTCGAGCGGGATGGTCGGCGCGCAGCGGGCCGCGGCGTCCGGGCCCGCGCCGTGGACGGAGCAGCTGTCCGCCGCGCTGATCGGGCTGGGGTACGCGGCCCGGGACGCGGAGGACGCGGTCTCGGCCGTGACCCCGCAGGCGGAGGCCGCGATCGCCGCCGGCGGTTCGGCGCCGGTCCCGCAGCTCCTGCGCGCGGCCCTGCAGTCCCTGAACCGGGCCCGCTGACGCCGGTGCGGCGCCGCCGCCGGGGCTCCACCCCGGACCCCGTTCCTCAAACGCCGGAGGGGCTGAAACGATCGCCTCAATCGCCGGCGGGGCTTGATTCTGGCCGGCGTAGGCCTGCACGTGCGCGCAGCGCGACTGTGCGCCGAGGCGCGCTGGATTGCCCGCAGGGCGATTCCAGCCCCGCCGGCGATTGAGGCGCGGGGCCCGGGGCGGAGCCCCAGTAGACGCCCCGCACGCACACCACCGCACGACCGAGAAGGCAGACTGACACCGTGAACTGGGATGACGAGAGCGACGACCGGATCGTGGCGGCCGCGGCCGACGGTGAGGACACCGCCGTCGAGGCGGCCCTGCGGCCCAAGGACCTCGGCGAGTTCGTCGGGCAGGAGAAGGTCCGCCAGCAGCTGGACCTCGTCCTGAAGGCGGCCCGCCAGCGCGGCGCCACCGCCGATCACGTCCTGCTCTCGGGCGCCCCGGGGCTGGGCAAGACCACCCTGTCCATGATCATCGCGGCGGAGATGGGCGCGCCCATCCGGATCACCTCCGGCCCCGCCATCCAGCACGCCGGCGACCTGGCCGCCATCCTCTCCTCCCTCCAGGAGGGGGAGGTCCTCTTCCTCGACGAGATCCACCGCATGTCCCGGCCCGCCGAGGAGATGCTCTACATGGCGATGGAGGACTTCCGCGTCGACGTGATCGTCGGCAAGGGGCCCGGCGCGACCGCGATCCCCCTGGAGCTGCCCCCGTTCACCCTGGTGGGGGCAACGACCCGGGCCGGTCTGCTCCCGCCGCCGCTGCGCGACCGCTTCGGTTTCACCGGGCACATGGAGTTCTACGCCCCCGAGGAGCTGGAACGAGTCATCCACCGCTCCGCCCGCCTCCTCGACGTGGAGATCGACACCGCCGGCGCCGCCGAGATCGCCGGACGCTCGCGCGGCACGCCCCGCATCGCCAACCGGCTGCTGCGCCGCGTCCGGGACTACGCCCAGGTGCGGGCCGACGGAGTGATCAACCGCGCGGTCGCCGGGACCGCCCTGCAGGTGTACGAGGTCGACGGGCGCGGGCTCGACCGGCTGGACCGGGCCGTCCTGGAGGCGCTGCTGAAGCTCTTCGGCGGGGGACCCGTGGGCCTGTCGACGCTCGCCGTCGCCGTGGGCGAGGAGCGGGAGACCGTGGAGGAGGTGGCCGAGCCGTTCCTCGTGAGGGAGGGACTTCTGGCCAGGACCCCGCGGGGGCGGGTCGCGACCCCGGCCGCATGGGCTCACCTGGGACTTGTTCCCCCGCAGCACGGCGGGAACGGATCAAGCGGACAACAGGGCCTCTTCGGGACCTGACGGCGCGGAGGTTCGCCTCGCCCGGAACTGCGATGACATGCTGGGCGTTGTTCCATCGGTGCGGACTCGCCTAGACTCCGCCGATGCCGACCCTTACGGTCGGCGTACCCACCCCCCGTAAAAAGGCCGTGCGCTCGTGCGGCCGATGCGAAGGACCTGAGTCCCTTGAATCCGATCTCCCTCCTCCCGTTCGTGCTGATCATCGGGGCGTTCTTCCTGCTGACCCGCAGCCAGAAGAAGAAGCAGCAGCAGGCCGTGCAGATGCGCGACCAGCTGACGCCCGGTACCGGAGTCCGCACCATCGGCGGCATGTACGCCACGGTGAAGGAGATCGGTGACGACACGGTCACCCTCGAGGTGGCTCCCGGCGTTCACGCGATGTACGCGAAGAACGCCATCGGCGCCGTCCTGGAGGACGAGGAGTACAACCGCATCGTCCACGGCATCACCGATGATCTGACGATCGACACGCCGGTCGTCCCGGACGACGCGTCCTCCCTGACAGAGGACGAGACCCCCAAGCTCGACCTGGGCAAGAAGGACGAGCCCAAGGCCGACGAGCCCAAGGGCGAGGAGCCTAAGGACGGCAAGGCCGACGGCGAGGCCGGCGCGAAGTAGCGCCGGGCGGGGGACCGCGCAGGGCGCCTGATCGGCGGCTCCGGCGGTTCCCGCCAGCGACCCTTCTGCGGGGGGCAGGGGTCCCCACACACATTTCGTGGCCGTCCGCGCGCTGACCCGGCGCGGGACGGTTGGACAGGGAGAAACGACAAGGTGGCAGCACCGAAGAAGGGCCGGAGGCCCACGGGGGCTCAGGGGAGGCCGGGGCGCGCCCTGGCCCTCATCCTGATCGCGATGGTGGCGCTCACCGCGGGGATGTTCCTCACGGGTCAGACGACGCCGCGACTCGGCATCGACCTCGCCGGCGGTACGAGCATCACGCTCAAGGCCAAGAGCGAGCCCGGCAAGCCGGACGCGATCAACGAGACCAATATGAACACGGCGGTCGGCATCATCGAACGCCGCGTCAACGGTCTCGGCGTCTCGGAGGCCGAGGTCCAGACGCAGGGCAAAGACCACATCATCGTGAACATCCCCAAGGGGACGAACGAGCAGCAGGCGCGCGAGCAGGTCGGTACCACCGCCCAGCTCTACTTCCGCCCGGTGCTCGCCACGGCGGACGGTGCCCCGGTCGCCCCCGAGGCCAACGCGAGCGGCTCCCCGAGCCCGTCCACGAGCGGTTCCGGTTCTCCGTCCGCGAGTGCGCCCACTCCGTCGTCCAGCGCCACTTCCCAGGGCCGTGCGCTCAGTGAGGCCCTCAAGGCCCCGAACGCCCCCTCTCCCTCGCCGTCGGCGAGCGAGTCGAAGAAGGCAGACGACAAGGCCACCCCGTCCACGACGCCCTCGGCGCCCAGCGCCGACCAGGCCGCCGCCGCCGACCTGCAGGCGAAGTTCGCCGCGCTGGACTGCAGCAACGAGGCCCAGCGCGCCGCCGTGAGCAAGAACGTCAAGCCCGAGGACCCGACGCTCGCCTGTGGCAAGCGCGGTACCGCCTGGGGCAAGTGGGTGCTCGGCCCGGCCCAGGTCAACGGCCAGGACGTGAAGGACGCCAAGGGTCAGATCGACCCGCAGCGCGGTGCCTGGATCGTCACCATGCAGTTCACCGACAAGGGCGCCGACAAGTTCGCCAAGATCACCGGTGAGCTGGCGGCCAAGCAGTCCCCGCAGAACCAGTTCGCGATCGTCCTCGACGGCGAGGTCATCTCCGACCCGTCCGTCAGCCAGGCGCTGACCGGTGGCAACGCCGAGATCTCCGGCGGCTTCACCCAGCAGTCCGCGATGGACCTGGGCAACATGCTCTCGTACGGCGCCCTGCCGCTGTCCTTCCAGGAGGACAGCGTCACCACCGTCACCGCCGCGCTCGGTGGCGAGCAGCTGAAGGCCGGCCTCATCGCCGGTGCCATCGGCCTCGCGCTCGTGGTGATCTACCTGCTGGCCTACTACCGGGGCCTGGCGTTCGTCGCCATCATCAGCCTCATCGTCTCCGGCATCCTGACCTACACGATCATGGCGCTGCTCGGGAAGGGCATCGGCTTCGCGCTGAACCTGCCCGCCGTCTGCGGTGCGATCGTCGCGATCGGCATCACCGCCGACTCCTTCATCGTGTACTTCGAACGCATCCGGGACGAGATCCGCGACGGCCGCACCCTGCGTCCGGCCGTCGAGCGCGCCTGGCCGCGTGCCCGGCGCACCATCCTGGTCTCCGACTTCGTGTCGTTCCTGGCGGCCGCGGTGCTGTTCATCGTCACCGTCGGCAAGGTGCAGGGCTTCGCCTTCACCCTGGGTCTGACGACCCTGCTCGACGTGGTCGTGGTGTTCCTCTTCACCAAGCCCGTCATGACGCTGCTGGCCCGTACGGCCTTCTTCTCCAGCGGTCACCCGTGGTCCGGGCTGGACCCGAAGCGACTGGGCGCGAAGCCGCCGCTGCGACGCTCGCGTCGTACCGGCTCCGGCGCGGCCACCGCGACCGTCTCCGCCCCCGTCGACGCAAAGGAGGCGTGAGGGATGTCGAAGCTCGGAGATCTCGGCGCCAAGCTGTACCGAGGTGAGGTCGGCTACGACTTCGTCGGCAAGCGCTTCGTCTGGTACGGCGTTTCCATCCTGATCACCATCACGGCGATCGTGGCCCTGGCCGTCTCTGGCCTCAACATGGGCATCGAGTTCAAGGGCGGTGCCGTCTTCACCACCCCGAAGACCTCCGTCTCGGAGACCCAGGCCCGTGAGGACGCGGAGAAGGCCTCCGGCCACGACGCGATCGTCCAGAAGCTCGGCACCGGTGGCCTGCGCATCCAGATCTCGGGTCTGGACACCGACGCGGCCGCCGGCGTGAAGGCCAAGCTCGCCACCGACCTCAAGGTCGACGCGGGCCAGATCAACGCCGACCTGGTCGGCCCCAGCTGGGGCGAGCAGATCGCCAACAAGGCCTGGACCGGCCTCGGCGTCTTCATGGTCCTCGTGGTGATCTACCTGGCCATCGCCTTCGAGTGGCGGATGGCGATCGCGGCACTGATCGCGCTGATCCACGACCTCACGATCACGGTCGGCGTGTACGCGCTGGTCGGCTTCGAGGTCACCCCGGGTACGGTCATCGGCCTGCTGACGATCCTCGGTTACTCCCTCTACGACACCGTCGTCGTCTTCGACGGTCTCAAGGAGGGCTCGAAGGACATCACCAAGCAGACCCGGTGGACGTTCAGCGAGGTCGCCAACCGCAGCATCAACGGCACCCTGGTCCGCTCGATCAACACCACCGTCGTCGCCCTGCTCCCGGTCGGGGCGCTGCTCTTCATCGGCGGCGGCTTCCTGGGCGCCGGCATGCTGAACGACATCTCGCTGTCGCTGTTCGTCGGCCTCGCGGCCGGTGCCTACTCGTCGATCTTCATCGCGACCCCGCTGGTCGTGGACCTGAAGGAGCGCGAGCCGGCCATGAAGGCGCTGAAGAAGCGGGTGCTCGCGAAGCGGGCGTCCGCGGCGGCCAAGGGCGAATCGCCCGAGGACGGCTTCGAGGGCGAGGACGCGCCGCAGGTCGTGGCGCAGGGCCGCTCGGGTCGCCGCCGGTGACCACGGAGCTGTCCGCCGACGTACGGGAGCTGCTGCTCAGCCGGATCACGGACGTGGCGGACTACCCGAAGCCGGGAGTGATGTTCAAGGACATCACCCCGCTGCTGGCCGACCCGAAGGCGTTCGGCGCCCTGACGGACGCGCTGGTGGAACTGGCCGGGCGGTACGGAGCGACGAAGATCGTCGGGCTGGAGGCGCGGGGGTTCATCCTGGCGGCTCCGGTGGCCGTGCAGGCGGGCATCGGCTTCGTGCCGGTCCGCAAGGCCGGAAAGCTGCCCGGGGCGACGCTCCTGCAGTCCTACGACCTGGAGTACGGCTCGGCGCAGATCGAGATCCACGCGGAGGCGCTGGACGCCGGGGACCGGGTCATGGTCATCGACGACGTGCTGGCCACCGGCGGTACCGCGGGGGCCTCGCTGGAGCTGATCCGGCGGGCGGGTGCGGAGGTCGCGGGTGTCGCGGTCCTGATGGAACTGTCGTTCCTGCCGGGCCGCGAGCGCCTGGCCGGCCCCCTGGCGGGGGCTCCGCTGGACGCGCTGATCGTGGTCTGACCACACTGTCCGCGAAGCGGGCGTGCACGGGATCTCCCGGGCACGCCCGCTTCGGCGTGTGCGACCGCTGCGCGGGGCTGAGGAGACCGGGTCCGGGGCGGAGCCCCGGTCATGGAGCCGGCCGGGGCGCGGGCTCGGGGAACGGGGTGGCGCAACCCTCGCTACGATGGGTTGTCCGGACCGGAACACGGGCACCGGATCCTCCCCCAGACACCGTCCGGGGGGACCCCCGTGAGGAGCGCTCTTGCCAGACGAGGTCCAGCCAATCCCCGCCGCGCAGCCCGATCCGCAGCCCGAGGCGGTCGCGGCGGCCCCCGCCACGCCCCCGCCTGCCCCGGCCCCCGCGCCGCCGGCCAAGCCCGCGTCCGCGAAATCGGCCGGGTCGTCCAACCGGGTGCGCGCGCGACTGGCCCGGCTCGGCGTCCAGCGTTCCAACCCGTACAACCCGGTCCTGGAACCGCTGCTCCGCATAGTCCGCAGCAACGACCCGAAGATCTCCACGGAGACGCTGCGCCAGCTCGAGCAGGCGTACCAGGTGGCCGAGCGCTGGCACCGCGGTCAGAAGCGCAAGAGCGGTGACCCGTACATCACCCACCCGCTCGCGGTGACGACGATCCTCGCCGAGCTGGGCATGGACCCCGCCACCCTGATGGCCGGTCTGCTGCACGACACCGTCGAGGACACCGAGTACGGGCTGGAGGACCTGCGGCGCGACTTCGGCGACGCGGTGACCCTGCTCGTCGATGGCGTCACCAAGCTCGACCGGGTCAAGTTCGGCGAGGCGGCCCAGGCCGAGACCGTCCGCAAGATGGTCGTGGCCATGGCCAAGGACCCCCGGGTCCTGGTCATCAAGCTGGCCGACCGCCTGCACAACATGCGCACCATGCGCTACCTCAAGCGGGAGAAGCAGGAGAAGAAGGCCCGCGAGACCCTCGAGATCTACGCCCCGCTGGCACACCGGCTGGGCATGAACACCATCAAGTGGGAGCTGGAGGACCTCGCCTTCGCGATCCTCTACCCCAAGATGTACGACGAGATCGTGCGGCTGGTGGCCGAACGGGCCCCCAAGCGCGACGAGTACCTCACCGTCGTCACCGACGAGGTGCAGGCCGACCTCCGGGCCGCCCGCATCAAGGCCACCGTCACCGGCAGGCCCAAGCACTACTACAGCGTCTACCAGAAGATGATCGTGCGGGGCCGCGACTTCGCCGAGATCTACGACCTGGTCGGCATCCGCGTCCTGGTGGACACGGTGCGGGACTGCTACGCCGCCCTCGGCACGGTGCACGCGCGATGGAACCCGGTCCCCGGCCGGTTCAAGGACTACATCGCGATGCCGAAGTTCAACATGTACCAGTCGCTCCACACGACGGTCATCGGACCCAGCGGCAAGCCGGTCGAGCTCCAGATCCGCACCTTCGACATGCACCGCCGCGCCGAGTACGGCATCGCCGCGCACTGGAAGTACAAGCAGCAGACCGTCGCCGGCACCTCCAAGGTCCGCACCGACGTCCCGCAGGCCGCCAAGGGCAGCGCGGGCCACGACACGGTCAACGACATGGCCTGGCTGCGCCAGCTGCTGGACTGGCAGAAGGAGACCGAGGACCCGAGCGAGTTCCTCGACTCGCTGCGCTTCGACCTCTCGCGCAACGAGGTCTTCGTCTTCACGCCCAAGGGCGACGTCATAGCGCTGCCGGCCGGAGCCACCCCCGTGGACTTCGCGTACGCCGTCCACACCGAGGTCGGCCACCGGACCATAGGAGCGCGGGTCAACGGGCGGCTCGTACCGCTCGAATCGACCCTCGACAACGGGGACCTGGTCGAGGTCTTCACCTCCAAGGCCGAGGGCGCCGGCCCGTCCCGCGACTGGCTGGGCTTCGTCAAGTCCCCCAGGGCCCGCAACAAGATCCGAGCCTGGTTCTCCAAGGAACGCCGGGACGAGGCGATCGAGCACGGCAAGGACGCCATCGCGCGGGCCATGCGCAAGCAGAACCTGCCGATCCAGCGGATCCTGACCGGGGACTCCCTCGTCACCCTCGCGCACGAGATGCGCTACCCCGACATCTCCTCGCTCTACGCGGCGATCGGCGAAGGCCACGTCACCGCGCAGAACGTCGTGCAGAAGCTGGTCCAGGCCCTCGGCGGCGAGGACGCGGCCAACGAGGACATCGAGGACAGCATTCCGCCGGCCCGCGGCCGCAGCAAGCGGCGCGGCAACGCCGACCCCGGCGTGGTCGTCAAGGGCGTCGACGACGTGTGGGTCAAGCTGGCCCGCTGCTGCACCCCCGTGCCGGGCGACCCCATCATCGGGTTCGTCACGCGCGGCAGCGGCGTCTCGGTGCACCGCGCGGACTGCGTCAACGTCGACTCGCTCTCCCAGCAGCCCGAGCGGATGCTGGAGGTCGAGTGGGCGCCCACCCAGTCCTCCGTCTTCCTGGTCGCCATCCAGGTCGAGGCGCTGGACCGGTCCCGGCTGCTGTCGGACGTCACCCGGGTCCTGTCGGACCAGCACGTGAACATCCTCTCGGCGGCCGTGCAGACCTCCCGCGACCGGGTGGCCACCTCCCGGTTCACCTTCGAGATGGGCGACCCGAAGCACCTGGGACACGTCCTGAAGGCCGTACGGGGCGTCGAGGGCGTCTACGACGTCTACCGCGTGACCTCGGCCCGCAGGCCCTAGCCGGCCCGCACGGGGGCCCGTAGGGGCCGCGCACACGCGGGAGGGCCCCGGTACGGAAGATCCGTACCGGGGCCCTCCCGCGTGCGGGGGCGGCGGCCGATCAGCCGCCGAACTCCTCCAGGCCCTTCAGCGCCTGGTCGAGCAGGGCCTGGCGGCCCTCCAGCTCCCGGGCCAGCTTGTCGGCCCTGGAGTTGTTGCCCGTCGCGCGCGCGGCGTCGATCTGCGTGCGCAGCTTGTCGACCGCCGCCTGCAGCTGACCCGTCAGACCGGCCGCACGGGCCCGCGCCTCCGGGTTCGTACGGCGCCACTCGCCTTCCTCGGCCTCCTGGATGGCCCGCTCGACGGAGTGCATCCGGCCCTCGACCTTGGGACGCGCGTCCCGCGGTACGTGGCCGATGGCCTCCCAGCGCTCGTTCAGGGAGCGGAACGCGGCACGGGCCGCCTTCAGGTCCGTGATCGGGACGAGCTTCTCGGCCTCATCGGCCAGCTCCTCCTTCAGCTTCAGGTTCTCCACCTGCTCGGCGTCGCGCTCCGCGAATACGTCGCTGCGGGCCGCGAAGAAGACGTCCTGGGCGCCGCGGAAACGGTTCCACAGATCGTCCTCGGACTCGCGCTGGGCGCGGCCGGCGGCCTTCCAGCTCTCCATCAGCTCGCGGTAGCGGGCCGCCGTCGGACCCCAGTCGGCCGACTTCGACAGCGCCTCGGCCTCCGCGACCAGCTTCTCCTTGACCTTGCGGGCGTCCTCGCGCTGCGCGTCGAGCGAGGCGAAGTGGGCCTTGCGGCGCTTGGAGAAGGCGGAACGGGCGTGCGAGAAGCGGTGCCACAGCTCGTCGTCCGACTTGCGGTCGAGGCGCGGGAGACCCTTCCAGATGTCCACCAGGGCCCGCAGCCGCTCACCGGCGCTGCGCCACTGGTCGCTCTGCGCCAGTTGCTCGGCCTCGGCGACCAGCGCGTCCTTGGCCGTACGGGCCTCGTCCGTCTGCTTCGCCTTCTGGACCTTGCGCTCCTCGCGCCGCGAGTCCACGGTCGACACCAGCTTGTCCAGCCGGACGCGCAGGGCGTCGAGGTCGCCGACGGCGTGGTGCTCGTCCACCTGCGTGCGCAGGTGCTCGATGGCCGTCTGGGCGTCCTTGGCGGGCAGATCGGTCGTCCGCACCCGTCGTTCGAGGAGGCCGATCTCGACCACCAGGCCCTCGTACTTGCGCTCGAAGTAGGCCAGGGCCTCCTCCGGCGTACCGGCCTGCCACGAGCCGACGACCTTCTCGCCATCGGCAGTTCGCACGTACACGGTGCCGGTCTCGTCGACTCGGCCCCACGGGTCGCTGCTCACAGCGCCTCCTCCACCTGATGCCCTGCGAGGGGTTCACCCCCTGGGCATCGTCCACAGTTTCCTGGGGCGGGCCGCGCCCGCCCTGCACAACGCCAACATAGGCGACCGCCGGGCCGGCTGTCCGCATCCAGCACGACGGAATATCGGCGTGCGGGCGCGGCCAGCACGGCCACGGTCCGGGCTCGGGCCGCCTGGTCCGGGTCAGTTCTGGGTGACGGTGCCCTTCTCGATGGTCACGGGGGTCTTGGGGGCCCCGTCCTGGCCGCCGTCGGCCGTACCGGCCTTGGCCACCTCTTCCAGCACCTTCAGGCCGGCCGCGTCGATCTTGCCGAAGGGGGTGTACGTGGGAGCCAGCGGGCTGTCCTTGTAGACCAGGAAGAACTGGCTGCCGCCGGAACCGGGCTGGCCGGTGTTGGCCATCGCCACCGTGCCCGCCGGGTAGACGACCTGACCCTGCTCGTTGGCCTTGCCGAGGGCGTCGAGGTTCTCGTCGGCGATGGTGTAGCCGGGGCCGCCACTGCCGGTGCCCTGCGGGTCACCGCACTGCAGGACGAAGATGCCGCTCGTCGTCAGACGGTGGCACTTGGTGTTGTCGAAGAACTTCTTGTCGGCGAGCGACTTGAACGAGTTGACCGTCTGCGGGGTCTTCGCCGCGTCCATCTCGAACTTGACGTCGCCCGCGCTGGTCTTCAGGTCGAAGGTGTACTTCGCCTTGGCGTCGATCGCCATCGCCGGGGAGGGGGACTGCTGCGGGGTGGGCGAGGCCGAGGGGTTGGCGGCCGGGTCGGCCGCCTCGTCCTTCTTGTCCTTGTCGAAGACGCCGCCGACCACCAGGCCGACCAGCGTCGCGACGACCACGGCCACCGCCGCGCCGATCACGGCGAGCCGCCTGCGCGTCTTCTGCCGTGCCTCGGCACGCCGCTTCTGCTGGCGTTCGTACTTCTCCCTGGCGAGCTGGCGCCGCCGCTGATCGCTCGTGACCACCGGGTCGTCTCCTTGTGCGTGTCTGATACCACTGTCCGGGCTGGGCTAGGCCGTACCGTATATGGGTTCGCTGTGTAATGAGCGGCGCCGGTAGGCTCTGAGCAGCAGCATTCCGATCTGCAGCCTCCCGCCGGACGACGATTGAGGACGAACGTGCTGATTGCCGGATTCCCCGCCGGGGCCTGGGGGACCAATTGCTACGTGGTCGCCCCCGCCGCCGGTGAGGAGTGCGTCATCATCGACCCGGGCCACCAGGCCACCCAGGGTGTCGAGGAGACGCTGAAGAAGCACCGGCTCAAGCCCGTCGCGGTCGTGCTCACCCACGGCCACATCGATCATGTGGCCTCGGTGGTCCCGGTGTGCGGAGCACACGACGTACCGGCCTGGATCCACCCCGAGGACCGCTTCATGATGAGCGACCCGGAGAAGGCCCTCGGCCGCTCGCTGGGCGCGCAGCTCATGGGTGAGCTCACGGTGGGGGAGCCGTCCGACGTGAAGGAACTGACCGACGGGGCGAAGCTCGCCCTCGCGGGCATGGAGCTCACCGTGTCGCACGCCCCCGGCCATACCAGGGGGTCGGTGACCTTCGGGATGCCCGGGGCGGGGGACGTCCCGCCGCTGCTGTTCTCGGGCGACCTGCTCTTCGCCGGCTCCATCGGGCGTACCGACTTCCCCGGCGGCAGCCACGCCGACATGCTCGAGTCGCTGGCCCGCGTGTGCCTGCCGCTCGACGACTCGACCGTGGTGCTGCCCGGACACAACGAGCACACGACCATTGGCCGTGAGCGCGCCACCAACCCTTACCTGCGGCAGGTGGCCGCCGGCCTGGGAGACGGTTTCACGTCTCCACGACGAGGAATGTGACGAGAGTTTCGTGAGTACTTTTCAGGCCCCCAAGGGCACGTACGACCTGCTGCCGCCCCGCTCCGCCACCTTCCTGGCGGTGCGCGAGGCGATCTCCGCGCCCCTGAAGAACTCCGGCTACGGGTACGTGGAGACCCCCGGCTTCGAGAACGTCGAGCTGTTCTCCCGCGGTGTCGGCGAGTCCACCGACATCGTCAGCAAGGAGATGTACACCCTCACGACGAAGGGCGGCGACCAGCTGGCCCTCCGCCCCGAGGGCACCGCCTCCGTGCTCCGAGCGGCGCTCCAGGGAAACCTGCACAAGCTCGGCGGCCTGCCCGTCAAGCTCTGGTACTCCGGCTCGTACTACCGCTACGAGCGGGCCCAGGCCGGCCGCTACCGCCACTTCTCCCAGGTCGGCGCCGAGGCGATCGGCGCCGAGGACCCGGCGCTGGACGCCGAGCTGATCATCCTGGCCGACCAGGCGTACCGCTCGCTGGGCCTGCGCAACTTCCGGATCCTGCTCAACTCGCTGGGCGACAAGGAGTGCCGTCCGGTGTACCGGGAGGCCCTCCAGGCCTTCCTGCGCGGGCTGGACCTGGACGAGGACACCGTCCGCCGGGCCGAGATCAACCCGCTGCGCGTCCTCGACGACAAGCGGGAGTCCGTCCAGAAGCAGCTGGTCGGCGCGCCGATGCTGCGGGACTACCTCTGCGACGCCTGCAAGGCGTACCACGAGGAGGTGCGGGCGCTGGTGACGGCGGCCGGGGTCGTGTTCGAGGACGACGAGAAGCTGGTGCGCGGTCTGGACTACTACACGCGCACCACCTTCGAGTTCGTGCACGACGGTCTGGGCTCCCAGTCTGCGGTCGGCGGCGGCGGCCGCTACGACGGCCTCTCCGAGATGATCGGCGGGCCGGCGCTGCCTTCGGTGGGCTGGGCGCTGGGTGTGGACCGTACGGTGCTGGCGCTCGAAGCCGAGGGCGTCGCGCTGGACATCCCGGCCGCGACCTCCGTCTTCGCGGTGGCGCTGGGCGGGGCGAAGCCGGTGCTGTTCGGTCTGGTGACCGAGCTGCGGCGGGCCGGTGTGGCCGCGGACATCTCCTACGGGGGCAAGGGCCTCAAGGGCGCGATGAAGGACGCCAACCGCAGCGGGGCGCGGTTCGCGCTGGTCGCGGGGGACCGGGACCTCGAAGAGGGCGTGGTCCAGCTGAAGGACATGGAGTCCGGGGAGCAGGTTCCGGTGGCCCTGGCCGATGTGGTGGACACGGTCCGGGCGAAGCTGGCCTGACGGCGGCGGTCGCCGCGCGGGGCTTTCCGGGCGCTGCCCGGACCCGCGCGGCGGCCGCCGTTCACAGCAGGCCGTGCCGCATGGCCGTGGTCACCGCCGCCGTGCGGTCCGTGACCTTCAGCTTCGCGAAGACCCGCAGCAGGTGGGTCTTGACCGTGGACTCCGCCACGAACAGGCGGCGGCCGATCTCCGCGTTCGTCGCGCCCTCCGCGACCAGCCGGAGCACCGCCACCTCCCGGTCGGAGAGCCGCGGCTGCTCCGGGCGGGTGCGCAGCCGGTCCAGCAGGCGCCCCGCCACCGTCGGGGCCAGGACCGTCTCGCCGCGCACGGCCGCCCGCACCGCGTCCGCCAGCTCCGCCCGCGCCATGTCCTTGAGCAGGTAGCCCGCCGCACCCGCCTCCACCGCGCGCAGGATGTCCCGGTCCTCCTCGTACGTCGTCAGCACCACCACCCGCACCGGCAGCCGGGCCGCCGTGATGCGGGCGATCGAGTCGACCCCGTCCCCGCCCGGCATCCGCAGGTCCATCAGGATCAGGTCCAGGTCCGGGACCAGCCGGGCCGCCAGTGCCTCCGCCTGCGGGCCGTTCGCGGCCTCGGCGACGACCTCCAGGTCCGGCTCGGCGCTGAGCATGCCGCGCAGGCCCTCCCGAACCACCGGGTGGTCGTCGGCCAGCAGGATGCGGATCATGTCGTACGGCTCCTCAGCGGATCGGGAGGGTGACGGTGACGGTGGTGCCGGCCCCGGCGGCGCTGCCGATCGCCGCGGTGCCGCCGACCTCCGCCGCCCGGGCGCGCAGGCCCCGCAGGCCGTAGCCCGGCGAGGGGGCCGCCGGGTCGAAGCCCCGCCCGGTGTCCCGGACCGTGACGGTCAGTTCGGAGCCACCGTAGGACAGGGACAGCGTGCAGCGGGCCCGGGGCCCCGCGTGCCTGGCCGCGTTCGCCAGGGACTCCTGGCAGGACCGCAGGGCCACCACCTCGAGCACCGCCGCCAGCGGGCGGACCTCCCCGGTGACCGTGACGGCCGCCGGCGGGTCCTGCCGGGCCGCGAGACGGCGTACCGCGTCGGGCAGCGAACCGCCGTCGAGGTCGGCGGGGGCGCCGCCCGCGACCAGGGCGCGGGCCTCGGCCAGGTTCTGCCGGGCGGTGACCGCCATCAGCTCCAGATGGCGGTGGGCCTGCCCGGGGTCGGTGTCCAGCTCCGACTGCACGGCCTGGACGAGCATCAGCAGGCTCGTGAAGCCCTGGGCGAGGGTGTCGTGGATCTCGCGGGACATGCGTTCCCTTTCCGCGTGGGCGCCGCGTTCGGCGGACAGCCGGGCCACCTCCTCCCGGCTGGCGTCGAGTTCCGCGATGAGCGAGGCCCGGTCCTGGCTCTGCTCGATGATCCGGATGATCCAGGCACCGAAGAAGCCGGAGAAGGCGCAGGTGACGATCGCGCCGATCGCGCTGACGAAGACGGCGCTCGCGTCCGGCCGCCACAGCAGCGCCCAGCCGGCCACCGGCAGCAGGGACACCAGCGCCACCGCGCCGATCGCGCGCCGCAGCGGCAGCAGCATGAAGCACTGCGGGGCGAGGGCGAAGGTGATGAGCCGGGTCTCGCCGGCGAGGGAGGCGGCCGGCAGGAAGAGGGCCAGCGCCACGCCCAGGTAGCGGGCGGAGCGCCCGGGTCGGGCGCCGGGCGCCAGCAGGAGCAGCGGGCGCCCGGCCCAGGGGTACCAGGGGACCAGGAGGGCGAGCAGGCCGACGGCGAGGACCCGGTACGACAGCGCGGGGAAGTCCGCGCCGAGGACGAAGGCCGCGGTCGCGAGCCAGACGACCGCGAAGTAGAGGTCCCACGGCCCGAACGCGCGGTCCCAGACGTGGGACTCGCGCGCTCCGGCCGCCCGGGCGAAGCCCCTCAGCCGTCGCGGCGGCTCTTCCACTTGAAGGTCAGCAGGCACAGCACCAGCCCTCCGATGACCCAGGCGCCCAGGACCAGGGCGACCTTTCCGTACTCCCAGCCGCCGCTCTGCTCGAGTACGGCCGCCGACTGGGGCAGGAACACCCCGCGCAGACCCTGGCACATCCACTTGAGCGGGAACAGCGCGCCGATGTTCAGCAGCCAGTCGGGGATCTGGTTGACCGGGATGTAGACCCCGGAGATGAACTGGAGGACCAGGAAGGGCAGGACGACCACCGAGCTCGCGCTCTTGCCGGACTTGGGCAGACTGCTGATCGCGATGCCGAGCAGGGCGCAGCCGGCCAGGCCGAGGACGAAGATCCAGGCGAAGGTGAGCCACTTGCCGGCGGTGGACGGGAGGTCGAGGCCGAACAGGGTGGCGCCGACGAGCAGCAGGATCGCGGTCTCGGCGAGCCCGGTGACGAGCACCATCCAGACCTTGCCGAGGAAGTACGCGGCCGGGGGCATCGGGGTGCCGCGCAGGCGGCGCAGCACCTTCTCGTCCCGTTCGACGGCGATGGAGATCCCGAGCGACTGGAAGCTCGTGGACATGATCCCGGCGGCGACCATCCCCGCCGCGTAGAGCTGGGAGGCGGTGACCCCGGTGCCCTCGACGGTGCCGCTGAAGATGGAGGCGAAGAGGGTGAGGAAGACGATGGGGAAGGCGAAGGTGAAGATCACCGCGTCCCGCTGGCGGGAGAACTGCCTGAGCTCCAGGGCCCCGCGGCTCAGGCCCAGTGACCAGGTGCCGGGCAGGGCGGCGGCGGCCTTGGCGACGTCGGTGCTCATCGGGCTTCCTCCGGCTGTGCGGCGGCGGATACGCCGGGCTGGGCGGGCAGGGGCGGTTGTGCGGGCCGGTCGAGCTGGCCGGTGAGGCGCAGGTACACGTCCTCCAGGGTGGGGCGGCCGATCTTCAGACCGGGGATCTCGCCGTCGAAGCGGGCCATCAGCTCCGCGACGACGCGGGTGGGGGTCTCGGTGGCGGTACTGCGCGGGGTGCCGTCGGGGTCGGTCCACTCGACGGTGGCGCCGGAACCGAAGCGGGTGCGGAGCCCGGCCGGCTCCCCCTCGGCCACCACCTTGCCGCGGGCGATCACCGCGAGGCGGTCGGCGAGCGCCTCGGCCTCCTCCAGGTAGTGCGTGGTCAGGACGATGGTCGTGCCGCCGTCGGCGAGCAGCCGGATCAGATCCCAGAACTGGCGCCGGGCCGCCGGGTCGAACCCGGTGGTCGGCTCGTCCAGGAGCAGCAGCTCCGGGTCGCCGATGACGCCGAGCGCCACGTCGAGGCGGCGGCGCTGACCGCCGGAGAGTGCCTTGACCCGCTGGTCGCGCTTGTGCTCCAGGCCGACGAGGGCGATGACCTCCGCCGGATCGCGCGGGGCCGGGTAGTAACGGGCGAAGTGCTCGACCGTCTCCCGTACGGTGAGTTCGGCGGGCGCCGACTCGTCCTGCCAGACGATCCCGACGCGCGAGCGCCAGGCCCGGCCGCCGCGGGCGGGGTCGGCGCCGAGGACCGATACCTCACCGCCGTCCCGCGCGCGGTGCCCCTGCAGGATCTCCACCGTGGTGCTCTTGCCGGCGCCGTTGGGCCCGAGGAGGCCGAAGACCTCGCCCTGCCGGATCGTCAGATCGAGTCCGTCCACCGCGGTGACGTCGCCGTACTGCTTGCGAAGCCCCCGCACTTCCACCGCGTTCCGTGTCATGCCTCACATGGTGTGCCGGAAGCGCGTCCACCGGTCCCCCCGTGCGTACCTCCTTATGTCCGTCGAACGGTGGACAGCCGGTGGCGTACGGCACAATGGCCCGTGCTTGTTGACCTTGCAGATGTGGAGCGGGCGGGATGACGACACGAGGGACCGATACGGATACCGCCGGGCCGCGGACGGCCGTCGGCGCCGGCCGGGCGCTGGCCCTGCTGCTGGTGATCACGGGAGCCGCGGGACTGCTCGCCGCCTGGGTCATCACGATCGACAAGTTCAAGCTGCTGGAAGACCCCAACTTCACGCCGGGCTGCAGCCTGAACCCGATCGTCTCCTGCGGCAACATCATGAAGAGCGACCAGGCGTCGGCCTTCGGCTTCCCGAACCCGATGCTGGGCCTCGTCGCCTACGGCATCGTCGTCTGCGTCGGCATGAGCCTGCTCGCCGGGGCGCGGTTCCCGCGCTGGTACTGGCTGACGCTGAACGCCGGGATGGTCTTCGGCGTCGGCTTCTGCACCTGGCTGATGTACCAGTCGCTCTACAACATCAACTCGCTGTGCCTGTGGTGCTGCCTGGCCTGGGTCGCCACCATCGTCATGTTCTGGTACGTCACCGCGCACAACGTCCGCCACCGCCTGCTGGGGGCCCCCGGCTGGCTGCGCGCCTTCTTCGACGAGTTCACCTGGGTCCTGCCCGTCCTGCACATCGGGATCATCGGCATGCTGATCCTGACCCGCTGGTGGGACTTCTGGACCTCCTGAGCCCGGCGGGCGCGACGGCCGGGCCTGTCGGTGGCCTCGCATAGGCTTCCGGTGTGGAACCAGACCTCTTCACCGCCGCCGCCGAAGACCGCCAGGCGAAGGACCCCTCCAGTTCTCCGCTCGCCGTCCGGATGCGCCCGCGCACCCTGGACGAGGTCGTCGGCCAGCAGCACCTGCTGAAGCCCGGCTCGCCCCTGCGGCGGCTCGTCGGGGACGGGGCGGGGGGCCCGGCCGGGGCCTCCTCGGTGATCCTCTGGGGCCCCCCGGGCATCGGGAAGACCACGCTGGCCTACGTGGTGAGCCAGGCGACGAAGAAGCGGTTCGTGGAGCTCTCCGCGATCACGGCCGGTGTGAAAGAGGTACGGGCCGTCATCGAGGGCGCCAAGCGCGCGGCCGGCGGGTACGGCAAGGACACCGTCCTCTTCCTCGACGAGATCCACCGTTTCAGCAAGGCGCAGCAGGACTCGCTGCTGCCGGCCGTGGAGAACCGATGGGTCACGCTGATCGCCGCGACCACCGAGAACCCGTACTTCTCGATCATCTCCCCGCTGCTCTCGCGCTCGCTCCTGCTGACGCTGGAGCCGCTGACGGACGAGGACCTCAGTGCGCTGATGCACCGGGCACTGACCGAGGAACGGGGTCTGGGCGGGGCGGTCACCCTGCCGCCGGACGCGGAGGCGCACCTGCTGCGGATCGCCGGCGGCGACGCGCGGCGGGCGCTGACGGCGCTGGAGGCGGGCGCGGGCTCGGCGATCGCCAAGGGCGAGCCGGAGATCAGCCTCCAGACGGTGGAGGAGGCCGTCGACCGGGCCGCGGTCAAGTACGACCGGGACGGCGACCAGCACTACGACGTGGCGAGCGCGCTGATCAAATCGATCCGGGGCTCGGACGTGGACGCGGCGCTGCACTATCTGGCGCGCATGATCGAGGCGGGGGAGGACCCCCGGTTCATCGCGCGGCGGCTGATGATCTCGGCGAGCGAGGACATCGGGCTGGCGGATCCGACGGCCCTGCCGCTCGCGGTGGCCGCGGCCCAGGCGGTGGCGATGATCGGCTTCCCGGAGGCGGCGCTCACCCTGTCCCACGCGACGATCGCGCTGGCGCTGGCCCCGAAGTCGAACACCGCCACGACCGCGATCGGTGCGGCGCTGGCGGACGTCCGGGCGGGGCTGGCGGGGTCCGTCCCGGCGCACCTGCGGGACGGGCACTACAAGGGGGCGGCGAAGCTGGGACACGCGGTGGGGTACGTGTACCCGCACGACGTGCCGGGCGGCATTGCCGCGCAGCAGTACGCGCCGGACGAGGTGCACGGGAAGCAGTACTACGAACCGACGCGGTACGGCGCGGAGGCGCGGTACGCGGACGTGGTGGAGAAGGTCCGGGAGCGGCTGCGGGGCGGCGGGTCCTGACCTGCGGCGCCGCTCCCGGGGCCGCCGGGGTCCGCGCAGCGGGCGTCGTGTCGGGGTGCCGGGTCCGGGGGCGGGGCCTAGGCTCCGAGCCATGGGACGTCCTGCTCCGCTGATCGCCCTCGCGGCCGCCCTGCTGGTCAGCGGGTGCCACCACGGGGACGGCGAGATCACCCACGCCCGCGCCGCGGCACTGCTCGCGCAGGTGCCGCTCACGAGCGCGGGGTTCCCGCCGGACGCGGCCACCGCCAGGACCCGGCTGGGCGGGCTCAAGGTGGAGTGGGGCAAGAACTGGGAGACGTACGAGCGCGAGAACTTCGGCAAGTACTGGTCCGACGAGACCGACGCCGTCGGCGGGCGCAACGGGTGCGACACCCGGGACGACGTCCTGCGCAGGGACCTGGGGGAACTGCGCGAGGGGGACCGCAACCCGTGCGTCGTGCTCTCCGGGGTGCTGAAGGACCCGTACACGGGCAAGGAGCTCCCCTATTACTACCGCCGCGCCTCGCAGATCCAGACCGACCACGTCGTGGCCCTCGGCGCCGCCTGGCGCGCGGGCGCGTACGCCTGGACCCCGCAGCGCCGGCTGGAGTACGCCAACGACCTGGACGTGCTGCTCGCCGTGGACAAGCAGACCAACTACGACAAGAGCAGCAAGACCGCCGACAAGTGGAAGCCGCCCCAGAAGAGCTACTGGTGCGAGTACGCGCGGCGCTACACCGGGATCAAGGCGAAGTACGGGCTGTCCGTGACCCCGCCCGAGAAGCAGGCCCTGCAGGAGATGCTCGGCACCTGCCCCTAGCTGCCCCGGACGGCCTACGCGAACAGGGTGCGCATCGCCCGGCGCAGCTCGCAGACGTCGGTCACCGGCTCCGGGAAGTCGAAGCGCGCGTCGAAGGCCGATCCCGGCCCCGGTCCCGTGAACCGCACCCGCAGGCCCAGCCGGTCCAGCGCGAGGGGGACCGCCGTGAGGTCCGCCGTCTCCCGCGTGCCGAGCAGCCCGCGCAGGTCAGCCATCCGGTCGCCGTGCGAGGAGGCCAGGTGCTGCAGGAGCTCCGTCTCGTGCGCCACCATCGGGTCGGGCTCGGCCGCGGCCAGCAGCTCCGGGTCCACGTGCTCGGCGCCCCACAGGTCGTCCACCGAGATCTCGCCGACCTCCAGGCGCAGCAGCATCCACGCGGGCCGCCCGGAGTGCACGGCGCCCAGCGGCTCCGCCATCCCGAGGAGCTCGCCGACCGGGTGGCGCTCCGCCAGCAGCCGTGCGCAGGCGGCCCGGTCGGCCTCTCCGCGCACGGGGGTGAGCCACCCGGCGAGCCAGGCGCGGCCTCGGATACGATGGGGCACGGACACCGGCGCCACATCCGTGATCTCGATCACGGCGGTGAGGTCGTCGTCCTGGGCGTGAGCGGCCGCTCTGGCAGCCGCGGATTCCCCTGATACCAGGAGAAGCACGTCCCCGTCCGGTGTGACGGTCCTCGCGGCCGGCACCCCTGTTCCGAACTCCCCCTGGTCAAGAGCACCGGGGAGCGTGAGGGATACTGAGGCGTTGGACTCTACGAGGGTTCGTACGCGTTCGGCTCCGGTGAGCTGCCGAACGCCTTCCCTGGGACGCGGCTGACCTTGCCTATCGTCGCCGAAAGCAGATCCTGTTTCGTTTGGATCTGAACTTCGGTGCGCACTGGGCAGGGGGATCCCATGTGGTCGAGACATTACGTCCTCCTCGCTAAGGTAAGCCTCACCTAACTTACATGGAGGTAGGTTCCACGTGAACCAGAAGCGACCCAAGGTCAAGAAGTCGCGTGCCCTCGGCATTGCGCTGACCCCGAAGGCCGTCAAGTACTTCGAGGCCCGCCCCTACCCGCCGGGCGAGCACGGCCGTGGCCGCAAGCAGAACTCGGACTACAAGGTTCGTCTGCTGGAGAAGCAGCGTCTGCGCGCTCAGTACGACATCTCTGAGCGTCAGATGGCCCGCGCGTACGACCGCGCCAAGAAGGCCGAAGGCAAGACGGGCGAGGCGCTGGTCGTCGAGCTCGAGCGTCGTCTCGACGCCCTGGTTCTGCGTTCGGGCATCGCCCGCACCATCTACCAGGCCCGCCAGATGGTCGTTCACGGCCACATCGAGGTCAACGGCGACAAGGTCGACAAGCCGTCGTTCCGCGTCCGTCCGGACGACGTCATCACGGTGCGCGAGCGCAGCCGCGAGAAGGTTCCGTTCCAGGTTGCCCGTGAGGGTGGCTACGCAGGCGAGGGCGAGACCCCCCGTTACCTGCAGGTCAACCTGAAGGCCCTGGCCTTCCGCCTGGACCGCGACCCGAACCGCAAGGAAATCCCGGTCATCTGCGACGAGCAGCTCGTCGTCGAGTACTACGCCCGCTGATTTAGAGCCCAGCGGACGCAGTCTCAACAGACTGGTCAGCCCGCCGGTTCCCCCTCGGGGGAACCGGCGGGTTTCCTGCTTTTCACCCCGGTGCGCGCCAGCGGCCGGTCGGCCGCCCCGCGCGGCCGCGGCAGCGGTCCCGGCGCCGCCGGAGCCGGCTCCGGCCCCCGCAGGGCGCGCTCCACCAGCTCCTCCACCGGCAGCGTCCGCCCGTGCCGGGCGCAGGACGCGTACCGCTCGGCGCCCAGCAGCTCGCCCGCCCGCTCCTGGCACATCAGTCGCGGGGCGTTGAAGTACCCCGAGCCGAACAGCCGCATCCCGACCCCGTCCCACATCGGCTCCGCCGCGCCCTGGAGCACCGCCGCCTCCGCCGGATGCCCCTCGGACACGGTGACCAGCGCCAGCAGCTCCACCGCCAGGACCAGGCCCACCAGGTCGCGGAACCTGTGGTTGATGGCCACGCACTCGGTCAGCAGCCGCCGCGCCTCGGCCGTGCCCCCCGCGTCCAGCGCCGCGTACGCGAGGACGTAGAGGGCGTACGCCTTGGTCCAGCGCTCCCCGCGCTCCTCGCAGATGTCCCGGACCTCCTCGCACAGCGACAGCGCGCCCGCCAGATCCCCCTGGAAGGCCATCGCCATCGCCAGCTCCACCTGGCACATCAGCACGTTGCTGTTCAGCTCGCCGGCCTCCCGGTAGCGCCCCAGCGCCGAGCCCAGCAGCTCCCCGGCCCGCACCATGTCGTCCGAGATCAGTGCCAGGCAGCCCATCCGGTGCACCGCGTACGCGCCCGCCACCGGGTTCCCGCTGCGCGCGGCCCCGTCCCGGCACTCGTACAGCGCACTCATCGAGGCCACCGAGTCGCCCTGCAGGGCCGCGACGTACCCGAGCACCCACAGCGCCTTCAGCCGGGAGCTCTCGTACTCGTGCTCCGCATCCGGCGCCTGCGCGCGCCCGGCGCCCTCCAGGGTCCGGTCCAGCCAGTGCCGGCCCTCGGTGAGCCGGCCGCAGCCCGCCCAGTAGAACCAGAGGGTGCCCGCCAGGTACTGGCCGAGGTGGAGCTCGTCGGGCTCGTCCAGGCAGCACTCCAGCGCCAGCCGCAGGTTCGGCAGCTCCGCCTCCACCAGCGCGGCCACCTCCTCCTGGCGCGGGCTGAACCAGTCCAGCTCGCACCAGGTCGCCAGGCCCATGTACCAGTCCCGGTGCCTGCGCCGCAGCCGCCCGGCGTCGCCCAGTGACTCCAGCCAGCCCGCGCCGTAGATCCGTACGGTCTCCAGCATCCGGTAGCGGACCCCGGCCGCCGTCTCCTCCCGGACCAGCAGGGACTGCCCCAGCAGCTCTCCGACCAGGTCCAGCACCGAGTCCACCGGCAGGTCCGGACCCGCGCACACGTATTCGGCGGCGTCCAGGTCGAACTGACCGGCGAACACCGAGAGCCGCGCCCAGAGCAGCCGCTCCGCGGCCGTGCAGAGCTCGTGGCTCCAGCCGATCGCCGTGCGCAGCGCCCGGTGGCGGGGGAGCGCACCGCGGGAGCCGCCCGTCAGCAGGGCGAAGCGGTCCTCCAGCCGGGACAGGACCTGGGCCGCGGAGAGCGTGCGCAGCCGGCCCGCCGCGAGCTCCAGCGCCAGCGGCAGGCCGTCGAGCCGGGCGCACAGCTCGGCCAGGTCGGCCCGGTTGCGTTCCGTCAGCGCGAAGGCCGGGTCGGCCGCCGCGGCCCGCTCGATCAGCAGGGCCAGGGAGTCCTCGGGGTCCAGCGGGGCCAGCGGCCAGGACAGCTCCCCGTCCAGGGTCAGCGGGCGCCGGCCGGCGGCGAGCACGCGCAGGCCGGGGCACCGGCGCAGGAGGTCCCGTACCAGGTCGGCGGTCTCCTCGACCAGCTGTTCGAAGCCGTCCAGGACCAGCAGGAGCCGCCGCTCGGCCAGGTGCTCGGCGAGCACCGTCCGGGGCGGCCGGGTGGTCTGGTCGCTCAGCCCGAGAGCCTCGGCCAGGGCCAGCTCCAGCAGCGCCGGGTCCCGTACGGAGGCCAGCTCGGCCAGCCACACGCCGTCGCAGTAGCGTTCCTGCACCGGGTCGCCGGGCTCGCCCGGCTCGGCGCGGCCGGCCGCGCCGGGGACCGCACCCGCCGCCGCGTCCGCGGCCGCCCTGGCCGCGGCCAGCACCAGGCGGGTCTTGCCCACCCCGCCGGCACCGGTGACCGTGACCAGCCGCGAGGATTCCAGCAGCCTCGCCAGCTCGGCGAGTTCGCCACCCCGCCCGACGAAGCCGCTCAGGTCCGAGGGAAGATTGCCCGGAGTCCGTCGTGGAATGGGTCTCTGTCGCATGGGACACGGAGGGTACTGGTCCGGATGCGCTGCGTACAAGGCGGGGCGGGTCCGGCTGCCCGGCACGGGTGACGCACCCGAATTCCGGTACGTCGGCGGATCTCCGGCGCGATAGGGTCGGAGGACGACTTTTTCGCTTAGTGATCAATGTGTAGAGAGCGGTGTGACGTGTCCGGTGGAGAGGTGGCCGGGATCCTCGTGGCCGTCTTCTGGGCCATTCTGGTCTCGTTCCTCGCCGTGGTGCTGGTGAGGCTGGCCCAGGTGCTCAAGGCGACCACCAAGCTGGTGGCCGACGTCACCGACCAGGCCGTCCCGCTGCTCGCGGACGCCTCCACGACCGTCCGCTCCGCCCGCACCCAGCTCGACCGGGTCGACGCGATCACGAGCGACGTGCAGGAAGTCACCTCCAACGCCTCCGCGCTGTCCTCCACCGTGGCGTCCACCTTCGGCGGCCCGCTCGTCAAGGTCGCGGCCTTCGGCTACGGCGTCCGCAAGGCGCTGGGCAAGACCGGCGGGACGCCCGAAGACGTGCCGCGCAAGACGTCCCGGCGTACCGTGATCGTCGGCCGCGCCGTGCCGGCGCCGCGGCGTCGGAAGCAGAAGGGCTGAGACCTCCGATGTTCCGCCGAGCCTTCTGGTTCACCGCCGGCGCAGCCGCCGGCGTGTGGGCCACCACCAAGGTCAACCGGCAGCTCAAGAAGCTGACGCCGGAGAGCCTCGCCGCCCAGGCCGCCGACAAGGCACTGGAGGCGGGCCACCGCCTCAAGGACTTCGCCCTCGACGTCAAGTCGGGGATGTCGCAGCGCGAGGACGAGCTGAACGACGCACTGGGGCTCCACCAGGACCCCGAGCTGCCCGGCAACGTCACCGCCCTGCCCGGACCGCGAAGGCTGCGGGCCATCGGGCGCGACCCGCAGGACGCGTACGACACGTACGACCAGACCACCACGCACCACTCGAACCGCGAGAACCGCTCGACGGGTTCGTACAACCGGAATGAGGACCACTGATGGAGTCGGCTGAAATCCGCCGCCGCTGGCTGAGCTTCTTCGAGGAGCGCGGTCACACCGTTGTCCCTTCGGCGTCGCTCATCGCGGACGACCCGACTCTGCTGCTGGTGCCCGCGGGCATGGTGCCCTTCAAGCCGTACTTCCTCGGCGAGGTCAAGCCGCCCGCGCCCACGCTCACCAGCGTGCAGAAGTGCGTCCGTACGCCGGACATCGAAGAGGTCGGCAAGACCACCCGCCACGGCACGTTCTTCCAGATGTGCGGCAACTTCTCCTTCGGCGACTACTTCAAGGAAGGCGCCATCAAGTACGCCTGGGAGCTGCTCACCAGCTCCGTGGCGGACGGCGGCTACGGCCTCGAGCCCGAGAAGCTCTGGATCACGGTCTACCTCGACGACGACGAGGCCGAAGCCATCTGGCGCGACAAGATCGGCGTTCCGGCCGAGCGCATCCAGCGCCTGGGCAAGAAGGACAACTTCTGGTCCATGGGCGTCCCGGGCCCCTGCGGTCCCTGCTCGGAGATCAACTACGACCGAGGCCCCGAGTTCGGCGTCGAGGGCGGCCCCGCCGTCAACGACGAGCGCTACGTGGAGATCTGGAACCTGGTCTTCATGCAGTACGAGCGCGGCGCCGGCGACGGGAAGGAGGACTTCCCGATCCTCGGCGACCTGCCGTCGAAGAACATCGACACCGGTCTGGGTCTCGAGCGTCTCGCCATGATCCTGCAGGGCGTGCAGAACATGTACGAGACCGACACCCTGCGCGTGGTCATGGACAAGGCCACCGAGCTGACGGGCGTGCAGTACGGCGCCGCCCAGGGCACGGACGTCTCGCTGCGCGTGGTCGCCGACCACATCCGCACCTCCGCCATGCTCATCGGTGACGGCGTGACCCCCGGCAACGAGGGCCGCGGCTACGTGCTGCGCCGCATCATGCGCCGCGCCATCCGCAACATGCGCCTCATGGGCGCCACCGGGCCGGTCATCCAGGACCTGGTCGACGTGGTCATCGACACCATGGGGCAGCAGTACCCGGAGCTCGTGACCGACCGCAAGCGCATCGAGACCGTCGCGCTGGCCGAAGAGGCCGCCTTCGTGAAGGCCCTGCGCGGCGGCACGAACATCCTCGACACCGCCATCACCGAGACCAAGGCCACCGGTGGCTCGGTCCTGGCCGGCGACAAGGCGTTCCTGCTCCACGACACCTGGGGCTTCCCGATCGACCTGACCCTGGAGATGGCCGCCGAACAGGGCCTCTCCGTGGACCAGGACGGCTTCCGCCGCCTGATGCAGGAGCAGCGGGACAAGGCCAAGGCCGACGCCAAGGCCAAGAAGACCGGCCACGCGGACATGTCCGCCTACCGGGAGATCGCCGACGGCTCCGGCGCCACCGAGTTCACCGGCTACGCCACCAACCAGGGCGAGTCCACCATCGTCGGCCTCCTGGTCAACGGCGTCTCCGCGCCCGCCGCCTCCGAGGGCGACGAGGTCGAGGTCGTCCTCGACCGCACCCCCTTCTACGCCGAGGGCGGCGGCCAGCTCGCCGACCAGGGCCGGATCAAGCTCGACTCGGGCGCCGTCATCGTCGTCCGCGACGTGCAGCAGCCGGTCCCGGGCGTCTCCGTGCACAAGGGCTCCGTCCAGGTCGGCGAGGTGACGGTGGGCGCCTCCGCGTACGCCGCCATCGACGTCAGCCGCCGCCGGGCCATCGCCCGCGCCCACTCGGCCACGCACCTGACCCACCAGGCGCTGCGCGACGCGCTCGGCCCCACGGCCGCCCAGGCCGGTTCCGAGAACTCGCCCGGCCGCTTCCGCTTCGACTTCGGCTCGCCGAACGCCGTCCCCGGCTCGGTCCTCACCGACGTCGAGCAGAAGATCAACGACGTGCTCTCCCGCGAGCTCGACGTCACCGCCGAGATCATGAGCATCGACGAGGCGAAGAAGCAGGGCGCCATCGCCGAGTTCGGCGAGAAGTACGGCGAGCGCGTGCGCGTCGTGACCATCGGCGACTTCTCCAAGGAGCTGTGCGGCGGCACGCACGTCGGCAACACCGCCCAGCTGGGCCTGGTGAAGCTGCTGGGCGAGTCCTCCATCGGCTCCGGCGTGCGCCGCGTCGAGGCCCTCGTCGGCGTGGACGCGTACAACTTCCTCGCCAAGGAGCACACGGTCGTCGCCCAGCTCCAGGAGCTGGTCAAGGGCCGCCCCGAGGAGCTGCCGGAGAAGATCGCCTCCATGCTCGGCAAGCTGAAGGACGCCGAGAAGGAGATCGAGAAGTTCCGCGCGGAGAAGGTCCTCCAGGCCGCCGCCGGTCTCGCCGCCGGCGCCCAGGACATCCGCGGTGTCGCGCTGGTCGTGGGCACCGTCCCGGACGGCACCGGCGCCGATGACCTGCGCAAGCTGGTCCTCGACGTCCGTGGTCGCATCCAGGGCGACCGCCCGGCCGTCGTGGCCCTGTTCACCACGGCGAACGACCGCCCGCTGACCGTCATCGCCACCAACGAGGCCGCCCGCGAGCGCGGCCTCAAGGCCGGCGACCTGGTCCGTACGGCCGCCAAGACCCTCGGTGGCGGCGGTGGCGGCAAGCCCGACGTGGCCCAGGGCGGCGGCCAGAACCCGGCCGCCATCCCGGACGCCATCAGCGCCGTCGAGCGCCTCGTCGTCGAGACGGCCTGAAGATGACGCTGCGCCGCGGCCGCCGACTGGCCATCGATGTCGGGGACGCCCGGATCGGGGTCGCTTCCTGCGACCCCGACGGGGTGCTGGCCACACCGGTGGAGACCGTTCCGGGCCGGGACATCCCCTTCGCCCACCGGCGGCTGCGGCAGCTCGTCGCGGAGTACGAGCCCATCGAGGTGGTGGTCGGTCTGCCCCGCTCGCTCAGCGGGCGGGAAGGGCCGGCCGCGGCCAAGTGCCGCGCCTTCGCCATGGAACTCGCCAAGGGCATCAAGCCCGTGACGGTGCGTCTGGTGGACGAGCGGATGACGACGGTCACCGCCGCGCAGGGCCTGCGGGCCGCGGGGCGGAACGCGAAGAAGGGCCGGTCGGTCATCGACCAGGCGGCCGCCGTGGTGATCCTGCAGAACGCTCTGGAGACCGAACGGGTATCAGGTAATCCGCCTGGCGAGTGCGTCGAAGTGGTTGTCTGATCGCGATACGGTAACGTTCCGCGCGATGTGACGGCATTCGAACAGTCGTCGCCTATGAGAAAGTGGCGGAACCGTGCGTCGCGGCAGTCGGAGTCGCGGCCAACGCCCTGCGTCGCGCTAGGGGATCGATGACTGAGTATGGCCGGGGCCCTGGCTCCGAACCGTGGCACCCCGAGGACCCGCAGTACGGGGACCAGGGGTGGACCGGGCACGAGGCCCAGCAGGGTCAGATGCCTTACGCCGGCGATCCGCAGCAGTACCAGCAGGAGCCGCAGCTCCCGTACCCCCAGCAGCAGTACGCGCAGCAGCCTCAGTACGTGCAGCAGCCCGGCCAGTACCAGCAGGGCCAGCAGGGCCAGCAGAGCCAGTACCCGCAGGCCCAGCAGTACCCCGATCAGTACCCGCAGGCCCAGCAGTACCCGCAACAGCAGCACCCCCAGCAGCACCAGGAGACGTACGGGGGCCAGGGCCAGGTCTGGGACACCGGTCAGGTCCACTACGCCGGTGTCCCGCAGGCGGCCGACCCGTACGCGGGTGCGGATCCGTACGCCCAGCAGCAGACCAGCGGCTATCCCGGTGAGACTCCCGACCTCTACGGCACCCCCGAGGCCTTCCCGCCGCCGCGGCCCCCGGGCCGGCGGCACCTGGAGCCGGAGGAGCAGTGGCAGGAAGAGGCCGCCAGGACCGACGAGCCCGCGGACTCGTTCCCGGCGGGCGGCGGTGGCGACGACGGTGACGAGGGCGACGACGGCGGGCGCGGCGGCCGCCGGTCGGGCCGGTCCGGCGGCAAACCGAAGAAGCGCAGCGGCACGGCCTGCCTCATCGCGGCCGTGGTCATCGTCGGCGTGGTCGGCGGTGGCGGTTACTACGGCTACGACTACTTGAAGGCCAAGTTCGGCGCCGCCGAGGACTTTGCGGGCTCCGGCGTCGACGAGGCCGTCGACGTGGAGATCCCCAAGGGCGCGGGCCTGGGCCAGATGGGCCGCATCCTCAAGGACGCCGGCGTGGTCGCGAGCGCGCAGGCCTTCGTGGACGCCGCGGGCAACAATCCCAAGGGCAAATCGATCCAGCCGGGCATCTACCCGCTGAAGAAGAAGATGTCGGCCGCCTCGGTGGTCGAGGTCATGACCGACCCCTCCAAGCTCCACGTGATCACCATCGCCGAGGGCATGCGCAACGCCACGGTCTACGCGGCGATCGACCGCAAGCTCGAAAAGCCCGAGGGCACCACCAAGGACATCGCCTTCCGCGAGGCCAAGAACCTCGGCCTGCCGGCGTGGGCGAACAACGACCCGAAGATCATGGACCCGCTCGAGGGCTTCCTGTACCCGATGCGCTACGACCTGACCAAGGACAGCACCCCCGAGTCCCTGCTCAAGCAGATGGTCAAGAACGCGACCGACAAGTACACGGAGCTCGGTGTCGAGGGCAAGGCCAAGGAGCTGGGTCTGGAGAACCCGCTCCAGGTGATCACGGTCGCCAGCCTCGTCAACGCCGAGGGCAAGAACCACGACGACTTCCGGAAGATGTCGGAGGTGGTCTACAACCGCCTCAAGAAGACCAACGACGTCACGAACCGGAAGCTCCAGTTCGACTCGACGTACAACTACGCCAAGGGTCAGAACGAGATCAACTTCAACCTCACCGAGGCGAAGGCGTTCGTCCACCCCTACAACACGCACAACGTCACGGGCCTGCCCCCCGGCCCGATCGGGAACCCCGGCCTGGACGCGCTGACCGCTACGCTCAACCCCGACCACGGCGGCTGGATGTTCTTCGTGTCGGTCGACGGCAACAAGACGACCTTCACCAAGACCTACGAAGAGCACCTGAAGCTCGTCGCCGAGTTCCAGGAACGGCAGAAGCAGAAGAACGGCGGGTAGCAGGACATGTCACGGATACGGGCCGCGGTGCTGGGTTCGCCCATCGAGCACTCCCTCTCGCCGGTGCTGCACCGCGCCGCGTACCAGGAGCTCGGCCTCGACGACCGGTCGTACGACCGCTTCGAGATCGACGAGGCCGCGCTCCCCGGGTTCATCGCCGGCCTCGGCCCCGAGTGGGCCGGGCTGTCGCTGACCATGCCGCTCAAGCGGGCGGTCATCCCGCTGCTCGACGGGATCAGCGACACGGCCGCCTCCGTGGAGACGGTCAACACGGTCGTCTTCACCGAGGACGGCCGCAAGCTCGGGGACAACACCGACGTCCCCGGCCTGCTGGCCGCCCTGAGCGAGCGGGGCGTGGAGAAGGTGGAGTCCGCCGCCGTCCTCGGCGCGGGCGCCACCGCCTCCTCGGCGCTCGCCGCCCTGGCGCGGATCTGCTCCGGCCAGGTGACCGCGTACGTACGCTCCGCCGACCGGGCCGCCGAGATGCGCGAGTGGGGCGAGCGGCTCGGTGTGGACGTCCGCACGGCCGACTGGTCGCGGGCGGCCGAGGCACTGAGCGCGCCGCTGGTCATCGCCACCACCCCGGCCGGCGCCACGGACGGGCTGGCCGGCGCCGTGCCCGCGGCCCCGGGCACCCTCTTCGACGTGCTGTACGACCCCTGGCCGACGCCCCTCGCGGCGGCCTGGACGCAACGCGGCGGCAATCTCCTCGGCGGCCTCGACCTCCTCGTGCACCAGGCCGTGCTCCAGGTCGAGCTGATGACCGGCCGGACCCCGGGCCCGCTGGCGGCCATGCGGGCCGCGGGCGAGGCGGCCCTGCGCGCCCGTCACTGAGCGGGACCCGGACCCCTTCCTGATCCACTGGCCGCCGTGCGGGCGGGTGCGCCGCCGTCCGGCAGTTGGACCGGAGGGCGGTGCACCGGCCCGGACATGGGAGGATCGGGGGTGAAGGCGGGTCCGGGCCGCGCACCCGGTCGCGCCGTCGCTGGATCAGGCGCGAGCATGAGGAGCATCGTTGAGCAGGTTGCGTTGGCTGACGGCCGGGGAATCTCACGGCCCGGCTCTGGTAGCGACGCTGGAGGGTCTTCCCGCCGGCGTTCCGGTCACCACCGAGCTGGTGGCCGACCACCTGGCCCGGCGCCGGCTCGGCTACGGCCGCGGTGCCCGGATGAAGTTCGAGCAGGACGAGGTGACCTTCCTCGGCGGTGTCCGCCACGGTCTGTCCCTCGGCTCCCCGGTCGCCGTGATGGTGGGCAACACCGAGTGGCCGAAGTGGGAGAAGGTCATGTCGGCCGACCCCGTGGACCCCTCGGAGCTCAAGGAGACCGGCCGCAACGCGCCGCTCACCCGGCCCCGTCCCGGCCACGCCGACCTCGCCGGCATGCAGAAGTACGGCTTCGACGAGGCCCGGCCGATCCTGGAGCGCGCCAGCGCCCGTGAGACCGCCGCCCGTGTCGCCCTCGGTGCCATCGCCCGCTCCTTCATCAAGGAGGTCGCGGGCATCGAGATCGTCTCCCACGTCGTGGAGCTGGCCGCCGCGAAGGCCCCGTACGGCGTCTACCCGACCCCCGCCGACGTCGAGAAGCTCGACGCCGACCCGGTGCGCTGCCTCGACGCCGACGCGTCGAAGGCGATGGTCGCGGAGATCGACCAGGCCCACAAGGACGGCGACACCCTCGGCGGCGTCGTCGAGGTCCTCGCCTACGGGGTGCCCGTCGGCCTCGGCTCGCACGTGCACTGGGACCGCCGCCTCGACGCGCGCCTCGCGGCCGCGCTCATGGGCATCCAGGCCATCAAGGGCGTGGAGGTCGGCGACGGCTTCGACCTCGCCCGCGTACCCGGCTCGCAGGCGCACGACGAGATCGTCTCCACCCCCGAGGGCATCAAGCGCACCACCGGCCGCTCCGGTGGCACCGAGGGTGGTCTGACCACCGGTGAGCTGCTGCGCGTACGCGCCGCGATGAAGCCGATCGCGACCGTGCCGAAGGCCCTCGCGACCGTGGACGTGGCCACCGGCGAGGCCACCGTCGCGCACCACCAGCGCTCCGACGTCTGTGCCGTGCCCGCCGCGGGCATCGTGGCCGAGGCCATGGTCGCCCTGGTGCTGGCCGACGCCGTCGTGGAGAAGTTCGGCGGCGACTCGGTCCCCGAGACCCGTCGCAACGTCCGCTCCTACCTCGACAACCTGCAGATCCGGTGAGCGCGAACCCGAGCACCGGCCCCCTGGTCGTCCTCGTCGGCCCCATGGGGTCCGGCAAGTCCACCGTGGGCGAACTGATCGCGCGGTGGCTCGGCGTCTCCTACCGGGACACCGACGCCGACATCGTCGCGGCCCAGGGCCGGGAGATCTCCGACATCTTCGTGGACGAGGGCGAACCGTACTTCCGTGAGCTGGAGCGGGAGGCGGTCGCCGCCGCCGTCGCCGGACACGACGGGGTCCTCGCCCTCGGCGGCGGCGCCGTCCTCGACGAGAAGACGCGCGAGCTGCTGACCGCGCTGCCGGTCGCCTACCTCTCGATGGACGTCGAGGAAGCGGTCCGGCGCGTGGGCCTCGGCGCCGCGCGCCCGCTGCTCGCCGTCAACCCGCGCCGTCAGTGGCGCGAGCTGATGGAGGCCCGGCGCCCCCTGTACACCGAAGTCGCGCGCGTCGTGGTGGCCACCGACGACCGCACCCCCGAAGAGGTCGCCCAGGCGGTCCTCGACGCTCTGGAGTTGAAGAACGCATGACAGACCAGGTGACGCGGATCCAGGTCGGCGCGAGTGCCGGGCACGACGCGTACGAGGTGCTGGTCGGCCGGCAGCTGCTCGGCGAGCTCGGCTCCCTGATCGGTACGAAGGCCCAGCGGGTGGCGGTCATCCACCCCGAGGCCCTCGCCTCGACCGGTGAGGCCCTGCGCGACGACCTCGCCGCCCAGGGGTACGAGGCCGTGGCCATCCAGGTGCCGAACGCCGAGGAGGCCAAGACGGCCGAGGTGGCGGCGTACTGCTGGAAGGCGCTGGGCCAGTCCGGCTTCACCCGCACCGACGTCATCGTCGGCGTCGGCGGGGGAGCCTCCACCGACCTCGCGGGCTTCGTCGCGGCCTCCTGGCTGCGCGGCGTGCGCTGGATCGCCGTACCGACCACCATCCTGGCGATGGTGGACGCGGCCGTCGGCGGCAAGACCGGCATCAACACCGCCGAGGGCAAGAACCTCGTCGGCGCCTTCCACCCGCCGGCCGGCGTGCTCTGCGACCTGGCGGCGCTGGAGTCGCTGCCCGTCAACGACTACGTCAGCGGTCTCGCCGAGATCATCAAGGCCGGATTCATCTCCGACCCGGTGATCCTCGACCTGATCGAGGCGGACCCCGAGGCCGCGCGCACGCCCGCCGGGCCGCACACGGCCGAGCTGATCTGCCGCTCCATCCAGGTCAAGGCCGACGTGGTCTCCAGCGACCTCAAGGAGTCGGGCCTGCGGGAGATCCTCAACTACGGGCACACCCTCGCGCACGCCATCGAGAAGAACGAGCGCTACAAGTGGCGCCACGGCGCGGCCGTCTCGGTCGGGATGGTCTTCGCCGCGGAGCTCGGCCGGCTGGCGGGCCGGCTCGACGACGCCACGGCCGACCGGCACAAGGCCGTCCTCGCCTCGGTGGGGCTGCCGCTGACCTACCGCGGCGACCAGTGGCCCAAGCTGCTGGAGACCATGAAGCTCGACAAGAAGTCCCGCGGTGACCTGCTGCGCTTCATCGTCCTGGACGGGCTGGCCAAGCCGACCGTCCTGGAGGGTCCGGACCCGGCGGTCCTCGTGGCGGCGTTCGGTGAAGTCACGGCCTGAGCCGGTCCAACCGCGTGACCGGATGACCCTTCGGGCCTCCGGGGTCATATAACGTTCTCGCATCAGTCGTGCTGGAACGAGACGGAGTAGCCGCGGATGCACCAGGGAGTGGCAGGCGGGGGCTGGGAGCCGCCGGGGAGTCAGCACCCGGCGGCGGCGCCGCAGCGGCCGCAGGCAGCCCCCGTGCGGGGCTGGCCCCTGCCTGCGGGGCCCGTGCCTCCGGGGCCGGGGTCTCCCGTGCCGGGGCCTCCCGTGCCGGGGTCCGGCATGCCGGGGTTTCCCGCGCCGGGGTTTCCCGCGGCGGGGTCGCCCGTGCCGGGGTCGCCCGTGCCCCCGCCGATACCGGGCGTGCCGGACGGGGCCACCGGGCACCTCCCGCTGCCCCCCGCCGTCCCCGGCACCGGCGGCGCCACCCTCGCGGTGCTGCTGATCGGCCCCGCGGGCGCCGGGAAGACCACCGTGGCCCGCCACTGGGCCGGCACCCGTCCCGTCCCCACCGCGCACATCAGCCTGGACGACGTACGGGAATGGGTGTGCTCGGGCTTCGCGGACCCCCAGGCGGGCTGGAACGACCACTCCGAGGCCCAGTACCGCCTCGCCCGCCGCACCTGCGGCTTCGCCGCCCGCAACTTCCTGGCCAACGGGATCTCCTGCATCCTCGACGACGCCGTGTTCCCGGACCGGCCGGTGGTGGGCCTCGGCGGCTGGAAGCGCCATGTGGGACCCGCGCTGCTGCCGGTGGTCCTGCTGCCCGGCCTCGAGATAGTCCTGGAGCGCAATGCCGCCCGCTCCGGCAACCGGCGGCTCTCCGACGAGGAGGTCGCGCGGATCCACGGCCGCATGGCCGGCTGGTACGGGTCCGGGCTGCCGATCATCGACAACTCCCACCTCGACGTCGAGGGCACCGCCCGCGCGCTGGACGAGACCCTGGCGCGGGTCATTTCGGCCCCGGCCCACTGAGCTCCGCCTGCCTGGCCGCCTGCCGGGTCCCGTGCGCCGCTCCCGCCGGATCCCCGGACGGCCGCGCTCACCAGGCCGGATGTGCGCCGCACTCGTAGGCTCGAAAACATGTCAGACGTGTACGCGGCCCGCCGGGGCCTGCTTCGCGACCGCTGTGCGGCCGCCGGAATCGCCGCCGCACTCATCACGCGTCCGGCGAACGTCCGTTACCTCTCCGGGGCGTCGCCGCTGGGCGCCGTCCTGCTGGTCGGACCGGGTGGTGAGGACATGCTGTTCTGCGCCGGAGCGCCCACCGGGGAGGCCGACGAGGGACGGCTCGACGAGAACCTGCGGCTCTCCGTGCTGGCCGGCCCCGGCGCGGATCCCGCCGTCGCGGCGGCCGACGCGGCCTCGCTCGCCCGCGCGGATTCCCTGGCGGTCGAGGAACACCACCTCACCGTCGGCCGGCACCGGGCCCTGGGCTCCGTGGCGCCCGGGCTGCGGCTGGCCGACCTCGGGACCGCCGTGGAGCAGCAGCGCCTCGTCAAGGACGAGGAGGAGATCGCCTGTCTGCGGATCGCCGCCGAGATCGCCGACCAGGCCCTCGGAGAGCTGCTGGAATCGATCCTGGTGGGCCGCACCGAACGGCACCTGGCCCTGGAGCTGGAACGCCGCCTGGTGGACCACGGGGCCGACGGCCCGGCCTTCCCCACCTCGGTCGGCACGGGCCCGCACTCCGGACGCTCCCGGCACCGGCCGTCCGACCGCAGGGTGGAGGAGGGCGACTTCCTCTCCGTCTGCCTCGGCGCCAACTACCGGGGCTACCGCTGCGAGATCGGCCGCACCTTCGTGATCGGTACGACCCCCGCCGACTGGCAGATCGAGCTGTACGACCTGGTCTTCACCGCCCAGCGGGCCGGCCGCGAGGCCCTGCTGCCCGGGGCCGCGTACCGAGACGTGGATCACGCGGCCCGCTCCGTACTCGACTCCGCAGGTCACGGCGAGGCCCTCGCCGCGTGGACCGGACACGGCGTCGGTCTCGAAATCGACGAGGACCCGCAGCTTGCACCTACGGCCATGGGTAAACTGGACGCTTGCGTGCCGGTCACCGTCGAGCCGGGGGTTCACCTCCCTGGCCGGGGCGGTGTCCGGATCGATGACACGCTCGTCGTGCGCCCCGAGGCGGACGGCGGTCCCGAGCTACTCACCATTACGACCAAGGAGCTGCTCGCGCTCTAGCCCGCACCGCCGGGCTGTGCGCGCACCCGTGGTCTTCCAGTGCAGGAGATTCCCAAACCGTGGCTTCCACGAACGACCTCAAGAACGGCATGGTGCTCAAGCTCGACGGTGGCCAGCTCTGGTCCGTCGTCGAGTTCCAGCACGTCAAGCCCGGCAAGGGCCCGGCCTTCGTGCGCACCAAGCTGAAGAGCGTCATGTCCGGCAAGGTCGTCGACAAGACCTTCAACGCCGGCACCAAGGTCGAGACGGCCACCATCGACCGCCGCGACATGCAGTTCTCCTACATGGACGGCGAGTACTTCGTGTTCATGGACATGGAGGACTACGACCAGCTGATGGTCGACAAGAAGGCCGTCGGCGACGCCGCCAACTTCCTGATCGAGGGCTTCACCGCCTCCGTGGCCCGCCACGAGGGCGAGGTGCTCTACGTCGAGCTCCCGGCCGCCGTCGAGCTGACCATCCAGCACACCGACCCGGGCGTCCAGGGCGACCGCTCCACCGGTGGCACCAAGCCGGCGACGCTGGAGACCGGTCACGAGATCCAGGTCCCGCTCTTCATCAACACCGGTGAGAAGATCAAGGTCGACACCCGCACGAGCGACTACCTCGGCCGGGTGAACAGCTAACCGTGGCTGCCCGGAGCAACGCGCGCAAGCGCGCTTTCCAGATCCTGTTCGAGGCCGACCAGCGCGGGGTGTCCGTGCGCGAGGTCCTCGCGGACTGGATCCGCCACTCGCGGTCGGACACCGACCGCCAGCCCGCGGTGAACGAGTTCACCATGGAACTCGTCGAGGGGTACGCCGACAAGGTGGACCGCATCGACGATCTGATCGTCACCTACGCCGTGGACTGGGACCTCGACCGCATGCCGGTCGTGGACCGGAACATCCTGCGCCTCGGTGCCTACGAGCTGATCTGGGTCGACGAGACCCCGGACGCCGTGGCCATCGACGAGGCCGTTCAGCTGGCCAAGGAGTTCTCCACGGACGAGTCGCCCTCGTTCGTGAACGGACTGCTCGGCCGCTTCAAGGACCTCAAGCCGAAGCTGCGTCGCAGCGAGAGCTGATGCGCGCCGGTCAGGCGTGAACGGAGGGCCCGCAGCGCACGCGCTGCGGGCCCTCCGTCGTACGCCCGGACGGACACCGGGCGCGGACGCAAAAACCGGCGGATGCCGGGAGCCTCTCGGCTCCCGGCATCCGCCGGTACGTTTCTGCTGGGACCTGGAAGTCCTAAATGTCCTCGTGCGCCACCGCGCGACGCGCGTCCGCGTCCAGCACGCCCCAGCTGATGAGCTGCTCGGTCAGGACCGAGGGGGACTGGTCGTAGATGACGGCGAGGGTGCGCAGGTCGTCCTGGCGGATCGAGAGCACCTTGCCGTTGTAGTCGCCGCGCTGGCTCTGGATGGTCGCCGCGTAACGCTGCAGCGGGCCGGCCTTCTCAGCGGGTACGTGGGCCAGGCGCTCCAGGTCGAGGCGCAGCTTCGGCGGCGGCTCGGCCGCTCCGCCGGGGGTCGTGCCCGGCAGCAGTTCCTGCACCGGCACCCCGTAGAAGTCCGCCAGCTCGGCCAGACGCTGGACGGTCACGGCACGGTCCCCGCGCTCGTAGGAACCGACCACCACGGCCTTCCACCGGCCCTGGGACTTCTCCTCGACACCGTGGAGGGAAAGGCCCTGCTGGGTGCGGATGGCGCGGAGCTTGGCCCCGAGCTGTTTGGCGTATTCGCTGGACATAACGCTCCCGGACGCTGTGACGCTGTGACGACATGGACGCTGTACGGCTCCGCCGCGCGGCTGGTAACTCACTGTGAGGTTACGCAGCGTTACTTGGATGCGTCAAGCCGAATGGTCTCCATCGCCCACTTAAGAGGGGTCCTGGGCTGCCCCGATGCGCGGCCGCCGGATTCCCCCTGGTACCGTGGAGCCCGTAGATCAGACGTCCTTTAAGGTCCGTCCCGTGAGGCGGAGAAGGAGGTCCTTTTCATGGACACTCAGCACAGCCAGGCTCAGCCCATTGCGGACGCCGATGCCATGCGCCCCGTTCTCGAAGCGCAGGACATCGCACGGGTCCTCACCCGCATCGCCCACGAAATCGTCGAACGCGCCAAGGGTGCCGACGACGTGGTGCTCCTCGGCATTCCCACCCGCGGTGTTTTCCTCGCCCGCCGGCTGGCCGCCAAGCTCGAAGAGATCACCGGTGCCAAGATCCCGGTCGGTTCCCTCGACATCACCATGTACCGCGACGACCTCCGGATGAAGCCGGCCCGCGCGATCGGCCGCACCGAGATCCCCGGCGACGACATCGACGGCCGCCTGGTCGTCCTCGTCGACGACGTCCTCTTCTCCGGCCGCACCATCCGCGCCGCCCTCGACGCCCTCGGCGACATCGGGCGGCCCCGCGCCGTCCAGCTCGCCGTCCTCGTCGACCGCGGCCACCGCGAGCTGCCGATCCGCGCCGACTACGTCGGCAAGAACCTCCCCACCTCGCTGCGGGAGAACGTCCAGGTCCAGCTCCAGGAGGAGGACGGCCGCGACGCCGTGCTGCTCGGCCAGCGGACCGCCCGGGCAGCGGGGCAGTAGCCCGTACGCGTCAGCGGGCCCCTCGGGGGTCCGCGCCGAAGTCTGCCCTGCCGCACCTCAAAGCCCGCCTGTCTGCCCTCCCGACTTACGGAGCACCCGGATGAAGCGTCACCTCATCTCGGCCGCCGATCTCACGCGCGACGACGCCGTCCTCATCCTCGACACCGCCGAGGAGATGGCCCGCGTCGCGGACCGGCCGATAAAGAAGCTGCCGACCCTGCGCGGCCGCACGATCTGCAACCTCTTCTTCGAGGACTCGACCCGTACCCGGATCTCCTTCGAGGCCGCCGAGAAGCGCCTCTCCGCCGATGTGATCAACTTCGCGGCGAAGGGCTCCAGCGTCTCCAAGGGCGAGTCCCTCAAGGACACCGCCCAGACGCTGGAGGCCATGGGCGTCGACGCCGTGGTCATCCGCCACAGCGCATCCGGCGCCCCCTACCGGCTCGCGAACTCCGGCTGGATCGACGCCCCCGTGATCAACGCGGGCGACGGCACCCACCAGCACCCCACCCAGGCGCTGCTCGACGCGTTCACCATGCGCCGCCGGCTGGTCGGCCGGGACGCCGGGCTCGGCAAGGACCTCGACGGCCGCCGGATCACCATCGTCGGCGACGTCCTGCACAGCCGCGTGGCCCGCTCCAACGTGGACCTGCTGCACACCCTCGGCGCCGAGGTCACCCTGGTGGCCCCGCCCACCCTGGTGCCGGTCGGCGTCGAGGCCTGGCCGTGCGAGATCTCGTACAGCCTGGACGCGGTCCTGCCGAAGTCCGACGCCGTGATGATGCTGCGGGTGCAGCGCGAGCGGATGAACGCGGCCTTCTTCCCGACCGAGCGCGAGTACTCCCGCCGCTACGGCCTGGACGGCGCCCGGATGGCGCGGATGCCCGAGCACGCCATCGTCATGCACCCCGGCCCGATGGTCCGCGGCATGGAGATCACCGCCGAGGTCGCCGACTCCGACCGCTGCACGGTCATCGAGCAGGTCGCCAACGGCGTCTCGATCCGCATGGCCGTCCTGTACCTCCTGCTCGGCGGATCCGAGCCCGCCGTCACCACCACCAGCACGCCCCGCACCGAGGAGAGCAAGTAACGATGAGCAAGATCCTTATTCGTGGGGCGAAGGTACTCGGTGGCGACGTCCAGGACGTCCTGATCGAGGGCGAGACCATCGCCGCCGTGGGCGCCGACCTGGACGCCGGCGACGCGACCGTCATCGAGGCCGCCGGCCAGGTCCTCCTCCCGGGCCTCGTCGACCTCCACACCCACCTGCGCGAGCCCGGCCGCGAGGACTCCGAGACCGTCCTCACCGGCACCCGCGCCGCCGCCTCCGGCGGCTACACCGCCGTCTTCGCCATGGCCAACACCTTCCCCGTCGCCGACACCGCCGGCGTAGTGGAGCAGGTGTGGCGCCTGGGCAAGGAGTCCGGCTACTGCGACGTGCAGCCCATCGGCGCCGTCACCGTGGGCCTGGAGGGCAAGCAGCTCTCCGAGCTGGGCGCCATGCACGAGTCCGCCGCCCGCGTCACCGTCTTCTCCGACGACGGCAAGTGCGTGGACGACGCGGTGATCATGCGCCGCGCCCTGGAGTACGTGAAGGCCTTCGGCGGCGTCGTCGCCCAGCACGCCCAGGAGCCCCGCCTCACCGAGGGCGCCCAGATGAACGAGGGCATCGTCTCCGCGGAGCTCGGCCTGGGCGGCTGGCCGGCCGTCGCCGAGGAGTCGGTCATCGCCCGCGACGTCCTGCTCGCCGAGCACGTCGGCTCCCGCGTCCACATCTGCCACCTCTCCACCGCCGGCTCCGTGGAGATCATCCGCTGGGCCAAGTCCCGCGGCATCGACGTCACCGCCGAGGTCACCCCGCACCACCTGCTCCTCACCGACGAGCTCGTGCGCTCGTACAACCCGGTCTACAAGGTCAACCCGCCGCTGCGCACCGAGGCCGACGTACTGGCCCTGCGCGAGGCGCTGGCCGACGGCACGATCGACATCGTCGCCACCGACCACGCCCCGCACCCGCACGAGGACAAGGACTGCGAGTGGGCCGCCGCCGCCATGGGCATGGTGGGCCTGGAGACCGCGCTCTCCGTCGTCCAGCAGACGATGGTGGAGACCGGACTGCTCGACTGGGCGGGCGTCGCCGAGCGGATGTCCTTCGCCCCGGCGCGCATCGGCAGCCTTCCGAACCACGGACGGCCCGTCTCGGCAGGTGAACCCGCGAACCTGACCTTGGTCGATACCTCGTACCGTGGTGTCGTGGACCCCGCACACTTCGCCTCCCGCAGCCGCAACACGCCTTACGAGGGCCGTGAGCTGCCGGGTCGCGTCACTCACACCTTCCTGCGGGGCCGGGCAACGGTCGTGGACGGGACGCTGGCGTGACACCTGCAGTAATCCAACTGGCCGCCGAGGCCGAACGGCAGTCGGCGGAGGTGACCGACTGGGGCGCCCGCATCGCGTGGGTGGCCGGTCTGCTCGTCTTCATCGCGTTCGTGTACTGGCTCATGCGGCAGGGCTGGAAATGGCGCGGCACCCTGCAGAGCGATCTGCCGGAGCTGCCCGCCGCCCCCGGCGGTCTTCCCGAGCACCGGCTGGCCCTGACCGGCCGGTACCACGGGTCCACCACCGCCGGGCAGTGGCTCGACCGGATCGTCGCCCACGGTCTGGGCGTCCGCAGCCGGGTCGAGCTCGCGCTCACCGACGCGGGCCTCGACGTGGTCCGTCCGGGTGCCACCGACTTCTTCGTACCGGCCGCGCAGCTGCGCGGCGCCCGCCTCGACAAGGGAATCGCGGGCAAGGTACTCACCGAGGGCGGTCTCCTCGTCGTCACATGGGCGCACGGCGACAGGCTGATCGACTCCGGATTCCGCTCCGACCGCGCGGCCGAACACGCCGCCTGGGTCGAAGCGATCAACCTCATGAACCACTCAATCACCACGACGGAAGGCGCCGAACGATGACGACCTCCACCAGGGGAGCAGCCAAAGCTCCCGCCGTACTCGTCCTGGAGGACGGTCGGATCTTCCGCGGCCGCGCCTACGGCGCTGTGGGGGAGACCTTCGGCGAGGCCGTGTTCTCCACCGGCATGACCGGCTACCAGGAGACCCTCACCGACCCGTCGTACCACCGGCAGGTCGTCGTGATGACCGCCCCGCACGTGGGCAACACCGGAGTCAACGACGAGGACCCCGAGTCCTCCCGCATCTGGGTCGCCGGATACGTCGTGCGCGACCCCGCCCGCGTCCCCTCCAACTGGCGCTCCGTGCGCTCGCTGGACGAGGAGCTCGTCAATCAGGGCGTCGTCGGGATCTCCGGCATCGACACCCGCGCCCTGACCCGCCACCTGCGCGAGCGCGGCGCCATGCGCGTCGGCATCTTCTCCGGCCCCGCGCTCACCAGCGCCTCCGGCACGGGCACCGTCGAGGACGCCGCCCTGCTGGCCCGCGTCCTGGAAGCCCCGCAGATGAAGGGCGCCGACCTCTCCGCCGAGGTCGCCACCAAGGAGACGTACGTCGTCCCCGCGATCGGCCCCGACGGCGAAGCCGTCCCGCTCGGCGCCGCGAAGTTCACGGTCGCCGCCGTGGACCTCGGCATCAAGGGCATGACCCCGCACCGGATGGCCGAGCGCGGCATCGAGGTGCACGTGCTCCCCGCCACCGCCACCGTCGAGGACGTGTACGCGGTCAACCCCGACGGCGTGTTCTTCTCCAACGGCCCGGGCGACCCGGCCACCGCCGACCACGCGGTCTCCGTCATGCAGGGCGTCCTCGCCCGCAAGACCCCGCTCTTCGGCATCTGCTTCGGCAACCAGATCCTGGGCCGCGCGCTCGGCTTCGGCACCTACAAGCTGAAGTACGGCCACCGCGGCATCAACCAGCCGGTGCAGGACCGCACCACCGGCAAGGTCGAGATCACCGCGCACAACCACGGCTTCGCCGTGGACGCGCCCCTCGACAAGGTCTCGGACACCGCCTACGGGCGCGCCGAGGTCTCCCACGTCTGCCTGAACGACCAGGTCGTCGAAGGCCTCCAGCTGCTCGACCAGCCGGCCTTCTCCGTCCAGTACCACCCCGAAGCCGCTGCCGGCCCGCACGACGCCGCGTACCTCTTCGACCGTTTCACGTCTTTGATGAACACCGCCCAGATGGAGGCCGAGCGTGCCTAAGCGCACCGATATCCAGTCCGTCCTGGTCATCGGCTCCGGCCCGATCGTCATCGGCCAGGCCGCCGAGTTCGACTACTCCGGCACCCAGGCCTGCCGCATCCTCAAGGCCGAGGGCCTGCGGGTCATCCTGGTGAACTCCAACCCCGCCACGATCATGACGGACCCGGAGATCGCCGACGCCACGTACGTCGAGCCGATCACCCCCGAGTTCGTCGAGAAGATCATCGCGAAGGAGCGCCCCGACGCGCTGCTCCCGACCCTCGGCGGCCAGACCGCACTGAACACCGCCATCTCCATGCACGAGCAGGGCGTGCTGGAGAAGTACGGCGTCGAGCTCATCGGCGCCAACGTCGAGGCGATCAACAAGGGCGAGGACCGCGACCTCTTCAAGGGAGTCGTCGAAGCCGTCCGCGCCAAGATCGGCTACGGCGAGTCCGCCCGCTCGGTCATCTGCCACACGATGGACGACATCATCCAGGGCGTCGACACCCTCGGCGGCTACCCCGTCGTCGTGCGCCCCTCCTTCACCATGGGCGGCGCCGGCTCCGGCTTCGCCCACGACGAGGACGAGCTGCGCCGCATCGCCGGCCAGGGCCTGATGCTCTCCCCGACCACCGAGGTGCTCCTGGAGGAGTCCATCCTCGGCTGGAAGGAGTACGAGCTGGAGCTGATGCGCGACACCAAGGACAACGTCGTCGTCGTCTGCTCCATCGAGAACTTCGACCCGATGGGCGTCCACACCGGCGACTCGATCACCGTCGCCCCGGCGATGACGCTGACCGACCGCGAGTACCAGCGGCTGCGCGACATCGGCATCGCGATCATCCGCGAGGTCGGCGTCGACACCGGCGGCTGCAACATCCAGTTCGCGATCGACCCGGTCGACGGCCGCGTCATCGTCATCGAGATGAACCCGCGCGTCTCGCGCTCCTCGGCGCTCGCGTCGAAGGCCACCGGCTTCCCGATCGCCAAGATCGCCGCCAAGCTGGCCATCGGCTACACGCTCGACGAGGTCCCCAACGACATCACCGAGAAGACCCCGGCCTCCTTCGAGCCGTCCCTCGACTACGTCGTCGTCAAGGCCCCGCGCTTCGCCTTCGAGAAGTTCCCGCTCGCCGACGCCACCCTCACCACCACCATGAAGTCGGTGGGCGAGGCCATGGCCATCGGCCGCAACTTCACCGAGGCCCTCCAGAAGGCCCTGCGCTCCCTGGAGAAGAAGGGCTCGCAGTTCACCTTCGTCGGCCCCACCGGCGACAAGGAAGAGCTCCTCGCCACCGCGGTCCGCCCGACCGACGGCCGCATCAACACCGTCATGCAGGCCATCCGCGCCGGCGCCACCCAGGAAGAGGTCTTCGAGTACACGAAGATCGACCCCTGGTTCGTCGACCAGCTCTTCCTCATCAAGGAGATCGCGGACGAGCTGGCCGCCGCCGACAAGCTCCACCCCGAGCTGCTCGCCGAAGCCAAGCGGCACGGCTTCTCCGACGCCCAGATCGCCGAGATCCGCGGCCTGCGCGAGGACGTCGTCCGCGAGGTGCGCCACGCGCTCGGCGTCCGCCCGGTGTACAAGACGGTCGACACCTGCGCCGCCGAGTTCGCCGCGAAGACCCCGTACTTCTACTCCTCCTACGACGAGGAGTCCGAGGTCGCCCCGCGCGAGAAGCCCGCGGTCATCATCCTGGGCTCCGGCCCGAACCGCATCGGCCAGGGCATCGAGTTCGACTACTCCTGCGTCCACGCCTCCTTCGCGCTCAGCGACGCCGGCTACGAGACCGTGATGGTCAACTGCAACCCCGAGACCGTCTCCACGGACTACGACACCTCCGACCGCCTGTACTTCGAGCCCCTCACGCTCGAAGACGTGCTGGAGATCGTCCACGCCGAGTCCCTGGCCGGCCCCATCGCCGGTGTCATCGTCCAGCTCGGCGGCCAGACCCCCCTCGGTCTCGCCCAGGCGCTCAAGGACAACGGCGTCCCCGTCGTCGGCACCCCGCCGGAGGCCATCCACGCCGCCGAGGACCGCGGCGCCTTCGGCCAGGTCCTCGCCGACGCCGGACTGCCCGCCCCCAAGCACGGCACCGCCACCACCTTCGCCGGAGCCAAGGCCATCGCCGACGAGATCGGCTACCCCGTCCTCGTACGCCCCTCGTACGTGCTCGGCGGCCGCGGCATGGAGATCGTCTACGACGAGGACCGGCTGTCCTCGTACATCGCCGAGTCCACCGAGATCTCCCCGACCCGCCCCGTGCTGGTCGACCGGTTCCTCGACGACGCGATCGAGATCGACGTCGACGCCCTCTACGACGGCACCGAGCTCTACCTCGGCGGCGTCATGGAGCACATCGAGGAAGCCGGCATCCACTCCGGCGACTCGGCCTGCGCCCTGCCCCCGATCACCCTCGGCGGCTACGACATCAAGCGGCTGCGCGCCTCCACCGAGGCCATCGCCAAGGGCGTCGGCGTACGCGGTCTGATCAACATCCAGTTCGCGATGGCGGGTGACATCCTCTACGTCCTGGAGGCCAACCCGCGCGCCTCCCGGACCGTCCCCTTCACCTCGAAGGCCACCGCGGTCCCGCTCGCCAAGGCCGCCGCTCGCATCTCGCTCGGCACCACCATCGCCGAGCTCCGCGAAGAGGGCATGCTCCCGAAGACCGGCGACGGCGGCACCCTGCCGCTCGACGCGCCGATCTCCGTCAAGGAGGCCGTCATGCCGTGGTCGCGCTTCCGCGACATCCACGGCCGCGGCGTCGACACCGTCCTCGGCCCGGAGATGCGCTCCACCGGCGAGGTCATGGGCATCGACTCCGTCTTCGGCACGGCGTACGCCAAGTCGCAGGCCGGCGCCTACGGCCCGCTGCCCACCAAGGGGCGTTGCTTCATCTCCGTCGCCAACCGCGACAAGCGCTCGATGATCTTCCCGGCGCGCGAGCTCGTCGCCCACGGCTTCGAGCTGATGGCGACCTCGGGCACCGCGGAGGTGCTGCGCCGCAACGGCATCAACGCCACCGTCGTGCGCAAGCTCAGCGAGGGCGAGGGCCCGGACGGCGAGAAGACCGTCGTCCAGCTCATCCACGACGGCCAGGTCGACCTGATCGTCAACACCCCGTACGGGACCGGCGGCCGCCTCGACGGCTACGAGATCCGTACGGCCGCCGTGGCGCGCGGCGTCCCGTGCCTCACCACGGTCCAGGCGCTCGCCGCGGCCGTCCAGGGCATCGACGCGCTCAACCGCGGCGACGTGGGCGTCCGCTCGCTCCAGGAGCACGCGGAGCGGCTGACCGCGGCCCGCGACTAGGTCCCCACCAGGACCTGACAGCCCGTACGGCCCGTAGAGGGGAGGGGGACACCGTCAAGCGCGATGCGCGACGGTCGTCCCCCTCTTCATGAGCGCACAAGGGAACTCCTGCACGATGTACAAACTCTTCTTCAACCTGGTCTTCAAGCGGATGGACCCGGAGCAGGCCCACTACATGGCTTTCCGCTGGATCCGCCTCGCGGCACGCACCCCGGTGCTGCGCACCTTCGTCGCCGCCTCGCTGGCCCCCCGCCACGAATCGCTGCGCACCGAGGCACTCGGGCTGCGGATGCACGGCCCCTTCGGGCTCGCGGCCGGCTTCGACAAGAACGCCGTCGCCATCGACGGGATGTCGATGCTCGGCTTCGACCACATCGAGATCGGCACCGTCACGGCCGAGGCCCAGCCCGGCAACCCGAAGAAGCGGCTGTTCCGGCTGGTCCCGGACCGCGCGCTGATCAACCGCATGGGCTTCAACAACGAGGGCTCGGCGGCCGTGGCCGAGCGCCTGGCGGCCCGCGTGCCGGTCTTCAAGACCGTCGTCGGCGTCAACATCGGCAAGACGAAGGTCGTCCCCGAGGAGGAGGCCGTCGCGGACTACGTGGCCTCCACCGAGCGCCTCGCCCGGCACGCCGACTACCTCGTCGTCAACGTCTCCTCGCCGAACACCCCCGGCCTGCGCAACCTCCAGGCCACCGAATCCCTGCGGCCGCTGCTGAGCGCCGTGCGCGAGGCCGCGGACCGCGTCGTCACCGACCGGCGGGTCCCGCTGCTCGTCAAGATCGCGCCGGACCTCGCGGACGAGGACGTGGACGCGGTCGCCGACCTGGCCCTGGAGCTCGGCCTGGACGGCATCATCGCGACGAACACGACGATCGCCCGCGAGGGCCTGGGCCTCAAGTCCTCGCCGTCGCTGATCAAGGAGACCGGCGGCCTGTCCGGCGCCCCCGTCAAGGAACGCTCCCTGGAGGTCCTGCGCCGGCTGTACGCCCGCGTGGGCGACCGGCTGGTCCTGGTCGGCGTCGGCGGCATCGAGAACGCCGAAGACGCGTGGCAGCGGATCCTGGCCGGCGCGAGCCTGATCCAGGGCTACAGCGCCTTCATCTACGAGGGCCCCTTCTACGCCCGCGCCATCCACAAGGGCCTGGCCGCCCGCCTGGCCGCCAGCCCGTACGCGACGCTCGCCGAAGCGGTGGGCGCGGAAACCCGAAAGGCCGCCCTGTGAGCTCTGTGATTCCGTTCGGTACGCGCCTGCGCGAGGCCATGGACACCCGCGGGCCGCTGTGCGTGGGCATCGACCCGCACGCGGCGCTGCTGGCCTCCTGGGGCCTGAACGACGACATCGCGGGCCTGGAGAAGTTCTCCCGCACGGTCGTCGAGGCGCTCGCCGACTCGGTCGCGGTCTTCAAGCCGCAGGCCGCCTTCTTCGAGCGGTTCGGCTCCAAGGGCATCGCGGTGCTCGAGCAGACCGTGGCCGACGCCCGCGCGGCGGGCACGCTGGTGGTCATGGACGCGAAGCGGGGGGACATCGGCTCCACGATGGCCGCGTACGCGGAGACCTTCCTGTCGCCCTCCTCGCCGCTCTTCTCCGACGCGCTGACCGTCTCCCCGTACCTGGGCTACGGCTCGCTGAAGCCGGCGGTCGATCTGGCGCGCGAGTCGGGTGCGGGCCTGTTCGTCCTGGCCCTGACCTCGAACCCGGAGGGTGCGGAGGTCCAGCGGGCGGTGCGGTCGGACGGCCGGTCCATCGGGGCGACGATGCTGGCGCACCTGGCGGCGGAGAACGCGGGTGCCTCCCCGATGGGCTCCTTCGGAGCGGTCGTCGGCGCGACGCTCGGGGACCTGTCCTCCTTCGACCTGGACATCAACGGGCCGCTGCTGGCTCCCGGCATCGGGGCGCAGGGGGCGACGGCGGCGGACCTGCCGGCGGTCTTCGGCGCGGCCGTCCGCAACGTCGTCCCGAACGTGTCGCGGGGCGTGCTGAAGCACGGCCCGGACGCCGGTGCCCTGCGGGCCTCCGCCCGCACCTTCGCGGAGGAGATCCGCGAGGCCGTCTCCGCCTGACGCGGCTGCCGCTGCGCGGGGCGAGGTCCCCTACCCGCCCTTCGCCCGTTCCCCGGGACTCCGCCCCGGACCCGTTGCCACGTGCGGCGCCGTTGCCGGGGGCCAGCCCCCGGACCCCCGCTCCTCAATCGCCGGGGCGGGGCTGGATTTCGGCCGACGGGCAATTCCAGCCCCTCCGGCGTTTGAGGAGCGGGGTCTGGGGCGGAGCCCCAGGGGCCTCGGGCGGAGCCCGGGGCCTGCGGGGTCCGGGCGGAGCCCGGGGGACGGTGGAAGGGCGGGTAGGGGACTCCGCGCCGCGCAGCGGTACACCCGCAGCCGGGCCGGGGACAGGGCGTACGGCCCGGAGGGTCGGGGCTTCCGGCCGGTGCCCCCGGGGCTGGACGCGGGCGATCATGGGGTGGGGGGTTACGCCCCCTACCCCGGACGGAGCGCCCCGCGTGCCCCCCGTACAGACCACCGCCACCATCCGGCGCATCGACCCCGTCGGGGCCTACCACCACCTGGTCCTCGACGCCCCGTCGGTCGCCGGGGTGCGGCCCGGCCACTTCGGCGCCCTCGCGATCGGCGGCCCCGACTCCGCCACCCTGCTGCGCCGCGCGTTCTCCATCCACCGCGCCGACCCCGGCGAGGGAACCGTCGAGTTCGTCTTCGCCGAAGCCGGCCGCGGGACCAGGGCGCTGGCCCGTCACCGCCCCGGCGACACCGTCGACCTCATCGCCCCCCTCGGCACCCCCTTCCCCCTCCCCGCGGGCCCGGTCGGCGCGGTCCTGGTCGCCGGGGGCTACGGCAGCGCCCCGATGTTCGCCCTCGCCGAGGAGATCCTCGGCCGTGGCGGCCGGGTCGCCTTCGTGCTCGGCGCGGCCACCGCCGACCGGCTGTTCGGAGTCGAGCGGGCCAGGGCCCTCGCCGATCACGTGTACGTGGTCACCGACGACGGCTCGGCCGGCCGAAGGGGCCGGGTCACCGGGCCCCTCGCGGAGGCCATCACGGCGGTCGCCGCCACCGAGGTCCACTCCTGCGGCCCGATGGCCATGCTCAAGGCCGTCACGGAGATCGCCACCGCCGCCGGAGCGGCCAGCCACACCGCGGTGGAAGAGGCCATGGCCTGCGGCATCGGGATCTGCATGAGCTGCGTGCTGCCCGTCACCGGCCCCGACGGCGTCACCCGGTTCCTTCGCTCCTGCACATCCGGCCCCGTCTTCGACGGCTCCACCGTCCGCTGGGACGACGCCGGAACCCTGCCCGAGGACCTCGAGGGTGCCGACGCGATGACCCCTCAGGAGGCCCGGCGGTGACCGCACCCACGAACGTGCCGACGAACGTGCCGGCGAGCGCGCCGATCAAGCCCGAGGACGTGGACATGTCGGCGCCGCTCGGCGCCCGCGTCACCCTCCCCAACCCGGTCTCCACCGCCTCCGGCTGCGCCGGCTACGGCCGCGAGCTGCACCGCTTCACCCCGCTGGACCAGCTCGGCACCATCACCACCAAGACGGTGATGCCGTACGTCCGCTCCGGCCGCGCCACTCCCCGGATGGCCGAGACCCCCAGCGGGATGCTGAACTCCATCGGGCTCCAGGGCTCCGGCGTCGACCGCTTCGTCGAGCGCGAACTGCCCTGGCTGGCCGAGCGCGGGGCACGGGTCCTCGTATCGGTCGCGGGGGAGCGTGCGGAGGAGTTCGCCGAGGTGGCCGCCCGGCTGACCGGGCAGCCCGGGGTGGTCGGCATCGAGGCCAACATCTCCTGCCCCAACGTCGCGAGCCGCGGCCTCGTCTTCGCCTGTGACGCCGAGGCCTCCTTCGAGGTGGTCGGGGCGGTCCGGGCGGCGGCGGGCCCGGAGCTGCCCGTCTACGCCAAGCTGACCCCCGACGTGACACGGATCACAGACATCGCGGCCGCCTGTGCGGAGGCGGGCGCCGACGGGCTCTCGATGATCAACACCGTCCTCGGGATGGTCATCGACACCGACACGATGCGCCCGGCCCTCGCGGGGGTCACCGGAGGCCTCTCCGGGCCCGCGATCCGCCCGGTCGCCGTCCGCTGCGTCCACCAGGTCCACGGGGCGATGCTCGCCGGCGCCGTACGGCGGGTTCCCATCCTGGGCATGGGCGGGATCGCCTCCGCCCGCGACGCGCTCGAATTCGTCCTCGCGGGCGCTTCGGGGGTGGCGATCGGGACCGCACTGTTCAACGACCCGTCGGCGCCGCTGCGGATCCTCGACGGGCTGCGCGCGGCCCTCGCCGCACGCGGGATCGGGGCGTTCGAGGACGCCGTCGGGCGGGCTCATCGCACTGTCTGACGAAATTCGAACGTCTTTCACCGGACAAAACCGGGGTGTTTTGTCCGTGATGTACGGTTCAGTGGAGGCTGACCAGGACTTTTCGTCCGTTCTCGCTGACTGGAGCGGTCGTGGACGCTAGTCTCCGACCAGAGTGAACGAGCAGCGATCGAGCACCACCGCTGTTCGGACGCTTCCCTGACGTGATGCCTTCCGGCATCCCGTCGGTCCGTATCCGACAGTTCGACATCCGAGGTGACGTAGGCGTGGCTCTTCCGCCCCTTACCCCTGAACAGCGCGCAGCAGCGCTCGAAAAGGCCGCCGCGGCTCGCCGGGAGCGGGCCGAGGTGAAGAATCGACTCAAGCACTCCGGCGCCTCCCTGCATGACGTCATCAAGCTGGGTCAGGAGAACGACGTCATCGGCAAGATGAAGGTGTCGGCTCTCCTGGAGTCCCTGCCTGGCGTCGGCAAGGTGCGCGCCAAGCAACTCATGGAGCGCCTCGGCATCTCCGAGTCCCGGCGTGTCCGAGGTCTCGGTTCCAACCAGATCGCCTCTCTGGAGCGCGAGTTCGGCGGCAACGCCGCCTAAGGCGTCGTCCGAAGTTCTCCCGGCGTTCTCAGGCAGTCCCGAGAAGCTGGATAATCGCTCTATGGCAGCAGAGGTTCGTCCGCGGCTGACCGTGCTCTCCGGCCCTTCGGGGGTCGGCAAGAGCACGGTCGTCGCGCATATGCGCAAGGTTCACCCCGAGGTCTGGCTCTCGGTGTCGGCCACCACCCGCAAGCCGCGGCCCGGTGAGCGACACGGAGTCCACTACTTCTTCGTCAACGACGACGAGTTCGACAAGCTGATCGCCAATGGCGAGCTGCTGGAGTGGGCCGAGTTCGCGGGCAACCGCTACGGCACACCGCGCGGCGCAGTGCTGGAACGCCTGGAGAACGGCGAGCCGGTCCTGCTGGAGATCGATCTCCAGGGCGCCCGACTCGTACGCGAGTCGATGTCCGAGGCACAGCTGGTCTTCCTCGCACCCCCGAGCTGGGACGAGCTGGTCCGCCGGCTCACCGGCCGCGGCACCGAATCGGCGGTGGTCGTCGAGCGCAGGCTCGACGCCGCCAAGATCGAACTGGCTGCCGAATCCGAGTTCGACACCACCCTGGTCAACACCTCGGTCGAGGACGTGGCGCGCGAGCTGCTAGCCTTGATGAATGTCGTCTGATCGTTGACCGGTGTTCAGCCGGTCCGGGCGGTCCGAAATTCGGCAGCGTCTAGGTTTTTCCCCATCTTCGGAAGGTAGAGCGTGTCCTCTTCCATTACTGCGCCCGAGGGCATCATCAACCCGCCGATCGACGAGCTGCTCGAGGCCACGGACTCGAAGTACAGCCTCGTGATCTACGCGGCCAAGCGTGCCCGTCAGATCAACGCGTACTACTCGCAGCTCGGTGAGGGCCTGCTCGAGTACGTCGGCCCGCTGGTGGACACCCACGTCCACGAGAAGCCGCTTTCGATCGCGCTGCGCGAGATCAACGCGGGTCTGCTGACCTCCGAGGCCATCGAGGCCCCGGCTCAGTAAGGCACGAGTTTTCCTTTCACCACAGGCCCGGCAGAACATCTGCCGGGCCTGTGGTGTGTCATAGGGGTCATAGGTGTCACCGGTGTCAGGGAACCGGCCCGGAAATCAGCCGAAGGGGCGTGTGTGGTGGGTAAGCCGAAGGTCGTGCTCGGAGTCAGCGGCGGGATCGCCGCTTACAAGGCGTGCGAGCTGCTGCGCCGGCTGACCGAGTCCGGGCACGACGTACGGGTGGTGCCGACGGCGGCCTCGCTGAACTTCGTCGGCGAGGCCACCTGGGCCGCCCTCTCCGGGAACCCGGCCTCCACCGAGGTCTGGGAGAGCGTCCACGAGGTGCCGCACGTGCGCATCGGCCAGTCCGCCGACCTCGTGGTCGTCGCCCCGGCCACCGCCGACATGCTGGCCAAGGCCGCCCACGGGCTCGCCGACGACCTGCTCACCAATACGCTCCTCACCGCACGCTGTCCCGTGGTGTTCGCACCCGCGATGCACACCGAGATGTGGGAACACCCGGCCACCCAGGAGAACGTCGCCACGCTGCGCCGGCGCGGAGCCGTCGTCATCGAGCCGGCCGTCGGGCGGCTCACCGGCAAGGACACCGGCAAGGGGCGGCTGCCGGACCCCGAGGAGATCTTCGAGGTCTGCAAGAGCGTGCTGGCCCGCGGCGTGACCGGGCCCGACCTGGCCGGCCGGCACGTGGTGATCAGCGCGGGCGGTACGCGCGAACCCCTGGACCCGGTCCGCTTCCTCGGCAACCGCTCCTCCGGCAAGCAGGGCTACGCCCTCGCCCGCACCGCCGTCGCGCGCGGGGCCCGGGTCACCCTGGTCTCCGCCAACGCCGCGCTCGCCGACCCCGCCGGGGTGGACCTCGTACGGGTCGGGACGGCCCTGCAGCTGCGGGAAGCGGTGCTCAAGGCGGCCGCGGACGCCGACGTGGTGGTGATGGCCGCGGCCGTGGCCGACTTCCGGCCCGCCGAGTACGCGGCCGGGAAGATCAAGAAGAAGGACGGCCAGGAGCCCGCGCCGGTCGTCCTCGTACGGAATCCGGACGTTCTTGCGGAGATTTCCGCCGACCGCGCCCGGGAGGGCCAGGTCGTGGTGGGCTTCGCCGCGGAGACGGACGACGTGCTCGCAAATGGGCGGAGCAAGCTCCTCCGCAAGGGGTGTGACCTGCTCGTCGTGAACGAGGTCGGTGAGACCAAGACCTTTGGTTCCGAGGGGAACGAGGCGGTCGTCCTGGGCTCCGACGGGAGCGAGACCGCGGTCCCCTATGGTCCGAAGGAGGCGCTCGCAGAGGTGATTTGGGACCGGGTCGCTCTCCTGATGGAAGCGCGACGCGCCTGAGCGGAGCCTCTTTCCGCAGGGCGATCCGTGCGTAAGAATGGAGTGCCGCAGGTCACACGGCTCCCATAGGGCGAGACGGGTGGTCCAGCGGACGGTGGCGACCGATAAACTGCATCCGGAACGTGATCGGGCGCAGCCTCCGATGTGGTTCCGCCAATAATTCAGCCAGCAGCCGCTGCAACCCCAGGGAGCGTTGTGTCCCGTCGCCTTTTCACCTCGGAGTCTGTGACCGAGGGTCACCCGGACAAGATCGCTGACCAGATCAGCGACACCATTCTCGACGCGCTCCTCACCGAGGACCCGACCTCCCGCGTCGCCGTGGAGACCCTCATCACCACCGGTCTCGTCCACATCGCCGGAGAGGTGACGACGAAGGCCTACGCGCCGATCGCGCAGCTCGTCCGCGACAAGATCCTCGAGATCGGCTACGACTCCTCCAAGAAGGGCTTCGACGGCGCCTCCTGCGGCGTGTCGGTGTCCATCGGCGCGCAGTCCCCGGACATCGCGCAGGGTGTCGACACCGCCTACGAGAAGCGTGTCGAGGGCGATGAGGACGAGCTCGACAAGCAGGGCGCCGGCGACCAGGGCCTGATGTTCGGGTACGCCTGCGACGAGACCCCCGAGCTGATGCCGCTGCCGATCCACATCGCGCACCGGCTGTCCAAGCGGCTGTCCGAGGTCCGCAAGAACGGGACCATCCCGTACCTGCGCCCGGACGGCAAGACCCAGGTCACCATCGAGTACGACGGCGACAAGGCCGTCCGTCTCGACACGGTCGTCGTGTCCTCGCAGCACGCGGCGGACATCGACCTGGACTCGCTGCTGGCTCCCGACATCCGCGAGTTCGTCGTCGAGCACGTGCTGAACCAGCTGGTCGAGGACGGCATCAAGCTGGAGACCGAGGGCTACCGCCTGCTGGTCAACCCGACCGGCCGCTTCGAGATCGGCGGCCCGATGGGCGACGCCGGCCTGACCGGCCGCAAGATCATCATCGACACCTACGGCGGCATGGCCCGCCACGGCGGCGGCGCCTTCTCGGGCAAGGACCCGTCCAAGGTCGACCGCTCCGCCGCCTACGCCATGCGCTGGGTCGCCAAGAACGTCGTCGCCGCCGGACTGGCCTCGCGCTGCGAGGTCCAGGTCGCGTACGCGATCGGCAAGGCCGAGCCGGTCGGTCTGTTCGTCGAGACCTTCGGCACCCACAAGGTCGACGTCGAGAAGATCGAGAACGCCATCGGCCAGGTCTTCGACCTGCGCCCGGCCGCGATCATCCGCGACCTCGACCTGCTGCGCCCCATCTACGCCCAGACCGCCGCCTACGGCCACTTCGGCCGCGAACTCCCGGACTTCACCTGGGAGCGCACCGACCGCGTGGACGCGCTGCGCACGGCCGCGGGCCTGTAAGCAGCACCGCCCGCGAGCAGCACCGCCTGACGCGAACGGCCCCGGACCCTCGGTCCGGGGCCGTTCGCGCGCCTGCCGCTCGCGTCGTTCGCGCCCCTGCCGTTCCTGCGCCCGGCGCCCGCGGAAATGCCGGTGCCCCGCGCGAACGGTGCGGCTAGGCTGGCGCAGGCCTCCCGGTGCGAAGGCGACGGATACATCTGGAGCGGGTGAGTCGTCCCCGTGTCGAAGGAACCCCACCGCCGCCGATGATGATCTCGGGAGCGCCGCCTTGCTCCGCGCTGTCGGTGGGGTTTGGTAAGAATGCGGGTGTGAGCAGCGCGAACGAGTCCGAGCAGCGGTTCGGGGACGACAGTCCCGCCAGCCCGCCGGAGCAGCTCGCCCTGATCCGGGAGATGGTCGCCGAGGCGAAGGCCAAGGCGCCCAAGGCGAAACCCCGCACCTGGCGCGGAGCCGCCGTCGCCGAGGAACTCCCCGTCGCCCGGGTCCTGGTCAACAAGGGCGTGCTCCACCTCGACCGGCTCTTCGACTACGCGGTCCCCGCCGAACTCTCCGAGACCGCCCGGCCCGGCGTCCGCGTCCGGGTCCGCTTCGGCGCCGGGGGCCACCGCGTCCACGGCGGCCGCCGCGAGGGCGGCGGGCTCATCGACGGCTTCGTCATCGAGCGCCGCGCCGACTCCGACTACAACGGCGCGCTCGCGGCCCTCGCCCAGGTCGTCTCGCCCGAGGTCGTGCTCGGCCCCCGCATGCTCGCCCTCGCCCGCGCCGTCGCCGACCGGTACGCCGGCAGCCTCGCCGACGTGCTCCAGCTCGCGCTGCCCGCGCGCAGCGCCCGCGCCGAGGCCAAGCCGTCCCCCGAGCCGCTGCCCCCGCCCGCCGCCCCCGAGCCCGCCGGCTGGGAGCGGTACGGCGCCGGGCCGGCCTTCCTGCGGGCCCTGGCCACCGGCGGCACCCCGCGCGCCGTGTGGACCGCCCTGCCCGGCCCCGGCTGGGCGGACGAGCTGGCCCGCGCGATGGCAGCCACCCTCGCCTCCGGGCGCGGCGCCCTCGCCGTGGTCCCCGACGGCCGCACCGCCGGCCGCGTCGACGCGGCCCTGACCGCGCTGCTCGGCGAAGGACGGCACGCTCTGCTGACCGCCGAGTCCGGGCCGGAGAAGCGCTACCGCCAGTGGCTGGCCGTCAGCCGGGGCTCGGTGCGGGCCGTCGTCGGCACCCGGGCCGCGATGTTCGCCCCCGTACGGGACCTCGGGCTGGTCGCGATCTGGGACGACGGGGACTCCAGCCACAGCGACGACCACGCCCCCTTCCCGCACGTGCGGGAGGTACTGGAGCTGCGCGCGGTCACCGACGGCTGCGCCTTCCTGGCCGGGAGCACCAGCTGCACCGTGGAGGCCGCGCAGCTCGTGGAGTCCGGCTGGGCCCGGCCGCTGGTGGCCGACCGCGAGACGGTACGGACGTACGCGCCCCGGATCCGGACCGTCGGCGACGAACTGCTGGCCCGGGACGGCGCGGCGCGGGCCGCGCGGCTGCCGAGCCTGGCCTGGGAGACCGTACGGGAAGGGCTGAAGACCGGGCCCGTCCTGGTCCAGGTGCCCCGGCGCGGGTACGTGCCCCGGCTGGCGTGCGAGCGGTGCCGCACACCGGCCCGCTGCACGGTCTGTGCGGGGCCGCTGGAGGCCCCCGACGAGCGGGACCTGCACTGCGGGTGGTGCGGGCGGCAGGAGAGCTCCTGGCACTGCCAGGAGTGCGGGTCGTTCCGGCTGCGGGCCCAGGTGGTCGGCGCGCGGCGGACGGCCGAGGAGCTGGGGCGGGCGTTTCCGGCGGTGCCGGTACGGACCTCCGGGCGCGACCACGTCCTGGACGAGGTGCCGGACCGGCCCGCGCTGGTGGTGTCCACGCCCGGCGCCGAGCCGGTGGCGGCGGGCGCCGGGTACGCGGCGGCGCTGCTGCTGGACGGCTGGGCGATGCTGTCCCGGCCCGACCTGAGGGCCGGTGAGGACGCGCTGCGGCGCTGGATCGCGGCGGCCTCGCTGGTACGGGGGGAGGGGCAGGTCGTGGTGGTCGCGGAGCCGACGCTGCGGCCGGTGCAGGCGCTGGTGCGGTGGGATCCCGTCGGGCACGCGGTGCGGGAGCTCGCGGAGCGGGCGCAGCTGGGGTTTCCGCCGGTGTCGCGGATGGCGGCGGTCGCGGGGCGCGGGGAGGCGGTCGAGGCCTTCCTGGCGGGGGCCGGGCTGCCTGCGGACGCGGAGATCCTGGGGCCGGTGCCGGTGGCGGGGCGGCGGGGGGAGGCTTCGCCGGGGGAGCGGGCGCTGGTCAGGGTGCCGCCGGGCAGTGGTGCGGCGCTGGCGGCTGCGCTGAAGGCCGCCCAGGCGGCCCGGCTGACCCGGGGGGGACCGGTGTCGGAGGCGGTGCGGATCCGGATCGATCCGCTGGACATCGGCTAGTCCCTGCCGGTACCTGGCGGGGGCCCTGCGGGGGCTCTGTCCCCTACCCGCCCTTCGACCGTTCCCCGGGCTCCGCCCGGACCCGGTCCTCAAACGCCGGACGGGCCGATGATCCGAAACGCCGGACGGGCTGGAATACGGCGAAAGCCCCCGGTGGGCGACCGGGGGTCGCTCCGCCGGGGGCGGGCCGTCGGGGGTCGGCGTCCCGGCGGGTGTGGATCAGCCGTTGCGGGGGCCGGGGAAGGCTCCGGGGCGGGACGCGCCCGCCTCCTCGCGCACCGGCTGCGGCGGCACCGAGCGGGCCGCCGGGACCGTGGGCAGCGGGCCGAGGGTCCGGGTCGTCGTGCCCTCGGCCAGCGGCTCCCGCTCGGCGGACTCGGCGCTCTGGGCCCGCCGGGCACCGTAGCGCCGGTGCACGGCCTGCTTGGTGACGCCGAGCGCCGAGCCGACCGCGTCCCACGAGAAGCCGAGCGAGCGGTCGAAGTCCACCGCGGCGGTGACCAGCGTCTCGACGCTGTCCCGCAGTTCCTGCGCGAGGCGGACGGTGGGAGCGGGGGCCCGACCGTAAACGACGAAGCCCGTGGACGGGCCCGAGCGGCGCGGGCGGTACACGTTGCCGAGCTGGGCGGTGAGCGTACGCAGAGCGTCCACCTGCCGGCGAACCCGCTCGATGTCCCGCACCAGCAGGTGCAGGCTGGCCCGTGCTTGGGCGTCGTGGGTGGCGTGGTCGGCCATGAAGAAGCCTCTCGAACCGGTGCTGAAGAGCGGATCGGGCCGCAGACACCGTTCTGTTTCGCGGCCCGTTTCGGTCAATCTCTCTTGACCAACGCGTCAGCGGGCGGGCAGGTCACGCTCGGGGGGCGTGTCGGCATATGCGAGGAGCGCGCGTGTGTGCGTACGCCCCCTCGCGGGAGTGCGGCAGCGCAGGTGGGGCGGTGGGCGGGCAGCCCATAGACTGGTGCGCTGCTGACAGCCGAGATAGCGAGGTAGACCCCAGTGAAGCTCGTCTTCGCAGGCACCCCCGAGGTCGCCGTGCCCGCCCTGGACGCTCTGATCGCCTCCGGGCGCCACGAGGTCGCCGCCGTCGTCACCCGGCCCGACGCGCCGGCCGGCCGCGGCCGGCACCTCGTCGCCAGCCCCGTCGCCCAGCGCGCGGAGGAAGCCGGCATCGAGGTGCTCAAGCCCGTCCGGCCGCGCGACCCGGGCTTCCAGGCCCGGCTGCGCGAGATCGCCCCGGACTGCTGTCCGGTGGTCGCGTACGGTGCGCTGATTCCCAAGAGCGCCCTGGACATCCCCGCGCACGGCTGGGTCAACCTGCACTTCTCGCTGCTGCCCGCCTGGCGCGGTGCCGCGCCCGTCCAGCAGTCGATCATGGCGGGGGACCAGGTCACCGGTGCCTCCACGTTCCGGATCGAGGAGGGGCTGGACACCGGCCCGGTCTTCGGGATCCTCACCGAGGAGATCCGGCCCACGGACACCAGCGGCGACCTGCTGACCCGCCTGGCCTTCGCCGGGTCGGGGCTGCTGGTGGCGACCATGGACGGCATCGAGGACGGCACCCTGCGCGCCGTGGAGCAGCCCGCGGACGGGATCTCCCTCGCGCCGAAGATCACCGTCGAGGACGCCCGGGTCGACTGGACGGCCCCCGCGATGCGCGCCGACCGGCTGGTGCGCGGCTGCACGCCGGCGCCCGGCGCGTGGACGGTCTTCCGCGGGGAGCGGCTCAAGCTGGTCTCGGTCGGGCTGGCCCCGGACCGGACGGACCTGGCCCCGGGCGACCTGGCCGTGGGCAAGAACAACGTCCACGTCGGCACGGGCTCGCACGCCGTGGAGCTGCTCTGGGTGCAGCCGCAGGGCAAGAAGCCGATGAAGGCCGCCGACTGGGCGCGCGGGGTGCGGATCGCTCCCGGCGAGCGGCTCGGCGGCGGGGCCGACGTAGGCTGATTCCGCGGCAGCCGTCGCGGCGTCGCAGGCGGCGCCGCGGGCGCCCCCCAGCTTTTCGTTCCATCCCCCAGCGTTACGTAACCCCGGAGCACCTTTCACGTGAGCGAACAGTCCCCCCGCCGCCCGGCCAAGGCCGCCAAGTCGCCCAAGCCCTACCGGCGGCCCCAGAAGGACCCCGTCCGGATGCTGGCCTTCGAGGTGCTGAGGGCGGTGGACGAGCGCGACGCGTACGCGAACCTCGTGCTGCCGCCGCTGCTGAAGAAGGCCCGCAAGGACGAGACCTTCCAGGCACGTGACGCGGCGCTGGCCACCGAGCTGGTGTACGGGACGCTGCGCCGCCAGGGCACGTACGACGCGGTCATCAAGGCCTGCATCGACCGGCCGCTGCGCGAGGTCGACCCGCCGGTGCTCGACGTGCTCTCGCTCGGCGCGCACCAGCTGCTGGGGACCCGGATCCCCACGCACGCGGCGGTGTCCGCGAGCGTGGAGCTGGCCCGGGTGGTGCTCGGCGACGGGCGGGCGAAGTTCGTCAACGCGGTGCTGCGGAAGATCTCCGCGCACGATCTGGACGGCTGGCTGGAGAAGGTGGCGCCGCCGTACGAGGACGACGCCGAGGAGCACCTCGCCGTCTTCCACTCGCACCCGCGGTGGGTCGTCAGCGCCCTGTGGGACTCGCTGGGCGGCGGGCGGGCCGGGATCGAGGACCTGCTGGAGGCCGACAACGAGCGGCCCGAGGTCACCCTGGTCGCGCGGCCCGGGCGGTCCACGGCCGAGGAGCTGCTGGAGGCGGTCGGCGAGGACTCGGCGCTGCCGGGCCGCTGGTCCCCGTACGCGGTCCGGATGGCCGAGGGCGGCGAACCGGGCGCGCTGGAGGCGGTGCGCGAGGGTCGCGCCGGTGTCCAGGACGAGGGCAGCCAGCTGGTGGCGATGGCCCTGGCGGCCGTCCCGGTCGAGGGCCGGGACGAGCGCTGGCTGGACGGCTGCGCGGGTCCGGGCGGCAAGGCGGCGCTGCTCGCGGCGCTCGCCGCCCAGCGCGGGGCGTTCCTGCTGGCCTCCGAGAAGCAGCCGCACCGGGCCCGGCTGGTGGCCAAGGCGCTGGCCGGCAACCCCGGCCCGTACCAGGTCATCACGGCGGACGGGACCCGTCCGCCGTGGCTGCCGGGGTCGTTCGACCGGGTCCTGATGGACGTGCCCTGCTCGGGCCTGGGCGCGCTGCGCCGCCGTCCGGAGGCGCGCTGGCGACGCCGGCCGGAGGACCTGGACGGCTTCGCGCCGCTCCAGCGCGGCCTGCTGCGCGAGGCCTTGTCGGCGGTCCGGGTGGGCGGCGTCGTGGGCTACGCGACGTGCTCCCCGCACCTGGCGGAGACCCGGGTGGTCGTGGAGGACGTACTGAAGGGGCGCGGCGCGGGCGCTTCCCCCATCGAGGCGGAACTGGTCGACGCACGGCCGTACATGCAGGGGGTGCCGGCGCTGGGGGACGGCCCGGACGTCCAGCTGTGGCCGCACCTGCACGGGACCGACGCGATGTACCTGGCGCTGATCCGGCGCACCGGGTAGCGGCGGCGGCCGGGGCCGGGACGGCGCCACGAGGCCGCCCCGGCCCCGCCCCGTCCCCAGTTCCGGGGTAGTGGCCGGAACGCGTTGGCGGCATGGCACGCTTGGGGCATGGCCGTTCAGATCAATCCCAGCATCTTGTCCGCCGACTTCGCCCGGCTCGCCGAGGAGGCGAAGGCCGTCCAGGGGGCCGACTGGCTGCACGTCGACGTCATGGACAACCACTTCGTCCCGAACCTCACCCTCGGCGTGCCGGTCGTCGAGTCGCTGAGCCGGGCGACGGACATCCCGCTCGATCTGCACCTCATGATCGAGGACCCCGACCGCTGGGCCCCGCAGTACATCGAGGCCGGTGCGGGCTCCGTGACCTTCCACGCCGAGGCGGCGGCCGCGCCCGTACGGCTCGCGCGCGAGATCAGGGCCAAGGGGGCGCGCGCGTCCATGGCGCTGAAGCCGGCGACGCCCATCGAGCAGTACGAGGACATGCTTCCCGAGCTCGACATGCTCCTGATCATGACGGTGGAGCCCGGTTTCGGGGGCCAGCCCTTCCTCGACATCATGCTGCCCAAGATCCGCCGTACCCGTGAGCTGATCTCCAGGCACGGTCTGGAGCTGTGGCTGCAGGTCGACGGAGGGGTCTCCGCCACGACCATCGAGCGGTGCGCCGAGGCCGGCGCGGACGTGTTCGTCGCGGGCAGCGCGGTCTACGGAGCGGTCGATCCGGCGGCCGCCGTACGCACGCTCCGTGAGCAGGCGAGTGCGGCGATCTCCGCCGCGCCCTGGGCTTGCGACCACTGAAGCAAGGCTTGGTGAACAGCTCGGTGAACGGGAGCTGTCCAGGCTGATCAACGGCCGTCGGATCTGACAGGATGAACGGCGAGTCGAGAGTGTGAACAGCAGTGAGGAGAACGCGGTGTCTGCAATGTCGGCGGGACGGTCAGCCCTGCGGATGGGACCCGCGGAGCTGGTGCAGGCGGCGGCCATGGCGCGCCGCTTCTATCTGGAGGGGAAGTCCAAGATCCAGATCGCCGAGGAGTTCGGCGTGAGCCGCTTCAAGGTGGCCCGGGTCCTGGAGACCGCTCTGGAGCGCGACCTCGTACGCATCGAGATCCGGGTTCCGGCCGAGCTGGACGCGGAACGCTCCGACGCGCTGCGCGCCCGGTACGGGCTGCGGCACGCGGTGGTGGTGGAGTCCCCGGCGGACGCCACCGAGGACGCGCCGGACCCGGAGAACCTGGGCGCCGTGGCCGCCGACCTGCTGGGCGAGCTCGTCAACGAGGGCGACGTACTGGGCCTCGCGTGGGGGCGCTCGACCATCCACATGGCTGCCTCCCTGCACCGGCTGCCCCCCTGCACCGTGGTCCAGCTGACGGGCGTCTACGACGCCGGGACGGCCGAGCGCGGATCCGTGGAGGCCGTGCGCAGGGCCGCGCAGGTGTCGGGCGGCGACGCCCACCCCATCTACGCCCCGATGCTGCTGCCCGATCCGGCCACGGCGGCCGCGCTGCGCGGCCAGACGGGGATCGCGCGGGCCTTCGAGTACTTCGACAAGGTGACGGTCGCCGCCGTCTCCATCGGGTCCTGGGAGCCGGGCATCTCCACCGTCCACGACATGCTGAGCGACGAGGAGCGGGCGCACTACGCCTCGCTGGGCGTCGCCGCCGAGATGTCGGCCCACCTCTTCGACGCGGAGGGCCGCCGGGTCGGGCGGGACCTCGGCGAGCGCTGCATCACCGTGGAGGCGGACCGGCTGCGCCGGATCCCCGAGGTCGTGGCCATCGCGGGCGGGCTGCGCAAGGCCTCCGCGATCGGCGCGGTACTGCGTTCGGGACTCGTGACGAGCCTGGTCACGGACACGGCCGTCGCGGACTATCTGCTGACCGAATCGCAGCCCGGACTGCGGCCGGCACTGGAGCGGGCCGACCCCGACGAGTGATTGTTCGGATTGGTCCGATTGGCCGGACGAACGGCGGTCAAACACGGGCGCGGGATGTTCGCTGATGCGGATGGTGCCGTAATTGAGATCCGAACGGCGGACCGTTCGAGGGCCCGCTGGGCGCATACTGGGTGCAATGACAAAGTCAGCAGTACCTCGCCGCCATTTGCCGTCCAGCCCGTTCAAGGCCCCCGTGGAAGCGCCGCTCAGGCACTTCAGCGTCGGCGACCGGGTTACTCACGACGAGCACGGTCTCGGCCGTGTCGTCGCAGTAGAGGAGGGGATCGCTGTCCTCGTCGAATTCGGGCCGGAGGTCCGGAAACGAATCCTGAGTCCGTACACCAAGATGGCTGCTCTCTGAAGCCAACTCGCGATTCGCGGGAGAATCGGATATTTGGCACGATCGGTGCATGATCTTTCGGAACGTGCCCCGATCGTTGCTGCGTTTGCTGGGGGCCGTGTTCCTCTGCGCGGCGCTGGTCGGTGCGGCGGGCTGCAGCGGGAAGAATCCCGCGCCTGCCGCGACCACCAGCAGGAGCGCGAGCGCCGGCTCCGGCATTGACGTTGCCCCGAGCGGGGCGGCGAGTTCCGCCGTGCCGACGCCCGGATGGGCCAAGGGGATGGCGACCGTACGGGCTGTGGCGTTGCCGCAGCAGGCCCGGGAAGTGCTCGCGCTGATCGACAAGGGCGGGCCGTACCAGTACCGGCAGGACGGGACCGTCTTCGGCAATTTCGAGAAGGTCCTGCCCCAGCAGAAGCGTGGTTACTACCACGAGTTCACCGTGAAGACGCCCGGTGAGCGGGACCGCGGGGCCCGGCGGATCGTGACCGGTGGGGGCGGGGAGTTCTTCTACACGGACGACCACTACAAGACCTTCAAGGCGGTTCTCCGATGACCCTGGACCCGCAGCCCCTGGCCCCTGCCGTCGCCGCCGCCGAAGCCGCGGGCTGGACGACCGTACGGCTCGATCTGGACGGCGTACGGAGCAAGGCGGAGCTGATGCGGCGCTGCCGGGACGCGCTGCGGCTGCCGGAGCACTTCGGGGAGAACTGGGACGCGCTGGCCGATGCGCTGCGGGACCTGTCGTGGCTGCCGGACGCGGTGGGGCGGCTGGTGGCCGTGACCTCGTGGCGTGGTTATGCCGCTGCGCGGCCGGGCGACTGGGAGATCCTGCGGGAGGTGCTGGAGGAGGCCGTGGACTTCTGGCGCGAGGGCGACGACGGGACGCCGCTGACGGTGCTGCTGGCCGATCCGGAGCCCGAGGGCGCGCCGAAGCCCGGGCCCGGGCCGAAGCCCGGGCCGAAGCCGAAGCCGGGGCCCGGAGCCGCGCACCGGACCCCGGGCCTCAAACGCCGGCCGGGCTGAGCCGGTCAGCCCTTCGGGATCCAGGGCGGGGTATGGCCCCAGGACCAGACGGGGATCTCCGCCGCGTCGACCGGGGGCGGGTTGGGGCCCGAGTAGATCAGGGCCATGCGGGTGCCCCACTCGATGTAGTACGCGAAGACGGCGCGGAACTCCGGGTCGGTGGGCAGGCCCACCTCGTCGGCCGTGTCCATCAGCAGGTCCACCCAGCGGCGGCGCTGTCCTTCCGTGATGGCGCGGCCCAGGTGCTTGGTGGCCATGTGCTGGTGGCCGCCGTGGGCCGCGGTGTACTCCTTCGGGCCGCCGAAGACCTCCGACAGCCAGACCGCGACGTGCTGGGGGTGCTCCGAGTCCATGCCGGCGAAGACCGGGGCCAGGATCTCGTCCCGCAGGGCGTGGGCGTAGAAGGCGTCCGTGAGGCGGCTCATCGCCTCCGCCCCGCCCAGCCACTCGTAGATGGTCGGCGTGGTACCGGGTGTGCTGCTCATGACGCGGTGGAAGCCTTTCCGGGGCCGGCCACCTTGGTGACGAGGTAGTGCTGCATTTCCTCGATGGCCGTGACGTACGGGCGGATCGCGCTGAAGAACGCCGGGAAGTGCTCGCCCTTGCGGAATCCGTTCAGGTGGGCGTCGATCGAGGTCCAGCGGATGCGGAGGATGTAGCGCTCGGACTCCTCCTCGCAGCGCGCCAGTTCGTAGTCGACGCACTCCGGCGAGGCGGCCAGGGCCTCGGCGGCCCTGACATAGGCGTCCTCGAAGGCGGGCTGGTCGTCCAATGCGATCCGGTAGCGGATGTATTCGACGGTGGTGGTCATGGTGCGGGCCTCTCCCTGGGGTCGGGCGTTGATCGCCGCTGGTCCGTGCCAGGCTTGCGCGATCTTGCGGGCGCTGGGGGATCTTTCCCCGTTATGACTCAGACTTCTGGGAGTCGGTGAGGTCCGGGCCCTCCGCCCGGACCTGCTGGACCCGGTCCAGGGACTCGCGCAGATCCGTGAGCCAGGTGTCGGTGTTGCGTCCGACCAGGCGGACGCACCAGGCCAGGGCGTCGGCCCGGCTGCGGGCGACGCCGCCCGCGACCAGGGTGTCCAGGACCTGCCGCTCGGGCTGGCGCAGGCGGGTCATCACGGGGACCGCGAGGTGGGTGAAGAGGGTCGTCTCCTCGCCCGAGCGGGCTGCCCAGGAGACCTTGCGGCGGTAGAGCTCCTCCGCCTCCCGGGCGACCTCCATCCGCTGCTCGCGGGTGCGCTCGCGGAAGGCCGCGACCGACTCGGCCGCCGGGACCGCGCCGACGACCGTGATCTCCTCCCGGTCCACCGTGACCGAGAGGAGCGACTCGTAGATGTCCACCGGCAGGCGCTCGGCGAACCAGGAGCGGAGCTGTTCGTTCTGCTCGGTTGTAATCATGTAATCAACGGTGCGTCCGGTCCCGGCTTGATCGCAAGTGGCCGGGGGCCGTGTTCGCTCTCAGCCCACCGGAGCTCAGCCCGCCAAGGCTCAGCCCATCGAGCGGTAGCGGTGGATCAGGGAGACCGCCATGGCTCCCTCGCCCACGCCCGAGGCGACCCGTTTGACCGAGTGGGCCCGTACGTCCCCCGCCGCGAAGACCCCGGGGACGCTGGTCTCCAGCGGGTACGGGGCGCGCTCCAGGCTCCACTCCGCCGGGAGTTCGCCGCCGTTGGAGATCAGGTCCGAGCCGGTGAGGACGAAGCCGTACTCGTCCCGGTCGACCACCCCGGCCAGCCAGTCCGTGTGCGGGCGGGCGCCGATGAAGGTGAACATGAACCTGGCCGGGACCTCCTTGTCCTCGCCGGTGTCGGCGTTGTGCAGGGTCAGGCGTTCGAGGTGGTCCTCCCCGTGCAGGCGGACGACCGTCGTGCGGACCCGCACCTCGACGTTGGGGGTGCGCTCGATCTCGTCGATCAGGTAGCGGGACATGCTGTCGTCCAGCGAGGCCGCGCGGACCAGGATCGTGACCCGGGCCGCGTACTTGGCGAAGTGCACCGCGGCCTGGCCGGCCGAGTTGGCCCCGCCCACGATGAACACGTGCTGCGAGATGCAGGCCGAGCTCTCCGTGGTCGCCGCGCCGTAGTAGAGCCCGGCGCCCTCGAAGCGGTCCGCGCCGGGGGCCTCCAGGCGGTTGTACGAGACCCCGGTCGCCAGGAGCACGGTCTCGGCGCTGATCTCCGTACCGTCGGCCAGGGTCAGGATCTTCGCCGGGTCGTCGCGGGTCAGGGAGGTCACCTCCACCGGGTGCAGGATCTCGGCACCGAAGCGGGCGGCCTGGATGGTGGCGCGGCGGGTCAGGTCGCCGCCGGAGAGGCCCGAGGGGAAGCCGAGGTAGTTCTCGATCAGGCTGGAGGTGCCGGCCTGGCCGCCCGGGGCGCGGGAGTCCAGCATGAGCGTGGACAGGCCCTCCGAAGCGGAGTAGACGCCGGCCGCGAGGCCCGCCGGGCCCGCGCCGACGATGACGCACTCGTAGTGCGGGCGCGAGGCGGTGGTGGCCAGCCCCAGCCGCTGGGCGAGCTGGATGTCGGTCGGGGCCGAGAGCACCGAGCCGTCCGGGAAACGGACCAGGGGGAGCGCGGCGCCGGCCTGGGCGGCGGCGATCACGGTCAGCGCCTCGGGGTCCCGCTCGACGTTGAGGAAGCGGAACGGCTGGCCGTTGCGGGTGAAGAAGTCCCGGACGGCGTGGGTGCCGGGGGAGACCAGGTGACCCGCGACGATGATCCCGTCGTACGCCGGCCGGTAGGTGGCGAGCCAGTCCGACAGCAGGTCGTCCAGGACGGGGAAGAGCCGCTCGTGCGGCGGGTCCCACGGCTTGAGCAGGTAGTAGTCCAGGCGCACCCGGTTGATGGCGGTGATCGCCGCGTCGGTCTCGGCGTACGCCGTCAGCAGGACGCGCCGGGCGTCCGGGAACCGGGAGACGGCCTCGAGGAGGAACTCCACTCCCGTGACGTCGGGCATCCGCTGGTCGACGAGGAAGAGCGCCGGGTCGTGGCCGCGTTCGTCGAGGGAGTCCAGGATCTTGAGGGCGTCGGCGGCGGAGGAGGCGCCGAGCACCCGGTAGCGGTCGCCGTACGCGCTGCGCAGGTCGCGGCGGACGGCGCGCAGCACCTGGGGGTCGTCGTCCACGGCCAGGATGACGGGCTTGCGGTTCTCCGCGCGCTCGGCGGCCGCGGTGGCGCCCGTCGACGCGGTGGCGCCAGTCGGCGTGGCGGTGCCCGTCGAGGCGGCGGTGCTCGTGGGCGCGCCGGCGCGCTCCGGGGCCGCGTTCACGCCGGGTCCAGCATCAGCTTGTCGGCGTAGCACCAGGCCCAGTCCTCGCCGGGCTCGTGGGAGGCGGCGATGGGGTGCTCGGTGACCCCGTAGTGCCTGGTGGCGTGACGGTTCTTCGAGGAGTCGCAGCAGCCGACGTGCCCACAGCTCAGGCACATCCGCAGGTGCACCCACGAGTCCCCGGAAGCGAGGCATTCCTCGCAGCCCTCGGTGCCGGGTTTCACCGGACGTATCCGATCGATGTGGGTGCACAACAGGTCCATCGTCATCGTCCCCGTCCCTCTCTCGCGCGGCTCGCACCCGTGATTCACGGGCGTCCAGACCATAAGGCGGGGCCTTGGCGACGGTTCAGTGATTCGGCCGAAGTCAGGTAGTCCGGAAGCTACTTCATGACCTCGCCGGACGACTTCCTGAGGTGCCCCCATGACCTGGGCGACTACCTCACGAAGTCGCATACGGGCGCTTTGACGGGAACCCCCCGTACGGCCAGTGTGGGGGACGCCAACGACAACAGGCGGCGCCTGGAGGAATCCGTGAGCAGAAAGATTCTGGTCATTGTCTCGGAACACGGTTACTGGGCCGAGGAACTGATCGGCCCCGTATCCCAGTTCGACGAGCAGGGCTATGAAGTCGTATTCGCCACGCCGACCGGGAAGCGTGCCCACGCTCTCCCGCCGAGCCTCGACGCGAACTACATCGATCCTCCGCTGGGACGCTCCGTCACCACCGAGGAGAACGCCCGGCTGGGCCGGGAGTTCGAGCAGTCGAGCCGGCTCGACTCCCCCCTCGACATCGAGGCGTGGGCACCCGAGCGCCCGTACACGAGTGACCCGGCCTACCTGCCCAAGCTGGAGCAGTACCACCGTGATCTGGACAAGCTCCAGGCCGACATCGCCGGCTTCGACGCGGTGCTCGTCGTCGGCGGCAGCGGTCCGATCGTCGACCTCGCCAACAACGAGCGCGTGCACGCCCTGATCCTGGCCTTCAAGAACGCCGGCAAGGTCGTGGCGGCCGAGTGCTACGGGGTCGCCTGCCTGGCCTTCGCCCGGGACTGGGGAGACCGCCGCAGCATCATCTGGGGCAAGCACGTGACCGGCCACTGCAAGGAGTACGACTACAAGGACGGCACCGGATTCCTCGGTACCGATTTCAACATGGGGCCGCCGCCGTACCCGCTGGAGTACATCCTGCGCGATGCGACCGGGCCGCGCGGGGCGTACATCGGGAACTTCGGCCACCCCCTTTCGGTGATCGTCGACTTCCCGTTCGTGACCGGCCGTTCCACCCCCGATTCCTATCTCACGGGGCAGAAGATCGTGGAAGTGCTGGAGAACGGTCTCACCAGGTACGGCTGGTAATTCCGATACCTGCGGGAACAGGAGGGGGAATTCGATGAGTTCTGAAGCCACTCCCGGACGGGAAAGGCTGATCGACCAGTTCAAGGCCGACGGCCTGAACGTCATGTTCGGAAATCCGGGGACGGTGGAACAGGGATTCCTCGACGCCGTCGACGCGGCGGAGGACTTCCACTACGTCCTCGCCCTCCAGGAGACGGTGGCCGCCGGCATCGCCGACGGCTACGCCCGCGCCACCGGCGGTGCGGCCCTGCTCCAGCTGCACTCCGGGGTGGGGCTGGGCAACGGCATCGGCATGCTCTACCAGTCGCTGCGCGGCCACACCCCGCTCGTCGTGATCGCCGGTGACGCGGGGGTCCGCTACGACGCCATGGACGCGCAGATGGCCTCCGATCTGGTGGCGATGGCGAAGCCGGTGACCAAGTACGCGACCCGGGTCACCGACCGGCACTCCGTCCTGCGCACCATCCGCCGGGCGGTGAAGATCGCCCTGACCCCGCCGCGCGGCCCGGTGTTCGTGGCGCTGCCGATGGACGTGCTGGACGAACTCAACTCCGAGCCCGTGCTGCCCGCCACGACGGTGCTCACCGACGTGGCGCCCTCCCCGGCCTCGGTGGGGCGGGCGGCCGCCCTGCTCGCCTCCGCCGAGCGGCCGGTCGTCCTCGTCGGGGACGGGGTCGCCCTCTCCGGGGCGCAGGCCGAACTCGCCGCCGTCGCCGAGCTGCTGGGCGCCGACGTGTACGAGGTCGACTCCTCCGAGGTGAACATCGCGGCCTCGCACCCGCTGCGCCGCGGCCAGACGGGCCACATGTTCGGCCCGCACAGCAAGGAGCTGATCGGGGGCGCCGACGGGGTGCTCATCGTCGGCACCTACGTCTTCCCCGAGGTGTTCCCGGAGCTGGAGAGCCCCTTCCGGGCGGGCGCGAAGGTCGTGCACATCGACCTGAACGCCTACGAGATCGCCAAGAACCACCCGGTGGACCTCGGGCTCGCCGCCGATCCCCGGCAGACGCTGCGCGCACTGGCCGGCGTACTGGAGCGGGTGCTCACCCCCGCTCAGCGGGCGGCGGCCGCCGGGCGGCTGGACGCGCGGACCCGGGAGCGGGTGCGGGCGGGGCAGGCGGAGCGGGACGCCAGGGATGCGGACGGCTCGCCCATGGCGGTCTTCCTGCGGACCCTGGTCGAGCGCACCGGCGGGGACCTGATCGTCTTCGACGAGGCGCTGACCACCTCCCCGCTGGTCACGAAGTACCTGCCGCCCGAGCGGCCGGGCGACTACCACCTCACCCGGGGCGGTTCGCTCGGGGTGGGCTTCCCGGGCGCGGTCGGCGTCAAGCTCGCCCGCCCGGACCGGCTCGTCGTCGGCTTCGCGGGCGACGGCGGCTCGATGTACACCTACCAGGCGCTGTGGACCGCGGCCCGGCACGGCATCGAGGCCAAGTTCGTGGTCTGCAACAACCGCAAGTACCGGCTGCTGGACGACAACATCGCCCAGTACTGGCGGGAGCGGGAGATCCCCGAGCACGGCTTCCCGGGCTCCTTCGACCTCTCGCACCCCGAGATCGACTTCGCCGCGCTGGCCCGGTCGCTCGGAGCCGGCGGGATGCGGGTGGAGAAGCCCGACGAGGCGGTCGCCGCCGTGGGCCGGATGCTCGCCCACCCCGGACCCTTCCTCGTCGACGTACAGATCTGACGCACCGCGCACCTCAGACACCGCGCACCTCAGACACCGCGCACCACGCCCGCACGGACAGTACGGACAGACAGGAGGAGACCGCATGCCCGCCGAGCGGCTGACCGAGAACGCGATCCGCGCCTTCGCCGAGAAGTGGTACGTGGCCCTGGACCAGCACGTCGCACCGGAGCAGGTGCTGGCCCTGATCACCGAGGACCTGGAGTTCAAGGTCCCCGAGGACACCTTCCTCGGCCACCAGGGCTTCGGCCGCTGGTACGAGGCGGTCACCCACCGCTTCTTCGACGAGGTGCACACGGTCACGAAGGTGGAGCCCGTCATCGAGGGGGACCGGGCGATCGTCCGGGTCCTCGTCAACTGGCAGGCCAAGATCTGGGACGCGCCGGACGCCCGCAGCGTGTGGCTGGGCTTCGACGCCGACCAGACCTGGACCGTGGTCGCCGGCCCCGACGGGCCGCTGATCCGGCAGTACACCGTCAACGAACTGGCGCCCATGCCCGGTTCCGCCTCCCTCTGAGCGCCGAAGGAGAAGCGACGATGACCGAAGTGACACGGGAGCGGGTCGAGGCGGCGTACCGCGCCCTCGGTTCCGGCGACCGGGCCAGGATCCTGGAGTACTACGCGGAGGACCTGCGCTGGCAGGTCCCCGGCAACCACCCGCTGGCCGGCTGGTACGAGAGCCTGGACGCCTTCCTGGAGCTGATGGGCCAGACCCACAAGCTCACGGGCGGCACCTTCCGCATGGACATCGAAGCGGTCCTCGTCGGCGAGGACTGCAGCGCGGACGTCTGCCGCAACGTCGCCGTGCGCGGCGGGGCCGACGAGTCGAGCCGGTCCCCGTACGAGCGGATGGACTACCCGGTCTTCCACTTCATGCGCTGGCGGGACGGCCGGATCGTCGAGGGCCACGACGGCCTGTTCGGCGACTCGGCCACGGCCTTCAGCCAGTTCTGGGCGCCCTTCGCGCCCGACGGAACCCGCAGGGACCGATAGGGGGGATGAGCGCCATGGACGCGCGGCAGATCTTGCAGAAGTACTACGAGTACGCCAACGCCGGTGACTGGGACAGCTGGTGCGACCTGTTCGCCGAGGACCAGGTCATGGACGAGCAGCTCGCCGGCCACATCGAGGGCCTGGAGCTGCTGCGGTCGATGATGAAGGGGATGGGGACGATGTACCGGGTGTTCCGCAACGAACCCGTGCACTTCCTCGTCGACGGTGACAAGGCCGCGGCCGTCTCCCACCTCACCGCGGTCACTCCCGGCGGGGAGGACATCGAGGCCGAGGTCATGAACTTCTTCCGGATCGTGGACGGAAAGATCGCCTACATGGCGAACTACCACGACACCGTCCCCTTCCAGGTGCTCGGCCAGGGCTGAGGGGACGCGTGATGGCCGTAGATGAGTACGACTACATCGTCGTGGGATCCGGCACCGCGGGGAGCGTCCTCGCGAACCGCCTCTCCGAGGACCCGGACGTCACCGTCCTCGTCCTGGAGGCCGGCGCGGGCCGCATCCCTCCCGAGGTGGACGATCCGTCCTCCTGGTACAAGCTGCTGGGCGGGCCCGTCGACTGGGGTTACACCAGCGTCCCGCAGCCCGGCCTCGACGGCCGCCGCACCTACGAACCGCGCGGCAAGGCCCCCGGCGGCAGCAGCAACCTCTACATCATGATGCACATCCGGGGCCACGCCTCGGACTTCGACAACTGGGCCTACCAGGGCGCGGCCGGCTGGGCCCACGAGGACGTACTGCCCTACTTCGCCCTGCTGGAGGGCCAGGAGGACGCCACCTCGGAGACCACCGGCACCCGCGGCCCGCAGCGGATCACCAACGCCGGGCGGCACAACCCCAATCCGGTCTCCCGCGCCTTCATCGACGCCGCCGTCGAGCTCGGGCACGAGGAGATCGCCGACTTCAACACCGACGGCCCGCGGCGCGGGCTCTTCGGCACCGGCTGGCACCACATCGACGTGGCGGAGGGCCGCCGCCAGGGCGTTCTCGCCGCCTATCTGGAGCCGGCCCTCGACCGCTCGAACCTGACCCTGCGCACCAGCGCGCAGAGCACCCGGCTGCTCTTCGACGGGGACACCTGCACGGGAGTGGAGTACGTCCAGCTCGCGCCGCCCGCGCAGATCCCGGGCCGGACCGTGCGGGACGGCCACAGCGCCCAGCCGGAGCCGGGGCTGCACACCGTACGGGCCCGCCGGGAGGTGATCGTGGCCGCCGGGGCGATCGAGTCGCCCAAGCTGCTGCTGCTCTCCGGGATCGGGCACCCCGGGCAGCTGCGCGAGCACGGCATCGCCACGGTCGCGGCCCTGCCCGGGGTCGGCGAGAACTTCCACAACCACGTGCTGACCGGGCTGATGGCCGAGGTCACCCAGGAGCTCCCGCCGCCCGCGCAGAACCTGTCGGAGAGCGCGCTGTTCCTCTCCTCCCGGCCCGGACTGCCCGCGCCGGACCTGCAGATCGCCTTCGTGCACGTGCCGTTCGACGTGATCGTCGGCCAGGACCACCCGAACACGGTGTCCATCCTGCCCGGTGTCGTACGCCCCGTCTCGCGCGGCTGGATCAGGCTCGCGAGCGCCGATCCGCTGGCCCACCCGCTGATCAACCCGAACTACCTGGGCGACCGGTGGGACCTGGAGCGGATGGTGCAGGGGGTGAAGACCGCCCGGGAGATCTTCGCGACCTCGGCCTTCTCGCCCTGGTACAAGCAGGAGCTCCAGCCCGGCCCCGGCTACGCGTCCGACGAGGACCTGCGCACCTTCGTGAAGCAGAAGTCGGAGAGCTACCACCACCAGGCCGGCTCCTGCCGCATGGGCATCGACGACCTCTCGGTCGTCGACCCCGAACTGCGCGTGCACGGCGTACGGAACCTGCGCGTCGTCGACGCCAGCGTGATGCCCGCCGTTCCGTCGGGCAACTGCCACACCGCCATCGCGATGATCGCCGAGCGCGCGGCGGACTTCCTGAAGGGGGCTTCCCGTGTCTGACGTGGTCCTGCGCGAGGGCGCCCTGACCGGAACCCGGATCGCGGTCCTGGTCGAGAGCGACTTCTACGAGCCGGAGATCTTCTACTACCAGCACCGCTTCGCGGAGGAGGGCGCCGAGGTCGACTTCCTGACCCGGCTGTGGGGCAACGACTCCATCACCTTCTCCGGGCACGAGTACCGGGCGCCGTTCACCGCCGAGAAGTCGCTGGAGGGGCTGAGCGACGAGGACCTGCGCGGCTACGCGGCGATCATCGTCCCCTCGGGGATGGTGGCCGACCGGCTGCGGTACACGGAGGACGTGGACGTACTGGCCCCGGCGACGGAGCTGCTGCGCCGGGCCTTCGAGGAGCCGACCGTCCTCAAGGGGATCATCTGCCACGGCATGTGGCTGGCGGCCTCGATCCCGGGCAAGATCCGCGGCCGCAAGGTCGTCTGCCACAACAACCTCATCGGCGACGTCCGCAACATGGGCGGCGAGTACGTGGACGAGGACGTGGTGGTCGACGGCGACCTGGTCACCGGCCGCACCGGGGCCCACCACCACCTGTTCGCCCGCCGGATCATCGAGCTGATCGCCGCCGGGCGGGGCGCCAGGGGCGCGCGGGGCACCGGCTGATGGGGCCGATGGTCTGGTCGCACGTGGGCCTGAACTGCGCCGACCAGAAGACCACCGAGGAGTTCTACACCCGGTACTTCGGCTTCACCCGGGCCCGGGTGGTCGACCTGGGAGAGGCCCGGATCATCTTCCTCCGCCAGGGGGACGTGTACCTGGAGCTCTTCGCGGCGGGCACCGAGCCGGCCGCCGGGCCGGCCCTCCACGACGGTCCGGCGGCGCCGGGCCGGATGCGCCACCTGGCCTTCCAGACCGACGACGTGGACGCGTTCCTCGCCACGCTCGGGGACGGGGCCGAAGTGACCCTGGGACCACTGGACTTCGACGACTTCATCTGCGGGTGGCGGACCGTGTGGGTCCGCGATCCCGACGGGGTGATCGTCGAGGTCAGCCAGGGATTCGAGGACGAGCGGGCGCACGGGGACGACCACGCGCCGATGGGCTCTCACGACGACAAGGACGGTGTATGACATGGCGGATGCCGTGAACTTCTCCTTCTCCGACACGATCGCCGGCTACGTCGGCCGCTTCGACTCCGGGTCCAGGCTGCTGCGGCTGAAGACCTCGGACGGCCGCGAGTTCGAGGTCTCGCTGGCCGGAGACCCCAGCGCCGAGCTGGTCCGCAACCTCGACGAGCCGTACATCGACGCCTCCGGGCACATTGACGAGATGCTCTCGCCGGGCCGGTTCCTCTACGTCTACGGGGTCCACTACCCCGAGCACGGCGGCCGCTTCGAGGCCAAGCGCCTGGTGTTCCTGGGCCGCGGGGCCGAGGACTACCGCTTCGAGGAGCCCAGCTGGTGGGTCAAGCAGATCGAATCGCTGGCCGACTTCTACAAGCGGGCGCAGTTCGGCGACGGGCCGGTGGACTTCACCGAGTACCGCACCGAGATCCGGCTCGGCGGGGACAAGACCGCCAGTCATGTCCAGGAGACCGACACGATCTCCCGGCTGGTCTACGGCATGGCCTCGGCCTACCTGCTGACCGGCAAGGACGAGTACCTGGAGGTCGCCGAGCGCGGCACCGAGTACCTGCGCAAGCACATGCGCGTCGTGGACAGCGAGGAGGACGTGGTCTTCTGGTACCACGGCATCAGCGTCGACGGGGACAGCGAGCGCAAGCTGTTCACCTCGGAGTTCTCCGACGACTACGACGCGATCCCGATGTACGAGCAGATCTACGCGCTGGCCGGCCCGATCCAGACCTACCGGGTCACCGGTGACGTCCGGATCAAGAACGACGCGGACGCCACCATCCGGCTGTTCGACAAGTTCTTCAAGGACCCGGAGCAGGGCGGCTACTACTCCCACATCGACCCGATCCTCTTCAGCGCCGACCACGAGTCCCTCGGGGAGAACGCGGAGCGCAAGAACTGGAACTCGGTCGGGGACCACGCGCCCGCGTACCTGATCAACCTGTACCTGGCGACCGGCGAGCAGAAGTACGCCGACTTCCTCGAGTACACCTTCGACACCATCGCGGACAAGTTCCCGGACTACAAGAACAGCCCCTTCGTCCAGGAACGCTTCTTCCGCGACTGGTCCCACGACACCGCGCACAGCTGGCAGCAGAACCGCGCGGTCGTCGGCCACAACCTCAAGATCGCCTGGAACCTGATGCGGATGAACTCGCTGAAGGCCAAGCCGGCCTACGAGGAGCTCGCCCGCAAGATCGGCGAGACCATGCCGGCCGTCGGCAGCGACGTCCAGCGCGGCGGCTGGTACGACGTGGTCGAGCGGGTCAAGTCCGGGGACGAGGAGGCGTATCGTTTCGCCTGGCACGACCGCAAGGCCTGGTGGCAGCAGGAGCAGGCGATCCTCGCCTACCTCATCCTGAACGGCACCGTCGGCGGCGACGAGTTCCTGCGCGAGGCGCGGCAGGCGCAGTCCTTCTACAACACCTTCTTCCTCGACCACGACGAGGGCGCCGTCTACTTCAACGTGCTCGCCAGCGGTACTCCGTACCTGCTCGGCACCGAGCGGCTCAAGGGCAGCCACTCGATGTCCATGTACCACTCGGCGGAGCTCTGCTACCTCTCCGCCGTCTACAACAACCTGCTCGTCAACGGCCGGGAGATGGACTTCCACTTCCAGCCCGACCCGACGAACCTGCCCGACCGCGTGCTGCGCGTCTCGCCCGACCTGCTGCCCGCCGGCTCGGTGCGCATCGCGTCCGTCGAGATCGACGAGAAGCCGTACGAGGAGTTCGACGCGGAGGAGCTGACCGTCCACCTGCCCGACGTACAGGGCCGGGTCAAGGTCAAGGTCCGGCTGCGCCCGACCGGTAAATAGCGCCAACGGGGGCGCCCCACTCAGAGGGGAATGCAATGACCCTGAACGTGAAGGAACGCCGAAACAAGACGGGTACCGTGCTCGTCGCCACCGGCGAGATCAACAGCGAGACCTCCGGATCGCTGCTGCAGACGCTGCTGCCGCTGGTCCGCGAGGGCAGGCCGCTGCGCATCGACCTGACGGCCGTCACCTACGTCTCCAGCGCCGGGCTGCGCACGCTGCTCGTCGTCTACCGCGAGGCCCAGCACGCCGGGGTCGCCGTCACCCTCTACGGGGTGAGCGAGGAAGTCCGGTTCGTCATGTCGGCCACCGGCTTCCTCGACTTCTTCTCCGCCGGAGAGGCCGAGGCGGCAGCCGCCAAGGCCACCGCCTCGGCCGCCACCCGGGCCGCCGCCACGGCCGCCACCAAGGCCGCCGCCACGGCACGGGCCGCGCGATGAGCGAGCCGGCGCCCGAACAGACCCTGCGCGTCGACGCGTACCCGACCCACGAGGTGGGCGGGTACCGCGTGCGGGCCGGCAAGCCGTTCCCCTTCGGGGCCAACGTGGTCCCCGGCGGGGTCAGCTTCTCCGTCTTCTCCGACCAGGCCACCACCATGACCCTGGTCCTCTACAAGCGCGGCGAGCCCGAGCCGATGGCCGAGCTGGAGTTCCCCCAGGAATTCCGCACCGGAAGCGTCTTCGCGATGACGGTCTTCGGCCTCGACCACGAGAACATCGAGTACGGGTACCGGGCCGACGGCCCCTACGATCCCGTCACCGGCCACCGCTTCGACGCCCGGCAGGTGCTCTCCGACCCCTACGCCCGGCTGATCGCCGGCCGGGACGTGTGGGGCGTGGAACCGGACCGCAGCCGCGGCTACCAGTACCGCTCCCGCGTCTGCCTCCAGGACTTCGACTGGGGCGACGACACCCCGCTGGGCATCCCCGCCGAGGACCTCGTCGTGTACGAGACCCACGTGCGCGGGTTCACCCGGCACCCCTCCTCGGGGGTCACCGCCCCCGGCACCTTCGCGGGGCTGCGCGAGAAGATCCCGTACCTGAAGGAGCTCGGGATCAACTGCATAGAACTGCTCCCGGTGTTCGAGTTCGACGAGAGCGACAACCCGCGCACCAACCCGGAGACGGGCGAGCAGCTCTTCGACTACTGGGGCTACAACACCGTCTCCTTCTTCGCCCCCAAGGCCGGCTACGCGGCCACCGGCCGCTACGGCATGCAGGGCGACGAGTTCCGCACCCTGATCAAGGACCTGCACGCGGCCGGCATCGAGGTCATCCTCGACGTCGTCTTCAACCACACCGCCGAGGGCAACGAGCAGGGCCCCACCATCTCCTTCAAGGGGCTCGACAACGCCACGTACTACATGCTCACGCCCGAGGGGTACTACTTCAACTTCAGCGGCACCGGCAACACCGTCAACTGCAACCACCCCGTCGTGCGCAACTACGTGCTCGACTGCCTGCGCCACTGGGTCGCCGACTACCACATCGACGGCTTCCGCTTCGACCTGGCGGCCATCCTCGGCCGCTCCGCCGACGGCACCCCGCTGCCCAATCCGCCGCTGCTGGAACTGCTCGCCTTCGACCCGGTCCTGCGCCACACCAAGCTCATCGCCGAGGCCTGGGACGCCGGCGGCCTCTACGAGGTCGGCAACTTCCCGGCGTACGGCCGCTGGGCGGAGTGGAACGGCAAGTACCGCGACACCGTGCGCAGCTTCCTCAAGGGCGATCCCGGGATCACCGGGGAGCTCGCCACCCGGGTCGCCGGTTCACCCGACCTCTACTCCACCCGCGGGACCTCGGCCTCGGTCAACTTCCTGACCGCGCACGACGGTTTCAGCCTGGCCGACCTGGTCTCGTACAACGAGAAGCACAACGAGGCCAACGGCGAGGGCAACAACGACGGCGGCAACGACAACGCCAGCTGGAACTGCGGGGCGGAAGGGCCGACCGACGACGCCGAGGTCAACGCGCTGCGGCTGCGGCAGATGAAGAACGCCCTGGCCATCCTCTTCACCAGCCAGGGCATCCCGATGCTGCTGTCCGGCGACGAGGTGGCGCGCACCCAGCAGGGCAACAACAACACCTACTGCCAGGACAACGAACTGTCCTGGTTCGACTGGGACCAGGTCGACGAGAACTCCGAACTGCTCCGGTTCACGAGGGAGATGATCGCCTTCCGCAAGCACCACCGCGAGCTGCGCTCCACCGCCCACCCCACCGGCCAGCTCCGCGACAGCCTCGGGCTGCCCGACATCAGCTGGCACGGGGAGCGGGCCTGGCAGCCCGACTGGTCGCCGGACAGCCGGCTGCTGGCCGTGGCCCGCTGCGGCACCGGTGACGACGACGTGGTGTACGTCGCCATGAACTCCCACTGGGAACCGCACGACCTGGAGCTGCCCGCCCTCCCGGGCGGCCGCAGCTGGCACCTCTTCGCGGACACCGGGGCCGAGGCCCCGTACGACATCCGCACCCCCGGCGCCGAACTCGAACTGGAGAACGCCGGCAAGTACCTGATCGGTCCGCGCTCGGTCGTGATCCTGGTCGGCCGCACGTCCGACGCCGAGCTCTAGAGCAGCCCATCCGCTGCGGTCCACGCGAACCCGTACGTCCGAAGGAGACCTGACATGCCGCTTTCCGTGTCCCTGAGCATCGAGGGCGACACCACCGTGATCGAGCTGGAGGGCGAACTGGACGCCAAGACCGCGCCGGACTTCCACCAGACCATCGAGAAGGCCGCCGGGCACGGCACCAGCACCGTCGAGATCAGGATGGCCGGCGTCGGCTACATGGCCAGCGCCGGACTGCGCTCCCTGGTCTTCGCCCAGCAGAAGGTGGGCGACCACGTCACGATCAAGGTGGTCGGCGCCATCGAGCCCGTCTCCCGGACCATCCGGACGGCCGGGCTCGACCGCAGCATCCTGCTCTCGGACGACTGAGTCCGATGGATGCCGAGTCCGATGGGTGACGTGGTCGAAACGGCGACGGCGTCCGCCGAGGTGGAAGTGCCCGCCACGCTGGGGGCACTGGGCGACATCGCCGCACTGGTCCTGCGGCTGGCCGGGAAGGCGGGCCTCGACAAGGGCGCCGCGTACCGGATCCGGCTGGCGGTGGACGAACTGGCCACGAACATCGTGATGCACGGGTACCGGGGCGGCGGCGGACGGATCACCGTCCGCGGCCGCTCCGGGCCGGGCCGGGTGCGCATCTCCATAGAGGACCGGGCACCGGCCTTCGACCCCGTCCGGGGGCGGCTGCCGCCGGAACCGGACACCGCACCCGAGCTGCGCCGGATCGGCGGACTCGGCATCCACCTCGCACTGACCAGCGTGGACGAGTTCGCCTACGTACGCAGGGACGGCCGCAACATCAGCACGCTGACTGTGATGGCTGAGGAGACGGACCCATGCCCTCCACGACCGTGATCATCCTCGACCAGTACCCGCCACCGCCCGTCGAACTCCTGTGGGCGCTGGGGGAGATGGGTGCGGAACTCGTACCGCGCACCCTCGCCGACCTGCTGGCCGGCCCCTTGGAGGACCTGCCCGAAGCGGACGTGCTGCTCGCCCCGGCCCAGGCCGGCGGGGAGTCCGTACGGACGGCCGTGCGCCGGCTGCGGCGCTGGGGCGGGGCCCCCATCGTGGTCGTCTGGACGGTGACGGAGTTCGCCGCCCTGGAGGAGCACGTCCGGCTGGGCCACGACTACCTCGTACCGCCCTTCCTGCCCGCCCTCGTCGGGGCCCGGCTGCACAGCTGCTCGGAGCGCGCCGGACTCGGCCGCACCCTGCGGGAGGCCGACGCCCGCGCCGAACTCATGGGCTACGAGAAGGAACTGGAGATCGGCCGGGAGATCCAGGCCGGCTTCCTGCCGGAGTCGCTGCCGGTCCCCGAGGGTTGGGAGATCGACGTGTGCTTCCGGCCCGCCCGGCAGGTCGCCGGGGACTTCTACGACGTCTTCGAGCTCTCCCGCGGCCGCCGCCTCGCCTTCGTCGTCGCCGACGTCTGCGACAAGGGGGTCGGGGCCGCGCTCTTCATGGCCCTCATCCGCTCCCTGCTGCGGCACACCGCCGAGAACAGCGGACTGCAGCACCTGGTGGCCGCCGGCCGCACCGGCAACAGCCGGCGAATCCCGGTCGTCGGGGCCACCCCGCTGCTCAACGCGGTCACCGCCACCAACGGCTACCTGACCCGCAACCACCTGCGGCAGGGCTACTTCGCCACCCTGTTCTTCGGCGTGCTCGACCCGCTCACCGGATCCCTGGTCTACATCAACGGCGGCCACAACCCGCCCCTGCTGCTGGACGCGGACGGCGGTGAGCCGCTCGCCCTGGAGGTCACCGGACCCGCCGTGGGGGTACTGCCGGACTGTGTGTACACGCTCGGCTACGCGCAGTTGAACCCGGGCGACACGCTGTTCGTGTTCACCGACGGAGTGCCCGAGGCCCGCTGCCCCAGCGGCGGCTTCCTCGGCGACGCGCGGATGCTGGAGCTGCTGTCCGGACCGCCGGTCAGCGGCAGGGAGGTGGTCGACCGGATGGACACCGCCGTACGCGAACACACCGGAACAGCCGAACAGCACGACGACGTCACCATGCTGGCCCTGCACCGGCCACGCGCGGCGCGGGGGCCGCGCGCGACCCGGCCGGCGGTGGCCTGATGACCCTGACCGTCGTGGTGCACTCGTACCGCGGCGGTACCGGCAAGTCCTCGGTGCTGGCGAACCTGGCCCTGCTCATCGCGGGCGCCGGACGCCGGGTGGGGGTGATCGACACGGACATCCAGTCGCCCACCCTGGACCTGCTCTTCCGGCTCGGCCCCGGCCCCTCGCTCGCCGACTACCTGCTCGGGCGGTGCGAGATCGAGGCCGCCGCCCAGGAGGTCGCCACCGGCCGCGGGGGCGGCGGTCTCTACGTCGTACCGGCCCGGACCGGTACGGCGGCCCTGCGGGAGCTCATGACCACCGGCTACGACGTGGGGCTGCTGCCCGAGGGCTTCGACCGGCTGGCCGTCCACCACGGCCTGGACGTCCTGCTGCTCGACACCCACGCCGGGCTCAACAACGAGTCGGTCACCGCCATGGCGAGCGCCGACGTGCTGCTGATCATGGCCCGGGCCGACCGGATCGACCTGCTCGGCGTGGAGGAGACCATCGCCCTGACCGGCCGGCTCGCCTGCCGCCGGACCCTGGTGATGAGCATGGCCCCCGAGGGCATCGACCGGGAGGCGGCCCAGCGGCGGGCCGAGGAGGTGTACCGCACCCCCCTGGCCGGAATCCTGCCCTATGTTCCGGAAATGGCCGCCCTCTACGGCGAACGCATATTCGCCGAAGCCCATCCCGACCACCCCCTGGTCGGTGAATTCCACACCATCATCTCGGCGTTGGATGCACGTGACGAAGTATCACGGGCCTGACGTCACCCCCTTACGCCCCTAGCGGGGGGCGTGTTGAATCGGCAGCGAATCCGGTGCGTCCGGCACATCCGGCACATCAGAAAAGGAGAAGAGTCATGAAGATTCTCGTCGTCATGACGGCCAAGGCCACGCTTCATCTGCTGGACGGGGAACAACACCCCTCGGGTTTCTGGGCCGAGGAATTCGCCGTTCCCTACACCCTCTTCAAGGCCGCGGGCCACACCGTGGACGTGGCCACGATCGCCGGCCGCGCACCGACCGTCGACCAGACCAGCATCGACCCCCAGTTCCTCCAGTGGGTCCGCCCCCAGGGATCCGAGGACGCGGACACGGCCAACGCGCTGGAGTACAGCCGGGTCATCGAGAACACCCCGGCGCTGAGAAACCCGATCGCCCTGGAGACCCTGGGCGAGAAGGACATCGCCGACTACGACGGCATCTACATCAGCGGCGGTCACGGCGCCATCGGCGACCTGCCCAAGTCCGACGAGCTGGCGCAGATCCTGCGCTGGGCCATCGCCCAGGACAAGCCGCTGGCCACCGTCTGCCACGGCCACACCGCGCTGCTCGCCCTGCGCGACGGTGAGGGCCAGTGGCCCTTCGCGGGCTACCGGATGACCGCCTTCTCGCACAGCGAGGAGCTCGTCACCAACATGGCCGGCCGCCTCCCGCTGATCCTCGAGGCCGAACTCACCCGGCTCGGCGCCCGCTACGAGAAGGCCGACGCGATCTGGGACTCGCACGTGGTCGTCGACCGCAAGCTCACCACCGGCCAGAACCCGTACTCCTCCAAGGCCCTCGCCGAGACGTTCTTACGCCAGCTCGCGCAGGGCTAGCCGTAGCGCTCCGCCCCTCGCACCCGACACCGGAAGGCAGCCACAGCCATGACCAAGCGCGCGCTCAGCGACCAGCCCTTGGCCAACCCCGGGAAACTGTTCATCGGCGGCACATGGGTTCCGGCCCTGGACGGCCGTACCGAACCGGACATCAGCCCCGTGGACGGCCAGGAGATCGTGCCGGTGGCCCAGGCCTCCGCCGCCGACGCGGACGCGGCGGTGGCCGCCGCCCGCCGGGCGTACGAGGAAGGTCCCTGGAGCAGACTGTCCGCCCAGGAACGCGCGCTGAGGCTGAACCGGGTCGGTGAGCTCATCGAGCGCGACCTGGAGGAGATCGCCCTGCTGGAGACGGTGGACATGGGCAAGCCCTTCGCCTTCTCCTCCACGGTCGACGCCCCCATGGCCGCCCAGCTCATGCACTACTACGCCGGTGCCGTGACCCGGGTGGACGGCTCCTCCCGGGCCCCGGCCGGCGGACAGCTCGCCTACACCCTGCGCGAACCGCTGGGCGTGGTCTGCGCCATCACCCCGTTCAACTTCCCGCTGCTGCTGTCGATGACCAAGATCGCCCCGGCCCTCGCGGCCGGCAACACGGTCGTCCACAAGCCCTCGCCCGCCACCCCGCTGACCGCCCTGAAGATCGCCGAGCTGTTCCAGGAGGCGGAGATCCCGGACGGCGTGCTGAACGTCATCACCGGCCCCGGCGTGGAACTGGGCGAGACCCTCACCGGCCACCCCGACATCGACAAGATCGCCTTCACCGGCTCCACCTCGGTCGGCCAGACGATCATCCGCAAGGCGGCCGGCACCCTGAAGAAGGTGACGATGGAGCTCGGCGGCAAGTCCGCCAACATCGTCTTCGCCGACGCCGACCTCGACGCCGCCGAGGAACTCGCCTTCTTCGGCATCTACTACAACAAGGGCGAGATCTGCACGGCCGGCTCCCGGCTGCTGCTCCAGCGCCCCATCCACGACGAAATGGTCGAACGGCTCGTGACCCGCGCGGCCGCCCTCAAGCCCGGGGATCCGCGCGACCCGGCCACCCTCTTCGGACCGCTGGCCCACCGCGGCCAGTTCGACAAGGTCAGCTCGTACATCGAGGTCGGCGAGAAGGAAGGCGCCGTCCTGCGCACGGGCGGTACCGGCTGGACCCCCGAAGGGGCCTCCCACGAAGGGCTGTACTTCCTGCCGACCATCTTCACCGGCGTCGACAACAGCATGCGGATCGCCCAGGAGGAGATCTTCGGACCCGTCCTGTCGATCATCCCCTTCGACACCGAGGAGGACGCCGTGCGCATCGCCAACGACAGTGCGTACGGCCTCGCCGCCGGAGTCCACACCAGGGACCTGCGCCGGGCCCACCGCGTCGCCTCGCAGATCAAGGCCGGCACGGTCTGGGTCAATTGCTACAACCAGTACGACCCCTCCGTGCCCTACGGCGGCTACAAGGCCTCCGGCTACGGGCGCGAGTGCGGACCCGAGTCCCTGGAGAGCTACACCCAGACCAAGTCGGTCTGGATCGGCATGGACTGACACCCAGCACCCCTCTGAGGAGCCCTCATGCGGATCGGCATCATCGGGACCGGCCGGATCGGATCGACCCTGGCCAGGATCGTCGTGGCGGCGGACCACCAGGTCGTGCTCGCCAATGCCCGGGGCCCGCGCAGCCTCGCGGCCCTGGTGACGGAACTGGGCCCCGCGGCCTCGGCGGCGCACCCCGCCGAGGCCGCGGCCCGCTCGGAAGTCCTGGTGCTGATGGTGCCGTTCGACAAGGTCCAGGGGCTGCTGCCGCAGGACGCCGTACGGGACACCGTGCTGGTCGACGCCACCAACGCGTTCAGCGGCCCCGGCGAACCCCGGGATCTCGGCGGACGCGGATCCAGCGAACTCGTCGCCGAGTGGTATCCGGACACCCGGATCGTAAAATCCCTGAACACCATGCATTTCGAGACGCTCGCCGTCGCAGGTACTTCCGAGGGCCCGCGTCTGGCCCATTTCACGGCGGGCGACGACGGGAAAGCCAAGGAAATCGTCGCGGGAATCATCGCGGATCTCGGATTCGCCTCCGTCGACACCGGTCCGCTGCACTCCGGGGGAATTCTCCAGCAGCCCGGCGGACCCCTCTTCAACCGGCCGCTCACGGAAGCGCAGGCGTTGGCATGGATCTCTCACTGAACGTCAACGGAAGACCCCGGCAGTTCGCTGCCCAGCCCAACGAACTGCTCGTGGAGCGGCTCCGCGACGGCCTCGGGCTGACCGGCACCAAGGTCGGCTGCGACACCGGCCAGTGCGGGACCTGCGTCGTCCAGCTCGACGGCCGGTCGGTCAAGAGCTGCCTGATCCTCACCGCCGCGGCCGCCGGTTCCGAGGTGACCACCATCGAGGGCGTCACCACCCCCGGCGGGGAACTGACCGGCCTCCAGGAAGCCCTGCGCCAGGAACACGGCACCCAGTGCGGCTTCTGCACCCCCGGCATGGTCATGGCACTGGGCGAACTCGTCGGCAACACCGCCGACCGCGAAGCGCCCACCGAGCCCGAGATCCGCGAGTGGCTCACCGGCAACCTGTGCCGCTGCACGGGCTACCACAGCGTCGTACGAGGAGTGCAGCGCGCCTGCTCCGCGGCCCGCGCCCAGGCGCCCGCAGAGCCGGCCACCACCGCCGCGTCCGGACAGGAGGGGTCAGGGAGATGACCGCAGTCACGGGGGAGACCCCGGTGCAGGAGGCGCCGGTCCGGGAAGCACCGGTCCAGGAGGCGCAGGTCCAGGAAGCACCGGTGCAGGAAGCGCCGCCCCAGGACGTGGCGCCCCCGGAGGCCCCGCTCGCCGGCAACGGTGTCCTCGGGCAGCCGCTGGACATCCGCGAGGACCCGCAGCTGCTGCGGGGCGAGGCCACGTACGTGGGCGACATCGACCTGCCGGGCACCGCCCACATGGCCATCCTCGGCAGCCCGGTGGCCCACGCGAAGATCCTCTCCATCGACACGAAGGCCGCCGAGCAGCTGCCGGGCGTGCTGAAGGTGGCCACCGCCGCCGACTTCACCGACGTCATGCCGCTGCCCTGCATCTGGATACCCGGCGGGGTCGAGAGCCACTTCCCGCCCCACCCCTACGGACTTCCCGGCTCCCGGCCGGTGCTGACCGGCGACACCGTGCGCCACGTCGGCGACCCCATCGCCGCCGTCGTCGCCGAGACCCCGCGGCAGGCCGCGGCCGCGCTGGCGGCCATCTCCGTGGAGTTCGAGCCGCTGCCCGTGGTGACCCGCGCCGACGAGGCCCTCGCCGAAGGCGCGCCCCAGCTGCACGAGGCCGTCCCCGGCAACCTGAACGCGTACTGGACCTGCGGCGACAAGGACCGCACCGACGCGGCCATCGCCGCGGCCGAGGTCACGGTGGAGCTCGATCTGGTCAACCAGCGCACCATCAACAGCCCCATCGAACCGCGCGGCGCGGTCGGCGACTACAACGCCGCCACCGGCGAGTACACCCTGTACGCCTCCACGCAGGGCCCGCACAACCACCGCTTCCTGCTCGCGGCCCTGGTCCTCGGGATCCCCTTCAACAAACTCCGCGTCGTCGCCCCGACCGTCGGCGGCAGCTTCGGCACCAAGGGGTACCTGTACCCCGACATGCCGCTGGTCCTGCTGCTCTCCAAGGCGCTCGGCCGGCCCGTGAAATGGGTGGACACCCGCACCGGCCTGATGAACTCCACGGTCCAGGGCCGCGACCACCGCCAGCACGTCACCCTCGCCGGCACCCGGGACGGCCGGATCACCGCCGTCCGCGCCACCAGCTACGCCAACCTCGGCGCGTACCCCTCCACCATCGGCCCCGGCGTGGCCACCGCCCTGATGGGCCGCTCCATCAGCGGGATGTACGACATCGACGCGGCCTTCTGCGAGGTCTACGCCGCCTTCACCAACACCGTCTCGCTCGGCGCCCAGCGCGGCAGCGGGCGCGCCGAGGCCGCCTTCCTGATGGAGCGCCTCGTCGACCGGTACGCCTCCGAGATCGGCATGGACCCGGCGGCGGTACGGCGCAAGAACCTGGTGCCGAAGGAGAAGTTCCCGTACGACAACGGCCTCGGCTGGACCTACGACTCGGGCGACTACCAACTCAACTTCGACCGGGCCATCGAGCTCTCGGACTACGCCAACATGCCCGCCCGCAAGACCGAGGCGCGCACGCGGGGCAAGCGGCTCGGCGTCGGCATCGCCTCCTACGTCGCGATCTGCGGGGTCGGCCCCTCCACCCGGATGTCCCAGGAGGGCATGCTCGGCGGCACCTGGGAGAGCGCGAACATCCGCGTCCACCCGACCGGCGAGGTCACCGTCACCGTCGGCTCCGCCTCCACCGGCCAGAGCCACGGAACCGTCTTCGCGCAGGTCGCCGCCGACGAGCTCGGCATCGACCCGGAGCAGGTCCAGGTGTACGAGGGGGACACGCTCAAGGCCCCGTACGGGCAGGGCACCTACGGCTCGCGCTCCTACAGCATGGCCGCGCCGGCCGTCGCCCTCACCGCCCGGAAGATCAAGAGCAAGCTGGTCAAGGCCGGGGCCGTGTTCCTGGGCATCGCCGAGGACAAGGTCGTCTACGCGGGCGGCAAGGTCTACGAAGAGGGCAACGAGGAGAACACCAAGACCTTCGCCGAACTGGCGATGGCCATGTGGTACGGCTGGGGACTGCCCCCCGAGATCGAGCCGGCCCTCGACGAGACCACCCACTTCGACCCGCCGGACTTCAACTACCCCTTCGGAACGCACGTGGCGGTCGTCGAGATCGACGAACTGACCGGCGAGACCGAGGTGGTGGCCTACACCGCCGTCGACGACGCCGGGAACATCGGCAACCCGAAGATCGTTCTCGGCCAGATCGAGGGCAGCATCCTGCACGGCCTCGGCCAGGCCCTCATGGAGCACGCGGAGTACGACCGCGACGGGCTGCTCATCAGCCGCGACCTGAACCACTACGCCCTGCCGCGGGCCTTCGACGCGCCCTTCTTCACCCTCGGCAAGACCACCACGCCCTCCCCGCACAATCCGCTCGGCGCCAAGGGCGCCGGGGAGATCGCCACCGTGCCGCCCGCCGCGGCCGTGGTCAACGCCGTCGTCGACGCCCTGTCCGACCTGGGCGTCCAGCACATCGACATGCCCGTCACCCCCGAGAAGGTCTGGCGCCGCCTGAGAGGGGAATCCCAGTGATCCTCACCGAGTTCGACTACGTCCGCCCCGTCGGCCTGGACGAGGCCCTGACCCTGCTCGCCGGACAGCCCGGCGCCCGGGTGCTGGCCGGCGGGCAGAGCCTGCTGCCCGGCCTGCGCACCGGGGAGGAGCGGGCCGCCCTGCTCGTCGACGTCCGCCGGCTGGAAGAGCTCCGGGGCATCGAGCGGACCCCCGGGGGGATCCGGATCGGGGCGCTCACCACCCTGGCCGAACTGGCCGCGGACCCGCTCGTCCTGGCCGAGGCGCCGGAACTGGCCGCCGCGGCCCGGGCCAACGGCGACCCCCAGGTCCGCAACCTCGGCACGGCCGGCGGGAACCTCGCCGCCACCGGCCGGGCCACCGACCTGCCGGTCGCCGCCATCGCCGCCGGGGTCACGGCCGAACTGGCGGGCCCCGGCGGGCGCTCCGGCGTGAGCGCCGAGGAACTGGCCGGCTCCGGGCTCCCGGCGGGCACCCTCATCACCGCCCTCCTGGTGCCGGCCGCCGGCCGGGCCGCCGCCTTCGAGAAGACCGCCGACCGGGCGACCCGCTACCCGGTGTGCGCCGCCGCCGTACGGATCACCCCCGAGGGGCCGCGCATCGCGGTTACCGGGGCCACCGTCCGCGCCCTGCGGCTGCGCGGGGTCGAGGACCGGCTGCGCGGGGGCCCGTACACGACGGAGACCGTGCTCGCGGCCTTCCGCGCCGAGCCCCGGGAGCTGTTCGTGCCCGGGCGCGGCACCTCGGCCGAGTACCTCGGCCACCTGGCGGGCGTACTCACCGCCCGCGCGCTCACGAGGGCCGTGCAGGCAGCCGCCTGAGCGCCCGCCACGGGGGAGTTGAAGCAGTGGAACCGCTACCGACGACCGCACGGACCACGCCGTCCACGACCAGCGAGGGGGGCGTCTTGCGTCCAGGGGCCGGCGCTGCCGGAGCGCCGGGGAGATCCGGCTTCTGGGTGGTGGGCGCGGTCCTCGTCCTGCTGATGCTCTCCTCCTCCGTCCCCTCCGCCCTCTACGTGCTCTACCAGCAGAAGTGGGGCCTGTCCTCCGGCATGATCACGGTGGTCTTCGCCCTGTACGCCGTCACCGTGCTCGCCGGACTCCTGCTGTTCGGGTCGCTGTCCGACACCCTCGGGCGGCGGCCCGTGCTCGGCGCCGGACTGGTCCTCGCGATCGTCTCCATGGGCCTGTTCGCCGGGGCCCAGGGCCTCGGCCTGCTGCTCGCCGCCCGCGCCGTGCAGGGGCTGGCCGTCGGCCTGGCCACCGGAGCCATGGGCGCGGCCCTGCTGGAACTCTCCCCGCGCTCCCGGCCCGCGCTCGGCGCCCAGGTCAACAGCGCCGGCCCGACCGTGGGCATCGGGCTCGGCGGCATCGGGGCCGGGCTGCTGGTGCAGTACGCCCCGGCTCCGACCGTGCTGAGCTACCTGCTGCTGGTGGGGGCCTTCGCCGTCACCCTCGTCGGGGTGGTACGGATGGCGGAGAGCGCCCCGCGCGGGTCGGGGGAGCCGGGCGGGCCGGGGGAGCACGGCGGGTCTGGAGAGCCGGGCGGGCCTGGAGGGCGCGGCGGGCTCGGGAACCATGGCGGGCCGGGGAAGCGCGGCGGGCCGGGAGGGCACGGCGGCCGCTTCAAGATCGCCCCGCACCGGATCCGCATCCCCGCCGCCGCCCGGGGCCGCTTCGCCGTGCTGATCCTGACCATCGTCGCGGTCTGGTCGGTCGGCGGCTTCTACCTCTCGCTCGGCCCGCACCTGGCCCTCTCCCTGCTCCGGAGCACCAACTACCTCGTCGGCGGCGCCACCGTGGCCCTCCTCGCGGGGGCCGCCACCGCCGCCCAGCTCCTGCTGGGCCGCACCGAGGCCCTGCGCACCGCCGTCCTCGGCCTGCTCGGCCTGCTCGGCGGGCTGGCCCTGGTGCTCCTCGCGCTCGGGCTCGGCTCGGCCCCCGTCTTCCTGGTGGCCACGGCCGTCCTCGGGGCCGGCTGGGGCGCGGCCTTCCTCGGTTCCTTCCGCGCCCTGAGCGCCCTGGCCGAACCGGCCCACCGCGGCGAACTCACCGCCGCCGTCTACGTCTTCGCCTACCTGGCCATGAGCGTGCCCGCGGTCCTGGCCGGGCTGCTCACCAACATCCACGGACTGCACCGGACCTCGGTCGGCTTCATGGCCGCCGTCGCCGGAGTCTGCGCACTGGCCCTGCTGGCCACGCTGCGGCTGGCCGCCCGGAACCGGGCCGAGGGGAGGACGGCATGAGCGGAGCCGGGAACACCGCCGCCCTGCGGGAGGCGCTGCGCGGGCTGGAGATCTTCGCGGGACTCACCGGGGAACAGCTGGACTGGCTGGTCTCCGTGTCCGAGCCCCGGGTGCTCGCCGACGGGGAGGTGCTCTTCCGCGACGGCGAGGAGGCCACCGGCTTCCACGTGCTGCTCTCCGGCGGGCTCGTGGTGACCAAGGTCGTCGACGGCCGCGAGGAGGTCCTGACCCGGCACTCCACCGAGGAGGAGGGCGCCGAGGCCGACGGGCACGACGGCAAACCGTCGGCCGCGCACCGCTTCACCGGTGAACTGCCGCTGCTGACGGACGGGGCGTACGTGGCCACTGCCGCGGCCAGCGGGCCGGCCACCACCGTGGTGGCGTACCCGAAACCGGTCTTCTTCGAGATGCTGACCCGCTGCCACGGGGTGGCCGCCGTACTGATCCCCGTGCTGGCCTGGCGCATCAAGTCCTCGGAGGTCCAGGCCCGCAAACGGGCCACCGTCGAGGCCCTGGGCACGCTGGCCGCGGGCCTCGCGCACGAGTTGAACAACCCCGCCGCCGCCGTGGCCCGCGCCGCACAGGAGCTGGCGCCCGCGCTGGAGCAGCTGACCCGCACGGCCCAGGCCTGGGGCGCGGCCGCCACGGGCGCGGAGCGCTCCGTGTTCGACAGGCTGGCGGAGGAGCTGGACAAGGTGGCGCCGCCGGTGGTCACCGATCCGCTCGCCCAGGCGGACGCCGAGGAGGAGATCGCCGACTGGGCCGGGGAATCGGGCGCCGAACGGCCGGGGCTGCTCGGCTCGGGGGTGTCCGACCTCGGGCTGGAGCTCGGCTGGCTGCTGGAACGGCTGGAGGGCATCGGCGAGCCGGGCCTGCCCGCGGCCCTGGACCACCTGGCGGCGCTGCTGGAGATCCGCTCCCTCGCCGCCGAACTGCGGGCGGCCGGTCCGCGGATCTCGCAGCTCGTGTCGGCCACCCGGGATTACGCCAATCTCGACCGGGCCCCCGAACAGCGCTTCTCGGTGACCGACGGACTGGAGAACACGCTGGTCGTCCTGCGTGCCAAGCTCGCCGGGATCGTGCTCGTGCGCGCGTATGAACCGGACCTCCCCGAACTGACGGGCTATCCGAGCGAGTTGAACCAGGTGTGGACCAACCTGGTCGACAACGCGGCGGCCGCCATGGAAGGCGCCGGCACGCTCACCCTGCGGGCCCGGGTGGAAGGCGTCTGCATGGTGGTGGAGATCGCGGACACGGGCTCCGGCATTCCGGAGGAATCCCTGCCGCGGATCTTCGAACCCTTCTACACGACCAAGGACGTGGGGAAGGGGACCGGTCTGGGACTGCACCTCAGCTACCGCATCGTGACCCAGCGCCACCACGGTGCGATCACGGCCCGCTCCCGGCCGGGAGAGACCCGGATGACCGTCCGGCTGCCGCTCTCCGGGACGGATCCGTCCTGCGCCGCACCCGTGGCACCCGTTGCGCCCGCCGCGCCCCCTGTACCCCCTGTACCCGCCGCACCCGATTCATCCATGCCGAAGAGTCACCCGTCGAACAGTTGAAACGGAGTCCACATGCCCAAGTACGACATCGCCACCCTGCACCCGGTGTTCGTCCGCCAGATGGAGGCGCTCGCCGCCCTGGACATCGAGGCCGTGATGAAGAACTACACCGACGACGCGGTGCTGCTGCGCTTCGAGGGGGTCTCGGTCGGCATCGACGCGGTGCGCGAGACGTTCACCGGATACCTCACCGTGAAGCCCACCCTGGTGGAGCTCCAGGAGTACATCGAGACCGACGACACCATCTTCTACCGGGCGATCATGAACCTGAACGGCGAACCGGAGCACGCGTTCGGGACACTTGTGGTGCGTGATGGCCGAATCTGGCGGCAGACAGCCGGATTCGGCGGCTGACCGCCGAAATCTGGGTAGCGTGTGCGGGGAGGGCGGGTTGTGCGCCCTCCCCGTATGTGCAGCAGTCGTAGATATATGCAAGAGGCGTGAAGGGGAGGTCATGGAAACCGAAACCGGACGGGTCGAGGCATTCAGTGACGGTGTATTCGCGGTCATCATCACGATCCTCGTCCTGGAATTGAAAGTTCCGGAAGAAACGGGATCCGACTTCTGGCACGGAGTACGCGAACAGTGGCCGCACTATGCCGCCTACGTGGTGAGTTTCCTCATCATCGGCGTGATGTGGGTGAACCACCACACCATCTTCAGTCACATCAAGCGGGTCGACCGACCCCTGCTGTTCCTGAACCTCCTGGTGCTGATGGTGGTGTCGGTGGTCCCGTACACGACCAACGTGCTCGCCGAACACCTCATGGAGGAAGGCGGAGCCGCCAATGCGGCGGCCGTCCTCTACAGCCTCGTCACCGTGGCCTATGCCCTGGCCTTCCTGGCCTTCTGGTGGTACGTCACCCGGGTCGGGCACCTCTTCCACGAACAGGTGGACAAGGACGGCGCCCGGGCCACCAGGGTCCGCTTCGGTCTGGGGGCCATCGCCTATCCCTGCACCGTCGCCCTGGCGTTCTTCTCCGCACCGCTCACGCTTGTCGCACACTTCCTGATCGCGCTCTACTATGCGGCGAACCAGATCCCCATCCCTCTCGTGGTAGAGGAAGAGCGGCTCGATACTGCCAGCGACCTCAGGAAGTAGCCGCCGGGGCCTACGGCCGTTCTCCGCGGTCAAGTAGGGTAATGGATCTAGCTGGTCGCGGGGGAGGCCCAGATGGCTCGCGTAGTCCTGCCGGAGGAATCCACGAAGGAAATCTCCGATTTGATCGATGTTCTGATCTCGCTCTTCTTCGAATCATTACCCCGGCGGGACCAGCGAAACTGGGCCCGCGTATATCTGAACGGCCTGGTGCGGACCAGCGGAAAGAAAACCATCCGTAACATCGCCGGAACAGGGGCCAGTTCCGTCGAGCAGAGTCTCCAGCAGTTCATCAGCAAGTCACCCTGGGACTGGACCCCCGTCCGCCGCTCCCTCGCCCAGCACCTCGAACGCACCGCGCAGCGCCCGCTGGCCTGGGTGGTCCAGCCGATGGTCATCGAGAAGGCCGGCGACCGCTCGGTCGGCGTCGGCCGGCAGTTCGTCCCCCAGCTCGGCCGCACCGCCAACTGTCAGCAGGCCAGCGGGATCTGGCTGACCTCCAGTGACGCCGGCTTCCCCGTCGAATGGACCCTCACCCTCCCCGGGCCCTGGACGGCGGAACTCCTGCGGCGCAGGCGGGCCGGCATCCCCGACACCGCCCGCTCGCTCACCCCCGCACAGGACGCGGTACACGCCGTCCAGCGGATGGCCGCCACCTGGCAACTCCAGCGCAGGCCCGTGGTGATGGAAGTGTCCAACAGCGAACTCCCGCAGTGCATCGAATCGTTCGCGCTCCAGGACATCCCCTTCGTATTCAAAGTGGACGGCACCCTGCCGGTCTCCTTCGGCGGGGCCGGCCGCCACAAACCCGGCCCGCACACCGCGCCCGCCCGCGAACTCATCGACTCCCTGCGCTCCCAGCGCCGCGTGGTCGAATGGACCCGGCACGGCCGCGCCGAGGGAGCGGTCACCCTGCTGACCTCGGCCGCCATCTTCGCGACCCCCGGCGAGGACCGGCTCGTACCGGTGCCGCCCACCCCGCTGCTGCTCGTCGGGGCGTGGACCGAAGCGGCCCTGCTGCCCTCGGAGTTCTGGATCACCAACATAGGGGACCGGCCGCTCGCGCAGCTGTTCCTCCTCGCCAAGCTCACCGACCGGGTCGCGCTCGACTTCACCGCGGTGTGCGAACCGGCCGGCATCCGCGATTTCGAGGGCCGCTCCTTCAGGGGCTGGCACCACCACGCCACCCTCGCCAGCGTCGCCCACGCCGCGATGCTGCTCGGCGCGCGGGGGCGGGAGGCCGATCCGTACCCCGGCCCGGCCCGGCCCACGGCGCCCCGTACGGTCGCCACCCACACCGCCGCGCCCCCGGGGCTCCCGCCCAGACCGCTGCTCCCCGGGCAGGCCCCGCGCCGCGAGTACATCCGCTGATGCTCGACATCGCCGCGGAGCTACGCGCGTGGTGCGCCGCCGAACAGGACTTCGCGGTGGCCACGGTGGTCGCCGTCAGCGGCAGCGCGCCGCGCGGACCGGGCGCCTCCCTCGCCGTCGACGCCGGGGGCACCGCGCTCGGCTCCCTGTCCGGTGGCTGCGTGGAGTCGGCCGTCCACGAGCTGTGCCTGGAGTCGATCGCCTCCGGGGAAGGAGGCGTGCACCGCTTCGGATACAGCGACGACGACGCCTTCGCGGTGGGGCTGACCTGCGGCGGAGTCCTCGACGTCCTGATCACCCCGGTACGCCGGCACGACCCGGTGCGGCCCGTCATCGGCGCCGTGCTCGACGCCGCCTGCGGCGGACGGCGCTCAGCGCTGGGCCGGGTGGTCTGCGGGCCGCCGGAGCAGCTGGGCCGGGCCCTGGCCGTGCACGCCGACGGGTCCTACGAGGGCTGGCTGGGCGGGGGCGCCGAGCTGGACCGCGCCGCCGCCGAGCGGGTGCACGGCTGGCTCGCGGCCGGGCGCACCGGTACCGCCGAGCTGGGCACGGCGGGCGGGCTGTGCGGCCAGCCGCTGACGCTGCTGGTCGAGTCGGCCGCCGAGCCGCCCCGGCTCCTGGTCTACGGGGCCATCGACTTCGCCGCCGCGCTCACCCGGATCGGGGCCTTCCTGGGCTACCGGGTCACCGTGTGCGACGCCCGGCCCGTCTTCGTCACGCCCGCCCGCTTCCCCGAGGCGGACGAGGTGGTCGTGGACTGGCCCCACCGGCACCTGGCCGCGGAGTGGGAGGCGGGCCGGCTGGATCCCCGTACGGCGGTGTGCGTCCTGACGCACGACGCCAAGTTCGACGTCCCGCTGCTGACCCTCGCGCTGCGACTGCCCCTCGGGTACGTGGGGGCGATGGGATCGCGCCGCACGCACGGGGAGCGGGCGCAGCGGCTGCGGGCGGAGGGGCTGCCGGCGGCGGCGCTGGCCCGGCTGCGGTCTCCGATCGGCCTGGACCTCGGCGGGGAGACCCCGGAGGAGACGGCACTCGCCATCGCCGCGGAGTTCACGGCCGTCCGCTACGGGCGGGGCGGCGGCGCGGACGGGGGCATCGGCGCGGGCGGTGGCGGCGGAACGATTCTCCCGCTGGCGCGGAGCGGGGGGCCGGTGCACCGGCGCGGCAACGGGACCAAAGTCCCGTAGGAAACGACCATCCGGCCCCAAATGTCCTGGACGATCGACCCGGGCGGTGTGAACTCCAGGTCGTGTGAGAATGAAGTACGTGCGTTCCTCGACTGCCCTGTCGGGGTCACCTCCGATCGACTGGGATGTTCAGCACGTGCGTTTTCTCAATGACCTGAAGCCGCCGTACGACCTGACGTACGACGACGTATTCATGGTGCCGAGCCGCTCCGCGGTCGGTTCCCGCCAGGGCGTCGACCTTTCCGCGCCTGACGGCACCGGCACCACCATTCCGCTGGTCGTGGCCAATATGACCGCCATCGCCGGCCGCCGGATGGCCGAGACGGTCGCCCGCCGCGGCGGCATCGTCGTCATCCCGCAGGACATTCCGATCGACGTCGTCACCGACGTCATCTCCTGGGTGAAGACCCGCCACCTCGTGCTCGACACCCCGATCACGCTGGCCCCCACCCAGACCGTCGCCGACGCCCTGTCGCTGCTGCCCAAGCGCGCGCACGGGGCCGGTGTCGTCGTCGACGCCGACGGCCGTCCGGTGGGCGTCGTCACCGACCACGACCTGACCGGCGTGGACCGCTTCACCCAGCTCTCCGAGGTCATGTCGAAGGAGCTCCTGCTCCTCGACGCCGACATCGACCCCCGCGAGGCCTTCAACAAGCTCGACGCCGGCCACCGCAAGCTGGCCCCCGCCGTCGACAAGGACGGCAAGCTCGTCGGCATCCTCACCCGCAAGGCCGCGCTCCGCGCGACCCTGTACACCCCGGCGACCGACGCCAACGGCAAGCTGCGCATCGCCGCCGCCGTCGGCATCAACGGCGACTTCGTGGCCAAGGCCAAGCAGCTGCTCGACGCGGGCGTGGACACGATCGTCATCGACACCGCGCACGGCCACCAGGAATCGATGATCAGCGCGATCAAGGCCGTCCGCGCGCTCGACCCGCAGGTCCCGATCGTCGCCGGCAACATCGTGGCCGCCGAGGGCGTCAAGGACCTGATCGACGCGGGCGCCGACATCATCAAGGTCGGTGTGGGCCCCGGCGCCATGTGCACCACCCGCATGATGACCGGCGTGGGCCGCCCGCAGTTCTCCGCGGTCCTGGAGTGCGCGGCCGAGGCCAAGAAGCACGGCAAGCACGTGTGGGCCGACGGCGGTGTCCGTCACCCGCGCGACGTGGCGATGGCGCTGGCCGCCGGCGCGTCGAACGTCATGATCGGTTCCTGGTTCGCCGGTACGTACGAGTCCCCGGGCGACCTGCAGCAGTCGGCCGACGGCCGCCTGTACAAGGAGTCCTTCGGCATGGCCTCGGCGCGTGCGGTGCAGAACCGTACCTCCGAGGAGTCGGCCTACGACCGGGCCCGCAAGGGTCTCTTCGAGGAGGGCATCTCCACCTCGCGGATGTTCCTGGACCCGGCCCGTCCTGGCGTCGAGGACCTGATCGACTCGATCATCGCGGGCGTCCGCTCCTCCTGCACCTACGCGGGTGCGGCCTCCCTCGCGGAGTTCGAGGAGAAGGCCGTGATCGGCATCCAGTCCGCGGCGGGCTACGCCGAGGGCAAGCCGCTGCACGCCAGCTGGAGCTAGAGACGACCTAGTACCCCTTTTCCCGTGGCCCCCGGGCCGTCCCCTGCGGACGACCCGGGGGCCACGGGCGTACCCGGGACCCGTACCCGGCCGAATCCAGCCCCTCCGGCGTTTGAGGAGCCGGGTCCGGGGCGGAGCCCCAGGAGGCCCGGGTGGAGCCCGGGGACCGTTCGGCGCTCGGGGGCGACCGGTCGGCGCAGCGGGTGGCGGGATACGTCAGGCGGCGGATAACTCCCCGTGCGGGGTCCGGCACGCTCGGAGCATCCCGACCCGGAAGGGGTACCCCATGCCCGCGACCGTCACCCCCTACACCCTCGCCCGCCTGCAGCGGGAGCACGGCAAGGCGCTCCACGGATTCCTCCTCGGCCTCACCTTCGGCGACCGCCACCGCGCCGAGGACCTGGTCCAGGAGACCTTCTTCCGTGCCTGGAAGCACCCGGAGGCCCTGGAGAGCAGCGTCCACGCGTCCATGCGGCCCTGGCTGTACACCGTCGCCCGGCGCGTGGCCATCGACGCCCGCCGGGCCCGCCTGTCACGGCTCGCCGAGGTCGGCCCCGACGGGCTGGAGCACTCGCCGGCCGACGAGGACCGCACCGAACGCTCCGTCGCCGTCCTCGACGTCCGCGGCGCCCTGCGCTCACTCAGCCCCGATCACCGGGCCGTACTCCTGCAGATCTACTTCCGCGGAGCCAGCGTCTGCGAGGCCGCCGAAGCGCTCGGAGTACCCGTCGGAACGGTCAAATCCCGTACGTACTACGCCTTGCGGGCCCTGCGCGCCCTCCTGCCCGGCTACGAGGACGGCCACCTCCGACCGTGAGCGGACCTCCAGTTTGGCCAGGATGTGCGAGACGTGGGTCTGCACGGTCCGGCGGGACAGGAACAGGGCCGAGGCGATCTCGGGGTTCGTCCGGCCCCGCGCGACCAGCAGCGCCACCTTCAGCTCCGCCGGAGTCAGCGCCTCCCACCCCCGGGCGGGCCTGCGCCGCGCCGCGCGGCTGCCCCGGCGCACACCCAGGCTCCGCAGCCGGGCATCGGCCCGGGCCGTGTCCCACCGCGCGCCCAGGGTCTCGTACGAGGCCACCGCGCGGGTCAGCGCCTCCCGTGACCCCGGCAGGTCCCCGTGCCAGGCCCGGGCCACCGCCAGGTCCTCCAGGGTCTGCCCCAGCACCAGCCCGCCCCGCGCCCGCGCCACCGCCCCGGCCAGCAGCTCCGGGTCCTGCGCGAACAGCCCCCGGCAGCGCAGCAGGGCCAGCACCGGGCCCGGGTACTCCGGCAGGGCGGCCGCCGTGCGCGCGCAGGCGGCCACCGCCGACCGGGCCGTGCCCGCGTCCCCGGCCTCCAGCGCGAGCCGGACGGCCTCCGACAGCGCCCAGGGACGGTCGAAGGCCACCGCCTCGTCCACCCCGTCCTCCAGTACGGGCCGCAGTGCGTCGAGCGCCTCCCCGGGGCGCCCGTCGCGCTCCGCCAGCAGGGCGCGGGCCAGCAGGACGTGCGGTCCGTGGCGGCGGGTCGCGGGAGGGCCGTCGGCCGCGGCCGCGTTCGGCGGCAGCTTCGCCAACTCGGCCCGCGCCGCTTCCCGTTCGCCCCGGTGTCCCAGGATCAGCGCGCGCAGTCCGTGCGTCAGTACCGGCAGCCAGCCGTCCGAGACGGGCATGTCCCGCGCCCGGGCGAGGCCGGCCAGGGCCGCGTCCCAGTCGCCCTGCCGGTAGCGGAGGTCGGCCAGCAGCGCCTCCGTGACCACCAGCCGGCCCGTCGAACCGGTCCGGATCGCCAGCTCCCGCGCCTCGGCCAGCGCCGCCGCCGAGACCTGTGGTTCGTCGAACCGCAGGTGGCCCTCCGCCTGGTTGGCGAGGAGCAGCAGCCGCATGTCGTTGGCAGCCGGGCTGCGGCGGGCGTGTGCGATCCCGGCCGCCACGTGGCGCAGCGAGTCCCGGCCGCGGTTCAGGTGGAACAGGGCGAAGGACATGGCGTGTTCGGCCTCGGCGCCGCAGAGCGGATCGCCGAGTTCCCGCGCCCGCTCGACCACCGGTCCGGCGAGTGCGTACGCCTCCTGCGGCCGGCGCAGATCGGCAAGTGCCAGCACCCGGCACGCCTCCAGGCGCAACCGCCAGCCGGAGCAGGGCACTTCTTCGGCCAGTGCCTCTTCGGTGACCTCCAGCGACCGGGCCATGTCCCCCTGGATCATCAGCGCCGACACCAGCTTGAAGGCGAGCACGGCCCGTCGCCCGGGATCCTCGGCCCGCTCCCGCAGGGTCCCGAGCAGCTCCACCGACTCGGGCCGCCGCAGCATCAACGCGGCATCCGCGAGCCCGTCCTCCAGGGCCTCCCGGTACGGACTGCCGGGCCGGCCGTCGGGTCGGCGCGCGGCCCGGCCGGTGTCCCGGCCGGAGTCCCGGCTCATGTCCTGGCCGGAGTCGCGGCCGGAGTCCCGGGCCGTGTCCTGGTCGGAGTCGGAGTCGGAGTCGGAGTCGGAGTCCCGGCCCATGTTCTGGCCGACGTCCCGGCCCATGCCCCGGCCCATGCCCCGGCCCGAGGCCGGACCCATGGCCCGGTCCGTCTCCTGGTCCGCGCTCTGGTCCACGGCCCGGCGCAGCAGCGCGGCCGCCGTTTCCGGTGCCACAGCGATCAGGGCCTGGGCCGAACGCGCCGTCCAGAGCACGGCCCACGGGTCCAGTGCCCCGCCCTCGAGCAGCTGCCCGGCGGTCCGGGCGGGGTCGAGCCCGGCCCCGGCGAAGGCCCGGGCGGCGTCCTGGTGCAGGGCGGTACGGGCGGCCCCGGGCAGCGCCGCGCACAGGGCCAGGCGTACGGCCGGCTGCCGGAACCGCAGGGCGTCACCGTCGGCGGGCTCCGCGCTCCCCGCCCCGGACCCCGCCGCGCCGGGCCTCCGCGAACCGGCGGGCCCGGGCGCCGGGCGGCCAGGGTCCGGCTCCGGTTCCGGAGCCCAGGCGGGGAGGCGGGACGGCTCCAGGACGCCGGTCAGGAGGGGTTCCTCCAGGTCCGCGAGCAACTCCCGGACGGGTCTGGCCCGTACGAGGGACAGCTCGCGCGCGGTGAAGGACGGACCCAGCAGCGCCGCATGGCGCAGGGTGGCCACCGCGGCCGGGTGGAAGCGGCTCAGCTCCCGGAGCACCGAGCCGGGCGGCGGGGGCAGTTCCCGGGGTGCGACCACGAGCTCGGCGCCGGTCCCGCGGACCTCGATGTCCCCGGACCAGTGCGCGAGCAGCTCCCGCAGCAGCCGGGGATTGCCGCCCGCCTGCCCGGCGGCCTCCCGCAGCCGGGGCCCGGGATCCGCGCCCAGCACCTCCCGGACCAGCGCGGCCGACTCCGCCCCGGTCAGCGGCTCCAGCCGGAGCGTCCGCCCGCCCGGTCCGCCACCCAGCCGGGCACAGAGCTCCTCCACCTCCGCCCGCCGGGGCAGGTTCCGCCGGGCCACGACCAGCAGCAGCGGCAGCCGCAGCGCCGCCCGCGCGAGGTGGCGCCAGAGCAGCAGGGTGGCCGGGTCCGCCCACTGGAGGTCGTCCAGGGCCAGCAGCATCGGCCGCCGCGCACACCACTCCTCGACATCGGCGGCCAGCAGGTCCACGGCCGCCAGCAGCGCCCCGCCGGGCTCGGCCGACCGCCGGGCCTCCCGCAGCAGGGCCAGCGCGCGCGCCCGCCCGGGACCGGCCGGGTGCAGGCAGTCCAGTGCGGCGCGCAGCGGGAGTCCGGTGCCCAGCGCCTCCGCGGCCCCGTATCGCACCCGGCAGCCGAGCGCGGCCGCCCCGGCCAGCGCCTCGTGCAGGAAGGCGGTGCGCCCCGCGCCCGGCTCCCCCTCCACGATCAGGCAGGCTCCGCCGCCCTCCTTGCCGGTGGCCTCCCGCACCCATGCCCGTAAGGCGGCACGGCACTCCTCGCGATGCTGTTCTCGCCCGACCCGCACGTCGGCGATCCCTCCGGTCGTTCGCGCCCTCCCCAGGATGGCAGCCCGCGGCCCGGTCAGCGCCGGGGAATTCGGCCAGGTGGGGCCGAACTGTGTACTCCCGCACGGTATTTGGGAATCCGCACGGTTATCTTCATGCCCGCGCCGACTCCCGTTTCGATGACCAGGCCATGGCTGTCCCCGTAGACCTGGCGCAGCCGGTCGTCCACATTGGGCAGCCCGATGCCGGACGAGGAACCCGCTCGTTCCCCGGCCAGGATCCGGCGCAGCAGGGCCGGGTCCATTCCGACGCCGTTGTCCTCGATGGTGATCAGGGCCTCCGCGCCCGCGTCCCGGGCCGCGATGGTGATCCGGCACTCTTCGGTGGAGTCCTCCAGCCCGTGCTTGACCGCGTTCTCCACCAGCGGCTGCAGGCACAGGAACGGCAGCGCCACCGGCAGCACCTCCGGTGCCACCTGCAGGGTCAGTTTCAGCCGTTCCCCGAACCGGGCCCCGGCCAGCGCCAGGTACTGCTCGATGGAGCGCAGCTCCTCGGCCAGTGTGGTGAACTCCCCGTGCCGCCGGAAGGAGTAGCGGGTGAAGTCCGCGAACTCCAGCAGCAGGTCCCGCGCCCGCTCCGGATCGGTGCGCACGAACGAGGCGATCGCCGCGAGGGAGTTGAAGATGAAGTGCGGGGAGATCTGGGCGCGCAGCGCCTTGATCTCCGCCTCCATCAGCCGGGTCCGCGAACGGTCCAGCTCGGACAGCTCCAGCTGTACGGAGACCCAGCGCGCGACCTCGGTCGCGGCCCGCACCAGCACCGCCGACTCCCGCGAGCCGTAGGCCACCAGCGCGCCGAGCATGCCGTCCTCGCCGGTCAGCGGGGCGACCACGGCCCACTTCAGCGGGCAGCCCGGCCGCTCGCACTGGGTCCGCACGCTCTGGCTGCGCCCCGAGTCCAGCATCACCGCGACCCGGGCCATCGCGCGGCGCTCGTGGTGGTCGGCGCCCGGGCCGTCCCAGGCGAGGACGGACTCGCGGTCCGTCAGGCACAGCGCCTCGGTGCCCAGGAGCGAGCGCAGGCGCCGGGCCGCCTTGCGGGCGGCGTCCTCGGTGAGGCCGGCGCGCAGCGGGGGAGCGGCGAGCGAGGCGGTGTGCAGGGTGTGGAAGGTGGCCCGTTCGACGGGGGTGCCGAGGTCGAGGCCGAGGGCGCGCTCGCCCCGCCGGGCCTGCCGCCGGCCACCGGCCCAGCCGAGTCCCAGCAGCAGCACGGCGCCGGCCACGCCCAGCACGGAGATCAGTGCTCCGGTCACGGAGCACCGTCCTTCCCGGCCGGCGTGACCGGTACGGCGCCGCCACCCGCGGGTGCCGCCACCGCCACGTCCTCCGGCAGGTGCAGCCGGGCCAGCGTCGCCGCCGTGCCCGCCGGGATCCGCCCGCGCGTGGCCAGCGACACCGCCACCATCGTCAGGAAGCCCAGCGGCACCGACCACACCGCCGGCCACGCCAGCAGCGTGTTCACCCAGCCCGCCGGAGCCAGTCCGGCCCGCGTCGCCAGCACCGCGCTGAGCGCCGCCCCGCCCCCCGTCACCAGCCCGGCCACCGCCCCCGGCGGCGTCAGCCCGCGCCACCAGATCCCCAGCACCAGCAGCGGACAGAACGAGGACGCCGACACCGCGAAGGCCAGCCCCACCGCGTCCGCCACCGGCACCTGGATCACCGCCACGTTCCCGGCCAGCGGTACCAGGATCGCCACCAGCACCGCGACCCGGAAACTGCGCACCCCGCGCGAGGGCAGCACGTCCTGGTGCAGCACCCCGGCCACCGCCATCGTCAGCCCCGAGGCCGTCGACAGGAACGCCGCGAACGCGCCCCCCGCCAGCAGCGCCCCCAGCAGCTCGCCGAGGAGCCCGCCCACCAGCCGGGCCGGCAGTACCAGCACCGCCGCGTCGGCCTCCCCGGTGAGGGCCAGTTCCGGGGCGTAGATCCGGCCCAGCGCCCCGTAGACCGGCGGCAGCAGGTAGAAGACGCCGACCAGCCCCAGCACCACCAGCGTGGTGCGCCGCGCGGTCCGGCCGTTGGGGCTCGTGTAGAAGCGGACCGCCACGTGCGGCAGCCCCATGGTCCCGAGGAAGGTGGCCAGGATCAGCCCGTACGTCGCGTACAGCCGCAGCTCCGGCCGGTCCCCGGACAGCGGCTGCGACCAGCTCGAGACGCCGGGTCCGGCCTCCGCCCGGCTCGCGGGCACCGGGGAGTCCGGGGCGAACTCCAGCCGCGCGTGCGCCCGTACGGCATGGTGCCCGGCGCCGAGGGTCACCGGCTCGCCCGTATAGGAGCGCCCGTCCACCCGCCCGGTCACCGTCACCGTCAGCGGCGCGTCCAGGGACAGCCGTACGTCCTGGGCCAGCGTGACCGCGGTGTGCTCGCGGAAGACCGCCGGGGCGTCGAAGGTGGCGCGCGGCGCGCCGTCCCCCACCCAGGCCGCCAGCAGGAAGAAGACCGGCACCAGCAGGGCGGTGAGCTTGAGCCAGTACTGGAAGGCCTGCACGAAGGTGATGCTGCGCATCCCGCCGGCCGCCACCGCCGCCGTCACCACACAGGCGACCACCACCCCGCCCACCCAGTGCGGGGCCCCGGTCAGGATCTCCAGCGTCAGGCCCGCGCCCTGGAGCTGCGGCAGCAGGTACAGCCAGCCGACTCCGAGCACGAACAGCACCGCGACCCGGCGCACCACCCGCGATTCGAGCCGGGCCTCGGCGAAGTCGGGCAGGGTGTACGCGCCCGAGCGGCGCAGCGGGGCCGCGACCAGCACCAGCAGCACCAGGTACCCGGCGGTGTACCCCACCGGGTACCAGAGCATCTGCGGCCCCTGGAGCAGCACCAGCCCGGCGACACCGAGGAAGGAGGCCGCGGAGAGGTACTCGCCGCCGATGGCCGCCGCGTTGAGGCGGGGGCCGACCGTCCGCGAAGCCACGTAGAAGTCGGAGGTGGTCCGGGATATCCGCAGGCCCAGCGCGCCCAACAGCACCGTCACCAGGACGACGACGGCGACCGCGGTCAGCGCGTACGTCTGGTTCACCGGCGGGTCCTTCGGCTGGGGACGGGGACACGGGCGCGGGGCCCGGGCCCGCGAGCGGCCCTGCCGCGGGCGGGATCCCGGGAGTCTACGCACGCCCCGGGACCGGGCGACAGGCCCTCCCGCAGGTCAGGCCGGATCCAGGCCGTCCCTTCCGGATCCTGCCGGGCCCGCGCTGCCCGCCACGGCACCAGAGGCCGCGGGCTCGGCCGACAAGGTCCGAAAGACACGGCCTCGGTCGTCCCTTCCCGATCCTGCCGGGCCCGCGGTGCCCCGCACCGTACCCGGCCGCGCCGTGCGGCCTCCCGGGTACGTCCGGTACGCAGCGCGCCCCGCCGCCCCGCCGCGCCGTGCACCGGGGCCGCCGGGCCGCTCAGAGCGCGGGGTCCCGGTGCTCCGCGCAGTCGCGCAGGGCGATCTCCAGCTCCACGTACGATTCCTCGGCGCGCCGGAAGGCCAGCGTCATCGCCGCCTCGGCCCGGGGCGGCAGCTGCCCGTACACGCCCTCGTGGGCCTCGTACAGTACGTCGGCCCAGCGCGCGGCCGCGCTCCGCAGGCGGGCCAGCAGCACCTCGGCCTCGGCGGGACCGGCCGGCCGGGTGCGCGGCAGTCCGGTCAATGCGTCGAGCAGCGCCTGGATTTCGGACATCTGCTTCCTCCCGGGGCGGAAGATCCACGATACGCCCGGCCGCCCGGCGGAGCGGGCCGCTGCGCCACCGCTGCGGCCGACGGCCGGGGCGGATCGCCGTACGCCCGTCCCGGCACGGTGAACGGCCGGCCGGAGCGCCGGACGGTCACCGCGGGCCGTCGGCCGGTCGGGTCGCCCGGCCCGGGTAGCCCGGTGCGGGTCGCCCGGTCGGGCCGGGTTGGCCGGATCGGTCCGGTCAGCCCATCGCCCGGCGCATCAGCAGGTCCCTCAGCTCCCGTGCGTGCCGCCGGCTCACCTGGAGCTCGGCCGATCCGACGCGGACCGTGGTGGTGCCGGAGTCCAGGCGCAGTTCGTCGATGCGGCCCAGCGCCACGAGGTGGCGGCGGTGGATGCGGACGAACCCGCGCGCCGCCCACCGCTCCTCCAGCGTGGCCAGCGGTATCCGCACCAGGTGGCTGCCCTCGTCCGTGTGCAGGCGGGCGTAGTCGCCCTGGGCCTCCACGTACGCGATGTCCGCGATCGGCACGAAGCGGGTGACGCCGCCCAGTTCGACGGCGATCTGCTCGGGGGCGCGGTCAGGAACGCGGTCCGGCACGCGCTCCGCGCTCCGCTCAGCAGCCCGGTCCGGTCCGCGCTCCGCACCCCCGCCCGCGAGGGCGGCCCCGGCGGCCCCGGAGGCGGGCGGGCGCGCGACCGGTACGGTGCGCACGGCTCCGGGAGCGGCCGGCGCGGGCTGCTCCCCGCCCCGGCCGGACTGCGCGCAGGCCCGCCGCACGGCCTCGGCCAGCCGCTCCGGCCGCACGGGCTTGAGCACGTAGTCCACGGCCTTGAGGTCGAAGGCCTGTACGGCGAACCCCTCGTGGGCGGTGACGAACACGATCAGCGGGGGCTGCGCGAATCCGGCCAGCAGCCGGGCGATGTCCAGCCCGGTCAGTCCCGCCATGTGGATGTCGAGGAAGACCACGTCGATGCCGTCGGCCCCCTCCGGGCCGCTCTCCAGGGCGCGGGTGATCCGGCGCAGCGCCTCGGTGGCGTCCGAGGCGCCCTCGGCGCTGAGCACCCTGGGGTCGGAGCGCAGCAGGTAGAGGAGCTCTTCGAGCAGGGGCTTCTCGTCGTCGACGGCCAGTACGCGCAGCATGAGGCGGATTCTAGGTTCCGGTTCGCCGGGGCGAAATGGTGCGCGACCCCTGCCCCGGGGGGAGGGGAGGCAGGGGCCGCGCGGTCAGGTGGTGTGCGGGTGCGGTGCCGGCGGGCTACTGGACGGTGATGAGCTTGCCGTCGGGGGCGACCGCGTACCAGGTGCCGCCCACGCCCTGGCCGTTGATGTCGCCGGCCTTCTTGTCACCGGTGAAGGTGTAGACGGGCCAGCAGTTCACGGTCTGCTGCTTCTTGCCGTCGGGGCGGTCGAGCACCAGGTAGTTCTTCTCGATGATGCCCTTGGCGTTGGCCTTGTCCACCGGGGGCACCACCGGCCACTTGGCCACGCAGTCGCCCTCGCACTTGGAGACCATCGGCCACGCGGTGTCGGGCTTGAACCGGTAGACGGTCATTCCGCTGCCGTCGACGATGTGGTCGCCGAGCTTGGGGTCCTTGGCCACGGTCAGCGCGCCCGAGGCCTGGCCCGCGCCGCCGGGCGCGGCAGCCGCCTTCGCCGCCTTCTTGCCGTCGGGAGCGGCCGCGAACCAGGTTCCGCCGACGCCCTGCCCGTTGGTGTCGCCCGCCTTGGTGTCCTTGCTGAACCGGTACACGGGCCAGCCCGCCACCGTCAGCTGCTTGCTGCCGTCGGTGCGGACCACCTCGCCGAGCACCGTCGGGTCCATGCCCGCCGCGGCGGTGGCGTCCCCGGCCGCGACCACCGGCCAGGTCTTCGCGCAGTCCCCGTCGCAGTTCGACTTCGGGGGCTTCGCGGTGTCCTTGTCGAAGCGGTAGAGGGTGAAGCCCGCGCTGTCGGTGAGGACGGAGCCGAGCTTCTCGTCCTGCGCGATGGCGAGCTGTCCGCCGGACTTGGCGGTGCCCGCCGCGGCCGCGTCGGTCCCGGAGCCGTATCCCGAGTCGTAGCCGTCACCCGAGGAGGGGGACTGGGCCGGGGCGACCGCTCCGGCCGGCTTGGCGTTGGCGCCCGCCGTGTCGTCCCCGCCGCACGCGGTCGCGGTGAAGGCGACGACGACCGCCACGGCCGCCAGGGTGGTTCCGCGCTTGATGCCCATCTTGATCTCTCCCACGTGTGTGTCCCTGCCCGTACCGCCGCTCCCTTCGAGTGGAGCGGCGGCAACTGTGTGCAGGACACGCTTCGTCGGAGCCGGTCTGTTCAACTCCTTTGGTGTGGGCTGTTTCACTCACCCCGCACTGAACCCGGCCCGTTTCATGGCCGTGGCCACAGCGAGGCCGAGCGTGCGGTGTCCCGCGTCGTTGGGGTGCAGGCCGTCCGCCAGGTGCTCGGGTCCCAGCAGGTCCCGTCCCGGCAGCAGGGTGAGTCGGTCGTCCCCGGCGGCGATCCGCTCCCGGGTGGCGCGCTCCATCGCGTCGCGCAGGGCGCCGAGGGTGGCGCCCAGCTTGTTCGGGGTGCGCTCCGCGTCGGGCCGCAGCACGGGGGAGAGGAGGAGCAGCGGTGTCCGGGGGTGGCCCTGGCGGACCAGTTCGAGGAAGGCGCGGGTGGTCTCGTACAGGAGCGGGGCCGAAAACGGCACGCGGGACCAGCAGTTGGTGCCGAAGGCGAGGGTGAGGGCGTCGGCGGGGAGGCCGGCGAGCTGCTCGGCGCAGGCCAGTTCCCCGCGTGCGGCGCCCGCGTAGCCGAGGTTGACGGTGTCCCAGCCCAGCGCCCGCCCGGTCACCGCGGGCCAGCCGTGCGCGGGCCGGGTGGACCACCAGCCCTCGGTGATGGAGTCGCCGTGCACCACCCAGCGCAGGGCCGGCGGTGCGGGGGCGACCGGGCCGCCGATCCCGCGTACGCCGAGGATCAGCGGGGACTGCGTCTCGGGCGGGTGGACGGTGAACGGACCGGGGCCGCCCGGGAGTTCGAGGCGTACGACGGCCTCCGCCGCCGGCTCGGTGTACAGCTCGCGGACCACCCCGTGCCGGTCCCACAGGGCGAATCCGTGCGCGAGGTCGCGCAGCGCGTCGGTGGGGCCGGGCACGGTCGCCCGGTAGTGGATCTCCACCGCCCGGGCGCCCCGCGCGGTGAACTCCAGGCGCACCCCTATGGGCAGGGTGGCCCGCTCGCCGGTGTCCCAGGGCAGCCGCATGGTGTCGGCCGGGTCGGCCCGCACCGGGCGTCCCCCGTCCAGCCAGGCCACGCCGCGCAGGAAGGGCCCGGGGTCCAGCCACGGCCCGGTGTCCGCGTCCGCTTCGGTGTCCACGCCCCCACCCGCTTCCCCGTCCGCGCCGGGCCCGGATCTCCGTGTGCTGCTCACAGCTCGCCTCCCACCGTCGGGTACGGGAACTTCACGCCGACGCCGCCGTCCACCACCAGCGTCTGCCCCGTCAGGTACGAGGACTGCGGGGAGGCCAGGAAGTAGAGCGCGGCCGCGATGTCCGAGGTCTGCGCGACGCGCCCCAGCGGGGCGTTCTCCGCGTTGAGCCGCCGCCCCTCGGCGCCCAGCAGGGCCGCGACCCGCGGGGTCCACACCACCCCCGGAGCCACCGCGTTGACGCGTACCCCGCGGGGCCCCAGCTCGACGGCCGCCGAGCGCACCAAGGACATCAGGCCGGCCTTCGCGGCCCCGTACGCGGCGTGCAGCGGGGCGGCGGTGAGCCCGGAGACGGAGGCGACGAAGACCAGCGGTCCGCCGCCGGCCGCGGCGACGGCCTCGCCGCCGTACTGGACGGCCAGCCAGGCGTGCCGCAGCACCAGGTCGAAGTGCCAGTCCCAGCCGGCGTCGTCCAGCTCGGGCAGCGCGGCGTACCGGGCCATGCCGACGATGTCGACGACCCCGCCGACCGGGCGGCCGCCGAGCAGCTCCGGAGCCTCGGCGAAGAGCTCCCGCACGTCCGCGCGCCGCGTGACGTCGGCGGTGTACGGGACGCCCCCGGTCTCGGCGGCGACCGCCCGGGCCCGCTCCCCGTCCACGTCCACGCACAGCACCCGGGCGCCCCCGGCGGCCAGGGCGTGCGCGGTCTGGCGGCCGATGCCGTTGCCCGCGCCCAGCAGGACGAGGGCGCGCCCGTCGAGCCGGTGCAGGGCGGCGTAGTCGGGGACCGGCGAGGTGTCCGGGGCGGCGTGGTCGGGGACGGGCGGGGTGTCCGGGGCGGCGCGGTCGGGGACGGGCGAGGTGCCCGGGGCGTCCGGCGGCGCGGGGGCCTCCTCCGGGCCGGCGCTCACTCGGAGGCCTTGCGGGGCTCGTAGCGGGCCAGCTCCGGGATGACTTCCCTGCCCAGGATCTCCAGGGTCCGCAGGATCTCCCGGTGCTCCAGGTACCCCCACTGGACGTAGCAGATGAGCTGGTCGACGCCGAGGTCCGCGTACCGCTTGGCCTTGGCGACGATCGTCTCCGCGTCCCCGATGAGGATCATGTCGCCGTCGCTGAACTCCCGTACCGGTACGTCGCCCTCGAGGATCGGGGTGAGCAGCGGGAAGGTCCGCTCGCGCTCCGCGGGGCTCAGGTGCGGCAGTTCCCACTCCAGGGTGAACCGCGCGAGGTTCGAGTACCACCAGGCGACCGACTCCCACACACGGGCGCCCGGCTCCGTGCGCGGCGGCGTCGCGTGGACCAGGGTGTAGGCGGCGACCCGGTCCGTGGTGACGTCGGTGAGCGGACTCGGGGCGGCGGCCGCGGTCCGGTACGCGGCCACCTGCCGGGCCATCGCCTCCAGCGGCTGCATGATCGAGAAGGAGAGCAGTCCGAGCCCGTGCGCGCCCGCGACCTCCGCCGAGCCGGGGGAGGTCGCCGCCATCCAGGCGGGCGGGTGCGGATCCTGCACCGGCTTGGGGGTGACCATGCGGCGCGGGAAGCGGAAACGCTCCGATTCGTACGCGAAGTACTCCTCGCGCCACATTCCGGTCACGATCTCGATGGCCTCGCGCCAGTCGTCCCGGGACTTCTCCCGGTCCACCCCGAAGGCCGCCTGCTCCATCGGAGTGGACCGCCCGGTGCCCCATTCCACGCGGCCGCCGGAGAGCACGTCGACGGTGGCGACCTTCTCGGCGATGCGCTGGGGCGGGGTGAAGGCGAAGGGGGTCAGCGTGACGCCGAAGCCGAGCCGGATCCTCTCGGTGAGCCCGGCCAGGTGTCCGAGGAGCACCTCGGGGGCCGGGCAGTGCGAGCGGCCCTCGCGGAAGTGGTGCTCGACCGCCCAGACGGTACGGAAGCCCATCCGGTCGGCGAGCCGGATCTGCTCGACCGCCTCCCGGTAGGCGCGCTGCTCGGCGGCCCGCTGTCCGTGCGGGTGGGTCCCCTGCCACGGCCTCGGCACGTCGATCTCGTAGAGCACGTCCAGATCCATGGCGGCACGCTGCGGCAGATCTGACGAAGTGTCAAGAACGCCTGTCCGGATCCGCCACGCACTGATCGATCATCCCCGCGCAACAAAGGGCCATCCCGGACAGATCCGCGCAACGATCGTTCGTCAATGTGCAAGGATGGTGCATTACGGGCGGTATCACTCAGCTCGTAGGCTCACTCGCTGTACGTGGAGTGGCGTGGACCGCCTGCTCGGCGGTCCCCATGCCCAGGCAGGCTTCTGATCTGCCTGCTCCTGCTCCGGACCGCTGCGGTCGACGCCGACAACCCCACCCGCAGTGACAAAGGAGTCCCCTCGTGCTCGATCACGGCCAGGCGCCACAGCTCACCTCCGAGCGGCCGCCGCTCAAGCCCGCCCACCCGCTCCTGCGCCGCAAGCCGGTGGAGCAGCTGGTGGCCGAGGGCGGCCAGGGCGAGGGCGGCGCACTGAAGCGCTCCCTCACCATGTGGCAGCTGACCATGATCAGCATCGGCGCGACCCTGGGCACCGGCATCTTCGTCGTCCTCGGCGAGGCCACGCCGATCGCCGGTCCGGCCGTCTTCATCGCGTTCATCATCGCGGGCCTGACGGCGCTGTTCTCCGCGCTCTCCTACGCCGAGCTGGCCGGTTCCATACCGGTCTCGGGCTCCTCGTACTCCTACGCCTACGCCACCATGGGCGAGCTCGTCGCCTGGGTCTGCGGCTGGTGCCTGGTCCTGGAGTACGGCGTCTCGGTCGCGGCCGTCGCCGTCGGCTGGGGCCAGTACCTCAACGAGTTCCTCGACGGCACCATCGGATACACCATCCCCGAGGGCTTCTCCGCCCCGCTGGGCGAGGGCGGCTACATCAACATGCCCGCGCTCGTCGTGGTGCTGCTCTGCATGGTCTTCCTGCTCCGCGGTGCCAAGGAGAGCGCCCGGATCAACTCGATCATGGTCGGGGTCAAGATCGTGACGCTGGTGGTCTTCTGCGTCATCGGCTTCATGGGCATCAAGGCCGGCAACTACACCCCGCTGGCCCCGCTCGGCGTCACCGCCATCAGCACCGCCGCCTCCATGCTCTTCTTCTCCTACATCGGCTTCGACGCCGCCTCCACCGCCGGTGAGGAGGCCAAGAACCCGAAGAAGGACCTGCCGCGCGCGATCATGCTCTCGCTGGCCATCGTCACCGCCCTGTACTGCCTCGTCGCCCTGGTCGCCGTCGGCGCCATGCCGTGGCAGGAGTTCGAGGGCAGCGAGGCCGCCCTGGCCAAGATCATGGAGAACGTCACCGGGCACGCCTTCTGGAGCGTCATCCTGGCCGCCGGCGCGATCGTCGCCATCGCCAGCGTCGTCTTCGCCGTCCTCTACGGCCAGACCCGCATCCTCTTCGCCATGTCCCGCGACGGCCTGATGCCCAAGGCCTTCGCCAAGGTGGACCCGAAGAGCGGCACGCCCCGCGTCAACACGATCATCGTCTGCCTCTTCTGCGGACTCCTGGCCGCCTTCATCCCGCTCGGCGAGCTCGCGAACGCCACCAGCATCGGAACGCTCTTCGCCTTCGGCCTGGTCAACATCGCCGTCGTCATCCTGCGCTACACCCGCCCGGAGATGAACCGCACCTTCAAGGTCATGCTCTTCCCGGTCACCCCGATCCTGGGCTTCCTCTGCTGCGCCTACCTGATGACGGAGCTGCCGGGAATCACCTGGTTGGTCTTCGGTGGCTGGATGGCCGTCGGGCTCGTGATCTACTTCTTCTACGGCATTCGCCGCTCCAGCCTGGCCACTGTGGCCGCCGTGGCCGCACCGGCCGCGGAGGCCGCTGAATAGAAGCGATTCACCCCCCGTGCGACTGAACGATCTCGACGAACGCATCGTGCACGCCCTCGCCGAGGACGCCCGCCGCTCCTACGCGGACATCGGCTCCGAGGTGGGACTCTCGGCCCCCGCCGTCAAGCGGCGCGTCGACCGGCTGCGCGCCGAGGGAGCCATCACCGGCTTCACCGTCCGCGTGGACCCCGCCGCGATGGGCTGGGAGACCGAGGGCTTCATCGAGATCTACTGTCGCCACAACACGTCGCCGGACGACATCCGGCGAGGCCTGGAGCGCTACCCCGAGGTGGTGTCCGCGTCGACCGTCACCGGCGACGCGGACGCCCTCGTCCAGATCTTCGCCTCCGACATGCGGCATTTCGAGCGCGTCCTGGAACGGATCGCGGGCGAGCCCTTCGTGGAGCGCACCAAGTCCGTACTGGTCCTCTCCCCGCTGCTGCGCCGCTTCACCTCGGGTGCCCCGGCGTAGCGGACCTGTGCGGCCCGCCGGGCCCGGTCGGCCCGCCGGGCCCGCCCGGCCCGTTCGGCGTACCGGCTGCGCCCCTCCTGGCACGGGAGGGCCGCAGCAGCGCGCGGCGCTCCTCCTCGGTCAGACCGCCCCACACCCCGAACGGCTCCCGCGTGCGCAGGGCGTACCCCAGGCACGCCTCGCGCACCGGGCACCCGGCGCAGATCCGCTTCGCGGCCGCGTCGCGCTCCTCCCGGTCCTCGCCCCGCTCGCCCGCGGGATGGAAGAACCGGGTCGAGCCGAGCTCGCGGCAGGCCGCGCGGGACTGCCACTGCCAGTGGTGGACGGCGGAGCCGGGCAGCCGGGTCACGTCGGCCGCGGGGATCCGGGGGGACGCGGGCACCGGGGTCGTCGTGCTGCTCGGGGCGCTGCGGGTCATGGCGGTTCCTTTCGGGATGCGGTCGCCGGAGGCTTTCCTCCGCGTCTGACCGCACCGCGCCGCCCCAAACCCCTCCGCGCGAAGACACCGGCGCCGCAAGCCGGTTGCCGCCCGCCCCGGCGCCCGCCGACCGCGCCCTGCCGACGCCGGTGGCCGCCCGCCGCCGCGGGCGACCCGCTCCGGTCCGCCCTACCAGCGCAGGTGCCCCCGCCGGGCCCACTCACCGGCCAGCAGCCGGTACGAGCGCACCCGGTCGGCGTGCCCGTGCGTGATCGTGGTGATCAGCAGCTCGTCCGCGCCGGTCGCCTCCCGCAGCCGTTCCAGCTGGTCGGCCACGGTGGCCGGGGAGCCGGCGAACTGGGTCTCCACCCGGTCCGCGACCAGCGCGTGGTCCGCCGCCGACCAGTCCCGGGTCAGCTCGCGGGCCTCGCCCGGCGAGGGGAACGGGATCGCCCCCTCACCCGTACGGATGCTGCGCACCCACGGCGCGTACCCGGTGGCCAGCTCCCGGGCCTCGGCGTCGCTCGGCGCCACCACCACATCGGCGGACACGCTCAGGTACGGCCGGTCCAGCCCGTCCGGCCCGGCCGAGGGCTTGAAGGCCGCCCGGTACGCCTCGGCCGCCTCCAGCACGCCCGCCGGGCTGACGTGGTAGTTCGCCGTGAACCGCAGCCCGCTCGCGCCGGCCGTCTCCGCGCTCACCCCGGCGCTGCTGCCCAGCACCCACACCTGCACCGCGGCGCCCTCACCGGGCACGGCGTGCGCCTCCACCCCGCCCGCCGAGCGGTATTCCCCGCGCAACAGGGCCAGTACGTCGCCCACTTGACCCGAGTACTCCTCGGACTCGGCCCCCGGCAGGAGCAGCAGCCGGCGCTGGAGCGCGAAGCGGGGGTGGTCGCGCAGGTGGGCGAAGGAGAACGGCTTCGGAATGCGCAGCCCGTTCTCCGTCGTGTAGGCGACCGCCGGCTCCCCGGTCCGCACCGGCGGTCCGCCCGCCGAACGGCCCAGGCCCAGGTCGATCCGGCCCGGGTGCACCGCGTCCAGCAGGCCGAACTCCTCGACGGTCGACAGCGCCGTGCGGTGCCCCAGCTGGACCGCTCCCGAGCCGATCCGGATCGTGGAAGTGGCCGAGGCGGTCAGCGCCAGCACCACGGCGGGCGAGGTCCCCGCGACGCCCGGATTGAGATGGTGCTCGGCGAACCAGTAGCGGGCGTAGCCGAACCGCTCGGCCTGCCGGGCCAGGTCGACGCTGCCGCGCAGCGCCTCGGCCGCCGTGGAGCCGGACGATATCGGGACGAGGTCGAGGACCCCGAGAGGGAAGCCGGACATGCTGGTCTCCTCAGCGGTGAGCAGGTGCGAGGGCGCGGGCGCGGGGCGCCGCGAGCCCGAGGTGGTCGCGCAGGGTCGGGCCGTCGTACTCGCGGCGGAACACCCCGCGCTCCTGGAGCAGCGGCACGACGGTGTCGGCGAAGACGTCGAGCCCGCCGGGCGTCAGGTGCGGCACCAGGATGAAGCCGTCGGCCGCGTCCGCCTGGACCAGGCCGTCGATGGCCTGGGCCACGGTCAGGGGCGAGCCGACGAAGGACTGCCGGCCGGTGGTCTCGATGACCAGCTCCCGGATCGACAGGCCCCGGGCAGCGGCCAGTTCGCGCCACTCCCGGGCGACGGCCACCGGATCCCGGTTCATGCGCACGCTCGCCCGCCCCAGCGCGATGGTGTTCTCCCCGGGCTCCGGATCGATCTCCGGCAGCGGCCCGTCCGGGTCGTAGGCCGACAGGTCCCGGTTCCACACGTGTTCCAGGTACTTGATCGCGGTGGCCCCGCTGACCTGCTTGAGCCGTACCTCGTGGGCCAGCTCCCGCGCCTCCGCGTCGGTGTCGCCGAGCACGAAGGTCGCCGCCGGCAGGATCTTCAGCTCGTCGGGGGTGCGTCCGTAGCGGGCCAGGCGCCCCTTGACGTCCGCGTAGAAGGCGCGGCCCTCGTCCAGCGTGCCGTACCGGCCGAAGATGGCGTCCGCGGAGGCCGCGGCGAACTCCCGGCCCTCGTCGGAATCGCCCGCCTGGAAGACGACCGGCCGCCCCTGGGGGCTGCGCGGCACGTTGAAGTGCCCGGAGATGTCGAACTGCCTGCCCCGGTGGGCGAAGGCGCCCGGGCCCGCGCTCCGGAGGAACTCCCCGGACACCGGGTCGGCGAGGATCTCGCCGCCGTCCCACGCGTCGAACAGCTCGTGCGCGGTGTCCAGGAACTCCCGGGCCCGCTCGTAGCGTTCCTCGCGCGGCAGGAAGCCGCCGCGCCGGAAGTTCTCCCCGGTGAAGGCGTCCCAGGACGTGACCACGTTCCAGGCGGCCCGGCCGCCCGAGAGGTGGTCGAGGGAGGCGAACTGACGGGCCACCTCGTACGGTTCGTTGAAGGTGGAGTTGATGGTGCCGGTCAGTCCGAGGTGCTCGGTGACGGCGGCGAGCGCCGCCAGCACGGTGAAGGTGTCGGGCCGGCCCACCACGTCCAGGTCGTAGATCTCACCGCCCTGTTCGCGCAGGCGCAGGCCCTCGGCGAGGAAGAGGAAGTCGAACTTCGCGCGCTCGGCGGTCTGCGCGAAATGGACGAAGGACTCGAATTCGATCTGGCTCCCGGCGGCCGGGTCGCTCCACACGGTGGTGCTGTTGACCCCCGGGAAATGCGCCGCGAGATGGATCTGCTTGAGCGGCTTGCTCATGGCTGCTGTCTTCCTTCCGGGGTGATCAAGCGGCGGCGGGTGCGGTGGGCGAAGCGGGGGCGCCCGGAGCGGGGGCGTACCGGTTGGCGGGGCGCGCCAGCCCCAGCAGGCCGCGGAGCGAGGAGGCCTCGTAGGCCCGCCGGAACACCCCGCGCCGCTGGAGCTCCGGGACCAGGCCGCGGGTGATGGCCGGGAGGTCGTGGGCGAGCACCCCCGGGCGCAGCCGGAAGCCCGTCAGCCCGGCCTCCCGCCACTCCAGCAGCAGGTCGGCGAGGAGCTCCGGGGTCCCCGCGAAGACCCGGGCGTCACTCGTGTACGCCGCCCCGTGCGCGGCGTCCAGCCGCTGGAGCCGGCGCTCGGCCGCCTCCGGCTTCTCGTCGAGGAAGACGGTCAGCTCGCCGAACACGTGCGGGGTCCGGGGGAGCGCGGCGACGGCGGCCCGCGCCTCGTCGGCGTCGCGGGCGGTCACGTAACCGATGTCGGTCGCCCGCGCGAGGAAGGGGTACACGGCGGCGTCGGAGGCGAGCGCGCTCACCGGGGGCAGCCCCTGCGGCGGTCGGGGGGTGATCGAGGGCCCCTTGACGCTGAAGTGGCGGCCCTCGAAGTCGATGTAGTGCAGTTTGGCGCGGTCCACGAACCGGCCCGTGGCCGCGTCGCGGATCTCGGCGTCGTCCTCCCAGCTGTCCCACAGCCGCCGCACCACCTCGACGTGGTCGGCGGCCTCCCCGTACAGCTCGGTGACGTCGGCGCCCGCCGCGCGCCGCCCGAAGTGGCTCGCCTCGTCGGCCCGTTCGGAGATCTGGATGCGCAGCCCGGCGCGCCCGCGGCTGACGTAGTCCAGGGTGGCCAGCGCCTTCGAGACGTGGAACGGCTCGGTGTGGGTGGCCACCACGCTCGGCACCAGCCCGATGTGCCGGCTCAGCGGCGCCACCCGGGCGGCGACCAGCACCGCGTCGAGCCGCCCCCGCACCAGGTCGGTGCGGCCGTCGGGTCCGTCCGGGTCGGTGGACTGCAGGCTCAGCGAGTCCTCGAAGGTGACGAAGTCCAGCAGGCCGTGCTCGGCCTCGGCGACGAGCGCCGCCCAGTAGCCGGCGGTGAACAACCGGTCGGCGTCCGCGCCCGGTTCGCGCCAGGCGGCGGGATGCCAGCCCGCGCCGTCGAGGGCTACGGCGAGGTGGAGCGGCGCGGGGGAGGGGCTGGGGGCGGGGGAGTGGGAAGGGCGCACGGGCATGGCGGAACTGCCTCCTGATCGGGCGGCGCGGCGAAGGACGGAGCGGATCGCGGAACGCTGATCAGGAACGACAGAGGGAGGCGGCGACGCGCAGGAGGTCGATGTGCGCGCGGGAGTGCAGCCGGACGGTGCGGCGCGGGGTGACGGCTTCGCCGCCTGTTCGTACGGTCATGCCGGGCCACCCCCCTCGCGTTTCGGTCGTTCTTCCGACGCTAGGCCAGGCGGGAGCCGGTCACAACGGATGGAATGTCAATCCGTGTTAATCCTTCGTGTCGGGCGTGCGAACCCCGATGAAGACCGGTTCGCGGCGCAGGGTGAACCCCATCGCCAGGTAGAGCCCTATGGCGGAAGTGTTCTCCGCCGCCGCGTGCAGGAAGGGGCTGTCGCCGCGGTCCCGGACGGCGGCCGCGACCGCGCGGATCAGCCGCCCGGCGAGCCCCTCGCCGCGGTGGCCGGGGTGCGTGCACACCGCACTGATCTCCGACCAGCCCGGGGGCCGCATCCGCTCGCCCGCCATCGCGACGAGCGCCCCGCCGCGGCGGATCCCCAGGTACGTGCCCAGCTCGACGGTGCGCCCGCCGAACGGGCCGGGCCGGGTCAGCTCGACCAGCTCCAGCATCTCCGGCACGTCGGCGGGCCCCAGCAGGACCGCCTCCGGCTCCTCCTCGGCCCGTACCGCCCGGCCGTCCAGCTGTACGCCCGGGATCGACATCAGGGTCTCCCAGCCCGCGGGCGGTGTCGGCAGCCCGGTCAGCCACACCTCCCGGCCGGGTCCGACCAGCTCGGCCAGGTCGGTCCAGGCGTGCGGATCCTCCGGGTCGGCGAGCGCGGCGAAGGGGGACACGCCGGCGCCGTAGCGGGCGGCGAGCCCGGCGGGCCCGGTCTCGGCGAAGTCCCGGTGCGGGCCGTCGAGCGCCGCCCAGACGGGATTGTCGAGGACCGCGTCGGGCCGGGACTCACGGGACATCGGCGGGAGCTTCCTTCCGAACGGCGCGCGCACTCTTGCGGGCACTCTTGACGGCCCCTGGCGGTGCCATGAGACTGCGAACGGCAGCCTAACGGGGTCGCGGACACGAGGGGGACCCGGTGGATCAGCTCGCCACTCCGCTCGCCACCCCACCCGCCGCCCCGCTGCGCCGCTCCTGGCTCACCCGCCGGCTGCACATCGATCTCCTCCGCGTCTGCAGTGCCACGGCCCCGGCCCGCTGAAGCCCCGCCGAGCACACGCGTACTTCCGCAGCAGACAGCCGAGGAGAACCGCCATGTCGCACACCCGCGTAGAGACGCCTGCCCACGCCCTGTGTCCGTCCCGGGCCCGGGGCCGCGCCCAGAGCCCGGTCGAGACCCCGGCTGAGGCCCTGACCCTGATCCCGGCCCAGGCGCCGATCCCGGCCCAGGCGCCGATCCCGGCCCAGGCGCCGATCCCGGCCCAGGGCCCCGCGCTGACCCGCCCCCGGTCCGAGGGGGTCCTGCGGGGCCGGATCGGGGCCGGGTTCTCGCCCGTCCCGAACCGGTACCGGCTCTACGTCGCCGCCGCCGACTCTCCGGGCTGCCTCGGCGTCACCGCCGCCCTCGCGGGCCTCGGACTGCGGGACACGGTCGCGCTGACCGTCCTGCGCCCGGGCTCCGCGACCGAGGGGCACGAGGCGCTGCGCCGGGCCTACGAGGCCTCCGGGCACCACCACGACGGCCCCCTCACGGTCCCCGCCCTCTGCGACGGCTGGAGCGGCCGGGTGGTCTCCAACCACACCGCCGACATCCTGGAAGACCTGCGCCGGCTGAGCGTGCACCCGGCCTTCCGCACGGCCCCGTAGGGCACCCGCAAGAGCCTTTCGGGCCTTCCGCACGGTCCCCGCGCAACGAATCGCCGCGTACACCTGTCAATACGCAACGAATCGATGCGCGGAGCGCAACGGTCACGGCTTGTCCCGATCGAACGCGCGAACGTACCGTCTAAGGAATCCCACCCCTCCTGCCACAGAGGTACGCCCATGCCCCCGCTGCGCACCGCCCTCCTCCAGAGTTCCGGACGGCTCGGCGACACCGCCGACAACCTGAAGGCCCTCGACGAGGCCGCGGCACGCGCCGCACAGGCGGGAGCCGGGCTCCTCGTGACCTCGGAGATGTTCCTGACCGGCTACGCGCTGGAGGTCGAGGACATCGTCAGGCTCGCCGAACCGGCCGACGGCATGTCCGCCCGCGCCATCGGCGAGATCGCCCGCCGCCACGCGGTGGCCGTGCTCTACGGCTACCCCGAGCGGGACGGCGAGGCCGTCTACAACGCGGCCCAGCTCATCGGCCCCGGCGGGGACCGGCTGGCGAACTACCGCAAGACCCACCTCTTCGGCTGCTTCGAGCAGGAGGCCTTCACCCCCGGGGACACCCTCGTGGTCCAGGCGGAGCTCGGCGGGCTCCGCATCGGCCTGATGATCTGCTACGACGTCGAGTTCCCCGAGAACGTCCGGGCGCACGCGCTCGCCGGCACCGACCTCCTCCTGGTGCCGACGGCGCAGATGCACCCGTTCCAGTTCGTCGCCGAACAGCTGGTCCCCGTACGGGCCTTCGAGAACCAGATGTACATCGCGTACGTCAACCGCACCGGCCCGGAAGGCGAGTTCGAGTTCGTCGGACTCAGCTGCCTGGCGAGCCCCGACGGGGTCACCCGGACCCGGGCCGGCCGCGGCGAGGAGCTGGTGTTCGGCGAGGCCGACCCCGAGCTGCTGCGGGCATCGCGCGAGACCAACCCGTACCTGCGCGACCGCCGCCCCGGTCTGTACGCCTCCCTCGTCTGACCCGGCCGCGCAGCCGCCGCCCCCCCAGCCTGCCCTTCCCCCCTGCCCCACCCCGCTAGGAGCCGTACCCCATGACGTCCACGGTGCCCACCACCGCCGTCCCGCACAGCGACGGTCAGCCGCCGATCACGATGTTCGGTCCGGACTTCCCGTACGCGTACGACGACTTCCTCGCGCACCCGGCGGGCCTCGGCCAGATACCGGCGACCGAGCACGGTACCGAGGTCGCCGTCATCGGCGGCGGGCTGTCCGGCATCATCTCCGCGTACGAGCTGATGAAGATGGGCCTCAAGCCGGTCGTCTACGAAGCGGACCAGATCGGCGGCCGGCTGCGCACCGTCGGCTTCGAGGGCGCCGGCACCGAGGGCCTGACCGCGGAGATGGGCGCCATGCGCTTCCCGCCGTCCTCCACCGCCCTCCAGCACTACATCGACCTCGTCGGCCTGGTCACGGAGCCCTTCCCGAACCCGCTCGCCGAGGCCACCCCCTCCACGGTCGTCGACCTCAAGGGCGAGACCCACTACGCCGAGACCATCGCCGACCTCCCGCAGGTCTACCGCGACGTGTCCGCCGCGTGGAACGCCTGCCTGGACGAGGGCGCCGACTTCTCCGACATGAACACCGCGATGCGCGAGCGGGACGTCCCGCGGATCCGCGAGATCTGGGCCAAGCTCGTCGAGAAGCTCGACGACGAGACCTTCTACGGGTTCCTCTGCAAGTCCGAGGCCTTCAAGTCCTTCCGCAAGCGCGAGATCTTCGGCCAGGTCGGCTTCGGCACGGGCGGCTGGGACACCGACTTCCCGAACTCCATCCTGGAGATCCTGCGCGTCGTCTACACCGAGGCCGACGACCACCACCGCGGCATCGTGGGCGGCTCGCAGCAGCTCCCGCTGCGCATGTGGGAGCGCGAGCCCGAGAAGATCGTGCACTGGGCCCAGGGCACGTCCCTGTCCTCCCTGCACGGGGGCGACCCGCGTCCGGCCGTGACCCGGCTGCACCGCACGGCCGGCAACCGGATCACGGTGACGGACGCCTCGGGCGACATCCGTACGTACCGCGCCGCGATCTTCACGGCCCAGTCCTGGATGCTGCTCTCGAAGATCTCGTGTGACGACACGCTCTTCCCGATCGACCACTGGACGGCGATCGAGCGCACCCACTACATGGAGTCCAGCAAGCTCTTCATCCCTGTCGACCGGCCCTTCTGGCTCGACAAGGACGAGGAGACGGGCCGCGACGTCATGTCGATGACCCTGACCGACCGCATGACCCGCGGCACGTACCTCCTGGACAACGGCCCGGACAAGCCGGCCGTCATCTGCCTCTCGTACACGTGGTGCGACGACAGCCTGAAGTGGCTGCCGCTGTCCGCGAACGAGCGGATGGAGGTCATGCTGAAGTCCCTCGGCGAGATCTACCCGAAGGTCGACATCCGCCGCCACGTCATCGGCAACCCGGTGACCGTGTCGTGGGAGAACGAGCCGTACTTCATGGGCGCGTTCAAGGCCAACCTGCCGGGCCACTACCGCTACCAGCGGCGCCTGTTCACCCACTTCATGCAGGACAGCCTCCCCGAGGACAAGCGCGGCATCTTCCTCGCGGGCGACGACATCTCCTGGACGGCGGGCTGGGCGGAGGGCGCGGTCCAGACGGCGCTGAACGCGGTCTGGGGCGTCATGCACCACCTCGGCGGCTCCACGGACGCCACCAACCCCGGCCCGGGCGACGTCTACGACGAGATCGCCCCGGTCGAACTCCCGGAGGACTGACCCCTCCCGACCACCCTCGGAGCGCGCCCCGGCCCCCGGCCGAGGCAACGCGCGCAGCTCCGCGCAGCGGTGGCCCGGCGGGGCGGTGGGCTGCGCCCAGCCACGGCACCGGCCCCGAGGGGGCACGGCTCGGCGCGGCGGGGGGTCAGCCCGTCGGCGTCAGCAGGCAGCGGCCCACCAGGCCGACGCCCGCGTCGAGGGACTCGGTGAACTCCTCCGCCAGATCGGGGGAGCGGCGCAGCGACCACAGCAGGCGGGCCGAGGCCCAGGCCCCCGCACGGGCCCGTTCCAGGCTCCACGCGCCGAGGAGGTGCGTCAGGGGGTCCGCGACCTCCAGGAGGTCCGGGCCCGGCATCAGGTCCTCCCGGATGTGTTCCTCCAGGGAGACCAGCGTGTCCCCGACCCGGTCGAAGTCGGCTTCGAGCGCGGCCGGCTCGCAGTCCAGGCTGCGGCAGGTGGCGACCACCGCCAGCGCCAGGTCGTGGCCGATGTGCGCGTTGATCCCGGCCAGCGCGTGCTGGAGCGGCCGGATCCCGGGGTGGCGCCGGTACTGGAGCAGCGGCCGCCAGCACGCCGGGGCCCGGTCCGCCTCCACCGCCGTCAGATAGCGCTCGGCGAAGCGGACGCTGAGCGTCTCCGCCCTGCGCGGGGAGGGGAAGGCGCCGTGCGAGATCCGTTCGTGCAGCGTCTGCGTCACCGTGAGGTACACCCGGTTGAAGACGGCGACGCCGTCCCGCTCGGGGAGCCTCTCGTCCAGGGCGCGCATCCGCGCCAGCACCGCTTCCATGGGGACCATGAGCGCAGCGTCCCAGCCGCGGGCCGGGATCAGGGGAACTTGGCCGTACGCGTCGCCGGTTCGGGCGAAACTACGTCAACCCCGCTTGTCCCCGGGGTTCCCGGCAGGGTCCTGCGCGCCCGCTCCGCCGGCCGGCCCGTCGTACGCCGAGGTGCCCGAATCCAGCAGCGGCTCCTGCTGCTTCATGTGCGCCGGGGCGAAGTAGCGCAGCGCGTGGTAACCCGTGATGACGACGATCGTGCCGAGCGCGATCCCGCCCAGTTCGAAACTGTCGCTGATGTGCAGCCGCACCCCGCCGACGCCGATGATGATGCCCGCCGCGGCCGGCACCAGGTTCAGCGGATTGCGCAGGTCCACCCCGCCGTTGATCCAGATCTGCGCGCCGAGCAGGCCGATCATGCCGTACAGGATCACGGTGATCCCGCCCAGCACCCCACCGGGGATCGCGGCCACGACCGCGCCGAACTTGGGGCACAGGCCGAAGAGGAGCGCGAAGCCGGCCGCCGCCCAGTAGGCCGCCGTGGAGTAGACCCGGGTGGCCGCCATGACCCCGATGTTCTCGGAGTACGTGGTGTTCGGCGGGCCGCCGAGCGCGGTGGAGAGCATCGACGCGGCGCCGTCGGCCGCGATGGCGGTACCGAGCTTGTCGTCGAGCGGGTCGCCGGTCATCTCGCCGACGGCCTTGATGTGCCCGGCGTTCTCCGCGATCAGCGCGATGACCACCGGCAGGGCGATCAGGATCGCCGACCACTCGAAGGCCGGCGCGTGGAAGGCCGGCAGCCCGATCCAGTCGGCCTTGGCGACCCCGGACAGGTCGAGCCGCCAGTGGTCGACGGCCTCCGGCCCGCCCGTCGTGGAGTGGATCTTGCCGAAGACCAGGTCGAAGACCCAGGAGATGCCGTACCCGAAGATCAGGCCGAGGAAGATCGCGATGCGCGACCAGAAGCCCCGCAGGCAGACCACGGCCAGCCCGGTGAACGCCATGGTCAGCAGCGCCGTCCACTGGTCCTGCGGCCAGTACGTGGACGCCGTCACCGGGGCCAGGTTGAAGCCGATCAGCATCACGACCGCGCCCGTCACCACCGGCGGCATCGCCGCGTGGATGATCCGCGCCCCGAACCGCTGGACGGCCAGACCCGCCAGGAACAGCGCCGCGCCGACCACGAACACCGCGCCCGTGACGGTCGCGCTGGTCCCGCCGCCCGCCCTGATCGCCGCCGCGACGCCCACGAAGGAGAGGGAGCAGCCCAGGTACGAGGGGACCCGGCCGCGCGTCGCGAGCAGGAAGATGACGGTGGCGACGCCCGACATCATGATGGCGAGGTTCGGGTCCAGGCCCATCAGGACCGGGGCGACGAAACTCGCCCCGAACATCGCCACGACGTGCTGGGCGCCCAGCCCGGCGGTCCGCGGCCACGACAGCCGCTCGTCCGGCCGCACCACCGCGCCGGGGGCGGGGGTCCGCCCGTCTCCGTGCAGGGTCCAGCGCACGCCGAGGCCCATGTTCCACCGCTTCCGTTCGTCAGTTCAGGTCAAGCTACGAGGCCGCAGGCGGCCAGGCGCCATATTACGGCCGGATAGCAGCAGGTTCGTCCCGTTTGGCTACCGATCCCCCTGCCTCCACCGACCGCTGCCGCAGTACGGTCGCCCCCGCGATCAGTGCGAACGACAGCAGCGTGACCAGCCCGAAGGACACCACCAGCGAGGTCGCGTCGGCCACCGCGCCGATCGCCGACGGGGCGATCAGCCCCGAGGTGTACGTGATCGTCGCGACACCCGCGATGGCCTGCGCCGGGGCCGGACCGCTGCGCGCGGCCGCCGCGAAGGCCAGCGGGACCACCACCGCGATGCCCAGCCCGATCAGCCCGAACCCGGCCAGGGCCCCGGCCGGATGCCGGACCGTGATCACGAGCAGTCCGCCCGCGGTGGCCAGTGCACCGCCCGCGCGGACCGTGCGCACGGCCCCGAACCGGTCCACGACCCGGTCTCCGGCGAGCCGGGCCAGCGCCATCGTGAGCGCGAAGGCGGTGGTCGAGGCCGCGGCGAGTCCGGCGTCCGTGTGCAGCACGTCCCGCAGGTACACCGCGGACCAGTCCATGCTCGCCCCCTCCGCGAAGACCGCGCAGAAGCCGATCGCCCCGATGAACAGCGCGGACTTCGGCGGCAGCGCGAAGTGCGGCGGAGCCTCCCCCTCGGCGTCGGCGCGCAGGTCCAGGACGCCCCGTACGGCGAACAGCCCGGCCGCCGTCAGCGCGATCGCGGCGATCAGGTGGTGCAGGCGGGCATCGGCGCCCGCGTGCGCGGCGACCGTACCGGCCGCCGAGCCGATCAGGGCGCCCACGCTCCACATGCCGTGCAGCGAGGACATGATCGAGCGCTTCAGCCGGTTCTCGGTCTCCACGCCCAGCGCGTTCATCGCGACGTCAGCCATGCCGGCGGTGGCCCCGTAGACGAAGAGGACGAAGCAGAGCGTCACCAGGTTCGGGGCGAGGCCCGGCAGGACGAGGGAGAGCGTCCACAGCGACAGCAGCACGCGCAGCGCGGTGCGCGCCCCGAGCCGGTGGTTGATCCGCCCGGCCAGCGGCATCGCGAGCGCCGCGCCGAGCGCGGGGAAGGCGAGGGCCAGGCCCAGGGTGCCCGCGCTGAGCTGCGCGTGGTCCTGGATCCACGGGATGCGGGTGGCGAAGGAGCCGGTGACCGCGCCGTGCGCGCAGAAGACGCCGGCGATGGCGAAGCGGGCTTGGCGCAGTCGCGCCGGGCTGAATTCGGGGTCCCCTGTCATGAAACGTAAACTATCAGGGACCCTGCCTGATGGTTAAGTCCCGGGAACTCCTTAGGATGGGCGCCGTGACTCCTGCCAAGGCCCTGACCGCCACCTCCGCGCCGTCCCCCGCCTCACCGAGCACGGCCCGGGCCATCAACGACCGCCTCGCCCTCCAACTGCTCCAGGAGAAGGGACCGCTGACGGCCACCCAGCTCAAAGAGCTGACCGGCCTGTCCCGCCCCTCCGTCGCCGATCTGGTGGAACGCCTCACCGGGGCCGGGCTGATCGAGGTCGTCGGGGAATCCGGCGAACAGCGGCGCGGCCCCAACGCCCGGCTCCACGGGATCGTCGCGCGGCGGGCCCACCTCGCGGCGCTCGACGTACGGACGGACAGCGCGACGGCCGTCGTCGCCGACCTCCTCGGGCGGCCGCTGGCGCAGGCGGCGCTGCCCGTGGACGCGGTGGACGAAGCGGTGGACCGGCTGGAGGAGCTCGCCCGGGAGGCGGGCGCGGACCGGCTGCACACGGTGGTCATCGGAGCGCCCGGGCTGGTGGCACCGGGCACCGGCGAACTGCGCGACACCGCCGGACTGCCCGCCTGGCACCGGGACCTGGTGGCGGCGGTGCAGCGGCGGCTGCCGGCGGTGGTCCTGGTGGAGAACGAGACCAACCTCGCGGCGCTCGCCGAACAGCGGGTCGGAGCGGCACGGGACGTGGACTCCTTCGTCCTGCTGTGGCTCAGCGAGGGGGTCGGCGCGGCGGTGGTCCTGGACGGCCGGCTGCGCCGGGGCGCCTCCGGCGGCGCGGGGGAGATCGGCTTCCTGCCCGTTCCGGGGACGGGCGGCCTCCCCTCCGCCACCAACTGCGAAGGCGGCTTCCACGCGCTGGCGGGCCGGGGAGCGGTGGCCGCGCTCGCGCGGGAACACGGCTTCGGCGGATCCGTCGAGGAGGCGGTCGCCGGCGCCGCCGGGCCGGCCTTCCTCGACGCGCTGGCCGAGCGGCTGGCCCTCGGGGCGGCGGCGGTCGCGGCGATCCTGGACCCCGGCTGCGTCGTGCTCGGCGGGGAGCTGGGACGCGCGGGCGGGCCGGCCCTGGCCGCACGCGTCGCCGACCGCATCACCACCCTGAGCCCGGTCCCGCTGGCCGTCCGCGCGACCGCCCTCGGCGACCCGGCGGTCCTCACGGGCGCCCGCCTGGCAGCCCGGGAGGCGGCCCAGGCGGTCCTCTTCGGCTGAGCCCGGCCCCGGCCCAAGCCCGCCACCCGGGGGTCGGGTTTCCCCCACCCGGGGGTGGGTGGCCTGCCGGATGGCCCGGGGTCCTCGGTGTGGCGGAATCTGTTCCGCATCAAGGGAGTTCGGCCGATGGACGGGGACAGCACGATGACCAGTACACGCACGCGCACACGCCGGCGCACGGCCGCCACGGCCCTGCTCCTCGCCCTCGCGGTCACCACCGCCGGCCCCGCCGCGGCCGCGCCCGCCGCGCCCTCCGGGCCGGTCGGGATCTGGCAGCTCGACGGCTACGGCACCGTACTGCGCGTGGAGTCCGGCCGGCTCCAGGAGTACCAGGTCACCGGGGTCAGCTGCCTGCCCGGGCAGAGCGCGCGGCGGGTCCCGGGCAGCGGGATCGCCTTCCGCTACACCACCGGGGACGGCGAGGTCCTCACCGTGCGCCCCGGGTCGGTGCACGTCGACGGCTCGGTCGGCGACCGCGCGACCCGCCGGCTCGCCGCCCTCCCCGAGCGCTGCCGCGAGGCCCCGCGGCCCGGCCCGGGCGCGGACCCGGTCGCCGCCTTCGACGTGTTCTGGCAGACCTTCGCGGAGAACTACCCCTTCTTCGCCGCCAAGGGCATCGACTGGAACGCCGTACGCGAGACCCACCGCCCCCGCGTCGACGCCGGCACCACCGAGGACGAACTCTTCGCCGTCTTCCGGGAGATGCTCGCCCCCCTGCACGACGCCCACGTCCACCTCCGCGACGGCGGCGACCGGTTCTTCGGCGAAGGCCGCCCCGGCACCACCGTCCCCTCCCTCGAACTGGAGACCCGCGTCAAGGCGTACGTCCAGGAGGTGGACCTCGCCGGGCGCGCGCCGCAGGAGTTCGCCCAGGGCCGGATCTCCTACGCCGACCTCCCCGACAGCCGCGGCTACCTGCGGCTCTCCGGCTTCGGCGGCTACACCCCGGGCGGGGACTTCGCCTCCGAGAGCGCCGAGCTCGACCGCGCCCTGGACACCGTCTTCACGGCCGAACGCACCGCCCGCCTGCGCGGTCTGGTCATCGACCTGCGGATCAACGGCGGCGGCTCCGACGAGCTCGGCCTGCGGCTGGCCGCCCGGCTCACCGACCGCCCGTACTTCGCCTACGCCAAGCGCGTGCGCAACGACCCGGCCGACGCGACCCGCTTCACCCGGCCGCAACCCCTGTACGTCCAGCCCGCGCGGGCCCCCCGCTACACCGGCACGATCGCCGTACTGACCGGCGGATCCACCGTGAGCGCGGGCGAGACCTTCACCCAGGCCCTCCTGGAGCGCCCCGGCCGGACCGTGCGCATCGGGCAGCCGACCCAGGGGGTCTTCTCCGACGTCCTGGACCGCACCCTGCCCAACGGCTGGGAGCTGGGCCTGCCCGACGAGCAGTTCCTGACCCGCACCGGGAAGACCTTCGACGGCTCCGGCATCCCGGTCGACCGGACCACCCCGGTCTTCACCGAGGAGGAGTTCGAGGCCCGCCGCGACTCCGCCTTCACCACCGCCCTGCGCCTGCTTCCGAGGGCCTGGGCCGTCTAACGCCCGTCCGCCGCCCGGCGCGCGAGGAACTCGGCGAAGGTGCCCCGGCCCACCGCGTGCGCCGGGGCCAGGTGGCCGCCCCGCTTGAACCCCGCGTACGTCTTTCCGGGGAGCGGGAGCGAGACGATCCGCCGGCGCCGCCCCGTCGCGGCCAGGTACGCGCGGGCCACGTGCTCGAAGGTCAGCACCTGCGGCCCGCCCATGTCCGCCACCCGCCCGGCCGGCGGGCCCGCCGCCAGTTCCGCCAGCCGGTCCGCGACCTCCTCCACGGCGATCGGCTGCCCGCTCACCCCGGCGGGCAACGGCATCACCGGCAGCTTCGCGACCGCCGCCAGCGCTTGCGCCACCAGGTCGTGGAACTGGGTGGTCCGCAGGATCGTGACCCCCAGGCCCGACTCCGCCAGCATCCGCTCGACCTTGAGCTTCACCTTGTAGTACGGCAGCGGGACCACGTCCACGCCCACGATCGAGATGTACACCAGGTGCCCCACCCCGGCCCGCTTCGCCGCCTCGATCAGGTGCCCGGCGGCCACGTCGTCACCACCCCGCGGGCTGCTCGCGCAGTGCACGATCACCTCCGCGCCCGCCAGCGCCGCGTCCAGGCCGGTGCCCTCGCGCAGGTCCACCGGGCTGGACAGGGCGCCGGCCGGCACGTTCCGGCTCAGGACGCGGACCTCGTGGTCCGCCGCCCGCAGCCGGTCCACGACGAGCCTGCCCAGGGTGCCGGTGCCTCCGGTGACGAGGATGGCGCTCATGGTGTCCGTTCCTTCCCTCAGCCGATGCGTTCACCAGCTGGGACCGGACAGCCCTCAGGAATGTGACAGCTGGCGCCGGACGAATTCCAGCTTCTGCGGATTCACCACCGACCGCAGCCCGGCGACCCGGCCGTCCCCGGCGAATTCCACCACCAGCACAGCCGTGGTGCCGAAGACCAGCGCGGGAGCCCCGTTGACCTCCGCCAGGCAGACCGGCACGTCCGCCACGTACTTGCGCAGCGCCCCCAGGACGAAGCGCGCCACGTCGTCCCGGCCCTCGATCGGCCGCCGCGCCGCGTGGACCACGCCGCCGCCGTCGGACACGTACCGGACGTCGGCCGTCAGCGCTCCCTCCAGCCGGGCCAGGTCCCCGCTCCGCGCCGCCGCGAGGAAGCTCTCCAGCAGGCTCCGCAGCTGCGCCGGGTCCGGGTCGAAGCGCCGTTCGGGCGCCGCGATCCGCCCGGCCGCCCGCCGGTAGAGCTGACGGCAGTTGGCCTCCGAGAGGTCGAGCAGTCCGGCGATCTCCCGGTGGCCGTACGCGAAGGCCTCGCGCAGCACGTACACCGCCCGCTCCACCGGAGAAAGCCGTTCCAGCAGCACCAGCAGCGCCATGGACACGCTGTCCCGCTGCTCCGCCGAGTCCAGCGGTCCCAGGGTCCCGTCCCCGGTCAGCACCGGTTCGGGCAGCCACGGACCGACGTACTCCTCGCGCCGGGCCCTGGCCGAGGTGAGGCGGTTGAGGCACAGGTGGGTGACGACCTTCGCGAGCCACGCGCCGAGGTGCTCGATGCCGTCGCGGTCGGCGGCGGAGCCCCAGCGCAGGTAGGCGTCCTGGACGGTGTCCTCGGCCTCCGCGGCGGAGCCGAGCATGCGGTAGGCGAGGCCGAACATCCGCGGCCGGTGCGCCTCGAAGTCCGCGGCGGGGGCGGGGCTCTGCGTGATCATCCGGCCATCCTATGAACCACCCCGGACGGACGCGAGGACCCGGTGGCCGCCGGGCCACCGGGTCCTCACACCTCTTCGCCTACGGGTTCACCCCGGGGGCCGTCAGCAGGCGCCCTGGTCCTTCCAGACGCCCCATTCACCGGTGGTGCCGGGCTCCTCGTTCTGCGTCCACCACTGGGCCTTCCAGTTGTGGCCCTTGTGGGAGACGAGCGATCCGCCCGTGTACACGTTGCCCGCGACGTACGCCGGGTTGGCGCAGGTGCCGCCCGGAGGCGTGGTCGGAGGCGTGGTCGGGGGAGTCGTCGGAGGGGTGGTCGGCGGGGTGGTGGGAGGCGTGGTCGGGGGAGTCGTCGGCGGGGTGGTCGGCGGCTGCGTCGCACCGCCCGGCTCCACCACCGTCGTACCGCGGGCCAGGTCACCGGCGATGCCGTACGTCTTGCCGCCGAAGGTCACCGTCCAGTTGGACGGGGTCGAGGTCGGCAGGTAGTAGACGAAGTCCAGCTGGACCGAGGCGCCGGGGGCCAGCGTCTGCCAGGTCGGGAGCTTCAGCGAGACCCGGTTGTAGTCGCCCTTCAGGCCGCCCACGTTGTTGCCCGTGTGGTCGCTGCGGATGATCGTGGTGTTCCAGCCGGACTGGTCCTTGGCGTTGCCCGGCGCGGAGGAGGAGTAGTCGAACTGGAACTCCGTGCCGCCCGGCAGGGTCGCCGTGGTGTTGTTGGTGATCGTCAGCTTCGGGCTGATCGGGTAGTTGGAGTCGCCGAGCGGGAAGGCGCCGAACTCGGCGTCGACCTTGATTGCCTCGGTCGGCATGGTGATGGTGGCGCGCTTGGCGCCGTACGGGGCGGCCGACTTGAACTTGTCGTACATCGCCGTCGTCAGCGTGTCACCGACCTCGTACTGGCCCTTGGCCGCGTTGTACGAGTAGTCGCCGGCGAGCTCCCAGACCATCGTGCCGCCGATGCCCTTGTTGACCACCCAGTCGGCCTTGGCGTTGACGGACTGCTCGTCCTCGGTGGAGAGGAAGACCTTCTTCTGGGCGTTCCACAGCCACGGCGCCACCAGGGTGGAGTCGTACTTGCGGACGTAGGTGCCGGTCAGCGTGGTGTTCGCCGGGAAGCCGTACTTGGTGACGTAGTCGCCGACGACCCCCTTCTCCAGGTTCTTCGCGTGCCACATCGGGTTGGACCCGGCCGGTGCCTCGACGCCGTTGGTGTCGAGGTCGTGCCACAGGTTGTCGATGCCGACCGCGCCGTCACCGCACTTGGTCAGACCGGCGCCGGCCGGGCAGTTGGTGGCCGGGGCCTTGCCCCACAGGCCGTCCGTGCCGCCCTGCACGTTCTTGAAGCCGCGGGTGTAGTACGGCAGGCCCATGTTGATGCGCCCGGCCGGCATGGAGCCGCGGAAGTAGTGGTAGGCCCAGTCCGAGTTCAGGTAGCCGATGCCGCCGTACTGGGAGGTGGAGTAGACGCCGGCCGCGGCGAGTTCGCCGTCCTTGCCGTCGTCGAAGAGCGAGGCGTTCGGGCCGACGTACTCGTTCCAGGCGCCGTGCAGGTCGTAGGACATGACGTTGACGTAGTCCAGGTACTTCTGCATCTGGAACGTCTCCATGCCCCGCAGCAGGTAGCCGGAGGAGGGGGCGGCGACCGAGAGCAGGTAGTGCTTGCCGTCGGCGCTGCCCGCGCGGTCGAGCTTCTCGCGCAGTGACTTCATCAGGGCCGCGTAGCCCTTGACCAGGCCGGCGCGGCGCGCGTTGGACAGCTGCCAGTCCAGCGGGTTGCCCGCGTCCTTCATGGTGGTCGGGTACTCGTAGTCGATGTCGACGCCGTTGAACCCGTACTTGCGGATGAACTCGACCGAGGAGTCCGCGAAGGTGTCGATGCCGGCCTGGTTGACCGAGCCGTCGGCGTTGGTGGCCATCGAGTAGAAGCCGCCGGAGGCGACGCGGTTCCCGTCGTCGCCGAAGTAGCCGCCGGTCTCCGCCCAGCCGCCGACCGAGATGAGCGTCTTGACGTTCGGGTACTGCTTCTTGAATTTGTTGAGGAGGTTGAAATTGCCCTTGTAGGGGAGGGCGGGGTCCATCTCGGCGCCCGCGACGCCCGGCCAGGTCATCCCGGTGGCGGAGTTGTTCGCGTTGTCATTGCCGACCGAGATCTTGTTGTTGCCGTCGACGTGGGCGAAGGCGTAGTTCAGGTGGGTGACCTTGGACCACGGGATGTTGTTGGGCAGGTAGGCGGGGGTGCCGTCCTTGCCCGTGCGCCAGCCGGTGAAGTAGCCGATGACCCGGCGCTGGTGGTCGGCGCCCATCTTCTCGCGGCCCTCGGTGTCGTAGACCGAGCAGTACGGGACGTCGACGCCCGGGGTCTTGTACAGACCGTCGGGGCGACAGGACTCGTTGTCGGCGGCGTGCGAGACGCCCGCCGAGAGGCCCGCGACCAACAGACCGGCGATTGCGGCGCCGGACGTCAGGAGCATGGCCCGCATCCGTGTGGGGGACAGCATTGTGCCTCCTGGGGAGGGGAGGATGGCAGGACACAACAGGCTGATACGTGGTGCGTGTTGGCCCGTGACGTGCGCACATCTGACGGGCTGTCTCCCGGGGAAGATGAAGGGAACGTTAAGAGGACTAGACCAACCCGTCAATAGGTCTGGACCAAAGTGCGCGATCCGGCAAGGCCGGGCGGGGGCTGCGGCGCGGATCCGCCGGACGGTGCGACGGTGACGCCTGAGAGTGACCGAATGTGTGACCCAGACCACATTGACTCACCCGCATGGCTCCCGATCACCCGTGGCACACTGGCTGCAGTACCAGTAGCAGCGCACTCCGGGGTCGGTGTAATTCCGAACCGGCGGTATAGTCCGCGACCCGTCCGCAGCCAGCGGCCGGTTGACCAGGTGAAATTCCTGGACCGACGGTTAAAGTCCGGATGGGAGGCAGTGCGCGGCGGGCCAGTCACCGGTACGCCGCCGTCGGCGGTCCATCGGCACATCCTTTCGGACGTGCCTCCAGCGGACCGCGTTTTTCGGCCTCGGCGTCCCCGCGTGTGCTACCCGCTTCATCTGTCGTATCCCGACAGGCCCCGGAGTCCGTGCCCTATGAGGCAGGAGGACCCGGTGGCGACACACGCCGACGCGCAGGACAGCGGCACCCCCGTCCGTGACACCGACGGCCGGGCCACCCGCGACGCATCCGCCATGGCGCGTGCCATCGAGCTCGCCGCTCGCGCGGCCGGCTCCACCAGCCCCAACCCCGTCGTCGGCTGCGTGATCACCGACGCCGCGGGCAGCATCGTGGGCGAGGGCTGGCACGAGCGGGCCGGCGGCCCGCACGCCGAGGTCCACGCCCTGCGGGCGGCGGGCCCCGCGGCCCGCGGCGCCACCGCCTACGTCACCCTCGAACCCTGCAACCACACCGGTCGTACGGGCCCCTGCGCGCAGGCGCTCATCGAGGCCGGCATCACCCGCGTGGTCTACGCCGTATCCGACCCGAACCCGCAGGCCAGCGGCGGCGCCGCGACCCTGCGCGCCGCCGGGATCGCCACCGAGGCCGGACTGCTGGCCGCGGAGGCCGAGGAGGGCAACGCCGCCTGGCTGACCTCCGTACGGCTCGGGCGCCCGTACATCCTGTGGAAGTACGCCGCCACCCTCGACGGCCGGGTCGCCGCCGCCGACGGCACCAGCCGCTGGATCAGCTGCGCGGAGTCCCGCGCCGACGTCCACCGGCTGCGCGCCGGGGCCGACGCCGTGGTCGTCGGCTCCGGAACCCTGCACGCCGACGACCCGCACCTCGCGGTGCGCGGACCGGACGGGGCCGCCGCCACCGGGCAGCCGCTGCGCGTGGTCCTCGACACCCACGCCACCATCCGGCCCACCGCCCGGGTCCTGGACGACTCCGCGCCCACGCTGGTCGCCGTCGCCGAGGACGCCGACACCCGCCACCTCGCCGGAGTGGAGCTGGCCCGCCTCCCGTACGACAAGTACGGGATCTCCGTGGACGCCCTGCTCGCCGAACTCCACCGGCGCGGGGTCCGCTCCGTGCTCCTCGAAGGCGGCCCGACCCTGGCCGGGGCCTTCGTCGCCGCGGGAGTGGTCGACAAGGTCGTCGGCTACCTCGCCCCCGTACTCCTCGGCGCCGGCCCGAACGTCCTGGCCGACGCGGGCATCGCCACCCTCACCGAAGCGCTCCGGCTCCGCATCACCGAGACCGTCCGCATCGGTACGGACATCCGCGTCACCGCCGTGCCCGCGGTGCCGTCCGTCCCCACCGTCCTGACCTCCCACACCGCCCTCAAGGAGCACTGAGTGTTCACCGGAATCGTCGAAGAACTGGGCGAAGTCGCCGCCGTCGAGGAGCTCGCCGAGGCCTCCCGCTTCCGTCTGCGCGGCCCCGTCGTCACCGAGGGCGCCAAGCACGGCGACTCCATCGCGGTCAACGGCGTCTGCCTGACCGTCGTGGAGACCGCCGAGGGCGAGTTCACCGCCGACGTCATGCAGGAGACCCTCAACCGCTCCAGCCTCGGCGCCCTCACCAAGGGCTCCCGGGTCAACCTGGAGCGCCCGATGGCGCTGGGCGGACGCCTCGGCGGCCACCTGGTCCAGGGCCACGTGGACGGCACGGGCGAGATCCTCTCCCGCACCCCCTCCGAGCACTGGGAGATCGTCAAGGTCGCGCTGCCCGCGAACCTCTCCCGCTACGTCGTGGAGAAGGGCTCCATCACCGTCGACGGCGTCAGCCTGACCGTGGTCGAGGCCGCGGCCGACTGGTTCACCATCAGCCTCATCCCCACCACCCTCGCGCTGACCACGCTCGGCATCAAGGAGCCGGGCGACCCGGTCAACCTCGAGGTGGACGTCCTCGCCAAGTACGTCGAGCGCCTGCTGGCCGCCGGCGTCGACCCGCTGGCCGCGAACCCGCCGGCCGGTACGGGGGAGTCGAAGTGAGCGCCCTGACCTGGCTCAACACCGAGGCCTTCGAGGTCTTCGGCCAGAAGGTCATCTGGTCCGACATGATCGGCAACCTGATCGGCCTGGGCGCCCTCGCCCTCGGCTGGCGGCGTTCCATATGGACCTGGCCCGCCCAGCTCCTCTCCGGCCTGATCCTCGTCGGCGCCTACGCCTCCGCCCACCTCGCCGGCGGCGTCGGCAAGCAGCTCCTCGTCATCGGCGTGGCCGTATGGGGCTGGCGCGCCTGGCAGCGCGGCAAGCAGGACGCCCAGGACGGCTCGATCGCCGTCCGCACCGCCACCTGGAAGGAGCGCGGCCTGCTCCTGGCCGGCGCGGCCGCCGGGACCCTGGCCGTCGGCGGACTGTTCACCCTCGTCCCGAGCCTGTCGTGGAGCCCGTGGGCCGACGCCTACATCTTCGTCGGCACCATCGTGGCGATGGTCGCCCAGGCCCGCGGCCTGGTCGAGTTCTGGTTCGCCTGGCTCCTCGTCGACCTGGTCGGCGTACCCCTCGCCTTCAACAGCGGACTGGCCTTCTCCGGCCTCGTCTACGTCGTGTACTTCGCCCTCGTCGTCTGGGGCGCCTACGACTGGTACCAGCGCTCGCGCACCACTCCCGCCCCGGCTCTGGAAGGAGCAACGGCATGACCTCCCCGAACCCCGTCCTGAAGCCCGTGCCCGACGTCGAGCGCGAGGAGACCTTCCGGCTCGACCCCGTCGAGCAGGCCATCCGCGACATCGCGGCCGGCCGGCCCGTCGTCGTGGTGGACGACGAGGACCGCGAGAACGAGGGCGACCTCGTCATCGCGGCCGAGATGGCCACCCCCGAGATCATCGCGTTCATGATGAGCGAGTGCCGCGGCCTGATCTGCGCCCCGATGGAGGGCGACGAGCTGGAGCGGCTCGAGCTCCCGCAGATGGTCCAGCACAACACCGAGTCGATGCAGACCGCCTTCACCGTCTCCGTCGACGCGAGCGCCGCCCACGGCGTCACCACCGGCATCTCGGCCGCCGACCGCGCCACCACCCTGCGGCTGCTGGCCGACGGGGTCTCGGGCCCCGGCGACTTCGTCCGCCCCGGGCACGTCTTCCCGCTGCGCGCCAAGCCCGGCGGCGTCCTGGTCCGCAACGGCCACACCGAGGCCGCCGTCGACCTCGCCCGCCTCGCGGGCCTGCGCCCGGCCGGCGCCATCGTGGAGATCGCCGGGGAGGACGGCGTCATGCTGCGCCTGCCCGAGCTGATCCCCTTCGCCCGCAAGCACGGACTGACGATCATCTCCATCGAGGACCTGATCGCCTACCGCCGCTCCGCCGAGCCGACCGTGCGCCGCGAGGCCAAGGTCAGCCTCCCGACCTCCTTCGGCCACTTCACGGCCTACGGCTTCCGCTCCACCGTCGACGGCGTCGAGCACGTCGCCCTCGTCCACGGCGAGATCGGCGACGGCGAGGACGTCCTGGTCCGGATGCACTCCGAATGCCTGACCGGAGACATCTTCCAGTCGCAGCGCTGCGACTGCGGCCCCCAGCTGCACGCCGCCATGGAACGCGTCCAGGCCGCCGGCCGCGGTGTGATCGTCTACCTGCGCGGCCACGAGGGCCGCGGCATCGGACTGCTGTCCAAGCTCCGCGCGTACGAGCTCCAGGAACTGGGCCGCGACACCCTCGACGCCAACCTCGAGCTGGGACTGCCGGCCGACGCCCGCGACTACGGGGCCGGCGCCCAGATGCTCGCCGACCTCGGCGTCCACAGCGTCCGGCTGCTGACCAACAACCTCGAGAAGTCGGCGGCCCTCGTCAGCCACGGCATCAAGGTTTCCGACCGGGAGCCGATGCCCATGGAGGCGGGCGAGCACAACCTGCGCTACCTGCGCACCAAGCGGGACCGGATGGGCCACGACCTGCCCTGGCTGGACCCGGTCGTGTCCACGTCCGCGGCCTGCGGCAACCAGTAGCCGGTCCGGCAGCCAGTGGGCCGGACCACCCACCCACACCTTCACCTTTTCACCCGACGGCAACCGACGTACCGAAGAAACCTAGGAGCAGAGCTGTGAGCGGCAAGGGCGCACCCGAACTGAGCGTGAAGAACTGCGGAGACCTGCGAGTCGCAGTGATCGCGGCCCAGTGGCACGAGAAGGTCATGGACGGCCTGGTGGACGGCGCCCTGCGGGCCCTGCACGAGCTGGGGATCGACGAGCCCACCCTGCTGCGCGTCCCGGGCAGCTTCGAGCTCCCGGTCGTGGCGAAGGTACTGGCGGGTCGCGGCTACGATGCCATCGTCGCCCTCGGAGTGGTCATCCGCGGCGGCACCCCGCACTTCGACTACGTCTGCCAGGGCGTCACCCAGGGCCTGGTACAGGTGTCGATCGACACCGGAGTCCCCGTCGGCTTCGGCGTACTGACCTGCGACAACGACGAGCAGGCGCTGGACCGCGCCGGACTCGAGGGGTCGAACGAGGACAAGGGGCACGAAGCGGTCACCGCCGCCGTCTCCACCGCCATGACGCTGCGGACCGTCAGCGAACCCTGGCGCTAGCCGGCAGCCGCGCACCCCGTATTCTGAGGACCATCATGGCGAACAAACCCCTCAAGAGCTTCGAAGAGCTCTTCACCGAGCTCCAGCTCAAGGCCGCCAACGGCGACCCCAGCACCTCCCGCACCGCCGAGCTCGTCGCCAAGGGCGTCCATGCCATCGGCAAGAAGGTCGTCGAGGAGGCCGCCGAGGTCTGGATGGCCGCCGAGTACGAGGGCAAGGAAGCCGCCGCCGAGGAAATCTCCCAGCTGCTCTACCACGTCCAGGTGATGATGGTGGCGCGCGGGATCTCCCTCGACGACGTCTACGCGCACCTCTAGGCCGGAGCACTCGCGCGCGGGCCCCGGCACACCCTGCCGGGGCGTCCGCGCGCCCGTCACGCGTACCCGTACCAGCACACCCTTTCGCACCTACGCACCAAAGGAAGCCCCATGCTGCGCATCGCCGTCCCCAACAAGGGTTCTCTCTCCGGACCGGCGTCGGCGATGCTCCATGAGGCCGGCTACCGGATGCGCAAGGAGTCCAAGGAGCTCGTGGTCGTCGACCCCGACAACGAGGTGGAGTTCTTCTACCTCCGCCCCAAGGACATCGCGATCTACGTGTCCTCCGGCAAGCTGGACATCGGCATCACCGGCCGCGACCTGCTGCTCGACTCCGGCGCCAGCGCCGAGGAGATCCTGCCGCTGAACTTCGGCCGCTCCACCTTCCGCTACGCCACCATCCCCGGTACCGCGAAGGGCCCCGAGGACTTCCACGGGATGACCATCGCGACCTCGTACGAGGGAATCGTGGCCAAGCACCTCGCCGACAAGGGCATCGAGGCCTCCGTCGTCCACCTCGACGGCGCGGTCGAGACCGCCATCCAGCTCGGCGTCGCCCAGATCATCGCGGACGTCGTCGAGACCGGCACCAGCCTGCGCAACGCCGGCCTGGAGGTCATCGGCGAGCCGATCATGACCTCCGAGGCCGTGGTCATCCGCGGCAACGGCACCGACCCCGAGGACCCGCGCGCCCAGCAGTTCCTGCGCCGCCTCCAGGGCGTCCTGGTCGCCCGCAGCTACGTGATGATGGACTACGACTGCCGCGCCGAGCACCTCGAGCGCGCCGTCGCCCTCACCCCGGGCCTGGAGTCGCCCACCGTCTCCCCGCTGCACAACGAGGGCTGGGTCGCCGTCCGCGCCATGGTCCCGGCCAAGGAGGCCCAGCGGATCATGGACGACCTGTACGAGCTCGGCGCCCGCGCGATCCTCACCACCTCGATCCACGCCTGCCGCCTCTGACGCGCACCCCGATCCGCCGCACACCGCCACCCGGCACCACCGAAGGCACCTGACGAACATGGCCGACGCCACCGCCCAGCCCGCACCGCCCGCCCTGCCGGTCACCTTCCGGCCGACCCGCACTCGGGCCGTCCTGCTGGGCGTGGGCGCCGCCATGTTCGCCACCATCACGGCGATCGCGCTGCTCCTCGACACCCTGCACCCCGGTGAGCGGGTCAGCTTCGTCTTCACCGCGGCCCTGCTCTCCTCCGTCCTCGTCCTGCTCAGCCGCCCCAAGGTGGTCGCGGACGAGACCGGCGTCACGGTCGTCAACCTCACCACCACCCGCCGCCTGGAATGGGCGCAGATCCTGCGGGTCAACCTCCGCCCGGGCGACGCGTGGGTGTTCCTCGACCTGAGCGACGGCACCAGCCTGCCCGCCCTCGGCATCCAGCCCGGAGTGGCCCGGGCCCAGGCGATCGGCGACGCCCGCGCCCTGCGCGCCCTCGCCGAGGCACACGGAACCGGCTCAAAGAACGACTGAGCCCGGCCGGGCTCGTCGCTGCGTCCCATTGCGGCGGCGATCTCAGTGACTACCCTGGTGTGGGGGCGCGACCGTGCGCCCTCCCACCGGCCCCGGGACCCCGAGGCCCCGTGGGCACCTGCGACTCGAGGAGTGACTCCCTCCAGCAATGGACGGATCGTCCGGTAGTACCCGCGCCGCCCTCCCCATGGAGGCGGCGGCATGACCATCCCGCTACTCCTGCTCGTGGCGGCATTCGCCCTGATCCTCGCCAACGGTTTCTTCGTGGCGGCCGAATTCGGCCTCGTCACCGTGGAGAGACCCGAGGCCGAACGTGCCGCCGCCGAAGGTGACCGCCGTGCCCGCACGGTGGTCGAAGCCCTCCGGGAGCTGTCCTTCCAGCTCTCCGGCACCCAGCTCGGCATCACCATCACCTCCCTCGTGGTCGGCATGCTCGCCGAGCCCGCCCTGGCCGCCCTGCTGGCCGGGCCGCTCGAAGCGACCGGCCTCCCCAAGGGCGCCGTACCCGGCGTGGCCGTCGTCATCGGCATGCTGCTCGCCTCCGCCGTCCAGATGGTCGTCGGCGAGCTCGTCCCGAAGAACTGGGCCGTCTCCCGGCCGCTCCAGGTCGCCCGCTTCGTCGCCGGCCCGCAGCAGTCCTTCTCCCGGGCCTTCCGACCGGTGATCGCGGCCCTCAACGCCGTGGCCAACCGGCTCGTACGGGCGCTGGGCGTGGAACCCACCGAAGAGATGGCCTCCGCCCGCACCCCGGGCGAACTGGTCTCCCTGGTCCGCCATTCGGCCCAGGCCGGCGCCCTGGAACAGGACACCGCGGACCTCTTCGTACGGACCATCTCGCTGGGCGAGCTCACGGCCCAGCTGGTCATGACCCCCCGGGTCAAGGTCAGCGCCCTCCAGCACACGGCCACCGCGGCCGACGTGCTCAACCTGACCCGGGCCACGGGCCTGTCCCGCTTCCCGGTCTACCGCGAGCGCATCGACGAGATCACCGGCGTGGTCCACCTCAAGGACGCCCTCGCCGTGCCCGAGGCCGAACGCGCCCGCACCAGCGTCAGCGGGATCTGCATGGCCCCGCTGCTGGTCCCCGGCTCCCTGCCGGTGCAGCCACTGCTGGAACGGCTGCGCAGCGAACAGCCCATGGCCGTGGTCGTCGACGAGTACGGCGGCACCGCCGGCGTCGTCACCCTCGAGGACATCGTCGAGGAGCTCGTCGGCGAAGTCCGCGACGAGCACGACCTCGCGGAGGACCGTAGCCCCGAACTGGCCGCCGTACCCGCCGAGGACGGCCGCCCCTCCTGGGAGGCCGACGGCAGCTGCCGCGTCCAGACCCTGCGCCGGATAGGCCTGGAGGTCCCCGAAGGCCCGTACGAGACCGTCGCCGGACTCGTCGCCGACCTGCTCGGCCGCATCCCCGCACCCGGGGACCGCGCCGAACTGCCCGGCTGGAGGCTGTCGGTCCGCCAGGTCCGCCGCTACCGCGCCGAACGGGTCCGCCTCGTGCGCACCGCCCCCGCGGGCACCGGCACGCTCGGATACGTCCCCGCCCCCGCCGAGCTGGAATCGGTGGGTGGCCGGTGAACGCGCTCCAACTCCTCTTCGCCCTGCTCCTCGTCCTGGCCAACGGCTTCTTCGTCGGTGCCGAGTTCGCGCTCGTCTCCGTCCGCCGCAGCCAGATCGAGCCCCTGGCGGCCGGCTCCAAGCGGGCCCGCCAGGTGCTGCACGGGCTGGAGAACCTGCCGCGCATGATGGCCGCCGCGCAGTTCGGCATCACCATGTGCTCGCTCACCCTCGGCGCGGTCGCCGAACCGACCGTGGCCCGGCTGCTGGAGCCCGTCTTCCACGCCGCCCACGTGCCGGAAGGCCTGATCCACCCCCTCGGCTACGCGTTCGCGCTGGCCGCCGTGGTCTTCCTGCACCTGGTCATCGGCGAGATGGTCCCCAAGAACCTCGCCATGGCCGCACCCGAGAAGACCGCCCTGTGGTTCAGCCCCGGCCTGGTCGCCTTCGCCCGCGTCTGCGGACCGGTCACCACGGCCCTGGGAGCCTGCGCCACGCTGGTCCTGAAGCTCTTCAAGGTGGAGCCCAAGGACGAGGTCGAGGCCGTCTACACCTCCGCCCAGCTCGGCCGGCTGCTGAAGGACTCCCGGCAGGCCGGGCTCCTGGAGCCGGTCGAGCAGGAGCGCCTGGAGGACGCACTGGAGCTGGGCAGCCGCCCGGTCACCGACGTCCTCCTCGCCCCGGACCGGCTGGTGACGGTCGGCCCCGCCGTCACCCCGCGCCAGATCGAGCAGCTCACGGTCCGCACCGGGTACTCCCGCTTCCCCGTCCGCGCCGACAGCGGAGCCTTCATGGGCTACCTGCACGTGAAGGACGTACTGGACCTGGAGGAGCGGGAACGTGCCGTTCCGCAGCGGGTCTGGCGCCGGATGACCACGGTCTGCTCCACGCTGCCGCTGGACGACGCCCTCACCGTCATGCGCCGGGACGCCACCCACCTGGCGCAGGTCGCCGACCCGTCGGGCCGGGTGCTGGGCCTGGTCGCCATGGAGGACGTCCTGGAGACCCTGGTCGGCGAGGTCCGCGACCCGGCCCACCGGGGGTACGCGCGCAGCGCGTAGCGGGTGACCGCTGGGGCTGGAAATGCCGTGCCGCGGCATTTCCGGCCCCGCCGGCGTTTGCGGCGCGGGGTCTGGGGCGGAGCCCCGGGGAACGGGCGAAGGGCGGGTAGGGGAGCGCCCCGCAGGGCCTACAACGGGGGCGGCTCCGGCCGTTCCTGGGGGCCCCGGCCCGACAGGACCTCCCCGTAGGCCTGCATCAGGTCGGCCAGCCGAAGCGTGGAGAGGTCGTCCCGCGAGGGATCACCGGAGAAGCCGGCCAGCCGCAGATCCCGGTACGCGCAGCTCTTCTCGTACAGCGTCCGCAGGAACCGCCCGTTCCCGAGCTCGTCGATCCACCCCTGCTCCACCACGTGCCCGCTGATGCTCCGCAGCTCCTCCAGCGCCTCCTCGTCCCACCGGTCACCGTTGGCATCCGCCAGCACCCCGCCGATCGCTGTGAGTTCCAGCGGCCGGTAGCTGGGGAAGTCCACCCGGGTGGTGAAGCGCGAGGACAGCCCCGGATTGGTGGCGAGCAGGCGGTCCATCCCCGCCGGATAGCCCGCGAGGATCACCACCAGGTGGTCGCGGTTGTCCTCCGCCCGCTTCAGCAGCACCTGCAGGGCCTCGTCGCCGTACGCGTCGCCCTTGCTGTAACCGGAGTTGGAGAGGCTGTAGGCCTCGTCCACGAACAGCACCCCGCCGATCGCCGAGTCGATCAGCTCGTTCGCCTTCACGGCGGTCTGCCCGAGGAACTCACCGACCAGGTCCGCGCGCCCGGCCTCCACGAGATGGTCGCCGCCGAGCAGGCCCAGCGCGTAGAACACCCGTCCCAGGATCCGCGCCACCGTGGTCTTGCCCGTGCCCGAGGGCCCGGAGAAGACGAAATGCCGCTTGGGCGGCTGCACCGGCAGGCCCTGCCCCGTGCGCAGCCTGGCCATGTGCAGTTGCGCGGAGAGCGCCTTCACCTGCCGTTTGACCGGCTCCAGCCCCACCATCCGCTCCAGCTCCGCGAGCGCCTCGGCCAGCGCCGCCGGATCCGCCGGTCCGGCCGGCAGGCCCACCGGGCCGGGCTGCGAAGGCAGCGAGGCCTTGCGCCGTGCGCCGGCCGGCAGGCCCGCGCCGGGCCCCGGGACCCCCGGGCCGTGCCGGGGCTCCGGCGGGTCGGCCGCCGTCAGCGGGTCCGGCTCCGCCTGCCCGTCCGCCGCGAGGTCCTGGACCGGTCCGCCGCCGCCCAGGGCCACCGCCGCGAAGTCCCCGCCCGACGGGGACGGGGCGTGCCCGCCGAAGGCCTCGTGGCCGGCGTTGCCCGCGTACCCGGCCAGCCCGTCGGCGTCCTCGCTGTCCTCGATCGCGGTCAGCCGGGCCGCGGTGTCCATGAACGCCGGGTCCACCCGGTGCACCGCCCGGTACAGCGGCAGCGCCGCCGCGCTGCGACCGGTCCCCTCGTGCGCCCGTGCCAGCCAGTACCGCAGCTCCTTGCGCTGCGGCTGCTCGCTGCGGCAGCGCATCAGCGAGGCCGACAGCAGCGGTTCCGCCTGCCCGTACATCTCCAGCCGGACCCGGGCCATCCCGCCGAACAGGCCCGCCTCGATGCCCAGCATCGGATCGTCGACCAGGGATTCGGTGTGCCGGACCAGCTGCTCCCAGTCCTTGACCAGGTACGCCCGGCACGCGTGCAGGAAGCGGACCTGCGGATCGGTGTCCACCGGCGGCAGGGCGGCCAGCGCCTGGTCCAGCTCGGGCACGTGGCGCCCGTCCAGCCAGTGCGAGGCGTGCGCGAGCAGCAGGTCGCGCCGGCTCTCCAGGACGGGCTGCACCCACCAGCCCAGCCAGTACCAGGAGTTCAGCGTCCGCCGGTGGCGGGCCCGCTGTTCCCCGAAGCGGTCCCGGTGGGCGTACATGCGCAGTAACGCGTTGGTGGTGTCGACGCGGAGCGCGTGCAGGCCCAGCCAGGCGTCGGCCATCGTGGGATCGAGTCGTACGGCCGTCCGGAACTCCTCCTCGGCCTGCGGGTAGGCGCCCATCGTGCAGGCGTCCACGCCTCGCAGCCAGGCGAGTTCGGCCGGGGCGTGTGCGCTGCCCACCGCGGCGAAATCCATCACGTCCCCCACAAGCCTGCCCCCGTGGTGCGGGGCAACCCCCGCGGCAAGCACGCGAGTTGTCCCTGCGCTGATGAAATCAGGGGTGCATCGTACCTGCGGTTACGCACCTTACGTAGGGTGCGGTGAAGACGTGTCAGGTGTACAGCCGGGCGACCGGTGGTGACGCAGGGTGATGGACCGGGGTGTGCACGCCCCGTGTGACGCCGCCGCGGAGGCCGTCCGGGCGGGGAGCACGGGGGACCGTGGGCAGAACGAAGCCCCCGATCACGGGGGAACGATCGGGGGCTCCGCGTCTGCGGCAGCCCGTGAGGGCCGCTCATTGAGAACGTACGGCCGTCCCGGCCCCCGGGTCAAGCGACTCGGTGAGGCCCGCGGGAGGCGGATTTCCGGGGCCCGTCAGGCCTGGGGGGCTTCGTGACCCTCAGTGATGAAAGTGGCGGTGGCCACGGTCGCAGGAGCCCCGGAAGTCCACTCGTATCCCGTACCGCTCTGCCGTACCAGGGTGTCCGCGAAGGGGCGCGAAGGATCATCCGAGAAGTGCGTGAGCTCCGCGCGCTCCCATCCGTCCCAGAAGTCGGAAAGTTCACGCCCGTCCCGGTTTCGCCCGCGCCCCCAGGACATCACGCGCGGCGTCTCCATCCACAGCAGCCGCGCCAGGTACGGGCGCAGCGCGCGCCGCCCGGCGCCGACCCCCTCGACGAGCAGCACCGGAGCCGGCTCGAGCACCCGCTCTGCGGCGAACCGCCGCTCGACCCAGTCGTACGGGGCCCAGTGCGCGGGCCGTCCCGCGGCGAGCGGCTCCAGCACCTGCGCGCGCAGCCGCCCCTCCCAGCCGAACAGCTCCTCGTGGGTGGCCACGTCGTCCAGGTGCAGCACGGGGGCGCCCCCCAGCGCCTCGGCGAGCACCCCCGCGAAGGTGCTCTTCCCGGACCCGGCGTGCCCGTCGATCCCGATCACCCGCACCGGCCCGAGCGAGGCCGGCTCCCCGGCGAGCTCGCGCGCGAGGGCTTGGACTGGGGGCTGAATCTCCACGCCCCCAGCGTATGTCCTCCGCCGCGCGCCTCCCCCGAGCCCCTGGGGCGCCGCCCCGGCCCCGCGCCTCAATCGCCGGCGGGGCTTGATTTTGCCGACGCCAGCGCGCACGTGACCGCCGCGGCGGGCCGCATCGCCCGGAGGGCAATCCCAGCCCACATTCAGCCCCGCCGGCGTTTGAGGCGCGGGGGCGCGGGGGCTGGCCCCCGGAACGGCGCCGCACTCGGCAGGGGGTCCGGGGCGGAGCCCCGGGGAACGGGGGAAGGGCGGGTAGGGGACAGCCCCGCAGGGCACCGGCCGGCGCGGCCCGCCGCCCGCGTCACCCCGACACGGCCCCCCGGCTTCACCGCCCCGCATCCGGGAACTGGAAGGGTGGGAGCCGACCCACCGCACCGACCCCTGGGGGCCACGCCGATGACCGCACCCACACCACGCCGGGCCCTGCTGGCCGTAGTCCTCGCGGCCGCCACCGCCGCCACCGTCCCCGGCGGCCGCGCCTCCGCCGCCGGGTCGGGCCCGGAACCCGCGGCCCCGGCCGGCGCGGCCCCGCCCCCCGCCCCGGCCGCCCCGGCGCCCCCGGTCCCCGACCGCACGGCGGCCACCCGCAAGACGGTGGACAACCGGTTCTGGTACTCGTACGCCCACTGGCGCGCCGGCCTCCACCAGGGCACCACCGCCATCGGCGGCGCCCGCCCCGGCCTGGAGATCAAGACCCCGGCGGGCCGCACCGAGTACGCCGATCCGCACACCGGGAAGAAGAGCACCTGGGAGTACGCCACCTGGACCTCCCCGGTGCACGCCTCCACCGTGCCCGCCACCGAGGCCATCGCCTCCTGGAACGCCCGCACCCCGGCCGGTACCTGGATCCAGACCGAACTGCGCGGCACCTACACCGACGGCACCGCCACCCCCTGGTACGTGATGGGCCGCTGGGCCTCGGGCGACGCCGACATCCGCCGCACCTCCGTGGACGGCCAGACCGACGGCAAGTCCACCGTCTGGACCGACACCCTGGCCGTGGACGCCCCCGCGAGCGGGCTGCGGATCAAGGACTGGCGGCTGCGCCTGACCCTGTACCGCGAGCCCGGAGCGCAGCGCGGACCGACGGTGTGGCTGGCCGGCGCCATGGTCTCGGACGTCCCGGACCGGTTCACCGTCCCCGCGTCCCCCGTCCCCGCGTCCACCGCCACCTCCGCCGCCGCGGCCCACGAGCTGAAGGTGCCGAGGTACTCGCAGGAGACGCACGCCGGCCAGTACCCCGAGTACGACAACGGCGGCGAGGCCTGGTGCAGCCCCACCTCCTCCCAGATGATCATCGAGTTCTGGGGCCGTACGGCCAGCGCCAAGTCCCTGGCCTGGGTCAAGAAGGGCTACACCGACCCACAGGTCTGTCACGCCGCCCGCTCCACCTACGACGCCGCGTACAAGGGCTGCGGCAACTGGCCCTTCAACGCCGCCTACGCCGCCACCTACCGGCAGATGGCCGGTGTCGTCACGCGGCTCGGCTCCCTCACCGACCTGGAGACCCTGGTCCGGGCCGGTGTCCCCGTCATCACCTCGCAGTCCTTCACCGCCGAGGAGCTCACGGGCGCCGGCTACGGCACGGCCGGCCACCTGATGACCGTCATCGGCTTCACCGCGTCCGGGGACGTGATCGCCAACGACCCGAACTCGGCCGACAACACCGCCGTGCGCCGCGTCTACCAGCGCAGGCAGTTCGAGAACAACTGGTTGCGCACCAAGCGCCACAACGCGGCCGGCAAGGTCGTCTCCGGTACCGGCGGCGTCTGCTACCTCTACGGACCGATCCGGCCCAGCGCCGCCCAGATCCTCGCGCTGCGGGCGGTCGGCGTGCTGTGAAGGCTCCCCGCGAAAGTTCCCGTTGACCCGGATGTATGACAAGCGGACCATAGGGGAATAAAGGCGACATAAAGGCTTCACGCTTCAGTAGGAGGCGGCCCGCCATGACCACCCACCCCATCGAACACCACCCCGACCTCGCTGAGATGCGCACGCGGTTCGAGCGCGTCACCACCACCCCGCGCGCCCAGGCCGTCGAGGCGCTGGCCCTCCTCACGGGTCTGTACCTGGCGGCCTCGCCGTGGATCGCCGGATTCAGCGGCCTCAGCGCGCTGGCCATCAACAACCTGATCGCCGGCCTGGCGTACTGCCTGTGCATGGGCGGGCTCGGCTCCGCCTACGAACGCACCCACGCGATGGCGTGGACGGCGGTCGGCCTCGGGGCCTGGACGATCGTCGCGCCCTGGGTCATCGCCGGCAGCGTCGACACGACCCGCACCGTGCTGAACAACGTCATCACGGGCGCCGTCGCCCTCTGCCTCGCCCTGGCCATGGCGGCCATGGCGGGCCGCGAACGCGCCACCTGACCAGGCGGGCAGTACCTCTCGCGCCTCCGGCCCGCCATCGGGCTGCCGGGGGCGTGAGACATGCCACCAGTGACCATCGTCTCTACCGCGATTGCCGCCACCGCTGTCACATTGGAGGGCATGACCGCACACAGCGCCGCCCTGACCTCCCGTGCCCGCAACCTGGTCCGCACCGGCGGGCCCAAGGACGACTCCTCCTGGCTGGAGCACGTGCTCGGCTGGACCCTCGTGGTGGTCGTGGCCATGTTCGTCACGCAGGTGGGCTGGTTCTTCTGACCCCGGTCGGCCCGGGCTCCGGTCCCGGTCCCGGCTCCGACTGCGACTGCGGCCCCGGCTCCGGCTCCACCCGCCAGTGCCCGTCCGGAATACCGACCAGCGCGTACAGCCTCCTCACGGGTGAGCGCCCGGGCAGCAGCACCGCCCCGGCCAGCACGGCGAAGACCCCGCCGCCGAGCCACCACCCCAGCAGCCGTACCAGCACGCTCGCACCCAGCGCCCCCGCGAACGGCAGCCCGTAGACCCCCGCTCCGGCGATCGCCACCGCGACCACCCGGGGCACTTTGAGGTCCGCCGCCGCGCCCGGCAGCCGCCAGCCCTCCACCAGCCAGCCGATTTCGGCCAGCAGCATCGTGCCGATGACGGCCGTGCCGAAGACGAGCAGGGCCAGGAAGGTCCCCGAGGTCGCGAAGGCCAGGCAGTGGTTGATCACCGAATCGCCGGCCGCGCCGGCCGCGCCGCCCGCGGACCAGTCGGCGAAGGCCCGCGGATCGGCGCTCAGCAGCCGCTCGTACCCCCTGCCGTCCCACCCGTGGATCAGGACGAGGAACAGCAGGAAGTACCCGGCCACCGCCTGGAGGTAGCCCCAGTACCCGGCTCCGACCAGCACGCACAGCCGCGCCGCCAGGAACCCGAGCAGCGCGCCGACGACCACCGAGGCCACGTAGAAGAGGGCGAACCCGGCCCACACCCCGTCGTGGTCGCGGGCCACGTGCATCGTCGCCCAGGCCGGGTTCTGCCAGAGCAGGTACACCCCGGTCGGGGCGGGCAGCAGGGCCGCGTAGAGCAGGGTGAGCGCCATGTACGGATCGGCCGCGCGGCTCCTCGTGCGGACCCCCTCGCCCCGGACCGACCGTTCCCACCACTGCAGCTGGCGCCCGGCGGCCACCGCGAAGGTCGCGCCGATGCCGTACGCCCACAGCGGCGCGGCCTGTACGGGGATCACGAGGCCTCCAGCCGCAGTCCGTCGGTCTCGATCACGTCGGAGGTCACGAGCGCCTGCTCCGCGCTGACCTGGGTCATGAAGACGAACGGCGGGATGACCGGGGGAGCGGGCAGCCCCTCCGGGCTGAAGGTGACGCACAGCAGCCCCTCGATGCAGCCGCTGAACTTCGTCAGGTACAGGGTGACGTCGCCGCTCAGGTCCAGCTTCCTGGCGGCCAGCCCGTACTCGTCCTTGCCGTCGCGGGTGCGCAGCCGGTAGTCCGTGAGCGTGGCCGCGCGCATCCGCAGCACCAGTACCTTCAGCGGGCCGTCCGCCGTGGGCACGTGGGTGACGCCCGCGAAGGCGAAGTCCTGGGGCGCGAAGAGCGAGGTGGTCACGGTCGGGGGAGTGCGCGCGGCCGTCGGTGCCGCCGTCGAAGCCGCCGTCGGCGCGGCCTGGGCGGCCCGGGCCGCCTTCGCCCCGGGAGCGCCCGCCACCAGCGAGGCGAGCAGCACCACGGGGAGCGCGGCGGCCAGCGTGCGCGGACCGCTCCCGTCCAGGCTCGGGACGTACGGTCCCTCCCCGCCCGCCGCCGGATCGGGCAGCGGGGTCCAGCCGAAGGCCAGTGCGCTGCCGGCGATGCCGAGGAGCATGCCGAGGAGGAACCCGCCGAGGTTGGTCGCCACGAAGGACAGGACGGACAGCAGCAGCGCGTGGACGGAGACGTACGCCCGGGTCTGCGGCAGGAACCACAGGAAGGCGCCCGCGGCGATCAGCGCGAGACCGATGCCGATCGCGGCGATCCCGCCGAGGCCCAGGCTGACCAGCACGGTGAGCGGGGAGAGCGGGACCAGCAGCAGCTCGGTGCCGCCCAGGATCACCAGCAGGCCGCCCCAGAAGGGGCGGGTGCGGCGCCAGGCCCGCAGCCGCTGCCGGGGACCGGGGAGCGGGAGCCTGCGCTCCAGCCACCCGCTCCCCGGCCCGGCGGACCCGCGGGGTCCTACGCGGGGTCCTAGAAGCACTTCTTGCCGTCCAGGCTGACGTTGAGCTTCAGGCCCTTGAGGTGGAAGTTGCCCCCGGTCGCCGACCAGGCGTGCGACTTCACGTCCACCACCTCGATGTTCCCGGCCTGCAGGCCGAATTTGCCCGCCTCGCCCGTGACCCCGCCGACCTGGTCGAGGGTGGAGGCGTCGCGGCCGATCTGGGCCGTCCCGAAGACGGCGTCGCCGCCCAGGTCCTCGCCGTCGATGACGAGATTGCTGGCGGTGACCTCGCCGGCCGGGCCGCCCGCGGTCAGCTTGAAGACCACCCTGCCCACCGGGGTGTCCACCTCGGCGGCCTGGCAGATGTCCGTGAGGGCGGCCTCGCCGATGCCGAGCAGTGCGACCGGGTGCCCCTTGCCGTCTACGGAGCGGTCCGTCTGCACGTAGGAGGACAGGCCCTTGCTGCTCAGCTTGGAGGAGGAGACCTGGAAACTGGTCCCCGAGACGGCGAAGGAGGCGGCGAGCGCGCCCTGCGCCATGACCATGGCCATCGCCCCGACCGCGAGGACCGCGGGCATCGCGGCGGCGGCCGTCTTCTTCCACTTGACCCGGCCCTCGGGGGTGTTCCTCGCCGTACTCGCCGTACTCGCCGTACTCGTCGTGCCGTTGCCCATGATGTGTTCCTCCCGTACGTCGTCCGGTGCGCAGGGGAAGTGCAAAGGGGGATGCACACGGGTCTGCCATACTTCGGGCATCCTGTGGCAGTTCGAGGCTAGGGCTGAATTTGAATAATAGTCAACAGCGCGGAACGACCGGGCGTTCGCAGGTTCGGCGGGCCGAACTGATAGCGATCGGGCGCAAGTTGTTCGCCGACACCTCGTACGACGCGCTCTCCATGGACGACATCGCCAAGCACGCCGGTGTGGCCAAGGGGCTCATCTACTACTACTTCAAGAGCAAACGCGGCTACTACCTGGCCATCGTCGAGGACTCGGTCGCCGAGCTCGTCGCCCGGGCCGGCGACGAGAGCGAGCGGCCCAACGCCGAGCGGGTGCGCGGCACCATCGACGGCTACCTGCACTACGCCGAGCACCACCAGGCCGCCTACCGCACCATCGTGACCGGCGGCGTCGGCTCCGACTCCGAGGTCCTCGCCATCCGCGACGCCGTGCGCGAGGAACTCATGGCGACCATCGCCGAAGGCGCGTACGGCCACCGCGCCGTCCCGCCGATCGCCCGGCTGGCACTGGTCGGCTGGCTGGCGGGGGTGGAGGGCAGCACGCTCGACTGGATCGGCTCCCCCGAGCCGCCGCCGGGCGCCGGACCCGGGGCCGCCGTCCGCCCCGACCGGACCGAGTTCGGGGCCCTGCTGGTGCGCACGCTGCGCGCGACCCTGACGGTGATCGAGGAGTTCGTCCCAGAGTGCCCGGCCCCGCCGGTCCCCGGCGAGGATCCCGTACCAGTGACGGGAAGCCCCTGATCGGGCATACTCAACCGCCGCAGCCCCTTGAACAGGAGCTTCCCGCGATCCGGGAGGGCACCATCGGCTGTGAGCCCCGAGACCCGGCGACGCGTACCACCCTCACGCGCCGCCCCGTGCTTGACGAGTGAGGAGAGCGCCGCCATGACCGACCGCGCGCCGCAGGTGGACCGATCGCTGCCCACCGAGGAGTCCCGCGATCTGCTCGCGCTCGTACGCGAGATCGCGCAGCGGGAGATCCGCCCCCGGGCCGCCGAGGAGGAGGACGCCGGACGGTTCCCCCGGGAGGTCTTCGGGCTCCTCTCCGAGTCCGGACTGCTCGGGCTCCCGTACGCCGGCGAGTTCGGCGGCGGTGACCAGCCGTACGAGGTCTACCTCCAGGTCCTGGAGGAGCTGGCCGCGGCCCGCCTGACCGTCGGGCTCGGCGTCAGCGTCCACTCGCTCGCCTGCCACGGCCTGGCCGGGTACGGCACCAAGGAGCAGCAGAGCGCCCACCTCCCGTCGATGCTCGGCGGCGGCCTGCTCGGCGCGTACTGCCTCTCGGAGCCGGGCGCCGGCTCCGACGCGGCCTCGCTGACCACCCGGGCGGTCCGCGACGGCGAGGACTGGATCATCACCGGCACCAAGGCCTGGATCACCCACGGCGGGGTCGCCGACTTCTACACCGTCCTGGCCCGCACGGGCGTGGACGGCCCGAAGGGCATCACGGCCTTCCTGGTGCCGGGCGACGCGGCGGGCCTCACGGCGGCCGTCCCCGAGAAGAAGATGGGCATGAAGGGCTCGCCCACCGCCCAGCTGCACTTCGACGGCGTACGGGTCCCCGACACGCGCCGCATCGGCGAGGAGGGCCAGGGCTTCACCATCGCCCTCGCGGCCCTGGACGCGGGCCGCCTCGGCATCGCCGCCTGCGCGATCGGCGTGGCCCAGGCCGCCCTGGACGAGGCCGTGCTCTACGCCCTGGACCGCAAGCAGTTCGGCCACCCCATCGCGGACTTCCAGGGCCTGCGGTTCATGCTGGCCGACATGGCGACGAAGATCGAGGCGGGCCGCGCGCTGTACCTGGCGGCGGCGCGGCTGCGGGACGCGGGCAAGCCGTTCTCCCGGCAGGCGGCGATGGCCAAGCTCTTCTGCACCGACGCGGCGATGTCCGTCACGACGGACGCGGTCCAGGTGCTGGGCGGCTACGGCTACACGGCGGACTTCCCGGTCGAGCGTCTGATGCGCGAGGCGAAGGTGCTCCAGATCGTGGAGGGCACGAACCAGATCCAGCGCATGGTGATCGCCCGCCACCTGGCGGGCCCGGAATCCCGGTAGGCGGGGGCGGGGGAGGGGGCGGGGTGGAGCTGACCTCAGGGGAGCCCCTGACCGATGCCGAGCTGAACGCGCTGTTCGCCGCGTCCTGGCCCGGCCACCGGGACGTGCCCTTCGGGCCGGTCCTGGCCCGCAGCCTGACCTGGATCGCGGCGCGCCGCGACGGGCGGCTGACCGGCTACGTCAACCTCGCCTGGGACGGGGGCGCGCACGCCTTCGTCCTGGACACCACGGTGCACCCGGACGAACGCAGGCAGGGGCTCGGCGTGCGCCTGGTCCGGGCGGCGGCCGAGGCGGCCCGCGACGCGGGAGCGCAGTGGCTGCACGTGGACCACGAGCCGCACCTCGGAGAGTTCTACGCCCGGTGCGGTTTCCGGCCGACGGCGGCGGGTCTGCTCGCGCTGTGAGCGGTGCGCGGCCGGCGGCGGATCTGCCGGCACCGTGACCGGTCTCCGGTCTCCGGTCTCCGGCCGGCGGCGGGTCGGTCCGCGGTACGGGCGGCGGGTCGGTCCGCGCTATGAGCGGCGGGTCGGTTCGCGGTATGAGCGGTACGAACGGTATGAGCGGTACCGGCGGTCAGCCGCCGAAGAGCGGGCCGGTCGGCCAGATGGGCGAGGAGGCGATCGTGGACCACTCCGGGTCGCGCCGTCCGGGCACGGTCCGGCCGTCCTCGGCCCAGCGGGTGAGCATCGCGCTGTAGATGGGCGGGTCCGGGGTCTGCCGAACCGATTCTTCGTACCCTGCCACCGGCGCCCGTCGGCGGCGCCCCACTCTCGGCGCGGGAGTCTCCATCGTGGTCATACCGGGCCAACGCGCCACCGGACCCACGGGTAACCCCGCCCATCCGTTCGAGTCTTCCCCACCCGCCACCCGTTCGGGGTGCGGCGCGACTCCGGGGTCGGGCCGCGCCCCGGACGGTCGCGCCGCACGACGTGTCTGACTGACAGTTCGTGCCACAAGTCTGGTCCCGGCCCGGCAATCTGACGTACCGTCATCTCCGCCGCACGCACGCCAGGTGCCATCCCTCGCACCCTCCCGGAGGTTCGCCATGCCCGCCGACCGGCCCGTATCGCTCGACGAATACCCCATCCACCAGGCCCCGTTGTCGATGAAGCACCTCGTCACCGGGGACCGCAACGCCTACGACCGCTGCATCTTCCACGTCTTCGACCACGCCGGCCGGGCCGTCCTCATCCTCGGCCTCGGCGTGTACCCCAACGCCGGCGTCATCGACGCCTACGCCACCCTCCGCATCGGTGACGAACTCCTCGCCGTCCGGGCCTCCGACGCCCTCACCGACGACCGGATGAACCTCTCCGTCGGCCCGCTCCGCATCTCCGTCGACGAACCCCTCAAGCGGCTCACCCTCACCTGCGCCGCCGACCCGGCCGATCCCGACGGGCTCTCGTACGACATCACCTGGACCGCCGAGTTCCCCGCCGTGTGGGAGCCGCACCACACCCAGCGCCGCGGCGACCGCCTCATCCTCGAGGGGCGGCGCTTCGTCCAGGCGGGCAACGTCACCGGCACCATCCGTGCCAGGGGCGAGGAGTTCACCCTCGACGCCGCCGAGTGGACCGGCACCCGTGACCGCAGCTGGGGCGTGCGCCCGATACCCGGCGAGGACGGCGGCCGGGCCGCCGAGGAGCACCGGCCCGAGGGCTTCCACTGGCTCTGGATCCCCGTCCGGTTCGAGGACCGCTTCCTCATGGTCATCGCCCAGGAGGACGCCGACGGGCTGCGCAACCTCAGTGAAGCCGTCCAGGTCTTCCCGGAGGGGAGCGACCGCCACGACGTCCAGCTCGGCTGGCCGCACACCGACATCCGCTACCGCTCCGGCAGCCGCCACCCGGAGAGCGCCGTCGTCCACCTCACCGACCCGGCCGGCCGCAAGCCCCTGGAACTCGGTGTGGAGATCCTGAACTCCTCCCCGCTCGCCGTCGGAGCCGGCTATCCGCCCGCCTCCGACTGGCAGCACGGCAGCTGGCAGGGCCACGGCTGGACCGACCGCCGCGTCTACGACCTCTCCGACCCGGCCGCCCACCCCATGGCCGCCTTCGGGGTCACCGACCACTCCGCCCGCTTCACCCTGGACGGCCGCACGGGCTTCGGCATCTTCGAGCACGGCAGCTTCGGCCGTCACGACCCCAGCGGCTTCGCGGACTACGGCTCGGTGGCCCCGTAACCCGTTCTCCACGGACCGGGAAGCAGCAGCCGGGCCGGGCCCCGGGCCGAGCGAAGCCCAGCCAGGCCACACCACACCACGCCAGGCCACGAGAAGGGGTACTCCCATGGCAGGACCGGCACCACGCCCCCGCACCTCCACCCGCGAACCCGAGGAACTCGGCCGGCGCCTCGCTGCCTGGCTGGACACCGAACTCCCCGGCGCGAAGGTCACCAACGTCTCCGTCCCCGGCTCCAACGGCATGTCCAGCGAGACCCTGCTCTTCGACATCGAGCACCCCGACGCCCCGATCCGCGCCTGCGCGCTGCGCCTCGCCGCCGACCCGGCCGCCTACACCGTCTTCCCCACCTACGACATGCCCCGCCAGCACCGTGTCATGAGCCTGGTCGCCACCCACACCGACCTGCCCGTCCCGCGCGTGCAGTGGCTGGAAGAGGACCCCGGCCCGCTCGGCGCCCCGTTCTTCGTCATGGCCCGCGCCGAGGGCCGCGTACCGCCCGACGTGATGCCCTACACCTACGAGGGCAACTGGCTGCACTCCGCGACCGACGCCGAACGCGCCGCGCTCCAGGAGTCGAGCATCGCGCTGCTGGCCCGGCTGCACGACCAGTTCCCGCCCGAGGAGGCGCGGTTCCTCCTCCCGGAGGGGGACGGCAGTCCGCTGCGACGCCATGTGGAAGCCCAACGCGCCTATTACGACTGGGTGGTGGCGGGCAAATCCCGATCACCGCTGCTGGAGCGGGCCTTCGACCGCCTCGAAGAACTCTGGCCGGCCGACGAGGGCGGCCCGGCCGTCCTCAACTGGGGTGACGCGCGCATCGGCAACGTCGTCTACGAGGCCGACGGCTTCGCACCCGTGGCCGTCCTGGACTGGGAGATGGCGGCTTGCGCCCCGCGCGAGGTCGACCTCGGCTGGACCGTCTACCTCCACTGCTTCTTCCAGGACCTGACCGTCAGTTTCGGCCAGACCGGCCTGCCCGGCTTCCTGCGCCGCGAGGACATCGAGCGCCGGTACGCCGAACTCACCGGGCACGCGCCGCGGGACATGGAGTTCCACACGCTCTACGCCGCCCTGCGGCACGGCATCGTGATGCTGCGCATCGCCTACCGGCAGGCGCACTTCGGGGAGGTCGAGGTCCCGGCGGATCCGGACGGGCTGATCCTGCACCATGCCAGTCTGGCCGCCATGGTGCAGGGAACGTACTGGTAGCCGGTCCGGCCGGGCTCAGGCGGCCTGCGCGTGCTGGCGCATCTGCGGCAGCACCGCGGGCGCCGGCATCCGCACGGGGCGCGAGCCGGGGCCGCCGACGTGCGAGAACGGCTGCGTACGCCAGTCCAGCCCCTGCGGCAGCGCCAAGTGCACGACGGGCTCCAGCTCCTGGGCCGCGCCGTCGGCGAAGCCGAGGGTGGGCAGCGCGTCGGAGGCCGGCCGCCCGGTGCCCGCGCACACCGTGAGCCCGAAGGGGTTCCACGGGGTCAGGCAGAGGGCGTGCTGCGGCAGGTACTCCTCGTCCGCGACGAGGGCGATGGACTGGCCGCAATCGGGGCAGATCGCGTGGTGGATCTCGAATCCCTCGGCGTCTTCGAGGTAGTCGTCATCGTCGGCGTAACCGCTCTCGACGATCTCCAGGGGCTCCGGTTCGATGCGACCGGCGCGCTTGGTGTTCAGCATGGATGTACTCCCCCTTGGGTGGGCCGGGCGGGCAGGTTCTTCGGCCACGGCCACCCCAAGCACTTCCCGTCACGCGGCACGAGTAACCACTTCCAGCCGCCCTACGCCCGCGTACCCTTGTGGCCTTGGTCACATGCCCGGCGCAGGTGCCGCCTCAATCCGTGGACACGGCTGTGCCTGAAGCGGTTCGGGGCCGTAAGTTGTGCGCCTATGAGCGCAATGGAGGAGCTGGACCGCCAGATCGTGGATCTGCTCGTACGGGACGGGCGGATGAGCTACACCGACCTGGGCAAGGCCACCGGACTGTCCACGTCGGCGGTCCACCAGCGAGTACGCCGCCTGGAGCAGCGCGGGGTCATCCGCGGGTACGCGGCCGTCGTCGACCCCGAGGCCGTCGGCCTGCCCCTGACGGCCTTCATCTCGGTCAAGCCCTTCGACCCGAGCGCCCCGGACGACATCGCGGAGCGGCTGTCCGGGGTTCCCGAGATCGAGGCCTGCCACAGCGTCGCGGGCGACGAGAACTACATCCTCAAGGTCCGCGTCGCGACCCCCCTGGAGCTGGAAGACCTCCTGGGCCGCCTGCGCGCCCTGGCCCACGTCTCCACCCGCACGACGGTGGTCCTCTCCACCCCGTACGAAGCCCGCCCGCCGCGCGTCTAGGCCGTCTCCTTCGGATCTTGCCGGGCCCGGGAAGCGCGTCAGCGCCGAGCGGTGCGAGCGGCGCGCGGAAAAGGAGATGCTTCTCGTATGACAGACCGCACCGCCGACTCCGCCACCGCCGCCGGAACCCACCGCACCGTCCTCCTGCGCGGCGGAGAGGTTCACAGCCCCGCCGATCCCTTCGCCACCGCGATGGTCGTCGAGCGCGGCCACATCGCATGGGTCGGCTCCGAGGGTGCCGCAGACGCCTTCGCGCAGGGCGTGGACGAGGTCGTCGACCTCGACGGCGCGCTCGTGACGCCCGCCTTCACCGACGCCCACGTCCACACCACCTCCGCCGGCCTCGCCCTCACCGGCCTGGACCTCTCGGGGGCCGCCTCCCTCGCCGAAGCCGTCGCGCGCGTGCGCGCGTACGCGGACAGCCGTCCCGCCGACCGGGTGCTCCTCGGGCACGGCTGGGACGCGGCCCGCTGGCCCGAGCGCCGGGCTCCCCGCAGGCAGGAGCTCGACGAGGCCACCGGCGGCCGGCCGCTCTACCTCAGCCGCATCGACGCCCACTCCGCCGTGGTGACGACGGCCCTGCTCCACCTCGTCCCCGAGGCCCGCGGCGCCGCCGACGAGCCGCTGACCCGCGACGCCCACCACGCCGTGCGCCGCGCCGCGCTGGACGCCCTGACCCCGGCCCAGCGTGCCGAGGCCCAGCGGGCCGCGCTCGACCGGGCGGCCTCCCTCGGCATCGGTTCCGTCCACGAGTGCGGCGGCCCGGAGATCTCCTCCCCGGAGGACTTCACCGCCCTCCTGGAGCTGGCCCGCACCCACCCCGGCCCCCGGGTCTTCGGCTACTGGGCCGACCGGGACCTCGGCCGGGTCGCGGAGCTCGGCGCCGTCGGGGCCGCCGGCGACCTCTTCGTCGACGGAGCCCTCGGCTCGCACACCGCCTGCCTGCACGCCCCGTACGCGGACGCCGCCCACACCGGCACCGACTACCTCGACGCCCGGGCCGTCGCCGAACACGTCGCCGCCTGCACCGAGGCGGGCCTCCAGGCGGGCTTCCACGCCATCGGCGACGCCGCGATCACCGCCGTCGTCGAGGGGACCAGGGCCGCCGCCGACAAGGTCGGTCTCGCCCGGGTCCGCGCGGCCCGCCACCGCGTCGAGCACGCCGAGATGATGACCCCGGCCACCATCGCCGCCTTCGCGGAGCTCGGGCTGACCGCCTCCGTGCAGCCGGCCTTCGACGCGCTGTGGGGCGGCGAGGAGGGCATGTACGCCGACCGGCTCGGCGCGGAGCGCGCCCGTACCCTCAACCCGTACGCCGCCATGCTCAAGGCCGGCGTCCCGCTCGCCTTCGGCTCCGACGCCCCGGTCACTCCGCTGGACCCCTGGGGGACCGTCCGGGCGGCCGCCTTCCACCACACGCCCGCCCACCGCATCTCCGTACGGGCCGCCTTCGCCGCCCACACCCGCGGGGGCTGGCGGGCCCTGGGCCGGGACGACGCGGGCATCCTCGTCCCCGGGGCCCCGGCCGACTATGCCGTCTGGCAGACCGCCGAACTGGTGGTCCAGGCCCCCGACGACCGGGTCGCCCGCTGGTCCACGGACCCTCGATCCGGCACCCCGGGGCTGCCGGACCTGACCCCCGGCGGCGAACTGCCGGTCTGCCTGGCCACCGTGGTCGGCGGCCGGGAGGTATTCGTACGGCCACAGGGGTGATCCGGGGGGCCGTGGTTCGGTGAGGGCGGCCGGACCCGGATAGGTTCGGCCGGGTCCACCACCGGACGTCCGTACCGGACGGAACCGTTCGCTCAGCCGCGCCCGCGCCTCGGGGGCGAGGGAAGGTTTCGCCGGAAGGACGTCCCCCCTGCTCCGAAGGGGGTTCGGGGGCGGGTGGCCCCGGATCGGGGCCCTGCGGTCCAGTAGACAACGGGCAGGCGACCCGCAGCCAGCGGGAGCCGGTCCGGCCCGAAGGACCGCGGGCCCCGATCGCTGTTCTAAAATCATCCTCTGCGGGCACGACGTACCGCACTGCGTACAGCGGGACGTACCGCACCACGTACAGCGCGACGCACAGGACGTGCGAGAACGCCAAAGGGGAATCAGTGAGCGACGGCGGACAGCGAAGCCACGGACCGCTCGGTACGGCCTTGGTGATCATTCCGACCTACAACGAGGCGGAGAACATCGGGCTGATCACCGGCCGCGTCCGCGCGGCCGTACCCGAGGCCCACATCCTGGTCGCGGACGACAACAGCCCCGACGGCACCGGAAAGCTCGCCGACGATCTGGCGGCCGCGGACGACCACGTCCACGTCCTGCACCGCAAGGGCAAGGAAGGGCTCGGAGCCGCCTATCTGGCCGGCTTCGCCTGGGGCCTGGAGAACGGCTACGGCGTCATCGTCGAGATGGACGCCGACGGCTCCCACCAGCCCGAGCAGCTGCCCAGGCTGCTCACCGCCCTGGAGGGCGCCGACCTGGTCCTGGGCTCCCGCTGGGTGCCGGGCGGCCGGGTCGTGAACTGGCCGAAGAGCCGCGAGATCCTCTCCCGGGGCGGGTCCACGTACTCCCGGCTGATGCTGGGCGTCCCGATCCGCGACGTGACGGGCGGCTACCGCGCCTTCCGCCGCGAGACCCTCGAGGGCCTGGGCCTGGACGAGGTGGCCTCCGCGGGCTACTGCTTCCAGGTCGACCTGGCCCGCCGGGCCGTGCGCAAGGGCTTCCGGGTGGTCGAGGTGCCCATCACCTTCGTCGAGCGGGAGTTCGGCGACTCCAAGATGAGCAAGGACATCGTGGTCGAAGCCCTCTGGCGGGTCACCCAGTGGGGCCTCAAGGAGCACGCGGACAGGCTGACGGGCAAGGTCCGCGGCAGGTAGCGGCGGTGGCGGCCGACCGGGCCGCACCCCTAGGGGATGTCCGGTACCTCCGGCTGAGGACGCTTTTATGTCGGCCCAGGCACACTGGGGGTATGACGACCGGAGTTCCGACCTCTACGGCCCCCCGACGGCGTTCGCCCGCCCGTACGTTCCTCCCCCTGGCCATCGCGGCCTGGCTGATCCTGGAGATCTGGCTGCTCAGCCTGGTCGCCGGAGCGGTCGGCGGCGGGGCCGTCGCCCTGCTGCTCGCGGGCGGCCTGGTGCTGGGTGCGGTGGTCATCAAGCGGGCCGGGCGGCGTGCCTTCAAGAACCTGACGGACACCTTCCAGCAGGCCCAGACGGGCCGGCAGCCGGCCCCGCAGCAGCCCGGCACGGGCAACGGCCTGACCATGCTGGCCGGCCTGCTCCTGATGATGCCGGGCCTGATCTCCGACGCCGTGGGCCTGGTCCTGATGGTCCCGCCCGTCCGGTCCTGGATCGGCCGCCGCGCCGCCGGCTCGCTGGAGCGGAAGATGGCCTCCGCACCCGCCGGCACCTTCGGCGACGCCTTCCAGCAGGCCCGTATCCACTACCCGGACGGCAAGATCGTCCAGGGTGAGGTCATCCACGGCGAGGTCATCCGCGAGGACGGGCCGCAGCGCCCCGGGCCCGCGTCGGGCGCCGGCACCGGCTACCGGCCGCCGCTCACCCCCTGACCGCTCACTCCCTGACCGCACGGCCGCGGACCGCACGGCCGCGGACAGCACGGCCGCGGACAGCACGGCGCCGCGGACCGTACGGGCCGCTGACCGGCCAGGCGGTGCAACGCAAAAGCCGAGGGGCCCCGCCACACTGTGTGGCGGGGCCCCTCGGCTTGGTGCTGTCTTACTGGTGGTGCTGTGCTGTGCTGTGCTGTCGTCCGGCTGTCAGGCGGACTTGCGGCTGTCCCGCGGATGCACGGCAATGTTCATGGCGCCGGAACGCAGGACCGCCAGCCTCTCGGCCAGCACTTCCTCCAGCTCCTCGCGAGTGCGTCGCTCCATGAGCATGTCCCAGTGCGTTCGCGCAGGCTTGCCCTTCTTCTCTTCGGGCCCATCCCCGTCAACCAGGAGTGCCATGGCGCCGCACGCCTTGCACTCCCACTCCGGCGGAATTTCTGCCTCAACCGAGAACGGCATCTCAAATCGATGTCCGTTCTGGCATGCGTACTCCACCGCCTGGCGCGGGGCCAGATCGATGCCGCGGTCCGTCTCGTAGCTGGTAACCACGAGCCGCGTACCGCGGAGAGCTCGCTCACTCATGAATCGTGCCTCCCGGGCTTGTCGCCCACAGGACAGGTGTCGCTGTCGTCGTCATCCGGTCAACGTCCGGTCGGCGGTATAGATTCCCGCTCCGGGTCATGCGTCGCCCGTCGTACCGCCCCTTGTTGTACCCACCAGTGCCCGTTTTGTCACATCTGGCAGCAGATGTCACCCAACGTCTTCACTTCATGAGCACGCAGTAACGGTCCGCCTGGCAGGCCAAAGGCGTACACTACCGGCCCTTCGCTTGAACGTCGAAATCTGTTCCGAATTCACGTGCCCGGCGTCCGTCGGACCCCAGTCAGATCCGCTCGGGTACAGGATTCCCCGCCGCCTCCACCGCGCGCCGCACCGGCACTCTGGCGAGCAGCACGAAACCCAGTGCGAAGAACACCACCAACGAGATGATCGCGTCCCGGTAGCTGCCCGTGACCTGGTAGGTGAGCCCGAAAACCAGCGGTCCCACCCAGCTCAGACCCCGGTCGCTCATCTCGTACGCCGAGAAGTATTCGGCCTCCTTGCCCGCCGGGACCAGGTGCGAGAACAGCGAGCGCGACAGCGCCTGGCTCCCGCCCAGCACCAGTCCGATCATCGCGGCGAGTGCGAAGAACCACACCGGGGTCCGGGCCGGCAGGAAGTATCCGGCGGCCAGCGTCACCGCCCAGGCCGCCAGCGATCCGAGGATCGTCCGCTTGGCGCCGTGCCGGACGGCCAGCCGGCCCATCCCCAGCGCGCCGGCCACCGCCAGGATCTGGACCAGCAGCACGGCCACGATCAGCGTCGACTGCTCCAGCTCCAGCTCCTCCGAGCCGTAGACGGAGGCCTGGGATATCACGGTCTGCACGCCGTCGTTGTAGATCAGGTACGCCAGCAGGAACGACAGGGTCAGCGGATAGCGCCGCATGTCCTTCAGCGTGGCCACGAGCTGCTTCCAGCCGCTGACGGCCGGCTCCGCCCCCGCCTCCCGGACCACGGCGCGGTCCCGCAGCCGCCGCAGCGGGACGATCGTGAAGGCGCCCCACCACAGCCCCGCCGAGGCCAGGCAGATCCGTACGGCCTCGCCCTCGGAGAGCCCGAAGGAGTCGTGGCCCTGGTAGACCACCAGGTTCAGTACGAGCACCAGGGCGCCCGAGGTGTATCCGAAGGCCCAGCCGCGCGAGGAGACGGTGTCCCGCTCGTCCGGCGTGGAGATCTGCGGCAGATAGGCGTTGTAGAGCACCATCGAGAGGGACAGGGCCGCGTTCGCGACGATCAGCAGCAGTCCGCCGAGCAGATAGCGGTCGCCGTCCAGGAAGAACATCCCGGTGGTCGCCAGCGCGCCCGTGTAGGCGGCCGCCGCGAGCAGCGGCTTCTTGCGGCCGGTGCGGTCCGCGATCGCCCCCACCAGCGGCATGATCAGGACGGCGAGGAGCACCGAGGCCGACACGGAGTACGCGAAGTACGAGCCCGCCCGGACCGGGATGCCCAGCGGGTGGACGTACCCGTCGGAGTCGGCGGCCGCCTTGGCCACCGCCGTCAGGTACGGGCCGAGGAACACGGTGACCACGCTCGTCGAGTAGACCGAGCAGGCGAAGTCGTAGAAGTACCAGCCGTGCTGCTCCCGCTTGCGTGCCGCCGCCGCTGCCCTGGCATCGGCCGCGCCGGCGGCCGGTCTGCCGTCCTCGGCCCCCGGTTCCGCGTCGTCCGTGGTCTGCGCACTCATCGGTGCCCCCCTCGCTGGTCCCCGTACCGCTACGGCCCCGTCACCGGGCGCGGAGGCCGTAAGGGCACGTCAGGCCCAGGCTCCGCGCCGGTCCAGCACCGCGCGCAAGATGTCGATCTGGTCGGTCATGATGCCATCGACTCCCAGATCGAGTAGCGCCTCCATACGTTCCGGTTCGTTCACGGTCCACACGTGGACCTGGAGGCCCCGCTCGTGGGCCGTCCGCACGAAGCGCCGGTCCACCACGCGGATGCCCGCCTGGGTCTCCGGCACCTGCGCCGCCACCGCGCCCGCGCGCAGCGCGGCGGGGATCGCGTACGACCGCAGCCGCAGCCCGAGCACCCCCGAAACCCCGTACGAGGTCGCCAGCCGGGGGCCGGCGATCCGCTGGGCCCGGGCCACCCGGCGCTCCGAGAACGAGCCGACGCACACCCGGTCCCAGACCCCGGCCCGGGCGATCAGGTTGACCAGCGGGTGCAGGGCGGACTCGTCCTTGATGTCCACGTTCCACCGGGCGTCGGGGAACTCCTCCAGGAGGTCCTCGAAGAGGGGGAGCGGTTCGGTACCGCCGACCCGGGCCTCCCGGATCCGGCTCCACGGCAGCTCGCGGATGCGGCCCCGCCCGTCGGTCACCCGGTCCAGGGTGGCGTCGTGGAAGGCGACCAGTTTCCCGTCGGCGCTGGCGTGCACATCGGTCTCGAAGTACCGGTAACCCGCTTCGGCGGCCCGCCGGAAGGCGGCGGCGGTGTTCTCCAGCCCGTCCGAGGCCCCGCCGCGATGCGCGAAGGGGATGGGGGCCGGGTGGTCGAGATAGGGATGGGGAAGGCGTACGTGCGTCACCGCGGCAGTATGCCCGCTGTTCCCGCCGGGAGGGGAGGCCCCCGGTGTCCGGCCCGTGAACGGCCCCGCCGGCCGGTCCAGGAGCGCCCGCGGCTCGCGGCCGGACCGCACGCACGCGATCCGCGGGCCCGGGGCGCAGGCGCACCCGGCCTCCCCCCGGCGGATCGGTCCGTGGCACCCTGGACCGGCAGAACCAATCCAATACCGGCCCGTCCCGGACGGGCAGAGGCCAATTCGATGAAAGTGGACCGGACGACATGGCTCAGTGGACCTCGGCCGTCGGTGCCGCACAGCTCGGCCGGCTCATCACCTCCCAGCAGGGCCGCGCCGCCGCGCCCGGCGCGCGGAAGCCGCCCGCGTACCGCTCCCTCGCCGACGGCATCCGGCTCCTGGTCCTCGAAGGCCGGGTGCCCGTCGCCGCCCGGCTCCCCGCCGAGCGCGAGCTCGCCGTCGCGCTCTCGGTGAGCCGCACCACCGTCGCCGCGGCCTACGAGGCCCTGCGCGGCGAGGGCTTCCTGGAGTCCCGCCGGGGCGCCGGCAGCTGGACCTCGGTGCCCGCCGGAAACCCGATGCCGGCCCGCGGACTGGAACCGCTGCCCCCCGAGTCCCTCGGTTCGATGATCGACCTGGGCTGCGCGGCCCTCCCGGCCCCCGAGCCCTGGCTCACCAAGGCCGTCCAGGGCGCCCTGGAGGAACTGCCGCCGTACGCCCACACCCACGGGGACTACCCGGCCGGACTTCCCGCACTGCGCCGCATGCTGGCCGACCGCTACACCGAGCGCGGCATCCCGACCATGCCCGAACAGATCATGGTCACCACCGGGGCGATGGGCGCCATCGACGCCATCTGCAGCCTCTTCGCGGGGCGCGGAGAGCGGATCGCCGTCGAATCCCCCTCCTACGCCAACATCCTCCAGCTCATGCGCGCCGCAGGCGTCCGCCTCGTGCCGGTCGCGATGGGGGAGGGGCTGACCGGCTGGGACATGGACGTCTGGCGCCAGGTGCTGCGCGACTCCGCCCCGCGCCTCGCCTACGTGGTCGCCGACTTCCACAACCCGACCGGGGCGCTGGCCTCCGACGAGCAGCGCCGCGCGATGGTGGAAGCGGCCCGCTCGGCCGGCACCGTGCTCGTCGCCGACGAGACCATGATCGAGCTCCAGCTCGATCCGGCGCTGGAGATGCCGCGCCCGGTCTGCTCCTTCGACCCGGCGGGCTCCACCGTGATCACCGTCGGCTCCGCCAGCAAGGCCTTCTGGGCCGGCATGCGCATCGGCTGGGTCCGCGCGGCCCCCGACGTCATCCGCAGCCTCGTGGCCGCCCGCGCATACGCCGACCTCGGCACGCCCGTGCTGGAACAGCTCGCGGTGGACTGGCTGATGCGGACCGGGGGCTGGGCGGAGGCCGTGGAGATCCGCCGCGACCAGGCCCGGGAGAACCGGGACGCGCTGGTGGCGGCGGTCCGCCGGGAGCTGCCGGACTGGGAGTTCCGGGTCCCGCTGGGCGGGCTGACCCTGTGGGCCCGCGCGGGCGGGCTGTCCGGCTCCCGGCTGGCCGAGGTGGGGGAGCGGGTCGGCGTACGGGTCCCCTCGGGGCCCCGGTTCGGTGTCGACGGGGCCTTCGAGGGGTACGTCCGCCTGCCGTTCACCGTCGGCGGCCCGGTGGCGGAGGAGGCGGCCGTCCGGCTGGCCGCCGCGGCCCGGCTGGTCGCCACGGGAGCGGGCGGCGGCGGGGCGGAGCCCCCGCGCACGTTCGTCGCGTAGCAGGGCCGGGTCCGTACGGAAGGGCTGCGGGCGTCCGCCGGGACCGGCCGGAAGGCCTCGGCCGTCTCTTTCGGATCTTGTCGGCCGAGCCCGTGGTGCCAGACGCCGCGGGCCCGGCAAGATCCGAAAGAGACGGCCTATGGGGCGTCCGCCGGCACCTCGGGGATCTCCGAGGCGTCGATCGCGGGATCCTGCGCCCGGGCCGGAGGCTGGACGATGTGCAGCGGCTTGCTCAGGGTGACGTGGTCCGGGACGGGCCTGGACGAGGCCTGCCGCTCGGGCAGCAGATCCAGTACCGCCTGGCGGTGCGCCGGGTGGGTGGCCTCGTCGTACGGGTCCGGCGTCGCCGGCACCTGCAGCCGGTGCACGGGTCCGGCGCCGAGCCGGGCGTACCCGCGCCCCGGGGGCAGCAGGGCCGTCGGGGTGGTGTGCGGGGGCAGTCCCAGGACGTCGGCGATCTGCTGGACCGCGGCGGCTCCGAGCACCACCCGGGCCCGCGTGTGCTGCCAGACGGAGTCGTGCAGCAGCTCCAGGTGGTCGAACTGCTCGGCCACCACCACGGTGATGTGCGCGGCGCGCCCGTGCCGCAGCGGCACCTGGAGCTGCGCGAGCGGGTCGGGGGCGCCCTCGGCGGTGGCCAGGTGGGCCAGCACGGTGGGCCGGTCGAGCAGGATCCACAGCGGGCGCCGGGTGTCCTCGGGCGCGGGCCGGCCGGCTTCGCGGGCGCGGTGGGTGGCGATCAGGCGCCGCTCGGTCTCGCGGGCGGCCCATTCCAGGGTGGCCAGCGCCCCGGTCGGCCCGCACTCCACGGCGAGGACCCCGGCGCGGCCGGAGAGGCAGGAGTACTCGCCGCTGCCGCCGCCCTCCACGACCAGTACGTCGCCCCCGTGCCGCAGGGCCTGCAGGGCGATGGAGCGCAGCAGCGTGGAGGTGCCGCTGCCGGGCTGGCCGACGGCCAGCAGGTGGGGCTCGGCGGACCGGGCTCCGGTGCGCCAGATGACCGGCGGCATGTCGCGGGGCTCGTCGCCCTCCAGGACGGGCAGGGTGCGCTGCACGCCGCCCGGGTCGGTGAAGCCGAGCACGGTCTCACCGGGGGAGGTGACGAAAGGCTGGGCGGCGATACCTGTCGGCAGCGCCGCCAGCACACTCAGGTCGAGCTGGTTGCCCTCCTCGTCCCAGTCGAAGAGATACTCCCGTCCGCGCCCGGACTTGGCGTGCAGCAGTGCCTCGATCCGGGCCCTCGACGCGGCCTCGCCATCGGTGAAGTAGGCCGGGTAGCGGATGTGGAGCCGGGTGACGCGGCCCGCCTCGTCGAACTCGTAGCCGCTGAAGGCCTTGTCCCACTCGCCGCCGTGGGCGAAGAGGGGGCTCGGGTCCTCCGGGATGGAGAAGTACGGCACGAGGGCTTCGTAGAGGGAGCCGAGGCGTTCGGTCTCGGCATCGCTGGGCCCGGTCTTCACCGGGGTGCGGTCGCGTCCCTGCCAGGCCGCCGCCGCCATGAGGGTGATCAGGGCGGTGAGGGGGCCGTAGGGGACGAGCGCGACCACGAGGACGCAGGCGGCTCCCAGGAACAGCGCGGGACCACGCTTGTCCTTGGGGGTGTCGCACCATTTGCGCCGCCCGGCCGAGGCCAGGATGCGCAGGCCGCGTCCGATGGTGAGGAGCGGATGGAGGACGTCCGTGGCACTGTCGGCGGCCGTGCGAGCGAGGTCGCGGCCCCGGGTCAGCGACACGGTGCCGCTGCTGAGGATTCGGGGAAGTGGGCGCCGGGCCACGGGCGTCTCCTGGAGTTGTGGGTGCTTCGGGTGCTTCGGGTGGTTGCCTGGGGGGCGGGCGCTAGAGCTTGATCCCGCCGAGCAGGCTCGCGAGGCTCGCCGTGCTCGCCGTGATGCTGGGGGCGATGGCCGAACCGGCGAGGAAGAAGCCGAAGAGCGCGCACACGAACGCGTGCGTCAGCTTCATGCCGTCCTTCTTGAAGAACAGGAAGCAGATGATGCCGAGCAGGACGACACCTGAGATGGACAGGACCATGAGTCAGTTCTCCTGGTGGGTGGGGACAGTCACCATCAGTTCTTCCAGGCTCACAGGAAGTATCAATGCGATAAAAGGTGCATACGGGTGAATCTGGCAATCTTTCACTTGACCGGCCCATCCCGGCTGGCGCGCCAGGCACATCGGGGGACGGGGGTCACGGGGTGATCATTGCCTCGGCCCGGGCCGCTCATGTGCAGGTCCGGGCGCTACTCTGGCGATTCACCCGTACGGATGCAGTGCCGTGCGCACCCCTGCCCGTGAAAGGCGGTACGACCGATGAGTGAGCACGTCGAGAACGGCTCCCAGGTCTCCCCGGACGTTCCCGACGAGGACGTCATCGAGCTGGCCACCAAGATCTTCGACCTCGCCCGGCAGGGTGAGACCGAGACCCTCGCCGCGTACCTCGACGCGGGTGTCCCGGCGAACCTCACCAACGACCGCGGCGACACCCTCGTCATGCTCGCCGCCTACCACGGCCACGCCGGGGCCGTCACGGCCCTGCTGGCCCGCGGCGCCGAGGCCGACCGCGCCAACGACCGCGGCCAGACCCCGCTCGCCGGAGCGGTCTTCAAGGGCGAGGAGGCCGTCATCCGCGCACTGCTCGCCGGCGGCGCCGATCCGAACGCCGGAACACCCTCCGCCGTCGACACGGCGCGCATGTTCGCCAAGGCCGACCTGCTGGAACTTTTCGGAGCCAAGTAGTCCGTTTTTGGCCGTTCCTGGCCGGGCCCGTGACCGGTCCAGACCTCACGGGTTGGTCACGGCGGCCTTAAATGTGGTCGCGGCGCACAAACCGCCTGGGTCATCATGGCGTCGGATTCGATTCGCGGACAGGACGGACGGGCAGGAGCGGGCAGGACACAACGGGTGTCCGACCCCCACTCCTGCCGGGGGACCGCCGCCCTGGCCGAGAAGCACCGACGAGAGTGAGAAGGCAATGGTCTACATCGAGCGGAACAAGACGGCGGACGTCCTCACATGCTGTTACGCGGCCCTGTGAATTCCGATTCCCGGTTGCGTCCCCAGCTTGATTTGAGGCCATTCCCATGTTCGAACCAGTCATAGCGCCAAGCGGCACCCTGCTCGGGCTCCTCCAGCGGGGCCGCGGCGACGGCACGCTGCACGCACTCGCGGCGCCCAGGGCCGAGGCCCTCGCGGCGCTCGACCAGTGCGTGGCGGGCGATCCGCGCCAGGACTGGCAGGTCGAGAACCGCTCCCTGTACTACGCCAGGCTCTACCTGGACCTCGACGGCCCCCTGGGCGAGATCGAGGCCCACCTCTTCGGCGTCGACGACCTCCTCGACGAGGACGAGAACCGCACGGGGCTCGCCCTGTCCGTCCTCGGCCACCTGGCCTCCTACGGCCGCGACGACGCGCTCATGCTGCTGCGCCGCTACGCCGCCACGGGCGCCAACTGGGCCTGGGCCCTGGACGAGCTCGCCCTGCGCGACGACGACGGGGGACTGCGCTCCCTGGCCGGCCCCGTCCTCGCCCGCTTCCCCGCCACCGCCGAGGGCGAGGCGCGGCTGGCCGCCGCCGTCCGCGACGCCTACGAGCCCAGGCCCTGGCGCCTGTGGGAAGAGGCGGCGGAGGCCAACGAGTACGCCGAACGCCTGAGAGCCGCCCGCCAGCAGGGCTCCTTCGACCGCTGGCAGCGCCAGCTGACCCCGCGCGGCCCCCAGCCCGGCTGGGGCGTCCAGGCCGTCTTCGACTGGGCCGCCGACGGACTGCGCCGGGGCACCCCCCTGCACGTCCCGGCCGCCCGCTGCCTGGCCGCCGTGGCCGGACCCGAGGACCGCTCCGCGATCCTCGCGGCCGCCGCCGGCGCGTCCGGGGAGGCCGCCCGCGCCACCGCGCTGCACCACCTGGTCCTGGCCGAGCCGGAGAACCCGGCCGTGCTGGACCTCATCGAAGCCGCCGGCGACGAGCCCGCCGTAGCCGCCTACGAGCGCATGTGCGGCCCCGGAGCCGTCGAGCGGGCCCGGCGCTGGGTCCACCGCCCCGACGCCCTCGGAACGGCCGCCGCGACCCTCCTGGCCGCCCGGGGCGAGGCCCCCGACGCGCCCCTGGTACTCGGAGCCCTGCGCTCCACGGTCCGCGGCACCGGGCCCGACTCACCGGCCCTGTTCGCCCTGGTCGACGGGGCCGGCCGGCTCCGGATCAGCTGCGCGGCGCCGGTGCTGCGCCACATCTACCGCGAGACGGCCTCGTCCCACCTGCGCGGCCGCGCCGCACGGGCCCTGGCGGCGACGGACCCCTCCTTCGCGGCGGGCTTCGCGGTGGAGTGCCTCTGGGACTGCGAGGAGACCACCCGCGAGGTGGCCGCCCGCCACGCCGAAACGGCCGACGCCCGCGTCGCCCCGCGCCTGCGCCGCCTGGCGGCGGATCCCGCGGAGGAAGAGGACGTGCAGTCGGCGGTACGCAGCCGGATCGCCCCGGAGTCGGCCGTGTAGCCGCGCCGCGGTGCGCGGGCGGGCTCCGGGGAACCGGTCCCGCCCGCGGTGAACCCCGGGTGAGATTGCGTTCACCCGCCGTACAACCCCGGAGCGGGCTGACGTGTCGTACACGCGAACGCGTACACGCACACGCACAGTCATTCGGGGAACCCTTTGAACACTGCTCGACGCTCCACCCGCCGTACCCGGCTCGCGTTCGTCGCGGGCCTCGCCGTCCTCGCGAGCGTGACGACTCCGCTGGCCACGGCTTCCGCCGTCACCCCGGTCGTGCAGGTCGGTGCCCGGGCGGAGGTGGGGAACCCCGCGCCGGTGACCGTGGTCCAGGAGGGCTCGGGCGATGTCGCCACCGGCGACGCCCCCGCGTCGAAGATCCGTTTCACCGCCACGCTGCCCGCCGGTCTCACCGGTGAGGTACGGGCCCGCCTGGTCTTCCAGCACCTCCCGAGCACGACCATGGGCCCCCTGGGTTCCACCTGGTTCAACCAGTCCGCCTTCAAGAACACCCTCTGCTCCGTCAACGGCGGCACCAGCACGCCGTGCCCGTTCGTCGACAGCCCGACCGAGGGCGCCAGGGGCACCCTGCGCCTCGACCTGCCCGCGGCCGGCGCCGTACCGGGACCGGGGGGCCGGACGGTCGTCTGGGAACTCCAGATGGACGCCGCCCCCTACAGCGTCTACGGCGCGATGACGGGCGTGATCGACCTGACGGATTCCGCCGGGGCCGAGCTGGCCTCGGCTCCCGCCACGATGGACTTCGTCGCGGGCGTCTCCCCCCTCCGGTCCGTCTCCTACGGCCGTGACGCGGCCGGGGTGCTGTGGCGGTACGAGTCCGACGGAAAGGCGGGCAGCGCCGCCTTCGGCCCGCGGACCAGGGTCGGCGGCGGCTGGAACGCCTACGACACGATCACCCGCCTCGGGCGCACCACCGCGGGCAGTCAAAGCCCGTCCGAGGGCGACCTGGTCGCCCGCGACGCCGCCGGGCGGCTCTGGTACTACGAGGGCACGGAGAAGCCGGAGGCCCCGTTCAAGCCCCGCAAGCTGGTGGGCGGCGGCTGGGGGCAGTACACGTCGATCGTCGGCATCGGCCGCACCCGGCGCGGCCGACGATCTGGTGGCCCGGGACCGCGACGGCGTCCTGTGGTTCTACCAGGGCACCGGCAATCCGGACCGGCCGTTCAAGGCGCGGGTGAGCCTCGGCGGGGGCTGGAACCAGTACACGTCCCTCACCGCATTCCCCAACGGCATCCTGGCCAGGGACGCGGCGGGCGTCCTGTGGATCTACGACGCCTCGATCGCGAACGTCGGGGGCCCGCTCGACCCCCGGCGGAAGTACGGCACCGGGTTCGGTTCGTTCACCGCCCTGGCCTTCGGCGGTGCCAAGACCGGCGCCGGCCACGCGGACCTGGTGGCCCGGGACCGCGCCGGCAACCTCTGGCTCTACGAGGGCATGACGAACGTCCGGGACGACCGCAAGACCCTCACCGGGAAGCGCACCCTGATCAGCGGCGCCTGGAACGTCTACACCCTGCTGATCTGAGGCGCCCGGCTGATCCGAGGCGTCCGTCCGCCCGCACGTCCGCTTCCCCGAAACTTTTCGGCCGGCCTACAACCTTCGGGGAAGCGGAGGTGTCGTACTGGTGAACGATCTTGCTCTGTGCCGTACGAAGTTCCACGGGGGAATTGTGAACACCGCTCGACGCGCTCGACGCGCTTCCGGCCGCACCCGACTCGCGCTCGTCGCGGGCGTCGCCGTCCTCGCGACCGTGACGGCCCCGCTGGCCACGGCTTCCGCCGTCGCCCCGGCCGTGAGGGCGGGTGCGGAGAACCCCGCGCCCGTGACCGTGGTCCAGGAAACCGGTGAGATCGCCACCGGTGACGTGGCGGCCTCGCAGGTCCGGTTCACCGCCGAGCTGCCGGCGGGGTTCACCGGGACCGTCAAGGCCCAGCTGGCGCTCGACGAGTTCCCCGAGGGAGGTGACCCCTTCCCGTCCAGGACGATGGGCAACTTCACCAACACGAGCTGCCTCGTGGACGGGGTCCCCGGCTCGCCGTGCAGGTTCTTCGGCGGCACCACCCCGGAGACCGAGTTCACCCTCTACCTGGACATGCCCGCGGCCACCGTCGCCCCGGCGGGCCAGGGCCGGAAGGTCACGTGGGTGCTGAGGACGAACGCCCCGTTCTGGGCGGCCGAGTTCATGAAGGGCAAGATCAATCTGACGGATGCCTCCGGCAGGGCCCTGGCCGGCGCGCCCGTGAAGCTGGACTTCGTCATGGGGCGCTCGACCCACCGCCCGACCTTCTACGGTCGTGACGCCGCCGGGGTGCTGTGGCAGTACGAGTCCGACGGGAAGCTCGACAGCGCCGCGTACCAGCCGCGCACCCGGATCGGCGGGGGCTGGAACGCCTACGACACGATCACCCGCCTCGGTTCCTCGTACGTGGGCAGCGGGGCCAAGGGCGCGGGCACCGACCTGGTGGCCCGCGATGCGGCCGGGCAGCTCTGGTACTACCAGCAGAGCGGCGATCCCGCGGCTCCGTTCAGGTCCCGCAAGCCGGTGGGCGGTGGCTGGGGCCAGTACACGTCGATCGTCGGCGTGGGCGACGTGGGCCTGGACAAGACCGACGACCTGCTGGCGCGGGACCGTGACGGGATCCTGTGGTTCTACCGGGGCACCGGGAATCCGGACCGGCCCTTCGAGGGGCGCGTGCGCGTGGGCGGGGGCTGGAACCAGTACACGAGCCTCGTGCCCTTCCCCGACGGGATCCTGGCGAAGGACGCGGCCGGCACCCTGTGGCACTACCAGGCCAAGAGGAGCACCGCCGCGGGCACGGTCCCGCTGGAGCCGAGGCGCAAGGTCGGCACCGGCTTCGGCGCCTTCACCGGCCTCGCCTACGGCGGGATGAAGACCGGGCGCTACACCGAGGACCTGCTGGCCCGGGACCGCGACGGAAAGCTCTGGATGTACCAGGGCACCAGCCGGGGCCTCCTCACGGGCAAGCGGGTCCTGGTCGGCGGCGGTTGGAACGTCTACGGCCTGCTCATCTGACACGCATTCACACGCATGCGAACTCGCACCCGCTCATACGCACCCGTACGCACCCGTACGCACTCATGTTCCATGGGGGAATTGTGAACACCGCTCGACGTGCCTCTGGCCGTACGCGACTCGCGCTGGTGGCAGGCATCGCCGTCCTCGCGAGCGTCACCGCTCCGCTGGCCCCGGCCTCCGCGGCCACGCCGCCGGCGAAGGCGGGCGCGGAGAATCCCGCTCCGGTGACCGTCGTCCAGGACGGTGGGTCCGCCGACGTCCGCATCGGCGAGGCGCCGCCCTCGAAGGTCCGCTTCACCGCCACGCTTCCCGCCGGCCTCACCGGTGACGTCAAGGCCCAACTGGCCTTCAACCGCTATCCGGGAGCGGGCTGGGACACCCCCGCCAGGATGATCAGCGGCTTCGGCAACGTGGCCTGCTCCCTGAACGGCGGCTCCGCCGCCCCCTGCAAGTTCTTCGGCGGCCGCACCGAGGACGACGACGACACCACCTACCTCGACCTGCCCACGGCCGTCGCCGTCCCGGGCACCACGGGCCGGACGGTCGTCTGGGAATTCCAGATGAACGCAGCCGACAACCTGTTCGGCTCCATGAGCGGCGTCATCCGGGTGACCGACGCCGCCGGGACGGCCCTGGCCTCGGCTCCCGCCAAGGTGGACTTCGTCAAGGCCGTGGCGTCCGTCCGCCCGACCTTCTACGGTCGTGACGCCGCCGGGGTGCTGTGGCAGTACGAGTCGGACGGCAAGCTCGACAGCGCCCTGTACAAGCCGCGCACCAGGGTCGGCGGCGGCTGGAACATCTACGACACGATCGTGCGCACCGGCCCCAGCTACAACGGTGAGAGCCATCTCAAGGGCAATCTGGTCGCGCGCGACGCCGCCGGACAGCTCTGGTACTACGAGGGCACGGGCAACGCGGACCGTCCTCTCAAGAACCGCAAGCTCGTGGGCGGCGGCTGGGGCCAGTACACCTCCATCGTCGGCATGGGATTCGGCGAGGGCCGCGGGTCCGACCTGCTGGCCCGGGACCGCGACGGCGTCCTGTGGTACTACCGGAGCACCGGCAGCTCGGACCGGCCGTTCCAGGCGCGGGTGAGCCTCGGCGGGGGCTGGAACCAGTACACGAGCCTCACCGCCTTCCCCAACGGCATCCTGGCCAGGGACGCGGCAGGCGTCCTGTGGATCTTCGAAGGGGACTTCCGGACCGCCCCCGGCCCGATCAAGCCCCGGCGGCAGTTCGGTACGGGGTTCGGTCCCTTCACCGCCCTCGTCTACGGCGGGGAAAAGAACGGCCGCCCGGGCAACGAGCTGCTGGCCCGGGACCGCGACGGCATCCTCTGGATGTACGAGGCCAAGGGCCCCAACCTCACGGGCAAGCGCCTTCAGGTCGGCGGCGGCTGGAACATCTACAACACGCTGATCTGACCCGCCCACACCCGCTCACACCCGCTCACACCCGCACGAAGCGCAGCGGCAGCCCCGGCCGGGCCTGGGCCGCCGCGTCGAGCGCCCGGCCGGGCGGGACGACCCCGACGACCGGGTAGCCCCCGGTGACCGGATGGTCGGCCAGGAACACCACCGGCCGGCCGTCCGGGGGGACCTGGACCGCGCCGAGCACCATGCCCTCGCTCGGGAGTTCGCCGCCCCGGGACCGGACCAGCGGCGGACCCTCCGTGCGCAGGCCGATGCGGTTCGAAGCGGGCGAGACGCGGTACGGGGCCCGCAGGAGGAGCTCCGTCACCGAGTCCCGCTCGAACCAGTCGGCCCGCGGACCCAGCCGCAGCGGGAGCACCAGCTCCCGCGGCGGGCCCGGCGCGGGCAGGACGTCCACCCCGGCCACCGGATCCGGACCGGGCGGCCCCACCGGCAGCATCGCCCCCACCGACAGGACCGGCGGCCCCAGGCCCGACAGCAGATCGGCCGAGCGACTGCCCAGGACCGGCTCGACCGCGAACCCTCCCCGCACCGCCACGTAGCCGCGCACTCCCGACTCCGCCCGGCCCACCTCCAGCTCCGCCCCGGCGCGCAGCAGGACCGGGGCTCCCCAGGCCGCCGCGCGCCCGCAGACCCGTACCGCGCAGGGCGCCCCGGTGACGGCCACCGTCACCGGACCGCCGACCGCCCGCAGCGCCACGCCGTCCAGGGTCGTCTCCAGCGTGGCGGCCCCCGGCGGATTGCCCAGCAGCCGGTTCGCCAGCGCGTGCGCCCCCGTGTCGAGGGCCCCCGACCGGGGTACACCGAGGTGCGCCCAGCCGGGCCGGCCCAGGTCCTGGACGGTGGTCAGCGCACCCGCCCGGACGACCTCCAGGGCCCTCATGCCGTCGCCTCCGTGAACCGCACCCGTACCCCGGGCACGAACAGCGCCGCCGGCTCGCGCGCCGGATCCCACAGCACCGCGTCGGTGGAGCCGATCAGCTGCCAGCCGCCGGGGGAGGAGCGCGGGTAGACCCCCGCGTACTCGCCGGCCAGGGCCAGCGAGCCCGCCGGGACCGCGGTACGGGGCGTCGCGCGCCGGGGCAGGTGGAGGCGGGCGGGGAGCCCCGTGAGGTAGCCGAATCCCGGGGCGAACCCGCAGAAGGCCACCCGGAAGCCGATCGCGCCGACGATGCCCGCCACCTCCCCGGGCCGCACCCCCCACAGCCCGGCCACCTCCGCCAGGTCCGGCCCGTCGTAGCGCACCGGGACCGTCACCGGCGGCGGCCCGTCGGTGGCCGCGAGCGGCGCCACCTCCCAGCGGGAGATCCGGGCCGCGAGGGCGAGCGGCTCCCGCACGCCGTCCAGCAGCACGGTCCGGGCGGCGGGCACGATGTCCCGTACGCCGCCCAGCTCGCCCGCGTCCCGCCGGCGCAGCAGCTCCGCGTGGAGCGCGGCCACCTCCTGCGCCGAGCCGACCTCCAGCAGGAGCGCCCCGGCTCCCACGGCGAGCGCCCTCACGCGAAGGCCTCGATCCGGACCCCGGCCGCGCCCAGCGCCTCCCGGACGCGCAGGGCCAGCTCCGCCGCCCCCGGGGTGTCCCCGTGCAGGCACAGGGAACGGGCGGCGACCGGGATCCGGGATCCGTCGGCGGCCGTCACCGCGTGCCCGGCGGCCATGGACACGGCGCGGGCCACCACGGCTTCCGGGTCGTGGACCACGGCGCCCGGCTCGCCGCGCGGTACGAGGGTGCCCGCGGGGGTGTAGGCGCGGTCGGCGAAGGCCTCCGGGACGGGCGCCAGCCCGGCGCGCCCGGCGGCGGCCAGCAGCTGCGAACCGGGCAGGCCGAGCACCGGGAGCCCGGCGGGCCCGGCCGCGAGCAGGACGCCGGAGACCACGGCGCCGGCCTGGGCGGCGTCGTGCACGGTGCGGTTGTAGAGCGCGCCGTGCGGTTTCACGTACGACACCGCGGAGCCGGCCGCCCGCGCGAAGACCTCCAGCGCCCCGATCTGGTAGGCCACCTCGTCGGCCAGCTCCCCGGCCGGCACGTCCATGGCGCGGCGGCCGAAGCCCGCCAGGTCCCGGTAGGAGACCTGCGCGCCGATCCGTACCCCGCGCGCGGCCGCCAGCTCGCAGACGCGGCGCATGATGGACGGGTCGCCGGCGTGGAAGCCGCAGGCGACGTTGGCGCTCGTGACGACGGACAGCAGGGCCTCGTCGTCGGTCAGCGTCCACCGCCCGAAGCCTTCGCCGAGGTCGGCGTTGAGGTCGATCACGGGGGTGACCGCCGGGGTGTCCGGTGTGATCATGGGAGCCATGCGGTGAGCGTAGAACAGGGCGCGGGCCCGCGCGGGTGGTCCACCGGCAGGACGCGGGTGGTCGGCCGGAGGATCGGGCGAACCATCCCGTTTGGGATGTTGTCAGGGTCAGCGCCTAGTCTTTGCCCGTGACTCTCCCTGCCCCGGCGAAGACCCTTCCCTCCCCGGCGCCGGGCCCGGCCGCCGACGAGGGCCTGGCCCGGCGGCTGCGCGCGCTCGCCTGCACCGCCCCGCTGCACGACCTCGACGTACGCAAGGCCAATCTGGCCGGCGAGTACGGGGTCTACGCGATGGCGGAGGTCGCGCTGTCCGCGATCGACCTGGTCACGCTCAACATGGACTTCGACACCGGCGCCGACCACGAGCAGATAGTGGCCAGGCTGCTGCCCAGGGTCGCCGCCCAGGCGCCGGCCCGTCCGGCGGCCGAGCACGAGCGGGTGGCCCGCTGGGTGCTGGAGAACCTGATCAACGTCGGCAGCGTCGACCGGGGGTTCCGGGCGATCTACGGCACGTTCGGGCCGGACGGGGTGTACGTCCGCCGGGACTACGACTTCAAGCTGATCGAGGAAGTGCCGGGCTACGGCGGCGCGGTCTACCTGCGCACCACCGACGAAGCCGTCAACGTGCTGGTCGGCGCCCTCGACACGGACGTCACCAGCGCGCAGATCGCCGCCGAGGTCAAACTGGAGGTCCTGATCAGCCGCGGCCGGCTAGCCGACGCCCAGCTCGCCGCCGAACAGGCCCGCTACCGCACCGTCCAGTACGCCGAGACCCTGCGCCGCACCCTGGACGCGACCCGGCGCAACGTCCGGGCGGTGGACTGGCTGGTGACCGTCCCCGACATGATCGCCGAGGCGCTCGACCACGTCGCCGACCGCTACCGGCACGAGAACGCGATCCTCACCAACATCCGCAAGGCGCGGGACGAGGCGGAGGAGCCCGACAACAAGCGGCGCGCCGCCGAGCTCGTCGACATCGTCAAGGACTGCATCCGCCGTCACACGCAGTTGCAGTCCCGGCTGCTCGACGCCGGCCCGCTCTTCCGCGCCGAACAGGACCGCCAGGCCTTCGCGGCGCCCGCGCCGCGCTCCGGGATCGACCTGTACGGGCAGCTCGTGGCCCCGGTGCTGCCGCTGCCGGTCGCCCGGGCCTCCCGGGTCACGGACGCCTTCTTCGCGGCGGGGGCCGGACTGCGGACCCCGGTCTCGGTGCGCGTCGCGGACCTGGTCGAGATCCTGTTGACCCCGCCCGTGGAGCGGGAGCACCTCGGCGTCGAGATGCCGGAGCCGGACCTGATCGCCACCCCGGACGACAGCCGCTTCAGCGAGGAGCAGCTCGCCGCCGCGATGGAGCTCCTGGAGCTCCCGTACGACGCCCCGCGCCGGCTGTCCGGCCTGCTGGCCGAAGCCCGCCGCGCCGACCCGGAACTGCCCTACCTGGTCGCCCTGCTGGCCGTGCACGCGGCGAGCCCGGCGGTGGGCACGGCGTACCGCCAGGGCGAGGAGCGGCTGCTGTTCGCGGTGGACGACGGCACGCAGCTCGAAGACCCGGAGTTCGGCGGCGCGGACCTCATCGTCGGCACCGCCCTCCTGGACGCGGCGGCCATGACGGCGGACCGCACGGAGGCGGCGTGACTCCGCCCTCGCCGGGTCGCTGGACGGGTTGCTCCGCAGACGTGCGCGGGGGAGCGTCGTCCGCGCGCCTGGCCGCCCCGACGGCCGCCGGGCCCCCACCCTCGGGCCTGCCCGCGCAGCGAACTGCTGCCGCGACTCCGCGACCGTGCCGCGCCGGCACCTCGGAGCCGGGCCGCGTCGGCACCTCGGGACCGGGCCGCGCCGGCACCTCGGGACCGGGCCGCGTCGTCACCTCGGAGCCGGGCCGCGCCGGCACCTCGGGACCGGGCCGCGCCAGTACTTCGGGACCGGGCCGCGCCGGCACCTCGGGACCGTGCCGCGCCGGTACTTCGGGACCGTGCCGCGCCGACACCACGGAGCCGGGCCGCGTCGAGGGCCCGGCCGGGTCGGGAGTCCTTCGGGCGGCGGGGCTGCCCGTTACGGCGCCCGGGCCGGCTCGCACGGTCATCCCCGGCGCAGGGGCACAGGCCCCGGCTCACCGCCACCCGGGGGTGTGGGGGCTCGCCCCCGCTTTCGGGAAGGGGCGGGGTGGGGAAAGCTCCTCCTCCGCCGAAGCGGCCGCGCCGCACAGCACCGGCACCCGCACCGGCAGCGCCGGGACCCGCAGCACTCGTACAGGAAACACCCGCACCGGCAGCGCCGGGACCCGCAGCACTCGTACAGGAAACACCCGCACCGGCAGCGCCGGGACCCGCAGCACTCGTACAGGAAACACCCGCACCGGCAGCGCCCGGACCCGCAGCACTCGTACCCGAAACACCCGCACTGCCGAGGAGACGTACCCGTGAGCGACCACCACGCCGAGCACCCCGCGTGGAGCGAGCCCGACGCGCAGCCGGCTCCGGCGGGCGCTGCCGCCCAGGGGCCGGCCGTGACCCCGGCGGACGCCTCCGACGCGGCCCGGCTCGTCGCCTTCGGGCTCCAGCCCAAGCTGCTGCCCGCCCGCGACGCCGAGTACGCCGAACTGCTGCGCCGCTACCGCGAGGACCCCGCCTTCGGCCGGATCGCCGACGCCGTCGCCACCGGCCTCGGCCTGGTCGTCCTGGAGGTGTCCCCCCGCGCCGGAATGGCCGTGGCCGCCGACGAGGACTCCGTCTTCGCCGTCCGCATGGGCGACTACGCCCGCCGCGCCACCGCAGACTCCGCGGACCGCTTCCTGCACGGCCTGGCCCACCTCGCCGTCGCGGCCCTCGCCTTCCCCCGGCCCGAGGACCTCGCCGACGACGGCTACATCGGCCGGATCACCGTCAACGGCGTCGACGCCTTCGTCCGCCAGACCTGCCGCCGCCTGGAGGAGCGCGCCGAAGAGCTCGGCGAGAACACCGACCCGGCCTCCGACGCCCCCGGCCTGGAAGCCGCCTGGCGGGTCTACGCCCGCCGCAGCGCGACCGGCGCCACCAAGGACGCCCGCCGCCTGGCCGGTTCCACCACCGGCATCGTCGGCAAGGCCGCCGCCTTCCTCACCGACTCCGGCTTCCTCCAGCGCACCGGGGACGATGCCGGAGGCACGTACCGTACGACCCCCCGCTACCAGCTCCAGGTCCGCGACATGGCCGGCAGCGCCGCCATGGCCGAGCTGCTGGAGCTGGGAGTGGTCCCCGTCAGCGACGGTTCGGCCAGCCTCCTGCCGCCGCCCGAGGGCGACGACCTCGAGCTCGCCGCCGACGCCGGGCTGCCGTTCCACGCCTGAGCCGCCCGCCGCCCGCCGCCGTACGCCCCGCGCCCAGCGCCCCGCCACCCAGACACCACGAGAGTCCGCCGCCATGTACGAGCTGTCCCGGATCCGCCTCTACTCCATCGGGCCCGCCGGCGCGCGCTACGCCGACACCGTGCTCGACCTGCGCGGAGTCGGCGAGCCGGTGCCCCACCCGGCTCCCGCGCAGGCGGAGTTCTTCGAGGACGAGCCCACCGGCCCGCCGCGCCGCCCCGCGCCCGCCGGCGTGCTCTTCCTGGAGAACGGCGGCGGCAAGTCCGTCCTGCTCAAGCTGATCTTCTCGGTGATGCTGCCCGGCCACCGCAACACCCTCGGCGGGGCCAGCTCCGGCGTGCTGCGCAAGTTCCTGCTGGCCGACGACTGCGGCCACGTGGCGCTGGAATGGCAGCACACCCAGACCGGCGAGTGCGTGGTCGTCGGCAAGGTCAGCGAATGGCGCGGCCGGCAGGTCTCCAACGACCCGCGCAAGTTCGCCGAGGCCTGGTACTCCTTCCGCCCCGGCCCGGGGCTCAGCCTCGACAACCTCCCGGTGGCCGAGGCCACTTCGGTCCGCCCGCCCGCCGAGGGGGTCTCCGGCGCCCGGGGCCGGCGCCGCACGATGAAGGGCTTCCGCGACGCCCTGACCGAGGCCGGCAAGGCGTACCCGCACCTGGAGGTGTACTTCGAGGAGATCCACGACCGCTGGAACGAGCACCTCACCGAGGTCGGCCTCGACCCCGAACTCTTCCGCTACCAGCGCGAGATGAACGCCGACGAGGGCGAGGCCGCCGGACTCTTCGCGGTGAAGAAGGACTCCGACTTCACCGACCTGCTGCTGCGCGCCGTCACCGACACCCGCGACACCGACGGTCTCGCCGACCTGGTCCACGGCTTCGGCAACAAGCTCGGCCGCCGCGCCGAGCTGATGGCCGAGCGGGAGTTCACCGCGGGCTCCGTGGACCTCCTCACGAAGATCGTCGAAGCCGCGGAGACCCGCTCCCGGCTGCGCGACGTCCACGCCGGCGCCGAACGCCGCACGCGCTCCCTCGCCCGGCGGCTGTCCGCCCGCGCGGCCGCCGAGCGCGGCCGCGCCGCCGACCTCGCGCAGCGGGTCACGGGCGCCGCGCACGAGGTCACCGCCGCCGAGTCCGCCCGCTCCCGCAGCGCCGCCGTCTCCGCCGAACTGGCCTACCGGCACGCCTCGCTGGCCCTGACCGTCGCCGACAAGGCCGCCGCCGCGCAGCGCCGCGAGCTCCTCGAAGCCCGCACCCTGCACTCCGCCTGGCAGGCCGCCGAGCACGTCCTGCGCCACCGCGCCGCCGCCGACCGCTCCGCCCGGGTCGCCGTCGCGATCCTGGAGGCCGAGCGGGACGCCGCCCCGGCGCTGGCGGCCCGCGCCACCGCCGCCACCGAGCTCGTACGGGCCCTGCACGCCGCCGCCGAGCAGGGCGAGCGCGCGGCCAACGAGGAGGAGGAGCGTTCCGCCGTCCTCCAGGAGACCGGCGAGGCCGCCCACCGCGACGCCACCGCCGCCGCCACGGCCGCACAGCGTGCCCGCAGCGAGGCCGAGCACCTGCGCGCCCGGCTCGCCGAGGTCCAGCAGGAGACCGCCGAGGCCGTCCGGGCCGGCTGGCTCGACGACTCCGCACCCGACGCCGACCCGGCGCGCGCCGCGCTGGCCGCCGCCGACGCCGAGAAGACGGCCGTGGCCGCCTGGGACGAGTCCCGCGAGGCCGCCCGCGGCGCGGCCGAGGCCGCCCGCGAAGCAGCGGCGGTGGAGTCCCGCGCGGAGCTCACCGCCGCCCGCGCGGCGGACGCCGCCGACGCCGCCGAGGCCGCCCACGACGCTGAGTACCGGGCCGCCGAGCACCTGGCCGCCACCCCGCGCCTGGCCGACCTGCTGGGCCTCCCGGAGGCTGCCGGAGCTGGCGGGGCGGCCGGGGCGGCCGGTGCGGCCGGTGCGGGCGGTGCCGGGTCCGGTGCCCCCGGCCGGCCGGGGGGCCAGGCGGCTCCCGCCTCCGGCAGCGGCGTCCGGGGCCAGGCGCCCACCGGCCCCGCCGGGCCTACGGGCGGCGGAGCCACCGCTGCCACCGGCCGCACCGAGGACGCGGCGTCCGCCGTCCCGGCCGGCCTCGCATCCGCCGACGGGCTCACGGTCGCCGACCTCGACCGGGGCGCCGACGAGCTGCGGGAGCTGCTGACCCGTGGCGTCGCGACCGCCGAACGCCAGCTCTTCGAGCTGCGCACCGCGGCCGCCGACGACTCCCGCATCCTCGGGGCCCTCGGTGACGGCGGCTTGCTCCCGCCCGGCCCCGACGTGCTCGCCACCGTCGAGTACCTCGGTGAGCACGGCATCCCGGCCCTCCCCGGCTGGCGCTACCTCGCCCAGTCCGTGGACCCGGCCGACCACGCCGCCGTCCTCGCCGCCCGCCCCGAACTCGTCGACGGCGTGGTCATCACCGACCCCGACACCCACGCCCGGGCCCGCGAAGTCCTCTCCGGCGCCGCCCTGCTGCCCCGCTCCACCGTCGCCGTCGGCACGGCCGCGGCCCTGCTCGCACCGGTGCCCGCGGGCGACCCGGCCGACGCGGTGTCCGGCATCTTCATCGTTTCGCCGAACCCGGCCATGCACGACGAGCACGCCGCCGACGAGGAGCGCCAGGCGCTGCGGGCCCGCGCCACCGCCCGCGACACCGAGATCCGCGAGCTGGCCGCCCGGCTGTCCGGCGACCGCGAGCTCGCCGCCCGGCTCGCCTCCTGGCGGACCAACTGCCCGTCCGGCCGCCTCGCCGAGCTCGCGGAGCAGGCCGCCGCCGCCCGTACGTTCGCCGAGGAGACGGACGCCGAGCTCGCCGAGGCCCGTACCGTCCGCGCCGAAGCCGACGAGGCCGCCGCCGACGCCACCCGCGTGCGCGACGAGCGCCAGGACACCGCCCAGCGCGCCCGCCGCGTCGCCGACGCCCTCGCGGGCCTCGCCTACCGGCTGCGCGAGCGCGCCGGCTGGCAGACCCGGCTGCGCGAACTCGCCGACGACGCCGCCGAGTCCGAGGCCCGCGCCGAGGTCTGCCTCGACCGGGCCCGCGCGGCCGACGAGGACCGCCGCGCCGCCCAGCGCACCGCCGACGACGCCCGCCGCACCGCCCGCGCCCTGCGCGCCGAGCGGGCGGAGATCGCCGGCGCGCCCGACCCGCTGCCCGAAGCCCCCGCGGAGAAGGGGGACACCGTCAAGGCGCCGCTCCCCGCCCTGCGCGAGGCCTACCGCGCCGCCTCCCAGCTCTACGAGAAGGTCGGCGTCGGCGCCGACCTGCGCTCCGAACAGGCCCGCGCCGAAAGCGACGAGAGCGTCGCCCTCGCCGAGCTCGACCGCCTCACCAACAAGGTCCGTACCCGCGCCGCCCAGCTCCTCGAAGGCACCGACGGCGCCGACGGCCCCTCCCGGCAGGCCGCGGCGGCCCGCGCCGAAGCCCTCGTACAGATGCTGGAGACCCGCGCCTCCACCGCGAGCGAGCAGCTCGGCCGGCTGCGCGGCGAGGCCGAACGGCATGCGCCCGCCGAGGGCGAGGCGCACACCGAGCTGCCCGAGGAGCTGATCCCCGAGCACGTCGAGGACGCCCAGGCCATGCTCCGCACCGCCACCGCGCAACTCGGCGCCCACAGCGCCGCCGTGGAGTCCGCCCGCGCGGCCCACGCGGACCTGCTGCGCGCCCACCGCACCGCCGAGGAGGGCGCGGGCGGCTTCGACGAGACCGCGGCCATGCTGCGGGACCTCCTGCGCGACCACACCCACCAGGAGGACGAGCAGGAGCCGGTGGCCCACCACGGCAGTCTGGAGGAGGCCCGCCAGTCGGCCACCGAGGCCCGCCGCTCGCTACGGGGCTGCGCCGCCGACCTGTCGGCCGCCGAGGCCGCCGTCCGCGAGGCGAGCGACATCCTGGTCCGGCACGCCAACGCCAACCGCTACGAGCAGGTACGCACCCCCGCGCGCCAGCAGATCCGCGAACTGCCCGCATCCGCCCTGCCCGAGCACGCGGCGGCCTGGGCCGTCGCCTTCGCCCCCCGGCTGCGCGTCCTCACCGACGAGCTCGCCCAGCTGGAGCGCAACCGCGACAGCATCGTGGACCGGCTGCGCGGACTCGTGGAGTCGGCCCTGGCCACCCTGCGCTCCGCCCAGCGGCTCTCCCAGCTGCCCGAGGGGCTGGGGGAGTGGTCGGGCCAGGAGTTCCTGCGCATCCGCTTCGAGGAGCCCGACCAGGCCACCCTCACGGAGCGGCTCGGCGAGGTCATCGACGAGGCGACCCGCGCCGCGGTGAAGAAGAACAGCACCGCCTCCTTCGGCGAGGGCCGCCGCGACGGCATGTCGCTGCTCCTGCACGGGGTCCAGGCGGCGCTGGAGCCCAAGGGCATCGCGGTGGAGATCCTGAAGCCGGACGCGGTGCTGCGCGCCGAGCGGGTCCCGGTCGGGCAGATGGGCGACGTCTTCTCCGGCGGCCAGCTGCTCACCGCCGCGATCGCGCTGTACTGCACGATGGCGGCGCTGCGCAGCAACGACCGGGGCCGGGACAAGCACCGGCACGCGGGCACGCTCTTCCTCGACAACCCGATCGGCCGCGCGAACGCCACGTACCTGCTGGAACTCCAGCGGGCCGTCTCGGACGCGCTCGGCGTCCAGCTGCTGTACACCACGGGCCTGTTCGACACCACGGCGCTCGCCGAGTTCCCGCTGGTCATCCGGCTGCGCAACGACGCCGACCTGCGGGCGGGGCTGAAGTACATCAGCGTCGAGGAACACCTGCGCCCGGGCCTGCCCCAGCAGTCCCCGGAGGAGGAGACGATCCACGGCGAGATCACGGCGACCCGCATGTTCCGCCGCAGCACGTCCTCCTGACGCACGGCTCGCGCGACCCGGCCCCGGAGGGCCTCCCCGGCTTCGCGCCGCCGCGGCGGACTCCGTCCGGCGGAAGCCGGGCCGGGGGTACGGGCCGGGGGCACAGCCCGGGGGTACGGCCCGGGGGTCGCGGGCCAGGGTCGCGGGCCGGGCTCGCGGGCCGGGGGTACGGGAGCGGGCGCGAGGCCCCGCCGGCTACCCCCGCCCCGTTCCCGTCCGCGGCGGCCAGATGCCCGTCGCCTCGCCCCGCGCGGGTATGCGCGGCGGCAGCGGGGGCGCCGACCGGGCCTCCAGGCGGGCCCGGCGCCGCTCGCGCCGCCGTCCCCGCGCCGTGCTGCTCGGCTCCGAGACGACTCCGTGGCGCTGGTTCCACATCTGCCGGGTGATCAGCACGTCCAGCACGCCCCAGGTGGCCACGACCGTCCCCGCTATCGCGCCGAGCGCCAGCGGGAAGGCCAGCCAGGAGCCGGTGAGGGTCAGGAAGAAGGAGATCGTCGCGTCCGTCAGCGTCACGGCGACGATCAGCACCGCGCGCACGGCGGAGCTCCGCACCGGGTCCGGCATGCGCCGCCGCCCCGCGGGCTGGTCCACCCACAGGACCCGTCCAGGTGCCGCTGCGCTCCCCGCGGCACCGTCCTCGTACTTCTTCGCCATGGTCCGCACACTCCCCTCCCTGCGGCCAGTCATGCCCGCCCCGAACAGGTAGACGTACGAGGGGGTCCGGAGATTCCCGGATCCCGGACGTGCCCGCAGCCCCGGAACATCGCGGAACGAAGAATTCCAGCCATCCATTCCGCTCTGGGAACTGACACCCCACCAGGTGTCATCTGCCACATATCGGGCTGCACTTCACCGGATCTATCGGACAACTCGTGATCTTCGACCGGGGCTCCGGCCGAAAACCTCCGGACACGCCTTCGAAGGTGCGCCGTGGCAGTAGTAGGCTCACGCCGTTTAAATGACGGAACATCGACCCCCGACAACGGGGTTGAGCTGGGGAGGCTGGGGAGTCCATGCGCTTTCGCGGGAAGTCCATCCGCCGGAAGATCGTGGCGTTGCTCCTTGTGCCGCTCGTCTCCCTGACCGCCCTCTGGGGCTTCGCAACGGTGATCACCGGCCGCCAGGCCGTCCAACTGCTCGGCGTGGCCTACGTCATCGACAAGGTCGGCTACCCCGTCGAGGACGTCGTCCGCGTCATCCAGAAGGAACGCCGCCAGACCCTCGTGGTCATCGGCGACCCCCGCGCCTCCGCGGCCACCGCCGAGCTGGTCAAGCGCCGCGCCGCCACCGACGAGGCGGTCGAGAGGATCACCGCCGACGCCCGGGACCCCGACGTGCTCGACGAGCTCGCGCCGCCCGCCGCCCGGCGCCTGAACTCCATACTCGAGGCCTTCCACGGCATCGGCGCACTGCGCGGAGCGGTCGACGGGGGCTCCCTGGACACCAACCAGGCGCTGGAGCTCTACAACCGGCTCGTGGACCCCTGCTACGAGTTCCTCATGAACCTCCACGCGCTCCAGAACGTGGAGATGGACAAGGAGGGCCGCGCCCTCGTCGGCATCACCCGCGCCCGCGAAACCCTCTCGCGCGAGGACGCCCTCGTCGCCGGAGCCCTCGCGGCCCGCAACGTCACCCTGGCCGACGTGCGGCACGTCGGCGACTTCGCCGCCAACCGCAAGCTGCTCTACGAGTTCAACCTCGCGATCCTCCCGGCCGCCGACCGCGAGCAGTTCGAGCAGTACTGGAACAACCCCGAGAGCCGCGCCCTGCGCGAGTCGGAGGAACGGTTCATCGCCCAGGGGGCGAGCCACAACCCCCGCAACGTCACCGCCGCCCAGTGGGACGAGGCCACCCGCAAGGTCCTCGACGACCTCGCCACCATGGGCACCGCCGCCGGCGACCGCTACCAGAAGCGCGTCGAACCCGTCGCCATGAACGTCCTGGTCCAGGCCGCCGTCGCCGGAATCCTCGGCTTCATCGCCCTCGTCGTCTCCCTCGTCCTGTCCGTACGCATCGGCCGCGAGCTGATCCGCGACCTCTCCCGGCTCCGCAAGGAGGCCCACGAGGTCTCCGGCGTCCGCCTCCCCGGCGTCATGCGCCGCCTCGCCGCCGGCGAGCACGTGGACGTGGAGACCGAGGCGCCCCGCCTGGAGTACGAGAAGGACGAGGTCGGCCAGGTCGGCCAGGCACTCAACACCCTCCAGCGCGCGGCCATCGAGGCCGCCGTCAAGCAGGCGGAGCTCCGCCGGGGCGTCTCCGAGGTCTTCGTCAACCTGGCCCGTCGCAACCAGGTGCTGCTGCACCGCCAGCTCACCCTGCTCGACACCATGGAGCGGCGCACCGAGGACACCGAGGAGCTCGCCGACCTCTTCCGCCTCGACCACATGACCACCCGCATGCGCCGGCACGCCGAGGGCCTGGTGATCCTCTCCGGCGCCGCGCCCTCCCGCCAGTGGCGCAAGCCCGTCCAGCTGATGGACGTCGTACGGGCCGCCGTCGCCGAGGTGGAGGACTACGAGCGCATCGAGGTGCGCAGGCTGCCGCGCCTGGGCATCGGCGGCCCCGCCGTGGCCGACGTCACCCACCTCATCGCCGAACTCCTGGAGAACGCCACCGTGTTCTCCCCGCCGCACACGGCGGTCCAGGTCCTCGGCGAACGCGTGGCCAACGGCTTCACCCTGGAGATCCACGACCGTGGCCTCGGCATGACCCCCGAGGCACTGCTCGACGCGAACCTCCGGCTGGGCGAGACCTCGGAGTTCGAGCTCTCCGACACCGACCGGCTCGGCCTGTTCGTGGTCTGCCGCCTCGCGCAGCGCCAGGACGTCAAGGTCCGTCTCCAGACCAGCCCCTACGGAGGCACCACCGCGGTGGTCTTCCTCCCGTCGGCCCTGCTGACGGAAGCCCCCGAGACCAACGGCACCGGCATCCGGCTGGCCGGCGGCAAGGCCGTGGGCAACCCGGGCGGCTCCGCCCGTCCCGCGGCCGCCGTGGGCGGAGCGGCCGCCGGCCGCCGGCTCCCGGCCGGCGCGGAACTGCGCGGCCCCGTCGAGCTGGAGGCACCGATCGGCATGCTGGGGCTGGACGAGCCCGTCACGGCCCTGGAGGACGCCTCCAGCGGCATCGCGGGCTCCGTCGGGCCCGGCGGAGCCTCCGGGACTTCCGGGGCCTCCGGGGCCAAGGGGCGGCCCGTCATGGCCACCCTGGACGACGAGACCCCGCCGAACGGTACGTCGCGCAGCGCGCTGCTCGGCCTGCGCCCGGCCGGCCGCCCGCACACGGAGCGGCACACCGAGCGCGGCGGGCACTGGAAGGGCGACCGCTCCGCCGACCGCATGGGCGACCGGTCCGCGGACGGTTCCGCCGACCGCACGGGGCTCTGGAAGGGCGACCGTTCCGCCGACCCCGCCGCCGACCGGGCCGGAGCCAGGCTCGCCGACCGGGACGCGGGCCGCGACCGCCGCGACCGGGACCACCGCGAGCGGGAGCCCCTGCCGCCCACCGGACCGGTCCGCCTGGAGCCCGCGCGCGCCGACTCCGCCCGCCCCGACGGCCCGCGCGCCCCGGGAGCCGTCCCGCTGCCGCGCCGCCGTCCCACCCCGACCCTGGTCGCCGAACACGGCCGCCGGGTGGAGCCCCGCCCCGTCTCGGCGGTCCCGGACCCCGCGCCGGACCCCGCGGAACCGGGCCGGGCGGCCCCGGGCCCGGTCCCCTCCGGCCCGGCCCCCTCCGGCCCGGTCAGGGCCACGACCCTGCCCCGCCGGATCCGCCAGGCCAGCCTCGCGCCCCAGCTCAAGGACGCCCCGGCCGCCGCGCCCGCCGGAGCCGCCGCCGACCCCGGAGCGGACCGCGACGCCGAGGACGTGCGCCGCCGCATGTCCGCACTCCAGCGCGGCTGGACGGCCGGCCGCGACCAGCACGCGCGTCAGCAGGCACAACAGGCCGACCAGAGCGCGGAGCGGGCGGTCCGGCAGCCGGACCAGCAGCCGGACGCGCAGCAGGACGCACACCAGGACGCACAGCAGGACGCACAGCAGGACGCACGGCACCAAGCGACACACCAGTCCGGAACCGCGGCCGGCACCCCTGCCGCCGGCGGTCCCGGATACGAGAACGAAGGGGACGGTCGATGACCGCACCGCAGTCCGGCAACGACACCAGGGGCCGCGGCTCCGGCCCGCTCAACTGGCTCCTCGACGAGCTCGTCGACAAGGTCGGATCCATCCGCAAGGCGGTGGTCCTCTCCGGCGACGGCCTGCCCACCGGCACCTCCAACGACCTCACGCGGGAGGACGGCGAGCACCTGGCGGCCGTGGCCTCCGGCTTCCACAGTCTCGCCAAGGGCGTCGGCCGCCACTTCGAGTCCGGCAAGGTCCGCCAGACCGTGGTCGAGCTCGACGAGGCGTTCCTCTTCGTCATGGCCGCCGGAGACGGCAGCTGCCTGGCGGTGCTCGCCGACGCCGACTCCGACGTCGGCCAGGTCGCGTACGAGATGACGCTCATGGTCAAGCGCGTCGGTGACCACCTGGCGACCGCCCCGCGCACCGGGCTGCCAGCCGGAGGGTGAGTCGGACGGCATGAGCGATTCAGGCCAGGACCACCCCGCGCGCACCCCCGACGCCACTGCCGGCCAGTGGTTCGACGACGACGCGGGTCCCGTAGTGCGTCCGTACGCGATGACCCGCGGCCGGACCAGCCACGCCGGCCAGCACCGGCTCGACCTGATCGCCCTCGTCGTCGCGGAACCCGCGGCCGACGATCCGGTCTGGGACGCGACCCTGTCCCCGGAACACGCCCACATCCTCGGGCTGTGCCGCCGCCGCCCGCAGTCGGTCGCGGAACTCGCGGCCGACGTCGACCTCGCGGTCGGGGTCGTCCGCGTCCTGATCGGCGATCTCGTCGATGACGAACTGGTCCACGTGACCCGGCCGGTCCCGCCGGCCGAACTGCCCGACGAATCCATTCTGCGTGAGGTGATCGATGGCCTTCGGGCGCTCTAGCCGCACCGGCGCCATGCATGCCGTGACGCCGGTCGAGCCGCTGACCCTGAAGATCCTGGTCGCGGGCGGTTTCGGGGTGGGCAAGACCACCCTGGTCAGTGCGGTCAGCGAGATCAGACCGCTCCGGACGGAGGAACGGCTCTCCGAACCGGGCCTCGGCATCGACGACACCGGGGGAGTGGAGGGCAAGAAGACCACGACCGTGGCCATGGACTTCGGGCGCATCACGCTCCGCGAGGACCTGGTGCTCTACCTGTTCGGCACGCCCGGACAGGACCGGTTCTGGTTCCTGTGGGACGAGCTGGCGCAGGGTTCGCTCGGCGCCGTCGTCCTCGCCGACACCCGCCGGCTCGCCGACTGCTTCGCCGCCATCGACTATTTCGAACGGCGCGAGATCCCCTTCGTGGTCGCCGTCAACTGCTTCGACGGCGCCGAGCAGTACCCCGTGGTGTCCGTGCGGGAGGCCCTCGACCTCACTCCGGAGGTACCGGTGCTGCTGTGCGACGCGCGGGACCGGGAATCGGTCAAGGACGTCCTGGTGGGGGTCGTGGAGCACGCGATGACCCTGGCCAGGGCCCGGCGCCGGAGCCTGACGGCGGGGGCGTAGCCCCCGCCCGCCGCCCCTTCGCCCCGCCCCCGCGGGGCCCGCGCATGGAGGCGGCCCGTACCCCCGCCGACTGGGGTACGGGCCGCAGCTCTCATGGGGGGATCCGGGGTCCCGGTCGCGGAGCGGGACTGTGGAGAGAGTGTGAACCCGCCGTCGGGGGCCGTCAAGCGTTCGGACAGCGAACGCGTGGCATCACCTGACGGCGACGATCGCCGACCCGTGGCCGAACAGCCCCTGGTTCGCGGTGATCCCGGCCCGCGCCCCCGCCACCTGCCGCTCTCCGGCCGTACCCCTGAGCTGCCAGGTCAGTTCGCACACCTGCGCGATGGCCTGGGCCGGGACGGCTTCCCCGAACGACGCCAGCCCGCCACTGGTGTTGACGGGGATCCGTCCGCCGAGCGCGGTCGCGCCCTCCCGTACGAGCTTGGCCCCCTCGCCCTCCCCGCACAGGCCGATGTCCTCGTACCACTCGAGCTCCAGGGCGGTGGACAGGTCGTAGACCTCCGCCAGCGAGAGGTCGTCGGGCCCCAGCCCCGCCTCCTCGTACGCGGCCCGCGCGATCGAGGCGCGGAAGGAGCCGGGCACGGGCGCCACGGCGGTCGTCGAGTCGGTGGCGATGTCCGGGAGGTCCAGCACCGTACGGGGATACGTGGGCGTCACCGTGGACACGGCCCGGATCCGCACCGGGTCCGCGACCCCCCGCGAGCGCGCGAAGTCCATGCTGCTCAGCACGAGCGCCGCGCCCCCGTCGGAGGTGGCGCAGATGTCGAGCAGCCGCAGTGGATCGGCGACGACGGCCGAGGCGGCCACCTCCTCGGCCGTCACGGCCTTGCGGTAGCGGGCGTTCGGGTTCAGCAGCCCGGCCGCCGCGTTCTTCACCTTGACCTGCGCGAAGTCCTCACCGGTGTCCCCGTACAGGGCCATCCGCCGACGGGCGTACAGCGCGAAGTACGCCGGGTTGGTGGCCCCCAGGACCCGGAAGCGCAGCCAGTCCGGGTCGTCCGACCGGTTCCCGCCCGCCGGGGCGAAGAACCCCTTGGGCGCGGCGTCCGCCCCGACCACCAGGGCGACGTCGGCCAGTCCGGCGAGGATCTGCGCCCGGGCCGCGCCGATGGCCTGGGCGCCGGACGCGCAGGCCGCGTACACGCTGGTCACGCGGGCGCCCTGCCAGCCCAGCGCCTGGGCGAAGGTCGCTCCGGCCACGTAGCCGGGGTAGCCCGAGCGCACGGTGTCGGCGCCGACGATGGACTGCACGTCCGTCCAGTCGAGCCCGGCGTCGGATAGCGCGGCCCGGGCGGCGGCCCGGCCGTATTCGACGAAGCTGCGGCCCCATTTGCCCCACGGGTGCATACCGGCCCCGAGGACGGCGATGTCCGCCGTGGAGCCGCTCATCCGTCCACCCCCACGGGCCGGAAGTGCCAGGTGGTCCAGGTGGTGTCCGCGTCCTCGTTCAGCACGCCGCCGACCACCTCGACCTCCGTCCCGACCGTCAGATCGGCGACGGTCACCCCGGGCGCCGCCTGCCCCAGCACGACCATCCCCTCGGCCTCCAGCTCCACGGCGACCAGGGTGTACGGGGTCCAGGGCGTGTCCGGGTCGGACACGTACGGCGCGGGCGGCCGGTACCGGCCGTCGGTGTAGGACCAGACCCGCCCGCGCGGGGAGAGCGGCGTCTCGGTGAGCTCGCCGCCGCCCGGGCAGTGCGGATTGCGGCAGTACGCGTCCTCGCGCGGGAAGAACACGGCGGCGCAGGCGGAGCACCGGGTGCCGAGCAGCCGGAAGCCGCCCTCCGCGCCCTGCGCCCCGTCCCCGGTGAACCACCCGCTGACGACGGGTGTGCGTGTGCGTTCCAAGACCCCTCCCGAAAGCAGCATCTGACGAACCGTCAGAAGTCTGTCACGGGAACACCCGGGAACGCACCCCCGGTCACCGGTTCTCGGCGAGCCACTTCCGCGCGATCTCGCCCAGCTCCGCGTCCCGCCCGGCCAGCATCATCCGGATCATCTGCGCGTCCCCGCGCAGCGACCACCCGGGATTGCCGAAGCTGGCCGGATTGTTCCCCTCGATCAGGAAGTGGGCCGGCCAGGCCGTCCCGTACCCGATGAGCGGGAGCGCGGCGAGGTAGCGCCCGCGCCCGCGCGCCAGCCCGTAGGCGGTGAGGGCGAGGCCGGTGAGGGTGCCGGTGAGGTGGACCCAGCGGGTGGCGGCGCGGGAGTGCATGGCGACGTAGTAGGGCCAGAACTCTTCATACGAACCGAAAGTCATGCGGGCACGGTACTCAGCGGTGAACGGAGGCGACAGAGACGGGAAAATCGAAGTAGGTGTCCGGGAACGCCTCCGGCCGGTACGTGAAATGCCACCACTCCTCGGGCAGGTTCACGAACCCCTGCCCGCCGAGGAGCCGCCCCAGGAGCTCCCGGTGCTCACGGGCCGCTCCCGTCACCCGGGGGCTGGCGGTGTGCGCGAGCGGATCGAAGTGGTCGAAGGGGGTCCCCATGTCGAGGGGCTCCCGGTCGAGGTCCGTCAGGGTCACGTCGACGGTGCTGCCGCGGCTGTGCCCGGACTTCTCGGCGATGTACCCCTCCGGGATCAGCCGGTCCTTCGCGACCTGCGGATAGAACTCCGCCTTCGTCCGCTGGTCCGCCCCGTCCCGGGCCCAGCGGACGAACCGGTCCACGGCCCGCTGCGGCCGGTAGCAGTCGTACACCAGGAGCGAGTACCCGCGCCGCAGCGCCTCCCGCTGCGCCCTGTGCAAGGCCCGGGCGGCGGGCCGGGCGAGCAGGCAGACGGGCTCCTCGTAGCCGTCCACGACCGCGCCGGTGAAGTTGTGCGCGGTGGCGTACCGCATCTCCTGCCCGATGCCCGGATCGACCTCCGCGAGCGCGGCGAAGCCCGGCGCCGGGGCGCCAGTGGCAGGCGCCCCCAGCACTCCCATTGCTCCCAGCACCCCGGTCCATCCCGCAACGACGGTCATCCGCATGCCCCTTGGCTTACCATCACCGCATGCCGGCCCACCTGAAGGACTCGCACTGCTCCTCCTGCGGAGCGCTGTTCGATTCGACCGACTGGCCCCGTACGTGTTCCTCGTGCGGCGCGGTCGCCTACCGCAACCCCCTCCCGGTGGCGGTCGCCCTCCTCCCCGTCGAGGACGGGCTCGGCACCGGGCTGGTGGTCATCACCCGCACCATCGAGCCCGCGCTCGGCGGCGTCGCCCTGCCCGGCGGCTTCATGGACTTCGGCGAGGACTGGCGCGAGTCGGTCGTCCGCGAACTGCGCGAGGAGACCGGCATCCACGTCCCGGCCGCCGAGGTGGTCCTCGCGGACGCGCACACCTCCCCGGCCGGCCACCTCTTGCTCTTCGGCCTGCTCCCCGTCCGCCCGGCCGATTCCCTTCCGGTGTCGGCCCCGACGGACGAGACCACGGGCTGGCACGTCCTGCGCGGTCCGGAGCGGCTGGCCTTCCCGCTGCACACGAAGGTGGCCGGGGCCTGGTTCGCAGGGAAGTACGCCTGAGCGGGCACCAGTTATAGGACCGCGCTGTTCGGAGAACGAACCCTTTACCTGCCTCTGATGGCATGCTCCGGTCAAATCTGCCAGGCTTCCCGGCAGCCGTCACCCCCGCGGCTGCCCTTCGGCGTACCCAGGCCGGCCGGGCAGTCACCGAGCAGGCCGCAATCCCGGCCGCCTCAAAGGAGTTTCGTGTGAGATCCACCCCCCACAAGGCACTCGTCGCAAGTGCTTTCGCCATCGCCGCGCTGGTCGCCGCCGCCCTACCCGTCACCTCGGCGGCAGCGGCTCCCACCGCTTGCACCCCCGCCCAGGTGGTCGCCAACGGCGGCTTCGAGAGCGGTACTTCACCCTGGAGCCAGTCCCAGACCAGCGTGATCACCAACCGGGCCGGCCAGAGCGCCCACGGCGGCACCTACTTCGGCTGGCTGAACGGCGTGGGCAGCACGCACACCGACACCCTCACCCAGAGCGTCACGATCCCCTCCGGCTGCAGCAGTGCCAGCCTCAGCTTCTGGCTGCACATCGGCACCGCCGAGACCACCACCTCGACCAAGTACGACAAGCTGACGGCGAAGATAGGCACCACGACGCTGGCGACCTACTCCAACCTCGACAAGAACACCGGTTACGCGCAGAAGACCTTCGACGTCTCCGCGTTCGCCGGCCAGACGGTCACCCTCGCCTTCACCGGCACCGAGGACTCCAGCCTGCAGACGAGCTTCGTCGTCGACGACGTAGCCCTCGACACCTCCGGCGGCACCACCCCGCCCGCGGACTCCACGCGCACCCCGGCCGCCCCCGCGTACACCGTCAACCTCAGCAGTAACGCGGCCGGCACCGTCTGGAGCGGCCACGAGAGCGCGAGCTTCACCAACGCCTCCGCCAGTCCGCTCAGCGAGGTGTACCTGCGCCTGTGGGACAACTACCACGGGACCTGCGCCGCGATGCCCATCGTGGTCAGCAACGTCACCGGCGGCACGGCGGGCGCCCTGTCCGTCAACTGCACGGCACTCAAGATCGACCTGCCGGTGCTCGCGGTCCGGGACGGAGCGGGCTGGCACCTTGATCCGTACACGAACAACGGCGAGTCGTTCTACTCGCTGGCCTCCGACTTCAACGTGACCCTGGACCACCCCACTTCCCTGCTGGTACCCGCCACGGGCGCCTCGGTCGACACCCCGGGAACCAGTGGCCGCACGGTCACCACGGCCACCGCCACCAAGGTCCGCGACTTCGCGTGGGCAGCGGGCCCGTTCAGCAAGATCTCCGGCACCTCGGCCGCAGGAACCCCCGTCAACATCTACTCCGTCTCGGGCATCAGCGCGTCCGACTCCCAGTCGATGCTCACCACCGCGAAGTCCGCCGTGGACGCCCACTCCGCCCGGTTCGGGGCCTACCCGTACGGCGAGCTGGACGCGGTGATCGACAACAACTACTGGTTCGGCGGCATGGAGTACCCCGGGTTCGTCCTCGACCTGGTCAGCACCACCGCCCTCACCCACGAGATCGCCCACCAGTGGTGGTACGGCATCGTCGGCGACGACGAGTACACCAGCCCCTGGCTGGACGAGTCGTTCACCGACTACGCCACCGACCTGGCCCAGAACAAGACCGGCGCGAGCTGCTGGAACAGCGTCTCCTGGGCCTCCTCGGCCGAGAAGATCACCAACTCCATGGCCTACTGGGACACCCACTCGTCCCGGTACTCCACTGTCGTCTACGGCTACGGCAAGTGCGCCCTGCACGACCTGCGGCGCGTACTCGGCGACACCGCCATGGCCAAGCTCCTGAAGGACTACGCCACCGCGCACTGGTACGGAGTCTCGACCACGGCCGAGTTCAAGGCGGCCGCCCAGGCCGCCACGACCACGGACCTGACCTCGTTCTGGACCACGCACCGCATCGACGGCTGACACCGGACCGGAACCCCCGCCGGAGCTCACGGGCTTCCGGCGGGGGTTCCGCGCGTCGGCCCCGCCGCCGGAGCCCCAGCCGGAGCCCCAGCTGGAACCCCCGCTGGAATCCCTCCGCTAGAGCCCGCGCACCACCACCCCCTCCACGGGCTCCCCGGCCTCGTCCTCCACCACCACCGCCCCGCCGGTCCACCGCACCGTGTACCGCTCCACCTCACCCGGCTCGAACCCCGGCCCCGGATCGCGGATCACCACCCCGCCGCCCGCGCGGCCCCGCGCCGGAGCCCACGCCTCCAGGGCCACCGAACCGTCGGCCGCCCGCACCGGCAGCAGCGAGCCGGCCCGCGCCAGCACCGGGATCCGGCCCAGCGGGGCATCCAGCAGGACCTGGCCCGGCCCCTCGTGCGCCGCGCCCGTCGCCGTGTCGTACCAGCGGCCGCGCGGCAGCCGTACCGCCCGCCGGTCCGACCCGCACTCCAGCACCGGAGCCACCAGCAGCGCGTCGCCCAGCAGGAACGCGTCCTCGCAGTCCCGCAGCGCCCGGTCCTCCGGAGACCCCCACCACACCGGGCGCACGTACGGGGCACCGGTCCGCCGCGCCAGATGGGCCAGCGTCACGAAGTACGGGCGCAGCCGCTCCCGCTCCGCCAGCACGGCCCGGGCCGCCTCCTCGGTCCCGGCCCCGAACTCCCACGGCTCCCGCCGCCCGGCCCAGATCGCCGCATGGGTGCGGAACAGCGGCAGGTACGAGCCCAGTTGCAGCCACCGCAGGTACAACTCCGGGGAAGGCGACCCCCAGAAGCCCCCGATGTCCGGCCCCGAGTACGGCACCCCGCACAGCCCGAGGCCCAGTACCAGCGCCAGCGAGGCCCGCAGGCCGTCCCAGGTGCTCTCCACGTCCCCGGACCACGTGCCCCCGTACCGCTGCATCCCCGCCCACCCCGACCGGGAGAAGAGGAACGGCCGCTCGGCCGGGCGCAGCCGCACGAGCCCCTCCCAGCCCGCCCGGGCCATCGCGAGCGCGTACACGTTGTGCCCCTCCCGGTGGTCCCCGCCGGCCCCCTCCAGCGCGTGGCGCGCCGACCGGGGGAGCGTCCGGTCGCCGAACGGGGCGAAGGAGACCGGCTCGTTCATGTCGTGCCAGACCCCGGCGAAGCCCTGCGCGAGCCGCTCCGCGTACAGGCCGCCCCACCACTCCCGCACCGCCGGATCGGTGAAGTCCGGGTAGGCGCACTCGCCCGGCCACACCTCGCCCCGCACCTCGCGCCCCGCCGCGTCCCGTACGAAGGCCCCGTGCGCGCCGACCGCCAGGCCCGCGGTGTGCACGGGGTCGCCGGCCTTCACCGCGGGGTCGACGATCGAGACCAGCCGGACCCCGGTTTCCGACAACTCCCGGGCCAGGCCCGGCAGATCGGGGAACCGCTCGCGGTCCACGGTGAAGACCCGGTGGGCGTCGTAGTGGTCGATGTCCAGATGGAGGGCCGACAGCGGCAGCCCGCGCCCGGTGTAACCCGCCACGATCCGGCGCACCTCCGCCGCGCTCCCGAACCCCCACCGCGCGTGCTGGTAGCCGAGCGCCCACTCCGGCGGTACGGCCGCCGCTCCCGTCAGCCCGGACCAGCCCTGCAGCACCCGCCCCGGCGGGCCCACCAGCACCCAGCACCGCAAGGGGCCGCCCTCCATGCGCAGTTCGCAGGAGCCCGGCCGGTCGGCCCCCGAGCCCGCGCCCTCCTCGCCCTCCCGCAACACCACCTGCCCGTCCCAGGAGTTGTCGTGGAACACCAGGTGCGTACCCGCGTCCGCGACCACCAGCTGCACCGGCATGGTGATGTACAAGGGGTCCTCGACCCGCCCGAACCCGCCCTTGGGATCGGTGTTCCAGAGCCGGTAGCTCCCGTCCCGCAGCCGCGGCCCCGCCGCCCGCCCGCCCAGCCCGAACACCCGTGCGTCCGCGGGCACCTCGCTGCGCAGCAGCCACCGGGCCCGCCCCGCACCGGCCGATCCGGTCGCGTCCTCCCCACCTCCCGCCCCGTCCGGACCGCCCGTCCCGTCCGGACCGCCCGCCCTGTCCGGACCGCCCGTCCCGTCCGGACCACCTGCACCATCCGGACCACCTGCACCGCCCACACCGCCCGCGCTGCCCGCAGCGCGTACCGGCTCCCACCAGCGCGGCGGCAGCTCCCGCCGCAGCACCGTGCCGCCGGGCGTACGCACCTCCACCGCACCGTGCCGGGACACCGCCACCGTCACGCGTTCGGACACCACCCGCCAGCCGCCCCCGGTGTCCGGTTCCAGTACGGCGCGCGGATCCGGCTCCGGACCGTCGCCCGCCACCGCGTACGAGGGTGTCGGCCCGGCCCCGTCCCAGCCCCAGAACACCGCCCCGCCCACGGCGACCCGTACCAGCAGCTCCGAACGGGTGAACCGGAGCACGCCACCGCCCGGCCGCGGCTCCGTACCGGTCAGCAGCCCCGGCACGCGCGCCCGCTCCGCGCCCCGGGGCGCGAGCCCCGCCGCGTCCACGCGCCGGTTGCGCCAGGCCGAGCGCCAGGCCCGCCGCCCCCGCTCGCCGCCGAGCTCCTTCACCGCACGCATCAGCTCACGACCGTCCATGGCGCCCACCCTGCCACCGCGACCCGGCCCAGAAGGCGCCGTTCAACTGCCGTTCACTCTCAAAAGGATCACAGCCGACCACCGATGACGGCTCTGGTGCGGATGTCGATCACATGGCATCGTCCCTGTGAGCCGCCGTGCGCACACCCCGCGCGCGATGGCACCGTACGGACACCACACGACAGCCACACGTCGCCCAGACGACAACACCACACGCCCACGAAGCGCGAGCCGCAGACGTGACCGGGAGCCGACCGATGACCGCAGCAGCCACACCGTCCGAGCCCCTCTGGTCGCCCGGCCCCGACCGGATCGCCGCGGCCCGGATCACCGCCTTCCAGGCCTGGGCGGCCGAACACCACGGCGCCCCGGCCGACGGCGGCTACCCGGCCCTGCACAGCTGGTCGGTCGACGAGCTGGACACCTTCTGGCAGGCCGTCGCCGAGTGGTTCGACGTACGCTTCACCACCCCGTACGAGGCCGTCCTCGCGGACCGGCACATGCCCGGCGCGCACTGGTTCCCCGGCGCCACCCTCAACTACGCCGAACACGCCCTGCGCGCCGCCGAGGACCCGGCGCGCGCCACCGACGCCGCGCTGCTCCACGTGGACGAGACCCACGAGCCCACCCCCGTCACCTGGGCCGAGCTCCGCCGCCAGGTCGGCGCCCTCGCCGCCGAACTGCGCGCGCTGGGCGTACGCCCCGGCGACCGGGTCAGCGGCTACCTCCCCAACATCCCCGAGGCCGTCACCGCGCTCCTCGCCACGGCCGCCGTCGGCGCCGTCTGGACCTCCTGCGCCCCCGACTTCGGCGCCCGCAGCGTCCTGGACCGCTTCCAGCAGGTCGAACCGGTGGTCCTCTTCACCGTCGACGGCTACCGCTACGGCGGCAAGGAGCACGACCGCCGGGACACCGTCGCCGAACTGCGCGCCGAGCTCCCCTCCCTGCGCGCCGTCGTCCACATCCCGCTCCTCGGTACGCCGGCCCCGGAGGGCGCCCTGGAATGGTCCGCCCTCACCTCGGGCGAGGCCGAGCCGGTCTTCGAGCCGGTCCCCTTCGACCACCCGCTGTGGGTCCTCTACTCCTCCGGCACCACCGGCCTGCCCAAGGCCATCGTCCAGTCGCAGGGCGGCATCCTCCTCGAACACCTCAAGCAGCTCGGCCTGCACTGCGACCTCGGCCCCGAGGACCGGTTCTTCTGGTACACCTCCACCGGCTGGATGATGTGGAACTTCCTCGTCTCGGGCCTGCTCACGGGAACCACCGTCGTGCTCTACGACGGCAGCCCGGGATTCCCCGACACGGGTGCCCAGTGGCGCATCGCGGAGCGCACCGGGGCCACTCTCTACGGGACCTCCGCCGCCTACGTGATGGCCTGCCGCAAGGCGGAGGTCCATCCCTCCCGCGACTTCGACCTCTCCACCGTCAAGTGCGTGGCCACCACCGGGTCCCCGCTGCCGCCCGACGGGTTCCGCTGGCTGCACGACGAGGTGGCCGAGGACCTGTGGATCGCCTCCGTCAGCGGCGGCACCGACGTCTGCAGCTGCTTCGCCGGCGCCGTCCCCACCCTCCCGGTCCACATCGGCGAACTCCAGGCCGCCTGCCTGGGCACCGACCTCCAGGCCTGGGACGCCGCGGGCAAGCCCGTCACCGGCGAGGTCGGCGAGCTCGTCGTCACCAACCCCATGCCGTCCATGCCGATCCGGTTCTGGAACGACCCCGACGGCAGCCGCTACCGCGACAGCTACTTCGAGATGTTCCCCGGAGTCTGGCGCCACGGCGACTGGATCACGATCACCGACCACGGCTCCGTCATCATCCACGGCCGCTCCGACTCCACCCTGAACCGCCAGGGCGTCCGGATGGGTTCCGCAGACATCTACGAGGCCGTCGAGCGGCTCCCTGAGATCAAGGAATCGCTGGTCATCGGCCTGGAGGAGCCGAACGGCGGGTACTGGATGCCGCTCTTCGTCCACCTCGCCCCCGGCGCCGTCCTCGACGAGGCCCTCCGCTCCCGGATCAAGGCGACGATCCGCGAGGAGCTCTCCCCCCGCCACGTCCCCGACGAGATCATCGAGGTCCCGGGCGTCCCGCACACCCTCACCGGCAAGCGCATCGAGGTCCCGGTCAAGCGCCTCCTGCAGGGCGCCCCCATGGAGAAGGCGGTCAACCCCGGTTCGGTCGACAACCTCGACCTCCTGCGCTTCTACGAGGAGCTCGCCCGCACCCGCCGCTGACCCCGGGGCCACTGTCAGTGGTCATGATTACTCTGAGTGAGCAAGTGATGACGCCACTCAGGGGGAACCATGCCACGCACGCACGACACCGGGACCGGCACCACCACGGGCCGCCCGGCCCGCACCCGCAGGCACCGCACACTGCGCCGCGAAGTCCCCGGCACCCTCGGCATCCTCGCCGACGCCGGGGACTTCGCGGCCATGCGCCGGTACCGCAGCTTCGCCTTCGACGACCACCGCGACTACCTGGACCACGTCGAGCGCCTGCTGCGCTCCCTCGCCGCCCGGGGCATCCACACCACCGTCGCCCTCTTCGACCCGCGGGAGTACGCCGAGTACTGCGCGGACCGGGGCCTGGATCCGGACACCCCAGGTGCCCGCACCCGATTCACCGCGGAACTGGCCGGCACCAGCGGCGTCCTCCCGTACGCCGGCCAGCCCGTCGACGAGCTGCTCCCGCTCCTCGTCGACGCAGCGGTCCGGCAGGCCACCCGGGAGTACGCGACCTCGCTGCTGGCCGGGGTGGGCGGCTGCGCCGACTGCGGGCAGGACATCGGGACCGCCTCCTTCGAGCGCGCCGCCGACGTGCTCGAGCACCTGGTGGCCCGGGCCGGACCGGGCCACCACCACCTGGTGTGCAGCGTCCCCGCCGAGGACGAACAGCTCGTGGCCGTGCTCCACGCCGACGCCGGAGCGGAGGGCCCGCCGCGGGTGGACGGCCGCGACGGCCTGGACTTCGTGACCGTCCTCGCCGCCGGCCTGGCCCTCGGCGGACCCGGGGGACTGGTCCTGCGCAGTACCACCGAGGGACACCGGGACCGCGTCCACGGCTGGCGCCTGGACCGCGGCCGCCTGGTACCCCTCTCGGCGGCGGCCGTCTTCAACGCCTACTGCACGGACGCCGACACCGGGGAACCCGTGGCCCCCGAACCGGGCGTCGAGTACTGCCCGGGGTACGAGGTGGACGAACCGGGCCCCCACCACTGACCCGAACGGGTGGAGGCCCCGGGACCCGCGTCCGGGAACGGCCGAGGGGCCCTCGCCACCGGCGAAGGCCCCTCGACTCGGAAACACACCGTCCGGCTACTCGCCGGACAGCACCGCCTGCGCGGCCACGCGCGCCTCGTCGGCGCTGTCCGCGGCACGCGCGGCGGCAGCCGCACGCTCGCACTGCGCGAGGGTGTACTTGGCGAGCGTCGCCCGCACGTAGGGAATCGAAGCGGCACCCATCGAAAGGGAGGTGACACCCAGACCCGTCAGCACACAGGCCAGCAGCGGGTCGGAGGCGGCTTCGCCACAGACACCACAGCTCTTGCCCTCGGCCTTGGCGGCCTCGGCCGACATGGCGATCAGGTCGAGCAGCGCGGGCTGCCACGGGTCCTGCAGCCGCGATACGGCGCCGACCTGACGGTCGGCGGCGAAGGCGTACTGCGCCAGGTCGTTGGTGCCCAGCGAGAGGAACTCGACCTCCTGCAGGATCGAGCGCGCCCGCAGCGCGGCGGAGGGGATCTCCACCATCGCGCCGAACTTCGCCTGCAGACCGGCCTCGCGGCACGCGTCCGCGAACGCCTTGGCGTCGGTCCGGTCGGCCACCATCGGGGCCATGACCTCGAGGTAGACCGGCAGCCCCTCGGCGGCCTTGGCCAGCGCGGTGAGCTGCGTGCGCAGCACGTCCGGGTGGTCGAGCAGCGAGCGCAGACCACGCACACCCAGAGCCGGGTTCGGCTCGTCGGCCGGGGTCAGGAAGTCCAGCGGCTTGTCGGCGCCGGCGTCCAGGACGCGCACGACGACACGCCCCTCGGGGAAGGCTTCGAGGACCTTGCGGTACGACTCGATCTGCTTCTCCTCGGACGGCGCGTGCTTGCTGTCGTCCAGGAAGAGGAACTCGGTGCGGAACAGGCCCACACCCTCGGCCCCGGCATCGACGGCCGCCGGCACGTCCGCCGGACCACCGATGTTGGCCAGCAGCGGCACCTTGTGCCCGTCGGACGTGGCGCCCGGACCGGACGACGCGGAGAGCGCGGCCTTGCGCTCGGCGGCCGCGGCCTGCAGCTCGGCCCGCTTCTCGGCGGTCGGCTCCACGAAAAGGTCACCGGTGCTGCCGTCGACGGCGATGACCGTACCCTCGGCGATCTCACCGGCACCCGGCAGCGCGACGATGGCCGGCACGCCCAGCGCCCGCGCGAGGATCGCGCTGTGGCTGGTCGGGCCGCCTTCCTCGGTCACGAAGCCGAGGACCAGAGCCGGGTCGAGCAGAGCGGTGTCGGCGGGAGCCAGGTCCCGCGCGATCAGCACGTACGGCTCGTCGCTGTCCGGGACGCCCGGCATCGGCACGCCGAGCAGGCGCGCGACGATGCGGTTGCGCACGTCGTCCAGGTCGGCCACGCGGCCGGCCATGTACTCACCCGCACCGGCGAGCAGGTCGCGGTAGGCGGCGAACGCGTCGTACACACCGCGCTCGGCGGTGCTCCCGACGGCGATCCGCCGGTCGACGTCAGCCATCAGCTCGGGGTCCGTGGCGATCATCGCCTGGGCCTCGAGCACGTGCTGAGCCTCGCCACCGGCCAGCTGGCCCCGGGCGATCAGATCGGCCGACACAGCTTCCACGGCCTGACGGGCGCGCCCCTGTTCACGCTCCGCCTCGTCCGCGGTGATCTGCTTCGCCGGCGGCTCGAGAACCGCCGTACCCATGTGCCGAACCTCGCCGATCGCCACACCGTGGCTCACGCCGACGCCTCGCAGCGTTGTCTCCATTTCACCCGTCTCCGATTGAGCGGCGGATGCGTCCGCCGCGTTGGATGTCCAGTTCGCCCGAGCAGGCGGAGGTGTCAGTGCCAGCCGAAGAGAACGTCTCCGACCTTCTTGTCTCCGGTCTCGACGACATTGCTGAGGGAGTCGGCAGTCGCTTCCAACGCCACGACGGGGCAGACGGGGGACTTGCCCGCGGCCTCGACCGCGGCGGGGTTCCAGCGAATGACGGACTGGCCGCGGATCACGGTGTCACCCTTGTTGACGAGCAGCTCGAAGCCCTCGCCATTGAGCTGGACGGTGTCGATGCCGAGGTGGGTGAGGACGCCGTGGCCCTCACTGTCCACTACTACGTACGCGTGCGGGTGCAGGGAGACGATCACACCATCTACGGGGGACACCGCCTCCGAGGGCTCACGCACAGGGTCAATAGCGGTGCCCGGTCCCACCATCGCGCCGGAGAACACCGGATCGGGCACTGCCGCGAGTCCGATGGCGCGCCCGGCGAGTGGGGACGTCACGTTGGTCATGGGGGCCTCCCAGGGGTGGGGCTTCTTCGTGTCGCCGTCACTACCTGTCGCGAACGGCGTACTCTTCAGAAGGATAAGTCACTAGATGTTCGGGTTCGCCCGGTGTTGGTCCCGATCCGGACTGGTCCTTCGGCACGGAGACTAGTGGACTAGACCGGTGGACTAGACCATACGCCTGAATCGATTTGCTTGGGCCCCGGTAGGCCTGTACTGTCGTGACTCCCGCCAAGAAGCTTCGTGTGAACATCTCGCGAACTGCTGATGGACGGGCATCCTCCTCTTCTTTACTGATCTTGATACTCGACTCCTTTTCGCATGCCCATTCGGCAAAGCGGTGAGTGGTCAGGGAGACGGAAAAGGACTGATAGAGTCGGACTCGCCGGAAAGGGAAAACGCGAATAGCGAAGAACCGGAAGGCGGAAAACAAGCGAGACTGACTCTGATAGAGTCGGAAACGCAAGAACGAAGGAAGCGCCCGGAGGAAAACCCGCGAGGGTGAGTACAAAGGAAGCGTCCGTTCCTTGAGAACTCAACAGCGTGCCAAAAATCAACGCCAAAAGTTGATACCCCGTCCATTTCGGTGGATGAGGTTCCTTTGAAAAAGACCTGTGAGGTCGCGGCTTCGGCTGTGATGCTTGCAGGCAATTACACAGCGAGGACGCAGTGGACGGTCGGTCTTATTCCGACATGACTGTCCCGCTCTAAGTGCGTGTGCAACCGGGCAGCTTTTAATTAAGCACAGCCGGGTAAACATTCATGGAGAGTTTGATCCTGGCTCAGGACGAACGCTGGCGGCGTGCTTAACACATGCAAGTCGAACGATGAAGCCCTTCGGGGTGGATTAGTGGCGAACGGGTGAGTAACACGTGGGCAATCTGCCCTTCACTCTGGGACAAGCCCTGGAAACGGGGTCTAATACCGGATAACACTCCTGCCTGCATGGGCGGGGGTTAAAAGCTCCGGCGGTGAAGGATGAGCCCGCGGCCTATCAGCTTGTTGGTGGGGTAATGGCCCACCAAGGCGACGACGGGTAGCCGGCCTGAGAGGGCGACCGGCCACACTGGGACTGAGACACGGCCCAGACTCCTACGGGAGGCAGCAGTGGGGAATATTGCACAATGGGCGAAAGCCTGATGCAGCGACGCCGCGTGAGGGATGACGGCCTTCGGGTTGTAAACCTCTTTCAGCAGGGAAGAAGCGAAAGTGACGGTACCTGCAGAAGAAGCGCCGGCTAACTACGTGCCAGCAGCCGCGGTAATACGTAGGGCGCAAGCGTTGTCCGGAATTATTGGGCGTAAAGAGCTCGTAGGCGGCTTGTCACGTCGGATGTGAAAGCCCGAGGCTTAACCTCGGGTCTGCATTCGATACGGGCTAGCTAGAGTGTGGTAGGGGAGATCGGAATTCCTGGTGTAGCGGTGAAATGCGCAGATATCAGGAGGAACACCGGTGGCGAAGGCGGATCTCTGGGCCATTACTGACGCTGAGGAGCGAAAGCGTGGGGAGCGAACAGGATTAGATACCCTGGTAGTCCACGCCGTAAACGTTGGGAACTAGGTGTTGGCGACATTCCACGTCGTCGGTGCCGCAGCTAACGCATTAAGTTCCCCGCCTGGGGAGTACGGCCGCAAGGCTAAAACTCAAAGGAATTGACGGGGGCCCGCACAAGCAGCGGAGCATGTGGCTTAATTCGACGCAACGCGAAGAACCTTACCAAGGCTTGACATATACCGGAAAGCATTAGAGATAGTGCCCCCCTTGTGGTCGGTATACAGGTGGTGCATGGCTGTCGTCAGCTCGTGTCGTGAGATGTTGGGTTAAGTCCCGCAACGAGCGCAACCCTTGTCCTGTGTTGCCAGCATGCCCTTCGGGGTGATGGGGACTCACAGGAGACCGCCGGGGTCAACTCGGAGGAAGGTGGGGACGACGTCAAGTCATCATGCCCCTTATGTCTTGGGCTGCACACGTGCTACAATGGCCGGTACAATGAGCTGCGATACCGTGAGGTGGAGCGAATCTCAAAAAGCCGGTCTCAGTTCGGATTGGGGTCTGCAACTCGACCCCATGAAGTCGGAGTTGCTAGTAATCGCAGATCAGCATTGCTGCGGTGAATACGTTCCCGGGCCTTGTACACACCGCCCGTCACGTCACGAAAGTCGGTAACACCCGAAGCCGGTGGCCCAACCCGTAAGGGAGGGAGCTGTCGAAGGTGGGACTGGCGATTGGGACGAAGTCGTAACAAGGTAGCCGTACCGGAAGGTGCGGCTGGATCACCTCCTTTCTAAGGAGCACAGTACCGATTGCAGACAAATGTTCTGCACGGTCAGCTCATGGGTGGAACGTTGATTAGTTGGCACGGTTTCCTTGATGGATCACGAGTACTGCTTCGGCGTGGAAAGTGACTCACTGATGGGGGATCGTGCTTGGCACGTTGTTGGGTATCTGAGGGTACGGCCGTGAGGTCATGCCTTCTGCGATGCCGGCCCCAGTGAACTTCATCTTCGGATGGGGGTGATGGGTGGCTGGTCGTTGCTTGAGAACTACACAGTGGACGCGAGCATCTGTAGGCCAAGTTTTTAAGGGCGCACGGTGGATGCCTTGGCACCAGGAACCGATGAAGGACGTGAGAGGCCGCGATAGGCCCCGGGGAGCTGCCAACTGAGCTTTGATCCGGGGGTGTCCGAATGGGGAAACCCGGCAGTCGTCATGGGCTGTCACCCACTGCTGAACACATAGGCAGTGTGGAGGGAACGCGGGGAAGTGAAACATCTCAGTACCCGCAGGAAGAGAAAACAACCGTGATTCCGGGAGTAGTGGCGAGCGAAACCGGATGAGGCCAAACCGTATGCGTGTGATACCCGGCAGGGGTTGCGCATGCGGGGTTGTGGGAATTCTTTTGATCGGTCTGCCGGCCGGTCGGCGAGTCAGAAACCGTTGATGTAGTCGAAGGACATGCGAAAGGTCCGGCGTAGAGGGTAAGACCCCCGTAGACGAAACATCAGCGGCTTGCTTAAGAATCTCCCAAGTAGCACGGGGCCCGAGAAATCCCGTGTGAATCTGGCGGGACCACCCGCTAAGCCTAAATATTCCCTGGTGACCGATAGCGGATAGTACCGTGAGGGAATGGTGAAAAGTACCGCGGGAGCGGAGTGAAATAGTACCTGAAACCGTGTGCCTACAAGCCGTGGGAGCGTCGCGCATTGAGTTTACTCAATGCGTCGTGACTGCGTGCCTTTTGAAGAATGAGCCTGCGAGTTAGCGGTGTGTAGCGAGGTTAACCCGTGTGGGGAAGCCGTAGCGAAAGCGAGTCCGAATAGGGCGATTGAGTTGCACGCTCTAGACCCGAAGCGGAGTGATCTAGCCATGGGCAGGTTGAAGCGGAGGTAAGACTTCGTGGAGGACCGAACCCACCAGGGTTGAAAACCTGGGGGATGACCTGTGGTTAGGGGTGAAAGGCCAATCAAACTCCGTGATAGCTGGTTCTCCCCGAAATGCATTTAGGTGCAGCGTCACGTGTTTCTTGCCGGAGGTAGAGCACTGGATAGGCGATGGGCCCTACCGGGTTACTGACCTTAGCCAAACTCCGAATGCCGGTAAGTGAGAGCGTGGCAGTGAGACTGTGGGGGATAAGCTCCATGGTCGAGAGGGAAACAGCCCAGAGCATCGACTAAGGCCCCTAAGCGTACGCTAAGTGGGAAAGGATGTGGAGTCGCAGAGACAACCAGGAGGTTGGCTTAGAAGCAGCCACCCTTGAAAGAGTGCGTAATAGCTCACTGGTCAAGTGATTCCGCGCCGACAATGTAGCGGGGCTCAAGCGTACCGCCGAAGTCGTGTCATTGCAGCTATAGGGCCAACGCCCGCTGTGATGGGTAGGGGAGCGTCGTGTGCCGGGTGAAGCAGCAGCGGAAGCTAGTTGTGGACGGTTCACGAGTGAGAATGCAGGCATGAGTAGCGATACACACGTGAGAAACGTGTGCGCCGATTGACTAAGGGTTCCTGGGTCAAGCTGATCTGCCCAGGGTAAGTCGGGACCTAAGGCGAGGCCGACAGGCGTAGTCGATGGACAACCGGTTGATATTCCGGTACCCGCTTTGAAACGCCCAATATCGAATCAGGCGATGCTAAGCCCGTGAAGCCGTTCCGGACCCTTCGGGGAAAGGAAAGTGGTGGAGCCGGCGGACCAGACTTGTAGTAGGTAAGCGATGGGGTGACGCAGGAAGGTAGTCCAGCCCGGGCGGTGGTAGTCCCGGGGTAAGGGTGTAGGCCGAGGGGTAGGCAAATCCGTCCCTCATATAAGGCTGAGACCTGATGCCGAGCCGATTGTGGTGAAGTGGATGATCCTATGCTGTCGAGAAAAGCCTCTAGCGAGTTTCATGGCGGCCCGTACCCTAAACCGACTCAGGTGGTCAGGTAGAGAATACCGAGGCGTTCGGGTGAACTATGGTTAAGGAACTCGGCAAAATGCCCCCGTAACTTCGGGAGAAGGGGGCCATCACTGGTGATCGGATTTACTCCGCGAGCTGGGGGTGGCCGCAGAGACCAGCGAGAAGCGACTGTTTACTAAAAACACAGGTCCGTGCGAAGCCGTAAGGCGATGTATACGGACTGACGCCTGCCCGGTGCTGGAACGTTAAGGGGACCGGTTAGTCACATTTCGGTGTGGCGAAGCTGAGAACTTAAGCGCCAGTAAACGGCGGTGGTAACTATAACCATCCTAAGGTAGCGAAATTCCTTGTCGGGTAAGTTCCGACCTGCACGAATGGCGTAACGACTTCTCGACTGTCTCAACCATAGGCCCGGTGAAATTGCACTACGAGTAAAGATGCTCGTTTCGCGCAGCAGGACGGAAAGACCCCGGGACCTTTACTATAGTTTGATATTGGTGTTCGGTTCGGCTTGTGTAGGATAGGTGGGAGACTTTGAAACCCCAACGCCAGTTGGGGTGGAGTCGTCGTTGAAATACCACTCTGGTCGTGCTGGATGTCTAACCTCGGTCCGTGATCCGGATCAGGGACAGTGTCTGATGGGTAGTTTAACTGGGGCGGTTGCCTCCCAAAAAGTAACGGAGGCGCCCAAAGGTTCCCTCAGCCTGGTTGGCAATCAGGTGTTGAGTGTAAGTGCACAAGGGAGCTTGACTGTGAGACCGACGGGTCGAGCAGGGACGAAAGTCGGGACTAGTGATCCGGCGGTGGCTTGTGGAAGCGCCGTCGCTCAACGGATAAAAGGTACCCCGGGGATAACAGGCTGATCTTCCCCAAGAGTCCATATCGACGGGATGGTTTGGCACCTCGATGTCGGCTCGTCGCATCCTGGGGCTGGAGTCGGTCCCAAGGGTTGGGCTGTTCGCCCATTAAAGCGGTACGCGAGCTGGGTTTAGAACGTCGTGAGACAGTTCGGTCCCTATCCGCTGTGCGCGTAGGAATATTGAGAAGGGCTGTCCCTAGTACGAGAGGACCGGGACGGACGAACCTCTGGTGTGCCAGTTGTCCTGCCAAGGGCATGGCTGGTTGGCTACGTTCGGGAGGGATAACCGCTGAAAGCATCTAAGCGGGAAGCCTGCTTCAAGATGAGTATTCCCACCTCCTTGAGAGGGTAAGGCTCCCAGTAGACGACTGGGTTGATAGGCCAGATGTGGAAGCCCGGTAACGGGTGGAGCTGACTGGTACTAATAGGCCGAGGGCTTGTCCTCAGTTGCTCGCGTCCACTGTGTTAGTTCTGAAGTAACGAACTGTGTCATATCCGGTTGGTTAACTTCATAGTGTTTCGGTGGTCATAGCGTTAGGGAAACGCCCGGTTTACATTCCGAACCCGGAAGCTAAGCCTTTCAGCGCCGATGGTACTGCAGGGGGGACCCTGTGGGAGAGTAGGACGCCGCCGAACAATTATTGTGGGGAAGCCCCGCACCAGCCCTTATGGGTTCGGTGCGGGGCTTTTCTGCGTTTACCGGCAGGTGGGTCGGCGTACCGGCTCCTGTAGGGTCAGGGGGCATCGTTCAACCATTTCTACAGTCACAGTGGAGGCCCCCGGGTGGAGGTCCAGGAGACTCGGGTTCAGACTGACCGAATTTTCACCATTCCGAACATCCTGAGCATGGCGCGCCTGGCCGGCGTACCCCTGTTCCTGTGGCTGATCCTGGCCGAGCACGACGGCTGGGCTCTTGCCGTCCTCATGCTCAGTGGGGTCAGTGACTACCTCGACGGGAAGCTGGCGCGGCGCTGGAATCAGATCAGCAGCCTCGGACGGCTGCTGGATCCGGCCGCAGACCGGCTCTACATCCTGTCCACGCTGTTCGGTCTCACGTACCGCGGGATTCTGCCGCTCTGGCTCACGGGGGCGCTGCTCGCGCGTGAGCTGATGCTGCTGGTCATGGTCTGGATCCTGCGCCGGCACGGCTATCCGCCGCCGCAGGTCAACTTCCTCGGCAAGGCCGCGACCTTCAACCTGATGTACGCCTTCCCGTTCCTTCTGGTGAGTACCTGGTCGGGCTGGTTGGCCTGGACGGGGTCAGTTTTCGGATGGGCGTTCGCCGGATGGGGTACAACCCTCTATTGGTGGGCAGGAGTCCTATACGTGGTTCAAGTCCGCCGGCTGGTGAAGGCGGACGCCACGGCCGATTGAGCTCGCTCGGCGCCTGACTGACGCGGAGGAGTTGTGCAGTCACCGTCGGGGACGGGTGAGGTCGGCGTTTACGCCGTCTCTCAAGGAGGACTCTTCCGACATGAAGGCCGTCGTGATGGCTGGTGGCGAAGGCACTCGGCTTCGCCCCATGACCTCAAGCATGCCGAAGCCGCTCCTGCCGGTGGCCAACCGGCCGATCATGGAGCACGTGCTCCGGCTGCTCAAGCGGCACGGGCTCAGCGAGACCGTGGTCACCGTACAGTTCCTCGCCTCGCTCGTCAGGAACTATTTCGGTGACGGCGAGGAGCTCGGAATGGAGCTCACCTATGCCAACGAGGAGAAGCCACTCGGGACTGCCGGCAGCGTGAAGAACGCCGAGGAGGCTTTGAAGGACGACACCTTCCTCGTCATCTCCGGCGACGCGCTCACCGACTTCGATCTCACCGACCTCATCCGTTTCCACAAGGAGAAGGGCGGGCTCGTCACGGTGTGCCTGACCCGGGTGCCGAACCCGCTGGAGTTCGGCATCACCATCGTGGACGAGGAAGGCCAGGTGGAGCGCTTCCTGGAGAAGCCCACCTGGGGACAGGTGTTCTCGGACACCATCAACACCGGCATCTACGTCATGGAGCCGGAGATCTTCGACTACGTCGACCCGGACGTCTCGGTGGACTGGTCCGGTGACGTCTTCCCCCAGCTGATGAAGGAAGGGCGGCCCATCTACGGCTACGTCGCCGAGGGCTACTGGGAGGACGTCGGCACCCACGAGAGCTACGTCAAGGCCCAGGCCGACGTCCTCGAGGGCAAGGTCCAGGTCGACATGGACGGCTTCGAGATCTCGCCCGGGGTGTGGATCGCCGAAGGGGCCGAGGTGAGCCCGGACGCGGTGCTGCGCGGGCCGCTGTACATCGGGGACTACGCCAAGGTCGAGGCCGGCGTGGAGATCCGTGAGCACACCGTGATCGGGTCGAACGTCGTGGTCAAGAGCGGCGCGTTCCTGCACAGGGCCGTCGTGCACGACAACGTGTACATCGGGCCGCACAGCAATCTCCGCGGCTGCGTCATCGGCAAGAACACCGACATCATGCGGGCCGCCCGGATCGAGGACGGGGCCGTCATCGGCGACGAGTGCCTCGTCGGCGAGGAATCGATCATCCAGGGGAACGTGCGCGTCTACCCCTTCAAGACGATCGAGGCCGGTGCCTTCGTCAACACGTCGGTGATCTGGGAGTCCCGGGGGCAGGCACATCTGTTCGGCGCCCGCGGGGTCAGCGGGATCCTGAACGTGGAGATCACCCCCGAGCTGGTGGTCCGGCTCGCCGGGGCCTATGCGACGACCCTGAAGAAGGGGGCCACGGTCACCACGGCCCGTGACCACTCCAGGGGCGCGAGGGCGCTCAAGCGGGCCGTGATCTCGGCGCTGCAGGCCAGCGCCATCAACGTCCGGGACCTGGAGAACGTACCGCTGCCCGTGGCGCGGCAGCAGACCGCCCGCGGTACCGCGGGCGGGATCGTGCTGCGGACCTCGCCGGGAGTGCCGGACTCGGTCGACATCATGTTCCTCGACGAGCGGGGAGCGGACCTCTCCCTCCAGCAGCAGCGCAAGCTGGACCGGGTCTACGCGCGCCAGGAGTACCGGCGGGCGTTCCCCGGCGAGATCGGCGACCTGCAGTTCCCGGGCAGCGTCTTCGACGCCTACACCGGCTCGCTGCTGCGGCGGGTGGACACCACCGGGGTCGCGGACTCCGGGCTCAAGGTGGTCGTGGACGCCTCCAACGGCAGTGCCGGGCTCGTGCTGCCGAGCCTGCTGGGCCGGCTCGGGGTGGACGCCCTGACCGTCAATCCGGGGCTCGACGAGTCCCGGCCGACGGAAACGGCCGAATCCCGGCGGGCCGGACTGGTGCGGCTCGGGGAGATCGTGGCCTCGTCGCGGGCCGCCTTCGGGGTGCGCTTCGACCCGGTGGGCGAGCGGATCTCCCTCGTCGACGAGCGCGGGCGGATCATCGAGGACGACCGGGCGCTGCTGGTGATGCTCGATCTGGTGGCCGCCGAGAAGCGCAGCGGCAAGGTGGCGCTGCCGGTGACCACGACCCGGATCGCCGAGCAGGTGGCGGCGTACCACGGCACGCAGGTGGAGTGGACGACGACCTCGCCCGACGACCTGACCAGGGTGGGCCGCGCGGAGAACACCATCTTCGGCGGCGACGGCCGGGGCGGTTTCATCGTCCCGGAGTTCAGCAGCGTCTTCGACGGTTCGGCCGCCTTCGTGCAGCTGATCGGGCTGGTGGCGCGGACGCAGCTCACGCTGAGCCAGATCGACGCCCGGATTCCGCGGGCGCACGTGCTCAAGCGGGACGTGCCGACCCCGTGGGCGGTGAAGGGGCTCGTCATGCGGCGGGTCGTGGAGGCGGCCGGGGAGCGGCAGGTGGACACCACCGACGGAGTGCGGGTCGTGGAGACCGACGGGCGGTGGGCGCTGGTGCTCCCGGACCCGGCCGAAGCGGTCACGCACCTGTGGGCCGAAGGCCCCGACGATGCGTCCGCGCAGGCGCTACTGGACGACTGGGCAGCGGTGGTGGACGGCGCCGGTCACTGAGCGGCCGGTACGCAGCGACGCAGTGACGTAGCGGCGTAGGGACGTAAGTCCGGCGGGGCGGGTGGGGCGAAGGTCCCGCCGGGTCCGCCGGACTTTCGCATTCGGTGTGAGCGGCGGCGACATGCGACGATGTGCGGCATGTCGCAGCCGCCCCACAACCGGAGTCCTCTGCCTCCCCCCGACTCCGTCCGGGGGACTCCCCGGGCGCGGCCGGACGCTTCCATGTCGCTGCTGACGCACGTGATGGACCACTCCCTCGACGAGGGCTACGCCGAGGCCTCGGCCCGGCGCGAGTCCGAGGGCACGTCCGGCCTGCCGCGCACCCTGAAGGCCAAACTGGGTCTCGCCGCGGGGCTCGTGCTCGCCGCCATGGTCGTCACCCTCGGGGCCGCTCAGGCGCGGGCCACGGCGCCGGTGCTGGCCAAGGAGCGTCAGGAGCTGATCGACCGGGTCGAGCGGGCCGACGCGCACGCGGACGGCCTGGAGCGGGACATCGAGCGGCTGCGGGACTCCGTCGCCGGCCGTCAGCGCGAGGCGCTCAAGCAGCACGGCGGCGAGCAGGGCCAGCTCGTTGCGCTGCTGTCCGGGGCCACCGAGGTGCACGGGCCCGGGATCAAGCTGACCGTGGACGACGCGAAGGGCTCGACGACCGGGAACGGCTCGAAGCCGCGCGAGAGCGCCGGTTTCTCGGACACCGGGCGACTGCGCGACCGCGATATGCAGAAGATCGTCAACGGGCTGTGGCAGTCCGGGGCGGAAGCGATCTCGATCAACGGGCAGCGGCTGACGTCGCTCTCGGCGATCAGGGCCGCGGGTGACGCGATACTGGTCGACAACAGGCCGCTGGTGCCGCCGTACGAAGTGCTGGCGATCGGCGACAAGAAGCGTCTCGGGACCGTGTTCCAGGACTCCGCGGACGGCCAGTACCTGCACGTGCTGCAGGAGAACTACGGGATCCGCTACACCTTGTCGTCCGAGGCCGAGGTTCGGCTTCCGGCCGCGTCGAGCCTGACCGTACGTACGGCTACAGCAGAAGAGCAGCAGAAGGGTGCATCGTGATCGCGGTACTGGGCCTCGTGGTCGGAGTGGTGGTCGGACTTCTCGTCCGCCCCGAAGTGCCGGCCGTGATGGAGCCTTATCTGCCGATCGCCGTGGTGGCGGCGCTGGACGCGGTGTTCGGAGGCCTGCGCGCGATGCTGGACGGCATCTTCGTGGACAAGGTCTTCGTGGTGTCGTTCCTGTCGAACGTGGTCGTGGCGGCGCTGATCGTCTTCCTCGGCGACAAGCTGGGGGTCGGCTCGCAGCTGTCCACGGGTGTGGTCGTCGTCCTGGGCATCCGAATCTTCTCCAACGCCGCGGCCATCCGCCGGCACGTGTTCCGGGCGTGAGGCCGATGAGTGCGAACGACAACCCGCCCGAGGAGCCGAGGCCCTCGGAGCAGCTGCCGCCGGAGCGGCCGGCCGGGTCCGGCGAGCCCGTGCCCGGGCCTGTTCCCGGGCCCCAGGCCGAGTCCACGTCCCAGTCGGAGTCCGTGTCCGCGTCCGCGTCGGAGCCCGTGTCCGCGTACGAGGAGCCCGGACCCGCGTGGAGCGCGTCCGAGCAGCCCGGACCCGGGCGGGCCGAGCCCGGGCAGACCGGCCGGCAGCGGCTGGCGGCCGGTCTGTGGCCGCCCCGGGTGAGCCGTGCCCAACTGATCGTCGCGGTGCTGCTGTTCGTCCTGGGGCTGGGGCTGGCGATTCAGGTGCGGTCGAACAGCGACTCCAGTGCGCTGCGCGGCGCCCGGCAGGAGGACCTCGTACGGATCCTCGACGAGCTGGACGGGCGGACCAAGCGGCTGGAGGACGAGAAGCAGAAGCTCGACGAGCAGCGCAGGGAGCTGGAGAGCAGCTCCAACCAGGCCGAGGAGGCCCGGAAGCAGACCGTGGAGAAGGAGCGCCAACTCGGGATCCTGGCCGGTACGGTGGCCGCGCAGGGGCCGGGGATCGTGCTGAAGATCACGGACCCCAAGGGCCAGGTGCTCTCGGACAAGCTGCTGGACACGCTGCAGGAGCTGCGGGCCGCCGGTGCCGAGGCGATCCAGATCAATGGGGTGCGGATCGTGGCGGACTCGTACTTCTCGGACGAGGGGAACGGGGTCGCGATCGACGGTAAGAAGATCACACAGCCTTATGAGTTCAAGGTCATCGGGAAGCCGCAGGACCTGGAGCCGGCGCTCAACATTCCCGGTGGTGTCGTCCAGTCGCTGGAGAAGGAGCAGGCGGTCGTCACCGTCACACGTCCGGCGAAGATCGTTGTGGATGCCTTGCGGGCTGCGAAGCAGCCTGACTACGCTCGGTCGTCATCGTCGTGATGGGGGACGATCGGGAGACCGGCTCACGCGGGCGAATGCCTGCGGGGGGTCGGCGCACCGAAGTCGCGGTACGTGGTGGAAACTGTCTGATGGTTACGGACGTTGTGAGTATGTCCGGGTCGGCAGGTGTTGCATTCGGAGTTCGTCCTGCCCCACGGGCGGGTCTGTTTCGGTCAAGGGGAATCGCCCGTGAAGTTGTTTGAGAAGTTGTTCGGCAAGAAGAACCGCGAGGAAAGTGGTGCGGCCAGGCACCGCGCGGGGCATGGAGACGTGGAAGGGCAGGGCGACCGGCCGCTCTTCCGGGACGAGGTTGCCGGCACGGGCGACATTTCGGGCGCGCAGGGCGCGTCGACTGTTGACCCTGCCGGTACCGGACGCATAGGTTTCGGTGAACCATCAACCTCAAGTACGGGTGGAGGGTTTACCTCCGACCCGTATGCCACCAATGCCTCCGCGGGGCAGCCGCGGCGCGAGGAGCCGTCCATGTCGGCCGAGCAGATTTGCAGCAGGTGCGGGCACCGCAGCGATGCGGCGAGCCGGTTCTGCTCCAACTGCGGGGCGCCGCTGCGGGCGGGTCTGACGCCGGAGCGTGCCTCGGAGACCACGTCCACCATCTCGATCTCGGGCCTGGAGGCCTACGAGGCCGAGGTGTCGGGACAGACGCACGTGTCGTCCTCGCTGTCCCCCGAGGCCCAGGCCGCGGTGGAGGCGCTGCCGCCGGGTTCCGCTCTGCTGATCGTGCGGCGCGGTCCGAACTCCGGCAGCCGGTTCCTCTTGGACGGTGAGCTGACGACGGCCGGCCGGCACCCGCAGAGCGACATCTTCCTGGACGACGTCACCGTCTCCCGGCGCCATGTCGAGTTCCGCAGGAGCCACGACGGAGGTTTCACCGTCGCCGACGTCGGCAGCCTCAACGGCACGTACGTGAACCGTGAACCGATCGACTCCGTCTCCCTCCACAACGGCGACGAGGTGCAGATCGGCAAGTACCGGCTGGTCTTCTACGCGAGCCTGCGGGGGCACTGACCCTTCAAGGGAAGGTCCCATGCTGCGTATCCCGGCAGGCGGTGCCGCCAAGAGCGGCACCGCCGGCACCGCCGCCTCGGGCGGACGGCTGGTGAGCATCGGAACGGTGCTCACGGTGCTGCGTGACGAGTTCCCCGAAGTCACGATCTCGAAGATCCGCTTCCTGGAGGCGGAAGGGCTCGTCGAGCCCCGACGCACACCTTCCGGATACCGCAAGTTCAGCACCGACGACGTGGAGCGCCTCGCCCACATCCTGCGGCTCCAGCGCGACCACTACCTTCCGTTGAAGGTCATCCGCGAGCAGCTCGACGCGCTCGCGCGGGGCGAGCAGATCCGCATCCCGGCCCCCACGGCGAACGGGGAGTCCGTCGATCCCGCCAGCCCCGTCGCCCTTTACGGCGAGGTGGGCCGGGAGCGGCCGACCGTGGCCCGGGTGGGGCGCGCCGAGCTGATCGCCGCCGCCGAGGTGGACGAGGTACAGCTCGTCGAGTGGGAGTCGTACGGGCTGATCGCGGAGGCGCCCGGTGGCGGGTTCGACGCCGAGGCGGTCACTGTGGCCCGTCTGGTGGCCGATCTCGGACGGTTCGGCCTGGAGCCGCGTCACCTGCGCGCGATGAAGGCAGCCGCCGACCGGGAGGCCGGTCTGGTGGAGCAGGTCGTCTCGCCGCTGCGCCGGCACCGCAATCCGCAGACCAGGGCGCATGCGGAGGCCACCCTCAAGGAGCTCGCGGGGCTCTCCGTACGTCTGCACGAGGCTCTCGTGCAGACGGCTCTCGGGGTGCGTCTGCACTGAGCCGGGGACCCTTCCCGGCGGGTTCCGGGGGAGCCTTAAGGCAGCCCGACTACCCAAACCTGCCGAGCAGGTCCTAGGGTTGCTGTGTGAACGAGCTCGACGTTGTGGGTGTCCGGGTGGAAATGCCCTCGAACCAACCGATCGTGCTCCTGCGTGAAGTGGGAGGCGACCGGTACCTCCCCATCTGGATCGGACCAGGGGAGGCGACCGCCATTGCCTTCGCGCAGCAGGGCATGGCTCCTGCCCGCCCGCTGACGCACGACCTTTTCAAGGACGTGCTGGAGGCGGTCGGCGAGGAGCTGACCGAGGTCCGGATCACGGATCTGCGGGAGGGCGTCTTCTACGCGGAGCTCGTCTTCGCCAGTGGAGTCGAGGTGAGCGCGCGGCCCTCCGACGCCATAGCCCTCGCACTGCGCACCGGGACGCCGATCTACGGCAGCGACGGTGTCCTCGACGACGCCGGAATCGCGATCCCGGACGAGCAGGAGGACGAGGTGGAGAAGTTCCGCGAGTTCCTCGACCAGATCTCTCCGGAGGACTTCGGCACCGGCCCGCAGTGAGGCGCGGGTCGCGCCGTCCTCCCTGAAATTTCAGCCCATTCGAGTAGCCTTTCCCCGCAATGGGGTACGGGAAACCACTCTCAGGGTGATTATCACTCGGCGTGCCGAGTGTGGCGATCGTTGACGCACCCCTGGTGACTGCCTACCTTCGAGATGGCAGGTCAAGGACGGAGGGTCGGCGTGAGAGTCACGGGCGACGGTATGACCGGGGGCATCCCCGCACGGAGTGACGGTGGGCCGTACCCGCTGCACGGTGGTGCGGTGAACTCCGCGCGCCGTCAGCCGGAGCCCGCGCCGGTCGCTTCCCTGGGGCCGGTGGGTCCCCAGGGTGGCGAGTCGGCACCGGAGCAGGTCGGGTACCGCGGGCCGACGGCATGCGCCGCGGCCGGCATCACGTACCGGCAGCTCGACTACTGGGCGCGGACCGGGCTGGTGGAGCCCACCGTGCGTCCCGCGTACGGGTCGGGCACGCAGCGCCTGTACAGCTTCCGGGACGTGGTCGTCCTCAAGATCGTCAAGCGCTTCCTGGACACCGGGGTGGCGCTCCAGAACATCCGCACCGCCGTGCAGCACCTGCGCGACCGGGGTTTCTCGGACCTGGAGCGCATGACGCTGATGAGCGACGGCGCCACCGTCTACGAGTGCACCTCGCCGGACCAGGTCGTCAGCCTGCTCCAGGGCGGTCAGGGAGTCTTCGGGATCGCCGTGGGCGTGGTCTGGCGCGATGTCGAGAACGCGCTGTCGCAGCTGCACGGGGAGCGCGTGGACACGGGCGAGACGGTGGTCGGGCACAACCCGGCCGATGAGCTGGCCGCTCGGCGGAACCGGGCCGTCTGAGGAACGCCGGGCGCCGAAGCCGCTGACGCCGAGGCCGCTGACCGCATCGACGGCCGGCGGCACGGGCGGCTTCGGGCCGATTGTCAGTGGCGTAGGGCAGCATCGGTGCTGTGAGAGCCGCGCCGACCATCCTGCACCTGGACATGGACGCCTTCTACGCCTCCGTGGAGCAGGCGTCGAAGCCGAGTCTGCTCGGCAAGGCCGTCATCGTCGGCGGGCTCGGGCCGCGCGGGGTCGTGGCCACCGCCTCGTACGAGGCCAGGCGGTTCGGGGTGCATTCGGCGATGCCGATGGCCCAGGCGCGGCGGCTCTGCCCGAACGGCGCGTGCCTGATTCCGCGCTTCAGCCTGTACCGCGAGGTCAGCGACACCGTCATGGGCCTCCTGCGGGAGCTGTCTCCGCTGGTCGAGCCGCTCAGCCTGGACGAGGCCTTCGTGGACCTGGAGGCGGGCGGCGTGGCCTTCGACGCGGAGACCGCGCGGGCCACGGGCGAGCGGCTGCGGGCCGACATCACCGCCGCGACCGGGCTCAGCGGCTCGGTGGGGCTGGCGGGGTCGAAGATGCTGGCCAAGGTGGCCTCGGAGGAGGCCAAGCCGGCCGGGCTGCTGCTGGTCGAGGTCGGCACGGAGCGGGAGCACCTCGCACCGATGTCGGTGCGGACCCTGCCCGGGGTGGGGCCGGCCACCGGGGAGCACCTGCGGCGGGCCGGGATCACCACCGTGGGGGAGCTGGCCGAGGCCGGTGAGGACGAACTGGTCCGGATGGTGGGGCGCTCGCACGGGGTGGGGCTGTACCGGATGGCGCTGGGGCTGGACGAGCGGCCGGTGGTCGCCGAGCGGGACGCGAAGTCCGTGTCGGTGGAGGACACCTTCGACGTGGACCTGCACGACCGGGTGCGGATCCGCACCGAGGTGCAGCGGCTCGCCGACCGGTGCGTGGAGCGGCTGCGGGGCTCGGGGCATTCGGGGCGGACCATCGTGCTCAAGGTGCGGCGCTACGACTTCTCCACGCTGACCCGTTCCGAGACCCTGCGGGGGCCCACGGACGACCCCACGGTCGTGCGGGAGGCGGCGGCCCGGCTGCTGGAGTCCGTGGACACCACGGGCGGGGTGCGGCTGCTGGGGGTCGGCGTGACCGGGCTCGCGGACTACACGCAGGAGGACCTCTTCGCCTTCGCGGTGGCGGCTGCGGCCGCCCGGGGGGACGGAGAGGACGGCGGAGGCGGGGAGGGCGGGGAGGGTGGGGAAGGCGGGCGCGGTGGGTCCGCCGGGTCCACTGGGCCGGACGGGGTGGGCGAGAACGTAGGGACGGACGGGGAAGCCGGGGCGGATGGGGCTGCGCCGTCCGGTGGGGAACCGGGAGGGGAGACGGCCGCCCCCACCCCCGGACGGGCCGCGGTCCCGGTCCTGGTCCCGGTCCCGGACCCGGGGAAGGACCCGGAAGGCGGCGGGGCCGGGCCGTCCGGGTTGGCGGCCGAGCGGCGCTGGTCGGCCGGGAGTGATGTGCGGCACGCGTTGCACGGGCCCGGGTGGGTCCAGGGCAGCGGGGTCGGGCGGGTGACCGTACGGTTCGAGCAGCCCGGTTCGGAGCCGGGCCGGGTGCGGACGTTCCTGGTCGACGACCCCGAGCTGGAGCCGTCCGATCCGATGCCGCTGGTCGGGGCCCCGGCCGCGGGGGCCACGACCCCGGAGCACGCCTGAGGGCCGGCCGGGGCGGGGCGGGCCGGTCAGGGCAGGCGGGTCAGGCAAGGCCAGGCCAGGCCGGTCAGGTTTCGTCGGACGGGGTGTGGCCGAAGTCGCGGCGGAACTCGCTGGGCAGGGCCAGGTCCAGGCCGTAGTGGTGGTAGAGCTGCAGCTCCTGTTCGGGGGAGAGGTGGCGGCCGACGCCGAAGTCGGGGGCGTCCTTGATCAGGGAGCGTTCGAAGGGCACGCGCAGGGTGTCGCCCACCACCTCGCTGGGCTCCAGCGGGACGAAGGCGTCCCGGCTGAACAGGCCCGTCCGTACGGCTGCCCATTCCGGGACGCCCGTGGCATCGTCGAGGTAGACCTCGTCCACGGTGCCGATCTTGGTGCCATTGCGGTCGAACGCCTTGCGGCCGATCAGGCTGCGCGGATCGATGTCGGTCTGCACGGTCCGGTCCCTCCATTTGGTCGCAACTCCTCCGTAATGACTACAAAAGTGCATTTCCGGAGAGGGGGCCACTCGAGGGAGTGCCCAGATCCTCGCTGGTAGGCTGGGTGACGGCTGTTGACCCTGTGCGGGAGAGTCCTCCGAGTGAGCTCGACGGAGGCGCCGAAGGAGCAAATCCTCCCCGGAATCTCTCAGGCATACGTACCGCACGAGGTGAGGCCACTCTGGAAAGCAGGGGCAGGTACCGGGCGCGCAGTGCCGGTCCCTCTCCTCACCGACGGTGAAAGCCGGACCTCACGAGCGATCCTCGAGCGGCCCGGTGAAACTCTCAGGTTGAGATGACAGAGGGGGAGGCCGTCCGGGTGCCCGCGCCGAGGCACCCCTCGCAGGTCGTACGACCAGGAGGCCTCCGTACATGACCGCCAACCGCATTCCGCTCTCCCAGCTGGAGCGAGGCATCCCCTTCGAGCAGCGCCACATCGGCCCGGATGCCGAGGCGCAGGCGAAGATGCTCGCCCAGGTGGGCTACGGCTCCCTGGACGAACTCACCGCCGCCGCGGTACCGGATGTGATCAAGACCACCGCCGCGCTGAACCTGCCCGAGGCGCGGACCGAGGCCGAGGTACTCGCCGAGCTGCGTCAGCTCGCCGACCGCAACCAGGTCCTCTCCTCCATGATCGGCCTGGGTTACTACGGCACCTTCACGCCGCCGGTGATCCTGCGCAACGTCATGGAGAACCCGGCCTGGTACACGGCGTACACGCCGTACCAGCCGGAGATCTCCCAGGGCCGCCTCGAAGCCCTGCTGAACTTCCAGACCGTCGTCGCCGAGCTGACCGGCCTGCCGACCTCCGGTGCCTCCCTGCTCGACGAGGGCACCGCGGCCGCCGAGGCCATGACCCTGGCCCGCCGCGTGGGCAAGGCCAAGGGCAACGTCTTCCTCGTCGACGCCGACGCGCTGCCGCAGACCATCGCCGTGATCGAGACCCGCGCCGAGCCGATCGGCATCGAGGTCGTCGTCGCCGACCTGTCCGGGGGCATCCCGGCCGAGGTCGCCGAGCGCGGTGTCTACGGCGTACTGGTCCAGTACCCGGGCGCCTCCGGTGCCGTGCGGGACATCAAGCCGGTCATCGACCAGGCCCACGGACTCGGCGCGATCGTCGCCGTCTCCGCCGACCTGCTCGCCCTGACCCTGCTGACCTCCCCGGGCGAGCTGGGCGCGGACATCGCCGTCGGCACCACCCAGCGCTTCGGCGTCCCGATGGGCTTCGGCGGACCGCACGCCGGCTACATGGCCGTCCAGGCCAAGCACGCCCGCTCGCTGCCCGGCCGCCTCGTCGGCGTCTCCGTGGACGCGGACGGCAACAAGGCCTACCGCCTGGCCCTCCAGACCCGAGAGCAGCACATCCGCCGCGAGAAGGCCACCAGCAACATCTGCACCGCGCAGGTGCTGCTCGCCGTCATGGCCGGCATGTACGCCGTCTACCACGGCCCGGACGGCCTGCGGACGATCGCCCGCCGCACCCACCGCTACGCCAACCTGCTGGCCGCGGGCCTGACGGCCGGCGGGGTCGAGGTCGTGCACGGCTCGTACTTCGACACCCTCACCACGCGCGTTCCCGGCCGGGCCGCCGAGGTCGTGGCCGCAGCCCGCGAGGGTGGCGTCAACCTCTTCCAGGTCGATGCCGACCTCGTCTCCATCGCCTGCGACGAGACGACCCTGCGCGCCGACATCGAGGCCGTCTGGGCCGCCTTCGGCGTCACCGCGGACATCGAGGCGCTCGACGCCACCACGGCCGACGCGCTGCCCGAGGGGCTGCTGCGCGGGGACGCGTACCTGACCCACCCGGTCTTCCACCAGCACCGCTCCGAGACCGCGATGCTGCGCTACCTGCGCAAGCTCTCGGACAAGGACTACGCGCTGGACCGCGGCATGATCCCGCTGGGCTCCTGCACCATGAAGCTCAACGCGACCACCGAGATGGAGCCGGTCACCTGGCCCGAGTTCGGCCAGCTGCACCCCTTCGCCCCGGTGGAGCAGGCCGAGGGGTACCTCACGCTCATCACCGAGCTGGAGGAACGTCTCTGCGAGGTCACCGGCTACGACAAGGTCTCCATCCAGCCGAACGCCGGCTCCCAGGGTGAGCTGGCCGGTCTGCTGGCCGTCCGCGCCTACCACCGGGCCAACGGCGACGAGCAGCGCACCGTCTGCCTCATCCCCTCCTCCGCGCACGGCACCAACGCGGCCAGCGCCGTGATGGCCGGCATGAAGGTGGTCGTGGTCAAGACCGCCGACGACGGCGAGGTGGACGCGGCCGACCTGCGCGCCAAGATCGAGCAGTACCGCGACGAGCTCGCCGTGCTGATGATCACCTACCCCTCCACGCACGGTGTGTTCGAGGAGCACGTCGCCGACATCTGCGCCCAGGTGCACGACGCCGGCGGCCAGGTCTACGTGGACGGCGCCAACCTCAACGCCCTGGTGGGCCTGGCCAAGCCCGGTCACTTCGGCGGCGACGTCTCGCACCTGAACCTGCACAAGACCTTCTGCATCCCGCACGGCGGCGGCGGCCCCGGCGTGGGCCCGGTCGGCGTCCGGGCGCACCTGGCCCCGTACCTGCCCAACCACCCGCTCCAGCCGACCGCCGGTCCCGAGACGGGCGTCGGCCCGATCTCGGCCGCGCCGTGGGGCTCGGCCGGCATCCTGCCGATCTCCTGGTCCTACGTGCGCCTGATGGGCGGCGAGGGCCTCAAGCGCGCCACCCAGGTGGCGGTGCTCGGCGCGAACTACATCGCCAAGCGCCTGGAGCCGCACTACCCGGTGCTCTACACCGGCCCGGGGAACCTGGTCGCGCACGAGTGCATCATCGACATGCGTCCGCTGTCGAAGTCGACCGGTGTCAGCATCGACGACATCGCCAAGCGCCTGATCGACTACGGGTTCCACGCGCCGACCATGTCCTTCCCGGTCGCCGGCACGTTGATGATCGAGCCGACGGAGTCCGAGGACCTCGCCGAGATCGACCGTTTCTGCGACGCGATGATCGCCATCCGCGCCGAGATCGAGCGGGTCGCGGGCGGCGAGTGGCCGGTCGACGACAACCCGCTCGCCAACTCCCCGCACACGGCCGCGGCGCTGGGCGGCGAGTGGAACCACCCGTACAGCCGTGACGAGGCCGTCTTCCCGGGCGGGGTGTCGGCCGCGGAGAAGTACTGGCCGCCGGTGCGCCGCATCGACGGCGCCTTCGGCGACCGGAACCTGGTGTGTTCCTGCCCGCCGCTGGACGAGTACGACAACTGAGGGCCGGGGCGTCCGTCCCCTCGTGACACGAGAAGGGGCCGGTCCGGGAGGTTTCCTCCTGGACCGGCCCCTTTCGTCTGTCGTCGGCCTGGCGGCTCAGGCCGCTTTCATCACGTGCGCCGCCGCGAGCGGGCGGTGCGGGGCGATGATCTGGCCGTCCGGAAGCAGCTCACCGGTGTCCTCGAAGAGCAGGACGCCGTTGCACAGCAGGCTCCAGCCCTGTTCCGGGTGGACGGCCACGGGATGAGCGGCCTCCCGGTCGGCGGAGTCGGCGGACGGGCATGCTGGCTTGTGCTGGCACATGGATGCGTTCTTTCGCTGCGGTGTGGTCTGTGTGCTGCGGCTCGATGCGTTGTTCATGGCCGCCCCCCGTATCAACGACTTGGCTCGGTCAGAGTCCCCAGTGTTCCCCCACGACCTGGTGTCCGGAGGGATTTCGCGGCAGCTGTCCTCATAGATTGATGACGCATCACCCGTGCGGGCGGTTCAGGTCAACTCCCCTGTCATTTCGGGTGGTTCGCTGGGGGCCCGAGTGGGCTAGGCCGAATGGGCATAACAGGCCAGGGGCCGTCTCAGGCGGCCGGTGCGGCCATCGAGGGCGGGACCGGCGGAGCCGTCGGGGTCAGCCGGTGGGTCAGCACGGGCAGCAGTTCGGACACGGGGTGCGGTCGGTACGCGGCGATGCCGGGCGGGGCGGGTGCCAGCGGGACCAGCAGATCGGCCGCGGCCGGCAGTCCGGCGGAGGCGTCGGCGCCCACGGATCCGTGCAGCCACAGCGTCAGCATGTACAGCTCCGGTACGGAGAGCAGCCGCGGCTGGTAGCTCTTGCCCAGGGACTCGGCCTGGCGCAGCGCGCGTTCGGTGGCGGCGACGTACGGGCCCTCGAAGAAGTGGGAGAAGGTCCAGCCGTCCGGGGTCAGCCGGGTGTCGGCCGCCGCGACGTAGCGGTCCCCGCTGCGGATCAGGAACCGCCAGCCGGTGAGCCGGGTGCGCGGCGGCCGGCCGCCGGCGGTGAGGCCGGAAACGTGCAGCCGGTCCAGGACGTGGACGGGCAGCGCCAGTTCGGCGGTCAGCGGACCCTGGAGGGCGCGCAGGGCCGGGGTGTGCGCCTCGTGGACGGCGCTGGGGGAGCCTAGGGCCGCGAGGACACAGCGCAGGGCGGGCGCGGGAGCCGGGGGAACGTGCAGCGGCATGGTGGGTCGCCTCTCACTTGGGAGACCTGTGGAACGGGGGCGGGTGCGGGTGTGGACGGCGCTGTCGCATTCTGGGGCCAGAGGGGGGCTGAGGGGCAATGACCGCGCGCCAACTCTCTGCCTCGTTTGCGGAGTTTATATGACATGTGTTCACGCAGTGTTTCGGGTAGCTGTCCCGCCCATTGCCGACAAGGCGCTTACCGGTCCCGCTGACGTGGCATTCATGCCGGGCGCGCCCAAACATGCCGCGCTGACCTCGGAGGTTACCGGATGGGGGCTCGGCTGAAAAGCGTCGGTTATCGATAACCGGCAAAGTCAGCACTGTATTTGCGCAAGGGGCCTTGCCAGGTGAATGTGCCAAAGCGCCTGTCGGCCAAACCGGCGCGCGCTCCTCGCCAGTCACGCCCCTTTCGCGTTATCGATCACGCCGCCGGGGCATCATCGACCGTAACGCGCGCCTGGGGTGACGGATCTTTTCCACGCCGGCCAGGCCCAGTCGAGGAGGGACGCTCCGATGGGGGAGAAGGTCGTGGCGGGCGGATTCGACCTGTCCGATCGGCAACGGTACCGGAGGAAGCTTCACGAGTGCCTGGAGGTACTGGAGCGACTTCTGGCGGAGAAGAGGTTCGATCGCCCGAAGAACATGATGGGGCTGGAGATCGAGTTGAATCTCGCGGGTTCCGACGGGTTGCCGAGAATGGTGAATGCCCAAGTGCTCGAACGCATTGCGAGCACCGATTTCCAGACCGAACTCGGAATGTTCAACCTGGAGGTGAACGTACTCCCGCACCGGCTCGGCGGCCGGGTATTCGACCAGCTAGCGGAGGAACTGAGCGCGGGCCTCGGGTACGCCCACCGCCAGGCCGTGGAGATCGACGCGGGTGTGGTCATGATCGGAATTCTGCCGACGATCTCCCGCTCCGACCTGGTCACCGCCAACCTCTCGGCGGTGGACCGCTACTCGCTGCTCAACGAGCAGATCCTGATGATGCGCGGCGAGGACTTCACGCTCGACATCGACGGGGTCGAGCGCCTGACCTGGACCTCGGGCTCGATCGTGCCCGAGGCCGCCTGCACCTCCGTACAGCTGCACCTTCAGGTGACCCCGGCCCGGTTCGCGGACGTGTGGAACGCGGCCCAGGCGGTGGCGGCCGCACAGATAGCGGTCGGCGCCAACTCGCCGTTCCTGTTCGGGCGCGAGCTGTGGCGGGAGTCGCGGCCGCCGCTCTTCCAGCAGGCCACCGACACCCGGCCGCCCGAGCTCCAGGCGCAGGGGGTGCGGCCGCGCACCTGGTTCGGCGAGCGCTGGGTGGACTCGGCGTACGAGCTCTTCGCCGAGAACGTCCGCTACTTCCCGTCCCTGCTGCCGATCTGCGACGAGGAGGAGCCGCGGCGGGTGCTCGCCGAGGGCGGGGTGCCGAGCCTGCAGGAGCTGGTGCTGCACAACGGCACCGTCTACCGGTGGAACCGGCCCGTCTACGGGGTGGCCGACGGGGTACCGCACCTGCGCGTGGAGAACCGGGTGCTGCCCGCCGGCCCGACGGTGGCCGACGTCGTGGCCAACGCGGCCTTCTACTACGGGCTCGTACGGACCCTCGCGGACGAGCAGCGCCCGGTGTGGAGCCGGCTGCCCTTCGCGGAGGCGGAGGCCAACTTCGACGCGGCCTGCCGCTACGGCATCGACGCCCGGCTGCGCTGGCCGCGCCGGGGACGCGGCGGGGGACTGGCGAGCGTCCCCGCGGTGCGGCTGGTCCTGGACGAGCTGCTGCCGATGGCCGCGGCCGGGCTGGACGCGTGGGGGATCGAGCCCGTCGACCGGGACCACTACCTCGGCATCATCGAGGAGCGGTGCCGGCGCCGGGTCAACGGAGCGACCTGGCAGGTGGACACGTACCACCGGGCGCTCGCGGGCGGGCTGGAGCGGGACGCGGCCCTCGCCGCGACCACGCGCCGCTACAGCGAGCTGATGCACAAGGGCGACCCGGTGCACACCTGGCCGGTGGGCCTGGCGGGGGCGGAGGTGAGCGCGTCGGTGGCCGCCGAAGGCTGATCCCGGCCACGACCGGTCCCGCCCGGTGATCCCCCCGCCCCGCCGAGGAGGCAGTATGGGGTGATCGGAACGGGATGCCCCCGCGAGCTGGCGCAGCGGGTGGCGGGACGGGAGACGGGCGTGCGGACGGAGCCGGAACCGGTGGTCGGGGAGCTCGGCGAGGGCCTGGACGGGCGCAGGGTCCTGCGCTCCGAGACGCTGCTCGTGCTCGCGCTGTCCCTGGGCGCGAGCGGCGTCTCGGCGCTGATCAGCTTCATCGGCTCGCTGACCAAGCCGGGCGGGCTCAAGGACCAGGCGGCCACGCTCAACGGTTCGTACGCGCCCGGGCGGCCCTGGCTGGACCTGGCCTGGCAGCTGTTCGGCATCGCGACCGCGCTCGTCCCCGTCCTGCTCGTCGCGCACCTGCTGACCCGCGAGGGCGCCCCCGGGCTGAAGGTACTGGGCTTCGACCGCACCCGGCCCTGGTGGGACCTGGGCCGGGGCGCGCTCGTCGCCGCCTGCATCGGGAGCGCGGGGCTCGCCTTCTACCTGGTGGCCCGGGCGACCGGCTTCAACCTGACGGTGGTTCCGGAGGCCCTGCCCGACGTGTGGTGGAAGTTCCCGGTGCTGATCCTCTCCGCGGTGCAGAACTCCGTGGTGGAGGAGGTCATCGTGCTGGCCTACCTGCTGCGCCGGCTCGGCCAGCTGGGCTGGACGCCGACGGCCGCGCTGCTCGCCAGCTCCGTGCTGCGCGGCTCGTACCACCTCTACCAGGGCATCGGCGGTTTCATCGGCAACATGGTGATGGGCGTCGTCTTCGTCCTCGCCTACCGGCGCTGGGGCCGGGTCGGGCCGCTCGTCGTCGCGCACGCGCTGCTCGACATCGTGGCCTTCGGCGGATACGCCCTGCTGGCGGGCAAGGTGGGCTGGCTGCCCACCCCGTAGACGGCCGGCGGGGTCGGCCGCTCACGGCGCGGTGAGGAGCTCCCCGTCGACGACGGTGACGGCCCGACCGGTCAGCAGCGTACGGTCGCCCATCAGCCTGACCCGGACGAGGCCGGTGCGGGCACCGCCCTGGAGGCCGACCAGTTCGGTGCGGCCCAGCCGCCGCGCCCAGAAGGGGGCCAGGGCGGTGTGGGCGCTGCCCGTGACCGGGTCCTCGTCGATGCCGAACGCCGGGAAGAAGCCGCGCGAGACGAAGTCGTACCCGTGCGAGGGGTCCTCGGCGGCCGCGGTCACGATCACCCCGCGCCGGGCGTAGCCGCGCAGGGCGGCCAGATCGGGGCGCAGTTCGCGCACGGCCCGCTCGTCGGCCAGCTCCACCATCAGGTCGCCGATGTGGGCGGAGGTGTCGTGGACCGACGCGATCCGGGCGCCGAGCGCGCGCTCCACGGCGGCCTCCGGCTCGACCTCGGTCAGGGACGAGGTCGGGAAGTCCATGACGAGCGTGCCGTCCTCCCCGGCCGTGACCGTCAGGATGCCGCAGCGCGCGGAGAAGCGGATCGTCCCGGTCGCGAGACCGCTCGTGACGAGGACGTGGGCGGTGGCGAGGGTCGCGTGGCCGCACATGTCGACTTCCGCGGCCGGGGTGAACCAGCGCAGCGCCCAGTCCGCCTCGCCGCCGGGCGGGAGGGGGTGGGCGAAGGCGGTCTCGGAGAGGTTGAGCTCGGCGGCGACCTGCTGGAGCCAGGCGTCCCGGGGGAACCCGTCTTCGAGGAGCAGGACTCCGGCGGGGTTGCCGCCGAAGGGGCGGTCGGTGAAGGCGTCGACGATTCGGATGCGCATGCCCTCGACCGTAGGGAGGCGGCGGAGCGGGCGGCAAAGGCCAATCCGGGATGACTGGCCTGGTCAGGGATGGTCAGGCCTGGTCAGGGACGGGGTGGGGATGGTCAGGGACGGGGTGGGGACGGGGCGGGGGCCGAGTGCCGCGGGACTGGCAGGGTGATCGTCATGAACTCCCGACCAGCGCACCCCGAGCCGGCGCGTCCCGGACAAACGCCCCCCGAGCCGGCGCGGCCGGGCCCGGTCCGCCACCACGACCACGGCACGTGGCTCGTCCGGTTCACCGGCCGGATCCTCGTCGTCTGCCCCAGGTGCGGTGGCCGCGCGCTCGTCGTGCCGCTGCCCCGCCTCGCGGAGCCGAAGTACTTCAGCGCCCTGCTCTTCCAGCCCCGCCGCCTCGCCTGCGCGGGCTGCGGCGCGGTGGCCGAATGGTCGGCCGGGGAGCGGGACGGCGCTCTGGTCGGCGCGGTCCCCGGTGGTACCGAGGACCCCTTCTTCCGGCGGCCGCTGTGGCTCCAGACCCGCTGCGCGGGCCGGATCCTGTGGGCCTACGACGAGGAGCACGTCGAGGCCCTCGCCGCCTACGTGGGTGCCCGGCTGCGCGAGCGCCGGGCCTCCCCGACGAGGGCGATGTTCGCCCGGCTGCCGGCCTGGATGAAGTCCGGGCGGCGCCGTGACGAGGTGCTGGCCGGGCTCGAGACCCTGCGCGGACTCGCCCGGCTCCAGGCCCCCGCCGACCGCTCCGACGCGGCTCACGAACGCGGCGACCGCCCGCGCCACCACGGCAGCGTGCTCTTCCGGGGCGGCCCGTACTAGACCGCCGCCCCCCCCGCGGGCTGGCCGCCCGTCCGTCCACCCGTCCCGTGTGCTGTTCGTTGAAGGAGTTTCCGATATATCGTTGACGCATCGCGATGGGTCAGCGATAGTAGAGACATCGCAACAGCGACAACCAGATCACCGAATGGCGAAAGGAGCGCAGTCATGCGTTCACACGGACAGCACGGACACGACCACGGACATGAGCACGGACGGGGTCACGGCCACTGCGGGCCGGACCGTCGGGAGGAGTTCCAGGGGCGGCGTGCCGCCTTCGGACCGTTCGGGCCGCCCTTCGGCGGCGGACCCTTCGGCGGGCGGGGCGGGCGCGGCGGACCGCGCGGCCGGGCCCGGCGGGGTGATGTGCGCGCCTCCATCCTGGCGCTGCTCACCGACCGGCCGATGCACGGCTACGAGATGATCCAGGAGATCGGCGAGCGCAGTGGCGGGGTCTGGAAGCCCAGCCCGGGGTCGGTCTATCCGACCCTCCAGCTGCTCGAGGACGAGGGCCTCATCACCAGCGAGAGCGAGGGCGGCAAGAAGCTGTTCACGCTCACCGACGCCGGCCGCACCGAGGCCGGGTCCGGCCCGGACGCCCCCTGGGCGGAAGCGGGCCGCGGCTTCGACTTCGAGGCGATGAGCGAGATCCGGACGGCCGGCTTCGGCCTGATGGAAGCCTTCGGTCAGGTCTTCAAGACCGGCACCCCCGCGCAGCGGGACAAGGCCCTCGCGGTCATCAACGACGCCCGCAAGAAGCTCTACCTGATCCTGGCCGACGAGCACTGAGTCCTCGTCGGCGGGACCTCCCGCACCAAGCGGCGCGCCCCGCGAGAAATCTCGCGGGGCGCGCCGGCGTGCGTGCGGGGTGCTGCCGTACGGACGTGTCCGCGCTCGGGAGAGGCGCTCAGGCGACCAGGCCGGAGAGCTTGCGGAGCGACTCGTTCAGTGCGGCGGTGGCCGAGTCCTTGAGCTTGCCGGCCATCAGGGCGACCGCGGCGCCGGTGAACTCCCCGTCGATGCGGACCGTGGTGGCCCCGCCGTCCGGCGTCAGGGTGTAGCGGGTCAGGATGGCCACGCCCATCGGGCCCTTGCCGGTCAGGGCGAAGACGTGTCCGTCCTCCAGCTCCGAGACCGTCCAGAGGACCTCGGCGGGGAAGCCCATCATCTTCATGTTCTCGGTGAAGGTGGACCCCACCGCGAGGGTCTCGGGACCGCCCTTCGGGAAGTTGGTGTGGGTCATGCTCCACTGGCCGTAAGCGTCCCAGTCGGTCAGCTGGGACCAGAGCTTCGCGGCGGACGCCTCGATGCGTGATTCCGCGGTGACTTCAGCCATGCGACCACCCCTTCTCGTCAGGTACGTGCGGCGGAACGTAGTCCCGGCGGACGCAACATTCAAGACTGACGACCTGTCAGATATTGCGGAACGGCCCGGATGCGACCACGGCCGGTGTCGGCTCCGTCTCAACAGGCGTCACGGCCTCGTCGCTCCTGACGAGCCCTGCCATGATGTCCGAATGCAAGCGTCAGGGAGACACGCCGGACTGGGCCTCGCCCTCGTTTCGGCGATCGCGTTCGGTGGTTCGGGTGTGGCGGCGAAGCCGCTGATCGAAGCGGGTCTGGACCCGCTCCACATGGTCTGGCTCAGGGTGGCCGGGGCGGCGCTCGTGCTGTCCCCGCTGGCCTGGCGCCATCGCGATCTCGTACGGCGCAAACCCCTGCTGCTCGCCGGGTTCGGACTGGTCGCCGTGGCCGGGGTCCAGGCCTTCTACTTCGCCTCGCTGTCCCGGATCCCGGTCGGCGTGGCCCTGCTGCTGGAGTACCTCGGCCCGGCGCTGCTGCTCGGCTGGATCCGGTTCGTGCAGCGCAAGCCCGTGACCCGGGCCGCGGCGGCCGGCGCGGCCGTGGCCGTCGTGGGCCTCGCCTGCGTGGTGCAGATCTGGTCGGGGCTGAGCCTGGACCTGCTCGGCGTGCTGCTCGGGCTCGCGGCGGCCTGCTGCCAGGCCTTCTACTTCGTCTTCGCCGACCAGGGCAGCGACGGGGACGACGTGCCCGACCCGATGGGGATGATCGCGCACGGCATGATCGTCGGCACCCTCGTGATGACCGTCATCGCCCGGCCCTGGCAGATCGACTGGCGGGTTCTGGGCGGCGACGCGGCGGTCGGCGACCTGATGGTGCCCGCACCGGTGCTGCTCGGGTGGGTGGTGCTGATCGCGACCGTGTTCGCGTACCTCACCGGAGTGGTCTCCGTGCGCAAGCTGTCCCCGCAGGTCGCGGGCGTGGTGGCCTGCCTGGAGGCGGTCGTGGCGACCGTACTGGCGTGGGTGCTGCTCGGCGAGCACCTCGCGACCTGGCAGATCGTCGGCGGCGCGCTGGTGCTGGGCGGGGCCTTCATCGCGCAGACCTCCCGGCCCGCCGCGCCCGGGGTCGCGGAGCCCGTTGCCGCCCTGGACCGCGATCCGAGCAAGGTCTAACATCCGATCATGCCGTCGACCGTGCTTCCGCCTCCCGCCGCCTAGCGCGGGCGGCTGCCACCACCTACGAGAACCGGCCCGGGCCGTGTCCCGGGCGGGTTCGCGCTGCCCGCGAAGCGATGACCTGCCCCTTCTCATCCTTCACGCAAGCGCGGAGACCTCTCGTGTCGAACCATTCGCCCGCCACCGGGCGCAGTCTGCTGCATCTCGTCATCGCCGGAGCCGCCTGGGGAACCGCCGGGGCGGCCGCCTCGCTCCTCTTCCTCGCCAGTGATCTCGGCCCGGTCGCCCTGTCGTTCTGGCGGTGCGCGGGCGGGCTGGTGGTGCTGCTCGCGGTACTGGCCGTACGCCGCTCCCGGCGGCCCCGCGCGTCCCGGCGGTCCGAGGGGGCCCGGGTGCCCGAGGAGGCCCGGGTGCGCGACCCGCGGGCCAGGGCCTCGGTGGGATCGCTGATCGGGACCGGGCTGCTGTTCACCCTCTTCCAGTCCGCGTACTTCGCCGCCGTGCGCGAGACCGGCCTCGCCGTCGGCACCGTGGTCACCCTGGGGGCCGGCCCCGTGCTCATCGCGCTCGGGGCCCGGTACTGGATGGGGGAGCGGCTCGGCCGGGGCGGGACCGTCGCGGTCGTCGGGGCGCTGGCCGGGCTGGCCGTGCTCGTCCTCGGCAGCGGCGGGGGCGAGGTCCGGCCGCTCGGGGTCGGCTGGGCGCTGCTGTCCGCAGCCGGGTACGGCGGGATGACCCTGCGGGCCAGGCTGCTCGGGCAGCGCGGGGCCGGCGGTGACCCGCTGGTCACCACCGTCTGGTCGGTCGGGGTGGGCACGGTCTGCCTGCTGCCGCTCGCCGCGGTGGAGGGGCTGGTGCCGCACACCGCGGAGCCCCTGCGGGTGCTCCTGCTGCTCGCGTACATGGCCACCGTGCCGACGGCGCTGGCGTACGCCCTCTACTTCAGCGGTGCCGCCGCGGTGCGCGCCGCCACGGTGTCCGTGATCATGCTGATCGAGCCCGTCGGCGCCGCTGCGATCGCCGTCCTCGTGCTCGGGGAGCGGCTGACCGGCGCGGTGGCGCTGGGCACCGTACTGCTGCTCACGGCGGTGGGTTCGCTGATCGCGGCCGAGTCGCGGCGGCCCGCGGACGCGGAGGCGGATGCGGAGTCGGCCGCGGAGCCGGGCGGGCCGCAGGTCCGGCCCGCCCCCGTCGCCGAGGTGCCGCCTCAGAGCGCGCTGAGGTAGTCCGGGGTGGCCGTGCCGGGAGTCAGGTCGGCGGCCGGGACCGGGGTCCCGTACGCCGGCGCGACCGGGACCACGCCCGACCAGAACGGCAGGCCCAGGTCCTCGGGGTCGTCGCTGGGCCCGCCGGTACGGAGCTTCGCGGACACCTCGTTCAGGTCCAGGCGGATCACGGCGGTGGCGGCCAGTTCCCTGGCGTTCGCCGGCCGGGAGTCGGCGGAGCGGCCCGGGACCACGTGGTCGACGAGGGCGTCGAGGGCCATCCGGCGCTCGTCCGGGTCGGTCACCTCGTAGGCGGTGCCGTGGACGACCACCGAGCGGTAGTTGATCGAGTGGTGGAAGGCGGAGCGGGCCAGGACCAGGCCGTCGACGTGCGTCACGGTCAGGCAGACCGCCAGTCCCGGGTCGGCCTTGCCCGCCGCGAGGAGCGGGCGCGAGCCCGTGGAGCCGTGGACGTAGAGGGTCTCGCCGACCCGGCCGAAGAGCGTCGGCAGGACCACCGGCGCGCCGTCACGGACGAAGCCGAGGTGGCAGAGGTAGGCCTGGTCGAGTATCGAGTGGACGGTCTCGCGGTCGTAGCGCGCGCGGTCGCGGGACCGGGTCGGGACGGTGCGGTCGGTGGGGGCGTACCCGGCGGCCGCTTCATCCGCGGCCGCTGCCGTGGCCGTCTCCGTCGTGCTGTCCGGGGCGGGAGTGAGGCTCATGATGCGGACTCCGTTGTATTAGTGCATACTTAGCTTTGTGCTAGGAGACTATCTGATCAGCGGGCGCCGCGCATCGGAAATCGCGGCCAGTGTCGAAGCGGGCGTCGGATCGGGCGCGCTCGCGCCGGGAGCTCTGCTGCCCCCGATGCGGGAGCTCGCGGGGGCGCTGGGGGTGAACCCCAACACCGTGGCCGCCGCCTACCACACCCTGCGCGAGCGCGGGGTCATCGAGACCGACGGGCGGCGCGGCAGCCGGGTGCGGGCCCGCCCGGCGACCGCGCCGCGCGACGAGCTGCGCATGGCCGTCCCGGCGGGGGTCCGCGACATCACCTCCGGCAACCCCGACGTACGGCTGCTGCCGGCGCTGGACGCCGCGATGGCGGGCGCCGCCCGCCGGTACGCCGCGGAACCCACGCTCTACGGGCACGACCCGGTCGTACCGGAACTGGCGCGCCTGGCCCGGGCCGGCCTCGACGCGGACGGGGTGCCGGCCGGGCCGGTGGCGGTCACCTCGGGCGCGCTGGACGGCATCGAACGGGTGCTGGCCGCGCACCTGCGGCCCGGGGACGCGGTGGCGGTCGAAGACCCGGGATGGGGCAGCGTCCTGGACCTCGTCCCGGCACTGGGGCTGCGGGTGCTGCCGGTGTCCGTGGACGACGACGGGCCGGTGCCCGACTCGGTGGCCCGGGCGCTGGCGCAGGGCGCGCGGGCGCTGCTCGTGACGGCCCGCGCGCAGAACCCGACCGGGGCGGCGGTGAGCGCGGAGCGGGCGGCGGAGCTGCGGGCGGTGCTGGCCGGGTACCCGGAGGTGCTGGTCATCGACGACGACCACGGGCACGGCATCGTGGACCTGCCGCTGAACGTACTGGGCGGGGTGACCCGCCACTGGGTCCTCATCCGGTCCACCGCGAAGGCGTACGCCCCGGACCTGCGGCTCGCCGTGCTGACCGGTGACGCCGTCACGCTCGACCGGGTCCGGGGGCGGCAGCGGCTCGGGCCGGGTTGGGTGAGCCGGCTGCTGCAGTACACGGTGGTGGAGCTGTGGAACGCGGGGTCGGTCGACCACGCCGCGGTCGCGCGGTCCTACGCGGAGCGCCGGGACGGGCTGGTCACGGAGCTGGCCCGGCGGGGGGTACGGGCGCACGGGCGCAGCGGGCTGAACGTGTGGGTGCCGGTCGCGGACGAGACGGCCGTGGTGACGGGGCTGCTGGGCGCGGGCTGGGCGGTCGCCCCGGGGGCCCGGTTCCGGGTGGAATCGGGGCCGGCCGTGCGGATGACGGTGTCGCTGCTGTCCCTGCCGGACGTCCCGGTGCTGGCGGACGCGGTGGCCGCGGCGGTCCGGCCGGCGAGCGGGGGCCGGCTGGACTGACCGGGGATCGTGGCGGGGCGGCCTAGCGGCGCCGGGGCTGGGTGAGGGCTGCGCCGGCCAGGACCACGGCCGCGCCCACCGGGGTGTTCCAGTGGAGCTCTTCGCCCAGGAGCAGGACGCCCGCCGTCGTGGCGATCACCGGGATGAAGTACGTGACCATCTGCGCGGTGGTCGGGCCGATCTCCGTGACGAGGCCGTACTGCATCTGCAGCGCCAGGCCCGTGCCCAGTGCGCCCAGGGCGATCACCGACAGGGTCGGCCAGAGCGGGAAGGAGGTCGGCGCCGAGGTGAACAGGGCGCTGACCGCCGCCAGCTGGAGGGTCGAGACCATGAGCTGGGCACCGGTCAGGGCCACCGGGGAGCCCGGGGTGGAGGCCAGCGTGCGGCGCACGTAGATCCAGCCGATCGGGTAGCAGAGCGAGGCCAGCAGGGCGAGCGCGGTCCCCTTGGCGTCGACGCCCGAGAAGCCCTGCCAGGCCCCGAGGACGGTGAGCACGCCGAGGAAGCCCAGGCCCAGGCCCGCGAAGCGGCGGCGCGTGGGGCGGTCCTCGGACAGTGCGATCAGGGAGAGGGCCATGCCCCACAGCGGTGAGGTGGCGTTGCAGATGCCCGCCAGGCTGGAGGGGATGCTCAGCTCCGAGTACGCGAAGAGCGAGAACGGGGCGGTGTTGAGCAGCAGTGCCGCCACCGTCAGGTGGACCCAGGTGCGCCGGCCGCGGGGGAGCCGTTCGCGGCGGACCAGGAGCACGGTGAGCAGGGCGAGCGCGCCGAAGAAGACCCGGCCGAGCGCGACCTGGAACGGGGCGTAGGCCTCCGTGCCCACCTTGATCAGCAGGAAGCTGAAGCCCCAGATGACCGAGAGGATCGCGAAGCGCAGGCGCCAGTCCAGCCGGGCGGCGGCGGGAGCCGTCGTGACCGGGGCGGGGGTGCGGGTGGGAGTGGGGGAGAGGGGCGGGCTGGGGGTGGCGGGTGCGCTCATGACAGCTACTTTGTCCCCCGCGACCTCTTAGGACAAGCGAGAGTTGTTGGGGGTGACGGCGTAGCATCACTTACATGTTGAACCTGGAGCGCCTGCGCACCCTCGACGCCCTCGCCCGCCACGGCTCCGTCAGCGGCGCCGCCGACGGCCTCCACGTCACCACCTCCGCCGTGTCCCAGCAGATGGCGAAGCTGGAGCGGGAGATCGGCCAGCCGCTGCTGGCCAAGAACGGGCGCGGGGTCCGGCTCACCGACGCGGGCCGGCTCCTGGCCGACCATGCGGCCCGGATCATCTCCCAGGTCGAGCTCGCCCAGGCCGACGTCGAGGCCCGGCGCGGCTGCGCGGTCGGTGAACTGCGGATCGGCGCCTTCCCGACCGCCATGCGCGGGCTGCTGCCCCGGGCGCTGGCCGCTCTGCGCGCCGACCACCCCGAACTGCGGACCCGCGTGCGGGAGCAGGAGCCGGAGGAGAGCATGGCCGCCGTGGTGCGGGGCGACCTCGACATGGCCCTCGCCATCGACTGGCACAACAAGCGGATGCCGGTGCCGTCCGAGCTCACCCGCACGCACCTCCTGGACGACTCCGTGGACATCGCCGTGCCGGCCGGACATCCGCTGGCCGGCCGCGCCGCGATCTCCCTGGCCGAGTTCGGCGAGGACGACTGGATCTCCTGGAACGAGGGCCAGTTCTGCCACGAGTGGCTCGTCTACACCCTGCGAGGCACCGGCATCGAACCCCGGATCGCGCACATCGCCGAGGAGCACCACACCCAGCTGGCCTTCGTGGAGGCCGGACTGGGCGTCTGCGTGGCCCCCCGGCTGGGGCGCGGGCCCGTGCCCGCCGGGGTCCGGCTGCTCCCGGTGTGCGACAGCGTCCGCCGCCACGTGTACGTGGTCTGGCGGGCGGACGCCGACCGGCGGCCCTCGATCCGGGCCGCCGTCGAGGCCCTGAAGCGGGCCGCGTCCGCCGAGGGGGCCGGGGCGGCGGCCTGAGCGGCCGGCTCCGCTCAGATCTTGCGGAAGTCCCAGGACACGATCGAGTCCGGGGTCAGCCGGATCCAGGCGTGCCGGCCGTCGTGCGGCATCTCCTCGATGCCGAAGTTCTTGACCGGGAAGATCCGCTCCGGCTCGGCCAGTTCCTCGCACGGCTCGCCGGTGCGCGGGGCCTCGCCCACGAAGACGGCGTTGCCGGACAGCTCCACCCCGCGCAGTTCGTCGTAGGCCTCGCCCGCGTCCACGATCACCGAGACGCGGGGGTCCTTGCGCAGGTCGGACCAGCGCCGGCTGCGGGTGATCGAGTACAGCCACAGGGAGGTGCCGTCCCAGGCGAACCAGAGCGCGCCCACGTGCGGGCGGCCGTCGGGGGAGACCGTGGCCACCCGGCAGGTGCGCTGCTCGCGCAGGAAGGCGTCCGTCTCCCCTGGGGTCATCATGATGCGCCGGCCCCGCCGCTGCGCCCCGTCCGGGCGGGCCCCGTCCACGGGCGTCCCGCCGGCGGGCGTCCTGTCGGTGGTCGGCCCGTCCGAGCGGGTCCCGTCCAAGCGTGTCTCGTCCATCCGCTCCGCGCCCCTTCACATCTGACTGTGTGTCAGGAATCATGCGTGCTCTTCCGTCACCACGCCAGGGGGAGCCATGGCCGAACTCGATCCCGCCACCACCGCACTGCTCACCGTCGAGTGCCAGAGCGGCGTCGTCGGCGAGGAGAGCGCCCTGCCGGAGCTCGCCAAGGAGGCCCGGGACTCCGGCATGCTGGACCGGGTCGCGGCCCTGGTCGAGGCCGCGCGCGGGGCCGGCGTACAGGTGCTGCACGCGGTCGCCGAGCGGCGGCCGGACGGGCTCGGGGCCAATACCAACGCACGGCTGTTCCGGGCCGCCGGGAAGCTCCCGGTGCGCCAGCTGACCGGCAGCCCGGCCGTCGAGGTCGCCGCCCCCATCACCGTCGCCGAGCAGGACCTGGTGGTGCGCCGCCTGCACGGCCTGTCCCCGATGGCCGGAACCGACCTGGACGCCCTGCTGCGCAATCTGGGCATCCGCACCCTCGTGGTCACCGGGGTCTCCTCGAACATCGCGATCCCGAACACCGTCTTCGACGCCGTGAACCTCGGCTACCAGGTCGTGGTGCCCTCCGATGCCATCGCCGGGGTGCCGGCCTCCTGCACCGCCGAGGTGATCCGCAACTCCCTCTCCCTGGTCGCCGCCATCACCACGGCCGAAGCGCTCATCACCCAGTGGGCTCCCGCACGCTGACCCCCGTGACCTGCGCGATTGCTGTCGGGGGACGAGGCCGGTCCCTTGGTTCCCGCCGTGGTCAGGTGCCGCGCAGGGCTGCTGCGTACGCTGCTTTCAGCGTGGCGACCGGACGGAGGACGCCTGTCAGCCCGACTGCTGCGAGGAGGGCCAGATGTCGGGGGGATGTGCAGACGAGGCCCATACCGCCGCGGCTCGCCAGGGCCTTCCTGCGGGCGTAGCACAGTATGCGCAGCGCGGAGCAGTCGATGAACGTTGCCGTGCGCAGGTCTACGACCACTCTGGGTTCGTCGATCTCCGTGGCGGCGTCGACGTGTGCCCTGACCTGCAGGTCGGCCGCCAGGTCGATCTCGCCGTGGAGCTCGAGCACGATGAAGCCGTTCACCCGGCGACTGCGTGCGCAGGGCCCCGTCGGTGGAACCGGCCGGGGCAGGGACAGGGCCGCTTCGTGGTCGAGCCGGATGTGGTCACCCATCGGGTTCCCCCTGATTTCGCGGGCGCTCGCGATGGCGAGATCGCCCAGAGAATTGGGACAGACACCAGGGTCCGGAGTGACTTTCCCGACGGTAGAAGGCCGGGGAGCAAATGAACGTATCGCGAGGAAAGATCAACCCGGGCGAGTGAATTGACGAACACGTGCGCGATGAGCCGGGTGGGCTCGGGTCCGGTCGCTCCGGTTCACATCCTCAAGCGGTTCCGGGTGCCCGGCAGCGGCCTGAAGCTGTGGTTCCTGCACGTCCGAGGGTGATCCGTGAGCCTATGCTGTGGGAAACACGGCAATGCACCCGCGTCGGCGACGGCTCCACTCGGACCCTCTGGCGGCGCGCGTACCGAGCCGATCGGTCCGTGAGGCTGGCGTGACCGCAGCCAAGAAGGAAGTGACCAGGGACTGAGCCGGTCGTACCCGCTTCACGCCGGCCGCGAGGCCTCACCGGCATGGCTCACGGGAACCTTCCCGAGATCGGTCCCAGATGATCAGTTCGCGCATGGCTCAGGCGCTCGCCCTGCTCCATCAGCCCGGTACATCCGATGTCGTGGAATCCGTCATCGCCATCGGTGCCGTACTCCTCGGCGTGGACGGCCTGGCCCTGTCCCTGCTCACCACCGATGAGGCGAGTGAACTCATGTGGTGCACCGACGAGAGAACCGGCCGGTTCGAAGACCTCCAGTTCACCCTGGGGGAAGGCCCCGGGCCCGAGGCCGTCCGCAACCGCGCGATGGTGTGGGCGCCCGATCTCGCGGAGGTCCGGTCGGATCGCTGGCCGGCACTCGCGGCCGAGGCTTCGGGGACCGGGGTCCGCGCGGTGTTCTGCTTCCCGATGGGTGTGGGGGTCATCCGCGTCGGCGTCCTGACCGCCCTGCGCCACACTCCCGGAACGCTCACCCCGGGCCAGACAGGTGACGCCCTCGCCCTGGCCGCGGCCCTCACCGCACACATCCTGCAAGGCGACACACCGCAGACCGACGCCGCCAGATCTGCGGATTTCCCGCCCGCCTTGCACCGGGCAGTGGTCCACCAGGCGACCGGCATGCTCAGCGTCCAACTGTCCCTCACCCTGCCCAAGGCACTCCTGCGCCTGCGCGCGCACGCCTACGGCAGCGGACGCTCCCTCACCGACACGGCCCAGGACATCGTCGACCGGCGGCTGCGCCTGGACCATGCAGGGCCGCCCCCGACCGTTACAGACAAGGATGGCTCGCCATGACCCGAGAACGTCTTATGACCGAAGTCTTCGTTGAGGCCGCCGACTCCCTGACCGACGATTTCGACCTCATCGACTTCCTTCAGCGCCTGTCGGTGCGCTGCGCGGAACTGCTCCAGGTCGCCGCGGTGGGCATCCTGCTGGCCGATCAGCACGACAGCCTCCAAACGATGGCAGCCTCCGACGAGCACACCCGCCTGTTGGAACTGTTCGCCCTCCAGCACGGCCAGGGACCCTGTGTGGACTGCTACAACACCGGGCAGTCCCGCATCGCCATCAACCTCACGGACCCGGTGGTCACCCTGCCCTGGCCGCAATTCGCCGCCCGGGCCACCCGGACGGGCTTCGTGGCGATGAGCGTGCTCCCGCTGCGTCTGCGCGGCCGTGTCATCGGCGCCCTCGCCCTCTTCCAGAAGCACCCCGCCCGTCTGACGGACGCGGACATCGCACTGGCCCAGGCCCTGGCCGACGTGGCGACCATCGCCATCCTGCAACAGCGGACCGTGGACCACGGTCAGATCGAGAACGCGCAGCTCCAACAGGCTCTGACCAGCCGCATCATTCTCGAGCAGGCCAAGGGAATCCTCGCGGAACGCTGGCAGTCCTCCGTCGACGACGCGTTCTTCACCCTCCGCTCCTACGCGCGCGCCCACAACCGCCAACTCACGAAGCTGGCGTCCGAAATCGCCGATGGCACCTTCGACACGACCGCCATCCCCCACCCAGGGGCAGATGCCGCCAAGCGTTGAATCCTCGTCCGAATTCTCACCGGACAAACCATCCGACCACGGTCGGCCCGAGAGGGGGCAGCACCCCCTGTAATTCAGCCTTCCTTACCATGTCAAGATCACTACGCCGCGCGGTCTATCTTCCCGGGTGCCCCCCACCTAATGTTCAACCCGAGGAAGCGGCGACGGGGTCCATCTCCCGCGAAGCATCGCCCTTCCAGGCTCCCAGCCCCCGAGCCGGTACACACCGAGGCCTGGCTGGAGAGCCATCGCAGTCTTACTGCCTTCCAGTCTCCGTCCTTTCCGCGTTCGAGACGGGGCACTCCCCGGTCCCGTTGTGGTGGGGACACCCCATGAGGGCGCGATCCGCGATGTCACGCCCTCATACGCACGGTCGCCGGGGGAGGGGGCGGCCGTGCGGACGGGGCTCTGCGACAGCACTGAAAGCCGCCTCACCCGGCCGCTCGGACACAGACCCTTGGTTCCGATCGGCGCGGCCGGCGAACTCTGTGCCAGATCGCGCCAATTCGGCACCGAAACCGGGCCCGGTGCTGCGTGCCGGCTGCCAATTCGAGGCGATGTATCCCAAAGGGTATTTCGCCCTTCAGCGTGATATCGAAAGCGAGTCTCCCTATGCGTGGCATCGTTGTCGTCTCGGCCGCCGCACTGATTTGCCTCACCGGAGCATCCGGCACGGCAGAGGCCCAGCCCGCAAACAAATACGCCCCATCTGCGATGGTCCTGACCTTTGCCCAAGGGGACAGCATCGAGGACACCGTCTTACGGGCAGCCACCCTCAGCTGTACACCGACCCCGCAGGGCACTCACCGTGACCCGAAAGCCGCTTGTGCGGCCCTGAACTCAACCGGCGGCTCGTTCGACCGTCTGCTGGCCGCTCCCCAGGCGCGCCGCATGTGTCCGATGATCTATGACCCCGTCACCATCGCCGCGGTCGGCGTGTGGCAGGGGAGCCGCGTCGCCTGGACGCACACCTTCTCCAATGCCTGCGTCATGTCCACGGCCGTGAGCAGCAGTCCTGTCTTCGCCTTCTGACCCGACTACCCGGCGGCAGTCAGCAGAGCCGCTGCGCATTCTTCGGCGAGGTCCTCCGCGTGTGGCGGCAGCGGTTGTCCGGCGCGCAGATGGCGGCGGACCACGGACAGCGGCAGGTCGATCAGGGCCAGGACGATGCGCTCGTGGTCCTGGGGGCCCGTCGCGCCGAGGTCCTCGGCGAGGGAGCGGAGGCGGCCGAACACGCGCCGGTTGCCCAGATCCGCGCGCTCCTTGTGCTCCTCGGACCAGTCGGCGCGGCCGAACTCCTCGGCGCCGTAAAGGAGGAGCGAGGCTTCCTGTGGGTGGGCGCGGCTCCAGGAGACGACGTGCCGGGCGGCCGCTCGGGCTGCCGGGCAGGGGTCGGGGGTGCTGCCCAGTGCGGCGAAGTACCCCTCCTGGAAGCCCTCCACGGTACGCAGCCACACCTCGGCGAGCAATGCCGTACGGCCGGGGTAGCGGTGGTACATGGACCCGCTCGGTGCGCCGATCGCCTGGGCGACGGCGGACATGGTCACGCCTGTCGGTCCGGCGGAGGCGGCCAGCCGGACGGCGGCGTCGAGGATCTGGTCGGTGTCGAAGCGGGGTGGTCTCGCCATGAATCAGAGAGTACCCTCCAGATTATTAGAGAGCAGTCTCTAATAATCTCAAGGGGAGGACGCATGGGCGTCTACAACGTGCACGAGCGCCTGCTGGCCGCCAAGGCGAGCGAGGTGGGCGCGCTCATCGACAGCCTGGCCGGCGGCGCGGCGGACCGGCTCTGGCCGCACCCGGACTGGCCCGCGGTGGAGTTCGACCGTCCACTGGCGGTCGGAGCGAGCGGCGGCCACGGCCCGGTCCGCTACACGGTCACCGCGTACGTGCCCGGGGTCTGGATCCGCTTCGCCTTCGGCGGGCCGCGCGGATTCCACGGTTTCCACGAGTACGCGGTGCTGCCCGTCGACGAAGGGCGCACCGTGCTGCGGCACACCCTCGCGATGAAGACCAGCGGCCTGGCCCGCCTGACCTGGCCCGCGGCCTATCGCCCGATGCACGACGCCTGTCTGGAGGACAGCCTGGACCGCGCCGAGCTCGCCTGCACGGGCAGGGTGGCCCGCCCGGCCCGCTGGACTCCGTACGTGCGCCTGCTGCGCGGGCTCGAACGCTAGGGCCGTACCCGACCGCGGGCCGGGGGGAGGGGCGGTCAAGGCGGACCGTGTGATTCCGGACAGGTTTTCGAGGGCCTGCACCCCGGGGGGTGGCGCGGGCGCAGGTGTGGCGGGGGAGCGGGCCGACGGGGTGGCGCAGCCCCGAAAGGGCGCGCAGGGCGGGCCGTTGTGCGGTGCGAGCGGCCTCGGGGGCGAGGGAATGCCCGGTCCAGGGTGAATGGCCGATATCCGCCCCGTCGGTCCGCTTCGGGTGGCTGCGTAACAGAACTGGCAAATCCGTACGCTACGGTAACTTCGCTGTCTGTCACCAGCGAAACACTGCGCCTTTCCGCCGGAGCCATGAGTGCTGCCCGCGTGCGCCCACCACGGAGTGAAAATTGAGCACGAATACTTTACACAGCCGCATGGAATCAATCGGATCCCATATGCCGGCCACCACGCTGACCACCCGGGAATTGACCGGGCGAACCCCGAATCTGCGGGACGTGGACGTCGAGAGGATCACCGGAGTCGCCGAGAGGCGGGTCTACGACCCGCGTCCCGAGGCCGGCGAGGACTCGTTCGGGCTGGCCCTGCGCGCCGCGCGCGACTGCCTCGCGGCGTCCCGATACGAGGCCGCCGACCTGGACATCGTCATATCGGCGTCGATCACCCGCTTCAAGGACGCTGACCGCTTCTACTTCGAACCGTCCTTCGCGGGCTCCCTCGCCCGGGAAATGGGCGCCCGCTCCGCCCTGCACTTCGACGTCTCCAACGCCTGCGCCGGAATGATGACCGGCGTGTACGTGCTCGACCGGATGATCCGTTCCGGCGCGGTCCGCAGCGGCATGGTCGTCAGCGGTGAGCAGGCGACCCGCGTCGCCGAGACGGCGGCCCGTGAGATCGGCGACTCCTACGACGCGCAGTTCGCCGCCCTCTCCGTCGGCGACTCCGCCGCCGCGGTCATCATGGACCGGTCCGTGGACGAGTCCGACCGGATCCACTACATCGACCTGATGACCTGTGCGGAGTACTCGCACCTGTGCATGGGAATGCCGAGCGATCGCACCGAGGGAATCGCGCTCTACACGGACAACAAGAAGATGCACAACAAGGACCGGCTCGCCCTCTGGCCCAGATTCCACGGCGATCTGCTGTCCAAGAACGGCCGCGATTTCGCGGGTGAGGAATTCGACTACGTCATTCAGCACCAGGTCGGCGCCCGGTTCATCGACTACGTGAACCAGACGGGCGAGGCGGAGTTCGGCACGCCGATGCCCACCTCGCTCGCCGTCGTCGAGAAGTACGGCAACACCGCCACCACCTCGCACTTCCTGACGTTGCGCGAACACCTCGCCGCGGGCACCGCCCGGCGCGGTTCCACCTTCCTGCTGGTCCCCGCCGCCTCCGGCTTGGTCACCGGAGCCCTGTCGGCCACCGTCACGAACCTGGGGGTCTGAACCATGGGAATGATCATCACCGCCGCGGGCACCGCCACCGTCGGCACACCCGCCACCGGCACCGACGCCACCGACGCCCGTACGGCCTCTTCCGTGGAGCTCGCCGGCCGGGCCGCCCGCGACTGCCTCAGCCAGACCGGTCTGTCCCCCTCGGGCGTCGGCGTCCTCGTCAACGTGGGCGTCTACCGGGAGTCCAACACCTTCGAACCGGCTCTCGCGGCCCTGGTGCAGAAGGAGGTCGGCATCAGTCTGGACTACCTCGTGGATCCGGCGGCCGGCTTCTCCTTCGACCTCATGAACGGCGCCTGCGGCGTACTGAACGCGGTCCAGGTCGGTCAGGCGCTCCTCGAAACGGGCAGCACGGATCGCCTCCTGGTCACCGCCGCCGACGTGCACCCCGGCGGCGACGCCCGCCGCGACCCCGACTACCCGTACGCGGACCTGGCCGGCGCCCTCCTGCTGGAGCGCAGCGCCGACCCCGATGCCGGATTCGGCCCCGTACGGCACTACACGGGCGACGGTCCCACCGACACGGAGGGCTACCTGGACACCGCCGGCATGGGCGCCGAAGGCCGGACCCTGATCACCGTGCGGCGCTCCCCGGACCACGACCGCCGCCGCGCCGAACTCGCCGCCACCGCCGTCGCGGACTACGCCGCCGCGTACGGGCTCGACCTCGACCGCACCCTGGTGATCGGCCCGGGCACCGAGGCGGACGCGCTTCCCCCGGGCGAGACGGGCGAACCGCACACCGCGGCCCCCGTCCTCGGCTACCTCCACGCCCTGGCGGCGGGCCTGCCCGAGGACTGCGACCAACTGCTGTTCGTCACGGCCGGCGCCGGTCCCAGCGCGGCCTGCGCGAGCTACCGACCCGAAGGCCGGTGATCCGGTGACCACCGCGAGCCAACGACGCACCACCACCTGGGCCCCGGCGGCCGGCGCCGCCGCGGGCCTCGCCTCCCGCCTGGAAGACAACGCCCGCGCCTTCCCGCACAAGCCGGCCGTCATCCACCCCGACGGCGGCCGCGAACCCGACGGCCGCCCCCGCTACCACACCCTGAACTACGGGGAGTTGCAGCAGGAGGTCGAGCGACTCGCCCACGGACTGACCCACGCGGGGATCGGCCGGGGAACCAGGACGGTGCTGATGGCCCCGCCCGGAGCCGAGCTGTTCGCCCTGGTCTTCGCCCTCTTCAGGATCGGCGCCGTCCCCGTCGTCGTCGACCCCGGCATGGGGCTGCGCCGCATGCTCCACTGCTACCGGGCCGTGGGCGCCGAGGCCTTCATAGGCCCGCCGCTCGCCCACCTGGTGCGCGTCCTGGGGCGTCGTACCTTCGAGGCCGTACGGATCCCGGTCACGCTGGGCCGCCACCGGCTGTGGGGCGGCCACACCCTCGCGCGCCTGCGGTCCGCCCCGGGCCCGCGCACCGCGCCCCCCGCCGTCGGCGGGGACGACCTGCTGATGATCGGCTTCACCACGGGATCCACCGGCCCCGCCAAGGGAGTCGAGTACACCCACCGGATGGCGCTCTCGATCGCCCACCAGATCGAGGACACGCACGGACGCACCCGGGACGACGTCTCCCTGGTCACCATGCCCTTCTACGGCATGCTCGACCTGGTCTACGGTTCCACGGTCGTCCTCGCCCCGCTCGCCCCGGCGAAGGTCGCGCACGCCGATCCCGGCCTGCTCGTCGACGCGCTGGAACGTTTCGCCGTCAGCACGATGTTCGCCTCGCCCGCCCTGCTGCGCCGCCTCGCGGACCATCTCAAGACCCACCCGCACCCCTTGCCCGACCTGCACTGCGTGGTGTCCGGCGGGGCGCCCGTGCCGCCCTCCGTGGTCGCCGCGCTGCGGGACGTCCTGGACGAGAAGGCGCGGATCCACGTCACCTACGGGGCCACCGAAGTCCTCCCGATCACCTCGATCGAGTCCGAGGAGATCCTGGCCGAAACCGCCGGCCGGGCCGCGCTGGGCGCCGGAACCTGCGTCGGCCGGCCCGTACCCGGCACCTTCCTGCGGATCGAGCCCGTCACCGACGGCCCGATGCGGGCCCTCGCCCCCGGGACCGACACGGACCCGGAGCCCGGGCGCGTCGGGGAGATCCTCGTGGCCGGAGACTCCGTCAGCCCCCGCTACCACGCCGCCCCGCAGGCCGACGCCCTCCACAAGGTGGCCGAGGAGCCGTACGAGGACCCGACCCGCGCGGGCCTCCAACCGCCCGACGGACCCGCGCCCCGCCTCTGGCACCGCACCGGGGACCTCGGCTACCTCGACGGCAACGGTCGGCTGTGGTTCTGCGGACGAGCGGCGCAGCGCGTGCGCACCGCCGGGAACGACCTGTACACCGTGCTCTGCGAGGGCGTCTTCAACGCCCATCCGCTGGTCCGCCGCAGCGCACTGGTCGGCATCGGCCCGGCCGGCACCCAGCAGCCCGTCGTCTGCGTGGAGACCGAGCGCCCCCTCGACGCGGAGGCCTGGCGCGACCTCGTCGCCGAGCTGCGCGCAGCGGCCGCCGAGCACGTCCCGGTGCTCGGATCCGCGCCGTTCCTGCGCCACGCGGGATTCCCCGTCGACATCCGGCACAACGCCAAGATCGGCCGCGAGGAGCTCGGCCGGTGGGCCGAACGCCGCCTCGGGCCCCCGGCGCGCCCGTGGTCCCGCGCCGGAGCCGCGAAACTGGTCCCGCTCGCCGGATGGGCCTACCTCATCGGCGGCGCGGTCCTGGCCGCGACCGCCGGAGCACCCGAGCTTCCCGTCCTGCAGTGGCTGTGGTGGATCGACGCCGTCCTCAGCATCGGCGTGCACGCCGCGCAGATCCCCCTCGCGCTGCCCCGCGCCCGGGCGGCCGGACACGGGCGGGCGGCCACCGTCGCGCTCACCATGCTCTACGGCGCCACCTGGTGGCGGGCCCTGTGAACATCCTGATCACCGGGGCCACCGGTTTCCTCGGCGGCCACCTCGTCGACGCCTGCCTGCGCGAGGGACACCACGTACGCGTCCTGGTGCGCGAGGGCAGCGACACCGCACGGCTGCGTTCCCTGCCCGGAGTCGAACTCGCCGTCGGCGACCTGACGGACGAGGACTCGCTGCGCGCGGCCGCCGCGGACCGCGACACCGTGCTGCACAGCGCCGCCCGGGTCGTCGACCACGGCAGCCGCACCCAGTTCCACGAGGCGAACGTCGCCGGCACCCGGCGGCTCATGGTCGCCGCGCGGGCCGCGGGCGCCGGACGGTTCGTCTTCGTCTCCAGCCCCAGCGCACTGATGCGGATCCGCGAGGGCGACCGCCTCGACATCGACGAGACCACGCCCTACCCGGACCGCTTCTTCAACCTGTACTGCGAGACGAAGGCGCGCGCCGAACAGGACGTACTGGCGGCCCACACCGAACGGTTCACCACCCTCGCCCTGCGCCCGCGCGGCATCTGGGGACCGCGCGACCACGCCGGCTTCCTGCCCCGCATGATCGGCGCGATGCACGCGGGCCGGCTGCCCGACCTGTCGGGCGGCAAGCGGGTCCTGGTCTCGCTGTGCCACAGCGACAACGCCGTGGCCGCCTGCCTGCGGGCGGCCACGGCACCGGCCGAACGCGTCGGCGGCCGGGCGTACTTCGTCGCGGACCGGGAGCGGACCGACCTGTGGGCCTTCCTCGCCGAGGTCGGCCGGCTCCTCGGCTGCGCACCGCCGGGACCGAGGATCCCGCTGCCGGTCGGCCGCGCGCTCGCCGGCGCCGTGGAGGCGCTGTGGCGGCTGCGGCCCGGTCCCGAGGACACCGCACCGCCGATGAGCCGCTACATGATGGCCCTGCTCACCCGGTCCACGACCTACGACACCGGTGCGGCCCGACGCGACCTCGGCTACGAGGCGCCGCTCGGGCAGGCGCAGGGCGTCCTCGAACTGGTGCGGTGGGTGCAGGACATCGGCGGGGTGGACGCCTGGACCCGCCCGGCGCCCGGATCCCGCCCGGCGCCCCTGCGTCCGCGCGAGCCCGCACGCGGGCACTGCGACCAGCCCGCGCCCGGCCCCGCCGCGCCCGTGCGTCCCGGCGAAACCGTACTCGGGCCCGCGCCGGCGACCGAGCCCGCGGGAGGGTCCGCGTCCGTACCGCCGGGCACCGCCGGCACCGCACCCGCCCTTTCCGAGCGAGGAGGAACCCCGCGATGAACCGTCCCCCACCCGCCGCCGCCCACCTCTACCGGCGCCCCGTCTCGCCCACCGAGCGGCTCTACCTCGCCGCCGGGCACGCCCGCGGCGCCATGGCCCTGCGCATCCTCGTCGAAGGCGAGGGCCTGCCCGATCCCGGCCGCCTCCGGGCGGCGGTGGCCCGGGCCGCCGAAGCCGTCCCCGGCTCCAGGCTGGCCCGGCGGGGTCCGCTGTGGCACGCCGACGGGCCGTTGCCCCGCGTCCGGTACGCCGACGTCCGCTCCGCCGCGGCCTTCGAGGTCTCGACGGCGGACACGGCCGCCCTCTTGTACGGCCCCGCGCGGCGGACGGACCCGCCCGGCTGCGAGGTACTGGTGGTGCCCGGCGCCGCCCCGTCCGCCGCCGACGGTGGCGCGGCGCCGGGCACCCGCACCACGCTGGTGTTCAGCGTCTCGCACGCCCTGATGGACGGGCACGGTGCCCTGATCTGGGTACGCGAGGTCTTCCGGGCGCTGCGCGGTGACCCGGCGCGACCCGCCCTGGCACCCGACACCGACCGGGGACTGCTGCGCCGGCTCGGCGCCGGCGACCGCCGTCCCACGCGGCCGCCCGACCGCCCCTCGCCCCTCGGCCGCCCCCCGGCCGGGCCCTCGCGGACCCTGTGGCTGCGCAGGACCCTGCCCGGTCACCACTCGGCCTTCACGGCCCGCCTCGCCCAGGCCGTCACCGACGCCTCCGGCCGGCCCGGCCGGGTCATGGTCCCGGTCGACCTGCGCAGGCACCGCCCCGGCGTCACCGCCACCGGCAACCTGACGCTGCCGCTCTTCCTCGACCTGAACCCCGGCGACGACTGGACCGGCCCGCACCTCACCCTGCTGCGGGCCCTCGCCGACGGCCGTGAACTCGCCTCCGGCTTCGAGTCGGCCCTCGCCCCGCTGCCGCTCGCCGCGTCCGCCCTGTTGCTGCGCGCCGGCCAGGCGGCCACCGGCCGCGCCGACCGTCACCTCGCCTCGGCCGTCGTGTCCCACCTGGGCCGGCTGGCCCCGGAGGACTACAGCGGAGGGGGCTTCACGGCCACGACGGCCTATGCCCTGCCCGTCCACGCGCCCCTGGTACCCGTCTCGTTCGTCGCGGCCGAGACACCCGCGGGGACCGAGCTGACGATGGGGGTACGCGGCGGCCCCGATCTCGAGGCCCGCGCGGAGCGCTTCCTGGACCGGGCCCTGGCCCGCCTCACGCCCGAGCCGTCCCCGTCACCGTCACTGGCCCCGCTTCTGACGGCCCGGTCCCAGACCGCCCCGCCCCGACCGGTCCTGCCCACCACCGGGACCACAGAGACCGCAGGGACCACAGAGACCGCAGGGACCACAGAGCCCGCAGGGACCACAGAGACCGCAGGGCTCACCGGGTCCACCGGATCCACCGTGGTCGACCTGCTCCGCGCGCAAGCGGCCCGTACACCCCACGCGGTCGCCCTCGACGGGCCCGAGGGGGAGGTCACGTACGCGGAACTCGATCGCCGCTCCGACGCCGTCGCCCGCGAACTGGCCGCTCGCGGCATCGTCCGTGAGGACCTCGTCGGACTGATCGTGGACCGGTCGCCGGCGGGCGTCACCGCCCTCTGGGGCATCCTGAAGGCGGGCGCCGCCTACGTGCCACTCGACCCCGCCCACCCCGGCGAGCGGATCAAGGAAGTCCTCCAGGAGTGCGGCGCCAGGCTGTGCCTGACCCAACGCCACCTCGCCGACGCGCTGACGGTGTCCGTACCGTGCCCGCTGATCCTGACCGAGGACGTCCTCGACTCGCCCGGCACGGCGGTCGGGGCGCTGCCCCCGGCCCCCGGGCCCGGGGACCTGGCGTACGTCATGCACACATCCGGTTCCTCCGGGCGTCCCAAGGGGGTGCGGATCGAGCACGGCGGCCTGACGGGATTCGTCCGCTGGATGAGCGACGTCTGCCGGATCGACGAGGACACCCGCTTCGGCTTCGCCTCCTCCTACGCCTTCGACATCTCCTGCTTCGCACTGTTCCTGCCGCCCGCCGCCGGCGCGACCACCGTGCTCGCTCCCGGGGCCCCTTCCCGGGCGACCCTGCGGCGTCTCGTGCACGACCACCGCGCCGATACCCTGGCGCTCACCCCCTCGCACCTCGTGCTCTTCGGGGACCGGGGAGCCGTACGCACCCTGCTGCTCGGTGGCGAGCCGCTGACGCCCGCCGCCGTGCGCTCGGCCCGGGCTGCCTTCGGCCCGGACTGCCGGGTCGTCAACGGCTACGGGCCCACCGAGGCCACCGTGGCCTGCCTCGCGCACGTCGTGGACGGCAGCGAGACGACGGCCACCATCCCCCTCGGCACCGCCGGTTCCTCGACCCGGGTCGAGCTGGTGGCCGAGGACGGCCGGGTGATCGGCACGGGGGAGGAGGACCACGGCCGGACCGGTGAGATCGTCGTCAGCGGGCTCCAGGTGGCCCGCGGATACCTCGGTGCCCCCGACGGGACCACCTCTCCGTTCGGCACCCGCCCCGACGGCGTGCGCGTCTACCGCACGGGCGACCTCGGGCGCAGGCTGCCCGGCGGGGCGGTGGAGTTCGCGGGGCGCGTCGACGGGCAGCTCAAGATCGCCGGGCACCGGGTGGAGCCCGCCGAGATCGTCGCCGCGCTGGAGGCGCACCCCGCGGTGAGCCGCGCCGTCGTGGCGGCGCGCAGCCGCCCCGGTACGACCACGCCGGTGCTGTGCGCGTACGTGGTGGCGGCGACCCCGGGCGGTCCGGTGATGGCGACGGCCCCGGAGGCGCAGCGGGCGGGCGACCCGGACCTGGCCGCGGTGTTGCGCGCGGAGCTCGCCCACAGGCTGCCCGCCCATCTGGTCCCGGCGCGGATCACCATCGTCGCCGGCATCCCCAGCTCGGTCAGCGGCAAGGCGGACCTCGACGCGCTGCCCGACCCCTTCGGAGCGGGCGGGCCGGAAGCGGATCCGGCGACGCCGGGCCCGACCGCGATCCGGGACCGGGTCGCCCGTCACTGGGCGGGGATCCTCGGGGTGGACGCCGCGGACCTCACGGCGGGCGCGGAGTTCCAGCTCCTGGGCGGCGACTCCCTGGCCCTCGTGGAGATGCTCGCCGCCGTCTCCGGCGACCTCCTCACCGAAGCCCAGGGACGCTGGTTCATGAGCCGGCTCGAATCCCTCGTCCGCGACGTCACCCTCGACCACGTGTGTGCCCACGTGGAAGCCGCCCGGAAAGAGGTCCCCGCATGATCTTCATCGGTGACGGAGCCCTGCTGCGGCGTGCGGTCGTCCACGCGGCCGCTCGGGGGTACGCCGTCGACCTCGTCTGCAGCGGGGATCCGCTGGACGCCGCGGGCGCCACGCACCTCTGCGCCGACGTCAACACACGGGCCGCGGACCTTGCCGGAGCCTCCACGGACGGCATCGTCTGGTCCCTGAACAACCATCGGATCCTCCGCGCACCCGTCCTCTCCCTGGGCCTGCGCATCCTCAACATCCACAACGGCCTCCTCCCGCGCCACCGGGGTCTGCCCTCGGTCGCGCTCCTCTTCGCCCTGCTGCGCGGCGACACCGAGTACGGGGCCACGCTGCACGAGGTCGAAGCGGGCATAGACACCGGACGGGTCCTGGCGGACCGGCGTTTCCCGATCGGCCCCGACGACCGCCACCACCAGGTGATGCTGCGGGGGATCCGGGCCTGCCAGGCCCTCTTCGAGGAGACGCTCGAGGCCGTAGCCGGGGGATCGGCCCTGCCCGCCGGGACCGTACGACCGTACGGACCGGAGAGCTACAGCGGCCTGCGCGCACTGGACCGCCTGGCGGAGCACCGGGACCATCCGGCGTTCGTCCGGGCCACGGACCTGGGGCCGTTCGCCGCGCACGCGCCGGAGCTGGCCCGCGCGGTGGCCGCCGTACGGGGCCGAGCCGAGCAGCCGTTCGGGAAAAACCTTGGATCGTGACGCACGTCTGCCCGCTAGCCTGGGAAAATGCTCACAGAAGTGATCGCGACCCGTTACGTCACACCCTTGCGGGAGGGCGGCTCGCTCCCCGGCATCGTCGAGGCCGACGACCTGGGTACGTACGTCATGAAATTCACCGGTGCCGGCCAGGGCCGCAAGACCCTGGTCGCCGAAGTCATCTGCGGGCGCCTGGCCCAGCGGCTGGGGCTGCGCGTCCCGCGGCTGGTGCAGATGCAGCTCGACCCGGTCATCGGGCTCGGCGAGCCCGACCAGGAGGTCCAGGAGCTGCTCAAGGCCAGCGGCGGGCTCAACCTCGGGATGGACTACCTTCCCGGCTCGATCGGCTTCGACCCGCTCGCGTACCGGGTGGACCCCGCGGAGGCGGGGCGCGTGGTCTGGTTCGACGCGCTGATCAACAACGTCGACCGGTCCTGGCGCAATCCGAACATGCTGGTCTGGCACGGGGACGTCTGGCTCATCGACCACGGAGCCACGATGATCTGGCACCACAACTGGCCCACCGCGCAGAGCGCCGCCGCCAAGCCGTACAACGCCTCGGACCACGTGCTGGCCCCGGTCGGCCCGGACATCGCCGCCGCGGCCGCCGAGCTCGCGCCCCTCGTGACGCGGGAGCTGCTCACCGAGGTCGCGGCCGACGTGCCCGACGAGTGGCTGGTCGACGAGCCCGGCTTCGACTCCACCGATGCGCTGCGGCGCGCCTATGTGGACGTCCTGTTGCCGCGCGCGGCCACGATCCACGAGAGGATCACGATGGAGGCCGAGGTGAAGGCCCGGTCGGGTCCGCCCGGCTGGCTCGCCGACCGCCTCGACCCCCGGCCCCGGAAGACGAAGAGCGGCAACGAGTGACCAAGCGCGACGTGTTCGAATACGCACTGGTGCGTGTGGTGCCCCGGATGGAACGCGGTGAGTGTTTCAACGCCGGCGTGATCGTCTACTGCAGGGCGCACTCCTACGTCGCCGCGCGCACGCTCCTGGACGAGGCGAAGCTCCTCGCGCTGGATCCGGGGGCCGACGTGGCCGGGGTGCGGGCGGCCCTGCGGGGGGTCGAGGGAGTCTGCACGGGCGGCGAGTCCGCCGGGCAGGCGTCCGGCGACGACGCGGGGCGGCGGTTCCGGTGGCTGATCGCGCCGCGGAGCACCGTCGTGCAGCCGGGACCGGTGCACACCGGCCTGACGGCCGATCCCGCCGTGGAGGTGGAGCGGCTGCTGGACCTCCTGGTCCGGTAGTCGCCGGCCCGGTCCGGCAGCCGTCGGGCCGGGCCGCGCCCGCGGGGCTGCGGAGGGCTGCCGTTGACACCGGGTGCCAGGGCTCCTAGCGTCTCCTCAGCTGAAGCTACTAAGCGGTTGCTCACCCCTGAGGGGCCGCTTTCCTAGGGCGAGGAGATCCAGCATGTCCACCACCGAGCAGCGCGTCGCGATCGTGACCGGGGCGGCCCGGGGCATCGGCGCGGCCACGGCCGTACGCCTGGCCGCCGAAGGACGGGCCGTCGCCGTACTCGACCTGGACGAGGCGGCCTGCAAGGACACCGTGGAGACGATCACGGCGGCCGGCGGCAAGGCCGTCGCGATCGGCTGCGACGTCTCGGACGGCGCGCAGGTGGAGGCGGCCGTCGAGCGCGTGGCGAGCCTGCTCGGCGCCCCGACCATCCTGGTCAACAACGCGGGTGTGCTGCGCGACAACCTGCTCTTCAAGATGAGCGACAGCGACTGGGACACCGTGATGAACGTGCACCTGCGCGGCGCGTTCCTGATGTCGAAGGCCTGTCAGAAGCACATGGTGGCCGCCAAGTTCGGCCGGATCGTCAGCCTCTCCAGCAGTTCGGCGCTGGGCAACCGCGGCCAGGCCAACTACTCGGCGGCCAAGGCCGGTCTGCAGGGCTTCACCAAGACGCTGGCCATCGAGCTCGGCAAGTTCGGCATCACCGCGAACGCCGTCGCCCCCGGCTTCATCGTCACCGAGATGACCGCGCACACGGCCGCCCGGGTCGGCATGGACTTCGAGGACTTCCAGGCCGCGGCCGCCACCCAGATCCCGGTGCAGCGCGTCGGCCGCCCGGACGACGTGGCCAACGCCATCGCCTTCTTCGCCGGCGAGGACGCCGGCTTCGTTTCCGGCCAGGTCATGTACGTGGCCGGCGGCCCGCTCAGCTGACGAGAAGCAGGGAGCACGTCATGACGTACGAAGGAACGGACAGCGGCAGGGTCGCGCTGATCACCGGGGCCAGCCGGGGCATCGGCTACGGCATCGCCGAGGCACTGGTGGCGCGCGGCGACCGGGTCTGCATCACCGGGCGGGGCGAGGAGGCCCTCAAGGAGGCCGTGGAGCGGCTCGGCGCGGACCGGGTGATCGCGGTCGCGGGCAAGGCGCACGACGAGGCCCACCAGGCCGCCGCCGTGGAGCGCACGATGGAGGCCTTCGGCCGCGTCGACTTCCTGATCAACAATGCGGGGACCAATCCGGTCTTCGGGCCGATCGCGGACCTGGACCTGGGTGTCGCCCGCAAGGTCTTCGAGACCAACGTGGTCTCGGCCCTCGGCTTCGCCCAGCGGACCTGGCACGCCTGGCAGAAGGAGAACGGCGGCGCGATCGTCAACATCGCCTCCATCGCCGGCGTCTCCGCCTCGCCCTTCATCGGGGCGTACGGGATGAGCAAGGCCGCGATGATCAACCTGACCCTCCAGCTCGCCCACGAGATGGCGCCGGGGGTCCGGGTCAACGCGATCGCGCCCGCGGTGGTCAAGACGAGGTTCGCGCAGGCCCTCTACGAGGGCCGCGAGGCGGAGGCCGCGGCGGCCTATCCGCTGGGCCGGCTCGGGGTCCCGCAGGACATCGGAGGGGCGGCCGCGTTCCTCACATCTGCACAAGCGGAATGGATCACAGGGCAAACTCTTGTCGTTGACGGGGGTATGTTCCTCAATGCCGGAGTGCATTAACCGATAATCGGACGCATTTGCCTCCCGAGAGGAGGCAAATGCGTACCGAATAGGCACTTATTCGGTCAAGTGCCGCACGAAACGTGCCCATTGGATTCGTGATGCACTGCGGTAGGGTCTGCCGCACCCCTGGCTGATCGAGGAGCGTGCACGTGTTCAACCGGACCAGATGCCTGCAGATCTCTGCGGCCCTTGCGTCCATATCCCTGCTCTCCGGATGCGGCCTGTTCTCGGACGACGGCAGCGACGGCGCGAAGCGGATTGTCGTCGGAACGACGAGCGCACCCACCACTCTCGATCCGGCCGCGGCCTGGGACGGTTCCTGGGAGCTGTACCGGAACGTCTACCAGACCCTGCTGGCGTTCCCCACGGGTGCCACCAAGCCCCAGCCCGACGCCGCCCAGAGCTGCGAGTTCACCGACTCGGGGAACGAGTCGTACCGCTGCATCGTGCGCAAGGGCCTGAAGTTCTCCGACGGCGAGCCGCTCGACGCCAAGGCCGTCAAGCACTCCCTGGACCGGATCCGGACCATCAACGCCCCGTCCGGCCCCAAGGCCCTCTTCGGCAGCCTGGACAAGATCGAGACGCCGGACGCGCAGACGGTGGTCTTCCACCTGAACACCCCGGACGCCACCTTCCCCTTCGTGCTCGGCTCCCCGGCCGCCTCGCTGGTCTCGCCGAAGCAGTACCCGGCCGACAAGCTGCGCGAGGGCGACAAGGTCACCGGCTCCGGCCCGTACACCCTCGAGTCCTACAAAGAGGGCGGCGAGGCGGTCCTGAACAGCAACGAGGGCTACAACGGCTTCGCCGACCGCAAGAACAACGGCGTCACCATCCGCTACTTCGCGGACTCCAAGAAGATGGTCGCGGCGCTCAAGGGCAAGGAGATCGACGCGACCTACCGCGGCCTGTCCGCCCCCGAGATCAAGGACCTGCAGACCCCGGAATCGCACAACGCGGGCGTCCAGGTCGTCGAGAACGTCGGCGCGGAGATCCGCTACCTGGTCTTCAACCCCAAGGACCCGCAGGTCGCGAAGGTCGCCGTGCGCAAGGCGATCGCCCAGATCGTCGACCGCGGGGCGCTCGTCGCCAAGGTCTACCAGGGCACCGCGGAGCCGCTGTACTCGATGGTCCCCAAGGGCGTCGTCGGGCACCGCACGCCCTTCTACGACATGTACGGCCAGCCGAACGTGGCGGAGGCCAAGAAGACCCTGAAGGACGCCGGGATCACCCAGCCGGTTGAGCTGACCTTCTGGTACACCACCGACCGCTACGGCGCCTCGACCGCCGACGAGTTCACCGAGCTCAAGCGCCAGCTGGACGAGACCAACCTCTTCAAGATCACCCTGCGCGGCCAGCCCTGGAAGGCCTTCCAGGAGGGCTACAAGAAGGGCGAGTACCCGGTCTTCGGCCGCGGCTGGTTCCCCGACTTCCCGGACCCGGACAACTTCATCGCGCCGTTCGTCGGCAAGGACAACGCGGTCGGCACCCCCTACGAGCCCCCCGTGATCCTGAACGACCTCCTGCCCAAGTCCCGCCGCGAGAGCGACCGGTCGGCCGGCGTCCACGAGTTCGAGCAGGCCCAGCAGATCTTCGCCGACGACGTCCGGCTGCTCCCGCTGTGGCAGGGCAAGCTGTACGTCGCCGCGCGCGAGGACATCGCCGGCGCCGAGCGGGCCCTGGACCCGCAGACCGTCATGCAGGTGTGGGAACTGCACCGCAAGCCCAGCTGGTAGCCGCCCCGGCGGTGCCGCCCGGCCACGGCGTTGTCAGTGGCCCCCGGTAGGTTCTCGTCCTGTCGCGCGAAGCAGTTGCGCGAGGTCGAGGGCGTGAAGCCCTCGGGAACGTGTACCGGAGGTTGTTGCCGTGACCCAGATGCTGCCCGAGTCCTGGCTCCCCGTCCTCGGCGGGGAGCTGGACCAGCCCTACTTCAAAGAGCTCACCGAGTTCGTCGAGAAGGAGCGGGCGAACGGGCCGGTCTACCCGCCCCGTGAGCAGGTCTTCGCGGCCCTGGAGGCCACGCCCTTCGACCAGGTGAAGGTCCTGGTCCTCGGCCAGGACCCCTACCACGGCGCCGGCCAGGGCCACGGCCTGTGCTTCTCCGTGCAGCCCGGCGTGAAGACCCCGCCCTCGCTGCGCAACATCTACAAGGAGATGCACGCCGAGCTGGGCACCCCCGTCCCGGACAACGGATACCTGATGCCGTGGGCCGAGCAGGGCGTCCTGCTGCTCAACGCGGTGCTCACGGTCCGCGAGGCCGAGCCCAACTCGCACAAGGGCAAGGGCTGGGAGAAGTTCACCGACGCGGTGATCCGCGCGGTGGCCGACCGCCCCGACCCGGCCGTCTTCGTCCTGTGGGGGGCGTACGCGCAGAAGAAGCTCCCGCTGATCGACGAGGAGCGGCACGCGGTCGTCAAGGGGGCCCACCCCTCCCCGCTGTCGGCCAAGAAGTTCTTCGGCTCCCGGCCCTTCACCCAGATCAACGAGGCCGTCGCCGCCCAGGGCCATGCGCCGATCGACTGGCGGATCCCGGACCTGGGCTGATGCCCGACCGCGCCTAGGCGGCATTGCCCGTGCCTCCGGCTAGCGTCGTGATGACCGGACCGGAGCAGGTCCGACGGAGCGCAAGCCGGAGGCCGCGTTGACGGAGCAGCAGGAGGCGTCCGAGGACGCCGTCATGACCAGGATCGGCCAAGCGGTCATCCTGCTGCACGCCGGTGACCGCGAGGAGGCCCGCAACCGGCTCGCCGAGATCTGGTCCGAGATCGGCGAGGAGGGCGACTCCCTGCACCGCTGCACGCTGGCGCACTACCTGGCCGACGCCCAGGACGACCCCGCCGAGGAGCTGGCCTGGGACCTGCGGGCCCTGACCGCCGCCGACGGCCCCGGCCCCCCGCCGGCCGTCCGGGTCTTCTACCCGTCGCTGCACCTGAACCTGGCCGCCGACTACGTGAAGCTGCGCCGCCCCGAGGCGGCCCGGATCCATCTGGCGCGGGCCCGCGCCGCCACCGGGGCGCTGGCCGACGACGGGTACGGCAACGGCGTACGGGAGGCCATCGCCCGGCTGGAGCGGCGGCTCGCGGCGGAACCGGTCGAGGGCCCCAGGCCGTTCCCGGAGCAGAACCAGTAGCCGGTCCGGGAGCAGAACCGGTAGCCGGTCCGGGAGCGGGACCGGGTCCGTGAGCGGGACCGGGGTCGCGGCCGGTGCCGGTGGAGGGCCCGGTCCGGGCCGTCAGCCGCCCTGGACGCCCGCGCAGATACGGGCCTCCGGGCTGTCCGGATGCCAGCGCCCGTGCCGTCGGCCCAGCGCGCACACATCCGCCGGCCGCACCGGCAGGTCCCGCACCAGCTCGTCCGGCACCTCCGTGCCCCCGGAGCGGGGGTGGTGGGAGCGGTGCCCGCCCGGCCGCCCGTCGGAGTGCTCCCGGTGCTCGCCGGGCTGCCGCGGCGCCGGGATCTCCGGGACCGGGGCCGCGGCCCGCGAGTCCCCGTCACCGGAGTCCGCCAGGGCCGTCCCGGAGCCCGCGGCCGGGGCGCCGGACCGCGGTGCGGAGTGCCGGCCGGAAGCCGAGGGCGCCGGTCCGGCCGGCCGCGCCGGAACCGCCTTCAGCGCCTCCAGGGCGGGTGCCTGGACGACCACCGGCGCGGCCCCCTGCCCGCCGCGGGGCTCGTACCGGGGCGGGGCCCCCGAGGGGCCGGGAGCGGCGGCCGGCCGCACGGGGGCCGGGGTCACGTTCACGCAGCCGGAGACGGCCGAGACCGCACAGGCGACGCCGAGCAGCAGCTTTGTCGTGGTTCGGGTTGGATGCACCCGCGCAACTCTGCTGTGCGAAGACCCCGTTGCGAAAACCCGGAGCCGATATTCACCCCGCACGGGTGACGGCTACTCGCCCGCTGACCGGCCCGGGGGACCCCCGCCGGACCGGCGCGGCGGGACTACTCGCCCGTGGCGCCGTCGAGGTGCTCCCGCAGCAGGTCCGCGTGGCCGTTGTGGCGCGCGTACTCCTCGATCATGTGGGTGTAGATCCAGCGCAGGCTGAACACCTCGCCCCGGTGGTGGCTTTCGGCCTTCGAGACGAGGTCCAGGGAGCGGCCGGCCGCGGCCTGCCGGGCCAGCTCGACCTCGGTCTGCCACACCTGTTCGGCCTCGGCCCAGGTGTCACCGTCCCCGAAGTGGAAGTCCCCGTCCGGGTCCTCCCGGGTGCTGTACAGCTCGGGCAGGTCCTCGCCCAGCATGATCTCCCGGAACCAGTACCGCTCCACCTCCGCCATGTGCCGCACCAGCCCCAGCAGGCTCAGCGCGGACGGCAGCAGAGGGGTCGTGCGCAGCTGCCCGTCGGAAAGCCCCTCGCACTTCCAGGCCAGGGTGGAACGGTGGTAGTCGAGCCAGCCGTCGAGCATGCTGCGCTCGTCGGCCGTGGTGGAGGGTTCGGTGCGGTGGGATCCGGTGCTGAGGGTCATGGGCCCCATCCTGGTCGAACACGGGCCTGGTCACCACCGATTAGGCTGCGTACTCCCACGAGGAACAAACCTGGAGGCTCCCGGTGAAGGTCGGCTGTATCGGACTCGGCGACATCGCGCAGAAGGCGTACCTGCCCGTCCTCACCACCCGCCCAGGGCTCGAACTGCACCTGCAGACCCGGACCCCGGCCACGCTGGAACGGGTCGCCGCGCACCACCACGTCCCGGCCGACCGCCTGCACACCGACCTCGACTCCCTGCTCGCGCAGAAGCTCGACGCGGCCTTCGTGCACGCCCCGACCGCCGTCCACCCCGAGATCGTGGAACGGCTGCTGGAGGCGGGCGTGCCGACGTACGTGGACAAGCCGATCGCCTACGAACTCGCGCAATCGCGGCGCCTGGTCGAACTGGCCGAGGAGCGCGGGGTCTCGCTCGCCGTCGGCTTCAACCGCCGCCACGCGCCCGGCTACGCGCAGTGCGCCGACCACGCGCGCGACCTGATCGTCATGCAGAAGAACCGGGTGGGGCTGCCCGAGGACGTACGGACCTTCGTCCTGGACGATTTCATCCACGTCGTCGACACGCTGCGCTTCCTGCTGCCCGGCGAGGCCGACGCCGTCGACGTGCGGGCCGTGGTGCGCGACGGCCTCATGAGCCAGGTCGTGCTCCAGCTGTCGGGCGCGGGCTTCACCGCGCTCGGCATCATGAACCGGCTCTCCGGTTCCACCGAGGAGGTGTTGGAGGTCTCCGGGCAGGACACCAAGCGCCAGGTCGTCAACCTCTCGGAGATCATCGACCACAAGGGCCAGCCCACGGTCCGGCGGCGCGGGGACTGGGTGTCCGTGGCCCGCCAGCGCGGCATCGAACAGGTCGTGGACGCCTTCCTGGAGGCCGTCGCCGCGGGCACGACCCTCAGCGCCCGCGACGCGCTGCTGACCCACGAACTGTGCGAGCGGGTGGTGGACTCGGCTCTGGAACAGGCGTCCTGAGCCGAATCCCGGGCCGGGCGGAGCGGGCGCCCGCGGCCGCGCAGTAGGCGGCCAGGGCGGCCAGCGCCGCCCCCACCGGCCAGTCCCCGAAGCGGACGTAGAGGGTCGTGCCGGTGGCCAGGGGCAGCTCGTACACCCGCGCCGTGCTCGCCGAGGTGGACAGGGCGGGCCCGATCCGCCCGCCGGACGGGCCGTGCACCTCGCTGATGCCGGTGAGGCTCGCGTGGACCTCGGGCCGGCCGGTCTCGGCGGCGCGCAGCGCGGACAGGGAGGCGTGCTGGGCCGGGGCCCAGCTGTCCTGGAAGCTGGACGTGGCCGACTGGTCGATCAGCACGGCGGCGCCCTCGCGGACGAGGTGGCGGCTCATGTCGGGGAATGCCGACTCGAAGCAGACCAGCGGGCCCAGGCGGACGTCCGCCCGGCCGGGCAGATCCATCAGGACCGGTGCGCTCCCCGGGACCCGGTTCTCGTCCGCAGCCTTGCCGACCGAGGTGGCCCAGCCCAGCAGCGCCCGGGCCGGTACGTACTCCCCGAAGGGCACCAGGCGCATCTTGTCGTACCGGTCGCCGGTCGGGCCCCCGGGACCGACGAGCACGGCCGATTTGCGGATCCCGGGCCGGTCGGCGGCCCGGGCGTCCACGTTGACCAGCAGCGGCGCCCCGACCCGTGCCGACAGGGCGGCGAGCCGCCGGGCCAGGTCCGGGCGGGCCGTCAGATCCTCGCCGACACTGCTCTCCCCCCACACCACCAGGTCAGGGCGCTGCCCCGCCAGGGTCCCGGTCAGCCGCTCCCCGAGGGCGAACCGCCGCTCCGCGGCGTCCGGGGCGTCGGCGACCGGGCCCGGCTGTACGACGGCCACCCGCAGCACCCCCGAGACCTCCGGGCGGGGCGCCCACAGCCACACCACCCCCGTCAGCACCGCGCAGCCCGTCACCCCGGCCACCGCCGGGGCCCGCGCCCCCGGCACCGAAACCAGCAGCACCACCGCGCAGTTCACCGCCACGACCAGCAGGCCGACCAGCCAGACCCCGCCCACCGAAGCCAGCCGCAGGGCGGGCGGCACCTGCCACTGACTGGCCCCGAGCAGCCCCCACGGCCCGCCCAGCCCCTGCCAGGACCTGGCCAGCTCCGACAGCAGCCAGCCCGCCGGTACGAGGACCAGCGCGGCCGTGGCCCGGCCCCCGCCCGGGGTCCCGCCGAGCAACTCCCGCACCAGCAGGGCCCAGGGGATCCAGAGCAGGCCCAGCAGCGCGGCCAGGGCGAACAGGAACACGTGCAGACTGGGCAGCAGCCAGTGGTGCACGGCGAAGACGAACCCGGCGCCGCCGAGCCAGCCCTCCAGGGCGGCACGCCGGCCGGTGGGGGCGGACCTCAGCAGCAGCATCCAGGGCACGAGGGCGACGTAGGCGAACCACCAGAGCGCGGGGGCGGGGAAGGCGAGGCACGGCAGCGCTCCCGCGGTGACGGCCGCCGCCGCCCGCCACCACGGGATCCGCTTCGAGACCGTCAGCACCATGAGGGGCCTCCGCTTCCAGTGTGGAACAGCCCTGCGGGCCCGGCCACGCGCCCGCCGGCCGGAAGGCCGGCCTGTTGTGGCAGACCGGCCCGTCAGAACGACATGTGCCGCCACTTCTCGTGGACGGTGACCCCGGAGAGCCGCCAGCCGGACCGGGGGGTGCGGACGAGGGCGAAGGTGTAGCGTCCCGCCGCGACGAAGTTGGGCGCGGTGACGGTGCCGTCGAAATCGTCACCGGCCAGCCGCATCGGATTGAGGAAGTCCGCCCGCACCTGCGCCGTGTCGCCGGGGGAGCCGCCCAGGTCGGCCACCGTGGTCAGCCGGTTGACGATGAGGTGCTGGCGCACCGGGAACAGCTTCATCGTCTCCGCGAGCCAGTCCGCGACCTCCCCGGCCGGGCCCTCGATCCCGCCGGCCGAGCTGTAGTCGGCCCGCCCGCCCGGGGCGAACAGCGCGCGGTAGGCCGCCCAGTCGCCGTCGTCCACGGCCACCGCGTACCCCGAGACCACCTCGTCGATCGCCAGCCGGTCCATCACGCCCGCAAGGTCCACACGCTGCGTCATCGGGTCAGTGTGCGGGTGCGGAGCGTGGAGGCCAAGGGGCGTGCGCGGCCCGATCCGCCCCGAACCGATCAGTGACCGGAACGCGCCTCCCGGGGCCGGACCACGACCAGGTACGCGTCGCTGGCCAGGTCCATCACCACCTCCGCGGGCACGCCCTCGCGCATCCGCTGCGCCGCGTACTCCTCGGCGGGCCAACTCCCCCTCGGACTTCCGGCCGGAAACCGCTCCAGCACCACTCGACCCATGGGACACCCCCTGCTGTTCGCCTTCAGGTCTCTCCTGCACAACGACGCGGAGGCCGCCCGGGAACGTTCCCGAACGGCCTCCGATTCACGCGAAGCGGTGAGCGGCGCTGGTGATCAAGGTGCCCAGTGCCTCCCGGTCACGGCACTAGCCGGCCGATTCACCGGCATGGGGGCTGAGGACACCCATGCCGATCAGGGCGAAGAGCAGGATGCCCAGCAGGATCCGGTAGATCACGAAGGGCATGAAACTCTTGCTCGAGATGAACTTCATGAACCAGGCGATGACCACGTAGCCGACGACGAAGGCGATGACCGTCGCGAAGATCGTCGGACCCCAGGAGATGTGGCCGGGGTCCTCCATCACGTCCTTGATCTCGAACAGGCCCGAGGCCAGCACGGCCGGGATGGCGAGGAGGAAGGAATAGCGGGCCGCCGCCTCGCGGGTGAAGCCCAGCAGCAGACCGCCGGAGAGCGTCGCACCGGAGCGGGAGACGCCCGGGATCAGGGCCATCGCCTGGCAGAGACCGAAGATCAGGCCGTCCTTGACGCCCAGTTCCTTCAGGGTCTTGCGCTCGCGGATGGCGCGGTGCCGGCCGCCCTCCTCGTCGCGCGCCGCCAGCCGGTCCGCCACGCCGAGCACGATGCCCATCACGATGAGGGTGGTGGCGATCAGCCGCAGATCGCGGAACGGACCCTCGATCTGGTCCTTGAAGGCGAGGCCGAGGACACCGATCGGAATCGAGCCGACGATCACCAGCCAGCCCATCTTGGCGTCCTGCTCGGAGCGCAGCGCCGTGGTGTACAGCGAGCGGAACCAGGTGGAGATGATCCGCGCGATGTCCTTGCGGAAGTAGATGAGGACCGCGGCCTCGGTACCGATCTGCGTGATGGCGGTGAAGGCCGCTCCCGGGTCGGTCCAGCCGGCGAATGCCGCGGTCAGCCGCAGGTGGGCACTGGAGGAGATCGGGAGGAACTCCGTAAGCCCCTGGACGAGACCGAGGATTAGGGATTCGAACCAGCTCATGTCGGGGTGCGCTCGTCCTTGTGATCGTCGGGCAGTTCGGGTCCGATGCTAGGGCCCGTGGGGTGCGGCCGTGACCACAGGGGGGTGTACGGGCGCCAGCTCCCGTGCGGGCGCGTGCCGTACGGGACCACCCGCGGGCCGCGCGGGACGCCCGGTGGGCTGCACGGAGGGCTGTCCACCGGGCTGTCCCGCGGGCACCAGCCGGTGCCGCTTGCGCCAGGCGACGACCCCCGCGCCCACCGCGGACAGGGCGATGAAGCCGAACGAGGCGAGGAAGGCGGGAGAGGTCGGGGAGGCGGCGCTGGCGCCCGCGACCACGTACGCGGCGGTGTTCGGGATCACGCCGATCGCGGTGGCGAGGAGGAAGGGCAGCCAGCCGCAGCGGGACAGCGCGGCGGCGTAGTTGGCCACCGCGAAGGGCAGGCCGGGGAAGATCCGGACCGCCAGCATCGAGCGGAAGCCGTGCCGGGCCAGCTGGTCGTCGGCCGCCCGCAGCCAGCGCCCGCGGATCAGCGGACGCAGGGCCTCGCGGCCCATCATCCGGCCGAGGCCGAAGGAGATCCCGGCGCCGGCTACCGACCCGGCGACCGCGGCGACCAGGCCGAACTGTGTCCCGAAGAGGGCACCGGCGGCCAGGTTCAGCAGGGGGCGCGGTACCAGGGCCGCCGTGCACACCCCGTACGCCGCGGCGAAGAGCAGGACCGCGGTGCCCACCGGGAGTCCCGGGGGCCAGCCCTCCGAGAGCAGGCGCTGGGGCTCGTACAGCACGACGCAGACGCCGGCCGCGAGGAGCAGCACGACGAGCAGCGAGAGCCGGGTCCACGGCGCGAGGAGGAGGGACATTCCGGGAGACTAGCCGACCCCCGTGGCCGGGCGCCGTAATCTGGGCCTCATGCAGTCGAACGACCAGCGGCGTCCGAGGGTTCCGCGCAGCGAACTCGCCGAGCTGCTGGAAACGCGCCTCAGGGAGTCCTTCGGCGCCGCGGCCGACGCGGAGCAGGCCGGGCACATGGCCGCGTACATGAAGGACGTCGCGCCCTTCCTCGGGATCCGCACCCCGCTGCGGCGCGAGCTGTCCAGGGCCGTGACCAAGGACACCCCGAAACCGTCCGAAGCGGACTGCGCGGCGCTCGCACTGCGCTGCTGGGACCTTCCGGAGCGTGAGTACCGGTACTTCGCCGCCGACTACCTGCGCCGGCACGTCTCCCGCTGCTCCTCCGGCTTCCTGCCCGTCGTCCGGCACCTGATCGTCACCGTCCCCTGGTGGGACACCGTCGACGCGCTCGCCGCGCACACGGTCGGCCCGCTCGTGGCGGCGGACCCGGCGCTCGCCCCCGTCATGGACGAGTGGATCGGGGACGAGGACCTCTGGGTGGCCCGCACCGCCCTCCTCCACCAGCTCACGTACAAGTCCGCGACCGACGCCGGGCGGCTCTTCGCGTACTGCCGCCGCCAGGGCGCCCACCCCGACTTCTTCGTCCGCAAGGCCATCGGCTGGTGCCTGCGCGAGTACGCCAAGACGGACCCCGGGGCGGTGCGCGCCTTCGTGGCCGCCGAGCGCGGCTCGCTGTCCCCGCTCTCGGTGCGCGAGGCGCTCAAGAACCTCTGAGCACGGGGCGGTTCGCGAATAATCGTTCGACGGTCCGAGCCCCGTCCGGCAGGATCGGCGGCATGTCCAGGTACGCCTTCCCCGCAGCGCCGTCCGCAGTCGCGGACGCGCCGAAGGCTGCCTTCCCCGCAGAACTCGCCGCGGGCGCACCCGCATTCGGCGGCGCACGAAGCTGACCCTTCCCGGATCGTCCGGCGGACCCCGCAGGGGGAGGGTCGGTTCGCTCAGGGGGTCCCGCGTTTCCAGCTCCGGACCACACGGGAAGACATCATGGCCAAGACGGCCTTCGTGCGCACCAAGCCGCACCTCAACATCGGCACCATGGGTCACGTCGACCACGGCAAGACGACCCTGACCGCCGCCATCACCAAGGTACTCGCCGAGCGCGGCGGCGCCTCCTTCGTGCCGTTCGACCGGATCGACCGGGCCCCCGAGGAGGCCCGCCGCGGCATCACCATCAACCTCACCCACGTCGAGTACGAGACCGACACCCGGCACTACGCCCACGTGGACATGCCCGGGCACGCCGACTACGTCAAGAACATGGTCACGGGCGCCGCCCAGCTCGACGGGGCGATCCTCGTGGTCTCCGCGCTCGACGGGGTCATGCCGCAGACCGCCGAGCACGTCCTCCTGGCCCGGCAGGTCGGCGTGGACCACATCGTGGTCGCGCTGAACAAGGCCGACGCCGGGGACCCCGAGCTCACCGACCTGGTCGAGCTGGAGGTCCGCGAGCTGCTGAGCGCGAACGGCTACGGCGGGGACACCGCCCCGGTCGTACGGGTCTCCGGGCTCGGGGCGCTGGACGGCGACCCGCGCTGGACCTCGTCGATCGAGGCCCTGCTCGACGCCGTGGACACGTACGTGCCGATGCCCGTGCGGTACACGGACGCGCCCTTCCTGATGCCGGTGGAGAACGTCCTCACCATCACCGGTCGGGGGACCGTCGTCACCGGAGCCGTGGAGCGGGGCACCGTGCGCACGGGCGACCGCGTCGGCCTGCTCGGGGGCGCCGGAGAGACCGTGGAGTCCGTGGTCACCGGACTGGAGACCTTCGGGAAGCCGATGGAATCCGCCGAGGCCGGGGACAACGTCGCGCTGCTCCTGCGCGGGGTGCCGCGCGACGCGGTGCGCCGCGGGGACGTGGTGGCCGCGCCGGGCAGCGTCGTACCGACACGGCGCTTCACCGCGCGGGTCTACGTCCTGTCCGCCCGCGAGGGCGGCCGCACCACGCCGGTGGCCTCCGGCTACCGGCCGCAGTTCTACATCCGGACCGCCGACGTGGTGGGGGACGTGGACCTGGGCGAGGCGGGCGTGGCCAGGCCGGGGGACACGGTCACGATGACCGTGGAGCTCGGTCGGGACGTGCCGCTGGAGAGCGGACTCGGTTTCGCGATCCGTGAGGGCGGGCGCACAGTCGGCGCGGGGACGGTGACCGGGGTCGGGTAGCCGGACACCGGCGGTGCCCCGCTGTGGTGACGGTGGTCGGCTTGCGCGAGACTGCCGTCACCACTGGCGTGCGTGCGGGGAGGGAGCGGTTCATGGGCGGCGAGGGCAGGGGCGGGAGCAGGGGCGAGGGCAGGGGCGAGGGCAGCGGCGCGAGCGAGGGCAAGGGCACCGCGCTGGTGCTCGGCGGCGGCGGGCTGACCGGCGTGGGCTGGGAGGCCGGGATACTGTACGGGCTCGCCCGCGCGGGCGTCGACCTGTTCGGCGCCGACCTCGTCGTCGGGACCTCGGCCGGCTCCGTCGTCGGCGCGCAGCTCGCCTCCGGACTGCTCACCCCGCAGGAGCTGTACGAGCGCCAGCTCGGCGACCCCGGCGGGGAACTCCCCGCGAAGCTGGGGGCGTCGCTGATCGCGAAGTACGCCGTCGCGATGGTGCGTTCGGGAGACGCGAAGGCCTACCGCCGCCGGGTCGGCGCCCTCGCGCTCGCCGCCGAAACCGAGACGGAGGCGGCCCGCCGCAAGGTGCTGCAGGCCCGGCTGGTCTCCCACGAGTGGCCCGAGCGGCGCTTCGTCGTCACCGCCGTGGACGCGCTGACCGGCGAACTCACCGCCTTCGAGCGGGGGAGCGGGGCCGGGCTGGTCGACGCCGTGTCGGCGAGCTGCGCCGTACCCGGGGTGTGGCCGCCCGTGACGGTCGAGGGGCGGAAGTTCATCGACGGCGGGGTACGCTCCGCCACCAACGCCGACCTCGCCGCCGGCTACGCCCGCGTGGTGATCCTCGCGCCGGTCACCATGGGGGCCGGGCTGATCCCCTCCCCGGCGGCGCAGGCCGCGCGGCTGCGCGAGGCCGGGGCGAAGGTCCTGCTGATCACCCCGTCGGCCGCGGCCCGGAAGGTCTTCGGGCGCAACGTGCTGGACCCGGCCCGGCGCGATCCCGCCGCGCGGGCGGGGCTGGAGCAGGCCGCCGATCACGCGGCGACGGCGGCGGAGACCTGGGGGTAGGCCGGACGCCCTCGGGGCTCACGGTTCCGGTCGCCGTCCTCGGGGCGCGGTGGCCGTTCTCCGGTTGCCGTTCTGCGGTCGTCGTCCTCCGGTGGCGGACGACCTGACCGGCGGACGGACCGACAATGGTGCGGTGAGTGACGAACAGATCCCGGTGATCCGGGACGTGGCCCAGGGCACCGCCAAGCTGATGCCGGACATCGACCGGGAGCGCGCCTGGCTGCTCACCGTGGACGGGGCGCCGCAGTCGTACGTGGACCTCGACGTCCCGGAGCACCTGGAGTTCGAGTACGCGCGCCGGCTCGCGCACGTACTGGACTGCGTGGGCGAGCCGGGGGCCGGGCTGGACCTGCTGCACCTGGGCGGAGGCGCACTGACCCTGCCCCGGTACGCCGCGGCGACCCGGCCGGGGTCGCGGCAGGACGTGGTCGAGTTCGACGCCGGGCTGGTGGCGCTGGTCGCGGAGTTCCTGCCGGTGGCGGCGGGGAGCGGCATCACCGTGCACACCGCCGATGCGCGGGCCTGGCTGGCGGCGGCGCCCGGCGCGAGCGCGGACGTGGTGGTGGCGGATGTCTTCGGGGGATCCCGGGTGCCGGCCTCGCTGACCTCGGTGGAGTACGCGCGGGAAGTGGCGCGGGTCCTGAGGCCGGGCGGGGTGTACGCGGCGAACCTGGCCGACGGGGCGCCCTTCGAATTCCTGCGGGGGCAGCTCGCCAACTTCGGGGCGGTGTTCGGGGAGCTGGCGCTGATCGCGGAGCCGGGGGTGCTGCGGGGGCGGCGGTTCGGGAACGCGGTGCTCCTGGCTTCGGAGCGGGAGCTGCCGGTGACGGGGCTTTCCCGGGCGTGCGCGGGGGATGCGTTTCCCGCCAGGGTGGAGGTGGGGGTGGCGTTGCGGCGGCTGGTGCGGGGGGTGGGGCCGGTGTCCGACGCGGATGCGGTGGCTTCGCCCGAGCCGCCGGAGGGGGCGTTCAGCCTCGGCTGAGGGGTCCCGGTTCCGGCCGGCCCCGGCCCTGGTTCCGGTCGGCCCCGGCCCTGGTTGCGGTGTGCCGCTGCGCGGGGCCGGGTCCCCTACCCGCCCTTCCACCGTTCCCCGGGCTGCGCCCGGACCCGCCGAGCCCGGGCTGCGCCCGGGGCTCCTGGGGCTCCGCCCCAGACCCCGCGCCTCAAACGCCGGCGGGGCTGGATTTGCCGGCGTCGGTGCTCGCCTCAGGCGCCGGCGGGGCTGGATTTGTCGGCGGCTGTTTTGCGGGTCATGTGGCGAACGTCCGGGACCAGGAGGACGGCTGCCGTCACCGTGATGACCAGGGCCGCGCAGGACCAGAGGGCCGGGGTGCGGCCGATGGCGGATTCGACCGGGCCGGCCACCGCCGTGGCCAGGGGGAGCATCGAGACCGAGCCGAACCAGTCGTAGGCGGAGACCCGGGAGAACTTCTCCTCCGGGATCTCCTGGTGCATCGTCGTCATCCAGCTCACGCCGAACACCTCGATGGCGGTGCCGCTCACGAACATCACCGCACACAGGCCCCACACCGGCAGCGGCACCGCCAGCCCGGCCGAGGGCAGGGCCAGCGGGAACACGCACAGGGTGCCGACCAGCAGCAGGCGGCGCGGCTTCCAGGCCATCATCAGGACGGCCCCGCCGATGGTGCCGAGGCCGAAGAAGGCCAGGGCCAGGCCCCAGGGGGCCGGGCCGCCCAGTCGGTCCCGGGCGACCAGGGGACCGTAGACCGCCTCCGCGGCGCCGACGACCGCGACGACCACGGAGAACTGCAGCACGATGCTCCACAGCCAGGGGCGGCTCCTGAACTCCACCCAGCCCTCGCGCAGATCGGCCAGCAGGCCCCCGCCGGGAGCACGGTCGGACACGTGGCCGACGTCGAGGAAGGCCCGCAGGGCTCCGGCGACGGCGAAGGCGGCCGCGTCCACGGCGAGGACCCAGCCGGGGCCCATCGTGGCGATCATGGCTCCGCCGAGGGCCGCTCCGCCGATTCCGGCGCCGTTCATCGCCATGCGGAAGAGGGCGAAGGCGCGGTTGGCGTGCTCGCCGGAGACGCTGGAGAGCAGCATGCCCTCGGCGGCCGGGTTGAAGAAGGCCGTGCCGGTGCCGCACAGCGCGGTGAGCAGCATCATCTGCCACAGCTGCGGGTCGCCGGCCAGGACCAGGACGGCGAAGGCGGCCTGTGAGACGCAGTTCAGGGCGTTGGCCGCGACCATGACGCGGTGGCGGGGTATCCGGTCGGCGATGGCCCCGCCGATGAGCAGGAAGAGGACGAGCGGCAGGGTGCGGGCGGCGGCCACCAGACCGACGTCGCCGCCGGAACCGCCGGCGTCGAGCACCGCGAAGGCGGCCGCGATGAGCGCTCCGTGACTTCCGAGGTTCGTGACGACCGCCGCACCCGTCAGGAGGGTGTAGTTGCGGCCGGCCCACTCCGGCCGGCGGCGCCGGGGGGAGGACGAGGACGAACGGGACGTAACGGGGGAGAGGGAGGGGGGAGAGCTCACCCCCGGACTATCCCCGTCCCGGGCCGGGAATCCAAACGGATAAGCGGCCCGGGAGGGATGGTGCGGGAGATCAGCCCGCGTTGAGGCGGACGCTGCTCAGGATCTTCTCGTAGGTCTCCTGGCTCACTTCGCCCTGGACGCCCGCGGCGCCGTAGAGGACCCAGGTGGAGATGTCACCCTTGGCGGTCGTGAAGCTGAAGGCCACGGACTTGCCGTCGGAGGAGCACTTGTTCTCCTTCGGCAGGCCGCTCACGGTGGCGGTCGCCATGTGGCCCTTGAGCCCGGAGGAGGTCGTGTACTCCTTCGGCTCGGAGACCTTGGTGGTGCCCTTGGGCGCCTTCTGCGCGTACCCGGCGAAGACCCAGTTGCCGGCCTCGTTGCGCGCGGCCTCGGCGGTGTCCTTGGCCCCCATGCCGCCCTTGGTGCCGGAGGCGGCCAGCGAGGTGGACTCCTCCTTGCCGTCCTTGTTGGCGTCGACCTTGCACCAGTCCTCCTTGAGGAAGGCGGGTGCGGACATCATGACGAGGGCGGATCCGTCGTTCTTGGCGTCGTCCTCGAATCCGATGGACATGCCCGAGGACAGGACGTTCCAGTCCGGCGGCACGTCGAAGGCCGTGCCGTACTTGGGGTTGATGACGACCTTCCAGCCCGGGATGACCGGCTTGGCGTCGGCGCCGCCGCGCGGGTTGGCGCCCGAGCTCGCCGGGGCGGGCACGCTGGGGGAGGCCGGGGCGGAGGGGGAGCCGGTCGGCTTGTCGTCCGCCTGGTCGGAGGTCTTGCCGTCCCGGTTCATGACGAACCACCCGGTGGTGGCGGCCGCCACGACGACGGCCGAGACCGCGACGATGGCCACGGTCCTGGTCGAGAACGGGCTTCCGCCGCGCGGCGGAGGGGGCGGCGGAGTGCCGCCCCACTGGGGTACGGGAACGGTCGCGGGCTGCTGGCCCCACGCCTGGGGGGCGGGCTGCTGCTGCGGGTACCCGTAGCCGGGCTGCGGCTCACCGTACGGCGCCGTCGGCGGCTGCTGCTGGTACGGGTTCGGCGTTCCCGGCTGCTGCTGGTACGGGTTCTGATGCGCGTCCTGAGGGTTTGGTTCGCCCCCGGGCGGCTGCTGCTGTCCTGGCCACATGGCCGGTAACGATAGTGGGAGCCCGGGTCCGGAGCCACGGCCGCCCCCGTACAGGTATGGCCAATGCCGCTTACTGGCGGGTAACATCGCCTTCCATGAGCGCAGAACAGATGAACGTGGGCGAACTGCTCGCCGCGACCGTGCCGATGGCCAAGACCCTGAACCTCCAGTTCCTGGAGACCACCCCCGAGCGCGCGGTCGTGCGGCTTCCGGACCAGCCCGACTTCCACAACCACCTCGGCGGCCCGCACGCAGGCGCCATGTTCACCCTCGCCGAGTCCGCGAGCGGTGCGATCGTCCTGGCCGCCTTCGGCGACCAGCTCTCGCGCGCCGTGCCGCTCGCGGTGAAGGCCGAGATCGGCTACAAGAAGCTCGCCAAGGGCGTCGTGACCGCCACCGCCACCCTCGGCCGTCCGGCCGCCGAGGTCGTCGCCGAACTCGACGCGGGCGGCCGCCCCGAGTTCCCCGTCACCATCGCGATCCAGCGCGAGGACGAGGCCGTGACCGGCGAGATGACCGTCGTGTGGACCCTGCGCCCCAACGCCTGAGACCGCCCGGCAGGGCGAGACGCCGCGGGCCCGGCCGACATGATCCGAAAGAGACGGCCTAGAGTCCCGCCCACGACGCAGGGAGGGGACCCCGTGGCAGGCCGAGCCAAGATCAGCATCAGTCTCGACGCCGAGCTCGTGGTGGAGGTGATGGTCCTCGCCGGGATCGGATCGCCCCAGGACGCGGTCGAGGCCGTCGTACGGGACTACATCGAGCGCGGTCACCGCACCGAGGCGCGGGTCCAGCTCCAGGACGAGCCCCGCCGCGAGGCCGACCTCGGGCAGCCGCCGCCGCAGGGCTGAACCTCGGCTCCGCGGTGGCGCGCCTCAAGCGGGCCCGCGCGGCGGGCGGCGCACAGTGGCGGCGGGAGCGGTCCGGCGCGGGCCGCTCCCGCCGACCGCCGCCGATGCCCACGCCGCAGGGAGCGCCCATGAGCGAGGCCGTGTCCAGACGCCGGGCGATGCGCCTGCTCGGGGCGGTGGGCGTCGCACTGGGCGCGGCGGGCGCGGCCGGCTGCGTACCGGCGCCGCCGCCCGGCGCGCAGCCCCGTAAGGCCGCCGCCGCCGCCGCGGCCGGGGCCGGGGCCGGCGGCTCCGCCCGGATCGACGCGCTCCTGGCGAAGCTCACGCTGGAGGAGAAGACCGTCCTGCTGCACGGCGGCCCGGACCCGGACCCGCTCGGCCAGGCCGGCTACGTGCCGGGCATCCCGCGCCTCGGCATCCCCGCGCTGCGCCTCGCCGACGGTCCGGCCGGAGTCCGCGTCGCCAGGCCCGCCACCGCGCTGCCCGCGCCCGTACTGCTCGCCTCCGCCTTCGACCCGGCGCTCGCCCGCGAGTACGGCCGGGTCATCGGCCGCGAGGGCCGCGCGCTGGGCCAGGACGTCCTGCTCTCGCCGATGGTCAACCTGATCCGCACCCCGTACGCCGGACGGAACTTCGAGACGTTCTCGGAGGATCCGAAGCTGACGGCCGACCTGGTCGCCGAGGTCGTCCGGGGCATCCAGGACGAGGGACTCATCGCCACCGTCAAGCACTTCGCGCTCAACAACCAGGAGACGGGCCGCGACACCGTAGACGTGATCGCCGCCGAACAGACCCTCCACGAGACGGAGCTACGGGGCTTCGAGTCCGCCGTGGCCGCCGGCGCGGGCGCCGTGATGGGCGCCTACAACAAGGTCAACGGCGTCTACGCCTGCGAGAGCAAGCCCCTCCTCGACGAACTGCTGCGCGGCCGCTGGGGGTTCGACGGCTGGGTGATGTCCGACTGGGACGCCACCCACAGCACCGTCGCCTCGATCGGCGCCGGCCTCGACATGGAGATGCCCGGCGGCACCCACTACGGCGCCCCGCTGCGCGAGGCGGTGCGCGGCGGCTCCGTCCACGAGAGCGCGGTCGACCTCGCGGTCCGCCGGATCCTGGCCACGATGGACCGCTTCGGGCTGCTCGCGGAGCACCCGGCCGCGCGGCCCGCCCGGGACGCCGCCGCCGGGGCGGCCACCGCCCGGCGCGTCGCCGTCGCCGGAGCGGTCCTGCTGCGCAACGAGCGCGCCACCCTGCCGCTGGCGGGAGCCGCCGCCCGCTCGATCGCCGTCATCGGGCCCACCGGGCAGACCCCCTTCGTCAGCGGCGGCGGCAGCGCCCACGTGGTTCCGGACGCGGCCGCCGCCCCGCTCGACGCGATCCGGCGGCGGGCCGGGAACGGCGCCACCGTGAGCTACGCGCTCGGCGAGGACGTGTACGGGCGCCCGCTCCCGGCCGGGCTGCTGACGCCCTCCGCCGGTCCCGACGACCGGAGGGTGGAGGCCGGGCGGACCTGGAGCTTCGAGGGAACGTTCCGGCTGGCGGCGGACGACGAATGGACCCTGCTCGTCCACTACACCGGGAAACGGCCGGCGGTCAGGCTCGACGGGGAGGAGCTCTTCCCCGTGCGCCAGGGGGTGGCCGAGCAGTTCGCGGGCGGACTCCTCGGCGCCGCGCCCGACGGGTTCAGCGTGCGCCGGCGCAGCCTCGTGCTGAAGGCGGGCGAACACCGGCTCGCCGTCTTCGCCGAGGGCGGGTCGGCGGGGCAGCGGCTGCGCCTGCGCCACACCACGAAGGCGACCCGGGCCGCCGACCTCGCCGGTGCGGTGGAGGCCGCCGGGGCGGCCCGCAGCGTGGTGCTGTTCGCCTACGAGGACGCCACCGAGGGCAGCGACCGCACCTCGCTGGGGCTCCCGGGCGGCCAGGCGGCGCTGATCGAGGCCGTCGCCGCCGCCAATCCCCGCACCACCGTGGTGCTCAACACCTCCTCCGGCACGACGATGCCGTGGCTCCCGCGGACCGGAGCGGTCCTGCAGATGTACTACCCGGGCCAGGAGGGCGCGGTCGCCACCGCCGACGTGCTCTTCGGCGACGCGGACCCGGGCGGCCGCCTCACCCAGACCTTCCCGGCCGACGAGCGCGCGACCCCGGTCGGCGGCGATCCGATGCGCTATCCGGGGGTGGGCGGGCGGCAGGAGTACTCCGAGGGCGTCCACGTCGGCCACCGCTGGTACGACGCGCAGCAGGTGGCGCCGCTGTTCGCCTTCGGGCACGGGCTCTCGTACACGACCTGGGAGTACGAGAAGCTGGTGGTCCGGCCGGGCGGTGCCCACGGCCGGAGCGGCGGGCTCCGCGTGGAGTTCACCGTCCGCAACACCGGCCGCCGCAAGGGCACCGAGGTGGCCCAGGTGTACGTCGGCCCGTCCCCGGACCTGACGCTGCAGCAGCCGGTGCGGTCCCTGGCCGGCTACCGGCGGCTCACGCTCGGGCCCGGACAGGCGCAGCGGGTCGCCCTGGACATCGACGCGCGCACGCTGTCGTCCTGGGATCCGGAGCGGGACGCCTGGGTGGTGGGCACCGGGCGGCGCGAAGTGTTCGCGGGCCGTTCCTCGCGCGAACTCCCGCTGCGGGCAAAGGCTGTGGTGGCGACCGGATAGGCTGCTTGTTCGGCCTGTCACAGGGGGCGGGCCGGGCGGAGAACTCGGGAGGACGTACCGGTGCACATCCAGGAATGGCTGGAGACGATTCCGGCGGTCAGCATCTACGTCCTCGTGGGGCTCGTCATCGGGGTGGAGAGCCTCGGAATCCCGCTGCCGGGAGAGATCGTCCTGGTCAGCGCCGCGCTGCTGGCCTCGCAGCAGGGGCACATCGACCCCGTGGCGCTGGGGATCTGCGCGACGGCCGGCGCCATCGTGGGCGACTCCATCGGCTACGCGATCGGGCGCAAGGGCGGAAAGCCGCTGCTGGAGCGGCTGGGACGGCGCTTCCCCAAGCACTTCGGGCCGGACCAGGTGGCCGTGGCCGAGCGCTCCTTCGACAGGTGGGGCATGTGGGCCGTCTTCTTCGGGCGGTTCGTGGCGCTGCTGCGGATCTTCGCCGGTCCGCTGGCGGGCGTCCTGCACATGCCGTACTGGCGGTTCCTGATCGCGAACGTGCTCGGCGGGATCCTGTGGGCGGGCGGCACGACGGCCCTCATCTACTCGATCGGGATCGTGGCCGAGCCGTGGCTCAAGGGGTTCTCGTGGGTGGCGCTCGCGCTGGCGCTGCTCTTCGGGCTCGGGGTGACGATGGTGGTGCGCGGCCGGATGAAGAAGGCGGCCGCGGCGGCGCGCGCCGAGGGCGCCGTGATCGCGGAGCAGGCATCGGCGGCTCCGGCCGCACTCAAGGACTGAGCGGGCTCCTTCCCCCGCCGGCCGTGGGCCGGCGGGGGAAGGCAGGCGGGGCAGGGGCCACTGGGGGAGGCCGCCGGGGGGGGAGGGTCCGTCACGCGTCCGGGGTCACCGAGGCGCGGTGCTGTTTGGCCAGCTCGGTGTACATGAGGGCGTTGACCTTGATGCCCTCGCGCTCCTCCTCGGTCAGCTCGCGCCGCACCTTCGCCGGGACGCCCGCCACCAGCGAACCGGGCGGCACGATCATGCCCTGCGGGACCAGCGCCTGGGCCGCCACCAGCGAGCCGGCGCCGATCACCGCACCGTTCAGGACCGTCGCGCCCATGCCGATGAGGCAGTCGTCCTCGACGGTGCAGCCGTGCACGACGGCGTTGTGGCCGATGGAGACGCGTTCGCCGATGGAGACCGGGAAGCCGGGGTCCACGTGCACGGTGCAGTTGTCCTGCACGTTGCTGTCGGCGCCGAGGACGATCGGACCGCAGTCCGCGCGGAGCACCGCCGAGTACCAGATGCTCGCGCCCGCGCCGAGGCGCACGTCCCCGACCACGACGGAAGTGGGGGCGGTGAACGCCGTGGGGTCGATCTCGGGGTTCTTCCCGCCGACACCCGCCACGAGTGCCTGGGCCGCCTGCTGCGTCATGTGTTCTCTTCCTCCGTCGGTACGTGTCGCGCTACCGGCACCGTAGGCCACGCCAACCGTCCCCCGGGAATGGGGTGAAGATCACGGAGCGGTCCGGGCGCCCGGCGCGCTACGGTGACCCGGTGGCGAAGAACCAGAACACGTTCTCATCCCTGACGGCCCTGCGCCGCCGGCTCGCCGGCCGGGCCGCGCACGCGGGCTGGCGCTGGATGCAGCGGGCCGGCGCGGTCACCGCGCAGACCCCGGGAGGGCTGCGCTTCGGCGCGATCGGGCACGGTACGCGGCTCGCCTTCCCGCAGGGCACCGTCTTCGGCGCGCCCTGGATCAGGCTCGGCGACCACTGCATCATCGGTGAACAGGTCACGCTCACCGCCGGGATGATGCCCGACCTCGACCTCGGTGCCGAGCCGGTGCTCGTGCTCGGCAACGGCGTGGTCATCGGCCGGGACAGCCACGTCATCGCCGACACCCGGATCACGATCGGCAACGACACCTTCTGCGGTCCCGGGGTGTACATCACCTCCACGAACCACAGCTACGACGACCCGCACGAGCCCGTCGGCAAGCAGTGGCCGCGCAGTGCCCCGGTGGAGATCGGCCCGGGCTGCTGGCTGGGCACCGGGTCGGTGATCCTTCCCGGGGCGCGGCTGGGCCGCAACGTCGTGGTGGCCGCGGGGGCCGTCGTACGGGGCGAGGTGCCCGACCACGCCGTGGTGGCGGGGGCACCGGCGCGGATCGTACGCCGCTGGGAGCCCGGAACCGGCTGGCAGCCGCCGCTGCGCACCCCGGCGCCGGTGCCGATCCCCGACGGGGTGACGCCGGAACAGCTGCGCGCGCTGGCGGATCTGGCTGATCTCGCGGAGACGGAGTGAGCACCGTGCTCAGGGTCGGGGCGACCCCGTCCGCGGCCGGGCTGCTGCTGCGGCCGTGGGAGCCCGGCGACGCCGGGGCGCTGGCCAGGGCGTACCGGGATCCCGCGATGCGGCACTGGCTGACGGACCACATCGACGGAGTCGGGGACGCGGAGCGGTGGCTGGCGGCGCAGCGGCCCGGCTGGGAGAGCGGCGAGCGGCTGACCTTCGCCGTGTACGAGACCCCGCGCGAAGCCCCGTACGGGAGCCTGCTGGTGGCCGGCGCGGTGCTGAAGCGGACCGGCGCCGGTCCGGGTGCGGCGGAGGCCGGCTACTGGACGGTGGCCTCCGCCCGGGGCCGGGGCGTGGCCTCCCGGGCCCTCGGGGCGGTCACGGCCTGGGCGTTCGAGACCCTCGCGGCCGACGGCCTGGAGCGGATCGAGCTGCTGCACCAGGTGGACAACGCGGCGTCCTGCCGGGTCGCGGAGAAGACCGGCTTCGCACTGGAACGGACCCTTCCGGCGGCTCCGCCCGCCTTCCCCCTGGACGGGCACCTGCACGTCCGGCGTGCGGCCTGAAGCACCCCGCTTCCCGGAGACGGCCGGCCCGCCGGCCGGCAAGATCCGAAAGGGACGGCCTAGCCCGCCGCCAGGAGGACCGTGCCCGCCAGGGCCAGGCCGGCGCCCGCCGCCTGGACGGTGCGCAGGCGTTCCTTGAGGACGACGAACGCGGCCAGTGCGGTGATCACCGGGTAGAGCGAGGAGAGCACGGCGGCCACGGTGACCGGGCCGTGCTGGGCGGCGACGGAGTACGTGCCGTTCGCCGCGACATCGGCGAGCCCGACGAAGGCGAGCGCCGGCAGCAGCCCCCACAGGAGCCGCATGCCGCCCGCGTCCGCCGGGAGGGCCGGGGTGCCGCGCCGGGTCCGCACCCACAGGGCGGCGCCGCCGACGGTGACGTTGGTGACGCGCTGCACGAAGAGGGCGAGGAACAGGCCGGGCACGGTCGAGGAGGCGGGGGCGATCAGGGCCATCACCGCGCCGAAGCCGAAGGCCGCGACGAGGGTGAGGACGACCGCCTGCCGCTGCACGGGAGCGCCGCGCAGCTCCGGTCCGCCCGCCAGGACGATGCCCGCGACCGCCACCGCGATACCGGCGAACTGGCCGATGCCGGGCCGTTCGCCGAGCAGTAGTCCGGCGGTGACCGGCACCACGACGCCGATCGATCCGAGCGGGGAGACCACGCCCATCGGGCCGAGGGCGAGTGCCTTGTAGAAGCTGAGCATCGCGACGGGCCCGACCACGCCCGCCCCGACCGCGAACCACAGCTGCGGTCCGGCCTCCCGCCAGGCGCCGGTGCCCAGCACCACCGCGCCGAGCGCGAGGACAGCCAGGACCTGGGACGCGACCACCACGGTGAGGGCCGGTATCCGGCGGGTCAGCAGCCCGCCGCCGAAGTCGGCGAGGCCCCAGAGGACGGCTGTGGCCAGGGCGAACAGGGCGGTCATGGCAGGCCTCGCAGTACAGTGCGCTGAACGGTGGGGTACATGGTGGAGTACACCGCACCTTAGTTCAGCCTGTTGGACCCTGTCATCCAAAATATTGGACTGAGCGGATCGGTGGGCAGGCGGACGAGTGGATGAGCGGACGAGTGGACGAGTGGGCGGAGTGAACAGAACGGTGTCGGACCTCGAACAGCTCACCCAGGCGCTCGGCCGGAACCTCAAGCGCTGGCGCTCGGAGCGAGGCTTCACGCTCGAGGCCCTCGCGGCCCGCGCGGGGGTGAGCCGCGGCATGATCATCCAGATCGAGCAGGCCCGTACGAACCCCAGTGTCGGCACGACGGTCAAACTGGCCGACGCGCTCGGCGTCAGCATCACCACCCTGCTCGACTACGACCGCGGGCCGCGGGTGCAGGTGGTGCTGCCGGGCCAGGGGGTGCGGATGTGGTCCACCGAAGGCGGGAGCGGCGCCCGCATGCTGCTCGGCGACGACCGGCGCGGTCCGGTGGAGATGTGGACCTACCGCCTGGAGCCGGGCGAGGGGACCGACTCGGACCCGCATCCGCCCGGCACCTTCGAGATGCTGCACGTCACGGAGGGGGAGCTGACACTGGTGGTCGCCGCCGAGCGGTACGCCGTACCGGCCGGAGGGGCCGTCTCCTTCGAGGCGGACGCCCCGCACGCCTACCGCAACGAGGGCTCCGCCCCGATGGAGATGACCATGGCGGTCTCCATCCCGCCGGTGACCGGCCACGCCTGACCGGCCACACCTGACGGGTCACGCCTGACCGGCCGCGCTTCCCCGGTCTCGGAGGGCCTCAGAGCGCGGGGATCTCGATCGCCGGGCAGCGGTCCATGATCATGTCCAGTCCGGCCGTGCGCGTGCGCTCGAAGGCGGCCTCGTCGATCACGTTCAGCTGGAACCAGACCGCTTCCGCACCCTTGGCGACGGCCTCGTCCGCGACCGCACCGGCCAGGGCGCTGTTCACGAAGACGTCCACCACGTCCACCTTGAACGGGATCGCCTCCAGCGAGGGGTAGCCCTGCTCGCCGTGGACCGTCTCGGCCTTGGGGTGCACGGGAACCACGCGCTTGCCGTACCGCTGGAGCACCTCGGCCACGCGGTACGCGGCCCGGTCCCGGTTGTTGGACAGGCCCACCACGGCCCAGGTGTCGCCGAGCTCGGTGAGGACCTTGCGGATGGTTGCCGGATCGCCGTACACGTGTGCCGCCTCCTGCTGCTGCGATGTGCTTGTCCGATGGCTGCGGTCTGATGACCGCTTCCAGGCTGATCAACGTAAAAGACGCATGTCGGATTCCCCGTAGGGTGGACGGGTGAAGGCAGACCAGTACGTGACCGTGGCCCGTGAGGGCGTGCACGAGTCCGAGATCAACCGCTCGCGGTTCCTGTGCGCGCTCGCACCCGCCGCGACCGAGCGGGAGGCGCAGGAGTTCGTCGCACGGATCCGCAAGGAGCACCCCACCGCCTCGCACAACTGCTTCGCCTACGTCATCGGAGCCGACGCCTCCGTCCAGAAGGCCAGCGACGACGGCGAGCCCGGCGGCACCGCCGGGGTGCCGATGCTGCAGATGCTGACGCGCCGGGACATCCGCTACGCGGTCGCCGTCGTCACACGCTACTACGGCGGCGTGAAACTCGGCGCGGGCGGGCTCATCCGCGCCTACGGAGGGGTCGTCGGCGAAGCCCTCGACGCGCTCGGCACCGTCACCCGCCACCGCTACCGGCTGGCCACCGTCACCGTCGACCACCAGCGGGCCGGCAAGGCCGAGAACGACCTGCGGTCCACCGGGCGGACCGTGGTCGACGTGCGCTACGGGGCCGCCGTGGAGATCGAGGTCGCCCTCCCCGAGGCCGACCTGCCGGCCTTCGAGGCCTGGCTCGCCGACAGCACCGCCGGGAGCGCCACCCTCACGCTGGGCGGGGAGACGTACGCGCCCTGAGTGCCCGGGGCGGCCCGGGGGGCGCCGGGGAAGCGTTAGCGTAGAGGGGTTCAGGCTTCGGTCGGCCGCTTCGGTCGGCCGGCTTTGTTCGGTCGGCTTCGTTCGGCAGGTTCGTTCGCAGGGTTCATTCGCAGGGGGAGACGGTATGCGCGGCGGGGCCGGCGAGTGAAGTTCCTGCACACCTCCGACTGGCACCTCGGCCGGTCCTTCCACCGCGTGAACCTGCTCGACGCCCAGGCCGCCTTCATCGACCACCTCGTGGCGACCGTCCGCGAGCACGAGGTCGACGCCGTCCTCGTCGCCGGTGACGTCTACGACCGCGCCGTGCCCCCGCTGCCCGCCGTCGCCCTGTACGACCGGGCCCTGCACCGGCTCGCCGACCTCGGCGTGCCCACCGTGATGATCTCCGGGAACCACGATTCCGCCCGCCGCCTCGGCGTCGGGGCCGGACTGATCGGCCGGGCCGGGATCCACCTGCGGACCGACCCCGCCGGGTGCGCCGACCCCGTGGTGCTGGCCGACGTACACGGTGACGTGGCGCTGTACGGGCTGCCGTACCTGGAGCCCGCGCTGGTCAAGGACGACTTCGGGGCCGGGAAGGTCAGCCACGAGGCCGTCCTGGGCGCGGCCATGGACCGGATCCGGGCCGACCTGGCCGGCCGGGCGCCCGGCACCCGCTCCGTCGTCCTCGCCCACGCCTTCGTCACCGGCGGGCAGGCCAGCGACAGCGAGCGCGACATCGCCGTCGGCGGGGTCGAGGCCGTGCCCGCCGGCGTCTTCGACGGGGTCGACTACGTGGCACTCGGCCACCTCCACGGCTGCCAGACGATCAACGAGCGGGTCCGGTACTCCGGTTCCCCGCTCGCCTACTCCTTCTCCGAGGCCGACCACCGCAAGACCATGTGGCTCGTCGAACTGGGCGCGCAGGGCGAGATCGTGAGCGCCGAGCGCGTCGACAACCCGGTGCCGCGCGCCCTCGCCCGGCTCCGGGGACCGCTGGAGGAGCTGCTCTCCGGGAGCGCGTACGCACGCTACGAAGACTGCTGGCTGGAAGCCACCCTCACCGACCCCGTCCGGCCCGAAGACCCCATGGCCCGGCTCGCCGCCCGCTTCCCGCACACCCTCAGCCTGGCCTTCGACCCCGAGGGCCGCACCGAGGACGGCGGCGGCTCCTACGCACAGCGCCTCAAGGGGCGCAGCGACCAGGAGATCGCCGAGGACTTCGTCGCCCACGTGCGCGGCTGCGGTTTCACCGACGAGGCGGAACGGGCGGTGCTCCAGGGCGCCTTCGACGACGTACGGGTGGACGACGGCCGGCAGGAGACCCACCGATGAGGCTGCACCGGCTGCGCGTCACCGCCTTCGGACCCTTCGCCGAACCGCAGGAGATCGACTTCGACGCCCTCTCCGGCGCCGGGATCTTCCTGCTGCACGGCCCCACCGGGGCGGGCAAGACCTCCGTCCTGGATTCCGTCTGCTACGCCCTCTACGGTTCGGTCCCCGGCTCCCGCCAGGCCCCCGGCACCAGCCTGCGCAGCGACCACGCGGCCGCGGACACCCCGACCGAGGTCACCCTCGAACTCACCGCCGGCGGGCGGCGCCTGGAGATCACCCGGCGCCCCGAGCAGGACCGGCCCAAGAAGCGCGGCACCGGGACCACCAAGGACAAGGCGCAGAGCTGGCTGCGCGAGTACGACGGGGAACACTGGAGCCCGCTGAGCCGTTCCCACCAGGAGATCGGCGAGGAGATCGAGCAGCTGCTCGGCATGAGCCGCGAGCAGTTCTGCCAGGTCGTGCTGTTGCCGCAGGGGGAGTTCGCGCGCTTCCTGCGGGCCGACGAGGTGGCGCGCGGCCGGCTGCTGGGCCGGCTGTTCGACACCCGCCGCTTCGCCGCCGTCGAGACCCTGCTCGGCGAGCGGCGCCGGACCGCCGAGGCCAAGGTCCGTGCCGGTGACGAGCAGGTCCTGCACACCGCCCAGCGCCTCGCCCAGGCCGCCGGTGACGCCGCCGACCTGCGGGCGTGGCCGCTGCCCCGGCACCAGCCGGGCGACCCCGGGCTGGCCGGGGCGATCCGGGCCTGGGCCGCCGTCGCGCGCTGCTCCGCCCGGGAGCGGCTCACGGTCGCCGAGTACGCCCTCGCCGCCGTCGAGGGGCGCCACGCCGCCGCCCGGCGGGCCGCCGAGGAGGAGCGGGAGCTCGACCGGCTGCAACGCCGGCATGCGGAGACCGCGCGCCGGGCGGCCCTGCTCGCCGAGGCGGGTCCGGAGCGGGAGCGGGTGCGGGCGCTGCTCGACCGGGCCCGGCGCGGGGCCCTCGTCGCCCCCGCCCTGGAGCTGCGCGGAGCCGCCGCCGGTGCCCACATGGCCGCCGCGCACGCGGAGTCCGTGGCCCGGGCGGAGCTGCCGCCGCCGCTGGCCGGGGCGGGCACCGAGCAGCTGGCGGAGGTCGAGCAGCAGCTGCGCGAAGCCCTCGGAGCACTCGGAGCCGCCCGCCGCTCCGAGCAGCGCAGCGCCGAGATCGGCCGCGAACGGGCCGACCTGGAACGGGAGTCCCGGGCCGCCGAGGAACAGCAGCAGGAGACCGCCGAGTGGCTCGGCCGGTGGGAGGAGACCCGGGCCGGACTGGCCGGGCGGGCGGACGCCGCCCAGCAGGCCGCGAGCCTGGCCGAGCAGCTCGCCGGCAAGCTGGAGCCCGCTCGGCTGCACCTGCACGCCGCCCGGCGGCGCGACGCCCTCGACGTGGAGGCGGAGCGGGCCTCGGGCGAACTGCTCGGCGCGCGCGAGGAGTCGACCGCCGCCCGGGAGAGCTGGCTGGAGCTCAAGGAGACCCGGCTGCGCGGGATCGCCGCCGAGCTGGCCGCCGCCCTGGTGGCGGGCGAGCCGTGCACCGTGTGCGGCGCCGCGGAGCACCCCGCTCCGGCCCGCCCGGCCCCCGGGCACGTCGACCGGGCCGCCGAGGACGCGGCGCACGCCCGCTTCGAGCTGGCCGAGGAGGGCAGGGCGGGCGTCGAGCGGAGGCTGGCCGCCCTGCGGCAGGCCCGCGCCGAGGCCGCCACCGCCGCGGGGGACGCCACCACCGCCGAACTCCTGGAACTCACCTCCGAACTGAGCTCCCGTCACGCCGAGGCCCACGCCGCGGCCGCCGGACTGCACACCGCCCGGGAGCGGCTCGCCCGCGCCGAGCGGGAGCACGCCGTGCGCAGCTCCGAAGCGCAGGGCGCCGAGGTCCGGGCCGCCGCCAGGGCCTCGCGCCGCGAGGGCCTCGACCGGGAACAGGCCTCGCTGGAGACGGAGCTGGCGCGGGTGCGGGCGGACTCGCCCAGTGTCGCGGCCCGCGCCGGAGTACTGGAGGACCGGGTCCGCATGGTCACCGCGGCCGCCACCTCGCTGCGCCGGGCCGAAGCCACCGCCGCGCGGCTCAAGGAGGCCGACGGGCAGCTGGCCGACGCCGCCTTCAAGGCCGGCTTCGACACCATCGAGGAGGCGGCCGACGCGGTGCTCCCGGAGTACGAACGCACCGCCCTCCAGCGCCGCATGGACACCTGGCAGGCGGAGGAGGCCATGCTGTCGGACCGCCTCGGCGAGGCCGACACCGCCGCGGCGGCAGCCCTGCCTCCGGCCGCGCCGCAGGAAGCCGGGGCGTACGCGGACCGGGCCGCGGCGAAGCTTCGTACGGCAGGTTCCGCCGTGGACGCGGCCCGGGTCCGGTGCAAGGACCTCGACGGGCTCTCCCTCCAGGCCGAGCGGGAACTGCGCGCCCTGGGCCCGCTGCGCGAGGCCTACGAGCGGGTGGCCCGCCTCGCCGGACTGACCGCGGGCACCTCCGCCGACAACGAGCGCAAGATGCGGCTGGAGGCGTACGTGCTCGCGGCCCGGCTGGAGCAGGTCGCCGCCGCGGCGACGGTACGGCTGCTGCGCATGTCCGGCGGCCGCTACACCCTCGTGCACTCCGATGCCCGGGCGGGCGGGCGGGGGCGTTCGGGGCTCGGGATGCACGTGGTCGACGCCTGGACCGGCAGCGAGCGGGACACCGCGACCCTGTCCGGCGGCGAGACCTTCTTCGCCTCGCTCGCGCTCGCGCTGGGCCTGGCCGACGTGGTCACCGACGAGGCGGGCGGCATGCGGCTCGACACCCTCTTCATCGACGAGGGGTTCGGCAGCCTGGACGACCAGGCGCTGGACGAGGTGCTCGACGTACTGGACTCGCTGCGCGAACGCGACCGCAGCGTCGGCATCGTGAGCCACGTCGCCGACCTGCGGACCCGGGTGCAGACCCAGCTGGAGATCGTCAAGCAGCGCGGCGGCTCGGTGGTGCGCCACCGCACGGGGGCCGGAACGGACTGAAGCGAACGGACCGGCGGCCGCCTCGGGTGGCCGCCGGTCCGTCGTCCGGCTCAGAGCTTGGAGAGCTCGTCCACCAGGTCGTCGAGGCCCAGCGACCCCTGGGACAGCGCCGCCATGTGCCACGCCTTCAGGTCGAAGGACTCGCCGTGCGCGGCCCGGGCGTTGTCGCGGCCCAGCAGCCAGGCGCGCTCGCCCAGCTTGTAGCCGATCGCCTGGCCCGGCATCGACAGGTAGCGGGTCAGCTCGCTCTCGACGAAGTCGCCCGGCCGGCCGCTGTGCAGGCCGAAGAACTCCTGCGCCAGGTCCACCGTCCAGCGCTCGCCCGGGTGGAACGGCGAGTCCGCCGGGATCTCCAGGCCCAGGTGCATGCCGATGTCCACGATGACCCGCGTCGCGCGCATCATCTGGGCGTCCAGGTAGCCCAGCCGCTGCTCGGCGTCCTTGAGGTAGCCCAGCTCGTCCATGAGCCGCTCCGCGTACAGCGCCCAGCCCTCGGCGTTGGCACTGACGAGGCCGACGCTCGCCTGGTAGCGGGAGAGCTGGTCGGCGACGTGCGTCCACTGCGCCAGCTGCAGGTGGTGGCCCGGAACGCCCTCGTGGTACCAGGTGGAGACCAGGTCGTAGACGGGGAAGCGGGTCTGTCCCATCGTCGGCAGCCAGGTGCGGCCCGGACGGGAGAAGTCCTCCGAGGGGTTCGTGTAGTACGGGGCCGCCGCACCGCCCGGCGGGGCGATCCGCGACTCCACCCGCTTGACCCGCTCGGCGAGTTCGAAGTGGGTGCCGTCGAGGTTCTCGATGGCCTCGTCCATCAGCCCCTGCAGCCAGGCCTGGACCTCGTCCACGCCCTCGATGTGGGTGCCGTGCTCGTCCAGGTGCGCCAGCACTTCCCAGGGACCGGCGTCCGGCAGGATCTTGGCGGCTTCCGTCTTCATCTCGGCGAGCAGCCGGTGGTACTCCGACCAGCCGTAGGCGTACGCCTCGTCGAGGTCCAGGTCGGTGCCGTTGAAGTAGCGCGACCAGCGGGCGTAGCGCTCGCGGCCCACCGGGTCGGGCTGCCCCTCGACCGCCGGGGCGTACACGTCCCGCATCCAGTCGCGCAGTTCCACCACGGCGGCGGTCGCGGCGGCGGCGGCCTCGTCGAGCTCGGCGCGCAGCGCGTCGGGGCCCGCGGCGGCGAACTCGGTGAAGAAGCCGCCCTTGTCCCCCTCCTCGTCGCCCTCGCCGGCCCAGCCGCTGAGCTGCTCGACGAAGGTGGCGGTGGGGCGGGGGCTGCCGAACAGGCCGCGTTCCAGGCCGAGCGCGAGGCACTCGCGGTAGCCCGCGTAGGCGGCCGGTACGGCGCGCAGCCGCTCGGCGATCGCGGCCCAGTCCTCGTCCGTGTCGGCCGGGGTCAGGGTGAAGACCTCGCGGACCGCGTGCGCGGGGGAGTGGATGTTGCTGACCGCGCGCAGGTCCTCGTCGGCCTCGTGGACGGCGAGTTCGGCGTTCAGCCGCTCGCGCAGCAGACGGGCGCAGCGGCGCTCGACATCGCTGTCGGCGCCCGGCTGCCGCTCGGCGGCGTCGAGCAGCGCGAGGGTGGTGCGGGAGAGTTCGGCGGCCGCCGCGCGGCCCGCGGGGGAGAGGTCGGGGAGCCTGCCGGAGCTCGCGGGGACACCGAGGTAGGTGCCCGTGATCGGGTCGATGGCGATGAGGTCGTCGACGTAGGCATCGGCGACCTGGCGGGGCAGCCGTGCGGCGCTGTGGCTGGTGAGGATGTCTGACATGCGGACATCTTCTTATGCCGGACGGCCCCGCGTCATCAGCAATAGGCCTCAGCCTGCTGACGTGGGAGGCAGCAGGGGTCCGCAGTCCCATTCCTGGAAGATCAGCCGGGTCTCCACCCGGGCGACTTCCCGCCGCGAGGTGAACTCGTCGAGCACCAGTCGCTGGAGTTCGCCGGGATCGGAAACCGCCACGTGAACGAGGTAGTCGTCGGGTCCGGTCAGATGGAAGACGGCCCGCGAGGCCGGCAGTGAACGCACCCGGTCGACGAAGGGGCCGATCAGCTCGCGGCGGTGCGGGCGCACCTGGACGAGGAGCAGCGCCTCCAGTCCGCGTCCCAGTTTGGCCGGATCCAGCCGGAGCCGGTTGCCGAGGATGATCCCGGAGCGGCGCATCCGGGCGACCCGGTCCAGACAGGTGGACGCGGCGATGCCGACCTCGGCGGCCAGATCGCGGTACGTGGTCCGGGCGTCGTTCTGCAGGAGCCGCAGAATCTGCAGATCGACCGGGTCCAGTGCGACGGATTCGGACATTGGCCGAACGTAGCACGGGGATTTCCCGCCACGGCCGTCGCACTGCGCACAGTACGGCGCATGGAGACCAACGCCCCGACCGTACGACGGTCACTGGCCACCGAAGCGGTTCATGCCGGACGCGAGGACCTCGCCGGGCTCGGGCTGCACGCGCCTCCGCTCGATCTGTCGACGACTTACCCGTCGTACGACAGCCGGGCGGAGGCCGCCCGCATCGATGCGTTCGCCACCACCGGAGCCCGGCCCGAGGGCCCGCCGGTCTACTCCCGGCTGGACAATCCGACCACCGCCCGGTTCGAGACGGCCCTGGCCCGGCTCGAAGGCACCGAGAGCGCTGTCGCCTTCGCGAGCGGGATGGCCGCGCTGACGGCGTGCCTGCTGGTGCGGGGGATGAAGGAGCTGCGTCATGTGGTCGCCGTACGACCTCTTTACGGGTGCAGCGACCACCTGCTGAGCAGCGGGCTCCTGGGGACACGGGTGACCTGGGTGGACCCGGAGGGCATCGCCGGCGCCATCCGGCCGGACACCGGTCTGGTCATGATCGAGTCGCCCGCCAACCCGACGCTCGCGGAGATCGACCTGAAGGCCGCCGCGGAGGCCTGCGGGGAGGTCCCGCTGCTGGTCGACAACACCTTCGCGACGCCCGTCCTGCAGCGGCCGGCCGAGAGCGGGGCCCGGCTGGTGCTGCACAGCGCCACCAAGTACCTCGGCGGCCACGGGGACGTCCTCGGCGGGGTCGTCGCCTGCGACGAGGAGTTCGCACGGCAGCTGCGCCAGGTGCGGTTCGCGACCGGCGGGGTGCTGCACCCGCTGGCCGCGTACCTGCTGCTACGAGGGCTCTCGACGCTCCCCGTACGGGTACGGGCGGCCTCCGCGAGCGCCGCGGAACTCGCCCGGCGGCTCGCGGCCGATCCGCGGGTCCTGCGCGTGCACTACCCGCGGATCGGCGGCGCCATGGTGGCCTTCGAGACGGCCGGGGACCCGCACGAGGTGATCGCCTCGGTCCGGCTGGTCACCCCGGCCGTGAGCCTGGGCAGTGTCGACACCCTCATCCAGCACCCGGCCTCCATCAGCCACCGCATCGTGGCCGAGGGGGACCGCCACGCCTCGGGCGTGAGCGACCGGCTGCTGCGCATGTCGGTCGGGCTGGAGGACGTGGACGACCTGTGGGCCGATCTGGACCAGGCGCTGGACCGGGCGATGGCGCGGGCCGAGGACCGGGTGCTGGAGCTGGACCGGATGCCGGACCTGGACGGGGTGCCCGACCCGGCGCCGGAGCGGGTGTCGGAGCCGGTCCAGGTCCCGGTCTAGGTCCCGGTCCCGGTCCCGCTCTGGGTCCCGGCCGGGACGGGTCCCGGCCGGGACGGGTCCCGGCCGGGGGCCCGGGCTCAGTGCTGGGCGCGGGGCAGACCGCGGGGTTCGCGCGGGAGGTCGTACGGCAGCCGGGAGCTGACGGGGGTCGCGTCCAGCCGGGCGGTGATCACCAGGGTGCCCTCCTCGATCTGGTAGTCGAGGGGGAGGCCGAGGCCGCGCATGGCCGCGACCATGCCGGTGTTCGAGGCCTGCGTGACGGCGTACACGCTGTCGCACCCGGCCTCGACGGCCATCCCGATCAGCCGGCCCAGCAGCTCGGAGCCGATGCCGCGGCGCTGCCAGTCGTCTTCGATGAGCAGCGCCACCTCTGTCTCGTCGCCGTCCCAGAGCAGGTGGCCGAGGGCCACGAGCTTGCCGGAGGCGGTGGTCGCGGCGAGGGTGCGGCCGAAGCGCGGGCTCAGCAGGTGGCCGAGGTAGCGGTCGGCGTCGGCGACCGGGCCGTGGTAGCGCAGGCCGAGGGTGCGCTCCGAGCAGCGGTCGTGCATGGCGCGGGCGGCGGCCAGGTCGGAGCCGTCGGCGCGGCGCACGGTGATCTCGTTGCCCTCGGGCAGGGTCAGTACGTCCAGACCGCGCGGGACGCGGGGCCCGAGCCGGGCGTCGAGCTCGACGAGCGCCCGGGCGCGGGCGAACTCGGTCGGGGTGAAGGGCAGGTAGGGCCGCTCGATGGTGATCGCCCCGCCGGAGGGGTCGCGCAGCCGCATGACCGTGGCCTCCAGGACGCCTTCGACGGGGGCGTCCGCGCCGGCGTTGGGGCGCCCGGAGAGGGTGGTCGCCGGGATCGAGTGGATGGTGCAGCGGCCGAGCAGCTGGCGCAGCGCGAGCGGCAGCTCGGCGGCGTCCAGCGCGGTGCGGGTGGCCAGGCCCAGGACCCGGGTCGGGGTGTCGACCAGGTCGTGCGCGTCGGCGCGCTCGATCCAGGTGCTGTGGCCGCCGGCGCCCGCGATGGCCCGGGTGAGGTCGCAGGAGGGCAGCTGCTGCGGGGCGCGCAGCAGGAACTCGTCCACCGTGCCGCCCTCGGGGAGCGGGTGCGTCTGGAGGGTCAGGATGTCCACGCCGCTCCGGGCGAGGGCGGTGCAGATCGCGGCGAGGCTGCCGGGTTCGTCGCGCACGGTCGTCCGCATCCGCCACAGGGCGGAGGTGAGCGCGGCGTCCGTGTCCGCGGCGGCGGTCGCTGCCGTGCCCGGGCCGGCGGGCGCGGCTTGCCCGGGCGCGGTGTGCGGGTGCGCGGTGTCCGTGGGCGGCGGCGCATGGCTGTGACGCCGTGCCCACCAGGTGTGGAACGCCGCCGTGACCAGGAGCGCGACGGCCGAGGCCACGAGCAGCACGGGACCGCGCGGACCGTGCACGACGAGATTGGCGATGCCGTCGGCGACCGCCACGGCGCAGAAGAGGGCGGCGAGCTCGACGACGTCCCGGCGCCAGTGGTGGCGGTGGGGACGGTGGGCGGAGGCAGCAATACGCTCAGTCATGCAGACCACTGTGACGCAGGGGTGTTGCGTGATCACGAACGATCTGTGACCGACTGGTTAAGGATCCATCTGGCCGATTTCGCCCTGTTTTCCGGCTGATTTCAGATACCGGGCGCTACTGGCCCACCCGCCCGGGCCGCAGGGTGCGCGTGAAGAGTACGCCGCCGCCCTGCTGCCGCAGACGGACGGTGAGCTCGCCGCCGTCCCCGTCGATCTCCACCTCGCCGTAGTACGGGGGGTTCTCGGACGGGGACATGTTGGCGAAGGGCGCGGACCGGACGTAGGCCGTCTCCGGGCCGAAGGTGGCGTCCAGCCGCCCGGCGGGGAAGCCGCCCGCACCGATGGGGCCGGAGACGAACTCCCAGAAGGGGGCGAAATCGGTGAACGCGGCCCGCTCCGGCGCATAGTGGTTCGCGGCCGTGTAGTGGACGTCCGCGGTGAGCCAGAGGGTGCCCGTGATGCGCTGGTGCTTGATGTGGCGCAGCAGCTCGGCGATCTGCAGTTCACGCCCGAGCGGCGCGCCGGGGTCGCCCTGGGCGACGGCCTCGAAGTCCGTGGCCCCGTCGGCCACCACGATGCCCAGCGGCATGTCGGCGGCGATGACCTTCCAGGTGGCGCGGGAGCGAGACAGCTCGCGCTTGATCCAGCCCAGCTGCTCGGCGCCGAGGATGCCGATGGGGTCGTCGGTCTGGCGGCCGGGGGAGTTCGGGTCACGGTAGGTGCGCATGTCGAGGACGAACACGTCGAGCAGCGGCCCGTGGCGCATCACCCGGTACATCCGCCCCTCGGCGCGGCCGCCGCGCAGGTCGGTGACGGGGAAGTACTCGCCGAAGGCCCGGCGGGCCCGGGCGGCGAGGGTGTCGACGTCCTTCTCGGTGTAGCGGGGGTCGTCGAGGATCTGGCCGGGGTACCAGTTGTTGCGCACCTCGTGGTCGTCCCACTGGGCGAGGACCGGTACGTGGGCGTTGAACTCGCGCAGGCCGGCGTCGAGCAGGTTGTAGCGGAAGTTGCCCCGGTACTCGGCGAGGGTTTCGGCGACCTTCGCCTTCTCCTCGGTGGTCACGTTGTGCCAGAGGGTTCCGTCGCGCAGCGGCACCGAGGCCTGGATCGGCCCGTCGGCGTAGATGGTGTCCCCGCTGAAGAGGAAGAAGTCGGGGTCCCGCAGCCGCATTTCGTCGAAGACGCGGTAGCCGCCGATCTCCGGGTTGATGCCCCAGCCCTGGCCGGCGAGGTCCCCGGACCACAGGAACCGCACGTCGCGGCGGCGGGAGGCGGGGGTGGTCCGGAAGGTGCCGCGCACCGGCTCGCCGGTGCGGCGCGGATCGTCGGGGTCGGCGAGCACGACCCGGTAGTGGATCTGCTGGCCGGGCGGGAGTTCGCGCAGGGTGGTGGTGCCGGTGAAGTCGGTGTCCGGGCCGAGCAGCGGACCGCGGTGGCGGCGGACGGCGTAGCGGAAGGACTCGCTCGGGGAGGTCTCGACGACCATCCGCGCGGGCCGGTCGGAGCGCGTCCAGACGGTGGCCGAGTGGGCGGTGATCTCGCCGGACTGGACGCCCCAGAAAGCGTTCGGGCGGCCCGCGCGGGCGAAGGCGGGCGCGGCCGCGAACGCGGGGGTGGACAGGGCGCCGGTCAGGGCGCTGGACAGGGCGAGGCCCACCGGGACGGCGAGGGAACCGCCGAGCAGGGAGCGTCGGGTGTGCGGCAGAGGGGCCATCGGTGCGTCTCCAGAGGCCGGCGGGGACGGGCCGGACCAGTGTGCCGCCCTACACCGGCCGCACACCGGACCGCCCGCGTCGGGCACGCGAACCATGCGTGAACACTGATGAGCGCCGATGCCCGGGGCCACTCGCGGGCGGACCGCCATTGACGGCCCGCCGGCCCGTGATTGACGACCCGTCAATCGAGGAGCGGCGACCCGTCGACCCGCGAATGACCATCCGTCAAGAGATCATGGGGTGCGGCGGATCGTGTCCAGGATGACGCGGGTGACCAGGGCCGGGTCGTCGTTCATCGGGACGTGCCCGCACCCCGGGAGCCGGACGAGGCGCGCGCCGGGGATGGTGTGCTTGGCGCGGACGCCCTGGCGGCGCGGGAGCAGCCGGTCACGGCTGCCCCAGGCGATGGTGACGGGCAGGCCGGGCAGGTCCTCGGTGAACCGTACGGAGCCGCCCGCGGCCAGGGTCTGCGTGAAACCGGTGGCCTCGCGCAGGGCGACCGTCTCGGCCGTCACGGCGTCGGGCGAGCGGCGTCCCGGCCGCGCGTAGATGCTGCCCGTGAGCGCGGCGCGGCCGGCGGCGCTGCGGGAGAGCCGTTCCACGGCGGAGTGGGGCAGGGCGGTGGCCCCGGCCCGCATCGCGCGCAGCGCGGTGAAGGCGTAGCGGCGCTCGCCCTGCGACCAGAACCCGGCGGGGGAGAGGGCGGTGACCGAGCGGGCCAGGCCGACGCGGCCCATCTCGAGGGCGAGGAGCCCGCCGAGGGAGTTGCCCGCGACGTGCGGACGCAGGACACCGAGCGCGGCGCAGAGCGCGCCGAGCGCCGGGGCGACGGTGCCGAGGTCGTACGGGACCCCGTGCGGCAGCGCCTCCGAGACGCCGAAGCCGGGCAGGTCGACGGCGATCACGTCGTACTCGGCGGCCAGGATGTCGCTCACCGGGCGCCAGGCCTGGAGGTGGTGGCCTATGCCGTGCAGCAGCAGGAGCGGTTCGCCCGCGCCCTTGCGCTCGTAGGCGGCGGTGGTGGTGCGGGGGCCCAGCGGCGAATCGATCGTGAAGGAGATCGTGGCGGTCATGCTGCTCCTCGTAGGGGTCGGCGGCATCGGCGTCTGTGAGACGGGTTGTCAGTAGTGTCTCCCGACTGATTACCGACCGGTAGCCCCCAGCGGCAGGACTTCTCCCCGCGAACATCCCGTGAACGGCTTGATACATATGCCCGATCTGCCCGGCAAAGGGATGAGGATTGGTCTTGACCAAGGGGGTGCGCCGTCCTATCGTCGCAGGCATAGTGCAGGAACCTTTAATAAACAAAGGCGCGGAACTGCCGCTGGAACACGGCGAGTGCAGCGATTGCAGGAGGAGTCAGGGTGGGGACCACACAGCTCGAATCGGTGCCGGAGCCGAAGTACTGGCACCTCAAGACCGTCCTCAGCGAGGCGCTCGACCAGGATTTCGCCGTGGGCGAGGTCCTGCCGAACGAGCGTGAGCTCGCCGCCCGTTTCGGCGTCGCCCGGGCGACCCTGCGCCAGGCCCTGGAGCAGCTGGAGCTCGAAGGCCGCCTGCAGCGCCGCCGCGGCGTCGGCACCACCGTCGCCCCGCCCCGCGTGGGCGTCGACGTCGGCAACGCGCGGCACAGCTGGCCCGGCGAGAGCACCGACGGGTGGGAGCCCGTGGACGCGGCCGAGGCCGTACCGGCGGCCGCCGTCCTGAAACTCCTCGGAACCGCCCCCGGCGAGCTGGTCCTCGCGGTGCGCCGGACCCGCGTCGAGCAGGGCCAGGTCGTCGCCGCCGAGCTGCTGTACGTACCGGCCGGCTCGGTGCCGGGCCTCTCCGCGATCGACGCCCCGGCCGGCCCGGCGCGCGCCCGCGCCGTCATGCGCGAGCTGCAGCGGCTCACGCTCGACGGGCAGGACCGCTCGGTGGAGCTCGGCTCGGCCCGCGCCGACGACGCGAAGGAACTGGACCGCCTGCCCGGCGCCCCGGTCCTCCTGGTCACCACCCGCTACTTCACGGTCCAGGGCACGGCGGCCGTCTCGGTGGCCACCTACCGCGCCGACACCTGCCGCCTCACCTTCGGCGACTCGGGCGACGTCGAAATAACGCACGACGCGCGCGTGGCGTCCTGACCCGCTGAGAAGGCCCGCCACCACGCGAAGGCCCCGCCGGGCAGGGGCAACGCCCGTCCGGCGGCAGTTCGCGGAACGCGGGTGGAGCCCGCCCGGCCGCGCGGCCGGGCGCGGCCTCCACGGAACGCGCGGAGCTGCCGCTGCGGAATCCACGGTCGCCCCGGACGGGATCGGCGGCGGGGGCGCGGGAAGACCGATCTATCGGAGGCGATCGGCCGGGTCCGCGAGTGAGGCGTGCCGCCCCCGGAGGGCTCAGCGGCGGCGGGTCGTGACGGTCTTCTCCACCGCGAACAGCTCTTCCTCCACGTGGTCCAGCGCCAGCCGCAGCGCCCCCGTGGCCACCGCCGCCTCGCCGAGCAGGGACAGGGCCACGCGCGGCGGGCGGAGGCAGTACCGCTCCAGTTCCCGGCGCAGGGGGTCGAGGACCCCGTCCATCCCGGCCGCCCAGCCGCCGACGACGACCAGTTCCGGATCCATCGCCAGGACCAGCGCCGCCACGTCGTGCACCAGCCGCTGGATGAACCGCTCCACCGCGGCCACGGCCCGCTCGTCGCCGCGCTTGGCCATGGCGAAGACCTCCGCGACCGCCCGCTCGTCCAGCGGGTGCAGCGGTTCACCGGTCGTCGACAGCAGCCTCTCCGGCGTGACCTCGCGGCCCAGCAGGTGCAGCGCGCCGATCTCTCCGGCCGCCCCGCCGAAGCCGCGGTGCAGGCGGCCGCCGATCAGGGAGCCCGCGCCGGGGCTGAGTCCGGCCATCACGAAGACCATGTCGTCGGTGTCGGTCGCGGCGCCCTTCCAGTGTTCGGCGACCGCCGCCGCGTTGGCGTCGTTCTCCACCTGCACCGGGCAGCGGAACGAGCGGCGGAGCCGTTCCCCGAGCGGCAGCCCGGTCCAGCCGGGCAGGGCCGTGCCGAGGCGGACCGTGCCGTCGGCCTCCACGATTCCGGGGCTGCCGACGCCGACCGCCCGCAGGGAGTCCCGGGGTACCCCGGCCCGGCGCAGCAGGTCCGCCACCGCACCGCGGACCCGCTCGAGCCGCTCGTCGGCGGAGGCCGTCTCGGCGACCTCCTTGGTGCCGGCGCCGATCACCCGCCCGTCCAGCCCGGACAGCAGCACCGCGACCCGGTGCGCCCCGATCTCCACGCCGAGCAGGTGCCCCGCCTCCGCGCGGAAGCGGAACCGTCGGGCCGGGCGCCCCTGGCGCCGCGCGCCTTCCTCCGCACCCGCTTCGACGACGAGTCCCGTGCCGATGAGTCCCTCGACGACGCCCTCGACGGTGGGCCGGGAGAGTCCGGTGATCCGGGTGAGGTCGGTGAGGGTCGGCGACTCGGCCGCGCGCAGTGCCCGTAGCACCACGGCGGAGTTGATCCGCCGGAGCAGAGAGGGGTCCCCGCCGGTCAGCTGCCCCAACGTGTGTCCTCCCAGCTAGCGAGCTTGTCAGCCGGATCGTACTGCGGACCAGGGGCAACGGCGAGAAGCGGCCCCCCATCGGCCGGAATCCGCCCTTCCTCCCACACGTCCGTAGTGCACCCGGCCGAATGCTTTCCGGATGCTTTCCGGTGACGCCGAGCCTGCCGTCAGGCGGGGGCGACGAAGCCCGATTCGTACGCTGTGATCACGGCCTGGGTCCGGTCCCGCGCACCCAGCTTCGCCAGGATCGCGCTGACGTGGGACTTCACCGTCTCCGTGCCCACGATCAGCTCGCGGGCGATCTCGATGTTGGTCAGGCCCTTCGTCATCAGCCGGAGCACGGCCTCCTCGCGCTCGGTCAGCGCCGCCCGCTCCAGCACCGTCCGGGCCTGCCGGTTTCCGTACTCGGCGGCCAGCGACCGCACCGCCGCGGGGAACAGCAGGGTCTCACCCTCGGCCACCAGCCGTACCGCGTGCACGATCTCCGACGGGCGGGCCCGCTTCAGGAGGAATCCGTTCGCGCCGGCCCGCAGCGCCTGGTAGACGTACTCGTCGTTCTCGAAGGTGGTGACCACGAGGATCTTGGGCGGCGAGTCCACTGACCGCAGGATCGCCCGGGTCGCCTCGATTCCGTCGAGCAGCGGCATCCGGACGTCCATCGCGACGACGTCCGGCCGCAGTTGCCGCACGAGCGGGACGACCGAGGCGCCGTCGGCGGCCTCTCCGACCACCTCGATGTCGGGCTGGGCGTCCAGGACGGCGCGCAGACCCGCGCGCACCAGGGGTTCGTCGTCGACGAGCAGTACGGTAACCGGCATCCGGTCAGCGTATTCGCTCCAGCGGGAGCCGCGCGCGCACCCTCCAACCCCCCTTGTACAGGCCGGTCTCGGCCTCCCCGCCGAGCAGTGCGGCACGCTCCCGCATTCCGCGCAGTCCGCTCCCGCTGCCGGTCATGACGGAGGGCCGGTCCGGCACCGGATTCGTCACCTCCAGGTCCAGCCGGTCGGCGACCATGCCGATCCGTACCCGCACCGGCACGGGGCCGCAGTGCCGCAGCACATTGGTGAGCGCCTCCTGGAGGATCCGGTAACCCTCCTGGGTGACCGGGCCGGGCAACTGCTCCAGCGGGCCCAGCAGTTCTGCGTCGACGACGGCGCCGGAGGCGCGGGCCGACTCGAACAGCCGGTCGGCCTCCGCCAGCGTCGGCCGCTGGGACGGCCGCTGGCTGGACTCCCGCAGGACGAGCAGCACCCGCTCCAGGTCCTCCAGCGCGGCCCGGCCCGTCTCCTCGATCGCGCACAGCGCGCGGTCCGTGAACTCCGGGTCGCCCGCCGCGCGCGCGGCCCCCGCCTGGACGACCGCCACGGTCAGCGCGTGGCCGATCGAGTCGTGCAGCTCCCGCGCGATGCGGGTGCGTTCCAGCAGCTGCTCGGTCCGCACCTCCAGCGCGGTCAGCCGCTCCGACGGCGAGGGTCCCAGCAGTCGGCGGGCGATGGCAGTGATCATGTCGCCGAGCAGGACCACGGCGACGAGCAACAGGACGAGCGGCAGCGGAGCCAGCAGCCACGCCGCCCAGGAGGGGAGGGAGGCCGGCACCAGCCTGTCCTCGGTGACCGTCCCGCCGAGCGCGGTCGTGACCAGCTGGACCGTGAGCACCGGCAGCCACACCGTGGCGGCCATGGCGGCCAGCGAAACGACGAGCCGTATCTCCAGCCACATCAAGGTCCGCCAGCGGTCGCTCCAGCCCCTGGAGGCGATGGTGCTGAAATTGTGCTCCTCGGCTTCCTCGTTGCCCTGGGCGTTGCGCGCGGGCGGAGCGAGGAGGAACTGCGCCTGGAGCCCCTCGGCCAGCCGCATCCAAGGCAGGAGTCCCATCGGTATGACGATGAGCAGCGGCACCCACGGGGCCTCGGGCGCTATGAACATCCATACGGCCAGCATCAGGATGGGCGCGCACAGATGCACCCAGCGTGAATAGGTCACTGGTCGGAGCGCGGCGCGGAACAGTCGGTGCATCCCCTCATCGTTGCAGGCAGGGGAGGCGCGGCGGCTCCCCCACGTGGGGGAGAAGGAACCCTCGCTCGGGGGAGGAAGAGGGAGGGGGCCGACGGCGAACCTTGAGGCATGAACAGCATCGAGATCCGAGAACTGACCAAGGAATTCGGCCGGACCCGGGCCGTGGACCACCTCACCTTCGATGTCATGCCCGGTCGCGTGACCGGATTCCTCGGGCCCAACGGGGCCGGGAAGTCGACCACGTTGCGGCTGCTGCTCGGCCTGGACCGGATCACCTCCGGGACGGCCACCATCGGAGGCCGGCGGTTCACCGAACTGTCCGATCCCCTCCACCGGGTGGGCGCGCTCCTGGACGCACAGTCAGCGCACGGCGGGCGCACCGCCCGTGACCACCTCCGCCTCCTCGCCGCGGCCAACCGCATCCCGATGAGCCGGGTGGAGGCGGTCCTGGAGCAGTCGGGGACAGCCCCGGCGGCGAAGCGCCGGATCAAGACCTTCTCGCTGGGCATGCGCCAGCGCCTCGGGATGGCGGCCGCGCTGCTCGGAGACCCGGAGGTGCTGATCCTGGACGAGCCGACCAACGGGCTCGACCCCGAAGGCATCATCTGGATCCGCGAGCTCATGCGCGGCCTCGCCGCCGAGGGGCGCACGGTCCTGGTCTCCAGCCATCTGATGACCGAGACCGCGATCCTCGCCGACCACCTGGTCGTGCTGGGGGAAGGCAGGCTGCTGGCCGACATGCCGATGGAGGAGTTCATCGACGCCCGCAGCACCCCGAGGGTGCGGCTGCGCACCACCGACCCGGTCCGGCTCCGGGCAACCCTGGCCCGGGAGGACCTCGCACTCGTCACCGCCGAAGGCGGGCGGTGGACGGTGGACGGCATACAGGCCGAACGACTCGGCGCCATCGCCGCCCGCGAAGGCATCCCGCTGCTGGAACTGGTCGACGAGCGGGCCTCGCTGGAGGAGGCCTACCTCGATCTGACCGCAGGCAGCGCGCAGTTCGCCGCCACCCGCTGACCCACCTCTTCCCCATCCCTTCCCACCCTTTCCAAGGAGGCCTCCCCATGAGCACCGCTCTGCCCACCATCCCTGTCCTGCACTCGGAATGGATCAAGATACGGTCCCTGCGCGGCACCTTCGGGGCGCTGATATCCGTCTTCGCCGTCACGGTGGGGATCCAGGCGCTGACGGCCGCGATGATCGGCCAGTCGGAGGCCGGCAGCATGGGGGACGACCCGCTCCTCGCAGCCTTCTACAGCCTCAACTTCGGCCAGATAGCGGCCTTCGCCTTCGGCGCCACCGCGCTCTCCTCCGAATTCCACAACGGCGCCCTGCGCACGTCCCTGACCGCGGTGCCGAACCGTGCGCGGCTCTACCTGTCGAAGGTGGCCGTGGTGGGCGGACTCGCCTTCCTGACCGGCCAGCTCACCGCGCTGGTCACCTTCGTCGCCGGACAGGCGTTCATGGGGCCCTATGCCCTGGAGCTGGGCAGTCCGGGCAGCTACCGTGCGATCTTCGGCTGCGGCGCGTACCTCACGCTGATGGCTCTGCTGGCGGCCGGGCTGACGGCGGTGCTGCGCAGTGCCACGGTGGTCCTGAGCCTGCTCATACCCCTCACCCTGATCGTGTCGTTCGTACTCGGCGCGGCTTCCGAAGGCGTCGCCCAGTACCTGCCGGACCGTGCGGGGCAGATGATGATGCGCCTGGACACGTCGACGGGCCTCGCTCCCTGGACCGGTCTCGGGGTACTCGCCCTGTGGGCACTGGTCGCGGTGATCGGCGGATGGATATCGGTGCGAGGGCGCGACGCCTAGGCCGTCTCTTTCGGATCTTGCCAGGCGTCGCGGGCCCGGCAAGATCCGAAAGAGGCGGCCTAGCACCGGACCGCCTGCCGGCTACGGGCTGCCGGTGGGTCGTGGGGGCATCACCCGGTGAGCAGGGCGGAGAGCTCGCGCATGTGGTGGAAGACGAGGGTTCCGGGGCCTTCGAGCTGCGAGGCGGGGGTCAGCCCGCCGGCGTAGCCGAAGGCTCGCATCCCGGCGGCGCGGGCCGCCTGGACGCCGGGACGGCTGTCCTCGACGACCGCGCAAGCGGCGGGGTCCACACCCATCCGCCGTGCGGCGTACAGGAAGAGGTCCGGGGCCGGCTTGCCGCGGGAGACCTCGGTCGCGCTGTGGATACGCCCGGCGAAGCGCTCGTAGAGGCCGGTGCGGCCGAGGGTGTGGCGCATCTTCTCGTGCGAGCCGCTGGAGGCGACACAGGTCGGCAGATCGATCACGTCGAGCGCCTCCGGCAGCCCCTCGACCGGAGACAGCCCGGAGTCCACCGCCTCCCGGTGGAGTTCCTCGAACCGCTCCCACCAGAGAGCGGCCGCATCGGCACCGAGTCGTTCGGCGATCTGTTCGCGGATGGAGGCGGAGGAACGCCCGATGAACCGGTCGACGACCTCGGCTTCGGTGAGCGGCCAGCCGAACTCCGCTCCCAGGGCGACCTGGACACGGGCGGCGATCCGTTCGCTGTCGACGAGAACCCCGTCGCAGTCGAATATCACGAGTTCGATCGGCTTGATGATCATCCTCGGATGGTAGACGGATCGACGGCCTGGAGCGGGCGTTGAGACCAAGGGGGTTGGGCAGCGCCCAGAAGCGGACACCGCCCCATGGGCACGGTGGGCTTGGGTCCATTCGGTCGGTGTCTCCGGACACGTGAACGATTCTTCTTGCTGCATTCGACTGAATGGGCTTCCGGCGAAGCGATTGGACGGGTGATCGTTAAGAGGCTCGAACTCTGGTTACGAGGAAGGGAATTCTCCATGCGTCTCCGTCATGCACTCGCACGCTTGGGCAGGCTCAGCCTGACGGTTGGCACTGCAGCCGTGCTGGTCACGGGCCTGGCCACCAATGCGCAGGCCGCATCGGGAACGATCCGGTACTTCAGTGCCGGCGGCCAGGAATTCGACATCACCAATCCGCCGGACAACGTCTGTCTCACACTCCAGGTGCGGGCGACCAACGTCACCAACGAGACGAACAAGCGCGTGAGCATCTACCTCGACACGAGCTGCAACACCTTCGTCACGACCTTGGTCCCCGGCCGCGGAGTGTCCTATGTCGGCGGCCCTCAGTCGGTGCGGGTGATCGGCTGAGGGGGCGGCGGAATTCGGCACGGAGGAGCATGCGAAGACCGCCCGCGATCAGGTCCGGGAGGACACGGTCGCGGGCGGCGTTCAGTACTTCTGGGGGTGTCCGGGGGTCAGAGGATCGACCCCGGGGTGTAGCCCGCGGCCTCGGGGTGCTCCTTGGTGATCTCCTCGATGCGCGAGACCACCGCGGCGACCTGGTCGCCCGCCGCGCCCGTGAAGGACAGCTTGTCGGCCATCAGGGCGTCCAGCTGGGCCCGGTCCAGCGGCATCCGCTCGTCGGCGGCCAGCTTGTCGAGCAGCTCGTTGCGCTCCGCGCCCTGCTCACGCATGGCGAGGGCGGAGGCCACCGCGTGCTCCTTGATGACCTCGTGGGCGGCCTCGCGGCCCACCCCGGCCCGCACGGCGCCCATGAGGACCTTGGTGGTGGCGAGGAAGGGCAGGTAGCGGTCCAGCTCGCGGGCGACCACGGCCGGGAAGGCGCCGAACTCGTCGAGGACCGTCAGGAAGGTCTCCATCAGGCCGTCGAGCGCGAAGAACGCGTCGGGCAGGGCGACCCGGCGGACCACGGAGCAGGAGACGTCGCCCTCGTTCCACTGGTCGCCGGCCAGCTCGCCGGTCATCGAGGCGTAGCCGCGCAGGATGACCATCAGGCCGTTCACGCGCTCGCAGGAGCGGGTGTTCATCTTGTGCGGCATCGCGGACGAACCGACCTGGCCGGGCTTGAAGCCCTCGGTGACCAGCTCGTGGCCGGCCATCAGGCGGATCGTCTTGGCGATCGAGGACGGAGCGGCGGCCAGCTGCACCAGGGCGGTGACCACGTCGTAGTCGAGCGAACGCGGGTAGACCTGGCCGACCGAGGTGAAGGCCTGGCCGAAGCCGAGGTGGGCGGCGATCCGCTGCTCGAGGTCGGCCAGCTTCGCGGCGTCGCCGCCGAGCAGGTCCAGCATGTCCTGAGAGGTGCCGACCGGGCCCTTGATGCCGCGCAGCGGGTAGCGGGTCAGCAGGTCTTCCAGACGGCCGTAAGCGACCAGCAGCTCGTCGGCCGCGGTGGCGAAGCGCTTGCCCAGGGTGGTCGCCTGCGCGGCGACGTTGTGGGAGCGACCTGCCATGACCAGCTCGGCGTGCTCGCCGGCCAGCTTGCCCAGGCGGGCGAGGACGGCGACCGTACGGTCCCGGGCCAGTTCCAGCGAGAGCCGGATCTGGAGCTGCTCGACGTTCTCGGTGAGGTCGCGCGAGGTCATGCCCTTATGGACGTGCTCGTGGCCGGCGAGGGCGTTGAACTCCTCGATGCGGGCCTTCACGTCGTGCCGGGTGACCTTCTCGCGCTCGGCGATGGAGGCGAGGTCGACGGTCTCAAGGACGCGCTCGTAGTCGGCGAGGGCCGCGTCGGGGACCTCGATGCCGAGGTCCTTCTGGGCGCGGAGCACGGCGAGCCACAGCCGCCGCTCCAGCGTCACCTTGTACTCGGGGGACCACAGGACGGCGAGCTCCGCAGAGGCGTAGCGGCCGGCCAGGACATTGGGGATGCGGGGCTTGGCAGTCACGTGTAGGGATTCTACTTGGGCCGCGGCTGTGTGTTTACGCAGGTAGGGACCCCGTCCGGGATTGTGCCTTGCTACGAGAGCCGGCGGGGCCCGGAAGGGTCGGCCTGGGCGGGGTGGTCGCCCGCCGGGGCCTCGTGCGGCAGCAGCTCCGGGCGCTTGGCCGGACGGCCGTCCCCGCTGGAGCGGCCCGTCAGGCGGCGGCCGACCCACGGGAGCAGGTGCTGCCGCGCGAAGCTGAGGTCCTGCGCGCGGCGGGCGGCCCAGCCCGGCACGGCGGCGGGCGGGAGCTCGGTGCGCCAGTCCGCCTCGGGCGGCAGGCCCAGCGTCTGCCAGACCGCCTCCGCGACCCTGCGGTGGCCTTCGGCCGTCAGGTGCAGCCGGTCCACGTCCCACATCCGCTGATCGCCGAGCGCGGCGGACCCGTACAGGTCGACCACGAGGGCGCCGTGGCGGGCGGCGAGCTCGTCGATGATGACGAAGAGCTCCTCCATGCGTGGGCGGAAACGTTCCATCACGGGGCCGTTGCGGCCCGGGGAGCGCATCAGGACCAGCGTCTTGCAGGAGGGGGCCAGCAGTCCGACGGCCTCCTCCAGGTGTCCGCGGACCCGGCCCATGTCGACCTTGGGCCGCAGGGTGTCGTTGAGCCCGCCGACCAGGGTGACCACATCGGCGCCCATCGCGGCGGCCGCGGGAGCCTGCTCCCCGGCGATCTGCCCGATCAGCTTGCCGCGGACCGCGAGGTTCGCGTAGCGGAAGCCGGGCTCGCGCGCGGCGAGGCGGTCGGCGAGCAGATCGGCCCAGCCCCGGTAGGAGCCGTCGGGAAGCAGGTCCGACATGCCCTCGGTGAAGGAGTCGCCGACCGCGACGAAACTGGTGTAAGACGCATTCATCTCCATGGCGGGAGCGATGTTACCGCCCGGTGCCCCGGTCCCGCAGGCGGGACCGGGGCACCGGGCCCGGCAAGATCCGAAAGAGACGGCCTAGGCCGAGGCCGGCCTGCCGAACAGCTCGCGCAGCACGTCCTCCATCGTGACCAGGCCCGTCATGGCCCCGTCCGGTCCGAGCACCGCCGCCAAGTGCGTACGACTGCGCCGCATCGCGGTCAGCACGTCGTCCAGCGGGGTCTCCGCCCGCACCTGCGCGATCGGCCGCAGTGCGGTCACCGGGAACGGCTCGTCCCGCTCCGCCGCGTCCAGGGCGTCCTTGACGTGCAGGTATCCCAGGATCCGGTGCTGCGCGTCGATCATCGGGAAACGGGAGTACCCCGACTCCGCCGACAGCTGTTCCAGCCCGGCCGGCGTGATGCCCTCGCGGGCCGGAACCACCCGGTCCGCAGACAGCACCACATCGGTCACCGGCCGCCGCCCCAGCTCCAGGGCGTCGTGCAGCCGCTCGCGCGCGCGGTCGTCGATGAGCCCCGCGTTGCTGGAGTCCTTGACGATGCGGGCCAGCTCGTCGTCCGAGAAGGTCGCCGCGACCTCGTCCTTGACCTCCACCCGCAGCAGGCGCAGCAGGGCGTTGGCGAAGGCGTTGATCGCGAAGATCACCGGTCGCAGCCCCCGGGTCAGGGTCACCAGCGGCGGGCCCAGCAGCAGTGCGGTCCGCACCGGCTCGGCCAGCGCCACGTTCTTCGGCAGCATCTCGCCGAAGAGCATGTGCAGGTACGTGGCCAGCGCCAGCGCCACCACGAAGGAGATCGCGTGCGTCAGCCCGGACGGCACCCCGAAGAAGTCGAACGCCGGGGTCAGCAGGTGCGCGATGGCCGGTTCGGCCACCACGCCCAGCACCAGGGTGCACAGCGTGATGCCCAGCTGGGCCGCAGCCATGAGCGCCGACACGTGCTCCAGGCCCCACAGCACGGCGCGCGCCCTGCGGTCGCCCTGCTCGGCGTACGGCTCGATCTGGCTGCGCCGGACCGAGATCAGCGCGAACTCCGCGCCGACGAAGAAGGCGTTGACGACGAGGGTCGCCAGGCCGATCAGCAACTGGACGGCAGTCATCGGGCCTCCTCCGTACCGTCGTCACGGGTCGGTTCGACCGGCACGTGCAACAGCACCCGCGCGGCCCGCCGCCCACTCGCGTCCACCACGTCCAGCCGCCAGCCGTCGAGCTCCAGGCTGTCGCCGACCAGCGGGATCCGCCCCAGCTGGGTCGCTATCAGACCGGCCAGCGTCTCGTACGGACCGTCCGGCACGCGCAGGCCGATCCGCTGGAGCTGGTCGGTGCGCGCGGAGCCGTCCGCGGAGAAGAGCGACCGCCCGGAGGCGTCCTCCCCGGCGGGGGCCAGGTCGGGGGTCTCGTGCGGGTCGTGCTCGTCGCGGACCTCGCCGACTACCTCCTCGACGATGTCCTCCAGCGTGGCCACACCGGCCGTGCCGCCGTACTCGTCGATGACCACGGCCATGGTCTGCTTGCCGGACAGCCGGTCCAGCAGCCGGTCCACGGTCAGGGATTCCGGTACGAGGAGGGGCTCGCGCAGCAGCTGCGACACCGGGGTGCGGTGCCGCTCCTCGGCGGGCAGCGCCAGTACGTCCTTGATGTGGACGGTGCCGACGACGGTGTCGAGGCTGCCCCGGTAGACGGGGAAGCGGGAGAGACCGGTGGCGAGCGTGGCGTTCGCCACGTCCTCGGCGGTGGTCTGCACGTCGAGGGCGGTGACCTGGACGCGCGGGGTCATGACGTTCTCCGCGGTCAGGTCGGCGAGGTTCAGGGTCCGCACGAACAGTTCGGCGGTGTCCTTCTCCAGGGCGCCCGCCTTCGCGGAGTGCCGGGCCAGGGCCACGAGCTCCTGCGGGGTGCGCGCCGAGGCGAGCTCCTCGGCGGGCTCCATGCCGAACCTGCGGACCATGTGGTTGGCCGTGGTGTTCAGATGGCTGATGAGCGGCCGGAAGGCGCGGCTGAAGATCCGCTGGGTGGTGGCGACGCGCTTGGCGACGGCCAGCGGCGAGGAGATCGCCCAGTTCTTGGGCACCAGCTCACCCACGACCATCAGGACGACGGTCGACAGCACGGTGCCGAGGATCAGCGCGGTCGAGGACGCGGCGCCGGCGGACAGGCCCATGGCCTCGAAGGGCCCCTTGAGCAGGGCGGAGATCGAGGGCTTGGAGATCATGCCGATGACCAGGCCGGTCACCGTGATGCCGAGCTGGGCACCGGAGAGCTGGAAGGTCAGGCTGCGGACGGCGGCCAGGGCGCTGTCCGCGCCGCGCTCGCCGCGCTCGGCGGCCCGCTCCAGCTCGCTGCGCTCGATGGTGGTCAGCGAGAACTCGGCCGCGACGAAGACGCCGCAGGCAAGGCAGAGCAGCAGCGCCACGACGAGCAGGAGCACTTCGGTCATCGGTCGTTCACCTCCGTCCCATGATCGGCCAGGAGGGAGGGTGCCGCGCGGCGTCGCGGGCGGGAGGGGACTGGGGAGGGATGGGGACTGGGAGGCTCGCCCATGGGCGGACGCTCACACCTTTCGTTCGAAGAGGGACACGCAGAGTGGGACAGATGCTTACATGGTAAAGGAAGGGCAAAGTGATCGGATCGTCTTTTCGGTGGACCCCGCCCATGGGGCCGTGATGGGATCCGCGCATGAACGATCTTTACATCGAACCCGCGTCCGCGGCCGATCTTCCGGCCGTCCTCGACTTCTGGAAGGCCGCTGCCGAGGGTACGAGCATCAGCGACGACCTCGCGGGTGTCGAGCGCCTGCACGCCCGCGACCCGCGGGCGCTGCTGCTCGCCCGCAGGGACGGCGAGCTCGTGGGTGCGGTCATCGCCGGGTTCGACGGCTGGCGGTGCCACCTGTACCGGCTCGCCGTGCACCCGGACCGGCGCCGCCAGGGGATCGACTCGGCCCTGCTGGCCGCAGCCGAGGAGCGGTTCGAGGAGCTCGGCGGGCGGCGCGCGGACGCGATGGTGCTCAACCGCAACGAACGGGGCCAGCGGGCCTGGGAAGCCGGCGGCTACCACCCCGAGGACCACTGGACGCGCTGGGTCAAGCCGCTGGCGCAGACCCCGTGACGCACCGCAGCACCCCGGCCGCCGCTCTGCCCCTCCTCCTCGCCGCGGGACTGCTCGCGCTGACCGGCTGCGGTACGAAGGTGGCGGGGGCCGGCGGCGCGCAGGGGCCGCCGGCGCCCTCGGTGACCCCCTCCGTGGACTACGCGGCCCAGGCGGCGGCCGCGGTCGCGCGGCACGACAAGCTGTTCCCCGAGATCGCGGCGCGCTGCGCGGACCAGGGCGCGCCGAAAACCACGGAGACGCCGGCGGCCACGGGTGCGCCGGGTGCGCTGCCCACGGATCCCGAGGCGGGCAAGTACGCGGAGAACCACGCCTACAAGCAGCAGGCCGAGCTCGGCCCCGCGGCCAGGTGCCGCGGCGACGCGCACGCCGCGCGGATCCGGGCGGCCTTGACGGGCGGCTCCGGCGGGAAGGGCGCGCCGCACACGGTGGACGAGCTCCGTGCGCTCCTGATGGGGCTGGGGTACGGGTTCGACAGCGGCGGTGTCTACGGATCCGGGTCGGTCAACGTCTCGTTCGTCCTGTCGGTTCCCGAGAGCGGTCCGTGCGTGACGGGCCGGCTGGGCCCGCCCGTGAGCGTCAAGGCGCACGGGGTCTACGTGGAGGGCGGCTGCCTCGAACCACGCGGAGGCCACTGACCCGCGCGGGACGGCCCGCCGCGGGCTGACAGGCGGCCATGTGAAGGGCCGGTCATGCGGAGAGCCGGCCATGCGGAGGGCCGGTCATCCGGAGGGGCGGCCATCCGCAGGGCTGCCATGCGCAGGGCTGCCATGCGCAGGGGGCCGCCCGCCACCGGGCGGCCCCATGCGCATGACCGCGTCAGACGGCCGGCGGGGACCAGGTGCCGTGCAGGGGCGCGGCGAGCCAGCCGGCCGCGGAGGCGCGGAAGTCGGCGGGGTCGAGGGCGCCCGCCGCCGCGGGGATCGCGCCCAGCAGGGGGAGGGCGGAGACCGACGGGAGGTCGGCCAGGTTGCAGCGGGCCGCCAGATCGGGCTCGGCCGGCCAGCTGCCGATCACCACGCCCAGGGCGGTGAGCTCCCGGGCCCGGAGGGCTTCCGCGGTGAGGGCCGTGGAGTTGAGGGTGCCCAGACCCGCCGGGGCCACGATCAGGACCGGGGCCCCGAGGAGGCGGGCCGCGTCGGCCAGGGTGTGCCCGGCCTCGTCGAAGCGGACCAGGAGGCCGCCCGCGCCCTCCACGAGGACCAGGTCGTGGGAGAGTGCCAGAGCGCGGACAGTCTCCGCGATCCGCTCCGGGGAGACCGTCGGGAGGCCGGCCCGCCGGGCCGCCGTGTCCGGGGCCAACGGCTCCGGGTAGCGCGCCAGTTCCACGGCGGTGACGGCGGGCCCGGCCAGCCGGGCTACCTCCGCCGCGTCCCCGGGCTCCTGCGGGCCGACGCCCGTCTGGGCCGGCTTCAGGACGGCCACCGAGAGTCCCGCGGCCAGCGCGGCCGCGGCGACGGCCGAGGTGACGACCGTCTTGCCGATCTCGGTTCCCGTCCCCGAGACCACGAGTACCGCCATGTCAGGCCTCCTTCGCGGCCGCGACCACCGCACGGCAGATGCGGGCCACATCGGGGTCGCCCGTGACGAACGGCGGCATCGTGTAGATCAGGTCCCGGAACGGGCGCAGCCACACGCCCTCCCGGACCGCCGCCGCCGTGGCGCGTGCCATGTCGACGGGGTGATCGAGCTGGATGACGCCGATCGCGCCCAGGACCCGTACCTCCCGGACGCCGGGCAGCTCCGCCGCCGGGGCCAGCCCCTCCAGCAGGGCCGCCTCGATGCGCTTGACCTCGCGCTGCCAGTCCTGCCCGAGCAGCAGCTCGATCGAGGCCAGTGCCACCGCCGCCGCCAGCGGGTTGCCCATGAAGGTCGGCCCGTGGGCCAGGACCGGGACCTCGCCCTGCGAGATCCCGTCCGCGACCCGCTCCGTGCAGAGCGCGGCGGCGAGGGTGAGGTAGCCGCCGGTCAGCGCCTTGCCCAGGCACATCACGTCCGGGGTGATCCCGGCGTGGTCCGCCGCGAACAGCGCGCCGGTGCGGCCGAAGCCCGTGGCGATCTCGTCCAGGATCAGCAGGACGTCGAACTCGTCGCACAGCTCCCGCAGCACCCGGAGGTAGCCGGGGTTGTGGAAGCGCATGCCGCCCGCGCCCTGGACCACCGGCTCCACGATCACGGCCGCCAGTTCGTCCCGGTGCCCGGAGAACAGGGAGCGCAGGTGGGCGACGTAGGACTCGTCCACGGGGGCGGAGAAGCCGCTCGGCGGGGCGTCCGCGAAGAGCTGGCGCGGGAGGATCCCCGACCACAGCTCGTGCATGCCGCCCTCGGGGTCGCAGACGGCCATCGGCTGCCAGGTGTCGCCGTGGTAGCCGCCCCGCCAGGTGAGCAGCCGGGTCTTCCCGGGGCGTCCCACCGAACGCCAGTACTGGAGGCACATCTTCACCGCGACCTCGACCGAGACCGAACCGGAGTCGGCGAGGAAGACGTGCTCCAGGCCGGCCGGGGTGAGCTCGACGAGCTTGGCCGCCAGCCGGACGGCGGGCTCGTGGGTGAGCCCGCCGAACATCACGTGTGACATCCGGCCGAGCTGGCCGGTCACGGCCTGGTTCAGCACCGGGTGGTTGTACCCGTGGATCGCCGACCACCAGGAGGACATGCCGTCGACCAGCTCGTCGTGTCCCCGGGAGGGTTCGGCGAGCCGCAGCCGGACCCCGGAGGCGGATTCGACGACCAGCGGCTCCTGCCGCCCGGGCATCGGGCCGTACGGGTGCCAGACGTGCTGCCGGTCCAGCGCCAGCAGCTCGGCGGCCGTGAGTCCGGCGGCCGGGAGCCCAGCGGCCGGCAGCTCGGCGGCGGCCAGACCGGCGGCCGGGAGTCCGGCCGCCGGCAGCCCGTCGGGCGAGTGGTGCTGATCAGGCATTGGGAGCGAGGTCCGTTCCCGCGCCGCGGCGGCGTACCGCCACCAGACCGGACCGGACCTCGCCCGCCTCGGCCTGGGCCGGTACGGGGGCCTCGTGCCCGGCGTGCCCCGAGCAGCCGCCGCACGCCGAACCGCAACCGGCCCCGTCCGCCGGGGCGGAAGGGTCGGAGGAGGCGGAGGCGGAGGAGCCGCAGAGCGAGGCGCCCGCGCCCTTCGAGCCGCAGCCCCCGGCGCTCTCCGCGGCCTCGGAGCGGTGGGTGGGCAGCGTGGACGTACCGGCGCCCTCGACCTCGAAACCGGCGTCCGCGATCATGTCGAGGTCGGCCTGGCCGGCCTGGCCCTCACTGGTCAGGTAGTCGCCCAGGAAGATCGAGTTGACCAGGTGCAGGGCGAGGGGCTGCATGGTGCGCAGGTGCACCTCGCGCCCGCCCGCGAGGCGGACCTCGACGTCGGGGCAGACGAAGCGGACCATCGCCAGGATGCGCAGGGCGCGCTGCGGGGTGAGGTTCCACTCCTTGGCCAGCGGGGTGCCCTCGAAGGGGATCAGGAAGTTGACCGGCACCGAGTCCGGGTCCAGCTCGCGCAGCGAGTAGACGACGTCGACGAGGTCCTCGTCGCTCTCGCCCATGCCCGCGATCAGACCCGAGCAGGCAGACAGGCCCGCGGCGTGCGCCTTCTGCACCGTGTCGACCCGGTCCGCGTAGGTGTGGGTCTTGGTGATCTGGCCGTACGTGGCCTCGGAGGTGTTGAGGTTGTGGTTGTAGGCATCCGCGCCCGCGTCCTTCAGGCGCTCAGCCTGGCCGTCCGACAGCAGACCGAGGCAGGCGCACACCTCGATGCCCTCGTTCTGCTCCTTGATGGCCTCGATCGTCTTGCCCACGCGGTCCACGTCGCGGTCCGTGGGGCCGCGCCCGCTCGCCACCAGGCACACCCGCTTCGCCCCGCCGGCCACGCCCGCGGCCGCGGCCTGGGAGGCCTCCTCGGGCTTCAGCCACGTGTACTTGAGGATCTCGGCCTTCGATCCCAGCCGCTGGGAACAGTACGAGCAGTCCTCGGGGCAGAGCCCCGATTTCAGGTTGACCAGGTAGTTCAGCTTGACCCGGCGCCCGAACCACTGGCGGCGCACCTTGCCGGCCGCGGCCACCACGTCCAGCAGTTCGTCGTCAGAGGTCGCCAGCACGGCGAGTGCCTCTTCACGGGTCGGCAGCTCGCGCCGCAGCCCCTTGTCCACGAGGGTGTTCAGCAGGTCCATGGTCCCGATCCTGTCCCACCCGACCACTCCCGGCCAAGGAGAGATCGAACAACATGGCCGGAAGAGAGTGTGTGTATCGCCACACCTGTCGCCCGGGTCACGGGCGGTTAGGGTCGGGCAGGTCTGTGGACTGCCGACAAAACGCGAGGACCGTCGATGCCCGACCAGCACACCCCCGCCCCCGTGGACGTCTTCTCCTGGATCGACGACGCGGAGCGGGCCCGGGAACAGGCCGGACTCGTCCGGACGCTGCGTCCGCGGCCGGCGGATTCCCCGCTGCTCGATCTCGCGAGCAACGACTACCTCGGGCTGTCCCGGCACCCGGAGACGGTACGGGGGGCGCGCGAAGCGGCCGAGCGCTGGGGCGCGGGAGCGACCGGTTCTCGCCTCGTCACCGGCACCACCGAGCTGCACGCGGAGCTGGAGCGGGAGCTGGCCGCCTTCTGCGGGTTCGAGGCGGCGCTGGTGCTCTCCTCCGGGTACGCGGCCAACCTCGCCGCCGTCACCGCGCTCAGCGACCGCGGCACCCTGGTCGTCTCCGATGCGGGCAACCACGCCTCGATCGTGGACGGCTGCCGGCTCTCGCGCGCCGAGACCGCCGTCGTCCCGCACTCCGACCCCGACAGCGCGCGCAAGACGCTCGCCGCCCACGGGGGGCGGGCCCTGCTGGTCACCGACTCGGTGTTCTCGGTCGACGGGGACGCCGCACCGCTCGCGCAGTACGCCGCGGCCTGCCGGGCCGAGGGCGCGGCCCTGCTCGTGGACGACGCCCACGGGCTCGGCGTGCTGGGGGCGGGCGGCCGCGGCGCGCTGCACGCCGCCGGGCTCGCGGGGGCGCCCGGGGTGGTCGCGACGCTGACCCTCTCGAAGTCCCTGGGCAGCCAGGGCGGCGCCGTACTGGGCCCGGCCAAGGTGATCCGGCACCTGGTCAACACCGCGCGGACCTTCATCTTCGACACCGGGCTCGCCCCGGCCGCGACGGGCGCCGCGCTGGCCGCCCTGCGCCTGCTCCAGCGGGAGCCGGAGCGCGCGGACCGGGCCCGCGAGGTGGCCGCCGAGCTGTACGGGCGGCTCACCGCGTCCGGCCTGACCGCGGCCCGGCCGGACGCGGCCGTGGTGTCGGTACGGGCCCCGTCGGCTTCGGCGGCACTGCGCTGGGCCGCCGACTGCCGCGAGGCTGGTCTGTCCGTGGGGTGCTTCCGGCCTCCGTCGGTGCCGGACGGCATCTCCCGACTGCGACTGACCGCGCGGGCGGATCTCACGGGGGTGGAGATCGGCCGGGCGGTGGAGACGATCCTGGGGACCGCTCCGTCCGGAGCCACGGACCGCTGAGCGGAGCTACGGGACCCTTTCGGCCCGTGGTTCCGTTCCCATGGAGTCGAGGAAACCGTTCCAGGCCGGCCCGGTGAAGAGCACGGCCGGGCCGTCCGTCCGCTTGGAGTCGCGGACGGCGAGCAGTCCGCCACCGAGGACGGCCGTTTCCACGCAGTTGTTCATTCCGGTGCTGCGGCTGCTTCGCCGCCACCGCGCGCTGTTCAGAAGTCCGCCTGTGGATAAGGGGGTTGCGGACACGGGGGGTGCCTCCTTACGCGTCGTCAGCGAGGGCGCTGATGAGATCCGACGAGTCGCGGGGCGGGAGGGCGTGCGCCTGGATGGTGCGGAACGCGGCGCTGTACGCCTCAAGGTCTTCCTTCCGCTCCAGATAGAGGCTACTCGTCAAATGGTCGAGTACCACCACATCCAGATCGGCGATGGTCGGAAATGAGAAAATTACGAACGGTCCGGTGAGGCCGAGATGTCCCCCCACGCTGAACGGCAGCACCTGCAGCCGCACTTGGGGCAGGCGTGCCACCTCCACCAGGTACCGCAGCTGCTCCTCCATCACCCCCGGGCCGCCGATCGAGCGCCGCAGCACCGCCTCGTCCAGCACGGCGCTCAGCTGCAGCGGCGGATCCGCCCGCAGCACGCTCTGGCGCGCCAGGCGTACGTCGACCAGCGCGTCGACCTTCGGCTCCGGCAGCCCGCCCAGCGCGGCCCGGGTCACCGCGCGCGCGTACTCCGGAGTCTGCAGGAGCCCCGGCACCACGGAGAGTTCGACCGTGCGGGCCGAGCGGGCGCCCGCCTCCAGGCTGATGAAGTCCCGGTACTCCTGCGGCAGCAGACCCCGGTAGTCGTGCCACCACTGCCGGCCGCGCCCGGTGTCCGCGTCCGGCCCGGGGCCCGCCGCCGAGGCCGAGAGGGCCTCCAGCAGCGCGCGCTGCTGCGCGCTCACGACGTCTCCGTAGACGTCTAGCAGCAGCCGGATGTCCTCGACCTTGACGCCGCTGCGCCCGGTCTCGATACGGCTGATCTTCGACTGGTGCCATCCCGCCAGCCGGGCCGCCTCACCACTGGTGAGTCCGGACCGGTCACGAAGGGCACGCAGTTCCTCGCCGAGCTTGCGTCGGCGCACCGCGGGACCGTGCTGCACACCCACCTCCTTCCACCGGCACAGCTCGCACCAGTCTGCCGTCCAAATACGCTCTTCCGTAGCAGAGTTCACTGCATCGAGCGACAGATATATGCATATCTTGGGGGATCTGCGGAAACGGCGGGACGATGGGTGGCACTCTGGCGTCCAGCACAGATCCGGGGCGGCTCCGCCCCGGTGGGAAAGGGACCGTCGCCATGGCAGATCACCAGGAAGCATCCGTCACTCTGCCGAGCGATCCCGCCTCGGTCGCGGCCGCCCGGCGTTACGTCGCCGAGGTGCTGAGCGGGTGGGGACTCCCCGACGGGACCGACACCGCCGACAGCATCCGGCTGATCGTCTCGGAGCTGGCCACCAACTCCGTGCAGCACACCTTCGGCAAGTCGCCCACCTTCACCGTGGACGTCCGCCTGGAGCGCGAGGAATGGCTCCGCATCGGGGTCACCGACAGCCACCCGCGCTGGCCCAGGCGGCTCCCGGCCGCCGTCCAGCAGGACAACGGCCGGGGGATGGTCATCATCCGCTGGCTCGCGGCGGAGGCGGGCGGCCGGCTCTCGGTCAGTCCGACCGAGGACGGGGGCAAGACCGTGTGGATCGCCCTGCCCTGGGCGGTCGGCACTCCGGCGGCGATGCCCACCGGCTGCTGACCGGATCAGGAGCCCGCGCGCTCCGCCGCGCTGCGCTCGATGCACAGTTCGTTGCCCTCGGGGTCCGTGAGCGTGACCCAGCCGCTGCCGTCCTCCCGCCGCATGTCGGAGAAGAGCTTCGCGCCGAGCCCGAGGAGACGCTCGACGTTCTCGTCGCGGGTGCCGGTCGTCGGCTGGATGTCCAAGTGGACCCGGTTCTTGACGGACTTGCCCTCCGGCACCCGGCAGAAGAGCAGGCCGGTCACTCCCGGCTGACCCGGCACGAGCGAGATCTCGGGGTCGTCCGCCAGGTCGTCCGGGTGGATGGGCCAGCCGGTGACCTCGGACCAGAACTGCGCCAGTGCGTACGGGTCCTGCGCGTCGAAGGTGATGTGGTGGACGGGGTTCAGAAACATGCTGCTCCTCGTGGTCCGCTCCGTATACGGAACGGGGCTGGGCGGCGACCGGAGTTGAACTGGGCACCTCCCCGAAACGTGGGTTAACTCAGCGGAAAAACGCGGCACCTAGCGTGGCGGCCACGTCCCCATCGCCAATGATCACCCATGGGCCGGCAAAGCGGCGGTGGTCGGGACGGAAAGCCTTTCCCCGCGTTGGGCAAGACACGCTTGGCTTGGATATGTGCAGGTCAACAAAGTGTTGAAGGACCGTAGGGTCGGCTCGGCACGATGTCGATCATGTCCCGGAAGCTTGGTGATTGCTGTGCAACTGACCCCCCACGAGCAGGAAAGACTGCTCATCCACGTGGCCGCGGACGTGGCCGAGAAACGCAAGGCGCGGGGCGTCCTCCTCAACCATCCCGAGGCCATCGCCCTGATCACCGCACACATCCTGGAAGGCGCCCGGGACGGGCGGACCGTGGCCGAGCTGATGGCCTCCGGACGATCCGTCCTGTACCGCTCGGAGGTCATGGAGGGGATACCCGAGATGATCCACGACGTCCAGGTCGAGGCGACCTTCCCGGACGGCACCAAGCTCGTCACCGTCCACGACCCGATCGTCTGAGAGCGAGTACCCGCATGATCCCCGGCGAAATCGCCTACGGGGACGGTCCGGTGCGCCTCAACGAAGGCCGGCCCGTCACCCGTCTCACCGTGCTCAACTCCGCCGACCGGCCCGTCCAGGTCGGCTCCCACTACCACTTCGCCGAGGCCAACCCCGGCCTCGACTTCGACCGCCGAGCCGCCCGCGGACTGCGCCTCGACATCGCCGCCGGCACCGCGGTCCGCTTCGAGCCGGGCATCCCGGTCGCCGTGGCACTCGTACCGCTGGCCGGGCTGCGCACCGTGCCGGGCCTGCGCGCGGAGACCGGAGGGCCGCTCGATGGCTGAGATATCGCGCCAGGTCTACTCGGACCTCTTCGGCCCCACCACGGGCGACCGCATCCGCCTCGCCGACACCGACCTCTTCGTCGAGATCGAGCGGGACCTCGGCGGCGGCCCCGGACTGGCCGGCGACGAGGCCGTGTTCGGCGGCGGCAAGGTCATCCGCGAATCCATGGGCCAGGCCCGCACCACCCGCGCCGAGGGCGCCGCCGACACCGTTGTCACCGGGGTGGTGATCCTCGACCACTGGGGCATCGTCAAGGCCGACGTCGGCATCCGCGACGGCAGGATCTGCGGCATCGGCAAGGCGGGCAACCCCGACACGATGGACGGGGTCGACCGGGCCCTGGTCATCGGCCCGGAGACCGAGATCATCGCGGGCAACGGGAAGATCCTCACCGCCGGCGCCATCGACGCCCACGTGCACTTCATCTCCCCCACCGTGATCGAGGAGGCCCTCGCCTCCGGCATCACCACCCTCGTCGGCGGCGGCACCGGACCCGCGGAGGGCACCAAGGCCACCACCGTCACCCCCGGACCCTGGCACCTGGCCCGGATGTTCGCCGCGCTGGAGGCCCACCCCGTCAACATCGGCCTGCTCGGCAAGGGCAACACCATGTCCGGCGAGGGCATGTACTCCCAGCTGCGCGGCGGTGCGCTCGGCTTCAAGCTCCACGAGGACTGGGGATCCACCCCCGCCGTCATCGACGCCTGCCTCACCGTCTGCGAGGAGACCGGCGCCCAGGCCGCCATCCACACCGACACCCTCAACGAGGCCGGATTCGTGGCCGACACCCTCGCCGCCATCGGCGGACGGACCATCCACTCGTACCACACCGAAGGCGCGGGCGGCGGGCACGCGCCCGACATCGTCACCGTGGTCTCCGAGCCGAACATCCTGCCCAGCTCCACCAACCCGACCCGGCCGCACACCGTCAACACCGTCGAGGAACACCTCGACATGCTGATGGTCTGCCACCACCTCAACCCGGCCGTCCCCGAGGATCTGGCCTTCGCCGAATCCCGGATCCGGCCCTCCACCATCGCCGCCGAGGACGTCCTGCACGACCTGGGTGCCATCTCGATCATGTCCTCCGACGCCCAGGCCATGGGCCGGGTCGGCGAGGTGATCCTGCGGACCTGGCAGACCGCCCACGTGATGAAGAAGCGGCGCGGCTCCCTGCCCGGCGACGGACCCGCAGACAACCACCGGGCCCGCCGCTACGTCGCCAAGTACACGATCAACCCCGCCGTCGCCCAGGGCCTGGCCCGCGAGATCGGCTCGGTGGAGACCGGCAAGCTCGCCGACCTGGTGCTGTGGAACCCCGCCTTCTTCGGCGTCAAACCCGAACTCGTCATCAAGGGCGGCCAGATCGCCTACGCGCAGATGGGCGACGCCAACGCCTCCATCCCCACCCCGCAGCCGGTCCTGCCGCGCCCGATGTTCGGGGCCTACGGTCGCGCCCCCGGCCTCAACTCCGTCAACTTCACGTCCCAGGCCGCCCTCGACGACGGACTGCCCGAACGGCTCGGACTCGGCAAGGAGTTCGTCGCCATCGAGAGCACCCGCAAGGTGACCAAGGCGGACATGCGCAACAACGACGCCATGCCGAGGGTCGAGGTCGACGCCGACACCTTCACCGTCACCATCGACGGCGAAGTCGTGGAACCGGCGCCGGCCGCGGTGCTGCCCATGGCCCAGCGTTACTTCCTCTTCTGATGGGAGGGCCCCTTCCGATGGGAGGACCTCGTCCGACGGGCACGCCGCGATGAGCCTCGCCGCCCTCCTCGTCCTCGCCGACGGCCGCTTCCCCGCCGGCGGGCACGCCCACTCCGGCGGGGCCGAGGCCGCCTGCAAGGCGGGCCGGATCCACGACGCCGCCACCCTGGACGACTTCTGCCGGGGCCGGCTGCACACCGCCGGGCTCGTCGCGGCCGGCCTCGCCGCTGCGGCCGCCCTCGGGCTCGACCCGGCGGCCCTCGACGGGGCCGCCGACGCCCGGACCCCGTCGCCCGCGCTGCGCACCGCCGCGCGCAGGCTCGGGCGCCAGCTCATGCGGGCCGCCCGCGCCACCTGGCCCGGCGCGGAACTCGACGCGCTGGCCGCCGCGTTCCCGCGCGGGGCGCACCAGCCCGTGGTGCTGGGCGTCACGGCCCGGTCGGCGGGGCTCGGCGCGCTGGAGGCCGCGCACGTGGCGGCGTACGAGAGCGTGAGCGGGCCGGCGACCGCCACCGTACGGCTGCTCGGCCTGGACCCCTTCGAGGCGAGCCGGGTCCTGGCCGGGCTCGCCCCCGAGCTGGACTCCGTGTCCCGGCAGGCGGAGCGGGCGGCGCTGCGCGCCCGCGCCGAGGGCCCGCACGTCCTGCCCGCGGCCTCCTCGCCGCTGCTGGACATCGCGGCCCAGGCCCATGCCGACTGGCCGGTGCGCCTCTTCGCCTCCTGATCCGGCGCACCCGAGCCGCCCCCCTGCATCCCCGCACCCCCCGCAGCACCCCAAGGAGAACCCCATGCACCTCGACCACGGCGCGGTCTTCCCGCACCGCCACACCCACAGCGCCGAACCGCTGCGCCCGGACGGCAGCCGCCGCGCCCTGCGCATCGGCCTCGGCGGCCCGGTCGGCTCCGGCAAGACCGCCACCGTCGCCGCCCTCTGCCGGGAGCTGCGCGCGGAGCTGTCCATGGCAGTCGTCACCAACGACATCTACACCCGCGAGGACGCCGAGTTCCTGCTCCGCGAGGCCGTCCTGCCGCCCGAGCGGATCAGCGCCGTGGAGACCGGGGCCTGCCCGCACACCGCGATCCGCGACGACATCTCCGCCAACCTGGAGGCCGTCGAGGAGCTGGAGGAGGCCTTCCTCGGGCACGGCCGGCTCGACCTCATCCTCGTGGAGTCCGGCGGCGACAACCTCACCGCCACCTTCTCCCGGGGCCTGGTCGACGCCCAGATCTTCGTCATCGACGTGGCGGGCGGTGACGACATCCCGCGCAAGGGCGGCCCCGGCGTCACCACCGCCGACCTCCTCGTCGTCAACAAGACCGACCTGGCCCCCCACGTCGGCTCGGACCTGGGCCGGATGGCCCGCGACGCCGCCGAGCAGCGCGGCGAACTACCCGTGGCCTTCCAGTCCCTGCGCGGCGGCGAAGGCGTGGCTCCGGTGGCCGCCTGGGTGCGCGAGCGGATCGCCGCCTGGTCGGACCGGTGAGTCCTACGGTGACGGGCGCGGCCCCGCCCGGCCCCCCGGCCCCCGCTCCGGCCGGCCTGCGCGCCACCGCCCGGATCGGCGCCGCCGCCGACGGCCGGGGCTCCACCGCCCTGCCCCTGCTGGCCGGGGAGGGGCCGCTCGCCCTGCGCCGGACCCGGGGCGAGGGCGGCGAGGCCGGCGTCATGCTGGTCGGCGCGATGAGCGCCCCCCTGGGAGGCGACCACCTCACCGTCGAGGCCGAAGCCGGTCCCGGCGCCCGGCTGGTGCTCCGCTCCGCGGCGGCCACCCTGGCGCTGCCCGGCCGGCACGGGGAGCCCGCGCGGTACGACGTACGGCTCGCGCTGGCGGACCGGTCGGCGGTGCGCTGGCTGCCGGAGCCACTGGTCTCGGTGCGCGGCAGCGACCTGCGGGTCCGCACCCGCGCCGAACTCGCCCCCACCGCCCGGCTCCTGCTGCGCGAGGAGCAGGTGCTGGGCCGCACCGGGGAACTCCCGGGCCTGCTGCGCAGCCGGCTCACGGTGACCCGGGACGGACGGCCGCTGCTGGACCAGGAACTGGCCTGCGGTCCCGGAGCGCCCGGCGGCTGGGACGGTCCGGCGGGACTCGCCGGCCACCGGGCGCTGGGCCAGCTCCTGGTGGTGGACCCGGACTTCGGGGCGAACCCGCCGCAGGCCCGGATGCTCGGCGAGTTCGCGGCGGTCACCCCGCTGGCGGGCCCCGCCGTCCTGGTCACGGCCCTGGCACCGGACGCGCTGCGGCTGCGCGAACTGCTCGACTCCGCCTGCGGAAGCTACGGTTGGTGACCCGTAAGCACACCCGCGGACGGGGGAGCAGAACCCCGGACGAACCCGGCACCGCTCAGCGGTACACCCGTTTCCGGATATCGGGTTGGCAAAGATAGGGCCCGCGCTCTGTCGCCCGCTCCTGGTCAGGCGAAAGTATCCCCCTGCACACGCCGACGACATCCACCGGCCCGAACCCCGCCGCCCATGGCGGCAGATGACGCAGGGGGAACAACCACGTGATACGCAACGCGGCGCTGGGGAGCGCCGCCACTCTGATCACCGGCACACTGGCGGCGAGCCTGCTGCTCGCCCCGACCGCGTCGGCTTCCCAGGCCTCCTCGGCCGGGCGCGACAGCGGGATCGCGGAGGCGATCGGCACCCAGATCGCCGCCGCCCGTGCGGCCCGTACCGGGATCGACTGGAAGGACTGTCCGGCCGACTGGGGCTTCGAGAAGCCCATCCAGTGCGGCTATGTGAAGGTCCCGCTCGACTACAGCAAGCCGTTCGGCAAGACGATCGACCTCGCGGTCGACCGCGCCGTCAGCACCGGCACCAAGCAGGAGCGCCAGGGCGCGCTCATCTACAACCCGGGTGGTCCCGGTGCCTCGGGCATGCGCTTCCCCCGCCGCATCACCACCAACAGCGCGCTGTGGGTCAACACCGCGAAGGCCTACGACTTCGTGGGCTTCGACCCGCGCGGCGTCGGCCACTCAGCGCCGATCTCCTGCATCGACCCGCAGGAGTACGTCTCGGTCCCCAAGGCCGACCCGGTGCCGGACGGCAAGGCCGACAAGAACGCCCAGCGCAAGCTCGCCGCGGAGTACGCGGACGGCTGCAAGGAGCGCAGCGGCGAGATGCTGCCGTTCATGACCACGCCGAACATCGCGCGTGACCTGGACGTCATCCGTGCCGCACTCGGCGAGCAGAAGCTGAACTTCCTCGGCGTCTCCTTCGGCACCTACATCGGCGGGGTCTACGCGACCCTGTTCCCGAACCACGTGCGCCGCATGATCGTCGACAGCGTGGTGGACCCGGACCGCGACAACATCTGGTACGAGGCCAACCTCGGCCAGGACGTCGCCTTCCAGATGCGCTGGAACGACTGGGAGGACTGGGTCGCCAAGAACGACGGCGTCTTCCACCTCGGCGACACCCGCGCCAAGGTCGAGGCCAAGTGGCTCGAGCTGCGCGCCAAGGCCAAGGCCAACCCGCTCGGCGGGCTCGTCGGCCCGGCCGAGCTCATCGGGTTCTTCCAGAGCGCCCCGTACTACGACTCCTCCTGGGTGCCCGTGGCCCAGACCTGGGCCGCGTACGCGGCCGGTGACGAGCAGGCGCTGATCGACGCCATCGCCCCGGACATGACCGACATCCAGGGCAACATCGCCGCGGAGAACGGCACCGCCGTCTACACCGCCGTGGAGTGCGCCGACGCCAAGTGGCCCACCAGCTGGTCCAAGTGGGACCGGGACAACACCGAGCTCCACAAGAAGTACCCCTTCATGACCTGGGCCAACGCGTGGATGAACCTCCCCTGCGCGACCTGGAAGTCCAAGCAGTACAACGCGATCGAGGTCGGTGCCGGTGCCCGCAGCGGCCTGCCGCCGGTCTTGATCGTGCAGTCCGAGCGCGACGCGGCCACGCCGTACGAGGGCGGGGTCTCGCTGCACAACCGGCTCGCCGGTTCGCGTCTGATCACCGAGCAGAACGCCGGCTCGCACGGTGTCACCAACCTGGTGAACCCCTGCATCAACAGCCGGGTGGACACCTACCTGCTCACGGGCAAGGTCGACGCCCAGGACGTGAAGTGCGGTCCGCACGCCACTCCGGTGGCCCCGGCCGCCGTCGCCGCCAAGTCGCTCGCCCAGGCTCCGGCCGCCGCCGAGCTCCAGGCGAAGGACGAGCTCCCGGCCATCCGCTAGCCGGCCGGGGCAACAGCTCCACACCGCACGGGAGAGGGCTCAGCGCGTCCTGCGCCGGGCCTTCTTCCGTGCTTCCTCCTCCTCGGCCTTGACCTCGGCGGCGTACCGGTCCACGTACTCCTGGCCGGACAGCGCGAGGATCTCGTACATGATCTCGTCGGTGACGGCCCGCAGCACGGCCCGCTCGCGTTCCATCCCGGCGTACCGGGAGAAGTCCAGCGGCCGGCCGAAGCGGATCGTGACCCGCCGGATGCTGGGGATCTTCTGCCCGGGCGGCTGGATCTCGAAGGTTCCGACCATCGCGCACGGTACGACGGGCACCCCGGCGCCCAGCGCCATCGCCGCGACCCCCACCTTGCCCTTGTAGAGCCGCCCGTCGTGCGAGCGGGTGCCCTCCGGGTAGATGCCGAGCAGCTCGCCCTTGGAGAGCACCCCGAGCCCCTCGCGGAGCGCGGCCTGACCGGCGTCCTTGCCGGAGCGGTCGACGGGGATCTGGCCGGCGCTGCGGAAGAAGGCGGCGGTGAGCCGTCCCTTCACGCCCGGGCCCGTGAAGTACTCGGCCTTCGCGAGGAAGGTGATGCGCCTCTTGAGGATCGCGGGCATCAGGAAGTGGTCGGAGAAGGACAGATGGTTGCCCGCGATGATCGCCGCCCCGTCCGCGGGGATGTTCTCGAGCCCCTCGATGCGAGGCCGGAACAGCAGCCGCAGCAGCGGCCCGAGGATCACGTGCTTGAGCAAGTGGTAGAACACCAGGCCGCTCCCGTCGACTTCCCGTTGTCACGACCATCTTACGGACGGTCAGCGGCAGGCCGGAGGGGGTCTGCGCAGGAGATCCGGCGGGCGGCTTGATCTTGTCCGTACGCCGGGGGCGGCGGACCGCCCGCATCGGGGGCCTGCGGGCGCGGGAAGAGGGCGTCGCGGTGCGCGCCCGGGGTCCGTGGCACAGCTGCCGCGGCGGGCGCCCCGCTCACACGCTGCGCGAAGCCGCCATTCCCGCGGTGAGCAGTCCCAGCACCACCCAGCCGAACCACAGCCAGCCGTTGCTGCCGAGCGCCACGGAGTACGTGGCGATTACCACCAGAGAGGCGAAGGTCATCACGGCCATCGCCTTCACGGATCCCGTCATGCCCCATGGTGGCGCGCGAAGGTGCTCCGGCGCTACTGGCCACGCGCTTGGAGTGAGGCCAGATATGAGTTGTAGGCCGCGAGCTCCTGGTCTCCGCTGCGGTCCTCGGACCGGTCGGAGCGCTTCGCCGCCCGCTGCTCCGAGTGGTACCACTGGTAGACCAGCGCGATCAGCACGAGCACCGAGGGGATCTCGCTGAAGGCCCAGGCGATGCCGCCGCCCCACTGCTGGTCGAGCAGCGGGTCGATGCCGAGGGAGGCCGGGGGGTTCGCGTACGTCTTGACCATCGGCTCGCTGGCCATCATCAGCGCGATGCCGAAGAAGGCGTGGAAGGGCATGCCGGCGAACAGCTCCAGCATGCGCATCACGTAGCCGGGGCGGTGCGGGCCCGGGTCCACGCCCATGATCGGCCAGAAGAAGACGAGGCCGACGGCGAGGAAGTGCACCATCATCGCGATGTGCCCGGTCTTGGATTCCATCAGGAAGTCGAAGATCGGCGTGAAGTACAGGCCGTAGAGGCTCGCGATGAACAGCGGAATGGTGAACACCGGATGGGTGACCACCTTCATGTAGCGGCTGTGCAGCAGCATCAGCAGCAGCTCCCGCGGCCCCTTGCTGCCGCGGGCGGCAGGCGCCAGCGCGCGCAGCGCCAGGGTCACGGGCGCGCCCAGCAGCAGCAGGATCGGGCTGAGCATGCTGATCACCATGTGCTGGACCATGTGCACGCTGAACATGACCATGCCGTAGTCGTTCAGCTTGGTGCACATCACCAGGGCAACGCTCAGCACGCCGAGGGCGAAGGCGACCATCCGGCCGACCGGCCAGGAGTCCCCGCGCCGGCGCAGCCGGACCACGCCCCACGCGTACAGGCCGAGGCCCACGAGCGAGCCGATCAGGAAGAAGGCGTCGAAGGAGAACTCCAGCCCGCGCCCGAGGGTGAAGGGCGGCAGGTCCATGTCCATGTCCATGCCGTCGTGCGCGAGGTAACTCAATCTCTTCACTCCCTTGACCCGTGGTGCCCCACCACAGTAGTGCCGCCCCCGGACGGGAATCGTCCGGGGGCGCCCATTACGGGAGTGACACGGAGAAAGGGGGAAAGATCACAGAACGTTCTGCGCCTCGGCGTACCGCTCGGCCGGAACCGTCTTCAGCGTCTGCACCGCCTCGTCGAGCGGCACCATCACGATGTCCGTGCCGCGCAGCGCCGTGAGCATCCCGAACTCGCCCCGGTGCGCCGCCTCCACCGCGTGCCAGCCGAAGCGGGTCGCCAGGACCCGGTCGTACGCCGTGGGCGTGCCGCCGCGCTGGACGTGGCCCAGGATGACCGGCCGGGCCTCCTTGCCGAGGCGGTCCTCCAGCTCGACGGCGAGCCGGTTGCCGATGCCGGCGAACCGCTCGTGCCCGTACACGTCGGTGCCGCCCGCCTCCAGGGCCATCGAGCTGCCCGCGGCGGGCTTGGCGCCCTCGGCGACCACGACGATCGCGAACCGCTTGCCCTGCGAGAAGCGCTCGCCGACGATCGCCGTCAGCTCCTCGATGTCGAAGGGACGCTCCGGTACGACGATCGCGTGCGCGCCGGCCGCCATGCCCGAGTGCAGGGCGATCCAGCCGGTGTGGCGGCCCATGACCTCCACGACCATCACGCGCTGGTGGGACTCCGCGGTGGTCTTCAGCCGGTCCAGTGCCTCGGTGGCGACGCCGACGGCGGTGTCGAAGCCGAAGGTGACATCGGTCGAGGCGATGTCGTTGTCGATGGTCTTCGGGACGCCGACGATCGGCAGGCCGCCCTGCGAGAGCAGGTTCGCGGCCTTCAGCGTGCCCTCGCCGCCGATCGGGATGATCGCGTCCAGGCCGAGATCGGCGACGTGGCCGCGGGCCCGCTCCACGCCGTCTCGCAGATGGGCGGGCTGGACCCGGGAGGACCCCAGGATCGTTCCGCCGCGGGCCAGGATGCCGCTGACGGCGTCCAGGTCCAGCTTGCGGTAGTCGCACTCCAGCAGGCCGCGCCAGCCGTCGTGGAAGCCTATGACCTCGTCCCCGTGGTCGACGACGGCGCGGTGTACGACGGAGCGGATGACGGCATTGAGCCCGGGGCAGTCGCCTCCGGAAGTGAGCACACCAATGCGCATGGCAGGAAGGACCTTTGCAACGTGGGCCGACGACCGGACCACGTCGTCCGGTTGGAACTACCCAGCACCCTACAAGCGGATCGAGGCTGGACTGAACCATCCTCCACATGCTGGTCAGATCAGTAGTACGAACACACGTCGGCCCGGATCCCCGAGGGGGATCCGGGCCGGACGAAGGACGCCGCGGGGCTTACGCCGGCTGCGTCGCCGCCGCGATCCGCTCGGCGCGCAGCGCCTCGTACCAGCGGTCGTCGATGGGCGGCAGCGCGTTCACGTCGAGGGCCAGCTTCAGCAGCAGGTCCGCGATCTGCGGGTTGCGCGCCATCACGGGGCCGTGCATGTACGTGCCGAACACCGTGTCGTTGTACGCGCCCTCGGTGCCGTCCCCGGTGCCGTTTCCGCGGCCCATCGTGACCCGGGCGAACGGCTTCGCCGTCGGGCCGAGGTGCGTGACGCCCTGGTGGTTCTCGAAACCGGTGAGCTGCGGCAGGCCGAGCTTCGGGTCGATGTCCGCGAGCACGTCGCCGACGCACCGCTCGGCCTCGCCGCGCACGGTCACCACGTCCAGCAGGCCGAGGCCCTCCTGGCGCTGGCCGACGTCGTTGACGAACTCCTGGCCCAGGATCTGGTAGCCGGCGCAGACGGAGAAGACGATCGCGCCGTTCGAGACGGCCCGCTCCAGACCGCCGTCGCGCAGCAGGCGCTCCGCGGCCAGCCGCTGCGGCCGGTCCTCGCCGCCGCCGATCAGGTAGATGTCGCCCGAGGTGGGGATCGGCTGGTCGCTGCGCACGTCCACGCGCTGCACGTCCAGGCCGCGCCGGCGGGCCCGGCGCTCCACGACGAGGGCGTTGCCCTGGTCTCCGTACGTGCTGAGCAGGTCGGGGTAGACCCACACCAGACGCAGGCTGTTGTCGCTCATGCTCTTGTCCTTATGGGTACTAGTTGCCGACGCGGCGGCGCACGTCCTGGAAGGCGGTGTAGTTGGCGATCAGCTCGATCTGCCCGGGCGGCGCCAGCTGCACGGCTTCGTCGAGGGTCTCGCACACCCGGAAGTCCAGGCCCGCGACTTCCAGGCGGACCGCGAGGTCCAGCTTGCGGTCGCCGATCACGAAGATCGGGTGGCCGGCCAGGCGCGGGTAGTCCACGTCCCACAGCCAGGAGGTGTCCGTGCCGTCGGCGCCGCGCGCGTTCACCGACAGGATCACCGGGGTCGGCGGCGGGTCGATCAGCGAAAACGTTTCGAGCCAGCCCGCCGGGTTCTTCGCGAGCAGCAGTCGCAGCTCGCGGCCCTGGAAGCTCACCACGTCGTAGCGTCCGGCGACGGCCTGCACCTGGTACATCCGCTCCAGCGCGACCTGCGGCGGAACGCCGAAGACGGCGGCGACGGCCGCCGAGGTGGCGGCGTTCGCCTTGTTGGCGCGGCCCGGGAGCTGGAGGCTGATGGGCCAGGCGCTGCCGTGCGGGTCGAGCACGTGGTCGCCGGAGAGCACCCAGCTCGGGGTGGGCCGCCGGAAACCGCACTCGCCGCAGTACCAGTCGTCGCCCGGACGCTGCATGACGCCACCGCAGGAGGGGCACGACCAGGCGTCGTCCTTCCACTCCTGGCCGGCCGCGACCCACACCACGTTCGCGGAGGAGGAGGCGGCCCACACGATCAGCGGGTCGTCGGCGTTGGCCACGACGACCGCCTTGGAGCCCGAGAGGCCCTCGCGCCACTTCTCCGCGAGCATGCGGGTCTCGGCGGCGCGGTCCAGCTGGTCCCGGGAGAGGTTCAGCAGGGCGATCACCTTGGGGGTGACGTCCCGGGCCACTCCGGCCAGGTACTTCTCGTCCACCTCGATGACGCCGTAGCGGGCTTCCGAGCCGCCCGCCAGGGCCGAGGTGATGCCCGCGGGCATGTTCGCGCCGAGCGCGTTGGAGACGACCGGACCGCTGGCCCGCAGGGCCTCCGCGATCAGCCGGGTCGTCGTGGTCTTGCCGTTCGTCGCCGAGACGAGGACGACGTCGAGATGCTGCGCCAGCGCGCCGAGGAGATCGGGGTCGAGCTTGAGCGCGACCTTGCCTCCGATCACCGATCCGCTTCCGCGTCCCGCGGCCCGCGACACCGCCGCCGCGGCCTTGCCCGCCGTCACGGCCAGCTTGGCCCGCGGCGAAAGCGGCTCTGTGTTGCCTGCCATCGTCCCTTGTCCTCCTTGCGTCGGTCGCCCCCAGCCTATCCAGTACCGGCCCGGACCCCGACCGCGGCGCCCCCGGTCTGCCGAAGATCTCCTCATATAGTCGCCCGTCGTACCCTTACGGCCATGCGACAGCGCCCCATCCCCGGTACCTCCGGCATCGTCCGCACCATGAGCCTGCTGGGCGATCCGGTGCTCCACTCCGCCTGCGCGGAGGTCACCGAGTTCGGCCCGGCCCTCGACCGGCTCATCGAGGACATGTTCGCCACGATGTACGCCGCCCAGGGCGTCGGCCTCGCCGCGAACCAGATCGGCGTCGGGCAGCGGGTGTTCGTCTACGACTGCCCCGACGACGAGGACGTCCGGCACGTCGGGCACATCGTCAACCCGCGGCTGGTCTCCGCCGACGGGGACGAGTTCGCCGGGCCCGAGGGCTGCCTGTCCCTGCCGGGGCTGGAGGCCTCCACGGTCCGCTTCGACGAGGCCGTCGTGGAGGGGGTCACCTCGGACGGGGCGGCGGTGCGGGTGGCCGGGACCGGGTTCTTCGCCCGTTGCCTCCAGCACGAGTGCGATCACCTGGCCGGTGGGGTGTACGCGGAGCGGGTGACCGGGCTGCGGTCGCGCAAGCTGCGGAGGCAGATCCGCAAGACGGACTGGGGTGCGGCCGGGATCCACGCGCTGGGGGAGTGAGCCGGGGGTAGGGGCCCGGCGGGGCCGGGGTTCCCGGGGCTCCGCCCCGGACCCCGCGCCTCAAACGCCGGCGGGGCTGATTTTGGCCGGCGGGGCCTGAATCAGGAATCAGGCGGGGCTTGATTCAGGCGGGGCCTGAATCAGAAGCCCGGGCCGTCCGCACGGTTGCCGGCCGTGGCCAGGCGGCCCCACAGGAGGTCGGTGAGGCCGGTGACGAGCTCCGCGCGTTCGCACGGGCGCTCGCCGAGCCACCAGTCGCCCGCCGCGTGCATCATGCCGACGATTCCGTGACCCCATACCCGGGCCAGGCGTTCTCCGCCGGGGCCGAGGTCCACGCGCTCGCCGATCACCTGGGCCAGCTCCTCGCCGAGGCGGCGCAGCAGCGGGGCCGAGTGCAGGCCGACGTCGAAGCCGCGCTCCGCGCTGTGGGAGTCCTCGGCCGGGTGCATGAGGAAGCGGTAGACCTGGGGCCGGGCCTCGATGGCGGCGAGATAGGTGTCGAGGGTGGACTCCACCCGGCTGCGCCGCTCGGCGGGGGCGTCGAGCGCCGCGCGCAGCGAGTCGAGCAGCGCGTCCGTGTGCCGGACGGCCAGCGCCTGGTAGAGGCCCGCCTTGTCCCCGAAGTGCCGGTAGAGGATCGGCTTGGTGATGCCGGCCTCCGCCGCGATGGCGTTCATGGACGCCTTGGGGCCGTCCCTGAGGACGACCCGGTCGGCGGCCTCCAGCAGCTCCCGCCGTCGGCGCTCGCCCGTTCCCGGCTCGCCGGCCTGCTGTGTGGTCTCCATGACGTGTCTCACTCCCCGCCCTTGCGATGTCCTGACGCCCACGCAACGTAACACCCCGCACACCCTGACGATCTCACCGGCGGTGCGCCGTCGCTGCTGCTTGACAGTGCTTACCGGCCGGTAACAGACTGGAGTCATCTTGGGGGTTACCGTTGGTAACTACTTGTGCGGCAGCGTGATACGAAAGCTGGAGGGGACATGGCGGAGTTCACCATGGAGCTCAACGACGACCAGAAGCAGGTACGGGACTGGATCCACGGCTTCGCCGCCGACGTGATCCGCCCCGCCGCCGCGGAATGGGACGAGCGCGAAGAGACTCCGTGGCCCGTCATCCAGGAGGCCGCCAAGGTCGGCATCTACTCCCTCGACTTCTACGCCCAGCAGTTCTTCGACCCCACCGGCCTCGGCATCCCGATGGCCATGGAGGAGCTGTTCTGGGGGGACGCGGGCATCGCGCTGTCCATCGTCGGTACCGGGCTCGCCGCCATCGGCGTCGTCGCCAACGGCACCGAGGAGCAGATCGGCACCTGGATCCCGCAGATGTACGGCACCCCGGACGACGTGAAGGTCGCCGCCTTCTGCTCCTCCGAGCCCGACGCCGGCTCCGACGTCGGCTCCATGCGCACCCGCGCCGTCTACGACCAGGCCAAGGACGAGTGGGTGCTCAACGGCACCAAGACCTGGGCGACCAACGGCGGCATCGCCAACGTCCACATCGTCGTGGCCGTCGTCGACCCCGAGCTCGGCACCAAGGGCCACGCCTCCTTCATCGTGCCGCCGAACACCCCGGGCCTCTCCCAGGGGCAGAAGTTCAAGAAGCACGGCATCCGCGCCTCGCACACCGCCGAGGTGGTGCTGGAGGACGTACGCGTACCGGGCTCCTGCCTCCTGGGCGGCAAGGAGAAGCTCGACGAGCGGCTCGCGCGGGCCCACGAGCGGGCGAAGGCGGGCGGCGGCGAGCGGGTGAAGAACGCGGCCATGGCCACCTTCGAGGCCTCCCGGCCGGCCGTCGGCGCCATGGCGGTCGGCACGGCGCGCGCCGCGTTCGAGGTGGCGCTGGACTACGCGAAGACCCGTACGCAGTTCGGTCGGCCGATCATCGACAACCAGGGCGTCGCCTTCCAGCTCGCCGACATGCGGACCTCCATCGACGCGGCCCGGCTGCTGGTGTGGCGGGCCTCCTGGATGGCGGTCGCGGGCAAGCCCTTCACCTCGGCCGAGGGCTCGATGTCGAAGCTGTTCGCGAGCGAGGTCGCCAAGAAGGTCACCGCCCAGGCGGTCCAGATCCTCGGCGGCAACGGCTTCACCCGTGAGTACCCGGTGGAGCGCATGCACCGCGACAGCGCGATCTACACGATCTTCGAGGGGACGAGCGAGATCCAGCGCCTGGTGATCGCCCGCACGCTCTCGGGCATGCCGATCCGCTAGCGCGGGCTCGGACGGGGAAGGGGCCGGGGCCGCCTCACGGCGGCCCCGGCCCCTCTCCGTGCGCCCGGGGCGTGCCCGGCGGCCCCGCGGGCCGGTCAGGGGCGCAGGAGGGCTTTCAGGGCGCGCGTGAAGAAGAGGCGGGCCGCCGCTGCCACCAGGGGGTCGAAGGGGCGCCCCAGGCCCCGTACGTACAGTTCCTCGCGCCATTCGGCCTCCCAGCCGCCGGAGGGCGAGCGGCGGAGTTCGATCTCCGCGCGGCCCCGCACCGCGCGGCCGTGTTTGACGAGGCGGACCAGTCCCGCCGAGCCGTCCCGAGGCGGCTGCCAGAGGGTGACTTCCATCGGGTCGTCGAAGGTGATGCTCCCCACTCCCGTACGCATGGTGAAACGGGTCCCGGTGTGCGTGGGAGGCGGCGTTTCGATGATCGCCCGGGTGAGCGGGACGGCTGCGCCGTGGCGTTCCCAGTCCGTCAGCCTCCGCCATGCCTCCTCCGGCGCGAGAAGTGTTCGGCGAATGATCCGGACAGCGGGCATGAGCACATCGTAATCGGGCATACACACCCTGAACTGGGCGGTGAATATGGGTACCGCCCAGGGGTGGCGATCAGTAATACTCACCGCCACCGTGGATCGCGGATTCGACCGGGTGACCACCGGCCTTCCCGCCCCACTCTGCGAGGAGGTGCGCCATGTGCTCCCACCAGCCCCCATGCCCGTCTGCCGACAGCGTCGATCACGATGCCGCCCGTACCGTGGCCTCCCACCCCGAGCAGGGCTGGAACCTGCTCTGCAACGGTGCCGTGGTTTTCGACGACACCGGTGAACTGCTCCCCGACGGCCGCACGGTGGAACCCCGCCGCCCGGCCCTGGTCTGAGCGAGGAGGCAGCATGCGCCAGCAGCTGATCCGCAAGCCCGTCCCCAAGCCCGCACCCCGAGACCTGGATCTGCGTACCCCGTCGGGCAGACCCCTCCCGTACTGACGGGAGCCCCGGAGTTACGCAACGGCGCCACCGGCTGAGCGTCAGCCGGTGGACGCCGCCGCGCCGCCCAGGAAGGCGCTTTCGTAGGCCTCGTCGCCGATCGCCGCCCTGGCCTGGCGTTCGCCCTGGTCGCGCAGGGCCGTCAGCGAGGGGGAGCCCATCTGCGGCCGGCCCACCGTGCGCCACCAGGCGTGCCCCGTGCCCAGCAGCCGCGCCGCGAGCTCGCCGTCGCCCATGGCCGCCACCGCCGCCGCCAGCAGGTCCAGACCGAGCGCGATCCCGAAGCGGTCGCCCAGCAGCCGCTTTCCCGACAGCATCGCCCGCGCGTGCCGGGCCGCCTCCCCGTGGTGGCCGAGCCCGAAGGCCGCGACGGCCAGGATGTAGTCCGCGTATGCCCGCAGCCAGCGCTCGCCCAGCTCCGCGCACGCCTCCCGCAGGCCCAGCGCCTCCTGCTCGGCCTCCTCGAAGCGCCCGAGGTCGCACAGGGCGTAGCCGGTGGCCAGCCGGCACAGCAGCCAGCCCGCACCGCTGGGCCTGCCGCCGTGCCCCCCGCGCGCCCGGGGCCCCGCGAGCGCGAGCGCCCGTGCGGGATCGCCCGGCATCAGCACCGACACCGCGTGCAGGTAGGCGGCGCGCAGCTCCGGTTCCGGATCGGCCAGCGTGGCCGCCGCGCGGGTGCTCTCCCGGCCGAGCTGCTCGGAGGCGTCCAGCTCGCCCTGGAGCATGACGGTGAGCCCCAGCGCCCACAGGCCCTGGACGTACGCCGCTCCCGAGCGCGGACCGGTGAGCAGGGCACGTTCCAGGAAGGCCCGGCCCTCGTGGACGTGCCCGCACGAGAACCAGAAGAACCACAGCGCGCCGGCCGTCTCCAGGGCCGCCGTGGGGTCCGAGCCGAGGAGGTGCTCCAGGGCGGTGCGCAGCTGCGCGTGCTCGGCGGTCATCCTGCGGTACCAGTCCACCTGGCCGGGGCCCATCCAGCCACGGTCGGCGGCCTTGGAGAGCGCGGCGTACCAGTGGGCGTGCCGGTCGGCGACGATCTGCTCCTCACCGAGCTCCGCCAGCCAGTCCTGGCCGTACTCGCGGATCGTGTCCAGCAGCCGGTAGCGGGCGCCCGCACCCCGCTCCAGGGTGCGCTGGACCACCGATTTCGCGACCAGGCCCGCCAGCACCCGCTCCACGCGCGCCGCGGGCAGGGGTCCGCCCGAGCAGACCGCGCGCGCCGCGGCGGCGTCGAAGTCCCCGGTGAACACCGAGAGCCGGGCCCACAGGAGCCGTTCGACCGGCTCGCTCAGCTCGTGGCTCCAGCCGATCGCGGTCCGCATCGTCTGGTGGCGGGGGAGCCGGGCGAAGGTGGTGTCGGACAGCAGGTCGAAGCGGACTTCGAGGCGCTGTGCCATCTGCTCCAGCGTCCACAGCCGCAGCCGGGCACCGGCCAGTTCGATGGCGAGGGGGATCCCGTCCAGGCGGCGGCAGATCTCGGCGGCCACGGCCGCCCGGTCCGGGTCGGCGAAGGCGGCCGCGGCGTGCCCGGTGGCGGACATCGCGCGGGCCCGGAACAGGGCGAGGGCGTCGCTGTCGGGTCCGTCGCTGGGGAGCGGACTGACCTCGACCAGGCTCTCGCCGGGGCTGCCGAGCGGCTCGCGGGAGGTGATCAGCACCGTCAGCCCCGGTGCGGACTGCAGGAGTTCACCCACCAGGTGGCGGCAGGCGGCCACCAGGTGCTCGCACGTGTCGAGGACGATCAGCAGCTCCTTGTCGGCCATCCACGCGCACAGTTCCTCGTCGAGCGGGCGCGGGGACTGGTGGGCGAGACCGATGGCGTGCGCGACGGTGGCGGTGAGCAACTCGGCGTCGCGCAGCGGGGAGAGCTCCACCCACCACACCCCGTCGGGCCGGCTCTGGCGGGGATCGGCGGCGGCGCGCAGGGCCAGCCTGGACTTGCCGACACCACCGACCCCCGTGAGCGTCACGAGGCGCCGCTCGCGCAGAAGGCCGTACAGGAGGCCGAGTTCACGCTCGCGGCCCACGAAGCTCGCCGTCTCCGGCGGCAGGTTTCCCGCCACGGCGCCAGAGTCTGGCCCAGGGGCGCCGCCCGCGGAATCTGCCTGATTGTTGTTGACCGAGTACTCACCGAACACGGAAGTATTGTGCGCGATCTTCTTTCGTCGCAGGGCCGTTCGGGTCATATCGACTCGGTTGATTGTCGGTGCCCGGGCCACGCGGGGGGTTCAGGAGGAGTTCGGGAGCGGTTCATGAGGGGTTCAGGAGGCGAGGACGACCCGCCGTTCGGCGGAGAACGCACCCCAGTTGCCGTCGGGCAGCCGGGCCCGGAGCTTCACCGTCCATACGGTGCCGGGCGGTTCGGTGACCGAAAGCCGGTGTTCGGCGCGGCCCGCCGGGACGGCGCCCGCGCCGAACTGGATGACGGTGGTGGGCCGGCCGTTGACGTAGAGCTCGTACTCGCTGGTCTCCCGGCCGGTCGGCGGGGCGGTCCAGGCGAGGGTGACCGCGCCCGGCGAGGCGGTCGCGGTGAACTCGGCCGGAGCGGTGTTCGGCCGCTGTCCCGGCCCGGCCGGGGTCGTGACGTCCACGGCGGGGCCGGCGGGGGAGGAGTTGTCGGCGCCGTCCCTGGCCCGGACGGTGAAGGTGTACACCGTGTCGGGCTGGAGGCCCTCCAGGACGGTGCCGGTCATGCCGGGGCCGACCGTGTGGATGCGGGCCTCGCCCTGGTAGACGTCGTACGCGGTGACCCCCGAGTCGTCGGTGGCCGCGGCCCAGGTCAGCTGGGCGGAGGTGGGTCCGAGGGCCCGGCCTGCCGCACTCGGCGGGGCGGTCGGTGCCAGGTGGTCCTCGGCCTTCGCGGCGGGGGTGGTGGCCGAGGCGGCCGGGCCGGCCGCGGAGGTGTTCCCGGCGGCGTCCCGGGCCCGGACCGTGAAGGCGTAGGCCGTCTGCGGGGTGAGGCCGGTGATGTCCGTCATCGTCTTGTCGGCGGGGAGTTCGCGGACCAGGCGGTCGGCCTGGAAGACCAGGAAGGTGGCCACCCCGTCGGCGGGGGCCGGTGACTGCCACATGACGTGGACCGAGGTGGCGCTGCCCGCCTGGGCCGTCAGCCCGGCCGGAGCGGGCGGGGGCGTGGTGTCGGCGGATTCGCAGGCCGTCAGCGCGGCGGCCGCGAGGGCCAGGGACACGGCGAGCGCCGCCCGCCGTGCCGTCCGCTTCCGGGGGCTGTGCACGGGGTGCGGCACGGGGCCCGGCGCGGCGGGCGGTGCGTTGATCGGCGCGGGGCCTGGTGCGGGGTCGTGCACGGCGGGCGCCCCTCTTCTTCCGTCCCTTCCTGCTCCCCGGAAAGGTCTAGACATATATGGCACGCCGTGCGGCGGCCGGGCAAGACCCCTGCGGCCCGCGCGCGGACCCTCTCCGCCGATGCGGCCCGGTTCGTCCCCCTCTGCTCCCATCTGGCATTATTGCGAACCCTTTGCAGTAAGAAGGAAGTGCACGGGATGACGGCCCGGACCGTACGGGGAATGGCCAGGGTGGCCCTGGCCGCCGCAATCGTCACGGGCGCGGCGGCCTGCTCGACCCCCGGGGAGGCGCCGCGGCGGGATCCGGAGGCACCGACTCCGCCGTGGTCGGCATAGCCGACGAGCCCGAGAGCCTCAGCCCGCTGCTGGGCTACGGCAAGGACGGCAACTCGAACATCTTCGACGGGCTGCTGACGCACGACGCGGACATGAAGCTGCGACCGGCGCTGGCCGAGGTGCTGCCGGAGGTCTCCGCGGACGGGCTCACGTACACCTACCGGCTCCGTCGGGGAGTGAAGCCTGCCCATCGCCCCCGAGCGCATCGCGGGCGGCCAGGACGTCAACAGCGGCGGGTTTACCGCGAAGCCGGCAGCCGCGGCTGGCGACCGACCCCCGGCTCAGGCTGCGCGAACTCGTCGCCGAACCGCCCCGGGCCACTGGCCGGCGTAGCGAAATCGACTCCGTGGTAACGAAGTTGGCGGACCGGGTGGGACTCGGCGCCGACCTGCTCGGCCGACGGCCCCACGAGGTTAGTGACGGTCGGCTGCAACGGGCCTGTCTGGCACGGGCATTGGTGCTGAGGCCTCGCTGGCTGGTCTGCGACGAGATGACCGCCATGCTCGACGCCTCCACCACCGCCGCACTGGATCGGCGTGGTGGAGGCGTACCGGGCGGAGTCCGGCGCCGGGCTGCTGGCGGTGGGCCGTGACCCCGTACTGCTCGGACGCTGGTGCGGGCGAACGGCCCACTGGGCGGAGATCGTCAAGGACTGAGCGGCGGTCACGGACGGTCAACACCCGTTTGGCGGACACGGGTTTCGCCCGGGAAGCCCTCCTCCTGCGCCACGATGGCGCCGCACAAGGAGGTGTTCCGATGGTGATCTCCCTCTCCGTCGTCGTCCTGCTCCTCGTCCTCGCGTGGATCTTCATGCGCGGTGGCGGCCTCAAGGTGTCGCACGCGCTGGTCTGCGTCCTGCTCGGCTTCTACCTCGCCGGCAGCGGTCTGGCGGCGACCATCCACAACGGGGTCTCGGCCACGGCGAACGTGGTCAGCGGGTTCAAGCCATAGGTCCGGGCCCGCCGTTGGGGATGATCAACTGTTGCGCCTTCGTGAATCATCCGGTTCTTCCATGGACTCCTCAGGCAGTGCGATCTAGCGTCTGGCCCCGGCGCGATGTCATACGCAATGTCAACAAGACTGAGGAAAAGGGAGGAAGTCCGAATGTTCCGAAGAGCGCTGAACTGCGCCGCGGTACCGGCCCTCGCCGCATGCGCGGTGCTGTACGGGGTCGCGCCGGCCGCCGCCGAGGAGATACCCCAGGCCCCCGGCCGCCGCCTGGTCAGCCACTACGAGGGCGGCCCCGCCACCGCGGTGCCGCTGCCCGGCGAAGCCCCGCCGCAGCACCCCTTCCTCGCGCCCAACGGCCGCAGCGGCATGCACTCCGACGCGGCGGGCAGCGCCACCTCGCCCTGGTCCGGGCCGCTCGGCAAGAACCCGCAGGTGACCAGCGAGAAGATCGCCGCCCTCGGCGGCGAATGCGCCACCGCCACCTTCGACTCGGCCGGCCGGCTGGTCACGGTGTGCGGCACCTTCGGCGGCTTCAAGGTCAAGCTGCTGGAGCCCCGTACGCTCGCCACGCTCGCGGAGTACCAGCTCCCGCAGCGCTCCTCGACGGTCCAGGCGATCACCTCGCTGGACTTCTCGAAGATCTTCAAGGACACCTCGGGCGGTGCCTACTTCTACCTGGACAACCAGGACCGGGCGGTACTGGCCGACTCCCGCCAGCACATCCTGCGCCTCTCGCACGTGCAGAACCCGGACGGCGGCTGGGCGTTCAAGGTCGACGACGACTGGGACCTCACCGGCCAGGTCCCGCACGACTGCGTGGACTGGACCAACCTGTGGCCCACGGGCACCTGTGACCCCGTCACCTCGGTCATGCCCGACTGGAACGGCCGCATCTGGTGGGTCACCCGCCAGGGCCGCGTCGGCACGGTCGACCCGCGGACCTCGGTGATCCGCTCGATCCGGCTGCCGGGGGAGGAGATCCAGAACTCCTTCTCGGTCGCCGAGGACGGCGTGTCCATCGTCACCGACCACGCGCTCTACAGCTTCGCCGCCACCGCCGACGGAACCCCCGTCGCGCAGTGGCGCCAGACGTACGACCGGGGCACGGGGACCAAGCCCGGGTCGGTCAACCAGGGTTCGGGCACCACTCCGGACCTCTTCGGCAACGGCTACGTCGCGATCACCGACAACGCCGACGACCGGATGAACGTCCTGGTCTACAAGCGGGGCCTGGACGTGCCCGAAGGCCGGCGGCTGGTGTGCAAGGTGCCGGTCTTCGGCTCGGGCGCCTCGACCACCGACAACTCCCTGATCACCTGGGGCAACAGCATCGTCGTCGAGAACAACTACGGCTACGAGAACGTCACTTCGCTGGTCCTCGGCAAATCCGTCGTCGGTGGCGTGAGCCGCATCGACGTCCGGGCCGACGGCAGCGGCTGCGACACGGTCTGGCAGAGCGCGATCCGCTCGCCCTCCGTGGTGCCCAAGCTCTCCACCGCGAACGGGCTGCTCTACTTCTACGAGAAGGAGCCGAACTTCTGGGGGATCGACGCCTGGTACCTCACGGCCGTCGACTTCCGCACCGGTGAGCGCCGCTGGCGCCGGCTGACCGGCACCGGCCCGCTCTACGACAACAACTGGGCCCCGATCACGCTCGGCCCCGACGGGACGGCCTACGTCGGCGTCTTCAACGGCATCGTCGCGGTCCGCGACGGCGGCTGATCCACCGCTGGGGGCCGGTCCGCGCTCAGGTCCCGTGGCCGACCCGCTCGATGGCCACCATCGCCGCGTCGTCTCCCAGCAGGCCGCCCGCGGCGTGGGCGAGCAGGTCCGCGCACAGGTGGCGCAGGAGTGCCTCCGGCCCGTCGCCGGGCCAGTCGGCCGCCCGCTCCGGCAGCGGGTAGAAGGCGCCGGAGGCGTCCCGGGCCTCGATGACGCCGTCCGTGTACAGCAAGACCACGTCGCCCGGCTCGAAGGAGAAGGACTGTGCGGCGAAACCGGTGTCCACGAACTCCGCGAGACCCAGCGGCGGCGCCGGATGGTCCACCTGGAGGGGTACGGCGCTGCCCCCGCGCAGCAGCAGCGGCGGCGGGTGCCCGCAGCTGACCAGGCGCAGGTAAGGCTCCCCGTCGGGGATGTCGAGCACGGCCGCGGTGGTGAACCCCTCGTCCGGCCCGGCCCGCCCGCGCCCCGGTCGGGATCGGCGGCCACGGCGGCCTCCAGATAGCCGGCCAGTCCCGGCAGGTCGGGCTCCAGATGGGCGGCGGCCCGGAAGGCGCCGAGGACGATCGCGGCCTCTCCGACCGCCTCCAGCCCCTTGCCGCGGACGTCGCCGATCAGCAGCCGGGTGCTGGTGGCGGTGCGGGCGGCCGCGTACAGGTCTCCGCCGATCTGGGCCTCGGCCTCGGCCGCCAGGTACACGGCGGCGATCCGCAGCGGGCCCATCCGCTCGCGCAGGGGCCGTAGGACCACCTGCTGGGCGGCGACCGCCACCGAACGCAGGCGGGTGAGCTGCCCCTCGTGCACCTCGCGCAGGTGTGCGAAGAACGTGACGAACGCCGAGATCAGCACGAGCGCGATGATCTGGAAGGTGTGGTTGAGGTCGGTGAGCGAGGTCCGGACCACGGCCACCGCCACCTGGGCGAGCACCGCCACGGCGCCGACGAACCCGGTCATCCGCGGCCCGGCGAAGGAAGCGGTCAGGGCGGGGGCGGCGACCAGGAAGGGGCCCAGGTGGACTTCCGGCGGCGCCAGGACGTCGACCGTCGTGACGACGGCGATCAGCGCGAAGGGGACCGACAGCAGCACCGCGCGCGAATCCCGGAACCTGCTGGTGCGTGGGTGCGGCGCTGAGGGGTCCATGCCTCCTGCATACACCGCACACGGCCGGGCGGCACCCGCTCCGGCCGCATGGGGGCCGGGGCGGATACCGCCCGGACGGTGCTCACGTCCTGCTCACGTCCTGCTCAGGTCCTGCTCAGGTCGTGCTCACGTGGTGCTCGGGTGTGCTCGCCTCGTGCTCGGGATGCCGTGGGCGTCAGCTCACCTGGAGGGTGACGTCGTCCACGACGAAGGAGGTCTGGAGGGACGGGTCCTCCGCGCCCTGGAACTTCAGGGTGACCGTCTGGCCGGCGAACCGGGAGACGTCGTACGTCTTGAGCTGGTAGCCGGAGGCCGCGTTCACGTTGGACAGGGTCTCCAGCGTCTGGCCGCCCACCGAGACCGTGAAGGTGTCGTAGACCGTGTTCTCGGTCTCGTCGGTGTCGATGTGCAGGTAGAAGCCGAGCTGGTACGAGGCGCAGCCCGTGGGGACGGTCACGGACTGCGAGGCGCTGTCCGTGTGGGTCTGGCCGTAGCCGTCGAGCCAGGCCTTGTACGAGCCGCCGTGCGGGGTCTGACCGGCCTGGTTGGTGATCACGCCCAAGGTGGCCGTCCACGGGGTGGAGCCGCTCTCGAAGCCGCCGTTGGCGACGAGCTGGCGCGGGGTGCAGGAGGGGCCGGTGCCCGTGACGGTCAGGGTGTAGGTGGTGGTGTGGCTGACGGAGCCCGCGCCGGTGACGGTCAGGGTGTACGTGCCGGGCGCGGTGCTCGCGCCGACCTGTACGGAGAGCGTCGAGGAACTGCCGGACTGGACCGAGGTGGGGCTGAGCGTCGCGGTCGTGCCGGCGGGGGCGCCGGTCACCGACAGGGCGACGGTCTGGGCCGCTCCGCTCACGGTCGCGGTGTTGATCGTGGAGGTGGTGGTGCCGCCCTGGTTCGCGCTGCCGGTGGCCGGGGAGGCGCTGATCGAGAAGTCCGGGCCGGGCGTGGTGCCGCCGACGGCCTGGTTCCAGATCGTGTAGGCCACGCCGTCCGCGCTGCGGTCCAGGACCGTCGCGCTGATGTTGCTCGTGGTGTCGCAGGAGCTGTGGTAGCAGGAGTCGTACGCCGCGTTCGCGGTGCCGCCCCACTTCGTGGCCTGCGCCGAGGTCTTGCGGGCGCTGGCGCCGGCCGCGTAGCCGGAGGTGGCGATGCCGCCCTGCTGGAAGGAGTAGTCGTCACTGCGGCCCTGGCCCTCGGTGTTCTCCTCGGGGGCGAGGTTCAGCGAGGTCCAGTACGCCTTGAGCGGGGCCGCGGCGGTGGAGTTGACGTTGTTGATGAAGTAGCCGCCGTTGGGCGAGCCGACCATGTCGAAGTTGTAGTAGGCCTTGATGGCCGACTTCTGGGTGCTGGTGAGCTGGTTGACGTAGAACTCCGAGCCGTTGAGGCCCTGCTCCTCGTCGGTCCACCAGGCGAAGCGCACGTGCTTGGTCATCGTCGGGTTCTTCTGGGCGAGGACCAGCGCGTTCTCCAGCAGGGTCGCGGAGCCCGAGCCGTTGTCGTTGATGCCCGGGCCGGCGGAGACGCTGTCGAGGTGCGAGCCGAACATGATCGTCTGGTCGGCGGGGCCGCCGGGCCAGTCGGCGATCAGGTTGTTCGACGGGTAGGTGCAGGAGGTGCAGTTCTGCTCGGTGACCGTGTAGCCGGCCGCCTGCAGCTTGCCCTTGATGTACGCCACCGACTGGGTGTAACCACCGCTGCCCGCGCGGCGGTTGCCGCCGTTCTGGGAGGCGATCGTGTTCAGCTGGGTCAGGTGCGCCTGGACGGCGGTCACGTCGATGTTCGGCGCGCCGGGGGGCGGCGTGGTGCCGCCGACGGTGAGCGCGTAGTCGACGGTGTGCGAGAGGCTGGTGCCCTGGCCCTTGACGACGACGGTCGAGGAACCGGGAGCCGCGTTGGAGGAGGCGGTCAGGGTCAGCGTCGAGGACTGGCCGGACTGCACGGTGGCCGGGCTGAAGGAGGCGGTGACGCCGGCCGGCAGGCCGGACGCGGTGAGGGTCACCTGCTGGGCCGTGCCCTGGGAGATGGCGGTGGCCACGGAGGTGGTGACCGAGGCGCCCTGCTGGACGGTGCCCGAGGACGGGTTCAGCGCGAGCGAGAAGTCGCTGTTCTGACCGCTGGGGGTGCAGGTCGGGTCACCGGACTGGGCGGGCACGCTGATGGCGTCCCAGGCACCCTTGGTCTTGTTGAACAGGTCGCAGGTGGCGTCCAGCGACTTGGCGGAGCTCAGGGTCGCCGTCCGGTACTTCTTGTAGGACATGCTGGAGGTCTTCAGCAGCATGCCGCCGTAGAAGATCTTGCCGGCGTTCTGCACGCCCGCGCCGGTCAGCGTGGACTGGTTGCAGGTGCTGCTGCTGGGCTTGCCGCCGCCCGGGTTGGTGCCCTCGGCGAGCAGGTAGAACCAGTGGTTGAGCGGGCCGGCCGCCGCGTGCACCTCGGTGCCCGGTATGGAGGAGCTGTAGCAGGCCGGGTCGTTGTTGACGGCCGGCGGGTTGTACATGTTCCGGATCGGACCGCTGCCCACGAGGTTGATCATCTCGCCGACGGTGTAGTCCGGAGTGTCGTACGGGGACGGCTCGTTGACGAAGGCCTCGGTCAGGGCGCCGAAGATGTCACCGGTGGCCTCGCCGAGCCCGGACTCCTGGCCGCTGGTGCCGCCCGGGGTGTTGGTGTCGATGGCGTGCCCGTACTCGTGGGCCACCACGTCCACGCCGGCGATCCACTCGTTGGCCTGGTTGTGCCCGATGGTCACCGAGCTGCCGTCCCAGTACGCGTTCAGGTCACCGAGGCCGACCTTGCCCGGGAAGCTGCGGCCGTTGCCGCTGACGCCGTTGCGGCCGAGCCACTGGCTCAGCATGTCCCACTGCTTCTGGGCCGCGAACATGAGGTCCGTACAGCCGGTCTCCTTGGAGGTGGGGTTGCCCGTGCCCCAGGAGTCCGACGACTTCGAGAAGACGCTGCCCGAGCTGTAGTCGGCGCAGCTCAGGCCGGTGCGGTTCGGGTCGCGCAGGGAGTACGTGCCACCGGAGGCCGTGGTGTCGATGGTCAGCGGGTTCGGGCCGTTCCACTTGCTGCTGCCGCTGCCCGCCACCACCTCGTCGAAGCGGTCGAGGACCTTGCCGGTGCGCGCGTCCACGAACACGTGCAGCTTGCTGGGCGCCGTGGCGGTCCGGCCGACCAGGACGGTCTCCCAGGCCAGTGCCGGCTTGTCGTCCTTGAGCTTGACGACGAGCCGGCTGCCCTGCACCTGGTCGGTCTTGACCTGCTCGCGGCGCGAGGTGGCCTCGGCGGCCTTCGCGGTCACCGACGGGGTGATCGAAACGTCGATCACGGTCGAGGAGGCCGACTGGAGGGCGCGCACCCGGCCCTCCCCGTCCGCGAGGACGACCGCGTCGCCGCCGACCACCGGCAGGCCGCGGTAGCTGCGCTCGTAGGCGACCGAGTACAGGTCCTTCACCCAGGGGGTGACCAGGCGCCGGTCGTACTGCTGCTGAGGGGAGTTGACCAGGGTGTCGAGGCCGCTGCGCACGGCCGCGTCAGCCGCGGCGACCGCCCGTTCGGCGGAGGTGCCCGGGACGGGCGCGGGAACCGATGTCTGGGCGGCGGTGGCGGTGGTGGCCAGCGTGCCGGCGAGGCCCGTGGTCAGCACCATGGCCGCGATGGCTGCCATCAATCTGGTGGGCTGCAAGAGTCCACTCCGATCGTGTGGGGGGTGAGAAGGGGATGAGAATCTGGCGGTTCGCGGCCGAGTATGGGCGTGTCCATGACGAGATCGGGACATCCCTGCGCACATAAGACCGGCGTTATGGTGCCGTCGCGTGACGCTGCGTAAGCTGCCCGGATGCAGCTGGAGTTGAGACATCTGCAAGCCGTCTGCCAGATAGCGGAAACCGGCAGCCTGGGGGGCGCGGCGCGGAGACTCGGGGTCTCCCAGCCGGCGCTCTCCGCGCAGCTGCGCAGGATCGAGCGGGTGACCGGCGGCGAACTCTTCGTCCGGGGCCGCCTGGGGGTCGAACCCACCCCGCTGGGCCAGTTCGTCCTCGCCAAGGCGCGCCGGGTGCTCAGCGAGATGGACGCCCTCGGCGCCGAGACCCGGGCCCGGACGGCCGGCGCGCCGCTGCGCCTGGGCTGCATCCTCCTGGTGCTGATCGACGGCCTGATCGCACGCCGGGACCTGGCCCTGTCGGGCCGCGACATCACCGTGGACCTGGAGGACTCGGTGACCGCCCTCGTGCGGATGCTCGGCGCGAGCCGCTACGACGTCATCGTGTACGGAGAGGTGAACGACCACGAGGTCCCGCTGCCCGGGGGAGTTACGGCCCGCACGCTGGTCCCCAAGGAGCCGTTCTGCATCCGGATGTCCGCCCGCCATCCGCTGGCCCGGCTGGAGGCCCTCGACCTCGCAGACCTCGCCGATGAACAGTGGATGACGCTGGTGGAGGACGACGACGGGGGCCCCGAGGCGCTGATCGAGGCCTGCGCCAAGGCAGGGTTCGCCCCCTCGCTGCGCTACCGGATCACCGACCGCATCATGCAGTACGACCTGATCTCCGCGGGCCGCGCGGTCTCCCTCAGCCAGCCCACCGCGCCGGCCGTGGCGGGCACCGTGATGCGTCCCCTGATCGGCGCCCCCATCACCGGACGCATCAGGCTCGCCTGGAACCGCTCGACGGTCTCGGCCCGCCAGGCGGAGCTCTTCTACCGCTCGGCCGCCTACGCGTACCTGGCCAATGTGGACAACAACCCCTTCCACCGGTCCTGGTGGGATGAGCATCCGGAGGCCCATCCCTCCCTGGACTGATCCTCCTTCGCCCTCCCGCCGCCCCTGACGTCATTTCACACTCCGTACATTGAACGGGTATTCGGCTCCCTTTACGCTCTCCGCATGGCAGTGGCCGCCACACCATTTCCCCTTCGGACAGCAGGAGGAAATACCGATGAGCAAGAGAGCCCGTACGCAGGTCAGCCGGAGAGGTTTCCTCGCCGGCACGGCGGCGGCAGCGGCGGCAGCCGCCGTGCCGGCGATCGGCCCGGCGTCGGCGGCGGCCTCCGCGGGGGCCGCCGGCCGCCCGAACATCCTGCTGATCGTCACTGACGACCAGCCCAAACAGACCGACTGGGCCATCCAGAAGACCATCGACTGGATCGCCGGCCAGGGCGTGGAATTCACCCACGGCCACGTCACGACCCCGCTGTGCGCGCCCTCGCGCTCCTCGGTGTTCTCCGGCCGCTACGCCCACAACCACGGGGTCCGCAACAATGCCTCCGCGGCGGCCCTGGACCAGAACACCACCGTCCAGCGCTATCTGAAACAGGCCGGATACCGCACCGGTCTCTTCGGCAAATACCTCAATTCCTGGAACATTGCCGACGCGCCGCCGCATTTCGAGGAATTCGCGCTGCTCCAGCCCGGATACGTCGACGCCAAGTGGAACGTCAACGGGGCGGTCCGGACGATCGACGGCTACACCACGGGCATCATCAAGAACCGGACGCTGAGCTTCCTGGACCGGGCGGCCACCGACACCCGGCCCTGGTTCGCCTACGTCACCCCCTACGCCTCGCACGGGCCCCGTACGCCCGAGCCCAAGTACGCGGGCACCGCCGTCCCCGAGTGGAACGGCCGCCCCTCCGTCACGGAGGCCGACCGCAGCGACAAGCCGCCCTACATCCAGGACGCCACCGGCACCCTCGCCGACGGCGAGCGCATCCGCGCCGAGCAGCTGCGCACGCTCCTGTCGGTCGACGACGCGGTCCAGGCGTTCAAGGACAAGCTGGCGGCCCTCGGCCAGCTGGACAACACCCTCGTCATCTACATCGGCGACAACGGCTTCGGCTGGGCCGATCACGGCTGGACCGCCAAGTCGGTCCCCTACGGCCCCGCCCACGAGGTGCCGTTCTACCTCTCCTGGCCCGCCGGAGGCCTCGGGGCCGGCACGGTGGACAACCGCATCGTCGCCAACATCGACATCGCGCCCACCATCCTCGACGCCGCCGGGATCACCCCGGACACCCCGCAGGACGGCAGGTCGCTGCTGGGCTCGTACAGCCGCGACCACCTGCTCGTCGAATGGTGGAAGAAGGGCACCGGCACCGACCACCGCACCTGGTCCTCCTACGTGTCCAAGGACAAGCAGTACGTGGAGTACTACCAGCTGCACACCGACGCCAACGGCACCGTGTCCGGCACCGGGGAGGTCAAGTTCCGCGAGTACTACGACCTCGCCGTCGACCCGTACCAGCTGGTCAACAAGCTGTACCAGGCGACCCCGGCGCAGGAGCGGAACCTGGGCATCCCCGCCCTGGCCGCGCAGCTCGCCGCCGACCGGGTCGGCTAGCCGCCAGGCCTCCGGCCGGGCGCGCCGTACGCGCCCGGCCGGACCGCACCGCACTGCCCCGCCCGCGCACCGCCCCGCCCCCGCACCGATCCTCCAACGGAGCCACCATGTCCTCCTGCTGCACCCCGGGCCACGACTCCCCGGCCGGCGCCGTCACCCTGCTCGCCGCACCCGCGGTCCCCGCGCCCCGCGCGGTACGCGGTCTGCTCGATCTGCCCGGGGGGCGTTTCCTCATGGGCACGCAGGACGCGGACGGCTTCCCGGCGGACGGGGAGGGCCCGGTCCGGGAGGTGGCGGTGGCTCCCTTCCGGATCGCGCCGACGGCGGTGACCAACGCCCGGTACGCCACCTTCGTGAAGGCCACCGGACACGTCACGGAGGCCGAGGAGTTCGGATTCTCCTTCGTCTTCGCCGGCCTGCTGGACCAGGAGCTCGCGGCCACCGCCCCGGCCGTGGAGGGCGTCCCGTGGTGGCGGGCGGTGTCCGGAGCGAGCTGGAAGCGGCCCGAGGGGCCGGAATCGTCCATCGCCTCCCGGCAGAACCACCCCGTCGTCCACATCTCGTGGAACGACGCCCAGGCGTACTGCTCCTGGTCCGGAACCAGGCTGCCCTCCGAGGCCGAGTGGGAGTACGCGGCCCGCGGCGGGCTGGAGCAGCGCCGCTATCCCTGGGGCGACGAACTCGCCCCCGGCGGCCGCACCATGCTGAACATCTGGCAGGGCGACTTCCCCACCGGCCACACCGGCCCCCACCTCGGCACCGTCCCCGTGAAGTCCTACCGCGCCAACGGACACGGCCTGTACAACACGGTCGGCAACGTATGGGAATGGTGCGCCGACCCCTTCGCCCCGGGCCACGACTCCCGCACGATGCGCGGCGGTTCCTTCCTCTGCCACGACTCGTACTGCAACCGCTACCGGGTCGCGGCCCGCAGTTCCAACACCCCCGACAGTTCCACGTCCAACATCGGCTTCCGGGTCGCGGCCTGAGCGATGGTCAGTCGGTGCGGACGAGCCCGGCCACGTGATCGGTGACCATGTCGAGGATCCCGGCCGCGGCCGCTTCGTCGCCGAGGACCAGGAAGTTCAGCGTCACCCCGTCCGTCATGGCGGCCAGGTAGCGGGCGAGCACGCTCACCGGCACGCTGAGCTCGAAGGGGGTGATCCGGCGCAGCTCCTCGATCAGCTCGGCGTACGTATCGCAGTACGACGCGTACTGCTTGCGCGCCAGATGCCCGAACTCGGGCTGGCGCAAGGCGTACTGGGTGAGCTCGTAGGTGAGCATGTGCGCGCCGGGGCTGGCCGCCACGTGGTCCCAGTACGCCTGGAAACCGGCCCGGATGGTCTCCCGCAGCGTGGCCCTGGGCTGGATCGCGGCCTTCACTATCGTGATGTAGTGGGCGGTGATGGTCTCGATGACCGACTCCAGCAGCGCCTGCTTGGAGTCGAAGCAGTAGTGGAAGACGCTGAGTGACACGCCCGCCTCGGCGGCGATCGACCGGGTCGTGGTCCTGGACACCCCGTCACGGGTCATCGCGCGGATCGCCGCCTCCGTCAGCTGCTTGCGCCTGTCGGTCAACGGCATCCGTGCCATGTACGGGTCCCCCTTCGCTCCGGTGCGCCCCGAGCGGGGTGCCCGCGGGCGCGAACGCCCACGGACACCCCGTTCGACGTCGTCAGCTGCTGTATACGCCGACTTCGTACAGGGAGTAACCCCACTGCGTACCGCGTCCCGCTCCGTGGACGCGGACGTACCGGGCCGGGACCCCCGCGAACTGCGCCGTGTCCAGGCCGCCGTCGCCGCCGGCCGTGGACCAGGCCGTCCGCCAGTTCGCCCCGTCCGAGGAGACCTCGATGCGGTACGACCTCCCGTACGCCCGCTCCCAGTCGAGGGTGACCCGCTTGACCAGGTGCTCGGACCCGAGGTCGACCTGCACCCACTGGTCGTCGTTCCAGTCGCTCGCCCAGCGGCTGCCCCGGTCGCCGTCCACGGCCTTGCCGGGCGCGTAGCTGACGAACGGGTTCCACTCGGCCGAGCTCGCGGAGGCGGCCGCGCCGGCCGCGAGGTTCACCCCGGCCTTGTGCTGCTCGGACGCGCCCCAGGTGCGCAGGTAGGACTCGGCGCCCTGGAAGAGGTCGTCGACCACGCCCTGTCCGCCGACGAGCCGGATGTCCTCGATCCAGTCGGGCACCATGCCGTAGTGGGCGCCGCCGTCGGTGTTGAAGTTCCAGGTGCGCTGGCCGGTGACCTGCTTGTCGATGACCGAGCCGCCGTCGGTGCTGCGGAACGGGTACGTGACCGGGGTGGGCGCGTCGGCGCCGCGCGGGCCGGGCCAGCCGCCGACGCCGTTCATGTCGGTGCCGTAGCCGTAGCCGACGTGGTACTTCTCGCGCAGCGCGTCCGTACGCTTGGCCTCCGCGCTGAACGCCTCGGAGCCGCTCATGTACTGGGCGGCGAAACCGCCGAGCTTGTAGAGCCGCTCGGTCCAGTTGAGGTCCATCCAGCTGTGCGAGGAGATCACGCCCGGGTACGACTCGGACTCCAGGATGTCGAAGGCCTGGCCCGCGGCCTTGACGCTCATGTGGTCGACTTCGAGCATCATCTTGCGCTTCATCATGCCGCGCACCGCGTAGTCGCCGAGGTCGGTGAGACCGCGGGTGTTGCACTGGGCGCCCGAGGCGTACGAAGGCACCGCCACCCCGGCGGGCAGCTCCTTCTGAGCGCTGGGCGCGGCCGCCAGCCCGATGGGGTTGTCGTGCTGCGGGCCCTTGCACTGCTCCGTCTGCCAGAAGGTGCCGGTCGACAGGAACTGCCCGACGTTGATGGCCGTTCCGAGGGCGCCCTCGTCGAAGCGCACCCCGCACAGGGCGTTGTCGAACTTGTGGCACAGGAACATGCTGCGCACGCCGAGCCCGTACAGCTCGTCCAGGCCCTTGTCGATGTCCGCCTTGCTGCACTGCGCGATGTCCAGGATCTGCTTGCAGCCGAAGGGCTCGGAGGTCTCGACACCGAGGACCACGGCGAGCTTGCCCTGCTTGACGACCTCACGGGCCTGCGCGGAGTCGGTGACGATGCGGAACCAGCCCTTGCCCGGGCCGCCGTACATCTTGTCGACGAAGGCCTGCATGTCGTAACTCTTCTGCGCCTCCAGGCGGATGGCGGTCATCTCGTCGCAGCTGCGGTCCTTGAAGAAGTAGACCGAGCAGATCACCCCGTTGGTGACGAGGTCGTTGACGAGGACACGCTGGCCACCGCGCCAGGCCCGTTCGATCCAGGCGTAGTAGTTCTGCTGGTGGGTCAGCGAGTCGTGGGCGGGCCAGTCCTTGAAGGTGGGCCAGCCGTCGGGGTCGTGCTTGCCGTCACCGCCCTTGGTGACGAAGTCGAAGATGGCGAGGCTGCCGTCGGGGTAGTGCTCCGGACAGTCCTTGAGCGCGTCGGCGACCCCGAGGTCGGAGAACGGCTTGCCGCAGATCAGCCGGCCGCCGAAGCCCTCGTTGGACATGATGTGGTCGTGGGCGTCCACGAAGCCGCGTACGTTGCCCTGGGCGTCGGTGCCCTTGAAGGGCTCTCCGGTCACGTTGATCCCGGAGTCGGGTGCCGGGCGGGCGACCGGGTTCCACCAGCCGTTGTCGGCGGCCGCTCCCGGGACGGGGCCCAGCACCGTGGCCAGCAGGCCGAAGAGGAGGGACAGCACCGCGATCGGTTTGCGCCGGCGGCGCCGGTCGGGGCTCGGTTGCCGGTGTGGTTGTCGGGTCATGGCCACTACTCACGTCCTCGGTCGGCGGAGGGCGCGGTCGAGGACACGGTCCACCGGAGGCACGGGGGCCCTGGCACCTGTTTGTCATGTCCCGCGCAAGCATTGCGTCGAGAATCGCTACTGCCGGGTACAGAGTCAATAGTCCGGGTCAGATGACCTGATGGATCGTCACCTTACGCGTTCCCGCGCTCACTTTCGGCGTGATGGACAAAACCGGTGATCCGGTCGGCGAACACGGGCCACAGAGCGCGCGGCAGGCTGTGGCCCATGCCCTCGATGACCAGCAGCTCCGCCCCCGGGACGGCCGCGGCCGTCGCACGTCCCCCGCTGACGTCGCACATCGGGTCGTCGGCGCCGTGGATCACCAGTGTGGGCAGGTCCAGGGCCCGGAGCAGCTCCGTCCGGTCCCCGGAGGCCAGGGCGGCCACGGCCTGGCGCAGGACGCCCGGCGGATCGTAGGAACGGTCGTGGGCGCGTCCGGCGCGCGCGGCCACCTCGGCTTCGTCGAACGGGAACCCGGGGGACCCGGCCGCCCGGGAGACGCGGACCATCCGGTCGATCACCTCCTGGCGGGTCACCGCCGGCGGGCCGGCGAACGCGCCGAGCATCTCGGGGCGGGCCTGCCCCACGGAGGTGTCGCCCGTCGTGGACATCACCGTCGTCAGCGAGCGGACCCGGTCCGGGTGCTCGATCGCGGCGGTCTGCGCGATCGCACCGCCCAGGGAAGCGCCGACCAGGTGCGCTCCGTCCCACCCGAGCGCGTCGGCCAGCCCGAGGGTGTCGGCGGCCATGTCCGAGAGCGTGTAGGACGCGGACGAGGCGTCGCCGGCGAGCGCGGCCGCCATGTCCGGGACCGGCCCGTGGGGGAAGTGCGAGGAGAGCCCGGTGTCACGGTTGTCGAACCGGACCACCTGGACGCCCCGGGCCACGAGTTCGGCGCAGAAACCCTCGTGCCAGCCGTGCATCTGCGCCGCGAGGCCCATCACGAGCAGCACCGGCGGCGCCCCCGGGTCGCCGAAGCGCTCGTACGCCACCTCGATGCCCGAGGGGCCGACCCGCAGGGCCTTCTGTTCGCTCATCACGGCACCTTCTCCCTGTGCTCCAGCTCGCCTCGGCGTGCTCCCCGCCGGGCGTAGCGCCCCGGAGTGGTGCCCACTATGCGCTGGAAGTGGCGGGTGAAGCGGGATTGGCCGTAGAAGCCCGCCGCGAGCGCGGTCCAGGCGGCCGGGCGGCCGACCGTGCCGGCAATCCCCGCGCGGGCCCGCTACGAATCCCCTGTGAGGACCCGGAAGACCGGGGGAAGGTGATGGCCGTGACGGACGAAGCGTTCGAAAGCCTCCTCGCCGAAGCGAGGGCGGAGGCGCGGCGCGTCTGCTTTCCGCCGCCCGAACCGAACGGGGAGCCGGAGCTCGCCCTGCTGACGCAGCACGCCGAATTCGGGGAGTCGGCGCACTGAATGGCCCGGGGGCCCCGACGGGTCGAGAATGGGGCGCATGGGACGTCCGAGGCGTGCCCGGTGCCCAAGGGGCGCGGTCATGGGGATGGGCGCCGCCGCGCTCGTGCTCGGCGGCCTGCTGACCGGGCCGGTGCCGGTGTCCGCGGCTGCCCCCGCCGGGGCGGACGGCGGACGCCAAGTGGCCCCCGCCGGGGCGGACGGCGGACGCCAAGTGGCCCCCGCCGGGGCGGACGGCGGACGCCAGGTGGCCCTCGCCGACGGGCGCGAGATCTACCTGGACTGCCGGGGGCGCGGCAGCCCGACCGTCGTCCTCGAATCGGGCATCCACGACTCCTCCGACACCTGGACGCAGACCCGGGCGGAGCCCCCGGCGTCGGCCGAGCCGGCCGTGCTGCCCGGACTCGCCCGCACCACCCGGGTCTGCGCCTACGACCGGCCCGGCACGATCCGCTACACCGCCGAGCCGTCCCTGACCACGCGCAGCAGCCCGGCGCCCATGCCGCGCACCCTTCCCGGGCTCGTGGCCGATCTGGACGAGCTGCTCACCACCGCCGGGGAGAAGGGCCCGTACCTGCTGGTCGGGCACTCCTTCGGCGGCATGATCACCCGGCTCTACGCGCAGACCCACCCCGACAAGACGGCCGGGCTCGTCTTCGTCGACGCGTTCGCACCCCCGATCCGGAAGGACACGGGGGCGCACTGGCCGGCGTACGCACGGCTCGTGAACCGGCCCGGGGTGGCGCTGGAGGACCGGCCCGGGTTCGAGACGATCGACATCGACGGAGCGATCGACGCCGTGGAGGGGGCGCCCCGCCTTCCGGCGGTCCCGATGGCCGTGATGAGCAAGACGGTTCCGTTCGCCACCGTTCCCGGTACCCCGCCCGCCCTGATGGCGGCGGTCGAAGCCGCCTGGCCGCGCGTACAGGACTCGCTGGTCGCGCTGGCCCCGCGCACCCCGCACGTCCTGGCCACCGGCAGTGACCACTACATCCAGCTCCGCGAGCCCGACCTGACGATCGCCACGATCGGGCTGCTCGCGGACCGCATCCGCAGCGCCCGGCCCGCACACGGGGCGGGTCCGGGCGCCGCCCCCCTGGCCGGGTTCTGAGCCGGACGGCCCCGGCCGGCTGTGCGCCGACCGGGGCCGTCCTCGTGGCGGGGCGCCCTCGCGCTCCGGTGCTGCTACCAGAGCACGGGCAGGCGCTCGGGGAGGCGCTTCATGAAGCGGGTGCGCCAGACGAGCTGGTCGACCGGGACCGCGAGCTGGAGTCCGGGCATCTTCTCCAGGAGCACCTCGATGGCGATCTCGGTGTGCCTCTTGCCGAGGGCGGTGGCGGGGCAGTAGTGCTGTCCGCCGCCGAAGGAGAGGTGCGCGGCGGCGTTGTGCCGGTCGATGTCGACGCGGTGCGGGTCGGGGAAGACCGCCGGGTCGGTGTTGGCGGCCTCGACCAGGACGAGCAGCAGTTCGCCCTTCTTCACCTCCACGTCGCCCAGGGTGACGTCCTCGAGGGCGAGCCGGGGCAGGCCGTCGCCGATGGACAGGTTGATCCGCAGGAGTTCGTCCACGGCGCCCGGGATCCTCTCCGGCGCCCCGCGCAACTGCTCCCAGACCTCCGGGTGCTGGATGAGCGAGACGAGCGCCATCGTGAGGAAGCCCATGGTGGAGATGACCCCGGCACCGAACAGGGTCACGCCGACCGTGGCGAGCATCTCGTCGGTCAGGTGGCCGTACTGGGGGTCCTCGCGCAGGGCGGCGAGTTCGGCGACGAGGCCGGTGGTCGCGGGATCGTCGAGCCGCTCGACCATGTAGGCGATGTCCCGGTCCCAGTTGAGCTTGGCGCCGGTGATGGGGCAGGCCGAGTTCATGAACGCGATGTCGAGGCTGGCGGCCAGGCGCGGGGCGTCGGCCTGGGGAATGCCGAGGATGCGGCAGTGCAGGTCCTCGGCGTACGGGTTGGTGAACTGGCCCCGCAGGTCGACCGGCGCGCCGTGGACCAGGAGCCGGTCGACGAGCTCGGAGGCGCGCGAACGCATCCAGTCGGTGAGGCCGTCGGTCTTCGGGTTGATCGCCTTGAGGACGGCCTTGCGCAGCCCGGCCCCGGTGATGTTGCCCATGTTGTTGACGACTTCGGGCGGGATGGTCAGCGCGTACTGGCGGGGCGCGCCGGGCGCCGAGGTGTCCTTCAGGCTGAATCGGGGGTCTTCGAGGACCTGCTTGCACAGCGCATACGAGGAGACGAGCCAGGCTTCGTCCCCGGCTATCGTGCGCACCCGCTTGACCGGCTCGTCGCGGAGCTCCTCGACCTGCTGGGGGAGCTGGTCGCCGCGTGCGGAGAACGGGAAGTCGAGGAGGGTCTCAGCGGGCATCGTGTTCTCCTTCGGCGGGGGTGATGACGGCGTGTCCCTGGTTGCGCGAGGCGCGCAGGCCGGAGCCGCGGGAATAGAGCAGTTCCGCCATCGGGAGGAGCTGGTGGTAGCAGTTGAGGGAGGACGGCACGCCGAGGATGGCGGGCGTGTCGAGGAAGAGTGGCGCTTCCGCACAGACGTACCTGAGGCAGACCTCGCGCTGCCGGGTGGTGGCGGCCTTGCCGTCCAGCACCTTGGAGGAGAGGAACGAGTCGACCAGGGAGTTGCACGTGGTGCGGAACTCCGGGTCGTTGTCGATCAGGCTGTTCAAGTGGCTGTGCAGGGTGCGGTACGCGGGGATGTCGGTGAGGGCCGACATCGGGCGGGAGCGTAACCGGGTGCCGGTGGGATCGGCTTCGGCGGCCGCGTTGTTGACCTTGGCGCGGACGCCACGCAGGTTCTTGACCGCCTTGCGCCGCGCTTCGTCCGGGTCGTAGCCGAGGGCCTCGTACATGTCGGCCACGTGCAGGTCGGTGTAAATGAGGTCGACCTGCTCGAAGTTGCGCATGCCCCAGTGGGCGAGATCGATGACCCGCTGGGCGGAGAAGTAGCTGTTTCCGGGTGAGATGCCTATGACGGCGTGGTCGCCCTCGGCGGTGATCACCTGGCAGTGTGATGTGTACGGACGGACTGTGAAGACTTCGGTCGCTGTCGTCAACAGGTGTCGGGTCCTTCGTGCCGCTAGTCCCATGGGGCCCTGTGCCCAAGGTGTGGCGGCGACGTGGAGGAAGCTACCTGAACGGTGGGCGCCGTTCCATGGCTTCCGGCAGGTAACTCACCTGTTGGACATCATGGTTGGCTTGATCGTTGCCATGGTCGGGCCGGGCGCCGCCGGACCCGCCCGGCGGCGCCCCGGTCAGCCTTCCATCAGGGCCTGCCCGATGTACCGGCCGGGGGCGGCGCCGCCGGGAGCCACGAAGAGGGCGGAGGCCTCGTGGACGGTGTAGCGGGCGAGGGCGTCGCCGCGGGCGAGGCGGTGCTGGACGGGGACGAATCCGGTGCGGGGATCGGCCTGCCAGGCGAGGAACAGCATTCCGGCGTCCGGGGTGCCGTCGGGGCGCGGCCCGTCGTGGTACGACCAGCCGCGGCGGAGCATGGTCGCACCGCCGGTGGTGGCGGGTGCCGCGAGCCGGATGTGGGCGTTGGCGGCGATGACGGGGACCCCGTCGGGCCGGGACGCGGCGAGGTCGGCGGGGGTGTGTTCGGCTCCGCCGCTGAGCGGGGCGCCGTCCGAGGTGCGGCGGCCGATGGTCTGGTCGCGGTGGGCCCGGGGCAGGGTGTCCCAGTGGTCGAGCAGCATGCGGATGCGGCGGACGACGAGGTAGGAGCCGCCGGACAGCCAGGCGGGGGCCGCCGGGTCCGATACGACGATCCGCGCGAGCCCGGCGGGGTCGGCCGGGTCGGGATTGGCGGTTCCGTCGAGGTGGCCCATGAGGTTGCGGTGCGTGCCTCCGGCCGGTGCGCCCTCGGGCGAGCTGGTGAAACCGGCCATCGTCCAGCGGAGTTCGGCTTCGCCCTGGGCGAGCCGCTGGAGCGTGCGCAGGGCGTGGACCGTGGAAGGGGATGCTCCTCGACCGGGCCGGCCGTGCGGGGTCCTCACGTACGGGGTCCGTACGTGAGGCGTCCGTACGGGTGGTGGCCAGGACCCCGGCCCCGATCCCGATCCCGGCCCCGGCGCCGAGGAGGGCCCGCCGCCCCAGGCGGCGGCGTCCGGCCGGATCGGAGTCAGTGTCGTTCACCGTCGACCACCGGATCGACGACACCGACCCACAGCTGGTTCAGCTCGGAGACGTAGCGGCCGCCCTTGGTGTCCTGCGGCACGACCAGACGCGGCCCCGACGCGTCCTCGAAGGGGACGCCGTCCTCGGAAACCGCCAGGAGCACCTGGGACTTGGCGAAGCCCGGGTCGAGCTCGGCCCAGGCGAACACGGCGCGGTAGTCGCCGCCACCCGTGGCGGCGACGACGCCCCGCAGCTGTCCGTTCTTCTTCGACTCGTCGAAGCGGGGCTGCGCGTTCTTGAGCACCTCGTGCAGGAGGGCGCCCTGGTACGTGCGGACTGCCCGCACCCGGCCAGCAGCAGACCCGTGACGACGGAGGCGGCGATGACGGCCGGGATGCGCGGATGGCGGCTGTACGGCATGGACGTACCCTCCTGACGCGCCACCGGCCCGCCTCGCAGGTGCGAGGTTGGGAATGACCGTGGGGGGGGCAAATGCCGTGCGTAAGAGACATCTGAGCTGGCAAATGCCCATGTATGCGGTCCGTTGTGTGGGCGGGATCCGGACATCGCCCCGGTCGCCCGGCCTGCAGGCCCGCCCGGCCCCGCCCGCCCGGCATGACGGAGCCCCTGCTCGTCGAACACCGCGATCGGCGAGCAGGGGCTTCCTTCACCGCGACCCTGTGGCGGCGAGAGCCGCAAGCAGCCCCAGGGGCGGGTGTCCGCAGCCAGTGAACCAACTGCCGGCCGTGGGGCACGACTGGTTTCGGACACGGAAGTCGGCCATGTTGGCCGGTCTGGACACAGTGAATCATCCAAGAGGTGAATATGCCAGCGTGTGCTGTATTTGCCAGGTGAAACCGCCATGGTGCACCGCATGTGCCGATTTTCAGAGAGTCGCGCGCACGATGACGAGCGACCCCTCGTAGGTCTCCTGCGTGCGCAGGTGCCCGAAGCGTTCGTCCCAGGCTCCGGACTCCAGGTCGTGGCGCAGGGTCCGGTCGAAGCGTTCACGGGTCTCGTCGCCGACGAAGCTCCAGGCGGAGCAGGCCTGCCGGGCGGCCGGATCCAGGAGCAGCTCGGGCCGGCCGTAGTAGGCCTCGTTGAACCCGTCGGTGCAGTCCAGCGGGATCGGAACGGTCTGGATGGTGCCGCTGCCGCCGAGGGCCGCGGCCATGTCCTCGATGGGCGGGTAGCGGCGCGCTTCGGTGTCGAGCACCTCGGGTGCGTACTCGTGGAGCCAGAAGTCGCGCACGAGCTTCGGATCGCACGTCAGGACGACGACCGGGCCGCGGGTGACGCGCCGCATCTCGCGCAGGCCGGCCGCGACGTCGCTCCACTGGTGGACGCTGAACAGGGTCATCGCCCCGTCGAACTCGCCGTCGGCGAAGGGCAGGTCCTCCGCGACGGCGTCGACCGCCCGGGCGAGCCGGGCCGGGCGCTGGGCGCGCATGGACTCGGAGGGTTCGACGGCGGTCACGGCGCGGGCGGCGCTCTCGTAGGACCCGGATCCCGCGCCGACGTTGAGGACGTTCTGCGCGTCGCCCAGGGCCTCCGCGATGAACCGGGCCACGCGGGCATCGGGCCGCCGGTAGGAGGAGTACCCGGAGCCGATGGCGCCGTAGTCGACGTCTCCGGCGCTGCCGTCCTGGGTGCGTGTGTTCATGGTCCTTACCTCGCCTCGTGAGCAGGAACAGGGGGGATGCCGTACGCCCGCGCGGCCGGCGCCCGCGCGGGGTGGTCGCGGAGGCGCCGCTACGACCAGAGCCGGAGCCGTTCCCAGCCGTCACGGACGCGCTCGTAGCGCAGGCGGGTGTGCACGCGGCTCTCGGCGGCCTGCCAGAACTCCACCTCCGCGGGGGCGAGGGTGTACAGCGTCCACGCGGAGTCCACGAGCGAGGGCTCCTTCGCGATGAGGGCCAGGGACTTCTCCAGGGCCTGGTCGCGCTCATCGGTGTCCATCAGGTACTGGCTCTGGCGGGCCACGAGCGACTCCGCGCGCGCCGTGGCGGAGCGGCCGAGGAAGTCCGCGGCGTTGTCCGCGCCGGACCCGGAGGTGACCGTGCCGCGGATCCGGACCTGGCGGCCGTGCTCCGGCCAGTAGAAGGTCAGGGCGGCCCGTGGGTGGCAGGCGAGCTGAACGCCCTTGGGGCTGAAGGCGTGGCCCGCGAACTGCCACCCCGAGGCGCCCACGCCCTTGAGGATCAGCACCCGCGCATCGGGATCCCCGGCCGCATCGACCGTCGACAGGGTCATCGCGTGCGGATCGCGCACGCCGTCGGCCACCGCCTCGACGAGCCAGGAGAGGAAGAGCCGCAACGGGTCGGCGGGCGCCGCTGCCGGATCGAACTCCGGCAGCGGTCCCGCGAACACCTCGAGGCCGCGCAGCCACTGCCGCGTGCTGTCAACCTGCTCCGGACCCACTGTCATCCCCGGCTCCTCCGGACTCCCGCAACCGTGCGCACACTCCTACACCACCAATGTTGCATCCGCGAGGCTCGCTCCGTAAATCACCTTGCAAAATCCCGTGGAAATGACCAGTCAAGCCACAGATGCGGTTTTGTGCGATGTGCCGGTGTCCGGGCGGGGGGCCGGACACCTCACCCGTCGGCGGGGGAGGGGAAGACGGGGTCCGGGATCGACCGGCGCAGCACCGGCGCGACCTGCGACTGGAACAGTTCGAGGGAAGCCCGGTGCTCGGCGTCGGTGAGCCCGCCGGGCTCGGCCTGGAGGTGCAGGACCGTGTGGCCGAACTCCTCGTGGTAGCGGTGCACCTTCTCGATCACCTGCTGGGGGCTGCCGATCAGGGCCGAACTCCGCTCGACGAAGTCCTCCAGGGTCGGGAAGACCGGCTCCAGTCCCTGCGCCTCGTGCAGGGCGAGGTAGCGCCCGAACGCCGGCCGGTACGCGGCCACCGCCCGCTGCGAGGTGGGCGCCGTGTGGAAGCCCGCCGTGCCCGCGCCCACGACCGCGTGCGCCGGATCGTGCCCGTAGTGCACCCAGCGCTCGCGGTAGTGCCGGATCAGCTCGGCGTACGGCCCGATCGGGTGGGTCACGTTGGCCGAGAAGAGCGGGTCGCCGTAGCGCGCCGCGAGATCGACGGACTCCCGGCTCGTGGCGCTGCCGTGCCAGACCCGCAGGTCGCGCTGGTACGGCCGGGGCAGTACCTCGGCGCCGGCCAGCGCGGGCCGGAAGCGCGGCCGCGCCGTCACCTTCTCCTCCCGCCAGATCCGCCGGAAGAGCTCGTATCCCTCGGAGTTGCGCTCCCACTGGTCCTCGGGGCTCACGTCGAACAGCTCGCGCTGGGCCGTGCCGTTCCCCTTGCCGATCATCAGCTCCAGCCGGCCGTCGCTGAGGTGGTCGAGCGTCGCGTAGTCCTCGTACGCCCGCACCGGGTCGAGCAGGCTCAGGGTGGTCACCGCCGTGTACAGCCGGATGCGATGGGTCAGGGCGGCGATGTGGCCGAGCACCACGGGCGGCGAGGACGACAGGAACGGCCGCTCGTGGCGCTCGCCCACGCCGAAGCCGTCGAAGCCGAGCTCCTCCGCCAGCAGCGCGGCCGAGACGACCTGCCGGAACCGTTCGCGCGTGGGGGTCGGGGCCCCCGTCGCCGGGTCCGCGGTGTCCGTGATCAGGGTGATGGCCAGGAACTTCACGACCGGACCCCCTCGATCTCAATGCCGGCCGGCACCCGCAGGGCCATGAAGGAGGGCCTGCGGCGCACGGTGAAGCCGATCGACTCGTAGAGCCGGACCGCACCCGTATTGCTCGCGGCGGTGTGCAGGAACGGCACCTCCCCCCGCTCCCGGATGCCCGCGGCGACGGCCCGCACCAGGAGCGTCGCCAGGCCCCTGCCGCGGTGGTCGGGATGGGTGCACACCGCGCTGATCTCCGTCCAGCCGGGCGGGCGCAGCCGCTCCCCGGCCATCGCCACCAGCCGGCCCCGGTGACGGATCCCGAGGTAGGTGCCCAGTTCGATGGTGCGCGGCAGGAACGGCCCCGGCCTCGTCAGGGCGATCAGATCCAGGATCTCGGGCACGTCGGCCGGTCCAAGGCGCACCGCCCCGGGAGCGGGTTCGGCGCGCAGGGAGGTGTCGACCAGCTGGACCCCCTCGATCGAGCCGGCGGTCTCCCAGCCGTCGGGCGGGGTCAGCACCCCGGCGAGGGAGACGACCCCGCCCGCGCCGGTCAGCGAGCCGAGCGCCTCCCAGGAGCGCGGATCGTCCGGATCGGCGATCGCGGAGAACGGTGCGACGTCAGCCGCGTAGCGGGCGGCGTACGGGGCGGCCGGGCCGCCGGCCCGCTCGGCGAAGGCCGCGTGCGCGCCGGACAGCGAGGCCCAGGCCGGATTGTCGAGGACGTGCGGGGTCACCGGGGTGGGGGTGACGGTACTCATGGAGGCGGAACCATCCTTCCGTGGGGCGGCCCGGGCCGGGGACGGCCCGCGGAGTCAGGAGTTGGTCGTGGGCAGCCCGGGCGGGTTGACCTCAGAGGTGGTCACGGCCTCGTTGGACAGGTTCCACGTGGTGAGGAGCTGCGCGTACTGGCCGTTCTTGACCAGGTGGTTGATGGCCTCGGCCACCGGCTCGGCCAGCCCGCTGTCCTTCTTCGCGGTCGCGGCGATCAGCCCCTGGAGGGTCTCACCGGCACCCGAGAACGAACCGGCGTTGCGGGTAGGGGAGTTGCCGCTCGCGGTCTGGGTGATGTGGTACGAGATCGAGGGGTTCGGGCCGAAGCTGAGGTCGATCTTCTTGCCGCTCAGCGCCAGGTAGACGCTGTTGGCGTCCGGGAAGTACTTGACCTCGAAGTCCTTGCCCTCGGACTGGAGCTTCTTCTGCCACTCCAGGAGGATCTTCTCCTGGTTGGTGCCCTTGCTGACCGACACCGTCTTGCCCGCGAGGTTGTGGTAGTCGCCGCCGAAGTTCCAGGCGCTCTCCTTCAGCACCTCGAAGGCCAGGTTGTCCTGCCGGTAGGAGGCGAAGTCGTACTTCTTCTTGCGCTCCTCGGTGACGGTGACGTTGGAGAAGGCCACGTCGACCTTGCCGCTGTCGATGCCGACGAAGAGGTTCTCCCAAGTGGAGTTCTTCACCACGGGCTTGAGCCCCAGGGTCGCGGCGACGAGACGGCCGAGGTCGGGCTCCGCGCCCGTGAGGGTCTTCTGGTCGGTGCCGACGTAGGCGAGGGGCGGGAACCCGGCGGGCAGGGCGCCGACCCCGATGACCAGCTCGCCGCGATCGCGTACGGCCTTGGGGAGTTGTGCGCGCAGGGACTCGACGACCGGGACGGACAACTCGGCCTGCTGGGCGGCCCCGTTGGAGACGGCGCCGACGGTCACCTTGTCCGAGGCGGTGCCCGAGGCCTTCGCGTCCCCGCCGCAGGCGGTGAGCCCGCCGGCGAGGGCGACGGCGGCGGTCGCCGCGCCGAGGCCGCGGACGAGTCTGTTGCGCAGGGTGGACTGGCGTTGCATGGCGTTCCTTTTCGGGTGTTCGGGTGTTCGGGAACTCGGGTGAAGGGGGAGACGGGGGAGAAGGGGGGAAGGGGGGAACGTGGGAAACGCGGGGGCACGGGGAGGGCGAGGCGACCCGGTGGGTCAGAGCACCTTGCTGAGGAACTCCCGGGTCCGCGGGTGCGCCGGGTGGTCCAGCACCTGGCCGGGCGGCCCCTGTTCGACGATGCGCCCCTCGTGGAGGAAGACGACCTCGTCGGCCACCTCGCGGGCGAAGCCGATCTCGTGGGTCACGATCACGAGGGTGGTGCCCCCGGTGGCCAGGTCCTTGATGACGGACAGCACCTCGCCGACCAGTTCGGGGTCGAGCGCGGAGGTCGGTTCGTCGAAGAGGATGACCCCCGGCCGCAGGGCCAGCGCCCGGGCGATCGCCACCCGCTGCTGCTGCCCGCCGGACAGCTGGCGCGGGTAGGCGCCGGTACGGTCACCGAGCCCGACGCGCTGCAGCAGCTCGCGCGCCAGAGCCTGCGCCTGCGGCCGGGGCAGCCTGCCGGTGGCGACCGGGGCGGCGGCGACGTTGTCCAGCACCGTCAGGTGCGGGAAGAGGTTGAAGTTCTGGAAGACGAAGCCGATCCGGCCGCGCTGGGCGAGGATCGCCCGTTCCCCCAGTTCCTTGAGCCGGCCCCCGTGCCGCTGGACGCCGATCAGCTCGCCGCCCACGCTGACGTGGCCGGACTCGGGCTTCTCCAGGTGGTTGAGCACCCGCAGCAGGGTGGACTTGCCGGAGCCCGAGCGGCCCAGGATCACGGTGACCGTACCCGGGGCGACGGTCAGGCTCACTCCGTCCAGGACCGCCCGGCCGCCGTACCACTTGTGCACGCCGTGCACCTCGATGGCGGCGGGCGGTGCGGCCGCGGTACGGACGGCGCCGGTCGTCCCGGCTGTCCCGGTCATCGGCCTGTCTCCTTCCGGAAGCGGATCCGCAGCTCGCGCAGGCCCGCCCGGGCCCGCTGGAGGGGAGTCGGCGGTACCGTGCGCAGCGCCCCGCGGGCGTAGTACCGCTCGACGTAGAACTGCACGACGGAGACCAGGCTGGTCAGGACCACGTACCAGACGGTCGCGACCAGCAGCAGTGGCACCACGTCACCGGGATAGGTGCTGCCCAGGCTCTGCGCCGAGCCGAACAGGTCGAGCAGCGATACGTAGAAGACCAGTGAGGTGGCCTTGAGCAGGCCGATCAGCTGGTTGACGTACGAGGGGACGATCGAGCGCAGTGCCTGGGGAAAGACGATCCGGGCGAACTGGTAGCGCCGGGGCAGGCCCAGGGCCGCGGCCGCCTCGTGCTGACCCTGGTCCACCGAGAGCACGCCGGCCCGGACGATCTCGGCGGCGTACGCCGCCTCGCTCAGGCTCAGGCCGACCACCGCGACCACGATGTCCGTGGCGAGCCGCGATTCGTCGAAGGTGAAGAAGGCCGGCCCGAACGGCACCCCGATGCTGAGGGTGGGGTAGAGGGCGCTGAAGTTGTAGAGGAAGAGCAGGACGACGATCAGCGGCACGGAGCGGAAGAGCCAGATGTACGTCCAGCTCGCCGACCGCAGTACCGCGTTGCCCGAGAGCCGGCCGAGGGCGAGCAGGACACCGCCGACCAGGCCGAGGACCGCGCTGTACGCGGCCACCTGGAGGGTGATGAGCAGCCCGTCCAGGATGACCGGGCGGACGAACCAGTAGGCGAAGCGGTCCCATTGGTAGAAGGGGTTGGTGATCAGCCCGTGGGCGGCCTGCGAGGCCAGCACCAGTACGACGATGCCGGCGACCCACCGCCCGGGCCGGCGGAGCGGGAGGACCCGCTCGGCCGGCCCGGGCGGCCCGGAGGGGCCGACGGGCGCGGGGAGGAGCAGCGATTCGGTCAAGGACACTCCAGCGGCTTCGAATAGGCGCGGAATCGAAAGCAGCCGTCATGCCGGACAGGAGAGGCCGCCGATATCTGTTGTCTGCGGCGTAAGCTAGGCAGCCCCGAGAAAGGGTGTCAACGGCCTGGATATCGGGATGCGCGGAATCGTGTTCCGATTTCATCCGCCGTACATATAACGCCTCTTGGCGAAATGAAACGGAGGTGCCGGCGAGACCCGGAAGAGACGGTCGCGGCGCTAGTGGCCGCCGGGCGCGGTCGCCGTGCGCAGCCGGGACCGCAGGCCGGCCAGCCGGGTGCGCAGCAGCCCCAGCGGCGTGGGCGGCAGACCCCGCGAGGTGCCGCGCGCGTAGTACCGCTCGACGTGGTACTGGCCCGCGCCCAGCACGGTGGTGACGGCGATGTACCAGAGGGTGGCCACCATCAGCAGCGGGATGACCTGGTAGTTCTGGTTGTAGACCAGCTGCACCGAGTACAGCAGGTCGTGCACGGCCAGCACGCTGACGATGCTGGTGCCCTTGAGGGTGCCGATCAGCATGTTCCCCGCGGTCGGCACGATCGAGCGCATCGCCTGGGGGACCACGATCCGGCGCAGGGTGCGGCGCCTGCTCAGGCCGAGCGCCTGCGCGGCCTCCGTCTGTCCGGGGTCCACGGAGAGGATGCCGCCGCGCACCACCTCGGCGGCGTAGGCGCTCTCGTGCAGGGTCAGGCCGATGACGGCGGTGAGGGTCGGCCCGAGCAGGTTCACGGTCTTGACGGTGAAGAGTTCCGGGCCGTAGGGGATGCCGAGGCCGAGCGTCGGGTACAGGGCGCCGATGTTGAACCAGAACAGCAGCTGCACCAGCAGCGGCGTGGACCGGAAGATCCACACGTAGCCCCAGCTCAGCGTCCGCAGAACCGGGTTGTCCGACAGCCGCATCACCGCCAGCACGGTGCCGAGCAGGAAGCCGAGCACCATCACCACGGCGGTCAGCCACAGGGTCAGCAGCAGCCCGTCGAGTACGGCGGCGGTGGTGAAGTACTGGCCCACCACGCCCCATTGGAAGGCGTCGTTGCGCACGACCGAACCCAGCACCATCGCGAAGAGCAGCAGGGCGACGGCGGCCGCCAGCTGACGGCCGGGGCGCCGTCGCGGCACGATCGGCGGCAGCCCGGCGTCGGTATCGGTGCCGGTATCGGCGCCGCCGGGCGTCCCCGGATGCTTCGCGGCGGGGCCGGACCGCACGGCGGCAACGGGGACGGTGACGGGGGTGGGGGCCGGGACGGGGACGGGGGCGGACACGTCGGAAGGGGTGGCCATGGGGAGGCGCTCCGGGGAGGGAAGGGATCGCGGGCGGGGGCGACGGCCCGGCGGGCGCGGTGACCGCGGTGCCGCCGGACATCGGTACTCGTGCGGTCACCCGCGTCGTCACGCCTTCCGCGTCCCTCAACGCGGCCGGAGAGGCTCCCGCGCAAGGCGGAGCCGGTCCCCGACGATCGTATGCGGCTACGGCACGGCCGTGTCAACCGTGCGCCGTCCGGCGGGCCGTGGCGCGTCCGGCATCCGGGCCGTTGCTTGACGAAGAGCGTCACGTACTGCTCAAGTAGTCGCATGAATGCCCATCAGCGCCTGGTTTCGCGCGACTACATCGACTTCGGTCGGGTGTGGTCCGCGACCTGTTGCGCCTGACGCGGCAGCGGGCTGTCTGACCGGCCCTTCCCTCCCTCGGTGACCCCGTCGCGGGCCGAGCTCTCCCTCCGCACCACCGTTCCGCGCAGGCCGTCGCCCGCGCGGGGCCACGTTGCCGCGAGCCCGGACGTGCGCTGCCGCCACCCCCGCCCTTCCGACGTCCCGCGTCGTCACGCCCGCACCACCCGAAGCGCCTGCGCCAGACCCTGAGCATTTCCCCGCCGAATTCACATCGACCGCTGTGCGAGCGGTGGTTCACCCCTGCCCGCACGCGATTCGCCGCGCCCTCCGAAAGGCCATCCCCATGCCCGTGGAATTCCTCGGCATAGCCGCCACCAACGACGGCTCCGAAACCACCGCACGTTCCGGCGCCGCCTTCGACAAGGAGTACACGCTCCGGCTCGCCCGGGCGCACGAGGACCACGGCTGGGACCGGGTGCTGTTCGCCTACGGCTCCGGATCCCCGGACCCGGCCCCGGCCGCCGCGTATATCGCGAGCAGGCTGGACCGCCTCCAGATCCTGCTCGCCCACCGGCCCAACGTCTCGTACCCCACCTTCGCCGCCAAGACCTTCGCGACCCTCGATCAGATCAGCGAAGGCCGGCTGGCCGTGCACTTCATCACCGGCGGCAACGACCACGAGCAGGGGCGCGAGGGCGACACCCTCACCAAGGACGAGCGGTACGCCCGCACCCGCGAGTACATCCGGATCGTCAAGAAGATCTGGACCACCCACGAGGCCTTCGACCACGAGGGCGAGCACTACCGCTTCCACGACTTCGTGAGCGACGTCTTCCCCGCCCAGCAGCCCCGCCCGAACGTCTCGTTCGGCGGTTCCTCACCCGCCGCCTACGCCGCCGGAGGCGCGGAGGCCGACATCTACTGCCTCTGGGGCGAGCCGCTGGAGGAGACGGCCCAGCAGATCGAGGCCGTGAAGGCCGCCGCTCGGGCCGCGGGCCGCACGGACGTACCGCGCATCCAGGTCGCCTTCCGCCCGATCATCGCCCCGACCGAGGAACTGGCCTGGGACAAGGCCCACCGCACGGTCGGTGCCATCAGGCAGCACCGGCAGGCCGGCCTCTACCGGCGCAGGCAGGGCGGGGTCCTGGAAGCCCCGGCGCCCCAGAACACCGGATCGCAGCGGCTGATCGCCATCGCCGAGGCGGGGGAGCGCTACGACCGGGCGCTGTGGACCCCGACCGCCGCCGCCACCGGGGGTGCGGGCAACTCCAACGCCCTGGTCGGTACCCCGGAGACGGTCGCCCAGGCACTGCTGGACTACCACGACCTCGGCGTCGACATCCTCTCCGCCCGCGGCTACGACCTGCTCGGCGACGCCATCGACTTCGGCCGGTACGTGATCCCGCTCGTCCGCGAGGAGGTGGCGAAGCGCGACGCCGCGCGGGGAGCCGCGGCGGGCGCCGCGCACGGGGCGGGCTCGCCCCGCCAGTCCCTCGCGGCGGTGCGCGGATGACCTCCGCCGCGTGCGGAACGCCCCGCCTGCACACCCACCTGAACACCCGCCCCCTCAGCCCGCTCACCACCTTCACCCCGCTGAGCACGCCCCGCCACGGAAAGGCCTCCCCGCTGTGAACCTCCCCGGTCCCGGGCTCCGCACCCGCCTGCGCACGGCCGCGGCGCTCGCCCTGCTGCCCCTGGCGGCGCTGACGGCCTGCGGCTCAGGCGGCGCAGCCCCGGTGGTGGCGGGCGCCCAGGCCTCCCCCGCGCCGGCCGACGACCCCGTCGCCGGCGTACGGGCCGTGGACTCGATCGCCGCACTGCTCCCCTCCGACGTCCGCAAGGCGGGCACCCTGCGGGTCGGCGGCTCCGTCGGATCCCCGCCGTCGGCGTACTACCCGAACGGGCAGGACAAGCCGCCCGCCGGCCAGGACATCGACATCGCGGAGGCGGTGGCCAAGGTCCTCGGCGTGAAGCTGGAGCGGCAGGACGCCTCCTTCGAGACGATCCTCCCCGCCCTCGGCAGCGGCAAGTACGACTTCGGCACGGGGAACTTCGGCGTCACCGCCGAACGCCTGAAGACCATCGACTTCGTCACCTACATCAACGACGGCCAGGGCTTCGGGGTCAAGACGGGCAACACCACCCTGACCACACAGGTCTCCGACCTCACCCAGCTGTGCGGACTGACCATCGGGACGGGGGCGGGCACGACGTTCGAGAAGACCCTCACGGCTCAGAAGGACGTCTGCGCCGCGGCGGGCAAGAAGCCGTACGAGGTCAAGGTCTTCTCCGAGACCGGGGCCGTCACCACCGCCCTCCAGCAGGGCCGCATCGACGTCGTCATGTCGACGATCAACGGGCTGCGCCACCAGGCGGCACAGCCCGCCGCGCAGACCACCTTCCTCGGCGGATACCACCGCCTCGACGTCGGCTTCGCGTTCAAGAAGGGCTCCCCGCTGACCCCCGCCTTCCAGGCCGCCGTCAACGAGCTGATCAAGGACGGCACGTACTCCCGGATCCTGAAGAAGTGGGGCACCGCCGCCTCCGCGATCGACACCTCGCGGATCAACCCGGCCGAACACACGTGAGCGAGACCGTGAACGGGCCGGTGGACGGGGCCCAGGGCGATGTCGAGGGCGGGGGCGAGGCCCAGGTGATGGTCGACGTCCACGCCGTCCACAAGAGCTTCGGCCCCCTGGAGGTCCTGCGCGGCGTCGACCTGAAGGTCCGTACCGGCGAGGTCACGGTGGTCCTGGGCCCCTCGGGCTCGGGGAAGTCCACGCTCCTGCGCACCATCAACCACCTGGAGAAGGTGGACCGTGGCTGGATCCGCGTCGACGGCGAGCTCATCGGCTACCGCGGCGCCCGGGGCAAGCTCCACGAACTCAAGGAGAAGGAGGTTCTGAAGCAGCGCACGCGCATCGGATTCGTCTTCCAGAACTTCAACCTCTTCCCGCACCTCACCGTGCTGGACAACCTCGTCGAGGCCCCGGTCTCCGCACTGCGCCGCCCGAAGGAGGAGGCCCGGGCGGCGGCCCGCCGGCTGCTGGAGCGCGTGGGCCTCTCCGACAAGGCGGATGCCTACCCAAGGCAGTTGTCCGGCGGGCAGCAGCAGCGCGTGGCCATCGCGCGGGCACTCGCCCTCGAGCCCAGGGTGCTGCTCTTCGACGAACCGACCTCGGCGCTCGACCCGGAACTGGTCGGCGAGGTCCTGGACGTCATCAAGGACCTGGCGCGCGCAGGCACCACGATGCTCGTCGTGACCCACGAGATCGGCTTCGCCCGGGAGGTCGCCGACACCGTCGTGTTCATGGACGGCGGCGTCGTCGTGGAGCAGGGCCCGCCCGGGGCCGTCCTGGACAGCCCGCGCCACACCCGCACCCAGGCCTTCCTCGCCAAGGTGCTCTGACCGCCGGCGGTTCCGGTGGTGGTTCCGGTGGTGGCCCCCCGGTGCCGTGCTCCGTGCGGACCATATGATCCACGTTCACCACTCGGACAACAGCGGCACGGAGGACGGCGAAGCGGATGAGCAGCCGTGACGGCACCCACCGGAACCGGGCACCCGGCTGGCCGGGCTACCGCTCCGGGCCGTCCCGCGCCGACGGCCCGGGCCGGGTCTTCCCGGCCCCGGTACCGGCCGGGCTGCGGGCGCTCGGAGCCGGGGTCCGGGCGGCCGACTGGCCGGTGCGGCTCGCCTTCCGCGGTTCCCGGATCGCCCTGCTGGACACCCTCTGCCGCTGGCAGACCCTGCGCGCGCTGTCGTACGTACACCTCCTGGCCGCCCGCACATCGGACGGGCGGCTGCCGGACGACCTGGGGGTGGTTCCCGGACCGGACACGGCGGGCGATCCGGGTCTGGCCGAACTGCTGGCGCGGCTGGAACGGGCCGCCGCCGGTCTGCCTGCGGACCTGCTGGACGCGGTGGTCCGCGACAGCGGCGGGCTGCTCGCGGACAACCGGTTCGCGGCATCGGTGCTGGCCGCCGGGCTCACGGCCGATTCCCGGCCGCGGGACCCGGACGAGGCCGTCTCCCGCGCCGTGGTGCTCACCAGCTATTGGTACGAGGTTCCCGAGCGGCGCGGGGCCCTGGCCCTGACGTGGAGCGCGAACCTGTTCGTCCGCTCCTGGCTGGAGTGGTCGGTGCGGTTCGAGTACGGGGACCCCGCGGGTGGCATCGGCATCACCAGCGACCCCCGCCCCGCCCGCCCCGGGGCGGAAGCCCTACCGGACTGGGCGGCGCCCCTGCTGGCCCGCGTCACGCGGGGCGAGGACCCGCCGGTCCGCCCGTGACACCGGTCCTCGAAGGCGCACCCGCGCCATGACCGGTCGAGGATTTCGAGAACGTTTCCCCGGGCCGGAGCCGGGGAGGGCTCGGTCGTCGAACCGTTCCCGCCACCCGGGGGACCAACAGGGGGGCGGGCGGACGCGTTCGGTACCGCGGTGCGGACCGGACCGGCTGGTGCCGGTCGGGGTCCGGCGCCGTACCAGTCCGAGAAGACAGGGGAGATCTTCTTGATGCCCGTGGCCCTTTCCGCGATGGTGTCCGTGCTGGTGGCGCCGACCGCGTCCGCCGGCACCGGCGTCTGAGTGCACGAACTGCCGCTGCCGGCAAGCCACGTCCAGAGTTCGGCCCAGGCGATGAACGACGCCGGGGACGTCGGGGGGCTCTCGCTGGACGAGAACGATGACGGCCATCTCGTGCGGTGGGGTGCCGACGGTTCCCTGACCCGCCTGCAGGCCATCGACGCGGGGGCGGGGGCCCGGGCGGCCGAGGCGGCCGAGGACGGCACCGTGGCCGGTTTCACCGACACTCCGTACGGCGTACGGCGTACGGCATGCGGCCCGCTGGTACGCGGTCGGTGTGCTCACCAGGCTCGAGGAACCGCCGGGCTACATCGACGGCGAGGCCCAGGACATCAACGACTCCCACGTCACCGTGGGACACCTCTCGACCGGCGGCCTTGCTGCGCCTGCCCCCGAAGACGGACGGGGGAGTGGCCACCGGGATCAACGCGCGGGGGAGATCACCGGTTACGCGTGCGTGCCCGGCGAGAAGACCCGGGCCGTACGGTGGGACACCGCGGGCCGGTCCACGATCTCGGCTCGCTCGGGGGCGCGTACGGCGAGCCGACCGCGATCAACGACCGCGGTACGGTGATCGGCCGGGCGACCGACGGGGCCGGGGCCTGGAAGGCCGTCCGGGCCGCACGCGGGAAGAAGCTCGAAGCCCTGCCGTCCCAGGGAACCGGCGCGGGTTCCGTGAGCATCGACAACGCCGACGTCGTGGTCGGCAACGTCAAGGACCACGCCGTGCGGTGGGACGGGAACCGCACCACCGAGCTCGCGGTGCTGCCCGGCACGGGCAGGGTCTCGTCAAGGGCATCAACGACGCGGGAACCGGCGTCGGCACCTCTGACGAGCGGGCCGTGACATGGGACGCGCAGGGGCGGGAAACCGCCCTTCCCCTTCCCGCCGGCGTCGACCGGACCCAGCCGCTCAGGCCCACGTCGCCGATCCGGTCCGCCGGGACCGCCGTGTGCGGTCCCGGCGGTCGGTCGGTCGTGCGGTCGGGCGGCGGTCCGGTGGCAGCCTGGACCGCCACCCGACCGCATCGGACTCAGGTCACGAGGAGGGCAGCCGGTGCGCCGCGGCGAAGGCCCCGTCGTGGTGGACCAGCGCGGTGGAGTCCTCCTCGACCGCGCCGGTCTCCACCTCGCCGACGACCATCAGGTGGTCGCCGATGCGCTGGCGCAGGGTGATCCGGGCGGTCAGCCAGGCGGGGACGTCCGCCAGGAGCGGGAGACCGTCGGCGTTGCGCGTCCAGCGGACCCCCTCGAAGCGGTCGACGCCGCTGCGCGCGAACTGCCCCGCCAGGGCGGTGTTCCCGGTGCCGAGCAGGTGGACGGCGAACCGGTCCGCGCGGTGCACGGCACCCGCGGTCGAGGCGCCGAGGCCCAGGTGGAAGGCGACCAGGGGCGGCCGCAGCGACACCGACGTGAACGAGGTGGCGGTGAACCCCGCGGGCCCGGGGACGGTGATCACCGTGACGCCGGCCGCGTGCCGGCGCAGGGTGTGGCGGAGTATCTCGGCGGCGGCCGCGGGAGCCGCGGGAGCCGCGGAGGGCTGGGTGACGGGGTCGGTGGAGATGGTCATGCCGGTTCCCTTCGGCGGGTGGGGTGCGGTGTGGCACGGGGCCGGGTGCGGGGGAGCGGAGCGGGTAAGGGCCGGGGAAGCGGGCCGGTCACCACACGCTCGACTCCACCACGACCTGCGGGACCAGTCCGCCCCGCACGGTCTCCAGGAACGTGACGACCTCCGCAGCCACGGAGCGGTGCTGCACGTCGTTGAGCACGTCGTGGTGGGCACCGCGGACCAGCGACAGCCGGGCGCGGGGCAGCGACTTGGCGACCCGGGCGAGCCCCTCGCGGTCCGCGAGCGGATCGGCGTCCCCCACGAGCAGCAGGGTCGGAGCGGCGACGGTGCCCCCGTACGCGGCGTCGAGCAGGGCGTCCGGCACCGGTTCGCCCAGCGAACCCCGCCGCACCTCGGCGTCTTCGCTCAGTACGCCCCGGTGCGTGGGGCAGGAGGTGCGTACGTCGAGTTCGGCGTCCCAGGTGTCCACGGAGCCGGTGGCGTGTCCCGGCAGCCCCGCGAGGACGACACCGTCCGGTTCCAGGGCCTGCGCCTCCCCGGCGAGGAGCGCCGCCACCGCGGCGGCGCCGAGGTCGGCTCCCACCAGTACCAGCGGCCGTACCACTCCGCCGTCGGCCGCGGTGCCGGCAACGGCCTGCGCGAGCCGGGCACCGAACGCCTCCGGTGAACCGGCCGGGGCCTCGGCGCCGTCCCGCGGCGGGTCGACGACCCGCACCCGGTAGGCGTCCGCGGCGAGCCGCTTCCCGAACCGCGCGTACGTGCCCCGGGTCTCCCCGCGGCCGGGCACCACGATGACCGTGCCGCGGGTGAGGAGACCCTCGGGGGCGTAGTGGTCGGTGTGACCGGTGTTGTCGATGATCACGCTGTTGTCGGTGGGGACAGCGGGGACAGCGGGGACGGTGTGTTGGGTCATCTCATGCTCCTACGGGCGTGATGTCGGTCGGGGTGCCGATCGGGGTGCCGGTCGCGGGCTTCCAGCCCAGGGCCGGTGCCACCTGCGTCGCGATGAGCTCGAGGGCACGCAGCGCCGCGTCGTGGTCCGGAACGGCCGGGTTGAACTGGGTGATCAGGTCGGTCGCCACGGGCAGCACCTTCTCCTGCCGCAGGGCCGTGACGATCTCGTCGGGGTGGCCGTGGAACGAGTGGAAGCGCCGCAGCGCCTCACCGGCGTCCAGGCCCTTGGGGAACGCCCCGCTCTCGGCCATGCGCAGCGCCGCCCGGTGGACGTCGTCACCGATCTGCCGCAGCGCGGTCCGCTTGTCCTTGGCCGGGAACACGAACCGCGACAGGCCGATCCTGGGTCGGTGCGGCCGGTCCCAGGCACCGAGGTAGGCGTCCGCCCAGGGGCGTTGGACCTCGTCGGTGGGCGCGTCGAAGCCGTACGCCGCCCGGTTGATCAGCAGGTTGGAGCCGCCGGCCGCGGCGTGCCGGGCACCCTCGCCGCTGAAGACGCCCTGCCAGATCCGGTCGCCGAAGTCACCGGCGGCCGGCTGGATCCGGAAGCCGGGGGTACGCACCTCCTCGTTCGCCAGGGCGCTGCGCAGCACCCGCAGGTTCTCGCTGGTCAGCTCGCGCCGGCGGGCCGGGTCCTGGCCGAAGGCGGCGTACTCCACCTCGCCGGATCCGCTGCCCACGCCGATCTCGACCCGGCCGCCGCTGAGCGCGTCGACGGTGGAGACGTCCTCGGCGAGGCGGACGGGATCCTCCAGCGGGAGGATGGTGACGGCGGTGCCCAGGCGGATCCGGCGGGTCCGCGCCGCGGCGTGGGCGAGGAAGGTCCACGGAGAGGACAGGCCGCCCCCGCCGGGGGCGACGTGGTGCTGGGCCACCCAGCCCACGTCGAAGCCGAGTTCGTCCGCGGCGACGAAGAGCTCCTGGGCGTTGCGGTAGGTCCGGGCGGGGTCGTCGCCGCGCCCCTGGACGTGGGTGAGGAAGCCGAGTCGGAAGCGCGGCGTCCCGGTGGTCACGGGCGGCCGCCTTCCGTGGTGCGGGCCCCGCCCGCGGCGACGAGGCCGGATGCGGCCGCCGTGCGCGCTCCGTGGCCCAGCACGTGGTCCAGGACGGCGGCGGCGCCGCCGTCCCCGAGCTCCGTGCCGCGCCAGGCGACGTGCTGGTCGGGGCGTACGAGGACGTGGCCGGTGCCGTACACGGCGCGGGCCCCGGGATCGGTCAGGTGGATCACCTTCAGGGGCAGCCCCCGCGCCGCGGCCTGCGCCGCGAACTCGTGCTCCACGGCGCGGTCCTCGGTGCCGTCCTCGGTGAGGACGAGCAGGGCGAAGGAGTCGCCGATGCGGTCGTGCAGTGTGCTGCCGTACGGGTCCACGCGGCCGTCCGGCGCCCGGTGGCCCGGCCGCGGGTCGTCCTCGTACAGGTCCGCGCGCCAGCGGGGTTCGGAGGCGAGCTGGTCCGGTTCGTACCAGATCACGGACGAGCTGTCGTATCGCTCGTCGAAGGTGACCCCCGCCGCGTCGAGCTGGTCCCGGCGCAGCCGTTCGCCGATCTCGGCCCGGCGCCGGACGGCCTCGTGGCCGTGGTCCGCGTCGTCCGGGACACCGTCCCGGCGGATCTCGGCGAGGGCCGTCTGCGAGCGCCGGGACCGCTCCAGCGCGTGGTCGGCGACGCGCCAGTTGTGCGGGCGCCGCTCCTCGTCGTAGGAGTCGAGGAGTGCGTCGGGGGCGAGGCCGCCGAGCACCGCGGCCAGCTTCCAGCCCAGGTTGGCCACGTCCCCGAAACCCTCGCCGAGGTTGCCGCCCGGCGTGCGCACGTGGGCGGCGTCACCGGCGAGCAGGATCCGGCCGCGGCGGAAGGTCCCGGCGATCCGGGTCGCGTGGTAGAAGGTGGTGGCCGAGACCAGTTCCAGGTCCAGGTCGAACCCGAAGGCGGCCCGGCCGACCTCCAGCAGCTCCTCCTCGCCGGGCTCGTACGCGAGCGGGTACGGACCGGCGTACACCCGCCATTCGCGGGTGCTCACGGCGGCCAGGAAACCGGACGCCTTCTGGTTGACGACGATGTTGGTGCCGCTGGGCGCGGCCCCGACCCGGTCGGAGATGTCGCCGGTGCGCACGATCAGGCGCAGCCGCTTCTCGGTGGCGTGCTCCCCCTCGCGGCCGATGCCAGCCAGCCGCCGGGTGGTGCTGGAGCCGCCGTCGGCGCCCAGCACGTACGCCGCGCGGACGGTGCGTCCCCCGCCCGAGTCGACGTCGGCGACCCGGGCGAGGACCCCGTCGGTGGACTCGTCCAGGGCGCGCAGCTCCCAGCCGCCGGCCACGCTCGCGCCGCGGTCCCGGAGGTGGTCGAGGAAGACCTGCTGCAGCACCGTCTGGGGCCGCCGCAGCGCCTCCTGCGATCCGTACCGGGCACCGCCCTGCGCGCTGAACGACGGGCGGGGCACGGGCACGAGTTCGTGACCGGCGAGCGAGGTGACGAGCCTGATGCCCCGGTTCCACTCCGGGGGATAGGTCCAGCCGTCACGGATCCGCCGGAGCAGCCCCCAGCGGCGGAAGGGCTCCACCACGCGCGGGGTGTGGCCCATGGCGCCCGCCCGGACCAGGGTGGCGCTGCGGGCGCGGTCGACGACGGCGACCCGGACGCCGCGGGCGGTCAGTTCGACGGCGGCGGACAGGCCGACGGGGCCCGCGCCGACGATCAGTACGTCGACCGCGGACGGCGGGGTCGCGGTCGGGAACCGGACGGTGTGGACGTCGCGCCCACCCGTCACCGGAAGTTCGGTCATGGCCGGGTCCTCAGCCGCTCAGCAGCTGGGGCGCGCGGCTGTGGCGGTTGGCCGGGACCGGCAGGCCGAGGTTGCCGCGCAGGGTGTCGGCCGCGTACTCGGTGCGGAACAGGCCGCGCTTCTGCAGCAGCGGGACGACGCCGTCCACGAAGAGTTCGAGGTCGTCGCCGGTGCGGAAGGCGAGGTTGATGCCGTCGAAGGTGCCGGCCGCGAACCACCTCTCGATGGTGTCGGCGACGGTGTCCGGTGCGCCGACGAAGGGCGAGCGGTGGAACTCGTTGACCAGCTCGCCGACTTGACGGAGCGTGAGGTTCTCGGTGCGGGCCCGCTCGATGAGCTTGGCCGCGCCCGTCCGGCCGCCCTTCTCGGCGAGGTGCGCGACGTCGGGGAAGGGTGCGTCCAGGTCGTGCACGCTGAAGTCGTAGGCGCCGAAGGCCCGTCCGAGCAGGGCCAGGTTGCGGCCGAAGTCGTTGTCCTCCTCGAAGATCTCCCGCTCGCGGCGCCGGGCCGCCTCGTCGGTGGCGCCGACGACCGGTCCGCCGTGGATGAAGATCTTGATGTGCTCGGGGTCGCGGCCGTACGCCGCGGTGCGGGTCTTGATGTCGGCGTAGTACGCCTGCGCCTGCTCCAGGGAGCCACCGGGCGCGTAGATGCCCTCGGCGACCTGCGCGGCCAGGTCGCGGCCCTCCTCGGAGACCCCGGCCTGGAAGATCACCGGCTGGCCCTGCGGAGAGCGGGAGAGGTTGAGCGGCCCCGCCACGTCGAAGTGCTCGCCGCGGTGCTCCAGCGCGTGCAGCTTCGAGGGATCGAGGAAGACGCCGCGCTCCGGGTCGGCCGGGAACGCGTCGTCCTCGTAGGAGTCCCACAGACCGCGGGCCACCTTGACGAACTCCAGGGCGCGGCCGTAGCGGGTGGTGTAGTCGAGGTGTTCCTCGAGCCCGAAGTTCTTCGACGTGCCGGTGTCGAAGCTGGTCACGACGTTCCAGCCGGCCCGGCCCCCGCTGATGTGGTCGAGGGAGGCGAACCGGCGGGCGAGGTTGAACGGCGAGTTGTAGGTGGAGCTCGCCGTGCCGACCAGCCCGATGTGCCGGGTGTGGGTGGCGACCGCAGACAGCAGGGTGAGCGGTTCGAGGCGGTTGAGGTAGTGCGCCGGGTAGGTGGAGTTGATGAACTGGCTGTCGACGATGAACAGGGCGTCGAACAGTGCGTGTTCGGCCGCCTGGGCCTGCTTGATGTAGTAGTTGATGTCGATGCTGGAGTTCTTCGCGACGCGCGGGTCCTTCCACAGGCCGTGCTGGCCGGGGCCGCCGACGCCGTAGGGGTGCAGGGCGAGGTGGATCGTGCGGGACATCGTGGTTCCTGTCTGTCGTGGACCGGTCGTGAACTCAGCTGTGCAGGAGGGTGCGCAGGGCTGCGCGTTCGGCCCGGTCCGCCGGTGCGGAGTGCAGGGTGGGCGCGGAGCCGAGGAGCAGGCGCGTGTAGGGGTGCCGGGGGGCCCGGACGAGGTCGCGGGTGGCGCCCGCCTCGACGAGCTCGCCCCGGTAGAGGACCGCGATGCGGTCGGCGGTCCCGGCGACGGAGCCCAGGTCGTGGGAGATGAACACGAGCGCCACCCCGGCCGCGCGCAGTTCCTTGAGGATCTCCAGGACCTGGACCCGGTTGGCGGAGTCCAGGGCGCTGACCGGCTCGTCGAGGATGACCAGCCGCGGGTCGGTGACCAGGGCGCGGGCCACCGCCACGCGCTGGCGCTGACCGCCGGACAGCTCTCCGGGCAGCCGGCCGAGCAGCTCCTCGGAGAGGTGGACGCGGGCGAGGAACGAGCGGACCCGGGTCGCGGCCTCCCCGGGCGCGACGCCCCGTACGAGCAGCGGCTCGGCCAGGGACTCCGCGACGGTGAGGTCCGGGTCGAGACTGTGCAGGGGGTCCTGGAAGACGTACTGGACGATGCCGCGGCGGCGCAGGTTCCGCCACTGGCGGTGGTCGTGCCCGCTCACCTCCTCGCCGGCGACGCGGATCGAGCCCGCCGAGGGGCGCACGAGGCCCAGGACGGCGCGGGCGAGGGTGGACTTGCCCGAGCCGGTCTCGCCGATGATGCCGAGGGTCTCGCCGGGGGCGACGCTCAGCGACACCCCGGCCAGGGCGCGTTGGCGGCGGCGGCGCGGACCGTAGTGCACCTCGAGACCGGTGACCTCGAGGACCGGCCCCACCGGCGAGGCCGCGCCGGGGGCTCCGGGTGCGGGTGCGGCGGTCACGAGGCCTCCTGGGCTACGAGGAACCGGTCGAGGCCGTACTGCTCGTGCTCGGCGATGAGCAGCCGGGTGTACTCGTGCCGCGGCTGGTGGAGCACCGTCAGCGTCGGGCCCTGCTCCACGACGTGGCCCCGGCGCATCACCAGGACCTCGTCGCACAGCTGGGCCACGACGGCCAGGTCGTGGGAGACGACCACGAGGGCCAGTCCGGCGCTCTCGCGCAGGTCGGCGAGGAGGTCGAGGATCTCGGCCTGGACGGTGACGTCGAGGGCGGTCGTGGCCTCGTCGGCGATGAGGATCTCCGGGTCCGCGCAGATCGCGGCGGCGATCAGGACCCGCTGCAGCATGCCGCCGGAGAGTTCGTACGCGTACTGCCCGTAGACCAGTTCCGGATCGCGCAGGTGCACCGCCCGCAGGAGCTCGATCGTCCGTCCGCGTGCCTCCCGCCGCTTCAGCCCCTTCTTGACCCGCAGCACCTCGGCGATCTGCGGACCCACGCGGATCGAGGGGTTCAGGTAGGAGGCGGGGTCCTGGAAGACCGCGCTGATCGTGGCTCCGCGCAGGGCGGTCCACTGGCGGGGCGTCAGCGAGGCGATGTCCGTACCGGCGATCTCGACCGATCCGGCGGTCACCTCGAAGTGCGGGGGCAGGATGCCGAGCGCGGCCCGGCAGGTCAGGGTCTTGCCGCTGCCGGACTCGCCGACGATGCCGACCGTCCGGCCGGGGACGAGGTCGAAGCTCACCCCGTGGACGATCTCGCGCCCGGTGACGTGATCGGTGATGTGCACGTCGCGGACCGAGAGCACCGGTGGGGCCGCGGGGCCGCCGGGAGCGGCCGGTTCACCGCGGGTGCCGCCCGGGAGGGGTCCGGGGACGGTTGCGTGGGACAGCGTCGTCATGGCGTGCCTCCGGCGGGTACGGGGTCGGGGTCGGAGTTCTTGAGCCGGTTGGCGCGGGCCCTGCGGCTGTTGGCCAGGGCGTGGCCCGCCTCTCCGGAGACGTCGCGGATCGTGTCCGCGAGCAGATTGGCGGCCCAGACGGTGACCATGATCAGCAGGGCGGGTGCGAGGGGGGCCCAGGGCTGGTGGCTGAGGTAGCCCAGGTCCGAGGCGAGCAGGCCGCCCCAGGTGGGCGCCGGGGGCTGGATGCCGATGCCGAGGAAGGTGAGGCTGGAGACGATGATGAAGCCGACTCCGGTGGTCTGGGCGAGCGCGACCGCGATCGGGGGGAGCACCTTGGCCCAGACGTGCCGGCGCACGACCCAGCCGATCGAGGCGCCGGAGATGAGCGCCGCCTCCACGTACTGCGAGCGGGCCACGGAGAGGGTGGCGGCGCGGGCCACCCGGTAGAAGAGGGGCGAGACCAGGGTGCCGGTGACCAGCATGGCCTGGGTGAGGCCGTTGCCGAGCAGGGCGATCACGGCGACGGCGAAGAGCAGGTACGGCAGCGCGACGAGCGTGTCGGCCAGCCGCAGGGTGAGCCACTCGAAGCCCCGACCGAGGTACACGGACAGGATCCCGGGGACCGCGCCGACGGCCAGCGCCGTCAGGGCGACCTCGAGGGAGCCGAGCACGCTGATGCGGGAGCCGTCCAGGAGGCGGCTCAGCACGTCCCGGCCGAGGTAGTCGGTGCCCAGCCAGTGCGCGCCCGAGGCGGAGGCGAGCGGGTGCTCGCCGGTGGCCAGCGGATCCTGCGGGGCGAGCAGCGGGCCGAGGAGGGCGAGCAGCAGGACCAGGGTGAGGATGGCGACGGCGGTCCGTCCGGACGTGAGCGCGAGAACGCGGCGCACCATGGTCACAACCCCCGCCCGGCGGCCGGCGTGACGCGGGCCAGCACCAGGTTGACGATCAGGTTGAAGGTGACGACCAGGACGATCGACACCACGAGGACTCCCTGCACGGCGGGTACGTCGCCGGCCTGGGCGGCGTCGTTGGCGAACCGGCCGAAGCCCTGCAGGCCGAAGATCCACTCCGTGACGACGGAGGCGCCTACCAGGGCGGGGAACTTCAGGCCCAGGGTGGCGAGCACCGGTCCGAGGCCGTTGCGCAGCACGTGCCCGAAGAAGATCCGGCGCGGGCCCAGCCCCCGCACCAGCGCGCCCGTGACGTAGTTCTCGCGGTAGGCGGCGACCAGACTTCCGCGCAGCTGGCGGGCGACGTCGGCGACGACGTCGAAGCTCAGCGCGACGGCCGGGAGGGTGATGTGCGCGAGCCACGGCCCGATCCCCTGTCCGGCGGGCACGTACCCGGCGGAGGGGAACCAGTTCAGTCCGACCGCGAGGACCGCCACCAGCACGATGCCGACGACGAAGGCCGGCATCACCGAGATCAGCGTGACGAAGCCGGTGATCGCACGGTCGATCCACGTGGTGCGGCGCAGTGCCGCCGCGGTGCCGAGGAGGAAGCCGGCCACGACGCCGATGAGGAGGGCGAACGTGGCGATGGAGAGGCTCACCCCCAGACCGAGGCCGATGAGGGTGGAGATGTCGGCACCGTTGGCCCAGCTGGTGCCGAGCCGGCCGTGCAGGACGCCGCTGAACCAGTCCCAGTACTGGACCAGGAAGGGCGTGTCCAGGCCCCATTGGGCCTCCACCCGGTGGATCGCCTCGGGGGTGGCGTCCTCGCCCAGCTGGATCCGGGCCGGGCTGAGCCCGCTCATCGACCGAAGCGAGAACGTCACGAAGGTCGCGACCAGGAAGACGGGTACGAAGATCGCGGCCGACCGGGCGAGGGCGGCCGCGACGCGCACCGCCGCGTGCCGCACCCGGGTCGGGGCGACCCCGCGACGGCGGGCGGCCGCGGCGGGGAGTGCGGTCGTGGTCACGGGGTTGCCTCCAATCTGTCGTGGACGGGGGTCAGTTGCCGGAGATGGTGACGCCGGTCCAGTCGATGTGGGCCGGGTTCTTGGGCAGGCCGGAGATCGACTTGTTCTTGGCGATGAGGTTCGGCGAGGAGTACGTGAAGACCAGCGCCCTGCTCTCCAGACCGGCCCGGGTCGCCGCCTGCAGCACCTTGGAGTAGTCGGGCGCGTCCAGCGGGGTCTGGCGGACCTTCGCGATGGCGGCCTCGAAACCGGCCGGCTCGTAGGGCGAGCTGAGGTTGAGCGGGCCGTTGGGGCCGAAGTGGGCGGTGAGCGTCTGCGCGGCGGAGTCGCGGCCGGTGGTCCCGTACAGCGAGAAGGCCAGGTCCTTGGCGAAGAAAGGGGTGGACCAGTTCTTGTCGATCTTGATGGTGACGGTGATGCCGACCTTGGCCAGCTGCGACTGGACGATCTCGGCCTGCGGGTCCTCGGCGGGGATGACCAGGTTGAGCTTGATGTCCCCGGGCTTGTGGCCCGCCTCGGCGAGGAGCTGCTGCGCCTTCGCCGGGTCGTACGGGTGGGTGTTCTCGGACTCCGGGTCGTAGGCGACGTACCCCTTGGGGAACGGCTGGTTGGTCACCGAGCCGTAGCCGAAGGTGAGTTTGTCGACGAACTCCTGCCTGTTGACCGCGTAGCGCACGGCGTCGACGACCTTCTCGTCGTCGAACGGCGCCTTGTTGATGTTGAGGCTGATGTTCGAGGCGTTGAAGCCCGGCTGCACGAAGACGTCCAGGCCGGCCTTCTTGGCCGCGTCCGCCTGACTGGGCCTGATGTCGGCGAAGTTGTAGACCCCGGTCTGCAGGCCGTTGACCACGGTGGAGGCGTCGGGGGCCGAGGTGAGCTCCACGTTGTCGATGTGGATGTTCTTCGCGTCCCAGTACGCCGGGTTCTTCTTCAGGACCGCCTTGGTGCCCGGGACCAGCTGGGTGATGGTGAACGGCCCGGCGCCGACCGGGTTCTGGTCCAGCTTCTCGGGGGCGGCGGCCGCCTTGGGGCTGGCGATCTGCAGGACGCGCTGACCGAGCAGTTGCGGGATCTGGTAGTCGACCTGGGTGAGGTGGAGCACCGCGTCCAGGCCGCTGGCGTCCACCGACTGGATCGAGGTCAGGTCTCCGAAGAGGGCCGAGTTCTTCTGCTTCTTGGCCCGTTCGACGGCGTCCTTGACGGCCGCGCCGTCGAGCGGCTCGCCGTCGCTGAACTTCAGGCCGGGGCGCAGGTGGAAGGTGACCTGGTCGCCCTTGTCGTTGTACTCCCACTTCTCGGCGAGGTCGGGGACGGCCTTGCCGTTCTCGTCGGTACGGGTCAACGAGGCGTACACCAGGGCGAGTTCACGGAACTGGGCGCCACTGCCGGAGACGACCGGGTCCCAGTGGGCCGGGAAGTACGAGGAGGTCCACTTCAGCGTGCCGTTGCCGCCCGCGCCCCCGCTGCCGGCCGAGGCGGCGTCCGTGGCGCAGGCGCTGAGGGCGGGGGTGAGTACGGCGACGAGGGCGGTGGCGAGCACGGCGAGGCGCGGCCGGGGGCTGCGGCGCACCGGCGGGAGGTCCAGTCTGGAGCTGCGGGGCGTGAGGCGTGCGGACATGTCTGTCTTTCCTATGACTTGGTCCCGGCCTGGGCAGGGCAGGGGAGGGGAGGGCAGCGGAGGGGCAGCCGGGGAGGCGTGGCCGGGTGGCCGCACGCGGCCGGCGGCGGGAAGGCCGAAGGCGGGGCGGTCGAAGGCGGGACGGCGGGACGGCGGGACGGCAGGGCGGCGGGATGGCCGACGGGCAGGGAGTCGCGGCTCCGGGGCGCGGGCGGCTACCCCGTGATGCCGGCGGACGGCGCCGGCAGGGCCGCCAACGCGGGCCGGGGAAGCGGAGGGAGGGGGGTACGGCGGGGCGCGGAGCGCGGGCTCCGGCAGGAAGGGGACGCGGCTCGGCAGGAGCGCGGACGGCCGGGACCGCCGGGAGCGGTCAGGGGCCCGTGGGCCGGGAGCGGCGGTCGGTCAGCGACAGAGGGCGCTGGAGGTGCGCCGCAGGTCCACGTAGCGGCACACCACACCGGGGTGCGTCGTAAGCATGGGGCACATCCTGGGGGCAGTCGTTGGCGGCTGTCAATGGACACCAATTGGTGTCTCATTGGGCGGGACGGTCCCGCCGCAGGTCACAGGCGTGTCAGCGCGCCGAAGAAGTGCCGTGCCGGGCAGCCGGACGCACCGCGGCCTCGTCCGGGTGCAGCCACAGGGGACCGTTGCCGGTGTCCACCCGGACAGCCCGCGCGGGCGGCCAGGGGCCGTCCGCCAGCATCCGCCGCTCGGGGTCGGTCAGGCTGCGGTGGCGCTCCAACGCCTGCGCCGGGGACGGCGGTCCACCGTCCACCGGCAGCCCCGGTGCCAGTTCCGCCACGGCCGCGGCGTACTCCTCGAACGGCCGCCAGCCGGGCACCGCTCGGTACTGCGCGGCGGTGCGGAACAGCAGCGTCGGAAGGGCGTACCGGTGCCCGCCGCCGGTCTCCTTGGCCGCCCCGGGATGCGGCGATCCGCCCCGTACGGACCGCACTTCGGGGACCGGACGGCGCGCCTCGGCATGGTCGGCGCGCACCTGCCGGAGCACCTCGGCGCACGCGGCGTCCACCGATAGCCGCGCCGGATCCAGGCCCGGCACACCCGCCGCGCAGGCCAGCGCCAGCTCGACGGTGTCCGCCGGCTCCCCGAGCACGAAGACGCTCTCCCGCAGCCGCCGCAGCACCCGTTCGGCCACGTCGGCGCCCTGCCGCTGCGCCGCCTTGGCGACGAGCGAGGCGGGCCACGAACTGGCCGCCACCCGTTCGAGCCGCACGGCGCGGGGAGCCCGCGTATGGGCGGTGATGTCCTCGACGTAGCGCGCGTACCAGGCCGTCTCCGCCGCCGGGTCGGGAGGCGGGTCATCATCCGCGTCGAAGAGGATGCAGAACACCCGCCGCCAGCGGACCCGGCCGTCCAGGGCCGTCCGCAGCCGGCGGAAGACCGGCTCCGAGCCCCACGCCCAGGGGCACAACGGGTCGGTGTACTCGACGACTTCGAGCTCCGGCGGTGACACAGGCACGCCGTGTGAAGTCGGCGCACGGTGTGAAGTCGGCACGCTGTCTGAAGTCGGCGCGCCCTGTGAAGTCGGCGCGCCCTGTGAAGTCGGCGCGCCGTGTGACGTCGGCGCACCGCCCTGCGTCGGCGCACCGCCCGGCGTCGGCACTTCGCCCGGCGTCGGCACGCCGCGCGGATCCGGTGGGCCCGGCGGGGTGGTCACGCGGCGCCCTCGCGGGCCAGCCGTCCGGCCGCTCCCACCGGCATCAGCGAGGCCAGCGTCGCCCGGCCCAGCACCGCCGCCGCGTCCGCCTCGACCCGCCGCCACACCTCGGGCAGCCCCGCCGCGGGGCCGGGGTAGGCGAGCCCGGCCAGCGGCTCGCCGCGCAGCGAGATCAACTCGCCGTCCACCGCGCGCGCCACGTCCAGCAGGCTGATCTCGCCGGCGGGCCGGCCGAGCCAGTAGCCCCCCTCGCAGCCGCGCTGGCTGCGCACAAGTCCGGCCTTCCGCAGTTCGCCCACCACGGACTTCAGGAACCGGAACGGGATCTGCTGCGAGGAGGCGATGGCCTCGCAGGTCAGCGGGCGGCTCGGCTCACTTGCGAGCTCCAGGAGCGCGCGCGTGGCGTAGTCCGCCTTCGCGGAGATATGCATGCGCCCATCATGCCCGACACGCCGGTCCACCGAAGGGCTTCAGCCGCTCCGCACTGCGCATTGCGGGAACGTTGCCGCAGGTGAACGGCAAAGGACACCTCTTGACATCCTTTCCGGCGCCCCTCTAGCGTCCCGGCCATGAGCGAGCCGCTGACGATTCCCGGTGAAGGCTTCCACCCGCACCTTCCCGACGCACCGGACCGCCCGACGGCGCCGCTGCGCAACCGCCTGCACCACGTGCGCGCCGACTCCCTGGACGGCGGCACCGCCCAGAGCGGCGGCATGCGCAGGTTCGCGGCCGTCAGCGGCAAGACCGTCGGCTCCGAGAAGCTGTGGATGGGCCAGACCCACGTGGCCCCCTCGACCGCCTCCTCCGACCACCACCACGGAGAGTCCGAGACCGCCATCTACGTGGTCAGCGGACACCCCGAGTTCGTCTTCCTGGACGACACGAGCGAACCGGCGGAGGAAGTGCGGCTGCGCACCTCGCCCGGCGACTACGTCTTCGTCCCGCCGTTCGTGCCCCACCGGGAGGAGAACCCGGATCCCGCCGAGGAGGCCGTGGTCGTCATCGCCCGCAGCACGCAGGAGGCGATCGTCGTCAACCTCCCCGGGCTGTACGCCCTCCCGGCTGCCGAAGCCTGAGCCCGAGCCCTCCGCCGGAGATGTGTACGCAGCGTAACGAGTCGAGGGCGGCGCGTAGAAGTACACAAGGAACTTAAGCAAGCTACTTGCCTACCTGCTAGGGTGCAGATATGGCTGAAACATCCGAATCACCCCAAACCTCCGCAATGGCCCATCGTTTGGGCGTGGCGATCACCCGGCTGCGTTCGCGACTGCGGGAAGAGGCGGGTCTGTACGGGACCGGCCTGTCCGTCTCCCAGGTGGCCGTGCTGCAGAGCGTGGCCACGCAGGCCACCGTGACCGCGGCCGAGCTGGCGAAGTTGCAGCACGTGAGCCCTCAGGCGATCGCGCAGACGCTCGGCGTGCTGGAGGCCGAAGGGCTGGTGGGCAAGGAGCGCGATCCGGCGGACGGTCGCAAGACCCTGATCCACTGCACGGAAGCCGGTACCCGGCTGCTCACCTCGTTCACCACGGCCGGGGAGTCCTTCCTCGAGCAGGCCGTCGACCGGCTGGTGCCGCCCGGCGAGCGCGCGGACCTGGAGCGGGCCATCGCGTTGCTGGAGCGGTTCGCCGCCGCCGACCTCGACGGCAAGGGCGGCCGGCGGACATGACGATCTCCGGGCAGTCCCGAGCCGGGAAGGCCCGGACGGACGGGGAGGACGCCTTCGGGTGGCGGTTCACCACGCCGCTGTACCTCGGCACGGCCCTGAACCCGATCAACAGCTCGATCATCGCGACCGCGCTGGTGCCCATCGCGACCGACCTGCACGTCCCGGTCGGCTCCACCGCCGTACTGGTCTCGTGCCTGTACCTGGCCAGTGCGATCGCCCAGCCCACCGCGGGCAAGCTGGCCGAGGAGTTCGGGCCCCGCCGGGTCTTCCTGGCGGGCGTCCTGCTGGTCCTGGCCGGCGGGCTGATCGGCGGCTTCGGCCAGAGCCTCGGCATGCTGACGGTGGCCCGTGTCCTGATCGGCATCGGCACCTCGGCCGGATACCCGGCGGCCATGGTCTCCATCAGCCGCCGCGCCGGCGCCGCCGGGATGAGTGGTCCGCCCGGCGGCGTGCTCGGCGGAATCTCCCTGGCCGGAATGTCGATCGCCGCGGTGGGACCACCGTTGGGCGGCTTGCTGGTCGGCGCGCTCGGCTGGCACTGGGCCTTCCTGATCAACATCCCGGTCACCGCGGTCACCCTGCTCACGGCGCTCCTCCACGTTCCCCGCGATCCGGCCCCCGTCGAACGGCGCGATCTGCGCACCGTGGCCGCCCGCCTCGACTTCGTGGGCATCGCCCTCTTCGGCGGCACGATGGCCGCCCTGATCAACGGCCTGCCCCACCTCGACCGGCCCGTGCTCGCCGTGGCAGCCGCGCTGGCGGCCGTGCTGGCGTGGTGGGAACTGCGCCACCCCACCCCGTTCGTCGATCTCCGTGCGCTGCGCGAGAACGGCGCCCTGACCCGCACCTACCTACGGGTCGCACTGACCGCCCTGGGCGCCTACACGGTGATGTACGGACTCGTCCAGTGGATGCAGGACGGACGAGGCATGTCCGCCGGGCAGGCCGGCCTGATGCTGCTGCCGATGGGCGTGCTCTCCGCCCTGCTGGCCCGCCCCCTGGCCAAGCGCAACCTGGTCCGGGGTCCGCTCCGCACCGCCGGCCTCGCCCTGCTGGCCGGCTCGATCACGATCGTGCTGCTGGGGAACCACAGCCCGGTCCTGGCGATCCTGGCCGTCACGCTGATCTACGGAGTGGTCATGGGCACCACCTCGGTGGCCAACCAGACCGCCCTCTACCTCCAGGCCCCGCCCGATCAGATCGGCACCGCCGCCGGACTGATGCGCACCTTCACCTACCTCGGGCCCATCGCCTCGGCCACCATCACCGGCGCCGTCTTCAAACACGGCGCCACCGACAGGGGCCTGCACACCATCGGCCTCGTCCTGATCGCCGCCGCGGCAGCCGTCCTCGCGCTGACCGCACTGGACCGCACGCTCGAAACCCCGGCCGCAACCCTCACCGAAGGGCCCGCCGAAATCCCCCACCGGCCGGCCGCCACCGCCGACATGGAGAACACCCCATGACCACCCCCACCACCACCGCACTCCCCCCCACCCGCACCGCGCTGCTCGTCCTCGACTACCAGAACGGCATCCTCCCCATCCTGGACAAGGACGAAGCCGAAGCCCTGCTGGACCGCATGCATACGGTGACCGGCGCCGTCCGCGCCCGGAACATCACCGTCGCGTACGTCCACATCGGCCTCACCGATGCCGAATGGGACGCCGTACCCGACACCAACGCGTCCTTCACCATGGCGGCCCGGAACCACCGGATCCGCCCCGAGGACGAAGCCGCGGCCATCACCGACCGACTGGCCCCGCAGGACGGCGACATCGTGGTCCGCAAACTCCGCTTCGGAGCCATGTCCACCACCGATCTCGACCGGCAACTGCGCGAACGCGGCATCGACACCCTGATCGTCACCGGCGTCACCACCAGCGGAGTCGTCCTGTCCACCGTCCTCGACGCAGCCGACCGCGACTACAAGATCTACCTCCTCTCCGACGGCGTCACCGACCCGGACCCGGAAGTACACCGCGTCCTGCTCGACAAGGTCTTCCCCTCCCGCGCCCAGCTCATCGACACGCCCGAACTCCTCACCCTCCTCGAACTGGCCTGTGATCACAGTGACCCGGTGCCGTACCGCCCGGATCGCGGCGCCCAGTCGTAAGGGCCGCGCATCACCGTGTGCAGGGCGTCGCGGAGATGCCGGTCCAGGACGGTGCCCTCGGCGGCGTGCAGTCCGCCTTCGAGGCTGCGGAAGCGGGCGATGCGCGCGTGCAGCATCCCGAGCACCCGGGCGGAGGCGTCGCCGATTCGTCCCGTCCGCCCGCTGGAGGATCAGGAGGAGGTCGTGCGGATCCGCGCCGGCTTCTTCCTTGGGGACACGCACAAGAATGCGCGGCCGGGCACCTCGAAGCGGAGCCGTAGGACCGCCCGGCGCCCGTAACCCACTTGACCGGAACCGCACAGCGGCTTCGGCACAGGAGGGCCGGAAGGCGTCGCCCCTCGGCCAGTCGGGCACGCACATGGCAGTGGGACGAGTTGAGCCAAAGACCGGCCCGGTGGGGGCAGCGGCGGAACAATGGGCGAGGGGTCCATCGAGCGGCAGGAGAGTGACCGTCGTGAGCGGAGCGATGAAGGCGCGGGCGTGGGCGGCAGCCGGATCCGTGGTGGTCGCCGCACTGAGTGCCCTCGTGACGAACGTCGTGACCGATACCCCGTCCCCGAAATGGTGGGTCTTCTGGGGAGTGCTGCTGGCCCTGGGGGTAGTGCTCCAAACATGGTTGAGTGCCGGGGGCGGGCCGCCTGTGACCGCCTCGGGTGCCGGTTCCGTCGCTGTGAGGGGCCGTGTCGGCGGAGCTGTGTCCACACGAGTACGGGACGCGGCGCAAGACGCTCCACCAGCGCCTCCCGGCGACGGCGTGGCGGCTGCGGCTCCCGGGGCGATCGCGGCGGAAGGTGAAGTAGAGGGCGACATCACGACCGATGTCGAGAGCAGCGGGCCCCTCCAGCCGTGAGCGGCCGTGTCTCTGCCACGGGTGAGAACTCCGTGGCAGTCGCCGGCACCGTTCACGGGTCGGTCCTCACCAACCCCGTCTTCTCTGTTGGCGCAGTCCCCATGGCAGTGGCCGTCAAAGACCCGAGCACGGTCTTCGCGGACGTCGGCGTCGACACGTTCCGGGGACGAACCTGGCTCATCGATCGGATCGACGCCTTCCGCGCCCGTCACCGTTGCGGGTTCATCTGGATCGAGGGTGACGCGGGCGTGGGCAAAACAGCGCTCGCTGCCCACCTGGTGTCACGACGCGGATACGTGGCGCACTTCGCGCGGCTCGCCGGCGGCACGACGACGCGGGTGGCACTGCGCAATCTGGCCGGCCAGCTCATCGAGGCCTACGGGCTTGCAGACTTCGCCCCCGGAGGCATGCTGCCCGAGTGGGCCCACTCGCCGGAGGGCTTCGAGGCAGTCCTCACCGCAGCGGCCACCGCGGCCGGCAAGGCCGGGGAAGCACTCATCCTCGTCCTGGACGGACTCGACGAAGCGGAACAGGAGGGGCACGAGCTCCCCTGGGGCATTCAGGCGCTCCTCCCCAACGGCGTCTTCGTCCTGGGCACCTACCGCACCGGTCACCCGTTGGGGCCCACCGACTCGAACACGGTGACGCTCCGCCTGGACGTTGACGACCCGCGCAACCAGGCGGACATCCTTGAGTACCTGCAAATCGCCGTGACCGAGGAGAAGTTGTCCGCGGCGCTCGCTGCGGCCGACGTCACGGGCGAGGCCTTCACCCGCGCTCTGGCGCATCAATGCGCGGGCGTATGGGTGTACCTCCGCTATGTGCTCGACGAAGTACGCATCGGGCTGCGCCACCCAGTCGACATCGACACCCTCGAGGCCGGACTGCCGCACTACTACGCGTCACAAATGGTGCGTTGGGAGGCGCAGGACAGCTGGCTGCAAGTGGGCGCTCCGCTGGTCGCCGTCCTGGCCGCTCTTCGTGAACCGGCGACCGCGGACCACATCCGGCGCCTGGCAGGCGTCAAGGAAGCCCGCGCCGTACACCTCTGGTGCGATCGGTGGCTGCGCCCGTTCCTCACCGTCGATGCCGCGGCCGAGCGCGTGTACGCCATTTACCACGCCAGCGCGCGGGAGTTCTTCGGGGGTGGGCTGCCCCCGGCCGTCGATGGTCACCCGGACCACTGGATGGCACGCGCGGAAGGCCTGCGCAGGGGGCGTCGATCAGCGCACAGCCGCATCGCCGATGTGTACCTCGACATCTACGGAGGTCTGGACGAAGGCCTTCCGTATCTCGCGGCAGACCCGTCCCTGGCCGGCCAGGACAGCGCTTTCGCCCTGCGACACCTGACGCACCATCTGATCCGTGCCGGGCGCGGCGAGGACGTTCATTCATTGCTGCGCATCGAGCGGCACGGGCCGGGTGAGGGGCGGTCCAATGTGTGGTTCGCCGCCCACGACCACACCGACGGCCTCGACGAGTACCTGGAAGACCTGGCGTTGGCACGAAGGGACGCCGAGGCCGCCACCGACGGGGAACTGGCCGGCGGAATCCCCCCTTGCTCCTGGGCCCTGGAAGCGAGGTACGCACTCATGCGGTCGTGCATGGGCAGCCTCGCCGACAGCTTCCCGCCCGAACTCGCCCTGGAACTCGTGGAGTCCGGGCACTGGACACCCGCTCGTGCGCTCGATCATGCGCGCCGTCTGATCGATTCGATGGTTCGTCCGCGAATCCTCCTGGACCTGCGTCCCCACCTCCCGGAGCAGATGTCCCTGCAAGTCCTCCAAGAAGTGACCGCGGAGTGCCGCTCGCGGCGTGGCGATCCCGCGGGCGCGGGGTCGCTGACAGGTGCGGTCTTCTGGCGGGGCGACCGCGCGCAACCGGACGAAGTCGAGGTGGCGCGGGCAGCGATCGAGTCCTTGCCCAAAGGAGAGTCCCGCCTCCGGAATTTCCTCGAACTGATCCCGTTTCTGTCACCTGATGCGAGGAAGGGTCCAGTGCGCGAAGTACTGGAAGGGCTGTCTGCGACCGATGATCCGCATCAACCCACATGGATGCTCCTGCAACTGCTCCCGTTCCTCGACCCGGACGCCCGGACCGACGCGGTCGCAGAAGTGCTGAACGCCGCCGAAGCAACGCCCAAGGACGAAAGGCGCATCCGGTGGAAGGTGCAACTCCTGCCCTACCTCACAGGAGAGCAAAGGGATGCCGTCACCACTGAAGTGCTCGCAGATGCCCACATGGTGCCGTTCGATGTCACCAGCGTCTGGGTCCTCGACGGTCTTGCGGACAACCTGTCATCCAGCCGTCTGGCGGAACTGGTCCGGGTCACAATCGACTCCGTTCCGAGGGGATACCTCGGGCAAGTCCTGCCCGACCTCGCCCCGCACCTGGAGGCTCCCCTCATCGCACAGGTACTGGCTGCAGCACGCGAGTGCCCATCAGGGCACGCCCGCATCAGTGCCTTCTGCGCACTTGTCGAACACCTCCGGGACGAAGAGCGAGCGCAGGTCCGTACGGAGACCTACGCCATGATCCGGGACTTGCCCCCGGACTGGGGCCAAGCCTCCCGCTGGATCGATGTCATGGAGGAAGCCCCCGACGACCTTCTACCCCTCTTGGTGCGCGAGGTTCTGGATCTGCTGGCCAACACCACAGACGCTGCCATGCGCGGCCACTTGGTCGGCCTGATGACGCCCTACCTGGATGACGAAGAGGTCGCGGAGGCCCTTGATCTCGTTCGCAGCCTTCCGGACGACCGGCACCTCGCCGCGGCGCTCGTCTCGCTGGCCGCTCAACAGCCCGAAGCCCAGGAGAGCGTCTTTGCAGACGCGCTGGACATCGTTCGCCGGATTCCCGAAGCAACGGAACGAGCCCGCGGGCTGGAAGCGATAGCCGCACAACTCCCCGAAGTCTGGCTGCGATCGGCACTTGACGTAGCCCTGGCCTCCGAGGACGAAGATGCTGCCGATTCCCTCGATGCCCTGGCCCCGTGGCTGCCGAGGGACCTGATGGCAGTTGCCGTGGAAGCGGCGCTGGCTCTCGAGGAAGCGGACTCCAGGCATGCAGCTGTCAATGTGCTCCTGCCCCACCTCCCCGAGGACTTGGCCTTGCGGGTTCTCACCACCGTCCTCGCAGAAGAGGCCGGGCCGCCCGATCCGGAGCTGCTGCGCGACTGGGCTCCTTTCGTCCCGGCCGTACTCCAGTCCCGCATCACGTCGCTCTGTGAATCAGTCGGCGATCCCGCGGAACGAATCGGATGCCTACTGGCCATCGGTACTGGCCTACCGCACACCCTGCGGCAGTCGGTTGCCAAGGCGGGACTGGAACTCGCCTGCGGCTCCCCGGAACGCGGCACGCACCGTTTGCTGGAGTTCGTGGCACCTCACCTGGAGGACGCCGACTTTCACCGCGCGGTTGGTGCGGCTCGCGCCATCACCTCTCCCTATGAGCAGGCCCTGGCTCTGGTGGCTCTCGCCGGCCGTATGAGCTCAGACGCCGCTCCTGCCGTGTATGCCGAGGCCCTCTCCGTCGTGGCGGCGGCGGACTACGACACGAAGCGATGGTTCCTGGCCGAAGCGGGAGCCGCGCTTCCCGCAGACCAGATGGCCACCGCCCTGACATGGCCGGATTCGATCGTCGCGTGGTGGCTCGAGCTCGGTCATCCCGAACTGCCGCAGGCTCTCGTCCCGAAGGCACTGGAGGTCATCCTCGGGCAGGACACGGACTGGTGGGTGGCCAAAGGACTCCCCCCACTCGCGGCCGCGCTCCCCGAAGAACTCCTCCGGCAGGCAATGGCGAGCGCGCCGGCGGAAGACGGAAAGGCACCCGCGGCGATCATCCGCAGGGCCTGTGAACTGCGCCCCGACCGCCCGGCGGCCGACACGATCTCCCTGTTGCGCACGGCGATTGACCGATCGTCGCGCGAGGCTGTCCTCGTCGTTCTCGCCGCAGCCGCCGAACCCCTTGCGCGCCTCTCGCCCTCAATATCCGAAGCATGCCTCGGGGCCGTCGAGGACGTCAGGAGCTGGTGGTGAGACACCCATTGCCGATGCTCCAACGCCCACCACCATGCGGACCGTCGCACCAGGCCACAGGCGACCATGCAGTGCTCGTGCCGGGCCGTACCACGGCTGACCAGCGCGAATTGCCGATGCCGCGTCACCCCGCAGAACGGGTCGTGGCGGCCGTGCGCGGTGCGGGGGCGAAGCCGGGGGTGGCGGCGGGAGGCGGGCGCCCGCCGGGGCGGCGGCGTAGACGTAGGCGTCGGGCCGCAGGGCGAGGGTGGCCGCGCGCTGTCGGTCGAGCCAGGGCAGCAGAACGCCGTCGCTGTCGACGAGGGTGCCTTCCGCCGGTCGGGATCCGGTGGGTGTGACCGTGAGGGAGGGGACGTCCCACTGGGGCTGCGCGGCGGCGGTCCGCGCGTGCAGCAGCAGCCAGCCGCCGTCGAGAGCTTCGTCCAGGCGCATGACCGCCCCGTCGGGTGCGGTCACGTGTGGCTGCGGGATCTGGCAGCCGGATGCGCGGGAACGGGGGCGGGCCTGGAGCCCGGTGTCGTAGCGGGCGACGGGAATCCAGTGCGAGTCCTGCAGCCACTGGCCAAGCCCGGCACGCCGTTGAGGACCGGGAGTACGGCATCCCGCAGCCAGGTGACCGGGCGCCGCCGCTCCGTGATGATCCGGCCGACGAACACCGCTCGCCTGGTGACCTCCTTGACGTGCGGCTTGCGATCGGCCTCGTAACTGTCCAGGACCGGCTCGGGCAGCTGTCCGCTCAGCACGGCGTCCAGCTTCCAGCACAGGTTGGCCACGTCGCGCACCCCGGCGGCCATGCCCTGGCCGATCCAGGGCGGCATCGCGTGTGCGGCGTCGCCGGCCAGGAAGACCCGGCCCACCCGGAAGCGGGCGGCGCAGCGGAAGTGGTGGCTGTACACGGCGGCCCGCGGCAAGCATTCACCTGCTGTCGATCACCCGTCACGATGAGTGGCAGGGGTGCTTCCCCCGGCGGGGCCGTGCCCCGAAAGGCCGCCGCCGTCGGCCGTGCGACTGGTGTCTCAGCGTCAGGAGGTCGTGCTCATGGGCAGATTCCCGGGTTGTGCCACGTTCCACCCGGACGGGGTAGTGCTGTCGGCGTCCGAGCGGCGGCCCTCCCCGGAAGGTGTCCAAGGAGGGTCGGGCGAGACCCGCCACTGCCTGGCCTGGCCTGGCAAGGGCCAGGGTCAGTGGCAGGCCCTGGAGTAGATGAGCGGTACGTAGGTCTCGAGGGACGTGGGGTGGGAGGTCCGGCCGGTCGACGCGACGTGCGTGGTGGCGGCCGGTGAGGCGGACGGCACGGCGAAGCTGCTCGGCGCCGCCGCCAGGCCGCCGGCCACGAACAGCGCGGGGATTGCGGTTGCGATCAGTTGCTTGCGCATCATCACCACTCCTGCCTGTGAATCCCCGAGTTGGGTTGCCGATGTCCTGCCTCATCACCGTAGGTGGGAGGGGTGGCAGGCGTGAATGTTCGAACGTCCGCAAAGGGTGCGTGAGAGTCCAGAACGGCCGGGGGCTCCGGCCATGCAAGGAAACAGGTGGTCTCACCTGCTCCAGCCGGTGATCTTCAACACGCTGATCCACGATCCCGCCGAGTTCGACCCGGAGACCCGACGGCTACTGAGGGTCGTGATCGACTGGTTCGAAGGACGCGGCAAGAAACGGCTGGTCAAGAGCTGCGCATCGTGGTTCGCCGAGTTCCTCGCCTTCGCCGGAGAACAGGGCATCTTCGCGCACTGCCTGATCCCTTCGGCCGCCGACGGAGGCGACGGGCGCTGGGACGCCGCCCGCAACACCGCCTTCAACGAGGTCCTCGCCTTCTGCGGCATCAACGGCTGGTACACCTGGCGCGTGACCATGCTGGGCCTGGCCCCCGTCTGGCAGAGCGGCGACACGACAGCCCACCGCCGTACGGTCGAACTCCTCAAGCAGGGCCACTCGGCCGCCTTCGCCCTGTCGGAGAAGACCCACGGAGCCGACATCTACGCGACGGACCTGCATCCTGCATCCTGCACACCGGCAAGCCGGCCCTCGACGTCGCCCTGAACACCGTCAACATCGGCAAGTTCAACCTCGGCACCGCGGGGATCGGCGCCTGCGAGCGCGCCTTCCACGAGTCCCTCAACCACGCGCGCACCCGCCTGCTCTACGGGCGGCGCGTCACCGACTTCCCGCACATCCGGCGGATCTTCAGCGACGCCTACCTCCGTCTGCTCGCCATGAAGATGTTCACGAACCGCGCCGTCGACTACATGCGGTCCGCGCACGAGGGCGACCGCCGCTACATCCTCTTCACGGCCATGTCCAAGACGAAGGTGACCACGGAAGCGGAGCAGGTCGTCACCCTCCTCTGGGACGCCATCGACGCCAAGGGCTTACAAGCCGAAACCCACTTGAACTGGGTCGCACGCGACCTGCCCGGGCTGCCGCGGCTGGAGGGGACCGTCCACGTCAACATCACGCTGATCCTGAAGTTCCTGCCCGCGATGACGGCTTCCTCTTCCGGCAGGGGTCCACCGGCCGGCTCGGCGAGGTCTGCATCCATGGCTGGCGCCCCGCCTTCGACCACTTCGAGGCGTGGCCAACGTGGCCCGCTTCCGGGAACAGGTCGAAGGGCTCCACGAGCTGCTGACCGGCTGAGGTCCGGACGCCGACCAGCGGCAGGAACTCGGCTTCAAGCTTCCGATCGGCCGGCTGTTCACACGATGGGCCCCTGACGCGGGGCCGCTCAGGTGGCCGCCGCGGGTTCGCTCCCTCGCACGCCTGGAAGGGAAACCATCGTTCTCGTTTAGGGTGGGGGGATGCCTCGCCTGACGGACGAGCGCCGGGAAGAGCGGCGCCGTCACATCCTCACCAGTGCCTGGACCTGCTTCTCCGCCAACGGTTTCCACGCCACGTCCATGGACGACGTGATCGCCGCGACCGGCATGTCCTCGAGCGCCGTCTACCGGTACTTCCGGAGCAAGGACGACCTCATCGACGCCGCCGCGGACGAGGCGATGACCCTCGTGCGGAGCTTGTTCGACGGTCTGCTGGCCCAGAGCCCCACGGCGTCACCGGCGCAGGTGGTCGCTGCGATGGTGGGTGAGGTCCGGGACCGGGACGCCCGGTCGGAGTACGACCTCACGCGGATCGCCATCCAGTCGTGGGGGGAGGCCCTGCGCAGGCCGGGCCTGGAGGAACGCACCCGGGCCTTCTACCTCGGCGTGCACGGTCAGCTGGAGGAGCTGGCCCGGCGCTGGTGCGAGGAGGGCCAGGTCCCCGCGGACGGCGATCCCCGGGGGATCGCGACGGTGCTGATGACCCTCATGCCGGGGCTCCTCGTCGGCCGACACCTGGTGGCACCCGTGTCCGCCGAGCACCTCATCGCGGGCCTGTCCTCCCTCGGCTCGGCCTCCTGGACCAGCTGACGCGCCGGTGGGGCGTCCCTGCGCGGGACGCCCCACCGGCACGCGGTGCCGGGCCCGGCTCAAGGGCAGGGGTTCAGCAGTTCCGTCTCGGGGAGTCCGTCGACGAGGCCGCCCGCAGCCTCGCGGAACGCCGTCATGTGCGCGGTGTTCCGGTGCGCGGCCAGCGCGGGACCGTCGGACCACTCCTCGTAGACCACGAAAGTGCCCGGGGCGTCCTGGGCGCGGTGCACGCGGTAGGCGAGGCAGCCCTCCTCCTGGCGGGTGGCGCGTGCCAGGGCCTCCAGCAGAGATGCCACCACGGCAACACCGTCAGGCAGGGCCCGCAGCCGGGCGACGGCGCACACGGTCCCCGCTCCCTTGGCCGTGCCATCGGTGGGTCCGGTGCTCAGCCAGGGGGAGTCGTACTCGATGCGCGACCGATCGAGCCCGTGGGGTTCAGTCGTGTAGAGCCGCAGGCGCAGCCCGTCCGGATCGGGTACGACCAGCACCCAGCCCACCAGCGCGACGACCGGCGGTGAGTGGCGGACCCCCAGGCCGTCCAGGTGCGCGATCCATTCGTCCACGGCGGCGCGGTCCTCGACGGCCAGGGTGAGGAGTTCGTTCCCGTCCAGGGCGCGGGCTGTCGCCGGGTCCAGGCGCAGCTCCAACCGGCAGGGCAGGTGGGGGACGTCGAGGACGAGGGAGAACAGGGTGCCGTCGGGGCGGTGGTGGTCCAGTTCGCTTACCCGGCCTGCGCCCAGCACGGCGCCGTACCAGCGGGCGCTGCGCTCCAGGTCGCTGACGCACAGCTTGAGGTGGTGGAGGCCCTGGTGTGCCGGGGCCTTCGATGTGGTCGTCAGGGTGCTCATGGTCAGACCAGCCCGTCTGCGAGGAGCGCGGCCTTGCGGTTGACGGGGACGCCGCGCCGCCACAGGCCGGCGATGTCCCGTACCGCGGTGATGTCGGTGAGGGGGTTGCCCTCGACCAGCAGGAGGTCGGCACGCAGCCCGGCGGCGACGCGACCCCGGTCGTGCAGGCCGAAGGCGTCGGCGGGTGCGGCGGTTGCGGCCGTGAGGGCCTGGGCCGGGGTGAGTCCGGCCGCGACGAGGAGGGCCAGCTCTCCGTGGTAGCTGATGCCGTGCGTGGTGGGGTGGCCCGCGCCGCCCGTACCGTCGGTCCCGGCCAGCAGGGGCACCCCGGCCCGGAACATCCGCAGTGCGACGTCGGCCGCGTACCGGGCGTCGACCGAGACCGGTCCCACCCGCACCTCGCCCGGGCCGTCGGTCCGCATGCGCTCGATCTCCTTGACCCACTGGGGGTCGGCGTAGGGCCGCAACCGCGGGTCGTCGATGAGGGCGTACTCGGCCGGGCTGTCGGTCATGCCGGTCAGTGAGGCCAGGGTGGGGATCACGAACACACCCCGGGCCGCGGCGTCTTCCACGAGGGCGTCGTCGGAGGGCCCGTCGGCGGGGGCGTGGGCGAGGCCGTCGACGCCGCAATCGATCGCGAGGCGGGCCGAGCGGCGGGTGAGGGTGTGGGCTGCGGTGCGCAGCCCGCGCTCGTGTGCGGCCCGCACCAACGCGCGGATCGTCTCGGGGGACATGACGGGCATCGGCGTCCCGATCGCGGAGCCGTCCTCGATGAAGATCTTGAGGTGGTCCGCCCCGTCGGCGATCCGTGCCGCGACGAAGGCGTCGGCGTCCTCGGGGCCGGTGACAGTGGGGAAGGGGGCCATCAGGGCGAGTTCGACCAACTGGCTCGGGTGGCCGCCGGGGGCGGTGGCTCCGGTGGTCGCGATGCGCAGGTCGGCCAGGTCGTCGCGCTCGCGGGCGGCCTCCCGTACCGCGCGGGCGACCGAGGGCGTACCGCCCATGTCGAGTTCGGTGGTGATCCCGAAGAGGAGTGCCCGCCGCAGCTGTTCGGTGTCGGTCGTGTGGGTGTGGGCGTCGATCAGTCCGGGCAGCAGGGTGCGGCCGCTGCCGTCGACGACGGTTGCTCCGGCCGGTGTGCCGAGGGCGGGGCCGACGGCGACGATCACGGGACCGTCGATGAGGACGTCCTGGGGCGCGTGGAGCTCGGTGCCGTCGAAGACGGCGGCGTTGCGGATGAGGGTGGGGGCGGAAGCAGAAGTCGACATGTCCTTGTCTCCTTTGAACAGCCGGGTCATCGGGTGGACGGAACGGGCACGGGCAGTGGCAGTGGCAGGTGTTGGGCCAGCCGGCTGAGAACCTGGGCCGGTTCGGCCGGTACTCCGTGCGCGGCGAGGTAGCCGTCGGGGCGCACCAGCAGGGGAGTTCGCAGTCCCGGTACGTGGCACACGGACAGGACGGTGTCCCACTGCCGCCCGCCCTTCGGTTCGCCCCGGCCGGGCAGGGCCAGCGTCCAGCGCAGGTCCGCTTGCCGGACGGTCAGGGGCGAGATCCGGTCTCCCACGCGCGGGGAGTCGCGGTCGGGTTCCCGCGCGTAACTGATGTCGAGCTGGGCGAGTTTGGTGGCGACCCAGCCGGCGATCCCCGATGTGGCCGCGGCTGCGGCGAGGAGGTCGTTGCGGCGCTGCCCGGCGGCCGGGTCGCGCAGGGTGGCGATCTTGGCGAACTGGCTGGTGAAGGCGACCAGTTCGGATGCGACCGGGTGTCGCTCGTCGTGATAGCTGTCCAGCAGTTCGGCGGGGGCCGCGCCGGTGAGGACGGCGTGCAGCTTCCAGGCCAGGTTCCCGGCGTCCTGGATGCCGGTGTTCATGCCCTGGCCGCCGGCCGGGCTGTGGGTGTGCGCGGCGTCCCCGGCGAGGAAGACCGGACCGGCCCGGAACCGCTCGGCGACCCGCTCCTGAACGCGGTACGTGGAGGCGTTCAGCACCGAAGTCACCCGGATCTGTGCTTCCGTCGGCCCGCGTTCGGAGATCAGCCGCTCGATGTCCACGGCGCGGGGTGCGGCCGACCCCGGCGCGGCGGGAGTCACGATGCGGTGCTGCCCGCCGGCGAGCGGAGAGAGGAGCAGCATCCCGGCGGAGGAGAGGATGAAGGTGGTGTCGTCCTCCCCGAGGCCGCTCGCACCGGCGTCCAGGTGGACGTCGGCCAGGGCGAACAACTGCTCCGGTGCCTCTCCGGGAAAGCCGATCGCGGCAGCTGTGCGCACGGCGCTGTGCAGACCGTCGCAGCCCACCAGATAGCGCGCGGAGACCGATCGCAACGAGCCTTCCGGATCGGCGATCACGGCGGTGACCCCGGGAAAGTCGGGCGTGAAGCCGAGGAACCTGTGGCCGCGGTGTACCCGGCCGCCCAGTTTCCCCAGGCGTCGGAGCAGGTGCTCCTCCGTCGTCTGCTGGGAGGCGAGCAGGACGTACGGGTAGGGCGTGTCCAGATCGCCGTAGGAGGCGTGCAGCAGAGTGTGCTGCCGGTCGTGGACGCGGAACCCGCGCCCCCGCTCACCGGCCGCGACGAGGTGTTCGGCCACGCCGATCCGGTCCAGGTATTCGAGGGAGCGGGGCTGGAGAGCCGCCGCTCTGCTGCCGGTCTGTACGCCGGTGTCGCGGTCGATGAGGACGTGGTCCACGCCCAGCTGCCGCAGGCTCGCGGCCAGGGTCAGCCCTACGGGACCGGCGCCGACGATCAGAACGTCCGTGTGCGGTGGGAGGGGGGCGGGAGTGGTGATGGGCGACGCAGGCATGATGCCTCCTCGTCGTGCGGGGTTCCCCGCGATATCCGCAGGAGACCCGTCACATCAAAGAGAAACGAGCGTTTTCGTTTCACTGTGAAGCTAGCACTGGAGGGGGTGTAACGCAAACGTACGTTTCCGTTTGGCGTGGCGTGGCAGTCGGCACGTGGGGCGCGGTGGGCATCAGACCTCGTTGTTCCACATGCGGAACACCGCGCACTTGCCGTGGCTGTCGAAGGTGACGGTCCACAGGTTGGCGAAGGTCCCGAGCTCCGTGTAGCGCCCGGTGCCTTCGATGGCCGCGGTGTCCCCGTTGATCGTGAGGAGGGACCACTCGAATTCCCAGCCCCCTTCCTGCCATCCGGCCCGGCCGCGCCACCCCTCGACGATCGCCTCGCGGCCGACCCAGTCCGTCTCGTACGGCCACTCGTGATACTCGGCCTCCGGGGTGAAGAGGGCTGCGATGTCCTTGCGGCTGTTGGAGGTCCAGGCCCGCACGTAGCCCTCGACCCACGTTTCGACCTGCTGTTTCGTCACCATGGCGTGTCTCCGTACGACGTGTCTCTGCGGTCCGCCGGCTCAGTCGGCTCAGCCCTGGGCGGTGGGTCGTACGACGATCTCGCTGACATCGACCTCAACGGGCTGGCTGATCGCGTAGTCGATCGCCGCGCCGATGGCGTCAGCCGGCATCGCGATCTTCAGCATGTCCCTGGTGGCCTCGCGCACCGCCGTGTCGGTGATGCCCTCGGCCAGCTCGCTCCTGGTCAGCCCGGGGCTGATCACGGTCACCCGCAAGTCGCGGCTCTCCTGTCGCAGACCCTCGGACAGGGCCCGGACCGCGAACTTGGTCGCGCTGTAGACGGCCGCTGTCGGGTCGACGCGGTGCCCCGAGACGGAGGCGATGTTCACGATGTGGCCGGAGCCCTGCGCACGCATGAGAGGAATCACCGAGGCGATGCCGTGCAGGACGCCGCGCACGTTCACGTCGATCATGCGGTTCCACTCGTCGACCTTCAGGGCGGCCAGCGGAGACAGCGGCATCACGCCGGCGTTGTTCACCAGGACGTCGATGCGGCCGTACCGGCTGTGCGCGGCCTGCGCGAAGGCCCGCATGCTGTCCAGGCTGGTCACGTCCAGTTCCTGGCGGTCGGCCTGCCCGCCGCTGCTGCGGATGTCCTCGGCCAGGGCGGCGATACGGTCCGTACGTCGGGCTCCCAGCATCACCCGGTGCCCCGACGCGGCCAGCCGCCGGGCCGTCGCCTCACCGATACCGCTGCTCGCCCCGGTGATCAGTACGACCTTGCCTGCAGAAACGGACGGGACGGTCATGAGAACCCCTTCGATGAAGCCGGTGGAGGCCGGACCGGGTGCTCGTCCACCCAGGCTCCGATCCTGCAGGTGATTGCCCGGGGCAGACAGGGCGGAGCTTCCTGGGTGCGCCACTCCCAGGAAGGCGCCGCGTACGATCGAGTCATGAGCGGGTACGAACTCGGCGAATTCCTGCAAGCGCGGCGCTCCCGTCTGAAGCCCGCAGAAGTGGGCCTTCCGACCTACGGGCACCGCAGGGTCGCGGGACTCCGGCGCGAGGAAGTGGCCGTGCTGGCCGGTGTCAGCGCCGACTACTACACGCGGCTCGAGCAGGGGCGCGAACGCAACCCCTCCGGCCAGGTCATCGACGCCATCTCCCGGGCACTCCGCCTGAACACCGACGCCCACTGGCACGCCTACCGCCTCGCCGGCCTCCTGCCGGCGGCCGAGGCCGCCGACGAGTCGGACGAAGTGGACCCGGCTCTGCTCCAGCTCATGGAGTCCTTCCCCGCCGCGGTCGCGTACGTCATCAACCGCCGCCTCGAAGTGCTCGCGGCCAATGCCCTGGCCGATGCCCTCCTCTCGCCACTCGCCGACCGCCGCCGAGTACTGCGTTCCCTCTTCCTGGACCCCGCGGCCCGCGAGCTCTACGCGGACTGGCAGAGCGTGGCGAAATGCTCGGTCGAAGCCCTGCGCCTGGCTGTGGGACACCATCCGGACGATTCCCGGATGACCGCCACGATCAAGGAACTGCGCAGCAGCAGCGACGAGTTCGAGCAGATGTGGCGCAGTCACGGCGTCAGTTCATTCGGCCTCAGGCCCAAGACCTTCAACCACCCCGCGGTGGGCCGGTTCACCCTCACGTACCAGTCCTTCGACGTCCAGAGCACGCCCGGTCAGCACCTCTTGATCGGCACTGCCGAGCCGGGCGGCGCGGACGCCGACGCCCTCGCCCTCCTCGGCTCCTCGATGGCGGTGCTCGCATCAGGACCGGCGGAACGCCACTGACGTGACGCCGTTGACCGTGGCGTCACCTTGCAGGAAGCCGATCCCGACCCCTTCGGTGAACGGGTGCGGATAGTTCAGTTCCGGCGTGGTCAGTGCGCTCAGCTCGGCGAGTTGGGAAGGGTCCAGGGTCACGGCCGCCGATGCCAGGTTGTTCTCCAGCTGGTCGAGGGTCCGAGCTCCGACCAGCACCGAGGTGACGGGGTCCTGCTGGCGCACCCACGCCAGGGCGACGGCCGCGACCGTCGTACCCAGGTCCTGTGCGATCCGTTCCAGCACGTCCAGGAGTACGAACGTGTCCTCGGTCAGCAGCGGGGCCGCGTAGCCGGCCCGCCCGGAGCCCGGGGCGGTGGTGCGGGTGCGGGAGTACTTTCCCGACAGGACTCCGGAGGCGAGCGGGCTCCAGGGGGTGATGCCCAGCCCGAACGCACGGGCGGCGCCGAACTGTTCGCCCTCCACGGTACGGGCCAGCAGCGAGTACTCCACCTGGAGCGCGGCCACGGATTCCCAGCCCCGCAGCCGGGCGGTCGTCGCGGCCTGGGCCACCCACCAGGCGGGCGTGTTCGACAGCCCGATGGCGCGGACCTTGCCCGCGCGGACCAGGTCGTTCAGGGTCGACAGCGTCTCCTCCAGGGGAGTGTGCCGGTCCCACACGTGCATCCAGTACAGGTCCACGTAGTCGGTGCGCAGCCGCCGCAGCGACGCATCCAGTTGCGCGAGTACGGCCTTGCGCCCGGCACCGCCCGCGTTCGGATTGGGAGGGTCCATGGTCCCGCCGAACTTGGTGGCCAGCACCACACGGTCGCGGACCCCGGGCCGCCCCGCGAAGTACGCCCCGAGCGTCTCCTCCGACGCCCCGCCGTTGTACTGGTTGGCGGTGTCGATGAAGTTCCCGCCCACCTCCAGATAGCGGTCGATGATCGCGAAGGACTCCTCCTGCGGCGACCCCCAACTCCCGTCGTCGAACGTCATCGCGCCCAGCGCCAGCGGACTCACCCGCAGCCCCGAACGGCCGAGCGTGACGTACGAACCCAACAACGCCATGACCGTGCCACCTCCTCGTCCTGTCGACCGTTCCGGTCGACGATCCTCACCAGGAGACTCGCCCCCGCACCGCGTCCGTGGAAGGCCACACCAGAGGGGGTAGGGCACTCCTGGGAACAGGCCCCCCGACCCACCGCCGCGCCCGTCTCACACCCCGCCATCCGGAAATCGCGACAGGGAGCCCCAAGGACTCCGCCCCTGGCGAGCCCGCCTCCGAGCTGGACGTGGAGGAGGTCTTGCTCCTGACGGCCCAAGAGCCCGACCGCCTCTGGCGGGCCAAGAGGTTGTCGCCTGCCTCGCTCCGGGCGGGAGTCTGGTCCGTGACCGGTCCGGGAGGCGCGACTGAGCGGCTCCCTTTCCACGCTTAGCGTGATGGCCCCGTGTTGGTGGGTGACGCTCCGGAGCTGACTTCAGGAGGGTAATTCCCCTTCCGGGAGCTAGACTTGGCGCTCTAGAAGAATCCAAGCGCCTTCGGGGAATAGCTGCACAAAAGGTTCTTCGTCTGCTGGTGGTACACGCCTCGCATGGCCGCTACCAGCGGAAACGGCCACGATTCCGTCAAGCTGCAGGCGGCTGGTCCGCGTATGGCCCGGATCTTGGTCGGCACAGAGTGGCCCCCCGGCCGATTGCCCGTAGCGGCGGCGAGTCCGCACACAAACGAGAGGCAGGCCGAGAGGTCTCCACGGAGCACACCTCGATCCAACGCGCCACGAGAGTATCGCCAGGGCTTGGATCGTGGAGCGGGCAGCCAAGCGGCTGCTGCGAAGCACTCGAAGGCTCTCGAGTGGATGTCGCGGCCCAGCGAAGGGCGAGGTTGCCTGGGCGGGGGACCGTCTGAGGGGATCAATCCGGTGCACCCTTCCCGACGGACCACCCCCACTCGCGCGGGGACCACCCGCTGGGGCGGCCGTGCCGGGCGGCGGTCGCCGGAGCACCCCCGCTGGCGGGGTACACCCGAAAATTGCAGGTACGCCGACAGCTGCCGTAGGACTGGACGATGAACTGCACGCGACAGTCCTCCGACATCGTCAGCAGGTACACACCTGTGTGGCGCGGGATGCGCACCCTCCCCGGCCCCCTACAGACAGCGGCCCTCCGCCCGTGACGACATCTTCGGGTCAGGGGCTTCAGCGCACGTCGTCATGCCAGTCGGAGGAACGCTGCAGGTACCGGTAGCTTACCCATTCCTGTGCCAGCCGGTTCCCGTCTAGCAGCAGTTGCCTGCCGCCCGCCTGGCATCCCACGGGAAGCCACTGGGCCAGTTCGCCGGCGGTCCCGGCGCTGACAGAGGCTTCCTTGGCTGCAGCGGGGCGGGGCCGTCCGAGCGACTGAAGTGCTTGATATAGGCGCTTCGCTGGCTGTACCGGCGGAAGGCCGAGTTCGAGGGCAGTGCCGGAGGCTCGCAGGGGGATTCGCAGTCCGCTGGTGTCCAGGTCGCCGAAGTACCTGATCTGGGTGATGCCGTGCTTTGCCTTGATGGCACGGATGGATGCGCGAAAGGTGCCGCCCAGCCCCCACGCCACGTAGCCGAGCCGGTGACCAGCAGGCAGGCTCTCCACAAGGGACCACCACGTGGTCGAGTTCTCCACGACGAACAGCACATCGCCGGTCCCGACGCGGCAGTAGTGACTGTCGTCCTCCTCCAGAGGGAACGTCTCAGTGATCAGAGGTGGAGGCGGCCTGAAGGTGTGCAGAAGTTCGTCGAGCCGCCCGGGATCCGAGAACAGAGGCCCTGACGTGAGAGTGTCGAGGGTCTTCTCCGGCATAGGGAAGTCGGCCTCGTTCCCGAACGTCCCGAAGATTTCCAACGCGCGTTCCCGCAGAGGGATGCGGAACAGGTCGGGCCCACTCTTGAGCCACCTGTCGATGGCCGCGTAAGCCGGCCGCTGCTTCGCCGTCGCAGAGGTCCAGTGCGACGCCAGCCAGGTTAGGTCCGGGTGCCACCTGGGCATGGGCGGAACAACGGGAGGTTCTGCCTGTGCAAGAAGCCGAACCTTGACTGGCAGGGACACTTGTTCCGGCGTGCGCCGCTGGACTTGCTCGATCAAACCGTGCGCCTCCAGCGTGTTCAGCAGAGCGGCCAGGACCGCCGGCTCGAATGCCTCGTCCACGTTGCGATTCGGCACACGGCGAAAGACTTCCCACACGTCGGCGAGAGGGATTAGCGCTGCCTTGTAGCGGCTGCGGCCGTGGGTCGCAGCCCATTCCCGCAGCCCGGTGATCAGATCATTCTCCCGACGCTGAAGTGCCATCGTCTCCCCTGAAGGCGGCGCTTGATGTCTCACGCCGGAAGATTCTGGCACTCTCGATCCGCCCGGTCCCGTCCTCAGGGGGCAGATCGTCGAGGTACGGACGGAACACCTCGTCGACGACGAGATACTTGCGCGCGGCGCGCAGGTCGGCGTCGTTACGCAGCCGGACGAGCAGGGGGAACTGGCCTAGTGCCTTCTCGTCGTACAGGCCGGTGGTGTAGACGAGCTGCACTCCATGGGCCTGCGCCACTTGGCGTTGCAAGTCCAGCAGGTAGTCGGCGTTTGCTCGGCCGATGGGATTGTCCAGGAACAGCACGCCGGAGTGAGGTGACCTCTGTCGGCCCCTCTGGTTGGCGCGAAGCGCCGCCATCGTGCAGTACAGCAGAATCGCCGCGGTCAACTGCTGGCCCCCGGAGAAGACGTTCTTGACCTTCGATACCCGCACCCGCTCCGTTCGCACGGCCCTGTCCGGCTTGAGCACATGGACTTTGAATCCGGTAGGAACGGCGGTGTGGACCGCGCGCAGCAGCAGCGACATCCCGTCGCGGGCCACCTTGCGGCCATCGCTCGTCTGACCGGCAGAAGCTTCTTCCGCAAGGTCGCCCAGACGAGGCAGGAGCAGTTCGTCGGGCTGTGGCTGGAAGGCGAAGTGGATGAACTCCTGCCCGGCCCAGTCCTTGAGGCTTTGCGGAAGCCGAGACAGCTTCTGGGCTGAGCGCAGCAAGGACAGAGCCTTGTCGCTTTCCCCTTTCAGATGTTCGACGATGGTCTGCCGGTGTTGGTTCACCTTGCTGATGTCGTCGTGCAGGCTCCTCTCGCGAGTCTGCAGCGCCGCGAGCCAGCCCGCCGCCTGCTCGGCGGTCTGCTCGACGGACAACTCGATGATCTGCTGCCGCACAGGGATGGTTAGGGGTGTGTACCGGTCGGCGGCGGCGTGCCGTCTGATCTGTTCCGCCGCGCCGCGCAGGAGTTTCTCGCTGCGGTTCAGGCTCTCCCTGGCCCGCTTGGCATCATTGCTCAAGCGCAGGTAGTCCGTCCAGGCGGCATCACCGTCACCGACGTAAGGGTCGGCGTCCGCATTTTCGGCTGTGTCCACCAATGTCTGGGTGAGCTGCTCGAATGCCTTGGCCGCATCTTCGGCACGCGATGTCTCCTCGGCGGCGGCGGTCTTCAGGCCGAGAGCAGCCGCCTCGGCCTCCCGTGCCGTGGCGTGCTGCTTCTCCGCCTCCGTCACTGACTGCGAGCCCCTGTCGATGGTGTCCACAGCGTCGCCGGCCGGCATGGGGACGGTGCCGTCGGCGGTCAGGCCGCGGAGCTCCTTGAGCCGCCCGCTCAGGGCGTTGTCGCACTTGCCCTGCTCCACGGCGGCCCGCGTGTCTTTCTTCTCAGCCGCCGAAAGGGCCTGGCGTGCGAGCTCGAGTGCCTCGGCGCGGCTGCGTTCGTCCAGCGCCTCAGGCGTCCGCAACAACTCACGCGCAATGGTCTGGTCCGCCTGTGGCAACGCCGAATACCCTACTGCTGCCTCCCGTGCGTCCTCTTCCGCCCGGTCGAGCCGGTTGCGAAGCTCTTGAGGCACGTTGGCTTGGTCGAAGTTGACCTGGGCCCTTTCATAAGCCTCCCGTAGCACCGGCACCGGGTCGCTCGGAGGCTTGCCTTCGAACCGCATCTCCTGCGCTCCGGGCAGCTCGGCCCATTGCCGGGCCGCCTCGTCGGCGGCCCGGCGCTGCTCCTGCAGCGCAGCGTCCAATCCCTCGGCCGTCTGACGATGCTCCTCGGCGCTGTCTTCGGCGTCCATGGCCTGCTGCTGGTGCTCTGCGTGCTCCTCGTGGGCGGCCGTGATCTGCTCACGCCATGTGGGAATGTGCGCCAGGCGCTCGCCGAGGCCGGTCAACCGGCGGCTCGTCTCCTGCCAACGCTCGTGTTCCTTCCGCGTGTCTCGCAGTTCCCCGCGGATCTCCTCCCGGCGCTCAGCCAAACCATGGATGACCAGACGATGCCCGGCAGTGGCGCCCTCGGCTGCGGACAGAGTCTTGCCGGCGATCGCACACGCCTCCTGCAGGTCTGCCAAGGCGCCAGCTGGGTAGTCCTCACGCCACTGGGCGATCCTCTGCCGCAGCTTCTCGTCGTGCTGCTGGGCTGCCTGCAGTTGCTGCAGCTGTTCCTCGGATCGCGCCCAGCGTTCTTCGACGGTCTTGTGTTCGGCCTCGGCGGCCACATCGTCATACAACGCGGCATTGAACGGCAGCGTGAACAGCACCCCCTGCGCTGCTGGTCCTTCCGCTTTCCACAATGCCGCGACTGTGCTTACGGTGACGTAGTAGGCCGTCGGCGCCGCGCGGGCGAGAATCTCTCGGGCACGGTCCTGATCGTCGGCCGAGTTCAACAGCACTCCACTGACCAGATGCGGTGCGCGAACGATCATCTCCTCTCGCTGTTCGGTAGAGAACTCCGCGATGTACTCCCATCCGGGCCAGGCATCGATCCGCGGCTCGGACTGCGCCAGGAGCCGACAGGCGTCGCCCACGACCTGGGGTGGCGGCAGCCGGTGGCCGTCCTTCAGCGCCAGCCGAGCCAACGCATCACGGGCCCGCTCGACCTCCAGCGTGACCCTTCGCCTCTCCGTTTGCACGATGGCCGCACCCAGCTGCTCCAGCAGTACCTGCGCGTCCGCCTCCAAGCTCACCGCCGACCCCAGCAAGGCCACCGCCCTAGCTTCGGCCTCGAGCGCTGAGGCACGCGAGACCGCAGTCCCCAGACGCTGCTGCGCCTGCTCACTGCGCCCTCGCGCAGTGGCCTCATCGCCGATGGCTGCGGACAGAAGCTTCTGCGCCTGCGTGTGCTGGAGATCGACGCTCTCCTCCTCGCGCTCCAGAGCGCTGATCTTGTCTGCGGCGTGCTCACGGGTCTGCAGGGCTTCCCCTGCGGCCCTGGGGACGCCGTCGATGGAGGACACCAGCCCGTCCACTACGGCTTTCTCGGCGTCGTTGCGCACGGCACCGATCTGCTCCAGCAACTCGCGAGCCCGAGTCTCGGCCCGGTCGGCGTTCTTCAGCGCCTCTTCCCGCGCCCGCCGGCTATCCTTCTCGGCCTTCCGGTGCGTGTGGACGTCGCCGCGCAGGGCTCCCGACGTCTTCTCCGCATGCTCCTTGAGAGCCAGCAGACCTTGGGCGAGTGCTCTGGCGGCCCGCTGCCGGGCCTGAAGCGCCGGCTCGGCGGCCAGATCGCCTTGCTGCAGCAGCAAGGCCAACTCCCGGGCGGCTGCCGATTTGTTCAGGTGCCGCTCTACCGGGCCGACTGCACCCCACCCGTTGACCAGGTCCTGTGCTGCCTGCCTGTCTCGAGCGGCTTCTTCGGCATCGGACTTGGCCTTGGCGAATCGCAACTGTGCCAGCTTGTGCCGCTGGCTTGCCACCGTCGCCGCCCAGCGGCGCGTGAGGCCGGCCGCATGGGTGAACTGCACCGAGCGGCTCTGTTCCTGCCGCTGCAAAAGCGCCAGGCGCTCTGTGTCAACGCGCAATCGTGCTTGGACCTGGCCGTTGAAGCGCGCCATGTCCTCGGCGGTCCGGTGTGTGTGGGTACGGGCCTTACTCACCGCGTCGGTTGCTTCGATAAGCGGCTCGAGCAGTGTCAGAGCCTGCTCCACGAAGGAGAGCTCCAGCAGCAGGTCTTTGCGCCCGGCGAGTTTGTGGGCGTAGGTGGAGACCAGAGAGGCCAGATCGTTCAGGCTCTTGTGGTCGTACACAGCCTTGAGGAGGAAATCGACGAAGCCTCCGTCGGAGTCGAGAGTGAAGGCATGAACGGCCTCACCCTCGTCCTTGTTCATGGCGCGCTGGTAGCGGAACAGTTCAGGATCGAGCCCGAGGTGGTCCAGCAGGTCGGTCCATTCTTCTTGGGACTTCGGCCAGCTCAACTGCAGTCGCTGGTCCTGAGCCCCCAGCTCTTTCACGCACTCCCGGTAGGACGACAAAGACCGGTACTTGCCGTGCTCGACGATGGGAAGGCTGTCCAGACCGAGGGTGGGGGAGGGGTGGAACGCGTACCAATGCTCGATGAGGTTTTCTGCGACCGTCGAGACGACCTGGTCCTTCCAGCACAGCGTCTTGGCCGTAACCAGCAGCCGCCCGGTAGTGGCATGCATCCACTCCAGAGCAATGTGGGAGACGTCCCGCGCCAGGACGAAATCCTCCAGTAGCCGCGGGTCGGGGGCGTCCTTCACCTGGCGTCGGCCCGGCAGTACTACGGAGAACAGCAACTTCAGCAGAACGCTCTTGCCGCCCCCGTTCTCCAGGAACACCACACTTGCCGGCGACGGGCGCACCACCTGAGCAGCCGTCTCGAACAGATTCTCCTGCACGGCAGCGACCGGCTGCCCTGCTCCGGAAAAGTCCAGGATCACATCCTGGAACCGGGCGCCTGCGGGGCCGGCCGAGCACACGCGAACACGGGACAGTTCATACATTGTGCCTGCTCCCCGCCTAGTAAAGGGTGCCGCTGTCGCTGGTCACCCGCAGAGATCCAGCTGAATCGGCGGGCGGCACAACCCCCAGAAGCAGCAGTTCACGGTAAGCCTCGACCGCAGCCAGCTCTCGCACCTGCAATTGATAACGGCCGGTGGTGCGATAGACCTTCGAAGCCAGCTCCAGATTCTCGCTCTCGTGAAGCAGCCCCTTGTCCACCAGGAAGCGCAGAGCCCGGCCGATGATCGCTTCCGTAGTCGTGGGAGCCACCTGCCCGCTGGTTGTCTCACCCGCCTCCGACCTGCGCGCATAAGCGCGCCATGCGCGTTCGAGCTCCGGTGCCTGCACCGGCGCATCGCTGTTTGCGTCCGCCTCAGCCGACCGCTTGGCCAGCTCCTGACAGGTATGCCGCACATGCTTGTCGACCACGGCTGGTGTCACCGCCCCCACATAGCTGTCATCGAGCAGGTCCTCGGGCCGCGGGAAACACAGCGCGGCGATTGCTAGATGCACAATCCCGTGCAGGACCCGTTCCGCCTCACGGTGGTGACTCTGCCGAACCTGCCGCGCATAGTTGTCTAGACGGGTCTCGAACACCGAGCCGGGAACCGGAACGATCACCGACCCTGCTCGCATCGTGACCCCGAGAACCTGCAGTCCCAGTCCCGTCGCGCTGCGCCGCACCAGCTCCTCGAACGCCGGCTCCTCATCGAAGCGCCGTACCAAGGCCGCGTACTCGGCATCCCGGTGCGGGAGTACCCGCGGGCGAAACGCGTATGCGATCAACCGGGTCGCCGCCTCGGCGTCGTCCTTGCCGTACTCACCCGCTGAAGAGATCACTGTCCCGCCCCCTGCCGTGCGACCGGTCTGCCTGCTCTGGGCCGTTTGTTGCGGACGGCAGATGTGCTGTGGTCAGCCACAGGTCGTCCCCGGCGAAACCGGCACTGTTCAGGGCGATGCCGGCCTGCATCGCCAGCCGGACGTGAGCCTGTCCGCGCCGCCGTGCGGCACCGGCGTCAGGACTGAAGGCGTGCACCGCCAGCAGCGCTACCAGCGAGGGCAGGTCCTCATCGAGCCGGGCCGCCTCCTCCAACAGACTCGACAGCGAGCGAACCTCCCCCGGCAGGTACAGGAGCCGTTCGGCCATCTTCCACTGCTCGGTAGTGAAACGCGTCGTCTCCTCCAGCAGCTCCAGCTCCGGTTCCTCCACCTGCCCAGCGAACCGGGATGGCTCCGGCGCCGGCCGCAGCAGCGCAGGAACCAGCGTCGCCAGATACGGAAGATCCTGAACAGAAGACCCAGTCGACTTGCTGAAGAAGCAGTCCACCGCTCCGACCGCATCCGCCACCGGCAGTTCCAAAGCGGGACGCAGCAGCTGTCCGAACAGATCGAAAGCCGCCCGTCGGGGTCTCACGGAGAACAGCTGGCGGTCCTGTTCTGCACGGAACTCACTCCGTGCTTCCAACAGCCTTTCCTGCAGGCGAATATGGCGCCGGATGCAATCCTCCACAATTTCGACAAGCTCCGCTGCATGCCGCTTGCGCACGGGGTTCACGGCCTCATCCCGGGCCTCGGCCATGTTCCTGGCGATCGCCCGCTCCGCGCGCACACGCTCCTCGACATGATCCAGTGCCTCATCCAGCACCGCTGGGAACTCCTCCATCCAGTCCACCAGCAAGATGTTGCGCCGGGTTGCTTCCAACTGCGCATTGATCAACTCGCCGTACTGAATGGTGCGGATCCTTGCCTGATCCGCCACCTGCTTCGCGTCGGTGAGCCGTCCGCGCCTGATCAGGTTCGCCAGCTTGACCTCGGCGGCCTCCTGCGCGGACTCCACATCCGTGTCCAGCGCGCCTACCAGAACGTTCAACGCCTCGTGCGAGGCGTGCAGATACAGCACGCCGGCACTGTCGCGCCGCTCCATGATCAGCTTGAAAGGGAACGACAGAACCTGGTAGACGCCATCGGCGTCCACGGCGCCGTAGGAACGTCGGAACGCCCGCTCGACGTCACCGACATTGATCAGACTGTCCAGAACCCACCCCGCAACCCGGGCGTGCTCCTCACGCGACTGTTCGGGCGTCTGCCGGGCAACGAACCGCTGGACCCTGCCAAGGACATGCCGCCGGCTGGCACCGGTGTCGAAGTCCATCGCGATGGCGACCTGATCGATCGTGTGCAGGGCAATCTCAGCCATTTGGTAGGCCTTGGCGTCCGCCCATTCCAGTAGGCCTTTGTTCGCATCCAGATCATGCAAGGGAGCCGTGCACGCCAGCGCCTTCGCCCGACGGATCAACCCCTCATCGTGCAACAGACCCTCGTCCGCCCCAGCTTCACCTGCGCGCGTTGCATCCTTGAAAACCACTCAACCCCTCTCGAACGCCTCTGGTAGACCATGCGCAGGCGTCCCGCTTGTGAGCCGCGACCCCCTGGTAGCGGCTTACAAGCATGCCTTCCTCAGGCCCACCGGGGCGGCATATGCCTGAACTTTGTCTGGTTGAGATCCCCAGCACATCGTGGCCTGCGCCGACAGACACGGACAGCACCACGGCGTGCCAGATGCTGAACACTTGCCACGGCGCTACCGGACAGGCGCCCGCTGAAGACGGCAACTCGCGGCGACCGCGTCGAGCAACGCCGCGGAGCTCAGTGAGCCCCGCCGTTGATGTACAGCGTCTGGCCGCTGACGTACGAGGAGTCCTCGGACGCGAGGAAGGCAACTACAGAAGCGACCTCCTCCCGCTGCCCGACACGGCGCAGCGGGGTGCCGCTCCGCGCGAGCCGGGCCTCCGCCCGCGCGGGCTCGCACTGTGGTGCGGAGAGGAACAAGCCGAGGCCGCTGTCAGGACGGCCCCAGCCGCCGTGTTGCGCGCAGCTGGAGCACATCCGGCCGACCGTGTCGGCGTTCAGCGGCACCTCGGACATCACGACCCCCGTCGGCGCGCAGCCAGGTGCATGTGCGACATGCGTGCAGTTTGGAGCGGCGGTGTGCTTGACCTCAGCTGCTTGGCTGCGCAGGCGCCCTGCATCGCCGCGGTCGGAGACAGGGCTGTGGAAGAACGAGCGAACCATGCGACGATTCTCGTGCTTCAGCGCGAGCAACGAGCCCTGGTTTGGGTCCTCCTCAACAGTCGCCTTGTGCAGGCACGGACAGTCCGCCGGGTGATCCGTCCCCTCTCTCCGCAGCGAGTGGACGCAGGAGCGCTGGTGACCGCCGCCAGCGCGATGGTCTTGGGGAGCAGTGGAGAGCCATGTGGCGGAAGCGACGATAGGCGAAGCGCTTACCTACGCCTGTGGCTCCGTGCTGGAGAACCCGCACCGTTCCACTACACCTTGCTACCACGTCTGTCAGAGGGTTGCCGCCGGGCTCACCTGGGCGGGAATCTGGTCCGTGACTGGTCCGCAGGTGAGAGCCGAGCGGCCGAGTCGACTGCATAACGTGATGAATCAGATTCGGTATCTGGGCTGACTCTGGTGAGCAATTTTCGTGTTGGCGGCCAGACTTGGGATGTTAGAAGAACCCCACTGCCTTCGGGGAATAGCTGCAATAAAGGTTCTTCGTCTGCTGGTAGTGCTCCAGCATCATCTTGTGGGTCTCCCGGCCGATGCCCGACTGCTTGTAGCCGCCGAAGGCCGCGTGGGCGGGGTAGGCGTGGTAGCAGTTGGTCCAGACGCGGCCCGCCTGGATGGCGCGGCCCGCGCGGTAGGCCGTGTTGATGTCGCGGGTCCAGACGCCGGCGCCCAGGCCGTACGCCGTGTCGTTCGCGATGCGGACGGCGTCGTCGAAGTCCTGGAACGAGGTCACCGAGACGACCGGGCCGAAGATCTCCTCCTGGAAGATCCGCATCCGGTTGTCGCCCTCGAAGACGGTCGGCTGGACGTAGAAGCCGCCGGCCAGTTCACCGCCGTGCTCGACGCGCTGTCCGCCCGTCAGGATCTTCGCGCCCTCCTGCTGCCCGATCTCCACGTACGCCAGGATCTTCCTCAGCTGCTCCGCCGAGGCCTGCGCGCCGATCATCGTGTCCGTGTCCAGCGGGTGCCCCGGCACGATCAGCTCGGTACGTGCCACGGCCGCGTCGAGGAAGTCGCCGTAGCGGCCGCGCTCGATCAGGGCGCGCGACGGGCTCGTGCACACCTCGCCCTGGTTGAGGGCGAACATGGTGAAGCCCTCCAGGGCCTTGTCCCGGAGGTCGTCGTCCGTGGTCCAGATGTCGTCGAAGAAGAGGTTCGGGCTCTTGCCGCCCAGCTCCAGGGTCACCGGCTTGAGGTGCTCCGCGGCGTACTGCATGATCAGCCGACCGGTCGAGGTCTCCCCGGTGAAGGCCACCTTGGCCACGCGCGGGCTGGAAGCGAGCGGCTTTCCCGCCTCCTCGCCGAAGCCGTTGACGATGTTGACCACGCCCGGCGGCAGCAGGTCCGCGATCAGGCTCATCAAGTAGTGCACGGACACCGGGGTCTGCTCGGCAGGCTTCAGCACCACCGTGTTGCCCGCCGCCAGGGCCGGGGCCAGCTTCCACGCGGCCATCAGGATCGGGAAGTTCCACGGGATGATCTGGGCGACCACACCCAGCGGCTCGTGGAAGTGGTAGGCCACCGTGTCCTCGTCGATCTGGCTGAGGGAACCCTCCTGGGCCCGCAGCGCGCCCGCGAAGTAGCGGAACTGGTCGATGGCGAGCGGGATGTCGGCGGCCAGCGTCTCGCGGACGGGCTTGCCGTTCTCCCAGGTCTCCGCGACGGCGAGGGCCTCCAGGTGCTGTTCCATCCGGTCCGCGATGCGCAGCAGGATCGTGGAACGCTCGGTGATCGAGGTACGGCCCCACGCGGGCGCGGCGGCGTGCGCCGCGTCCAGCGCGCGCTCGACGTCCTCGGCCGTGCCGCGCGCGACCTCGGTGAAGGTCTCACCGGTCACGGGGGAGGGGTTGGCGAAGTACCGTCCCAGGGCGGGCTCGACGTGTTCGCCGCCGATGAAGTGGCCGTAGCGCGACGCGTACGACATGAGCGCGCCCTCGGTACCGGGCGCGGTGAAACGGGCCATGGTGGTCCTCCCCTTGCCGGGCGCCGGCCGCCGTCGGCCGGCGCTCGCGGTGAGGCTAGGGGCGGGCAGGTTGCCGGTACGTTGCACGGCCGCGCGGCGAACGGCCCGGGAGCGGCGGCGTGGTGTCGGGCGCACAGCCGGGGTCGGAGTCGGGTGCGCGGCCGGTATCGCTGGCGGGTGCGTGCCCGGGGTCGCGTTCGGGGTCGCGCCCGGGGTCGCGGTCAGGTGCCCGTCCGGTGTGCGGCGGCCCGGGGACCTGTGCGCCGGAGTGCGGCAGCCCGAGGTGTGGCGGGCCGGTGGGTGGCAGTCCGGTGTGTGCCGGGCCAGCGTGCGGCAGTCCGGTGTGTGGCAGCAGCCTGGTGTGCGGCAGCCCGGCGTGTGGCGGTCCTTCGTACGGTGCCCCGGTGTGTGCCGGTCCTTCGTACGGTGCCCCGGCGTGTGGCGGTGCGCCGTACCCTGTCCCGCCGAGTTCCGCGTCGATGGCCCGTACGCGGGCCAGCGCGGCCGGCCGGTCGGCAGGCGGGAGCGCCGCCACCAGGGCCCGCCAGACCTCGGCGTCCTCCGCGCCCCATGGGCTGCACACCCAGTCGGCGAGCAGCCCCGCGTCGGCCCGTGCGATCACCGCGGCCCGCGCCTGGTCCTCGAGGCGGCGCCGGAGCCGGACGACGCCGGGCGCCGCCGACGCGGGCAGCAGCGGTCCCGGGTAGCGGGCCAGGGCCGCCGAGACGGCGCCGCCGGCCAGCTGGCGGGCGACGGCGGTGAAATCGGAGTCCAGCGGCGCGGCCGTGCGGTAGGGGCGCGAGAGCGGGGCGCCGGCTCCCAGCAAGCCCCGCAGCCGTGACATTTCCGCGCGCAGTGTCACCGGTGACACCGCCTCGTCCTCGTACAGCGCGATCGCCAGCTCGTCCCCCGACAGCCCCTCGGGGTGGTGCGCGAGCAGGACCATGATCTCGCTGTGCCGGCGCCCGAGACGGAACTCGCGGCCGCCGAGGCTCAGCAGCGCCTCGTCCCGGCCGAGCGCGGTGAGGGAGTCCCCGGCGGCCGGTGGCGCCGGATCCAGCAGCGCCAGCCGGGCCTCCGCCGCGCAGGCGACCGCCCGCACGAACGCGAGGGAGTGCGGATGGGCCAGCCAGTCGCCCCCGGTGATGTCGACGGCGCCGAGCAGCCGCCCGGTGCGCGGGTCGTGGACCGGGGCCGCCGCACAGGTCCAGGGGTGGACCCGGCGGCTGAAGTGCTCCGCACCGAAGACCTGGACCGGCTCCCCGACCGCCACCGCCGTACCGGGGGCGTTGGTGCCCATCGCCGTCTCCGCCCAGCGGGCGCCGGGCACGAAGCCGAGGCCCTCCGCACGCCGCATCGTGGCGGACTCGCCCTCGACCCAGAGCAGGCTGCCCCGCGCATCGCACACCGCCAGCAGATGGTCCCCGTGCGAGGCGAAGGCACCCACCAGGTCCCGGAACAGCGGAAGCACCGGGGCCAGCGGATGCTGTTCCCGGTAGGACCGCAGTTCCGCCCCGGCCAGCTCCAGCCGGGGCGCGCACTCCGGGCTGACCCGGGCCCGGGCGCAGCGCCGCCAGGACCTCGCGATGACCGCCCGCACCGGGGCCTCGACCCGCCCGTCCTGGGTGAACGCGGCGTGGGCCCGCCGGAGTTCCCGAGTCCGCGCGGCGGGATCGGCTCCACCGGGCAGAGCCACCGAAGGACCGTCCATGTCACCCTCCCGTGGTGCCTCGGTACCCGGAGCGCCCCCATCGTCGTCCCGCACCGGCGCCCCGGCAAGCGGTACGTCGGCCAGTGCGGGGCGATTCCGATCGGTACGGGGCGCAGGCCCCCGCCGGGACCGGGCCGGGCGGGGTGGACCCCCTGGTGCTCCGGCTGTTGCTCCGGCTCCTGCTGTGACCCGGTGAACCCTTCCGGTCACCGCATCAGTACTCCGGGTCCAGTGCCGACAGCGCCGATGCCGGGTCCGGGGACGGCGGGCCCGCCGGGAGCCACTGGTCCGCCGCGCGGCGGTACGGCCACCAGCGGCCGTCCCGGTCCAGGCGGAGCCGGCGGTCGCCGCCCGGCTGCGTCCAGCGGGCGCGGGTCCGGCGGAGCACCGGGGCGGCGGTGGCGGGGTCGGCGGTGGGGTCCGCCCCCTCCGGCCAGGCCGAGGCGAGGGCGGCGCGGGCCCGGGTGAGGGCCGCCCGGTCCGGGGTCCAGTCCTCCTCCAGTACCGCGACGGCCCGTGCCCCGCCGAAGCCCCAGGCGAGAACGGCCCGGTCCATGTCGGCCCGGTCCCTGTCGGCAGCCGCCGCCAGCCGGGAGCGGACCCGAAGGTCGCCGGGCTCCGCCGTGAGGCGTACGGCGTCTTCGGCAGTCGTCGGCGCGGGCTGCGGGGCGCGCTCCGCATGGCCCGGAGCGAGCGCTTCCGCGAGCAGCCGGTACGCGTGCGTCGCGGCCGCCTGCGCGAGGAACTCCACCGCGTCCACGTCCAGGCCCGGCGGCTCCGTCTCCGTGTCCAGCGTCGGCGGCTGGCCCGGCGCCCCGGGCAGCCGCGCGGGCGGGGGCGGCGGGGGCAGGGCGGCCGCCGCCGCGTACGCCTCGGAAGCGGGAACCCCCGCGTCGGCGACGGCCTCCGGAGCCTGCGCTTGCGCCGTGCTGCGCTCCTCCAGCTCGTCCACCAGATCGGCCTCGGAGCGCCCGCGCAGCAGCAACAGCACGAAGGGGTCCCGGTCCAGCAGCCGCGCCGCCTGGTAGCAGAGCGCCGCCGTGTGCGGGCAGTGGTCCCACTCCTCGCAGTCGCAGCGCGGGTCCAGGTCCCCGATCCCGGGCAGCAAGTCCACCCCGGCCGCCGCCGCGTCCCGCACCAGCTCCGGCGGCACTTCCCGGTCCAGCAGCGCCGCGATGTGCCCGGACTCGGCGGCCGCCAGCCCGAGCAGCCGGTCCCATTGCCCTGCGGTGAACTCCTGCACCAGCACGTCGGTCCGGTGCGCCGTCCCGTCCCGGTCCCGCACCACCGCCGTCAGCCCGCCGGGACGCACCGAAACGGCTCCCACCGCGCCCGAACGCGCGTACCGGCGGCCCTGTTTGACCTGCTCCCCGTCGAGCGCGCTGTCCTCCAGGGCGCGCAGCCAGGCATGGCCCCACCAGGTGCGGGCGAAGCCGCGGCCGGTGGGGGCGGCAGTGCGGGGAAGGTCTTCGCACGGGCGCCGTGCGCGCGTTCCGGGCTCATCCGCGTCGCTCCCCGGCGGTGGTCGGGCGGAGCGCCACGAGCGCGGCCAGCCCCATATCGGTCAGCTCGGTCAGCTCGGTCAACGCGGCCTCGCCGCCCGCCAGTACGGCGTCGGCCAGGGCGCGTTTGGCCTCCAGCATTTCGGCGATGCGGTCCTCCACGGTGCCTTCCGCGATGATGCGGTGGACCTGGACGGGCTGGGTCTGGCCGATGCGGTAGGCGCGGTCGGTGGCCTGTTCCTCGACGGCCGGGTTCCACCAGCGGTCGTAGTGGATGACGTGGCCGGCCCGGGTGAGGTTCAGGCCGGTGCCCGCCGCTTTGAGGGAGAGCAGGAACACCGGGACCTCGCCCGCCTGGAAACGGTCCACGAGCTCCTCGCGCCGGGCGACCGGCGTACCGCCGTGCAGCAGCTGGTGCGCGATGCCGCGCGCCGCGAGGTGTTTCTCCAGGATCCGGGCCATCGCCACGTACTGCGTGAAGACCAGCACCGAGCCGCCCTCGGCGACGATCGTGTCGAGCAGCTCGTCGAGCGGTTCGAGCTTTCCGGAGCCCGCGGCGGTGTCCTGTCCGGAGTCGTGCTCCTTCGGGTCGTGCTCCCTCGGGTCGTTCCCCTTCGCGCCGTGTTCTTTCACATACTGCGCGGGGTGGTTGCAGATCTGCTTGAGCGAGGTCAGCAGCTTGATCACGAGGCCGCGCCGCTCCATGCCGTCGGCCTCGGCGATCGCGGCGAGGGTCTCGCGCACGACCGCCTCGTACAGCCCGGCCTGTTCGAAGGTCAGCGAGACGGCGTGGTCGGTCTCCGTCTTGGGCGGCAGCTCGGGCGCGATCCCGGGGTCGGACTTCTTCCGGCGGAGCAGGAACGGCCGCACGAGCGACCCCAGTCGGGCCGCGGCCAGCGGGTCGCGACCGCTCTCGACCGGTTCGGCGTAACGGGTGCGGAAGGTTCCCGGGCGGCCGAGGAGGCCGGGCGTGGTCCAGTCGAGGACGGCCCACAGCTCGGACAGGTCGTTCTCGACCGGGGTCCCGGTGAGGGCCACCCGGGCGGTCGCCGGGATGGTGCGCAGGGCCCTGGCGGCCACGGAGCGCGGGTTCTTGACGTGCTGGGCCTCGTCGGCGACGACCATTCCCCAGCTGACGGAGGCGAGTTGGGCTGCGTCCACGCGCATGGTGCCGTACGTGGTGAGGACGAACCCGCCGTCCGCTCCGCCCCGCTGTTCCAGGTCGCGGCCGGCGCCGTGGAAGCGGTGCACCGGCGTACCCGGGGCGAACTTCTCGATCTCCCGCTGCCAGTTGCCCAGCAGCGAGGCCGGGCAGACCACCAGCGTCGGCCCCTCGTGCCCCCGCTCCTGCCGGTGGAGGTGGAGGGCGATCAGGGTGACGGTCTTGCCCAGCCCCATGTCGTCGGCGAGACAGGCGCCGAAGCCGAGCCCGGTCAGCCGGGCGAGCCAGCGCAGACCGCGCAGCTGGTAGTCGCGCAGGGTGGCGCGGAGGGCGGCGGGAACCTGCGCTTCGGCATCGTGCGGATCGGCATGCCCCGGTTCGGCGACGAGGAGCGCGCGCAGGCGTTCCAGCGGACCCGTGGCCTCTACGTCGTACCGCGTGCCGTCGAGCTCCGCAGACCCGGTCAGTACGGCGGCCAGCGCGTCGGCGGCCGTCATCTCGCGGTCCTGGCGGGCGCGGGCCCGGGCCCGGCGGGCCTCGGCCGGGTCGATCAGGACCCACTGGTCGCGCAGCCGGACCAGGGGGCGCTTCGCCTCGGCGAGCCGGTCCAGCTCCCCGGGGGTCAGATCGCCCTGTCCACCGAGGGAGTAGCGCCAGCCGAGGGGGTGCGCGGCGGCGGGGGCGAGCGATCGGGGAAGGCGGAGCCGGCGGTGGGGGAGAGCGGAGCGGGGAGGGAGCCGGCGGCGGGGGCGAGCGGATCGGGGAAGGCGGAGCCGGCGGTGGGGCGGCCCACGACGGCCCGGGCGGTGAGCGTACGGGCGAGCCCGCGCGGCCAGTGCACCTGCACCCCGTCGGCGGCCAGGGCGCCGGCGGCCTCCCCGGGCAGCTCCGAGACCTCCTCGTCGGCGAGGTCCACGGCGTCGGGGACGGCCGCGCCGAGCAGCGGAGCGAGCGGCGGCCAGAGGCGGGCGGCGCGGCGCAGGGCCCGGAGGGCGTCCAGGCGGGCGTCCAGGCGGGCGTGCGGCGGGAACGCCGCCGCGGCCGGCCCGGACCCGGCCCAGACCTCGGCGGCGTCCGCGACGAGGGCGGCGTCGGCCAGGCTGTGCATCTGCGGGACGGCCCGGAAGGCGGGGGGTTCGCAGGCCGCGTCGAGCTCGATCCGGAGCGAGACGCGCACTCCGGCGTCGTGCCCCGCGGCGACCCTCGGCGGCCCAGTCGCGCAGCTCGGGGTGGAGCCGGGACGTGCGGGCGGCGTAGGCGGAGCCACCGGTGGCGGCGGGCGCGGCGGGGGACCGGGGCAGGGTGTCGGCGACCGCGTCGAGAAAGGCGCGCAGCAGCGGCTCCGGCGCGGGCAGCCGAGTCGGCCCGTCGGCGTCGGGGACCTCGTCGGGAGGGCTGCCGCCGGGGGCGGGGCTCCAGTCCGGCGGTACGCAGTGCGCGTCGGGCGGCATGGCGGCCGCCAGCTCCCGGACCTCCTCCAGATCGGCGGTCTCCAGCGGCCCGAGCCGCCAGGCGTCGTACCCGGCGGGGCTCAGCCCGGGGAGCAGCAGCCCGCGCGCGGCGAAGCGGAGGGCCAGCAGGGCGGCGGCGCCCCAGAAGGGCACAGCTCCGGCCGGGGCGGCGGCCCGGGCCCGGGTGAGCAGCGGCAGCGCTTCGGCGAGGGGTACGACGAGGGCCGTCACGGTGGTGCGGCGCAGGTCGGGCGTGACGATGGTGAGCCGCTCGGCGGTGCTGGTGGTGGTGCCGGGGCCGTCGAGGCGCAGACCCCCATCCGGCAGCCCTTCGTCACGCAGCCCCGCGCCCGCCAGCCCCGAACCGCCGGCGGCTGCGTCCGGCAGGACCGAACCCGTCTGTCAGAAGGCGATCCGGCCGTCGCGGGCCGGTTCGGCGGGGAGGAAGACGGCGGAGCAGTGGATGAGGCCGGAGATCGTCGAGCGCACGCATTCCTCAAGCTTGACTACCGAATACGGGGTGACCGAGAGTAACCCACGCCCGGCGCCCGCCGTCCGCGGCGGCTCCGTGACCCGGGTCAAGGCGACGGCCGTTCGCGAGGCCGGGAACGCGGGGGCGGGAGCGCGCGTTGTGGTGGGTAGTGGCCGACGAAGAAAGAGGTGCCGCACATGTCCACGAGCGGAAAGGTCGCGGTTGCCGGAGTAGTGGCAGCCATCGTGCTGTTCTGGGCGGTCGGGTTCTGGGCGGGACTGCTGGTCCTGATCGGAGTGCCGGCAGCCGCCTACCTGCTGTTGGACTCCTCCCAGCGCCGTAGGCTGCGGGGCATGTCCAGGAAGCAGATCGGCCGCTGACGGCGGCAGGGGGGCCATCCATGAACACGGGGACGGCGGCGCAGGTCGCGTCGGTCAGCAGCAACGGTGTCTATTCCTTCACCAAGCCCACGCGCGAGAGCATCACGCTCCTCGAAGGGCTGGGGGTCGAGGGAGACGTCCACGCGGGGGTCACGGTCAAGCACCGTTCCCGGGTGGCCCAGGACCCGACGCAGCCGAACCTCCGGCAGGTGCACCTGATCCATCGGGAGCTGTTCGAAGAGGTGGCCGAGGCGGGCCACGAGCTCGAGCCGGGTCAGCTCGGGGAGAACGTCACCACGGAAGGCATAGACCTGCTCGGCCTGCCGACCGGCACGCTGCTGCGCCTCGGTGCGGACGCGGTGGTCGAGGTGACCGGCCTGCGCAATCCGTGCCTGCAGATCGACGCCTTCCAGCACGGGCTGCTCAAGCTGGTGGTGAGCCGGGACGACGAGGGCAACCTGCTGCGCAAGGCCGGAATCATGGGCGTGGTCCACCGGGGCGGCACCATCCGCCCCGGCGACAGCATCGAGATCACGCTCCCGCCGGAACCGCACACCCCGCTCGAACGCGTCTGACCCGAAGGGCCCCCGGCCCGGCCCGGCCGCGGGCTGCCCTTCGCCGGCTCTGCCGTACCCCGACGCGGGACCGCACCCCGGGTCGGACGGCACCCCGAGTCGGACGGCACCAAGGCTCGGACGGCACCGCGACCTGGTCCGCACCGCGACGCGGGACCGCACCCGCACGGGCTGTGATCCGCACCCGCGACGGGCTGTGATCCGCACCCGCACGGGCTGCGATCCGCGATCGAGACGGCGGCCCGGCTTGTCGTCATCACCGTGCCGTCACACCGTGCCCTCACACGGCGATGACGACCTTCGCCCGGGCGTGCTCCCGCTCCAGGTACCGGATGGCCTCGGGCGCCTCGCTCAGCGGGTAGGTGCGGTCGACGGCCGGGGTGAGCCGGCCGGAATCGGCGAGCTCCGCCAGCGTCGCCAGATTCTCGCTGGTCTGCTTCGCCGTGAGGACGAGCAGCCGCTGGCGGGTGAAGCGCGACAGCGCCTGCCCCTTGAAGATGAGCCCCATCGGACCCAGCAGGCTGCCGCCCTCGAACACGCCCCCGCCCGACAGGACGAGCGTTCCGGTGGGCGTCAGTACGCTCCGGAACTCGGCCAGCCAGCGGTTGCCCACCAGGTCGAACACCACGTCGTACCGCTGCCCGCTCCGGACGAACTCGTCCCGGGTGAAATCGTCCCTGCTGTAGTCGACGACCCGGTCCGCACCGAGGGACCGGACCAGCTCCGCGTTGCGCGTGCTGCACACCCCGGTCACCTCCGCGCCCAACGCCTTGGCGATCTGGACGGCGAAGGTCCCCACACCCCCCGACGCGCCGTTGACCAGCACTTTCTGACCCGGCTGCACACGCCCCAGATCGCGCAGCCCCATGAGAGCGGTGTTGCCGGCGAGCGGCAGCGCCGCCGCCTGCTCGAAGGTCAGCCCCGTCGGCTTCGCCGCCACCGCGCTCTCCGGGGCGCACACGTGCGTGGCGAACGCCCCGTCGGCTTCGCCGAACACCTCGTCACCGGGGCGGAAACGTTTCACCGCCGCGCCGACCGCTTCGACCCGGCCCGCGAAGTCCGTGCCCCGGATCTTCGCCTTCGGCCCGCCGACCCCGAGCACCAGGCGCGCCAGGTACGGGTCTCCCCGCATGAGGTGCCAGTCGCGCGCGTTGACGGAGGCCGCGTGGATCCGTACCAGCACCTCGTGCTCGCCGGGCGACGGAGTCTCGACGTCCCGGAGCTCCAGGACGTCGGGTGAGCCGTAGCGGTCCTGGACGATCGCCTTCATGGGGTCTCCGTACTGCACCGGCCGGTGCGGGAAAGGTCACCCGGTCCGAAGCGGCCGGTACCCGCGACGGTAGGCGAACACCCCCGCTCCGGACATCGGGGACGATCCCTAGGTGGAAGCCCCCAGACCCCAACTCCCACCCCGCGCACCGCCGGTCGCACCGATGCCGATGCCGATGCCGATGCCGTCGCCGGGGACGTCAGTTCCAGCCCCCTTGAGCGCGGGTCCGCGCGAGTCGCAGGCTCAGTAGTACTCCCGCATCAGCTCCGTGGCCCACTCCGGCTGACGGTGGTCGCCCCGCGGGCCGAACTCCGTCATGTACGGCTTGAGATCGAGCACCGGAGTGCCCGAGACCGCGTCCAGGCCCTCCACGTGCAACTCCGGTCCGTCGGCCGCCAGCACGTCCACCTTCACCACGCGGCAGCGGGAGAGGCCCAGCCGGTTCGGCCGGTTCTTGCCGCGCTGGGCGAAGATGCCGACGAGCGGCCAGTCCGGATTGCCCCTCGGACGCCGGGCTCCGGTCTCGATCTTCTCCTCCGGCACCCGGTCGAAGTGGTAGACCACCTCGACGTGCGAGAAGTCCTCGAGCCCGTACAGCGCCTCCGGCCCGAACCGCTCCCGGTCCAGCCGGATCACCGCGGTCTCCCGCCCCCAGTCGTCATCGACGACCTCCGAGCGCCCACCCACCACCACACCCACCGGGACGACCACCACCGGATCCATCAACGCGCCCTCGCTCTCGTCGCTCTCATGACCGCACACGCGACACGATCACCCGCGCGCCGGGCGCCGCCCGCTCACCGCGCGCCGCCCGCTCACCACGCCCGCGGCCCGCCGCCCCGCGACGCCCGCTCACCCCGCGCCGCCGCCCGCCCCACGCGGACGCCCGTTCAGGCCGGCCGGACCGCGACCCGGTCCAGGGACGCCAGCAGCTCCGCCAGCTCCGGGAGTTCCCCGTGCGCGTCGTGCGGCACCGCCAGGACCTCGCTCGGCTCCTCGTCCAGCAGGACGAAGGCGGCTCCGCCGGTACGCGCCACGAGCGACCATCCGGGCCCGTCGACGCGCAGCGTCCGTACCTCGTCGCCCGCGAAGGACGATCGCACCCTGCCCGGCGGCGGCGGGCTCTGCGTGTACCCCACCGCCTCCTTCAGGGCCCGTGCCAGCCCGGGGTGCGCGGCGGCGGCCGCCCCGCCGTCCGTGGCCACGCGCTCGCTCCAGTCGGCCCACTCCCGGGCGATCTGGTCGGCGCCCATCCGCCGCTGCACCGGCCCCCAGGCCTCGGCCGACGGCGGCGCCAGCGGCACCCGCCCGGTACCGTCCGCGCCCTGCTCCGGATCGTGCGGCTCCGGTATCCCGGCCGTCGCCACCGCGAGGGCCAGCGGCCAGCCCGCCAGCGAGACCACGATCGACCGCTCGTCGGGCGACAGGTCGTACTCCATCCCGCAGTCCCACGAGGCGATGGCCATGGCCACGAGCGACACGTCGTCGACCACGACCGTCCAGCGCGCGCCGTCCTCGTCCTGGCCCAGCACCAGCCCGTACCCGGCGGCCGCCGGCGGCACGCCCAGCAGCGAGCAGGCCTCGGGGAAGTCGTCCCCCAGGATGCTCGGGAACTGCGCGGGGGTCAGCAGTACGGCGGTCAGCACGTACAGCGAACCGCCGTCCTCCTCGTCGGACACGTGGCCTCCCGGTCGTTCTCTCGTCGGCGCACCCTAACCAGCCGGTAACCGCCGCGTCGATAGCCCACGGGAGGCGATTTCCAACCCCGCCACCTGCACGTAGAGTTGGCCACCCGCCACAGAAAGGTGTCCCGGTGCAGCGCTACGACCGGCTGAAGGAGATCCTCCGGCTCGATCCGGACAAGGATTTCCTCGCCATCTACCGGCTCACCGCCACCTACGAGTTCCCCTGGGACTTCGCCCGCGCCCTGGAGCTCGCCCTCTTCCGGACCTACGCCGTCCCGAGCATCGGCGGGCTCCTCGCGGACACCGCCGAGTTCACCGAGCGCACGCAGAAGCGCTACGACGACACCGCGCTGCTCCTCGACGCCGTCGTCGAGCACGGCTTCGAGTCCGACACCGCGCGCACCGCGATCCGCCGCGTCAACCAGATGCACCGCAGCTACGAGATCACCAACGACGACATGCGCTACGTCCTGTGCACGTTCGTGGTGATTCCCGCGCGCTGGCTCGACGCCTACGGCTGGCGCCCGCTGACCCACCACGAGCGCCGCGCCTCGGCGAACTACTACTCCACCCTCGGCCGCCATCTGGGCATCACGGACATCCCGGGCTCCTATGAGGAGTTCGAAAGCACCCTGAACGCCTACGAGGAGGCCCGCTTCGGCTGGGACGAGGGCGGCCGCAAGGTCGCCGACGCCACCATCGACCTGATGGCCTCCTGGTACCCGGCGCGCCTGGCCCCCGCCGTCCGGCGCGGCAGCCTCGCCCTCCTCGACGAGCCGCTGCTGCGCGCCTTCCGCTACCAGGCCCCGAGCCCCGCCGTCCGCCGGCTGGTCCGCGGCGCACTGCGGCTGCGCGGGCGCGCGGTGCGGCTGCTGCCCCCGCGCGCAGCCGCGCACTACGCCCGCCAGAACCCGGAGATCAAGGGCTACCGCGACGGCTATGACGTGGGCGAGCTCGGCACGTTCCCCGCGCCCGGCTCGGGCGGCTGCCCCGTGCCCCATCCGCGCCGCCCGGCCGGAGCGCAGGCTCAGCCTCCGGCCTGATCCGGACCGCCTCCGCGGACCCCGGGCCAGGGGCCGACGTAAAGCCTTGGTGTCTTTCGGCTGAAGCCCTCGCCGGGTCATTTCGCCGTTCAGGGGGTGCGGACCGCCAGTGCGAGGAAGCGGGTGTCCTCGTCGGCGTACGAGGTCATCCGCCAGCCCGAACCGGCCAGCAGCGGGCCGAGGTTGTGCTCGGCGCGCATGTCGTCCGGGGTCAGTTCGCGGCCGTGGCGCGCCGCCAGTGCCGCGCGGCCGATCGGGTGGAACAGTGCGAGCCGGCCACCCGGGCGGACCACCCGGGCGAGCTCGCGCAGGTTGGCCCCGGGGTCGGGCAGGTGGGCGATCAGGCCGGCTGCGAACACCGCGTCCAGCGCCCCGTCGCGCAGCGGCAGCCGGGCCACGTCCGCGAGCAGCAGGGCGCCCTCGGCGTCCCGGCCGGCGTCCCGCGCGGCGGCCAGCATCTGCGGGGTGACGTCGGCGCCGAGCACCGTCCCCGACGGGCCGACGGCCGCGCGGAGCGCGGTCAGTGCCCGCCCGGTGCCGCAGCCCGCGTCGAGCACCCGGTCCCCGGGGCGCAGCCCGAACTCGCCCACGGCGATGGCGAAGGCGGGTCCGTCTCCGGGGAACTTGCGGTCCCAGCCGGCCGCGCGCGCCCCGAAGAACTCCTGGACGTGGCCCCGGTCCCGGGTCTGGTCCTGGGGCCGCTCCCGGGCCCGGTCCTGAGCCGGGTCCTGAGCCCGCTCCTGAGGTCGGCCCTGAGCCCGGTCCTGGGTGTGGTCCTGTGTACGGTCTTCGCTCATGCGCCCATGATCCCTCACCCCGGCTCCGGCACATGCCTGCGGAACGTGTGCAAGGTGATACTTGGTGTGATCGAAGATGAACGTATCTCTGTCATATTCCAGCAGTTCCAGTGGCTTTCGAAATGCGCCCCGTGTTCGTGCCCTCACCCGGACTAGCGTCCCGTGGCCATGGGACACCTGGACCACGCCGCCTACGGCTGGCTTACCCCCGCGCTGTCATACGTGATGGCTTCGATCGGCGCCGCCCTCGGCCTGCGCTGCACCGTTCGCGCGCTCGCCGCGACGACCGGAACCTCCCGCCGCAACTGGCTCCTCACCGCCGCCTCGGCGATCGGGACCGGGATCTGGACGATGCACTTCGTCGCGATGCTCGGCTTCCACGTCACCGGGACCGAGATCCGCTACAACGTGCCGCTGACCATCCTCGGACTGGTCGTCGCCGTCGTCGTCGTGGGCGCCGGAGTCTTCGCCGTCGGCTACGGCAAGGACCGCGGCCGGTCCCTCGTCCTCGGCGGCCTCACCACCGGCCTCGGCGTCGCGAGCATGCACTACCTCGGCATGGCGGCCCTGCGCCTGCACGGCTCGGTCTCCTACGACCCGCTGATGGTCGGACTCTCGATCGCCATCGCGGTCGTCGCCGCCACCGCCGCCCTGTGGGCGGCGCTCAACATCAAGTCCCCGGTGGCCGTTGCCGTCGCCTCGCTGATCATGGGCGCCGCCGTCACGAGCATGCACTACACCGGCATGCTCGCCGTCGCCGTCGACGTCGCCCCCTCGGACTCGGCCCTGCCGGGCGCCACCGCCATGCAGTTCATCTTCCCGCTCGCCGTCGGCCTCGGCTCCTACCTCTTCATCACCTCCGCGTTCGTCGCGCTCTCGCCGACCGCCGACGAGCGGGCGGCCTCCGCCGCCGCCTCCGCCGACCGGCTCCTGGGAGAGCGCGCCGCCGCCCCGGCGGGCTGAGGCGGCGGCGCGGTCCTCGCCCCCGGGGCCGCCACCACCGCCCGACGGCGCGGGTCCGATGCCCACGCCGCCGCCACCCACCCCCGCCACTCACTTACGCACCGCCCGGAACGAGGAGCCCATGCGCAAACCCCGCAGAACACCGGAAGCAGCGGCTTCGCGGCCACCCGCGCCCGCTCCCGCGGGCCGCCGGGCGCACGCCGGACCGCCCGCCGAGGAGCCCACGGAGCAGGCGGTACCCGGGGTGTTCGCGGCGCCGGCCGCGGGTGGCGGCCGCGGATTGCAGGCCCGGCTGCGACCCGCCACCGTCCGCGCGAAGATCGTCTCGCTGCTGATGGTGCCGGTGGTGTCGCTGCTCGCCCTCTGGGCCTTCGCCACCGTCGACGCGGCCCAGGACGTCGCCCGCCTCAGCCGCGTCCAGCGGGTCGACCGGGAGCTCCGGGTTCCGGTCACGGCCGCCGTCACCGCGCTGCAGGCCGAACGGCGAACGGCCCTGCGGCTGCTGGCCGACCCCACCGCCGGTCAGGCCGTGGCCGCCCAGGCCCCCGGTCAGGCCGTCGCCCTCGAGGAGCAGGCGCGCCGCACCGACGCCGCCGTACGGGCGCTGCGGCTCGGCGACCGCAACACCGTCGCCGACTCCGGGGACTACCGTTCCGACATCGTCCTGCGACTGCGTGCCTTCGTCGCCGCCGCCGAAGGGCTGGGCCCGGCGCGCAAGGACGTGGCCGAGCACCGCGCGACCCCGGAAGCCGCCTACGAGACGTACACCCGGGTGATCGATTCGGCGATGGAGGTAGGCGGAGCCCTCTCCGGAGGGGGCCAGGCCGCCGAACTGGGCGTCGACGCCCGGGTCCTGCTGGAGTTCGCACGGGCCGGTGAGCAGCTCTCGCGGGAGGACGCCCTGCTGACGGCGCCGGGCCCGCGCACCGCCGAAACGCTTCGCCGCCTGACCGGCGCGGTCGAGACCCGACGGGCGCTGACGGCCTCCGCCGCCCGGGACCTGCCCGCCGCCCAGCAGGACGCCTGGCAGTCCGTCTCCAAGAGCGCCGCCTACGCCGATCTCACCGGGGCCGAGGACGCCGCGCTCACCGCCGCGGCAGGGGCGGCCGGGGCGGCGGACGCGGGGCCCCCGGCCCCGTCCGGCACCGCCAAGGACAAGGACAAGGACGCGCGCGCCGCCGTGGCCCCCGCCGGACCGCCCGCCGGCTGGGAGGCGGCCTACACCTCCGTGGCCACCTCGATGCGGGAGATCTCGGACGCCGCCCACGCCGCGTCGGCGGACGGCACCGACCCCCTCGGCGCGGGCGTGCTCAGCTCGGCCGGAGCCGCCGTCCTGCTGGGACTGGCCGCCGTGGCCGCCTCGCTGGTCATCTCGGTGCGCATCGGCCGGGCCCTGGTCGTGGAGCTCGTCTCGCTGCGCAACACCGCGCTGGAGATCGCGCACCGCAAACTCCCGCAGGCCATGGACCGGCTGCGGGCGGGCCAGGACATCGACGTTTCCGCCGAAACCCCGCCGGGCCCGGCCGCCGAGGACGAGATCGCCCAGGTCGGCGAGGCGCTGGCGACGGTCCACCGGGCGGCCCTCAGCGCGGCCGTCGAACGCGCCGAGCTGGCCAGCGGAGTGAGCGGGGTCTTCGTCAACCTCGCCCGGCGCAGTCAGGTCCTCGTGCACAAGCAACTCACCCTGCTCGACTCGATGGAGCGGCGTGCCGACGACCCGGGCGAGCTCGGCGACCTCTTCCGGCTCGACCACCTGACCACGCGGATGCGCCGGCACGCGGAGAGCCTGATCATCCTTTCGGGCGCCGCTCCCGGGCGGGCCTGGCGCATGCCGATCCCGCTGACGAACGTCGTACGGGCCGCCGTCTCCGAGATCGAGGACTATCCGCGCGTCGAGGTCCGCCAGCTCGCCGAGGCCGCCGTCATCGGCGGGGCCGTCGCCGACCTCACGCACCTCCTCGCCGAACTCATCGAGAACGCCACCCAGTTCTCCCCGCCGCACACCAAGGTCCGGGTCAGCGGGGAGCCCGTCGGCGCCGGTTACGTCCTGGAGGTCGAGGACCGGGGCCTGGGCATGGGCCGCGAGTCCCTGAGCGAGGCCAACCGGCGCATCGAGCAGTCCGAGGCGCTCGACCTCTTCGACAGCGACCGTCTCGGGCTGTTCGTGGTCAGCCGCCTCTCGGCCCGCCACGGTGTGAAGGTGCACCTGCGCATGTCACCGTACGGCGGCACCACCGCGGTGGTGCTGCTCCCGAACTCCCTGCTCCAGGGCGCCCTCACAGCCGGCGCCCCGCAGCCCGGGGCGGAGCGTTCCCCGGTGCCGGAGCCCGCGCAGCTGCTGGAGCCGGCTCCCGAACGGGTCCGGGAGCAGCTCTGGGACCCGGCCCCGGCCATGAGCGTCGTACGGGACGACGTGCGCGGGATCCCGGTACCGGACCGGAGCCCGGCGCGGGAAGAGCCCCGCCCCGCCCCGGTGGCACCGCTCCGGCCCCGGGGCTCCGCCGGCGCGGTTCCCCGTACCCCGGCCCCGGCGGTCGCGGCGGCTCCGGCCGCCCCCTCGGGCCCGGCCGCCTCGGTCACCGAACTGCCGCGCCGGGTCCGGCAGGCCAGCCTGGTCCCGCAGCTGCGCGAGGCTCCCGAGCCCAAGGCCCCGGCCGGTGTCCGGGGGGCCGGGGACCCGCCCGGGCGCAGCCCCGAGCAGGCGCGCGAGCGGATGGCGGCCTACCGGGCGGGCTGGGTGCGCGGCACCCAGGCGGGCGGCGGGGCGGGTGCCGGGCCGGGTGCTGCGGCGGGCACCCGCGAGGACTTCCCGCCCGCGGGCGGTGCAGGCACCGGCACAGGTCCAGGCACAGGTCCAGGCACAGGAACCGGCCCGGGCACGGGCACGGGCGCAGGTACAGGCGAAGGTGAAGGAGCACGACGATGATCGAACATCAGAGAATCGACCTCGACGGAGTCCGCAGGTCCGGCGAACTCGACTGGCTGCTGGACGACCTCGTGGTCCGCGTCCGCGAGGTCCGTCACGCGGTGGTCCTGTCCAACGACGGGCTGGCGGTGGGCGCTTCCAGCGCACTCAGCCGGGAGGACGCCGAGCACCTGGCGGCCGTGGCCTCCGGGTTCCACAGCCTGGCCAAGGGTGCGGGCCGGCACTTCCACGCCGGGGGCGTGCGCCAGACGATGGTGGAGATGGACGAGGGCTTCCTCTTCGTGGCGGCCGCCGGCGACGGCTCCTGTCTGGCCGTGCTCAGCGGGGCCGGCGCCGACATGGGGCTGATCGCGTACGAGATGGCCCGGCTGGTGAAGCGGGTCGGCGAGCACCTGTACACCCCGCCCCGGTTCGCGGCGCGCCCGCCGGCCGCGGGCTGAGGGCGGCGGCCTTGACCATGAACGGCCGGTGGTACGACGCCGACGCGGGCCCGCTCGTCCGTCCGTACGCCATGACCGGAGGGCGTACCAAGCCGGGACCCCACGGGGTCCGGTTCGACCTCATCGCCCTGGTCGTCGTGGATCCGGCGGGCACCGACGAGGCGGCCGAGTCGCTGCTGGGCCCGGAGCACCGGGCGCTGCTGGGCCTGTGCCGGGACGAGACCCAGTCGGTGGCGGAGCTCGCGGCGGACGCGGACCTGCCTGTCGGCGTGGTGCGCGTGCTGCTCGGGGACCTGCTGGAGGCCGGGCACGTCAAGGTCAGCCGGCCGGTGCCGCCCGCGCAGCTGCCGGACGAGCGGATTCTGCGTGAAGTCATCGAGGGATTGCGAGCGCTGTGATGGGACTGCACGAAGACGGGGACGCGGGCCCGGACGGCGAACTGGCCGCGCTCGCGCTGAAGATTCTCGTGGCCGGCGGCTTCGGCGTCGGGAAGACGACCCTGGTCGGGTCGGTCAGCGAGATCAGGCCACTGCGGACGGAGGAGCTGCTCAGCGAGGCCGGGGAGCTGGTCGACGACACGGGCGGGGTCGACCAGAAGACGACGACCACCGTGGCGATGGACTTCGGGCGGATCACGATCAGGTCGGGGCTGTCCCTGTACCTGTTCGGAACGCCGGGCCAAGACCGGTTCTGGTTCCTGTGGGACGAGTTGTCGCAGGGCGCGCTGGGTGCGGTGGTCCTCGCCGACACGCGGCGGCTGGAGGACTGCTTCCCGGCGGTGGACTACTTCGAGCACCGGCGGATTCCGTTCGTGGTCGCCGTCAACTGCTTCGCGAACGCCAGGCGTTACGCCTCGAACGAGGTGGCGCGGGCGCTGGACCTGGATCAGGGGACGCCGGTGGTCCTGTGCGATGCGCGGGACAAGGACTCGGGGAAGGAAGTGCTGATCCGGTTGGTGGAGTACGCGGGCAGGGTGCACACGGCACGGTTGCTGGAGTCGGTGGAACCGCAGGCCGATTCCGTGTGAACCGGGCCGCGGGCGGGCGGGAAGAGGCGGAGCGGGAAGAGGCGGAGCGGGGGCCGGGGCCGGCGTCAGTCGGTCACACCGGCCACCGAGATCACCTTGTCGATGGGGACGCGGACGAGGAGCTCCCCGGGTACGGCGTTGCGGCGGCCGAAGGCCTCGCCGAGCTCAGCTCCCATGTAGCGGGCGCCGATCCGGGTCGCCCAGGGGAGCATTTCCTCCATGTCCTCGCTGATCTGGGCCCGGCCCTGGAGGACTACGTAGGAGAACGGTGGCCGGTCGTGGTCCACGCAGAGCGCGACGCGGCCGTCGCGGGCCAGATTGCGCCCCTTGACGGTGTCCCTCCCCGTGTTGAACACGAAGGAATCACCGTCGAGAACGAACCAGATGGGAGCGATGTGGGGGCTTCCGTCCTCACGGACGGTGGACAGTTTGCCGGTGCGGGTGGAGTGGGAGACGAACTCCCGCCATTCCACTTGAGTCATCTTCTTCACCATGGGCCCATCCTCCTTGCCGGAAAGCCGCTGGTGGGGAAGGCTGGCGGCACGAGTACGCGGGGTGGGGCGCGGCCGGTCCGGCCGCGTCGACGGGGAGGGACTGAATATGGCACTGGACAAGCAGCTGGACTGGCTGCTGGACGACTTGACGCGGCGGGTGCAGCAGGTCCGGCACGCGGTGGTGCTCTCCAACGACGGCCTGGTGACGGGCGCGAGCGCGGGCCTGGCGCGGGAGGACGCGGAGCACCTGGCGGCCGTCGCGGCGGGGCTGCAGAGCCTGGCGAAGGGGTCGGGGCGGCACTTCCGGGCAGGTGAGGTGCGCCAGACGATGGTCGAGTACGACGAGGGCGTCCTCTTCGTCATGGCGGCGGGCGCGGGCAGCTGCCTGTGCGTGCTGAGCGCGGCCGAGGCCGACATCGGTCACGTGGCCTACGAGATGACCCTGCTGGTGAACCGGGTGGGCGAGCACCTGGGCGTCGCGGAGCGGCGGATCACGGGCGGCTGAAGCCGGAGGCCGGCGGTGGACCGGCCCTTTCGAGTTATCCACAGGGCCTGCGGGCGTACGTCGCGCTGAGTTACGTTCTTCACACAGAGTAATCACTTCTGATGGGGAGAGCGTGATGACGCAGACGACGCAGACGACACAGATGGCGCAGGCGGCGCCGATGGCACAGACGGCGCCGATGACGCAGATGGCATCGGCGGCACCGATGGCATCTGCGGCGCGGATGAAGCAGGTGTCCGAGGCTCCGGCGACGGCTCCGAGGGCGCCGGCAATGGCAGTGGCCACCGCGTGCGCCGAGGTCCGCGGCCTGCTGGGCGGCGGGCCGGCCGCGGGGGAACTGGGCCTGAGCCGAAGCGAGTTCGCCCGCGCCGTCCAGTTGGGCATCGTACGGGCCGGGCCTGCGGGGGCCACCGGGGCCGCGCGCTTCACCCGGACCGAGCTCGACCGGGTCCGGTCGGCCGAGGGGTTCCCGGACGCGCTCCGCGAGCGCGTGGAGACGGTGGCGGGGGCCGAGGCCGCGGCCGCCGTCACGGGGGTCGGCCCGAGCCGGTTCACGCGGCTCGCCCGCTGTGGGCACGTCACTCCGGTGGGATACCGGATCAACCGGTACCGGGCGGTGGTGTGGCTCTATCTGGCCGCGGATCTACGGGACTTCGCGGCGCGCGAGCCCGGAATGCTGCGCGGCAGCGCGCCGCCGGCCGACCGGGAGCTGATGGCGGCCAAGGCCGACCTGCGCCCGCGAAAGTGGCGCGAGCGGCATGTGGGGCTGCTGCTGAGACGGACCGCCGATCCGTGGGAGCGCGCTGCCGTACTGGCCTCGGTACTCCCCGACGAAGAGCTCCGGGACACCGTGCCCGACGCGGCGGAGCGCATCGTGCTCGCGGCACTCGCCCCGCCCCCGCCGTACGGGCATCCGCAGGTCCCGGCGGCAGCCGCGGTGGCGACCCGGCTGCTGCGGGCCGGGCCGTCGCCGGACGAGATCCACTGGTACCGCAGCAGCCTGGACTTCGCGCTGACCGGAGCCCGGGGTCAGTCGAATTCGACGGGGGAGAGGGGGCCGACATAGACCCAGGCCCCGTTCTCGCGGGAGAAGGAGCTGTGCTCGTGCAGCGAGCCGGAGTGCCTGCCCTCGCGGTAGTGCGCCCGGAACTCCACCGCGCCCTCGGTCTCGAACATCCCGCCGCGCTCGGTGGCCAGGATCTCCAGCCGTTCCCAGCGCTGCCCGGGATCGAGGTCGAGCGTGCCCGGCCGCGTCGACGGGTGCCAGGAGCGCAGGAGATAAGCCGTGTCGCCGACGGCGAAGGCGCTGAAGCGGGAGCGCATCAGCAACTCGGCGGTGGGCGCCTGCCGCTCGCCGGAGTGGAAGCGGCCGCAGCACTCCGGGTAGGCGGCGGGCAGCCCGCAGGGACAGGGGACGGCCGGAGTGGGCATGGGTGCACTCAGTTCTTCGGGAAGGGGACGGACTACTGCGGTGACACGGCCGGCTTGAACGCCTTGGCGCCGTACGGGCGGAAGAGCCCTTCCTGGACCACCGACACCAGCAGCCTGCCCTCCAGGTCGTAGATGCGGCCTCGGGCCAGGCCGCGGCCGCCGTGCGCGATGGGCGACTCCTGGTCGTACAGGAACCACTCGTCCGTCCGGAACGGCCGGTGGAACCACATGGCGTGGTCCAGGGAGGCCATGTCGAAACCGCGCATGCCCCACAGGGGTTCCACGGGGATGCGCACGGCGTCGAGGAGGGTCATGTCACTGGCGTAGGTGAGGGCGCAGGTGTGCACGAGCGGGTCGTCGCCCAGCGGACCGACGGCGCGCATCCACACCGCGCTGCGCGGATCGGCGTCCTTGAGCTCCTCGGGGGTCCAGCGGAGCCGGTCGACGTAGCGGATGTCGAAGGGCTGGCGGCGGGCCATCCGCTCCAGTGCCTCCGGCAGTGCGCCCAGGTGCTCGCGGATCTCGTCCACGACCTTCGGGAGCGTGTCCGGGTGCGGGAAGTCGAGGCGGGGCGGCAGCTGGTGCTCGATGCTGCCCTCCTCCGGGTGATGGAAGGAGGCGGTCAGATTGAAGATGGTCTTGCCCTGCTGGACCGCGGTGACCCGGCGGGTGGTGAAGGAGCGCCCGTCGCGCACCCGCTCCACCTGGTACACGATCGGCACCCCGGGGATGCCGGGGCGCAGGAAGTACGCGTGGAGGGAGTGGACGGGCCGGTCGCTCTCGGTGGTGCGGCCGGCCGCCACCAGCGCCTGGCCGGCGACCTGGCCGCCGAAGACGCGCTGGAGGGACTCCTGGGGGCTCGCGCCCCGGAAGATGTTGACCTCGATCTGCTCCAGGTCGAGCAGATCGACCAGCCTCTCGGCGGGGTTCGTCATCGGAGGATCTCCACTGTCGGGCCCGGCGGCCGCGGTGGCGCCGGTCGGTTGCGGGTCGGGGGCACCCCCGGACGGAGCCGGGGGGAGATCAGAGCTGGCCGAGCTCGCCGACCGAGGTGACGCGCAGGACGGCCCGGCCCTCCTCGTCGGAGGCGGCGAGGTCGACCTCGGCGCTGATGCCCCAGCCATGGTCCCCGTTGGGGTCGGCGAAGGTCTGGCGGACGCGCCACAGACCGTGCGCCGGGTCCTCCTCGATCTGGAGCAGCTTGGGGCCGCGCGCGTCGGGGCCGGTGCCCAGGTCGTCGTACTCGTCCCAGTAGCCGTCCATGGCCTCGCCCCAGGCGTCGGCGTCCCAGCCGGACTCGCCGTCCAGCTCGCCCAGCACGTTGACGTGGTCCAGGGCCGCCAGCTCCACCCGGCGGAACATGGCGTTGCGGACCAGGACGCGGAAGGCGCGGGCGTTCGCGGTGACCGGCTTGACCTGGTCGGCCTTCTCCTGGGCCTGCTCCGCCGTCTCCACCTCCGGGTTCGCCAGCTGCTCCCACTCGTCGAGCAGGCTGGAGTCGACCTGGCGGACCAGCTCGCCCAGCCAGGCGATCAGGTCCTGCAGGTCCTCGGACTTGAGGTCGTCGGGGATGGTGTGGTCCAGCGCCTTGAACGCGCCCGCCAGATAGCGCAGCACGATGCCCTCGGTGCGCGCGAGTTCGTAGTACGAGGTGAACTCGGTGAAGGTCATCGCGCGTTCGTACATGTCGCGGATGATCGACTTCGGGGAGACCGGGTGGTCGCGGACCCACGGGTGGCTCTTGCTGTACACGTCGTAGGCGTGCAGGAGGAGTTCTTCGAGGGGCTTGGGATAGGTGACCTCCTGGAGCCGCTCCATCCGCTCCTCGTACTCGATCCCGTCGGCCTTCATCGCGCCCACGGCCATGCCGCGTTCCTTGTTCTGCTGGGCGGCGAGGATCTGGCGCGGGTCGTCCAGCGTGGACTCGACGACCGAGACCATGTCCAGCGCGTAGGAGGGGGACTCCGGGTCCAGCAGGTCGAAGGAGGCCAGCGCGAAGGTGGACAGCGGCTGGTTCAGCGCGAAGTCCTGCTGGAGGTCGACCGTCAGACGGATCGTGCGGCCCTCGGCGTCCGGGGTGTCGAGCTTCTCGACGACACCGCCGTCCAGCAGGGACCGGTAGATGGCGATGGCCCGGCGGATGTGGCGCAGCTGGGCCTTGCGCGGCTCGTGGTTGTCCTCCAGCAGGTGGCGCATCGCCTGGAAGGCGTCGCCGGGCCGGGCGATGACCGACAGGAGCATGATGTTGGTGACCTTGAAGCGCGAGGTCAGCGGCTCCGGGTCGGCGGCGATCAGCTTCTCGAAGGTGAGGTCGGACCAGGCCACGAAGCCCTCGGGGGCCTTCTTGCGGACCACCTTGCGGCGCTTCTTCGGGTCATCGCCGGCCTTCGCCAGCGCCTTCTCGTTCTCGATGACGTGCTCGGGCGCCTGGGCCACCACGTAGCCCGCGGTGTCGAAGCCGGCCCGGCCGGCGCGGCCCGCGATCTGGTGGAACTCGCGGGCGCGCAGCGTGCGGACCCGGGTGCCGTCGTACTTGGTCAGTGCGGTGAACAGCACCGTGCGGATCGGGACGTTGACGCCGACGCCGAGGGTGTCGGTGCCGCAGATGACCTTCAGCAGACCGGCCTGGGCCAGCTTCTCCACCAGACGCCGGTACTTGGGCAGCATGCCCGCGTGGTGGACGCCGATGCCGTGGCGGACGTAGCGGGAGAGGTTCTGGCCGAACTTGGTGGTGAAGCGGAAGTTGCCGATCAGATCGGCGATCTTGTCCTTCTCCTCGCGGGTGCACATGTTGATGCTCATCAGCGACTGCGCCCGCTCGACCGCCTGCGCCTGGGTGAAGTGCACGATGTAGACCGGCGCCTGCCGGGTCTCCAGCAGCTCGGTGATGGTGTCGGTGATCGGCGTCGTGACGTACTCGTACGAGAGCGGGACGGGCCGGGTCGCCGAGCGGACCATCGAGGTGGGCCGGCCGGTGCGCCGGGTCAGGTCCTCCTCGAACCGCTTCATGTCGCCGAGGGTCGCGGACATCAGGATGAACTGCGCCTGCGGCAGTTCCAGCAGCGGGATCTGCCAGGCCCAGCCGCGGTCCGGCTCCGCGTAGAAGTGGAACTCGTCCATCACGACCTGGCCGATGTCGGCGTACTTGCCGTCGCGCAGGGCGATCGAGGCCAGCACCTCGGCGGTGCAGCAGATCACCGGAGCGTCCGCGTTCACCGAGGCGTCGCCGGTCAGCATGCCGACGTTCTCGGTGCCGAAGAGCTTGCACAGGTCGAAGAACTTCTCCGAGACCAGCGCCTTGATCGGGGCGGTGTAGAAGGTGACCTTGTCCTGGGCCAGTGCCGTGAAGTGGGCGCCGGCCGCGACCAGGCTCTTGCCGGAGCCGGTCGGGGTGGAGAGGATCACGTTCGCGCCCGAGACGACCTCGATCAGCGCTTCTTCCTGAGCCGGGTACAGGGTGATGCCCTGTTCCTCCGCCCACGAGGAGAAAGCCTCGAAGAGGGCGTCGGGGTCGGCGTTCGGCGGGAGCTGATCAATGAGGGTCACACCCCCCATCTTGCCTGGCTTCCCCCCGGATCAGGGAACCGGCGGACAGAAGGAAGATCATCGACGGTACGCTGTGCCGTCGATGAGGCCCGAACGACACCGTCAACTGGGCCCGACCAGCACACCACCGGGGCGGGGAACGACCATGATGGGTCCGGCGCACTCACTTTCCGGGGCAGCGGCTTGGCTCGGGGTGGGCGCCGCGGCGGCCGCCGCCGGGCACCCGATGCCCTGGCCCGTCCTCGTGGTCGGCGCGCTCATCTGCGCCGGAGCCGCCCTCGCCCCCGACCTGGACCACAAGTCGGCGACGATCTCCCGCGCCTTCGGACCGCTCTCCCGGGGCCTGTGCGAGGTGGTCGACAAGATCTCCTACGGCGTCTACAAGGCCACGCGGGCACCGCGCGACGCCCGCCGCACCGGAGGCCACCGCACCCTGACCCACACCTGGGTCTGGGCCGTCCTGATCGGAGCGGGCTCCTCGGCGCTCGCCGTCACCGCCGACCGCTGGGGCGTGCTCGCCCTCCTCTTCATCCACCTGGTGCTCGCCGTCGAAGGCCTGCTCTGGCGGGCCGCCCGCATGTCCAGCGACGTTCTGGTCTGGCTGCTCGGCGCGACCAGCGCCTGGATACTGGCCGGCGTGCTCGACCAGCCGGGCAACGGCTCCGGCTGGCTCTTCACCGGCCCCGGCCAGGAGTACCTGTGGCTCGGCCTGCCCATCGTGCTCGGCGCGCTGGTCCACGACATCGGCGACGCCCTGACCGTCTCCGGCTGCCCGATCCTGTGGCCGCTGCCCATCGCCGGCAAGCGCTGGTACCCGATCGGCCCGCCGAAGATGATGCGCTTCCGTGCGGGCAGCTGGGTGGAGCTCAAAGTCCTCATGCCGGTGTTCATGCTCCTCGGCGGCGTCGGCGGCGCCTCCGCCCTCGGCTTCTTCTAGCCGCACCTTCTTCCGGCCGCCCCTTTTTCCGGCCGCGCTTTCTTCCGGCCGCACCGCGCCGAAGGCCCGTCCCGTCCGCAGCTGCGGACGGGACGGGCCTTCGGCGTGAAGCAGGCGCGGCCGGCGTCAGCCGTGCCAGGAGCGCCACAGGGCGGCGTAGGCGCCGTCGGCCGCTACCAGGGCGTCGTGGGAGCCCAGCTCGCTGATCCGGCCGCCCTCCACCACCGCGATCACATCCGCGTCGTGCGCGGTGTGCAGCCGGTGCGCGATGGCGATCACCGTGCGGCCCTCCAGCACCCGCGCCAGCGAGCGCTCCAGGTGCCGGGCCGCGCGCGGGTCCAGCAGCGAGGTGGCCTCGTCCAGCACCAGCGTGTGCGGGTCCGCCAGCACCAGCCGGGCCAGCGCGATCTGCTGCGCCTGCGCCGGGGTCAGCGCCGCGGCGCCCGAACCGACCTCGGTGTCCAGACCGGCGTCCAGCGCCCGCGCCCAGTCCTCCGCGTCGACCGCGCCGAGCGCCGCCCACAGCTCGGCGTCACCCGCCCCGGTGCGCGCGAGGCGCAGGTTGTCCCGCAGGGAACCGACGAAGACGTGGTGCTCCTGGTTGACCAGGGCCACGTGCTCGCGCACCCGTTCCGCCGGCATCCGCGACAGCTGCGCCCCGCCGAGGGTGATCTCGCCGGTCCGCGGCGCGTAGATGCCCGCGAGGAGCCGGCCCAGCGTGGACTTGCCGGCGCCCGAGGGCCCGACCAGGGCCATCCGGGTGCCCGGCGGCACCGACATCGAGACCTGGTGGAGCACGTCGACGCCCTCGCGGTAGCCGAAGTGCACCTGCTCCGCCCGCACGTCCCGGCCCTCCGGGGCGACGCCCGCGTCACCCTCGTCGGGCTCGATCTCCCGCACGCCCACCAGCCGGGCCAGCGAGACCTGCGCGATCTGCAGTTCGTCGTACCAGCGCAGGATCAGGCCGATCGGGTCGACCATCATCTGGGCGAGCAGCGCGCCCGTGGTGAGCTGCCCCACCGACATCCAGCCCTGGATCACGCAGTACCCGCCGATCATCAGCACCGAGCCGAGGATCGTCACGTACGTGACGTTGACGACCGGGAAGAGGACCGTCCGCAGGAACAGCGTGTACCGCTCCCAGGCCGTCCACTCCTTGATCCGCCGCTCCGACAGCTCGATCCGCCGCCCGCCGAGGCGGTGCGCCTCGATCGTGCGGCCCGCGTCCACCGTCTCGGTGAGCACGGCGGCCACCGCCGCGTACCCGGCCGCCTCCGAACGGTAGGCACCGGGCGCCCGCTTGAAGTACCAGCGGCAGCCGATCACCAGCACCGGCAGCGCCACCAGGGCGGCCAGCGCCAGCGGCGGCGCGGTCACGGCGAGCGCCCCGTAGAGCAGCCCCGCCCACACCACGCCGATCGCGAGCTGCGGCACGGCCTCGCGCATCGCGTTGGCCAGCCGGTCGATGTCGGTGGTGATCCGCGAGAGCAGGTCACCGGTTCCCGCGCGCTCCAGGACGCCCGGCGGCAGGCCCACCGAACGCACGAGGAAGTCCTCGCGCAGATCGGCCAGCATCTCCTCGCCGAGCATCGCCCCCCGCAGCCGTACCAGCCGGACGAACAGGGTCTGGACGATGAGTGCCACCGCGAACAGCAGCCCCACGCGACCCAGATGGAGTTCGCGAGCCCCCTCCGAGAGCCGGTCCACGACCTGCCCCAGCAGGTAGGGGCCGACCATGGACGCGATCACCGCGACCGTGTTGACCGACACCAGGACCAGAAAGGCCCGCCGGTGGCGGCGGAACAGGCCGCGCACATAGCCCCGTACGGTCGCCGACGAGCCCACGGGCAGTGTCGCGGCCGTTTCGGGGGCCGCCGGATCGTACTGCGGCGGCGCCACGCCGATCATGCGGATTCCTCGATCTCTGTCAGTACGGACTCGTTCAGTACGGACTCGTTCAGTACGGATTCCAGTCCCGCGAGCCGCTGTTCTTCCTCGGTCTCGCGGGTGACGACCGCGCGGTAGAGCGGCTCTCCGTGCAGCAGCTCGCGGTGCGTGCCGCTCGCCGCCACCGTGCCCTCGTGGATCAGGACGACCCGGTCGGCGTGGTCCAGCAGCAGCGGCGAGGACGCCAGTACCACCGTCGTGCGCCCGGCGCGCAGGGCCGCGATCCCGTCCGCGATCCTTGCCTCGGTGTGCGAGTCGACCGCCGAGGTCGGCTCGTCCAGCACCAGAACCTCCGGGTCGGTCACCAGGGACCGCGCCAGCGCGAGCCGCTGGCGCTGCCCGCCGGACAGCGACCGGCCGCGCTCGGTGATCCGGGCGTCCATCGGGTCGCTCACCCCGTCCGGGGCGGACTGCAGCAGAGCGTCCAGTACGTCCGTGCACTGCGCCGCCGCCAGCGCCGCCCGCGGGGTGACCGTCCCGGAGGCCGGTACGTCGAACAGCTCGCGCAGCGTCCCGGACAGCAGCACCGGATCCTTGTCCTGTACGAGGACCAGCGTGCGCGCCGTGTCCAGCGCGAGCTCGTCCAGCGCGACCCCGCCCAGCAGGACGGAGGACCCGGCCGCGGCGCCGTCGTCCATCGGGTGGCCGCCGAGGCGTTCCGCGAGGCGGCCCGCCAGGTCGGGGTCCCCGCACACGACGGCGGTGAACCGGCCCGCCGGCACCAGCAGCCCGGTCTGCGGGTCGTACAGGTCCCCACCGGGAGCGGGTGCCTGGGCCGCGTTGTCGGCGGCGTTGTCGGCGTCGGCGTCGGATTCGGTGAGGTCGGCGTCCGTCCGCGTCAGCGACAGCACCCGGGCCGCCCGCTTGGCGGAGGGACGCGAGAAGGAGTACGCCATGGCGATCTCCTCGAAGTGCCGCAGCGGATAGAGCATGGTCGCCACCGCGCTGAAGGCCGCGACGAGTTCGCCGACGTCCAGCCGGCCCTCGAGCACCAGCGCGGACCCGTACCAGACCACCGTGATCAGCAGCGCGCCCGGGAGCAGCACCTGGATCGCGGAGATCAGCGCCCACATCCGGGCACTGCGCACGGCGGCCCTGCGGACCTCCTGCGAGGCCTCGCGGTAGCGGCTGAGGAAGAGCTCCTCGCCCCCGATGCCGCGCAGTACCCGCAGGCCCGCCACGGTGTCCGAGGCGAGCTCGGTGGCCTTGCCCGCCTTCTCGCGCTGGATGTCGGCGCGCTGGGTGGCGCGCGGCAGCAGCGGCAGCACGGCCAGCGCCAGCACCGGCATGCCGATGGCCACGACCACGCCGATCGTGGGTGCGTAGAACAGCAGGGCGACACAGCCGATGACGAGGGTGAGGGCGGCGGCGAGGAAGCGGGAGACCGCCTCGACGAACCAGCCGATCTTCTCCACGTCACCCGTGGACACGGCCACCACCTCGCCCGCCGCCACCCGCCGGGTCAGCGCGGAACCGAGCTCGGCGGTCTTGCGGGCCAGGAGCTGCTGGACCCGCGCGGCAGCGGTGATCCAGTTGGTGACGGCGGTGCGGTGCAGCATCGCGTCGCCCAGCGAGATCGCGGCGCCGAGCAGCGCGATGAGGCCGCCGACCCACAGCAGGCGGGCGCCGTCGCGGTTCACGGCCGCGTCGACGCCCAGGCCCACGGCGTACGGCAGCCCGGCCACGCCGCCGAAGTGCAGGAGCCCCCAGCTCAGGCTCTTGGCCTGTCCGCCGAGTTGTCCCCGCCCCAGCCACCAGAGGAAACGGGGGCCGGACCGAGCGTCCGGTACCCCTGGATCCGGATACGGAAGATCGCTGATCTGCATGACGCCCCATGACTGGTCGAGTGGTTCAAACCGTGCAAGGTTCGCGTTCCGGTCCGGTCCGGGGCAATCGATTTTCCGTTGGCCAGAGCTTTTCCGGCCAGGGTCGTGGCTTCAGGTCGTGGCTTCAGGGGCGGGTGGCGCGCTCCAGTTCCAGCAGCGCCGAGTAGTAGCTGCGGCCGGTGGCCCGGTCCATGCCCACCTCGCACATCCGGTTCGCCGACAGGTGCGCGTCGAACTCCCGCGCCGTCACCTCGGCCGCCTCGCGCGCCGTCGCCGACTCCGTCAGCTCCGGGTGCAGCATGCCGCGATCGCCCGCGAAGGCGCAGCACCCCGCGTCGTACGGGACCACCACCTCATCGGCGCAGGCCTCGGCCACCGCCCGCAGCTGCGCCTCGTCGTCCAGGTGCCGCATCGAACAGGTGGGGTGGAGCACCGCCGAGCCGACCGTGCGCCGGATCTCCAGGTGAGGCAGCAGCTCTTCGGCGGCCCAGACGATGGAGTCGACGATCCGCAGCTCGGCGTGGAGCGCCCGGTTGTCCTGCGTCAGGTACGGGACCACCTCGTGGGAGATGCCCAGGGTGCAGGAGGAGGCGTCGACGACGAGCGGCAGCCGCCCGCCGGCCGTCCAGCCCCAGGCGGCCTCCACGATCCGGTTGGCCATCACGCGGTTGCCGGCGTCGTACCCCTTGGAGTGCCAGATCGTCGCGCAGCAGGTGCCCGTCACGTCCCGCGGGATCCACACGGGCTTCCCGGCCCGCTCCGACACCGCCACGACCGCTTCCGGGAGGGAGGGCCCGGGGCGGCCGCCGGGGCCGCCGAAGATCCGGTTGACGCAGGCCGGGTAGTACACCGCCGTGGCGCCCACGCGCCGGGTCGCGGGCAGTTTGCGGGCCGCGGCGCCGGGGATCTGCGGCAGCCACTCCGGGACGAGGTCGGGCCGTACGGCTCTGCGCGCGGCCCCCGTCAGGGCCTCCAGGATCCCGTCCCCGACGGCATCGGTGATCTTGTCGGCGGCGGCCACGGCCAGCCGGGCACCCGCTTCGACGACGCCGAACCGCCGGGCAGCGAGCGCCGCGGCGCGCTCCTCGCGCGGGCTGTGCCGGCGGTGGCGGAAGTCCTTCATCAGCGCACCGGTGTCGATCCCGACGGGGCAGGCCAGTTTGCAGGTGGAGTCGCCGGCACAGGTGTCCACGGCGTCGTAACCGTAGGCGTCGAGGAGCCCGGCGAGGACGGGGGAGCCGGGCTGCTGGCGCATCATCTCGCGGCGCAGCACGATCCGTTGGCGCGGCGTCGTGGTCAGGTCCTCGCTGGGGCAGGTCGGTTCGCAGAACCCGCACTCGATGCAGGGGTCGGCGACGGCCTCCACCCGCGGGATCGTCTTCAGACCGCGCAGGTGCGCCTTCGGGTCGCGGTCGAGGAGGATCCGCGGGGCGAGCACCAGGTCGGGGTCGATGACCCGCTTGGTGCGCCACATCATCTCCGTGGCCCGGGGTCCCCACTCCAGCTCCAGGAAGGGGGCCATGTTGCGGCCGGTGGAGTGCTCGGCCTTCAGGGAGCCGTCGAAGCGCTCCACGGTGAGTCGGCAGAAGGCCTCCATGAAGGCGCCGTACCGCTCGACGTCGGCGGGTCGGGCGGCGTCGAAGGCGAGCAGGAAGTGCAGGTTGCCGTGGGCGGCGTGGCCGGCGACGGCGGCGTCGAAGCCGTGCTCCGCCTGGAGTTCGAGGAGGGCCTCGCAGGCTTCGGCCAGCCGGGACGGGGGGACCGCGAAGTCCTCGGTGATCAGGGTGGTGCCGGGGGCGCGGGCGCCGCCGACGGCGGTGACGAAGGCCTTGCGGGCCTTCCAGTAGCCGGAGATGGTCCTCGCGTCACGGGTGAAGGCGTTCGTCACCGAGGCCACCGGCTCCACCAGGTCCAGCCCGGCCACCACCGCGGCGGCGCGCCGCTCGTGCTCCGCGCGCCCGGCCTCGTCGGGGGCCCGGAACTCCACCAGCAGCGCGGTGGTGTCCCTGGGCAGGTCGGCCCAGTCGGCGGGCACCCCCGCGACGCTCACCGAAGCGCGCAGGGTGTTGCCGTCCATCAGCTCGACGGCCAGCGCCCCCGCCTCGTTGAAGAGCGGTACGGCGGCGGCCGCGGCGGGCAGCGAGGGGAAGAAGAGCAGGCCGCTGGTGAGCTCGCGGTCCAGCGGCAGGGTGTCGAAGACGACTTCGGAGATGAATCCGAGCGTGCCCTCGGAGCCGACCATCAGCCCGCGCAGGACCTCCACGGGCGTGGAGCCGTCGAGGTAGGCGTCGAGGCGGTAGCCGGTGGTGTTCTTGATCTCGTACTTGGCCCGGATGCGGGCCACGAGCTCCGGATCGGCCTCGATCTCCTTCTTGATCTCCATCAGCCCGTGGCACAGGGCGGGCTCGGCGTGCGCGAGCTCCTCGTCGGCCAGCGGGTCGCCGGTGTCCACGACCGTGCCGCTCGGCAGCACGAAGGTGAGCGAGGCCAGGGTGCGGTACGAGTTCCTCGTGGTCCCCGCCGTCATGCCGGAGGCGTTGTTGGCGACGACTCCGCCGAGGGTGCAGGCGATGGCGCTGGCCGGGTCGGGGCCGAGCACGCGGCCGTGGCGGGCGAGCGCGGCGTTGGCGCGCAGGACGGTGGTGCCGGGCTGGATCCGGGCGCGGCGTCCCCCGTCCAGCACCTCCACGCCCGCCCAGTGGCGGCGGACGTCGACGAGGATGTCCTCGCCCTGGGCCTGTCCGTTGAGCGAGGTCCCGGCGGCCCGGAAGACGACCTCGCGCTGCTTGCCGTGGGCGTAGGACAGGACGGCGGAGACGTCGTCGATGTCCTCGGCGACCACGACGACCTGCGGCAGGAACCGGTACGGGGAGGCGTCCGAGGCGTAGCGGACCAGGTCGGAGATGTCTCCCAGCACCTTCTCGGCGCCCAGCAGATCGGTCAGCTCGCGGCGCAGCGTCCCGGGAGTGCCGGCCGACTGCCGGTCGGGCACCCGGTCGGGGGCGGGGCCGCCGACGGTGTGCGGGCGCAGGGCCCCCGGCTTCGGTTCCAGCAGCGGCATCTGCAGCCCCTCAACTCGCGCGGTCCGGTGGGTCTCACTCGTTCGGCGCAGTCCCGGTCCCCTCCGTTCCGGCCTTCTCGCGGCCGGTCCGCCGCCCGGTCAGCAGCCGTGCTCCGGCGGGGCGTCCGCCAGGGCGTTCAGCAGACCGCCGAGCACGTCGCGCTGTTCGGCGGTCAACGGAGCCAGGATCTCCTCTGCGGCGCCGGTTCGCGCGTTGCGCAGGCGGCGCAGCGTGGCGCGGCCGGTGTCGGTGAGCTCGATCCTTATGACGCGCCGGTTCGCCGGGTCGGGCACGCGGCGGACGCAGTCCGCGCTCTCCAGGCCGTCGACCAGCGTGGTCACGGCGCGGGGCACCACTTCCAGACGGGTGGCGAGGTCCGCCATCCGGGGCGGCTGCACGGTGGAGAGGTGGGCGACCGTGCGCAGCAGCCGGGACTGCGCCGGGGTGATGCCGAGCGGCTCCAGATGGCGTTTCTGGATGCGGTGGAGCCGCCGGGTCAGCCGGAGCAGCTGCTCGGCGAGCACGCTGTCGGTGGTGTCGGGGCTGTCCGTCTCGGAAGCGGTGCTCATGCTGCGGTCCTCATAATGGGAACGATATCAGGACCAGATTCATTGTGAGTATAGGTAACAATGAGCTATGCTCATTCGAGTCTCGTCAGCTGTCATGAAGGAGGCCCATGCGCCCCAAAGAACCCGAGTGGACACCCTCGAAGGAATCCCTGGACCCCAGCGGCCCCTCGCCGGCCGAGCGACCGCGCGAGCTGCGCCGCATCGTCGGTCTCTTCCGCCCCTACCGTGCCCGCCTCGCGGTCGTCGGCGTGCTCGTCGCCGCCTCCTCGCTGGTCGGCGTCGCCTCGCCATTCCTGCTCAAGGAGATCCTCGACGTCGCGATCCCGCAGGGCCGCACCGGGCTGCTCAGCCTGCTCGCCCTCGGCATGATCGCGACCGCTGTGGTCACCAGCGTCTTCGGCGTGCTTCAGACCCTGATATCCACCACGGTCGGCCAGCGCGTCATGCACGATCTGCGCACGGCCGTCTACGCCCAGCTCCAACGGATGCCGCTGGCCTTCTTCACCCGCACGCGCACCGGCGAGGTGCAGTCCCGCATAGCCAATGACATCGGCGGCATGCAGGCGACGGTCACCTCCACGGCGACCTCCCTGGTCTCGAACGCGACGGCCGTCATCGCCTCCGTGGTCGCGATGCTGGCGCTGGACTGGCGGCTCACGATCGTCTCGCTGCTCCTGCTGCCCGTCTTCGTGTGGATCAGCCGCCGCGTCGGCAACGAGCGCAAGAAGATCACCGCGCAGCGCCAGAGGCAGATGGCCACGATGGCCGCGACGGTCACCGAATCCCTCTCGGTCAGCGGCATCCTGCTCGGCCGCACGATGGGCCGCGCCGACTCGCTCACCAAGTCCTTCGCCGAGGAGTCCGAGCAGCTCGTCGACCTCGAAGTGCGCTCCAGCATGGCCGGGCGCTGGCGGATGTCGACCATCGGCATCGTCATGGCCGCCATGCCCGCCCTCATCTACTGGGCGGCCGGCATAGCCCTGCAGACCGGTGCGCCCTCGCTCTCGGTCGGCACCCTCGTCGCCTTCGTCTCGCTCCAGCAGGGCCTGTTCCGGCCCGCCGTGAGCCTGCTGTCGACCGGCGTCCAGATCCAGACCTCCCTCGCGCTGTTCGCCCGCATCTTCGAGTACCTCGACCTGCCGGTGGACATCACCGAGCGCCAGGACCCCGTCCGCCTCGACCGCGCCAAGGGCGAGGTCCGGCTGGAGGACGTCCACTTCGCGTACGACGCCAAGAGCGGCCCCACCCTGACGGGCATCGACATCACCGTCCCGGCCGGCGGCTCCCTCGCTGTGGTCGGCCCGACCGGATCCGGCAAGAGCACGCTCAGCTACCTCGTGCCCCGGCTCTACGACGTCACCGGCGGCCGGGTCGTCCTCGACGGGGTGGACGTGCGCGACCTCGACTTCGACTCGCTGGCCCGCTCCATCGGCGTGGTCTCCCAGGAGACCTACCTCTTCCACGCCTCCGTCGCCGACAACCTGCGCTTCGCCAAGCCGGACGCCACCGACGAGGAGATAGTCGAGGCGGCCCGGGCGGCCCAGATCCACGCGCACATCGAGTCCCTGCCCGACGGGTACGACACCCTGGTCGGCGAGCGCGGCTACCGGTTCTCCGGCGGCGAGAAGCAGCGCCTGGCCATCGCCCGCACCATCCTGCGCGACCCGCCGGTGCTGATCCTGGACGAGGCCACCAGCGCGCTGGACACCCGCACCGAGCACGCCGTGCAGCGCGCCATCGACAATCTCTCCCAGGGCCGCACCACGATCACCATCGCCCACCGCCTCTCCACCGTCCGCGACGCCGACCAGATCGTGGTGCTCGACGGCGGCCGCATCGCGGAGCGCGGGACCCACGAGGAACTGCTCAAGGCCGACGGCCGGTACGCGGCCCTGGTCCGGCGGGACCGGGAAACCGCGCTCAAGCCGGAGGTGCCCCCGACCGAGACGCTCCTGGCGGGGTCGTCCACGCGCGGAACGCTCAAAGCCGACTTCCTGAAACCCGGAGCCTTCAAGCCGGACACCCTGCGCGGCACCGAGCCGATCCCGGTAAACGTGTGATCGTATGACCGGCGCACGGGTTGGATGCCGGATATCTGACGGTTCGCGGGTTAGCGTGCCCGCATGCGTCATGAGAACCGGCCGCCGTCACCGCGCCGTTCCCGGCTCACCCGCCGGGGCAGGCTGGCGCTCTTCCTCGGTACCTTCCTGGGGCTCGGAGCAGCAGTCCTGATCCCCTTGCTTCCCGCGGAGAAGGCACCCGAGAAGCCGCGCCAGTTGCTGATCCCCGAGGGCTGGCGGGCCCCGCAGGTCTACGCCGCCATCGACCGCGAGCTGAAGCTCCCGGCAGGCTCCGCCAAGGCGGCGGCCGCGAAGGCCGCGCTGCCCCTGCCGGCCGAGGCCAAGGGCAATCCCGAGGGGTACCTCTTCCCGGCCACGTATCCGGTGACCTCCGAGTCCACCGCGGCCTCGCTGCTCACGTACATGGTCGAGACGGCCGGCAAGAAGCTGGCCACCAAGGCCGTCGCGGACGGCGGCAAGGCCCACGGGATGACCCCGTACCAGACGGCCACCCTCGCCAGCATCATCGAGGCGGAGGCCGAATCCCCCGTGGACATGGGCAAGGTCGCCCGGGTGGTGCACAACCGGCTGGCCAAATCGATGCCGCTCCAGATGGACTCCACCATCAACTACGCGCTGAACCGCTCCACGGTGGACACCAAGCTGAGCGAGACGAAGATCGACAGCCCTTTCAACACGTACGAACGCCAGGGCCTGCCGCCCACGCCGATCGACAGCCCCGGCCTGCGGGCCATGGCGGCCGCGGTCGCTCCGACACCCGGGGACTGGCTCTTCTTCGTCACCGTGAAGCAGGGCGACACCCGCTTCTCGGCGACCTACGAGGAACACAAGCGCCACGTGGCCGAGTTCAACCGCCTCAGGGCCGCCTCCCGCACGACCTGAAGCCCCGAGCCCGGCACGGGGCCGGGGGCGGGCGCCTTCAGCGGACCTCGGCCGGAGTGCGGAGGGCCTGGTTCCGGGAGAGCAGCCGGTGAATCTCGCGGACCGCGGCGCCGCCGGCGCGGTTGGCGCCGATGGTCGACGCCGAAGGACCGTAGCCGACCAGGTGGATCCGCTCGTCGCGGACCGCGCGGGTGCCGTCGAGGCGGATGCCGCCGCCGGACTCACGCAGCCGCAGCGGGGCCAGGTGGTCGATGGCCGCGCGGAAGCCGGTGGCCCAGAGGATCACGTCCGCGTCCACGCGGGTCCCGTCGGCCCAGGCGACCCCGGTCGTCGTGAGGTGGTCGAAGGCGGGTCGGCGGTCCAGCACCCCCGACGCCAGTCCGCCGCGGACCGCCTCGTTCAGGGGCAGGCCGGTGACGCTGACCACGCTCTGCGGGGGCAGCCCCTGCCGTACGCGGTCCTCCACCAGGGCCACCGCCGCGCGGCCCTCGGCCTCGCCGAAGCTCCCGTCGCGGAACACCGGGGGCCGCCGGGTGACCCAGGTGGTCTCCGCCGCCACCTCGGCGATCTCCAGCAGGTGCTGCACCGCCGAGGTGCCGCCGCCCACCACGACGACCCGGGCTCCGGCGAACTCGCCGGGCCCCGGGTAGTTCGCCGTGTGCAGCTGGCGCCCGCGGAAGAGCTCCTGTCCCGGGTAGCGCGGCCAGAACGGCCGGTCCCAGGTCCCGGTGGCGTTGATCAGCGCCCGCGCCGACCAGGTACCGGACCCGGACTCCACCAGCAGCCGCCCGTCCGCCCCGTCGCGTACGGCCCGCACGTCCACGGGCCGGTGGACGCGCAGGTCGAAGCGCTCCTCGTACGCTGCGAAGTACTCCGCGATCACCTCGGAGGACGGCCGCAGCGGATCGGCCCCCGTCAGCTCCATCCCGGGCAGCGCGTGCATGCCGTGCACCTTGCCGTAGGTCAGCGAGGGCCAGCGGAACTGCCAGGCACCGCCCGGGCGCGGCGCGTGGTCCAGGACCACGTGGCCGATGCCCGCCCGCGCCAGGTGGTAGGCGCTGGACAGGCCCGCCTGCCCGGCGCCCACGACCACCACGTCGACGTTCTTGTCCGCGTCCATGTCCAGGTCCATGCCCGCGTCCACGTTCACGTCCGCCGTGCCCCGCTCCGCAAATTCGTTCACGGTTCTACCAACCGGGTCGGGTGGTGAGATCTTCCCGCGGCACGCTCCGGCCCGGGGGTCAGCGCGCGAGCAGGCCGCGCGCCGCCAGTTCCGGAGTCACCCCCTCGCCGAACCAGTAGGCCTCCTCCAGGTGCGGGTAGCCGGACAGGACGAAGTGCTCGATCCCCAGCGCGTGGTACTCCTCGATCCGGTCCGCCACGTCCCCGTGGCTGCCGACCAGGGCCGTGCCGGCGCCACCGCGCACCAGGCCGACGCCGGCCCACAGGTTCGGGGAGATCTCCAGCTTGTCCCGCGAGCCGCCGTGCAGGGCCAGCATCCGCTGCTGGCCGACCGACTCGCTCGCCCGCAGCAGCGACTGCGCCGTGGCGATGGAGGAGTCGTCCAGGTCCCCGAGCAGCCGGTCCGCCGCGCCCCAGGCCTCCTTCGCCGAATCCCGGGAGATGGTGTGCAGCCGGATGCCGAACTTCACCGTCCGGCCCCGCTCCTCGGCCAGCGAACGGATCCAGTCGATCTTCTCCTTCACTTCCTGCGGCCGTTCGCCCCAGGTCAGGTAGACGTCCGCGTGCTCCGCGGCCACCGGACCCGCCGCGGCCGAGGACCCGCCGAAGAAGATCTCCGGCAGCGGGTCCGGCGGCACCGCGGTCAGCCCGCCGTCGATCCGGTAGTGCTCGCCGCGGAAGTCGAAGGGCTGCCCGCCCCAGACGCCCCGTACGACCGACAGGAACTCCGCGGTGCGCTCGTAGCGGCGGTCGTGGTCGAGGTGGTCCCCGAAGCGCCGCTGCTCGGCCGAGTCGCCGCCCGTCACCACGTTGAGCAGCAGCCGCCCGCGCGTGATCCGCTGGTACGTCGCCGCCATCTGCGCGGCCAGCGTCGGCGAGATCACCCCGGGCCGGAAGGCCACCAGGAACTTCAGCCGTTCGGTGTGCTGGGCGAGCGCCACCGTCGTCAGCCAGGCGTCTTCGCACCAGGTCCCCGTCGGCGTCAGCACCGCCTCGAAGCCGAGCCGCTCGGCGGCCTTCGCGATCTGCGCGAGGTACTCGATGTCGGGCTCGCGCACCCCGGCCGCCGAGTGGTTGGCGGCGTAGGCGTGCCGGTCGACCAGGGTGCGGCCGTCACCGCCGGTCGGCAGGAACCAGTGCAGTCGTACCGTCATCAGGAGTCCTTCCCGTACGTCCGGGCGGGAGTGGTGGAGGGCGGCAGGTCCCGGTTGAAGCGGGTGTCCACGAAGTCCTTGAAGACCACCTTGCCGGGGATCAGCTTCAGCTCGGTGAAGGTGTCGGCGATCTTCTGCTCCGAGGCCACGGCGGCGTCGTCCACGGCGACCGGCACCCGGGTGCCGGTGCTCCGCTTGACCGCGTCGAAGGCCACCTCGTACGGCAGCCCGGTCTCCTTCGACCAGGCCTTGGCCCACTCCTCCGGGTGCTTGAACACCCAGTCCTGGGCGCGCTGGAGGCGCTGGAGGTAGTCCCCGATGGCCTTGCCCTTGGCCTCGTCGGCCAGCGCTCCGGGAGCCGCCACCTGGAAGGCGAGCCCGTTGACGATCCCCTCGCCCGTGGTCAGGACACGGGCTCCCGAGCGCAGCACCTGGGAGGTGTAGGGGTCCCAGACCGCCCAGGCGTCGACCTTGCCGCTGTTGAAGGCGGCCAGCGCGTCGGCCGGCTGGAGCAGGGTGATCTGCACGTCCGACGGGCTCAGGCCGGCCTGCCGGAGGCTGGCGATCAGCTGGAAGTGGGCCGAACTGCCCTGCGCCACCGCGATCTTCTTCCCGCGCAGCTCGGCGGGGGTCTGGAGGGCGGAGTCCTTGGGTACGAGGATCGCCTCGCCCGCGGAGGAGCCGTGCGTGGCACCCACCACCGTGATCTTCGACTTGGCCGCGGCGGCGAAGACGGGTGGGGTGTTGCCGACGCCACCGATGTCGACGGCCTTGGCGTTGACGGCCTCCAGCAGCGGCGGCCCGGAGGTGAAGGTGGACCACTTGATCTCGTAGTCGAGCTTGTCCAGCTCGCCGGCGGCCCGCAGCAGCGACTCGGAACCGCCCTTCTGGTCACCCACGTTGAGCGTGATCCGGGCGGCGCCCTTGGCGCCGTCCTTGGTTCCGGACCCGGTGTCGGCGGCCGAGTTGCCGCCGCAGGCGGTCAGGACCAGCGACAGCGGAATCAGCGTGGCGAGCAGGGGCAGGGTGTGACGTCTCATGTCGCTTCTCTTCGATCTCTCGTACGGGAACCAGGTCAGGGGATGCGGAGGGGAAGGGGGGCCGGTCGCGGCTCAGTTGACGCCGAGCTCGCCCAGCAGCCGGGCGCGCAACTCCGCGAAGCCGGGGTCGCCGACCGAGCGGGGCCGCTCGAGTGCCACCTCGGTGTCATGGGCGATGCGACCCTCGTCCATCACGAGCACGCGGTCGGCCAGCAGCAGCGCCTCGTCGACGTCGTGGGTCACCAGCAGCACCGCGCAGCCGCGCCGCTGCCACAACTCGGCCACCAGCTGCTGGGCCTTGATCCGGGTCAGCGCGTCCAGCGCGCCGAACGGCTCGTCGAGCAGCAGCAGATCGGGCTCGCGCACCAGGGCGCGGGCCAGCGAGGCCCGCTGCGCCTCGCCGCCGGACAGGGTCTTCGGCCAGGCGTCGGTACGGTGCTCCAGCCCGACCTCGGCCAGCGCCCGCTCGGCGCGCTCGCGTTCGGGACGGCCGGGCAGCCCGAGCAGCACGTTGCGCCAGACCCGCTTCCACGGCATCAGCCGGGGCGCCTGGAAGGCGACGGCACGGCGCTCGGGAACCAGCACCTCGCCCTCGATCTCCCGGTCCAGGCCGGCCAGCACCCGCAGCAGCGTGGACTTGCCGCAGCCGCTGCGCCCGAGGAGTGCGGTGAACTGGCCTGCCCGCAGGGTCAGATCGAGCCCGTCGATGACGGCCCGCCCGTCGAAGGCCCGGGTCAGCCCCGCGACCCGGACGGCGGAGTCCGCGATCACTGGCCGGTGAAGGTCGGTCGCCATTGCAGCAGCAGCCTTTCGAGAGCGCGGACGAGGAGATCGGCGGAGAGGCCGAGGAAGGCGTAGACGACGAGGCAGACGACGATCACGTCGGTGCGGAAGAACTCGCGCGCCTGGTTCATCAGGAACCCGATCCCGGCATCGGCGTTGATGGACTCCCCGAACACAAGGGCCAGCCAGGCGGTGGCGAGGGAGTAGCGCAGCCCGGTCATGAACCCGGGCAGCGCGCCGGGCAGCACCACGTGCCGCACCAGGCCCCACCGGCCGAGCCCCAGCGCCCCGCCCGCCTCGATGAGCTGCTCGTCCACCCCGCGGATGCCGGCGTACACGTTCAGGTAGAGGTGGAAGGCCGTGCCGAGCGCGATGAGCGCCACCTTCGGTGCCTCCCCGATGCCCATCCAGATGATGAACAGCGGGATGAGGCCCACCCACGGCACCGTGCGCAGCATCTGCACACTGGCGTCGATCAGGTCCTCGCCCAGCCGGGAGAGCCCGGACAGCAGCGCCAGCACCGTTCCCGCCGTACCGCCGAGCACGAGACCGACCGCCACGCGCTGCAGCGACACCCCCATCGCGTTGGGCAGCGTCCCGTCACCGATCAGATCTGCCCCGGCGCTCGCGATGGTCGAGGGCGGCGCGAGTACGTCGGCGGGCAACAGGCCGAAGGTGCTGGCCAGTTGCCACAGTGCGAGCAGCAGCAGCGGCCCGGTGGTCCGCCGTACCCAGCGGGGTACGGACCTGCGCCGGGCGGAGGCCGGCACCACGGGCACGAGGGCGGGAGCGGGAGCGGTTGCGGGGGAGGGTGCGGGTGCCGGGGCCGCAGACGGTACAGATGGAGATTTAGCCGATATATCCGGCGGCGCCTGGCTGGTGATGCTCATGGGTGCTCCACGGGAGGGGAGGGGAGGAGGCGGTCGCGGCGCGCACCCCTGCCCGGCCCGCGCCGCCAGGGCGGCGCGGAGCCGGGTTCGAGAAGCTCAGTCAGGAGCTCGGGGCGTCAGGACCTGCGGAAGTAGAGCGCATGGCGCTCGTGACGGGAAAGGGTGCGGCCCAGCAGGGAAAAGGGCGTCAGCAACCGCGGCAACACGCGGCGGAGGCCACCCGCAGCAGGTCGATGTGACCGCGCGTGGTGAGCATGGCTGAACGCAACATGCGGCGAAACTTAGCCATTCGCCCGCTCCCCGGTCAATGGCGTCTCGCCGAATGGGACTGTGATCTCTCCCGTCGGGACGCGGCCCGCGGGCGGCCGGCCTGCGGGCAGCGTCCCCCGATCCGCTACACACCGCGGTTCGCACGCAGCGTGGCCACCACCGGACCCCGCGGCTGGAGGGTCAGGTCAGGGTGGTGGAGGTGGTCTCGTGGCCGCCGATGTAGAGGGTGATCGACTCGTCCCGCAGCTCCGTGCGGGACAGGGGCCCGCCGTCCTCGTCGCGGGCGGCGAGCAGCCGGCTCGGCAGGTCGTCCCGGTCCTCGCCGGCCGCGGAGGCCGCCTCGTGCTCCCGTATGACGTGCTCGATCTCGCGGTCGAGGACGTCCGCCGCCGCCCGCATCCGCCGCCGGCCCGGAGTCCGCACCCACGGCGGCAGGAACAGCGTCAGCCCGCGGAACTCGGCGCTCAACTCCCGCTGCGCGGTGGCCATGGCGGCGCTGATCGGTGCCTCCCGGCCGGCGGCGTCATTCCCGAACAGGGCGCGGACTGCGATCCGTTGGGTGAGACCGGCCATCTTCCGGTGCACGTCGATCCGAGCGCCGTCGCTCCAGCCGGAGACCAGCGCGTCGGCGCACTCCACCATCGTGGCCGCGTACGCGCGCACTTGGCGCGGGCGGACCGAGGACCGGACCAGTGCCCGCTTGCGCCGCCACTCTTCGCCGGTGGCCACGACCACCCCGTTGCCCGGCAACTGGCGGAAGGCCCAGCCCAGTTCGGTCGGCCTGAAGGCGGACTCGACGGCGCCGAGCAGCTCGCCGGCGTGCTCGGGCCGTGAGACCAGGACGTTGCGCTGCGGGCCGAGCGCCCACGGCGCCCAGTCGCCGTACCCGTCGCGCAGCGACTCGAAGAAGGCCGGCGGATCGCCGGCGAAGGCGGGGAGGTTCCCCAGCAGGGGCCACCGGCGCGGTCCGCGCTCGGTGCCCCGGGGCGTCAGGGTGGCGGTCACCCCGGGATAGGGGACAGCGCCGCCTCCAGGGCGCCAGAGCCGCGGGGCGCCCGCGCCACCGGGGCCCCCGGCCCCGCCGGCTCAGGCGGCCCGGGCCCCGGTGAGCCAGGTGTAGGTCGTCTCCGCGCTGAACTCCGCCTGCCCGGAAGGAAAGAGGAGCCCGGCCGAGGCGAAGGCCGGGTCGTCGGCGGTGGCCGCGACGTACGGGACCGCCACGCACCGCATGCCCGCCGCACGGGCGGCCCGGGCGCCCGGAGCCGCGTCCTCGACGACCACGCAGTCGGCGGGCTCGGCGCCCAGGCGCCGCGCCGCCTCCAGGAACACGTCCGGGGCGGGCTTGCCTTGCGCCACCTCTTCGGCCGAGACCACCGTCGTCAGCAGGGCGTCCAGTCCGGTGCCCACCAGGACCGCGTCGATCGCCTCGCGCGAGGAGCCGGAGGCGACCGCCATCGGGACGCCCTCGGCGTGCAACCGCTCCACGAACCCGCGCATCTCGGGGTAGGCCTCGGTGTGAGTCCGGGCGAGCTCCAGGTAGTCCGCGTTCTGCTCGGCGAGCAGCTGCTCCACCGGGGCGTCGATGCCGTACCGCTCCCGGAAGATCTCCAGGGTCTCCAGGGTGCCGATGCCGATGTACCGGGAGTGCTCCTCCCACGTGAAGTCGGTGACCCCGTGGCGCTCGAGGGTGCGCCGCCCGGACTCGTAGTAGTTCGGCTCGCTGTCCACGAGGGTGCCGTCGAGATCGAATATGACGGAGATCATCCGTTGTGCCCGTCCTGCCGGTGCCGGTCCTGTACCTGTCCGGACCATCTTGTCAGGATTTGCGAGCTGCCCGTCCCACGGACTCCACCAGCGGCAGCAGCCGGTGCGGGACGCGCTCGCGCAGGGCCACCTCGGTCCGGGTGCGGACCACGCCGGGCAGCCGGATCAGCCGCTGGATGACGTCCTCCAGGTGAGCGTTGTCCCGGGCGGCCACCCGCGTCAGCAGGTCCCCGCCGCCGGTGATGGAGAAGGCCTCGATGATCTCGGGTACGGAGGCCAGCGCGTCGCCCACCTCGTCCAGGTGCCCCTGGGTGACCTCGATGTGCACGAAGGCCAGGACCGGATGCCCCAGGGCTGCGGGGGAGAGCACGGGCCCGGTCCCGGTGATCACCCCGGTGCGCTCCAGCCGGTCGAGCCGGGCCTGGAGGGTGCCGCGCGCGACGCCGAGGATCCGGGCGTACTCCCGGACGCTGGTGCGCGGCTGCTCGATCAGCAGGCGCAGGATCCGTGTGTCGAGTTCGTCCACCGCCATGCCGCGACCCTACCAACCGTCCGCATCCCCACCCCGGTCCGTATTCCCGCCCCGGTCCGCATTCCAGGCCCGGTCGGCATTCCAGGCCCGGTCGGCATCCCCGCCCCGGTCCGCATCCCAGGCCTAGGTCGATGCCACCCCTCCGGGATGCATCCGGGGCTGGGTCAGGTACACCAGCGCCACCGCCAGTACCGCCACGGCGGCCGGCAGCAGCAGCCACCCCACCGACCAGCCGGTCCGTACGAGGAGCGCACCGGCCAGTCCGCCCGCGAACATAGCGCCGACCGACCACGCCCGCCGCACCCAGGCCGCCGTCCCGTACCCGATGGCCCGGTCCTGTCCGATGGCCGAGCCGCCGAGGAAGGAGGTCAGCGATCGGGTGACCAGGGTGGTCGGCACCCCGGGCAGGTTCACCCGCAGGCTCGTCACGTTCCGCATCCCCATCGCCAGCGACAGGACCGCCGACACCAGCAGCTGCCGGCCCCCGGGAGCCCCGTAGCGGGGCGCCACCCCCCAGCCGGCGGCCGCGGCCGAAAGGATCAGCACCGCCTCGGCCGCCAGCCCCGTCACGAACCAGCGCCGCCCCCGGTCCTCCGCGAAGGCCTCCAGCCGGGCCCCGCACACGGCTCCGAGGGCGAACGCGGCCAGCGACACGGCGGGCGCCAGCGCGGGCACCGGACCCGCGTGGGCCACCCCGAAGGCCAGGAACAGCACGTTGCCCGTCTGCATCGCCGTGAACACGGGCCCGAGCGCCAGCAGGTGACCGCCTCGGTCAGCCCGGTCACCGCGGTCAGCACCAGCAGCAGGAGGGTCAGCGGCGTCGTACGGGCACCCGGGCTCATGGGCACCGAGAGTGACAGGTCCGGCCCGCTCGCCCGGCGCCGACATGCCGCAGCGGCTAAGGTCCGGAGGGTGAGCGACCTGCTGCTGGTGAGGCACGGCGAGACGGCCTGGAGCGCGACCGGACGGCACACCGGACGCACCGACGTCCCGCTGAACCCGCGCGGCGTCGAGGAGGCCATCTCGCTCGCCCCGTACTTCCAGGACCGCCATCCGGCCCTGGTCCTGACCAGCCCGCTGCGCCGGGCCGCCGCCACCGCCCGGCTCGCCGGGCTGAGCGGTGGCGTCACCGACCCCGACCTGTACGAGTGGGACTACGGCGGCTACGAGGGGATCACCACCGCCGAGATCCAGCGCGAGCGCCCCGACTGGTCCCTGTGGACCGACGGAGTACCGCCCGGCGACGAGGAGCACCCCGGTGAGGACGCCGCCCAGGTCGGCGCCCGCGCGGACCGGGTACTGGCCCGGGTGGCCGAGGTGCTGCGCGAGGACCGGGGCAACGTGGTCCTGGTGGCCCACGCGCACCTGCTGCGGGTACTGACCGCCCGCTACCTCGGTCTGCCTCCCGAGGCCGGACGCCTCTTCCTGCTCCGCACGGGCACCTTCAGCCGGCTCTCCACGGAGCACGGCCTGCCGGTCGTCGCGGGCTGGAACACCCGGCCCTGAGCCGCCGCTCCTGAATAGCCGCCCCTGAGCGGCCACCCCGAGCCGCCGCCCCCGAGCAGCCGTTCCTGCGCCGCCGCCCCGGAAGCTCCCGCCTCGCGCGCCGCGGCGGTCTGCGTGACGATGCGTACATGGCCCACCATGGCTCGGACGGCGGCCCCCTCGATCCCCGGGAACCGGATCGGCGACCGGGAGCGGGCGCGGACCCGGGCGCGGGCGCTGACCCGGACGCTGACCCCGGGCTCAAGGCCAACGCGATCGGTTTCCTGGACGCGCTGGTCATCGGTCTGAACTCGACCTCGCCCGCCTACTCCCTGGCCGCGGTCATCGGGCCGATCGTCGCCCTCGCCGGCATCTACGCACCCGGCGTCATGCTGGCCTCCTTCGTGCCGATGCTGCTGATCGCCGCCGCCTTCTACTACCTCAACAAAGTCGACCAGGACTGCGGGACCACCTTCTCGTGGGTGACGCGCGCGATGGGCCCCTGGGCCGGCTGGCTCGGCGGCTGGGCCATCGCGATGACCGGCGTCCTCGTCATCGGCTCGCTGGCCGACGTGGCCGTGCACTTCGGGCTGCTCGCCGCCGGACTCGACGGCCTGGCGGCGAACGAAGTGCTCCGCCAGAGCCTGACCGTCGTGGTGATCCTCGCGATGACCGCGGTCTGCGTCATCGGCACCGAGATGTCGGCCCGGCTCCAGGACGTCCTGATCCTCGCCCAGGTCTTCTTCCTGCTGGTGTTCGCCGTGGTCGCGCTCTACCGCGTCTACGCGGGCACCAGCAGCCTCGACGGCACCAGGCCCGCGGTGGAGTGGCTCAATCCGTTCGGCGCCGGCGGAGCCGCCCTCACCGGCGGACTGCTGCTCGGCGTCTTCATCTACTGGGGCTGGGAATCGGCGGTCAACCTCACCGAGGAGGTCGAGGACTCGGCCACCGCGCCGGGCAAGGCCGGCATCTGGTCCACCGTGGTGCTGCTGGTGACGTACCTGTCCGTCGGCTTCGCGGTCGTCGGCTACGCCGGGACGAAGTTCCTCGCCGAGAACGCGGGCGAGGAGGAGGCCGTCTTCGCCGTCCTCGCGCACGAGGTCATGGGCGGCTGGGACTGGATGGTCCTGCTCGCCGTCTGCACCTCCGCGCTCGCCTCCACCCAGACCACGATCATCCCCGCCTCCCGCACGGCCCTGTCCATGGCCCGCAGGCACGCCCTGCCGCCGCACCTCTCCCACATCCACCCCCGGTTCCGCACCCCCGACGTGAGCACCTGGTGGGTGGCCGGCATCGCTATCGTCTGGTACCTCGCCGTCAACCAGATCAGCGAGAACGCGCTCCTGGACTCCCTCACCGCGCTCTCCCTGCTGATCGCCTTCTACTACGCGCTCACGGGTCTGGCCTGCGCCGTCTACTACCGCCGCCACCTGCTGGAGAGCGTCCGAAACTTCCTGCTGATCGGCCTCGGCCCCGTGGTCGGCGCCGGACTGCTGGCCTGGCTGCTCGTGAAGTCGGTCGGCAACATGTCCAACCCGCAGAACTCGGCGAGCGGCGCCTCCTGGTTCGGGCTCGGACCGCCGCTGGTCATCGGGATCGGGATCGCCGTCGTCGGCGTGCTCGTCATGTGCTTCTGGCGGATCCGCGACGGCCGCTTCTGGCAGGAGAAGCGGGGCGTCGCCGACCCGGACCTCGTCCACGGACTCAAGAAGTCTTCCTGAGAGGAGCCCCGATGTCCGTCGTCCTCGGGTACGACGAGTCGCCCGGCGCCGAGCGCGCCCTGCACGTGGCCCTGGAAGTGGCCACCGCCTTCGGCGAGCCGCTCGTGCTCGTCTACGGGGCGGCCGCCCCGGGCTCGGCCGGGGAGGAGTACCGCGCGCACCGCGAGGCCGTCCGGGAGGTGGGCCGCAGCGCGCTCGCCCGGGCGGTGGAAGCCGCCGACGAGGCGGGGGTGCCGTCCACCGTCGAGGTGGTCGACGAGAAGCCGGCCCAGGCACTGCTCGACGCCGCCGAACGCCACGGGGCGCGGGTGATCATCGTGGGGAGCTGGGGCGACAGCCCGATCCGGGGCGCCCTGCTCGGATCCACCCCGCACAAACTCCTGCACCTCTCCCCGGTCCCGGTCCTGTGCGTGCCGACCGCCGCCCCCTGATCCGTTGGTCCCGAGTGGCCGAAGATCAGGCCATTCTGCGGTACCAATGGCTCATCTCGGTGCCGGTGAGTTGAGCCAGCAGGCCTCCGGATGTTTATCTGTGTCCTATCCATGTATCTACGGCGCCACGCAGCGCCGGACGGCAACGAGGCCGGTCCGGACCGTGGCGCCTTCGCCGTGCCTGCTTGCCGCCCACCACCCCCGGGCGGAAGACGGCCCGGCGTGTTCCATCGCAAGGGGGGCGGCACACCGCCGTGAAGAGGATGTTCGTGGCTCCGGATCCGGGGCGGGCAAGACTCAGGAACTCGTCGCGGGCCGTCCTCGGCGTCGCGCTCGCCGTGGCCGTGGCCGAGCTCTGCGGGCTCTCGCTCGTGGCGTCGATCACCGGCGGGCTGGCGGCACTGCTGGCCCTCTTCACCGTCACCGACGCCACCGTGCGCGCCCAGCGGGTGACCACCGTCCTGCTGCCGGCCGCCGGTTTCCCCGTACTGGCCCTGGCCACCGCCCTGCACGACCTGCCGCTGATCCGCGACGCGGCCTTCGTCGCCGTCGTGTTCGCCGGTGCCTACGCCCGGCGGTGGGGGGTGCGCGGGCACGCCCTCGGCATCTTCGCGTTCATGAACTTCTTCATCACCCAGTTCCTGCACGCCCGGCCCGGGCAGCTGCCCGAGCTGTTCGCGGCCGTCGGACTGGCGCTCCTGTCGGCCGGTGCGGTCCGGTTCGTGCTGTGGCCGATCGAGCGGAGGGTCCCGCCCGCCGCCGTACCGCCGGCACCGCCCGGTACCGGGCTGGCGCGGCCGACCACCCGGCAGGCCTTCCAGGCCACCGCCGCCTGCGCGTTCGCACTGGGCATCGGCCAGACGCTGTCCGAGGACCGCTGGTACTGGGCGGTCGGCACCGCCTGGTGGATCTTCGTCAACACCGCATCGCGCGGCGAGACGCTGGTCCGCGGCTTCCGCCGGGTGCTCGGCACGGTGATCGGGATCGGCGCGGGCCTGCTGATCGCCATCCCGCTGCACGGGGCGCCCGCGCCCACGGCCGTACTCGTGGCGCTCTGCGTCTTCGGGATCTTCTACACGGCCCCCGTCTCCTACAGCTGGATGATGCTGGCGGTGACGGTGATGGCCGGCCTGCTCTACGGCCTGCTCGGCGTGCTCCATCCGGGCCTCCTGGTCCTGCGCCTGGAGCAGACGGCCGTCGGCGCGCTGTGCGCGGGGCTGGCGGTGATCCTGGTGCTGCCGGTCACCACCCACGCGACGAACGACATGTGGATCCAGCGCGCGCTGCGGTGCGTGCGTACGTGCACGGCCGAGGCCGCGGCGCGCCTCGCCGGCTCGCCGGTCGCCGATCCCGCGCCGCACGCCGCGGAGCTGGAGCTGTTCCTGGGACGCGTACGGCTGTCGCTGGCTCCGCTGGTCCATCCGCTCAGCCCCTACCGCGGCCGCAAGGCCCGGGCCCGGCGTGTGCTCGCGCTGCTCGACGAGTGCGCCGTCGAGGTGCGCGGCCTGGTCTCGGTGGCCGCGGACCCGGACGCGAGCCACGACGCCCGGCTCGCGGCGGCCTGCTGGCGGGTCGAGGCGGCCGTGGGGGCGCTGCTGTCGCCCGAAGCGGAACGGGGCGCGGCTGAGCACGCCGCTGCGGAACGCGCGGTGGACCGCCCGGCCGCGGCCCTCACCCCCGGCCGGGTCGCCGCCGGGCCCGCGCTGGCGCACCTGCACGGTCTGGAGCGGCTCCTCGCCCAGCTCGACGGCCCCCTGCGCCGCGCTTCGCGCTCCCCGCTGGTGGGTGCTTAGGCGGTCCCGGCCGGGCCGGTGTCGAAGACGCCGGCCTTCGCGAGGATGAAGCCGAGCTCGGCTCTGCTGCGGCTCCCGAAGCGCGTCGAGGCGCGTTTGATGTGCGCGCCGATACTGCGGGTGCTCAGGCCGAGCCGCTTGGAAATCGCGTCGTCCGTATGCCCCCGCACCATGAGTTCGAGAATCGTCTTCTGGATTTCGTCGGTGAGTTGGGGAGGGCGTTGCCCGGTCGCGTCGAACTCGACGGGGGTCGCCCGTTCCCACACGGCCTCGAACGTCCTCGTGAGGTGGTGGATCAGGCCGGGTTCGCGAATTTCCAGGGCGTACGGCTGATTTCCGCTCCCGGTGACCGCCGGGACGAACGCGGCGGACCGGTCGCACACGATGAGCCGCTCGAACCGCTCGCCCGCCGTACGGACCTCGGCCCCGGCCCGGGTGGCCCGTTCCATGTGGGCGAGCGTCGGGCCGTGCGAGCGGACCGTGTGGCTGTAGACCGTGCGCCGGCGCACGTCCCGGCCGGCCGGGACGAGCTCGCGGGGGAGCACGTCGGCCCGTACCCCGGTGGGGCAGCGGCCCTCGGGATGGGTGGTGAGCAGTTCCCCGGTGCACGTCGCCAGGGCCGCCTGGACGGCGGCGCCCGTCACCTCGCTGCCGATCAGGGGCCGCAGCAGGGCCTCGTGCCGCTGGTGCTCGTGCCGGTAGACGGCCTCCATCGGGGAGAGGGCGGCGAGCAGCGCGTCGAGCTCCGCCCGCTGGTCCGCGATGGCCCGCTCGACCGGCTTCGCGAGGATGACGGCGGCGACCGAGGGGGGCACGGGGAGGTGGTCGCGGGTGCCTTCCAGTCGGCGCAGCAGACCGAAGGAGACCAGGCAGTCCGGAACGTTCCCCGATAAACCCCCCTCCCGTAAAGCCCGCCGGTATCCGGCCGCGCAGTCGCCGCAGATCGACGTGCAGGCGTCAATGTCGCAATGCGTGGTGTTGGTGTTCATCTGCGCCCTCTTCCTGTTCCGGAAATGCAAGATCAGGATGCCCCGGTCCGTTGGCCGCAGGGGAGTGGAGCGGCAGGATCTTTCTCGCCCGGTGATCGCGAACTGGCCCACATGATCGGTGGCGGGAGTGACGACGGTGAAGCGAAACATTCATTCCGGCATCAGGATTCCGCCGACGGGGCCGTCCGGGGCGCTGGACCTGCTGGCGCTGGCGCGCAAGGCCATCGACGACGCGTACGGCAGCGACGATCAACTGTCCCGGGTGGCCCTGCACTTGATTGACTGCGCCACGGACGCCGCCGCCCTGCTGGCCCGGGCGGACGACCTGGAGGCGGCCCGGGAGGCCCTGGGCTCGGCCCGCTCCGCGGTCGTCGCCGCGACCGCCGCGGTGCGCCTCACCCACGACGGCCTGCGCCTCACCCGGGACGGTGGGAAGGCCGCGAAGTTCTGAAGACCCCCACGCCGTAAGTGGAGTTGCCGCGGATGGTACGTCCCCCACGTCCCGTCCGCAGGGCCGATCGATGAAGATCACACGGAGGAGTGTTCCGGGCGCGCCTTCCGTACCCCGCTGACCTGCGGCATGTACAACGGGTGATTGTTTACTGCACATTCATCCGGCATGGCCAGTTCATGTCAGGCAGGGTGGATCTGGTCGGACAGGGGGTAACGGCCCGGAATGGAAATACTTCAACAGCGCTCCACCACCGCTCAGGTGTGGGAAGCGGCCGAGGAGTTCATCCGACTGTTCCACAGGGAGAACCCGGGTGCGGGTGATCCGCGCGAGCGGCTCGCCGCCGTACGGGCCGAGCTCGCCGCTACGGACACGTACCGGCACACTCCCGAGGAACTCGAACACGGCGCGCGCGTGGCCTGGCGCAACAGCAACCGCTGCATAGGCAGGCTGTACTGGAACTCGCTGCGCGTCCGCGACCGCCGCGGGCTCACCGAGGCCGGCGCGATCGCCTCCGAGTGCTTCGAGCACCTCCGCGAGGCGACCAACGGCGGCCGGATCCGGCCCACCATCACCGTCTTCGCCCCCGACGCCCCGGACCGTCCCGGCCCGGTGATCTGGAACGAGCAGCTCGTCCGGTACGCCGGCTACGGCGACCACCACTCCATAACCGTCGGCGACGCCCGCAACGCGGAGCTCACGAGCGCGCTGCTCGCCCTCGGCTGGTCCCGGGGCCCCGGCACCCCCTTCGACCTGCTCCCGCTGGTCGTGCAGGGTGTCGACGACAAACCCCGCTGGTTCGACGTCCCTCCGGACGCCGTGCTGGAGGTGCCCATCGAGCACCCCGACGGCGCGCTGGGCGGCGACGGCTGGTCGGACTGGGGCCTGCGCTGGCACGCCGTACCCGCGATCTCCAACATGTGCCTGGAGATCGGCGGCATCCACTACCCGGCGGCGCCCTTCAACGGCTGGTACATGGGCACCGAGATCGGCGCCCGCAACCTCGCCGACACCGACCGCTACAACCTCCTGCCGGCGGTGGCCCGCCGCATGGGCCTCGACACCGGCAGCGACCGCTCGCTCTGGAAGGACCGAGCGCTCGTCGAGCTCAACCGGGCGGTGCTGCACTCCTTCGACCGGGCCAAGGTCACCATCGCCGACCACCACACCGAGTCCCGGCGGTTCCTGACCCACGTGCAGAAGGAGGAGCGCAAGGGCCGCGACGTGGGCGCGGACTGGTCCTGGATCGTGCCGCCGATCTCCGGTTCGGCGACGCCGGTCTTCCACCGCACGTACGAGGACCGGCCCAGTTCGACGGCCTACGTCCATCACCCCGGCGCGCTGGAACGGGCCCAAGGGCGGGATCTGGTCTAGACCTTCTGTTACCGTCGCTGCCCAACGGATCCGGAACAGTTGAGAGGGGCATCCTGTGAGCGACGCGGACAGCGGTGTGGGCGGTGGGGACCGTACGGCCCACGGCGGCGGACACCGGGCCTGGATCGGCTCGTTCACCTCGGGGGGCGGCCGCGGTGTCACCACCGCGGCCGTGGATCCGGCCACGGGAGCACTGACCGTGCTCTCGGTCACGGACGCCGTCGCGGACCCCTCGTACCTCGCGCACCACCGCGCCACCGGCGTGCTCTACGCGGTGAGCGAGACCGAGCGCGGTGAGGTGGGAGCCTTCCGGCCCACCTCCGGGGGGCTGACCCCCCTCGGCACCGCCGTCCGCGTCGGCGGCTCCGGCCCCACCCACCTCAGCGTGGCCGGACGCCGGCTGCTGACCGCCAACTACACCTCCGGCAGCGTCAGCAGCCTCCCGCTCGCCGCCGACGGCGCGATCGGGGGGCCCGCCGCCGTACTCGCCCACCACGGCTCCGGCCCCGACGCGGGCAGGCAGCGGACCCCGCACGCCCACCAGGTGCTGCCGGATCCCAGCGGCCGCTGGGTGCTCAGCGTCGACCTCGGGACCGACTCGGTACGGGTCTGCGCGCTCGACCCGGCCACCGGGACCCCGCGGGTGCACGCCGAGACCGTGCTGCGCGCCGGGACCGGCCCCCGCCACCTCGCCTTCCACCCGTCCGGGGAGGTGGTCTACGTACTGCACGAACTGGAGCCGCAGCTGACCGTCTGCCGCTGGAACGCGGGGTCGGGGGAGCTCCAACCGGTCGCCGAGGTTCCGGTCGCCTCCACGGGCGCTCCAGGGGCCGGAGCGGCCTACCCCTCGGCGGTGGTGACCTCGCCCGACGGCCGTTTCGTGTGGGCGGCCGTCCGCGGCGCCGACGCCCTCGCCACCTTCTCCCTCGCCGGGGGCGCCGAGAAGCCGCAGCTCACGGGCGCCGTGCCGTGCGGAGGCAGCTGGCCCCGGGACCTCGCCGTCGACCCGTCCGGACGCCGGCTGTACGCGGCCAACGAGCGCTCCGGGGACGTCACCTGGTTCGACGTGGACCAGCTGACCGGGCAGCCGCGCCGGGCCGGCTCGGTGGCCGTGCCCGCCGCCACCTGCGTGGTCTTCGGCTGACGCCGCGGCGCGTGCGCGAGAGGGCCCGCGCTCCGGAATCCCGGGGCGCGGGCCCTCTCGCGTACCGCATGGGCAGTCGGGTCAGTGGGCGGCGGCGCCCAGGGTGATGCCGAGGGCGGCGGAGTACTGCGCGACGGCCAGCTTGCCGAGCGCGGGGTATGCGCCGAGCACGTCGGCGGCGCTGCAGCCGGCCTCCTTGCAGGCGGTGTCCAGGAGCCCCTCGGCGGCCTCCGGGCCGATCAGGTACGGGGCCAGCGCGAGCTGGGCCGAACCCTCGCGGCGCAGCTGGTCGGCCGTGGCGGCCACCGCGCCCTCCTCGTCCAGCGCGGCGGCCATCACGGGCACCGCGAGCCGGGCGGCCAGCAGCATGCCGGTGATGCCGGCCGCCTTGACGGCTTCCTCGCCACCGGTGGTGACCAGGACGATGCCGTCGGCGGCCGTGGTCACGCTGAAGAGCCTGGCCCGGTCGGCGCGGGCGAGGCCGGCCTCGGAGAGCCGCACGTGCAGCCCCTCGGCGAGCAGCGGGTGCGGGCCGAGCGGGTCGGCCAGTTCGGCGGCGGCCGAGGAGTCCATCAGGGCCTGGCGCACGCGGCGCAGCAGATCCCCGTCGGGACCGGCCAGCAGGGGCACGACCACGGCATCCGGGCCGGTCGGCGCGGGCACCTCCTGCCCCGCTTCGCGGGCGAACTCCGCGCGCGCGGCACGGTCCCGCGCGACGGAGTCCAGTACGCCCGACAGGGACGGGAACTCGGAGGCGTCGTCACCGTCGAGGAAGCCGACGCGGGCGTCGAGGCCCGGTAGCTCGGAGCGGCCGATGCTGATGATCTCTTCCGCGAGCCCCCGCGAGGCGGCCGAGGGGGCACCGGGCACGGCGAGCACCAGCGCGGGCGCGCCCTCGGGCGCCACCGCGGGCTCGGGTCGGCGGTGCCGCCCGGTCTGGCGGGGTCGCGGCATTCGTACGGGCAGGCCATTTGCGGGCCCAGTGGGGGAGCTCATGGCGCCGCATGCTACTGGTTTATCGGAACTCGCTGTTCGGGCAGGGCCATCTCCGGCGGCATCTGTCCGTATTTATCCGAGGAATGTCGTATACGCTTCAACCGTTCGGTCACGCAGGTGACCTGCACGGTCACCCGTCAGGCACCCCGTCCGGCATCGTCCGGCCCCCCGTCCGGCAGCCGTTCGGGCACCCGCACCGTCAACCGGCGGCGGGCAGTCGCCAGTCCACGGGCTGCGCCCCCTGGCGCGCCAGCAGGTCGTTGGTCCTGCTGAACGGCCTGGAGCCGAAGAACCCGTTGTCCGCGGACATGGGGGAGGGGTGCACCGACTCCACGGCCGGCAGGTCGCCCAGCAGCGGCCGCAGGTTGCGGGCCTCGCGCCCCCACAGCACCGAGACCAGGGGCTTCCCGCGCGCCGCGAGCGCGCGGATGGCCTGCTCGGTCACCGCCTCCCAGCCCTTGCCTCGGTGGGCGTTGGGCTTGCGCGGCGCGGTGGTGAGCGAGCGGTTGAGCAGCAGGACGCCCTGCCGGGTCCATGGAGTCAGGTCCCCGTTGAGGGGCCGGCCCGTCCCGAGATCGGCGTGCAGTTCCCGGAAGATGTTGTCGAGGCTCGGGGGCCACGGGCTGACCTCGGGGGCCACGGAGAAGGAGAGGCCGATCGCGTGCCCCGGCGTGGGGTACGGATCCTGTCCGACGATCAGCACCTTCACCTCGTCGAAGGGCTGCTGGAACGCGCGCAGCACGTTCGCCCCCGCGGGGACGTACGTCCTGCCCGCCGCGATCTCCGCGCGCAGGAAGTCGCCCATCGCGGCGATCTGCGTCGCCACCGGTTCCAGAGCGCGGGCCCAGCCCGGCTCGACGATCTCGTTCAACGGTCGTGCTGCCACGGTCGATCACTCTACTGGCCCAGTCGGGCCGTCCGGTACCGGTACCGGACGGCCCGACTGGGCCAGCGCCAGTGCCGGCGTCGCGACCGGCGCGCACCGGGGCGGCCGTTGTCGGTTCGAGATCGGTTCGCAACGGCTTCGAGTGCTCCAACTGCCGCTTCCCCACGTCACATTCAACACCGATGACGTTCGAGGGAGACGGTATGAAGTCCCATGAGCACCGCACGTCCGCCGCGCCGCGCGAAGCCGGCACCGCCCGCGGGGCCCGCCCGGCCCGGCGAAGAACCTACGCCGGGCTGATCGCCGCACTCGTCGCCGGCGGCGTCCTGCTGACCGGCTGCGGAAGCGGTGGCGGCTCGAACCGTGCCGCCGAGCGCGGAACGAAGGGCGCCGACTCCAGGCCGCGGCCCGCCGCCTCCTTCGGCGGGGGAGGCCTCGAGGGCGAGAGCGACGGACGGCGCGCCGGCGCTCCGCCCGCCGACTACCTCTCCACCTTCGCGCTCGACGTGGACACCGCGAGCTACGGCTACGCCCGCCGCACCCTCGCCGACGGCAAGCTGCCCGACCCCGCCACCGTGCGCCCCGAGGAGTTCGTCAACAGCTTCCGGCAGGACTACCGGGAGCCCGCCGGCGACGGCTTCTCCGTCACCGTGGACGGAGCCCGCACCACCGACGCGAACTGGGCGCTGGTCCGCGTCGGCCTCGCCACCCGCTCAGCGAACCAGGGAGGTTCCGAGGGCGGGGAGGCCCGGCCGCCCGCCGCGCTCACCTTCGTCGTGGACGTCTCCGGGTCCATGGCCGAGCCCGGCCGCCTGGACCTCGTCCGCACCTCCATGAACCTGATGACCGACCAGCTGCGCGAAGACGACTCGGTCGCCGTCGTCACCTTCAGCGGCAAGGCCCAGACCCGGCTGGCGATGACCCGCGTCGAAGGCCACCGCGACCAGATCCACCGGGTCGTGGACGCGCTGACCACCGCCGATTCCACCAACGTGGAGGCCGGGGTCACCCGCGGGTACGAGGTCGCGGTCAAGTCCCTGCGGCCCGGCGCCACCAACCGGGTCGTGCTGCTCTCCGACGCCCTCGCCAACACCGGCGCCACCTCGGCCGACGCCATCCTCAAGCGCATCGCCGACGCCCGGACCGAGCACGGGATCACCCTGTTCGGCGTGGGTGTGGGCAGCGAGTACAACGACGCCTTCATGGAGCAGCTCGCGGACAAGGGCGACGGGCACACCACCTACGTCTCCGACACCGAGGGCGCCCGCAAGGTCTTCTGCGAGGACCTCCCGGCGCAGGTGCAGCTGCGGGCCCGCGACGCCAAGGCGCAGGTCTCCTTCGACCCGCAGAACGTCGAGCGGTTCCGGCTGATCGGCTACGACGACCGCCGCGTCGCCGACGACGAGTTCCGGGACGACACCGTCGACGGCGGCGAGGTCGGGTCCGGCCACACGGTGACGGCCCTGTACGCGGTGCGGCTGCGCCCCGGCGCCGCGGGGCACCTGGCCACGGCGACGGTCCGCTGGCTGGACCCGGCCACCCGGGCGCCGCACGAGGAGTCCGGCCGGATGGAGGCGGCGGCGCTGTGGGGCGACGTGTGGACCGAGGCGCCCCCGCGCCTCCAGGTCACCGCGGTGGCCGCCTACTTCGCCTCCGCGCTGCGCGAACGCGACGGCGGCTGGGAGCGCGTGCCGGGGGCGGTCCCGCTGGCCGGCCTGGCCGGGCACGCGGAGCGGCTGGCCGGGCGCACCGAGGACCCCGCGGTACGTCAGCTGGCGCTGGCCGTGCAGCAGGCCGGGCGCCTCACCGGCTGACGCCGGGCGGGATCCGCGGGGGACCGCCCGGCTCCCACGGCTTCGGCCGGGGCGTCAGCCCAGTACGGCGGCCCGCACGCACAGCACGTCCGGCAGGTGCTCGGCCAGCAGCTGCCAGCTGTCGCCGTCGTCGTGGCTGGCGTACAGCTCGCCGTTGCGGTTGCCGAAGTAGATCCCGGCCGGGTCCGCGTCGTCCGTGCACAGCGCGTCGCGCAGCACGGTGCCGTAGTGGTCCCCGGCCGGGAGGCCCTTCGTGAGGGGCTCCCAGCTCGCACCCGCGTCCGGGGTCCGGAAGACCCGGCAGCGGTGCTCCGCCGGGACCCGGTCGGAGTCGGCGTTGAGCGGGAAGACGTAGGCGGTGTCCGGCCGGTGCGGGTGGGCGGCCACCGCGAAGCCGAAGTCCGAGGGCAGCCCGGCGCCGATGTCGGTCCAGCGGGCCCCGGCGTCGTCGCTGCGGTACACGCCCCAGTGGTTCTGCAGGTACAGCCGGTCCGTGTCACCCGCGTCCTGGGCGATCTTGTGGACGCACTGGCCGAACTCGGGATCCGGATCCGGCAGGAACACCGCCGAGACCCCACTGTTGGACGGGGCCCAGCTCGCCCCGCCGTCCGTGGTCCGGAACACCCCGGCCGTGGAGACCGCCACCGTGACCACGTCCGGGTCGCGCGGGTCGGTGACCACGGTGTGCAGTCCCTCGCCACCGCCGCCCGGGACCCACTTGTCCCGGCTCGGGTGCTCCCACAGGGGCCGGACCAGCTCGAAGGACTCGCCGCGGTCGGTCGAGCGGAACAGTGCGGCCGGCTCGGTCCCCGCGTAGACCACCCCGGGGGCCTCGGGTCCGGCCGGATGCAGCTGCCAGACCCGTTCCAGGGAGGCTCCGGTGTCCTGGGGGAACTTCACGGCGGCCGCGGCGGGCTCCCGCCAGGTCGCACCCAGGTCGTCGGAGCTGAAGACGGACGGCCCCCAGTGCGAGCTGTCCCCGGCCACCAGCAGCCGGGGTGCCGGGCCGCGCCGGTCGATGGCGACGGCGGAGACCGCCTGGGCGTTGAAGTGGGGCTCGCCGAAGTCCCATGCGCCGCCGGAGCCCCGGCGGCCGATGAAGAGCCCCTTGCGGGTCCCCGCGAGCAGTACCACGTCGGTCATGGCCGACACCTCCGGACGTCGTCGTCCCGCACGGCAGCTATTCCGCCAGTCTGCACCCGGGCACTGACAGCGGCCGGTCGGCACGCGGACGGACCGGGTCGGGCTGGTTGTACGGGAAGTCTCGTACTACGAGAACTTTCGTAGTACGGTGACTCTCGTACTTAGCCGCCGATCCCCGGTGCGCGTCCAGTCACCTCCGGAGAGCCCTCATGAGTGCTGCCCCCGCTGCCTTCGCCGCCCTGTTCCAGCCGTGGACCATCCGCTCGGTCACCATCCCGAACCGGGTGTGGATGGCCGCGATGTGCCAGTACAGCGCCGAGCCCTCCGGCCCGGACGCCGGTGTCGCGGGCGACTGGCACTTCGCGCACTACGCGGCCCGCGCCACCGGCGGCACCGGCCTGATCGTCCAGGAAGCCACGGCGGTCACCCCGGAGGGCCGGATCTCGCCGTACGACCTCGGCATCTGGAACGACACCCAGGTGGCGGCGCTGCGCCGGATCACCTCCTTCATCAAGGCTCAGGGCGCCGTCCCCGGCATCCAGCTCGCCCACGCCGGGCGCAAGGCCTCCACCGACCGCACCTGGAAGGGCGGACGCCCCGTCGGCCCCGGCGTGCACGGCTGGCAGCCCAGTGCCCCGAGCCCGCTGCCGTTCGCCGAGGGCCACCCGGTCCCGCATGAGCTGACGGTCCAGGAGATCCGCGACGTCGTGGAGCAGTTCGCGGCCGCCACCCGGCGCTCGCTCGAGTCCGGCTACCGGGTCGTCGAGATCCACGGCGCCCACGGGTACCTGATCGGCCAGTTCCTTTCCCCGCACAGCAACGAGCGCACCGACGAGTACGGCGGCTCCTTCGAGAACCGCACCCGACTCGCCCTCGAAGTCGTCGACGCCGTACGGGCCGCGTGGCCCGAGGAACTGCCGCTGTTCTTCCGGATCTCCGCCACCGACTGGCTGGAGCAGGACGGCTGGACCGCCGACGAGACCGTCCGGCTGGCCGCGCTGCTCCGGGAACACGGCGTGGACCTGCTCGACGTCTCCACCGGTGGCCTCGCCCCCGGCGTGACGATCCCGGTCGGCCCCGGCTACCAGGTGCCCTTCGCGGCCCGGGTCAAGGCCGAGACCGCCCTCCCGGTCGCCGCCGTGGGTCTGATCACCGAACCGGAGCAGGCCGAGAAGATCCTGGCCAACGGCGAGGCCGACGCCGTCCTGCTGGGCCGGGAGCTGCTGCGCGACCCGTTCTGGGCCCGCCGCGCGGCCGCCGAGCTCGGCGCGGAGATCCGTACGCCCGACCAGTACCACCGCTCCTGGTGAGCCGGCACGGGGTGGGGCGCGGGACCCGGATCCCGGTCCCGTCCCTGCGCCGCTCCCGCACCCGATCGGGATCCGGTCCTACGACGGTTCTCGTACGATGGAGCCCGACCCCGGAGCCCGACCCCGGATCACCCGAGCGAGTGGAGTACGGACATGGCGGAACGTGACGCGGCCCGTGTCCTCGCCCACCCCGAGGCCGCCGAGATCCGGCTCGAGGGCGTCCTGCACGCGCTCTCCGACCCGGTCCGGCTGGCCATCGTCCGTGACCTCGCGGCCACGGAGGCCGAGCTGGCCTGCTCGCACTTCGAGCTCCCGGTCACCAAGTCGACGACCACGCACCACTTCCGGGTCCTGCGCGAGAGCGGTGTCGTGCGCCAGTGTTACCGGGGCACCGCCAAACTGAACGGACTGCGCCGCGCCGAACTGGCGGAGCTGTTCCCCGGACTCCTCGAGAGCGTCCTCACGGCGGCCGCCGCCGAGGCGGCACGGCTCACCGGCTGACCGGCCCCGCCTGCCCGCACCGTCCGTCGGCCCCGCCCGTCCCGCCGCGCCCGACTCAGTCCGCCCGGCCCGCCGCGCCCAGCAGGCCCCTCCAGTCCGGGATCTTGACGGAGCGCCGGCCCAGGGACCGGCCGAGCTCCGCCTCCGCCTCCTCGATGGCCAGCCACCCCGGCCACTGGACCGGCCGCAGCCCCGCGGCGCGCAATGCCTCCAGCGGGTCCCGCTCCCGGTCGCGCCGGGCCAGTGCCCCCGCGTCCTGGAGAAGGGAGGAGACCGTCTCCTTGGCGCACGGCCGGTTGGTGCCGATCACCCCGGTCGGGCCGCGCTTGATCCAGCCCGCCACGTACTCGCCGACAGAGGCGCGGCCCTCCCGGACCACCCGGCCCGCCGCGTGCGGGACCGTGCCGCGGCGCTCGTCGAAGGGCAGGCCGGGCAGCGGGACGCCCTGGTACCCCACCGAGCGCAGGACCAGCCGGGCCGGCACGTCCACGTGGACGCCCGTCCCGGTGACCCCGCCCAGCCCGTCGGGGGCCGTCCGCTCGAAGCGCATCCCGGTGACCCGGCCGTCCGGTCCGCCGAGCACCTCCACCGGTCGCAGGAAGAACCGCAGCGAGATCCGCCGGGTGCCGCCGTGCGCCGGAGCGGCCGCCCAGCCGCGCAGCACCTCCACGTTGCGCCGGTTCCCCGCGGGCAGGGCCGCGCCCGGGTCGGCGTACGCCGGGTCCAGGGCCAGCTCGGCCGGGTCCGCCACCGCGTCCACACCGGGCAGCGAGCCCAGTTCGCGCAGTTCCTTCGTGGTGAACTTCCCCTGTGAGGGCCCGCGTCGGGCGACCATGTGGACCTCCCGCACCCCGCTGGCCCCGAGCGCCCCGAGGGCCGGCTGCGGCATGTCGGTGGGGGTCAGCTCCGGTACGCCCCGGACCAGGATCCGCGTCACGTCGACCGCGACGTTGCCCGCCCCGACCACGATCGCCGAATCCACCCCGGGCAGGCCGAAGGCCTCGGCGGCCGCGTCCGGATGCCCGCTGTACCAGGCCACGAAGGCCGTCGCCGAGTGCACGCCGGCCAGGTCCTCGCCGGGGATGCCGAGCAGCCGGTCCCGGGCCGCGCCGACGCAGTAGACCACCGCGTGGTACAGCTCCAGGAGCCGGGCGGTGGGCAGTTCGGGCCCGCCGACCTCGACGTTCCCGAGGAAGCGGATCCGCTCGTCCTCCAGCACGGTGCGCAGGCTGCCCTGGAGGGACTTGATCTTCTCGTGATCGGGGGCCACCCCGTACCGCACGAGCCCGTACGGGGCCGGCAGCCGGTCGAACACGTCGACCCGTACGCCCGGCACTTCACGCTGCTGTACGAGTGTCTGCGCGGCGTAGACCCCGCTGGGGCCCGATCCGACGACGGCGATACGAAGCACGGTGCTCCTCCCGCAGGTGTTCCCAGCATGACACCGGGTGCCGGGACCGTCAGCCCATCGAGCGCATCCGGTGGATCTCGGCGGTCTGGGTGGCCACCACCTCGGTGGCCATCTCCTCGACGGAGGCGTTGTTGCCCGAGGCCAGGGCCTCGCCGGCCATCTTCAGGGCGCCCTCGTGGTGGGCGGTCATCAGGGTGAGGAAGAGCCGGTCGAACGCGGCTCCCGTGGCCCCCGCCAGCTCCTTCAGCTGCGCCTCGGTGGCCATGCCCGGCATCGCCGCGTGGTCGTGGCCGCCCGCGTCGGCGGCCGGCGCCGGGTAGCGGGCCGCCCACCTCTCCATCGCGCCGATCTCGGGCCGCTGGGCGGCGGTGATCCGTTCGGCGAGCCGCTTGACCCCGTCGGCCGAGGCCCGGTCCGGGGCGAGCGCACTCATCGCGAGGGCCTGCCTGTGGTGCTCGGTCATGTTCCGCACGTACGCCCGGTCGGCCGCGTTGGGGCTGTCGTCGGGCAGCTCCCGGGCGGCCTGCTCGGGGGAGATCGTGCGCGCCTCCTCGCCCGGCCTGCCGGGGGCGATCACCACCGCCTTGCCTTCCGCGGCCCCGTCGGCCCCGCCCTCGCTGCAGGCCGTGAGGGTGAAAAGCAGCCCGGTGGCCAGGGCCGCCCCGGCCAATCGCCCGAGTAACACTTTCGCCATGTCCATGCAAAGGACCATACTGCCGGGGTCCGCGTTCCGTTCCCACGACGGGCGGAACCGACCGGACTCATGGGAGGGCACAGTGACCTCGATGCAGACCAGCAGAGCGCGGCGCGGATCCCTGGGAGTGGCGGTGGCGGCGACCGGCCTCCTCGCCACGCTCCTGACGGCCGGACCCGCGGCCGCGAGCCCCGACCCGGGGGACTTAGTCCCCGGCGCGGGCGCGCAGCAGAGCGCCGGCGCCGCCGGGGGAGAGGGCCGGGAGCTCGCGCCCGGTGAGATCCCCGGCCAGGACGAGATCGTCCACAGCCGCAACATCAAGCACCTGGCGAACATCCCCAGCACCGACCCGACCCGCATCAACTCCGACCTCGCGTTCCAGGGCCGGTACGCCTACGCGGGCAACTACACCGGCTTCACCATCTACGACATAGGCAATCCGAAGGCGCCCAAGACCGTCACCGAAGTCCTCTGCCCGGGCGGGCAGAACGACATCTCGGTCCAGGGGGACCTGCTCTTCCTCTCCACCGACTCCTCGCGCAGCGACGACTCCTGCAACAGCGTCTCGCAGCCCGCCACGGAGAAGTCCTCGTGGGAGGGCATCAAGATCTTCGACATCAAGGACAAGAAGAACCCGAAGTACATCAAGTCCGTCGAGACCGCCTGCGGCTCCCACACCCACACGCTCGTACCGGGCGGCCGGGACATCTACCTCTACGTCTCCTCGTACTCCCCGAGCGACGCCTTCCCCGACTGCAAGCCGCCGCACGACGGCATCTCGATCGTGAAGGTCCCGAAGAAGGACCCGACCCGGGCGGCGGTCGTCGCGTTCCCGGTGCTGTTCCCGGACGGCGGCAATCCGGGCGCGCCCACCAACCCCGGCGTCTCCAAGACCACGGGCTGTCACGACATCACCGTGCTGCCCTCCGAGAACCTCGCCGCGGGCGCCTGCATGGGCGACGGGATCCTCTTCGACATCAGCAAGCCCGAGGAGCCGCGGGTCATCGACCGGGTGCAGGACAACGTCAACTTCTCGTTCTGGCACTCGGCCACCTTCAACGAGCGGGTGAACAAGGTGGTGTTCACCGACGAGCTGGGCGGCGGCGGTGGCGCCACCTGCAACGAGGCCACCGGCCCCGACCGGGGCGCCGACGGCATCTACGAGATCACCGGCCGCGGCGACCAGCGCAAGCTCGTCTTCAAGAGCTACTTCAAGATCCCGCGCCACCAGGCCGACACCGAGAACTGCGTGGCCCACAACGGCTCGCTGGTCCCGGTCGGCGGCGGCCGGGACATCATGGTCCAGGCCTGGTACCAGGGCGGCGTCTCGGTCTGGGACTTCACCGACTCCACCAGCCCCAAGGAGATCGCCTACTTCGAGCGCGGCCCGCTGACCACCGACAAACTCGGCCTCGGCGGCTCCTGGTCCGCGTACTACTACAACGGGCACATCTACTCGAACGACATCGTCAAGGGGCTGGACGTACTGCGGCTCGACGACTGGCGCACCGACAGCGCCAAGTGGGTGCGGCTGGACCGGCTCAACACGCAGACCCAGCCCGAATACCACTAACGGGGCGGGGGAAACGTTCCGCCGGGCGGTCCGCCGTCCGGCGGGACCCCCAGCTCCCAGTCCAGCCCGTACCGCTGGAACAGCTCGGCCCGCAGCCGGGCCGCCGGCATCGGCGCGCCCGGCAGCAGCACCGCCACCACCGCGCCCATCAGCAGGGCCCGCAGCAACGGGTAGTCGGTGTCCACCTCCGGAGAGCCGTACCGCACGACGGTGTCCCGCAGCAGCTCCGCGAGCCGCTGCTGCTCGCCGCACTGGACGAAGCCCTCCGCCTGCAGGATGCCCGCCATGTGGGTCCGCATCAGCCGCGGCTGGTCCCGGGCCAGCCCCAGGATCGCGTCGATGGCCCGCGCCAGGCGCTCCCGGCCCTCCCCGGGGCCGACGGGGAGCGGTTCCCGCTCCAGCCCCGCTTGCAGGGTGAGGTGCATCAGCCGGTGCACGGCGGACTGGAGGAGTTGCCGCTTGCCCGGGAAGTAGTAGGACACCAGGCCACGGGCGGTGCCGGCCCGGTCGGCGATGTCGCCGAGCGTGGTGGCCTCGTAGCCCCGCTCGGCCACGAGTTCGACCGTGGCCTGCAGCAACCGCTCCCGGGAACGCCTGCGCAATTCTTCATTGACCGATGCGCTGCGCGGGGACATGCTTGCTCCTGCGTTGACTGGCTCGGAGCCAGTATACTCAGCGCGCCGGACCGTCTGTTCGGGGCGACACGGGGGATCGCCCCGAACAGACACCGCCGGGCCCGGCCCGGTGTGAGGCCGAAACCCCCTCGGCGACCCGGCCGTGGTCCATGGTCGAACGCCACGGAGTCCGGGTCGTCGCCAAGGTGGCGGCCAACCCGGAGACCCCGTCCGCCCTGCTGGAGGCACCCGGTCCTGCCGCCGGAGGCCATCGTCGAACTGCTCGACGACCAGGACCGGTACATGGTGCAAGCCGCCGCCAACCCGCCCCTGCCGCCGGCCGTCATGGCGCGGCTGGTGCCCGGGCCGGAAGGGACGGCCTAGGCCAGCGCGCTCAGGCCCGGGCCGAAGGCCACCAGGAGGGGGATCGCCGGAGCCAGGGTCGCCAGGGCGGTCAGGCGCATCCGGCGGGCCGGCGAGAGGCGGGGTGCGGCCGCCAGCAGTCGGCGGACCCGCTGCGGGACGTGCGCCTGCGGGGCGGGGCCGGGGCCGAAGAGGCCGCGGTCCTCGTTGAGGCCGACCAGGGCCAGGGCGATGGTGAGGCGCCCGTAGCGCCGCGAGGCCACGTCATCGGCGGCCAGTTCCACCAGCCGGTGCATCTCCGCCTCGAACGCCGCGAAGACCGGGACCTGCGGGAACCCCCGGGACAGCGCCCGCGAGCAGTGCAGCAGCCAGTCGTGCCGGGCCGCCGCGTGGCCCTGCTCGTGGGCCAGTACGGCGTCCAGCTGGCTCCCCTTGAGCCGGCCCAGCGCCGCCGTCGTGACCACCAGCTGCGGAGCCGGACCCGGCAGCCACCAGCTGTCCGGGCGCCGCCCCTCCAGGACGACGAGGCGCGCCCCGGCGGCCTCCTCCCCGGGCAGCAGCGGGGCCCGCAGCAGCAGTTCGGCGCCCTGGGCGCGCCGCCGGGAGCGGGCCCGCAGGACCTCCCGGGCCAGCATCGCGCCGGTCCACAGCCCGCCGCCCGCCAGTAACACCGCGGTGCAGGCGGCCCAGAGCCCGCCCGCGGCGCCCAGCGCGTACGCGTCGACCACACCGCTCGGAGCGGCGGCGAACAGCCGGCCCCGGACCGCCTGCCAGGCGGCGGCCGCGCTCAGCGGCATCGACAGCGCGAAGCACAGGAGCACGGCGCCCACCACGCACTGCCACACCCACAGGGCGACGACGGGTTCCCGCTCGGGCCATTGGGCCCGGGCGAGGAGGCGGGGTGCGAGCACCGCGGTCAGGGCGCCGAGCAGCAGGAGAACGGCGGGGACCATCATGTGCCTCAGCCTATGAGCGTGCGACTACCTGCGGGTATGGTCCGGGGGAAGGGTGACGCAGCACACGTTTGCCGTCTCGGCGGCCGGCCTCACATCGTGAGCAGCATCGCCAACATCCCCATGCCCATGGTGAGTCGACAGGCCCGGATCACCTCGCCGGGCCCCGCGGGGGTGCCCGGCCCGCCCACCGTGACCAGCCGGGCGCCGCCCAGCACCACGTACCCGGCGTAGTAGAGGAGCAGCAGGCCGGTGAGCAGCGGCAGCCCGGCATCCCGCCCGTGCCCGTGGCCGCCGGTGCCCGCCCCCGACGCCAGCGCCATGTAGACCATGGTCAGCGAGCCCACCAGATGGTGCGCGTGGTGCGGGCCGCCGCGCAGCAGCCACACCGCGTGCAGCGCCGCGGCGCAGAAGACCGCGCCGAGCACGGGCGTCTGCCAGTCGCCGCCCAGCCGCAGCGGCACCGCCATCAGGGCCATGCCGAACCCCATCGCCGCCTCCCCGGCCGCCGGACCGCCGCCGGATCTGCCCGCGCGGCGCAGACAGTACGCCCCGCTCGTCGCGCAGAGCAGGACGAGGAGCCAGGCGGAGACGGAGGAGGAGAGGGACATGGCGGGACCGTGCACGGCGGAACCTCCCGGTTCGTCGGCTTCACCGGAAGAGATGCCCCCGTCGGGCCGACCGCACGCCGCCCGAGGTTAGGCTCTGTACGACCACAGGAACCACGTCGTACGCATGTGCGCAGAACGGAGCCCTCGATGCCGAGCGCCGACCCCCGGTCCTTGACCTTCCGCAGTGCCGTCGAGGCGGACATCCCGGAGCTGGTGGAGCTCGTCGAATCGGCGTACCGGGGTGATTCGAGCCGCGGCGGATGGACCACCGAGGCGGACTTCCTGGACGGGCAGCGGACCGACGCCGATGACGTGGCCCGGATCGTCGCGCACCCCGAGGGCATGCTCCTCGTCGTGGAGCGGGCCGGTGAGATCGTCTCCTGCTGCCACCTCGAACACCGCGGGGACCACGTCTACTTCGGAATGTTCGCGGTCCGCCCCGGCCAGCAGGGCGGCGGCCTCGGCAAGGCGGTCATGGCCGAGGCGGAGCGCCGCGCCCGCGAGCAGTGGGCGGCCAAGGAGATGCGGATGACCGTGATCAACGTACGGGAGGAGCTCATCGCCTTCTACGTGCGCCGCGGTTACGAGCGCACCGGCGAGATGAGCCCCTTCCCCTACGGGGACGCGCGGTTCGGCATTCCGCTCCGCGAGGACCTGGCCTTCGAGCTGCTGGTCAAGCCGCTGTAGCCGTGGAGGCGGCCCCCCGGGCCGCCCCGCCGCCCCCGCCGCCGATCCGCCCCTCCGGCCCCGTCGGCCTCAGGCGGTGAAGCGGCCCGTGGAGCGGATCTCCGGGAAGTCGGTGAGCACGCCGTCCACTTCGAGGGCGCGCGCGAGGCGCAGCCGCTCCAGCGTGTTCACCGTCCAGCCCGTCACGCGCAGTCCCGCCTCGTGCGCCGACTCCACGGTGTGCAGGGTGAGGTGGCCGATGTTGAGGGCGACCGTTTCCGCGCCCGCCGCCACGGCCCGGCGGATCGCCGCCTCGGCGTCCGCCGGACCCTGGTTCGCGTAGAGCACGGTGCGGACGCCCGGCACCAGCCGGGCCGTCTCGACGAGCACCTCGTCGTCGAAGGAGGCCGCCTCCACCCGCGCCGTCAGATCGCGGCGCAGCAGCAGTTCGCTGAACGCCCCCACGGCGGCCAGGTCGTGGACCTGGACCCGCAGCGGTGCCCGCACCGCGTCCAGGACTTCGTCGAGGACGGGCACGTGCTGGCCGTCCCCCGCGTCCAGTTCGCGCAGTTCGGCCAGGGTCAGATCGGCCACGGCCCCCGAGCCGTCGGTGGTCCGGTCCACTTCGGCGTCGTGCAGGACGACGAGGGCACCGTCCTTGCTCAGCCGCACGTCCAGGGCGACGACGTCCATGCCGGAACGTTCCGCGCGGACGAACGACCGCAAGGTGTTCTCCGGTTCGACACCCATGACCCCGCGGTGCCCGATGGTGAGGAAAGTCAAGGTTCTCTCGCTTCCGTCGACGGCGGCTCCCCGCGCGGTCCCGGTGTCCCGACCGGCCGCGCGCGCTGTTGAGGACGCATGCTAATGCGCCGTGCCTGCGATGAAACCGTCTTTGCGGGGGCTCCGCAACGGCGTCCGGCCGCCTGCGGCCCGGCCCGCCGGGGGCCGTGGAGCCCCCGGCGGAGCCCTCGTGGTCACCCGGGCGTGGGCGCGTCCCCGCTGCCTTGACGTTCCTGCCCGGGGCCGCCCAGACCGTCCAGGTCCGCCAGCAGGGCCCGCGCCAGCTCCAGTTCGGCCAAGTGCTGGCGCTCGCTCCAGCGCAGCGCCAGGGTCGGGAACGCCCAGTCCGGTTCGGCGGCCGCGTGCGCCATGGCCTCGCGTACGGAGCCCAACTCCTCGGTGGTGCGCTCCAGATGCTCCGTCACCATGGCGCGCAGCCGGTCCGGTTCCGCCAGGTGGCCGAGCCAGACCCGCAGCAGCAGCCCGTGCTTGAGCACCGGGGGGCCCGCCTCGGCGGTGTCGGAGGCCCAGCCGGCCAGCGCCTCGCGGCCGGCGGGGGTGATCGCGTAACGGCGCTTGGCCCGCACCTCCTCCGGCCCCGAGCGCACGGAAGCCGCGTAGCCCAGTTCCTCCAGGCGGCGCAGTTCCGCGTAGATCTGGCTGATGGCCGGTGACCAGTAGAAGAAGCGCAGGGAGGAGTCCGCCCACTTCTTCAGCTCGTAGCCGGTCCGCTCCCCGGGGAAGGAGAGCAGGCCGAGAACCGCCCACGCGGTCGGCGGTAGCTCTTGCTTCTTCGGCTTCTGACTACTAGTCATATTTCGAATTGAAGTGAGACCTGGCACGGGACGCGACCCTGGAGGCACCGTGAAATTCTCCGTCATCTTCGAGGCTCAACTGGCCGACCCGACCGTGGAACGGGAGCACCAGGTCATCCGCGACTGCGTCGAGCAGGCGGTGCTCGCCGAGCGGATGGGCTTCGACCGGATCTGGGCGGTGGAGCACCACTCCTTGAAGTGGTACGCACACATGTCCGCTCCCGAAATCTTCCTGACCTGGGTGGCGGCCCGGACCAACACCATACGCATCGGGCACGGAGTCGTGTGCATGCCCTTCGCCTTCAACCACCCCGTCCGGGTCGCCGAGCGGGCGGCGATGCTCGACCTGCTGTCCGGCGGGCGGGTAGACCTCGGCGCGGGGCGCGGCGGGACCGCGCAGGAGACCTCGCTGTGCGGGGTCGACCGGGACCGCACCGCGGCGGAGGTCGAGGAGGCGCTGCGGATCATCGGGAAGGCCTGGCAGGAGGAGGAGCTGGAGTACCACGGGGAGCTCATCGACATCGATCCGCACCCGATCCTGCCCAGGCCCAGTCAGCGCCCGCACCCGCCGCTGTTCCTGGCGTGCAGCCGGGGCGAGACGCTGGTGCAGGCCGCCGAGCTGGGCGTCGGGGCGCTGGTGATGGGGTTCGCCGGGCCGGAGTCCATCGCGGGGATGCGCTCCGTGTACGACGCCGCGATCGCCGGCCGGGACGGCGGCCGCTTCGTCTCCACGGTGGTCAACGACCACTTCTCGGTGCTCTGCCCGACCATCGTGCTCGACGACCCGGAGGAGGCCCGCCGGATCGGGATCCGGGGGCAGCGGTTCTTCGCGCAGTCCATCGGCCACTGGTACGGCGGGGCGGGCGTCCCGGACGAGGCGGTGGTCGCGGGCGCCGACGAGGGCGCCGAGATGCGCAGGGCCGCGGAACAGGTGGTGGCCCGGCTGCACGAGCTGGACATCCCGGTGCGGCCCACGTCCACGGCCACTTTCAACGCCGACCACGCCTACGGGAGCGCGGACGAGGCGATCGCGTACGTGGAGCGGCTGCGGGAGGCGGGGGCCGACGAGATCATGTGCCTGATCCAGATGGGGACCGTGCCGCAGGAGGCCTGCCTGGAGACCCTGCGGCAGTGGGGCGAGAAGGTCATCCCGCACTTCGCGAACGGGGGCGCGGCGAACGGGCACGCTGGGAACGAGCGCGGTGCGGACGAGCACCGCCGGAACGCGTGAGGAGCCCCGCCGTGCCCGGAGCACCCCTCGGCGGTGACCGGCTGGACCCGGCCGCCCGCCCCTACGTCGACGCCATGACCGCCTTCTTCCCCGATCTCGGGGGCGCCGTCACCGACGCCGCGGAGGCGCGCCGGATCCTGGCCGCCGTCCCGGCCTCCGCCGGCCCGCCGGCCGCGGTCGGAGCCGTCGAGGACCGTGAGGTGCCCGGGCCGCCAGGGGCGCCGCCGGTGCCGGTGCGCGTCTACCACCCCGATCCGGAGCGGTGGCCCGGGCCCCGGCCGACCGTGGTGTTCTGTCACGGCGGCGGCTGGGTCCTGTGCGACCTCGACAGCCACGACGCCACCGTCCGGGCGCTCTGCCGGGCCTCGGGCGCCGTGTTCGTCTCCGTCGACTACCGGCGGGCGCCCGAGGAGCGGTTCCCCGCCGCCGTCCACGACGCGTACGCCGCCCTGTGCTGGGCCGGCGAGCACATCGCCGAGCTGGGCGGGGACCCCGGGGCGCTGATGGTGGCCGGCGACAGCGCCGGCGGGAACCTGGCCGCCGCCTCGGTGCTCCTGGCCCGGGAGCGCGGAGGGCCGGCCGTGGCGCTCCAGGTGCTCATCTACCCCGCCCTGGACGCCGCGCGGGACACCGGGTCCCACCGGAGCAACGCCGAGGGCTACTTCCTGACCGCGGCGCACCTGCGCTGGTTCTGGGAGCAGTACCTGGGTCCGGACGGCGACGGCGGCCATCCGCTGGCCTCCCCGCTCCGGGGCGACCCGTGCGGGCTGCCGCCCGCCCACGTGCTGGTCGCCGGGTGCGATCCGCTGCGGGACGAGGGCGAGGCGTACCACCATCAGCTGATCCGGAGCGGGGTTCCTTCGGTGCTCGACTCCCACCCCGGGATGTTCCACGGGTTCCTCGCGCTGGCCGGAGTGCTCCCGCAGGCCGGCCAGGCCTTGGCGCGGCTGGGCGGAGTCATCGACTCCGTGCATGGGAACGGGAAGACTTCCGGCGGGACCAGGGGTGACGCAGGATAATTTCCCGGATCTCCTCTTGAACAGGAGAGCCTCGCATGCTTACGCTGCCCTGACGTGAGGTTCTCCTGTGGAGGAAGTGACATGACGGAAACTCTTGTGCCGGGTATCGGCGGTGCCGTGATAACCGCCGGTGGACGGGTGGTGGACCACCCGGCGTGGCCCGAGCTCAAGGCCGCCGTGGAGGAGATCCGGTCCTGGCAGTCCGCCGACGGATCCATCGACTTCGAGGCCCAGGGGGCGCACGCCCGCGCCGCCGCCCCGGTCGTGGTCGAGCGCGTGATCGCGGCCGTCGAGGCGCTGTCGCCGCTGCTGCCGCACGGGGGCGCGTACCACCAGGCCCTCATCGCCGACCTGCGCAAGTGGGCCGCCGGCGGCTTCGGCGTGCCGGACTTCCTCGACTCCCTGCTGGCCTTCCACCCGGCGGCCGAGCGCGCCGACGGGCTCCAGCACCTCGTGGTCTTCCCGATGTACACCCAGAACGGCAACCCGGACCGCAACCTCGAGGCCGTCGTGCTGAAGATGGTGTGGCCCGAGTGGCTCGCCGAGCTGGAGCGCACCCGGTACGACAACCCGCTCTTCCTCGGCATCACCTTCGAGGACTTCACCCCGGGCTACGACACCCACTCCGCGGTGCTCTTCCCGGAGACCATCGCCGTGCGCGAGGCCCCCGAGCGCTTCACCTGGGGCGGTATCTTCTGCGACCGCGAGGCCGCCCGCTACCGCAAGGTCACCGAGGCCGCCGTGGACATCCTGGGCATCGAGCTGCCCGAGGACATCGCCCGCATGGTCGAGGACCAGGAGCGCTGCGAGAAGGCCTTCGTCCTGTGGGACATGGTCCACGACCGCACCCACAGCCACGGCGACCTGCCGTTCGACCCCTTCATGATCAAGCAGCGCCAGCCGTTCTGGATGTACGGCCTCGAAGAGCTGCGCTGCGACCTCACCGCCTTCAAGGAGGCCGTGAAGCTGGAGTCCGAGGGCAACGAGCACGGCCGTGACGTGCAGTACGCCGTCCTCTTCGACCGGATGTTCCGCTTCCCGGTGTCGGGCGACCGCAACCGGAACTACGACGGCCTCGGCGGCCAGCTCCTCTTCGCGTACCTCCACAAGCACGACGTCGTGCGCTGGACGGACAACAAGCTGAAGATCGACTGGATGCGCGCCCCGCAGGTCACCAACCAGCTGTGCGCCGAGATCGAGGACCTCTACCGGGCCGGCATCGACCGCCCGAAGCTCGTCCACTGGTTCAAGGCCTACGACCTCGTCGCCGAGTACCTCGCCCCCCACCCGGGCTCCAAGTGGGCCAAGGGTCCCGACGCCCTCGACCTGACCCAGCCGCCGCGCAAGCTCGTGGACGACGTGCTGCCGGACGAGTTTCCCCTGAGCATGTTCTATGAGGCCCTGGCCAAGAAGCTCAAGGGCGTGATCGCCTCGACCAAGGGCATCACGGCAGGGAACGCCGCGGAACGCGAGCGCGCCGCGTGAGCACTCGCCCACAGGAGGCTGCACAGATGAACGGCTCCGGGAACGGAAACGGCAAGCTCCACGGCGCGGTGGTGGCGGTGGCGGGGGCCGGCGGGCCCGCCGGCCGCGCCACCCTGCTCCGCCTCGCCGAGGCGGGCGCCGTGGTCATCGCGTCCGACGCCGACGCGGCGCGGCTCGCGGAGGCCGTGGACGCGGCACGCTACGCCCACGGCGGCGCCACCATCACCGGTGACACCGTGGACCTGCTCGACCTGGACGCCACGAAGGCCTGGGCCGAGCAGACCGAGAAGGAGTTCGGCCGGATCGACGGCCTGGTCCACCTCGTCGGCGGCTGGCGCGGCAGCACCACCTTCACCGACACCGACCTCGCGGACTGGGCCTTCCTGGAGAAGCTCCTCATCCGTACCGTCCAGCACACCTCGCTGGCCTTCCACGACGGACTCCTGCGCAGCGAGCACGGCCGCTACGTGCTCGTCAGCCAGTCCGGCGCGCACAAGCCGGTCGCCAACAACGCCGCGTACAACGCGGGCAAGGCGGCCGCCGAGGCCTGGACGCTCGCGATGGCCGACTCCTTCCGCAAGCTGGGGGGCGAGAACGGTCCCGGAGCCGCGGCTGCGATCCTGGTCATCAAGGCACTGGTGCACGACGCGATGCGCGCGGAGCGTCCCACTGCGAAGTTCGCGGGCTTCACCGACGTCAAGGAGCTGGCCGAGGCCATCGCCGGCGTCTGGGAGCGGCCCGCCTCCGATGTGAACGGACAGCGTCTGTGGCTCACTCCCCAACCGTGAAGAACGCTGCCGTGAGGACCGCGATCAGGAAGTCCCAGGCGAAGACCGACGCCCGCCGCCACCACGACCCGGCGGTGCGCGGCTTCGCCAGCGACAACTACGCCGGGGTGCACCCGGAGGTCCTGGCGGCCATCGCGCTGGCCAACGGCGGTCACCAGGTCTCCTACGGCGACGACGAGTACACCGAGCACCTGCAGCAGGTCTTCCGCGGCCACTTCGGCGCGCACGCCGAGGCCTACCCGGTCTTCAACGGCACCGGCGCCAACGTGACGGCCCTGCAGGCCCTCACCGACCGCTGGGGCGCGGTGATCTGCGCCGAGTCGGCGCACATCAACGTCGACGAGGGCGGCGCGCCCGAGCGGATGGCCGGGCTCAAGCTGCTCACCGTCCCCACCCCGGACGGCAAGCTCACCCCCGAGCTCATCGACCGGCAGGCCTGGGGCTGGGAGGACGAGCACCGGGCGATGCCGCAGGTCGTCTCGATCACCCAGAACACCGAGCTCGGCACGGTGTACACCGTGGACGAGATCCGGGCCATCTGTGAGCACGCGCACGGCAAGGGCATGAAGGTCCACCTCGACGGGGCCCGGATATCCAACGCGGCGGCCTCCCTCGACGTACCGATGCGCTCCTTCACGAACGCGGTCGGCGTGGACGTGCTGTCCTACGGCGGCACCAAGAACGGGATGATGGCCGGCGAGGCCGTCGTCGTGCTGAACCCGGACTCCGTCCGGCAGATGAAGCACATCCGCAAGATGTCGATGCAGCTCGCCTCCAAGATGCGCTTCGTGTCGGTGCAGCTCGAAGCACTGCTCGCGAAGGACCTGTGGCTGCGCAACGCCCGCCACGCCAACGCGATGGCGCAGCGGCTGGAAGCCGGGGTGCGCGAGACCGACGGGGTGGAGATCCTCTACCCGGTGCAGGCGAACGCGGTGTTCGCGCGCCTTCCGCACGAGGTGACGCGGCGGCTGCAGGAGCGTTACCGCTTCTACTTCTGGGACGAGATCGCCGGCGACGTCCGGTGGATGTGCAGTTACGACACCCAGGAGGAGGACGTGGACGGCTTCCTCCAGGCCCTCAAGGAAGAGCTGTCCCGCTAGATCCAGCGCACGTCATAAATCTATAGGCATGCAGAGTCATGCATGAGTATGCTCCTGGATCATGGAATTGATCCAGGAGCATACTGACCTTGCCGCCTATCTGGCAGCCGACGAAGCGGTCGATCACGAGCATCCGTTGGTCCTCGAGACCGCCGACGCCCTGTGGACCGCCACGGGCGACGCATATTCATACGCCAAAGCGGCCTTCGAGTTCGTCCGCGACACCATCCCGCACAGCGCCGACTCCGGGGACGACCGCGTCTCCTGGCGCGCCTCCGACGTCCTGGGCACGCGCAACGGCATCTGCTACGCCAAGTCCCACGCGCTGGTCGCCCTGCTGCGCGCCCGGGACATCCCGGCCGGGCTCTGCTACCAGCTCCTCGGCGACGACGACGGGTCGAACCTGATCGTCCACGGCCTCGTCGCGCTGCGCCTGCCCGGCGGCGAGGACTGGTCCCGGGTGGACCCGCGGGGCAACAAGCCCGGCGTGGACGCCCAGTTCACCCTCGACCGGGAACAGCTGGCCTTCCCGGTCCGCCCCGAACTCGGTGAGATCGACTACCCCGGGCTGTACGCGGCGCCCCACCCGGCCGCGCTCAAGGCGCTCCAGGACTCCGCGGACCGGCCGCAGCTGTGGCGGAACCTGCCGACGGCCCTGTAGCGGCGGGACCACCGGCCGCAGCCGCCTTGCGCGCGGAGCCGCGTACGGTCACCAGGACGTGCAGCAGCACGGCCACCAGTTGCAGGGCCGCGATCGCGAGCAGCAGCGTCCACGGCGGCGCGTCGACGGCGAGCCCCACGAGGGCGGCGCCCGTCGACGCGGCCGTCACCTTCAGCCCGGCGCCCAGGGTGAAGACCTGGGTCCGCACCCCGTCGGGTGCGAACTCCGAGCGGATCCGCAGGGTGGCCGTCAGCAGCGGCCCGTCGCACACCCCCGCGGCCGCGAACGCCACCGCCGTGAGGGTGATGCCCGGAGCGAACGCGGCCGCGGTCAGCGCCACCCCGGTACCCGCCATGGCCCAGCGGGCCAGCCGGCCCGGGGGCACGGCCGTGATCCGGCCCAGCGTCAGGGAGCCGGTCAGGGCGCCCAGGGCGAAGGCCGTCATCAGCACCCCGCCGCCACCCGGGCTGCCGAGCGAGGTGGCCAGCAGGACCGAGGTGACGGTGAGCGCCCCCAGGCCCAGGAAGGCCAGGGTCGTGGCCGAGGTGACGGCCCGCAGTTCCCGGATCCGCCACAGGGCGACCAGCCCCGCACCGAGCCCGGCCCGGGGCGCGCCGGTGGCGGAGCCCGGGTTCCCGTACGGAAGGGTCGCCGCCAGAGCGGCCGCCAGCGCGCCGGACCCGGCCAGGAGGGCCATCGCGGGCCCGGCCGAACCGAAGGCCGCGACCAGGCTCACGGCCGCCGGGGCCGTGACCGAGGCGCCGTTGTAGGTCGAGGCGTCCCAGCCGTAAGCCCGGTCGCGCGCGGGACCGGCCGGGACCAGCCCCGCCACCAGGCTGGACAGCCCGCCCGTCACCATCGGCCCGCAGGAGCCGCCGAGCACCGCGACCGAGAGCACCACCGGCGTCGGCGCCCGCCCGAGCAGGACGGACAGGACCGCCACGGCCGTCGCGAATCCCGCCAGGGCGCCCACGTGGAAGAGCCGCGGCCGCCGCGACCTGGCCGCGGCGGCGCCCGCCAGTGGGGCCGCCAGCACGTGCGGAGCCAGCCAGGCGGTCAGGACGAAGGCGCCGTACGCCGCGCTCCCGGTCCGCTGCAGGGCGAGCAGTACCACCGCCATGCCCATGCCCTCGGAGGCGAACCGCGCGGCCAGCGCGGCGGCGAGGTACCGCCCGAACCCCTGCATCCCCGGCCCCTCCCGGTCGATCTGTCGGCTGTCGGTCTGTCGATCCCTGGATGTAACGTGATGGATCGGCAAGACGTTACGCCATCCGGGTGTAGGGCGAAAGGATCGCGGCATGGCAGATTCAGGGTCGGGATTCTCGGCGGCCCAGCGGCTGGTCGACCTCGCCGAGGCCGTCCGCGCGGTGCCCGAACTGCCCCGCGCCGAACTGGTCGCCCTGCTCGCGCGGCACGGGGAACGTCCCGGCGACCTCACGTCCGAGGCGTTCACCGAGGCCGACGCGGCCGCGCTGCGCGCCGCCGCCCGGCGGATGGGGGAGGTGCTCGGGGAGGACGATGAGGACCGCGCCGCCCGGGCCCTCAACGCCCTGTTCGAGGAGTACGGCACCTGCCCCCGGCTCACCCGGCACGACGGCCACCCCTGGCACCTGCACGTGGACCGCGGGGAGGGGGCCGGCTGGGACGGCTGGTTCCTCGCCTCGGGCGCTCTGGTGCTGGCCGGGCTGCTCACCGCATACGGGCGGGTCGCCTGGGGAGCCTGCGCCGCGGAGGGCTGCGGCCGGTACTTCCTCGGCGCCGGGCCGGGCAGCGCCCGCCGCTACTGCTCCCACACCTGCGCCACGCGGGCCCGGGTCGCCGCCCACCGGCGCCGCAAGCGGGCAGAGGGGGCGGGCTGACGGCGCCGGATGCTGCGGGGCGGCGCGGGCGGCCCGGCCCTCGCTGACGGCAGGTTTCGGTCAATAGGAAACCTTCCTGTCTGACATCGTTGTCAGCTTGGCATGCACATGAGTATCTTCAGCCTCAGGATTCCCCCCACGGACCCTCCGCAGGCCCCCTCCCCCCACCTCCGACCGGAAGGCGCTCATGCGTTTCGGAGTCCCCGCAGGGCTGTTCGCGACGGCCCTCGGCCTGGTCGCGGCAGTCACCCTGGCCCCCACCTCCGCCGCCCACGCCGGAACCACCCCGACCATCCCCACCACCCCTACCACCCCCGCCACCCCGGCCGCCGCCCCCACGGCGTTCGCCCACCCCGGAGTCCTGAACAGCCGTGCGCAGTTGGACTTCGTACGGGCGAAGGTGCAGGCCGGGCAGCAGCCGTGGAAGGCGGCCTTCGACGACATGCTGGCGAGCCGGTACGGCTCGCTGTCCCGGACGCCCAAGCCCCGGGCCGTCGTCGAATGCGGCTCCGGCTCCAACCCGGACCTCGGCTGTTCCGACGAGCGGGAGGACGCCATCGCCGCGTACACCGACGCGCTCGCCTGGTACGTCACCCGCGACGACCGCTACGCGAAGAAGTCGATCGAGCTGATGGACGCGTGGTCCGCCCGGATCAAGGACCACACCAACAGCAACGCCCCGCTCCAGAGCGGCTGGGCGGGCTCCACCTGGCCCCGCGCCGCGGAGATCGTCAAGCACGCCTATCCCGGCGGCTGGCCGAACCAGGGGCGCTTCGCGACCATGCTGCGCGAGGTGTACCTGCCCGAGGTGATCGGTGGGAGGCCGAACAGCAACGGCAACTGGGAACTGATCATGATGGACGCCGCCGTCGGCATATCCGTCCACCTCGACGACCGCGCGAGCTACGACAAGGCGATGTCGGTCTACCTCGGGCGGGTGCCCGCCTACTTCTACCTGGCCTCCGACGGGCCGCAGCCGAAGTACCCGCCGCGCTCCACCGTCGACAGCAGGAGCGAGCTGATCGACTACTGGCACGGCCAGAGCACCTTCGTGGACGGCCTGGCGCAGGAGACCTGCCGGGACTTCGGCCACACCGGGATGGGGATCGCGGCGACGATGCACGTCGCCGAGACCTCGCGCATCCAGGGGCGTGACCTGTACCCGGAGTTCAAGGACCGGTTCCGGTACGCGCTGGGCTTCCACGCCAAGTACGAACTGGGGGAGGCCGTCCCCTCCTGGCTCTGCGGCGGGAGCGTGGCCAGGGGCCTGGGACCCGCCACCGAGGTCGGCTACAACGCCCTGCACACCCGGCTCGGCGTCACCCTGGAGAACACCCGCAGGCTCACCGAGAGCCGGCGTCCGGCGGGCACCGAGAACCACTTCGAGGCGTGGGAGACGCTGACCCACGCCGAGAACCCGAACTGACGGGCACGCACACCGCGGTGCGGCCCCGCCACCCGGCGGGGCCGCACCCGTGCGCGGGTCCCGGCCGTGCGGAAGTGCTTGGCCGTGCGGAAGTGTCCGGCCGTGCGGAAGCGCCGGTCCGTCCGGAAGTCCTGGCCGTGGGTGAAGTTCAGCCCGCTTCCTTGACCTGGGCCGCGGTGGGAGCCGTACCGCCGAGGTGGGCCGGCAGCCACCAGGAGTCCTCGGTGCCCCTGGGCTTGCCCGGGTAGGCGCTCTGCGCCGCGTCCAGGAGCTCCTGGACCCGCTCGCGCAGCCGGCGGGTGATGGCCCCGGCGTACTGGTCGGCGGGGGCCTCCAGCGGCTCGCCCACCCGCATCGTCACCGGGATGTGGCTGCGCTTGAGGTCCTTCGGGCGGCCCTTGGTCCACAGTCGCTGCGTACCCCACAGCGCCACCGGGATCAGCGGGACACCGGCCTCCTGTGCCATGCGCGCCGCACCGGACTTGAAGCTCTTGAGCGTGAAGGACTGGGAGATCGTGGCTTCCGGGAACACGCCGATGATCTCGCCGGAGCGCAGCGAGTCGAGCGCGTGCTGGTACGCCGTCTCACCCTGGGCTCGGTCCACCGGGATGTGCTTCATCGCGCGCATCAGCGGGCCGGACACCTTGTGCCGGAACACCGACTCCTTCGCCATGAAGCGCACGAGGCGCTTCTGCGGGCGCGCGGTCAGCCCGGCGAAGATGAAGTCGAGGTAGCCGATGTGGTTGGACACCAGGACCGCCCCGCCCTTGCGCGGGATGTTCTCGGTGCCTTTCATGTCGATGCGGACGTCGAGCGCGCGGAACAGCGCGTGCGCGGCTCCGATGACCGGGGGGTAGACGAGCTCAGCCATGGTGGGGGAGACCCCGCTTTCTGCCTGGAGGTGCTCCCGGCCGGAAGTTACGGCAGCGTAGGTACGCGGCCATGGGGATCGTGCCCCATACGCGAGCCGCAGGCCAGTCCAGACTGCTGTACCTGGCGAGATTCTCGTCACGCCGGGAATGCGGCGCGCCCGCGGGGCGCTCGGATCAGCGTACGACCGTACCGGGATGATGGACGAGTATCCGTACGGGCAGGGCGACGCGGCGACGGGAGCACGGGTGCGCGGGCAGGAGCGGGACGAGGGCGAAGGCGCTCTGGGCGTCGCCGAGTTGGGCGCCGAGCTGGGGGAGCGGGCCAGCCTGGTGCAGTTCTCCAGCGCCTTCTGCCAGCCCTGCCGGGCCACCCGGCGGATCCTGGACGAGGTCGCGGCCATGGTCGGGGGCGTCGTGCACATCGAGATCGACGCCGAGAAGAACCTGGACCTGGTGCGGGCCCTGGGCATCGAGAAGACCCCGACCGTGCTCGTCCTGGACGCGGCCGGCCGGATCGTGCGGCGGGCGGCCGGGATGCCGCGCAAGGCGGACGTGATCGCCGCCCTGGGCGCCGCCGTATGACGGGTCCGGCGGCCCTGCCGGCGACGGTCCGTGAGCCGGTACGCGCGCCCGCACGCAGAGTGACGCGTCCTACATCTGTCCGTTGAGGCTTGACTGTGTACACGGGAGATCGCCAGGCTTGCGATATGCGGTATGAACTCCTGCTTTACGGACGGGGCACCCCTTCATGACGGCTCCGACGGCTCCGTCCCCCCGTTCCGGCACCGGCCTGCCCGGCTCGCCCGACCTGTTGCGCTCGGTGTTCCGCCGGCATGCCGCGGGCGTCGCCGTGATCACCGCCGAGAGCGGCGGCCGGCCGGTGGGCTTCACCGCGACCTCCCTCAACTCGGTCTCGGCCGACCCCCCGCTCCTGTCGTTCACCATCGGTACCGGGTCCTCCAGCTGGCCCGCGGTACGGGACAGCGACCACCTCGGCGTCCACATACTCGGTGAGCACCAGCGGGACCTGGCGGGCCTGTTCGCCCGGAACGGGGCCGACCGCTTCGGGCCGGCGACCGACTGGGCGCCCGGGCCGCACGGGGTCCCGGTGCTGGACGGCGTGCTGGCCTGGCTGGTGTGCCGGGTGGCGGCGCGGGTGCCGGCCGGCGCGCACCGGGTGATCATTGCCGAGGTGGTGGCCGGGGAGCCGGCGGGGGACCCGGTCGGCGATCCGGCCGGGCAGGGCCGTCCGCTGCTGTACCACCAGGGGCGCTTCAACGCCTTGCGCGACTGAATCGTCCCTGCTGGGGCCGGTTCCGGCGGCGTTGGCCAGATCACAGTTCGCCAGCCTTGCAACCTGGCGGCACCCGTTGTGTACTGACGAGTAACATTCCTGACGGAGCGCGGGCCGCCCCGGCGGGAACGGCCCGAGATGGCGCCTATGCTGCCTGAACAAGGCGGTACCAGAAATGTCGATGCGGTAGGAGAGCCGGCGTGAGCCTGAGGATCGTTGTCTGTGTGAAGTACGTGCCCGACGCCACCGGCGACCGGCAGTTCACCGAAGACCTGACCGTCAACCGTGACGACGTCGACGGCCTGCTGTCGGAGCTCGACGAGTACGCCGTCGAGCAGGCGCTGCAGATCGCCGACGAGGCCGACGACGCGGAGATCACCGTCCTGACGGTGGGCCCCGAGGACGCGAAGGACGCGCTGCGCAAGGCGCTCTCGATGGGTGCCGACAAGGCCATCCACGTCGAGGACGACGACCTGCACGGCAGTGACGTCATGGGCACCTCGCTGGTGCTCGCCAAGGCGATCGAGAAGGCCGGGTACGACCTGGTCATCACCGGCATGGCCTCGACCGACGGCACCATGGGTGTCCTCCCGGCGATCCTGGCCGAGCGCCTGGGCGTCCCGCAGGTCACCCTGCTCTCCGAGGTCAAGGTCGAGGACGGCGTCGTGACCGGCCGCCGCGACGGCGACACGGCGAGCGAGCAGCTGGAGGCCTCCCTCCCGGCGCTCGTCTCGGTGACGGACCAGTCGGGCGAGGCCCGCTACCCGTCCTTCAAGGGCATTATGGCCGCCAAGAAGAAGCCGGTGGAGTCCTGGGACCTGGAGGAGCTGGAGATCGAGTCCGACGAGGTCGGTCTCGAAGGCTCCTGGACCGCGGTCGACTCCGCGACCCAGCGTCCGGCCCGCACCGCCGGCACGATCGTCAAGGACGAGGGCGAGGGCGGCAAGTCGCTGGCCGAGTTCCTGGCCGGCCAGAAGTTCATCTAAGAGCTTCGGCCCCTCGCAAAACGCCCCCTGACTACTTCGCATTCGCAGGAGCATCCCCAATGGCTGAAGTTCTCGTCTACGTCGACCACGTCGACGGCGCCGTCCGCAAGCCCACCCTCGAACTGCTGACGCTGGCCCGCCGCATCGGCGAGCCCGTCGCCCTCGCGCTCGGCCCCGGCGCCGAGGCCACCGCCGCCGTGCTCGCCGAGCACGGTGCCGTCAAGGTCCTCACCGCCGACGCCTCCGAGTTCTCCGACTACCTCGTCGTACCGAAGGTGGACGCGCTCCAGGCCGCGTACGACGCCGTCTCCCCGGCCGCCGTGCTCGTCCCCTCCTCCGCCGAGGGCAAGGAGATCGCCGCGCGCCTGGCCGTCCGCATCGGCTCGGGCATCATCACCGACGCCATCGACCTGGAGGCGGGTGACGAGGGTCCGGTCGCGACGCAGGCCGCGTTCGCCGCGTCCTTCAGCACCAAGTCCCGCGTCTCCAAGGGCACCCCGGTCATCACCGTGAAGCCGAACTCGGCCCCGGTCGAGGCCGCCCCGGCCGCCGGCACCGTCGAGGCGCTCGCCGTCACCTTCGGCGCCCTGGCCACCGGCACCAAGGTCACCTCGCGCACCCCGCGCGAGTCGACCGGCCGCCCCGAGCTGACCGAGGCCGCGATCGTGGTCTCCGGTGGCCGCGGCGTCAACGGTGCCGAGAACTTCCACATCATCGAGGCGCTCGCGGACTCCCTCGGTGCGGCCGTCGGCGCCTCGCGCGCCGCCGTCGACGCCGGCTGGTACCCGCACTCCAACCAGGTCGGCCAGACCGGCAAGTCGGTCTCCCCGCAGCTGTACATCGCCTCCGGCATCTCGGGCGCGATCCAGCACCGGGCCGGCATGCAGACCTCGAAGACGATCGTCGCGATCAACAAGGACGCCGAGGCCCCGATCTTCGACCTCGTCGACTACGGCGTGGTCGGCGACCTCTTCGCGGTCGTCCCGCAGCTGACCGACGAGATCAAGGCGCGCAAGGGCTAAAACCCTGCCGCAGGCGCTGACCTGCGGGTAAGTGGTCTCCGGGGCCGTGTGGTGTTTCTCACCGCACGGCCCCGAGTCGTTTGTCCAGGACGGCGGAGGGACCATTGACTGAGCGGAACCCCGTGACTAAATTCTGTAATGCGGATCTAAGATTCCGTGAAGCGGAAAAGAGGAGAGTGCACGATGGGTCAGCAGGAGAAGGTGGCGACGAGCCTCGCAGGCGCGGTCAGCGAGGGCATCAGCGCTTCCCTCAAGCCGGTGGACGCGGAACTCGCGCGCCACTACCCGGGCGACCCCGGCACCCGCCAGCCCATCCACACGGTCTACGTGCCCGGTGACGTCTTCGCCGAGGACACCATCCGCTCCTGGGGCGACCAGGCCCTCGCGGCCCTCGACGAGCACGCCCCGGACGCCGCCACCTTCGCCAAGGTACTGGGCATCTCCGACGAACTGGCCGTCCCGGTCTACGACCGCGTCCGCGCCAAGCTGGCCTCCGAGCCGATCGAGGACCTGCGCGTCGACTTCGAGGACGGCTTCGGAGTCCGCTCCGACGAGGAGGAGGACCAGGCCGCGGCCCGCGCCGCCCGCCTCGTCGCCGAAGCGTTCTCCAACGGCACGAACGCCCCGTACATGGGCATCCGCATGAAGTGCATGGAGTCCAACGTCCGCGACCGCGGCATCCGGACCACCGACATCTTCCTCTCCGGCCTGCTGGCCCACGGCGGCCTGCCCGAGGGCCTGGTCCTGACCCTGCCCAAGGTCACGTACCCCGAGCAGGTCACCGCCTTCGTGCAGCTGCTGGAGGCCTTCGAGACCGCCCGCGGGCTGCGCCCGGGCCGGATCGGCTTCGAGATCCAGATCGAGACCAGCCAGTCCATCCTCGCCTCCGACGGCACCGCCGCGGTCGCCCGGATGATCGAGGCCTCCAAGGGCCGCGCCACCGGCCTGCACTACGGCACCTTCGACTACAGCGCCTGCGTCGGCGTCTCCGCCGCCTACCAGTCGAGCGACCACCCCGCCGCCGACCACGCCAAGGCGATCATGCAGGTCGCGGCCGCCGGCACCGGGGTACGCGTCTCCGACGGTTCGACCAACGTCCTGCCGATCGGCACCACCGAGCACGTCCACGAGGCCTGGAAACTGCACTACGGCCTCACCCGGCGCGCTCTCGCCCGCGCCTACTACCAGGGCTGGGACATGCACCCGGCGCACCTGCCGACCCGCTACGCGGCCGTCTTCGTCTTCTACCGCGAGGGCCTGGAGACGGCCGCCGCGCGACTGAAGGCGTACGTCGCCAAGATCGAGGGCGACGTCATGGACGAGCCCGCCACCGCGAAGGCGCTGGCCGGCTACCTGGTCCGCGGCCTCGACTGCGGTGCCGTCGGCACCGAGGAGGTCACCGCCCTCACCGGCCTGACCCGCGCGGAGCTCGACGCCTTCGCCATCCCGCGCCGCTCGGCGACCCTGACGGCGACCGCCTGAGCGGTCGAGCCGGGGCGACACCCCTGAACGAGGCCCGGCCGGTCTGCCCCCGGCCGGGCCTTCCGGCGCCTCAGGACCCACGGACCAGCCAGAGCCGCAGGCTGCCGTCCTCGCACGCGGCGGCCAGCAGGCTCCCGTCGGGGGAGAAGGCCGCCGACGTGGCGCCGCCTCCCGCGCCGCCGTCCAGCAGGCCGGCGAGGAGCCGGCCGCTCGCCGCGTCCCACAGCCGCAGGGCGCCGTCGTCGCCCGCCGCGGCCAGCAGGCCGCCACCGGGGGAGAAGGCCAGCCCGTTGATGCCCGGCCGCTGCCCCGTCAGCAGTGACCCGAGGGCCTCACCGGTCCACGGGTCCCACAGCGAGAGGTCCGCCCCGTCCACGCCGATGAGGGCGAGCGGGCCACCTCCGGGTGCGAACGCGGACCCGGCCCGCATCCCGCCCGGCCTTTCGGCGAACGGCCGGCAGGGGGCACCGCCGCTCTCCGCGTCCCACACGTGGACCCGCTCCCCGATACGGCGAGCAGCCGGCCGTCCGGCGAGAACCGCACCTCCGCCCCATGGGCCGGTTCACCCGGCTCGAAGGGGCCGCCCCGCTGCGCGAAGGAGGCCGCGTCGTGCACCGTCACCGTGCCGCCGGTACGGGTGAGCGCGACCAGCGAGCCGTCCGGCGAGTACGCCATGTGCCCGACCATGGACAGCCGGGCACGGTCCGCCGGTCCGGTCGGGGCCGTCAGCCCGCGGGAGGCCCAGATCCCCGGCGGGACGCCGGCCGGGCCGAACTCCACCCCCCAGGCCGGCATCCCGGGCGGCACGCCGAGATCGGCGACCTGCCGCCGGGTGGCCGGGTCCCACACGAGCAGCCGGTCCGCATCGCTCACCGCGACGATCAGCGAACCGTCCGGTGAGAACCCCACCCGGTCGAGCGCCGCACCGCCGTCCCGAGGCTCTGCCGGATCCGGCCGCAGAGTCGGCAGCGGTACGGCGACCCTCTCGCGCAGGACGGCCGCCAGCGCCGCGGCCCCGCTGTTCGCCCGGGCCGGTGCCGGGGCGGGATCCGGCCCCGTGCGGTGCAGCAGAACGGTCTTGTCGTCGCCCGCGGTGGCCAGCAGCCTCCCGTCCGGGGAGAAGGCCACGGCGTTGACCGCGAGGGTGTGACCGACGAGGGGCTGCCCGGCCGGCGCACCCGTCGCGGTGTCCCACAGCCGAACGGTCCGGTCGCCCCCGGCCGTGGCGAGCAGGCGTCCGTCGGGGGAGAAGGCCACGGCGTTGATGGCGTCGTCGTGCCCGATGAGGGCGGGGCCGGACTGCCGTCCGGTCGCGGTGTCCCACAGCCGCGCCGTCGCATCGTGGCTCCCGGTGGCCAGCAGCCGGCCATCGGGCGCGTAGGCCAGTGCTTCCACGTTGTCGGAGTGCCCGGTCATGACCGGGCCGACGGGCCGGCCGGTGACCGTGTCCCATTGCCGCAGGGAGGCGAACCCGTCCGTCGCCGCCAGCCGCCGGCCGTCCGCGGAGAGGGCGATCACCTCCGAGAGACCCCCGCAGTCCGCCAGGGGCGGACCGACCGGCATGCCCGAGTCCAGGTCGCGCACGTGCACCTCGTCGCCCTCGCGAACGACGCCGAACAGCCTTCCGTCGGCCACGAACACCGGCCTGCCGGGGTCCCGGTCGCCGGACCAGGGCCGGGGCGAGCGCAGCGTGGACCATGACAACGGGTCCCACAGGTCCACGTCGCCGTCGTCCCGCAGGGCCAGGAGCCGGTCGCCGGCGGGGGAGAAGGCGACATGGATCACGGAAGTGGAGGACTCCCAGTGGCCGTTGCCCCGCACCCCCTCGGCCCGGCCCCCGGAGACGTCCCACAGCCGGACAGTGCCGTCGTTGCCCGCGGAGGCCAGGGTCCGGCCGTCGGGGGAGAAGGCCAGCTGCCAGATCAGACGGGTGTGTCCGATGAGCCGGTGGACGATCCGGAACGCACCCGCGCCGGGCCTGCCGGGCGGACCCGCCGGGCCCGGCGCGGGAGCCGGAGCCCCGGTCGCCGCAGCTCCCCGCACCGGGGTCGGGGACCGGTCCGGCGGACGCGCTACGGGAGCGGCGGCACGGCGTCCGGCCCCCGGGTCATCCAGGGCGGCCAGCTCGCGCCAGCGGCGGCGCCAGACCTCCAGCTCGGGCGCCCCGTGCGCGGGTACGGGCTGCTCGCGGCCGAACGCGTCGTAGGAGTGGAGGATCCGCACCAGGCCCATGAGCCGGTCCAGCCCCGGCAGGCGTCTGCCGCGGAACGCGTCGCTCTGGGTGGCCTTCGGGAGGCGGATCCCGGTCTGCGACCGCTCCGCACGGGCGGCGATGGCGTCGTACGAGGGTCTGCCGCGGTCGATCCGCAGCTGGCGCAAGTCCGCCGCGAACGCGGCGAGTTCATCCATGAAAACGGGCGTGTTCCCGGGCGTGGTCTCCATCGGTGCCCAGGCTAGGGTGGCGTGCCACGGCTCCGCCGGACAATCCCGAACAGCGCGGAACGCCCCGGCCGGCCGCCGGTGTCCGGTGCCGTCCGGCGGCGGTACGGGTTCGTTCGGCCCGTGCAGCGCGGCGGTGCCCGGCGCGCTGCAATCGGGGCATGACCACACCGGAGCCACGCGCATCCCAGCACCCCGAACGGCGGCACTCCGAACGGCGGCATCCCGAAGCGCGGCAACCCGAAGCGCGGCATCCCGGTCGCCGGCGGCCTCCCGAGCAGCCTCCCGAGCCGCCGCTCCTGACCCTGCACGCCGCCGTCGTACTGGTCGCCGCCGTCCTCGTCGGGTTCACCGCGGGCGGGCTGAGTCATCTCGGCGGGGTGCCCGCCGCGCTGGCCGTGCTCGCGGGGCTGGGCGCCGCGGGCGGAGCCGTCCCCGTGCTGCGCGGTCTCATCCGGTGACCGCCGGCGGGATCTCGCCCGAGCCGCGGGCGATCAGGCGGGTCGGGAGCTCGATGCGGGCCGGGGCGAGGTCCGCGCCCGCGAGGCGCTGGAAGAGGCGGTCCGTGGCCACCCGGCCCAGGGCCGCCGCGTCCTGGGCGATCACGGTGATGCCGGGGGTGAGCAGGTCGGCGAGCTCGAAGTCGTCGAAGCCGACCAGTGCCACCGGGCGGGGCAGGGCCGCGAGCACGCGTACGGCCGTGACCGTCACGCGGTTGTTGCCGGCGAAGAGGGCGGTGACCGGGTCCGGGCCGCCGAGCATCTGGCGGGCGGCGGCCGAGACGCGCTCCGGGGCCGTCGCACCGAGGGAGATCCAGGATTCGCAGACCGGCAGTCCGGCGTCCGCCATGGCCGCGCGGTAGCCCCGTAGCCGCTCGGTCGACGTGTGGATGTGCGGATGGTCGCCGATGAAGCCGATCCGGCGGTGGCCGCCCGCGATCAGGTGGGCCACCCCGTCCCGGGCGCCGCCGAAGCTGTCGGACAGGACGACGTCCGCGTCGATCCGGCCCGCCGGACGGTCCACGAACACCGTGGCCACCCCGGCCCGGATCTCCGGCTCCAGATAGCGGTGGTCGTCCCCGGCCGGGATGACCACGAGGCCGTCCACCCGGCGGGCGCACAGCGCGAGCGCCAACTCCCGCTCCCGCTCCGGGTCCTCGGCGCTCGAGCCGTTGATGAGCAGCGCGCCGTGGGCGCGGGCCACCTCCTCCACGGCCCGGTTGAGGGGCCCGTAGAAGGGGTCGGAGAGGTCCTCCAGGACCAGTCCCACGGTGGCGGTACGGCCCTTGCGCAGGACCCGGGCACTGTCGTTGCGGCGGAATCCGAGCGCGTCGATGGCGTCCTGGACCCGCTTCTCGGTGTCCGGAGTGACTCCGGGCTCGCCGTTGACCACGCGCGACACCGTTTTCAGGCCCACCCCGGCCCGGGCCGCCACGTCCTTCATGGTCGGCCGGTTGCCGTAGCGGGGCTCGGGCGGGCGGCGGGTGTGCGGCACGGGGCGGACCTCCGGGTGGGCGGGCGCTGTGGCGGTGCGGGCCCGACGGTGCGGACAGGGCCCTGACCTTGAGGATAAGCACTCGGCGGGGCATCGGGGTTTCCGTGGCAGGGTGGTGCGGGCAAGCCCTTGGGGGCATCGGGAGAGGGGTAGACGTGATTGTCTGGATCAACGGCACTTTCAGCGCCGGGAAGAGCAGCACGGCACGCGAACTGACCGGACTCCTGCCGGAGAGCACCTTGTTCGACCCGGAGTTCATCGGTGACGCGCTGCGCGTGCTGCTGCCCCGCAAACGGCTCGCGGAGGTATCCGACTACCAGGACCTGCCGAGTTGGCGGCGGCTCGTCGTGGACACGGCCGCGGCGATGCTCGCGGAGCTGGGCGGGGTGCTGGTGGTCCCGATGACACTGCTGCGCCAGGAGTACCGGGACGAGATCTTCGGCGGGCTCGCGGCGCGCAGGATCCCCGTGCGGCACGTTCTGCTGGCCCCGGAGGAAACGATCCTTCGGAAGCGGATCGCGGCACGTGAGGAGCCCGGGTCCGCGGCGGACGTGGACCTGCGGGTACGGCAGTGGGCCTACGACCACATACCGGTCTACCAGCACGCACTGGGCTGGCTGACGGCCGACGCGCACGTCATCGACAACGGCACCCTGACCGTACGGGAGACGGCGGAGAGGATCGCCGAGGCCGTGCGCACCGACGCGGCCCGGGTCTGCGACATCGTGCAGACCCCGCAGCCGACGCGCGAGACGGTGGCGGCCGGGGTGCTGCTCTTCGACGACGCGGACCGGGTGCTGCTGGTGGATCCGACGTACAAGGCGGGGTGGGAGTTCCCCGGCGGCGTCGTCGAGGCGGGCGAGGCACCGGCGTGCGCGGGGGTGCGGGAGGTCGAGGAAGAACTGGGACTCGTACTGGAGGCGCTCCCGGAACTCCTGGTCGTGGACTGGGAGCCGCCCGGGCCTCCGGCGGGGTACGGGGGACTGCGGCTGCTGTTCGACGGCGGCCGGCTCCCGGCGGCGCGGGCCGCGACGCTGCGGCTGCCCGGGCCGGAGCTGCGGGCGTGGCGGTTCGTGACGGAGGAGGAGGCCGCGGAGCTGCTGCCGCCGCCGCGGTACGAGCGGCTCCGGTGGGCGCTGCGGGCGCGGGACCGGGGGCGGGCGGCGTACCTGGAGGCGGGACGGCCGGTCCCGTAGGCACCGTCCGAGCGGGGGCCGCCCGCCCCCGGACCGGGCGCCGGGTCCGACCCGCCGGCGCCGCCGGGAGGCCCGCCAGGGGGTGTGCGTACGGCGACAGTTCCCGGTCCGGCAGTACGGGCTCCGGGACCGGCTGTTCCCTGCGGATCACCGGGGCGTCCACTCCGTGCGCCGGCACCTCCGCGCCCCGGCGGGCGGCGATGCGCCGCGAGCGGAGTTCGCCCGAAGCGGTCCACCCCCGGCGGCCTTGGGCCGACCGCCGGGAGGACCGCCGGCCGGCGTCAGGCGCGCTTGGACTCGGCGTAGTTGAGGAGGAACAGCGCCTCGGTGACCGACAGCCGCTCCAGCTCCTCGGGGGAGACGCTCTCGTTCACCGCGTGGATCTGAGCCTCCGGCTCGCTCAGCCCGATGAGCAGCATCTCCGCGTCCGGGTACAGCGAAGTCAGCGTGTTGCACAGCGGGATGGAACCGCCCATGCCGCTGATCTGCATCACCTGGCCCGGGTAGGCCACCGCCATGGCCTGCGCCATCGACGCGTACGCCGGACTGTCGGTGGCCCCCTGGAACGGCTGGCCCTGGCCGACGACTTCGAGCTCCAGGTGCGCCTTCCACGGGGTGTGCGCCACCAGGTGCGCCTCCAGCAGCTTGATCGCGTCCGCCGTGTCCACGCCGGGCGGCACCCGCAGGCTCACCAGCGCGCCCGCGCTCGCGTGCACCGACGGGGTCGCGCCGACCAGCGGAGGGGAGTCGATGGCCAGCACGGTGACCGCGGGCCGGGCCCACAGCCGGTCCGCGATCGTGCCCTCGCCGATCAGCTCGACCCCGTCCAGCACCTTCGCGTCGGAACGGAAGTCGGCCTCCGGGTACTGGAGTCCCTCCCACACCCTGTCCGAGGCCAGCCCGTCGACCGTGGTCGACCCGTCCGGCGCGCGCAGCGAGGCCAGCAGCTGGATCAGCGCGGCCATCGCGTCGGGGGCGACACCGCCGAACATGCCGGAATGCAGATTGCCGCCCAGGGTGTCGATCTTGACCTTCAGCAGGCACATTCCGCGCAGGGTCGCGGTGACCGTGGGCAGACCCGTACGGAAGTTGCCCGCGTCACCGATCACGACGGCGTCGGCGGCCAGCAGTTCGGGGTGGGCCGTCGCGTACTGCTGGAGGCCGCCGGTGCCCTGCTCCTCGGAACCCTCGACGATCACCTTCACGTTCACCGGGACGCCGCCGTTGGCCTTCAGCGCGCGCAGCGCGAGCAGGTGCAGGATGAACCCGCCCTTGCAGTCGGCCGTGCCACGGCCGTACCAGCGGCCGTCGCGCTCGGTCAGCTCGAAGGCGGGGGAGATCCAGGCCGCGTCGTCCAGCGGGGGCTGCACGTCGTAGTGCGCGTACAGCAGGACCGTCGGGGCGTCCGCCGGACCGGGCAGGTACCCGTACACCGACTGGGTGCCGTCCGGGGTGTCGAGCAGCGCCACGTCCTCGAAGCCCTCGGTGCGCAGCGCGTCGGCCACCCAGTTCGCGGCGGCCTGGCTCTCGCTCTGGGGGAACTGTGCCCAGTCCGCCACCGACTGGAAAGCCACCAGCTCGGACAGCTCCTGCTTGGCGCGGGGCATCAGCGAGGCGACGGTCTCGGCGATCGGATGAGACGGCATGGGCACGCTCCTCTTGGGTGCGACGTTGGTGTACGTGTACGTGTACGCGGCCCGCATGCGCGGGGTGTGCGTATGCGGACTACGGCAAAAGACTGTCCCGATCCTCGCACAACGGGGCAGTCGGTCTCGCGCCGTAGGATTTCCCCGGCATCGGAGCAACGGCATGAACCGCATGATCAGGAGCAGCAGCACATCGTGAGCAGCGACGAGAGCGACAGCGGCGGCGTACGCGACGCGGCAGCAGGGCAGGCCGCTCAGGGGGCGGACGCGGAAGTGGCCGGGGGGACCGGCGAGGTGGACGGGGCGGGTGAGGTCTGGGACGTGGTCGTGGTCGGGGCCGGGCCCGCCGGGTCCTCGGCCGCGCACGCGGCGGCGGCCGCCGGACGGCGCGTTCTGCTGTTGGAGAAGGCAGAACTGCCCCGGTACAAGACCTGCGGCGGAGGCATCATCGGCCCCTCGCGCGATGCGCTGCCGCCCGGTTTCGTGCTGCCCTTCAAGGACCGCATCCACGCGGTCACCTTCTCGCTGGACGGGAGGTTCCACCGGACCCGGCGTTCGAAGCAGATGCTGTTCGGGCTGATCAACCGGCCCGAGTTCGACGCGGCGCTGGTCGCCGAGGCGGAGAAGGCCGGCGCGACGGTCCGTACGGGTACGGCCGTATCGCGGGTCGAACAGCACGGGGCGTCCGTGCCCGACCGGCGGACGGTCGCGGTGGTGCTAGCCGACGGCGAGACCGTGCTGGCCCGGGCCGTGGTCGGCGCGGACGGGAGTGCGAGCCGGATCGGCGCGCACGTCGGGGTCGAGATGGACCAGGTCGACCTCGGTCTCGAAGCGGAGATCCCGGTGCCGGACACGGTCGCCGCGGACTGGAAGGGCCGGGTCCTCATCGACTGGGGCCCCCTGCCCGGCAGCTACGGCTGGGTCTTCCCCAAGGGCGACACACTCACCGTCGGGGTCATCTCGGCGAAGGGCGAAGGCGCCGCGACCAAGCGGTACCTGGACGACTTCATCGCCAGGCTGGGCCTGTCCGGTTTCGAACCCGCCGTCTCCTCCGGGCACTTGACCCGGTGCCGCAAGCCCGGATCGCCGCTCTCGCGCGGGCGGGTGCTGGTCGCGGGCGACGCGGCCGGACTGCTGGAGCCGTGGACCCGGGAGGGAATCTCCTTCGCGCTGCGCTCGGGGCGGCTCGCGGGGGAGTGGGCCGTGAAGATCTCCGAGTCGCCGGACGCGGTGGACGCGCGCCGCCAGGCCCTCAACTACGCCTTCGCCGTCAAGGCCGGGCTCGGTGTGGAGATGGGCGTCGGCAAGCGGATGCTGACCGTGTTCGAGGCCAAGCCGGGGCTGCTGCACGCGGCGATCACCGGCTTCCGGCCCGCGTGGCTGGCCTTCGCCCGGATCACGCGCGGCTCGCTGACGCTGGCCGACATGGTGCGTACGTACCCGCTGGCGCGCAAGGGGCTGCACCTGCTCGACGCCAGGCAGGCGCGGAGCCGGGGCCGGTCCGGCGACCAGGGCTGAGGCCGGCTCCCCGGTGGGGGAGCGGGAGCGGTGGGAGCACCGTGGTGCGGAGTGTGGCGGTCCTGCCGGTGTGCCGGCGGGGCCGCCGCCGCATTTCGGGGCGGTCCGTACGGCACGGGCCGGGGCGGGGTGCGGGCCGGGGCGCCCGGCGGCGGGCCTGGGACGCGGGGTGCGGGCGCGGGACCGGCCGGGGTCAGGGGGCGATCGTGATGCGGAAGACCGGGTGGTCGGTGGCCGCCGCCCGCAGCTCGGACTCCGAGGAGTTCACGGTGACCCCCTTGAAGAACCGGTTGACCTCCCAGCCCCACTTCTTCAGGTAGCCGCGCAGGACGACGGCCTTCTCGGCGGGGTCGCTGAGCTCGGTGACGGTGAAGGCGCGCACCTTGCGGCCCACGCGGAGCTCGCCGCCGCCCGCCGCGCGCATGTTGCGCACCCACTGGGAGTGGCCGCGGGCGGAGACCAGGTACTGGGTGCCGTCCTGGGTGTACGGGTTCACCGGGATCCGCTGCATCTGGCCGGACGTGCGGCCGCGTACCGAGAGCTCGGCGGTTCCGGCCAGGCTGATCCCGACACGGGCGAGCTTGCCGAGAAGGGCGTTGAAGCGGGTGTCGAGCGGGCCGGCCTTCAGGTAGTACGGGGCGGGCGTGTCCATGGCGGCCTCCGGGGAGTTTTGGAGAGCAGTGCTCTCGCTTGAGATCAGTGTGCACGGATCACTGCCCCAAAACAAGAGCAGTGCTCTCGAAATGGATCGGCGCTTCCATTCTTGGGCAGTGCTCTGCATGCGTGGCACACTGATCCCCATGAGCACCGTGCGAGGGGCCAGGGAACGAGCCCGCATCGAAGTCACCGCCGCCATCAAGGACGAGGCGCGCCGCGCACTCGCGGCCGAGGGCGCCGCCAAACTCTCACTGCGCGCCGTCGCCCGCGAGCTGGGCATGGTCTCCTCCGCCCTCTACCGCTACTTCCCCAGCCGCGACGAGTTGCTCACCGCGCTCATCGTCGACGCCTACGACAGCGTCGGCGCCGCCGCCGAAGAAGCCGACGCCCGTTCGCTCACCGCCGGCGCCGCGCCCCGCGCCCGCTGGATCGCGGTCTGCGAGGCCGTCCGCACCTGGGCGCTGGATCATCCGCACGAGTACGCGCTCATCTACGGCTCACCCGTCCCCGGCTACACCGCCCCGCTCGACACCATCGGTCCGGCCTCCCGCGTGGGCAACGCCTGCATCGCCATCGTCCGCGCCGCCTACGAGGGCCGTGGCCTCGCCCTCCCACCGCTCCCCGCCGAGCTGCGCCCCGAAGCCGTCCGGATGGCCGGGCAGTTCGCCGAGGGCCTGCCCCCCGAGGTCGCCGCGGCCCTGGTCGCCGCCTGGGCGCAGCTCTTCGGGCTGATCTCCTTCGAGCTGTTCGGCCGGTTCACCCGCGTCGTCGAAGACCGTGCCACCTTCTTCACGCACGCGGCCGGCCAGCTGGCGCACGGGGTCGGGCTGCCCGCCGTGTGACGGGCCGGCCGGGGCGGCGGCTGACATTGGGCCGGGGCGCGGGCCGGTGGGGCGGGCGGGGTGCGGGCCGGTGCGGGGGCGAGGCGCGGGGGCGAGGGGGCGAGGCATGGGGGCGAGGGGGCGAGGCGTGGCGGCGGGGCGTGAGCTACCGAGGGGGCGAAAGTTCGCTTGTCAGTTCCTCATACCGAAGCAGAGGATTCGGCCCTGGTGCGCCCGGCCGCCCGTCTAGTGTTCCTCGGGTCGCGTTCCCGTGGCACCCCTGGCCCCCGCATCCGCCCCGGCACCCGCCGTGGCCCGAGGAGCAGTCATGAACCGCGCCGCGAAGGCCGTTTACGCTGTGCTCGCCACCCTCTTACTCGCCGCGCCGGCGCCCGCGGTCACCGCATCGGCGACCCAGGGCCCGGTCCGGGCCGCGGCCGCCGCCCTGGCGCCCGCCCCCACCCCCCAGGTGAGACCGACGCCCCGGGCGCCCGGCGTACGGGGCCTCGAGATAGCCGTCCCGGCCTACGTGTGGGCCGACGACCCGATGCTCGTCGAACTCACCGCCACCGGCCCGGCCGCCTCCGTGGTGGTCCTCAACCCGGGCAACGGCGACTCCCCGTTCGACGCCTCCTGGAGGGCCCGGGCCGACGCCCTGCGCACCGGCACCACCGCCACCGGCGAGAGGACCAAGGTGCTGGGCTACGTCCACACCGACCACGGCAACCGTGACCTCGCCGCCGTGAAGGCCTCCGTGGACAACTACCTCAAGCCCGCTGACGGCGGTGACGGCCGCCTCCACGTGGACGGCATCTTCTTCGACGTCGTCAGCCGCGACTGCGGCCCGGCCAACGCCACCCGCGACCGTTACGCGGAACTGCGCCGCTACGTCCAGGACACCATGGAAGCGGCCGCCCCCGGCTCCGCGGAGCTGGTCGTCAACAACCCCGGAACGGCCATCGCCGACTGCTACCTGGAGCCCGGCCACCGCACCGCCGACGTGTTCGTCACCTTCGAGGACACGTACGCGGCTTACACGGGCGGCGGCTGGCTCGGCGGCAACGTCTTCAGCGCGCTCACCGGCTACCGCTCGGGAGCCGAACTGGACCCGAGCGGGACCGCGTTCTGGCACCTGGTCCACGACGTCCCGGACGCCTCCGCGATGCGCGGCACGCTCCGTACGGCCTTCGAACGCGGCGCGGGCTACGCCTACGCCACCAGCGCGCGGATGCCGAACCCCTGGAACGCCCAGCCCAGTTGGAAGTACCGCCCCCAGACGGTGTACGCGTCCGGCCTGGGGTGAGCCGGACTCCGGCCGCCCGAAGGCGTTGATCCCGACGAGGAGCCGCCCCACGCCCCGCCCCGAGTCGGTGATCCCATGCGGGCCGGTCCAGGAGCTGGAGTGGGCGTGGCCGCCACCTTCAGATGTGCGATTCGGGGGGAAAGCCGGTCCAGCGGAGCTCGGCGGGGAGGTGCCGCATGTCGTTGGAGATGAGGACGGAGGCCGGCCGGCCGGGCGCATATCGGATGACCGTAAGTGCGGCGTTGCCGTGGTTGAGGCCGAGCCAGCGCCACTTCGGCGCATGCATGGCATCCCGGACAAGCCAGGCGACGAGGAAGTTGTGGGTGACGACCAGTTCGTGCCGGTCCTGTTCGCCGTCCACCGGCCCGGTGAACACGTCCAGCGCCTGCCCGGCCAGCGCGGATCCGTGCTCCCGCTCCTCGTCGGTGACATCAGCGAGGAAGCGGAGGAAGAAGTCTGCCGACTCCGCCGGGAGCTCGTCCCTCACCGGCATGTAAGGAACGTAGTCACCGGCCACTTCCGAGACGCGGAGGGGAACGGACTCCAGCTGGTCGCCGATCAGACGTGCGGTCTGCTCCGCCCGGGGCAGCGGACCGTGGTGAACGGCTGCGAAGGGGACGTCCTGGAGGCGCTGCCCGAGCAGCACGGCTTGCCGGCGGCCGTCCTCAGTCAGCCCGCTCTCCTCCGACACGGCCTCACCGTGCCGGACCAAATAGAGGTATCGGGTGGCTGTGCCGGTCATCGTGAACTCCTCTGCGCGCGCCAACGATCTTGTGCACCCAGGGACGCCGCTTCCTCCAGTCCCGGTTCCCCCACCCGTCGAAGGGACGCGCTTCAGCGGTCCTCGTCCTGCGGGCGGCGGGAGAAGCGCCACAGGAGGTGGGTGGCGCGGAGCGCGAACGCCGTCGCACCCAGGGCGCCACCCACCGTCGCCAGGGTCCTGCCGGTGGCGGGGGAGAGGTCGAAGGCCAGGGCCGGGGCGTACACCGCGGCGAAGACGAGGGCTGCCGCGATGCCGCCGCTGATGAACGCGTAGACGATCTCGATGGTGATCGCGTCCCGGTCGGCCTGGCTCCGTCGCCCCATGCCCGCAGTGTCACCGGGGAGCCGCACCGCCACAAGGGTGCCTCCGGCTGTCCAGATCCCTGCGGTTCACATACCTGCGGTTCGATACCTGCGGTTCGGATTCCCCCGGTTCAGATTCCCGCGGTGTCGGCCCAGAGTCGCGCCAGTTCCGCGTCACCCGTCACCCCGGGCCCCGTGAGCGGCTGCCGGTTCCACAGTGCCGAGTAGAGCCAGGCAGCCTCGCCCGTCAGCGTGCAGTCGGCCGCCCCGCCGTCCCCTTCCCCGTCCCCGCGCACCGTGCGCGCCGGCTCCGGCGACAGGTGTACGGTCCACACCGCGCCCGTGTCGGAGGCCCGCACCCGCATGGTCCGGGGCTCCGCCGTCCGGACCCGGCTCTGCGGCCGCGCGTGGAAGCCGGTGAGCAGCTCGTCCACCCCGTCCTCGGCGAACGGGGCCTCCACCGCCCCGAACCCCGCGCCCAGCGCCGCCTCCGCGTCCATCCGGTGCATGGTGGTCTCGTGCGCCTGGCGCCGCGCCCAGAAGGCCAGCGGCGAGGGCGGCGCCGTCGGCAGGAAGGTCCAGCACCGGGTGTCGGCGGGCGCCCCGGTCAGCGTGCGCACCAGCGTGGCGTGGCCCTCGCGGAACCAGGCCAGCAGCTCTTCGCCCACCAGTTCCGGAGCATCCGGGAAGGGCGCCCGCGCGCTCAGGCCCTGCGCCACGTACCCGGTCGCCCAGCGGTGCACCGAGCCGGTGTGGCGCAGCAGATCGGCGACCCGCCACTCGGGACAGGTCGGCACCGGAGCCTGCGTACCGGCCCGTTCGGCGGCATCGGCGAGCTGCAGGCCCTCGCGGGTCAGGGTCTTCAGATAATCGATGATCTCCATGCCGGGAGTCTCCCAGCCCTCCCGCGGGGCGCACAATGAAAGGCATGGAGTCCTCGGACGGCGCCCTCTTCCCGCTCCTCCCGCGGGAGCGGACCGAGATCGTCCCCGGCGCCGTGCACGTGCCCGACTGGCTGGAGCCCTCGCGGCAGCGGGAGTTGGTGGCGGCCTGCCGCGACTGGGCCCGGCCGCCCGCCGGGCTGCGCACCGTGCGCACGCCGGGCGGGGGGACGATGACCGCCCGGCAGGTGTGCCTGGGGCTGCACTGGTACCCGTACGGGTACGCGACCGCCGCCGTCGACGGGGACGGCGCGCCGGTCAAGCCGATGCCGGAGTGGCTCGCGCGGCTGGGGCGGGGTGCCGTGGCCGCCGCGTACGGCGCCGCTGGGGCACTCGATCTCCTGGGCGGTGACGGCGGGTACGACATCGCCCTGGTCAACTTCTACGACGGCGACTCCCGCATGGGCATGCACCGCGACGCCGAAGAGCGCTCCGCGGCCCCGGTGGTCTCGCTCAGCCTGGGTGATTCATGCCTCTTCCGCTTCGGCAACACCGTGTCGCGCGGGCGTCCGTATCGGGACGTTGAGCTGCGCAGCGGGGATCTGTTCGTCTTCGGCGGGCCGGTCCGACGGGCCTATCACGGGGTGCCGAAAGTCCTGCCCGGCACCGCCCCGCCCGGCCTCGGCCTGACCGGGCGGCTGAACATCACACTCCGGGTCGGCGGGCTCGGCTAGCGGGCGGCGTCCTCGGCGCCCCGATCATGCGAGGATCGCTGTCATGAACGGCAACGGGGCCCCGCGGCGGGTGGGGGATGTGACCACGGTGTCCGCTGGGACGGACGGCACGGCTGGCGCGGCCGGGGCGGAAGAAACGGCCGGCGCGGAAGGTACGGCCGGCGCGGAGGGTACGGCCCGGATGGCCGGTGCGGCCGGTGCGGCCGGTGCGGCTGGTACGGCCGGGACCGAAGCGTCCACCGCCTCCGCTGCCTCCGCTGCCTCCACCGGCTCCGCGCGCACCAAGCTGGAGCGGGGCCGCGGCGCGCTCGGCCCGGCGCTGGAGCTGGTCCACACCGGCCGGGCCCCGACCCGCGCGGTCCTGACGGCCGAGCTCGGCGTCACCCGCGCCACCGCCGGAGCCGTCGCCGCCGAGCTGGAAGCCCTCGGCCTGATCCGCGTCGACTCCCGCCCCGGCGGGGCCGGCGGTGCCCAGGGCCGTCCCTCGCACCGGCTCTCCGTGGACGAGAACGGCCCGGTGGCGCTGGCCGCGCAGGTGCACTCGGACGGGTTCCGGGCCGCCCTGGTCGGCCTCGGCGGCCGGATCGTGGCCACGGCCCCCGGCAGGGTGCCCGTCTCGGCCGACCCCGCGCAGGTGCTCGGCGCGGTCGTCGAAGCCGGGGCCGCGCTGCTCGCGGAGACGGGTCGGCGCTGCGTGGGCGCGGGACTGGCGGTGCCCTCGGCGGTCGCGGAGCCGGAGGGTACGGCGCTGAACCCGCTCCACCTGGCCTGGCCGGCCGGATCGCCCGTACGCGCCATCTTCGCCGACTGCGTGAAGGCGGCCGGCATCGACGGACCGGCGCTGACCGGCAACGACGTCAACCTCGCCGCACTCGCCGAGCACCGCCACGGCGCCGGCCGCAGCGCCCAGCACCTGCTGTGCGTGGCCACCGGGCACCGCGGGGTCGGTGGGGCGCTCGTCCTGGACGGCCGTCTGCACAGCGGGAGTTCGGGCCTGGCCCTGGAGGTCGGCCACCTCACCGTGAACCCGGAGGGGCGGCCCTGCCACTGCGGCAGCCGCGGCTGTCTCGACGTGGAGGCCGACCCGCTGGCCTTCCTCACCGCCGCCGGCCGCACGCCCGGCCCCGAGGTGTCGCTGCTCCAGCAGGCCCGGGACCTGCTGCGCGAGGAGTACGCGGAGCCGGGGGTGCGGGCGGCCACGGAGGAGCTCATCGACCGCCTGGGCCTGGGCCTCGCGGGGCTGGTGAACATCCTCAATCCGGACCGGATCATCCTGGGCGGGCTGCACCGCGAGCTGCTCCACGCCGACCCGGAGCGGCTGCGCGCGGTGGTCGCGGACCGCAGTCTGTGGGGGCGCAGCGGAGGCGTGCCGATCCTGCCCTGCACGCTCGACCACAACAGCCTGGTCGGCGCCGCCGAACTGGCGTGGCAGCCGGTCCTGGACGACCCCCTGGGGACCCTGGGGGCGGCGGCCTGACACCGGGCCGTTCCTTTCGGATCTTGCCGGGCCGGCAAGATCCGAAAGGAACGGCCCGGTCGGCGGCCACCGGCTCCCGGGATCCGGCGGCCGGAGCACTACCCGGGCCGGGTGCCGACCGAGGCGGCCACCGGCAGGCGGGCGGAGACCGGTCCGGGTGGTGCGGCGGCGGGCGGGGCCGGGGCGGGTTCTCGTACGGGCTTCTCCGCCAGGAGCACCGGGTGGCGCTCCGGCGCCGCCGGGCCGGGGGCGGCGCGCAGGGAGAACCACACCACCTTGCCGGGGCCGTCGTCCTGGGGCCGTGCACCCCACGCCTCGCTGAGGGCCTCCACGAGCGCGAGCCCGCGTCCCGAGGTCTCCAGATCCGGTGTCCCGGCCCCGGGCTCCGCGCCGCCCCGGGAGCTCTCGCAGGCCCCGTGGCACCCGGCCGCGCGGAGCACCGGGAGGCGGGGGTCGCTGTCGTAGACGGAGACGGTCACGCGGCCGAGGCGCAGTTCGATCTCGACGGTGCACGTCTTGTCCGGCTGCGCGTGGCGGTGGACGTTGCTGAGCAGCTCCGTCACGCCGAGCGCGGCCCGGTCGATGAGCGGATCGAGCTGCCAGTGGCGCAATTGCGCGGAAACGATTCGGCGGATCTGTCCGATCCGCAAGGGCAGGGCCTGCAGTTCGACGACGCAGTGCCTGCGGGAATGACTGATCACGGCTGCGACTCCCCGACATCAGTGTTACGGGTGCTGCACCCTCGGTGACGCCTCCCCAGGGTCACCCACTGTGGACGTATGTGCAACCGAACGCGATCGAAAGCGATTCGCATGGATACCCAAAGTGACTGTTTGTGCAGGTGAGGGGGGTACATTGCGAAAGCGGGCGGTGCAGGGACGAGCCCCGCGAGCACTCGGGACATCGGGAAGTACGAAGGAGCACGGCGCATGAGCACCACCGGTACGACCGCCACGACCATCGACGTCGACCGCAGCGACGCGGACTACCGCGCCTGGCTGAAGGAAGCCGTCCGCAAGGTGCAGGCGGACTCGAACCGCTCCGCCGACACCCATCTGCTGCGCTTCCCGCTCCCCGAGGCCTGGGGCATCGACCTCTACCTCAAGGACGAGTCCACGCACCCGACGGGCTCCCTCAAGCACCGCCTCGCGCGCTCGCTGTTCCTGTACGCCCTGTGCAACGGCTGGATCCGCCCCGGCCGTCCCGTCATCGAGGCCTCGTCCGGATCCACCGCCGTGTCGGAGGCGTACTTCGCCAAGCTGATCGGCGTTCCGTTCATCGCCGTCATGCCGCGCACGACGAGCCCCGAGAAGTGCCGGCTCATCGAGTTCCACGGCGGCGAATGCCACTTCGTCGACGACTCGATGAAGATGTACGAGGAATCGGCCGAACTCGCCGCGCGCACGGGCGGGCACTACATGGACCAGTTCACTTACGCGGAGCGCGCGACGGACTGGCGCGGCAACAACAACATTGCAGAATCGATGTACCAGCAGCTGCGCCTGGAGCGTTACCCCGAGCCCGCGTGGATCGTGGCCACGGCCGGCACCGGCGGCACCTCGGCGACGATCGCGCGCTACGTGCACTACATGCAGCACGACACCCGCATCTGCGTCCCGGACCCGGAGAACTCCTGCTTCTTCGACGGCTGGACCCACAACGACCCGCACGCGAGCAGCGACTGCGGTTCGCGCATCGAGGGCATCGGCAGGCCCCGGATGGAGCCGAGCTTCGTGCCCGGCGCGATCGACCGGATGATGAGGGTCCCCGACGCGGCGAGCGTGGCGGCGTGCCGCGCGCTGGAGACGGCGATCGGCCGCAAGGCGGGCGGTTCCACCGGCACCGGGGTGTGGAGCGCGCTGAAGATCATCTCGGAGATGGTGGCGGAGGGCCGCACGGGCAGTGTCGTCACCCTGCTCTGCGACGGGGGCGAGCGCTACCTCGACAAGTACTACTCCGACGCGTGGCTGGCGGAGCAGGGGCTCGACATCGCCCCGTACGCGCGGACCCTGGAGACCATGCTGGCGACCGGGGTGTGGCGCGAGCCCGTCGGCTAAACGTTTCCTCTGGCCCGGACCCCGTCCGCTGGCTACGCTGTGCGGACTTTGGGCACGGGGCGGGGCGGGGAGCGATGGCGGAGATCACGGACAGCGGCAGTGGCGCCGGCGCTGGAGGCGGGGCCGCGCCGTCGGCCTGTCCCCGCTGCGGCCGGGAGGACCAGGTGCTGGGCGTGTCCGCCGCGTACCTGCGGTCCAAGGCCAAGATGCGGGTGGAGCGCGGCGGCGGGGAGGACGACAGCGTCACGATCCGCGAGGAGAACTCGGCTCTGGCCAAGGCCCTCGCGGTCGCCCCCGAGGAGCCGGACAACGGCACCGCGGGCTGCGTCGGGGTGCTGCTCCTCCTCGCCTCGATCGGCGCCTTCGTCTGGGGTGCGATCGAGGGGAAGTGGTTCGGGGACGACACGGCCCCGCGGCTCTACGGGACCGATGGCGACGGCCACTTCGCGGTCGACCAGCCCGCGACCTACCTGGGCTGGATCGGTGCGGCCCTGCTGCTCGTGGGCGTCGTCCTCCTCGCCCTGTCGGGCCGGGCCGTACGCACCTGGCGCCGCCGGACCCAACCGGGGCGGGTGGCCGCCGACCGGGTCTGGGCGGACGCCTGGTACTGCGGCCGCTGCGGTACGGTCCACTTCGCGGGCGAACGGTCCCTGACCCTGCAGGAGTTCCGCACCCGGGTCTGGACGGCGGGCGGTTACGGGGACCTGGCCGTGCGGCATCCCGCGATCTGATCCGTGACAGGGCTGTGGCGACAACCCCGTGGGCCCGGAGCCGGGGAATGCCCACGCCGTGCCGACTTCGATCACGACGGAGCCCCGGGGGGAAGCATGGCGGGCATCGAGTACAACAGGCCGGAGCGGGACGCGCGGACGCGGGACCGGATCCCGGGGCCCGCAGGTCCCGCACCGGTGGGCGGGGGCTCGCTGCCGGTGTGCCCCGGTTGCGGCCGGTCCGAGGAAGTGCGGGCGGTCCAGGCGGTGTTCCTGGACGGGCACCGGCACGCCCGGGAGGACAGCGGTGTCGGCGGCGAGCGGCGGACCACCACCCGGGAAGTGGTCTCGCGGCCGGCCCGGGACCTGGCACCGGTCCCGCCCAAGCCCTCGGTCCAGGGACGCGGGTGCCTGGGAGTGCTCCTGGTCATGGGCTCGATCCCCCTTTTCGTGATCGCCATGACGACCGGGTGGTCGCACAGCGACGGGCCGGGGTCTTCGGCGTTCACGGGTACGGGCTCCGGTGACTCCTTCCGCCCGCCCGATCTCGGGTTCCTGGCCTGGATCTCGGCGTGCATGCTGCTGATCGCCGTCGGCCTCTTCGTCGCGGTGGCCGTGTCCCTCCGGGCGCACCGGGCGAGGACCGAGCCCGGTCGCGAAGCGGCGGAGCGGCTCTGGAGGCAGGGCTGGTACTGCGCGCGCTGCGGGACGGTGCACTTCGCGGGTGGACGGGCCCTGAACCTCGAGGAGTTCCGTACGCGGGTGTGGACGGCGGGCGGCTACGGAGACCTGGCCGGGCGCCACCCCGCGGGCGGTGGGAGCACCCGCGGCTGATCCGGCGGCTCCCTACTGATCCGCTCCGCTCCGCCCGGCCAGCCGCCGGTCCAGCGCACGGACCGCCGTGCGGAAGGAGTGGCCGAGCCCCGGGCGGGCGGCGGCGAGGGCGAAGCGGACGGTGGCCGGGCCGTCCGCCGCGAAGGTCCAGCGGACGTGCGTGCCCGACCCGGAGGGAGTGAGGCGCCACTCCTCCAGCAGGGCCCGTATCGCGGGGGCGTTGGTCTCGTCGACCCGGTACGCGTAGCGCTGCTCCGGATCCACGGCCATGATCGTCTCCTGGAACCGGATCCCGCCCAGCAGCTTGATCTCCCGGCCCGCGCCGCCGTGCGTCGGCCGGGCCAGCGTGACCGCCCGGAACCAGCGCGGCCAGCCCTCGACCTCCTCGGCCAGCGCCCGGTACACGGCCTCGGGGGCCGCCGTGGTCCGGGCGGAGAAGACCAGGCGTACGGGGGCGTCCTCGAGGAAGTCCAGCCCCACGGGGCGAAGTCGGCGGGCCATGACGGTACTCCCTGGGTTCGGCGGACGGCCGGCGGTGTCCGGCGGGCTGCCACCCTAGCTGGCGGGCCGTCAGATGTCCGCTGCCGGGGTGGTGGACCCGTTTCGCGGACCCGGCCGGAGCCGGGACAATGCCGTGCATGCTTATCAGAGCAGCGAACATCGACGAACTGCCCCTCCTGCAGGACATCGAGCGGGCCGCCGGGGAGTGCTTCCGGTCCATCGGCATGGCGGAGATCGCCGACGACGAACCGCTTCCGCTGGAGGAGCTCCTGGGCTACCGGCGGGCCGGCCTGGCCTGGGTCGCGGCCGAATTGGCGGGAAGTGGGGCCGGAAGTGGGGCCGGAGGCGGCGCCGGAACCGGGGCCGGAGGCGGCGCCGGAAGCGGGTCAGACCTCCGGGCAGGAACCGGAGCCGGAGTCCCGGTCGGTTACCTCATCGCCGACCGGGTCGACGGGAACCTCCACATCGAGCAGGTGTCGGTGCACCCGTCCAGCGCGCGCCGCCGCATCGGGCGGTCCCTGCTGGAGCACCTCGCGGAGCTGGCCAAGGCGGAGGGGGTTCCCGCGCTGACCCTGACCACCTTCACCGACGTGCCGTGGAACGCCCCGTACTACGCCCGCTGCGGCTTCCGGACCCTGGACGAGAGCGGCCTCGGACCCGGACTCCGGGACATCCGCGACCGCGAGGCCGTACACGGGCTCGACCGCTGGCCCCGGGTGTGCATGCGCCGGGACCTGTGAGCGACTGCCGACGCCCCTGAGCGACTGCCGGGGACGCCCCTGAGCGACTGCCCGGGACACCTGAGCGGGCGACGGCGACACCCCTGAGCGGCCCCCGGGGACACCCCTGAGCCGACCGCCGGGTCAGAGTCCCGGGAGGTCCTCCGGGAACAGCAGGGTGAGGTCCTCCGTGCTCGGCTCCGGTAGTTGCGCCACCCGCCCCGCGTGCCGCTCGACCATCGACTCGAAGGTCTGGCGGGCGGTGCGGCCGTTGCCGAAGGCGGGCCCCTTGGGCAGGTCGGTGAAGTACGTCAGCAGTGCCTCGGAGGTCTTCTCGCCGAGCAGGTACTCGTGTTCCTCGGCCTGCTGCTCCACGATCCGCAGCAGCTCCGGCGGCCCGTAGTCCCAGAAGGTGATGGTCCGGGAGAAACGCGAGGCCACTCCCGGGTTCACGGTGAGGAAACGGTCCATCTCCGCCGTGTACCCGGCGACGATCACCACCACCGCGTCCCGGTGGTCCTCCATCAGCTTCACCAGCGTGTCGATCGCCTCGCGCCCGAAGTCGCGGCCCGAGTCCTCGGGCGCCAGCGCGTACGCCTCGTCGATGAACAGCACACCGCCGCGCGCCCGGTCGAAGGCCTCCTGGGTGCGGATCGCCGTGGACCCGATGTGCTCCCCGACCAGGTCCACCCGGGAGACCTCCACCAGGTGGCCGCGCTCCAGCACCCCGAGGGAGGCCAGGATCTCCCCGTACAGCCGGGCCACGGTCGTCTTGCCGGTACCGGGGGAGCCGGTGAAGACCAGGTGGCGGCGGACGGAGGCCGCCTTGAGCCCCGCCTGCTGCCGCCGGCGTCCCACCTCGATCATGTCGGTGAGCGCGCGGACCTCGCGCTTGACGCTGTCCAGCCCCACCAGCGCGTCGAGCTGGCCCAGTACCTCGCCCGAACCGCGCACCGCGTCCGCTCCGGTGGGGGCGGGCCCGGTCTCGTCGGCGGGCCGCGGCGCCGGCAGCCGCTCGGCCACCGCCGTCGCGGGGCCCCGCGCGGCCGAGACCGTACGGATCCCCGCGCGCTCCCCGCCCGCGCCCGCGCCTGCGCCGGAGGCCGACTGGGCGGCGAGGCGCGGCCCCGACTCGTCGCTCGTGCACTCCTCGGCGACCGGGCCGTCCTCCGCGAACTCGTAGCCCCCGCGGGCGCAGCGCTCGGTGTGGCAGCGGTGCAAGGAGGTGCGGCAGCCGTCGATGACGTGGAAGCCGAAGCCCGCGCTGCCCGTCACCCGGCAGGCTGTGAACGTGCCGCGGCCGCCCGCCGACACGTAGAAGCCGGCCTCGGCGGGGGAACTGACCGTGCACCGCTCCAGGGTGGGATCGGCGCCCTTGGTGACGATCACCCCGGTCTGGACGGAGTCGATGGCGCAGTTGGCGAGGGTGCCGCCGCTGCCGTGGTCGCGGAACCAGGCCCCGGTCGCCGCCTCCCGGATCCGGCAGTCGTCGAGCTGGGCCGTCGCCCCGTCGCTCACCGAGACGGCGGTGTTGCGCACCTGGGAGAGATCGCTGTCCACGACGTCCACGCGCGAACCGCGGTCCAGCACGAACAGCGCGTCCGGCACGTCGTGGACCCGGCAGGAGTCCAGGGAGACCGCGGCTCCGTCGCTGATCCAGACGGCGGGGTAGTCGCCGGTGCTGTCGTGGATCTCGCAGGAGTCGGCGACGACCCGGGTGCCCGGATCCCACACGGACAGGCCGTTGCGGCCGAAGCGGCGGACGGTGGTGCGGCTGAGCGTCAGCACGGAACGGGAACGCAGGTCCACCGCGTTCTCCGGGATGTCGTGGATGTCGCAGCCGGCGAGGGTGAGCGCGGCGTCAGTGTCCAGGGTGACCCCGTCGGCCGAAGTGCGGTGGACCGCGCAGTCGGTGAGCACGGCCGTGGCCCGCGCGGCGATCTGCACGCCTGCACCCTTGATCTCGTACACCTCGCAGCCCAGTGCCTCCAGGCCCGACCCCTCGCCGGTCACGCCGATGCCGGCGCCCGTGGCGTGGTGGATCCGGCAGCGCTCCAGCCGGGGGCGGCCACCGCCGCGCACCGAGACACCGGTCTGGCCGGCGGCCACCACCTCGCACTCCTCGAACACCCCGCCGCCGCCGTCCAGTACGGCGATCCCGGCCCCGGCCGGATTCTCCACCGTGCAGCGCCGCACCAGCGGCCGGGCGCCGCTGCCGCGGACCTCGATCCCGGCCGAGGACCGGGTGCTCACGCGGAGGTCGGTCAGCTCGGGAGAGCCGTCCTCGACGAGCAGTGCGGGCGCCGTCGGGTCCTGGCCCTCCAGGTGGAGGTCCTGGACGACGGCCGAGGCGCGGATGGTCAGCGCGACCCCGTCGAGCGGCGCGATCCGCACCGAGCCCACCGCGCCCTCCGGACCGCGCAGGGTCACGGCGTGGTGCAGCACCAGGTTCTCCCGGTAGGTGCCGGGCGCGATGGACAGGACGTCGCCGTCGCCCGCCGCGGCCAGCGCGGCGGTCAGCGTCGGATATTCACCGGAGCGGCGACGCCACCGCGAGGAACCCCCGTGCGTCACCTGGACCGTGCCCTGAGCCATGGTGCTGTCGTGCCCCCACCCTCGTGTTCCGCGTGTTCGCGTGCCTGATCTGTTCGCGTGCCGCGCTGCCGGAGCGGCCGCCCCGGTCGGACCGACTGCTGCGGCGCTCCACCGTAGCGCGCGCGGGGCCGGTGAGTTGCCAGGTCAGCTGCCCGTGCCCGCCCGACCCCAGTCAGGTCCCGCCGCGGCCCATGCGCGGTCCAGCCGTATGTACCGCCGATGCATGAGCCTTCGTACGACCAGGCGGCGAAGCGTCTCCACCAGCGCGGCGATGCCGAGGGCCGCCGCGAGTCCCGCCATGCCCGCGTGGAAGCTGGCCGACGAGGGGTCCAGGGGCTGCCCGACCAGCCGGCCGTGCGTATCGGTCCATATCCGGAACCGGTCGCCGGTGTGCGGCGGTTCCTCCGCGGCCGGCACCGTGCCCTGGTGGTTGCTGCCGTCGGGCCCGGTCCACGACGCGACGATCTGCGTGCGCTGCGGGGTCTGGCGCTGCGCCGCCGGATCGGTGGCCGAGCCGGGGAGCGGATCCGGTGTCGGCCGGACCACCACCGCCGGTACGAGATGACGCTCCAGCCGCTGTTCGCGCGCGGCCCGCTGCAGTGTGCCGTCCACCCGCAGGCCCGCGGCGCAGCCGATGGCCGGAGCCACCAGCAGGACGCACACCAGCGCGGCGAAGGCCACCCACGCCTCGAATAGATCGGTCTGGCGGCGCAGCGGATTGCGCCGCCAGCGCCACACACCCATTGCTGTCCACACGGTCCGGCTCCCCCTGCTCCTGCCAGTCTCCGCCTGCCTGCCGTCCCAGCCTCCCGCACGCCCCGGGCTCACGCATTCCGGGACTCGCGAGACGTGTGTCACCCGATCCGGTGCTCACGTCCCGAATGATCCAACGGGCGGTGTGCGGTGGTTGGTTCCACAGAGGTGAGAGAGCCCCCCGAAGGTGTCATTCCGGGTGGGCCGGCGGTCCCGGGCCGACGCTCATTCCAGGACGCGGACCTCGTCGCCGACGCGGACGGTGCCCAGCTCCACCGGCACCAGCATGCGCCCGAAGGCCAGCGACTTCCCGATCCGGCGGTGCACGGCCAGGGTCTTGAGCGGCTCCTTGCCCCGCAGCCCCGAGGTCTGGTCGGTGGTGGTGACGACGCAGCGCCCGCACTCGCGCACCCCGCGGAAGACGGCGTCGCCGATCGCGACCCGCTTCCAGGAGTCCTCGGCCCACGCCCCGGCTCCGGAGACCACCACGTTCGGGCGGAAACGGTTCATCGGGAGCGGACCCTCGTCCGGGTGAGTTCCCTGAGCGATCAGCGAGTTGAGCGCGTCCAGCGAGGCGAGCGTGGTGATCAGCAGCGGATAGGCGTCGGCGAGGCTCACGGTCTCGCCGGGCAGCGCGTAATCCGGATCCACGGGCCGCCGTACGGCCGGGTCGTCCAGGTGCACCAGCCGCGCCGGCGTCCCCAGGTACGCGGTGAACCAGTCGGCGGCGGCGCGCGCCGCCACCACGGTCAGGACCTTCTTGCCGAAGAGGACCACCGGCTCCAGCGGACCCGGCTCCGGGACCTCCACCGTCAGATCCGCCATGCCCGGTGCCGAGACCTCGAACCCGCCGCCCCCCAGCGGACGGGCGCACGCCAGGGCCAGCCTCGGCTGCTGGCGCTGGGTGATGACCGTGCCCTCGCTGTCCACCACCGCCCAGCGGCGGTCGTCGGACAGACCCCAGGGCTCCACGGCCACCTCGTCGGGAGCTGTCCCCGCCACCGACTTGACGGGATGGACGTGGAGCGCCTGGACATGCATTTTCACCATGAGGGAATACTGCCAGTCCCTCTCAGGGCCTCCGCAGCGACCTCCTCGGAGCGGGCCGGGCCGTCAGTAGCCCCGGCCCTGCGGCTGGTACGGGCGGCCGTACGGGTCCTCGAACGAGGCGGCCGGGACGGGCGCGGGCTGAGCCTGCACCGGACGCGGCGCGGCCGGGCGCATCGCCTCGTACCCGGTGCCCGTGGGGGCCGGGCGGGGCTGCTGCGGCTGGGGCTGCGGCACGTACCCCGTGCGGGCCGCGAACTGCTGCGGCGGAATGTAGGGGGCGGGCGCCTGCTGGAGCGGCATCGGCTGCTGCATCGGCGACATCTGCTGCATGTGCGGCATCTGCTGCGGGGCGGCCGGATGCTGGTACTGGTACCCGTACGACGGGGCCTGCTGGTGCTGCTGCGAGACGGCCGGCGGCAGCGCGGGGAGCGAGGACGCGAGAGCCGGGAGGTACCCACCGCTCGAGTAGCCGGAGCTCGGCGACTCGTACGCGGCCGGGACGCGGATCGGGGCGATCTGAGGCGTGCCGCGTTCGGCGACGAGGGAGTCGTAGATGGGGGTGTCCGGGAAGGAGGGCGCGGAGTAGTAACCGCCGCCATAAGTGGAGCGGGGGGAGGTCATGGACCTAAGTTAAGCCCACGACTTCACGGGGTCCATAGCGAGGTGTCACCAACACCGCTCTGACCTGCATATTCGCAGGTCAGAGCCACAGCCTTCACTTGACGTTCACGTGCACGATTTGACCGGTTCCGTCCGGGCTTGCTCCTACTCGTACTCGCCGGTTGGGTGGTGCACCGATGGTGCGCGGACCGCGTGCTGACAGAGCGTCACAAGTCCGTGACCTCGGATGACATGATTTCGGAGGGCGACGACCGGTTTCACGCGTCGCTGGGACGGGCATAGGTGCGCCCTTTCCATGCCGCTCCGCGTCCGCGGTAGTGCTGCACGGCCGAGTCCACGGTCATCAGGAGGTAGAGCAGCGCGGTGAGCGGAAGGAGCGGGGCGAGGGCGAGCGGCTGGCGGTAGTAGCGGAGCATCGGCAGGTAGGTCCCTGTCATCAGCAGCCAGGCCAGACCACCCGCCCAGGCGGTGCCGGGCCGGCCGGTGGCCAGGCCGGCCAGGAGGGCGGCCGGCGGCACGAGGTAGACGAGGACCAGCCCGGCCACCGTTCCCGCCAGGAGCGCGGGCTGGTGGCGCAGTTGTGCGTAGGCGCTGCGCGAGACCATCCGCCACAGGTCCGCGAGGGAGGCGTACGGGCGCACGCTGTCCACCCGCTCCGCGAGGCCGAGCCAGATCCGCCCGCCGGTGCGCTGGACGGCCCGCGCGAGGGAGACGTCGTCGATGACCGCCTGCCGGATCGATTCCGGAACCCCGGCCCGTACCGCCGCCGAGGTGCGCAGCAGGACGCACCCGCCGGCCGCGGCAGCCGTGCGGGCGGCGGGCCGGTTGATCCAGCGGAAGGGGTAGAGCTGGGCGAAGAAGTACACGAAGGCGGGGACGATCAGCCGCTCCCAGACGCTGACCGCGCGCAGCCGCGCCATCTGGGAGACGAGGTCGAGATCGGCCGCCGTCGCCGCGGCGACCAGTTCGCGCAGACTGTCGGGCTCGTGCGCGATGTCGGCGTCGGTGAGGAGGAGGTAGTCGGGCTCGCCGGAGGCCGCCGAGCGGGCGTGCGCGATGCCGTGCCGCAGTGCCCAGAGCTTGCCGGTCCAGCCGGCACCCGGCTCCCCGGGCGAGACCACGGTGAGGGGGAGCCCGGGCTGCGCCCGGGCCAGCCGGCGGGCGAGGGCGGCGGTGCCGTCCGTACTGCCGTCGTCGACCAGGACGACCTCGGCCTCGCCGGGGTAGTCCTGCGCGAGCAGTGAGGGCAGGCTCAGCGGCAGCACCCCGGCCTCGTCCCTGGCCGGGACGACGATCGCGACGGACGGCCAGCCGGCGGGCGCGTGCCGGGGCGGGAGGCGCGTGTCGGTCCGCCAGAACATGCCCTGGCCGAGGGTGAGCCAGAGCCAGACGGCGAGCGATGCGCAGGCGGCGACGAGGAGGGGACCCATTCCTGCAGTGTGCCGGGAACGGGGGTCCGTGGCGTGGCGGGACACCGGGGTTCCGCGTGCGATCGCGGGGCACCGCGGTCCCGCCACCCCGGGCGCGGGCGGGGCATGGATTAAGGTGACCAAGTGAAGATCGCCCTGATGGACTCCGGTATCGGCCTCCTCGCGGCGGCCGCCGCGATGCGCGCGCTGCGGCCGGACGCCGAACTGGTGCTGTCCTGCGACCCCGACGGCATGCCGTGGGGTCCGCGTACCCCGCAGGACCTCACAGGGCGTGCGCTCGCCGTCGCGCGGGCCGCCGCCGCGCACCGGCCGGACGCGCTGATCGTCGCCTGCAACACCGCTTCCGTGCACGCCCTGCCCGCACTGCGCGCCGCGCTGGAGCCCGGGATCCCGGTCATCGGGACCGTACCGGCGATCAAGCCCGCCGCGGCCGCCGGCGGCCGGGTGGCCATCTGGGCCACCCCCGCCACCACCGGCAGCCCCTACCAGCGCGGCCTGATCCACGACTTCGCCGACGGGGCCCGGGTCACCGAGGTGCCCTGCCCGGGGCTGGCCGACGCCGTCGAGGCGGCCGACGAGGCCGCCGTCGTACGGGCCGTCGCCGCGGCCGCCGCGCTGACCCCGGCCGATGTCACCGACGTGGTCCTCGGCTGCACTCACTACGAGCTGGTCGAGGCCCCCATCCGGGCCGCGCTCGACCGGCGCACCGGCGGCGGCGCGTACGTCTTCCACGGCTCCGCGGAGCCCGTCGCCGTCCAGGCGCTGCGCCGGATCGGCGCCCTGCCGGAGCCCGGCCTGCCGCGCACCGGCAGCCTGACCGTCCTGCTCAGCGGCCGCCCCGGCACGCTGCCCGAGGCGGCCTTCGGGTACGCGGAAGGCCGTCTCCTCGCCGGTCGGAGCGCTGCCGTCGGGCGATGAGCCCGGGGGCGTCGCCCGGCAGGGATCAGGAGCTCGGGCCCGTGGCCGTGCCCGTGCTCGTGAGGACGACCAGTCGCTGGGTCGCGCGGGTCATGGCGACGTAGCGGTCGACGGCTCCTTCGACGCCCTCGCCGAAGGCCTCCGGGTCGATCAGGACCACCAGATCGAACTCGAGCCCCTTCGACAGCGCGGGCGTCAGCGACCGGACGCGGGGCGAGGCCCGGAAGGCGCCGTCCTCGAGGGCATCCGCGCCGATGACGCAGGCGACCCCTTCGGCGTGCGCGGCGAGCCAGGTGTCGAGCACGGTGGCCAGATCGGCGACGGAACCGTGGGTGACGGGGATGCCGCTCGTCCGGATGGACACCGGCACGTTGGCGTCCGGGATCGCGGCGCGGATGGCCGGCTCGGCCTCTGCCATGACCTCTTCCGGGGTGCGGTAGTTCACGCCCAGGGAGGCCACCTCGATCCGGTCCAGCCCGGCCCGTTCGAGCCGTTCCCGCCAGGACTCCGTGAACCCCCGCCTGGCCTGGGCCCGGTCGCCCACGACGGTGAAGCTCCGTGACGGGCAGCGCAGCAGGAGCATCTGCCACTCGGCGTCGGTCAGTTCCTGGGCCTCGTCGACGATGACGTGCGCGAACGGGCCGGCGAGCAGGTCGGGGTCGGCGGCGGGCAGCGCGCTCCGGTCGATCAGGGTGTCCTGCAGGTCCCGTCCGTGCAGCATCCCCAGTGCGCCCTCGCTCTCGTCGATCTCGACGTTCTGCAGCAGGCTGTCCATGACATCGGCCCGGCGCGCGCGTTCGGACGCGACGGCGGCCTCGTGCCGGCGCTTGCGCGCGGACGCCTCCGCGTCGCCGAGCCGCTGCCGGGCCGCGTCCAGGAGCGGCAGGTCGGACACCGTCCAGGCGTGGGCGTCCGCGCGCTGGAGGGCGCTCACCTCTTCGGTGCCGAGCCAGGGAGCGCACTTGCGCAGGTAGGCGGGCACCGTCCACAGGTCGCCGACGAGGTCGGTCGCCTCCAGCATCGGCCAAGCCTGGTTGAGGGTCGCATTCAGCTCCCGGTTCTGGAGCAGCGACCTGCGCAGCAGGTGGGGCGGGATCGTGTCCCCGCCGTCCCCGCCGTCCCCTTCGTCCCCGTAGTCCCCGTCCGCCCGGTCATCCCGGCCCTCCGTGTGTTTGTCCACGAGGATCGTGACCAGTTCCTCGCGGATCTGGTCGCGCGCCTCGTTGTGCGGGGTGCCCGGTTCCACGGCCGCGAACGCGGCGGCCCAGTCGGCCGCGGTCAGCCGGACCTCGGACCAGTGGGTCGAGACCGTCATGCCCCGGGCCGGCGGCTCCTCGTGGATCCGGACGGCTGGCTCGATCGCCTTGACCATGTCCGCCGAGGACTTCAGACGGGCCACGCCCGGATCGCTCTCCACGGCGGCTCCCGTCCCCTCGGCGACCAGGTCGCGCAGGGTGCAGGTCTGCACGCCCTCCTCGCCGAGGCTGGGCAGCACGTCGGCGACGTAGGCCAGGTAGGGCTGGTGCGGGCCGACGAACAGTACGCCGCCCCGGCGGTGCCCGAGGCGGGGGTCGGAGTAGAGGAGGTGGGCGGCGCGGTGCAGGGCGACCACGGTCTTGCCCGTACCCGGGCCGCCGTCCACGACGAGCGCGCCGCGGGATCCGGCCCGGATGACGGTGTCCTGGTCGGCCTGGATGGTGGCGAGCACGTCGCGCATCCGGGCCGACCGGTTGCCGCCCAGGCTGGCGATGAACGCGGACTGGTCGTCGAGCGCGGCGTGCCCCTCGAGCCCGTCGGCGGTGAACACCTCGTCCCAGTAGTCGCCGATCCGGCCGCGGGTCCAGCGGTACCGGCGGCGGCTCGTCAGACCCATCGGGTTGGCGTGCGTCGCCGCGAAGAACGGCTCGGCCGCGGGGGAGCGCCAGTCGATCAGCAGCCGGCGCCCCTCGCTGTCGGTGAGGCCGAGGCGGCCGACGTACACGGGCTCGGGGTCGTCCGCGGAGACGATGTGCCCCAGGCAGAGGTCCAGGCCGAAGCGGCGCAGCGTGCGCAGTCGACCGGTCAGGCGGTGGATCTCCGCGTCCCGGTCCATCGCCTCGCGGCCGATGCCGCCGGGAGACCTGCGTGCGGCGTCGAGGCGGTGGGACAGTTCGGCGATCGAGTGCTCGAGGCTCTGGGCGACGGCCGCGAAGTGCCGCTCGTCGCCGCCGGTCATCACGGGGTCGGCCTTGGCCGAGTGGTGGTCGGGAAGGTCGAACGCGCTGAGGGCCGGAGGGGTCGGGCCGGCGGATCCCACCGCCGACTCGACGCCACCGCGGGACCCATTGGCGGACAACAGCTCACGCACTTGGTAAATCTCCTATTTCCGCAGGTTCTGGCCTTAGGTCGGAGATCTTCTCCCACGGTGGGGGCCTTGCCGCAAGCCCCCCAGTGCGCTATATGTTGTAAGTGGCGAGGAGTGGGTTCTCCTCCTCTCCCCTCTCGACTCCCCCTTCGGCGCGGCCCTCAGGTTCCGGCCGCCGCGAGGCGTCGGGCCAGTTCCCGCAGCGCGGCAGCGTCCAGGACCCGGTCTCCCCAGCCCGGCAGCGGCACGTGGAGCGGGGCCGTCCAGGATTCCGGCACTGCCGCCTGGCCGTACCGCGCACCGGCCAGGATGCCGGTCACGGCCGCCACCGTGTCGGTGTCCCCGCCCAAGTCCGCGGCGGCCCGCACGGCTTCGGCGAAACCCGTCGTGGTGCGTAGCGCCCACACCGCCGAGCCCAGGCAGGGCCACACCGCCCCGTTGAACTCGGTGGCCAGGTCGGGGTGCCAGTCCGGGGCGAGGACCCGCGCGTACCGCTCGCGGTGGCCCGGGTGGACCTCCGCCAGCGTCGGGTCCAGCGCCTCCAGCGGATCGGCCCCGTCCAGTGCCACCCGGACGAGCTCGTGCAGGATGGCCGTCCCTTCCCAGGCGGCCCGGTCCCCGTGCGTGAGCGCCGCGATGCGCCGGGCGGCGTCCATCGTCGCGACCCGCCCCGACCCGGCGAAGTACACGGCCGAGGTCGAGGCGCGCATCAGGCAACCGTTGCCCGCCGCGCGCGCGTTGATCTGGAAGTGCAGTGCGGCGGCCAGGTCCCACGGCTCGCCGCTCGTCAGCACGTCCTCCGTCTGGAGCCCGATGTCCTTGGGGCCGGCGGCCGCCCAGCGCCGGAAGCGTCCGAAGAGGTCGGGTAGTTGTAGCCCGCCGCACTCCAGCAGGGATTCGCCGACCAGCACGGCCATCTGCGTGTCGTCGGTGGCCTCGCCCGGATCCCAGCCGCCGCCCCCGCGCATCTCCTCGCCGCGGGCGCTCAACTGCCCGGCGGGGCCGAACTCGTAGGGCGCGCCGAGCGCGTCGCCGGCCGCCGAGCCGAGTACGGCGCCCACGGCGCGGTCGAGTCGAGTGGTCATGCTTCCTCCTGGCGAGGTTCGGGTGATACGTGGTCCAGCAGATCGCGGGCGAAGCCGTCGAGGCCGTCCAGCCCGGCCGCGGCCAGGGTGTCCGGCGCCCCCGTCAGGAGGTGGAGAACGGCGCCGTGCAGGGCGAGGGTGAGCGCGCGGGCCCGCTCCGGCCCGGCCGGTAGTCCCGCGGCGGCCGGCAGGTGCCCGTACGCGGCGAAGTCGGCCGCCGCGATCGGGTCCAGCAGCGCGGCCGGCCACGGCCGCCGGGTCGCTCGCACGCACACCTCGCGGTCTTCCAGGACGACCTGATCCGCACCCACCGCGGCTTCCTCGACCGGCGTCGGGCCGAACGCCCCGTCGAGGAATACCGGGAGGCCACCGAGCAGGAGTGGCGCGACTTCCAGCAGCACTTCGAGTTGCGCAAGGTCTCCCCGGGGACCTGCGGGCGCCCCTATGGGACCCCCCTGCAAGCACGAACACGCCAGCATCCGCTGCCCCGTCCTCCAGATCGACCCACGCCAGCGATCCCCGCCCATCGAGATCATCCAGAACCTCCGCGAAGGCGTCCGCGAAGCCCGCGCCAATGGCTGGCTCGGTGAAGTCGAAGGACTCCAGGTCAGCCTCGATGCGGCCAACGCCAAGCCGCACAGCCTCAAGCGCACCCCCACCGCGGGTCGGCCCCAGCTGGTCGACCTCGGGATGCCCGTATTCACCGACTAGATGATCTTGATGCTCAGCGGGAAGCCTAGTCCTCAAACCCCACGCGCTCTGAGCAGCAACGGATCCATCGACATGGCCTCGATCCTGCCAGGCGGAGCCAGCTGCTGACCTCGATTTCGCTTGGCAACCGGTCTTCCAGCGGCTTCAGGAAACGCGCGGCCAGGACAGCCGCATCGCGGTCGTCTGCTTAGTCCGGAAAAGAGCGCAGGGCGGGCCGGCCCGAACTCCTCGTCTCGCGCCCGTACCTGATCGACGCGCTGCTCGCCGGGCTCGCCGGCCTCGGCGGCGTGGATGTCGCCTACGGGCAGGCGTACGAGCCCTCCGCCGCGGGCGGCGCCGACCTCCTCGTCGGAGCCGCCGGCATCAACAGCGCCGTCCGCGCCGACCGCCTCGGCACCGGCAGCGCCCCGCGCGAGCTCCCCGAGGTGGCCTGGATCGGCATCGCCGGGTTCGAGACCGGCGTCTACGGCGGGACCTGGGGCCGCGGCCGCTTCTTCGGGATGACCCCCGTCGAGCCCGGCCGCACCAACTGGTACGCGGCCGTCCCCGGCGCCACCACCGCACGGGACCTGCGGGACGCCTTCGCCGGCTGGCACGACCCGATCCCGCGGGTGCTCGCCGATACCGCCCCCCGGACCTGGACGGCTACCGGATGCGCCACCTCCATCCGGCGCTGCCCTCCTTCGTCCGTACGGGCGGACACCGCCCCCTCGCGCTGGTCGGCGACGCGGCGCACGCCATGACCCCGAACCTCGGCCAGGGCGCCTGCACCGCGCTCCTCGACGCGGCGGCCCCGACCGGGGCCGTCGCCGCCCACGGCCCGGGCGGCCTGTCCGCCGCGCTGCGCGCGTACGACGCCGAACGCCGTCGCAGCGCCCAGCGGATCGCGTTCGGCTCCCGGACCCTGCACCGCCTCATGACGGTCCGCCGTCCCGCCCTAGCGGGACGCGCTCGTGGGTCTCTTCCCGGGTTAGGCCCTCCCTGCCGCACCCGATGGTCCAAGGGCCGCCCCGCCCGGCCGGGGTCGGTGGCGTACATGCGGAACGTGAGTACGCTGCTACACATGACGGGTCACCCCCCGGGGCCGCTCTGGACGGGCCGGGCCTCCAACCGCGTGCAGTGGATCCTCGCCGCAGCCGGCGCGGCCTGTCTGGCGCTCGGCGTCGAGCTCGCCGTCGACTACGCCTGGGACGCCGGCATCGTCGCGCTGCTCATGGCGGTGATCGGCTGCCTCGCCGTGGGTCTGCTCATCCTCTTCGGCACCCTCGCCTTCGTGTACGCCACCGTCACCGTCGATGCCGAGGCGGTGGAGGTGCGCTGCGGCCACATCGGCCTCCCGCGCCGCAGGATCCGGCTCACGGACGTGACGGCCGCTGAGTTCGTGCCCCGGATCACCCCGCAGCAGTGGGGCGGCTGGGGCTACCGCTGGCGCCCCGAGCGGGGGACCGCCGTCATCGTCCGGCGCGGCGAGGGCCTGGAGCTGAGGCTCGGCGACGGCAAGCTCTTCACCGTCACGGTGGACGACGCACAGAGCGCGGTCCTCGTGATCCGCACCCATCTGCGTGCCCTGGCCCACTGAACCGTCCCCGGCACGGCATCCGGCACAGCCTGGGGACGTACACTCCGCCAGATGAGCAGCAGTGCGACCCGTGCGGCCGGGAACGAAGCCGGGAACGAAACCGCGAACGAAGCGAAAGCAGAAGCGGAAGCGGAAGTGGAAGCGCCGGATACGCGGTCCGTGACAGGTTCCCCCGTGCGCCGGTGGGCCGGCCGGCCGGCCCGGCCCGCGCTCGCCGTAGCGTCGGGCCTGCTCCTCTACGCGAGCTTCCCGCCCCGCCCCCTGTGGTGGCTGGCCCCCCTCGCGCTCGCCCTGCTCGGCTGGTGCCTCCACGGGCGCCGCGCCCGGGCCGGCTTCGGCCTCGGTGTCCTGCACGGCCTCGGGTTCCTGCTGCCGCTGCTCGTCTGGACCGGAGAGGGCGTCGGCCCCGTCCCGTGGCTGGCCCTCGTCGCCCTCGAATCCCTCCTGATCGGCCTCACCGCCCTCGGCATCGCCCTCGTCAGCCGGCTCCCCGGCTGGCCGCTGTGGGGCGCCGCCGTCTGGGTCGCCGGCGAGGCGCTGCGCGCCCGCGCCCCCTTCGGCGGCTTCTCCTGGGGCAAGCTCGCCTTCGGCCAGCCCGACGGCGTCTTCCTGCCGCTCGTCGCGATCGGCGGCACCCCGCTCCTCTCCTTCGCCGTGGCCCTGTGCGGGTTCGGGCTGTACGAGGCCGTGCGCGTCGGCGCCGGCACCCGCCGGGCCACCGCCGCACTGCTCGCCGCGACCGCCGTGGCGGCCCCGCTCGCCGGAGCCCTGGCGGCCCGGCCGCTGGTCTCCGACGCGGCCGAGAACGGCACCGCCGTGGCCGCAGTCATCCAGGGCAACGTCCCGCGCGCCGGTTTCGACTTCAACGCCCAGCGCCGCCAGGTCCTGGACAACCACGCCAACCGCACGATCCAGCTCGCCCAGGACGTCAAGCTCGGCAAGGTCCCGAAGCCGGACTTCGTGGTCTGGCCGGAGAACTCCTCCGACATCGACCCGTTCACCGAGGCCGACGCCTACGCCGTCATCGACAACGCGGTCAAGACCATCGGAGTGCCCGTCGCGATCGGCTCCGTGCTGGCCCCGGAGACCGGCCCGCTGCGCAACACGATGATCCTGTGGGACCCGGTCAAGGGCCCGGTCGACACCTACGACAAGCGCAAGATCCAGCCCTTCGGCGAGCGCATCCCGATGCGCTCCTTCGTCCGGCTCTTCAGCTCCGACGTCGACCGGGTGCGGCGCGACTTCGGCCCGGGCAAGGACCCCGGGGTCTTCGACATGGCGGGCAGCGGAGTCGGCATGGTCACCTGCTACGAGGCCGCCTTCGACGACGCCGTCCGCTCCACCGTCCAGGCCGGCGCCCAGGTCATCGCGGTGCCCAGCAACAACGCCACCTTCGGCCGCACCGAGATGACCTACCAGCAGCTCGCCATGGACCGGGTCCGGGCCGTGGAGCACAGCCGGACCGTCCTGGTGCCCGTCACCAGCGGGGTCAGCGCCGTGATCCGGCCCGACGGGAAGATCGTCCAGCAGACGAAGATGTTCACCGCCGACGCGCTGGTCGCGGAGATCCCGCTGCGCTCCACCGAAACCCCCGCCACCCGCTTCGGCCCGCTCGTCGAGTACGTGCTGCTGGCCGTCGCCGCGGCCGGCCTCGGCTGGACGCTGGCGCGCCGCATCGGCAGGGCCTCGTAGAACCGGCGGCCGCGCCGCATCGGCAGGGCCGCGCAGGGCCGCGCACGGCCGCAGGCCTCGTAGGGTCGGGGGATGACCACACCTGACTTCATCCGCACCCTGCGCGCCACAGCCGGTCACCAGTTGCTGCTCCTGCCCGGGGTGACCGCCATCGTCGTCGACGACGGGGGGCGGGTGCTGCTGGGCCGGCGCGCGGACACCGGGCGCTGGTCGGTGATCGGCGGGATCGCCGAGCCGGGGGAGCAGCCGGCCGAAACGGCGGTGCGCGAGGTGTACGAGGAGACGGCCGTGCGGTGCGTACCGGAGCGGGTGGTGCTGGTGCAGATGCTCCCGCCGATCACCTATCCGAACGGGGACGTCTGCCAGTTCCAGGACATCACCTTCCGCTGCCGGGCCACGGGCGGGCAGGCCCGGGTCAACGACAACGAGTCGCTGGAGGTGGCCTGGTTCGAGCCGGACGCGCTGCCGGAGCCGCTGGAGTCCTTCGCCGTCGACCGGATCCGCCAGGCGCTGCTGGACGAGCCGGCCTGGTTCGAGGCACCCGCCACGGCGGGCCCCGGCCACTGACGGCCGTACGCACGTCAGGCCCCGCCCCGCCCTGCCCCGCCCGCACGGTCCCGCCTCAGCCGTTGACGGCCGCCTCGCGGTAGAGCTCCACCGCCTGATCGCCCATGACCGCGCTGTACGAGACCTCGGGGACGGTCCCGCCGCCCTCGTAGCCGCCGAGGACGCCCGCCAGGGCGCCGTCGACGAGCCAGGGGCTGCCGCTGGTGCCGCCGCTCAGGTCGGGGCACTCGATGCGGCGCTGGGTCGGCGAGAACATGGTCACGGCGTTGGCGCAGTGCAGCGGGGACTCGTCGGAGCTGGGGTAGCCCACGATGGACACCGTGGTGCCGGCCTGCTGCTCCGCCGCGACGGGGAAGCCGCCGACCAGGTCCTCGACCCGCCGGCCGTCCGCCTGCCCGCCGTCCGCCGGGGCGACGGTCGCGAAGGCGATGTCGTCGTCCGGGTCCTTGCCGTCCGTCCAGTCCGGGGCCACGTACATGTCCGTCAGCTTCCACAGACCGTACGGGGCCTCGCCGTCCCGGTAGCCGGGGGCGAAGTAGGTGCTGTCCAGGTCGCCGCCGAGGCAGTGCGCGGCGGTGGCGATCACATCGCGGTCCTCGCTGCGCACCACGGCGGCGGTGCAGAAGTGTCCGCCGTCGATGCCGCCCGCGAACAGCGCACCCACCCGCGCCGACGTCGCGTCGGCCGCGGCCGTGGTGGTGACGCCGAGCGGAGGTTCGGCGAGCGCGTCGGGCACGTCGACGCTGAGCAGGGCCGTCATCGCGGCCAGGGCGAGCAGGATCCGGGAGGCGCGCCGGCCGCGGGCACGGGCGCGGGGGCGGCGGTCCGGTCGGGAGGAGAGGCGCTGGATCATGCATCAGAGCCTCCCCGGCGAACCTGTGACCGGAGTGGGGGAATCCATAAGAATCCGCTGTGAATTCCCCGTGCGAAATCCCTTTGGTGCCCGAGCGGGTCTGCCCGGAGAATCACGGCACATGGGGACTGACATTCATGGGTTCGTGGAGTGCCTGGACGAGGACGACGCGTTGTGGGCGGCGGCCATTGACCTCGACCTGCTCCACCACGGCCGGTCGTACGACGCCTTCGGCTGCCTCTTCGGGGTGCGCAACTCCGCCGGCTTCAGGGCGCTGGCCGCGGACAGGGGGCTGCCCGAAGGCGCCTCGGAACTCGTGCGCGGGCAGTTCGCGGAGTGGGGGCGCGACGCGCACAGCCCCACCTGGATCAGCTGGGCGGAGCTCAAGCGGGTCGACTGGGCGGAGCCCGCGGAGCGGGTGGACGCCCGCATCCATGAGTACCGCCGCACGGCCGATGGCTGGGTCATGTCCGGCAAGGCGGCCTGGGACGCGCGGGTCGCCGAAACGGTCGGGCTGCAGATGCGACGGGACCCCGGCAGGCTGTTCGGTTACGAGGCGCACGACTGGCCCGAGGGCACCGAATGGCCCGACGGCGACGACCGGCTCTACCGCATCGGGAGGCTGACCCGGCGCGATGCCGTCGTGCCCGACGGGGAGTGGAAGCCGGTGTGGACGGTGATGGAGACCCTCGCCGCGCTGTACGGCGACGAGAACGTCCGGCTCACCGTGTGGTTCGACAACTGACCAGGAGCGCCTACGGGCGCCGCTCGTACACCGTCACCCGGCGGCCGCGGACCTCCCGGTCCTCCACCACGGTGAAGTCCGACCCGAGGACGGCGGCCTTCGTACGGTCCGCCTCGGAGCCCGAAGGCTTCGACACCTTCGCCGCGTCCGTCACCAGCAGCACCCGCCGCCGCTCCCGCAGGGCCGCCCGGATCCGTGCGGGGCCGGCCTCCTCGCCCTTGAGGGTGCCCGACTCCACGGGGCCGCGGGCCAGCGCGATGTCGGCCAGGCCCGCGAAGGCCCCGGGCGAGACCAGCGCGGTGTCCCGCCGGGCCGCCGGGACGAAGAGCACCGCGTCGCCGGCCGCCTTCAGCCGGGACACCTCCCCGGCCACCGCCAGTACGTCGTCCACCCGGCTGGCGGGGGACCTGTCGGCGAGCGCCACCGGCAGCATCGCCAGCGCAGAAACCCCGACGACGGCCGGCACGAGCGCGCGCGAGGCCCGCGGCCGCCGGGGCGCGAGGACCCGTACGGCGGCGCCCAGCCCCGCGCCGATCAGCAGGGCCAGCCCCAGCATGGAGAACAGCACGTACCGGTCCAGGAACAGCGGCTGGACCAGGGAGGCGGCGGCCAGCCCCAGCAGGGGCACCGCCAGCAGGGGCAGCCCGACGGCCGCCGCCGACAGGCGGCCCGGCCGCCCCGGCCGCGGCCCGTTCCACCGGTCCGCCCACGCTCCGAGCGCGCCGACCGCCAGCAGGACCCCGGGGCCGATCGTCATGTGCCAGGTCAGCGGCGGTATCCACGAGACCTGGCCGGACTGGGTCCGGCTGAACAGGATCAGCGGCAGCGCCCCCGCCACGGCCCCAGCCGAGGCCAGCAGCCAGGGCACCACGGCGCCCCGCCCGGCCCGGACCCACCACAGGGTCGCGGCGTGCGCGGGCAGGATCAGCAGCGAGAGCCAGTTCAGCAGCGCGCAGACCAGCACGAGGACCCCGTACGCCGTCCAGCGCGGCCAGGTCCGCCGCGCGGGGCGGCCCGGCGGGAGCAGCGAGACCAGGAGCAGGGTCGAGACTCCGGCGCCGCCCGCGACCAGTGCGTACGCGCGGCCCTCCTGGAGCTGGAACTGCACGGCCGGCAGCAGCCCGAGGGCCAGCCCGCCGCCCAGTCCCGCCCACGGTCCGGCCAGCCGGCGCCCGATCAGCGCCACACAGGCGGCGGCCACCGCCACGGCCAGCACCGAGGGGAGGCGCAGGGTCGTCGTACTCGCCCCGAACACTTCGAAGAGGACGTGCACGAGGAGGTAGTACAGGCCGTGGACGGCGTCCACGGTGCCGAGCATGTGCCAGATCTCGCCGGGGGAGCGCTCCGCCACCTGCCAGGTCGCCGCCTCGTCCCGCCACACACTGTTCTGCCGGGACAGCCCCCACAGCCCGAGCGCCAGCGTCCAGAGGACCGGCAGCAGCCAGACCAGGTGCCTTCGCCGCCCGGCGCCGGCGGTGGGGGCGGGGCCCGCCCCGGCATCCGTTGCGACGAGCCGCGGACGGGTGGATATGTGGGAAGTCATGAAGACGTGTGGATCCTCGGTCGGCCGTTCGGGTGGAAGACACCAGTCTATGGACGACACGGACGGTTTCCGGACCGGCTGTTGTGCACGACGGAGCGTGATCGCGGGGCCCGCCCGCCCCTAGCCTCGCGGCAGAAGGAACGCAGGAGCACGAACGAGGGGCGGTACCAGGTGAACTGGCTGATTCACGACTACCGCGAGAGTGATCTCGCGGCCGTTGTCCATCTGATCGACACCACGGCCGAGCTCGGCCAGGAGTCGGTCTTCTCACTCGCCGAATGCATCAGCGCCCTCACCGACCGCCAGCCCTGCGTGGTCGCCGTCCACCAGGGCGTGCCGATCGGCGCCGCCCTCGCCTGCGTCACCGGCGAGCGCGCCTGGGTCATGCGCATCGCGATCGCGGCCGGCTGGCGCGGCCGGGGCCTGGCCAGCGCCCTGCTCGTGGAACTGGAGCGGCGGCTCATCGCCGCCCGCGTCGGCCGCATCGCCTACGTCCTGCCCGAGGAGGACCTGCTCGGGGAAGGCCTGCTCAACGCCGGCTACACCCGGCAGCCCGCCGTCGCCTACTTCGAGAAGACCGAGCCGCTGCACGGTCCGGCCGCCGGTCTGCTGGACGACCTCGGCGGCCGCTTCCTGCCGAACGACCTGTGGGCCAAGGTCGCCGGCATGGAGAAGGAGAAGGACCTCATCGAGCGGCGCGTGGTGCTGCCGCTCGCCGAGCCCGAACGGGCCGCCGCGCACGGGGTGCGGCCGCCGCGCGCCATCACGCTCTTCGGTCCGCCCGGCACCGGCAAGACCACGTTCGCCCGGGCCATCGCCTCCCGCCTCGGCTGGCCCTTCGTGGAGCTGCTGCCCTCCCGCCTCGCCGACGAGGGCAACCTCGCCGCCGCGCTGCGCGACGCGTTCGCCCGGATCGCCGAGCTCGAGCGGGTGCTCGTCTTCATCGACGAGGTCGAGGAGATCGCACCCGTGCGCACCGAGCCCGCCCAGCCCGGAGGGATCCACGGGGTGACCAACGAGCTGCTCAAACTGATACCCGGGTTCCGGGAGGGCGACGAACGGCTGCTGGTGTGCGCGACCAACTCCATCCGCTCGCTCGACCCGGCCTTCCTCAGGCCCGGCCGCTTCGACTACCTGATCCCGATCGGCACCCCCGACGCCGGCGCCCGCTCCGCGATCTGGGCCCGCTACGCGGCGGGCCGCCCCGATGTGGACGTGGCGGCCCTGGTGGCGGCGAGCGAGCTGTTCACCCCGGCCGACATCGAGCACGCGGCGCGGATCGCGGCGCAGGTGTCGTTCGAGCGGGACCTGGAGGCGGTGGGCGCGCGGGGCGCGGCGGCCACGCAGCCGGGCGCGAGCACGCAGGACTACCTGGAGGCCGTGGCGCAGTGCCGGCCGACGGTGACCCCGGCGATGACGGGAGAGTTCGCGGCGGACATCACCGCGCACGCCAGATTCTGAATCGTGCCGGATCCGGCAATGGGCGGGGCCCTGAACCGCCCGTCACGGACGGGCGGGCAAGACGGCCCGCAGCCACTCCCCAAAGCGGCTGCGGGCCTCCCGCGCGGACTTGGCATCCGTGCGGGACAGCCACGTTCCGTTTGGGGTGTGTCGCCGGCTGGAACGTGGCAGCAAGGGTGCCGTGAGGGCTGCATCCCTGATCCCTCGCCAACACACTCGAGTCAACCAGGGGCGGGGGCCCGCGCGCCTCGGCCGCACGGCCCCGATCGCACCGGCCGGAAGGACAGTCCGGCGGGCCGCGGCCATGGGCCGAAAGGAGGACCGGGGTTAGGGTCGGGGCATGGCCTTCGTCGTCTTCATGACCATTCCGGGGCTGGCGCTGCTGCTCACCGCCATCGCCTTCCTCGACCTGACGCTGGAGCGCGCCGGCCGGGCCGGACTGCTGCCCTGGCGGTGGAACGGCCGCAAGGGACAGATGTCCTCGACCGGCTTCGAGCAGCTGCACGCCAGCTTCTCGCCGGGCAAGCAGAACGAGCTCAAGGAGCGGCAGAGCGCCCTCGTCATGCGCGACGACGAGGAGGACGGCGCCCCGCCCCGCTCCCGCGTCGACCTCGAAGGCGGCCGCGCGGTGATCCGCATGCCGGCTACGGGCGGCAGCGGTACGTGAACTGCGCCCCGGCGGTCCGCCCGGTGGGCGAGATCAGCTGGAGTTCGGCCTTCGCGGAGTAGGTCCCCGCGCCCTGGAAGGTCCACAGCAGGTGCAGCCGGGCTTCGTGGTGCCCGCTGGGCACCCGCTCGGTCAGCTGCTCCGACCGGGTGCCGTCGCTGCGCAGCCAGCGGTAGGTGAGGACCCCCGGGCGCCCGTTGGTCCGTACGACGGCCACCACGTCGGCGGTCGCGTCGCAGCCGGGGCCCTGCGGGTCGGTGGCCACCGTGACGTCCTGGACCTCCAGGGCCGGGCCGTAGCGCTGCCAGCCCAGGTAGGCGAGGACCGCGATCAGGACCACGATGGCCAGGGTGTAGCGCCGCCACCCGCCCGGGCCGCGGCGCCGCGGTGCCGGTGGCGGGTCCAGCGGGAACGGCAGCGGGAGGGCGGCCGTCACCCCCGGACCGAAGCGCAGCACCGACCCCTCGACGCGGTCGGGCAGGACACCGCCCGGGGCGCCGGACGCCTCGAACTGCCTCGTCCGGTCCGGCTGCTGCGGCGGACCGCTGATCCAGTGGCTGCCGAGGACGGTGGCGCTGTAGTCGTCGTCGCCCTGCGGGGCGCGGGGATCGCTCACCGGGGCACCACGCAGCGCGGGATCGCGGTGGTCGCGTACGCGTACCGCTTGGGAGCGGCGGGCTTGCTGGAGACGCGCGCCGTCAGGTAGCAGCCGCCGCGGCGGGTGATCGTGTGCCTCTGCGACAGGGTGGTCCCCGCGCCGGCCGGGGCGGGGAGGGGGTCGGTGCCGTCCGCGACGGCGAGGTCGTTCGGCGCGTTGCCGAGGAACCACTCGATGACCACGGTGACGGGACCGCCTTCGGCGTCGAGGCTCACGGTCGCTTCGCCGATCGTGGGCGAGGCCTTGAGGGTGACGGACAGCGAGGAGACGGCCACGGTCGGGGTCGGCGTGGGTGTCGGGGACTTGGTCGGGGTCGTGGTCCACTTCGGCGTCGGCGTCGGGGTGGGCGTCGGTGTCGTCGTGTGGCCGGGACTCGGGCTCGTACTCGCCGAGGCGGACGGCGAGGGCGTCGGCGAGGGGGAGACGGAGGGGCTCGGGGTGGGCGTGGACACCGGGGACGCCGAACCCGGGCCCGACGCGCTGGAGGTCGCGAACGCGTTCAGTGCCTTCGACCCGCCGGGCTCGGCGCCGACCGCCTGGTAGCCGAGTACGGCCACCACCCCCAGCACGAGCGTCGCCCCGGCCGCGACCAGGCCGCGGCGGCCCGGGGTCCACCCGGTCGGCGGCTTGGGCAGCGTGGTCGTGGCCAGGGCGGTGGTGCCCTGCGCCGGGGCACCCGCCGAGGGGAACAGCAGCGGCAGCAGGGCCGCCAGCGCCGCCAGCTTGCGCTGCCCGCGCTCCTCCCACCGGGGGCCGTACGCCGCCTGCGCCACCGCCTCCAGTTCCACGACGAACGCCTGGGCGTTCCCGGGCCGCTGCTCCGGGGACTTCGCCAGGCCCCGCCGGATCAGCGGACGCACCGGCTCCGGGGCCTCGGTCTCCGGGACCGGGGCCTCGATGTGCTGGACGGCGAGCTCCGCGAAGTTCTGCCCGTCGTAGGGCTTGCGGCCGGTCAGGCACTCGAAGAAGGTCGCCGTCGCCGCGTACACGTCGGCCTCGGGGGAGGCCGGCCGGCCCTGCCACTGCTCCGGCGCCATGTACGCGGGCGTGCCCGCCGCCCCCGGCGTCGTGCCCAGGGGCGTGGCGATCCCGAAGTCCACCAGCCTGGAGGTGCCGTCGGCCGCGACCAGGACGTTCGCCGGCTTGTAGTCCCGGTGGACCACACCGGCCCGGTGGGCGTCGGCCAGCCCGAGCAGGGAACCCTTCAGCAGTACCAGCGCCGCCTCGGGGCCGGTCCGCCCGCACTCCTTGAGCAGGGCGTTCAGCGGGACTCCGTCCACGAGTTCCATGACGATCGCGGCGCCGCCGGGCGCCTCCACGTACTCGTACAGCCCGACCACGTACGGGGAGCGGAGCTCGCCGAGGAGCTGGGCCTCCGCCCGGAACGTGGCGACGAAGGCCGGGTTCTCGAGCATCCGGGCATTGAGGTACTTCACCGCTACGGCCGTGCCGGTGCCCTCGTGCACCGCGAGCACCACCCGGCCGCTGGCGCCCGAGCCGAGCTCGCGGATCTCCGAGTAACCGGGAACCGACCACATGCCGTTCATCGCCTTCTCCCTGCCGTGGCGTGACCGCGCCCCGGAGCCGCTCCTCCCAGGGGATCGGCCATCACCTGGGACACGTTTGCGCCACGGCCGGTTCCCGGTCCCGGGACCCGGCCGTGGCGGTGGGGCGTCAGGCCGCCGCGGCCCGTGCCCCGATCATGGCGTGCAGCCGGTCGGCCGCCGCCCGTCCGAAGTCCGGATCGTTGATGTGGGTGTCGTAGTCGTAGAGCCGGGCGGCGCTGCCCCGGAGCCCCTCGCGGAGCGCCGAGAACAGTGCCCCGTCGGCTGCGGGGTCATGGTACGGGCCGCCCGGCGCACCGAGGGTGGAAAGTCCGCGCAGGGGAACGCAGACGGCCGTGGGGCCGGTGGCGGCGCGGAGCTTGGCGGCGACCCGGCGGCCGAGCTCCGCGCACTCGGCCTCGGTCGTACGGATCACCGTGATCGAGGGGTTGTGGACGCGGACCCGGCGGTAGCGGACCCGCTCCGGCAGGCTCTCCATCGGGCCGAACTTCACCATGTCCAGCGCTCCCAGGCTCACCACCTGCGGAATCCCGGCCCGCCCGGCGGCGCTGAGCCGGTCGGGTCCCGCGGTGAGGATGCCGCCGCACAGGTCGTCGGCGAGTTCGCTCAGGGTGAGGTCGAGGACCCCCGCGAAGATCCCCTGGCCGGCCAGGGTCTCCAGGGTCCGGCCGCCGGTTCCGCTGACGTGGAAGACCAGTACCTCGTAGCCGAGTCCGGTCAGGTGCTCACGGGCCGCGTCCACGCCGGTCGTGGTCACGCCCGCCATGCTCGCGGCGATCAGCGGACGGCTCCCCTCGCCCAGCCGGGCCGGCCGCCGCAGTTCCATGGAGGCCCGTTCGAAGGCCTTGGCCATCCCGGAGACGGCCTCGACGGCGTTGGCCAGGACCGGCGCGGAGATGCTGTTGATCCCCGCGATGTCCACGACGCTGTACATCATCGTGATGTCCGCGGATCCGACGTACGGGGCCACGTCCCCGGACGCCATCGACGAGACCATCACCTTCGGAACACCCAGCGGCAGTGCGCGCATCGCCCGCGTGGCGATGGAGGTCCCGCCGCTGCCGCCGATCGCGAGGACTCCGTGCAGCCGGCCCTCGGCGTGCAGGCGCAGCAGGGTCGCTTCCGCGCCCCGGGCCATCGTGGTCACGGCCGCACCCCGGTCGGCGGCCGCGCGCAGTTCGGACAGTTCCGTTCCCGCGGCCCGCGCCACCGCTTCACGCGGCACATCGGCGGGCACACGGGGCTCGTTCATGATTCCTGTGTCGACCATGACCACTTCGACGCCGGCGCGCAGCAGTCTCTCGCGCAACCAGCCGTACTCCACACCCTTGGTGTCCAGGGTTCCCACCAGCACGACGTTCGTCATACGTGCAATGTCCATGCAGGTGGGGTTTGTTGGCAAGTAAAGGTCAGGTCAACCCTGGTTCCGTGTGAGCTTCAACAGCCTTTCCAGGAAAGGGATTTGAGACACCACCAGCTTGGTTCTGGCCACCGGGGGAGCGAACCACGCCACCCGGTCCAGCTCGGGGAACTCCTCCGTCCGCCCCGACTTCGGCGGCCACTCCATGGTGAACGTCCCGGGCACCGCCAGCGCCGGATCGAGGTCCGCCCGTACCGCCCAGATCGTCACCACCTTGCCGCTGATCATCCGTACCTTGCCCAGCGGCAGGTACGGACCCTCCGGCGGCGGCAGCCCGAGCTCCTCCTCGAACTCCCGGCGGGCGGCGCCCTGCGGAGTCTCGTCGGGCCCGTACTCCCCCTTCGGGATCGACCAGGCGCCCGCGTCGCGGTGCGCCCAGAGCGGGCCGCCCATGTGGCCGAGCAGCACCTCGACCCCGGGTGGCTCCCCCGGGTGCGGCCCGGGGGACGGGCGGAACAGCAGCAGTCCGGCACTTCGCTTCAGGGTCATGCCCCCATGTATGCCCCGCCGGAGCTCGGCTCAGTGGTCGTGCGGGCCCTGGCGGTGCACCGGGCCGTGCGCGTCCGCACAGTGCGGGTCGGACGGGTCGTCGCCCGCGCGGCCGACCGTCAGGAGGGATTCCTGCACGTGGTCCACCTGGAGGGTGGTGTGCGTGATCCCGTACTCCTTGGACAGCAGGGCCTCCAGGTCCCGGCGCACGGCGTGGCAGTCGCCCTCCGGGGCCACCAGCACGTGCGCGGAGAGTGCGGCCTGCCCGGAGGTGATGGTCCAGATGTGCAGGTCGTGGACCTCGGTGACCGGCGGCTGCCCGACCAGGCGGTCGCCGACCGTGTCCGGGTCCACATGGGCCGGAGCGGCCTCCAGGAGGATCCGCCCGGACTCGCGGACCAGCCCGTAACCCGCCTTGACCATCAGGACGACCACGACGAGCGAGGCGATCGAGTCGGCCTGCCGGAATCCGGTGGTGAGCACGATCAGACCGGCCACGGCGGTGCCGATGAAGGCGAACAGGTCGTTGAGGATGTGCTGGTAGGCGCCCTCGACGGCCAGGGAGGTGCGGTTCGCCTTCGAGATGCACCAGGCCGCGACGATGTTGACGACGATGCCCGCGAGCGCCGTCACCAGCACCAGCCCGCCCTCCACGGGCGGCGGGTCGAGCAGCCGCCGTACGGCCTCGTACGCCAGCCAGACCGCCAGCAGCAGCAGGGTGAGGCCGTTGGCCTGGGCCGAGAGTATCTCCGCGCGCTTGAGGCCGTACGTGAAACCACCGCGCGCCGGGCGGGCGGCCAGCCGCATCGCGATCAGCGCGAGGACGATCGAGACGGCGTCCGTCAGCATGTGCGCGGCGTCGGAGATCAGCGCCAGGGAGTGCGCCAGCACGCCGACGACCACCTCGATGGCCATGAAGCCGGCGATCAGGCCGAGGGCGATGCCGAGCCAGCGCCGGTCGGCGTCCGCGGCGACACCGTGGCTGTGGCCCGCGTGGCCGTGGCCGTGGCTGTCGTGGCCATCGTGCCCGGTGGGCCCGGTGGCGTCGTGGTCGTGCGGCGCGTGGTCGTGCGCGCTCATGGCTTCCCCCGTCTGTCGTTCGTTCCACTGCCGCTTGCGGATGCGTTCGCCTGAAGTGAAGCGCACCTCGCGAAGATGGGCAAAGGCTGCAACGGGGACCGTTGTCATTACCCATAACGCCACTCTGACCTGCGGTTATGCCGATCGCGCCGGATCGTGGGAAAATTTCTCCATGGTCCAGCGCCCCGGTGTGCCGACCGCGCCCGAGCTCGTCGTGGAAACGGACGGGGGCTCCACCGCGATGAGCCCGGACCGGACGTACCACGTCGGCCGGGACCCCCTCTGCGAGATCTGCCTCGACGACGCCCGCGTCTCCTGGCACCACGCGGTCCTGCGCGCCGAAGGCGACCACTGGACGCTCGAGGACGAGGGCAGCACCAACGGCACCTGGGCCGACGGCCACCGCGTCCGCGAGTGGGCCGTCGGAGTCGGCAGCGAACTGCGCTTCGGCAGCGCCGCCGACGGACCGCGCGTCCGTCTGGTCGACCCCTCCCCGGCCCGCTCCCGCCCCTCCTCGGTCTCCCACCCGGACCTGACCAGCACCTTCCGGCAGCCGACCTCGATCCGCCCGCTGGCCGCCAGGACCGCCGTCCGCATCGGCCGCGCCCCGGACAACGACCTGGTCGTCGACGATCTCGTCGTCTCCCGCCGCCACGCCGAACTGCGCGCCCTCGCCGACGGCACGTACGAGATCGCCGACCTCGGCAGCCACAACGGCACCTACCTCAACGGCGCCCGCCTCGACCGGGCCGCGGCCATCGGCGAGGGAGACATCGTCGGCATCGGCCGCTCCGCCTTCCTCCTCGTCGGCGACCAGCTCCAGGAGTACGTCGACACCGGCGAGGTCTCGCTCGACGTCCAGGACCTCACCGTCGCCGTCGACCAGGGCCGCAAGACCCTCCTCGACCACGTCTCCTTCCCCGTCGGCGCCAGATGCCTGCTCGCCGTCGTCGGCCCCAGCGGAGCCGGCAAGTCCACGCTGCTCGGCGCGCTCACCGGCCTGCGCCCCGCGGACCACGGCACCGTCCTCTACGACGGCCGCGACCTCTACCGGGACTACGCCGAACTGCGCAGCCGCATCGGCCTCGTCCCGCAGGACGACATCCTGCACGCACAGCTCACCGTCCGCCGCGCCCTCGCCTACGCCGCCGAACTGCGCTTCCCGCAGGACACCGTCAAGGCGGAACGCGAGGCCCGCGTCGACGAGGTGATCGGCGAACTCGGCCTCCAGCAGCGCGCCGACCAGCCCATCCACAGCCTCTCCGGCGGGCAGCGCAAACGCGTGTCCGTCGCCCTCGAACTGCTCACCAAGCCCTCGCTGCTCTTCCTCGACGAGCCCACCTCCGGCCTTGACCCGGGCATGGACCGCTCGGTCATGAACATGCTGCGCGGACTCGCCGACGACGGCCGCACGGTCATCGTCGTCACCCACAGCGTGCTCAACCTGAGCGTCTGCGACCGCCTCCTGGTCCTGGCTCCCGGCGGGCGCGTCGCCTTCTACGGCCCTCCCGGCGAAGCGCTCGGATTCTTCGGCTACGAGCAGTGGCCCGAGGCCTTCGAGGCCTTCGAGAACGAGCGCGACCGCGACTGGGCCGGGGAACACCTGGCCTCGCCCCAGCACCGCCGCTACGTGGCCATCGGCCGCCTCCCGCTCGCGGGGGAGGCCGACCGGGCCGCCGGTGTCGCCCCGCGGCCGCCGCCCAAGGCCCAGAGCTGGGGATCCCAGCTCTCCACCCTGATCCGGCGCTACGCCGCCGTGCTCAGCGCCGACCGCACCTTCCTGATCATCATGGTCGCGCTGCCGTTCGTCATGGGAGCCATGGCCCGCGCCCTGGCGGGCAGCGAACTCACGGCCGAGACGGCGCTGAACGCCCTGTTCATCCTGTGCGTGGGCGGCGTGCTGACCGGCGCGGCCAACGCGGTGCGCGAACTCGTCAAGGAACGCGTGATCTACCAGCGCGAGCGTGCCGTGGGGCTGTCCCGGTCGGCCTACATGATGTCCAAGGTGGTGGTCCTGGGCGCGGTCACGATCGGCCAGGCCGTGGTCCTCACCCTGGTCGGCCTCGCCGGGGTCAAGACGAACGCCCCGGGCGGCAAGGGGGTCTTCCTGCCACCGCTGATCGAGATCACCCTCGCCGTCGCCCTGCTGTCCGTCACCGCCATGCTGCTCGGACTGCTGATCTCCGCCCTGGTGAGCAAGGAGGAGGTCACCATGCCACTGCTGGTCCTGCTCACCATCGTCCAGGTCGTCTTCTGCGGCTCCCTGCTGAAACTGACCGGGGTCCCCGTCATCGAACAGCTCGCGTGGTTCGTGCCGGCCCGGTGGGCCATGGGGGCGATGTCGAACACCATCGACATCGGCGCCATCGTGCCCGGCAAGATCACCCAGGATCCGCTGTTCGACCACGAGGCCAACCTGTGGCTCATCGAAATGGGCATGCTGGTCGTCCTGTGCGTGCTGTTCGGCGTACTGGTGACCCGGGTCCTGCGCCGCCACGAACCCTCCGTCATGCGGAAGTAGCCGCCCATGACCAGCCCCGGCCAGGCCGCGGACTTCCGGCCCACCCACATCGTTCCGCAGGAGGGCCTGCCCGCGTGGGAGAGCCCGGACCTGTCCCGCCCCACCGTGCCGCTCGACGCCTTCCTGCCCGTGCAGATGCTGTCCCGGCACGGGGAGTGGGCGGAGATCCTGTGCGCCAACGGATGGTCCGCCTGGGTGGACGGCCGGCTGCTGGTCACCGTGCCGAAACCGCCGCCAACCGGCGGCCGCCCGCTGACGCGCACCGAGGACCCGCAGCCCCTGCTCGCCCGGGTCTCCGACGCGCTGGAGCACTACCGGCAGGCGGTGGCGGACCTCGCCGCCGGGCACTCGGACTCCGAGGGCTTCCGGCGCGGCGTACGGGGACTGCGCGCCGGGATCGTCGTCGACGGGGAGTTCGTGTGGCTCTACGACGCGCCGGCGGGACGGTGGATGTTCGGTGACGGGAGCCGCCTGCTGACCTACGCGGTCGCCTCGGGACCGGGTGCTCCGCCCGCGCGGGAGACGCCGCGGGAGGAATCGAGCACCGCGGGTGGGGCCGACGTACAAGACGTCCAAGGAGGGCCGGCCGCGGCTGCTGACCCGGCTCCTGCTGCGGCTCCGGCTCCGGCCTCGGCTTCGGCCTCGCACGAGCCCACGAGGATCGTCGGTCCGCCCGGGCCGGAGGCCGGGTGATGGGCGGGACGGCGGGGGAGGAGGCCGGCTCGGAACCGGTGCGCGGGCGCGCCTCCGACCTGCGGGGACGGCGGATCGCCGGGTACGTGGTGGAGGCCGAGATCGGGCGCGGCGGGATGGCGGTGGTCTACCGGGCGCACGACGTGCGGCTCGACCGGACGGTCGCGCTGAAGCTGCTCGCACCCGAGCTGGCGCGCAACGACACCTTCCGGCAGCGGTTCGCGCACGAGTCGAAGGTCGCGGCCGCCATCGACCATCCGCACATCGTCCCCGTCTTCGAGGCGGGGGAGACGGACGGACTGCTGTACATCGCCATGCGGTACGTGGCGGGCCAGGACCTGCGGGCCATGCTGGACCGCACGGGCCCGCTGCCGGTGGTCACAGCGGCCCGGATCGCCGGTCAGGTGGCCTCGGCGCTGGACGCGGCACACGCCCACGACCTGGTCCACCGGGACGTGAAGCCCGGCAACATCCTGGTCGCGGAGGGCACGGACAGCGAACACCCGGAGCACGTCTACCTGACGGACTTCGGGCTGACGAAGAAATCGCTGTCACTGACGGGTTTCACGAGCGTCGGCCAGTTCGTCGGGACCCTGGACTACGTGGCCCCCGAGCAGATCGCCGGCAAGCCGGTGGACGGGCGGTGCGACGTCTACAGCCTGGGGTGCGTGGTCTACGAGATGCTGGCGGGCGCCCCGCCGTTCCAGCGGGACGAGGACATGGCGCTGCTCTGGGCCCACCAGTACGATGCTCCGCCTCCGCTGTCCTCGCGGCTGCCAGGGGTGCCGGCGGCGGTGGACGAGGTACTCGCGCGGGCCCTGGCCAAGGCTCCGGAGGACCGGTGGGAGAGCTGCCTGGCGTTCACGGGGGCGCTGCGGCGGGCGGGTGCGGGCGCACCGGTGGTCGTCCACGCGCCCACCCGGGCGGCCGCCGACGGGCCCCCGCCGCCACCGCCGCGATGGGCGCTGCCGGTCTTCTAGGAGGAGGCCTGCGGCCCGCCCCGGCGCCAGGCTGCCGGACGGACCTGCCTCAGTCGTCGTCGGGGGAGGCCGCGCACAGCACGTGGGCGGTGACATCGGCGTGCGCGGCCGAGGCGTACCAGCCCTTGCGGCCGTGCGCGTCGACGACGGGGTGGCTGGCGAGGACGGTGTGCCGGAGGGTTCCGTCGCGGGCGCGGTCCCAGCGGGTGGTGGAGTAGCCGCCGGACTGGACGGCGCTGCCGGGCGGGCAGAACACGCGGCTGACGGAGACGGCCTCGGCGGTGGAGCCCTTGTGGCCGGTCTCGCCGGAAAGGTATCGGACCGCGGGTCCGGTCGCCTGGGTGGGGAGGGCGGTGGACAGCGTCAGGGCGAGCGCGGAGAGGGCGAGCAGGCCAGCGGCGTGAAGCGGCCGGAACAGGCCTTTGGTCATGTTCACGGAGGCGAGCGTGACATGCGGAAACGATCCGCCAATGAGTCGATTTCCCTCCGTTCACCCGAACGGCCGAACGGCTCAATGGGTGACGGGGTCCGTGGGGGCCGCAGGGCCCGCCGGGTCCGCGGGTTGCGCCGGTTGCGCCGGTGCGCGCCGGCGGCGGGTGAGCAGTGCTCCGAGGAAGCCCGCCACCGCTCCGGCGGCGAAGGCGAGGCCGACCGTGTGCCACAGGAGCGGGCGCAGGTCCACCTTGCCGCCGAGACCGCCGGCATCGCCGATGCCCAGCAGGGAGAGACCGAACTGGGCCTGGACCCGGGCCAGCAGGCAGACCACGAGCGTGGCCAGCGCGAGGGCCACCGCCAGGTGGAGGGCGTGCTTCCAGGGGCGGACGTACGCCGGCGAGCGGGTGGCCGCCAGCCCGCCCGTACCGAGCAGCAGGACGACGGCCAGCACCACCAGCCACCAGGCCCGGGAGTCCCGCTCGGCGAGCGAGGCCACGTCGACGCTGGAGAGGCCGGCGCCGGAATCGGAGCCGGTGGCGCGCAGCGCCTGGTCGAGGACCTGCGGCATGGGCAGCCCGAACGGCCCTTCGGCCGTCCCTTCCCAGGCTCCGCCGAAGCCCAGCGTGAGGGCGGGCCAGACGAGGTTCGGCAGGCCCAGCAGGATCACCGCCAGGGTGCGGCCCGCGTGTCCCTGGGTCACCGCCACCACCAGGCCGACGCCGATGCCGACGACGACGTAGGCGAGGAGCAGCGCGACCACGGCGAACGCCGCGGGCCGCACCGCCGAGTGGAATCGCACCAGGCCCGCCGGGAGCGGCGCGCGGCGCGAGACCAGCAGGGCGATCAGCAACAGGCCCAGGATCCAGAGCAGTCCGAAACCGAGCGTGGCGGGGAGCGCCGCCTCGAATCCCACCGTCGGGCCGGCGTCGAGGATTTCGCCGATGTCACCGAGGACCGAGTCGCCGGTGGAGATCGCGAATTCCTGGCGGGCGAGGAGGGCGACTCCGGTCAGCGCGGCCAGCCAGAGGAGCACCAAGGGCACGGCGCGGGCGATGAGTTCGCGGGCACCCGCCACCGCCCGGTTGTGCAGGGGGCGCAGGAAGAGCCAGCCGGCGGTCAGCGCACCGGCCAGGCTCACGGAGAGGGGGAGCACGGACAGGCTCGCGTCGGCCCCCGCCAGGAAGCCGGCCCCGCCCGTCACGTCCATCTGACCGCCGGCCGCCATCACCACGACGGCGGCGACCACGTGCGGGAACGCCCCGCCGGGGAGATCGCCGGCGCCGGCGAGGTACAGGCCCGCGGCGGCGACGACGGCCATCACCACGAAACCCGCGAGGACGGCGACGAGGGCGTCGCGCCAGGCTCGCGCGGTCGGTGCCTTCGGTGCCGGGGACGGTGCCGCGGTCGGTGCCGATGAAGCGCTCACCCTGCCACCGTAGGCACCCTCGGCTTGCGGGCACCACCCGGACGGCGCACACAATGGTCGCCAGGAGTGCAATAAATCCGGAGATTTCCGTTGAAGACCCGCGGAACGTCCATAGGGGACCGGAACCCCTCCGCATGGGAAGAAGAGCCCGTGACCACTCAACCCTCCGGCCAGCAGCCGCCGTGGCCGACACAGCCGTCACAGCCGCCGTCACAGCCGCCGCCGTCGTCAGGGCGCCCCACGGGCCCGCCTTCAGGACCCTTGTCCGGCGGGCGGGAAGGCCCTCCGCCACCCCCGCCGCCCGCCCCGCCCGGGGGCTCCGGGGGCATACCCCCGGAGCCCCCGCACAAGCCCTGGTGGCGCTCGGTGCCCCGGCTCGCCACCACGATCGTCGCCATCGCGGCGGCCGTGGCCCTGGCCGTCGTACTGACCAGGCCGAGCGGTAGCGGCGGTACCAGCACCACCGCGGGCAAGGAGGTCTTCCTGCAGCCCGCGGCGGCCTCGGGTCCGGACCCGTTCACCGAGTCCACGGCCGCCAAGGAGGCCACACCGCCGCCGGAGACCCCGCCGGTGTCGCCGACCGCGTCCCAGCCGGCGTCGCAGCCGGCCTCGCAGCCGACGTCGCAGCCCCAGCCCCCGGCGAAGCCCACGTCGGGCACCGCGCCCACCCGCAGCATCAGCGGATCCTCGCCCACCCTGTACGGGGGCACGCAGAACGTCGCCAGCTGTGACGTCGAGAGGCAGATCCAGGTGCTGTCGGAACAGCCGGCCAAGAACGCCGCGTTCGCCTCCTCGCTCGGCATCCAGCCGTCGGCCGTGCCGGGGTACCTGCGCTCCCTCACCCCGATGCAGCTGCGGATGGACACCCGGGTGACCAACCACGGCTACCGGGACGGCCAACCCACCACCTACCAGGCCGTACTCGAGGCCGGGACGGCCGTACTGGTCGACGACCACGGGGTGCCGCGGGTGCGCTGCGCCTGCGGGAACCCGCTGGGCCCGCCGGTGGCGCTGCAGGCCAACCCGAAGCGGTTCGGGCAGCCCTGGACCTCGTACCAGCCCGCGCAGGTGGTGGTCATCGCACCGTCCGTGACCATCATCAACAACTTCGTGATCTACAACCACCAGGACAACCGCTGGTTCGAGCGCGGCCGGGGCGACCACCACGGCCGGCACGACAGGCCGATCCCGCCGCCGGTGATCCCGACCCTGCCGGTCATCACGCCGACGCCGACGTCCTCGCACTCCCCGTCGGTCTCGCCCTCGCAGTCGACGTCGGTGTCGCCTTCGGTGTCGACGTCCGTGTCGCCTTCGGTCTCCTCGTCGGTCTCGCCGTCGGTGTCTCCGTCGGTCTCGCCGTCGGTGTCTCCGTCCGTCTCGCCGTTGGTGTCGCCCTCGGTGTCCTCGTCGGTGTCCCCCTCGGTGTCGCCTTCGGAGTCCACGTCCGTGTCGCCTTCGGTGTCCCCGTCCGTGTCCCCGTCGGTCTCGCCCTCGGGGTCAGCGTCCAAGAAGGCGTCCGAGTCGCCGTCCCCGTCGGCCTCCGCGTCGGTGTCCCCGTCGGTGTCGCCTTCCAAGGCTCCGTCAGCCACGCCCTCGGAGTCCTCGGCGCCGCCGTCGTCGCTGCGGAGCTCGTCGGAACCATCACCTCCGGCCTCGCCCAGGACCTCCTCGGCGGCGCCGGAGCCCAAGCCCCCCGTGACCTCGGCGGCGCCTGAGGTGCCTCCGCCGCCGCCCCCGCCTCCGGCCACCACGCGGATCGTGCCGCCCCCGCCCCCGCCTCCGGCCACCACGCGGATCGTGCCGCCCCCGCCCCCGCCTCCGGCCACCACGCGGATCGTGCCTCCGCCCCCGCCTCCGCCCTCTCCGGTCGGACCCGGAGCCGGTACGGACGGCGGTGCTGACGCCGGGACGAACGCCGGTACCGGCGGCCAGTGACCGCAAGGGCTCTGCCCAGCGCACGGAACTCCCCGAGGGCCACCGGCCTTCGGGGAGTTCCGTGCACCACCTGACGGGGTCGATGCGGAACCCGTCCGGATGCCCGTTAGCGGACGCGGCCGTACATGTTCGGGTTGTACGCGCTGAAGCTGGAGACGCGGACTTGCTTGCCCGGGCGGGGGGCCTCGATGTACTTGCCGTCGCCGAGGTAGACGGCGACGTGGTGGATGCCCGACACGCTGCCGTTGGAGCTCCAGAACACCAGGTCGCCGCGGCGCAGTTCGGAGCGGGAGATCGGGGTGGTGGCCCGGTACTGGTCGGAGGCCACGCGGGGCAGGGAGATGCCGGCCGAGCGGTAGGCGGCCTGTACCAGGCCGGAGCAGTCCCAGCTGTGGGGGCCGTTGCCGCCCCACTGGTACGCGTCGCCGAGGTGGCTGCCGGCGAAGGAGATGGCGCCCTCGGTGCCCTGGCGGACGGGGGTGCCGGAGCCGCCGGAGGACCCCGAGGTACCGGACGAGCCCGATGAGCCCGATGAGCCGGAGGAACCGGAGCCGCCGGCGAAGCGCTCGTACTTGTCCTTGTGGCTGGTCCAGCGCCACCAGCCGGTCGCGTCCTTGTACCAGTACACGCGGTCCGTCGAGTCCCAGCCCGCGCGGCCGCGGAAGGCGGGCTCGGAGGTGCGTACCGGCGAGGAGGCGGAGGCTCCGGCTCCCGAGCCCGAACCGCCACTGTTCGCCACGTACTTGCTGTGGTGGGAGGTCCAGCGCCACCAGCCGGTGGCGTCCTTGTACCAGTACTTCGAGCCGTCCCAGCCCGCATGGGCCGGGGCCGGCTCGGCGGACGCGGCGCCCGCGCCGGTGCCCATCAGCAGCGTGGCACCGACGGCCGCGACCACCGCGCCGCGCACGGTGCAGCGACGGCGGCGCGAGGCGGCCGTGACGGCCGTCGTGCCGCGGGCGCAGCCGGAGCAGTCGCAGCTGTCGGGTATTTCCTCGGTGAACTCGGGCGTGCGCATGCGTGGTTCCTCTTCCATCGGGGGTGTTTTCAGCGGGCGTCGGCGGCAGGGCCGCGCGCCGTGTAAAAGGCCACGGTCAAGTCCTTGACCAGGGCCTTGCGTTCGTAGTCGTCCAGACCCAGGAGCCCGCGGTCCGACATCCGGTGAACGGTGTCGTCGACGGCGTCGAGCACGGAGGTGAGGACGGAGTCCCGGTGCCGGGCGTCGATCGAGGCGACCCTGCGGCGCTGCATCGCCGCGGCGACCTCGGGCGCGTACTCGACGTGCAGGGGCCGGGCGGAGAAGACCTCGACGCCGATCGCCCTGCATTCGGCGGCGAGCAGCCTGGTCAGCTCGTTGCCGACGGCCTCGGTGTCGCGCAGGGTCTGCGGTTCGGCCGGCTGCGGGCCGAAGGAGTCGGCGGGCATCCGGGAGAGCACCCGGGCGGTCGTGGACTCCACCTGTCCGCAGAGGTAGGCGGTGTGGTCGTCGACGGCGAGCAGCGCGCGGGCGGTGTCCTTGACCCGCCACACCACGAGGACGACGGACCGCAGGGCGGTGCCTTCGGAGTCGACCACGGAGAGGGGCTCGCTGCGCCAGTGGCGCAGCCGTACGTCGACGCGGGTGTGCCGGGGCACGGGGTTGGACCAGATGAGGCCGGTACGCCGGATCGTGCCCTGGTAGCGGCCGAAGAGGCTCAGGGACCAGGCCTGGCCCGCGCGGCCGCGGCGCAGCCCGGCGAGGGCGGCGAGCGTGAGGAGCGCGCAGCACACGACGACGGCGAGGGGCCAGGCCTCGGCGGGGGAGGCGGAGGCGCGCAGGCCCTCGAAGCGGGGGAGGGCGGCGGCGCAGGCCGTGGCGGCCCCGGCGGCGAGCAGGGCCCACCAGCCGGAGCAGGTGCGGGCGGGCCGCTCGGTGAGCTCGGGATCGAGCACGGCGGGCATTCCCCGGGGCGCCGTCACCACCGCGGAGCGCACCCCGGGCCGGGGTATCGCCCCGCGCCCGGTGCCCTGCCGAAGGCCATCGGCGCTGGGGCCGGGGGAGCCGGGGGAGCCAGGGGAGCCGGCGAGGCTGCCCGGGCCGCTGGAGCCGCTGGGGCCGCTGGGGCCGCTGGGGCCGGCGGCGCCTCCGGGGGGCCTCAGTTCGGCGGAGTCCCCGGAGTGGAGGGAGCCGTCGGGACTGACCGCGGCCCCGCCCCCGGTCGCGGTGGTCGGTGCGGGGGCCTCGGTCGGTCCCTCGTCGCGGAAGAGCGGACCCAGCACGAGCGGGTCCCGGTACAGCTGAACGACCAGGCTGCCGCGACCGGTACGGGTCGGGGGCGCGGGAAGGCGCTCGGGCGCGTCCACGCCTTCTTCCCCTTCCCCTTCCCCTTCCTTCGTTCCCTCGGCCGGTCCTCCGGTCGTCTTCGGCGCTTGCGACAAGCCACACCCCACACAGCCGTGGGCGCCAAGGACCCTGTGCCGGAGGGTTCCTGACGCCGATAAAGATGATCACGAACGGATCGATCTTCGCGAAATCGTACAAGTCACCCATTCAGTGAAAGTCGCGACAGGCCGGGACTTTGGTCCTTTTCCTCCCGAAATCGAGTGGGGGGAGTGTGGTGCCGCCCCGACTGCGGCCCGCGGATATCCAGTTGGGTGCCTGTTCGGGCAGTGGCAGGGTGAGGCTCATGCCGTCTCCCACCGTCGAAGATCTCCTCCGTGAACTGCACGCCACGCTCACACTGCGCAAGCGTCCGGAGGACGTGGCCCGACTCATCCAGGACCTGTACGAGGCGCAGGGAGCCGATCCCGACGAGGCCACCGGGGCGGCACTCGCCAAGGCCGCCGAACACTCGCTTCGCAACCTGTGGCACGGCTACACCTCCATGCGGGAGGATTTCGCCGCCCCGGTCGGTGCGCAGCGCCAACTCGCACGTGCGGCAACCCTGTTCACGGACCTGCCGGACCTGCCGGACCTGCCGGACGGCGCCGGAGACGATCCGGACCGGATCGAGGCGGTGATCCGGCGTGCGGGGGAGTCCATGGGCCGCGCGTACGGCCAGAACGACTTCGGCACGGACCGTCTCGACCGGGCGGAGCGGACCGCCGCCGGTCTCGGCGAGGTGTCCAAGCGCCAGTACAACAAGCGCTTCCGGCTCCTGACCCGGATGGAGGCCAAGCTGGCACGGCTGATCCACGAGCAGCGCCGCCGCGAGGTGACGATGACGGGCAAGGGGGCACTCGCCCGCGTACTGCCGTACGAGCTCTTCGCCGCGGACCCGGACACCGCCGCCTTCATCGCGTACATCACGGCGCGGGGCCACATGCGCAGCATCTTCACCAACGGCCCCCAGCGGCAGGCCTACGACGAGGTCGCCGAGGCGCTGTTCCAGCGCCTGCGGGCGCGCCCCGGGCGGACCTGCTGGTCCGCGGTGGCGCACGTGCACCCCACGCCGGAGGTGCTGGCCGAGGTCTCCGACGAGGACCTCACTCACCTGCTGGTCCGGTGGAACGGCTTCCTGCGCCAGGTCGCGGACCTGCTGGAGGACGCCTGGAACCGGCACCCGCTGGAGCGCGAATCGATGATCGTGCGCCGCGGCGACGACTCCTCGACGTGGAACCAGGCCGCGCAGGCGTGGAACACGGCCCGGGCCCACTGGTTCGCGATCCTGGCCGAACTGGGCCAGGAGAGGATCCTGGACCGGGTCTGCCCGGGGAAGGTGCCCCGCCTGATGGCTGCCGACGTGGCCTACTGGCACCGCATGAGCGGCGGCGGGCTGCACCCCGACACCTACGTCTGGGCAGAGCTGCCCTTGCCCTGGGAAGTGCTCCGGGGGGAAGAGGAATGCCCGCGTTCGCTGGTCGAGGCGGTCTGCGCCCGGCACGGCAGGGATCCCGTCGCCGGCGGCTGGACCGCTCCCAGGCCGGTGGCGGAGGCCGTCGCCTTCCGCCGGACGCCCGAGCTCGTGCACGGTGTCGCCGTCGGGGACCCGCTCATGGCCAGTGCCCTCCGGTCGGTCGGGGTGTTCTCCGGCAAGGGCAAGCGCGCGGCGGCGAGGGAGTGGACGTGACCGGCCGCCCCGGGACCCCGGGGAAATCGGTTGCCGGCAACGGCGGACCCGGCCATGATCGCCGTGGTGGCGGGGAAGCTCTGCGGAGGAGCGCCCGGCTCTGCTCCCGGGTGGACGCAGGTTCGAATCCTGTCCCCGCCGCCACTTCGCCCGACACCGGCTCCGTCCGGCGTTGCGCCCCGGCCGGTCACGGCGTCCCGAGGGGGACGGGAGCACCGCGGGTTCGGCGGGGGCGGGGCAAGAGTGGGATCCTGAGGGTGTGGCCGAAAGGGGCGTGACCCCCCAGGTCGAGTGGCCCGCCCGGACGGACACGAGCCTCGCGCTCAACCGCATGGGCACCTTCGACTGGGACCTCGACAGCGGGCAGATGCATCTGGACACCACCGCCCTCGAGGTCCTCGACCTGCGCCCGGAAGAGTTCAGCGGCACCCCCGCCGGGCTGCGGATCCGCCTCGCGCCGGGCGAGGAGGCCCGGCTCGACGCGCGGGTCGCGCAGGCGCTCAAGTCCGGCCGCAGTCATTACGGGGCCTACGTGCGCAGCCGCGGCCGGGACGGGTCCACCGGCTGGACCCATCTCCAGGGGCACATCCTGCGGGACCCGCACGAGCGTCCGTACCGGATCATCGGGATCATCCGCGATGCCGCCCACGATCCCGGCGAGCCCGGAGCGGCGGGGGAGCGCGACGAGGGCCGGCGCAGGATGACCGGGGTCGTCGAGCGCACCACGGCGATCCTCGCGCACGCCCGCACCGTCAACGACGTCACCGACGTCCTCAAGGACCCCGAGGCCCTCGGCCACCTCGGCGCGGTCAGCGTCATGCTCGGCGTCGTCGACGGCGCCCGGATCCACCTGGTCGCGGAGGGGCAGCTGGGCGCGTACGTACCGGAGACCGAGTACACGCGGATCGACGCGCCGCTGCCGATGAGCGAGGCCGTACGCACGCTGCGGCCGGTGTACCTCGGCTCCCGCGAGGAGTTCCGCAGCCGTTACCCGAGCCTGTGGCCGTACGTCGAACCGCTGTCCGTCCGCAGCGGGGTCTACCTGCCGCTGATCGCCCAGGGCCGGCCCGTCGGCGCGCTCGGACTGCTCTACACGCGCGAGGGCGACTTCGACGCCGAGGAGCGCAACGTGCTGATGGCCCTCGGCAGCGGCATCGCGCAGAGCCTGCAGCGCGCCATCCTCTTCGAGCAGGAGCACGATCTCGCCGAGGGCCTCCAGCGGGCCATGCTGCCGCGCCGGATCCCGGAGGTGCCGGGTGCGCGGATCGCCGTACGGTACCGGGCGGCCCGGATGGGGCGGGAGATCGGCGGCGACTGGTACGACGTGGTCCCGCTCGGCGAGGGCCGGGTCGGCGTGATGATCGGCGACGTGGAGGGCCACGACACGGACGCGGCCGCCGTCATGGGCCAGCTGCGGATCGCGCTGCGGGCGTACGTATCGGAGGGGCACACCCCCGGAGCGGCGATGGAGCGGGCCGCGGCCTTCCTGCGGGACCTGGAGACGGAACGCTTCGCCACGTGTACGTACGCCGACATCGACCTGGTCAGCGGCATGACCCAAATGGTCCGCGCCGGGCACCTCGACCCGGTGGTGCGCCGCGGGGACGGCAGCTGCCACCGGGTCCAGGTGGCGGGCGGGCTGCCACTGGGCCTGCCGTTGCCCGAGGCGTCGGCGCCGGATCCGGCCTCGGCCTCGGGAGCGGCCTCTGGTTCGGGTTCGGGCTCGGGGGCGGCCTCGGAGGCGGGCTGGGGTACGGGGTATCCCGTCACCAGCCTCGAACTGCACCCCGGGGACACCCTGCTGCTCTGCACGGACGGCCTGACGGAACGGCCCGGCCGGGAAGCCGGTACCGCGGACGGCACCGGCACCGGCACCGACTCCGGCAACGATGCCGACGTCGGCATGCGGGAGCTCATGGAGGCGGTCCGGGACGGGCCGACGGACGTGGAGGAACTCGCCGACGTGCTGTGTGACCTGGTCGGCGACTCGGGCGGCGGGGACGACATGGCCCTGCTCCTGCTGCGCAGGCGCGGCACCCCGGCCCCGCACGGCGGCGGCCCGCTCCGCCACAGCCTGAGCCCCGGCGACCCGGACGCCCCGTCGACGGCCCGCCACCTGATCCGGGCGGCCGCCGCGGCATGGGGTGCGTGGGACCAGGCCGACGAGATCGAGCTCGCGGCGGACGAGCTGATGACCAACGCCCTGGTCCACACGGACGGCGTCGGCGGCATCAGCATGCGGCTGACCCCGGAGGGCCGGATCCGGATCGAGGTGGAGGACACCAGCAGCGCCTTGCCGCGGCGGCGCGAGGCCGACGACTGGGCGGTGTCGGGGCGCGGGCTGATGCTGGTGGACCGGCTGGCGGACGCCTGGGGCGTGGAGCCGCGGGGCGGCGGGAAGTGCGTGTGGTGCGAGTTCGCGGTACCGGGTGACCCGGCGGGCCGGGGAGGGCCTGGCGCCGGGTCTGGCGCCGGGTCTGGCACTGGGGCTGGCACTGGGCCTGCTCCCGGGCCTGTTCCCGGGTCTGCCCCTGGGCCTGTTCCCGGGTCTGGCACCGGGCTTGTTCCCGGAGGTCCGCCCGGCGGGCCCGGGCCCTGAGCGCGGCGGGGTGAGGGCGCGGGCGCCGGGCCCGGGAGACCGCCGGGGAGCCGGTCCCGAGTGGCTACGCGGCCGCGTACGGGCCCTGGGCGGCCTTGGTGCCCTGCAGGGCCGTCACCTTGTGCACGAATCCGATGGCGAGGACGGCGGCCACCAGGGAGAGTCCGCCCTGCACGGCGGCGGCGTCAGCGGAGGAGGCGAGCTCTTCCGCGGTGGTGGCCACGGTGTACAGGGAGCTGAAGACTCGGTCGGCGATGAGCGACGCGACCCACAGCAGCCACCACGAGGTGACGGGCGCGGTCGAGACGCGCCGGTAGGAACCGTCGGGCCCGAGCTGGATGCTGGCGGCCCAGATCTCCTTCGCCATGAGGTACGGGAGGAAGAGGTTGCCGATGGGGATGAACCAGCCGCCGATGGCCCAGCCGCTGGACCGGGTGACCGCACCCGGGTTGAGGATCTCGGCGTTCTGGTGGACGCGGTGGAACCAGATGATGAAGAGGGCCGCCGTGGCGAGCAGCAGCGGCAGCGAGACGGCGGTGATCACGCCCATCCAGACGTCCGGCGGGGACAGGCTGTCATCGGCTCCCGCGTCCGGGTACTGCCCGTCGCCGAGGACCGAGCTGACGTACAGCCCGGTACCGGTCAGGATCAGGGCGTACAGGCCGGAGACCGCGAGCAGCACGTTCGTGGCGGTCGCGAGACCCCTGGGCGAGCGCAGGACCTTGACGGGCTGCGGGGCGAAGCCCGGCAGAGGCTGGTGGGGGACCGGCTGGGCGTACGCGGCGCTGCCCGGCGGGGGCGTCGGCTGCGGGACGGGGTCGGCGGGCGGCGGAGAGCCGGGCGGCGGAGAGCCGGGCGCGCTGAAAGACATGAAGTTGTACCCCCCCACGGGAACGTGTGACATGCAAAAGTGGCCCGCTGACGTGCGGGCACGGTTGAAGATACGGCAGACACCGGATCTGGGTACAGGGACTTTTGGCAGGTCAGAGGGGTTGGCAGGGGTCGGAGCGGGCGAATGGGTGATCTCTGGCGGACTCGCGCTGTGTTTATGTACTTGTATGCGCACGGCTGGCCGATCCTGCCATCGTGCCGATCCTCCGCCCGTCCTTCCGGCCCTTGCTGCCCTTCCTGTCCCTCCTGCTCACCGTGCTCCTCGCCGCCCCGGCCGCCCATGCCGGCGGCGGGAGCGGGGAAAAGGACGCGGAAGTCGGCATCGAGACCGCCCGAACCACCCGGCAGATCGCCCCCGGGGTGCTCCTGGAGTCCTACGACCGGCTCGAAGCCGACCGGTGGCTGCGGATCGACGAGCTCGACGTACGGCTCGCGGGCTCCGGCGTGCGCGCGGAGTACCTCGGCGGCCGCGGACCGGCCACCGTCGCCGACTCCGCCGCCCGCCACCCCGCCGGTCCCGGCCGCCGGGTGGTCGCCGCCGTGAACGGGGACTTCTTCGACATCCGCGGTACGGGCGCCCCGCTGGGCCCCGGCATCGGCGCCGGACGGCTGCTCCACGCGGCCTCCCCCGGCGCCGGCCGGGCCGTCGGCTTCGGCGCCGACGGAGCCGGACGGGTACTGGGCCTCACCCTCGACGGGAGCGTCACCCTGCCCGGCGGCGCGGTCCGCCCGCTCGCCGGCTTCAACACCGCGCTGCCGCCCGCCGAGGGCTTCGCCGCCTACACCTCCGACTGGCCGGCGGACCGACTCCCCGTACCCGGACCGGCGGTGGAACTGCGCGACGGCCGGGTCTCGGCGGTCCGGGCGGCGGTACGCGGGCCCGCGCGCCGGAAGCGTCCCGCGCCGGGCACCACCCTGCTGGTCGCGGGCGGCACCGGGGCGGCCTCCGAACTCGCCGCCCTGCGACCCGGGGACGCGGTCGGGGTCACCGCCCGGGCCCTGGCCGCCGGGGGCGGGCCGCTCCCGGTCGGTGCGATCGGCGGCCGGGAGGCGCTGGTCGTGGCCGGGGTGCCGCAGAACCACGACGGCGAACCGAACGACGCGGCCGCGCCGCGCACCGCCGTCGGCCTCTCCCGCGACGGCCGCCGGCTCCGCCTGGTCACCGTCGACGGCCGCCAGCGCGACAGCGGCGGGCTGACCCTGACGGCGCTCGGCCGGATGATGCACCGGCTCGGCGCCCACGAGGCCCTCAACCTGGACGGCGGCGGCTCCTCTACCCTGCTCGCCGCGCTGGCCGGGGAGACGGCCCTGACCTTGGAGAACTCCCCTTCCGACGGCCGCCCGCGCCCGGTGCCCAACGGCCTCGTACTCACCGTTCCGGCCGGCCCGGGCCGAGCCGGCGGCTACCGAATCGACCCCATCGGCGGCGCCGCCCGGGCTTTCCCCGGCCTGACCCGAACCCTGCGCGCCACCCCCTACGACCCCACCCTCGGCCCGGTCACCACCCCCACACCCGACCAGGTCACCACCCCCACACCCGGCCCGGACCCCGTTCCGACGCCGGGTCCAGCATCCGCTCCGGGTCCGGGTCCCGCTTCTGCTCAGGCACGGGCTTCGCGCCCTGCTCCGGGCCCTGCCCGGGCTCCGGTTCCCGCTTCTGCTTCCGCTCCGGCTCCGGCTCCGGGTCCCACTCCCGCATCCGATTCCGCTCCGGCGTCCGCTCCCGTCGCCGCGCGTGCGGCCGGCGGCGCATCTGCGGTTGGGGCCGCTCCCGGCCACATGGCCGGCGCCGCCGCCGCGGGCACTGCCGATGCCGGGATCACTCCTGCGCCCGGGATCACTCCCGTGCCCGGGATCACTCCCGTGCCCGGGATCACTCCCGTGCCCGGGATCACTCCCGTGCCCGGGATCACTCCCGTGCCCGGGGTGGCCCCCGTGCCCGGGGTGGCCCCCGTGCCCGGGGTGGCCCCCGTGCCCGGGGTGGCCCCCGTGCCCGGGGTGGCCCCCGTGCCCGGGGTGGCCCCCGTGCCCGGGGTGGCCACCGGCTTCGGGGCGGGTCCCGCCCGCGTCCCCGCGCCCGTGTTCCTTCCCGTGGCCGACCCCGCCTCCCGGGCCGTTCTTGCTCCGGCCCCCGCTGTGCCTCCGGCTCGGGCTTCGGCTCCGGGTCCCGGGTCCCTTGCTGTGGCGGGGACCGTGGCCGGCGCCGCCTCCGGGGGCGGGATCCGCCGGGGCGCGGAGCCCGTGTGGGTGGTCCAGGGGGGTGGGGCCCGGATCGACTCCGGCGGGGGGCTCCGGGCCCTGCGGCCCGGGCGGGTGACCGTGCATGCCCGGCGCGGGGCGGCGCGGGGAACGCTCCGCCTCGACGTGCTCGGGCCGCTCGTGCGGGTCCGCGCCGTCCCCGAGCGGATCGGGTTCACGGAGGAGGGGGAGAGCGCGCGCTTCGTGCTGACCGGCCGCGATGCGCAGGGCGCCGCCGCCGTCGTCGAACCCCGGGACGTGGACGTGGAGTTCGACCGGTCCCAGTGGAGCGTCGCCGACGACGGGCTCGGCGGGTTCACCGTGACGGCCCGAGTGCCGCACGCCACCGGGAAGCTGCGCGCCACCGTGCGCGATGCCGCCAGCGCGCGCGGAGCAGCCGCGGTGCGCGGAGCCGCCACCGTGCGCGGAGCCGCCTCGGTCACGGCCGAACTGGCCCTCGGTGTGGGGCTGTCGGACCTGCCGCTCGCGGATCTGGAGGACGCCGGCCGGTGGACCGGCCCCGGCGCCGCGTCCGGGGCGGGCCGTCCCGGCCGGGGGCTCGCCCTCACGCTTCCCGCCGATGGAGGCAGCGCCGGCGCGACCCCGCCCGTTCCGCTTCCTGTGCCCGACCTGGCCCGGTCGCTCTCCCTCTGGGTGAACGGCGACGGCTCCGGCACCCGGCCCGCGGTGGAACTCGCCGACGGGGACGGGGCGCTCACCACCCTGCGCGGGCCCGCCGTGGACTGGACCGGCTGGCGGGAGATCGCCCTCCCGCTCCCGGCGATGGCGGAGCGGCCGTTCGCCGTGACCCGGATCGCCGCCACCGCCACCGCCGGTCCGAACCCCGCGCGGCTGCTGCTGGACACCCTGGCGGCGCGGACACCGCCGACCGGGAGCGTCCGTACGCCCGAGACCCCGGACCCGGTCGTGGCCACGGCGGCCGAAGTGAACTCCCGGCCCTGGCGGTTCGCGGTCGATCCGCCGGCCGGCCGGGCGGCAGCGGCAGCTTCCGCCCGGGGCGCGGGCGTCGACTTCTCCCTGACCGGCAGCACCCGGCCGGCCTTCGCCCACCGCGGCGTACGGTTCCTGCCGCTCGACTCCACGCACCGCACCCTCGCCGGCGGCGGGCTGGTCCGGATCAAGGCCCTGCGCACGGTCCTCGCGGCCGCCGCCCGCGAGCCGGGTACGGGCGCGGTGGCCGTCGTAGAGCCGTACGCGCCGCAGGCCGTGGACGGCAAGGAGGCAGCCCTGCGGCTGCGCCTCCTGGCGGAGTTCCGGCGCGCCACCGGCAGACGGGCCGCCGTGATCACCGTCGGCGCCCCCCGCTTCGCGGCCGGCCGCGAGGAGGGCGTACTGCTCGTGTCCACCCCGCGCACCGGCCGCACGGTGATCGGCGTGGACGGCTTCGCGGCGGGCGACTGGCTCTCCGTGCTCCCCGCGGTCCGGGCCGGCCGGTGACGGCGGACGGCGGACGGCGGACGGCGGACGGCGGACCGGCAGTCGGCGGACGGCGGGCCTCCGTCCGCGAGCCGTCAGGACACCCGCGGGCCGCGAGACCGGTCAGGAATGGAGAAGCACGCGCCGCCCACCCGCCCGTAGCGTGAAACCCATGGACATCAACCTTTCGCAGTGCTTCATCGCCGTCGACGACCACGACAAGGCGATCCCCTTCTACCGGGACGTCCTCGGGCTGGAGGTACGCAACGACGTCGGATTCGAGGGCATGCGCTGGGTGACCGTGGGGTCGCCCTCCCAGCCCGGTGTGGACATCGTCCTCGAACCGCCGCTGGCCGACCCGGGAGCCTCGGCCGCCGACCGGGAGGCGGTGGCGGAACTGCTGGCCAAGGGTCTGCTGCGCGGCGTCATCTTCTCGACGGACGACGTCGACGCCACCTTCGAGCGCGTCCGGGCCGCCGGCGGCGACGTGCTGCAGGAGCCGATCGACCAGCCGTACGGGGTCCGCGACTGCGCCTTCCGCGACCCGGCCGGCAACATCCTGCGGTTCCACCAGCCCCGCAAGCACTGAGATCCCCGGCCCCGCGCACCTGGCGCCGCCCCCGGACGACACCGCCGATCGGGTAGACAGACCGGATGGACAAGGCGCCGTTGCCGCGACCCCGAAGGCGGCTTCAGCCCGAGAGTATGGAGACACGATGAGCAAGGTCACGAAGCCGGGCACGCAGTCCCCCGAGCCGCACGCCGCCGACATCCACGACCTGATCCGCGTGCACGGCGCGCGGGTGAACAACCTCAAGGACGTCAGCGTCGAGATCCCCAAGCGCCGGCTGACGGTCTTCACCGGCGTGTCCGGCTCGGGCAAGAGCTCACTGGTGTTCGACACGATCGCCGCGGAGTCGCAGCGGCTGATCAACGAGACCTACAGCGCCTTCGTGCAGGGCTTCATGCCGACCCTCGCGCGGCCCGAGGTGGACGTGCTCGACGGGCTGACGACGGTGATCACCGTCGACCAGCAGAGGCTGGGCGCCGACCCCCGCTCCACGGTGGGCACCGCCACCGACGCCAACGCGATGCTGCGCATCCTGTTCAGCAGGCTCGGAAAGCCGCACATCGGCTCGCCCAAGGCGTTCTCCTTCAACGTCGCCTCGATCAGCGGGGCCGGCGCGGTCACCATGGAGCGCGGCGGGCAGACCGTGAAGGAGCGGCGCAGCTTCAGCATCACCGGCGGCATGTGCCCGCGCTGCGAGGGCCGGGGCTCGGTCAACGACATCGACCTCACCGCGCTGTACGACGACACCAAGTCGCTCAACGAGGGTGCGCTCACCATCCCCGGCTACAGCATGGAGGGCTGGTACGGCCGCATCTTCACCGGCTGCGGCTTCTTCGACCCGGACAAGCCGATCCGCAAGTACACCAAGCGCGAGCTGCGGGACCTGCTCCACAAGGAGCCGACCAAGATCAAGGTCGACGGGATCAACCTGACGTACGAGGGCATCATCCCGAAGATCCAGAAGTCGATGCTGTCCAAGGACGTCGACTCGCTGCAGCCGCACATCCGGGCCTTCGTGAACCGCGCGGTGACGTTCACCGTCTGTCCCGACTGCGAGGGCACCCGGCTCAGTGAGGGGGCCCGCTCCTCGAAGATCAAGAAGATCAGCATCGCCGACGCCTGCGCGATGCAGATCAGCGACCTGGCGGCATGGGTCCGCGAACTCGACGAGCCCTCGGTGGCGCCGCTGCTCGCCACGCTCCGCCAGACCCTCGACTCGTTCGTGGAGATCGGGCTGGGCTACCTCTCCCTCGACCGCCCCTCGGGCACGCTGTCGGGCGGCGAGGCCCAGCGGGTCAAGATGATCCGCCACCTCGGCTCCTCGCTCACCGACGTCACCTACGTCTTCGACGAGCCCACCGTCGGCCTGCACCCCCACGACATCCAGCGGATGAACAGCCTCCTGCTGCGGCTGCGGGACAAGGGCAACACGGTGCTCGTCGTGGAGCACAAGCCGGAGACGATCGCGATCGCCGACCACGTCGTCGACCTCGGCCCCGGCGCGGGCCAGGGAGGCGGCACCATCTGCTTCGAGGGCACGGTCGAGGGGCTGCGGGAAGGCGGCACCATCACGGGCCGCCACTTCGGCGACCGCGTGCGCCTCAAGGAGAAGGTGCGCGAGCACGGCGGAAAGCTGGAGATCCGCGGCGCGAACACCCACAACCTGCGGGGCGTGGACGTGGACGTACCGCTCGGGGTGCTCGTCGTGGTCACGGGCGTCGCCGGCTCCGGCAAGAGCTCGCTCGTGCACGGCTCGCTGGCGCAGCGGGCGGGGGAGCCGGGCGAGGGCGTGGTCTCCGTCGACCAGGGCGCCATCCGCGGTTCCCGGCGGAGCAACCCGGCGACGTACACCGGGCTGCTCGACCCGATCCGCAAGGCGTTCGCGAAGGCCAACGGCGTGAAGCCGGCCCTGTTCAGCGCCAACTCCGAGGGCGCCTGCCCCGGTTGCAACGGCGCCGGCGTCATCTACACCGACCTGGCGATGATGGCCGCAGTCGCCACCACCTGCGAGGAGTGCGAGGGCAAGCGCTTCCACGCCTCGGTCCTGGAACACCACTTCGGCGGCCGCGACATCAGCGAGGTGCTCGCGATGTCGGTGACCGAGGCCGAGGTGTTCTTCGGGGCGGGCGAGGCGCGCACTCCGGCCGCGCACCGGATCCTGGAGCGGCTCGGCGACGTCGGGCTCGGCTACCTCAGCCTCGGCCAGCCGCTCACCACGCTCTCGGGGGGCGAGCGGCAGCGGCTCAAGCTGGCCACCCACATGGGGGAGAAGGGCGGGGTCTACGTCCTCGACGAGCCGACGGCCGGTCTGCACCTCGCCGACGTCGAGCAGTTGCTCGGCCTGCTCGACCGGCTCGTGGACTCCGGCAAGTCGGTGATCGTCGTCGAGCACCACCAGGCGGTCATGGCCCACGCCGACTGGATCATCGACCTCGGCCCCGGAGCCGGTCACGACGGCGGCCGGATCGTCTTCGAGGGCACGCCCGCCGAACTCGTCGCCGACCGCTCCACCCTGACCGGCGAGCACCTGGCGGCCTACGTGGGCGCGTGAGCGGCGTACGGGACCGCTCAGAGCCGTACGAGCGTGACCTCGGTCGCCTTCACGCTGGTCCACACCGCGGCGCCGTCGACGATGCCCAGCTCGGCGGCGGCCTCGGGGGTGATCTCCGCGACCAGGTCGGGCGCCGCGGCGGAACCGACCAGCACGCGCAGCCGGCTGCCGACCGAGGTGATCTCCCGTACGGTGCCGGGCCAGACGTTACGAGGGCTGCCGCCCGGGCGGTCCCGGTGCACGGACACCGCCTCGGGGGCGATGATCGCGAGCGCCCGCTCCCCTTCGGGCAGCGCCTCGGCCACCACCAGACGGCCGCCGCCGGCGAGCTCCAGCCCGTCGGCCGACGCCGTGCCGGGCCAGGCGTTGCGCCCCAGCATCCGGGCCACCCACGGGGAGCGGGGGTGCCGCGCCACCTCGGAGGGCGGCGCGTCCTGCAGGGTCCGCCCGTCGGCGAGTACGAGGACCCGGTCGGCCAGGGACACCGCCTCGACGGGGTCGTGCGTGACGATGAGGCAGACCCCGCCGAAGCCGGCCAGGTGGGTGCGCAGGGTGTGCCGGACGCGGGCCCGCGTCGTCTGGTCCAGGGCGGCCAGCGGCTCGTCGAGCAGCAGCAGCCGGGGCCGGGCGGCCAGCGCGCGGGCCAGCGCCACCCGCTGGGCCTGCCCGCCCGAGAGCTGGGCGGGCTTGCGGTGCGCGAGGTGCCCGACACCGAGCCGGTCCAGCCAGGCCTGCGCCTCGGCGCGGGCCGCGGCGCGCGGCACCCTGCGGGCGCGCAGACCGTAGGAGGTGTTGGCGAGCGCGCTCAGGTGCGGGAACAGGGCGCCGTCCTGGGGGACCCAGGCCACCTGGCGCTTGTGCGGGGGCAGCGCGGTCACGTCGGCGTCGCCGAGGCGCAGTTCGGCGTGGGCGCGGGGGGTCAGGCCGAGCAGGGCGCGCAGCAGGGTGGTCTTGCCGGCGCCGTTCTCGCCGACGACGGCGATGGTGGTACCGGGTTCGGCGTCGAGGGTGAGCTCGTTGAACCCGGAGACGGTGGCGTGCAGCGGCCAGTGCCCGCCGTCGGCCGGTGCGGCGGGCGCGGTGGATCCGGGCGCGGCGGGTCCGGAGGCCCTGACCGTCGCGGTGCCGGTGCCGGTGCCGGTGCCGGTGCCTGCCGTGCCCGCCGTGCCCATCGGGTCCGGTGCCGGAAGGTCCTCCGCGACCACCGCCGCTCCGCCGTCCTTGCGGGCGACGGGGGTACCCGTCCACCTCCCGCGCAGGGCGATGAGTACGGCCATGGCGATCGCGAGCAGCAGCAGGGACACGGAGGTGGCGGCCTCCGGGGAGTCCTGGAGCAGCAGGTAGACCTGGAGCGGCAGGGTCTGGGTGGTGCCGGGGAGGTTGCCGGCGAAGGTGATGGTGGCGCCGAACTCGCCGAGCGCGCGGGCCCAGGTCAGCGCGGCTCCGGCGATCAGGCCCGGGGCCACCATCGGCAGGGTCACCGTGAAGAACACGCGCAGCGGAGAGGAGCCCAGGGATGCGGCGGTCTCCTCGTAGCTCGGCTTGAGGCCGCCGAGCGCGCCCTCCAGGCTGATCACCAGGAAGGGCATCGCCACGAAGGTGGCCGCGACCACCGCGCCGGAGGTGTGGAAGGGCAGGGTGATGCCGAAGGTGCCCTCCAGCCAGGGACCCAGCAGCCCGCGCCGGCCGAAACCGAGCAGCAGGGCCACACCGCCGACCGTGGGCGGCAGCACCATGGGGAGCAGGACGAGCGAGCGCACCAGCGCCTTGCCCCTGAACTCGACGCGGGCCAGCAGCCAGGCGAGCGGCACGCCGAGGAGGAGCGAGAGCCCGAGCGCCCACAGCGACACCAGCAGCGAGAGCTTGAGCGCCTCGACCACTCCGGGGCTGGTGAGGTGCGTGCCGATCTCGCTCCACCGGGTGCGGGTGAGGATGCCGGCCAGCGGCATCAGCAGGAACGCCACGGCGAGCAGCGCGGGGAGCGCCAGGGCCACGGGGGGCCGGGCGCGGCGGGTGCGGACTCTGCTCATGTGGGTTCCCGGCTGGGTGCGCGGCGTACGCGCGCACGCTCGGATGCGGCGTACGCGGGGACGCCGGGGACGGCGGATGAGGCGTGGTGCGGCAAACGGAGAGGGACCGCCCGTCCCCCCAGACCGGGCAGTCCCTCTCCGCTCACCGCGGGGCGGCAGTCGGCTACGCCTTCTGGAAGCCGGCGTCCTGGAGGATCTTCTGGGCCTCCGGGGTGCTCAGCCAGGCCACGAACGCGGCCGCGGCCTCGGCGTTCTTGGAGCCCTTGAGCGAGGCGGCCGGGTACGAGGCCACGGCGTTCTCGGCGTCCGGGATGTCCACCACGGCGACCTTGTCACCGGACTTGATGGTGTCGGTCTTGTAGACGAGACCGGCGTCGGCCTCGCCCAGCTCGACCTTGCTCAGCACGGCGCGGACGTTGGGCTCCTGGGAGACCGGCTTGACCTCGATCTTCTGCGCGTCGAGGATCTGCTTGCTGTAGCGGCCGACCGGGACCTCGGGCGCGGCCAGCACGACCTTGATCTTGGTGTCGGCCAGGTCCTTGAGGCCGGCGACCTTGAAGGGGTTGTCCTTGCCGGCGGCGATGACCAGACGGTTCTTCGCGATGATCGCCGGGTCGTTCACCTCGGCCTTGAGGCCGTCCATGGTCTTGGTGTCGGCGGTGACCAGTGCGTCGGCCGGGGCGCCCTGCTTGACCTGGGCGGCGAGCTCCTGCGAACCGGCGAAGGAGAAGGTGATCTTCGTGCCCGGGTGGGCCTTCTCGTACGCGGCACCGGCGGTCTTGAAGACGTCGGTGAGGGAGGAGGCGGCGAGCACCGTCAGGTTCGCGGCCTTGGGCTCGGCGGACGCGGACGCGGAGGCGCTCGGGGAGGCGGCGCCGTCGGTCTTCTTGTCGTCGTTGCTGCCGCAGGCGGCGAGCGCCGGGACGAGCAGGGCGGCGGTCAGGGCGAGGGCGGCGCTGCGGCGGTTCAGGGGCAGGATCGGGGACATGAGCTGATGCTCCTCGGTCGGGTCGGCGGCCGGCCTGGTGCCGGGTCCGCGCGGTGGTGACCCGCGCCGGTGACGGGCGGAGCGGGTGGGGACGCGTCGTGCTGAGCGGGGGTCAGGCGCGGTCGATGTGCACGCTGGTGGACTTCACGCGGGCGGTGGCCCGCATGCCGACCTCCAGCCCGAGCTCCTCGACGGCCTCACGGGTGAGGAGGGAGACCAGGCGGTGGGGACCCGCCTGGATCTCCACCTGGGCGGCCACGTCGCCGAGCTTGACGGCGGTGACGATCCCGGGGAATGCGTTGCGCGCCGAGGTGTAGGTCTCGCCGTCCTCGGTGTGCGCTCCCTGGGCCACCTCGACGGAGAAGGCGGCCAGGGCGCGGCCGTCGATCAGGCGGCGGCCGCCCTCGTCGCGGTGGGTCGCGACTCGGCCGGCGTCGGCCCAGCGGCGCGCTGTGTCCGGGCTGACGCCCAGCAGGCGTGCCGCCTGACCGATGGTGTAGGACTGCATGAGCGACAAGGTAGGGGCACATGTCCCGCATTTGCAATTCAGTTGGGGCGATGTACATGGCAGATGCCATCCCCTTTGTCGTAAACGCCAAAAGTAGTTCCGTTTTTACCGTCCCGACTCGTTAAAGTCGGGGCATGGCTGAAGAGGGAACCGCGGGTGCGGGGTCGGCGCGGGTCGACGTGTGGATCTGGTCGGTCAGGCTGACGAAGACGCGGGCGATCGCCGCCACCGCGTGCCGTGCGGGCCATGTGCGGGTCAACGGGGAGCGCGCGAAGCCGGCGCAGGCGGTGCGGGCCGGGGACGAGGTCCGCCTCTTCCGCGCGGGCCGGGAGCGCATCGTCGTGGTCCGGCGCCCGGTGTCGAAACGGGTCGGCGCCCCGGCCGCCGCGGAATGCCTGATCGACAACAGCCCGCCGCCGCCGACCCCCGTGGAGGCCGCGGTGGTGGGCATCCGCGACCGGGGTGCGGGCCGCCCGACGAAGCGCGAACGCCGCGAGATCGAAACCCTGCGCGGCCGGTAGCCGGCGCACCCGGTGACGCACCGCACCCGGTGACGCGCCGCCACCGGCGACGCGCCCCATCCGGCGACGCACCACCCCTGCACGTCCCCTTGAGCCCCTCCGGGGCCCGGCCGCTCCCTGCGGAGCCGGCGCACCGGAGGGCTTCGTCGCGCCCGCCCCCGGAGAAAGTTGCTGCAAAGCATTTCGCCGCTTCTCCCGAAATGCGGTCCCCTCCGGGCTCCTGTGCGTGACGGAAGGCGATATTGCCGGTTCACGAGGGCTTCACGTGCTGGTGACAGGCCGCTAACCTCCCCGCAAAATCTTGCGGCAAGTTTTCAATGCCGCGGAGCCGCAGGGCCGTTGAGCCCCGCTTCGAGGAGCAGACCTTGAGATCTCGTACGCGATCACGCTTCGGAGGGCGTCCGGCGGCCCTGGCCCTGGCTTTCGCCGGATGTCTGGCCGTCGCCCTGCCCGCCGCTGCCGCGGGCTCCTTCGCGGAGGCCTCCCCGGTCGCCGCGGCCCCGGTCGCCGCGACGGCGGCCGTCGACAGTACGGCGACGGTCTTCTACTACACCAGGACCCGCAACTGGACCGCGTACAACCTCCATTGGGCGCCCGACGGCGGAAGCTGGACGACCGTGCCCGGCTCCGGCATGGAGGCCGCCTGCACCGACTGGGTGAAGAAGACCGTCAGCCTCGGCGCGGCCGCCGGCCTGCAGGCCACCTTCAACAACGGCCAGGGGACCTGGGACAACAACGGGGGCAAGAACTACGCCCTGGGCACCGGGGCCATCACCGTCAAGGACGGGGTCGTGGCGCACAGCGATCCCTGCACCGCCGACCCGGGCACCGGCACCGGCGGTGGCACCGGCGGTAGCACCGGCACCGGCGGTGGCACCGGCACCGGCGCGACCGCCACCGTCTACTACTCGACCGCGACCGTCGGCTGGCCGACCGTCAATCTCCACTGGGCCGCGACCGGCGGCGCCTGGACCACCGTCCCCGGCACCGGCATGGACCCGGCCTGCGCGGGCTGGGTCAGGAAGACGGTCGCGCTCGGCAAGGCCGCCGGGCTCGCCGCCACCTTCAACAACGGCAACGGCACCTGGGACAACAACAACGGCAGGAACTACGCCCTCGGAGCCGGCCTGTCCACGGTGAAGGACACCGGGGTCACCGCGAACGCCGCCGATCCGTGCGCCGCCGTGGTCCCCGACACCACCGCGCCCACCGCGCCCGCGGCCGTCCGGGCCACCGCCACCGACGTGTCCACCGTGGTGACCTGGGACGCCGCGGCGGACGACCGGGGGGTGACCGGATATCAGGTCACCCGCTCCGGCGGCACCAAGGGTGCCGTCGTCACCAGCGTCACCTCAACGGTCCTCACCGAATCGGGACTGGAGGAGCGGACCGCCTACACCTACACGGTCAGGGCCGTGGACGCCGCCGGGAACCCCTCCGCCCCCTCCGCCCCCGCCGTCGCCACCACCGGCACCCGTCCCGCGGCCCCGGCCGGGTCCGTGCCGCTCGGCGGCGACCCGCGCAAGGACCCGATCTACTTCGTGCTCACCGCCCGCTTCAACGACGGCGACAGCTCCAACAACCGGGGCGGCAGCCAGGACGTGAAATCGGGGAACGCGGCCGGCAACGACCCGATGTTCCGCGGCGACTTCAAGGGACTCGTCGAGAAGCTGGACTACGTCAAGGCCCTCGGCTTCTCCGCGATCTGGATCACCCCGGTCGTGCTGAACCGCTCGGACTACGACTACCACGGCTACCACGGCTACGACTTCTACCGGGTCGATCCCCGCCTGGAATCGGCCGGAGCCTCCTACCAGGACCTCATCAACGCCGCCCACGCCAAGGGCGTCAAGATCTATCAGGACGTGGTCTACAACCACAGCTCCCGCTGGGGGGCCAAAGGCCTGTTCACCCCCACCGTCTACGGCGTGCGCGACGCGCAGTGGTCCTGGTATTACGACGAGAAGCAGACCGGCTTCGAGTACGACGGCCTCACCGTCGATCCCAAGAGCGGCAAGTCGTATTACAACGGCGACCTGTGGTCCACCGCCGAGCCGGCCGGGAACACCTGCGTCAACTGGGGCACGCCCACCGCGTACAAGAGCGCCGAGGGCTATACCGTCCACAACTGTCAGTGGCCCAACCCCACGTCCGGCATGTTCCCCAAGGCCCTGTTCCACCAGTGCTGGATCGGCAACTGGGAGGGCGAGGACGCCCGTTCCTGCTGGATCCACGAGGACCTCGCCGACTTCAACACCGAGAACCCGACCGTCCAGAACTACCTGATCGGCGCCTACGACAAGTACATCGACATGGGCGTCGACGGCTTCCGCATCGACACGGCCGTGCACATCCCCCGCGTCACCTGGAACCGGCACTTCCTGCCCGCCATCCAGCAGCGCGTGGCCCAGCAGTTCGGTGCGCGGAAGGCGAACGACTTCTACGTCTTCGGCGAGGTCGGCTCCTTCGTCAACGACAAGTGGAACCGCGGCTCGGCCAACCAGTCGGCCCAGTACTACACCTGGAAGGAGTCCGCGACCTACAGCGCGGACGACGCGACCGCCGCCGTCCAGCAGTACACGGGCGACAACGACCCGGCCAAGCAACCGACCAGCACCAACGCCTTCCTGAGCGGCAACCTCTACCACGCCCCCGACCACAGCATGTTCTCCGGCATGAACGTCATCGACATGCGCATGCACATGAACTTCGGTGACGCGAACAACGCCTTCCAGAACGGCAAGGACTCCGACGACAGCTACAACGACGCCACCTACAACGTGGTCTACGTCGACAGCCACGACTTCGGCCCCGGCAAGTCCTCCACCCGCTACGCCGGCGGCACCGACGCCTGGGCCGAGAACATGGCGCTGATGTGGACCTTCCGCGGCATCCCGACCCTGTACTACGGCTCCGAGACGGAGTTCCAGGCCGGCAAGCAGATCGACTGCGGACCGACCTGCCCGCTGGCCACCACGGGGCGCGCCTACTACGGGGGCAAGATCGCGGGATCGGTCACCGCGTCCGGCTTCTCCAAGGTCGCCGCCGCCTCCGGACCCGTCGCCGCCACCCTCGAATCCCCGCTCGTCAAACACCTCCAGCGGCTGAACGAGATCCGCCGCGCCGTCCCCGCGCTGCAGATGGGCCAGTACTCCACCGAGGGCATCTCGGGGGGCATGGCCTTCAAGCGCCGCTACACGGACACCGCCACCGGCGTGGACAGCTTCGCCCTGGTCACCGTCACCGGCGCCGCCACGTACGCGGGAGTCCCGAACGGCACCTACAAGGACGCGGTCACCGGCGACGTGCGGACCGTCACCGACGGGAGCCTGTCCGTCGCCGCTCCCGGCAAGGGCAACCTGAGGGTCTACGTGCTCGACCTCGGGGGAACCAACGCGGCCCCCGGCAAGGTGGGCGCCACCGGCCCCTACCTGAAGTAGCCACCGGGGCGGAGGCGAAGCCGAAGCCGCATTTGATTCGAGCGTGTGTTCGAGTGAAGAGTTACGCTGGAGGCATGCACGCACTCCAGGGCTCGCTCTTCGACCAGGACGACGAGATCCGGCTCGCCCCCCGCCTGGCTCCGCGGCGCACGGAGCTCGGCGCGGGCGCCTGGGTGGACCACCTGCCGGGCTGGCTGACGGGCGCGGACGCGCTGTTCGAACGGCTCGCGGCGGACGTGCCCTGGCGCGCGGAGCGGCGGCGGATGTACGAACGCACGGTGGAAGTTCCCCGGCTGCTCGCCTTCTACGGTGAGGGCGACCCGCTCCCGCACCCCGCCCTCGCCGAGGCCCGCGCCGCGCTCGGCCGCCACTACGCCCCCGAGCTGGGCGAACCCTTCGCCACGGCGGGCCTCTGCCTCTACCGCGACGGTCGCGACAGCGTCGCCTGGCACGGCGACCGCACCGGCCGGTCGGCGACCGAGGACACGATGGTCGCGATCCTCTCCGTCGGCGACCTCCGCGACCTGACCCTGCGCCCCCGCGACGGCGGCCCCACCCTGCTCCGCCTCCCCCTGGGTCACGGCGATCTGGTGGTGATGGGCGGCTCCTGCCAGCGCACGATGGAGCACGCCATCCCCAAAACGGCCCGGGCGGTGGGCCCCCGCATCAGCGTCCAGTTCCGCACGCGCGGGGTGCGGTGAGACGGCGTCACGCCGCGTCGAGTTCCTTCGGCGGGCGGGTCGAGGCGGCCGCCGCGTGCAGGGAGCGCAGGGCGAGGAGGAGGATGCCGATGTCGTCCAGGTAGACCGGGTCGGGGATCAGGTCCAGCGGGGAGATGGTGTACACCACGGCCGCCCAGAAGAGCGCCTTGTCGCGCAGCGGGATCCCCGCGTCGCGCAGCAGGCGGCGGGCCGCGAAGACGCGTAGGAGGAGGACGGCCGCGGTGACGGCCAGGCCGGTCGCGACCGCCGCCGCCACGACCAGCCATGCGGTCGTCGTGTCCATCAGGCGCCCTGCGCCCGCAGTCGGCGGCTGACCTCGCCGAGTCCGTCCGCGAGCGCGTCGAGCTGTTCGGGTGTGAGCACGTCCACGAGTACCTCCCTCACCGTGCTCACGTGCCCCGGTGCGGCCTCCGCCAATCGTGCGCGGCCGGCGTCGGTGAGGACGGCGTAGACGCCGCGGACGTCGGAGGGGCAGGTGCGGCGGCGGACCAGGCCCGTCTTCTCCATCTGGGTGACCTGGTAGGTCAGTCCGCTCTTGGAGTTGATCAGCCCGTTGGCGAGCTCCGTCATGCGCAGCTCGCCCTCCGGCGCCCGGGCGAGCCGTACGAGGATCTCGTACTGCGGGTGGGAGAGGCCGGACTCGTCCTTGAGCTGCTGGTCGAGACGGCGGTTGACCAGGGCGGAAGCGGCGAGGAAGCCTTCCCAGGCGCGCATCTCGCGGTCATCCAGCCATCTCGTCTCAGCCATGGAATCAGCGTACAGGTGTCGTTCCAATTTGAACCACTGGTGATGCGGGGCTAGGGTCGGGAGGCGTGGTTCGAATTTGAACAACCTGCACCCTCGGACCGCCCGACCGGAAGGACCCCCATGACCAGCCCCTCCGTCACCACGACGAAGCCGCAGGCCGCCGCACCGGCCGTCCCCCTCAGCGCCCTCTCCACCCCCGCCCACGACGTCGGCCTGCTCCTCCTGCGCGTCGTCCTCGGCCTGACCATGGCCGCCCACGGAACCCAGAAGCTCTTCGGGTGGTTCGGTGGCGGCGGCATCAGCGGCACCGGCCGGTTCTTCACCGCGAGCGGGTACCCGGCGGGCGACGCCATGGCCGTCCTCGCCGGACTGACCGAGACCCTCGGCGGACTCGGCCTCGTCCTCGGTCTGCTCACCCCGCTCGCGGGCGCCGCCCTCGTCGGCACCATGATCAACGCGATCGCCGTGCACGGCGCCGGCTCCTTCTTCGCCCCGCAGGGCGTCGAGTACGAGATCCTGCTCGCCGTCGGCGCCGCCACCCTCGCCCTCACCGGCCCCGGCCGCTACGCCGCGGACCGCTTCCTGCCCGTCCTGCGCGCCCACCGCCTCGCCCACGGAGCCCTCGCCGTCCTCCTCGGCGTCGTGATCGCGGGCGCGCTGCTCCTCGTACGGAACTAGGCCGCGAGCCGGGCCGGGCCCGGTCGCCGGGGAATCCGGTTGCCGATCCCGGCCCGCGGCGCCCAGAATCGGCCGGATGGGCAACGTGGGCAACGCGGGCAAGGTACTGACGGACGATCAGGTCGAACGGTTCGTCACGGACGGCTTCGTGAGACTTCCCGAGGCGTTTCCGCGTCCGCTGGCGGACGAGTGCCGGGCCTTCCTGTGGCGCGAGACCGGGCTCGACCCGGAGGATCCGCGGACCTGGACCGAGCCCGTCGTCAGGCTGGGCGGGTACGCCGACGAACCCTTCCGGCGGGCGGCCACCAGCGACCGCCTGCACGGCGCCTTCGACCAGCTCGTCGGCCCGGGCCGCTGGACACCGAGCACCGGTCTGGGCACCTTCCCCGTCCGCTTTCCGCATCCGGCCGCCCCCGGCGACGACTGCTGGCACATGGACGGCGGATTCACCGCCGAAGGCGAAGCGGGATACCGGCTCAGCGTCACGTCCCGCGGCCGGGCCCTGCTGATGCTGTTCCTCTTCTCCGACGTGGACGCCGACACCGCGCCGACCAGGATCAAGGTCGGCTCCCACCTGGACGTCCCGCCCTTCCTGCTGCCCGCCGGGGACGCGGGCAGGGAGCTGTTCGCCCTCTGCGCGGAGATGGACGGGGCGGGCCGGCTCGACGCCCCCGACCGGCCACTGGCACTGGCCACCGGCCGGGCCGGTGACGTCTACCTCTGCCATCCCTTCCTGATCCACGCCGCCCAGGCCCATCGCGGCACCGTCCCGCGGTTCATGGCCCAGCCCCCGCTGATGCCGGCCGGCCCGCTCGTCCTGGACCGCCACGACGCCGCGTACTCGCCCGTCGAACGCGCGGTGCGGCTGGGGCTGGGGCTCGTGCAGCAGACCCGCGCCTGAGGCCCTGACCCGTACGGCTCGATTCGAGCCGCACATTCGAGGGAAGGGGCCATAAATGACACAACCCATCGAAGACTACGCACTCATCGGCGACCTGATGACCAGTGGACTGGTCGGCCGTGACGGGTCCATCGACTGGCTGTGCCTGCCGCGCTTCGACTCGGCCGCCTGCTTCGCCGCCCTCCTCGGCGACGAGGAGAACGGCCACTGGCGCATCGCCCCGGCCACCGCCCCCGACTCCGCGCGCTGCACCCGCCGCGCCTACGTCGAGGGCACGCTCGTCCTGGAGTCCTACTGGGAGACCGCCGACGGCGCCTCCTTCAAGGTCATCGACTTCATGCCGCAGCGCGACACCGCCCCCGACGTGATGCGGATCGTCGAAGGCCTCACCGGAGAATCGACCGTGGGCAGCACCCTGCGCCTGCGCTTCGACTACGGGCACGTCGTCCCCTGGGTGCGCCGCTGCGAGGGCGACCGCGAGGGCGACCGGGTCGCCGTCGCCGGGCCGGACTCCGCGTGGCTGCGCAGCGAACCCCCCGTGCGGACCTGGGGCGAGGACATGAGCACCCGCTCCGAGTTCACCGTCGCCGCCGGCGAGCGCGTGGCCTTCGTCCTCACCTGGCACCCCTCGCACGAACCGCGTCCCGAGCTCCTGGACCCGTACGCCGCGCTGGAGCAGAGCCTCTCCGACTGGCGGGAGTGGACCTCCCAGTGCCGGTACGAGGGCCCCTACCGGGAGGCCGTGACCCGCTCCCTGATCACCCTCAAGGCCCTCACCTACGCCCCCACCGGCGGGATCGCCGCCGCCGCGACCACCTCCCTGCCCGAGGAGCTCGGCGGCGTCCGCAACTGGGACTACCGCTACTGCTGGCTCCGCGACTCCACCCTCACCCTCGGCTCGCTGGTGGCCACCGGGTACCTCGAAGAGGCCCACGCCTGGCGCGCTTGGCTCCTGCGGGCCGTCGCGGGCGACCCGGCCGACCTGCAGATCATGTACGGGATCGGCGGCGAGCGGCGCATCCCGGAGAGCGAACTGCCCTGGCTGAAGGGGTACGCCTCCTCCGCGCCGGTCCGGGTCGGCAACGCGGCCGTCGACCAGCTCCAGCTCGACGTGTACGGGGAGGTCCTCGACTCCCTGTACGTGGCCCGCTCCGCCGGACTCCCCGCAGAGTGGCACTCCTGGAAGATCCAGCTCGCGCTCCTCGACTTCCTGGAGCAGAACTGGCGCCGCCCCGACGAGGGGCTGTGGGAAGTGCGCGGCCCGCGCCGCCACTTCACCCACTCCAAGGTGATGGCATGGGTCGCCGCCGACCGGGCCGTGCGCACGCTGGAGCTCAATCCCGCACTGGCCGGCGACGTGGACCGCTGGCGGGCCATAAGGGACGAGGTCCACCGCGACGTGTGCGAGAAGGGCTTCGACGCGGAGCGGGGCACCTTCACCCAGTACTACGGCTCCCGCGAACTGGACGCCGCCACCCTGCTCATCCCGCGCGTCGGCTTCCTGCCGCCCGACGACCCCCGGGTCATCGGCACGGTCGACGCGGTGCGCGAGGAGCTGGGCCGCAGCGGGCTGGTCCGCCGCTACAGCACCGAAGGGCTGTCGGTGGACGGCCTGCCCGGCGACGAAGGGGCCTTCCTGGCCTGCTCGTTCTGGCTGACCGACGCGCTGTACCTGACCGGCCGGGAGAAGGAGGCGCGGGAGCTCTTCGAGCGGCTGCTGTCCGTACGCAACGACGTGGGACTGCTCGCCGAGGAGTACGACCCCGTCGCCGGCCGCCAGCTCGGCAACTTCCCCCAGGCGTTCAGCCACGTCGGCCTGGTCAACTCCGCGCTCACCCTGAGCGGCGCCAGCCTGACGACGGGCTGACCGCCCTCCGATCGCGGGCGGACGGCGGGCGGACGGCGGGCGGACGGCGGGCCGGCGGCGGGCACACGGCGGCCCGGCGGCGGCCCGCGCGGGTCAGCCCGGGCGCAGCGCCTCCGTCAGGTGGCCGCGCAACCGGGCGAACTCCGGTGAGGCGCGCAGCTGCGGTACCTCGATGTCCGGATCGCGGGGGAGCGGCACCGGCAGGTCCTCCACCACCCGGCCCGGTCCCGCGGCCATCACCAGGACGCGGGACCCCAGCAGCACCGCCTCCTCGACGGAGTGCGTCACGAACACCACCGTCGTGCCCAGCCGCCCGGCCAGGGAGCGGACCTCCTCCTGGAGCCGCTCCCGGGTCAGCGCGTCCAGGGCGGAGAACGGCTCGTCCATCAGCAGCAGTCCGGGCTCCGCGGCCAGGGCCCGGGCCAGCGCCACCCGCTGCTGCTGACCGCCGGACAGCTCCCAGGTGCGTCGGCCGGCCATGCCGGGCAGGCCCACGCGCTCCAGCAACTCGGCGATCCGGCCCGGCCGCCGGGCCCGCGGCACTCCGTGGCGGGCCAGCGCGAAGCCGAGGTTCCCGCCGACGGTGCGCCACGGGAACAGCCTCGGCTGCTGGAACACCACCCCCGCACCGTGCCCCGGGCGCGGGGCGGCGCCCCCGACCAGGGCACTGCCCGAGTCCGGACGGGCGAACCCGGCGATCACCCGCAGCAGGGTGGTCTTGCCGCAGCCGGAGGGTCCCACGAGGACGACGAACTCGCCTGCGCGGACCCGTAGGTCCACCGAGTCGAGCACCGTCACGGGCTGCTTCGCCGAGCCGTAGCGGACCGAGACCCCGGCGAGCTCGACGCCGGCGTCGGTTCCGGAGCCGGTTTCAGTTCCGGAGCCGGTGTCGGTTCCGACACCGGTGTCAGTTCGCGGCACGGCCGAGCTCCTCCACCGCGAGGGCCCGGCCGAAGGCGGCCTCGTCCGGAACCGCGTCGACCTTCTTCTGCTCCTTCAGGAAGACGGCCGCGTCGTGCAGGGTCGCCGCCAGCTTTCCGGGGGCGCCGGGCGTGCCGAGGTAGTCGGGCCCGGCCTGCTCCTTCGCGCTCAGCAGCACCAGCTCCGACAGCTGCCGCTTCGCCTCGTCGGGCTGCAGCCCGAGCTCCGCCCCGATGGACTTCGCGGCCTGGTCGGGGGTGGTACGGGCCTGCCCGACGGCCTGGTCCTGCGCCTTGATCCAGGCGGTGACCACCTCGGGGTGCCTGGCCGCGAACGCGTTCGTCACCACGCCCAGGTCGGCGGTGGGCTTGCCCTGCTCCGCGAGCTGCCGGCTGGTGATCAGCACCTTGCCGTCCTTGGTCAGCTCGCTCAGCGTCGGCGTCCACACGTACGCCGCGTCGATGTCCCCGCGCTTCCAGGCGGCGAGGGAGTCCTGCGGCTGGAGGTCGATGATCTGCACGGCCCCGGCGTCCACCCCGGCCGCCTTCAGCGCGGCGAGCAGCGAGTAGTGGGCGGTGGAACCGAACGGCGTGGCCGCCTTCTTCCCGGCCAGGTCCTTGACCGAGCCGATCCCCGGCTTGGCGACCAGGGCCTCGTTGTCGCCGATCAGGTCGTGGATCCACACGACCTTGTACGGGATGTTCAGCGGGGCCGACAGACCCTTGGTGACCGGGCTCGACCCGGCCAGGCCCAGGTCCACCGAGCCGGCGATCACGGCCGTGTTGACGTCGCCGCCGGACTCGAACTTCACCCACTTCACGTCGGCGCCGGGCAGGGCCTTCTCCAGCAGCCGCTGGTTCTTCACGATCAGGTCGGCATTGGGTATCGCCTGGTAGGCGATCCGGACGGTGGTCCGCCCGGACCCGGCCGCGGCCGGGTCCCCGTCCGCTCCGCACGCGGCGGTGGTGGAGGCGGTCAGGGCGACGGCGGCGGCCAGCAGCAGGGCGCGGCGGGAGACGTGTCCGGGCATGGCGGAACTCCAAAGGTGAGCGTGGGCATGGGTGAGGATGAGGTCAGTGCGGAGGCGGAGGCGGAGGCGGCGGCGCGTTGGTGCGCCGGGTCAGGTGCGGCCGCGCCAGGGGACGGCGAACCGCTCGATCCCCCGGAGCAGGGCGTCGAGCAGGATCCCGGAGAGTCCGATGGCGAGGATGCCGGCGATCACCAGGGCCGTCTGGTTGTAGCGCTGGGCGTCGCGGATCATGCCGCCGATGCCGGGTACGCCGTTGATGGTCTCCGCGGCCACCACGGAGGTGTAGGCGACGCCGACGGCGATCCGGATGCCGGTGAGGATCTCGGGCAGGGCGCTGGGCAGCCGCACCGACAGCAGCAGGGACACCGGACCGGAGCCCAGGGCCCGCGCCGCCTCGGTGAGCTGGTCCGGTACGGTCCGCACGGCCGCCGCGGTGGCGGCGGCGACCGGCGGCAGGGCGGCGATCACCAGGAGCCAGATCTTCGGGGCCTCGTCGATGCCGAACCAGATGACGAGCAGCGAGAGGTACGCGAGCGGCGGCAGGGTGCGCAGGAAGGTCACGGCCGGCTCCAGCACCACCGCGAGCGGCCGGACCGTGCCGATCAGCAGACCCAGCGGCACCCCGGCCAGCACCGCGTACCCGGAGCCGGTGCCGATCCGGCCCAGGCTCACCCCGAGGTGCTCGATCAGCAGGTGGCCGCCGTAGCCGCGTACGCCGTCGTGCGTGGTGGAAGCCAGCAGGAACTGCCGCCACACCTCGCCGGGTGAGGGGACCAGAACCCTCGGCCAGACCTCGGCGGCCACCACCGCCTGCCAGGCGGCGAGCAGCACGGCCAGGGCCACGGCGCGCAGCGCGCTCCAGCGGAGCGCCTCCCGGACCCGCTTGCGGGCCTTCGGCGAGACCGCGGGCAGCGGCGGCCGGTCCCCGCCGGCGGTCGCGGGGGCGTCGGCGGCCGTGGCGAGCGCCGTCATGCCGCCGCCGTCCCGGTCAGGGCGCGCAGGCGCGGGGCGACCTCTTCGCCGACCCGGTACGCCTCTTCGAGGTGCGGGTAGCCGGACAGGATGAACTCGTCGATGCCCAGGGCCCGGTACTCCGCCAGCCGGGCGGCCACCTCGTCGTGCGAGCCGACCAGGGCCGTCCCCGCGCCCTCGCGGACCAGCCCGATGCCCGCCCACAGGTTCGGCGCCACCGTCAGCCCCGAGGCGTCCGCGACCCCGCCGTGCAGGGCGGCCATCCGGGCCTGCCCGGTGGAGTCCATCGCGGCGAACCGCTCCTGGCTGGCCCGGACCGCCTCCGGGTCCAGCCCGGCCAGGATCCGGTCGGCCTCCGCCCAGGCCTCGGCCGCGGTGTCCCGGCTGATGACGTGCAGGCGCAGCCCGAAGCGGACCGTGCGGCCGGCGGACCGGGCCCGCCCGCGCAGCCGGTCGATGCGCGCGGCGACGGCCGACGGCGGCTCGCCCCACAGCAGTTGTACGTCGGCCCGCCGGGCGGCGACCTCCTCGGCGGCGGGCGAGGCCCCGCCGAAGTACAGCGACACCGGGTGGCGCAGCTCCGGATCGGTCAGCCGGGCACCCTCGATGCGCAGGTGGGCGCCGTCGTGGTCCACGGACTTCCCGTCCAGGAGGTCGCGCACCACCGCCATCACCTCGTCGGTGCGGGCGTAGCGGTCGTCGTGCGCCAGCTGGTCCCCGTACGCCCGCTGCTCGGCCGGATCGCCACCCGTCACCACGTTCAGCGCCAGCCGACCGCCCGCGAACCGGCGGAAGGCGTCGGCCTGCTGGGCGATCAGCGTGGGACTGGCGAACCCGGCGCGGAACGCGACGAGGAAGCCGATCCGGGTGGTGTGCTGAGCGAGCGCTGCCGTCAGGATCCACGGATCGACGCAGCCGAGCCCCACCGGGGTCAACAGCGAGTGGAATCCGGCCTGTTCGGCGGCCCGGGCGACCTGTGCCAGGTACGGGACGTCGGCGGACCGGCGGGTGGCGCCACGGCTGCGCCCCTGGACGGCGGTGACCCCGCCGGGGTCGCGGCCGTCCCCGCCCGTGGGCAGGAACCAGTGGAGCAGGAGCGGGTTCTCGGGCATGGCGAAACCTCGTCGGAGCGGCATGACGCGCACCACGGGGCGGGAGGACCGGAGGTGGCACGTGTACATGGAGGTGCGGGCGGGGACGCGGAAGTCCGTGCGACCGGAGGCCTGGCCAGGATCCGGCCGTGCGGCCGGGGCTGGAGCCGCGGCGAAGGGCGCGGACTCGTCCGTACGGAGTCAGGAACGGCGGATCGGAGGGATCAACAGCCGTGCGTACGGGGGGTGGTGGCCCGACAGAGCATGGTCGACACACGCAGCAGATCTACGTGACGACGCGATACGAGTACGGGGGCCATGGGGTGCATCCTGTCGGTGTCCGGTGGGTATCGACAAGCGGAGTCCGGATGTTGGACGAAATCGTCCCGGATCCCGGGCGCCAGGAGGGTCGAGGTGGTGGTCGGAGGTGGTTACCGGCGGCGGTTGAACGGCAGCCGGCCGAGGACCACGGCCATTCCGCAGGTGTCGGTGAGGGCGGAGAAGACCAGCCCGGCCGCGATGGCGGCACTGAGCAGCTCGAACGCCGGGTGCACCAGCAGGCCGAGCAGCAGCCCGAGGAGGACGACCGCTCCGGCGGTCAGCCGGACCTGCCGCTCCATGGCCCAGACCCGCCGGCGGCCCTGCGCGGGGTAGTCCAGCGGATGCCCCTGCGCCGACCAGGAGCTGGTGCCGCCGGTCAGGCTGGTGGCCGCGATGCCGTGCCGGGCGAGGGTGCGGGCCGCGTTCTCCGAGCGGGTGCCCGAGGCGCAGACCAGGAGGAGCTCCTTGTCCCCGGCGGCCAGGCGCAGCTCGTCCAGGGAACCGGCGATCCGGTCGAGCGGCACGTTCAGCGCGCCGGGGAGGTGGCCGGAGGCGTACTCGCCCGGCGTCCGGACGTCGACGATCACGAACTCGGCGTGGCGGGAGTGGGCCTGGCTGACGTCGAGGAGGGCGGGGCTGCTGCTCATGACGGACGGGCTCCTTGGAAGGACGGGGGGCCACCGGACGGATGCGGCCGCACGGCGGTACGGGGGGCGCGGAAGGTACGGGAAGGCGGTGCCGCGGGATGCGGGAGGTACGGCGGGGCCGCGGGCGCACACCGGGGCCGTGCGGCGCCGGGTGCGGGGCGGGAGGGTTTCTGCGCAGGCGGACGTCAGCGGGGACAACAGGAGCGCGACAGGAGGCGCTGGGTGACGGCCATGGCGCGGAGCATAGACGAAACAGGGCGGAGGGCAAGACACCCGGTCCGCCATTCGGGACGGCGCCGCGTCCCTCAGCGGTGCGGACCGGTCGCCGCCCGGGCCTCCTCGCGGCGCCGCAGCAGCTCTGCGGTCGCGGCGTCGGCGGGCAGGAACGCCTCCAGGTGCAGCTCCGCCAGGGTCACGTCCACGGCCGTCGCGAAGGAGGTCAGCGTGGTCAGCAGCCGCAGCTCCCCCTCGGGGGTGCGCAGCCGCAGCGGTACCGCGAAGCCCAGGTGGTCCTCCGGGGCGGGACCCGCGGCCGGCAGGTAGCCGGCCAGCTCCTCGACCAGCGAGTCGAGTCCGGGGTCGGGATGGGCCGCGGCCCGCGCCCGCAGGCTCTCGGTGATGTGCCGGCCCCACGCCGCCAGGTTCACCACGCGCGGCCCCATGCCCTCCGGGTGCAGGGCGAGCCGCAGCACGTTCACGGGCGGCTCCAGCAGGTGCGCGGCCGCGCCCTGCGTCAGCACGCCGAACGCGGCGTTCGCCAGGACGAGTTCACCGCGCGGCCCGGCCACCACCGCCGGATACGGAAGGTGGCCGGTCAGGATGGAGCGCAGCGCTTCCATGGCGGGCCCGATGCTCTCGGCGGCGCCACCTCAGCTTCATCGAGAGCGGCCGGTCGGTGCCGGGGCGGGCGATGGTGGTCCGGCTGGCCGAGTCCCTGGGGCTGACCCTCCGGGAACGCAACTCCCTCCTGCTCGGCGCTGGTTACGCCCCCGTGTACGCGGAGTCGGCGCGGGACCTGTGTGGTCCCGGCGAGAGTGGCCAGCTCGAGCTGGCTCAGCCGCCGCAGCGCCCGGCGCCGCCGCAACTCGCGGGCGAACGGGGACGGCTCGGCGGAGGCGACAGGGGCCGAGGCGGCAGCGGCAGAGGCGGTGGAGGCGGCAGCGGTGGTGGCCATGCCCCCTTTCTAGCCGCCGGCCCGGCGGACCCCTCCATTCCCCGCAGGGAATTGCCGCGCGTGTCCCGGCCGCGGAGCATCGGGGTCATCGGACACGGGCCCCACCGGAGGCGAAGATGCGCGCGTACCACCTGGAGACGTTCGCCACGATCGAGGGCATCGTCCTGCGGGACGGCGGCGGACCGCGCCCGGCCCCGGCCGGGCCGACCGGGATCGTGGTCCGCGTCCGGGCCGCCTCCCTCAACAAGCGGGACCTGCTCATCCTGCACGGGCGCTACCCGCTCGCCGCCGAGCCCGGGGTGGTGCCGCTGAGCGACGGCGCGGGCGAGGTGGTCGCCGTGGGGGAGTCGGTGACCCGGTTCGCGGTCGGCGACCGCGTCTCCTGCGCCTACTTCCCGCACTGGCGCGACGGGAGGATCACCCCGGAGCTGACCGCCCAGCCCGGCTGCACCTTCGACGGCATGCTCGCGCAGTACGCCGTACTCGACGAGCAGTGGGCGGTCCGGATCCCGGAGCACCTGAGCTGGGAGGAGGCGGCGACCCTGCCGTGCGCCGCGGTCACCGCCTGGAACGCGCTGACCGGCGGGGAGGGCGGAGCGCCGCTGCCGGGCCGGAGCGTGCTGACCCTCGGCACCGGCCCGGTCGCGCTCTTCGCGGTGCAGTTCGCGAAGCTGCTCGGCTGCCGGGTCGTCTCCACGACGTCGAGCCAGGAGAAGGCGGACCGGCTGAAGGCACTGGGGGCCGACGCCGTCGTGGACTACGTACGGACCCCCGAATGGGGTTCCACAGTGCGGGAACTGACCGGTGGCGGCGCCGACCTGGTGGTGGAGACGGGCGGGCCCGACACCATCGAGCAGTCGGTGCGGGCCAGTTCCCTCTACGGGCAGATCGCCCTGCTGGTCACCGCCAGTGCGGCGAAGTCGGGGATCGAGATCTCGCACGCCGCGTACGCGTCGAGCCTCGCCACCATCCGGCGCGTGTTCGTCGGCAGCCGGACGCAGTTCGAGTCGATGAACACGACGATCGCGGCGCACGGACTGCGCCCGGTGGTGGACCGGGTGCTCCCCTTCGAGGAGGCGCACGAGGCCTACCGCGGCTACGCGGCGGACGCGCCCTTCGGCAAGGTGGTGATCCGGGTGGGGGAGTGACCCCGTGCCCGGCGGGCGCAGGGGCGGGAGCGGGACGCGGAGAGCGCGGACGGGAGGTGTTGCGGGGCGCGTGCTACAGGGCGGGAGCCGCGGCCGGAGCCGGGTTCTCGTCGTCCACCGGAATGCTGACGAGCCAGCGGGTGTCCTTGCGCGGACGCAGGTACAGCGCCCAGTACAGGGTGGCGACGGAGGTGATCCCGCCGGTCCACAGCAGGTACTGGGTTTCCTGCTGGGTCAGGATGTACGCGAACACCAGGATCAGCACGATCGGGACGGCCGGCCACAGCGGCATCCGCCAGGCGGCGGTCTCGCGGTGCGCACCGCGCCGGCTGAACAGCGCGGCCACCGCGACCAGCAGGTACATGCCGGTCACCGAGACGCCGGTGACCCCGTAGAGCGTGTCGAGGTTGACGAAGCACATCGCCGCGCCCGGGACGCCGACGAGCAGGGTGGCCACCCACGGGGAGCCGAAGCGGCCGAGCCGCGAGAGCGCGGAGTTGACGGGCGCGGGCCAGGCCTTGTCGCGGGCGGAGGCGAACAGCACCCGGGAGTTCTGGATGACCATGACGATGCCCGCGTTGACGATGGCGAGGGCCACGCAGAGGCTGACGAAGGTGCCGACGGCCGAGTTGGACCAGGCGGTCACCATGGCGCCGATGTCACCGGAGGTCAGCGTCTCCAGGTCGGGGGCGCCCATGGTGATGGCGATGACCGGGACCAGGATGACGGCGGTGGAGATGGCGAGGGTGGCGAGCACGGTGCGCGGGACGTTGCGGCGCGGGTGCTCCAGCTCCTCGGAGAGGTAGACGGCCGTCGAGAAGCCCTGGGTGATGAACAGGGCGATCGCGAGTCCCGAGACGACCATCATCGCGGTGACGGTGGACGTACCGCCGCCCTCCGCGGCCACGGAGCCGTGCACGAGGGCATCGGCGCCCCGCTCGCTGTGCGCGAAGCCCAGTACCGCGACGAGCCCGGCCGCCACGACCTCCAGGACGAGGAAGATGCCGGTGATCCAGGCGTTGGCCCGCAGGTCGAGGAGACCGGCGAGGGTGGCGAGCAGCATCACGCCGGCGCCGGCGGCCGGGGCCGGTATGTCGACCAGGGGGGCGAGGTAGTCGGCGGTGCCCATGGCGATCACGGGCGGCACGATCATCACGACCAGGAGGGAGAGCACGAACACCAGCCAGCCGGCGAGCCGCCCGGACATGGTGGACACCATCGCGTACTCGCCGCCCGCGCTGGGGATGAGGGTGCCCAGCTCCGAGTAGCAGAAAGCCACGCCGATGCAGAGCAGCGAGCCGATCGCGATCGTGAGCGCGGTCCAGGTCCCGAGGCTGGCGAACAGGTCGGGCACGACGACGAAGAGGGTCGAGGCGGGCGTCACGCACGAGAGCGTCAGCAGGGTTCCGCCGACGACACCGATGGAACGCTTGAGCTTCTGGGGGACGGGTCCGGTCGCCGGGGCGAGGGCCTGAGGGGCGCTGATCGTGTCAGTCATCGGTGCGGTGTTCCGATCGGCAGATGCGGTGAGTGAGCGCGGGAGCGGTATCGCCTCCGGGGCGGTGGTCAGCAAGAGTATTTCGGTGGCTCCCGGGCCGTTATGCAATCTCTGCGAGATCCGCAGGTCAAGAGCTGTTCACCTGCGGATTCCATCGTCGGGGGCCGGGCCGGAGGCCGTCCGCGGCGTTAAGACCGCGTCAACGCTGCGCAATCACCATGTGCGATAACCGCAGGATACCGCCGGTAAATTTCCTTCCGCTTTGCCCACCCGCCGCGCTCCCGTGTCCCTGTCCGGGTCAGGGGAGCAGGGGGATCCCGGCCGGGACGGTGCCCGGGACGCCCGTGGGGATGTCTGCTGGGACGCCCGTGGGTACGCCCGCCGGGATGCCCGTGGGGATGTCCGCCGGGACGCGTTCCAGTACGCCGCCCGCGAAGACGTCGTAGAGCGGGAGCGTCTCCAGGTGGACGTAGCCGATGTGGCAGTCGCACACGGCCAGGGGGCAGGCGCGCGGGCGCAGGGCGGCGCGGTAGGAGCCGTCGTAGAGGTTGCCGAGCTCCGCCTTCACGAAGTGGCAGCGGCGGACCGTCCCGGCGCCGTCCACCGAGATCACCGAGGCCCCCGTGCGGCACGGCAGGCCCGCCGAGCGGTGGGGGTGGCGGCTGAAGGGGAAGAGCGGGTCCAGCTCCGTCCAGGCGGCCGCCTCCGGATCCGTGTACGCGTGCCCCTCGGCCGCGTTGATCCACAGGTACACGCCGGGCGGTAGCGCGGCGCGCAGCCGGCGGGCCTCCGCGAGGTGCTCCGGCAGGCCGACCACGCCCACGCTGAACCGCACGCCGGCGGCCAGCAGCTCGCGGCACTTGCCGAGGAAGCGGTCGTACGGGGTCTGCCCCGGGTGGTACGTGCACCACAGCGCGAGCGTGTCCCGATCGGCCCCGGCGGTCCAGCCGGTGCGGCCGCTCAGGTTGGTCTGGATCGCGACCCGGCGGACGTGCGGCAGGTGCGAAAGCTCCACCAGGGTGCGCCGGTACCAGGAGCGGACCAGGCCCTCGCCCCACGGGGTGAACAGGACGGACAGCCGGTCGCCGGTGTTGCCGGCGGCCCAGCCCGCGAACCGTTCCAGCGCGGCCCGGTCGGCCGTCAGCAGCTCGCGGCTGTCGCGCCGCTTGGCGAAGGGGCAGTACGGGCAGTCGTAGTCGCAGGAGGACAGCGGACCCCGGTAGAGGACGGTCAGCTCCATCGGCTCCTGCTCCTGCTCCTGCTCCTGCCCCTGCATCTTCATCTGAATCGGCGTCCGCCCCTCCGCCCGCGCCGCCGTCCCCGTCACTTGCGCTCGTACGCGGCCATCGCGGCCCGCACGTCCGCCGAGAACAGCGCCGGGCCCGCCGCGTCCGAGTGGGCCAGCCCCTCCGGGGTCAGCCGCAGCAGCTCCGCGTCGTCCACGAGCCACCCGCGTTCCGCGAAGTCGGCCAGCACCGCCGGGAAGTCCTCCCACGGGCCGCTCCCGAACCGCTCCCGGTACTGCGCCACCGGCATTCCGCAGGCCTGCAGCAGGGACTGCAGCAGGTGGCGCCGCCGGGCCTCCCGGGCGTCGATCCACCGGCCGTGGTCGGCCCGCGCGAAATCGGCCTCCGGGCGGCGCACGTAGTCGTCGATGATGCCGCGGATCTCGCCGGTGCCGACCGCGTAGTCGAAGGAGTAGTGCAGGTCCGCCGTGTAGGAGCGGGCTCCGCAGCCCAGGCCGATCATGCCGTCCGTCTGGCAGGCGTGGTCCCCGGCACCCTCCCCGGGGGCGCCGGCCCGGCGGAACATCCGCATCGACACCTGTTCGTACCCGGCAACCAGCAGGTGGTCCCGTCCGGCCCGGTAGAGGCGCAGCCGCTGCTCGTCCCACCCGGCGGCCGAGGACTCGGCAGGACGGCGCCCCAGGCCCGTCAGGGGGCGCACGTACAGCGGGTAGAGGTACAGCTCCTCCGGCCGCCACGCGAGGGCGGCGTCCAGCGAGTACCGCCAGCTCTCCTCGGTCTGCCCGTCGATGCCGTAGATCAGGTCGATGTTGAGCACCGGTATCGCCGCGTCCCGGACCCGCGCCAGGGCCGCCTCCACGTCCGCGCGCTTCTGCGGCCGCACGGCGGAGCGGGCCTCGTCCGCCACGAAGCTCTGCACGCCCAGGCTGAGCCGGGTCGTGCCCCGGTCGGCCAGCACCGCGAGCCGGTCCGCGGTGGTGGTGGCCGGCGAGGCCTCCACCGACAGCGGCACCGCCCGCAGGTCGGCGCCCGCGCGCTGCTCGGCGATGTCGCAGAGCCGTTCCAGCTCGGACGCCGTCAGGAAGGTGGGAGTCCCGCCGCCGAAGGCCGCCGCGGCGAACCGCACGGGTTCCCCGTGGCCCAGTGCGTCGCGGACGGCCGTCGCCTGCCGCTCCAGTGCGTCGAGGTAGGCCGTGGTCAGGCCCTCCGGTGCGCCGATGCGGGTGAAGAGGTTGCAGAATCCGCAGCGCACCTCGCAGAACGGGACGTGGAGGTAGAGCGAGAGCGCGTCCTTGGGCTGCTCCGCCCACAGTTCGCGCAGCGCCGGCCGCCCGGGCAGCGGCCGGTACGCCGTCTTGTGCGGATAGGCGTACACGTAACTCTCGTACGGGGTCGGGAGGTTCATCGGGCGACCGGCTCCTTCTGGGTCAGGAAGAACTGCGCGTACGGGACCGTCCAGACCGCCTCGTGGGCGAGCCGGTGCCCGGTGTACCCGTCGTCCCCGTACGTCGTCCCGTGGTCGGAGCAGACGACCGCGAAGCAGCGGCGCCGCGCGCGCACCGCGTCGAAGAGCCGCCCGATGTGCCGGTCCACGTACTCCAGCGCGGCCGCGTGCGTCTCCCGGGAGTCCCCGGCCGCCGCCGTGGCGCCGGGCGAGTGGAACCAGTTGGGCTGGTGCATGGCCGACACGTTCAGGAAGAGGAACAGCCGCCGCTCGCGCGGCAGTCCGGCCACGACCCGCTCGGCGCGGTCCACCTGCGCCTCGAAGGAGTTCGGCGAGGCCACCCCGAAATCCGGTTCCCAGTGCGACTCCTGGAACATCCCGGGCAGTACGGAGCCCAGCGCGGCCGCCTTGTTGAAGAAGCCGGTGCCGCCCACGCACACGGTCCGGTACCCCGCCCCGGCCAGCCCCGACACCAGGTCCGGGGTGTCGAACACCCACGTGCCCCCGGCGGTGGTCTCGCTGCCGGGGAACCGGGCGGCGAACAGCCGCGGATGCGGGCCCGGACCGGCCGGCGTGGGCAGGAAGCCCGCGAACATGGCCTGGTGGGAGGCGTAGGTGAAACTCCCCGGCGCGTGCCGCCGCTCCCACGCCCCGCCGGGCAGGTGCGCCGCCAGGTTCGGGATCCGCCCTTCGGCGGCCAGTTGCGCGGCGACGTCGTGGCGCAGCGTGTCGAGGGTGACGAGCAGGAGGTCGTCGCGGCCGACGACCTCGTTCATGTCAGGGGCGGGCGGGGGCGTGTGCATGGTGGTCCTGTCGTACGGCGGCCACCTGGGCCGCATAGGTGTCCTGGCCTTCGGCGGGCGAGCCGGGCAGCCCGGTCAGCCGGGGCAGCAGATCCCCGAAGGCGTTGACCTCGCCCACGGCGAAGCTCCGCCAGCCCGTGGCGGGCAGCAGGTCGACGCCGACGCACGGGGTGCGCGGGAAGGCAGCCGCCGCCCGCTCGCAGACCGCGAGCGCATCCGTCTCCCAGTCGCCGCCGGCCTGCGTCACCGCGGCAACGGCGGCGGCCAGATCACCGCGCGCACCGCCCAGATGGAGATTGGTCAGCGGCCCGCGGGCGGTGCGGACCACGGCGTGCGTGGCCCGGCCGCTGGTGACGACCACCCGCAGATCGGCGGAGCGGCCCCGCTGGGAGGCCTTCGGCAGCCAGCGCTCGATGTGCAGCCCGTCGGGGGCGAGGGCGTCGACGATGGCGCCGATCACCCGCTCGTCCTCGTACCGGCTCAGTCGCAGCGAGTTGTGCAGCGCCCCCGAGGGGGCCCGCTCCACGGAGGTGGTGGCGCGGACCCGGCCGCCCGCGCCCGTCTCCACCGCGAGCACCCCGGAGGCCGAGGAGCCGTGCGCGAGCTTCACGAACGCCCGGCGGCAGCCGGGGCGGGCGAGCACCGCCCGCACCTCCTCCCAGCCGCGCACCGGCGTGCGGACCGCGTCCGGACCCGAGGTCGGGGAGGCCGGTACCGGGATCCCCGCGGCCGCCAGCCGGCCGTGGCACAGCCGCTTGTCGAACAGCACGGCGAGGTCGTCCGGATCGGCCAGCAGTCTGCCGCCGGCCGCCCGCACCCCCTCGCGCACCGTGCCCACGGCCTCGATGAACCGGCGGTACCAGCGCCCGGTGCCCTCGACCCGGGTGGCGTCGGCGACCCCGCGCAGCAGCCGCTCCACCTCCGGGTCCTCACCGGGCGAATCGATCCGTACGCTCTCCCCGGCCCGGAAGGCGGCCCGGCCGTCCAGTACGTGCAGCCACGGCACCACCCGGGCCGCGGGCAGCCCGGCGGCGCGCACGGCCTCCTGGAAGAGGGCGGTCCGGCGGTTGTCCGGATTGCCGACGACGGCGAAGGAGACGGCGGGAGCCGTACGCGTCACTCCGCCACCGCGATGTAGAGGTCCACGCCGTGCGCGTGGACGTCCGGGGTCTGGACGTCGCCGAGGTCCAACTCCACGCCGTGCGGGACCAGGGCGGCACGGAGCCGCTCCTGTTGCGGCTCACCGATGTAGTGGTGGTGCAGGTCGAGCTTGCCGAGATGGGTGAGCGGCTGGCCGGCCAGCAGGGCTTCGGCACCCTCGTCGTCCAGGATGCCCATGGACAGGTCGAGGACCTCCAGCCGCTCCACGACCGGAGCGGTGGCCAGCGCCGCCGCGATGTCGTTCTGGAGCTTGCTGTTGCGCAGCGCGAGCCTGCGCAGGGCGGGCAGCCGCTCGCCGCTAAGGAACGCCTCCAGGTCGCCGACCTTCGCGTCACCGCCGTAGTCGACCGTGCCCAGCCACAGGTCGAGCTCGGTGAGCGCGGGCAGTTCGCTGGCCGCGACCCCGAGCACCACCTCACGCGGCAGCCCGCCGGTCTCGATGCGCAGCACGCGCAGCGCGTCGTGCTTCACGGGCGGGAAGACCAGGCCCGATCCGCCGCGTACGCCGAACTCCTCGAGCGCGGGATGCGCCCGCAGCAGCGGGCTCACGTCCGACTGGGTGATCCAGGAGATCTCGCACTCCTCGGACGTGATGTCGCCGATGAACAGCGCCCGCAGCGCGGGGAACTCCCCGGCGGCCCCGGCGAGCGCCTCGACGATCCCGGCGTTGGAGGTCTCGTACGCCTCGGACCAGCCGCCCACGACCAGGGACCGCACCTGCCGGGTGTCCACGGTCCCGGTGAACCGGGCGAAGGCCTGCGGCCATTCCTCTTCGGCGTCGTACACGTCCGCCGAGATCCGCCAGGCCACCGCCCCGGCCCCGGGCAGCGCACGGGTGTCCCCGGGTCCCGGAAAGTCGAAGACCGGCAGGCCGCCCAGCTCGCTCAGGTGGTTCCCCATGGTCATGTGCGCTGCTCCCGATGGTGTGATGGGCGCCCGCCCGGCCGTGCGTGTGCTCCGACAACAGTTCTACCAAGCCCCACCGACAACTCCCGCGGCTCAGCGCCACCCCGCTGCCCGGACCCGGGCCAGCCGCCGTTGCCACACCTCCCGGGTGTCGCACTTGCGGGGGCAGCCGCAGACGCGCTCCGCGAGGAGTTCGGCGTGCAGTGCCGCCGGGGCCCCGGGGTGGTGGACGGCGAGACCGCGCACGAAGGCCGGCGGCCATCCGGGCCGGTCGGCCTTGGTGGCCCGCTCCCACTCGGCCAGGGAGCGGAGCGTGGCCTCGTCCGCGGCCGGGTTCAGCAGGACGGCCCACCGCACGTGGATCTCCTCGTCGGAGGCCAGCCGGAGCAGGACGTCGGGCGGAGCCGTGAAGTTGTGGGCGGTGTAGAGCCGCACGGGCACGATCTCGTCCCCGGCGAGCTCGCGCAGCCGGTCCGCCGTGGTCTGCGGGCAGCGGGCCTCCCTGACGCGGGCGTAGCCGCGCATCCGCTCGGCCGGACCGCGGATCTTCCGGGGTGTCATGACCCTGATCCTGTCACGGGACACCGGGCGTCGACCTGATGGGCCACCGGCGCAGGGCCGCCCCGGTGCCGCACCCGGTCGACGCGGCCCGACCGGTCAGCGCTTGCGGTACGCGCGCGCGTCCTCGGCGGCGGCCAGCACCGCATCGAGGTCACCGCCGATCGCCGAAGTCAGCGTGATGGCCACGGCGCCCTCCAGGAACGGCGCGTCCACGATCCGGGCGCCTTCCGGCAGTTGCGAGGGCTCCTCGCCGAGCAGGGACTTCACCGTCAGCACCGCGCTGCCCATGTCGCACAGCACCGCCACGCCCCGGCCCTCGTCCACCGACCGGGCGGCAGCCGTGATCAGCTCCGCGCTGGTGCCGATCCCGCCGTCCGGGGTGCCGCCCGCCACCGCGAGGGGAGCCGGCTCGACCGAGCCGAGCAGCGCGCCCGACAGCGCGGCCACGGACTCCGCGACCGCCTTGCTGTGCGAGACCAGCACCACGCCGACCCGGCCGGTACGGGTCTTCGGCGCCGGCCGCTCCACCGGGGACGGGCCGGCGGCCGGCTCCGCGGGGGCCGGTTCCGCCTCGGCGGCGTCGACCGCGCTGCGCAGCGCCTCCATCAGCAGGGCCACGGAGTTGGCCCCGGCGTCCTGGTGGCCGACGCTGCGCTCGCCGAGGTAACTGGCCCGGCCCTTGCGTGCTTCGAGGCCCTCGGTGGCGTCGGCGCCCGCTCGGGCCGCCGAGACGGCCTCGTCCAGGGCCTCGCGCAGCGGCCGGTCCGCCCCGGCGGCTTCGGACAGGGCCGCCACGGCCGGAGCCAGCGCGTCCACCAGCGTGGCGTCGCCGATCTCGGCGCCGCCCAGCTTCTGCACCGACCGAAGCCCGGCGCCGAGCGCGGCGCCCAGTTCCAGGGCGCTCGGCGCCCCGGTGTCGCCGAGCACCTTGCCCGCGCGGCGCAGGGCGGTGCCGAACAGCGGTCCGGAGGCGCCGCCCACCGTGTTCGTCAAGGTGGTGCCGGCCAGGGTCAGCAGGGCCCCGGGAGTGGCGGGCCGCTGCTCGGCGACGGCCGCGTCGACGGCGCCGAAGCCCCGTACGAGATTGGCCCCGTGGTCCCCGTCTCCGATGACCGCGTCCAGCTCGGTGAGGCGCGCGCTGTCCCGGCGTACGAGCCGGTTGGTCTCGGCGATCCAGCGGCGGAAGCAGGCGGTGTCCAGCACGGGCGTGGCCGCGGGCGGGGTGGTCGGTGCGGCCGGCGTGGTGGTCATGGGGGATCGCTCCTGGGGGTGTGTCGTCGAGGTCGGGGGGAAGGGCGGGAGGGGGGTCGGCGAGCCCGGGTGCGGGCTCAGCAGCCCCAGCGCAGGGACGGGGTGTCCACCGGCGCGTCCCACAGGCGCAGCAGCTCTTCGTCGGCGCGGCACAGGGTGAGGGTGCAGCCGGCCATGTCCAGGCTGGTGACGTAGTTGCCGACGAGGGACCGGGCCACGGTGATCCCGCGCTCGTCGAGCACCCGCTGGACCTCGGCGCGCATGATGTACAGCTCCACGGGCGGGGTCCCGCCCAGGCCGTTGACGAGCAGGATGACGGGCGCGCCGGAGGCCTCGGGGAGGTCGTCGAGGATGGCGTCGAGCATCGCCTCCGCGGTCGCGGCGGCGGTCATGAGCTTGCGGCGCTCGCGACCGGGCTCGCCGTGGATGCCGATGCCCAGCTCGATCTCGTCCTCGCCGAGGGTGAAGTTCGGGCCGCCCTTGGCGGGGGTGGTGCAGGAGGTCAGGGCGACGCCGTAACTGCGCGCGTTCTCGTTGACCTTGCGGGCGACCGCGGCGACCTCGGCGAGCGGGGCGCCCTCCTCGGCGAGCGCGCCCGCGATCTTCTCCACGAACAGGGTGGCGCCGGTGCCGCGGCGGCCCGGGCCGTTCGCCGTCCGGGCCACGGCCACGTCGTCGTCCACGACGACCTGCTCCACCTTGACGCCCTCGTCCTCGCAGTCCTCCGCGGCCATCGTGAAGTTGAGGATGTCGCCCGTGTAGTTCTTCACGACGTGCAGGACGCCCGCGCCCGAGTCGACCGCGCAGGTGGCGCGCGCGATGCTGTCCGGCACCGGGGAGGTGAACACCGGGCCGGCCACGGCGGCCGCCAGCATGCCGCGCCCCACGAACCCGGCGTGCAGCGGCTCGTGCCCGCTGCCGCCGCCCGACAGCACCGCGACCTTGCCGGCCGGCTGCCCGGCCGCCCCGGCGGCCCGCGTGACGATGCCCTGCTCCGCCTCGACGCGGAGCCCCGGGTGGGCGGCGGCCATTCCGCGCAGGGCGTCGGCGACGACGCTCTCGGGGGAATTGATGAGCTTCTTCACGGGGGCCTCTTTCCTGAAACATGCAACGCGGAACGCGGATGACGCAGAACTCCGGCCCGGAGCGGAAATTGGAATTACGACGCGGTATTAACCCGGCGCCGTCGCCGATCCGCCGCCACGACCGGGGCACTTGGCTGGAACTTTACTCGGGTTGATCCTCGGATCGAGCCGGGTCCTTGGTCCCGGATCCGGCCGCGGAAGGGCCTGTTCGCAAAGGGGTCGTGCATATTTCCGCCTTATCCGGAATCCGTGATAGGGATGAATGAGCAAGCGGAAATGAATTCGCAATGAGGAGGATTCACGTGAAGACCGTCGGTACCCGCATGATGATCAGCCCGCCGAAGTACGTGCAGGGCGCCGGAGCGATGAACGACCTGGGCGAGCACACCTCCCGCCTCGGGACGAACGCCCTCGTCCTGGCGGACAAGGGCGTCTGGGGATTCGTCGACGCGGCGGTCACCGCCTCCCTCGCCGCCGCCGGGGTCAAGCTGACCAAGGAGGTCTTCGGCGGGCTCTGCACCCAGAAGGAGATCGACCGGGTCGCCGCGGCCGCCCGGGCGGCGGGCGCGGACGTCATCATCGGCATCGGCGGCGGCACCTCCATCGACACCGCGAAGGCCGTCGGCCACGCACTGGGCGACATCGCCGTCGTGTCCGCCCCCACCGTCGCCTCCACCGACGCGCCGACCAGCGCGCTCGCCGTGATCTACACCGAGGAGGGTGCCTTCGAGCGCTACTCCTTCTTCCAGCGCAACCCCAACCTCGTCCTCGTCGACACCGCGCTCGTGGCGGGTGCGCCGAGCCGATTCATCGTCTCCGGCATGGGCGACGCGCTCGCCACCTGGTACGAGGCCCGGGTCTGCGTCGCCGCCAACCGCGTGGCCATGGCGGGGGGCCTCGCCACCGAGGCCTCCCTCGCGCTCGCCCGGCTGTGCTGGGAGACGCTGATGGAGTACGGCCCCCAGGCCCGGCTGGCCGCCGAGGCGCACGTGGTCACCCCGGCGCTGGAGAAGGTCACGGAGGCCAACACCCTGCTCTCCGGACTGGGTTTCGAGTCCTGCGGCCTCGCCGCCGCGCACGGGATCCACAACGGCCTGACCGTCTCGCACAAGGTGCACGGCATGATGCACGGCGAGAAGGTCAACATCGGCACCCTGGCCCAGCTGGTCCTGGAGGGCGCCCCGACCGATGAGCTGGACACCTGCCTGCGCTTCAGCCGGGCGGTCGGCCTGCCCACCACCCTCGCCGAGATCGGCCTCGGCGACCCGGACCGCGAGGAGCTCCTCGCCATCGGGCGCGCGGCCACCGCGGAGGGCGAGACCACGCACAACATGCCGTTCCCGGTGACCCCGGACATGGTCGCGGACGCCCTGATCGCGGGCGACGCGTACGCCCGCGCGACCGCCGGGAAGCACTGCTGACCGGTCTGCCCGCGGGTGCCCGGTGAACCGGGTGAGATCCGAAAGAGACGGCCTAAGGCTGCCCGGCCCCGTCCGGCCCGGCCGTCCGGGATGCCAGGAGGAGGGCGATGTCGTCCGGCCGGTCGGTGGAGCTGCCCGCCTCGCCGACCAGCCGGTCCGCCATCTCCGTCAGCGGGGTGGGGCGGGCGGCCGCCAGGGCGGCCCGGAGCCGCTCCACCCCTTCGTCGATGTCCGTGCCCGGGATCTCCACCAGTCCGTCGGTGTACAGGGCGAGCACCGCTCCCGGTTCGACGGTGAAGCGCGCGACCGGATAGTCGGCTCCGGCGTCGATGCCGAGCACCACCCCGCCCGGCAGGTCCAGCACCTCGGTCCGGCCGCCCGGATGCCGCAGCAGCGGCTGGGGGTGCCCGGCGCGGACGGCGAGGGCGAGGCCCGTCGCCGGGTCGAGCAGGACGTAGCAGCAACTGGCGAACTGGCCCGGGTCGAGGTCGATGAGCAGTTGGTTCGTGCCGCGCACCACCTGCTCCGGCGTATTGTCGCTGAGTACGAAGGCCCGTACGGCGCTGCGCAGTTGGCCCATGGTGGCGGCGGCCGCCACCCCGTGGCCCTGGACGTCGCCGATCACCAGCGCGAGCCGCCCGGCGCCCCCGTCGAGGACGTCGTACCAGTCGCCGCCGACGTCCATCCCGGCGGTGCCGGCCAGGTACCGGCCGACCGTGGCCACGTGTTCGCGCACCGGCAGCCGGTGCGGCAGCAGCGCCGACTGCAGGCCGCGGGCCAGCGCCGCCTCCGTGTCGTAGCGCCGCGCCCGTTCCAGGGCCTGTGCGATGAGCCCGGCCAGCGCGGTGAGCGCCGTACGCTCCTCCGGGCCGAACCCGCGCGGAGCGTCGAAGCCGAGGATGCACGAGCCGACCGGCCGGCCGGAGGCGATCAGCGGCAGGAAGGCGCGGGCCCCGACGTGGGAGTCCAGCGGGATCCCCGGATAGGCGGCCGCCAGGTGCTGCATCGACTCGAAGAACAGCGGCCGGCCCGAGGTGAGGGTCTCCACGCCCGGCAGCCGGACGTCCAGCGCGACCCCGTCGAACCGGTCGAGGAACCCGTTCGGGAAGCCGGTCTCCCAGGCCAGGTGGAGGTGGCCCTCGCCGAGCAGGTAGATCGCCAACTGGCGTCCGCCGAAGGCCGGGAGCAGCTCCTCGGTGACCACCGCCGACACCTGCCGCGCTGTCACCGCCTCGCTCAGCGCGATCGCCAGGGCCACCGGCCGGTACAGCGCCGAGGCCCGGTCGGCGGGCGAGCCGAGGGCGGCGGAGCCGTGGCCCGGGGAGCCGAGCCCCGCGCCGGGCCGCACCACCGACTCGGGTGCGTACGCGGGCGGTTCGGCCGCGGCGATGGTGACGGTGACCCCGTCGGCTCCGGGGTGCAGCCCCACCGACAGCCACTGCGGCGGCAGGTGCGGCCTGCGCCGGGAGGCCCGGAAGTGCACCGGGGCGGGGGACAGGAACACGGCCCGGAAGTGGTCCTCGTAGGCGGAGTGCCCGAGCCAGGGCAGGGCGTCCCACAGCATCCGCCCGCCCAGTTCCCGGCCCCCGGAGCCGAGCAGGGTCCCGGCGGCGGAACGGGCGGCGGAGTTGGCGAACCCGATCAGGCCCTGCCGGTCCACGGACAGCACGGCCAGGTCCAGCCGGTCCACGGCCGCGCGGGCGCCGCCCGACGGATCGGATCCGGACGCGGAATCGGACGCGGATCCGGACGCGGGCCCGCGCGCGGATCCGGACCCGGACCCGGGCCCGGATCCGGATCTGGGCCCGGGCACGCACACGGGGTCGTCCTCCCACGTCACCGGCGTCCCGCCCGCGGCCAGCGCGGACAGCTCCCCGGCCAGCCGGTCCGCCACCGAGCGCAGCCGCCTGCGGTCACCGGCACCGACCGGGACCCCGGGGGTCGCCGGGCGCAGGACCACCAGGACGCCGTAGCGCTCGCGGCCGCGGGCCACCGGCTCGTAGAGCGAGCCGAAGGGGAAGGGCAGTCCGGCCATCAGCTGGGGGAAGCGCCGCATCGCCGATTCCGCGTCGGGAAGGTGCACCGACTGCCCTGAGCGGTACGCCTCGGCCACGGGGTACGGGCGGTTCATGTGCATCCGCCACCAGGGGCGGAACAGCGGCCCGGGGATCCCGGTCAGGGCCGCCATCCGCAGCAGCCCCTCGGTGCCGGAGCGCAGGTAGACCCCGCCCGCGTACCCGCCGGCGGCCCCCACGGCATCGAGAGCGGCCCGCGCGAGCACCCGGGCCGTGGCGTCGGTGACGGGGCCGCCGGTCTCCGGTCTCGCCGTCACCCCTTCAGGATGCCCCCGGGGAGGTGTCCGCGCACGCCCCGTCCGGCTGCCGGACCGTACCGGCCGGGGCGCGGTCCCGGTAGCCCGCCACCACCGCGACCGCCGCCATCAGCAGGACCGCGGACACCGTGCGCAGCGCCGTCCCCATGGCGTCGGTGAAGGCCGTGACCTGCGCGGCCTCGTGCGGCACCCCGTGGAAGCGGGAGGCCAGCACCGTGCCGACCACCGCCACCCCGAGGGCCGCGCCGATCTCGCGGGCCGCGGTGTTCAGGCCCGAGCCCAGGCCCGCCTGGTGCGCGGGCAGCTCGGCCACCACGGTCAGCGTCAGCGCGGGCGCGCACAGCCCGGTGCCGACCGACAGCACCAGCAGGTAGAGGGCGTAGAGGGCGTACGGGGTGCTCGCGTCGGCGGTGGACACCAGCAGCAGGCCACCGCCGATCAGGCCGAGCCCGGCCCCGACGGGCAGCCGCGGCCCGGTGCGCTCCTGGAGCCGGGCCCCGAACCGGGGCACCAGCGCCATGCCGATGGTCAGCGGAACGATCGCGAAGCCCGTCTGCGCGGGGGAGAAGCCCTTGGCGTACTGGAGGTACTGGGCGTTGACGAAGAACAGGGAGAACAGCCCGAAGAAGGCGGCGCCGATCCCGAGCGCCCCGGCGCGCAGCTTGCGCGAGGCGAAGATCCGCGGGTCCAGCAGCGGGCGGGCGGCGCGCAGCGCGTGGCCGGTGAAGGCGGCCAGCAGCGCCGCGCCCGCGCCGAAGGCGCCCAGGACGCGCACCGATCCCCAGCCGTACGAGGGCCCCTCGATGATCGCGTAGACCACTGCGAAGAGTGCCCCCGCGAGCAGGGCCGCCCCCGCCGGGTCGACGGCGGCGTCGGCGCGCGCGGGCGTACGGGGTACCGTGCGGGCCACCGCGAGCGCGAGCAGCGCGCCCAGCGGGACCACGCCCCAGAACAGGGCCCGCCAGGTCAGGAACTCCCCGGCCAGACCGCCGCCGACGTTGCCCGCCAGGCCCCCGAGGCCCGCGGCCAGCGTCCAGGTGGCCAGTGCCCGGCCCCGCAGCTCCGGCGGGGAGAGGTGGACCAGGACCGACATCGTGGCGGGCATGATCAGGGCCGCACCGGCCCCGCACAGCCCGCGTCCGGCGATCAGCACGGCCGGGCCGGTGGCGAGCGCGCTGAGCGCCCCGCCCGCGGCGAACAGGGCGAGCCCGGCCAGCAGGGCGCCCTTGCGGCCGTAGCGGTCACCGAGGGCGCCGGCCGGGATCAGCAGCGCGGCGAAGACGATGACGTACGCGTCGACGGACCACAGCAGTTGCCCGGAGGTGGGGTGCAGCCCGGAGGCGGCGAGCTGCGGGATCAGCAGGTTGACGGCCGCGACCATGCCCTGGGCGACCAGGACGCAGGCGCACAGCACCAGCAGCGCGGCGCGGGTGAGCGCGGGGGCACCGGTGGGGCCGGGGCCGGCCGTGGGTTCGGGACCGGCCGTGGGGCCGGCGGTGGGATCGGGGTCTGCGGTCGGTTCCCGCTTGAGGGCACGGCGGAGCACGGCTCCTCCTCGGAGTCGGTGGGCGGTCGGGGTGTGCTCTCACCGTAGGGTTGGCGTGACCTGCTTTCCAGTGCAAGTTATGCAAGGGATCCATGCGCGTGACGCAATCCGCCGCCTCCGGCCTCGATCTGAACCTCCTCGTCGCCCTGGACGTCCTCCTCGAGGAGTCGAGCGTGTCCCGGGCCGCCGCCCGCCTGCACCTGTCCGAGCCCGCGATGAGCCGCACCCTCGGCCGGATCCGCAAGGCGCTCGGCGATCCCGTCCTGGTCCGCGCCGGGCGCACCATGGTTCCCACCCCGCACGCCCTGGCCGTCCAGGGCGAGGTCAGGGCCGTCGTGGAACGGGCCCGCGCGCTCTTCCTGGCCGGCGGCCGGCTGGACCTGTCGACCCTGACCCGCACCTTCACCGTGCTGGCCAACGAATCCTTCACCGCCGTCTGCGGCGCCGCCCTCTTCGGCAGGGTCGCCCTGGAGGCGCCGGGGGTGCGGCTGCGCTTCCTGGCGGAGAGCCACATCGACGTGCCCGCGCTGCGCGAGGGCGTGGCCGACCTGGAACTCGGCATGATCGACGCGCGTTCGCCGGAGGTGCGGACCGAACACCTCGCCGACGAGCACATGATGGCCGTCGCACGCTCCGGGCACCCGCTGCTGCGCGGGCGGCTCACCGCGCGCCGGTTCGCCGCCGCCCAGCATCTGATCGCCTCCCGACGCGGCCGGCTCGAGGGCCCGGTGGACACCGCACTCGCCGGACTGGGGCTCACCCGGCGGGTGGTGGGAAGCGTCGGCACCTTCCCGACGTCCCTCTTCGTGCTCCGCGAGACCGACCTCGTGGGCCTGATCACCGGCCAGGCCGCGCCGCTCGCCGAGCAGTTGGGGCTGGAGGTCTTCGAGATCCCCCTCGAACTGCCGCCGCTGCCCTTCGGCATGGCCTGGCACCCGCGCCACGACGCCGATCCCGCGCACGCCTGGCTGCGCGACTGCGCCCGCGCGCTGATGCCGGCGGGGGCGCAGGGGTAGGGGCCGACTGCGCACCGGGGCGGCGGCGGAACCCCCGACGCCCGGTCCGGAATCGGCCGAACGGCCGAGGGCGGGCCGGGACCAGGGGGCTGAAAGGCCCTGTGGATCAGGGACTTTGCCCGGATGGCAGACCGCCTCCGATTGCTTAGGTTTGCCTAAGCCGTCTCTTTCGGATCTTGCCGGGCCGACAAGATCCGAAAGAGACGGCCCAAGTGGAGTCGAAGAAGGAGGTCCGGTGCCGTCGCTCAACGACAGCCGTCCCGGGACGACCGTACGCATCACGGGGATCGACCCCGGTCAGGCCGGCGGAAGCCGGCGCCGGCTCCTGGAGTTCGGCTTCGTGCCGGGCGCCGATGTCACCGTGATCGCCAGGGGCGCCACCGGGGGCCTGCTCGTCGGGCTCGGCGACGCCCGGGTCGCGCTGGACTCCCGTACCGCCGGCCGGCTGAGGTGGGGCCGATGAGCTGTCACGGCACCGAGGGCGCGGCGACGGCGGCGACGGCGCTGCTGGAGCGGGGGACCACCGCGCCGTTCGTGGCCCTCGTCGGCAACCCCAATGTCGGCAAGTCGACCCTCTTCAACGCCCTCACCGGCGCCCACCAGCGCGTCGGCAACTGGCCGGGCAAGACCGTCTCCGTCGCCCAGGGCGACTGGCGCACGCCCGCCGGCCGCCGCCTGCGCGTCGCCGACCTGCCCGGCTCCTACAGCCTGCTGCCCGACTCCCCGGACGAGGCGCTGGTGTGCGACGTGCTGACCGCGCCGCAGGGGGAGCGGCCCGACGCGGTGGTCTTCGCCCTCGACGCGGCCAACCCGGCCCGCAACCTGTACCTGCTCTCGCAGCTCCTCGACACCGACATCCCCGTCGTGGTCGCCCTCACCATGACCGACGTCGCCGCCCGGCGCGGCGCGGCCCCCGACCCGGACGCGCTGGCCCGCGAGCTCGCGCTGCCCGTCGTACCCGTGGAGGGGCGCGGCGGGACCGGCCTGGACCTGCTCGCCGACGCCGTCTGCGACCTGCTGGACACGGAGCGGACGCCGCTGGTGCGGGCCACCGGCTGGGCGGCCGGGTCGCCGGTGGCCGGAGAGCTGGCCGCCCTCGTGGAGCAGGCCCGGGCGCAGAGCGCGCACCCCGCGCGGTGGCTGGCCGTCAGCCTGCTCTGCGCGCAGGAGCCGCTCCAGTGCCCTCCCGCTCTGGCCGAGGGGGCTCGGGCGGCCGCCGACCGGCTCGCCGCGGCGGCCGGGGACGCGGACACCGACGCCGAACTCCTCGTCGCCGAGGCCCGCTACGCCTGGGCGCACGGCGTCATCGAACGCGCGGCGCCCCGTCCGGCGGGAGCCCGGCCCACCCTCACCGACCGGGTGGACCGGCTGCTGCTGTCCCGCGTCTTCGGCATCCCGTTCTTCCTCGCCGTGATGTGGGGCGTCTTCCAGGCCACCACCGTCCTGGCCAAACCCCTCCAGGACGGCCTCGGCGACTTCGTCTCCGGACCCGTCAGCAGCGGGGCCGACCGGCTCCTGGAAGCCGTCCACGCACCCGGCTGGCTGACCGGCCTGCTGGTCGACGGCCTGATCAACGGGGTGGGACAGCTGCTCACCTTCGTCCCGTTGATGATCATCATGTTCCTGCTGCTGGCGCTGCTGGAGGACTCCGGCTACTTCGCCCGAGCCGCCTTCGTCGCCGACCGCCTGATGCGCACCCTGCGGCTGCCCGGCCGGGCCTTCCTGCCGCTCGTCGTCGGCTTCGGCTGCAACGTGCCCGCCTTCGCCGGCACCCGGATCCTCAACCGCCGCTCACACCGGCTGCTGGTCGGCCTGCTCATCCCGTACATGAGCTGCACCGCACGCCTCGCCGTCTACGTGATGATCGCGGGCGTCTTCTTCGGCTCGAACTCCGGCACCGTCGTCTTCTTCCTCTACGTCGCCTCCGTGCTGCTGGTGGTCCTCATGGGCCTGATCCTGCGGCCCCTGCTCTTCAAGGACATGAAGGAGGAACCGCTCGTCCTGGAGCTGCCCCCGTACCGGCTGCCCACCCTGCGCGTCACCGGCGCACAGGTCTGGCAGAAGCTCTCCGCGTTCCTGCGCACCGCCGGCGGCATCATCGTGGCCACCGCGGCGGCGGTCTGGCTGCTGATGGCCCTCCCGGCCGGCGCCGGCCACGGCGGGTTCGGCGAGGTCGACGTCGAACAGAGCGTCTTCGGTACGGTGACCCGCGCGACCGCGCCCCTCGTGGCCCCGGCCGGCTTCGGCGACTGGCACGCCACGGCCGCGCTCGGCACCGGGCTGATCGCCAAGGAGGGAGTGGTCTCCACCCTCGCCCAGACCTACTCGGCCGGGGAGGACGGCGACCCGAAGCTCACCTCGAGCCTGCACGCCACCTTCGGGGAATCCTCCGGCGGCCACCAGGAGGCCGCGGCACTGGCCTTCCTGGTGTTCGTCCTCGCCTACACCCCGTGCATGGCCGCCCTGGCCGCGCAACGGGCGGCGATCGGCACCCGGCTGACCGTCATCGGCTTCGGCATCCAACTGGCGGCGGCCTGGCTGCTGGCCACGGGCGTCTTCCAGATCGCGAGGCTGGTGTGGTGAGCGGGACGCTCCGCGGTGCCGCGGCGAACGAGCCCGGCCCGTTGCGCAGGCTGCTGCACGCCTTCGAGGAGGCCGCCCCCGGCGAGGGGCTCGCACAGATCGCCGACCGGCTGGGCATCGGCCGGGCCGAGGCGGCCGACCTCGCCGCGTACTGGGTCCGCAAGGGACGCCTGACCCGCGAGGAGATCGGCGCCCCCGACTGCTCGGGCTGCTTCTTCGCCTCGCGCTCCTGCACCACCTGCCCCGCCGGCTATGCGTCCGCACGGCCGGTGCTGGTGGGGCTGAGCCCCGTACGCCCGGCGGATCCCGCGCGCCCCTGAGGCCCCGGGCCACCCGGTCGCGTACGCCCCGAACGCCCCGTACGCCGTACGGACTGACCCGAACGCCTCCCCCGTCCGGGGGAGGTCCGGCGCCGGGACCGTCCCCGGGCGGCGCCGTACGGGCAGGCTTGCGCACATGCGACAGCAGTACGACACGTCAACGCCCCCGCCGGCCTTCTCGGTCGCCGACGCCTTCACCCTGCGCACGGCGCTGGACGCCCTCGGCGGGGTCCGCGGCCTCGACACCCTCGACGTGGCCTGCGGACACGGCACCACCACCCGGATGCTGGCGAGCGGCGGAGCCCGCCGGACGGTCGGCGTCGACAGCTGCCCCGAACGCATCCGCCGGGCCCGGGAGAGCGGGGGAGAGCCCGGGCACGGGGTCGAGTACGTCGTCGCGGACACGGTCGGCCTGCCCGCGCTGGGCCCGTTCGACCTGGCCACCGCCGTGTACCTGTTCAACCAGGCCCACGACCGGACGGCCCTGCACGCCATGTTCCGGGCGGTACGCGCCAACCTGCGCCCCGGCGGGCGGCTCCTGGCCATCGTGCCGAACCCCGGCGCCTTCCCGTACGCGGACTGGGAGCCGTACGGGATCAGCGTCGTCGAGCGGGCTCCGGGCGGCGACGCACCCCTGCTGCGGGCCCGGCTTGAGACCGACCCGCCGATCCCCTTCGAGTGCCGCGAATGGGCCCACGCCGACTTCGCCGAGGCCGCCGCCGACGCGGGCTTCGCCACCGTCACCTGGCAGCCGACCCGGACCCCGCCGGCCTGCGCGGTCCGGGACGAGACGTACTGGGCCCGCTACCGCACGGCCCCCGTCGGCTCCCTGATGAACTGCATGGCCTGACGGCACCGACCGGGCGGGCCCGCGCGCCCCGGCGGTGGCGGTCCGGTCGGTCCGCGTGCCCCCGGCCGCCCGGCTTCGGGCGGCTCAGGCCTCCGACGCCGCCGCGCGGACCAGCTCCACGATCCGGTCGCGGGCCGCCCTGCCCTCCGGGAGGGGCAGCAGCGGATACACGTGCGGCAGCCCCGGCTCCTCGTGGAACTCCACCTCGGCGCCGGCCGCCCGCGCCCGGTTCAGGAGCTCGCGGCTGTCCGTCGTCAGGACGTCCCGGGTGCCCGTGAACACCGTCATCGGGGCCAGCCCCGCGAACGACCCGTACAGCGGGCTCACCCGGGGGTCGTCGGCCGTCAGGTTGCCCGCGTACAGCCGCCCGGCCTCCCGCAGCCCGGGGCGGGCCAGCATCGGGTCGCCCGCCTCGATGGCCTCCTGGTCGGGATGGCTCATGGACACGTCCAGCCAGGGGGAGATCAGCACGATCCGGGAGGGCTGCGCCCCGGTGCGCTCGCGCAGCCGCTGGGCCGCCGCCAGCGCCAGCCCGGCGCCCGCGGAATCCCCGATGAGCACCGTGCCGCCGTCGCCGTCCCCACCGCTCGCGATCAGCCCGCTGAGCAGGTCGGCGGCGACCGGGACGGTCCGGTCCGCGGTTCCGCGCGGGGCGAGGATGTACGCCGGTACGACGACCCGGGCGTGCGCCTGCGTGACCAGGGTCCGGATCAGCGCCCAGTGGGGCCGGACCAGTTCGTTGATGTACCCGCCGCCGTGCACGTACAGCACCCGCGCGGCCGGCTCGGCTCCGAGCGGCGAGACGTCGTACACCGGCCAGGCCCCGACGAAGGTCCGGGAGACCTCCGCGACCCGGCCGAGCGAGCGCGGCGGCAGATGGGACGCGGGCCGCCGGGCCGACTCGGCCACCCGGGTGCGGACCGCCTCCGCGCTGCCGAACCGTCTTCGCCGTCCCGCCGCGATCAGCGCGACCGAAAGCGCCCTGCTGCGCAGACTCGGCACGCCCCTCACCTCCCCATTCCCGCCCCGGCCCACTCCCCGGCCCCTGCCCGTCACCCCAGGAGCATAGGCGTGAAGCTGGGCTGTGGACCCGCTTAAGAAATCCTCGATGGACTGATCACCCGCAGGTCGGCAGATTGGTGACCGTCCGAACGCTGCCGGGCCCCCGCGCCCCGTAGCCCTCCCTTCCGCATGCCTGGAGCCACCCCCATGAAGGCACTCGTCAAGCACAAGGCCGAGCCCGGGCTGTGGCTGATGGACGTTCCCGAGCCCGAGTACGGCCCCGGCGACGTGCTGATCAAGGTGCTGCGCACCGGCATCTGCGGAACGGACCTGCACATCCGCTCCTGGGACGGCTGGGCGCAGGGCGCCGTCAAGACCCCGCTCGTGCTCGGCCACGAGTTCGTCGGAGAGGTGGCCGCGCTCGGCGCGGGCGTCACCGGCATCGAGGTCGGCGCGCTGGTCAGCGGCGAGGGCCACCTGGTCTGCGGAACGTGCCGCAACTGCCTGGCCGGCCGCCGCCACCTGTGCCGCAGCACGATCGGCCTCGGGGTCGGACGCGACGGCGCGTTCGCCGAGTACGTGGTGCTGCCCGCGCAGAACGTGTGGGTGCACCGGACCAAGGTCGACCTCGACGTCGCGGCGATCTTCGACCCGTTCGGCAACGCCGTGCACACCGCGCTCTCCTTCCCGCTGGTCGGCGAGGACGTGCTGATCACCGGCGCGGGCCCGATCGGGATCATGGCGGCGGCCGTGGCCCGGCACGCGGGAGCGCGCAACGTGGTCATCACCGACGTCAGCCCGGAGCGTCTGGAGATCGCCCGCAAGGCGGGCGCCACGCTCGCCCTGGACGTCTCGAAGGCGACGATCGCCGACGCGCAGGCGCAGCTGGGCCTGCGCGAGGGCTTCGACGTCGGCCTGGAGATGTCCGGCCGCGGCGAGGCCATGCGCGACATGATCGACAACATGACGCACGGCGGCCGGATCGCGATGCTGGGCCTGCCGGCGCAGGACTTCGCGGTCGACTGGGCCAAGGTCGTCACCTCGATGATCACGATCAAGGGCATCTACGGCCGCGAGATGTTCGAGACCTGGTACGCGATGACCGTGCTGCTGGAGGGCGGGCTCGACCTCAGCCCCGTCATCACCGGCCGGTACGCCTACGGGGACTTCGAGGCCGCGTTCGACGAGGCGGCGACCGCCCGCAGCGGCAAGATCATCCTGGACTGGTCGCAGGCGTAACGGCGCCCGCGGCCCCACAGACCATTTCCCTCCGGCCGGGCCCCGCATCACCCTCCCCCCTCCGCGGGGCCCGGCCCCTCCTCCTTCCGCCGCACCAGCAGAAAGAGAGCACCGCACATGTTCGAGACCGTCCGCGATGACCTCCGCACCACCCTCGACGAGATCCGCGCCGCAGGCCTGCACAAGCCGGAGCGCGTCATCGGCACCCCGCAGAACGCCGCCGTCGCCGTGACCTCGGGCGGCGCCGCAGGTGAGGTCCTGAACTTCTGCGCCAACAACTACCTCGGTCTCGCGGACCACCCCGAGGTCGTCACCGCCGCGAAGGAGGCCCTGGACCGCTGGGGCTACGGAATGGCCTCCGTACGGTTCATCTGCGGTACGCAGGAGGTGCACAAGGAGCTGGAGGCGCGGCTCTCCGCCTTCCTCGGCCAAGAGGACACGATCCTCTACTCCTCCTGCTTCGACGCCAACGGCGGAGTCTTCGAGACCATCCTCGGCCCCGAGGACGCGGTCATCTCCGACGCCCTCAACCACGCCTCGATCATCGACGGCATCCGCCTGTCCAAGGCCCGCCGGTTCCGCTACGCCAACCGCGACATGGCGGAGCTCGAGACCCGGCTCAAGGAGGCCGCCGAGGGCGGTGCCCGCCGCAAGCTCATCGTCACCGACGGCGTGTTCTCCATGGACGGCTACGTCGCCCCGCTCGCGGAGATCTGCGACCTCGCGGACCGCTACGACGCCATGGTCATGGTCGACGACTCGCACGCCGTCGGCTTCGTCGGCCCCGGCGGCCGCGGCACCCCCGAACTGCACGGGGTGATGGACCGGGTGGACATCATCACCGGCACCCTCGGCAAGGCGCTGGGCGGAGCCTCCGGCGGCTACGTCGCCGCGCGCGCCGAGATCGTCGAGCTGCTGCGCCAGCGCTCGCGTCCGTACCTCTTCTCCAACTCCCTCGCCCCGGTCATCGCGGCCGCCTCCCTGAAGGTCCTCGACCTGCTGGAGTCGGCGGGTGACCTGCGGGAGCAGCTCGCCGCGAACACCTCGCTCTTCCGTACGAAGATGACCGAGGCCGGCTTCGAGATCCTGCCCGGAGACCACGCCATCGCCCCGGTGATGATCGGCGACGCGGCGGAGGCCGCCAAGATGGCGGAGCTCCTGCTGGAGCGCGGGGTCTACGTGATCGGCTTCTCCTACCCGGTGGTGCCGATGGGCGCGGCGCGGATCCGCGTGCAGCTCTCGGCCGCCCACTCGACGGCCGACGTGGAGCGCGCGGTGGCGGCCTTCACGGACGCCCGCGCGGCCCTGACGGCCGCCAAGGCCTGACCTCGGCCCGAACCCCCGCCCACCCCGCCCGGTCCACGCACCCGGGCGGGGTCAGCACTTCCCGGCCCGGGCCCGCGCGGGCTACGGGGCGGGCGGGCTGTGCCTGGGGGGTGTGCGCTGGGTGATGGTTGCCGGGGCTGTGCCCGCCTGGCTGTGCCCGCCCGGCCGTGATCGCGGGGCTGTGGACGCTCGGTCGTGACTGGCGGGGCGGGGCGGACCGGTCGGGAGGGGGCTTCGGCCGGACCGTGGGTTCGGGCCGTGTGCCCGTGCGGTCCGGGTACGGGCGGCGGCGGGGGCGGCGCGTGCCCGTCGTGCGGCCCGCTCAGGGCCTGCGGGCTGCGAGAATGGCAGGGTGATCGACCCCCGCCGGCTGCGCATCCTGCGGGCCGTGGCGGACCACCGTACGGTGACCGCCGCGGCCGCAGCCCTGTACCTCACCCCCTCCGCCGTCTCCCAGCAGCTCGCGGCGCTGGAGCAGGAGACGGGGCACGCACTGCTGACCCGTAGCGGCCGGGGCGTACGGCTCACCGCGGCCGGTGAGATCCTGCTCGGGCACGCTCACGAGGTGCTGGCGCAGCTGGAGCGGGCCGAGGCCGAGCTCGCCGCCTACGCGGGCGGTTCGGCGGGCGCCGTCACCGTGGCCGCCTTCGCCACCGGGATCGCCGAGGTCCTGGCCCCGGCGATCTCCCGGCTCGCTGTCGACCACCCCGGGATCCGGTTGCGCGTACGCGACGCGGAGGGGGACCAGAGCCTGCCGCTGCTGCTCGACGGCGAGGCGGACGTGGCGCTCGCGGTGGAGTACCGGGGTGCCCCGGGCGCCGGCGACGGCCGGCTGTCCGTGCTCCCGCTGTACGCGGAACCCTTCGACGCGGTCCTGCCCGCCGGGCACCCCCTCGGCGACCTGCCCGAGGTGCCGCTGGCCGACCTTTCGGACGCGGACTGGGTGGGCCAGTACCCGGGCAACCCCTGCCACGACGTGATGCAGCTCGCCTGCGAACTCGCGGGCTTCCAGCCCCGGCTGGTGCACTCTTCCGACGACTTCCGGGCCGTGGTCGCCCTGGTCGGCGCGGGCGCGGGTGTCGCCCTGGTGCCCCGCTCGGCGCTGCGCGGCATGGACCTCAAGGAGGTCCGGGTCCGGCCCGTGTCCGGCCCGGCGGCGACCCGCCGCGTCTTCGCCGCCACCCGGCGAGGTGCCGAGACGCATCCGTTGATCGCCCCGGTCCTGGCGGCCCTGGCCCGCGAGGCGGGCCGCCTCCCGGCGCACTGAGGCCACTCCGCACCCCGCCCGCGCCCCTGGCCGGTGCGGGGGAGGACGAACCCGCGGGTACGACCGCCCGGAGACCGGCCCGCCCGCGGCGGCCCGGACCCGCCCCCCCGCCCGAACCGACCACCGGCTCCCCCTTGTTGCCCCCTGGGCATGGCCCCGCCCTGCCTGGCCCCGCCCGGGCCGAGGCCGTCGCGCTGCCCCGGGGCGTCCTGCTGCGTGTGCGGCTCCCGATGGCTCCGCCCGGCGGGGGGCAGCCGCTCGGGTCCGGATCGTTGCCCGGTGGACAGCAGCAGCGGGGGCCTGGACCGGCGGGCGGCGGGGAGCAGTAGGGGTGGGGTTCTGCCCGCGGGGGCAGCCCACGGGCGGGGTTCCGCCCGGCGGGGAGGGGCTCCGGGGTGGAGGGAGGGGCTCCGGGGTGGGTCGACGCCGGGCGGGGTGCCGTTCAGGTGCGGATGACCTCCACGCCCGCCGCCTCGAAGGCCTGGGCGACCGACGGGGACAGGCCGGTGTCCGTCACCAGGACGTCCACGGCGTCGGTGGCCACGATGCGGGCGAAGGCGCGGACGCCCAGCTTGCTGGAGTCGGCCGCGATCACCACGCGGCGGGCCCGCTCGCAGAGCAGCCGGTTCATGGCGGCCTCGTCCTCGTGGCGGGTGGCGGCGCCGTCGGCCGGGTCGAAGGCGTCCACTCCGACGACGGCGGTGTCCACGGAGAGCTGGCCGAGCACCTCCATCGCCAGCGGGCCGGTGAGCTCGTAGGACTGGGGCCGGGCCACGCCGCCCGTCAGCACGATCTTGAACTGCGGTCTGATGACCAGCTCTCCCGCGATGTTCAGGGCGTTGGTGACCACGGTGAGCGCGGGGGAGCCGGTGGCGAGGTCGGCGCGGGCCGCCAGCGCCCGCGCCACCTCGGTGGTCGTGGTGCCGCCGGTCAGCCCGATCACCTCACCGGGGACGATCAGCGCCGCGACGGTCTCGCTGATGCGGCGCTTCTCGGCGGCCCGGCGCGAGGTGCGGTAGCGCAGGGGGAGTTCGTAGGAGACCCCGTGCAGGACGGCTCCGCCGCGCGTGCGGACCAGCAGCTGCTGCTCGGCGAGCTGGTCGAGGTCGCGCCGGATCGTGGCGGCGGACACGCCGAGGGCCTCGGCCGCGGGCTCCACCTCCAGCTCGCCCCGCTCCACCAGCAGGTCCAGCAGTGTCTGCCAGCGTTCCTTGCGGGTCATCGGCCGCCCCTTCGGTCTTGGCTTCGATCTTCGCCTGATTGTTCGTGTCGATGGTCTCTCCTGGCCTACGCCTCGACACTAACGCAGGGGATCATCCAGAGAATGCTTGAAGTTGCGCGAAAGTCGGCACTATCTTGCAAGAACACGCATTCGTGTAGTCAGGTCCACGCACCACGCCAGGGAGCCGCCATGAGCCATGTCGCGTACGAGTTGGGCACGCAGCCCGCATGCTGGGAGCGGGCCGCCGCACTGGCCCCGGAGCGCCGGGCCGCGCTGCCGCAGCCCGGGGAGCGCACCGCCATCGTCGGATGCGGGACCTCGTACTACATGGCCCAGGCCGCCGCCGTACTGCGCGAGGAGGCCGGAGCGGGCGAAACCGACGCCTTCCCCGCCTCCGAGTTCCCCCGGCACCGGCGCTACGACCGGGTCATCGCGCTGACCCGGTCCGGGACCACCACCGAGGTGCTCGACCTGCTGGCCGGTCTGCGCGACGCGGGAGTGCCCACCACCGCCGTCATCGGGGACCCGGCCACTCCCGTGATCACCCTCGCCGACGAGCTCGTCGTCCTGGACTTCGCGGACGAGCGGTCCGTCGTGCAGACCCGCTTCGCCACCACCGCCCTCACCCTGCTGCGCGCCCACGTCGGCCTGCACAGCCCGTCCGTCGTCGCCGACGGGCGCGCCGCGCTCGCCGAACCGCTGCCCGCCGAGCTGGAGACCCGGGGCCAGTTCACCTTCCTGGGGCGCGGCTGGAGCGTCGGACTCGCCAACGAGGCCGCGCTGAAGATGCGCGAAGCCTCCCTGGCCTGGGCCGAGTCCTACCCGGCCATGGAGTACCGGCACGGACCCATCAGCGTCTCCGCGCCCGGCACCGTCACCTGGTCGCTCGGCGACGCCCCCGAGGGCCTCGCCGATCAGGTCCGGGGGACCGGAGCCCAGTGGGTCGCCGGGCACCTCGACCCGCTCGCCGAGCTGGTCCGCGTACACCGCCTGGCCGTTGCCGTCGCCGCCCACCAGGGGCTCGACCCGGACGCACCGCGCAACCTGACCCGCTCGGTCATCCTCACCACGGGCGAGGAGGCGGTCCGATGAGCCTGGTCTCCGCCGGCGGACTGGTCCTGGAGGCCGCCGCCCAGGGCCGCGCCGTCGCCGCCTTCAACATCATCACGCTGGAGCACGCCGAAGCGGTCGTCGCGGGCGCCGAGTCGGCCGGACTTCCCGTCGTCCTCCAACTGAGCGAGAACGCGGTCAAGTTCCGGGGCGGGCGGATGCTGCCGATCGCCCGCGCGGCCGTCGCCGTCGCCGAGGCCGCCGGGGTCCCCGTCGGCCTGCACCTGGACCACGTCAAGAGCTCCGAACTGCTCCGCCAGGCCGTCGACGCCGGATTCAGCTCGGTCATGTACGACGCCGCGCACCTCCCGTACGCCGAGAACCTGGAGGCCACCCGCTCGGCCGCCGACTGGGCGCACGTCAACGGCCTCTGGATCGAGGCCGAGCTGGGCGAGGTCGGCGGGAAGAACGGGGCCGCGCCGCTGGACCCGCACGCACCCGGCGCCCGTACCGACCCCGACGAGGCGCGGCGGTTCGTCGCCGACTCCGGAGTGGACGCGCTGGCCGTGGCGATCGGCAGCAGCCACGCCATGACCAGCCGGACGGCCGCGCTGGACCACGCACTGCTCGGACGTCTGGCCAAGACGGTCGACGTGCCGCTCGTCCTGCACGGATCCTCCGGTCTGCCGGACACGGAACTCGCGGCGGCCGTCGCCGGCGGCATCCGGAAGGTCAACATCGGCACCGCGCTCAACGTGGCGATGACACAGGCCATTCGCACCCATTTGACCCCGGCGGATCCGCGCCCGTATTTGACCGCCGCAAGGGAGGCGATGACGGCGACGGCCACCGCTATGATCAGCGCCCTGAACTGACCGAACGGGTACCGGGGGGCTTGATGGACACGCAGCGGGGTCACACCAACAGACGGCGGTTCCTTCTGAAAGCGGGGGCCCCGCTGCTCCTCCTCGGGGGCGGGCTCGGCTACGCGTTCTGGCCCGCGGGGGAGGACGGCGAGAAGGTGCGCACCGACCTCGCTCCGCTCAACCGCCGCTTCTGGACCGCGCTGGGCGACCTGTCCGATGCGCACTGGCTCGGATACAACATCGACGAGTCCGACAGCGAACGGCTGACCGTACCGGGCCCGGAGACCCGGGTGCGCCTCGTCGGGATCGCACACCTCAAGCCCGGCACCGCGAACCGCATCCTGCGCGATCCCGCCCACCAGTTCGAGGGCACGGCGCTGTCCACCCTGCCCGGGAAGCTGAAGCCGTACGTCCCGTCCGCTGCGGCCTGGCGGCAGAGCGACACGTACGACAAGCGCGCGCTCGAGGAGGGTCTGAACGTCGTGCCGACGGGCACGTTCTGTTTCGACGGAATACGCGACCTCGTGTACTTCGACTACGTCTTCTTCTACGGCTGAGCCGCGGTCCGCGGGAGACGTCCCCGCCGACCCTTCCGGATTCTTGGAACAGGTTCTAGTCTGCCCCCCGCGGTGACGGTGGACGACCGCGAGACCCTGAGCCACGAGAGACCCGGAGGGGCCGTGCACCTCGAATACACGCCCGAGCAGCAGCAGTTGCGCACCGAGCTGCGCGCCTACTTCGCCGAACTGGTACCCGAGGACGTCTACGCCAGGTACGAGGACCCGGCCGCGCAGAAGCGCTTCTACCGGGAGACGATCCGGCGGCTCGGCGCGGACGGCTGGCTCGGGGTCGGCTGGCCCGAGGAGTACGGCGGGCGCGGGATGTCGCCCATGGACCAGTTCATCTTCTTCGACGAGGCCGCGCAGGCCGTCGTACCGCTCCCGCTGATGGCGCTCAACACGGTCGGGCCGACCATCATGCAGTTCGGCACCGACGAGCAGAAGGCGTACTTCCTGCCCAGGATCCTCGCCGGTGAGATCGACTTCGCCATCGGCTACAGCGAGCCGGACGCGGGGACCGACCTCGCCGCCCTCAAGTGCAAGGCCGTGCGCGAGGGCGACGAGGAGACCGGCACCTACGTGGTCAACGGGCAGAAGATCTGGACCACCAACGGCGACACCGCCGACTGGGTCTGGCTCGCCGTCCGCACCGACCCGGACGCCCCCGCCCACAAGGGCATCACCATGCTCCTCGTGCCGACCTCCGACCCCGGCTACTCCTGCACCCTCATCAACACCCTGGCCTCGCACGACACCACCGCCAGCTACTACGAGGACATCCGCGTCCCCGCGAGCCGCCGCGTCGGCCAGGAGAACAAGGGCTGGCGGCTGATCACCAACCAGCTCAACCACGAGCGCGTCACCCTCGCCGCCCACGGCACCATGGCCATCCGCGCCCTGCACGACGTCCAGCGCTGGGCCGCCGAGACCAAGCTCTCCGACGGCCGCCGCGTCATCGACCTCTCCTGGGTCCGCGGCCGCCTCGCCCGCACCCACGCCCGCCTGGACGCGATGAAACTGCTCAACTGGCAGATGGTCAACGCCGTCCAGGACGGCACCCTCACCCCGCAGGACGCCTCCGCCGTCAAGGTCTACGGCTCCGAGGCGCGCCGGGACGCGTACGCCTGGCTGATGGAGGTGGTCGGCGCGGCCGGCTCCCTCAAGGACGGTTCCGCGGGCGCGGTCCTGCACGGCGAACTGGAGCGCGGCTACCGCAGCGCGGTCATCTTCACCTTCGGTGGCGGCAACAACGAGATCCAGCGCGAGATCATCTCGTGGATCGGCCTGGGCATGCCCCGCGTACGCCGCTGACGTGTCCTCACCGTGTCGTGCGCATGCGTACCCGCGCATGCGCACGCGCACGTATGCGCACGAACGCGTGTGCCCCGTCGTGGCCCTGGCGGCGGCGGACGGCGTGCGGTTTCCTGGAAGGTGCTCGCAGACAGCGTTGTGCAGCACGACCGGGCATCGCGGTGGCGATGGCCCGTGGCACCTCAGGACAGCCGCCAGGCCGAGCCGATGGGGGAACTCCATGACCGCCGCACACGAAGTCCCGGACATCCTCTCGCGGGAGTTCGCCGAGAACCCCTACCCGGCCTACCGGGCCATGCGGGAGCACGCACCCCTCATCTGGCACGAGGGCACGCAGAGTTGGATCATCTCGCGCTACGAGGACGTCGCGCGGGCCTTCAAGGACAAGGAATCGCTCTTCACCACGGACAACTACGTCTGGCAGGCCGAGCCCGTGCACGGGAAGACCCTGCTCCAGATGAGCGGCCGCGAACACGCCACCCGGCGCGCCCTGGTGGTCCCGGCCTTCCGCGGCAACGAGCTCCGCGACAAGGTCGTCCCGGTCATCGAGCGCAACGCCCGTGAGCTGATCGACGCGTTCCGCGACACCGGGTCCGTCGACCTGGTGAGCGGATTCGCCTCCCACTTCCCCATCTCGGTCATCGCCGACATGTTCGGACTGGACCGGTCCGGCCAGCGGGCCCTCGGCGGCTGGTACCGGGCCTTCGTGGCGTTCGTCGCCAACCTGTCCGCGGACCCCGAGCAGGCCGCGGCGGGCACCCGGGCCCAGGCCGAGTTCGCCGCGTACATGCTGCCGGTCATCAGCCGGCGGCGCGAACACCTCGGAGACGACCTGCTGTCCGCGCTCTGCACCGCCGAGGTCGACGGCGTGAGCATGAGCGACGAGGACATCAAGGCGTTCTGCAGCCTGCTGCTCACGGCGGGCGCCGAAACCACCGACAAGGCCATCGCCGGCCTCTTCGCGAACCTCCTGGCCAACCCCGAGCAGCTCGCCGCCGTACAGCAGGACCGCGGACTCATCGACCGGGCCTTCGCGGAGACCCTGCGCTACACCCCGCCCGTCCAGATGATCATGCGGCAGGCCGCGGTCGACGTGACCCTGAGCGGTGGCACCGTCCCGGCCGGCGCCACGGTCACCTGCCTCATCGGCGCGGCCAACCGCGACCCCCGGCGCTACGAGGAGCCGGACCGCTTCGACCTCTTCCGCGACGACCTCACGGCGACCACCGCCTTCTCCGCGGCCGCGGACCACCTGGCGTTCGCCCTCGGACGGCACTTCTGCGTCGGCGCGCTGCTGGCCAAGGCCGAGGTGGAGATCGCCACCAACCAGCTCCTCGACGCCATGCCCGACGTCCGGCCGGCCCAGGGGTACGACCCGGCCGCGGAGGGCGTCTTCACCCGCGGGCCCACGTCCCTGCTCGTGGAGTTCACGCCGGTCGCGGGCTGAAGAGCCACCCGTACCGCCGGCGGTCGTCCCGCGAGGGGTGCTCCTGCCGGTGGTACGGGTGGACCCGGCTCCGCGCGCGGGGGCCTCAGACCTGGCCGGCTCCGCCGTCCACGAACAGTTCGACCCCGGTGACGAAGCTGCTCTCCCGCGAGGCCAGGAACAGCGCCGCCGCGGCCACCTCCTCGGGGCGCCCGGCCCGGCCGAGCGGGACCCCGGCGGTCGCCCGCTCGCGTACGGCGGCCGGCGCCTGGGCCAGGGCGGGGGTGTCGATCGGGCCCGGGCTGAGGGTGTTCACCCGGATGCCGCGCCCCGCGAGCTCCAGCGCGAGGCTGCGCGCGAGTGACCGTACGGCCGCCTTCGTGGCGGCGTACACCCCGTACCGCGTGGACGCCGAGGAGCCGGCGGCCGAACCCAGCAGGACGACCGAGGCGCCGTCGCGCAGCAGCGGCAGGGCCCGCTGGACCGTGAAGAAGGCGCCCCGGAAGTTCAGGTCCGAGGTCGCGTCGAACTGCTCCTCCGTGAACTCGGCGAAGCCGCCGGGCGGTCCGCCGCCCGCATTGACGACCAGCACGTCGATGGCCCCGCAGCCCGCGTCCGCGACCGCCGCGTAGAGCCGGTCCAGGTCCGCCACGCGGGAGGCGTCACCGGGTACGGCGACGGCGCCCGCGCCCAGTTCCCGGGACGCCGAGGCGAGTTCATCCGGCCGTCTGCCGGTGATGAAGACCCGGGCTCCCTCCCGGACGAAGCGGTGCGCGGTGGCCAGCCCGATACCGGCGGAGCCGCCCGTGATCACGGCGACCATGCCGTCGAGCTGTCCGCCGGGCGCCCCCGGCCCTGGCCCCGGCTCCGGCCCTGGCCCCGGCCCGGTGTCCGCACCTGTGCCCGTACCCGTTGTCCTGTCCGCTTCCCTGCGCATGCGCGTGCTCCTCGTCGGAGGGAGGGCGGGTGCGGTCCGCCGGCGGGAAAGCCTAGTGGCGCGTACGGAGGGCCGTCCGGTGGAATGCTGGAAGGGCAGGCCGAGCGGTGGGTACGGGAGGAGGGGGCGGGCCATGGGGGACACCGGCGCCACGGGGGGACCCGATCCGGGGCTCTACGGACCGGGCTCCGTCACCTGGCAGTGTCACGGCGACCCGATGATGTGGATCGCCGGGGTCCGCGCGCTCTACCTCCAGGCCCTGCACCCGCGTGCGGTCCGCGGGGTGATGGAGAACAGCGCCGCGCTCAGCGGGGCGAACGGCAAGGGCGACGCCTGGGGGCGGCTGCTGCGCACCGCCGACTTCGTCGGCACCGTCACCTACGGCACCACCGAGGCCGCCGAGCTGGCCGGGGCCCGCGTCCGCAAGATCCACCGCATGCTGTCCGCGACGGATCCCGTCACCGGGGCGCGGTTCCCGGTGGACGACCCCGAGCTGCTCCTGTGGATCCACTGCGCCCAGATCGACAGCTTCCTGCACGTCCTGCGCCGCTCCGGCGTCCCCCTCACCCCCGCCCAGGCGGACCGCTACGTGGCGGAGAACCGGGTCAACGCCCGCCTCGTCGGACTCGACCCGTCCGGGGTGCCGGCCGACACCGTGCAGCTGGCCGCCTATTTCGAGCGGGTCCGCCCCCGGCTCGCCGCCGGCCCCGATGCCCACGCCGTCGACGCCTTCCTGTGCGGGCCGCCCGTCCATCCCCTCCTGATCCCTGGCCGAAACCTTGTGTGGCGCCCGCTCGCGTCCCTCGCCTACGGATCGCTCCCCGCGTACGCGCACCAGCTGTACGGCCGTCCCGCACCGGCCCCGCGCAGCGTCACGCGACGCCTGCGTCTCACCGGTAGCCTGCTGCGCAGCATTCCCGCAGGTCTGCGCTGGCAGCTGCCTCCAGGTCACATCTTGAAAGCGATGCGCCGCATGGGCCCCGGGAGCCGCCCCGCGCCGTACACACTGCGTACGTCAGCGGCCATACTGGACCGGCCGGGGAGGGCGTAGCACGACACACGGGCGACACACGGGGGCGACTTCAAGACATGGCGGAGTCCAGACTGATCCATGGCCGGTACCGGTCGCTCGATCTGATCGGCCGCGGCGGCATGGGCGAGGTGTGGAGGGCCCGCGACGAGTCGCTGGGCCGGCACGTCGCCGTCAAATGTCTCAAGCCGATCGGGCCCGAGCAGGACGCCCACTTCACCCAGGTGCTGCGCGAGCGGTTCCGCCGCGAGGCGCGCGTGGCCGCGTCCCTCCAGCACCGCGGCGTCACCGTCGTCCACGACTTCGGCGACGACAGTGCGTCCGGCGGCCCCCTCTACCTCGTCATGGAACTGCTCGAAGGCCGCAACCTCAGCCAGTTGCTGGAGGACAACGAGGCGCGTCCGCTCCCCGTGGACGTGGTCGTCGACATCGCCGAGCAGATGGCGTCCGCCCTCGGCTACACCCACGACCAGGGCGTCGTCCACCGCGACTTGAAGCCCGCCAACATCATGCGGCTCACCGACGGCACGGTGAAGATCTGCGACTTCGGCATCGCCCGGCTGGCCGCGGACATCGGGTTCACCGCGAAGCTGACCGGCGGCGGCATGGCCATGGGCACCCCGCACTACATGTCGCCCGAGCAGATCGCGGGCGGCGAGGTCGACCACCGCAGCGACCTCTACTCCCTCGGCTGCGTCCTCTACGAGATCGCCACCGGAGCCCCGCCGTTCGACCTCGGCGACTCCTGGTCCGTCCTGGTCGGCCACCGCGACACCGCGCCCGTGCCGCTGCGCGAGCACCGCCCCGAGCTGCCCGGCTACTTCGAGCGGCTGGTGCTCGACCTGCTGGCCAAATGCCCCGATGACCGGCCGGGCGACGCCCGCCACCTGCACCGCAGGCTCGTCGAGGCCCGGCTCGGCCCCGGTGTGGCACCCGGCGCGCACCCGCCGCTGCCCACGTGGGCAGGGGGGATCACCGCCGGACGCAAGGCCGGCCTCGAGGCCCGTCCCGCGAGCGGGGAGTGGGCCGTCCTCACCGGCTCCTGGACGGCCGTGCGCCCGAGCCGCGAGCTCCACGCCGCAGCCCAGGCCGGGCCGCGCGCGGCGCTCCCCGCCGGGTCGGCGGCCCGCGCCGCGCTGCCCGCCGGGTCTGCGGCCGGATCGGCCGGGCCGTCCTCCTCCGGACCGTCCTCCGGCGAGCCGTCCTCCGGGCCGTCCTCCGGCGCAGCGGCTTCCGCCGCGGCCGAAGGCGGGACCGCTTCCTCGCCGGCGGCCCCGGCGGCCCCGGCGGCCCCGGCGGCCCCGGCGGCCCCGGCCGCGCCCGTCGTCGTACGTCCGCGTCCGGCCGAAGACCCCCGGCTCACGGCTGCCTACGGGCTCCCGCGCGGCCCCGGCGCGGCCCCCACGGGCCCCGCCGCGCTCGACGCCGGCCACACCCGCGCCTTCGCCCTCAGCCGGGCCGGCCGCACCGAGGAGGCCCTCGCCGTGTACACGGCCGTGGCCGACGGGCGGGCCCGCGTGCTCGGCGCCGACCACGCCGACACCCTGGCCGCGCGGCAGGAGGCGGCGTACGAGACGGGCCTGCTCGGCCGCCACCAGGAGGCGTACGACGGCTACCGCGCGGTGCTCGCCGCCCGCGAACGGACCGTGGGCCGGATCCACCCCGACACCCTGCGCTGCCGGCACAACCTGGCCTGCGCCCTCGGCGCCCTCGGCCGCTACGCCGAGGCCCACGCCGCCGCCGCCGGGGTCGCCGCCGACCGGGCGGCCGTCCTGGGGGCGGAGCACGCGGACACCCTGCTGACCCGGTACGAGGTGGCGTACGCGCTCGGCCGCCTGGAGCGCTGGGAGGAGGCCCTGGAGGCGTTCCGGCACATCGCGGCCGTCCGGGAGCGGGTGCTGGGCCGCGACCACCCCGACACGCTGGCCGCCCGGTACGAGGCCGGTATCGCGCTCGGCCGGACCGGCCGCTCGGCCGAGGCCCTGGAGCTGTTCCGGGACCTGGTCCGCGACCGCACCCGCGCCTACGGGGCCGCCGACCCGGAGACGCTGCGGGCCCGGCACGTCCTCGGGGTGAACCTCGGCCGCCTGGACCGCTGGGAGGAAGCGGTGGCCGAAGCCCGGCAGGTGGCCGGGGCGCGGGCCCGCGCCCTCGGCGCCGAACACCCGGACACGCTGGTCAGCCGCCGCGAACTCGCGGTCGGGCTCGGCCGGCTGGGCCGCTGGGACGAGGCGCTGCCGGTGTACCGGGACCTGTCCGGCATCCGCGAACGGTCCCTGGGCGACGACCACCCCGACACGGTCGCCGCCCACGCCGACGAGGCCCACTGTCTGGAGCGGCTCGGCCAGGTGTGTTACCAAGAGCCATGACGACCTCGCGGGGCTTCGGGCATGACGTGTACGACGCGGTGATCGTGGGCGGCGGCCACAACGGCCTGGTCGCGGCCGCCTACCTGGCGCGGGCCGGCCGCTCGGTGCTGGTCCTGGAGCGGCTGGGCCACACCGGCGGGGCCGCCGTGTCCACCCGGCCGTTCGCGGGGGTCGACGCCCGCCTCTCCCGGTACTCCTACCTCGTCTCGCTGCTCCCGGCGAAGATCGTGCGCGAGCTCGGGCTGAGCTTCGAGGTCCGCCGGCGCACGGTCTCCTCCTACACCCCCGTGGAGCGCGCCGGTCGCCCCGGCGGGCTGCTGGTCGGCGGCGGCGAGGCGCGCACCCGGGAGTCCTTCGCGCGGCTGACCGGCTCGGACCGGGAGTACGAGAGCTGGCGCGCCTTCTACGGGACCACCGGGCGGGTGGCCGAACGGGTCTTCCCGACGCTGACCGAGCCGCTGCCCACGCGCGCGGAGCTGCGCGCGCGGGTCGACGACGAAGCGGCCTGGCGGATGCTGTTCGAGGAGCCGATCGGGCAGGCGGTCGAGCGGGAGTTCGCCGACGACCTGGTACGCGGGGTCGTCCTCACCGACGCCCTGATCGGCACCTTCGCCGACGCCCACGACCCCGGGCTGGCCCAGAACCGCTGCTTCCTCTACCACGTCATCGGCGGCGGCACCGGAGACTGGGACGTACCGGTCGGCGGCATGGGCGCGCTCACCGACGCGCTGGCGGCGTCCGCGCGGGCGGCCGGGGCGGAGATCGCCACCGGGCACGAGGTGCTGCGCATCGACACGGACGGTTCGACGGCGCCGGCCGAGGTGGCCTTCCGGACGGCGACGGGGGAGGGCCGGGTGGCCGGTCGGGTGGTGCTCGTCAACGCCTCGCCGCGGGCCCTGGCGGAACTGCTCGGCGAGGAGCCCGCGTCACCTGCCGCCGAGGGAGCCCAGCTCAAGGTCAACATGCTGCTGCGGCGGCTGCCCCGGCTGCGCGACGCCTCCGTGGACCCGCGCGAGGCCTTCGGCGGCACCTTCCACATCGCGGAGGGGTACGAGCAGCTCGCGCGGGCCTACGCACAGGCGGCCACCGGCGAACTGCCCTCCGTACCGCCTTCGGAGATCTACTGCCACTCGCTGACGGACCCGACGATCCTGGGGCCCGAGCTGGCGGAGCAGGGCTACCAGACCCTGACCCTCTTCGGACTGCACACCCCGGCGCGGCTGTTCGGACACGACAACCAGGGGGCGCGGGAGGTACTGCTCACCGCCACCCTCGCCCAGCTCGACGCCCACCTGGCCGAACCGCTCACCGACTGCCTGGCCTTCGACGCCGACGGCCGCCCGTGCATCGAGGCCAAGACCCCGCTCGACCTGGAGCGCGAACTGCGCCTGCCCGGCGGCCACATCTTCCACCGCGACCTGTCCTGGCCGTACTCGGACGGGGGCGGCCGATGGGGCGTGGAGACCGCCCACCGCAACGTGCTGCTGTGTGGTGCGGGGGCGGTCCGGGGCGGCGGCGTCAGCGGGGTCCCCGGTCACAACGCGGCGATGGCGGTACTGGGGCACTGACGCGGCCGGCCCTCTCCGGCCGGCCTCTGACCGCTCTTTGACCGCTCTCGGGTCAGGCGACGGGGTCGATCACGACGATCGGGATCTCCCGGCTGGTCTTGGTCTGGTACTCGTCGTACGAGGGCCAGTGCTTGACCATCAGCGGCCAGAACGCGGCACGCTCCTCGGCACTCGCGGTGCGCGCGATGCCCTGCACGACCCTGGGGCCGACCTGGACCCGGACCTCGGGGTGCTCGCTGAGGTTGCGGTACCAGAGCGGGTCCGCGGGGTCGCCGCCCTTGGACGCGACGATGAGGTAACGGCCGTCGTCCTCGCCGTAGATGAGGGGGGTGCGCACGGGCTTGCCGGACTTGCGGCCGACGGTGGTGAGCAGCAGGGTCTGCGTGTTGTTCCAGAACTGCCCCTCCGTCCCGCCCGAACCGACGTACAGCTTGACGTGGTCCAGGGTCCAGCCCGGCTTGGGGTCGATCGGGTTGTCCCAGTCGATGTCGCTCGTAGCACCCATGCTGCTCAGCCCACTTTCGCGTTGAAACCTAAACAACCCTCAACAACGAGCACAACCGCCGCAGGGCACGTCCGTATTCCGCCGGGCGGGGCGGCGCAGCGCGATTCCGCGGCCGCCGGGGCGCCGGGCACGGCCGTCCCGCGTCCTCAGTCCGCCGAGCGGGACCAGCCCGCCGCCTCGATGCGGGAGGCGTCGGCGGGGCGGTCCTCGGCGAAGAGGAGGCGGGAGGGCTCCGCCACGCGCAGGACGTCGACGTAGACCCCGCGGCCCACGTACCGGCCCTGGGCGGTGTGCCGCAGGCGCAGCCGGACCTCGCGGCCGGACCAGGCCGTGAGCGGGGCTTCGAGGCGGTGCCAGATGCGGCCCGACCAGCCCGCGACGGAGCCGTCCGGCCACTGTTCGGCGGCTCCGCCGGTGGTGCGGACGGTGGTGAAGGGGAGCGGCTCCCAGGTCTGCCCGTCGGCGGAGGCCTCCACGTGCAGGGCTCCCGCGCCGGGCACGGTGTCCCACCACAGTGCGCAGCGCAGGCGGGCGGAGCCGGTGGAGGGGGTGAGCGGCGGCAGGGTGAGGGTGCCGCCGGCTCCGGTCTCCATGCCGGAGTACCAGGCCGGGCCGCCGTGCTTCGTGCGGACGGGGACGGCGCGGGCGAAGCGGTTGCCGACGGCGACGCGGGGGGCGCTGCCGGCGCGCCAGGTGCGGACGGGGTGCACGGAGTTGCCCAGGAGGATCAGGAAGGAGTCCGTGGAGGGGTCCAGGACGAGGGAGGTGCCGGTGAAACCGGTGTGGCCGGCGGAGTGCGGGGTGGCCATGGCGCCCATGTACCAGTGCTGGTAGAGCTCGAAGCCCAACCCGTGGTCGTCGCCGGGGAAGGCGGTGTTGTAGTCGGTGAAGAGCAGCTCGACGGAGGCGGGGCGCAGGATGCGCCTGCCGGCGTAGACCCCGCCGTCGAGCAGGGTGCGGGCGAGGATGGCCAGGTCCCAGGCGGTGCCGAAGACACCGGCGTGGCCGGCGACGCCGCCGAGCGCGTGCGCGTTCTCGTCGTGGACCTCGCCCCAGACGAGCCCGCGGTCGAGTCCGGACCAGGGCGGGCGCTGGACCTCGGTGGCGGCCGTGACCCGGCGCCAGGAGAGCGGTGGGTTGTAACGAGTGCGGTGCATCCCGAGCGGAGCGGCGATCTCGTCCTGGAGCAGGAGATCCAGAGTGTGACCGGTGATCCGTTCCAGGAGCAGCTGGAGGGCGATGAGGTTGAGGTCCGAGTAGCGGTAGACCGTCCCGGGTGTCTCCTGCGGCCTCACCGACCACAGCAGTCTCAACTGCCCTGCCCGGGTGGGCTCCTGGTAGAAGGGGGCCCAGGACCGCAGCCCCGAGGTGTGCGTGAGGAGCTGGCGGACGGTGATCACTTCCTTCCCCCCTCCCGTGAACTCGGGGAGGTACCGGCTCACCCGCGCCTCCAGCTCCAGGTTCCCGCGCTCCATCTGCTGCACGGCGAGCAGCGAGGTGAACAGCTTCGACAGGGAGGCCAGGTCGAAGACGGTGTCCTCCGTCATCGCGATGCGCTCGGCGGCCGGGAACTCCCGGGCCCGGTCGGTGCGGCCGTCGTAGTCGGCGTACCGGACGGCGTCGCCCATCGCCCGGTGCAGGGCCACGGTGCGGCCCCGGCCGGCGAGTACCACGGCCCCGGCGTAGTAAGGGTGTTCGGGGGAGGGTCCGAGGAACCGGCGGGCTTCGTCCGCCACCCCTTCGAGATGCTTCTCCAGCAGACCGGCCTGGCGGGCGGAACCGTACCGCAGCCGCAGCCCCTGGAGCGCGCGGCGCTCGGCCGGGCCCCCGGCGGCCCCCGCGGCCCCCGGCAGGGCGGCCTGGAGCACGAGTACCCCGCCCAGCGCCAGCAGCCGAGCCCCGAGCCGCCGCCGGCTGAGCCCGCGCCCGCCGCCGTCACCCGTCGCCGTCCGTTCCTCCATGACCGGTCCTCCCGTCCACCGTCGCGCCCTCCTGAAGTATCTGCCCGCCCGTCCCGCACCTCCCGCACCGACCGGCCCGCAAAGAATCTGACGCTGCATCAGAAAATCTCTTCCCTCGGCGGCCCGGCTGCGGCATCCTGCCGCCCATGGAGACGGAGCTGAGCAAGAAACTGGGAATCGAGCACGCCATCTTCGGCTTCACGCCCTTCCCGGCGGTCGCCGCTGCCATCACCCGAGCCGGTGGATTCGGGGTGCTCGGGGCGGTCCGCTACACGGCCCCCGACGACCTCAAGCGCGACCTGGACTGGATGCAGGAGCACACCGACGGCAAGCCGTACGGACTCGACGTCGTCATGCCCGCCAAGAAGGCCGTCGACGGCGTCAGCGAGGCCGACATCGAGGCGATGATCCCGGCCGCGCACCGCGAGTACGTCCGCGACACCCTCGCCAAGCACCACGTGCCCGAGCTCGCCGAGGGCGAGGCCTCCGGCTGGCGCATCACCGGCTGGATGGAGCAGGTCGCCCGCAACCAGCTCGACGTCGCCTTCGACTACCCCATCAAACTCCTGGCGAACGCCCTCGGTTCCCCGCCCGCCGACGTCATCGCGCGCGCCCACGACCACGGCGTCCTCGTCGCCGCCCTCGCCGGCAGCGCCAAGCACGCCCGCCGCCACGCCGAGGCGGGCATCGACATCGTCGTCGCCCAGGGCTACGAAGCCGGCGGCCACACCGGCGACATCGCCACCATGGTCCTGGTGCCCGAGGTGGTCGAGGCCGTCGCCCCGCTCCCGGTCCTCGCCGCCGGCGGCATCGGCAGCGGCGAGCAGATCGCCGCGGGACTCGCCCTCGGCGCCCAGGGCGCCTGGCTCGGTTCCCTCTGGCTGACCACCACCGAGGCCGACATGCACTCCCGGGCGCTCACCGAGAAGCTGCTCGCCGCCGGTTCCGGGGACACCGTCCGCTCCCGCGCGCTCACCGGCAAGCCGGCCCGGCAGCTGCGCACCGAGTGGACCGACGCCTGGGACGACCCGGACGGCCCCGGCGCACTGCCGATGCCCCTGCAGGGCCTCCTCGTCGCCGAGGCCGTGTCCCGCATCCAGAAGTACGAGGTCCAGCCGCTGCTCGGCACCCCCGTCGGCCAGATCGTCGGCCGGATGAACAGCGAACGCAGCGTCCGGGCCGTCTTCGACGACCTCACCAGCGGCTTCGAGCGAGCCATCGACCGCATCACCCGCATCGCCGGCCGAGCCTGAGGAGTGGACAGGATGACCGATACACCCCCCAACGGTTTCTGGGCCCAGGCCGCCGTCGACCCCGACCGCACGGTCCTGGTCACCCCCGAGGGCGAGGAATGGTCCGCCGCCCGGCTGCACGCCGACGTCAACCGCCTCGTCCACGGACTGCGCGCCGCCGGGTTGGAGAAGGGCGACGTCTTCGCCGTGGTCCTCCCCAACAGCGTCGAGTTCCTCACGGCCTACCTGGCCGCCTCGCAGGCCGGCTTCTACCTCGTCCCGGTCAACCACCACCTCGTCGGCCCCGAGATCGCCTGGATCGTCTCCGACTCCGGCGCGAAGGTCCTCATCGCCCACGAGCGGTTCGCCGACGCCGCCACCGCCGCGGCCGACGAGGCGGCGCTGCCCGCGAGCCACCGCTACGCCGTCGGAGCCGTCGCGGGCTTCCGCTCGTACGGCGAGCTGCTCGACGGGCAGCCCTCCGGCGCCCCCGCGGACCGCACGCTCGGCTGGGTCATGAACTACACCTCCGGCACCACGGGCCGGCCGCGCGGCATCCGCCGCCCGCTGCCCGGCAAGCTCCCGGAGGAGACGTACCTCGGCGGATTCCTCGGCATCTTCGGCATCCGGGCCTTCGACGACAACGTCCACCTGGTCTGCTCGCCGCTCTACCACACGGCGGTCCTGCAGTTCGCGGCCGCCGCCCTGCACATCGGGCACCCGCTGGTCCTGATGGACAAGTGGACGCCCGAGGAGATGCTCCGCCTGATCGACGGGCACGCGTGCACGCACACCCACATGGTCCCGACGCAGTTCCACCGGCTCCTCGCGCTCCCGCAGGAGACGAAGGACGCCTACGACGTCTCCTCCATGCGGCACGCCATCCACGGCGCCGCACCCTGCCCCGACCACGTCAAGCGGGCGATGATCGACTGGTGGGGCCGGTGCGTGGAGGAGTACTACGCGGCCAGCGAGGGCGGCGGCGCCTTCGCGACGGCCGAGGACTGGCTGAAGAAGCCGGGAACCGTCGGCAAGGCCTGGCCGATCAGCGAGCTCGCCATCTTCGACGACGACGGCGAGCGGCTGCCCGCCGGTGAACTGGGCACCGTCTACATCAAGATGAACACGGGCGGCTTCAGCTACCACAAGGACGAGGGCAAGACGAAGAAGAACCGCATCGGCGACTTCTTCACCGTCGGCGACCTCGGCCTGATGGACGAGGAGGGCTACCTCTTCCTCCGCGACCGCAAGATCGACATGATCATCTCGGGCGGGGTGAACATCTACCCCGCGGAGATCGAGTCGGCCCTGCTCACCCATCCGGCGGTCGCGGACGCCGCGGCCTTCGGCATCCCGCACCCCTCCTGGGGCGAGGAGGTCAAGGCGGTCATCGAGCCCGCCGAGGGCTTCGCGGGGAGCGACGCGCTGGCGGCGGAGATACTCAACCACTGCGAACGGCAGCTGGCCGGGTACAAGCGGCCCAAGACCGTGGACTTCATCGAGACGATGCCGCGCGACCCCAACGGCAAGCTGTACAAGCGCCGGCTGCGCGATCCCTACTGGGAGGGTCGCGAGCGCGCGATGTGAGCACCGCGCCGGCCCTTCGGGGCCGGCGCGCCACGCCCGGAGTTTCGTGAGAAGTGCCACGTCAGGGGCGTGAGGGCGGCTGTTGCGCCGCACAGACAGGACAGTTCTGGCAAGTTGGCTGATATGAGTACGGCAACGCACAGAACCCCTCTGACCGACTGGACCGTCGTGGTCCCCGTGGTGGCGCTCGTCGCGCTCGCCTTCAGCTGGGGACGCGATCTGCCCTCGCTCGCGGTGGCCCTGGTGGCGCTCTGCCTGGCCGGCGCCGTGCTGGCGGCGGTCCACCACGCCGAGGTCGTCGCGCACCGGGTCGGCGAACCCTTCGGCTCCCTGGTCCTCGCCGTCGCCGTCACCGTCATCGAAGTGGCCCTCATCGTCACCCTGCTGGCCGACGGCGGGGACAAGACCGCCTCCCTCGCCCGCGACACCGTCTTCGCCGCCGTCATGATCACGTGCAACGGCATCGTGGGCCTGTCCCTGCTGGTCGGGGCCCTGCGCAACCGCGTCGCCGTCTTCAACGCCGAGGGCTCCGGCGCGGCCCTCGCCACCGTCGCCACGCTCGCCGTACTCAGCCTCGTGCTGCCCACCTTCACCACTAGCAAGCCCGGCCCCGAGTTCTCCACGGCCCAGCTGGCCTTCGCCGCCGGAGCCTCGCTCGCCCTCTACGGCCTCTTCATCGCCGTCCAGACGGTCCGTCACCGCGACTACTTCCTGCCCGTCGACACCAAACGGATCCGCAAGGAGGCCGCGCAGGCCGCCGCGGCGGCGGCCGCCGGCGAGGAGGACGAGCACGCCGAGCCGCCCACCGCACGCGCCGCCCTGATCAGCCTCGGACTGCTGCTCGTCGCACTCGTCGCCGTCGTCGGCAACGCCAAGGCCGTCTCCCCGACCATCGAACGCGGGGTCGCCGACCTCGGTCTGCCCTACGCGGTGGTCGGCGTGATCATCGCCCTGCTCGTCCTGGCGCCCGAAACCCTGGCCGCCGTCCGCGCCGCCCGCCGCGACCGCGTGCAGACCAGCCTCAACCTCGCCTACGGCTCCGCCATCGCAAGCATCGGCCTGACCATCCCGGCCATCGCGCTGGCCTCGGTCTGGCTCTCCGGGCCGCTGGTGCTCGGGCTGGAACCCCTGCACATGGTGCTGCTCGCGCTGACCGTCGTCGTCGGCGCCCTCACCATCGTCCCGGGCCGCGCCACGCTGCTCCAGGGCGGTGTGCACCTCGTGCTGCTGGCGGCCTACCTCTTCCTCGCCGTCAGCCCCTGAGCGGGCCCGTACGGCCGTCCGCCGTCCCGGTTCGGGAGGCGGGCGGCCGTTCGCGCGCCGGGCGTCAGCGCCGTTCGCGCGGCCAGACCACCTTCAGCCGGGGCGAGGTGAGGATGTCCCACTCGCAGAACCGTGCCTTCACCCAGCGCTCCTGGGAGAAGAGCCGCGTCTGGTCGGCGTAGTCGGCCGCGTTCGGGTTCGAGGACTGGCTGTACGTCAGCAACGTGCGCGCCACCGGGCAGCGGCTGCCGTCCCAGCCGACCGCCTGGATGTGGCTGGAGCCGTGCACGACCTCCGGGTAGCCACCGGCCGCCGCGTTCCACGGAGCCTCGACCTTGTTCCAGACGCCCAGCGCCTCGGTACCGCCGCTCACCGGCAGCTTCTGCCCGCCGCGCACCACGAACTGGTGCTCCCCGAGCGGGGCGTCCAGCGCGATGCCCGCCGCCCTCAGCTCCGCCACCGTGTCGGCCAGGGCCCGCCCGATCCCGGGCGCCGCCCGGTTGAGCGTCCGGGGCGTCCGCACCGGATCGGCCGCGTCGAAGGGCACCAGCCACAGGTCCTTGGCCGTCGTGCCAGCGGTCAGCTTCCGCCAGAACCGGTCGAAGAGCAGCGCTCCACGGCTCGAGCTGTCGGCCGTACGGTCCCAGGCCGCCAGTACCCCGCAGGCCGCCGAGACGTCCACGGCCGCGCCGTCACTGCCCGTGGCCGTACCGCCGGGCAGTGCCGTGCAGGCCCGCGCCGCGTCGGCCGCCGCCAGGTCACCGGCCGGGACCCGGTTCGCGAACTGCTGCTCCTGCAGGTCCGCCACCGTCAGCCCGCCCCTGGCGGCCATGGCCGAGACGTCCTCCAGGGCGCCCCGGGTGCGCAGCGAGCGGGGGGTGGCGACGGTGCCCCAGATGCGCTCGTAGCCGGTGAGCGGCTGCCCGGCGTTGGCCAGCCAGGCACTGTCGTTGGAGTTCTCCGCGTACGCGGAGTCGCGCAGCGTCGGCGCCTTCCCCGGGCCGAACACCCCCGGCTGGACCGCGTCCGGGTCCGAGCCGGGTGCGCAGTCACCGCGCGAACCGTCCAGCACCGCCAGTCCCGAGGACGGGTACGTGGCCCGGCCGAGCGGGGTCGAGCAGCGGGCGGCGAGCTCGTCGGTGATGCGGGGGAGCACCTGGGACTGGGTGAAGAGGGTGCCGCCCGCCGAATCGGCCGCCACCGTGTTGACCCAGGGCAGTCCCTGCGTGCGCCGCAGGGCGTCCTGGATGCCGGCGACCGAGCGGGCCCTGCCCATCGCCAGCGCGGTGTCGGAGCCGCGCAGGTTCGCGGCGTTGGGATCGGCCAGCGCGTAGGCGGTGGCCGTGGTCCAGGGCAGCGGGAGGCTGCCGCCGAGGCCGGAGACGACCGGGCCGTAGCGGGTCCACCACTGGGTCCGGGTCACCGGGGCGCCGCCCGCCACCTGGACGCTGACCCTGCGCTCGGTCATCCGCTCCGGCTTGCCGTCCACCAGATAGGCGGTCGGGTCGGCGGGGTCGAGGGCCAGCTGGTGCAGGTTGACGGGGGTGCCGGTGGCCACGGTGTGGCTCCAGGCCACCTTCTCGTTGAACCCGATGTTCACCACGGCGGTGCCCAGCAGGGAGCCGCCCGAGACGTTCAGTTCGCCGGGGATGGTCTGCTGCGACTGCCAGAACCGGCGGCCGCCCTGCCACGGATAGTGCGGGTTGCCGAGGAGCAGGCCGGAGCCGTTCGCGGTGGTGGAACCGGCGAAGGCCACCGCGTTGGACCCCATGTCGTAGCGGGTGGTGTCGAAGAACTCCCGGGCCGCCTCGGCCGCCCTGCCCGGATCGACCTCGTCGCGGGCGGCCGCAGCGGCACCACGGGCGCCCGGAGCGGCACCATGGGTGCCCGCGCCCGGGGGCTGCGCCGTGGTGATGCCGTCGACGGCGCGGCCCTGGCCGCCGAGCACCGAGACGGCGAACCCGCGGGCGGCCACGTCGGTGACGGTGACCGGACGCACCCAGGCGGCGCCCTTGCAGGCCGGGTCGGTGATCCTGTTCTGGGCGAGCCAGGCGTTGTAGCCGGCGGCCCAGCCCCGCATCAGCTCCTTGACCTCGTTGCCGGGCCCGGCCGGCGCGGGCGTGCCCAGCAGCTTCTCCACGGTGCCGGAATCGCGGACGCCCTTGAAGTACAGGTCGCTGGAGAGGTTCCCGGCCGCGGAGGAGAGCGAACCGTCGGGCGCGGCGTCCGGGCCGAACCACCGCGAGCGCTCCCCGGAGACGGTCAGGAAACCGTCGGCGAGCACGCACACCTGGTCGGCGGCCTGCGCCCAGCCGGTGCCGAAGCCGAGGTGGGCGTAGTCCTGGGCGAGGATGTGCGGAATGCCGTTCTCCGTGTACCGGATGACGGCGGACAGACCGCCGCCGGAGGGGCCTGAGCCCAGGTCCCGGGCGGCGGCCCCGGGTATCGCGGCGGTGGCGGCCAGCAGGGTGAAGCCGACGAGGACGACACGGCGACGGCGTGAGCGGATGCGTGAGCGTGAGTGGGTGCTGGTGCTGGTGCGACGGTATCCCTCGAGAAGGTGTCCGTGAAGGAAGCGCAACGTACCTCCCAAATAGCCTGCGGATGGGCGTCATCGCCCGTGCGGGTGGGTGGTGCTCCTGTGCCCCCACACTCATGCAGGCCACCTGACGCCATGTCAACATCCCGTTTGGTATCCCCGGGGTCATTGACCTTGCGCGCAGGAGGAGACGAGGATCCCGGTATGACGGCAGTGCGGCAGAACACGGTCGACGGACTGGTCCACGACAGCGCGCTGCGCGTCCCGGACCGGGTGGCGCTCCGCTACCGGACAAGGACCTGGACCTACGCGGAACTCGACGCGGCCGTCTCCTCGGGCGCGAGCGTACTGCGCGAGCGCCACGGGCTGGCCGAGGGGGACCGGGTCGCGACCTTCGGGCACAACTCCGACGCCTACCTCCTGGCCTTCCTCGCCTGCGCGCGGGGCGGGCTCACGCACGTCCCGGTCAACCAGAACCTCACCGGGGAGGACCTCGCGTACATCCTGGAGAACTCCGGGAGCGCGCTCGTCCTCGCGGACCCCGACCTCGCCGAGCGGATCCCCGCGGGCTTCCGCGTACGGCCGCTGCGCGACGCGCCCGGGTCCTTCCTCGCCGAACTGGAGGAGTACGCCGGGCCCGGGCCGTCCTCCTCGCCCTCCGAGGACCCTTCCCGGCTGGCGCAGTTGCTGTACACCTCCGGCACGACCGCCCTGCCGAAGGGCGCGATGATGACGCACGAGGCGCTCTGCCACGAGTACGAGAGCGCGATCGCGGCCCTCGACCTGGCGGAGGAGGACCTGCCGGTGCACTCCCTGCCGCTGTACCACTCCGCGCAGATGCACGTGTTCCTGCTGCCCTACCTGGCGGTGGGCGCGCGGAACACGGTCGTGGACGCCCCGGCGGCCGCGGGGATCTTCGACCTGGTGGAGGCGGGGGAGGCGGACAGCCTGTTCGCGCCGCCGACGGTGTGGATCGGGCTGGCCAACCACCCGGACTTCGCCGTCCGGGACCTGTCCGCCCTGCGCAAGGCGTACTACGGGGCGTCGATCATGCCGGTGCCCGTCCTGGAACGGCTGCGCGACCGGCTGCCGGGGCTCGGCTTCTACAACTGCTTCGGGCAGAGCGAGATCGGCCCGCTGGCCACGGTCCTGCGGCCGGAGGAGCACGAGGGGCGGATGGACTCCTGCGGGCGGCCGGTACGCCACGTGGAGGCGCGGGTCGTCGACGGGGACGGCGCGCAGGTGCCGGACGGCACGGCCGGCGAGGTGGTCTACCGGTCCCCGCAGCTCTGCCTGGGCTACTGGAACGACGCCGAGGCGACGAAGAAGGCTTTCCGCGACGGCTGGTTCCGCTCGGGGGACCTGGCGGTCCGGGACCCGGAGGGGTACTTCACGGTCGTGGACCGGGTGAAGGACGTCATCAACTCGGGCGGAGTGCTCGTCGCCTCACGGCAGGTCGAGGACGTGCTCTACACCCATCCCGGGGTGGCCGAAGCGGCGGTGATCGGACTCCCGGACGAACGGTGGATCGAGGCGGTCACGGCGGTGGTGGTCCCGCGCGACGGGGTGACGGAGGCGGAGCTCCTGGCGCACGCCCGCGACAGGCTCGCCCACTTCAAGGCCCCGAAGCGGATCCTCTTCGTGGACGCCCTCCCGCGCAACGCGAGCGGCAAGATCCTCAAGCGCACCCTCCGCGACCGGTTCTCCGACCCGGCCGGGCACACGGGAGCGAACGGCTGACCCGGAACACGCGCCCGACCGATGTGCGGTGCCCCGGCCCGCCGCACCGGGACGATGGTGGTTCCCCCCCGTCGTCCGGTGACGGCGGAGCCGGCGGTGTCGTCGACCGAAAGTTGCTGTCATGGAGCGTCTGCCCGCGGATCCGACGATCCTCCACCCGATTCCCGGCCAGCCACGCGTGGTTCTGCTGAAGCCGCTGGTTACCTCGCCGCTGATCGAGGTCGGCGAGTACTCGTACTACGACGACCCGGAGGATCCGACCGCGTTCGAGACCCGCAACGTGCTCTACCACCACGGGCCGGAGCGGCTCGTCATCGGGAAGTTCTGCGCGCTGGGCACCGGGGTCCGGTTCATCATGAACGGAGCCAACCACCGGATGGACGGCCCCTCCACGTTCCCCTTCCCCATCATGGGCGGATCCTGGGCCGAGCACTTCGACCTGCTCACCGGCCTTCCTGGCCGGGGGGACACCGTCGTCGGCAACGACGTCTGGTTCGGGTACGGCACCACGGTCATGCCCGGAGTGCGCATCGGGCACGGCGCGGTCATCGCCTCCGGCTCCGTGGTCGTGGACGACGTTCCCGACTACGCCGTCGTCGGAGGCAACCCGGCCCGGGTCATCCGCACCCGGTATGACGGCGGGGATGCAGCCCGGCTGCTGGATCTTGCCTGGTGGGACTGGCCCGTGGAGCACCTCACGGCACACATCCGGACCGTCATGTCCGGGAGCGTCGCCGACCTCGAGGCGATCGCGCCGAAGGCCTGAGCCTCCCCTTCGCCCACTCGGTTCAGGCGGGCGGGGGTCCGGGGGTGCCCAGGCGTTTGCGGACGAGGTGTTCGTGAAGCTGGCGGCCGATCAGGGCGCCGCCGTAGACCACGAAGCCGACGCCGACGAGCCAGGACTGGACCACCAGGAGGGTGCCGAACGGGCCGTACGTCACGGCGTTGGAGGCGATCAGCGGGGAGAACACCAGCTGGGAGAAGATCCGCAGGCCGAGGAGGCCCAGGCTGGTGGCCGCCGCACCCGGGAGCAGGGCGCGCCAGCGGACCCGGCCGCCCAGGAGGATCCGCTGGGAGGTCCAGAAGAACAGGCAGGTGCCGATGAGGTCGCCCGTGGTGCCCAGGATCGTGCCGACCACGTCGTCCGAGGGGGAGGGGATGGCGACCAGGAGGCCGAGGTAGCAGACCAGCAGGGCGAGCCAGACGACGTGCAGCCACATGGTGTGCCAGCGGGCCGTCGGGAGGTCCCAGACCTTCTCGTACCCGGTCTGCACGGCGGAGCCGAAGGTCAGACCGAAGACGGCGAGGGCGGCGAGACCGAACGCGGTGGTCTGCTCCAGCGCGAGGTCCGCGGCGCCGAACAGCATCTCCACCCGCTCCCGGGAGAACTCCGTCACCCCGAGGGCCTGGCCGAGCCAGCGGCCGAAGCCGGAGCCGCTGCCGGGGGCGGCGGCCGCGACGACGACCAGGAGCGGCACCAGGGTGAGGAAGCCGAGGGCGGCGAAGCCCATCGCCCGGTGCATCAGCTCCATCTCCCGGCCACGGCTCCACGCCAGCCCGGCCGGGGAGGCCTGGAGCCGGTCGCGCAGCCGCCGGAAGATCGAGGTCACACCTCTCTCCCTACCCGGACGGGCCCGCAGGCTCCCGGTAGGCCCCCCGAAGTGGGCCCGAAGGGGTGGATTTGCCGCCGGCGCCAACAGAGCCGCCGCTGCGGACCCGGACCCGGACCCGGACCCGGACCCGGACCCGGACCCGGACCCGGACCCGGACCCGGGGTCCGGCCTAGGGCTCGCGGAGGTCGATCATGCGCTTGATCTTGCCGACCGACCGCTCCAGGGTCTCCGGGTCCACCACCTCCACCGCGACCGACACCCCGATGCCCTCCTTGACGGCCCGCACCACGGAGGCGGCCGCGGCCTCCCGCTGACCGGCGTCGCTCTCCCGGCGCGCTTCCACCCGTACGGTCAGGGCGTCCAGCCGGCCCTCGCGGGTCAGACGGAGCTGGAAGTGGGGAGCCAGGGCCGGTGTCCGCAGGAGGACCTCCTCGATCTGCGTGGGATAGAGGTTCACCCCGCGCAGGATGATCATGTCGTCGCTGCGGCCCGTGATCTTCTCCATCCGGCGTAAGGCCGGACGGACGCTGCCGGGCAGCAGCCGGGTCAGGTCCCGGGTGCGGTAGCGGATGACGGGCATCGCCTCCTTGGTGAGCGATGTGAACACCAGCTCGCCGGGCTCGCCCTCCGGCAGCACGGCGCCCGTCAGCGGGTCGACCACCTCCGGGTAGAAGTGGTCCTCCCAGATGTGCAGACCGTCCTTGGTCTCGGCGAACTCCTGTGCGACACCCGGGCCCATCACCTCCGACAGTCCATATATGTCGACGGCGTCGATGGCGAGGCGTTCCTCGATCTCGCGGCGCATCTCCTCGGTCCACGGCTCGGCGCCGAAGATGCCGGTACGGAGCGAGGTGGCGCGGGGGTCGATGCCCTGGCGCTCCATCTCGTCCAGCAGGGTCAGCATGTAGGAGGGGGTGACCATGATGACCTCCGGCCGGAAGTCCTGGATCAGCCGGACCTGGCGGTCCGTCATGCCGCCCGAGGCTGGGACGACCGTACAGCCCAGGCGCTCCGCGCCGTAGTGCGCGCCCAGGCCGCCGGTGAACAGGCCGTACCCGTACGCGACGTGGACGATCTGGCCCGGTCTGCCGCCCGCCGCGCGGATGGAGCGGGCGACGACGTCCGCCCAGGTGGACAGGTCCCCGTCCGTGTAACCGACGACGGTCGGCCGGCCCGTGGTCCCGCTGGACGCGTGGACGCGGCGCACCTCGGACCGCGGGACGGCGAACATCCCGAAGGGGTACTGGTCGCGCAGGTCGGTCTTGGTGGTGAAGGGGAAGAGGGAGAGGTCGGACAGGGAGCGGCAGTCGTCGGGATGGACCCCGGCCTTGTCGAAGGCCTGCCGGTAGAAGGGCACCCGGTCGTAGGCCCGCAGCAGGGTCGCGCGCAGCCGTTTCAGCTGGAGCGCCGCCAGCTCGTCCCGGCTCAGCCGCTCGCCCTCGTCCGCAGTGCCCCGGTCCGCAGTGCCCCCGTGGCCCTTTGCGCGTGCCGTACCGATGTCGTCCTTGCCGCTCATGCCGCCCACCCCATTTCGAGTTAACCGACCGATCATTCGGTAGACTGCCGGACCGTGGCGGCCAAATCAATTACTCGAACGGGTGATCGTCTGCTGGGATTGCCCCCATGTCGATCTCCACACCCGCCACCAGCACCTTTACCTTCACCACGTACGACGGAACCGAACTCGCGTATCACGTCCGGGGCGAAGGCGAACCGCTCGTCTGCCTCCCCGGCGGCGCCATGCGGGCCTCCGCGTACCTGGGCGACCTCGGCGGACTGTCCGCCGGGCGCCGGCTGATCCTGCTCGACCTGCGCGGCACCGGGGACTCCGCGATCCCGGCGGACGAGTCGACTTACCGCGTCGACCACCAGGTCGCCGACGTCGAGGCGCTGCGGACCCACCTCGGCCTGGAGGACGTCGACCTGCTCGCCCACTCCGCCTCGGGCAACCTCGCCCTGCTCTACGCGGCGGCCCACCCGGCGCGCGTGCGCCGGCTCGCCCTGGTCACCCCGACCTGCTGGGCTGTCGACCTCGCGGAGTCCCCGGAGGTCCGCCTCGCGGACGTCCGCCGGCGGGCGGGCCGCGAGCCCTACGACACGGCGCTGGCGGCCTACGAGCGGGCGCTCGCGGCCTTCGCCGCCGGAGGCACCCCCGACGACGCCGACTGGGCGGCGTCGATGCCGCTCGCCTACGGTCGCTGGGACGAGACGGCGCGCGCCCACGCGGCGCTCAGCCCGGTTCAGAAGAACGCCCGGGCGTCCGCCGCCTTCGCCGGCCCCGGCGCCTTCGACCCGCCCGCCACCCGTGAGGCCCTGCGCCGGGTCACCGGCGAGGTGCTGGTCCTGGCCGGCGAGCTGGACTCCAACCCCTCCCCGACCCTCGCCGCCCGGCTCGCGGAGCTCTTCGCGCGGGGCGTCGCCGACGTGCAGCCGGGCGGCGCGCACTTCCCGTGGCTGGACGACGGGAACTGGTTCGCGGCCCGCGTCGAGCGGTTCCTGACCACCGGTTCCTGACCACCGGTTCCTGACCACCGGTTCCTGACCACCGGTTCCTGACCACCGGTTCCTGACCACCGGTTCCTGACCACCAGTGCCTGACCGCCGGGGCACGGCCACCGAGGCCCGACCGTCGGCACCTGACCCGCACCCTCGCGGCCGAACCGCGCACCAGGCTCTGAGGCGGCCGACCCACCCGCCTGCCCGCCCGCACGAGCGGGCCGGGACCCGTGGAGGTCCCGGCCCGCAGGCGTGCGCGTAAGCGTGTGCGCGGTCAGTTCGCGGAGGCCGCGCCGGCCGCATCGGCCTCCGTGGCCACCGACTTCGCCCACCGGTAGTCCGCCTTGCCGCTCGGGGAGCGCTGGATGGCGGGGGCGAGGACCAGCTGGCGCGGGATCTTGTAGCCCGCCAGCTTGGTGCGGCAGTGGGACTGGATCTCCTCCAGCGTCGGCTCCGCCGCGCCCTCCCGGATCTGGACCACCGCGGCGACGTGGCTGCCCCACGTCGGGTCCGCGACCCCGGCCACCAGGGCGTCGTAGACGTCCGGATGGGACTTCAGGGCCTCCTCGACCTCCTCCGGGTACACCTTCTCGCCGCCCGTGTTGATGCACTGCGAGCCGCGGCCGAGGACCGTCACGATGCCCTGCTCGTCCACGGTCGCCATGTCGCCGAGCAGCACCCACCGCTCGGAGCCCTTCTGGAAGAAGGTTTCGGCGGTCTTGACGGGGTCGTTGTAGTAGCCCAGCGGTACGTACCCGCGCTGCGCGAGCCGTCCCGGTTCGCCGACCGGCACCGGCTCGTGGGTCACCGGGTCGACCACCTGCGTACGCTCGTTGACCTCCAGGCGGAAGCCCTTCTCCGGGCTGGAGTCGTTCGTGGCGCGGCCGTTGGAGCCGGACTCCGAGGAGCCGAAGTTGTTCAGGAGCATCACGTTCGGCACGAGCCGCTGGAACTCCGCGCGCACGGTCTCCGACATGATCGCGCCGGACGAGGAGACGCTGAACAGAGAGGAGAGGTCCGTGCCCTTCAGGGGTCCGTTCAGGGCGTCGATCAGCGGCCGCAGCATGGCGTCGCCGACCAGCGAGACGCTGGAGACCTTCTCCTTCTCGATCGTGCGCAGCACTTCCTCGGGCGCGTACTTGCGGTGGATGACCACACGCTGCCCGTAGTTGAAGGCGATGAAGGAGGTCAGCGTGGAAGTGCCGTGCATCAGCGGGGGTGCAGGGAAGAAGGTGAGCCCGGCGCCCTTCGCCGCGACCCGCTCGGCCAGCTCCTCGGGCCGCTTCACCGGCTCCCCGGAGGGTTCGCCGCCGAAGAGCCCGGCGAAGAAGAGGTCCTCGGCGCGCCACATGACGCCCTTGGGCATCCCGGTCGTGCCGCCCGTGTAGATGATGAACAGGTCGTCGGGGGAGCGGGGCGGGAACCCCCGGCCCGGCGAGCCGGCCGCCTCGGCGTCGGCGTACGCGACGGGCGCGATCGAGGGCTCCGGGACGCCCTCGGGGGTCGGCCCGACCCGGATCAGGTGGCGCAGCTTCGTCGTCTGGGGCAGCGCCGCCGCGACCCGTTCGGTGAACTCGCCCTCGAAGACGAGCGCGGCCAGGTCGGCGTCGTTGTAGAGGTAGACCAGCTCCTCCTCCACGTACCGGTAGTTCACGTTCACCGGCACCAGGCGGGCCTTGAGGCAGGCCAGGACGGTCTGCAGGTACTCGATCCCGTTGTAGAGGTGCAGGCCCAGGTGCTCGCCGGCCTCCAGGCCGCTGTCCAGCAGATGGTGCGCGATGCGGTTCGCCGCCGCGTCCAGCTCCGCGTACGTGAGGCGGCGCTCGGCGCCCGTCCCGGGGTGGTCCACGTACACCAGGGCCTCGCGGTCCGGGACCACGTCCACGACCGACTCGAACAGGTCGGCAATGTTGTACTCCACCGGTCCTCCTGACCCAGAAAATCCCATGGCTGGTCTGCTCGGCGGTCATTAGAGCGTCGCCAACCCCAACAGGGAAGGGGACCGTCCAATAAATCTGACTGGGTGTCAGAAAACTATTGAACTGCACCCGCCCCTCCTGCAACCTGTTCTAGGTCTTGAGACGGGAGGACGGCAATGGGTGGGACCGAACACCTGACCGTGGAACGCCACGGCGCCACGCTGGTGCTCACCATGAACAGGCCCGAGGCTAAGAACGCGCTCTCGCTGCCGCTGCTGGTGGGGCTGTACGACGGCTGGCTGGAGGCGGACGCGGACGACACGATCCGCTCGGTGGTGCTCACGGGCGCCGGCGGGGACTTCTGCGCCGGAATGGACCTGAAGGCACTGGCCGGCAAGGGCATGGCGGGCGACCAGTACCGGGACCGGCTCAAGGCCGATCCGGACCTGCACTGGAAGGCGATGCTGCGCCACCACCGGCCGCGCAAGCCGGTCATCGCGGCGGTCGAGGGGTACTGCGTGGCCGGCGGGACGGAGATCCTCCAGGGCACGGACATCCGTGTGGCGGGGGAGGGCGCGACCTTCGGCCTGTTCGAGGTCAAGCGCGGGCTCTTTCCGATCGGCGGCTCGACGGTGCGGCTGCCGCGGCAGATCCCGCGGACGCACGCGCTGGAGATGCTGCTGACCGGGCGGCCGTACGCGGCCGAGGAGGCGGCGCGGATCGGGCTCGTCGGGCGGGTGGTGCCGGACGGCACGGCGCTGGAGGTGGCCCTGGAGATCGCGGAGCGGGTCAACGCGTGTGGGCCGCTGGCGGTGGAGGCGGTGAAGGCCTCCGTCTACGAGACGGCCGAGATGACGGAGTCGGAGGGGCTGGCCTCCGAACTCCTCCGGGGGTGGCCGATCTTCGATACGGCCGACGCCAAGGAAGGGGCGCGGGCCTTCGCGGAGAAGCGGCCCGCGGTGTACCGGCGCGAGTAGCCGCCCGACGGCGGGTCTTTGCCGCGGCCCGTGGTGCGTTTCGGTGGTGCCGGTCCGTCGTGCGGGTGCGGCGCCGTTGCCGGGGGCCGGACCCCGGACCCCGGACCCCGGACCCCGGACCCCGCGCCTCAATCGCCGGCGGGGCTGGGTTCTGCCCGGCGGCGACGGATTCGTGCAGCGGGGTCGGACCTCGGGGCTCCGCCCCGGACCCCGCGCCTCAAACGCCGGCGGGGCTGAATTTGCCCGGCGGGGCCGAGTTTGCCCGGCGGGGTTGAGTTCGGGGCTCCGCCCCTGGCCCCGCGCCCCAAACGCCGGCGGGGCTGAGTTGCCCCGCCGGGCCGAACCGGTCCCGCAGGGATCGGATCGTTCCCGTCCCTAGCATCGGAGAGTCATCCATGACAGCCCCGTCCCCACCCGAGATCCTCCGGGCACCCCTCGTCGTCGAGTTCCCCTTCACCCGGTCCCTCGGGCCCGTGCAGAGCGCCTTCCTCACCGGGCTGCGCGAAGGCGTCGTCCTCGGGGTGACGACCGCCGACGGCAAGGTGATGGTGCCGCCCGTCGAGTACGACCCCGTCACCGCCGAGGAGATCCGCGATCTGGTCGAGGTGGGCACCACCGGGACCGTCACCACCTGGGCCTGGAACGGCTCCCCGCGCCCCAATCAGCCCCTCGCCACCCCCTTCGCCTGGGTGCTGGTCCGCCTCGACGGCGCCGACACCGCCATCCTGCACGCCCTCGACGCCCCCGGGCAGGAGGCCGTGCACACCGGGATGCGGGTCCGGATCCGGTGGGCCGGGGAGCGGAGCGGGGCGATCACCGACATCGCCTGCTTCGAGCCCGCGGACTCCGGGGATGCCGCCGGAGCGGCGCGAGCGGTCCCGCACGCCGGGGAGTTCGCCGACGCCGTCACCGGCATCGTCGCGGAGGCCCGCCTGGACTACACGTACAGCCCGGGCCGTGCGCAGACCGCGTACATCGCCGGGCTCTCCGAGCAGAAGACCATCGGCGAGCGCTGCCCCTCCTGCCACAAGGTGTACGTGCCCCCGCGCGGCGCCTGCCCCACCTGCGGGGTCGCCACCACCGACCGGGTCGAGGTCGGGCCGGCGGGCACGGTGACCACGTACTGCATCGTCAACATCAAGGCCAAGAACCTCGACATCGAAGTCCCCTACGTCTACGCCCACATCGCCCTCGACGGCGCCGGACTCGCCCTCCACGGCCGGATCGGCGGCATCCCGTACGACCAGGTGCGGATGGGGCTGCGGGTCGAACCGGTCTGGACCGAAGGCGGGCGCTACCCCGACCACTACCGCCCCACCGGAGAGCCGGACGCGGACTACGACGTGTACAAGGAGCTCATCTGATGGCCCGATACGCCCGCGAGGTCGCGGTGGTCGCCTTCGCGCAGAGCGACCACCTGCGCCGCACAGACGAGCTCAGCGAAGTCGAGATGGTCATGCCGGTCCTGCACCAGGTGCTGGCCGCCACCGGCCTGAAGGCGGGCGAGATCGGCTTCACCTGCTCCGGCTCCAGCGACTACCTCGCCGGCCGGGCCTTCTCCTTCACCATGACCCTCGACGGGGTCGGCGCCTGGCCGCCCATCTCCGAATCGCACGTGGAGATGGACGGCGCCTGGGCCCTGTACGAGGCCTGGGTCAAGATCCAGACCGGCGAGGCCGACACCGCGCTCGTCTACTCGTACGGGAAGTCCTCGCCGGGGTCGGTGCGTGACGTGCTGACGCGCCAGCTCGACCCGTACTACCTGGCTCCGCTCTGGCCCGACTCGGTGGCCCTCGCCGCCCTGCAGGCACAGGCGCTCATCGACGCGGGGGAGACCGACGAAGCCCGGCTCGCCGCCATCGGCGCCCGCAGCCGGGCCGCCGCGAGCGCCAACCCGCACGCCCAGCTCAGCGGCGTCGTCCCGCAGGGCGACTACCAGGTCGCCCCGCTGCGCACCGGCGACTGCCCGCCCGTCGGCGACGGGGCCGCCGCCGTCATCCTGGCCGCCGGGGACGTGGCCCGGCGGCTGTGCGGGCGGCCCGCCTGGATCACCGGCATCGACCACCGCATCGAGGCCCACAGCCTCGGGCTGCGCGACCTCACCGACTCCCCGTCCACGCGGATCGCCGCCGAGCACGCGGGTGTCTTCGAGGGACCGGTGGACACGGCCGAACTGCACGCCTCCTTCTCCTCCCAGGAGGTCGTGCTCCGCAAGGCCCTCGGACTCGGCGAGGACGTGTCCGTCAACCCGTCGGGCGGAGCACTGGCCGCCAATCCGATGATGGCCGCCGGCCTGATCCGGATCGGCGAGGCGGCCGCCCGCATCCACCGCGGCGAGTCCGACCGGGCCGTCGCGCACGCCACCTCCGGCCCCTGCCTCCAGCAGAACCTGGTCGCCGTCCTGGAAGGGGACCGAGCATGAGCACGTCGGGCAAGGAGCCGGTGGCCGTCGTCGGCATCGGCCAGACCAAGCACGTGGCCGCCCGCCACGACGTCTCCATCGCCGGACTGGTCCGGGAGGCGGCGGCGCGGGCCCTCGCGGACGCCGAGCTGACCTGGGCGGACATCGACGCGGTGGTCATCGGCAAGGCCCCGGACTTCTTCGAGGGCGTGATGATGCCGGAGCTCTACCTGGCGGACGCCCTCGGAGCCGTCGGCAAGCCCATGCTCCGCGTGCACACGGCCGGTTCGGTGGGCGGGTCCACGGCGCTGGTCGCCTCCAACCTCGTCGCCGCCCGCGTCCACCGCACCGTGCTGACCCTCGCCTTCGAGAAGCAGTCCGAGTCCAACGCCATGTGGGGGCTCTCGCTGCCCGTCCCCTTCCAGCAGCCGCTGCTGGCCGGGGCCGGCGGGTTCTTCGCCCCGCACGTGCGGGCGTACATGCGGCGGACCGGCGCCCCCGACACGGTGGGCTCCCTCGTCGCGTACAAGGACCGCCGCAACGCGCTGAAGAACCCGTACGCGCACCTGCACGAGCACGACATCACCCTGGAGAAGGTCCAGGCCTCGCCGATGCTCTGGGACCCGATCCGGTACTCCGAGACCTGCCCGTCCTCCGACGGGGCCTGCGCGATGATCCTCACCGACCGGGCGGGCGCCGCCCGTTCGCCGAAGCCGCCGGCCTGGGTGCACGGCGGGGCGATGCGCAGCGAGCCGACCCTCTTCGCGGGGAAGGACTTCGTGTCCCCGCAGGCGGGCAAGGACTGCGCGGCCGACGTCTACCGGCAGGCGGGGATCACCGATCCGCGCCGGGAGATCGACGCGGTGGAGATGTACGTGCCGTTCTCCTGGTACGAGCCGATGTGGCTGGAGAACCTGGGCTTCGCCGAGGAGGGCGAGGGCTGGAAGCTCACCGAGGCCGGGGTCACGGAGCTGGACGGGGACCTCCCGGTCAACCCGTCCGGTGGCGTGCTGTCCACCAACCCGATCGGCGCCTCCGGGATGATCCGCTTCGCGGAGGCGGCGCTCCAGGTGCGCGGTCAGGCCGGGGACCACCAAGTCCCGGACGCGCGGCGGGCGATGGGACACGCGTACGGCGGAGGGGCGCAGTTCTTCTCGATGTGGCTGGTGGGAGCGCAGCCGCCGGCCTCCTGAACCCGGGCGCGCGGAACAGGCGTTCCGGCCAGGTGCCGTACAGGCCACGAGTGACGCACCGTGGCCTGTGCGGCACGGCGTGCGATGGCTAACCTTGCCCCGGGACGACGTACCGGGAGTACCGGGAGGAGCACGCACGTGGCAGAGAGCATGACTTCGCAGGCGCCGGCCGGCTGGGGGAAGCCGGACCTCGATCTGACCGGGGCCGACTGGCAGTCGAGCAGCCGGGGGGCGGGTGACGTCCAGATCGCCTTCGTGGAGGGGTTCATCGCGATGCGCAACGGCGACCGCCCCGAAAGCCCCTCGCTGATCTTCGCGCCGGACGAGTGGCGCAAGTTCGTGCTGAACGCGCGGGGCGGGGAGTTCGACCTGACGTAACCGGCACCACCCGATCCGGCCCGGCCGCCCCCTTCCGCTCAGGTAGGGGGCGGCCGGGCCGTTCGTCTTCGCTACGGGAGGGTGAGGCGGGCCTCGATGCCGTCGAGGGTGATATCGAGCCCGGTCTCGAACCGCCACGCCGGATCGTCCTTGTGCGCGGCGTTGTCCACGTAGTGCCGGTAGGCGGGGTAGCGGCCGGTGCCCAGCAGATAGGTCATCTGCGGTGCGAGGCCCGACCGCACGTCGTCCCCGTCGGTCCAGCCGTTGCCCGTCATCAGCTGCCGGAGGGCGACCTCGGCGCCGACCGTGCCGTGCGTGTAGGCCTCGACGGCGCGGACGGCGGGCATGGCCTCGTCGGGGTCCAGGCCGGTGCCGTCCAGGACGCTCAAGGCCGCCTCGGCGGCGGCCATTCGGTTCGGGGTCAGGGCGTGCGCGGTGCGGGGCGGCAGCTGGGTGAGCCAGGGGTGGCGGAGCACCAGGGCGCGGGTGTGCAGGGCGAAGGCCCGCAGGCCCTCGCGCCTGGAGGCCGCGCTGCCCGCCGGGGTGAACGGCGAGCTGACCCCGGCCGACCTGCGGAGCGTGCCCGCCCCGGTCCGCGAGGCCTTCGAGCGGGCGAGCGTCGGTGGTCTGCACGCCCTGCTCCTCGGCGCCATGGCCCTGGCCGCGACCGCCTTCGCCGTCGCCTGGCTGATCCGCGAGACCCCGCTCAGGGGCGACGCCCCGACCCGCTACGAGGACGGCTGAGCCGCGGCCGCCGACCGGCGCCGGCACTCCGTGAGCAGCGGCCACCAGGCCGCCAGGGCCGGCAGCCACACCAGTCGGGCGGGGGCCACCGGGCCCGCCCACGCGCCCGCGGCGAGTACGAGGACCAGCGGCGGGCCGGCCGCCAGCAGGGCCGGGCCCGTCCCCCGGCCCGAGGCGGCCACCGCCGCCCCCGGGATCAGCGGGTACACCGCCGGGCTCCCGCACAGCAGCCACCGCACCGGATCCGGCACCGGTTCGCCGGCGTGGGCCACGCAGCGGCCGAGGCCGGCCGCCGGCGCCGCCACCGAGCCCGCGACGAAGCAGTGCAGGGACAGGGTCAGGGTCAGGGTCAGGCGTACCGGCAGGACGTTCGGCGCCGGCAGCGGCACCCCGTCCGAACCGCGCCGTCCCGTCGAACCACATCGACACGATCCACGGCGTCAGCCCCAGCCCCATCTGGCTGATCGGCCACGTACTCCCCGCGCCGCCCCCCACGCCTTGCCGGCCGGCGTCCGCACCGGGATGCAGGCGAGCGCGAAGGTCCCCGCCCGTTCCTCCCGCACGCCGTGCACCGAGGCCGCCACCGCCGTCAGGTCGAAGAACAGGGTCAGCCAGGAGGCGTGCCGCTCGGTGCCCCCGTCCACCGCGGGCGGGGCCGCCGATTCGGTCATATCGGGATGATAGGTAGGGTGGCGGCATGAGTGGAGAGAGCGACCTGCGGAAACTGCTGAGCGGAATGCGACCCGAGCTGAACGACGGGCTGTACGTGTTCTGCACCATCCCCGGAGACACCGACCCGGCGGCCCTGGCCGGGCTCACCCCGGTCGCCTCCGTCCTGGAACCCGAGGGGCTCACCCTGGTCCTCAGCCAGGAGGACGCCGACGGGGCCGGACTGCCCTACGACTACACCGCCGGCTGGATCACCCTGCGCGTGCACTCCGCCCTCGACGCGGTAGGCCTCACCGCGGCCTTCGCCACCGAACTGGGCGCGCACGGCCTGAGTTGCAACGTCATCGCCGGCTACCACCACGACCACCTCTTCGTGGACGCCGACCGCGCCGACGAGGCCGTGGCCGTCCTGGAGGCGCTCGCCGCCCGCTCCGCGGAGGAGTGAACCGCCGCGGCGGGCCCCGGCGCCGCACGGGAAGGGGCCCCCGCCGCCGTCGAGCACCGCCCGCCGCCGTACGGGCACCCCCCCTGCCGCCGCACGGTAAGTCCCCGGCCGGGAAGCCCGAAAAGAAGATCAGTTGGATTTGCCGCACGTGGCTCCCCGCACGGGTGCGCGGGCGTACGCTGATCCCCCGAACAGGCCTGGGGGGTACCAGCCATGACGGAACGCCGGACCCGCAAACGGCGCACGATATTCGAACGCGACACCGAGCTCACCGTGGTCGACGAGGCCCTGGACCAGCTCACGGATCCGGGGGCCGACACCGGCGGAGCCCTGCTGGCCCTCTCCGGACCCGCCGGGCTCGGCAAGACCACGCTCCTCGCCGAAGTGCGCCGCCGCGCCCACGCCAAGGCCTGCACCGTCCTCGCCGCCCGCGGCGGCGAACAGGAACAGAGCCAGCCCTTCCACGTCGCCCGCCAGCTCATCCAGCCCCAGCTGGCCGGCACCACCGACGCGGAACTGCGCTCCGCCCTCGGCAGCTGGTACTCCATCGTCGGCCCCGCCCTCGGCCTGTGCGCCGCCGAGCAGGGCGCACCGCCCGACCCCCAGGGCCTGCGCGACGGACTCGACTGGGTCCTCACCCACCTCGTCGTGCAGCGCGCCCCCGTCGCCCTGGTCCTCGACGACGCCCACTGGGCCGACCCCGAATCCCTCTCCTGGCTCGCCGCCTTCGCCCCGCGCGCCGAACACCTCCCGCTGCTCCTCGTCGTGGCCTACCGCCCCGACGAACTGCCCGCCCACGCCGAGGCCTTCCGCACGCTGCCCGGCCGCGCGGGCCACCGCCCGCTGACGCTCGCGCCGCTCACCGCCGAGGCCGTCTCCACCCTGGTGCGCGAGGCCGTCGGCGACCACGCCGACGACGCCTTCTGCCGCGAGGCCTGGGCCGTCACCACCGGCAACCCCTTCGAAGCCGTCGAACTCACCGCGAAGGTACGGGACAAGGGCCTCGCCCCCGTCGAAGCCAGCGCCCCGCTGCTGCGCGACCTCGCCGCCGCCCAGCGCGGCAGCGGCCTCGTCGCCCGCCTGCACAGCCTCGGCCCCTCCACGGTCCGCTACGCGTGGGCCTGCGCCGTCCTCGGCACCGACATCCCCAGGGACCTCGCGGCCCGGATCGCCGGACTCGGCACCGAGGAGGCCGTCGACGCCACCCGCCGGCTGCGCGACGCCCGCATCCTGTCGGCCGCCACCGAAGCCGCGGAACCCGCGCGAGCCTGGGCCGCGGCCGGAGAAGCGGACGAGGACGGGCTGGAGTTCGTCCACCCGCTCATCGCCACCGCCATCTACCGCGGCATCCCCGACGCCCTGCGCGTCGCCCTGCACGGCAAGGCCGCCGCGGCCGTCGTCGACGCCGGACTGGGACCCTCCGCCGCCGCCCGGCACCTACTGGAGACCCACCCCGAGAACGACCCCTGGGTGGTGCGCACCCTGCGCGAAGCCGCCGGGGAGAACCTCCGGGCCGGAGCCCCCGAAGCCGCCCGCCGTCAGCTCGCGCGGGCCCTGCGGGAGCCCCCGGACTTCGACGAGCGCGCGGCCGTCCTGTACGAACTGGGCTGCGCCTCCCTGCTCACCGAGCCCGCCAACACCGTCAACCACCTGCGCGCCGCCCTTGCGGAGCCCTTCGAGGACCCGACCCTGCGCCAGGGCATCGTGATCCGGCTGGCCCAGGTGCTCTCGCACAGCGACCGCCTCGCCGAGGCCTCGGACTGCCTCGCACGGGAGATCCCGCACACCCAGGACGTGCGCGCCCGGCTGCGCCTGCAGTCCGAGCAGTTCATGTGGGACGCCTTCAACGCCGCCGAGACCGACTCCCCGGCACGCTCGCGGCGCCTCACCAAACTCGCGGACCGGCTGGCCGGGCGGGACCTCACCGAGCGGTACGTCATCGGGCTGCGCGCCTGGGACGCCTGCCTGCGCGGGGAGCCGGTCGACGTGGTCCTCCACCACGCCGGCCGGGTCCTGGAGAACGGGTTCAGCTGGGCGTACGAGGACCGGGGCTTCGAGGTCCCGGTGCTCGTCGCGATGGTGCACATGTACGCGGACCGACCGGGCCGGGCCGAGGAGCTGTTCGAGGCCGGCACGGCCGAGTTCGAGCGGCAGGGCTGGCGCGGGGCCCACCTGTCCTTCGCCTACAGCCTGCGCGCCTACATCCTCTACCGGCGCGGGCGCCTGGTGGAGGCCGAGGAGCTGGCGCTGGCCGGGCTGCGCATCGCTGAGCGCGTCGGGCGGCGTACGCCCGTGCACTGGTACGCCATCGCGATCCTCGTCGCCACCCTGGTGGCGCGGGGGCGGGTGGACGAGGCCTGGGAGCTGGTACGGGAACACGAGTACGGCGAGCCCTTCCCGGCGGCGGTCGTCTTCCCGGACTCCCAGACGGTCTACGCGGAACTCCTGCTGGCCCGCGGCCAGGCGAAGGCCGCGGCGGCCGAGCTGGAGGCGGTGGACCGCAGGCTCTCCCCGAGGGGCATCCAGAACCCGTCCTGGTGCCCGTGGCGGCTCCACCTGGCGCGCGCCCTGGCCGAGGAGGACCCGGAACGGGCCCGGGAGCTGGCCGCCGACGCGGTACGCCGGGCCCGCGCGTTCGGGGCCCCGTCGGGCATCGGCCAGGCCCTGCGGGTGGCGGCGGAGGTGGCTCCGCCCGGGCCCGGGCGGCTGGCGCTGCTCCAGGAGTCGGTCCAGCTGCTGTCGGCCTCCCCGGCGGGCTACGAGCTCGCGCTGGCGCTGGCCGCGCTGGGGGAGGAGCGGGGCGACGCGGACGTACTGGTACGGGCCGTGGTCGCGGCCCGCCAGTGCGGGGCGGACGGCCTCGAGGCCACCACCACGGCGGCGCTGCTCGCGCTGGGCGGCCCCGTGCCGTGCGGGATCCTCTGGGAGGACGCGCTGGACCAGGACGACTGGGAGGTGGCGGAGCGGCTGCTGGCCGGGGACGCGGAGGTCTCCGAGGCGGAGCAGTCGCAGGTCTACCGCAAACTGGGCACGGACCGGGCGGGGCTGCGGGACGCGGTGGAGTCGCCGGCCCGCCACCGCTGAGCTCCGCGGACAAGGTCGAGGTGGTGCCGCGCCGTGCCCGCGGTGCGGCGCCGTTGCCGGGGACCGGCCCCCGAACACCGCTCCTCAAACGCCGGAGGGGCGGAACGGATCGCCTCGATCGCCGCCGGTGCTGGATTTGGCCGGTGCGGGCCCGCACGTGCACGTCGGCGGTGGGAATTCCGGCCCCGCCGGAGATCGAAGCGCGGGGTCCGGGAGGGAGCCCCCAGGGGGTCCCGGCGGAGCCTGGGGGTGGAGGGCCGGGAAGGGTGGCCGGGCACGTACCATTGCGGCATGTCCTTCCTCCGCCGCCACCGCGCCGCCACACCCGCCGGCCCGGACTTCGACGTCCTGGCCATGGACCCGGGGGACTGGCCGGGCAATCTCGGCGCCGGGCTGCTGCCCGCGCCCGACGGCAGCTGCCAGGGTGTCTTCCTCCGCTACGACCTGTTCGGCGGCCGCGGCCCCGCGATGATCATCGGAAACCTCCCCGAGGGTTCCCCCGCACGCGACCTCGCCGAAGGTCAGGTCCCCTTCGAGGTGGCCCAGCTCCTCGACGCCCTCGAGAACGACGAGGACGTCGAGGTCACCGGTGCCGAGGACTGCCCCGTCATGCAGGGCGACAACCTCCTCATCGTCCGGAAGATCAAGCTCTCCGAGAGCAGGATCAGCTGCGTGCAGTTCGACCGCAGCGACAACGTGCTGGTCACCATCGCGAGCTGGGACCGCCCGATCACCGACGACCTCTACGCGCTGCTGAAGCCGCTCCCCGCCGAGCTCTTCCAGCAGGGCTAGCAGGGCCGGCGGCGCCGGTCCTCCCGGCCCGCCGGAACCGGAATCACGCGTCCGCGATGTCGTTGGCCGCCACGTAGCCGAACGTCATCGCGGGGCCGATCGTCGACCCGGCCCCGGCGTAGCTGTGCCCCATCACGGCCGCACTCGCGTTGCCCGCCGCCCACAGGCCCCGGATCACCGATCCGTCCGCCCGCAGCGCACGGGCCCGGGCGTCCGTGACGATGCCGCCCTTCGTGCCCAGGTCACCCGGCACGATCCGGAAGGCGTAGAACGGCGGCGCCCAGATCGGAGCCAGGCAGGAGTTCGGCGTGACGCCCGGGTCCGTGTAGTAGTGGTCGTACGCCGTGTCCCCCCGGTGGAAGTCAGGGTCGGAGCCGTTCCAGGCCTGGGCGTTGAACCGGTTGAGGGTGGAACGCAGGGCGGCCGCCGGCACCCCGATCTGATTGGCCAGCGCGTCCCAGGTCCACGCCTTCTTCGCCGCGCCCACCTCGTACCAGGAGTCGGGGAAGACGATCGTCGGCAGGACGTCCTTGAACAGGTACTTGTTGCGGTAGTTCTGATCGACGATCAGCCAGGCCGGGATGTGGGATCCGGTCGCGCCCCGGTCCTTCTCGTACATCACGTGCACCACATCGCTGTACGGCGCGGCCTCGTTGACGAAGCGGGCACCCTTCCCGTTGACCATCAGCCCACCGGGCAGGGTCCGTTCGGCCAGGCAGAAGTACGGCTCGTTCGGGAGCGGGATCGAGGGACCCCACCAGGCGTCGTCCATCAACGCCATTGCGGCGCCCGCCCGCTGGCCCGCCCGGATCCCGTCACCCGTGTTCTCCTTCGCACCCACCGACCACTGGGTGCCGATCGGCTGCTGCTGGTACTGGGCCCGCATCTCCGCGTTGTGCTCGAAGCCGCCCGAGCCGATGACGACACCCTTGCGGGCCCGCACGACGCCCCGTACGCCTTCCCTCTCCACCACGACACCGGTGACCGCGCCGCCCTCCTGGACCAGGTCCACGAGCGGGCTGTTCAGCCACACGGGCACCCCCGCCTGCAGCAGTCCGGCCCGCAGACCGGTCGCCAGGGCCTGCCCCATGGTGAGCGGCTTCTGACCGCACAGCGCGGCCGCCGTGCCGCGGGCCAGGCATTCGGTGGACACCGCGAGGCCCTTGGCGCTCACGGCGGCCAGGTTGAGCCACTTGTAGTCCTGGCTGAACACCACCATGCCGGCCGGCACGGGCATGTACGCCGGGTTCAGATGCGCCAGTTCGGAGCCGAGGATGTTGCCGTCGATCTGGTCCGGCTCGATGGAGCGGCCGTTCGGGAGACCGCCGGGGAGGTTCGGGTAGTAGTCGCTGTAGCCGTCCATGAAACGGAAGCGCAGCGGGCTGTTGGCCATCACGAAGTCCAGCATCCGGGGCCCGTTGGCGAGGAAGGCCGCCTGCCGGTCCGCGGAGGAGCCGCCGCCGACGACGGCCGACAGGTACGCCGCGGCCTTCGCCGGGGTGTCCGGGACACCCGCGGCCAGGATCACCGAGTTGTTCGGCAGCCAGATCCCGGCGCCGGAACGGGCGGCCGAGCCGCCGAAGGTCGGGGCCTTCTCGACCACGAGCACGCTCAGGCCCCGCTTGGCGGCGGTGAGTGCGGCGGTCATCCCGGATGCCCCGGAGCCGACCACGACGACGTCGTACTCGCCGAGCGCGGGCCCGTCCGCGGCGCGCGCCGCGGCGGAGGGCAGCACGGTGGCGGCGAGCACCCCGGCGCCGGTCCCCGCGAGGACCGTCCGGCGGGAGGGGAGGGCGGAGCTCGGTTCGGAACTCGCCGCGGAGGCGGGTCTCGCGGACATGGGCAGGCTCGCGGTCATGGGCAGGCTCCAGCGGAGTGGGGAGGGAGGGGGCGGCTCCAGCATTCTGATGCTGAGTCAGAAAAGGTCTTCGGGGGATCATGTGAAGTCAAGGCATACGCATCGGTCACACCGGCCGGTCACCCGCCGGTCACCGGCCGGCGGGATCCGGCCAGGACGCGAGAAATCCCGTGGTGCGCACATCGGGTGTGCGCACCACGGGATTTCGCATACCGGGCCGTCAGGGCCCACCTGCAGGACTCAGCGCGTGCCCACCGCCGCGCGGACCGCCCTGCGGGCCATGCCCGCGTCATCGTGCAGGCGGCGCAGCAGCAGCCGCTGCTCCTCGCCCGAGGACAGGGCGCCCGCCGGCATCGCCTGGGTCGGGGCGGTCGCGAGCATCGAGCGCTGCACCGCCGTCTCGGACATCCGGATCTCCCGGGTCAGTACCAGCATCAGGTTGACGAGGAACGCGTCCCGCGCGGCCGGTCCGGCAGCCTGCGCCATGCGGCTGATCTGGGCACGGGCGGCCGGGGCGTCGCCCAGTACCGTCCACAGGGTGGCCAGGTCGTAGCCCGGGCGGTACCAGCCGGCGTGCTCCCAGTCGAGGAGCACCGGGCCCGCCGGGGACAGGAGCAGGTTCGACAGCAGCGCGTCCCCGTGGTTGAACTGCCAGGGGTTGCCCGACAGTTTCACCCCGTGCAGCAGCTTCTGCAGATCACCGAAGTCCCGGTCCGTCAGCAGGCCGAGCTGGTAGTCCCGGGCGATCCGCCGGTCGTAGTCCAGCGGCCGTCCGAACAGCTCTTCGGCGGGCTGCCAGCCGTTCACCTGGCGCACGGCCCCCAGCGCCGCCCGCAGGTCGGCCCGCGGCGGGGCCTCCACCGGATGCCGCTGGAGCGCGGCGACCCGGCCGGCCATCCGCTCGACGACCAGTACGCAGTTCTCCGGGTCGGCGGCGATCAGCCGCGGCACCCGGACCTGCGGGCGGTGCCGGACGAACGTCCGGTACGTCGCTATTTCGTGCCGGTACCGCTCGCGCCACTCGGGCGAGTGATCCAGTAAAACCTTCGCCACCGCAGTCATCCTTCCGGTGGTCCCCACCAGAAGGACCGACCGGCCGCTGCGGCGCAGTACCTGAACCGGCGCGAACTCCGGACAGATCCGCTGCACGGAGGCGAGAGCGGTGCGCAACTGCGCCCCCTGGGGGCCCGAAAGGTCGATTCGCCCGCTGAGCGGCTGTGATCCGGTACCCGGCATCCGCCGTGCCCGTACGGCGCCCTGCGCCGGTGCCGCGGAGCGGCCGGGTTCGAGGTAGGGGCCGCCGCCCGCGGGGAGCGTGCGGTGCGGCCGGACCGGGGCGGACACGGAGGTCGTTGCTGCGTACATGGCGTTACGGATCCCTTCGTGCGCCGACGAGTTGCGTACGCCGCCCCGCCGGATCCCGTGCATCACCCTGGGGAGTTCCGCCGGTGACCGGGTCGGGGAGGCGCATTCCTACCTGACACCCGGGCGTGGGTGGCGGACCACATTGCGTGCCCTGGCGAACCCTGGCGAATAGTCGCTCGGCATCTGACTGGGGGCTACTGTCAACTCAGCCGAGAACCTGGGGGCTTGACGTGAGCAAAGGTCCAAACACCCGTCTGAACGACCTGTTCGGCCTGGCCGGCTGGTCGAAGGGCGAACTGGCGAGGATGGTAAACCGGCAGGCGGCCTCGATGGGCCACCACCAGCTGGCCACCGACACCTCGCGGGTGCGGCGCTGGATCGACATGGGGGAGACCCCGCGCGAACCGGTGCCCACGGTACTGGCAGCACTGTTCACCGAGCGGCTCGGTCGTGTCGTGACCATCGAGGACCTCGGGTTCGTACGACAACGGCGCACCGCCAAGAGGCAGCCGGACGGGGAGCAGGAGAACCCCGACGGAATGCCATGGGCGCCCGAACGCACAGCCGCGGTCCTCACCGAATTCACGGGAATGGACCTCATGCTCAACCGTCGCGGTCTGATGAGCGCGGGTGCCGCGCTCACCGCCGGCTCAGCCCTCAGCAACGCCATGCACGACTGGCTCCACACCGACCCCGCCCGCGCGAAGGACGTGCAGCGCCACGGCGACGCCTTCCAGACCGACGCGGCGGGCTACGACCGCTACGAGGCCGCGCCCATCGGCTCCCAGGAGATCGAGGCGCTGGAGCGCTCGGTGGAGGTCTTCCGCGCCTGGGACGCCTCCAGAGGCGGCGGCCTCCAGCGCAAGGCCGTGGTCGGGCAGCTCAACGAGGTGGGCGGCATGCTCGCGTACCACCACCCCGACCACCTCCAGCGCAGGCTCTGGGGGGTGGCGGCCAACCTGGCGGTGCTGGCGGGCTGGATGTCCCACGACGTGGGCCTGGAGCCGACGGCCCAGAAGTACTTCGTCATCGCCGCGCACGCGGCCCGCGAGGGCGGCGACCGGCCGCGCGCGGGCGAGGCGCTCTCCCGCGCCGCCCGCCAGATGGTCCACCTGGGCAAGCCGAACGAGGCCCTGGACCTGATGAAGCTGGCGCAGTCCGGCTCCGGCGAGCAGACCCTGCCCCGTACCCGCGCCATGCTGCACACCATCGAGGCCTGGGCGCAGGCCGCGCTCGGCAAGGGCCAGGCCATGCGCCGCACCCTGGGCGAGGCCGAGGACCTGTTCGTCTCCGCCCCGGGCGACGTGCCGCCGCCGTCCTGGATGCAGCACTTCGACGAGGCCGACCTGCACGGCATGCAGGCCCTGGCCTTCCGCACCCTCGCCGACCACGACCCGGCCGCGGCCCCGATCGCGCAGCGGCACGCCAAGGAGGCCCTGCGGCTGCGGGCCGACGGCCACCAGCGTTCGAAGATCTTCGACTACATCTCGATGGCCTCGGCCTGCTTCATCGCCGACGATCCGGAACAGGCCGACCGCTACGCCCGCCTCGCGCTGGTCTCGATGAACGAGACCTCCTCGCACCGGACGTGGGACCGGCTGCGCGAGATGTACCGCCTGACGGGCCAGTACTCCGGCTTCGCCGGCATCGCGGAGCTCCGCGAGGAGATCAAACTGGCGCTCCCGGACAGCCCCGTGGCCCGTACGGTCTGAGGCCGGTGGTGCCGGGCGGAGCAGCGGACGGGGAAGGCCGCGCCTTTCGGCGCGGCCCTGAGCCTCTGCGTTCTTCGTACGGAGAACCCCCGTGTTCCTACGGAGAACCCCCGTGTTCGCCGGGAGTGCCCCGCACGCGGTCCGGTGGCTACGAGCCGATCCGGGCCACCAGCACGCAGGCGTCGTCCTCGCGCTCGCCCTCGCCGAACTCCCCGATCACCATCCGCACGCACTCCTGCGCGGACCGGGCGGCGGAGAAGTGCGGTGCGAGCGCCAGCAGCCGTTCGGTCCCGTCGGCCTTGCTGAACTCGATGCTGCGCGGCGTCAGTCCGTCGGTGTGCAGGACGAGCACGTCGCCCACCTCCAGCCGCTCCTCGGCCTGGCCGTACGAGGCTCCGGAGGTGGCTCCCAGCAGTACGCCCTCGGGCGGCAGCAGGGAGCGGCCCTGACCGCGCCGGAACAGCAGGGGCGCGGGGTGCCCGGCCTGTGCCCAGGAGAGCACGCGGCGGGCGGGATCGTAGCGGCAGCACACCGCGGATCCCAGTGCGGGCTGGACGGAGGTCTCCAGGAGCTGGTTCAGCCAGCCCATCAGGGGGCCCGGCTCGATGCCGGCCATGGCCATCCCGCGCAGGGCGCCGAGCATCATCGCCATGCCGGAGGTCGCGGTCACCCCGTGCCCGGTGAGGTCGCCCACCGTCAGCATGGACTGGCCGTCGGGGAGTTCGAGCGCGTCGTACCAGTCGCCGCCGATCAGCGCGCTGGTCGCGGAGGGCAGGTAGTGGGCGGCCACGTCCAGCGCCCTGGTGTTGTCGTGCGGGAACCGCAGGGAGCCGCGCCACGGGGGGAGCACGGCTTCCTGCAGCTCGACCGCCAGCCGGCGCTCGGTCCGCGCGATCTCCCGCCGGCGCTGCAGCGAGTCACGGGACTCGCGCACCGCCCGCTGGCTCCGGCGCAGTTCACTCACGTCCCGCAGTACGGCCCACATGGAGGCCGTGCAGCCGTCGGAGTCGAGTACCGGCTCGCCCCTCATGTGCAGCGTCCGGACCCGGCCGTCGGCCCGGACGATGCGGAACTCGCCGTCTATCGGCTTGCCGTCCACCAGGCAGGCCGTCACCATCGACGTCAGCAGGGGCTGGTCCTCGGAGAACAGGGTCGAACCCAGTTCGTCGAGGGGCAGCGCGCCGGCCTCGGGGGAGCGGCCGAAGATCTGGAAGAGCTCGTCCGACCAGCTGACCTCGTCGGTCAGCAGGTTCCACTCGGCGCTGCCGACCCGGGTCTGCTGTGCCTCGGCGCCCGTCTCGGGGGCGGCCTGCGGCAGGGCGGCCGACTCGGGCGCGGTGGGCGGCAGGCCCTCTTTGAGCTGGCCGAGGTGTGCGCGGAGGTCGTCGAGGTGGTGGACTGCGAGATCGCACAGAGCGCGCTGCCAGCGGCCCTGCGCGTCATCGTCGTCGACGACGGTGTCACGGCGGACGGCGTCGACTTCTCCCCGCAGCTGTCGGGTCTGCGAGATCAGCGCGTCCACCGACCCTGGCTCTGGGGGCTGCGCGGGGCGGTCCGCGTACACGTGGGACGGCATCTGAACTCCGATACAGGCGCGGCACGGCCAAGTCTGAGGAGGACCGGTTCTGAAGGAAGGGCCGGTAACGACTGTTGCACAGGCGGCGACGGCCTGTAAGGCGTTTGGCAACATCTGTGGCGGACTTGCTTAAGGCATATGCCTGAGGCCTTCCGGGCCTCCTTGAGTGTGCGAACGAATCCGGTCAGTGCTGCCGAAGGGCCCGCACGGGAACCGCGCGGGCCCTTGTGGCCACTGGGTCGTCACGCGGAGATCTCACACGGAGATCGGTACCGGGTAGATCTCGCTGGCGGGGTGTCCGGCGCGCTCGTGGATCCGCTGCACCGCCTCCGCCGAAGGGGCCTCGGAGAGGCAGTAGACCCTGCCGGACGTCGGGTCGGCCCAGGCGCGCTCGAAGTGCACGTGCTCCTCCGCCTCGATCTCCAGGTCGGCCCTGTGGGCGGCCGCCAGCTGGTCCGCCGTGATGTCCTTCATGCCGTAGTGGACGTCCATGTACTTCGCCACTGCCGCACACCTCCTCCATCTGCTCGGTGCCGTGTTCCTTCCATGTTCCTTCCATCGTCCGCCCGCGGCCGGAAACCGGCCTTCCAGGCCGGGGCGATCGATCGTACGGCCGAGGTGTACGAGGGGCGTCACCCGCCGTACCCGCGCAAGACCGTGCGGGACCCGGATCAACGTGGCGCTCCCGGCACCCCCCGAACGGAGGACCCCGCACGCCGGCCGGGGTGTGAGCCGGACTTTGCACCGCACCCCGGGATGGCTACCCTACGTGTCGGTAACGAGTCGGGGAGGCTCGTTCGGACGGCCGCGAGCAGGGTGGGGACACGAGTACATGACCGGGCACAGCCATGCGCCTTCCGACAGCCATGCGCCTTCCGACGGGCAGAGCCCCGCTCCGGCCGGCGGGCGGATCCCCGCTCGGACCGAGCGGGAGAGCCCCGCTCAGACCGAGCGGGAGAGCCCCGCACCGGCCGGCGGGCGCAGCCGCCGGTCCTTCCTGACCCAGCTCGTGGTCGCGCCGACGCTCGCCCTCGTCACGCGCGCCGCCGCCGACCTCCTCGCCCCGCAGCCGGCCCACGCGGTGATCCCGACCCTGCCGGCCATCGCGGACCTGCTGGACCTCGGCGACCTGTTCATCCTGGCCGGCTCCCCCACCTCCGCCCTGCTCGCGCTCGTGGTGGAGGCCGACGGGACCATCCGCTTCCGGCTCCCGCGCGAAGAGGTCGGCCAGGGCCTGACCACCGCCGTGGCGATGCTCGTCGCCGAGGAACTCGACGCGCCGCTGGCCTCCGTACGCGTAGAACTGGACGACGCGCGCCCCGAGCTGGTCTTCAACCAGCTCACCGGATCCTCCAACTCCATCCGCTCCCTCTACGGTCCGGTCCGCCAGTGCGCCGCCACCGCCCGGGCCCGCCTGGTCGCGGCCGCCGCCGTGCGCTGGGGCCTTCCCGCGTCCGCCCTGACCACCGCGAACGGCGCCGTCCGCGCCCCCGACGGCCGCACCGCCGGGTACGGATCCCTCGCCGCGGCCGCCGCCGATCCCGCCCTGGTCGTCCTCGGCGCCGGCCCCAAGCCGCCCGCGAAGCACACCCTCGTCGGAAAGCCCACCAGCCGGATCGACGCCCGCGCCATGGTCACCGGGGCCCAGCGCTACACGCTCGACCTGGACGTGCCGGGCGCGAAGCCCTGCGTGGTCCGCCGCCCGCCCACCCTCGGCGGCAGTGTCCGGTCCGTGGCCAACGCCGCCGCCGTGCGGGCCATGCCCGGTGTCCTGCACGTGGTCACCGTCGCCACCGGTGTCGCCGTCGTCGCCGAGACCTTCGGCCAGGCCCTCGACGCCAAGGCCGCCCTCCAGGTCACCTGGGGTCCCGGCCCGGCCGACCAGCTCTCGGACGCGGCCGTGCGCACGAAGCTGCGCGCCGCCACGGCGCCGTTGCTGGTGCCGCCGCTGCTGACCTCGTACGTGGACGCCGAGTTCGACTTCGCCTTCGTCAGCCACGCGCCGATGGAGACCAATTCGGCCGTCGCCGACGTCCGCGACGACCGCGCCGAGATCTGGTCCGGACTCAAGTCGCCCATCGTGGCCCGCGAGACGATCGCCGCCGACCTCGGTCTGCCCCTCGACAAGGTCACCGTCCACGTGGTCCAGGCCGGCGGGTCCTTCGGCCGCCGCCTCTTCTTCGACGCCGCCCTGGAGGCGGCCCGGATCTCCAAGGCCTGCCGCCGCCCGGTCCGCCTGATGTGGACCCGGGTCGACGACACCCGGCACGGCCGGATGCGCCCCGCCACCCATCACAAGATCCGCGCGACCCACGCGCTCGGCGAGGTGCTCAGCTTCGAACACCGGGTCGCCGCCGCCGAGACCGACTTCCGGCACGGACTCGGCGAGATCATCACGGCCACCGCCGCCAGCCTTCCGCTCGGCATCGGCAACGCCACCCTCGCCCAGACGCTGTTCCTCACCACGATCAAGTCCCCGTACCACTTCGGGCTCACCACCCAGCTGCTGACCGAGATCCCCACCGGGGTCCCCACCGGTTCGTGGCGTTCGGTCTACTCGGCGAACACCCGCGGAGCCGAGGAGATCGTGGTCGACGAGCTGGCCGCCGCGACGGGCCGGGACCCGTACCAGTTCCGCCGGACCTTCCTGAAGACGGCCGCCCAGCGCGCCGTCCTGGACAAGGTGGCCACCGAGGGGGAGTGGGGCCGCGCCCTGCCGGCCGGGTGCGCCCAGGGCATCGCCTTCCACGAGGAGTACAAGTCCCGGACCGCCTGCCTGGTGGAGATCGACACCCGCGACCCCGAGCACGTGCGCGTCACCAAGGCGGTCATCGCCGTCGACGTGGGCCTGCCCGTCAACCCGCGCGGTCTGGAGGCCCAGATGATCGGCGGTCTGACCGACGCCATCTCCACCACGCTGAGGTCCGGCCTGCACCTGGACAAGGGGCTCCCGCTGGAGGGCAGTTACGGCCAGTTCCACTGGGCGAAGCAGCGCGACACCCCGCACGACGTACGCGTCTTCGTGCTCCCGGCGACCGGCACCGAGCCGGGCGGAGCCGGCGAGCTGGGCCTGCCCGCCGCCGTGGGGGCGATCGCCAACGCCTACGCGCGGGCCACCGGGACCAAGCCGCGCAGCTTCCCCCTCGACTTCGACGTCGACTTCACCCCCTACCCGCGCTAGTCCAGGAGCCGAGCAGTGCCCTCGCACACCTTCACCGTCAACGGGCAGAGCGTCACCGTGGACGCGCCCGACGATCTGCCCCTGCTGTGGGTGCTCCGCGACATGCTGGGCGTGCGCGGCCCGAAATACGGCTGCGGAGTGGACGTCTGCAAGGCCTGCACCAGCCACCTGGACGGTGTGGACGTACGCCCGTGCGTGGTGCCGGTCTCCGCGTGCGCGGGCAGGACGGTGACCACGATCGAGGGGCTGGCCGACGGGGACCAGCTGCACCCGGTGCAGGAGGCTTGGCTCGAACAGGACGTCTCACAGTGCGGCTTCTGCCAGCCGGGCCAGATCATGGCGGCCGTCGCCCTGCTGAAGCGGACGAGCACGCCCACCGACGCGGACATCGACGCGATAGCCAACATCTGCCGCTGCGGCACGTACTTCCGCATCCGGGAGGCGATCCGCAGCGCGGCGGCGAAGATGTAGCCGGTTCCGCCGCTTCACCCCGTGACACAGGGCCTATATGGGGCGAATCCGCACCGTTCTGGCTGATCATGCCTGAATGAGGCGTATCAATGCGAAACGTGTGCTGGTCGGTGAGCCGCTCGACACCGCGCGTCTGGGCGAGACCCTGCTGCCCAAACGGCTCGCACTCCCCATCTTCTGCAGCGACCCGCTCTCCTCGGTGGCCTACGCCACCGAGGAGATCCTCTTGATCCTCGCCCTCGGCGGCGTCGCGCTGCTCCACCTCGCCTGGTACGCGGCCGCCGCCATCGTGTTCCTGCTCGTGGTCGTCGTCGCCTCCTACCGGCAGACCTGCCACGCCTACCCGGGCGGCGGCGGGGCCTACATCGTCAGCTCCAAGAACCTCGGCGAAACCGCCGCCCTCACCGCCGCGAGCGCCCTGCTCGTCGACTACGTCATGACGGTCGCCGTCTCCGTGGTCTCCGGCGTCTCCGCCATCACCTCCGCCATCCCCTCGCTCTCCGACCACGAAGTCCCGCTGTCGGTGGGATTCGTCGTACTGCTGACGCTGATGAACCTGCGCGGCGTACGGGAGTCGGGCCGGGTCTTCGCCGTCCCGACCTACGGCTTCGTCCTCGTCATCTACCTCATGTTCGCGGTGGCCGCCTACCGGCTCGCGACCGGAGACACCATCCGCGCCGAATCCGCCCATCTGCCGATCACCGCGGAGGGGACGTACGCCGGCCTCGCCGTGGTGCTGCTCGCGCTGCGCGCCTTCGCCTCCGGCTGCACCGCGCTGACGGGCGTCGAGGCCATCAGCAACGGCGTCCCCGCCTTCCAGAAGCCGAAGAGCAAGAACGCGGCGACCACCCTCGCCGCGATGGGGGCGCTCGCCGTCACCATGTTCGCCGGGATCACCATCCTCGCCATGAACTACCGGGTCCACGTGGCGGCGGACCCGACCGAGCTGGGCCTGGCTCCCGGAACCCCGATGGCCACCGCGCTCGCCCAGATCGGCCGGGCCACCTTCGGCAGCTGGGACTTCCTCTTCTACCTGCTCCAGGCCGTCACGGCCGGCGTGCTGATCCTCGCCGCGAACACCGCCTTCAACGGATTCCCGATGCTCGCCTCGATCCTGGCCAAGGACCGGTACGTACCGCGCCAGCTCTTCAACCGAGGCGACCGCCTCGTCTACTCCAACGGCGTCGTCCTGCTGGCCCTCGCCGCCATCGCCCTCATCGTCGCCTTCGACGCCGAGCTGACCCGCCTCATCCAGCTCTACATCATCGGCGTCTTCGTCTCCTTCACCCTGTCCCAGGCCGGCATGGTCCGGCACTGGAAGCAGGAACTGTCCTCCCCGGGGACCCGCAAGGAGGAGCGGATCCACATCCACCGCCGGCTCGCCATCAACGCCGTCGGCGCCGCCATGACCTCCGTCGTCCTGGTCATCGTCCTGATCACCAAGTTCACCCACGGCGCCTGGCTCGTCGTCATCGCGATGCCCCTGCTCTTCATCGGCATGAAGGGCGTGCGCCGCCACTACGACACCGTGGCCCGGGAAGTCGCCGTCGCTCCCGGGGTCAAACCGCGCAAGCCCGCCCGCCACCACGTCGTCGTCCTGGTCGCCGCCGTGCACGCGCCGACCCTCAAGGCCCTGGGCTTCGCGATGGGGCTGCGGCCCGACACCTTGACGGCCGTCTCCGTGGCCGCCGACGAGGCGGACGCGAACCGGCTGCGCGAGGCCTGGGCGGAGCACGATCCGGGGATCCCGCTGAAGGTGCTGCACTCCCCCTACCGCGAGGTGGTCGGCCCGGTCCTCGCCTACGTCCAGGAGCAGGCGGCCGCCGAGGGCACGGACATGCTGTCGGTGGTGATCCCGGAGTACGTGGTCGGGCACTGGTGGGAACAGCCCCTGCACAACCAGAACGCCCTGCGGCTCAAGGCGCGGCTGCTCTTCACGCCCGGGGTCGCGGTGATCGACGTGCCGTACCTGCTGGAGTCCGCGAGGCAGGGGAAGCCGGGGAAGCCTGGGAAGCCGGGAGAGGGAGCGCCCCGGGAGGGGGAGGGGGCGGGGAGCCGGCCGGGCGCTGGGTGACCGCCGTATGGGCCAGCGCCAGTTCCACGACGTGCGCCGGATCGGAGAGGGACCGGCCGGTGAGCCGCTCCAGGCGGCGCAGCCGGTTCGAGACGGTGTTGCGGTGGCAGTACAGCCGCTGGGCGGCGTACGTCGTCGAGCCGTGGCAGGTCAGCCAGGTGCCCAGGGTGGTCAGCAGCACCCGGCGGTCCTCGGGCGCCAGTGCCAGGACCGGACCCAGCACCACCTGGCGCAGCCGGCCCGCCAGTTCGGGGTCGGCCGCGACCAGTGCCGCCGGGAGCCGCTCGTCCAGCAGCGCCGTGCGCGGGCCGTCGCCGCCCGTGGTGGCGCGCAGCGCGAGGACCGCCAGCCGCCGGGCCCGGGCCAGTTCGCCCGGTGTCTCCACCACCGGGCTCACCCCTGCGCGCACACCGAGCGGCGCGAGCAGGTCGGTCACCGAAGCGAGCGCGAGCCCGCCCAGCTCCACGAGGCCGGTCTCCCCGTCGGCGCGGATCCGCCACAGCACGTGCGGGGCGCCGCCCGCGGGCCGCGGGGCCGCGCCGTCCCGGGGGCCCAGGACCACCACCGCGAACCGTCCGTGCTCCGGCAGCCCGAGCCGGCGGGCCGCCTCGGCGCTCTCCCCGGCCGGGCCGGCGCCGTCGAACAGGGCGTCGAGCAGGGCCGACCGCAACTCCCGCTCGCGGTCGCCCCGTACGGCCCCGGCCAGCCGGTGCGACTCGGCGGCGGCGTCCGCCAGCCGGTCGACCACGTCCCACAGCGCGGGCGCCCCGGTCAGCAGCCGGGGCAGCGCCGCCCGGTCGTGGGCGCTCACCGCCTCCGTCAGGATCTGCCACAGCAGCCGGCCGCCGAGCCGGTACACGCCCAACAGGGATTCCAGCGGCAGGGATTCGAGTGGCAGCCCCTGCCCGGCGCCGGTCCCGTCCTCGGCGCGGGCGCCGGCGGGCTCGGCGGGCTCGGGCGGCAGTCCGCGGCCATCGCCGACCAAGCCCTCGACGGCCTGGTGGAGGATGCCGTGGATCCGCTCGCGCAGGGCCGCCCGGCCGAGCAGGGCGGCGTAGGCGGCGCAGGCCGGGTCCCCGTCCGGTGGCCGGTCGGCCAGCCGGTCGGCCGCCACGGCGATCCGGCGGTTCAGGTCCTCGCGTATCTCCCCGATGATCCGCTCCATGACGGGCAGGGTGGCACGGCGGAGGGGGCGCTGGGGAGGGCCACGACGGTACGGGGTCCGCTAGCGTGTCCGAAGCACTGCGCGTGCAGTGCATATGCGGGGGTCATACCGGCAGGGACGTACCGGCGGCCGCCGGACCGCCCACGCCGTGCCGTACCCCGCCACGGTGGACGCCGCATCCACACCGTCAGGGATCCGCCCATGCGCCAGAACCCGCAGCGCCGCGCCGCGCTGCTCGACGCCGCCATCGAAGTCCTCGCCCGCGAGGGCTCGCGGGGGCTGACCCTGCGCGCGGTGGACGCGGAGGCCGCGGTCCCGACCGGCACCTCCTCCAACTACTTCGCCAACCGCGCCCAGCTGCTCGTCCAGATCCTGCACCGCACCCGCGAGCGGCTGACCCCCGATCCGACCCCCGATCCGGCGGACCTGGCCGGCCCGCTCGACACGAAGGTGCTGCTCGGCCGGCTCCTGGCGCGGATGCGCCGCGAGCGCAGCGTCCACACCGCGATGCTGGAACTGCGCCTGGAAGCCACCCGGCGTCCCGAACTGCAGGCGGAACTCTCCGGATTCCAGGGCGCCGGACTGGAGGCGAACATCGCCTGGCACCTGGAGGCGGGGCTGCCGGGCGACCGGCAGGGCGTGGTCCTGATCCACCTGGCCATGCTCGGCCTGATCGTGGACGACCTGACCGTGCCCGGACTGCTGGACCCCCACCCGGTCGAGGGGCTCATCGAGGCCATGGTCGAGCGCCTCCTCCCGGAGCGCCCCGCCGACTGACTATCGTGCTCGTGGGGGAGTACCGGCACGCATCACGGGAGGGACCGTGGCAATGGCGGACATCACCGGACCCGGCGGCGGCGATGACGGCGGCATCCAGTGGCTGGCGGACTGGAACGCCTGGTACGTCAGCCTGACCTTCGCCCGGGGCATCGGCCCCGAGGAGCTGGCGGCGCGCCTCGGGGCGCTGCCGGACGTCCGTCCCGGCCCGCTCGGCGCCATCGATGCGTGGAGCATGGTCACCGAAACGGTGGACGGCGACGGGGTGGCCCGGGTGGGGAGCTGGGGCGGCTGGTCCTTCGCCGTCGAACACGGAATTCCGGCCGGGGCGCAGCGCCTCGCGGAGGTCTCCCGCTCCGGCGTCGAGGCCGTCCACCTCGACCCGCAGCCCGACCATCCGCCCAAGCAGTTCGCGTACGCCCGGGACGGCGAGCTGGTCTGCTGCTTCGGCATCGGCGAGGAGTGCTGGCGCGGCGGACACCGGCCCGACTTCCTCCTTCCGGAGCTGGTCGAGGCCAAGATCCTCACCCCGGACGGCTGTTACGCCCGCCCCGAGGACGAACGGGACGCGGACCGCGACCGCCTCACCCTCTCGGTGCTGGAACAGCGCTTAGGCCTGTCCCTGCCCCGCCGCCTCGTCGAGGAGACCCCGCTCCCGGCCTTCGTGACCTGCACGCAGTAGGGAGCGGGACCCGACGGCTCAGCGGCGTGGTCGCCCCGCGCGGCAGGAACAGCAGGGACCGCACGGGGTCCCCGCCGCCGGGCGGTTGTTGATCTTATGCTCAGGTTTACGCGAGTCAGCTGGTTTTGCGGCCGGTGAGCGACTTTGATGGGTTTGCCAGGCCTCGTACCGGAGCAGGGGGAGCACTCATGGGCACCGACCACAGCCCGAAGGACAGCGCGGACAGCGGCAGCGGCACCACCGGCGCGCCCACGCTCATCGGTTCCGTGCAGCGGGCACTGCGCCTCGTGGAAGCGATGTACGCGGAGGGCGGGGCGACCGCCAAGCGGCTCGCCCGGCTCACCGGAATTCCGCTGCCCACCGTCTACCACCTGCTGCGAACCCTCAGCCACGAGGGCTACGTACAGCACGAGGGCGGCGCCTTCCGGCTCGCGGACGATCTGCCCCTCGCCTCCTGACGACGGGTCCGTACGGGGCGTTTGAGGCGCGCGATCCCGAAACAATGATCAAAATGGGATGGGTTCCGGCCAAGGTGTCGCGCGCTTTCCCGCATGTTCCAGCGGAAAATGCCAGAACACCCTTCCGCACTGTGGAACTTGAGTAAGTTCCTTTCTGTCGCGCCGTACGACCGTGCACCACGCACGGTCCGGCCGGGAGGGGAGCCCGCGTGCCCGGGATCGACGAATGCCTGCTCGAAGCCATGGCCCTGCCTGGTGCGAGGGGGGCCGCGCTGGTCGACTGGAGCAGCGGGCTGGCCCTCGGGACGGCGGGGGACTCACCGGTGGGTGACCACGAGACCACCGCCGCCGAGACCGCGGAGCTGGCCAGGGCGGCCGCCGAGTACGAGTCCTTCGCCCCGGCGGAGAGCGCGGGCGACGACCCGGCCGGGCCGCCCGTAGAGGACCTGATCGTCACCACCCGCACCGGCTACCACGTGCTCCGCTTCGTCGAGACCAGCTTCGACAGCAGCGTCTTCCTGCACCTGTGGCTCGACCGCACCGACGGGAACCTCGCCCTGGCCCGCCACAGACTCCGCACCCTGGCCGAAGGACTGGTGCTCAAGTGACGGCCGCCGTTTCGCCCCTGCTGACCCGGCTCGCCGCAGAGCGGGCCACCGGGGCCCTGCTCCGCGAACGCGGCACCCTCTTCCTGGAGGACGGCCGCGTCGTGCACGCGGAGAGCCCGGCCACTCCCGGGCTCGAGGTCCTGCTCACGACCGGCGGCGGCCTCACCGCCGAGCGCTGGACCGACGCCGTGAACCAGGCCGGCGCCCGCCGCCAGGTCGCGCGCTTCCTCGTCGACAGCGGCGGGCTCGCGGGCGGGGAGCTGGAGATCTGCCACCTCGCCGCGATCTTCGACGCCGCCTTCTTCGCGCTGTCCCCCGGCAGCGGCCCCTCCCGCTTCCGGCGCGGGGCCACCCACTGGATCGGCTCCGTCCGCTCGGTTCCGGCGGCCGCCGTCGAGCGGGAGACCCGGCGCCGCCGGGAGCTGCTCGACGCGGTCTGGCCCTACCCGCTGCTGGACACCTCCCCGGTCGTGCCCCGGGCCGCCGCCCCCGGCCAGACCGTCACCGCCCGGCAGCGGATCCTGCTCGACCGCGCCGACGGCGTGCGGACACCGGCGGACCTGGCCTGGGTGCTGGGCCGGCCGGCCTTCCACACGCTGCTCGACGTACGGCGCCTCGCGGCGGCCGGGCTGGTCGAGACCCCGCACGAGTCGGCGCCGGCGGCCGCCATCCCCGTGGCGCCACTGCCCGACTGGATGACGCAGGCGCAGTCCCCGGACGTGGCGTTGCTGCGCCGGTTACGCGACGCACTGGAGGCAAGCCTGTGAGGCTCCCGCTGCGATCCGCCCAGCGTGCCGACCGCTCAGGGCGCAAGCAGCCCGAAGGGAGAAAGGCCGATATGAGCACGGTGCCCGCCGAAGCGGAGGCCGAGATACTCGCCGAGCTCCGGAGGCTGCGGGCCCGGGTCCCGCAGCTGGGAGGGGCCCTCGCCGCGAGCGTCGACGGCCTGGTCCTGGCCCACGACAGCGCCGCCACCGAGGCGGAGTCGGTCGCCGCCCTGACCGCGGCCGCCCTCGGAGTGGCCCAGCGGCTCAGCGACTGCACCGGCCAGGGCGGATTCCGCGAACTGCTCGTGCGCGGTGAGGACGGATACGTCGCCACCTACGCGGCGGGCGAAGCGGCCGTCCTGACCCTGATCGCGGAGCCGCGCGTCAATGTCGGCCGGCTCCACCTGGAAGCCCGCCGGTCCAGCCTGCGCATAGCCGAGCTGATCGACCACAGCCTCGGCCGCCGGGGCCCCGGCCCGGGCTCCTGAACCTCCCGACCGAGTACATCCGTACCGACGTGAACGACTGAAATCTTCCTGGACACCCCAGCGACACCGAAAAGAAAGAGGAATGGTCATGGCCAACGTGGAGACCGCGCTCAAGGAAGCCACCACCAGCATCGACGGCGTGCTCGGCGCAGCCCTGGTGGACGCGGGCAGCGGAATGGCCCTCGGCACCATCGGGGGCGGCAAGGACCTCGACCTCACGGTCGCCGCCGCGGGCAACACCGACGTGGTGCGGGCCAAGCTCCGCACCATGGAGATGCTCGGCATGAAGGACGAGATCGAGGACATCCTCATCACCCTCGGTAGCCAGTACCACCTGATCCGGCTGATGAAGGGCCGGGGCGGCTCGGGGCTCTTCCTCTACCTCGCGCTCGACAAGGGCCGGGCCAACCTCGCGATGGCCCGCCACCAGCTGAAGAAGATCGAGGCCGAGCTGGAAGTGTGATCCGGTGACCGCGAGGTGGCGGGCGGCTGAAATGATTGCCGCCCGCCCCGGCGGCTTCTCACGTATGTCCGAAATACTCGATTTTTATCATGTCGTTACAGAGTAGGATGCTGTAATCAGCTGATCATCAACAATCGCATTACGCTGGAGAACTCGCTACCCATGCCCCCGCGCCTGAGCATCGTCGTCCCCGTCTACAACGTCGAGCTCTACCTCGACGAATGCCTGGAGTCCATCGCAGCGCAGACATTCGACGACTTCGAGGTCGTGCTCGTCGACGACGGCTCCACCGACGGCAGCGCGGCCCTGGCGCAGGCTTTCGTCGACCGCGACGACCGCTTCCGGCTGGTTCTCCAGAAGAACGCGGGTCTCGGCGCGGCCCGCAACGTGGGTGCCCGTCACATCAGCCCGGGCAGCGAATACCTGGCATTCGTCGACAGTGACGACACGATGCCGACGTACGCGTACGAGCGGATGATCGCCGCCCTCGACGAGACCGGCTCCGATTTCGCGGCCGGCAACGTCAAGCGCTTCCGCTCCGTCGGCATGTCGCAGTCCTGGGGCCACCGCACGGCCTTCGCCACGACCAGGCTCAAGACCCACATCTCCAAGTTCCCGGCGCTGGTCACCGACCGCACCGCGTGGAACAAGGTCTACCGGCGCACCTTCTGGGACGAGCATGCCTTCCAGTATCCGGAAGGCATCCTCTACGAGGACGCCCCCGTCAGCATTCCCGCGCACTACTTCGCCTCCAGCGTCGACATCCTCAGCGAGTGCGTCTACCACTGGCGCGTCCGCGAGACCGGCGAGCGCTCCATCACCCAGCGCTCCACCGACCCGGTGTCGGTGATCGACCGGGTGGAGTCCGTACGCCTGGTGCGCGCGGCGCTGAAGGGCAAGCCGGGCGCCACGTACGCCCGTTACCTGCGCGAGTACGACCGCAACGTGCTGAGCGAGGAACTCCCCCTCATCTACAAGTACGTCGGGGAAGGCGGCGCCGATTTCCGTGCCGCCTTCGCCAAGGAGGTCGGCGGTCTCGTCCGGGCCATCGGCACCGGGCCGTGGGCCGACCTGACCGTCGCCGACCGGCTCAAGGCCTACCTCGCCGGCGAGGGACGGATAGAGGAGTTCATCGCCCTCACCGCTCACCAGCGGGACTTCCACTACAGCGTGCCGGTCAAGGGACTGGCTCGCCCGCAGGCCGACTACCCCTTCCTCAAGGCGCCGGTCCCCGCGAAGGTCCTCACCCTCGGCCCGCGCGAGCGCCGCGTCGTCAGCCGCCTGGAGCAGGCCCACTGGGCCGACGGGAAGCTGCTGCTGCGCGGCTACGCCCTGCCCGGCCACCTCGGCGCCGAGAGCCGCCTCGGATCGCGCAAGATGCTGGTCTTCCGCGAGAGCGGCAAGCGCCGCCGGACCGTCGTGGGCACCCGCACCGTCGCCTCCCCGATGGCCACCGTCAACGCCCCGCACCTGGCCCTGCGCCACGCCGACTGGGCCGGATTCACCGCCGTCGTCGACCCCACCGCCTTCCAGACCGGCGGCAAGTGGGTCGAAGGCGTGTGGAGCACCTCCGTCGCGGTCACCGGCGCCGGCGGTCTGCACCGCGCCCGGCTCCGGGGCGGCGAGCACGACAGCGGGCAGAACCCGCCCGCCCACTGGGTCGCCCCGGACGTACGGGTCGTCCCGAACACCGCGGGCTCCTTCACCCTCCAGGTGGAGATCGTCCGCGCCCGGGCCATGGACGTCCGCCCGGCCGGTGACGACGCGATCGAGGTGGCGGGTGAGCTCGCCGCCGAGGTCGGCGCCGGCGCCACCCTGCGCGCCGAGCACGTCTCCACCGCGGCCGTCCTCAGCTTCCCGCTGGAGACCGCCCCCGCCGCCGCCGGCCGGATCCCCTTCACCGCACGGGTGCCGCTGGCCCCGCTGGCCGCAGTCCCGGACGCCCCGTGCGCTCCCGGCGAGTGGACCCCCGAGCCGTGGAAGCTGTCCGTGGTCGGCGCCGACGGCACCGAGCACCGGCTGGCCCACGACGAGCGCGCCGGGTTCGCCGGTCTGGTCGTCCCGCTGCCCGGCGAGGTGACCGGCCGGGTCCTCTTCGCCAAGCGCGGCAACACCGGACACCTCACCCTCTCCGTGCAGCCCTCTCCGCCGCTGGTCGACACGGTCGGCGCCAAGGACGGCGTGCTGTCGATCCGGGGCCGGTTCGTCGCCCCCGTCGACGCGCCCTACGAGCTGGTCCTGCACGACTCCCACGGCGTCGAGTTCAGCTACCCCGTCACCCGTGACGGCGACAGCTTCGAAGCCTCCTTCGAGCCGGTGCTCGCCGAGAGCTACGCGGGCCGTACCGCGCTGCCCCAGGGCCGCTGGTGGCCCACGATGCGCCCGGTCTCCGAGGGTGGGGTCACCGCCGGCCTGCTCGGCGTCGACCGGGGCGCCCCGCTGCAGTTCGCACCGACCGCCCTGCAGTCGGGCCCCTGCGCCGTCACGGCGCTGGGCCGCCGGATGCGGATCGAGGCCCGCTTCTACGACCGCCTCGCGCTGGTCGCCGACCCGCTGATCAGCCCGCACGACCGCTCGCGCCACGCGCAGCGGATCGCGCGCGACGTGACGTACCCGGCGCAGCGCGCCCTCCCGGTCAAGGACATCGTCGTCTACGACGCCTTCCAGGGGAACGGCGCGGGTGACTCGCCCCGTGCCATCCACGAGGAGCTCGTGCGGCGCGGCGAGAACCTGGACCACGTCTGGCTGGTGCGCGACGGCCGTGCCGAGGTTCCGGCGACCGCCCGCGCGGTCCAGTACGACAGCCTCGAGTCCTGGGACGTCCTGGCACGGGCCCGGTTCTACGTGGTGAACGACAGCGTGCCGCTGGCCTTCCGGCGCCGCCCCGGCCAGACCGTCGTGCAGACCTGGCACGGCACGCCGCTGAAGCAGATCGGGCACGACTTCGTGCACGACTACTACACCAGCCCCGAGGTGCTGGAGGCGCTGGCGCACGACAGTGCCCAGTGGACGCTGCTCGCCTCCCCGGGCTCGTACGCCACCCCCGTCCTGAAGCGGGCGCTCGGCTACGACGGCGAGACCATCGAGTCCGGCAGCCCGCGCACGGACGCGCTGCTGCGGCCCGACGAGGCGCGGATCGCGGAGGTCCGCCGCCGGCTCGGCCTGCCGGAGGGCAAGAAGGTCGTCCTGTACATGCCCACCTGGCGGGAGAACCGGCTGGGCTGGTCCGGTGGCTACCGGCTCGACCTGAAGATCGACATCGAGGCTGCCCGCCGCGAGCTCGGCGAGGACCACGTCCTGCTCGTCCGCGGCCACCACAAGGTCACCGAGCAGGTCCGCGACGGTGTGCGCGACGGCTTCGTCATCGACGTGTCGCGCTGGCCCGACGCCACCGACCTGCTGCTCGTCGCCGACGTGCTGATCTCGGACTACTCCTCCGCGCTCTTCGACTTCGCGCACACCGACCGGCCGATCATGCTCTTCACGTACGACCTGGAGCACTACCGGGACACGCTGCGCGGCTTCACCTTCGACCTGGAGAAGAAGGCCCCGGGCCCGCTGCTCAAGGACTCGGCGAGCCTGATCGAGGCCGTGCGGAACGCGGACGCGGTGGGCGCGGAGTTCGCGCAGGCGCGGGCGGCGTTCCGGGAGGAGTTCTGCGATCTGGACGACGGCCACGCCGCCGAGCGGATCGTCGATCGCATGCTCGAGATATAACCCGCAGGAGTGCTTCCGGGCTGTGTATGGACCGGCCCCGGCCCCACCGATGAGTTTCGGGGCCGGGGCCGGTCTGTATGTGCGGGACGGTTTCCCACACGTACATGTACACGCACGAGCACTCTGGAGGCAGTCATGACCGGCAACGGCAACGGGTTCACCACGTGTCTGTGGTTCAACGGCCACGCGGAGGCCGCCGCCCACTACTACCTGTCGGTCTTCAAAGACGGCAAGCTCGGCCGCACCGGCTACTACAACGAGGCGAGCCCCGGAACGGCGGGTGACGTCATGGTCGTCGAGTTCGAGATCAACGGCCAGAAGTTCGTCGGCCTCAACGGCGGCCCGCAGTTCCCCTTCACCGAGGCCATCTCCTTCCAGATCCACTGCGCCGACTCCGCCGAGGCCGACTACTACTACGACACGCTGACCGGCGACGGCGGCAAGGAATCGGCCTGCGGCTGGGTGAAGGACAAGTTCGGAGTCTCCTGGCAGGTCATCCCGGCCGGCGCCATCGAGCTGATCTCCGACCCGGACCCGGGGCGGGCCGCCCGCGCCACCGCCGCCATGATGAAGATGAAGAAGCTCGACGTCGAGCAGATGCGGCGGGCGGCGGACGGGGCCTGACCGCCGGGCCGCCGGGCGGTCCCACCGCGGGGACCGCCCGCCGGGTGCCTGCTAGCCGCCGGCGCCGATCCGGGCCAGCAGGGCGGGCAGGGCCGTCCCGATGGGCTCGCGGATCACCTCGTCGGCGAGCGGGTCGTACGGGGTCTCCTCCGCGTTCACGATGATCAGGCGGGCCCCGGCCTCCGCGGCCATCCCGGCCAGCGAGGCCGCGGGCTGCACCTGGAGCGTGGAGCCGACGGCCACGAAGACCTGGCACCCCTTCGCGACGGCGACGGCCTGCGCCAGCACCTCGGGGTCCAGGCCCTGGCCGAACATGACGGTCGCCGCCTTCAGGATCCCGCCGCACGCGAGGCAGGCGGGATCCGGCTCACCGGCGGCGACCCGGGCCAGCGCGTCCTCCATGCCGCTGCGGGCCCGGCAGGCCGTGCACACCACGGCCCGCGCCGTGCCGTGCAGTTCGAACACCTTGCGGGCGGAGGTCCCGGCGAGCTGGTGCAGCCCGTCCACGTTCTGCGTGATCACCCGCACCGGGGTCCCGCCGCGCTCCAGCTCGGCCACGGCCAGGTGCGCGGCGTTCGGCTGCGCCCCGAGGGCCCCGATCTCGGCGCGCATCAGCCAGGACCGCCGGCGGATCTCCGGATCGGCCATGTAGTACTCGTAGGTCACGAGCTTCTCGGCGTCCGGATCCCGCCGCCACAACCCCTGCGGTCCCCGGTAGTCCGGAATCCCGGAATCGGTGGACATCCCGGCCCCGCTGAACACTGCGACGAGCTGCTTTCCCATGGGCCGACTCTAAGGAGCCCGCACGCCCCGCCGCGATCGAATTGATCCCGCTCCGCCCGCTCCGGGCACGAAAACCCTCCCTCTCCGGGGCCGGCCCGACCGGCCGTGCCTCCGCGGGAGAGATGCGGACGAGGCTTCGCACGGGGCTCCGCAGGGACCGGGCACGCCCCCTGTCCATCTGGTACAACACCGGGCATGACGGGATTCAGTGGATTCGAGATCAACGGCGCGAGCGCCGCCGACATGGAGCTGCTCCGGGACTGGGCCGACGAGGAGGGCTGGAACCCCGGGGACTCCGACCGGTACGCGTTCGCCGTCGCCGACCCCGGCGGCTTCCTCGTCGGGCGGCTCGGCGGGGAGCCCGTCGCCTGCGTCTCGGCCGTTCGCTACGGTGCGGGCTTCGGATTCATCGGCTTCTACATCGCCCGCCCCGCCTTCCGCGGCCAGGGCTACGGCATCCGGCTGTGGAAGGCCGCGCTGGAGCGGCTCGACGGGCGGCTCGTCGGGCTCGACGGGGTGGTCGCGCAGCAGGACAACTACCGCAAGTCCGGGTTCCGCTCGGCCTGGACCAACGTCCGCCACGAGGGGGTGCCGCGGGCCGCGGACCCCGGGGACGCGGTGGTGCCCGGGGTGGAGATCGTGGATGCGGCCACCCTGCCCTTCGGGCAACTCGCCGCTTACGACCGGCGGTTCTTCCCCGCGCCGCGCGACGCCTTCCTCTCCGCCTGGATCGGCCTGCCGGGCCGCACCGCGCTGGCCGCCGTGCGTGAGGGCCGGGTCGAGGGGCTCGGCGTGATCCGGCCGGGCAGCGGCGCCTCGCGGATCGGTCCGCTCTACGCCGCCGGCCCGGACATCGCCACCGCCCTGCTGCTCGGGCTCGCGGAGCGGGCCCCGGGCGGCGCGGTGGCCGTGGACGTGCCGGACGCCCATCCGCGAGCCGCCGCCCTGCTGGCCGGGCTGGGTCTGACCCCGGCCTTCGAGACCGCCCGGATGTACACCGGTCAGGAACCGGACCTGGATCTGACCGGCATGTACGGGGTCACCAGTCTGGAACTGGGCTGACCCTCCTGCGGTGGCGGGGCGGCGGTCAGAAGCCGAAGAGTGCGCCGGTGCTGTTCCGCAGGCCGCACGAGTTGGAGTAGGTGTACGTGTAGCTCAGGTGGCGGCCCTGCCACACCCCGTCGGCCGTCACGGTCATCGGGTTCCACTCCCTGGTACACGCCGCGTTGGGGTTCGGTGCGGCCAGTGCGTCCAGCTCGGGGGCGTTGGCGCGTAATTCGGCGCACGCGGCGGCCGGTGCCGGGTGCGTTCCGCTCGGCCGGGGCGCGCAGGTGAGGGTGACCGCGCGCAGCACCGTACCGTTCGTGGAGCTGTCGCCCTGCGTCACGCTCAGTACGAGCGCGGACGGTGCGTACAGGCTTTCGGTGCCGGAGGGGGTGGCGCCGGCCGAGCCGGAGCCGACCAGGGCGGTGAGGGCCACGAGCCCCATGGCGGTGGACGAAAGCCCCAGATTCCTGGTGATGGATCGCATGGCGAACACTCCTCGCGTCGTTGCGTCGGATAACGGACGCGAGTCTTGCCCATGCGGAACCGGAACGCCCGTTCGGACCGCTAGTTCTCGTCACGCACCGCGCACGCATGACCGCAGACCGCAGCGGTGGGCCGGGCCTGACCTGTGGGGGAGCGGCCCGGGGATTCGGCTGAACACACACGGTTTGGCGGCCCGCAGGAGCGTCCCGGCCCGCGTCAGCCCGCGGTGAGGCGCGGGGCGTAGAGGTCGAGGAGTCGGGTGCGGGTCTGGTGCAGGCGCAGCGCGAGGACCCGCCCGACCCAGTGACCGACGGCGGACCCGAAGGCCGGATCGGCGTCCATGAGCATCCGTACGGTCGTGGCGTCGAACTCGTACGCGCGGACCGGGGTCATCGCCTGGGCGCCCAGCTGCCACACGTACGGCGGGAAGAGCCACGACCAGCCCACCAGCTCCCCGGGGCCCAGGCTCTCGATGGGCGTGGGCCGGCGGCCGGGTACGGGGATCTCCAGGGTGACGGTGCCGGAGCGGACGATCCAGAAGGATTCCGAGCGGGTGCCCTCGTCGAAGATCCGCGCGTTCTCCGGGAAATTGACCTCACGGGCGTGGGACATGAGCCGTCCACGGTGTTCGGTCGACAGGACGGCAGCGATCCGGATGGGGGAAGGTGTGCTCACGACGGCCTCCGATCGGGACCCCCCGCTCCCACCAGTGTCGCCGACGCGGGACCGATTACGAGGCCCGGTGTCCGGAGGATGGTCCGTTTCCCGGCGGAACAAACCCCTCCGGCCGGTACCGGGCGGTACTGGCGGAGCTCCAGGGGCCCGGAACGCGGTCCGGGAGGGTCCTCGGGGGCCCGGAAGGGTGCGCGAGGGCCCGGAAGGGGCGGTCTAGTCCTCCGCGTTGGCTTCCAGGCAGGCCAGTTCCATGGCGTCCAGGACGGCCTCGTGGCTGCGCCCGCTCAGCTCGGCGACGTTCTCGATCTGCGCCGTGGCCCAGGCCGCCAGGGTCATCACCAGGACGCGGAGCCCGTCGGTGCCGTGGTCGGCGAGGACCGCGTCGGCGGTGAGCATCGCCTCCTCGGGCACCTGCTCCGGTGGTTCGAGCCCGGCCAGCCCGCGGAGCAGGGTCAGTGTGCGTCGGGAGATCTCCGGGGTCATCCCCGCCAGCCGCATGTCTTCTTCCTCGTCCATCCCGCCCCACCCTCCGGTCCCGCGCCCGCGCCCGCGTGTGTTCCCGGGCGTGCGCTCCCTACCGTCCCCGTGTCGTTCCCAGGGCACGGTAGAGGGGCGCGGGCCCGGGTGGGGCGGCAATCGGGAGAACCGGGCGCGCGTCCCACGTCCCGGACGGTGGAACCGGTGTCCGGGGCGGCTCCGGGCGGCTCGTGCCGGGCGCCTCGAGGCGGCGGGATCCGGCCACCGCGCGGAGCCGGGGTGTCACGCACGGTGCAATTTGGCATCCAATAAGTCAAGTGTGATGAACGGAATTAGGATCCCGCCTAAGGTGCGCCCGTGGTCACGGTCGTGGACGTCCGTACGCCTGTTTCCGGCCACTCCGTACTCCGCGCACCGAGCCGCGCAGCACAGTGCGGCCCCGCGCACACCGAACTGGGGGGTTCATGCGTAGATCCAGAGGGTTGGCGATCGCCCTCGCCCTGTCCCTGGCAGGTACCGGCACGGCCGTAGGCCTCGGGCTCGTCCAGGAAGCCGCGGCCATCACCCCGCCGGTGGCCTTCACCGCCGACGCGCTGTCCACCTGGCAGCCCAACGGCGTCGTCTGGGCCCTCGCCGAAGCCGGCGGCCAGGTCTTCGTCGGCGGCACCTTCTCGGCGGTGCGCCCGCCGGACGGCGCCGCCGGAAGCGAGGAGCCGGCGGTGAACTTCGCGACACTGGACGCCGCGACCGGCGCACCGACCTCCTGCAAGCTGTCGTTCACCGTGGGCTCCGGCACCGCCACCGTCCGCGCGCTCGTGCTCTCGCCCGACAAGACCACCCTGTACGCGGGCGGCTACTTCGGCGCCGTCAACGGCACACCGGTTTCCAGCCTCGCCGCCATCGACGTGGCCACCTGCACCGTGAAGACCGGATTCCGGCCCGCCTTCGCCGCCACCGTCCGGGCCCTCGCCGTCACCGGCGACACCGTGTACGCGGGCGGTGACTTCCTCACCGTCGCGGGCCAGCAGCGCGAGCGGTTCGCGGCCGTCGGCGCGGCCGACGGCACGCTGAAGCCGTTCACGGCCGACGCGGACGAGCCGGGCCGGGCGGTCGAGGTCACCCCCGACGGCGCGCACGTCCTCCTGGGCGGCGACTTCTTCACCGTGGGCGGTACGAACAGCCACGCGCTCGCCGTCGTCGACGCGACGAGCGGCGCCGTCACCAAGGCCTACCCGGGATTCATCGAGACCAACTCGGTGGTCAAGGACATCGCCACCGACGCGACCGGCTTCTACACCGGCAACGAGGGCACCGGCGGCGGGGTCTTCGACGGCCGGATCGCGCTGGAGCTGAGCGACTTCAGCCAGCGCTGGCGCGACACCTGCCTCGGCGCGACGCAGGCCGTGCTCCCGTACCAGAACGTGCTCTACAGCGCCTCGCACGCGCACGACTGCTCCAGCGTCGGCGAGTACCCGGACGGCCAGCGCCACCACCTGCTGGCCGAACCGACCACCGGAACCGGCAAGCTGGGCTGGGCCCCCGACACCAACGACGGCATCGGCGAGGGCATCGGCCCGCGCGTGATGGCGGTCGGCTCCAAGGCCGGGGTCAAGTACCTCTGGGTCGGCGGCGAGTTCACCGCGGTCAACGGCTCGGCGCAGCAGAGCCTGACGCGCTTCGCGTCCACCGGGGACACGGGCGCGCCCTCCGTCCCCGTCGCGAGCGCCGTCAGCTTCAAGCCCGGTGAGGTGCAGGTGCGCTGGCGCACCAGCCTCGACCTGGACGACAGCACGCTCACGTACAAGATCTACCGGGGCGGCTCGGCCACGCCGATCGCCACGGTCCTGGCGGACTCGCTGTTCTTCCGCCGCCCGCAGGCCTCCTGGACCGATACGACCGTCACCGCCGGGCAGTCCTACACGTACCGGGTGACGGCCACCGACGCGGCCGGCAACACGAGCGCGCTGTCGGCGACGGCGAGCGTGACCGTGCCGGGCTCGGTCGACGCGTACCCGAACGCCGTCCGCGCGGACGGCGCCCAGCTGTTCTGGCGCTACGACGAATCGGCCCTGCCCTTCGTCGCTGACTCCTCCGACGGCGGCAACCAGAGCGGCGTGCACCTGAACGCGCCCGCCCTGCGCCAGACTCCGGGCGCGGTCACGGGCGCGAGCATGGCCATCGGCTTCAACGGTACGGACACCCAGGTGTACGGGGACCGCCGCCAGACGGTCGGCAACACCTACAGCATCGAGACCTGGTTCAAGACGAACACGACCCGGGGCGGCAAGCTCTTCGGGTTCGGCAACAACCAGTCCCGTGGAAGCAGTCAGTACGACAAGCACATCTACATGACCAACGACGGACGGCTGGTCTTCGGTGTCTACACCGGCGCCACCCGCACCGTCACCACCGCCGCCGCGTACAACGACAACCAGTGGCACCACGTCGTCGCGACCCAGGGGGCGGGCGGCATGACCCTGTACGTGGACGGAGCCCAGAAGGGCACGCTGGGCGTCACCACGAACGAGAACTTCGCCGGCTACTGGCACGCCGGCGGCGACAGCCTCGGCGGCTGGCCGGACCGTCCGACCAGCGAGTACTGGGCGGGTCAGCTGGACGAGACCGCCGTCTACCCGACGGTCCTGAGCGCGGCCCAGGTGCAGAACCACCACACCCTGGCCTCCGCCCCGGCCGACTCGGTGGTCGAGGTCACGGCCGCCGAGGACACCTACGCCAACGCGGGCGCCCCGGACACCAATTACGGAACCTCCGGATCGCTCGCGGTGCGCGGAAGCTCGTTCTACGCGAGCTACCTGCGCTTCAACCTGCCCGCCGCACCCGCGGGCACGGTGCTCAAGTCGGCCACGCTCAGCGTGAAGACCAGCACCATGAGCGGCGCCGGTACGGCGGACACGGTCTCCGTGCTCCCGGTCACCGGCTCCTGGACGGAGGCCGGGACCACGTACAACAACCGCCCGGCGCTCGGCGGTCCTGCGCTCGGCTCCTTCGCGGGCGTCCCGGAGGGGTCGGCGGTCAACACCACCGCTCTGGCCAAGACCGCCGTCGCCGGGGCGCTCGGCGGCGCGTACGGCCTGGCGCTGACCAGCACCGGGACGGACGCGCTGTGGCTGTGGTCCTCGGAGGCACCGGCCGACGAGGGGACACCGCGGCTGACGCTCACCTTCGGCGCACCGTAGCGCGCGCCGGGGCCGGCCAAGTCCGGCCCCGGCCGCCGTCACGGGAGCTCGTACGTGAAGACGTAGTCCACCGCCGTGTCCCCGTGGCGGGCGTCGAAGGAGCCGGAACCGGTCAGTCCCGTCAGATCGGAGGTGCCCGAGCCGGGGACGACCTCGAAGCGGCAGCGGGTGCCGGTGGCGTCGAAGGCGCCGCGCTCCTCCAGGACGAAGCTGCCCTCGCGGCCGTCGAGGCTGCCGGTGACGAGTTCCATGCCGGTGAAGGTGCCGGTGCCCTCCCCCGTGTAGGCGACGGTGTACGCGCAGGTCGTCCCGGGGGCGGTGAGGGCACCGGTGAAGGAGTTGGTGACCTTCGCGCTCGCCAGACGGGGGAGGACGCCTTCCGGGCCGGCCGGGTGCTCCTCCCAGTCCTTGAAGGTGAAGGCGCCGGTGGCGGTGGCGGTGGCGGTGGCGGCGCCGGCGGGTGAGGTGGTGGGCATGAGGGGCTCCTGGCTGGTGGGGTGAGGCGAGGTGGGGTGAGGCGAGGTGGTCGGTGACCGGGACGGTGGCCCGGGCACGGACCGGGGTCCGGTCCGTTCGTGATCAGCCTGGACGGCATACCTGACACCTCCTGTCAGGTATGCCGGACAATGACGGCATGCGCGCCGACCGGCTCCTCTCCCTCCTCCTGCTCCTCCAGAACCGCGGCCGGATGACCGCCCCCGAACTCGCCGCCGAGCTGGAGGTCTCCGTCCGCACCGTGTACCGGGACATCGACGCGCTCGGCGCCTCCGGGGTCCCCGTCCGAGCGGACCGCGGGCCCACCGGCGGATTCCGCCTCATGGACGGCTACCGCACCCGCCTCACCGGCCTGACCGACGCCCAGGCCGGCTCGCTGTTCCTGGCCGGCGCCCCCGGTCCCGCCCAGGAGCTCGGCTTCGGCGCGGACCTCGCCGCCGCCCAGCTGAAACTCCAGGCCGCGCTCCCGGCCGAACTCGCCGGGCGGGCCCGCCGGATCCAGCAGCGCTTCCACCTCGACGCCCCCGCCTGGTTCAGGGAAGCCGACCCCGTACCGCACCTGGCCCGGATCGCCCAGGCGGTGTGGGACCAGCGGATCCTGCGGGTCCACTACTCGCGCTGGAACGGCCCGGTCCAGCGCGAGCTGTGGCCGCTCGGGCTCGTCCTCAAAGGCGGCATCTGGTACCTCGTCGCACGGGCAGCCGAGGAGGCCGCCGCGCAGGCCGCCGCAGTCGACGCCGTGCGGCGGCCCGCGGAGGCCGCCGCCGGCGACACCGTGCGGACCTACCGGGTGGGCCGGTTCACCGGCGTGGACGGCCTCACCGAGCGCTTCGAACGGCCCGACGGCTTCGAACTCGCCGCGTACTGGCAGGAGTCCGCGGGCCGCCTGGAGGCGGCGGTGCGCCGCCGGACCGCCACCGTACGGCTCTCCCCGCGGGCCCGGCGGCTGCTCCCGATGTACTTCGGGGCGGCGGGCGTCCGGGCCCTCGCCGACGCGGGACCGCCCGGCCCCGACGGATGGGCACACACGGAACTCGCCGTCGAGTCCGGCTCCGTGGCCGTCGGCGACCTCCTGCGCCTCGGCGCGGAGGCCGAGGTGCTCGGCCCACCGGACCTGCGCCGCGACCTCGCGGAGGCGGTGGCGGAGCTGGCCCGGCGCTACCGCTGAGAAACCCGGTTGCGCCGGGCCCGGCCGGCCCGTGAGGATCCACCGCATGACGATGCGAAAGGGCGTACTGCGCCCGGGGCCGTGAGCCCCCGACCGCCGGGCCCTCCGAGCCCGGCCGACCGCGTGGACGCCTGGCTGGAAGAGGCCCGGCACGACCGGAGGGGCGTCGCCCACGGGCCTGCGCGCAGCGCGGTCTTCGACGCCGTGCGCCGCGACGGCGAGGGACCCGAGGCGAGACGGCTCGCCTCCCTGGCGGCCGGGGCGCGCGGCGACGTACGCCTGCGGGTGCTGAGGCTGCTCACCGATCTGGCCTCCGTCGCCGAGGACCGGACGGCGGCGGCCCGCACCGCGCTGTCCCTGCTGGCCGACCCCGACGAGGCCGTGCGGCGGGCCGCCGCCTGGCTGCTCACCGAGGCGGACCGGGCCCGGGCCGAGCAGCTCCTGACCACCCCGGGGGACGGCCCCCGCGCGTCCGACCCCGTCGCACGCCTCGCGCTCGCCGAAGCCCTGCTCGTGAGGGACGGGGACGGCCTCGCCGACCGGCTGCGCACCGACCCCGACCCGGCCGTCAGACTGCGCGCGGCCCCGGCGCCCGACGGCGAAGCGGTCCTCGCGGACCTCGATGCCGCCGGACTGCGGATCGGGGGGCCCGGCAGCCGGATCGACTGGCGCATCGGCACCGTGTGGGGGCTGCGGGCACGGCGCTCCGACGACGAGGACACCTGCTCCGCACGGGTCGCCGAGCTCGCGCTCCGGCCGACGGCTGCGGCCCGGATCGCGGCCGTGGACCTGGCGGCGCAGGCGATGCGCCACTGGCGTGCGGCCCCGGCGGCGCTCGTACCGCACCTGCGGCCGCTGCTGGCGGACCCCCGGGCGGGAGCCGTGGCCGCATGCGTGCTCGGGGCTTCGCTGGAGGCCACCCGGCTGTGCCGGGAGGAGCTGGCGGGCCGGGCCCGGGACGGGGCGGCCACCTTGGCGCTCGCCCGGATCGGGGACGTACGGGCGCTGCCCGGGCTCTGCCGGATGGTTCGGGACGGGTCGTCCGGGTCGTCCGAGTCGTCCGGCTGGGCCGTGACGGAGGCCGCCGAAGGGCTGGCCGGCGTACCCGGGGCGGACCTCGCCCCGCTCGTCGCGGCGGCGGTTGCGGCCCTCGACGGGACCGGTCCCGGTCCCGGCTCCGGTCCCGGTCCCGGTCCCGGTTCCGGTTCCGGGGACGCGGACCCGGCGCTCGGCGTACTCGCCGCGTGCGGAGCGGCCGCGGCCCCCGCGGTGCCCGCGCTGGTCCGGATGCTGGCCGGTCTGACGGGCGGCGGTTCGTCCCACGGGCGGGTGAGCCGGCTGGTGGCCGCGCTAGGGGCCATCGGCCCCGCGGCCGCCGCCGCGCTAGGGGCCATCGGCCCCGCGGCCGCCGCCGCGCTGCCGCTGCTCGACGCGATTCCCGCGAACGGGCCGGGCACCCGGGGCGGGCACACGGCCATGGCCCTGATCAGGATCTCCGGGGACCGGCGGCGGGCGGAAGGGGTCCTCGCCCGGCTGGACGACCGGCCGCGCGGCATCGTGGTGGCCGCCCGGGTGCTGGAGTGGCTGTCCGCCAACGGCGGTCTGGAGCCGCACCACGTGGCGCGGCTCAGGGAGAACGCCGCCCGGGGCGACAGCGCGCACCCGCGACTGCTCGCCACCCTGTGGCAGCACGCGGGGGACGAGCCGGCCGGACCGGCCCTCGACGGGTTCCTGGCGCATCTGGTGCGCGACGGATTCGGCCCGTACGTCTGCGGAGTCCTGGCCGCCCTGGGCCCGGCGGCGGGCCCGGCCGTGCCCGCGCTGCGGGCCGCGGCGGAGCAGCGCGTGCGCGTCCCGATGTACACCGGTGACGAGGACCGGGACATGCGGGAGGACGAGCGGCTGGCCGGAGCCGTACGGCGAACCCTGCGGCGAATCGGCCCGGCCGGACCCGCTTAGGGCGTCGCAGTCGCGGTCGGGGCGGGCGTCGGAGTTGGGCTCGGCGTGGGCGTGGGCGTGGGCGTGGGCGTCGGAGTCGGGGTCGGCGTGGGCGTCGGCGTGCCGGTCGTGCGCACCTTGGCGGCCGCGCCGGGGCGGGGGACGTCGTTCACCGCGAGGCAGATCCCGAAGACGCGGTCGTGACCGGTCCAGCCGTTCACGCGGCCCCGGTTGTTGGAGATCCGGACCCGGCGGCGCGCGGTGTCCACCGCCGTCACCAGGTGCAGGTACACCGTGCCGGACACCCTGGCGAGCACGATGTCCCCCGGCTCCAGCAGGGCGGGGTCGACCGGGGCGACGCGGACGCGTTGCCGGCTGTGGACGAGCGGGACCATCGATGTGCCCGTGGGCCGGAACTCCACCGTCGCGCCCGCGCGGACGCGCTCCGCCTGTGCATCGAGCATTCCCATCGGGCGAGTGTGCCCCGGCGTTGCCGTGCGGGGTACCGGATTTCGGCGGGGGACGTCAGGGTGCCGGGGGCGGTTCCACCTCCAGGAAGCGGCGCCGACGCGGGCCGCGGTACAGCAGGCAGACCCAGCCGAGCGGTTCGAGCACGGCCGCGCAGGCAGTCAGGCGCTCCTGTTCCTCCTCCGCCGCGCCCCCGCCCGGCGGGCCGACCCAGGTCACTTCGACCCGGCCCGCACCGGACGCGGCCGGGCCCACCCGGTATCCGGTCCGCGTCCGCGGGCCTCCGGTGTCCCGCGGATCGCGCGCCGACGGTGCGATGCCCGCCGCCTCCAGTGCGAGGGCCACCGCGCGCGGCATCTGCCGCAGTTCCCACGGGGCCGGAACCGCGGCGCCGGCCGGTCCGTTGACCAGGCGGCGGATCTGCAACAGGCCTTCGTACGCGGTGCGGAGCTCCACCGCCCGCCCCGCTTCGGGAGGCGCCGGTCCGTCGCCGCTCGCCGGTTCGAAGCCCTGCCCGGGTGTCGTCACCTACGGCTGCCCCCTCGTCCGTTCCGGGTCGTCCGGTACCGGACGTCTGGCGTCCGGTGGTCCGTGTCTGAGTACCTCACACCCAACGGCCTGAGTATCCGCCCCGATTCCCCGGAACGCCCCCGCTGATCGAATGGGGGCATGACCTCCGAAGGCCCCGCCGCCGTCACCGCCACGGCCACCGCGACCGCCACCGCGCGCACCGCGAACCTTCCGCGCATGCAGCGGCACGTGACCACCGCCGGTTCGGCGCTGGCCGTGGCCCTGGTGCCGCTCGTGGTCGGGGTCCTCGTCGCCAAGGGGCTCGCCGCCGACCCGCACGCACCGGTCAACGCCCTGATCACCGGCGGCGGCCAGCGCGCCGGCCTGCCCCGGGCCGAATGGCGCCGGCGCGGGCACGCGACGATGCGCCGACTGCGCACGGCCCGCCGCGGCACCGCGCGCGGCTGCGCCTACGTCTGCGGCCGCCGCCCGGCAGGCCGCTGAGCCCGGAGCCAGGCCTCGGCGGCCTTCGGGGACCGCAGCCGGACCACCCGCAGCGGGGCGAACCGCTCGTCCCCGGCCAGCCCGCCGATCTCCGCGCGCCGGGACGCGTACCGCGACCAGGCCCACCACGCCGGGTGGTCGGGGCGAAGCCACTCCCGCCACCGCTCCCGGTTGCCGCCGAACAGCCGCTCCCGCAGCAGGCTGCGGCGCAGCGAGCGCAGCAGCACCCGGCGCATGACGACGCGGCGCGGATGGTCCAGCCACACCACGGTGTCGGCCCGCCGCCACAGCAGGTCGCGTACGGGTTCGGGCCCGTGGGAGTCCAGGATCCACCGGTCGCCCTCCGCGATCCGGGCGGCGTCGGCGGCGAAGGACGGGCTGACGGCCCACCCCGGCCCGGCGAAGTGCAGGCCGTCGACCTCGTGGTACGGCAACCCGAAGAGCCGCCCCAACTCCCGGGCCAGGGTGGACTTGCCGGCTCCGCTGATGCCGACGACGAGTACGCGTTGCATCAGCGGAGCCTAGCGGGGCCCGGCGGTGGCTGACGGGGTCTGACGGGGCCGTGCCCGGTCACCCGGTGCGGGGGCCCCGGGAGGTCAGACGCCGAGCGGCTCCTGGAGCTCCGTGACCCACTGGTCGCGGTCCTCGGGACAGGCCAGGGTCAGCTCGCGCGCATACCCGGTGGAACGCTCGCCGTTCGCGTCGATCCACTGGGCCAGGGCCTGCGCGGTCGGCAGTACGGAGTCCATCGAACCCCGGTGCACGACCGTCGCGGCCCGCTCGACGCCGGGCAGCACGACGATCCGTACACCGCCCCCGAGGTCCTCGGCCCGGACGCCCGCCGCGACCGGCAGCCCGGCGTGGACCAGGACGGCGCCGGGCCGCTCCGCGTCCCCGTAGTAGGCGATGCCAGGGGCGGTCGGGGTGACCCCGGCGGTCTCGATGCGGCGGCACAGCTCGTCGTAGAGCGGGCCGATGACCGGGCCGATGTCCTGCGGCTCGTAGCTTCCCGCGACCCCGCTCAGCTCGGCGAGGCGTACGGGCGGAAGGCTCTTCACGACGATGTCGATGGAAGACATGGTTCCCTCGTTCTCGATGATCCGGAGCCTCGTCTCGACCTGGGTCAGCCGGGCCGCCGCGGCGGCCACGGCCGATTCCAGTTCCGCCCGGCGCAGCCGGAGCATGCCGCGCAGCTCCTCCGCGCCCACGAGCTCGTCGAGTATCGACCCCACCTGTTCCAGGCTGAAGCCGAGCTCCTTGAGCGCGATGACGCGGTTGAGGCGGGCGAGCTGCCCGGCCTCGTAGTAGCGGTAGCCGCTGGCGGGGTCGACACGGGCCGGGCGCAGCAGTCCGAGTGCGTCGTAGTGACGCAGCATGCGGACCGACACGCGGCCGTGTTTGGCGAAGTCTCCGATGGTGAACATGACGCCTTCCAGTGCAGGCCCTGACACGGTGTGAGAGTCAAGCCCGACCAGGATATGTGCGCATCGGGCCAGGTCAGCGGCCGGATTGGCGGATGCACAGATCCACGATGGAGGGCGGTACGGCGCCTTCCGCGGCCGCGCACAACTCGTCCACGCGGGGCTGCGCCGGACCCGACCGGCGCCCCGGGCGGGCCGGGGACTTCTGGAGCGGGTGCGCGCGGTGCGGCGCGGCCGGCTTCGGGTGGCGTTCGGCGGCCGGGCGGGGCGCACCGACGGCGCGGCGGCCCGGTTCGGGCCCGTCGCCGGGCGTCGCCGGGAGCTTGCCCAGGGGCAGCGGTGGCGACGGCTCGGCGGGAAGCCCGTGCGGTTCGGGCCCGGTGGCGCCCTTCGCGGGGTGCGCGGCCTTCGCGGCCCCGGGGACGCCAGCCGGAAGGTACCCGTCGGGCGCGTCGGCGGGCGGTACGGAGCCACGGGCGGGCACGTCGGAAGCCTGCGGGCCGACGGACACGCAGCCGGCGCTCGCGAGGAGGGCGACGAGGGAGAGGGGCAGGACCCGGCGTAACTGCATCGGACCACCATGCCGCACGGCCGGGCGGACCGGACGCCGCGCTCACGCGTGTGGGTGATGCCGCGGCGGACCGGTGGCGCTCGCGCGCCGGTGGCAGTGCCGTTTCCGCCGCGCGGGGAGGATTCACCGGTCCGGGAGGGCGCGTACGTGGACGGGGGTGGACCTGAGGGGGAAATCCGGACAGGGTTCGGACGGGAACGACAGTGCGGATGCCGGGGGAGGCGCGACCTCCGGTGCTCCGCGCCGCCGTGCCGGTTCCCCGGACGGCCCCCCGCCCCACCGGGCGGGAGTCCACTCCGGGGACCCGCCCAGCTGCCCGCCTGCCCGCCCGACCGCCTGCACCGTCCAGCCGTACGGAGTCCCGCCCCATGACCGAAGCCCCCGCGCCCGGCGAACACCCCCGATCCTCCGGCCCGGGCCCTGCTCCGGGCTCTGCTCCGGGCTCGGGCTCGGGCCCGGGCTCTCCCCTGAGCTCCGACCCGGGCTCGGGCCCGGGCTCTGCCCTGAGCTCCGACCCGGGCCCGGGGCCCGAGGGGGGCTCCGGGCCCGGCCCGGTTCCCGGCCCCGCCCGTGGGCCCGGTGCCGTGCCGGACGCCGGCCCCGTGCAGGCCGCTGTCCCCGTGCAGGCCGCCGCATCCGTGCAGGACCCGGCCCCCGCACCGGGCGCGGGGGCCGGGTGGAAGGGGTGGGGGGCCGTGGGCGCCGTGGCGCTCGGGATCTTCTGCCTCATCACCTCCGAGTTGCTGCCCGTCGGGCTGCTCACCCCCGTGGGCGCCGATCTCGGGGTGTCCGACGGGACCGCCGGGCTGATGGTGACCGTGCCCGGACTGGTCGCGGGGGTCTGCGCGCCGCTCGTCACCGTCGGCGCGGGCCGGCTCGACCGGCGGTGGGTCCTGGTCGGGCTGATCGCGCTGATGGCCGCCGCCAACCTCGTCGCCGCCGTCGCCCCGGGCTTCGGCGTCGTCCTGGCGGCCCGGCTGCTCGTCGGGGTCAGCGTCGGCGGCTTCTGGGCGATAGCCGGCGGGCTCGCCGTACGCCTCGTCCCCGAACGCCACGTCGGCCGGGCCACCGCGCTCGTCTTCGGAGGAGTCCCCACCGCCTCGGTGCTCGGCGTCCCCGCCGGGACCCTGCTCGGTGAACTGGGCGGCTGGCGCTTCGCCTTCGCCGCCGTGGGCGGGCTCGGCGTCCTGACCCTGGCGGCACTGCTCCTGCTGCTGCCCCCGCTGCCGCCGACCCGGACCATCACCTTCGCCCAACTCCCCTCCCTGCTCCGGCGCAACCGCGGGGTCCGGGCCGGAGTGGCCGTCACCTTCCTCGTGGTGACGGGCCAGTTCGCCGCGTACACGTTCGTCCGGCCGATCCTGCGGGACGTGTCCGGCGTAGACGCCCGCTTCGTGAGCACCCTCCTCCTGGGGTACGGAGTCGCGGGCGTGGCGGGCAACTTCCTGGCCGGAGCGCGCGACCCGCGCCGTACGCTGCTCACGGTCGGCGCCGCCCTCGCCGTGATCCTCGGGCTGATCGCCACGGTGCCGGGAGCGGTCGCCGGGACGGTGCTGCTGCTGGCCTGGGGGTTCGTGTACGGCGGGGTCTCGGTCAGTCTCCAGAGCTGGATGATCAAGGCCGCGCCGGAGGAGGCGGAGGCCGCCTCCTCGCTGATGGTCGCGATGTTCAACCTGGCCATCGCCGCGGGCGCGTTGTCCGGGGGCCTCGCGGTCGACGGGATCTCGGTGCCCGCCGCCCCGCTGGCCGGAGCGGTGCTGATGGCGCTCGCGGCCGTCACGGTCCGGGTCACCTCGACCTCGCGCCGGGCGGAGCGCGCCGAGCGGTTGGCTGCTGGTGCTGGTGCTGGCGCCGGTGCCGCTGCCTGGGTCAGTGCCGGTGTCAGCGACGGCTCTCGTGCCGGTACCGACCCCGGCGCCGAAGGCGCAGACCCCGGCGCCCGCGAATCCTCCCCGGCCAACTGATCGGCGTGGCAGAGGCATGGGTCCCGGCTCGGTGCTTCACGCGAACTCCGCGCACGCACACCGGGCGGATGCGGCGGATCGGACATCCGGCTTGACCTGGGGCATCCCAGGGGGAAAGAGTGCGCCGGTCGAGCACCACCGTCCGGACCGGCACCCGCGCCGTCCGGACGGCAAGCGCCACCGCATGAGCCGCACTTCGGAGATATCCCACATGTCCATATCCGCCCGCTCTTCGCTCGCCTCGGCCGCGATAGGCGGTTCCGTCGCAGTCACCGCCGTCGGCGCCCCAGTCCTCGTCGCGGCACCCGCCCCCGCCGCACCCGCCGTGCCGAAGTCCGGCACGCCGGGCGGCTCCGGTACCCCCGCCCCGTCCGGCAGCGCCCCCGCGACGCCGCCGGTGGGCACCGCCGGGACCTCCGGAACGGGAGGTTCGGTCGGCGGGTTCGCCCTGACCGGCGCGGGCACGGCCGTACCGCCGGCGAACGGTGGTGCCGGTGTACTCGCCGTCGGCGCGGGCATGGCCGTGGTCGCCCGGCGGCGAAGGGCCTGACCGGCCGGGCAGGGGCCGGCCGGCGCACCGCCGGGCAGGCGCCCCGTACCCGCCGGGAGACAACCATGTCCCCTGACCCCGTTGAGAGCCGCGGCATCGTCCCCGACGAAGACCGCCTGCTCGTGCGCCCCTACGTCGCCTCCCCGGCCCCCTCGTCCGGCCCGGCCCCGCTGCCCGAGCCGTCCGGACCGTCGTTCCGTCCGTCCGCCCCGTCCGCCCCGTCCGCCCCGTCCGCCCCGTCCCACCGGTCCGGCCCCTTCGGTCCGGTCGATCCGCCCCGGCCCCCGGGACCCGCCTGGCCGCAGGACACCACGCCGGTCTTCGCACCGGCACGCTTCACCCCGCCCACGGAGGGAAACCTCTCCCCACCGGCGGGTCCTGCCGCCGCGCCCCGGTCCGCCGCCTCCGCCGCCGACCGGGGCGGGCGGAGCGGCAGCCGGCTGGCGCTCGCCGCCCTCACCCTGCTCGGGCTCACGGCCGCGGGCGTTCTCGCGCTGCTGCTGCGCGGCCCCGACCGGGAGCCGCCGCGGGCGGTGGTGCCGCCGGGCCTGTCCGTACCGATGCTCCCGGCGCGCAGTCCCGGGGCCGGTGAGGAGCCGTCCCCGGCCGGGGAGTCCGCGGGCCCGGCCGACACCGGGGCACCGTCCACGGCGGCCCCGACCACCCCGGGTACGCCGCCGAGCGCCGGCCGGGACCCGAAGCCGCCGGGTCCGACGGGCGCGCAGCCGACGCCCGGCGGATCCGGGACGCTGCGTCCGGGGGACAGCGGGGCCGGGGTGCGCACCCTCCAGGAACGGCTCTACGCGCAGGGGTTCACGTACGTCTCCGTCACCGGGGTCTACGACGAACAGACCCGGCGCGGTGTCCTCCAGCTCCAGCAGAACCGGAGCATCAAGGGCGATCCGCCGGGCATCTACGGTCCGGCCACCCGGGCGGCCTTCGGGAGCGGCGGCTGAGACCCCGCTCAGCGCCCGCCGGCGACGCGCAGGATGGTCCCGGTCGTATAGGCGGAGTCCGGGGACAGCAGCCAGGCGATGGCCGCCGCCACCTCCCCGGGCTGCCCGGCGCGCCCGAGCGGGATCTCTGCCGCCGCGAGCGCGGGACGGTCCGGATCGCCCATGGCGGCGTGCATGTCGGTGTCGATGATGCCGGGTGCCACGGCGTTGACCCGGATCCCGTCCGGGCCGAGCTCCTTGGAGAGGCCCAGGGTCAGGGTGTCGGTGGCGGCCTTGGTCGCGGCGTAGTGGACGTAGCGGCCGGGACTGCCGAGGGTGGCGGCCGCGGAGGAGACGTTGACGATCGCCCCGCCGCCCGATCCGGCCATGTCCCGGGCGGCCCGGCGGCAGCAGAGCAGGTACCCGAAGAGGTTCACGTCCAGCACGCGGCGCAGGTCCTCGATCCGGATGTCGGCGAGCCGGCCGGGGGTGCCGGTCACCCCGGCGTTGTTGACCAGGCCGGTGACCGCGCCGAACTCGGCTGCGGCGATGTCGAAGAGCCGGTCCACGCCGCACTCCTCGGACGTGTCGCCGCGCACGGTCACGCACCGGGCGCCGGCGGCCCGTACCCGCTCGGCGGTGGCCTCGGCGGCCGCGTCGTCGTGGAGGTAGCCGAGCACGATGTCGTGCCCGTCGGTCGCGAGCCGGACGCACGTGGCGGCGCCGATACCGCGGCTGCCCCCGGTGACGACGGTGACCATGCGACCTGACATGTGGACCTCCTGTGTGACGCAGTACCCCCCAACCTTGGCGCGGGGAAGGCGCGGGCGTCGCAGGCTAACACTGCGATATGCGCTGGACCAGCGGAAATGGCTGCCTGCAGAGTGGCTGCCGACGATCCTGACCGCCGCCACCACTTCCGAGGAGTGCTCCATGTCGACCCTGCGGGTCACCGCCGAAGAGCTCGTCGTCCATCCCCACCCGAACGCCGACGCGTTGGAGCTGGCGCAGGTCGGCCTCTACCGGGCGGTCGTGGCGAAAGGCGCGTACCGCACCGGCGACTTCGCCCTCTACATACCCGAACAAGCCGTGCTGCCAGCCGCGTTGATCGATGAGCTCGGGCTGACCGGCCGCCTCGCCGGCGGGGACGCGAACCGGGTCAAGGCCGTCCGGCTGCGCGGGGAACTCTCCCAGGGTCTGGTCTGCCGGCCGGCCGCGCTGGCCGGCACGGACCTCGAGCGGGCGGCGAAGGAGGGTACGGACTTCACCGAGTTCCTCGGCATCGTCAAGTGGGCCCCGCCCATCCCGACGACCATGAGCGGGGACGTGGAGGCCGCCTCCGAGCTGCTTCCGTGGGTGGACGTCGAGAACCTCCAGCGCTACCCCGGCATCTTCGAGCCCGGCGAGCCGGTCGTCCTCACCGAGAAACTGCACGGCACCGCCTGCCTGTTGACCTACGTCGCCGAGGACGACCGGGTGCTGGTCTCCTCCAAGGGCTTCGGCTCCCGGGGGCTGGCCCTGCGGGAGGACGAGCGCAACCTCTACTGGCGGGCGGTACGCGGCCACGGCGTGCCCGGGGTCGCGGCCGGGCTGGCGGCGCGGCTCGGAGCGACCCGGGTCGGGATCTTCGCCGAGGTGTACGGCAAGGGAGTCCAGGACCTGGCGTACGGGACCGACGTCCGCACGGCCGACGGGCCCCCGGGGTACGCCGTCTTCGACGTCTCCGCCGAGATCGACGGACAGGTGCGGTGGCTGGACCCGGCGGAAGTCTTCGCGGACGGCGAACTCCCGGTGGTTCCCCGGCTGTTCGCGGGACCGTACGGTCTCGACACGGTTCTGGAATGGGCGAGCGGCCGGGAGACCGTCTCCGGCCGGGGCCTGCACCTGCGCGAGGGCGTCGTCATCCGCCCGGCGGCGGAGCGCTACAGCCCCGTGGTCGGCGGACGGGCCATCGCGAAGGCGGTCAGCCCGGCGTACCTGACGCGCAAGGGCGGTACGGAGTACGAGTGAGGGGGCGCGGGCGCGGCGGCCGTGCCGGGCGGGACGCGGTCCCGCCCGGCACGGCCTTCCGGGTAACCTGCCCGGATGCCCGGAACCGGCCTGCTTTCCCGCGCCCTCGACGTCCCCGCGGACCCGCCCCTGCGCCCCCTTCCGGAGGTCGTGGCCGGACTGCTGCGCGAGCTCGCCGCGCCGCCCCGGCTGGCGGCGCACCTGCGGCTGGTGCACGACGTGGCGTGCGAACTGGTCGACTGGTTCGCCGAGTTCCGACCCGGGCTGACCCTAGGCCGTCTCTTTCGGATCTTGTCGGGCCCGCGACGCCTGGCACCGCGCCTGGCCGCACTGCCGGGGCAACCGAGTACGTCCAGTACACGGGCGCCCCGGCAGCACGGCCAGCCACGGCACCAGACGCCGCAGGCTCGACCGACAAGATCCGAAAGAGACGGACTAGGTGTATTGCCTCGGGAGGTTGTGGACGGGTGATGGAGGTCTCGGCTGAGGCGTCTTGAACGGGTGAGGGCCTTCCGGGTTCGGTGTGGATTGCGACGTCTACACCGAACGACAGAAGGCCCTCATGCCCCACCGTAATGCACCCCTGACCGAGACCGGACGCCTGCGCCTTGCCCGCTGCGTGGTCGTAGACGGCTGGACCTACCGCCGTGCAGGCGAGCGCTTCCAGGTCTCGCCGACGACGGCCCAGCGGTGGGCCGACCGCTACCGAGATCACGGCGAAGCGGGCATGAGTGACCACTCCTCGCGCCCGCGTCACAGCCCGCGCCGGACCCCGACCCGCACCGAACGCCGGATCATCAAAGTCCGCGTCCTGCGCCGGTGGGGACCGGCCCGCATCGCCCACCTGCTGGGTTTGGTGCCCTCAACCGTGCACCGCGTCCTGACCCGCTACAAGCTGGCCCGCCTGAGCCATCTGGACCGGGCCACCGGCCGTGTCATACGACGCTACGAACGCGACAAGCCCGGCGAACTCGTCCACGTGGACATCAAGAAGCTCGGCAACATCCCCGACGGCGGCGGCCACAAGACCCTCGGCCGCCAGGCCGGCCGCAGGAAGCGGCCCCGCCTGGGCTACAGCTACATCCACACCGCCGTCGACGACCACTCCCGCCTCGCCTACAGCGAGATCCTCACCGACGAGAAGAAAGAAACCGCCACCGCCTTCTGGCAGCGGGCGCACGCCTACTTCACGAGCGTCGGGATCACCGTCGAGCGGGTCCTGACCGACAACGGCTCCTGCTACAAATCCCACCTCTGGCGGGACGCACTGGCGGCAGCGGGGATCACCCACAAGCGAACCCGGCCCTACCGGCCACAAACCAACGGCAAGGTCGAACGCCTCAACCGCACCCTCGCCGAGGAATGGGCCTACGCCCGCCCCTACCAGTCAGAACAGGAACGCCGCGACGCGTTCCCGAAGTGGCTGCACACCTACAATCACCACCGCGGACACACCGCACTCGCAGGCAAACCACCCGCCAGCCGCGTCCCCAACCTCACAGGGCAATACACCTAGACCGCGAGGCCGTGCTGTTCGGCGCGGCCACGCACGACATCGGCAAGGCGGTGCACACCGCAGAGCTCTCCGGGCCCGGCTCCGCCCACGAGCAGGCCGGCCGCGAGCTGCTCCTCGCGCACGGGTTCACCCCGGCGCGGGCCCGCTTCGCCGCCACCCATGCCAGCTGGTCGGCGCCCGCGGTGAGCATCGAGGAACTGCTGGTCAGCGCCGCCGACAAGGTGTGGAAGGGCAAGCGGGTCACCGACCTGGAGGACCTGCTGATCGACCGTCTCGTGCGGGCGTCACCGCCGGGCACCGAGCGCTGGGAGGCGTACCTCGAACTGGACGGGCTGCTCGCCCGGATCGCGGAGGGCGCGGAGGCGCGCCTGGCCTTCCAGGCCGCCTACCCGGTCCACGGCTGACCGCCGGCGCCCAGGGCCCGGGCGCGGGCCGATGCCGGCAGGCCCGGGCCCCCCGGATCAGGTGGAGGTCTTCCACTCCAGGGGATGCCGCTGGATGGAGGTCAGCAGCGTGCCGAACAGCTCCTCGTCGAAGAGCACGCCGGAGGAACTCTCCGGTATCCGCTTGCCGTTGACGACCACCGTCGGGGTGCCCGGTCCGACAGGGCCGTCTGCGGCCTCGTACGCGGCCTCGGAGGCGGTGACGAAGCCCTCGTACTTCATCGTCGCGACGGCACGGTCGAACTCCGCGCCGCGCAGCCCCTCCACCTTGTCGGCGAGCGCCAGCAGGGATTCGGTGGTGAAGCCGCCCCCGGCCTCGATCTCGGCCTGGTGCTGGAACAGCACCCGGTGGAGCTCGGCGAACCTGCCCGCGTCCAGGGCCGCCCGCAGGGCGTTGACCGCCCGCTTGGACCCGTCGCCGCCCATCCGTTCGTCGCGGAACGAGGCGAGGGTGTACTCCGTCTTCACCTCGCGCCGGACCGTCATCGTGCGGAGCGCCGACGCACCGCCGGTGAGCTCGAACTCTTCGACCACCGGGCAGCGCGGATCCTCGTACACCCGCACCGTGGTCAGCGCGCCCGGGTCACCGACCAGGATGGTCGTGCCGTCGTCGGCCAGGCTCTCCGGAGCCTGCTCGATCGCCGCGTACGACGGGACCTCGGCCCGCGCGGCGTACGCGGGATCGCGTACGCCACAGCCGGTCAGGGCCGGTACCAGCACACTCGCGGCCACGACCGTGGCCACTCGGGCGGCAGTCTTCACTCGCATTCATCCCCCTCGTCTTGATCGACTGGACTGTAGGGACTTCCGGCGCGGGTCGCACGTCAATTCGAAGCGGGGGTCGGATCCGGGCCGCCCGTGCCGGGCCGTTGACAGCCGATCCGGTACGCCGGGATCATCTGGGAGAGCGCTCTCCCAGATGATCTGCACGGTTGGTGCGTAAGGGGTGGACATGCACGACGGTGGCGTGGAACGACTGGCGGACAATCTGGATCCCGCGCAGCAGGTACGGCTGCTGACCGGGGCCGACACCTGGCGGACCCATCCCGAACCGGACGTGGGGCTGCGGGAGATGGTCTTCTCCGACGGGCCGGCCGGGGTGCGGGGGCCCGGCTGGGACGAGCGGCACACCTCGGCGCTGCTGCCCTCGCCGACCGCGCTCGGGGCGCTCTGGGACGAGGACAGGGTCGGCAGGCTCGGGGCGCTGCTCGGCGAGGAGGCCCGCCGAAAGGGAGTGGACGTCCTCCTCGCACCCACGCTCAACCTGCACCGCAGCCCGCTCGCGGGGCGCCACTTCGAGTGCTTCTCGGAAGACCCGCTGCTCGCGGGCCGTACGGGCGCGGCGCTCATCCGCGGCGTCCAGTCCCGGGGGGTGGCCGCGACCGCGAAGCACTACGTGGCCAACGACTCCGAGACGCAGCGGCTGACCCTCGACGTGCGGCTCGGCGAACGGGTGCTGCGCGAGCTCTACCTCGCGCCCTTCGAGGCCGCGGTCCAGGCCGGGGTGTGGCTGGTCATGTCGGCGTACAACAAGGTCAACGGGACGACCATGAGCGAGAGTTCCCTGCTCGCGGAGCCCCTGAAGGGGGAGTGGGGCTTCGACGGGGTGGTCGTCTCCGACTGGGGCGGCGTGCGCTCCACCGTGGCCTCGGCCGTCGCCGCGCAGGACCTGGCGATGCCCGGACCCGGCGGGACGTGGGGCGAGTCGCTGGTGGGGGCGGTACGGAGCGGGCGGGTCCCGGCGGACGCGGTGGCGGACAAGGTGCGCAGGCTGCTCCGCCTGGCCGCCCGAGTCGGCGCCCTCACCCCCACCGACCCCGCACCCACCCCGACGCCCACCACCGACACCATCGCGGCCCTGACGACCCCGGCCCTGACCGCCCCGGCCTCAGCCGCCTCGGGCACGGTCGGCGAAGCGGTGGCGACGGCGGGGGTGTCGACCGCGGGTGTGGCGAGGGCGGGTGTGGCGGCCGCGGGTCCGGCGACCGCGGGTCCGGCGACCGCGGGTCCGGCGACCGCGGGTCCGGCGACCGCGGGTGTGGCGAGGGCGGGTGTGGCGACGTCGGGTCCGGTCACGGCGGCCCCAGCGACCGCGGGTGTGGCGACCGCGGGTCCGGCGACCGCGGGTCCGGCGACCACGGGTGTGGCGACGGCGGGTCCGGTGAACGCGGGTCCGGTGAACGCGGGTCCGGCGACCCGGGGTCCGGCGAGCGCGGGGCCGGGTCCGGTCGTCCCCGGTCCCGGCGGTGTCGGGCCGGTCCGGGTGGGTGGCACCGGGGAGGGGGTCACCGCCGTGACCACGGCCCCCGTGTCCGGCGACGCCGTCCGGCGGGAGCTGCGTGAAGCGGCCGCCGCGAGCTTCGTGCTGCTGGAGAACCGGGGTGTCCTGCCCCTGGCGGGGGACGCGCTGAGCCGGGTCGCCGTCATCGGGGTGCACGCGGACGACCCCCGCCTCCAGGGCGGCGGCAGCTCCGAGGTGTTCCCGCAGCGGGCGGTCAGCCCGCTCGAGGGGCTGCGGGACGCACTGCCGCCGCACGTCCGGGTCGTCCACGAGCCCGGCCCCGCGTCCGAGGGCAGTGGCGGGCAGGCCGCGCTGGGCGCACGGCACGCCCGTGACCCGGAGAGCGGCGCCCCCGGCGTACGGCTGCGCGTGCTCGACGCCGCCGGAGCCGTGCTGTACTCCGCCCACCAGCCTTCCGGCCGGGTACTGGAACCCGCCCTTCCGCCGGGCGCCCGCACCGTCGAGCTCGCCGCCGTGCTCCACCCCGATACGACCGGACCCTGGATCCTCGGGCTCGGCGGCTTCGGCGCACTCCGGCTCGCCGTCGACGGAACGACCGTGCTGAGCGGCGAGTTCCCGCCCCGGACCGAGGACCCGGCCGTCATCCACGTCCGCCCGCCCCAGCAGACGGCCCGCGTCCCCCTCACCGCCGGCCGGCCCGTCCACGTCGTCGCCGGGCGCGAGCTCGCCCCCGGCACCGGCCGGGCGACCGTCCTCACCGCCGCCCCGCCCGTCCCCGACCCGGCCGAGGCCCTCGCCGCCGCCACGGCCGCCGCCCGGGCCGCCGACGCGGTGATCGTGGTCGTCGGCACCACCGAGGGCGGCGAGTCCGAGGGCTTCGACCGGGTGTCGCTCCGACTGCCCGCGCCACAGGACGAGTTGGTGGCGGAGATCGCCCGCGCGAACCCCCGTACCGTGGTCGTCGTCAACTCCGGTGCCCCCGTGGAACTGCCCTGGCGCGAGGCGGCCGGAGCCGTCCTCCTCACCTGGTTCCCCGGACAGGAGGCCGGGCACGCCCTCGCCGACGTCCTCCTCGGCGCCGCCGAGCCCGGCGGACGGCTCCCCACCACCTGGCCCGCCACCCTCGACGACGCCCCCGTGCGCACCACGCACCCCACCCGCGGCCGGCTCCCCTACGAGGAGGGCCTGCACATCGGCCACCGCGCCTGGCTGCGCGCGGCCGCCGACGGCTCGACGGCGGCGGCTCCCGCCTACTGGTTCGGCCACGGACTCGGCTACACCACCTGGGAGTTCGAGCGGATCGGCGCCCCCGCTCCGGCCCCCGGCGGTTACGAGGTCCCCGTCACCCTCCGCAACACCGGCACCCGCGGCGGCCGTGAAGTGGTCCAGCTCCACCTGTCCCGCCCGGACTCGGCGGTCGAGCGCCCGGTGCGCTGGCTCGCGGGCTGGGCGGCGGCGCGGGCGGAGCCGGGGGAGCGGGTGACGGTGTACGTACGGATCCCCGCGCGGGCCCTGCAGCACTGGTCCCCGCGGGCGGCGGGCTGGCGGACGGAGCCGGGCCGGTTCGCCGTGCTGGCCGGCCGCACCGCGGGCGACCTGCCGCTCAGGGGGGCGATCGAGGTCTGAGCCGGGCGGCTACAGTGCCGCCATGGACGCAGCGAACACCGCCGCCGGGACGGCGCCGACCCTGGAGGACGTGGCGCGCGCCGCCGGGGTGTCCCGCGCCACGGTGTCCCGGGTGGTGAACGGGGTGCGCAACGTGGACCCCGTCATCCAGCAGGCGGTCCAGCGGGCCGTCGCCGAAACCGGGTACGTGCCGAACCGGGCGGCCCGTTCCCTGGTCACCCGGCGGTCCGGCGCGGTGGCGCTGGTGGTGTCGGGCGCGGGCGCGGATGCCGACCGGGTCTTCCAGGACCCCTTCTTCGGGCGGGTGGTGAGCGGCGTCGTACGGGCGCTGCGCCCGCGCGGGGTGCATCCGGTGCTGCTGTTCGCCGACGGGCAGGCGGACCGCGCGCAGGTGCTCGCGCACCTCGCCCAGGGCGGCGCGGACGGCGCGCTGCTCGTGACCACCGACGGGCGTGACCCGCTGCCCGGAATGATCGCGGCCGCCGGCCTGCCCGCGGTGCTCTTCGCGCGTCCGGCTCCCGGGGTCCCGCTGGACTGGGTCGACCTGCGGCACCGCGAGGGCGGGGCGTTGGCCGCGCGCCACCTCCTGGCCCGGGGCTGCCGGCGGCTCGTAGCGATCGGCGGTCCGGCGGACGTGCCGGCGAGCCGGGAACGGGTGGAGGGCTTCCGGGAGGCGCTGTCCGCCAGCGCGGTGCGGGTGGCCGAGGCGGACTTCACCCTGGACGGCGGCGAGCAGGCGATGCGCGTGGTGCTGGCCGAACGGCCCGACCTGGACGGGGTGTTCGCGGCGAACGACCTCATGGCCCAAGGAGCCTGCCTGGTGCTGCGCGAACACGGCCGCCGGATCCCGGACGACGTCGCGGTGGTCGGCTTCGACGACTCCGGCGCGGCGGTGGCGTCCAGGCCCCGGCTGACGACGGTCCGCCAGCCGGTGGAGGACATGGCGGCGGAGATGGTCCGCCTCCTGCTGGACCGGGTGGAGGGAGCGGCCGCGGCCGATCCGGCGGCGGTGCTGTTCGATCCGGAGCTGGTGGTGCGCGATTCGGCCTGACGGCCGCCGCGCACGCGGGCAACCAACCCGGTGGAGTACCGCACCGACGACAAGGGCAACTGCAAGGTCTGCTGGGCATGGCCCCCGGTCAGCCGGTCAGCCGGTCAGCCGGTCAGCCGGCCGGGGCGGCCGCCGGTCCGCCCGCCGGCGCCTTGCCGCGGGTCTTCAGGGAGGTCTGCCAGCCCGGGGCCTCCGCCGGAGGCCCCGGCGGGGTGCGGCGGCCGCCCGTGGCGAAGAAGGCGGCCAGGGGAAGGGTTGCCGCGCCCACCGTGACGGCGTCCGGGCCCAGTGAGCCCATGTCGATGGTGACCCGGGCGGCCGGGTGGCGCAGGGAGTAGCGCGTCGCGTGTTCCCGTACCGCCGGCAGGATGTGGGCGCCGAGCATCAGGCCGGCCCAGCCGCCGATCAGGATCCGCTCCGGCTGGAACAGGTTGATCACGTCCGACAGGCCGGCGCCCAGGTACTCCGCCGTCTCGTCGAGCACCTCCAGGGCCACCGCGTCGCCGGAGACCGCCGCCGCCAGCAGCGCGGCCAGGGCGTCCTCCTCGTCCTTCTCGTCCCCCCCGACCGCGCCCGCGCCGCCGCCCCGCTCCGCCCACCGGGCCAGCAGCGACTCCGCGCCCGTGTAGGCCTCCAGGCAGCCCAGCGCCCCGCACCGGCAGCGCCGCCCCCGGACCTGGACCGTGAGGTGGCCCCACTCCAGCGGGGCGCCTTCGGTGGCGCCGCCGTCCGGGGAGCCGTCGGTGATCAGGCTCGCGCCGACGCCGGAGCCGAAGAGCACGACCACCGCGTCGCGCGCCCCGCGCCCCGCGCCGAACCACATCTCCGCCTGGCCGAGCGTGCGCGCCCCGTTGTCGATGATGTACGGGACCTCGGGCGGGACGGCCCCGGTCTCGCGCAGCAGCGCCTCCAGCGGGACCGCGTCCCAGCCGATGGTCTGCCCGTGGACCACGGTGCCGCCCGGCGCGTCGCGGTCCACGATGCCGGGTACGCCGATCCCGACCCCGAGGAGGCGCTCCGTGCCGACCCCGGCCTCCGCGAGGACGGTGGCGATCCCGGTCCGTACGTGGTCGACGATCGGGCCGACGTCGTAGCAGCCGCGCGGCTGCAACGGGAGTTCGGTGCGGGCCAGTTCCGTGAGCGTGAGGTCGAACAGCTCGACCCTGACCCGGGTTTCGCCGACGTCGATGCCGATCATGTGCGCGCTTCCGGGTGCGACGCGCAGCAGCGTACGCGGGCGGCCGCCGTCGGAGTCGACGATTCCGGCCTCCTCCAGCAGTCCGTCCGCGACGAGTTCACCGACGACGTTGCTGACGGATCCCGAGCTCAGGCCGGTCGCGGGGCCCAGTTCCTGCCGGCTCATGGGCCCGCCGAAGTACAACCGCTGCAGTACGGCACTGCGGTTGCCCCTTCGCAGGTCCCGCACCGTACGTCCACTGCGCCCCGTGGTCATGTGGCTCCGTAAGTTGTTAGGCGGCCCGAGAGGGCCGGGTGTGGCTGATGAGGCTCTGCCTTCAGTGGCTTCGAAGGAGTGGCCGCCCGGCTCTCTTGGGCGCCCTGGCTGCTGATTGAGATGTGCGCTTCGGTCGCTGATTACGGAGATGACAGCGGGGTGTCCCTCGGGCCGACGGCAAGCCGTGTGGAACGAGGAGGGGTAGATGAACGAGCGACGAGCCCGGCTCTGGGCCGGCATCGACGCGGGCAAGGGACACCACTGGGCGGCAGTGGTCGACGAATCCGGCACCACCCTGTGGTCGAAGAAGATCGACAACGACGAGGCGGCGATCCTGACCGCACTCGGGGAGATCCTCGACCTGGCCGACGAGGTCCGCTGGGCGGTGGACATCTCCGGAACGTCCTCCGCGCTGCTGCTGGCGTTGCTCGCCGCGCACGGCCAGCAGGCCGTCTACGTGCCCGGACGGACCGTCAACCGCATGTCCGGTGCCTACCGGGGCGAGGCCAAGACCGACGCCCGGGACGCCTACGTCATCGCCGAGACAGCCCGTCAGCGGCGGGACTTCGCCGTGATTGACGTGCCTGCCCAGCTGGCAGCCGACCTCGCACTGCTGACGGCGCATCGCTCGGACCTGGTGGCCGACCGGGTTCGGATGATCAACCGGCTCCGTGACGTGCTGACCGGCATCTTCCCCTCGTTGGAACGTGGTTTCGACTACAGCAACCACAGGGGTGCACTGGTGCTGCTGACCGGCTTCCAGACCCCGGCCGCCCTGCGTCGGCGTGGGCAGACCAGGCTCACGGCATGGCTGGCCAAACGCGGCGTCCGTAACGCCGATACCGTCGCAACCACCGCTCTGGAGGCGGCCGGAGCCCAGTACACAGTGCTGCCCGGCGAGGACGTTGCAGGACAGATCACCGCCGACCTGGCCGGGCAGATCCTGGCGCTGGACGATCGCCTCAAGCGCGTCGACAAGCAGATCCGCGAGACGTTCCGTACCCATCCGCAGGCCGGGATCATCGAGTCGATGCCCGGCATAGGCCCGATACTCGGCGCCGAGCTGGTCGTCGCCGCGGGAGACCTGACCGCCTACGCGGACGCCGGTCACCTCGCGTCGGCGGCCGGGCTGGTACCGGTTCCCCGGGATTCCGGCCGCCGGACGGGCAACTTGCACCGGCCCAAGCGCTACAGCCGCCGTCTGCGACGGGTGTTCTACATGTCCGCGCAGACCAGCATCATCTGCGATGGCCCGAACCGGGACTTCTACCTCAAGAAGCGCGGCGAGGGCTGCAAGCACGTCCAAGCCGTCATCGCCCTGGCCCGCCGCAGAGCGAGCGTGCTGTGGGCGCTGCTGCGTGATGGAAGGGAGTTCACCTCCGCTCCGCCGGTCACGCAGACGGCTTGACTTCGTCATTGAGACTCCTTCCGCCCTGACATCGATCGCAACATACCCTTGCGAGACCCCTTGACGCGACCCTTTCACGAGGCTTAACTCACGTCCTAAATTAAGGCCTGGAAAGAGCGGAGCCGTCGAGTACCCGGTTGGGGCCGGATGCTCGCACCGTCCACCGGCCTTTCTCCTTCACCCCTGCCGAAAGGGACCGAGCCGCCATGCGCAGAACCCGCGCCGCCGCCGTCACCGCCGTCACCGTCTCCATGCTCGCAGCCGCCACCGCCTGCGGAGGGGGTTCCGCGACCGAAGGGGGCTCCAACAAGTCTCCCAAGGAGATCACCTACTGGGCGTCCAACCAGGGCCCGGACATCGCGGCGGACCAGGCGACCCTCGGCCCGGAGCTGAAGAAGTTCGAGGAGCAGACCGGCATCAAGGTGAAGCTCGAGGTGGTCCCGTGGGCGGACCTGCTCAACCGGATCCTCGCCGCGACCGCCTCCGGGCAGGGTCCGGACGTCCTGAACATCGGCAACACCTGGTCCTCCTCCCTGCAGGCCACCGGGGCCCTGCTGCCCTGGGACGCGAAGAACTTCGACGCGATCGGCGGCAAGGACCGCTTCGTGGACTCGGCCATCGGCTCGGCCGGCGCCGCGGGCAAGGACCCGGCCGCCGTCCCGCTCTACTCGATGTCCTACGCGCTCTACTACAACAAGAAGATGTTCCAGGAGGCGGGCGTAGAGAAGCCCCCGGCCACCTGGGACGAGATGGTCACCATCGGCCAGAAGCTGTCCAAGGACGGCAAATGGGCGCTGGGCGCCGAGGGCGCGAACCTGTCCAACAACATCCACCAGGCCTTCGTCTTCTCACAGCAGCACGGCGCGTCCTTCTTCGACGCGAGCGGCAAGCCCACCTTCGACACCGCGGCCAACGTCGACGCCGTCAAGCAGTACGTCGACCTGATGGCGAAGGACAAGATCATCGCCCCGGGCAACGCCGAGTACGACAAGAACCAGTCCCTCCAGGACTTCTCCAACGGCAAGACCGCCATGGTCCTGTGGCAGAGCGCGGCCAGCAGCTTCAAGGCCCACGGCATGAAGGAGGGCGACTGGGGCGTGGCCCCCGTCCCGGTCCCGGCCGGCGGCACCCCCGGCACCGGCAAGAACACCAACTCCATGGTCGCCGGCATCAACATGGCCGTCTTCAAGAACACCGACAACATCGACGGCTCCCTGAAGTTCGTGAAGTTCATGACCAGCGACGAGGAGCAGAAGCTCCTCAACAAGACCTACGGCTCCATCCCGCCCGTCAAGGCCGCCCAGACGGACCCCGCCTTCGCCAACGAGGACCTCACGGTGCTCCGCAACACCCTCTCCACCAGCGCCGCCCCGCTCCCGCAGGTCCCCGAGGAGTCGCAGTTCGAGACCGCCGTCGGCACCGCCGTCAAGGAGCTCTTCGCCGACGCCGCGGCCGGCCGTCCGGTGACCACCGAGTCGGTCAAGGCGAAGCTCACCAAGGCCCAGCAGCAGATGCAGAAGTGAGTATCCGTCCATGACTTCCGCCACGGCGGGAAGGGTGCGGCGTACCACTGCCCGCGTACGCCGCACCGGGCGCCTGCGCCGCGCCGCCCTGCCCTACCTCCTGCTCCTGCCCGCCCTGCTCTTCGAACTGCTCATCCACCTCGTGCCGATGGTGATGGGCATCGTGATGAGCTTCCGGAAGCTGACCCAGTTCTTCATCCGGGACTGGTCCAGCGCCCCCTGGTCGGGCTTCGACAACTACAGCCTCGCCGTGGACATCGACAAGCCCGTCGGCGAGGCGCTGCTCAACTCCTTCTTCACCACCTGTCTGTTCACGCTGCTGTCGGTGGCCCTGTGCTGGTTCCTCGGCACCGCCACCGCCGTGTTCATGCAGGAGACCTTCCGCGGCCGCGGACTCCTGCGCGGCCTGTTCCTGATCCCCTACGCGCTGCCCGGCTACGCGGCCGTCATCACCTGGGCGTTCATGTTCCAGCGGGACAACGGCCTGGTGAACCACGTCATCCACGACCAGCTGGGCCTCGGCGGCGCACAGCACACCTTCTGGTTGCTGGGCGACAACAGCTTCTGGGCCCTGCTGACCGTGTCCGTCTGGAAGGGCTGGCCGTTCGCCTTCCTCATCGTGATGGCCGCGCTCCAGAACATCCCCAAGGACCTCTACGAGGCGGCCGCGCTGGACGGGGCCGGCATCTGGCAGCAGATCCGCCGGATCACGCTGCCCTCGGTCGGCGCCGTCAACCAGGTACTGATCCTGGTGCTGTTCCTGTGGACCTTCAACGACTTCAACACGCCGTTCGTGCTGTTCGGCAAATCGGCCCCGGTGGCGGCCGACCTCATCTCCATCCACATCTACCAGTCCAGCTTCGTCACCTGGAACTTCGGCACCGGCTCGGCCATGTCCGTCCTGCTGCTGCTCTTCCTGCTGCTGGTCACCGCCGCCTACCTGTTCGTCACGACGCGGGGACGGAGGGAAGCCGATGCCTGACCACAGCCGCCGCCCCCGTACGAAGTCCCCGCTCGACCCGCCGGTGTCGTTCAAGGTCATCCGCGCGGTCTTCCTCACCCTGCTGGCCGGCTTCGTCGCGCTGCCCGTCTACGTGATGGTCGCCAGCTCGCTCAAACCCCTCAAGGACGTGGCCGGGCAGTTCCGCTGGATACCCAGCGGGCTCACCGTCCGCCCCTACATCGACATCTGGCACACCGTTCCGCTCGCGAAGTACTTCGTGAACTCCCTGATCGTGGCGGGGGCCGCGACGGCCTGCTCCGTCGTCATCGCCGTCTTCGCGGCCTACGCCGTCAGCCGCTACCGCTTCCGCGGCAAGCGCCTGTTCACGGTGACCGTGCTCTCCACCCAGATGTTCCCCGGGATCCTCTTCCTGCTCCCGCTGTTCCTGATCTTCGTGAACATCGGCAACACCACCGGGATCGCGCTGTACGGATCGCGGGGCGGGCTGATCCTCACCTACCTCACCTTCTCCCTCCCCTTCTCCATCTGGATGCTCATCGGGTACTTCGACTCGGTACCCCGCGACCTCGACGAGGCCGCCACGGTGGACGGCTGCGGTCCCCTCGGCGCGCTCTTCCGCGTCGTGATCCCGGCCGCCGTACCCGGCATCGTCGCCGTGGCCGTCTACGCGTTCATGACCGCCTGGGGCGAAGTGCTCTTCGCCTCCGTCATGACGAACGACGCCACCCGGACCCTCGCCGTCGGCCTGCAGGGCTACTCCACGCAGAACGACGTGTACTGGAACCAGATCATGGCCGCCTCGCTCGTCGTCAGCATCCCCGTCGTCGCCGGATTCCTGCTGCTGCAGAGGTACTTGGTGGCCGGACTCACGGCAGGAGCCGTCAAATGACCCTTTCCGAAACCCGTTTCGAAACCGCCCGCGACTCGATCGACCTCGCCGCGCTCCCGCGCGACTTCGTCTGGGGCACCGCCACCTCCGCCTACCAGATCGAGGGCGCCGTGGCCGAGGACGGCCGCGCCCCCTCGATCTGGGACACCTTCACCCGCGTCCCCGGCGCCATCGACGGCGGGCACACCGGCGACACCGCCTGCGACCACTACCACCGCTGGCGCGAGGACATCGACCTGATGCGCGGGCTGGGCACCAACGCCTACCGGCTCTCCGTCGCCTGGCCGCGCGTGGTGCCCGGCGGCGACGGCCCGGTCAACGCCAAGGGCCTGGACTTCTACGACCGGTTGATCGACGGTCTGCTCGCCGCCGGCATCGAACCCTCCGTCACCCTCTACCACTGGGACCTGCCGCAGGCCCTCCAGGACCGGGGCGGCTGGCCCGAGCGGGCCACCGCCGACCACTTCGCCGCGTACGCGGGCGTCGTCGCGGAACGCCTCGGCGACCGCGTCACCCAGTGGGCGACCCTCAACGAGCCGCTCTGCTCGGCATGGATCGGCCACCTGGAGGGCAAGATGGCCCCCGGCTGGACCGACCTCACCGCCGCCGTCCGCGCCTCCTACCACCTGCTGCTCGGCCACGGCCTGGCCGCGCAGGCCATCCGTGCCGCAGCACCCGGCGCGCAGATCGGCATCGTCAACAACCTCTCCACCGTCGAGCCCGCCACCGACAGCGACTCCGACCGCGCCGCCGCCCGCCGGATGGACGGCCACGTCAACCGCTGGTGGCTCGACCCGGTCCACGGCCGCGGCTTTCCCGCCGACATGCGGGAGGTGTACGGAGTCGACCTCCCCGAGCAGCCCGGCGACCTCGAAACCATCGCCGCCCCGCTGGACTGGATCGGCCTCAACTACTACTTCCCGCAGGTGGTCACCGCCGACCCGCACGGCCCCGCCCCCTACGCCCGGATGATCGACCGCCCGGACGTCCCGCGCACGGGCATGGACTGGGAGGTCGACGCCGACGGCCTGGAGGCCCTGATCATGCGGCTGACCGGGGAGTACGGGGCCCGGCGCATCCTCATCACCGAGAACGGCTCCTCGTACCCCGACACCGTCGCCCCCGACGGCAGCGTCCACGACCCCGAGCGCACCGCGTACCTGACGGCCCACCTGGCCGCCTGCGCCCGCGCGGCCCGCCGCGGCGCACCACTGGCCGGCTACTACGCCTGGTCCCTCCTCGACAACTTCGAATGGGCCTACGGCTTCGACAAGCGCTTCGGGCTGGTCCACGTGGACTACGACACCCAGGTGCGCACGGTCAAGAGCAGCGGACGCCACTACGCGGACGTGATCGCCGCCCACCGCGAGCTCTAGGCACCGCCTCCCGCCTCCCTCCCGCGCTCCGCCTCCCCGCCGGTCCGCTCCGCCGCGCCGCGCCCGCCCGTCCTCCCCGGGCGGGCGCGGCCTTTCGTGGTGGGATGGAGAAGGGGCAGACACCGGACACCACCGGTTCACGGAGAGGCGAGGGCGATGTCCGAACACGCAGAGGGCACCATGCGGGCGATGACGTACGGGACGTACGGCGGGACGGAGGTGCTCTCCGAGACCCGGGTCCCCGTGCCCAAGGTCGGCCCCGGCGAGGTCCTCGTGCGGGTCCGGTACGCCTCCGTCAACCCCGTCGACTGGAAGATCATGGCGGGCGGACTCGACGGGCTCATGGACGTCGTGTACCCGGTCGTGCCCGGCTGGGACGTGGCCGGGACCGTGGAGTACGCCGGCATCGACACCCCCGAGTTCACGGCCGGCGACGAGGTCATGGCCTACGCCCGCAAGGACTACGTGCACGGGGGCACCTTCGCCGAGTTCGTCACCGTGCCCGTACGGGCCCTCGCGCCCAAGCCCGTATCCCTGAGCTGGGAGCAGGCCGCGGGACTGCCCCTGGCCGGCCTCACCGCGTACCAGCTGCTGACGCGCCTGGACACGGGCAAGGACGACACCGTCCTCGTGCACGGCGCCGCGGGCGGCGTCGGCTCCCTCGGCGTCCAGATCGCCCGCGCCCTCGGAGCCCGGGTCATCGGCACCGCCTCCGCGCGCAACCACGACCGGCTGCGCGAGCTCGGCTGCGAACCCGTCGAGTACGGGGACGGACTCGCGGACCGGGTCCGCGCCCTGGCTCCCGACGGGGTCACCGTCGTCGCCGACTTCGTCGGGGGAGTCCTGGACACCACCCTGGAAGTACTGGCCGAAGGCGGCCGGCACGCGTCCATCGCCGACCACACCGTGCTCGGCGCCGGGGGCCAGTGGATGTGGGTCCGCCCCGTCGGAGCCGACCTCGCCGAGCTCGGCGGTCTGGCCGACGCCGGAAAACTCACCGTCACGGTCGCCGAGACCTTCCCGCTGTCCGACCTGGCGGCCGCCTTCGAGCTCAGCCAGGCCGGACACACGGCGGGCAAGATCGTCGTCGAGCTCTGACCGAGCCCGCCGCTGTCGTTCGAAGATCCACATCTGTGAGACTGTCCGTCGTGAGATCACATCAGACCGCCAGGCTCGTCGGAGCCCTCTTCGGACTCGTCTTCATAGTGGCCAACGCCGGCGCCCTGCCCGCAGGCGTCGGCGTCCCGCTGCGCGGCCTCGCGATCGCCGCGGTCCTCGTGCTCTTCTTCGGGATCCGCAGGCTGCGCGGGGTCGCGGCCGAGGGTGACGCCGCAGACCTCCCGGGAGACGCCGGGGATGCGGGGGCGGACACCGCGCCGCGCCGCTTCGGGCGCGGCTACCGCCTCGTCGTGGCTGCCGAGGTGGTGGCCGGGCTGGGCGGCCTCCTCGCCCTCAACCCGGTCCTGCACGTCCCCGACGCCAGCGTCCCGTGGATCGCCCTGGTCGTCGGCGCGCACTTCTTCGGCCTCGCCGCCGTCTGGTCGATGCCCTCGCTGAACCGGCTGGCCGCGGCCCTGTCCCTCTGCGGCGCCCTCGGCCTGGTCATGGCCGCCGCCGGCCTCGGCCTGCCCGTCATCGCGGCCGTCTCGGGCATCACCCCCGGCGTCCTGCTGATGGGCTCGGTCTGGTGGAGCCTGCGCGCCGTCCCGGGCGCGCATTCCGTCCCCGCCCACCAGACGTGACCGCGCGCCGCCCGGGTCAGGTTCGGGCGGCGCGCGGAGCGTGCGGAGCGTCGGGCCGGGGATCAGGCGTAGACGCCGAAGTGGAACAGGGAGTAGCCGTAACCGGTGCCCCGCTGGGTCAGGGCGAGGCGCACGTACCGGCCCGACGCCGAGACGTCGAAGTCGTCGATGCCGCCGTCGCCGGTCGAAGTGGCGTACGCGGTCCGCCAGTTCTGGCCGTCGTCGGACACCTGGATGGTGTACGCCTTCCCGTACGCCGTCTCCCACACCAGCTGTGCGTGCTTCAGCTGCTTCACCGATCCCAGGTCGACCTGGAGCCACTGGGCGTCAGACCACGTGCTGGCCCAGCGGGTGGTGTCGTTGCCGTCCGTGGCCAACTGCGGACCGCAGGGGCAGCCGCCGTACCCGTCGTTCTGGTAGGTGGAGGCGGTCGTCGGCCGGTTCAGGGCCACGTTCGTACCCGACACCGGCGGCGGTACCACCTTCACCGAGCGCTGCTCGACACCCACGTTGCCCCGGCCGTCCTTCACCTTGACGTAGAGCTTCCACGCGCCGGTCTTCGCCGGGGCCGTGACCTTGAGCGTGCCGTTGCCCAGGTTCGTCGACGGGACGGAGATCAGCCCGTTGTCCCCGTCCACGTACTTGCTGCCCCAGAGGACCTCGTACGCGAGCTGGTCGCCCTCGGGGTCGGTCGCGGGAGCCTGGATCGTCACCTCCTTGCCGGCCGGGACGGCGCCCGGGTCGGGGACGGACGGAACGGAGACGGTCGGCGGCAGGTTGTCACCGGCCGTGCCGCCCCCGTACGCGCGCTTGACCGCGTAGTACATCTTGCGGCGCTCGCCCGCCGGGGTCAGGTTGAACCAGTGCCCGCCGAAGTCGTACTCGGTGCCGTAATGGAAGACCGTCGCGCCCAGTGCCACCCCCCGGTGGCCCGTGACGCAGTTCCAGGCGTTGGTGTAGCCGTCCGCCTTGGCCTGGTCTCCGGGCTCCAGCGGGACGCCGTTCGCATCGTTCGGCACCTCCCACTCACCCGCCGGCCCCGTCTCCGTGATGATGTAGGGCTTGGTGTAACCACCCTGCTCCCAGGCCTGCTTGACCCCGCAGACCTCCTTGTAGGAGTTGACCGCGTAGAGGTCCAGGTCGGGCGAGTTGCGCTTGTAGTACGTCCAGGCGCCCACCCACGCGTCGGTGGAGGTGACCGGGTGGTTGGCGTCGATGCGGTGGATGGCCTTCGCCACGTCGTTGACGAACGTCGTGTACGCGTTGCGCTGGTTCTCCAGCTCCGCGCCGCCGTAGCAGTTCTGCAGGCCGAGCACCGACTCGTTGCCGACGTTCCACATCAGCACGGCCGGGTTGTCGCGGTAGGTCTGCACCCACTTGGTGAACTCGGTCAGCATGTTGTTCTTGTACGTCGTGTCCGTGACGTAGTTCGTGCAGCCGCCGCTGCCCGGACCGCCGCCGGGCTGGAGCCAGAAACCGGCCACCACCTTGATGTTGTTCGCGGCGGCGGCGTCGAACAGCTGGGCGCTGCTCCCGTCGGTGCCCCAGGTGCGGATGGTGTTGGCGCCCAGCGACTTCACGTCGGGGAGCAGGCGTGCGGCGTCGGCCGGGGAGGGGCCCCAGGTGACGCCTTTGACGAGGTACGGAGAACCGTTCACGGTCAGCTGCCAGTTGCCCTGGGAGCCGGTCACCTTGACCACGCTGCCGGCGGCTTGCGCCGGGCCCGCGGGGACGAGGGTGACGGCGCCCGCGAGCAGGGCGGCGGTGGCGACGGTGCAGCGCATGCGGGAGAGCATGCAGGAACCTCCTTGGGAGGGTGTGGGGGTGCGGATGCGGGTGCGGGGATCCGTTACGGGAGGCGGTAGTCGGGGCCGAGTACGGCGCCGGCGGCCGGGTGGGTCTCGTCGTATCCGCGGGCGTTGCACTGGAGCCCGCCCTTGATGCAGTGCTCGACCAGGGCGTTCAGGGTCCGGTCGTCCCAGGCGTTGAAGAAGTCGTAGTGGAACGAGTGGCCGGACCCGCTGGAGAGCCTGACCTGGGACATGTCACCGCTGACCGGGAAGGCCATCTTGAACTCGACCATCGGGACCGCGACCGGGTGGTCGGCGGGGCAGACGTTGTCGTTGTTGCCGGGCTTCACCACCGGGTAGGCCATGTGCGCCTTGTGGTCCGGGGTGTCCAGGTTCTTGCCGTCCCAGCAACTGGGGGACTGCATGCGGATGTTGAGCTGGCTGCCGGCCGGGCAGTTCGCGGGGAACTCGGTGTTCTTGAAGCTCTCGCCGCACTCCCAGCCCTCGACCCAGCCCTTGTGGCCGCGGAACTCGGCCGCCGTCTGGGTCGGGCTGCCGACGACGAACCGCAGGCCCTTGGGGAAGGGGCGCACGCTCGTGTAGTCGGTCACGCCCGTCTTGTAGTAGATGACCTGCGGGCCGGTGGGGAGGATCTTCTGGTTGCCGTTGAAGAGCGAGGGCATCCAGTAGCCGGACAGGTCGCCGACCGCGTTGCAGGCCGTGCCGCCCGCGCTCAGCGAGGCGGTGGTGCTGTTGGCGTCCGTGCCGGTGTTGCCCATGAAGGTGTGGTCGTGCGAGGCGCCGGGCCGGCCCGCGAACACGATCGGGTCGTCCGGGGCGGTCCTGCTGACCGAACAGTTGGCCTGGAACTCGTGGAAGTAGCGGTCCGGCGGGTTGTTCCAGGACGGGGTCACGCCGGTGACCTGCGGAACGGCCGGGATGTAGCCGTCACCGTCGGGGTCGTCGCCCCCGGCGATCGCGGCCACGGCGGAGTGGTCCATGTTCATGTGGACGTTGCCGGGGTCGGGCGTGGCCTGCGCGGTGAGCGCGGTGGCGCCGAGACCGGCGGCGGCGGTCACGGCGATGGCCGCCGAGACCAGGAAGGCGGACAGGGCCCGCGGTCGGAGATTCATCGTTCAGCTCCTTCTGGGGGGTGGGAGAGCGCTCTCTCGGATGTCCTGGAAAACGCGGGGCGGCCGGTGGCCGCCCCGCGAACCGGGGGTCAGGGGGTGATCAGGGGAAAGAGACGACGGTGGACGGGGTGGTCGACGTACCCGAGGTCGCCGCGCCCGTGCTGTTGACGACGTGCTCGTACTGGCCGTTGCCGCCGAGCGAGACGACGAGGAGGTCGTGGAACTTCACGCCGGGCTTCACCGGGACCTCGAAGCCGTGGTCCTGACGGATCGTCGGGTCGACGTTGTAGTAGCAGTAGCTGCCCAGGCCCCATCCCTCGTGGGTGCTGACCGAGTCGGCGACCTTGTAGGCGGCGAAGCCCTTGACCGAACCGTTCTGGACGGCGGCCTGGTTGGGGGCGTCGTACGACTTCTCGTTCTGGAAGAAGATCGTGCGGCCGCGCTCGCCGTTCCACTCCACGTCGTACTTGTTGAAGTGCTCGACGAACAGACCCGTGGCCAGTACGTCGTCACCGTTGACGCGGAACCCGTAGTCGGAGCGGTTGGTCTCCCAGCCCACCCCGTCGCCGTGGTCGGCGCGCCAGATCCAGGTGTGGTCGACGATCGTGTCGTGGTTGTTGATGACCATGCCGGCCGTGGCCTTGCCCGCGCCGGCGCCGCCGACCCGGATGAAGACGTCCTGGACGGTGGTCGGGTTCGCCCCGTGGTCCGTGGTGGTGCCGGCCGGGCCGACCTCCAGCAGGCTGGGGGAGTTGACCTGGCCCGCGTCGATCAGGAAACCGGCGAGCTTGACGCCGTCGACGTCGGCGACCTTCATCGCCGTCACCCCGTTGTCCGGGACGATGGTGGCCAGGCCGAGGCCCAGGACGACCGTGTCGGCACGGTTGACCTGGACGGGCTGGTCGACGTGGTAGACGCCCGGGGTGAGCAGCAGGTGCAGGCCCTGGGCCAGCGCCTGGTTCATCGTGGCGGCGCTGGTGCCCGGCTTGACCACGTAGAACTGGCTGAGCGGGATCGAGGTGCCCTGCGGGGTGCCGTTGCCCCAGGAGGTGCCGCGCGCGTTCACGCGCTTGGCCGGGACGAACACCTTGTACTCGGAGCCGTCCAGGTAGAGGAAGGGCTTCTCGCGGGAGACCGGGGTGGTGTCGAGCGTGGTGTAGCGCGGCTCCGGGAAGCTCTGCGAGGGTGCTCCCACGGTGCCGGAGAAGACCTGGTTCCAGACCCCGTTGGACCAGCCGCCGATGGAGCTGTCACGGGTGTACCACTGCTGCTGCGAGTAGTTGCCGACCTGGCCGTCGATCTTGGAGTCGGCGATGAAGCCGCCCGAGGACCAGCCGTAGCCGGACGGGGCCAGGTTGAGGCCGCCCTTGACGTGCATCCGGCGGAACGGCGCGGCCTGCGAGACGGCCCAGCGGTCGGTGCCGTTGACCGGGTTGAGCGCCAGGTTCTCGGCCGAACGCCAGAAGTTCTGGGTGGCGTTGCCGCCGAACCAGCCGGCGTCGACGGTCACGTCACCGTTGATGGTGGTGTCGTCGGGGTTGAGGCCGAGTCCGGAGATCGAGGTGTAGAAGCCGATCTGGGCGTTCAGACCGTTGTAGGTGCCCGGCTTGAAGAGGAACTGGTAGCGCCCGGAGCCGAACTGGGCCGACTCCTGCTGCGCGAAGACCTGGTCCAGCCTGGCCTGGATGTTCGGGGTGGACGGATCGAAGACGATCACGTTGGGGCCGAGGTCACCGCCGCCGGGCAGCTGCGGGCCGGTGCCGCCGGTGGTCCCGTACACCTGGAACTCCCAGAGCGAGTACCCGTATCCGGTGGTCCGCTGGGTGCCGTACACGCGGACGTAGCGGGCGGTGCCGGTGATGTCGTGGGTCTGGACCCCGCCGGTGGAGTTGGCCGTGGAGTAGGCCGTCGACCAGTTGGTGCCGTCCGTGGAGAGCTCGACGCGGTACGCCTTCGCGGCCGCGGTCTCCCAGCGCAGGACGACCTGGCTCAGCTGTGCGGCGGCGCCGAGGTCGACCTGTATCCACTGCGGGTCGGCGAACTGGCTGGACCAGCGCGTGCCGTTGTCGCCGTCGACGGCCGCGGAGGCGGGTGTGCCGGCGCCCTCGGTGGAGGAGGCGGTGGCGGGCTTGCCCTGGGAGAGGAGCGTGGGCGCCGCGGTGGCGGCGGTGCTCGGGAGGAGCACGAGGAGGGCCGCGACGAGTACGGCGGCGAGGGACGCGACGGTCAGCCGTGAAGGACGGGTGTGCCGCGGTGGGCGCGGCGGGTGATCGGAGAGGAGGGGCATGCGGGGCTACTCCTGACGTTGTGGATCCGGGGGGATCGAAGCGTGAGTGAACTGCCCTGCGCGGAGGCCGTCAAGGGTTTGAACGTTCATGAACTGAAGATCCAATGAGGTGTCAAACACGCATCAGGCCTGTGAACTTGGAGTTTATTCAATCCTTGTGAAAAGTATTGACGAAAAAACTTCACGGAACTCTACTGATGCTCTGACCGCTCCGTCTCGCCGTGCCCGCTGTGGCGGGACGGAGCCAGGTCGGGAATCTTCGGCGCGTTCGGAGAGTGGGGCCCGATGAGTGGGCAACTGGTGCGCTGTGTTCGTTACTTGTCGTCAGGAGAGGTCGGGGACATCGCCCCCGGCCGCCCAGGTCACCTCAGTGCCGGGGACCGTCGCCGACCAGGGGTCGCCGAGCCGGGCCAGGGCGGTCGCGTCCGGCGGCGTCGAGCCGAGGCCGATCGCGTAGCGGGCCAGGGTCGCGGTCCGCTCGTAGGGGCGGGGCCAGGCGTGCGCCTGCGAACAGCCCGCCTCCTCCAGGGCGCCGAGCAGGGAGCGGAGCCGGCCGCGCGTCCGGCCGAGGTTCTCCTCGAACTCCCCGGGCCGGGCCCCCGTCACCGTGACGACGGCCCAGGCGGCGTGCCTGCGGTGCAGGGGCGGACGGGCGGCGGGGAGCTCCCGCGCGGAGTCCTCCTCCAGTACCTCCCACGCGGCGTACAACTCCCGCGCCAGCAAGTCGGCCGTCCCTGCACCGACTTGGGTGGTGCAGCTGCGGACCGGAGCGGAGGGGGTCAACACGGTGACGGCCCCCGCGCCGCTCACCGGGCCCGCGGTCGCATACGAAGCCGGTGCCGGTGCCGGTGCCGGTGCCGGGTCCGCTCCGGTGGTGGCCGCGGACGTGGGGTCCGGGGCCGGGGACAGGGTCACCGGCGCGCGCCAGTCCCAGGCGGCCCAGGTGGCGAAGAAGGTACGGAGCAGGGGGCCGGGGGAGAGGTCGGGGGCGGCGCGGACCGTGTGCGCTGCCAGAACGGCCCAGGCCAGGCCAGGCAGACCGCCGAACGGCGCCGAATCCAGACCCCGGGACCGCGCCCAGACCTTGACCTCGCGCGCCAGCCGGGCGAACGCCGCCGCCCGCTCCGGGCCCGCGAACTCCCGTACCGCATCGGCGTCGCTCACCGCGCTCAGCGCCACCGCCGCGGCCTCGCCGATCCGCGCACGCCGGGCCACCGCCCCGTCGGGGGGCACCGGTCCGGTGGCGACCAGCACCAGGTCCACGTCCAGCCCGGCCACGCGCAGCCGCAGCCCCGGCACCCGCGCTCCCGTCACCTCGCGGAGCCCCTCCGCCTCCGGCAGCGCCGAGGCGATCCGCGCCCGCACCTCCGCGGTGGAGGCGGCGCCGGGCAGCGCCGCCACCAGGTCCAGGTCGGCGTCCGGCAGGGCGCAGCCCATCCGCCGCGAGCCGGCCACGTGTACGACCCCCTCGGGCAGCGCGGCCGCGATCCGGGCCGTGACCGACTCGGCGCCGGCCGCCATAGCGGCCTCGGGGCGGAGCGGTTCCGGTGCCCAGCGGATCCGCCCGGTGCCCAGCTCCACCGTCGCCCGGACCTCCATCGGGCCGTCCCCGCGCCGGGACAGGACGGCGAGCGAGCCCACCCGGGCCGGCCGGCCACCGCCCAGCCGCGCCGCGAAGCGCCGCTCCGCACGGACGGGATCGGCACTGCGGCCCAGCGTCAGGTGCGGGGTGTAGCCCTCGCCCCGGCCCCGGCAGCCCGGGAACCGGGCCGTCAGCGCCCGCCGCAGCTCCTGCCACGGGGCTTCGCCGGACGCCGCCGGGTCGAGCCACAGGGTCGGGCCGAAACTGTGCACGCCGTCCAGCCGCGCCGTGAACGCAGCCGTCCGCGAGGCCGCTTCGGCCAGCAGGGGCAGCGCCGCGCCGAAGGAGGACTCCGGGACGAAGCCGAACAGCAGGTTCACGTGCGCGGGCCAGCGCTCCGCCTGCGGATCGTGCTCCTGGCGCAGTGCATCCACCGCCGCGTCGGGCGGTGCCAGCCATGCCAGGGCCGTCCGCGCGGTCGCCGGAGCGTCCAGCACCGCGTGCCGGTGGGCGGCGTCCGTGCCGGAATCGCCGGGCCCGTCCGCGCCGGAACCGCCGGCCCCGACCGCGCCGGAGCCGCCGGGCCCGTCCGCCGCCGGGCCGAAGTCCAGCGTGACCTCGACCCCGTAGTGGTCCGAGATGAACAGTCCGTCCGGGGAAGGGGAGTTGCCGCGGAGTCCGGCCTGCGCCACGCGGGCCCGGGCCGATCGCAGGAGGATCCGGTCGATGCGCCCGGCCAGTCCCGACAGCGATCCCACCGCCGCGAGCGGATTGGCCACCGGATCGAAGGTCGGCGTCCGGTCGTCCGCCCCGTGCGCGTCGTTCCACGCGTCCCGCAGCCCCAACGCCGCCGCCGGACCCCCGGCTCCCGAGCGGCCGTCGTTGAAGTCGCCGAGCAGGGTCACATCGCCCGCCTCGATTCCGGCCAACCCCTCCGCGAGACGGGTGAGTTCGACGGCCCGCCGGTCGTGTCCGCGCTCCGTGTGGTCGCTCGTCAGGTGGGTGGCCGCGATCACCAGCGGCCCGCCCGCGGTGTCCACCGTCACGGCGACCACCGCCTTGTGCGGACCGAGTGCGTGGACGCCCGCCTCCCGCACCGGCAGCCGGCTCAGCACCAGCAGTCCGTTCTCCGCCACCTCCCGCCCGTCGGGATCTGCGGCGATCGTGTACCCGGCCCGCACCCACGGCTCGGCGAGGAGCAGGTGGAGCAGCTCCCGTTCCACCTCCTGGAGGGCGATCACGTCGGCATCGGCCGCCGCCAGGTCGGCCAGCAGCAACGGCCTGCGCCGTGCGGTGGCGATGAGCGGGGAGTCGTAGCGGTCCCAGAGCGTGTTCCAGGTCAACAGCCTGATGTGTGCGGGTCCTTGGGTTCGCGTTTCGGCCTCCGGTGCCCGCCGCCACGCACCGTCGTCCGCCGGGTCCCACGCGTACGGGGTCCGCGCCGTGAAGAACGGTGCCCGCAGCAGCCTCGGATCGTGGACGCGGCCGGCCGAGGTGCTGTCGATGGTGTCGACACCCGTCGCCCGGTCCCAGACCAGTTCCCCGTCGGCCTCCACGAACAGCACCCGGTGCCAGGGGATGTCGCCCCCGGGCACGAACGACGGCAGCGGGACCCGCTTCGGCGCCGCCCCGCGCTGCAGCAGCCCCAGGGTGAACCGGGCCGGGTCGAAACGGGAGTCCCAGCGGACCTGGTGGTAGAGCTCCTCGCTGGTGCGCATCAGCGGTGGTCCTCGCTAGTCGTCGCCGCCGTAGCCCGTATCGGCGTAGGCGTAGGCATCGGCATCGGCATCGGCGGGGCGATCGTGCCGGCCGTGTCCTCCACGGTTCCGCCCGCCCCGATGTACCAAGTGCGGTGCGCCTCACCCGGATACGGGGGAGTGAACCGGTGCAGTTGGGAGGTCAGCACCTGCGCCGGTACGGGATGCGCGTGCGTGGCGTTGCGGCGCAGCAGCTCCGTGTCCCCGACCAGTACCACCGCGTGGGTGACCAGTGCGTCGCGCCGCCGGGCGACCGCGCCGGCCAGCCCGCGCTGCTGCCCCGTGAGCGAGGTCGCGTCCCACACCACCGTGCCCCCGCGTCCCGCGGCCGCGGCCAGCGCGGAGTCCAGGCGGTCCAGGCCCTCGCGGAGCACGTCCGCGTTGTCCCGCTGGTTCGCACGGGAACCCCGCGCCGTGCGCAGATCGTCCAGAACGATGTACGTCTCCACCCCGGGCAGGTTCCGGGCGTACGTGCTCTTCCCGCTGCCCGAGGGCCCGCAGAGCTGCACCAGCCGCGGGAAGGAGCCGTCCCGCCACCGCCAGGTCGCCGCCACCGCCTCCTCGGCGCCGGTCAGCCTGCCCTGCCCGTACGCCTCGCGCGCCTCGGCCCAGCAGCGGTCGGCCACATCGCCGGAGCCGGAGCCGGAGCCGTCGCGGGAGCGGTCGCCATCGCCGTCGCCGAGGCCGGCCGCCGCCAGTGCCTCGCGAAGGCCGCCCCGCAGCGGTTCCAGCGGACCGGTCCCGAGCAGGCCCGCCTCCTCGGCGTGCAGGGCGGACCACTCGACGCACTCGATGGCTCCGGCGGCCCCCTCGGAGCCCCCGCGGACCGCCCCCGCCAGCGCGTGCAGCACCCCCAGGTCGGCCGCCTCCGCCATCCGCACCAGCCCGGCCCGCCGCTCCGCGTCCGGGTAGGGGAACGGCCTGCGCAGCGCCGGGTACAGCCCGACCAGGTCCGCGACCCGCCGTGCGGTGGCCATCCCGAGCGGCCCGGGCGCCAGCCGCCCCGCGAGTGCGGACCGCGGTACTCCGTGCAGCGCGGCCGCCAGCAGTCCGGCCAGCCGCTCCTCGCCGGACCGGCGGACGTCCAACCCGTCGATGCGGCCCGCCACTTCGGCGACGGTCTCCTCGGTGCCGGCCGCCGCCACCGCATCCACCGCATCCTCCGCGCCCACGGCGCGCAGCAGTCCGGCCGTGTCCGGCTCCGCCCCCGACCGTACGTCCCACAGCGCGGCCGTCGGCCCGAGGCCGTTCGCCACCACCTGCGCGTACATCCAGTGAGTGTCCGTCCGCACGTGGCCGCCCCGCACCCACTTGGCCACGTACCGGCCGAAGTCGGCCCGGTCGAAGCCCGCCACCGTGCGGACCACGTAGCCCTCTTGCCGGGTCGTGTCGAGCCGGAGCCCGCGCAGGGCCGGGCCTTCCCCCAAGAAGGTGGGCACGCGGTTATTGATCACGCGGCGAGGGTGAGTCTAGCGGCGTGGTGTCGGCGTTCGTATTCGTCGGGACTGAGGTGGCCGTTGGCGGAGTGCCGGCGGCGGGTGTTGTAGCGGGTCAGCCAGGCGAAGACGGTTCGGCGGCAGGTGTCGGCATCGCCGTAGTCGGGGTCTCCTTGGAGGGTCTCGCGTTTCAGGGAGGCGTGGAAGCTTTCGCAGGCCGCGTTGTCGGCGCTGGTGCCGACCGCGCCCATGGAACGGGTCACCCCGAGCTGGTCGCAGAGGCTGGCGTAGGCCCGGGAACCGTACTGGGCGCCGTGGTCCGAGTGGAACACGGCGCCGTCCAGGCTGCCGCGGGTCGAGCCGGCCATCCGCAGTGCGTCGGCGACCAGGCCGGTGCGCATGTGGTCGGCGATGGACCAGCCCACGACCTTGCGGCTGAAGCAGTCCAGCACGGTCGCGAGGTAGAGGAACTTCCCTCCCGCGAGCGGGAGATAGGTGATGTCGCCCATGTATTTCCGCCCGGGCTCAGGGGCGGTGAAGTCTCGCTGGAACAGGTCTGCGACCGGTGTGGTCGACGGGTCGGGGACGGTGGTGCGGACGCGTCTGCGCAGCCGGATGCCGGTGACGGAGTGCGTCCTCATGACCCGGGCGACCCGCTTCTCGTTGACCACATGCCCCTTCTCGCGGAGCTCGGCGGTCACGCGTGGTGAGCCGTAAGCGCCACCGGACTCGCTGTGGACCTTGCGGATCTCCCCGGCCAGGACCTGGTCATCGCGGTGCCGGGCGGCCCGGGCCTGGGCGCCGGCGAGCCATTTGTAGTAGCTGGACCGGTTGACGTCCAGGACCTGGCAGAGCCGCTTCACCTCATAGGTGGCCCGGTGGTCGTCAACGAACTGGAAGCGGCTGGTCACCAGTTCGTCTCTCCGGCGAAATACTTGGCCGCCTTGCGGAGTATGTCCCGCTCGGTGGCGAGCTTGCGCTCACTGGCCTCGAGCTCGGCCACCCTGGCCTCCAGCCGCCGGACCCGCTCGTCCGGATCACTGGGCGACACCGCCGCCCCGTGGCCGGCGGCCTGCATCACAGCAGCGGCGGTGCCGCCACGGCGTTCGCGGTCCCGCAGTACCCACTCCCGCAGGGTCGCCCGGTTGACGCCCAGGTCAGCGGCAATGCCCTTGTACGTCGCACCGGGCGTGGACTCGTACAGGGCCACTGCATCTGCCTTGAACTCGTCCGAATAGTCCTTCAGAGCCATCGGTGGTCTTCTCGCTTCCTCCGGATCAATCAAGATCCAGTATCAGCGTGTCCACCACTCAGGGGGAGGCCCCGCCCGTTCGTCGAAGACGCCCCGCCAGAGCACGCGCGGTCCGGGCACGCCGAGGCCGTGCAGGAAGCGCACGGTACGGTCCCAGTCCAGGCAGCGGTCGCCGTCCCACACCGAGAACCCGTAGAACCACGAGTCGAGTTCCTCGTAGGCGAGCGAGTGGCGCGCGTACACGTTCTCGCCGCACACCCGCGAACCCGCCGGGATCCCGGGGCCGATACGGCTCTGCAGGCCCTTCACCCAGGCCCGCGACGGGTGGTGGCCCGAGTCGAGGGACCGGGCGTGCAGGCCGTCGGCGTAGAGGGTGGTGTTCTCCCCGTCGAGCTTCTCGGTGACCACGACCTCCTGCCCGGCCAGCGCGCCGGGCCCGGTGGTCCGCACGTCGTCGGAGGTCGCGCCCGGGGACCACGGCAGATGCGGGGTCCGGGGGTAGTGGGTGCGCATGGTCCGCTCCTGCTCGACGGGGTTGGTGCCCGGTCACTGTAGGTAGGCGGCATGCGGTCGGACCAGCGAATATCGGCGCCGGGGGCCCCGGCCGGGCCGGGTGGTGCTCAGTAGCCGATGGTGAACCGCCTGCCCGCGTGCGCGTCGCGCTCGATCTCGTCCACCAGCGCGACGGCGTAGTCCTCCGTGGAGATCAGACTGCGTCCGGCGTCGTCCACGACCAGGTCGTCGAGCCCCAGCCGGTACGTCCCCGTCCGCGTGCCCGGCTCGATCCGTGCGGCCGGGCTGAGGTTGGTCCAGTGGACCTCGTCCACCGGGACGGTCCGCAGGAAGTCGAGCGCGTCCCCGTGGGCGTGCATGACGGCGAGGATCGGCTCCGGGATCCCGGCCTCGTCCCACACCATCGGCCCGCCGGGGGTGCGCAGCGAGCCCGCGCCGCCGACGGTGACCACGCGCGGCCGGGGCCCGTCCGCGCCCAGCGCTTGTACGCCGCCGATCAGCGATTTGGCGGCGCTGACGAGGGCGCCGGGGTCACCGGAGCCCGGCCCGAAGGCGCTCACCACCACGTCCTGCCCGGCCGCCGCCTGGGTCACGGACGCGGGGTCGAGGACGTTGCCGCGTACGACGGCGACGTCGGCGACGCTGGCTTCGGACTCGGAGAAGTGCGCGGGATCGCGTACGACGGCCGTGACCTGGTGCCCGCGCCCGAGTGCTTCGTGCAGCACCCGGGATCCGATGGTGCCGGTCGCGCCGAAGAGAGCGATCTTCGCCATGGCGACTCCTGTGGGGTGGAGGCTGGGGGGGGGGACCCCGGTCGGGGTCCGCCGGGCCCATCCAAGCGAATCCGGCCTCCCGCGCCCGGCAGCGCCACGCGGTCAGCGGCCTCCGGTCAGTGACACAGCGCGACGATGGCCGGGTCCACCGTCCCGCGGGCCGCCGCGCACAGCGGTGCCATGTCGTACGTACGGTTCGGCGCGGGCCGGGGCCCACGGGTCTGCGCCGCCGGGGCGGCGGCGGGTGCGGCCGCGGCTCTCCCCGGGCCGGTGCGCCGGGGCCGCTCCGGCCGGTGCCGCGGCGCGCCCTGCTTCGCCCTGCCCCACTCAGCACCGCCGGGCGCGGGCGCGGGTGCGTCGGGCGCGGCCGCCGCACCGCCGGGATCGGCAGCCGCCTCCGCTCCCGCAGCCGGATCCGGTGCGACCGGGGGCAGCGTGCCCAGCGGCGCGGCCTCGACGGCCGGTCGGGGCGCGGCCGTCCACATCTGCGTCGGCACCGGCCGCGGGGCGTACCCGGACCCAGGACCTGAAACCGACCCCGCCCCCGACCCCGACCCCGACCCCGACCCCGACCCCGACCCCGACCCGGGCCCGCTCCCCGGACCGGTCGGGTGCACGGTGACACACCCGGCCGTCATGGCCAGTGCGACAACGATCAGGGGCAACCACGGTCCCCGGCGAAACTCCATCCGCCCACCCTGCCCCACGCGGACCCGCACCTCCGCACGCGCTCACCCGCACGGGTGGTCCCGGCACCCGGCCGCTCAGCCGCAGGTCACGCTGTCCCTGGGTGTGTAGCGGGTCTTCATCGTCTCCCGCTTGACCTCCTGTCCGCCCTTCACGAACACCCTGTCGACGGCGACCTCGAAGCCCTCCAGCGGGGACTGCGGTTCGCACTTCGGGCCGGTGTCCGTGCGCGTGGCGGGCGGTTTGACGTTGGTGCGCGGGCCCTTGGCCGCGCGGATCTCGTCGTACCGCTTCGTCCCCAGGAAGGTGATGGTGATCGAGGTGTCGGTGGCCTCGGCCTGGATGTAGAGCGCCTTGCCCGAGTCGTTGGCGAAACGCAGGTCCAGGCTGCCCCAGGCGACGGTGGCCTCGCGGCCCTCCGGATAGCGCTCGATGTAGAAGGAGTGCGCTCCGTACTCAACGGGTTTGACGCCCGCGAAGAACATCGCGTTGAAGACGGTGGTGGCGACCGCCGAGACACCGCCGCCCGAGGCCTTCTCGTACTGGCCGTTGTTGATGATCAGGCCGTCGACGAAGCCGTTCTCCTCCGTGCGCTCGCCGACGCGGCGGTTGAAGCTCCACGTCTCGTCGGGCAGCACGAGCGAGCCGTTGATCAGCTCGGCGGCCCGCCCGATGTTCGTCGTACGGTACGGGGCCTTCTCGAAGTCGACCGTGAACGAGGACACCTTCTCCTTGACGCCCAGCTGCCCGACCGTGCTCGCGGACAGCTTCGGCCCGACCTCTTCCGTGGGCACCTCGCCCGTGCGCTCCGCCGCGCCCGTCCGCGTCAGCAGCGGGAGCACCGCGGCGGTGAGACCCGCCTCGCTGACCCGGCGTCCGGCGCGGCCCTCCTCGGCCACCGAGACGCGGCCGGCGGAGTCGGTGCGCAGCTTCGCCTCGACCGGGCCGGGTGCGGCCCGGCGCAGCGGGCCGGCCAGTTCGGGGTCGGCGAGCAGCGCCTCGGCGTCGAGGCCGGGCGCGAGACGGCGCTGGCCGTCGTCCTTGAAGCTGAGGTGCTTGGCGAGGACGGCCGGGCCGACGGGTATGCGCTTGCCGCTCACCGTGAGGGTGACGGGCGCGGACACCGCCGGGCGCGCGAGCTCCGTCAGCACCCGCTCCGTCTCCTGCTGCCCTATCCGGGGCTCCGAGCGCCGGACGGGTAGCCCGACGGGCTCGTCCGCGGCCCGGGGGTAGGCGGAGCGCAGCACCTCGAGGGAGCCGTCGACGTCGAGGGCGCTGCCGGTGACCGGGGCCACCGCCTTGGCCTCGCCCTTCTCGAAGACCACCGAGCCTTCCCTGGCCTCCTGCCGGGCCTTCTTGCCGATGCCGTCCAGGGCGGTGCGCGCGGCCTTCTCGTCGAGCCGGACCACCGGCTCCACGTCGGGATCGCCGGAGGAGAACAGCCGGCCGATCACGGTGAGCGGGCCGGAGCCGGAGCGGGCCGCCCGGTCGGCGGTGGCACCGGTGTCCAGGGACAGTCCGAGCGTCGCCGGCTGGGCCCGCTCGGTGCGCTCCCCGATCCGCAGCCCCAGCGGGGCCGCGGCGGACGGGCCCAGGCCGCGGTCCAGGGTCTGGCGGGCCTCGGCGCGGCTCATGCCGCCTATGTCGATGCCGCGCACCTTCGTGCCGGCGGCGACCTCGTCGCCGGCCAGCAGCAGGCCCGCCGCGTACAGCCCGCCGAAGCCGAGGGCCGCGGCGCCGCTGGCCACGCCCGCGGCTCCCGGGACGGTCCACCGCTTGCCGGTGGCCGCCCGGGTGCCCGTACGTGGTGCGCGTCGCATGCCTGGGTCTCTCCTCGCTCCGGTGACGTGGTCGGACCGGCGGTTTCCACGCCGCCAGCCCGCCCGGGGAACGTAGCAAGATCCGTGTAACCAGGTAATAAGGAGGTATAGGGGTGGCAAAGGGCGGAAGTGTCGATCTCCGTAACCCGGGGGCCGTCCGCGCTGTTGCACAGGCGGCGGGTCCGCCCACGGTGGACGCCCCCACGGTGAATGCCCCTACGGTGAATGGAAGCCGATGCCGCAGCTGACCGACGAGGCCGTGACCGAGGATCAGGGCGGCGGCCCGGCGGCCGCGGATCCGGGCACGTGGATGACCCCGGAGGCGTACGGGGCCTCGCGCGCCTCGCTCTGGACCGGCGCGGTCGTCCTGGTCACCGACGCCGACGGGCGCGTCCTGGTCCAGAGCGTCGACTACCGCCCCGACCGGCTGCTGCCCGGCGGCGCGGTGGACGCGGGCGAGGCCCCGGCCGCGGCGGCCGCCCGCGAGATGTACGAGGAGCTCGGCATCGAGGGCCACTACCCGCGCGGCCTCGCCGTCGACTGGATCCCCGCCGATACGCCCGGGATGCCGCCCGGGATGCGCTTCCCCGGCGAGATCCTGCACGTCTTCGACGGCGGTACCTGGACCCGGGAGCGGATCGCATCCGTCCGCCTCCCCGCACAGGAGATCACCGGGATCCACTTCGCCGAGCCGGCCGAGCTGCCCGCCCTGATGGACGCGGGCGACGCCCGCCGCGCACTGTCCGCCCTGCGGGCCCGGATCAACGGCGGCGGCACCGCCTTGCTCGAGGAGGGCCGCCCCACCACCCCCACCGCCCTGGACCGGCTCGGCGTCCTGCGCAGCCGCCGCGACCCGCAGCACGGCACCTGGCACACGGGCCCGCCCCCCGCGCACCTGCCGCTGCGGGACGCCGCGGGCTGGCTCTTCGCCCCCGACGGGCGCGTGCTGCTGCTCATCGCCCGGGCCACCGGCAGGGCCCACCTGCCACCCCCGGCGGCGGGCCCGACCACGGGCGCGATCCCGCTCGGGTACCGGTACGCCGGCCAGGGCGCCCATCCGCGCACCGCGGCCCGGCTCACCGCGCTGCCCCCGGGCCCGGACCCGGCGTACGCCCGGCTGCTGGCCACCCCCGAACAGGTCCGCGAGCTCAGCGACTGGGGCCCGGCGGGCCAGGAGGAACTCGCGGCCGTCCACGCCGCCCGCGGCCACCTCTCCCTCCCGGCCCCGCCCCGCACCCCGCCGACGGAGCTCCCGCCGGAGGGCTGCCGCTGGTGAACGCGGCCCGGGCCCCGGACCGGCGCGCGGCCCATGCCCCGGCACCACCCCGGCCCCGCCCCGCCCCGCCCCGTGCGTCCGCGGAGCGGCCGGGCCGGGGGAGCGCTGCGCGGCTCAATCCCCGGTCCGCGGCCCGCGGTCCCGCAGCATGGGGGGATGAGCGAGACTGCGATCACCTACACCGTCTACGTCCAGGCCGACCCCGAACGCGTGTGGCAGGCCCTGACCGAGCCCGCGTTCACCCGCCGCTACTGGGGGCTCGACTTCGACACCGACTGGCGGGTGGGGTCCACGATGGACTGGGTGGAGCGCGGAGCCCGGACCAGCGATCCGGAGCAGGTGGTGCTGGAGTGCGTGCCGAACCGCCGGCTCTCCTACACCTGGCACACCTTCACCCCGCAGTGGGCGGCTTCCGCGGGCATCGGCGAGGAGCTGCGGGCCGAGCTCGCGCGCGAGCGGCGCACGAAGGTCACGTACGAGATCGAGCCGGTCGGCGACACGCTCGCGCGGCTGACCGTCCTCCACGAGGGGTTCGAACCGGGCGGCACCCTCATCGGCATGTGCGGGCGGGCCTGGCCGCTGCTCGCGTGCAGCCTCAAGACCCTCCTGGAGACCGGCGCCCCCCTGCCGGAGCAGGGCCACGCGCACGAACGGGGCTCCGGCGGCTACGAATCCCCCGAGCCCCGCGTCTGAGGCCCCGTCCGGGACTTCCGGGCCGCCCGTCACCGGCCGGCCGGCGCCGAGGCCCCGATGCCGGCGCGGGCCTGACGGCACCCTGACAACCTGCCGTTCACCGGTGTCGTGTGGAATGGACGCATGGGGAGAAGCGAGTACCAGATACGCCAGGGCGGCCCGACGGGCCGGACCGACGGGATCCCGGCGGCGGGCGAGCCGTCCGAGCACTGGCGCTACGCACGGCATTTGGAGGCCCTGGCCGCCGTCTCCGGTCAGCCCGCGGAGGCCGAGGCGGTGGCCGCCGTGCTGCGCGACCCGGACCCGGTGATGGCGGAGAGCGCGGTCGTCACGCACCTCGACCGGCGGGCGGCCGGGCTCCTGGCCGACGAGGCCTTTCCCGCCTGGTCGCAGGCCCTCGGCGCCGCCATCGGCGGCCGCACCTTCGCGGCCCGCAGGCTGCGCGAGTGGACCCTGCTGAAGGCCGTCACGCGCGGCGAACCCTGGGCCGCCGAGGACCTGCTCGCCGCCTCCGACTGGTGTCAGCGCACGGCCGCGCAGTCGCTGCACGCCGAGGAGGCGCTGCGGCTGCTGGCCGCGGCCGCCCGTACCCGCCGGGTCCGGAACACGGCGGCCCAGCGGCTGTTGCGGCGGGCGGCCGTCACCTCGTGACGGAACGGGCCGGCCGGCGGACCCGCGGGTCCGCCGGCCGGCCCGTTCCGTCCGCTACTTCGCGCCCCGCCGCACCCGCGCCGCCGCACGGGCCTCGGCGGCCTGCCGGGCCTCGATGGTCTTGCGGGACTCCTTGCCCTTGCCGGGCCGCCCCGGCCGGGTGCCGATCCCGCGGAAGCCGAGGTCCGAGCCCGAGGGCCGGCCCTTGGCGTCGGTCGCCGCGGCCCCGGCGAGCGGTACGCCGGAGGGGGCCTTGGCGCCGGTGATGCGGCTCAGCGCGGCCTCGCCGGAACGGACCTGGGTGATGGTCGGCCGGATCTTGGCGTCGGCCATCAGCCGGACGATGTCGCGCCGCTGGTTCGGGGTGACCAGGGTGACGACCTTGCCGGACTCGCCGGCCCGCGCCGTGCGGCCGCCGCGGTGCAGGTAGTCCTTGCTGTCGGCCGGCGGATCCACGTTGACCACGAGGTCCAGGTCCTCGATGTGGATGCCGCGCGCGGCGACGTTCGTCGCGACCAGGACGTTCAGCAGCCCGTCCTTGAACTGCCCCAGGGTCCGGGTGCGCTGCGGCTGCGACTTCCCGCTGTGCAGCCCCTCGGCCCGTACGCCCATGGCGCGCAGGTGCTTCACGAACTGGTCCACCCCGTGCTTGGTGTCCAGGAACATCAGCACCCGGCCCTCGCGCGCCGCGATCTCGGTCGCGGCCGAGACCTTGTCGGCGGCGTGGATGTGCAGCACGTGGTGGTCCATCGTGGAGACGGAGGCCGACTGCGGGTCCACGGAGTGGCCGACCGGGTCCTTCAGGTACCGCTGGACCAGCTGGTCCACATTGCGGTCGAGGGTGGCCGAGAACAGCATGCGCTGACCCGCGTGGTGCACCTGGTCGAGGATCTCGGTGACCTGCGGCATGAAGCCCATGTCGCACATCTGGTCGGCCTCGTCGAGGACCACGATCTTCACGCGCTCCAGGTGCACGTCGCGCCGCCCGATGAGGTCGCTGAGCCGCCCGGGGGTGGCCACCACGATCTCGGCTCCGGTGCGCAGCGCGCCCGTCTGCTTGCCGATCGACAGACCGCCGACGACCGTGGCCATGCGCAGCTTCAGGGCCTGCGCGTACGGGGCCAGGGCCTCGGTCACCTGCTGTGCCAGTTCGCGCGTCGGTACGAGGACCAGCGCGAGCGGCCGCTTCGGGTCGGCCTGCTGGCCGGCCGTGCGGGCGAGCAGGGCCAGGCCGAAGGCCAGCGTCTTGCCCGAGCCGGTGCGCCCGCGGCCGAGGATGTCGCGGCCCGCGAGGGAGTTGGGGAGGGTCGCCGCCTGGATGGGGAACGGCTCCGCCACCCCCTGGTCGGCCATCGTCTTCACCAGCTCAGGGGGCAGGCCGAGCTCCGAGAAGGACTCCACCGGCGGCAGCGCCGGCGTGGTCGTCCGGGGCATTGAGTACTCGCCCTGGGGGCCGAGGGTCCGCGGGGTCTTCCCGCCGCCCTTCGCACCGCCCTTCGGGCCTGCCTTGGCTCCGGCCTTGATGCCGAAGCGCCCATGAGCCGACGGGTTCTTCATGCAGAACCTTCCGTGAGACGTACATGACGTACAAGACGTACGGGACATTCGAGATGTCCGGGATGTTCGGGTGCGCGACGTGAAAGTCGCGAAAAGACAAATTTTACCATCGGGGCTAGGGCGCCACGGGCCCGAGCTCAGCGGCCCGCACCCGGTCCAGATGGGCGGTGACCTCGGCCGTCGCGCGCCCGAACCAGTCGGCGATGACGGCGATCTCGTCGGGGGTGTACTCGGCGAACACCGCGCCGAGCCGGGCGTAGAAGGGCTCGTAGACGGCGAAGACCCGGGCGGCGGCGGCCGGGTCGGCGACCACCCGCACCCGGCGCCGGTCGGCGGGGTCGGGCTGCCGGCTCGCGTAGCCGGCGCGCTCCAGCCGGTTGAGGACTCCGGTCACGGCCCCGGTGGTGAGGTTCGTGAGCTCGGCGAGGTCGCCCGCGCCGAGCGGGTTCTCCCCGGCGCCCAGGATGTGCCCCAGGCAGGTCAGGTCCGTGACGTTCAGCCCCAGGAGCTGCGCCACCTCCTGCTGGCCGAGGATGCCGAGGGCGACGTACCGGTCCATGCGCGCGAGCGCCTCCTGGACCGTGGCCGCGGGGCGGGGCTTGCCCTGCACGCGAATACTCCTTAGCATCTAAGTTACTTAGCTCGTGAGATAAATGGCTTTCTCCGTGAGAGAACGCCTTCCGAGCCTACTGAACCGGCAACCGGAGGAGAACGATGAGCGCTCACGGCCACGTAGACCTCGGCCACACCGTGGCCGGCTGGACCGGAACCGCGATCGCCCTGGTGGGGACCGCGGCCGCCGGCGCGGCGGTGTGCGCGTCCTGGACCCCCGGCATCTGGATCGGCCTCGGGACCGTCGCGGTCGCGGGACTCGTCACCTGGGCACTGCACCTCGCGGGCTGGGGCAAGCCGAGCGGCCCCCGCCCGGAGAGCCAGTGGGACTGGCGGGTCCGCGACACCGTCGCGCACACCGGCCACGCCGACTGCCTGGGCTGCCGGCTCAGCGGGCCGCGGCGAGGGACCGCAGCAGCCCCTCGGCCTCGATCCGCCGCGTCGTTGCCCGCTGCGGATAGCAGCGCATGAACATCCGGGTGAAGTGCTCCCCGTAGTGGATCACCGCGCCACCCGGGCCGCCCGCGCCGCTCCCGCCGCCCCGGCCCTCCAGGGCCCGCCCGGGGTCGAGCGGGCGGATCCGGGCGCCGAAGCGCGGCTCGTGGAAGTACGCGAGGGCGTACCGCTCCCGGTCCGCGAGCAGCACCTTGTGCGGGGTGGACAGCAGCGCGCCGCCGGTCATGAACTGCAGGATGTCCCCGGGGAACACGGTCAGCACCCCCGCCACGGGCCGTACGAAGGTCCAGCCGGGCCGGTTCTCGGCGAAGCCCGCCGTGCTCTCGTCCGCCAGCCAGTTGCGCGGCCGGCTCTCGCCCGGCACGGGCGGCCGCACCCAGAGTCCGCCGACCTCGTCCTGGGCGGCGATCACGAGGAGTCCGTAGTCGGTGTGGGCGCCGATCCCGCGTCCGGAGGTCCGTGCGGCGGCCGGGAAGCGCAGCACCCGCATGTGGTGCCAGCCGTCGCGGGTCAGCCCCGCGAGCCGGTCGATGCCGGCCGGTCCGAGGCCGAGCCCGAGGGCCACGAGCCGCAGCAGCCGCTCGCCGAGCCCGCCGACGCCCGCGAGGTAGGCCTCCATGGCCGCCCGGTACCCCGGGTCGGGCCAGGGGACCGGGCCGTGGCAGGGCAGACCGGCGGCGGGGGCGGGGGCGGGATCGACGTCCGGGGTGATGGTGAAGATCTCCGAGGCGTCCGGCCGGCCCGCCGTGACCTCCTCGCCCGAGGCGGTGTACCCGCTGTACGAGGTGTCGTTGACGTGGGCGGCCTTCTCGGCCGCGGGCCTGGCGAAGAACCGCCGGCTCGCCGCGAGCGCGACCCGCGTACGGGCCTCCTGTCCGCCGTCGGCGGCGACCTGGAAGATCCCGTCGTGCTGCCAGGCGCGGACCATCGCCCCGCCCAGCACGGTGTCCGCCGCCGTCCCGGTGATCCGCCCCGGCACCCGGAACGTCTCGAGCTCGCCCATCTCCGTCCCCTCTCGGGTCTCTGGAAGGGCCTCCTGAAGGACCGCGGAAGGGCCCGTACGAAGGCCTGCTCCCTCGTTTCACGGATGGTGCGGAGAAAAGTTCGATTAGCCGTAGGCGCCCCGGTTGGCCGCGCTTGGCGTGTGCTCGGGCCGATCAATGGGCAGGATCGGGTCCGGCCGCGTGTGCGGCCGGTGGAACGTTGTGAAGGATCAGTACAGATGGCACAAGGCATCGTGAAGTGGTTCAACTCGGAGAAGGGCTTCGGCTTCATCCAGCAGGACGACGGCGGCCCCGACGTGTTCGTGCACTTCTCCGCCATCCAGACGACCGGCTTCAAGGAGCTGGCGGAGGGCGCGAAGGTGGAGTACGACGTCACGCAGGGGCCGAAGGGCCCCCAGGCGGAGCGGGTGAAGACGCTCTAGCACCGCTTCACGAGCCCGGCTCGTGACGTGAGCCCCGCCGGACCTCCGGCGGGGCTCACGCACGTCCGGTGCGTACCGGTAGCGTGGGCCGGATGATGACGGGCACGCCGGACAGCCGGCTGATCGTGTTGCGCGGCAACTCCGCCTCGGGCAAGTCCTCGGTCGCGCAGGGCATCCGCGACCGCCACGGCCGCGGGGTCGCGCTCGTGGGCCAGGACAACCTCCGGCGCGTGGTCCTGCGCGAGCGGGACGTGCCCGGCGCGGCGAACATCGGGCTCATCGGCAGCGTGGCGCGCTACGCGCTGGACCACGGCTTCCACGTGATCGTCGAGGGGATCCTCTACGCGGACCGCTACGGCCCCATGCTCGACGCCCTGCGCCGGGCCCACCGCGGGCGGACGCACTTCTACTACTTCGACGTGCCGTTCGAGGAGACCCTGCGACGCCACGCGGGCAAGCCGTACGCCGCCGAATACGGCGAGGCGGAGCTGCGCGAGTGGTTCCGGCCGCTCGACCTGCTGCCCGGGGACTGGGAAACGGTGGTCGGCGCCGAGGACTCGCTGGAGGACACCGTCGCCCGGGTCATGGCCGAGACCGGCCTGGGCGGACAGCACACCTAGGCCGTCTCTCTCGGATCTTGCCGGGCCCGCGACGCCTGGCACCGCGCCTGGCCGCGGGGGCGAGCCGGTCCGCACGCCGCGCTCCGCTCACGCCGGCGGCCGCCGCTTCCGCCACCTCCGCCGCGGAAGGCGGGGCAGGGGCAGGCGAACGGCCTCGAACACGGCGCGGACCATGTCGATGGCCCCGGTCGTGTGCACCGTCGCGTTCGTCACGGCGCCCTGCACGAACCTGTCGCGCAGCCGTCGGCTGCGGTCGAGTCCGTAGGCGCGTGGATCCGGTAGCGGCAGGGGCGGCGGGCCGAGCCGCGGCGGGATGGTCACCGGTGCAGTCTCGTCGCCGGAGGTGGCCCGGCGCGGTCGGAGGTGCGCGGGCGGGCGGTGGACCCGCCGCGGGGTGTCGCCGCCACCGCCATCGGCGCCCGCCCCGGTCCGGGCCCGGAGGGCGGGCTACCCCGCCCGGTGCAGGGCGATGAGGAGCAGCCAGATCCGGTCCGCCAGCTCGGCCGGGTCGGCCAGGTCGGCGGGGAACGCGCCGTGCAGCCAGTCCGCGAGGATCCCGGTGAAGGCGGCGGCCACCGCCGAGGCGACCAGGTCGGGGCGCGGCGCGCCCACCGCGGCGCGTTCGGCGCGGCTGCGGGCGCGCAGCTCCCGGTACAGGCGCTCGCCGAGCGGGCCCCCGCCGCCGGGCAGGAGCAGGGTCCGGTAGAGCGGGGAACGCTCGGCCGCGCCGCCGAGGAACGCGGCCAGCGCGGCCGGCGGCCGGGCCGGGGGAAGGGCCGCGGGGCCCGTCTGCCAGGCGTGCAGGGCGTCGACCGCCGCGTGCACGACCTCGGCGCACGCGTCCACCGCGAGCGCGGTGAGGTCCTCGTAGTGCAGGTAGAAGGTGGCCCGGCCGACGCCCGCCCGGCGGACCACCGCCGAGACGCTGACCTCGGCGAGCGGCCGGTCCGCGCATTCGGCGAGGAGGCTCTCGCGCAGCCGCGCCTTGGTGCGGGCGGTACGGGGATCGGAACGCGCAGCCGTACCGGCATCCGCACCCGGCCGGGCGGGCCGCTCCGTGCGCGGGCCGTCGGGGGTCACGCGGCGAGCAGCGCCGCGCCCAGGGCGAGGGCGCCCGGCAGGGCCTGCGCGATCAGGATGCGGCGGTTGGCGGTCGCGGCCCCGTACACCCCGGCGACGATCACGCAGACGAGGAAGAAGATCTGCGTGGCGAGCGAGTCGATGACGAGGGACCAGACCAGGCCGGCGGCCAGGAAGCCGTTGTACAGGCCCTGGTTGGCGGCCAGCGGAGCGGTCAGGCGGGCGGTGTCGGCGTCGAAGCCGGACAGGGCCCGGCCGGGCGGCCGCTGCCACAGGAACATCTCCAGCACCAGGAAGTACGCGTGCAGCGCGGCGACGAGGCCGATGAGGATCGATGCGACCGTGTGCACGGCCACCTCCCTGGGTGCGGGCGAGCGAGGCCGGTCCGTCCGACTTCCTGGACAACTGTACAGGAACTCGGCCTCGCGGCCGAGGGCCTGCGGCGCGGCTACGCTGACCGCATGACTGCGCTCGTATATGAAGACTTCACCCCCGGACACCACCGCGAGGCCACGCTGATCCGGCACGCGCTCGGCAGCGTGCACGAAGAGGCCCTGGTCGCGGGCCTGGCGGGCGGGATCGGCTTCATGTACTTCGTGTTCGAGTACGCCGGCCGGCCGCCGATGCCGACGATCGTCGCCCAGGCCCACCCCGAACCCTGGGTCCAGGTCGCCCTCGGCCGCCTGAACATCCCGTACGAGGCCACCCGCAGCGCCAAGCCGCGCTGGAACCGGGTCGAGGCGGCGCTGGACGCGGGCGCCCCGGTGTTCTGCACCGTCGACCGCTCCGCCCTGCCCTGGCACGGTCCCGCGCCGATGGCGGAGCTGGCCGCCGCCGATCCGTACGTGGTGGTCGTGGTCGGCCGCGAGGGGGACACCTACCACGTCGAGGACGGGGCGGGCGGGGCCCGGGCTCCCTACGAGATCGGCCGGGAGGAGTTCGGCGCGGCCTGGTCCGGACACAAGAAGGGCCGCCACCAGATGGTGGTGACCACCGGGAAGCCGGCCGGCGAGCCGGACCTGGACGCGGCCATCGCCGCCACCGTCTCCCGGCTCACCGGGCCCGTGCTGGGAAACCACTTCGACGTCAACTTCGGCTTCTCCGGCATGGAGAAGTTCGCCGCGCAGCTGCGCGACACCAGCACCAAGGCGGGCTGGGAGCGGCGGTTCGCCACGCCCGAGGCCTTCGCGCTGGGCGCCGGGCGGCTCTACGCCTGCCTCGAGGAGGAATGGACCGCCCCGGGCGCCACCCGGCCGCTGTACGCGGACTTCCTCGACCTCGCCGGGCACGGGGACGCGGCCGCGCTCTTCCGGGAGTCCGGGCGGCAGTGGTCGGGGCTCGCGGACCTGGCCCGTACGGCGGACCCCGCGGCGGACGCCGCCGGGCGACGGGCGTTCTTCGACGCCTGCGCGGAGTTCGTGGACGGAGCCCTGGCGCTGGAGCGGGAGGCGGCCGGGCTGCTGTCGACGGCGGCGGCCGAGTCCGCCGAGTAGGGCGGCAGGAGCCGTGTCAAAAGTTGAGTCGATCAATTTTTGACGCGGCAAAACCTCTGCGCGTACGGTGGACAAATCGTCCCCGATGACCCCTGAGGCCCCGTACCGCGCATGGAAATGACCCTCGTCTCGATCGCCGGCGTCACCAGCATCGTCGCCGTCGCCGCCTTCTCGAAGCGGCTCGGACTCGCCGCCCCGCTGATCCTGGTCGTCGTCGGCATCGCCCTCGGTTTCGTGCCGGGCATGCCGGCGCTCGCCATCGAACCCGAATGGGTCCTCGCCGGAGTCCTGCCACCCCTGCTGTACTCGACGGCCGTCAACATGCCCGCAGCCGACTTCCGCCGCAACATCAAGGCGATCAGCGGTCTCGCGGTCCTGCTCGTCGCCGTCACCACCCTCGGCGCGGGCTGGCTCTTCCACTGGCTCATGCCCGGCCTCGGCTGGCCCGCCGCCTTCGCCCTCGGCGCCGTGGTCAGCCCCACCGACGCGGTCGCCGCCACCTCCATGGGCAAGCAGCTGGGCCTGCCGTCCCGGCTGCTGACCATGCTGGAGGGGGAGGGACTCGTCAACGACGCCTCGGCGCTGGTGCTGCTGCGCTCCGCGATCGCGGCGATGGCCGGAACCGTATCCCTGGCCGGGGTCGCCGGGAACTTCCTCTTCTCCGTGGCCCTCGCCACCGCCGTCGGCATCCTCGTCGGACTGGTCAACGTCCGGGTCCGGGCGCTGCTCAAGGACAGCCTGCTGAACACGGCGATCTCCTTCGTCGTGCCCTTCGTGGCCTTCCTGCCGGCCGAGGAGTTCCACGCCTCCGGCGTACTCGCCGTCGTCGTCGCCGGCCTGGTCACCGGCCACCAGAGCCCGCGCTTCCTCAGCGCCCAGGACCGGCTGACCGAGGCGATGAACTGGCGCACCCTCGCCTTCCTGCTCGAAAGCGCGATCTTCCTCCTGATGGGCCTCGGCCTCAAGGGCCTCCTCGACGAGGTCGCCGCGGACGGGCTCAGCGCCACGCGCGCGCTGTTCATCGGCCTCGCGGCCGCCGCCCTGGTGATCGTGGCGCGCATGGTGTTCGTCGCCCCGCTCATCGCCTCCCTGCGCAAGGACGCCCGGCGGGCCGCCGAGAAGAAGCCCCGGCTCGACTGGCTGATGGACCGGCTCGGCGCCCCGGAGGGCGAACAGCGGACCAATCCGCTCCGGCCGCGCAGGGAGCTGTCGCCCCGGCGCCGGGAGCAGATGAAGGAACGCGTCACCCGGGCCTCGGCCGACGCCGACTTCAAGGTCAACGAAAGCCTCGGCTGGCGCAGTGGCGTGGCCCTGGCCTGGGCCGGGATGCGCGGGGCGATCACCGTCGCCGCGGCCCAGACCCTGCCCGAGGACACCCCGTACCGCCCCCAGCTGCTCCTCGTCGCCTTCGTCGTTGCCACCAGCACCCTGCTGCTCCAGGGCCTGACCCTGCCCGCCGTCATCCGCACGGTGAAGATCTCCGGCGACGACCCGGTCCGCTTCCAGGAGGAGTACCGGCGGCTGCTCGACGAGGTCGCCGCCGCCGGCCGGGCCGCACTGACGGACCCCGGCCTCGTGCGCGGTGACGGCAGTGCCTACTCGCCCGAGGTGCTGGCCAAGGTCCGCGAGGACGCCCGGCTGGACTTCGACTCCGACGGGCCCGTCCCCGTGCCCGACGGCGGACGCGAGCAGTACGTGGACCTGCGGCTCGGTGTGATCGCGGCCTCGCGGGACGCCGTACTGGCCGCCCGCTCGACCGGGATCTACAGCTCGCAGGCCATCAACCGGGCCCAGCAGGGGCTGGATCTGGACGAGGCCCTGTTCCAGCGTCTCGGAGCCGCCACCCGGGATTGAACCGGTGGGCCGGCGGGCCGGCGGGCCGGTGGGCCGGCGGGGCTCAGGCCTCCTCGATCGTGATCGCCGACACCGGACAGGCGCGGGCGGCCTCCCGCAGCAGCGGGCTGCCGCCGCCGTCCTCGCGGCCCGGCAGCAGCGCGCCGAAGCCGTCGTCGTCCTGGGTGAACACGCCCGGCGCGGTCAGGGCGCACTGGCCGGCCCCGATGCAGACGTCCGTGTCCACGGAGACGCGGGTGGGGTGCGGGGCGGGTGAGGACGGCGGGCGCATCGGACTCATCGGGCTCACCACGCCACGGGGAGTTCGATCATGCCCTGGACGGTGTCCCCGGGCTTGAACGGGATCCGGTCCGGATCGGCCGCCAGCCGCAGCCCGGGCAGCCGCTCGAAGAGGGTGCCGAGCGCGATCTCCATCTCGGCGCGGGCCAGGTTCTGGCCCAGGCACTGGTGGATGCCGAAGCCGAAGGCCAGGTGGTGCCGGGTGGGCCGGTACCAGTCCAGGGAGTCGGGCTCGGCGAAGACGGCCTCGTCACGGTTGATCACGGAGGTGGAGAAGATCACCCCGTCGTCGGCGCGCACGGTCACCCCGCCGATCTCGATGTCCTGGGTCGCCACGCGGAGCATGCCGTCCGCGATCGACAGGAACCGCATCAGCTCCTCCACCGCGGCCGGCATCAGGGAGGGCTCGGCACGCAGTTCGGCCAGCTGCCCGGGGTGGCTGAGGAGGGTGAAGGTGCCCAGCGAGATCATGTTGGCCGTGGTCTCGTGCCCGGCGATGAGCAGGATCGCGGCCAGCGCGACCAGCTCCTCGACATCGGTCTCGCCGGTCTCCAGGCGCCGCGCGATCAGTTCGTCCAGCAGTCCGTCGCCGGGCTTCTCGCGCTTGTGCCCGATGAGCTCGCGCAGGTAGCCGTTGAGCTGCTCGCGGGCATCCTCCACATCGGCGATCTCGGGGCCGCGCAGCAGCCGCCGCGACTGGTTCTCGAAGAACTCGTGGTCCGCGTACGGGACTCCGAGCAGTGCGCAGATCACCATCGACGGCACGGGCAGGGCGAAGGCCCCGACCAGTTCCGCACCCGGGCCGGCCGCGACCATCGCGTCGATCAGCCGGTCCACGGTCTCCTGGATCCGGGGGCGCAGTGCGGTGGTGCGCCCCAGGGAAAAGCTCGGGATCAGCATCCGGCGCTGGGTGTTGTGGACCGGGTCGTCCACGCCTAGCAGGGCGGCGCGGCGGTTGCGCAGGCCCTTGAAGCGCCGGGTGGGGGCCGGGAAGGAGAGGTTCTGCCGGTCGGCGGAGAGCCGGCCGTCGGAGAGCAGGGCACGCGCCTCGGCGTGGCCGGTGACCACCCACACGGAGCGGCCGTCGAAGAGGGTGACGCGGGAGAGCGGCCGGCCCGCCCGCAGGGGTTCGTAGGCCGCCGGGGGGTGGTAGGGACAGGTCCGGTCCTGGGGAAAGGCAACAGTCTTCTCGGACATACAGCACCTCGCACGCGATGGTTCCGTTTCGCCGGGTCCATTACATGCCTGAGGCACCTATCCGATCCATGTGACTTTCGGCCAGATCGCTCCCCTTCGCCCGAACGGCGCAAGCGGCGGCCCGGCCGGGTCTGCCGGCGGCCGGGGGAGGGGGATCAGACGTGTGCGCCGAGGAGCAGCCGGAAATCCTCCGCCGTCATCGGCCCGGCCTGGGCCGCCACCGCCTCGCCGCCCACGATGAGCACCGCGGTCGGGGCCCCCGTCACCTCGTACCGCTTGGTCTGGCCGGGGCAGCGGGTGATGTCCACGCGCACCGCCGTCAGCCGTGCCCCGTACTCCTGCGCCAGCCCGGCGACGACCGCGTCCATCGCGCGGCAGGGCCCGATGGCCTTCGGCCAGCTCCCGCAGAAGTAGGCGAGCACCGGTCCGCCGGTCATGGCCAGGATGAAGTCGAACTCCTGGTCCTCCAGTGGCTGGTGTACCCGACGTGCCATGGGTGGCGCTCCGCTTCGTGTGGCTTCGAATCGTTTTGTGCCGCTTCGCGCGTGGTGCGATCCGGACGGTTCCCATCATCGCCGCTCGGCCGCGATGGCGGTGCTCGCCCCCGCTCCCTCCGCTCCGTCCCCCGCCTGGCCAGGGCATTGTCAGTGCCGTCTGTGAAGCTGACCCGTATGGACGACAGGATGCTCCGGCGCCGGGTCTACGGCGCCGATCACGAAGACCCCGACCCGGGTCCGCTGCCGGGACACGCCTACGGAGAGCTCGTCGGCGGCCCCCTCGACGGACTGCTGCTCGACGTCACGGGCTGGAGCGGACCCCAGCTCGACGAGGAGGCCCGGCTGCCGACGGAGATAGGGCGCTACGGCCCGGGCGGCCGCGCCCACTACCGCCGGCGCCCGGCCGATCCAGGTCACTGGGACTGGACGGGCGACAGCCGCTGACGGGCGCGGATGGCCACCGACGTCGAGGGGACCGGCCGCCGCGCCGCCCCCGGCCGGTGTCAGCCCGCCGCGCCCCGGCTGACCTTGCGGGCCCACAGCACCAGGGGGACCTGCAGCGGCAGCCGGCCCACCGCCACGGCCCGCAGGGCGGGGGAGCGGTGACGGGCGTCGGCGGCCATCTTGACGTTCGCGGGGAACACGCCGACGAAGAAGGCGGCCGTCGCCAGCGCCGCGACCCGGCGGGTGCGCGGGTGGGCGACCCCGGCGGCCAGCGCGAGCTCCGCCACGCCGCTCGCGTACGTCCACTGGCGCGGGCTGCCGGGCAGCGAGCGCGGCACGATCGCGTCGAACTGCTTCGGGGCGACGGCGTGCGCCACCGCCGCCCCGGCCAGCAGACCGGCGAGCAGGAACGGCGAGGAAGGTATGCGCGGCATGGGGGTCCTCTCGGAGGGGCCTGGGCCCGGCGATCCTACTCGCCGGTAGTGACGTGCGGGGCGACCGCGGAAACCTCCGGCGCCGCGCCCGTGATCCCCGGCTCCCGGGCGCGTCCCGGAATTGCCCGAAGATTCTTCCGCGAAGCTGTCGATCCCGGCGTCTCCCGTTCGACGCAGGGGTGAGAGGCGGGGAAAGCCCCCGTCCTCCCCGACCGAGGAGTCACCATGCCGCGCTTCCTTTCGATGGTCCGCATCGACGAGCAGAGCCTCACCCCTGACACCCCCTTCCCCGCCGACTTCGAGCAGCGCATGGGCCGGCTGCTGGAGGAGATCACCAAGGCCGGGGTCATGCTGGACACCGCCGGCCTGCTCCCCACCTCCGAGGGGACCCGGGTCACCTGGTCCGGCGGCAAGCTCAGCTACACCGACGGGCCGTTCACCGAGACCAAGGAGGTCATCGGCGGGTACGCGCTCATGCAGTGCAAGGACAAGGACGAGGCGCTGGAGTGGACCAAGCGCTTCCTGGAGGTCCACCCCGAGCACTGGACCGTCGGGATCGAGCTGCGCCAGATCGCCGAGAACTGACCGACCGCACCGTCGCGCCGTTTGCCCTGCCCCGTCACGGCTGCTCTGATGGGTGGCCGTGACGGCAGTGAGTACGACCCGAGCGGTCGAAGCGGTGTTCAGGATCGAATCCGCGCGGATCATCGCGGGCGTTGCCCGGATCGTGCGCGACATCGGCATCGCGGAGGAGATCACCCAGGACGCGCTCGTCGCGGCCCTGGAACAGTGGCCGGATTCGGGTGTGCCCGACCGGCCGGGGGCCTGGCTGATGGCCACCGCCAAACACCGGGCCATCGACCTCGTCCGCCGCAAGGAGACCTACGCCCGCAAGCTCGCGGAGGTCGGGCGCACCCTGGAGGACGTCCCGCCGGCCGAGGACCAGGCCGAGCTCCCGGACCCCGAGGCCATCGACGACGACCTGCTGCGGCTGATCTTCACCGCCTGCCACCCCGTCCTCGCCACGGACGCCCGGATCGCGCTCACCCTGCGCCTGATGGGCGGCCTGACCACCCAGGAGATCGCCCGGGCCTACCTCTGCCCCGAACCGACGGTCGCCCAGCGGATCGTCCGGGCGAAGCGGGCACTGGCGAAAGCGGGGGTGCCGTTCGAGGTCCCGTACGGCGCCGACCGCGATGAGCGCCTCGCCTCCGTCCTGGAGGTCATCTACCTCGTCTTCAACGAGGGCTACTCGGCGACGGCCGGCGACGATCTCGTCCGCCCCGCCCTGTGCGAGGACTCGCTGCGCCTGGCCCGGGTCCTGTCGGGCCTGATGCCCAAGGAACCCGAGGTGCACGGGCTGGCGGCGCTGCTGGAGTTCCAGGCCTCCCGCATCGCCACCCGCACCGGCCCGGACGGCGAGCCGGTGCTGCTCGCCGACCAGAACCGGTCCAAATGGGACCGGATGCTGATCCGGCGCGGAGTCGAAGCCCTGCACCGGGCGGGCACCGGCCCCTACTCCCTCCAGGCCGCCATCGCCGGCTGTCACGCCGACGCCGTCCGCTACGAGGACACCGACTGGCCGACCATCGCCACCCTCTACGGGCGCCTGGTCCTGCTGATCCCGTCACCGGTGATCGAGCTCAACCGGGCCGTCGCCGTCTCCATGGCCGAAGGCCCGGCGGCGGCGCTCCCCCTGGTGGACGCCCTGGCGGCGGAACCGGCCCTGCGCACCTACCACTTGCTGCCGAGCGTACGGGGAGACCTGCTGGAGCGGCTCGGCCGCCGGGCGGAGGCCCGCGCGGAGTTCGAGCGCGCCGCCTCCCTCACCCGCAACGCCCGGGAGCAGACCCTGCTGCGCGAGCGCGCCGCCCGCCTGTCCGGCTGACCACGGGGCTCCGGCGGGGCGGCGGCTCAGGCAGATCGGAGGGTCGGAGGCCTGGCCGGTCAGGGGCGCCGGGCGAAGGCCGCCACGTCGCGCGGGGTCAGGGACCCCGGCCGGCGCGGCGCGGTCAGCGCGATGGGGCGGCGGAAGGAACCGTGCCGGGCGATCTCCCGGACCGTCTCGCGCAGGGCCTCCAGGAAGCCGTCCATCGTGCGGCGGGCGGCGGGGGTGTCCGAGTAGATCGAGTTCATGTGCAGCCCGTCCGCGTCCCGCTGGAACCAGGAACAGGCGCCGTTGGCCTGGGCCGACCACACGTGGGAGGTGGGCCGCCAGTCCTCGTGGCGCTCGGCGCCCGGGCACTTGCGCATGTCGATGTACGAGAAGAAGTTGACCGGGTAGGGCCAGGAGCGGGCGGCGAACTCCTCGGGCGCGAGCAGCTCCCAGGCCCGCACGAACGGCACGTCGATGTGGCCGATCATCTCGGTGAATCCGGCCCGCACGGAGGCCATGACCTGCGCGAAGTCCCGGCCGGGGGAGGCATCGAACTCGACGGGCATCGTGTTGACGAACCAGCCCACCGAGTTCGTCCACGCGGCACGGCCGCGCTCGCTCACCGGCATGAACCCCCGGTAGACGCCCGGACCGCCCGCCTCGCGCAGGCAGACGGCGACGGCGGCGAGCACGCCCATGAAGGGCTTCCCGTCGACCGCCAGGCAGGCCTTCTCGAACACCTCGGCCTCGGCGGCGTCCAGCAGCTGGGAGGCCTCGTTCACGATCGAGTACATCCGGCCCGGCTCCACACCCAGTTCGAGGGGGAAGCGGGGGAAGAAGTCGCCACCGCTGCGCGCGATGAACTCCTTCCAGTAGCCGAGCCGTTCGTCATCGGCGTCGATGGAGAGGTAGCGGCGCCGCTGCTCCTCGGCGAAGTCGAGATAGCTCGGCGCGGGCGCCGGGTCGGGCAGCTCCCCGCGGAGCAGGGCCTCGTAGCCGCTCTGCACCTCCTGGGCCACGATCGGCATCGACATGCCGTCGCAGACGATGTGGTCGAAGGCGAGGTAGACGGTCGCCGAGTCCTCGCGCAGCACCGCGCCCATCGTGAACAGCGGCCACGACAGGGTGTCGATGCTCCGCTTGAACCGATCCACCAGGAAGCGGGTCAGCTCCGCGTTGCTGTCGAAGGAAGCCACCTCGGCCGTGTCCAGGGCCAGTTGGGCGGCGGGGATCGGCGCGCACGCCAACTCACCGGCCAGCCGCCGGAACTCGCAGCGCAGCACCTCGTGCCGGCGGACGAAGGCCAGCAGCGAGTGTGTCAGGGCGTCCTCGTCCAGTGCGCCCGCGACCTCGAAGGTGACCGCGATCCACGATGCGACGGGATCGTCGGCCGCACGGCTCTCCTCGGCGACGGTGAAGTGCTTGTCCTGGTTGAAGGAGGCCCTCCTGTCCGCCGCGCCACCCGCGTCGGTGCTCTCCGCCGCCGTGGACCGCAACCGCCACTCGACGACCCGACCGGGTGCCATGTGGTGCATCTCCAGAGGAAACTGCCGCATTCCGTCATCCCTTCGACCCCCGAGTCAACCCCGAGCGCCTAACGACACCCGGGCCACGGAAGTGACGCGCACGCGACGGTTCACCAGTCGACGCACCGCGCGGGCCGGAGCACGCGCCCCGCGCCCACCGACGTCCCGGTGACGCGGAGCACGGCCTCGCCCTCGCCGGTGTGCGCCGTCCAGCCGGGCTCGACGGTGAGGGTGCCCGGCTCGTCCCCGTACGGGTCCACGTGCGCGGGCGGCCCGGTCAGCCGGCCGGTGAGCAGCCCGTGGGCGATGCTCCACCCGGCGCCGGCGTCCAGCACGCGGAGCACCTCGAACCGCCAGTGCCGGTCCAGGGCGGCGCGCAGCTCGCGGTCGCGGCGGGCGGGTCCGCCGGGCTTGAGCGGGTGAGCGCGCACCAGGTCGGCCACGGCGCAGCACTGCAGCACGCCCCCTGCGGTCCGCTCGGCGCCGGGCTCGGGGGAGCGGTCAAGGATGCCGTCGAGCACGCCCAGTGCGGCCGCGGCCGCCGGGGAGCTGCCGTGCTCGGCGATGCCCAGCAGGATCGGCACGGCCGGCACGCACGCCGGGCCGAGGGTGAGCTCGAAGTCGTCGACGAGCGCGCTGTCCTCCAGCAGCCGGGTCCCCGCGCTCGCCGCCTCGTTGAGCAGCCGGGCCCCGGCCAGCCGACGCAGCTCGCCGCCCGTGTCGCAGACGCGGCGCCGGCCGGTGTGCGCGGACCAGTCCACCGCGTCGATCTCCGCGAGCACCGCCGCCAGGGCCGGGTTCACCGCGGCCGCCGCAGCAAGGCGCGCAGGCCGCGCGGGCGCGGGGTGCGCGGGGTGTCCGGCGCCGGCTGGGCGGCGGGCTCGTCCGGAGTGCGGGGCGCGCCCTGGGCGCCGGGTGGGTCCTGGGCGTCGAGCACGTCCGCGAGGCGGGTCAGGAAGGTGCGGAACTCGGACTCGGCGTAGGGCCGCTGTCCCGGGTACGGCGCGAACGCCGAGGCGAGTGCGGAGTCCGAGACCACGGCTTCGCGCAGGCCCGCGGCCTGCCGGGGCAGGGGCTGCGGGCTGATCGGCTCCTCGCGCATGCCGAGTGCGAAGCGGCGTACCAGTTCCCCGTCGAGCTCCGAACCGGCGTTGCGGAACTTCGCGTTGTACAGGATGCCGTTGACCAGACCGGTCACCCACGGCTCCGTCATCCTCGTCCCCCTCCAGGGTCAGCCCGCGGCCGGGCCCGCCGCCTCGTCCGGGCCCGCCGCCTCGTCCCGGCCCACAGCCTCGCCCCGGCCCGGCGCCGAGGCGTCGTCGGGACGCAGCTCGATGTGGTCCCCGGCCAGGTCCACCGCCACCCGGTGTTCCATCCCCAGCGCCTCCAGGAACTTCTGCGGGAGCTGGACCCGCCCCGTACGGTCCAGCATCACGTACTCGCGCTCGCTCACCGACTCGGCGCCGTGCTCGTCGGTGACCGTGCGGCGCAGCACCTCGCTGCTCGTGCGGCCGTCGCGCATCGCCACCGTGCGCCGGACCTCGCCCGCCACGAGCGGGTCGTGGGTCACGATGACCACCGTCGCGCCCAGTTCCCGGTTGACGGTCCGGAACGCCTCGAAGATCGCGCCGCCCGTCTCGGAGTCCAGCTCACCGGTCGGCTCGTCGGCGAGCAGCACCGACGGATCGTTCGCCATAGCCACCGCGATGGCCACGCGCTGCTGCTGGCCGCCCGAGAGCTCGGCGGGCCGGCGGTCCGCCAGCTCACCGATCTCCAGGGCTTCGAGGAGCTCGCCGGTGCGGACCGCGTGCCGTCTGGCGGCCGCGCGCCGGCCGCCCTTCAACTGCATCGGCAGGGCGATGTTCTGCGCCGTCGTCAGGAAGGGGAGCAGGTTGCGGGCCGTCTGCTGCCAGACGAACCCGACCGCCTCGCGCCGGTAGCGCAGCCGGTCGCGCGCGGACATCTCCAGCAGGTCGTAGCCGCCGACGCTGGCGGTGCCGGCCGTGGGCACGTCCAGGCCCGCCAGGATGTTCAGCAGCGTGGACTTGCCGCTGCCCGACGCGCCGACCAGGGCCATCAGATCGCCCTGCCGCACGGTCAGTTCCAGCCCCTGCAGGGCCTGTACCTCGACCCCGTCCGTGCTGAAGATCCGCACCAGGCGGTCGCAGGCGATGGCCGTGTCCGCGCCGTGCTTGCGGGGCGCGGCAGCGGCCAGGGCCTGCTGCCGCAGCTCGTCGTAGGTGGGCTGTTCGCTGTTCACCGCTGGTCTCCCGCTCTCAACTCGGTCGTGATCTGTCGCCTGCCGGACACCGCCGCCTCCGCGAGCACGGCCCCCGAGACCAGGACGGCCAGGCCCAGGGCCTGGGTCAGCACGGGCCGTACGAGGACCGGCAGGCCGGCCGCCACCTTCGCGCCGACCAGCGTCGACAGGTCCACGGCCGGGCCCAGCAGGGCGACGGCGCCCACCGCGACCAGGGCGCCGCCGAGTGCGGCGGCCAGCGCCAGGGGCACCGACTCCGCCAGGATCAGCAGCAACCCCTGCCGGGGCCGCAGCCCCATCGTGCGCAGTCGCGCCAGGAGCGCCGCACGGTCGGGTGCGGCCCTGACCAGGGTCAGCAGGACGGCCAGCAACGCGAAGCCCGCGGCGCCGGCCAGGGAGGCCCAGAAGAGCCGCTCGGCGGAGCGCTGGAGCGGGTCGGAGCCCAGTTCGTCCGCCGCCGCGCTGCTGGTACGGATGCGGTACCGCTCGGCGGCGGCCGCCGGGTCCTGGGCGCGGACCAGCTGCTCCAGCCGGTGCTGGCTGATCCCGCCGAGCGCGAACCAGTAGTTGGGCAGCCCCATCTGGGGCACCGCGGCCAGCACCGGACCGGCGGGCAGCACCACGGTGGTGGACTTGGCGCCCGGCCGGGCGGGCGTGCCGTCGAGCACGCCCACGACCTTCAGCTGCAGCTCCCCGCCGTTCTCCAGCCGCAGCCGGTAGCCGGTGGTGTCGTCCGCCGCGAGGTCCCCGCTGATCAGCGCGGGTACCGTCGCGCCCGAGGTACCCGCGGCGCCCGTCGCCAGGACCGCCGGATCGAACCGGCCGCGCCCGACGGCGCCGGACAGCTTCGCGTACTCCACGGGGTCCGCGACGATCACGGAGATCTGGGTGTTGCCCGCCTTGGTGCCGGTGAGGAAGACGTTGTCGTCGCTCCACACCTTCACCGAGGCCCGTACGCCGGGCAGCGCGGCCGCGGCGTTGACGAGCGGCTGCGGAAGCGTGCCGCTGGGCGCCGAGATCTGCGCGTCGCCGCCGACCGCCTCGCGCGCCGTCCGGAGCCGGGCGTCGCCCACCGCGTCCAGCACGGTGGCGCCGAAGCCGCCGGTGGTCACGGCCAGCAGCATCGCGATCAGCGGCAGTACGGAGGGGCGGGCCCGCCCCGCGGTGCCCCGCGCGGCGCGCGCCAGCCCGAGGAAGCCGATCAGTCCCGGACCCCGCCCGGCCGCCCGGGCCATGGCCCCGACCAGGGCGGGCTGGAGCCGGGCCAGCAGCAGGCCGCCGCAGAGCGCGAGCAGCAGCGGGGCGGCGATCAGCAGCGGGTCCGCTCCGGCGCCGGCCGGGGCGACCCCGCGCGACTGCACCTCGTGCACGGCGGCCGCGGTGGCGGCCAGCACGAGCAGCTCGGCGACGAGGCGCCGTCGGGGGCCCGGCCCGCGCCTCGGCGACAGCAGTACGGCGGCCCGTAGCGGGAAGGCCAGCAGCGCCAGGACCGTGGCCGCCGCGGCGGCCAGCAGGGTGCCCGCCAGGCGGGGCGTCGGGAGCAGGACCACGGCGAGCACCGTCGCGAGCGCGGCGGCGGGCAGGACCGTGACGGCGTTCTCCGCGAGCAGTCGGCGCACGATGCCCGCGCGCGAGCCGCCGCGGGCCAGCAGCAGGCGCAGTTCGGCCTCCCGGCGGTCCCCGGTCAGTCCGGCCGCCAGACAGAACACCACGAACGCCACCCCGGCCACCCCGGCCGGACCCATCGCGCCGAGCGGCGCGGCCGCCTGGCGCCGGGCCTCGGCCAGCGTGAACAGTTCGGGCAGGCGGGAGGTGACGCGCAGATCGCTCCGGTGGGTCTCCCGCGTCAGGCGCGTCGCGGTCGGGCCGTTCACGTAGGACGCGACCGCCTTCGCGGTGGCGGGCAGTTGATCGGCCCGCAGGGTCCCGGTGTCGACGGGGATCCGCCAGAAGTCCCGGGCGTGCCCCTCGCCCCACCGGGCGAGCCCGTCCAGTGCCTCCGGGCCGGTGAGGGCCGCCGTGCGCCAGTACGGGATCGGCGGGTGGGTGGAGGTCTGGAGCAGGCAGGCGCGGGTGAGGCAGCCGGTGTCGGTCCAGAAGTCCTCGGCCGCGTCGTTCGCGGTGTAGAGGCCGACGACCTCCGCCTTGACGGTGGTCATGGCCTCGCCGGTGGTGGTCTCCAGCACCATCCCGACCCGTACGCCGAGGGTCTTCGCCGCGCTCTGCGACAGCGCGATGGCCATGGGACCGCCCGGCGTGGAGGCGGCACCCGGCCAGCGCCCTTCGACCAGCCGGACGTGGTCGGCGGCCTCGCGCAGATGGTAGAGCCCGAGCTGGGGAGGCATGCCCTCGGGGGCGGCGAGTCCGGGAGTGGACAGGGAACGGGCGTCGGCGGAGGTCCCGTGGACGGGGCCCTCGGGAGCGACGCCGAAACCGGGGGCGGTCCGGGCCACCAGGGTGGCCAGTACCTCGTCCAGCTCCTGCGGGGACTGCTCCCCGTAGCGGGGGCGCGCGGTCAACGTCAGGCTGGTCTGGCCGGGGCCGCGGGACTCCAGGAAGGAGCGCAGCGCCTGGTCCGTGCCCCGGTCCACGGCGCGCGGCAGCGCGGCGGCGAGCAGGACGGCGACGAAGGCCAGGGCCGCGCCGAGCAGCGTGCTCAGCGGGGTCGCGCGCAGCCGGGTCCGCACCCAGGGCGCGGGCGGGGGCGGGGCGGGCCGGGAGGTCCCGGCCGATCCCCGCGGGCCGGTCCGCGCCGGGTCCGCGTCGCCCGGGGTCCGCCGGTCGGCGTCGGTCGGGGCCGGCCCGGTCATATGTCCTCCACGTGCCGCAGCCGGTCGGCTGTGTTCGAGCGGTTCTGATTGCGCCGGCCGCCGAAGACCGCCGACAGCAGCGGGACCGCCGCGATGGCGGCGGCGAGCAGCAGGGTCCGTGCCGCGGGCAGGTCCACCAGCACCTCCGGTACCGGGCGGCCCGCGGCCGGCGTCAGCACGGTCAGCGGTACGACGAGATGGACGATGACCACGCCCAGCGCCAGCCCGACGGTGGTTCCGAGCCCCACCAGCACACAGCTCTCGGCCGTGGCCGTACGGGCCAGGTCCCGGCGCCGGGCCCCCAGCGCGAGCAGTACCGAGAACTCCCGGGCCCGCTCGCGGACGGCCGCCGTGGCGGAGGCCGCGAAGCCGATCGCCGCGAGGACCGCGCAGGCCACGGCGAGCGCGGCGAGCGCGCCCTGCGGGCCCGCGCTGAGCGGGTCGTCGAGCAGGGTCGCGGCCACTTCGCCGCGCAGCCGCACCTGCTGGGAGCCCGCGCCGGAGCGCAGTTCGGCGGCGGCCCGGGCCGGCGCCGGATCGTCGGCGGAGGCGGCCGGCAGCCACCACTCGCCGGGCGTCGGCAGCTCCAGACCGCCGGCCGCGAGCACCCGGCCCGCGGTGGCCAGGTCGACGGCGATCGCGGTGTCCCCCGCGACGGGCAGCGAACCGATCGCGGCGGTGATCCGGACCGGAAGGGTGGCGCCGCCCAGCTGGACGGGGACCAGATCGCCCACGGCCCCGCCGATCGCATCGAGGTACGCCCGGGTGGCGATGCCCGGTACCTCGGCGGCCGGAGCGGGACCCGGCGTCAGATCGGCCTCCACGCCTCCGCGTTCGCCGGAACCGTCGCGGTAGCGCAGCCGGACCAGCTCGGGGCCGCCCGCGGCCGGTCCGGCCGGGAGCAGTTCGGCGGAGGGGCTGCCGTCGGTGAGCGACGGAGCCGACAGATTCCAGCCGGGTGCGGCCGCGGCGACCGGGACGGCCGCGCCGTCCTGGGTCTGCGCGACCGCGAGGCTCCGTACCGTCAACTCGTCGAAGATCTTGACCACTTCGCCGGGCTTGCGCGGATCGAGCTCGGCGCCGTTGTTCAGGTCGGTGCCCGGGAGCGTGCCTTCCCGGTCGTACGAGAATACGAGCCCGGCCACGCTCAGCGGAGTGGCGGCCGACCCGACCGGGGCGCCGATCAGCGAGCCGATGTACATCGGCACGGTGGCGTGGCCGCTCTCCGGGAGCTGGGCCATCGCAGCCCGGTAGGTGATGCCGAACCGGTCGCGCAGCAGCAGGCTGAGGCCGGGCCGGCCGCCCGCGCCGGTGGACCGGACCGAGACGGAGACGTCGATGCGCTGGGGGTGGCCGGGGAGGGGGATGCCGGTGGTGGCGGCGGCCGTGCCCGGGGAGGGCTGGGTCGGCGCGGGTGCGAGCGGGGCGAACAGCTCCCGCATGCCGCGCCCGTCACGCAGGTCGGCCCGCAGGCCGACCCGGTCGGCGACGGCCGCCGCGTCCAGCGCCATCACCTGTCCGGTGCGCCCGCCCGGCAGTTCGTGCGGGGTCCGCAGCACCGGCATCACGCGCTCCCCGCCGGGCAGCGCCGCGTACCGGCCGCCCCGGCCCATCGCGGGCAGGTCGCTGCGGGAGATCAGCAGGCCCCCGGCCGTGGTGAAGTCGGCCTGGTCGCGCTGGGAATCGGACCAGGCCGTGTGCTGGCCCAGGGCGAGGACCCCGCTGGAGACGGCGAGTACGAGCAGCAGCACCGGCCCGGTGGCCCGTCCGGGCCGGCGGGCGAGCTGCCAGCCGACGAGCGCCGGACCCAGGCCCCGGCCCCGGGCGGCGATCCGCGCGCCGAGCCGCGCCGCGAACGGCAGCAGCCGCAGCACCAGCAGCGTGCCCGCGCACAGCGCCAGCGTCGGCGCGGCGACCAGTACCGGGTCCACGCCGAACAGCCCGCCGGACCGGGCCGCCGCCGGGCCGGGCGCGCCCGCCCCGTACCGGGAGAGCTGCTCGTACGCGAGTACGGCCAGGGCCACCAGTGCCAGGTCCGCGCCGGAGCGGGCGGCACCGGCGACGAGCGCCTGGCGGCGGCCGGTCCGGTGCAGGGCGGCGGCAGCGGCTCCGCGCAGCACCACGGGCAGGGTGGTCAGCGCGACGCAGCCGAGGGCGCAGCCCGCCGCGACGGGCCAGAGCAGCCAGCTCCGGGTCACGTCGAAGGGGACGTGGGCCAGCGAGCCGTAACCGCCGAGCAGGCGCAGCAGCGACGGGGTCAGCAGCGGCGCGAGGAGCGCGGCGGGCAGCGCCAGCAGCAGCGACTGGGCCGCGGTGAGCACGCCGAGCCGTCGGCGGGAGGCGCCGCGCGCGGTGAGCAGCGCGCGCTCCCCGGCCTGGCGCTCCGTCAGCAGGTGCGACACGAGCAGGAGCGCCGCTCCGGCCAGGACGGCGAGTTGCAGGGCCCCGACCAGGAGGGTGGACCGGGCTACGGTCAGACCCGACCCCAGCTCCCCGAGCAGCACCGGGAGCTGGGTGTCGGAGCGCAGGCCGGAGACCCGCAGGAGCGCTTCGGAGGCCTTGGCCGTCCGGTCCCGCACCGCCTCGGCCCCGGCGGGGTCGACGGTGGCGAAGTCGGGGGTGAGGAGCACCGCGCGGCTGTCCTGCGGCAGGCCGCCGGCGGTGAACGCGGAATCGTCCACCAGCAGCGGGCCGTACGTGGCGAACCCGGCCACCTGGAGTCCGCGGCCGCCGAGTGGATCGAGCCGCCAGTACGGGGACTCCGGGTCGGCGGGCCGGTAGACGCCGGTCACCAGCACGGTCAGGGGGGAGCCGCCGTACCGGTCGGCGAGGCGCACCTCGGCGGGCAGCGCCCCCTCGGCCAGGCCGAGCCGGTCCAGTGCCGCCTTGGGCACGGCTACGGGCACGCGAACGCCCGGACCGGAGACCGGTCCCGCGACGGGCTGCGGCCACGCACCCGCGAGGAGTCGTACGCGCTCCTTGGCGAAGGCCGCCAGCAGCGTCAGGTCGGCTTCCTTGCCGGGGGTGTTGGGGCCCGGCAGTCCGTACGAACGGCTGCGCGCCACGCTCTCGGCGGCGGCCGGCAGCGGGCCGAACAGCTCGCGCGCGAAGCCCCGTACCGCCTCGTCGTCCTTGGCGCGGTCGGCCGCCGGGTGCCCACCGGTGACCAGTACGGTGCTGCGTGCGTGGCCGGGTCCCCGGATGGCCTGGCGCAGTCCCGCGTCGCCCACGGTGCGGGTGAACGCGAAGAGCGCCGTCAGCACCGTCGTGGTGATCAAAACGGTCAGCAGCACGGCGGCTGCGAGCGGCAATCGCCCGCGCAGCCGGCGCACGACGAAGCCGAGCATGTGCCTGTTCCTCCCCCGCACCGGACTGGTGGCCCCGGATAGCGGACGATGCTGCCAGATTCGAACAGATAGCGGAAGGGACTTGCGTGAATGGTGCATCGAATGAACAAATCGACGGGGCGGGACCGCGATCACGCCGATCGAGCCGTTCCGGGGGCCGGAATCTTTCCAGGGGGAGTCGCAGCATGACGCAGCAGCAGGAGCGGCAGCAGCAGGAGCGGCCGCAGGACGAAGTGGCGCCGCCGATGGTGGTCGTCGAAGGACTGCGACGCAGTTTCGGCACCGGCCCGCAGGCCGTCCACGCACTGCGCGGAGTGTCCTTCGAAGTCCGCCGCGGCGAACTCACCGCGCTCAAGGGGCGGTCGGGCTCGGGCAAGACCACCCTGCTGAACCTGGTCGGCGGCCTCGACACCCCCACCGACGGCAGCGTCGCCCTCGACGGCACCGACCTGGCCGGCCTGGACGAGGACGGCCGCCTCGCACTGCGCCGCGACCGGATCGGCTTCGTGTTCCAGTCCTTCGGCCTGATCCCCGCCCTGACCGCCGCCGAGAACGTCGGAGTCCCGATGCGGCTGCGCAAGGTGCCGGCCAAGCAGCGTGAGGAGCGGGCCCGCACCCTGCTCGCGCTCGTCGGCCTGTCGGACCACACCGAGCAGCGCCCCGGCGAACTCTCCGGCGGCCAGCAGCAGCGGGTCGCCGTGGCCCGCGCGCTGGCGAACGAACCCGACCTGATCATCGCGGACGAGCCGACGGGCCAGCTCGACTCCGATACGGGCCGTCAGATCATGCGACTGCTGCGGGCCGTGGTGCGCAGCGAGGGGGTCACGGCGCTCGTCGCGACGCACGACCCGGCGCTGATGGAGCTGGCGGACCGGGTGGTGGAACTGCGCGACGGACGCATCGTGGACGTGCAGGGGGGGTCGGAGGGCGCCCCGGAAGCGGCGGTCGGGGCGGCTGCGGAGGCCGCGTCGGGGACGGCGTCCGGGGCCGGTCAGGACTGAGGCGGCAGCCGGCCGCCTGCGCCGTTCGGGCCGTTCGGGCCGGGCCGTTCGGGCCCGGCGGTCAGGGCCCGGGCGTTCGGGCCCCGGGACTCAGGAGCCCGCGGGCCAGAACGGCTGGGCCCGCAGCGCCGCGGACCGGACCGCGTCGGCGTCCAGGTCCAGGACGACGCCGGAATCCTGGAGCCCTCGGCGCGGCCACGAGCACGACAGGGTGAGGGGACCCGGCGGGGGCAGCGGCCACAGCCACAGCGACAGGCGTACGTCCTCGCCGTTGTCCGGACCGTCCGAACTGCCCTCGAACCTGCTCAACGACATCACGGGCCCCCGCCCGCCGCGCAATCCGGTCTCGTCGTCCTGCAGCACGTCGCCGCCGTCGGCGAACCCGAGCCGGAACAGCGGCTGGGACGGCCCGGTGAGGTCCACGTCCGCCGCGTCGCCGGACGGCCCGCCGGGCGATGCTCCACGCGCGTGCGCTTCGACCTCGATCTCGAGGCCGACCGGATAGGCCAGCACCTGCCGGACGGCCACCACGAGCCGGTCCGACCGGCAGATGACCACCGGTCCCGCAACGAATCCGCCGATCATCCTCGGCGGCGCGAACCACTCGGGCAGATCGCCCGAACTCCCCTTGCCCGGCGTCTCAAGCACGGCCAGAGCGTACAGGCTCCCTGCCGAGCCGTCGCGGGTGCGGAGCTCCTCGGATGCCTTCCGGGGCCAGGTCCGCAGGCCGGCCGGTGTTCCCGGCAACCGGCCTTAGGCGAGGGGAGCTTGTGGGTCCGACCGGTCATGACCGGCCTGGATCGCGGGCGTCGGGCCCGGCTTCGCCAGGAGGTGCAGGCGCAGGGCGAGTTGGAGTTCCAGGGCCCGGGCGGGGGAGTTCCAGTCCTCGCCCAGGAGGCGGCGGATCCGGTCGAGGCGCTGTACGACCGTGTTGACGTGGATGTGCAGGGCGTCCTTGGCCTTCGAGAGGCTCGCGCCGTGGAGGTAGTAGGCCTGGAGCGTGTGGACCAGCTCGGTGCCGCGCTGGGCGTCGTACTCGATGACGGGGCCGAGCACCCGGTGGACGTACCCGCCCACGTCACCGCGGTCCCCGAGCAGCAGGCCCACGAAGCCCAGGTCGGGCAGGGCGGCTCCGTGGCCGGTGTGGCCCAGGGCGTGCAGGGCCTGGAGGCAGCGGACGGCCTCGGCGTGCACGGACGGCAGACCGCCCGGCCCGTCGCCCGGGCCGGCGGAGCCCACGGTGACGGGAGCGCCGAGCGACTGCCCCAGCTCCGCCGCCAGGGACTGCGCGAGCTGCCCCGGCCGCTCCGCCGGGGCGAGCAGCACGATGCGGCCCTCGTGCAGTCCGGACAGCCCGTCGAGCGCGCGGGCCCGCCGCGCGGCCTCCGCCGACAGCCGGGGCCGCAGGGCCGCGTCGCAGTGGAGCACCAGGACGCAGTGCGGGCGCGCGAGGTTCACGCCGAGCTTGCGCGCCCGGATGGTCTGGCTTCCGGTGTCGCGGGTGCGCCCCGGGCTCTGCGGGGTCAGCAGGTCACTGAGCAGCTCGCCGCGCACCCGGTCCTCGGCGTGGGCCACCGAGCGGCGCAGCAGCAGGAGGAGCGCGGTGACCAGGCCGGTGCGTTCGAACAGCCGCCGGTCGGTGTCCGACAGGTCCGCCCGGCCCGTCAGGGCGATGCTGCCGAGGAGTTCGGGACCGGCCAGGACAGCGCAGACCCACACCCCGTCCACCGCGACCGCCCGGCCGCCGGACCGCGAGGCGGCCACCCCCCGGGCGGGCGGGCCGATCGGTTCGGTGGCGACCCGGGCGAGCTCGGCGCCGTCTGCGTCGTGCACCACCAGTCCGCCCCGGAGCAGCGCGGCGACCTCCCGGGCCACATCGGTGACGTCCCCGCCGCGCAGGACCAGATCGGTGAGCCGGTCGTGGGTTTCGGTGGCCAGCCGGGCGGCCTCGCTGTGGGCCCGGGCGGTCTCGGTGGCGGAGTTGAGCTCGGCCAGGGCCGTACGGGTCTCCTCCAGCAGCCGCGCCCCGTCGATGGCCACGGCGGCGTGGTCGGCCAGTGAGGAGAGCAGCGCGACCGCGTCGGGCGCGAAGTCCCGTACCGACCGGTCGGCGGCGTAGAGCACTCCGATCACCCGGGAGGCGACGCGCAGCGGGACCCCGAGGATGCCCCGCAGTCCTTCCTCGCGCACACCCGAATCGATGGTGGTGGTGTGCCGGAAGCGGTCGTCGGAGCGGTAGTCGGCGCTGGCGTACGGGCGGGCGGTCTGGGCGACCAGGCCGCCGAGCCCTTCGCCCATGCCGAGCCGCAGCTGCTGGAAGGCGGCGGAGACGGAGCCGTCGGTGACGCGCATGAACGTGTCTCCCGCGAGCGGGTCGTTGAGCGTGAGGTAGGCGACGTCCGTACCGAGCAGGGTCCTGGCCCGCCGCACGATGGCCCGTAGCACCGCGTCGAGGTCGCGCAGCGCCGCGAGGTCGCCGGCCGTGTCGAAGAGGGCGGTGAGCTCCGCCTCGCGCCGCCGGTGCTGGTCGAGGGTGCGGCGGATGTCGAGGGCGACCCGGGTCGCCTCCTCCACGACGGCCTGCTCGGCCGGTTCGGCCCCGGCGGTACGGGCCTGCGCGCCGGGCCGGGCGAAGTGCTCGGCCGGCGCGCCCTGGGCGAGCAGCCCGAGGAGCCTGCGCAGGGCGGCCGCGGCCAGGGCTCCGCCCGGGGGCACGGCCGCCGGGGCGGAGGCGAGTCCGTTGCCGGGGCCGGAGTTGAGCGCGGGTGCGGGTGCGGGTGCGGGTTCGGGCCGGATCGCGGGCTCGGCGGGCTCGGCGGAATCGTTCACGTGGGCCATGCTGGCAGCCCTTCGGCGCGGGGTGGTGAGAGGGGCCGCCCGCCGTGAGGGGAACTCCGGTCACGGCGGGCGGCACCGCAGGTCCGCCTCGGCGGGCGGAGTCAGGCAGGGTCGGAGAGCGTGGCCGCGGAGGCGGACCGGGCCGCGTACCCGCCCCCGTCCCCGGACTCCGCCGCCCCCGCCTTCGGGACCGACAGGTCCCGGCCCCGGGTCTCGCGGGCGAAGGCGACCGTGATGGTGGTGACGACGGCGGCCGCGGACAGGTAGACGGAGACCGGCACGGAGGATCCGTACTCCTTCAGGAGCTCGACGGCGATGATCGGGGCGAGGGCGCCCGCGACGATCGAGGCGAGCTGGGAGCCCATCGAGGCCCCGGAGTAGCGGACCTTGGTGTCGAACATCTCGGAGACGAAGGCGGCCTGCGGCCCGTACATGGCGCCGTGCAGGAGCAGCCCGGCGGTGACGGCCAGGGTGATGACGGCGAACGACTCGGAGTCCACCAGGGCGAAGAAGGCGAACGCCCACAGGGCCATGCCGGCCGACCCGATCAGCGTCACAGGCCGGCGGCCGATCCGGTCCGACAGCGCGCCCCAGGCGGGGATGGTGACGAAGTGGACGGCCGAGCCGATCAGGAGCGCGTTGAGCGCGGTGGTCTTGGGGAGGCCGAGGTGGGTGGTGACGTAGACGAGGAGGAAGGAGGTGAGGACGTAGTACGAGATGTTCTCGCCGAACCGGGTGCCGATGGCGGTCAGCACCTGCCGCCAGTCCTTGCGGAACACCTGGACGACGGGCGCCCTCTCCTCCGCGGGCCCGCTGGCGGCCTCGGCCTGTGCGGCGAGGAAGACCGGTGACTCCGAGACGGACAGCCGGATCCACAGCCCGACCACCACGAGGACCCCGGAGAGCAGGAAGGGGATCCGCCACCCCCAGGAGAGGAACGCCGCGTCCGTCTGCACGGCCGCGAGCAGCGCGAGCACCCCGGTGGCCAGCAGATTGCCCCCGGGTGCCCCCGACTGCGGCCAGGAGGCCCAGAACCCGCGGTGTTCGGCACCGCCGTGCTCGGAGACGATCAGCACGGCCCCGCCCCACTCGCCGCCGAGCGCGAACCCCTGCACCAGGCGCAGCACGGTGAGCAGGATCGGAGCGCCGACCCCGATGCTCGCGTGGGTGGGCAGCAGCCCCATCGCGAAGGTCGCCCCGCCCATCATGAGCAGGCTCAGCACCAGCAGCTTCTTGCGGCCGACCTTGTCCCCGAAGTGCCCGAAGACGACCCCGCCGAGGGGCCGGGCCAGGAACCCGATGGCATAGGTGAGGAAGGCGATCAGGGTCCCGGTGAGCGGATCGGCGGTGGGGAAGAACAGCTTGTTGAAGACCAGGGCCGCGGCGGTCCCGTAGAGGAAGAAGTCGTACCACTCGATGGTGGTCCCGATCAGGCTGGCGGCAACGATCCGCCGGATTCCGGATGGAGCGTTAGGGGCGGTTCCGGGGGAGACCATGTGCACCACTTCCAGGGTGTCTGCGGGGACGTCGGGTGTGGCCACAACGTAGAAGTCCGCAGGTCACCCGCATATGTGGCCCGCCATCACAATCGGGCCACGACTGATGTAGGTGCGCACCACATGCCCAAACGCATGCCCCGCATTCCCTCCGGAACGGGGTCGTGAAGCCCTGTCGGAATTGCAGAGTTAGAGCTCTTTTGGGTGGGCGGTGCTGAGTCCCGTGCTGGTTTGGTGCTGACCCGAAACCCCACGTCAGCACCCCTCGCAACCCGTCCCGTGCTGGTTCGGTGCTGGTTACGCTGCGTTGAGCGCGACCTGATTGTGGTCGAGGCGGGGCAAAGCGGAAGCCCGGAGAATCAGTCTGAGTTCCGCCTCTCGGGCCCGATTCACACTGGGCGTTGGCCGGCACACCGCGGTGACCGAATCCGAGTGTTCGACCCACCCCGGTATGCCGCAGGGCAGTGGGCCGGGACACAGAGACGACCGGACTCCCGCTGGACTCGGACCCTGGATACCGGCAGATTCTTCGTCTGCTGGTGGTACACGTGCCACACCCGCCCTGAGCAGGCAAAATGAAGCAATCTGCCTTCGATGGGCCGGTGCTGGTCCGCAACTGGCCCGGATCTTGGTGGGTGGGGAGCGGGGGCGTGTCGCGTTCCGCGGCCAGGTCCTCAGAGCGATGGTCGACGATGGGCGACCTCAGGCATCGGGCTCTGCGGGTGCGCCGGTGAGTGTGGGACAAGCCGCGTCGGCGTTACCGGGTGGGGGCGCGGGTGCGGACGAGTAGCAAGGTCAGGACTCCGGGAGCCACCACCAAGGCGACGTACCACAAGGCCCCGTGCGAGATGCCGAGTCGCGCGAAGGTGGCAGGCGCGCCCGAGAGCGTGATCTGGACAGCCCAGAGGGCCAGCGCCATAGCGGTGGTGACTAGCGCGAGCCACGCGCCCCGCCGGGCAAGGGCAGCTTGATCCGCGTGGCCGGTCAGCAGGCGGGTCCCAGCCGAGGCGAGTATGAAGCCGGCGGCGCCGAATGTGGCGGTGAAGAGGAGTGCCAGCGGCTTGCCATCACATACGAGGACCGCGATGGCTGCGTACCAGAGGCCCGCAGCCATCGACATCAACGCGGACATGCTCGCTCCTTCCTGTGGGGCGGGCTCCGAACGAGCCCGCCCTCGGCGCCCCATCCGACGGGTTGGCCGGCGGGGGAGCGGAGAGTTCGATCTCGATTGTCTCCGCAGTCCGTTCCCGTTCTTCTCGCCCCTCCTGATGCCACCCGCTGCTTCTCGCTTACCCAAAGTGCCGAGAGCAGCCCAGGGTGTTCGGGATGCCGTCACAAGGCTGGGGCAATGCACCGGAGCACGCTCGTTCCTATACCGCCGCGACGGCTCGTCCGTAGTCCGCGGCCACCCACGTCAGAGGACCCGACGTGCGGACCTGCGAGGCCCTCAGGTTTTCCGGTCTGGCCCCTCGATGAGCATGACCCCGGTCTCCCGTCCGTAGCCGCGCCTGTCAGGGGACTGAGGCGCCCCCGGTCGGGGGCGCATTCGTAGGACGCCTCCCGCTCCCCTCCTGCAGTGGCTTGCTTGCCAGGGTCTCGCGCATAGGGCGGCGGCGTGAGAGTGCGCCCCGGCAGCGCGCGTACGGGTGATGCTGCCGGAGCCCGGCAGGAGACAGTGAGCTTCGGTGGGCGGCTCCTCAACTCCGAACCCTCTGAGGTCGGTTCCCGTCTCAGACGTATGACTGCCACCGTCAGTCGTTGTTCTCGTCGCTGCCGGCCACGTAGGCGACGAGCACGGCGGCGAGCGCCGCCCGGGCCGCGGTGGGTCCCGCCGTCGTCCACGCGAGGAGGCCGAGGAGGAGGGCGGTGAGGGCTCCGGTGGCGAGGGCGCGGAGGTTGGTGAGGAACTGCCACTGGCGGCGTCCGCTGCCGGGTTGGCGGATCTCGGCGACGGCCGTTCGGATGACGAGAGCCGCCACCACGATGGCGATGCTCAGCAGCGTGATGGCCATGGCCTCTCCGGTGCCGTCAGCGGTGCTGAGCGGCGGGTCGGTCCATCTCCTCGCGCTGGTAGATGTCGGGGATGCCGTCGGCGTCGGCGTCGAGGTTCTCTTCCTCGTAGAGGCGTTTGTAGAGCGTGTTGCGGCGGCGCAGCAGTACGGCTGCCAGAACGGCTGCGGTGACGGAGGCGATCAGGACGGCTGCTTTGGCGTGTTCGCCGACTGTCTGGCCGGGGAAGGCGAGTTCACCGATGAGGAGGGCCACGGTGAAGCCGATGCCGGCGAGGACGGACAGGCCGAGGACGTCGGCCCAGGCCAGGTCGGGGTTGAGCTGTGCCTTCGTGTAGCGGGCGGCCAGGTAGGTGCCGAGGAAGATCCCGATGACCTTGCCGACGACGAGGCCGAGGACGATTCCGAGTGGTTCGGGGCTGGTGAACACCTCCGCCAGGGCGGGGCCGGAGATGGTGACGCCGGCGGCGAAGAGGGCGAAGAGGGGGACGGCGACTCCCGCGGAGAAGGGGTGTAGCAGGTGCGAGACCCGAGAGGCGGGGGAGACGGTCTCGCCCTTGTCCCGGGTGGTGCGCAGGATGAGGCCCATGGCGACGCCGGCGACGGTGGCGTGGACACCGCCGTTGTACATGAGCGCCCAGATCGCGATGCCGAGCGGCACGTTCCACCCCCAGCCCCGGACGCGGAGCCGTTGGAGGAGGTAGAAGAGGGCCAGTCCGGCGAAGGCTCCGCCGAGGACCCAGAGGTTCAGGTCGCTGGTGAAGAAGACCGCGATGATGAGGATGGCGCCGAGGTCGTCGACCACGGCGAGGGCGAAGGCGATGTCGGTGGCCATCGGCACGGCCCAGCCGGCGAGGCTGCCGCCGCCCGCCCAAGCGGTTGCTGCGTAGAGCGCGGCCGGTACGGCCATGCCGCACAGGGCGGCGATGACCGGGAGGGCGGCGGTGGCGGGGGTGCGCAGCTCGCCGACGACGAGTTCCCGCTTCAGTTCGATGCCGGCGACGAGGAAGAAGACCGCGAGGAGGCCGTCGGCGGTCCAGTGTCCGACGGAGAGGTCCAGGCCGAGGGCGGGTATGCCGAAGTGGAAGTCGCGTATCGATTCGTACACGTCGCCCAGCGGGCTGTTCGCCCAGATCAGCGCGATGACGGCTGCGGCGAGGAGGACGAGTCCGCCGACGGTCTCGGTGCGCAGGGCGGAAGCGATGGCCTGGCGTTCGGGCCACGGCATGAGGCCGAAGACGATGCGAGGGCGCGGGCTGCTCATGGGGAGGGCCTTCCGGGGCGTCGGCTGGAGATGGGCATACGGCCCCTAGGACGCCGACCAGACTTCCCGGCACACCGCGCGTCCAGGGCGGCTCAGCCGCCCCCTTGACGCGTCCTTACACCCTAGGGGAGATGTCAGGATCTCGCTAGATGGGTCCTGACCTGCAAGAACGCATGCGAGCGGGCTCGTACACACCAAGGCGCGAGGCGTGTACGAGCCCGCTCAGGAGCCGGGCCGCGGCGGCGGTCAGACGGTGGTCTTCACCAGCTCCCGGTCGTCGTCCTCGTCTGCTCCGGTGTCCGTGTCGAGGCCGGCGTCGCGGCGGCGGACATAGCCGAGGAAGTTGTTCAGCTCCCGCTTGACCACGGGGGCCAGGAGGTACAGGCCGATGATGTTGATGACGGCGAGCATGAAGAGCACCGCGTCGGCCATGTCGATCAGGGTCTGCAGGGTGAGCAGCGAACCGGCGACCGCGAACAGCGTGTAGAAGACCTTGAAGGTCAGCTCGCTGGTCTTGCTGCGGCCGAAGAGGTGCGTCCACGCCTTCATGCAGTAGTAGCCCCAGGTCAGCACGGTGGAGATGGCGAACAGCATCACCGCGATGGTGAGGATGTACGGGAACCAGGGCAGGACCGTGGCGAAGGCGTCGGAGGTGATCGTCACGCCGCCCGGGCCCTTGCCCTCGCGGGCTTCGCCCCAGCTGGCCGGGTTGGCGATGACGATCGTCAGGGCGGTCATCGTGCAGATGACCACGGTGTCGATGAACGGTTCCAGCAGCGCGACCAGGCCCTCGCTGGCGGGGTGCTTGGTCTTGACCGCGGAGTGCGCGATCGGGGCGGAGCCGAGACCGGCCTCGTTGGAGAACGCGGCCCGCTTGAAGCCGACGATCAGCGCGCCGAGGACACCACCGGCGACACCCTGCGGGTTGAAGGCGCCCTCGATGATCGAGGAGAGCGCGGACGGCACCGCGGAGACGTTGACCAGGATGACCACGAGGCAGGCGACGATGTAGATGCCGGCCATCGCCGGGACGAGCTTGCTGGTCACGGAGGCGATGGAGCGGATGCCGCCGAGGAGCACGATGCCGACCAGGGCGGCGATCAGGATGCCGAAGAACAGCGCGCCGGCCGAGGATCCCATCAGGCCGCTGTCGCCGCCGGTGACGGAGACGAGCTGCGCGTAGGACTGGTTGACCTGGAAGAGGTTGCCGCCGAAGAGGCCGAAGAAGAGGATCATCACCGAGGCGAGGACACCCAGCACCTTGCCCAGCTTCAGGCCCTTGGCGCCGAAGCGGTCGGCCAGGCCCTTGGGCAGGTAGTGCATCGGGCCGCCGGAGACCGTGCCGTCGGCGTGCACCTCGCGGTACTTCACGCCGAGGGTGACCTCGACGAACTTCGTGGCCATGCCGAGCAGGCCGCAGAGGATCATCCAGAACGTCGCGCCCGGGCCGCCGATGGAGACTGCGACGGCGACACCGGCGATGTTGCCGAGGCCGACGGTGCCGGAGACGGCCGCGGTCAGGGCCTGGAAGTGGTTGACCTCACCGGCCGAGCCTTCCTCGTCGTACTTGCCGCGCACCACGTTCACCGCGAGGCGGAACTTGCGTATCTGCACCAGGCCGAACCAGCCGGAGAAGACCAGGCCGGCCACGACGAGCCAGGCCACGATCAGCGGGATCTGTGTCCCGTTGACGGGGACGGAGTAGAAGACGATGTCTCCGAGCCACTTGGCGATGGGCTCGAAGAATCCGCTGACGGCTTCGTCTACGGAGGTGGTGATGGTGTCGAGTGACATCAGGCTTTACCTCGATGGCGCAGAACCGGCGCAGTGCGGTGCGACGGTGTGAGTGCGGGCGGGCATGGAGCGAAATCCGTTGTCCGATCGATGGCCCTGGGAGGTTCGGTCCGCGGACTCGGACCTCGACTTCCCTGGCCGTGCAAAGCCGGTGCGTGCCGGCACTCCGAGGTCCGGCGAGGGGTGGGCCGGAAGCGGAGTTGCGCATTTTTAGCACGCTGTTTGCGTGGTCTTTAGTGATGCAGCTCACACACAGGGTGAAAATGTCGTATTTCCCCAGGTTCGGTGATGGGATCGTTATCCGGATATGAGGTTCCGTTGAGCGAACGATCGCAGCCATCGGAGGGCATAAGGCTCTGCGTTCCGGGTGGGCGTACTGCGTACGGCCGGGCGGAGAAGACCGGCCCATACGTACGGTTGATCACGGTGACGGTGTGTGGTGTTGTGGTCGACGGCCCGGCGGGGCGCCCTTTGTGTGTGGTGGTGTTGTTCCACCGCGGACAGCGTGACCGGGTCATGGCGGTGACGTTCTTGCCTGCCGGTGACCCGAGCCGGTTGCGGCCGGAGGCCGACCCCTGGCCAGGGGTCGGCCTCCATCGTCGGGGCTCTGGGGAGGGTGCGGGTCAGGCGGCCTCTCCGACGAGTTCTTCGAGGACGTCTTCCATCGTGACGAAGCCGATCACGGCGCCGTCGGTGTCGGTGACGGCGGCGAGGTGGGTGCCGGCCGCGCGCATGGCGGACATGGTGTCGTCCAGGGGTGTGTCCTGGCGGACTGCGGTGACGGTGTGCAGGGCGCCGGACGGGAAGGGGGCCGTGCGGTTGGCGGCGGCCAGGGCGTCCTTGATGTGGAGGAAGCCCATGATCCGGCCGTCGGGGCCGGTGACGACGAAGCGGGAGAAGCCGTGTTCGGCGGCGGTGAGTTCCAGGCCGCGCGGGGTGATGGTGTGCGGCACGGTGACGAACTCGGCGCGGGGGATCATGATCTCGCCGACGGGGCGGGTGCCGAGTTCGAGGGCGTCCTGGAGGCGTTCGCCGTCCTCGGGGGCGAGGAGGCCGGCGGCGCTGGAGTCCTTGACCAGGCGGGCGAGTTCGTCTTCGGTGAAGACGGAGCCGATCTCGTCCTTGGGTTCGACCTTCAGCAGCCGCAGCAGGCCGTTGGCGAAGGCGTTGATGCCGAACACGAACGGGCGCAGCGCGCGGGTGAGGGCGACCAGCGGCGGTCCCAGGAGCAGGGCGGTCGGGGCTGGGGCGGCCAGTGCGATGTTCTTGGGGACCATCTCGCCGACGAGCATGTGCAGGTAGGTCGCCGCGGTGAGGGCGAGGACGAACGCGATCGGGTGGATGAGGGCTTCGGGTACCCCGATGGCTTGGAAGGGGGGTTCGAGGAGGTGGGCGATGGCGGGTTCGGCGACGGCGCCGAGGACCAGTGAGGAGACGGTGATGCCGAGCTGGGCGGTGGCCATCATCGCGGAGAGGTGTTCCAGCGCCCACAGGGTGGTCTTCGCCCGGCGGCTGCCCTTGAGCGCGGCCGGTTCGATCTGGCTGCGGCGCACGGAGATGAGGGCGAACTCGGCGCCGACGAAGAAGGCGTTGGTGATCAGGGTGAGGGCGCCGATCAGGAGCTGGACGGCGGTCATCGGGACTCCTCCGCGGTGTTGGCTTCTTCGTCGGTGGTGGCGGGGGCCGTGAGGGTCAGGCGGTCGGCCCGGTGGTGGTCGATGTCGAGCACGGTGATCTCCCAGCCGTCGACGGTGACGGTGTCCCCGCCGGCTGGGATGCGTTCCAGGCGGGCGGCGATCAATCCGGCGAGGGTCTCGTAGGGGCCCTCGGGCACGTCGAAGCCGATCGTCTCCAGTTCGTCGAGGCGGACGCTGCCGTCGGCTTCCCAGACGTGGCGGCCGTCCTCCTGGTCGGGGGCCTCGATGAGGTCGGGGACCTCGATCGGGTCGTGCTCGTCGCGGACTTCCCCGACGACTTCTTCGACGATGTCCTCGACGGTGGCGACGCCGGCGGTGCCCCCGTACTCGTCGATGACGACGACCATGGTCCGGGCCTTGCGCATCCGGCCGAGGAGGACGTCGGCGGGCAGCGAGTGGGGCACGAGCAGCGCCGTGGTCATCAGGTCGGCCACCGTGATCACGCGGCGTTCGTCCTCGTCGAAGGCGAGGACGTCGCGGATGTGGAGGGTGCCGACGACCTCGTCGAGGGTGTCGCGGTAGATGGGGAAGCGGGACAGGCCGGTGGCGCGGGTGAGGTTGGCGGCGTCGGCGGCGGTGGCGTGCATCTCCAGGGCCTGGACCTCGATGCGCGGGGTCATGACGTTCTCCGCGGTCAGCTCGGCCAGGTGCAGCGTACGTACGAACAGTTCGGCCGAGTCGGCCTCGATCGCGCCCTCGCGGGCGGAGTGGCGGGCCAGGGCGACGAGCTCCTCGGGGGTGCGGGCCGAGGCCAGCTCCTCCGCGGGCTCCAGGCCGAAGCGGCGCACGAGCCGGTTCGCGGTGTTGTTCAGGTGCCGGATGAGCGGGGCGAACGCAGCGGTGAAGGCACGCTGCGGGCCGGCCACGACCTTGGCGACGGCCAGCGGACGGGAGATCGCCCAGTTCTTCGGGACCAGCTCGCCCACGACCATCAGGACGACCGTCGAGAGGGCGACCCCCAGCAGGGTCGCCGTCGTGGAGACGGCGCCGGCGGGCAGGCCCGCGGACTGAAGAGGGCCTCGCAGCAGCGCGGAGACGGAGGGCTCGGCGAGCATGCCGATCACCAGCGAGGTCACAGTGATGCCGAGCTGCGCACCGGACAGCTGGAAAGTGAGCCGCTTGGCGGCTTTCAAGGCGCTCTCGGCGCCGCGCTCACCTGCCGCGACGGCGCGTTCGAGTTCGCTGCGTTCGACGGTGGTGAGGGAGAACTCGGCGGCTACGAAGACGGCGCAGGCCAGTGTGAGGACGAGTGCGAGAAGTAGCAGCAGGACTTCGGTCACCGTGCCACCCCCGCTCCCGGCCGAAAGATCTGCGGGCAGGACGTGGCACGGCATGGACTGGGAGGTTCACCCATTGCGGGTCTTGCACTCCATTCGCTTCTCGGTGGACCTGGACGGTCCTGACTGCTGTTTGGTGACGGACAGTATCTGCAATCCTCTGGTAAAGGGCAAGTAAAAAGGCTGGGGTTCGCGCCCCTGCGAGGGGGCACCGACCGCTTGCGCATGCCCTCCTCCATGGCCGGGGAGAGTCCGGCGGGTCACTTGGGCGGAAGGGTGGCGGCGAAGGCCGTGGCCGTGGTGATCCAGTGGTCCAGGACGGCATCCTCTGCCAGGGCGGGGCCGCTCACGGTCACCCAGCCCCGCATCGGGCGGCCCGTGAAGTCCATGGGGCGAGCCTCGGGGCGGGCGAGGGCCTGTTCCGTTCCCTCGGGGCCCACGCGGACGGTGAGCTCGTCACCGGACACGCACACCGTCATGTTTCCGTGCAGCAGGAAGGCGAGGCCGCCGAACATCCGCTTCTCGGCGAGTTCGGGCTGCTCGCCGAGCCGCTCGCGGATCCGTTGGGTGAGCCCTTCGTCGTACGTCACGGATTCACTGTCCCGCGCCGAGCAGTCGCCCGCGCGCCGGTCCCGTCACGGGGTCTGGCGGTGAGGGGCCGCATGCCGGGCCGCCGGGTTGGCGACGGCGTGGCGGGGGTCGGCGGCACGGGTGATGGCGGACTCGACGGAGGCGACGCGGTCCGCCAGGAGGCCGAGGGCGGCGACCGCGCGGGTGAGCGGATGGCCGTCCGGGCCGCCGAGGGTCTGTGCGCGGACGCGGGCGGTCTTGATCACGATCCAGCGTGCCGCCTGCTCCGCCGTGAGGGTGGAGCGGAGTTCGGCGAGCTTGAGGAGGTTGGCCTCGGCGCCCGCGGTGAGGGTCTGGGCCTCGCTGGCGTAGTGGTCCTCGATCACCGCGGCCAGCTCGGCATCGTTCATGACGGGATCGATCCGGGCGGCGATCTTGTTCATGTTGCGGTACGAGCCCTGGAGCAGGAAGGGCGGCTCGGTGCGGGCTTCCTCGCTCTGGGCGGCCGAGGCGATGTAGGCGGCGTTCACGGCGAGGACGGTGTCCCGCGCGGTCAGCAGGTGCCGCAGCACCGCGAGCATCCGCTCCAGCTCGGCGGGGGCGTATGGGTGGGCCAACCGGTCGGCGCCCGCCGCCGGGTCGGCTGCGGCCAGGCGCAGCAACAGGTCGAGGTCGGCGCGGTCGCGGCCGGCGAGCGGGGCGAGGGCCGGGTTGGAGGTGAGGGCGTTCTCGACGAAGCTGGCGGCGAAGGCCGCCTCCTTGCCGGTCAGGACGTCGCCGAGGTTCCAGACGTCGGCGCGGTTGGCGAGCATGTCGGGTATGCGGAAGCGGTGGCCGGATTCGGTGTACGGGTTGCCGGCCATGCAGACGGCGAACCGCTTGCCGCGCAGGTCGTAGGTGCGCGCCTCGCCGTTCCGGACGCCTTCCATGCGGCGGGTGGCGTCGCACAGTGAGATGAACTGCTGGAGCAGTTCCGGCGAGGTGTGCTGGATGTCGTCGAGGTACAGCAGGGTGTTGTTCCCTGCCTCCAGCGCAAAGTTGATCTTTTCGACTTCCCGGCGCGCGGTGGCGCTCGGCGCTTCGGTGGGGTCGAGCGAGGTGACCGTGTGTCCGAGCGCCGGGCCGTCCACCTTGACCAGGACCAGGCCGAGGCGGTCGGCCACGTACTCCACGAGGGTCGTCTTGCCGTAGCCGGGCGGGGAGATGAGCAGCAGCAGGCCGTTGTTGTCCGTCCGCTTGGTCTCCCCGGTGGTGCCGAGCTGCTTGGCGAGGTTGTCGCCGATAAGGGGCAGGAACACCTCGTCGAGCAGGCGGCCCCGGACGAAGGAGGACATGACTCGGGGCTGGTAGTCGTCCAGTCGGAGCCGTGCGCGCTCGGCGGTGACCAGAGCTGCGCGTCGGTGCTGGTAGTCGCGAAAGCCTGGCACGACGGTGGTGAAGAACTCCCTTGTCCGGGAGAGGAGTTCGTCGATTCGTACGGTGAGGGACCGGCCGGTGACGCGCGGGTGGTGGCCGAGGAGGCCCTCGGCGGTCCCGGTCAAGGCGGCGTCCGACTCGTAGCGGTCGAGGTGCGGGCAGAGCTCGACGGCCACGGCCTCTGCGAGGTCCCCGGGGGCGAGGGGTTCTCCGGTCGCGGCGGCGTACGAGGCGAGCCAGGCCTCAGCGAGCTGGCGCTGGTCAGCCAGGGCGGGCAGCGCGGCGAGGTCCTCGTCGAAGGCGGATGTGCCGACCGCCCGCCGGAACTTCTCCAGCAGGGTGCGGGCGCCGGTGCTGGTGACGAAGCCGCTCCGGCCGTCGGCCAGTTCCTCGAAGAGGTACTCGGCGGCCGAGGCGCTGCTGGGGCCTTCGATGGCGGTTGCCAGTTCGGCCCGGAATTCGGCGATCGCGGGCGGCGCTCCGAAGGCCTCCCGGATACGGGCGAGCGAGGTGGCACGGCGGGTCCAGGTGGCCCGCTCCTCGACGGTCGTGCGGTGGGCCCAGAATAGCTGCGCCTCGGCGCGGGCCTCGGGCGGGTAGCGCAGCAGGCCCGCCGACTCGTGCAGGCGCAGCAGGACGGTCAGGATGACGGTGGCGTCGTGGTCGTGGACCCCGCGCTCGTAGCCCTCGTCGTACGCGGCTTCGGCGGCGCGCCGGACGAGGGCCGGGAGGTCGGCCTCCGCGAGGACGGCCGGCCCGTGCTCGGCGAGCAGGCGTGCGGCGAGGTACTCGGCGCGGTAGACATCGGCGTTCTCGGAGGGCAGCGACTGACCCCAGTAGGCGCGGGTGGCCGCGAACTCGGCATCGGTGACCAGGGAGCGGTAGTCGGTGCCGGTGAGGGCGAAGGCAAGGGTGTCGCCGTGCGGGACCAGGGTGAGGTCCAGCGGCTGGGTGTTGACCGCGAAGCGGTGGCGGCCGAGCCGGACCGTCTTGCCGCCGTCCGCGTAGAGCTCGGCGCGGTCGCGCAGGGCGCGGCCGGCCTCCTGCCGTGCGGCCTTGATCCGGCCGTCGAGTTCTTCGGCGCGGGTCCCCTCGCCCAGCTCCCGCAGTTCGGTGGCCGTGCGGCGGACCTTGGCGACCATCGGGTCGGAGGCGAAGAAGGTGCTGACCGCGTCGGTGTCGGCGAGGGTGGCGGCCCGGCGGGCGACGGTCTCCAGGACACGGGCGGCGGAGTCGGCCAGCTGCTCGGCGCGACGGGCTCGGGCGTCCTGCAGGGTCTGCTTGCGGGCGGAGAACGCGTCGTAAACCTCGGTGCGCTTGGCCGCCAGCTCGGCGAGGAATCCGTCGTTCTCCGCGAACCGCGACTCCAGGTTCTCCAGCCGCAGCAGGAGCCGTGACAGCTGTTCGTCGCACGCCTCCGGGCTGTCCGCGACGGCGAGCGCCCCAGTGACCGCCTGGCCGAGCAGGGCGGTTTCGGCGGCGAACTCGGCCCGTCCCTCGTGCGCGCGCAGCTCCCGGCGGCGGGCTTCGAGGGTGGCGCGGGCCCGGTTGACGCCGCCCAGTACCTTTGCGATCCGCTCCAGGATCGACGTGCGGACGGTGGGGTCGCCGATGTCGAGGCCCGCGACGACCTCGGTGACGATTTCCAGGCTTTCGCTCTGTCCGTCGAGGAGGGAGGTGAGGGGAGCCGCCTCGGCGGTGGTGGTGATCGCGGAGGCCTCGGCGGTGAGCCGGCCGGTCTCCTCGTGGTAGCCGGCGAAGGCGTCCTCGCGCGCGAGGAAGGCCACGGCCCGGCCGGCGAAGGAGGCGATGTCCGCCTCGGTCACGGCGGCCAGTTCGTCGATCCGGTCCATGTCCGCGTACCGCAGCTCCTTGAGGGTGAGGAGGTGACCGTGCGCACGGCGCAGTTCGGTCAGGCGGTCCACCCAGTCGCCGGTGCTGCGGGGGGCCTCGCCGCGCAGGCGCCGTACGAGTGAGGCGGTCCGCTCGGCTGAGTCGGCCAAGGCGTCCGCGGCCTGCCGGGCCAGGGTCTGTACGGTCTCGAACTCGGCCAGCACCTGTTCGGCGGTGGCACGGACGTCACGCAGGGGGGTGAGCAGGTCCCCGAGGTCGGGGGCCTCCAGCCAGTGGTACTGGTCGGCGGCCCGGTTACAGGCGGCGACCAGGGTCTCGTACCCGGCGGTGGTCCGGGTCGTTCCGGAAGCCGTGGCGGCGACGGACAGGCAGTCCGAGATGCCGCGGACGAGGTCGGCGTTCCCGACGCGGGCCAGCGCTCCGGTGCCGACCGGCCGGGATGCGGCGTAGGTGTCGGAGACGTACGGGGAGCTCCAGCGCTGGACCGGGTGCACGCGGGCGGGCTCGTCGGAGCCGGCGCGCAGCACCAGCAGTCCGCCGTCGTCGAAGAGGGCGTGGCCGTTGCAGGAGATGGGGGTGGCGATCTCCTTGCGGATGAGGTTGTACGGGAGCAGCAGGCTGTGTCCCTCCGACCGGGCGTGGAAGACGTACAGCACGTCCTCACCGTTGGGGGAGCGCACCGTCCGCTCGTACTCCAGCCCTTCGGTGGGGGTGTCGAAGGTCTTGGAGGCGCCGGAGGCCAGGCAGTAGCCGCCGGGGAAGACGATTCCCCGGTCCTCGGGCAGCCGGCGGGCGGCCCGTCCGATGCCGTCGAGGCGTACGACGGTCCTGGTCACGGTGTTGAAGACCAGGTGGCGCCGGGCTTCCTCCTTGTAGGGGCGCACGCGCAGCAGGATCAGCGGCTCTAGGCGCGCGTACTCGACTTCCGCGTCGGCGAGGGACTGGAGCGGTTCGTCGACGGGTTCGGAGTGGATCCCCTCGCCCGTCTCGGTGTCGTCCTCCGTCTTGACGGTGAGCGTGCCGCCGACCGTGGAGATGAAGACCTCGGCGCCGACGGACACGTGCGGGTGGCGGCCCAAGACGTGGTCCTCGCGGGTCGTCGCGGTCCACTCGAAGTCATGGGAGGGCGGAAGGACGTGATCGCGCTCGCCCCGGCCGTCCAGGAACGTCACCGATCCGTCGTCCTCCAAGGCCCAGCGCAGGACCCGGATGTCCTCGCTCGTCTCGCCGGTCCGGAAGACGGCCAGCAGCTTCCCGTCGACGAGGCGGAGCTGGAGCAGGCGGGTCGCACGGTAGTAGCGGTGGAGGGCCTCGAACTCCCGTAGGAAGGAAGGGTCGTCGAGCAGACCGGGAACAGCGCTCTCGGGCAGCCGCTCAAGGTTACGGCCGTGCAGGGCGAAGACGTCGGCCACGTCGGTCTCGGGCTTCAGCCCGGGGGTGGAAGCGTGGTGGCCGAAGAGCAGGCGGTCCCCGACTGCCACGATGTCGCGCGGGCTGCAGTTGTGCTCGGTGCGGATGCGCTCGGTGGCTTCGAGGGTCAGCCCGGTGGAGCCGAACTCTTCGGCCCGGCGGGTGTTGAGTGCCTCGGTCCGCCGGGCCAGCTCACCAGCCTGCGCGGCGAGCCGGTCGCGCAGCACCTCGTAGGTGCCCGCGTCCATGGAGGACGTGCTGGTCATGATGCGGCTCCCTGCGGCTGCGTACGGGGTCTTCGGCGTGCTCGGGCGGTGCACTGGGCCGGGGCCGCCGGGGGATACGCGGCGGCCCGGGCCCAGCGGAGGTGTGAGGAATCCGGGTCAGGACTTACCCGCGCCGTTCAGGCCGGCGTCCAACCTCGCGATGGGCACGTCGGCCAGGCCCAACTGCCCCGCCTTCTCCAGCAACTCGCCGAGCTGCCCGGCCTGGGCGCCGCCGCCCTGCATCAGCTTCATCAGCAGCGCGGACACGGTCAGGTTCTGCACGTCGGAGGTCGAGACCGAGCCGAGGACCCGCGTGACGTCCTGCGTGAAGTCGGCCGTGCCGTCCAGCCACGGCTTCGCGAGCGCCTGCGCGGTGTCGGAGTGCTGGACGAAGGCGTCTATGCCCTTGCCGAGCGAGATGGAGGAGACGAGCCGGTCGAAGAAGACGGAGTCGCCGCCGACGATGTTGATGTCGGCCTTCTCCAGCCCGGCCGCGACCACCATGGCCTGGGCCTCGGCGACCTGCCGCTGGACGTCGAGACCGGCCAGCCGGATTTCCTTCTCGGCCGCCAGTCGCAGCCGGAACTCCTCGTGTCCGCGGGAAGCCTCGTCCAGTGCGGCCATCGCGGCGGCCTTCTCCGTCAGACCCGCGGCCTCCGCCTTCAGCTTCTCGCCGATCATCGCCGCGTCCGCGCCCGCCTGCGCCCGGGTGCCTTCGGCGTGCGCCTTCAGCCGGGCCTCGGTGGCGTGTGCTTCCGCCAGCCCGGTCTTCTCGATCGCGTCGGCTTCCTTCTCCCGGACCTGTACGGCGGCCAGCCCGGGCGCCGCCGCCTCCGCCTGGACACCCTCCGCGAGGTGGAGCTTCGCCCGGGCGTCGAGGTCGGCGGTCTTCACCCGGGCCTCGGCCAGGGTGAGCTGCTCGGCGGCCCGGTGCACGGCCGCGGCCTCCGCCGCCTCGGCGGCCTTGATGTCCTTGACGAGGAGCTCCTGTGCCTCCGCCTCGGCGGCGATGACAACCGTCTGGCGGTGGCGTTCGGCCTCCTCCACGGCACGCAGCTTCTTGATCGACTCCTCCTGCTCGGCGACCGTGCGGTCCACCGCGATCCGCTCGCGTACGACCTCGGCGATGTCCCGCTTCTCGGTCTCGACCTCCTTGTCGGCAGCGATCCGCGTCAGCTGCGTCTCCCGCTCCCGGGCGATGACCTCCAGCTGCCGGTCCTTCTCGATGCGCTCGCTCTCGACGGCGATGACCCGCTCGCGGTTCTTCGCGGCGACCGCCACCTCGCGCGCCTGGTTCTCGCGCTGGACGCCGAGTTGCTCCTCGGTCCGGAGGAAGGCGCTCTGGGCGCGCAGCCGTTCCTCCTCGACGACCTTGGCGGTCTCCGCCTCCTCCTTGGCCCGTACGGTCTCGATCTCGCGCCGCTGCCTGATCTCGGCGTCCGCCTGGCGGCGTTCCAGCTCGAGGATCGCCTCGCGGGCGTCGACGTTCTGCCGGGTGATCTCCTTCTCCTCCGTGCGCTGGAACTCGTTGGTGCGCACGTGCTCGATGGCGGTCAGCTCGGTGATCTTCCGGATGCCCTGGGCGTCGAGGATGTTCGCGCTGTCGAGCTGGTTCAGCGGGGTCTGCTCCAGGTAGTCGATCGCAGCGTCCTCCAGGCTGTAGCCGTTGAGGTCGGTCCCGATCACGGCGATGATCCGGTCGCGGAACTCGTCGCGCTTGGTGTAGAGGTCGGCGAAGTCGAGCTGCTTGCCGACGGTCTTCAGCGCCTCGGAGAACTTCGCGTTGAACAGCTCCTGCAGCGTGTCCTTGTCGCTCGCCCGTTGCGTGCCGATGGCCTGGGCGACCTTGATGACGTCCTCGACGGTCTTGTTGACGCGGACGAAGAACGAGATGCGGATGTCCGCGCGGATGTTGTCCTGGCAGATCAGGCCGTCGCGGCCGGTGCGGGTGATGTCGATGGTCTTCACCGAGATGTCCATGACCTCGGCCTTGTGCAGGACGGGCAGGACGACCTGCCCGGTGAAGGTCACGTCGACCTTCCGCATCTTCGAGACGATCAGCGCCTTGCCCTGTTCGACCTTGCGGAACAGTCGGCTGACGACGAGGAGCAGGGCGAGGGCGATGAGCAGGACAACGGCGACGAGCACGCCGATGCCCAAGGAGATGGCATCCATGGGTGAAGTCCTTGCGGAGAAGGTGAAATGAGGAGCGTGGCGGCGGCGGAACTCAGCCGACGTTGCGCGGATCGAGGGCGCTGTCGTACGGAGCGACCCAGAAGAACTCGCCCGGTTCGTCGTACGCGTAGAGCAGCCCCGGGCTGCCCAGGGGCATGGGGTCAGAGCCGGCTTGGCGGACCTGGACCACGGCGGTCGAGCCGTCGTCCGCGGTCACCTCGGCCTGCCCGAACCGTGCGTCCACGCGGCCGGTACGGATCGTCGCGACGCGGCCGATGAAGTCCTGGCGGGACGGCTGCGGATCGTCGGGGTGGAAGAGCAGGCGCAGTGGGCGGGCGAGGGCGCCGGTGACGGAGCGGGCCACGAGGAGCGACACGGCCAGCAGGACCAGGGCGCTGCCACCGCCGAAACCGAGGCGGTCGAGCAGGACGGTGCCGGCGAGACCGGTGAACCACGCGACCGCGACGAACAGTGAGGCCGGGATCGTCAGAGGGACACCGGGTGTCCCGAGCGCTGAGGCTCCGACGGCCGAGTCCAGCGCGTCGTGCTCGACGCCGCCGCACAGCACGAGGAGCCAGAAGACGAGGACCACGGCCAGGCTGATCGTGAAGATGCCGGTGGGGAAGCCGAGCGCGGTGACAGTGAACTCGCTCATCCTCTTCCCCCCCTCCCGTGGCCCGTTCCGGCGGCGCGGGGCGGCGTCGCGTGGACGCCACCCCGCTTCCGGGCCTCGGCATCGAGGCCATTCCCCCGGTTTCCCCCTGCCCGATCCTGCCCGGTGTGTGGCCTCGTTGACATTGCCGTTCCCCGGCAGTCTTTACGCGTTCTTGATGCCGAGCGGATCTCTCCGGGGGAGGGGTGCTCCCGAGGGTGTACGTCCGCACCATTTGGAGTTAGCTTGTAACTAATGTTAGACACTAACGAAATGGGTGGTGGCGGTGAACTCTCCGGCAGTCGTGGTGGTCGGGGCAGGGCCGACCGGACTCGCGACGGCGGTGGGGCTCCGGCTCGCAGGGGTCTCTGTACGGCTGCTGGACAAGGCCGCCGGACCCGCGACGACCTCACGAGCCCTGGGCCTGCAGCCGCGTGGAGCCGAGGTGCTTGACCGCCTCGGGGCCCTCGCGGATCTCCCCGAGCAGTCGGTACGGATCGGCGAGGTCCTGACGCACGTCGACGGCAAACCACTCGCGCGTCTCCTCGTTGGCCAGCCGACGAAGCTGGTGACGCGCCCCGGCCTGCTCATGTCGCAGTCCGACGTCGAGTCCCGGCTCCGCGCACGCCTCGCAGCCTTGGGCGTCGACGTCGAGTGGGGCAGTGAGCTGCTCGATGCGAGCCGGGACGGCGAACGGGTCTCGCTCCGCCTCGCGGACCGGGAGATCCACGCCGACTGGCTGGTGGGATGCGATGGCGCGCACAGCCGTGTCCGCAAGGCCGCCGGAATCGCGTTTCCGGGAGTACCCGTGGTCGAGCGGTTCCTCCTGGCCGACGTGACGGCCCGGTTGCCCCTGCCCAGAGACACGGTCGCGGTCTGGCTGCGCGGCGACCGCATGCTCGGAGCCTTCCCGCTTCCCGGCGAGGACCAGTGGCGGCTGATGGCCCCGGCGCCCGACGGAGCCGTCGGCGACCCGCTGGCCGCCCTCTGTGACCTGCTCGCGCAGGAGGCCGACATCCCCGCCTCGGCCGTCCGAAGCGCCCACTGGACGTCCAGCTTCAAGATCCACCGCCGCCTCGCCCCCACCTACCGGGCGGGCCGGATGCTGCTCGCGGGCGACGCGGCCCACATCCACAGCCCCTTCGGCGGGCAGGGAATGAACACAGGCCTCGGTGACGCCGAGAACCTGGCGTGGAAGCTGGCGCTGGTCGCGAGCGACCGTGCCGGCGGCAGCCTGCTCGACACGTACGAGGCGGAGCGCAGGCCGGTGGCGGCGGAGGTGCTGAAATCCACCAGCGCCATGACCGGCATGATCCTGGGGCGGACCTGGTGGGCGAGGATGCTGCGCGACCACGCCTTCGTGCCACTGCTCGGCCGGACCCTCGTGCAGCGGCTGCTCTGGGAGAAGTCCTCCCAACTGACCCTGACCTACCGGACCGGCCCCCTCGGTGGCGGAGCATCGTACAGACGCGGCCTCCGCCCGGGAGACCGCGTTGCCGACCTCACCTGCACCCGTACGGACGGCACACCCACCCGGCTCTACGGCGAACTACCGTCCCGCTGGGGCCTGCTGACCCCGAGCGGCGGGGCCGCGGGGGAGTGGGAGGCTGTCGTGGCCCGCCACCTCGGAGCGGGATCTGTCGCCGCCCTCCAGGTTCCCGGTGCCCACCGGGGCGACGCAGCCCTGGTCCGGCCCGACGGGCATCTCGCCTGGCAGGGAGCTTCCCCAACAGCCCTCGATGAGGCACTCACGCGCATACTCGGGAACGGCAGGCAGTAATAACGACAGGCGCCCCGGAGGCCGCAGATCCATGACGTCCCACCCTGCACCACCCCCCGGACTGCGCGAGCGCAAGAAGGCGCACACGCGCCGGACGATCCAGGAGCAAGCGCTGCGCCTCTTCCTGTCCCAGGGGTACCAGAACACCACCGTCGAGGAAATCTCCGCTGCGGCCGGGGTCTCCCACATGACCTTCTTCCGGCACTTCCCGACGAAGGAAGCCGTGGTCGAGAACGACGACTATGATCCGCTGATCGTCCGCCTCATCGAGGAGCGGCCGGAGGGCGAGAACAGCCTCACCGCGCTACGCAACGCCTTGGTGCACGGCCTGGAGGCCGTCTACGCGAGCGACCGCGAGGCCCTGCTCGCCCGCACCCGCCTCGTCTTCGAGACCCCCGCTCTGCGCGCACGAACCTGGGACAACCAGTACGCCACCCAGCTTCTCCTGGCCGGAGCCCTGCGCTCACGTACTCCCGTGGAGAGCGAACTGGCCACCCGCGTCATCGCCGCGGCGGGCCTCGCCGCCGTCACCAGCGCGCTCGCGGCCTGGGTCGAGAGCGACGGCGCCCGCGACCTGCCGGCCTTGGCCGAGGAGGCCTTCCGCGCGCTCCGCCCGGCGTGACGTCCGCCGCCCGGGCGGCCCGTGCTGCAGGGGCGGCGTTCTTCAACGCTTCACGGTGCCCGAGCCCAGCATGACGAGGCCCGTGGTGAGGAGCGACAGGCCGATCGCCAGTTCCCGGAACCCGTAGGCCTGGACGGCGTACAGGATGCCGCCGCCCACGGTGAACACGGAACCGACACCGACGGCGAGAAGGGCCATGCGGAACTCGGTGATGTGGCTGCGAAGGCAGGCGAGCTTAGAGGCATCCGGCATGCGGGATCAGCCTTCGTTCTTGGGGAGTGTGGTGTTCCACGCCGACCTGTAAGACCGCACGAGGCAGGTCACTGCCGCGAGGCTCAGCAGCGGTCCGGCGCCGGTGCAGAGCGTCACGACGGCTGCCGAAGCGCCCAGAAGGCGAGGGACCGCATTGAGCGGCACCAGGGCGTACACGCAAAGGGTCGCCCAGGCGTAGGGGAGGGCAACCGAGCGGTCGCCCAGCCGGGGAGGAACCCAGCCAGAGAAGATCGCCACCGGAAACGGGAGGAGAAGAAGGGTCGCAGCGACCAGGGCCAGCGCCTGGTACACCGGGCTTTCGTTCATCCGTACCTCTCTGGTCGCGCGCTGACCCTAGAGCGTCCCCTGCCACGTCGTGGATGCCGACGCCCGGCAGACAACCGAGGGTCGCTTTGCTGTCAGGGACCCGTTAAAGAGCCGTAAGGAATGTATAAAGTACCTGATGGTGTGCCGGGAAGCCTGGTCGGCGAACAGGGGACGACTCTCTTCGTAGATCGGGGCTACACGTCATGGTGCTCGTCGTTGTATTCGGTATCGCTCTGCTCGTCGCCGTGCTGCTCTCCGGCCTCGCCGCCCGTACGGTCCTGTCGACCTCGCTCCTCTTCCTCCTCGGCGGGGCCCTGGTCAGTGACGGATTCCTCGGGATCGTCCACATCGGTTCCGATAGCGCGATCGTGGGAGTCACGGCCGACCTGGCGCTGTTCGCGGTCCTCTTCACGGACGGCATGCACGTCGCCTTCCCGGCATTGCGCCGGAACTGGAAGAACCCCGCGCGGGCGCTGGGTCTGGGGATGCCCCTCGCCGTGGTCGGCATGGCAATGCTCACGCATTTCCTGGTCGGGCTGGACTGGACGACCTCGTTCCTCGTCGGCGCCGTCCTGGCGCCCACCGACCCGGTGTTCGCCTCGGCGATCGTGGGGCGCAAGGAGGTCCCGGCGAAGCTGCGTCAACTGCTCAACGTCGAGAGCGGGATCAACGACGGTCTCGCCCTGCCCCTCGTCCTGATCCTGATCGCCGCCGCCGGCCCCACCTCCGGGCAGGCACAGTCGTCGATCGGGGAGATCGTCCTCGAGCTCGCCCTGGGCCTCGCCCTCGGCATCGTGCTGCCGCTCGCGGTCGCCGCACTGGTGCGCCTGCGCCTCCTCGGGGCCGAACCGAAGCTCCAGCCCCTGCTGCCGCTGGCGACCGGGATCATCCTCTACGCCGCCTGCCACCTGACCCACGCCAACCCCTACCTGGCCGCGTTCTCCGCCGGCGCGGTCCTCGCCTCGGTCTCGCCCGAGTCGAAGACGGCCTTCGAACCGCTCGGCGAAGCGCTGGCGGAGCTCGCGAAGTTCGCGGCGCTGCTGGTCTTCGGCGCCCTGCTGACCCCCGCCCTCTTCGGAGACCTTTCGGCGGGCGGTTACGCGGCGGTCGTGCTGGCGATCGTGCTGATCCGGCCGGCGTCGCTGCTCGTATCGCTCCTGGGCGCGCGCATCGAGCGGCGCGAGAAGCTCGTCGCCGCCTGGTTCGGTCCCAAGGGCTTCGCCTCTGTGGTCTACGGCCTCCTCGTGCTCCAGGCCGGCATTCCGCGGGGCGAGGAGGCGTACACCCTCATCGCCGTCTGCATCGCCTTCTCGATCATCGCCCACTCCAGCACCGACGTGCCCATCGCCCGGCTCTTCCACGTCGACGACCTTGCCGGCATACCAGCCGACGATGACCACCGGGACCGGATCCGCGTACCCGCCCTACGTGACACACCCGATCAGGAGAAGCACCGTGCCAGCCCGTGATCTTGCCGAGCCGTACCCCCACGTGACCACCGACGATCCCGCGATCGACGCCGTACGGCTGCTGGCCGAGCGGGACTTGCCGGCCCTGCTGGTGCTCGACGGCGACGGCGTTCCCTACGCCGTCGTGCCCGGATCCCAGCTGGTGCGGCAGATGGTGCCCGAATACGTGATGGAGGACCCGCTGCTCGCCGCAGTCATCGACGACCGCCACGCGGACGCGCTGGCCGGGGAGTTGCGGGGCCTGACGGTCTCGGAGTGGCTTCCCCGCCGGACCTTCAAGCCGCCCTACGTGGGCCCGGACGCGGGAGTGCTCCAGATCGCCGCCGTCATGGCCCGCGCGCACGTTCCGCTCGTCGCGGTCGTCGAGCACGGGGGTGAGGAGCAGCAAGTGCGCCTCGTCGGAGTCGTGACGGCCGCGGCCCTGATGCGGCACTTCCTCGCGGCGGGCGGCAAGGCGTGAGCAACTGGCAGAGCTGGGCAGCCGTAGCCGTCTTCGCGGGTGCCTACGTCCTGATCATCAGCGAGAAGGTGCACCGCGTCGCCGCCGCCCTGGGCGGAGCGGGTCTGATGCTGGCGATCGGCGCCACCGACGACGCGGCGGCCTTCCACTCCGACGAGACGGGCATCGACTGGAACGTCATCTTCCTGCTCCTCGGCATGATGATGATCGTCGGAGTCCTCCGGAAAACCGGGCTCTTCGAATACCTGGCGATCTGGTCGGTGAAGAAGGCCAGGGCCCGGCCCTTCCGGGTCATGGTCATGCTGGTGGTCATCACGGCGATGGCTTCCGCGCTACTGGACAACGTCACCACCGTGCTGCTCGTCGCCCCGGTGACCCTGCTGGTCTGCGACCGGCTGCGGCTCTCGCCCGTTCCGTTCCTGATCGCGGAGGTGCTGGCGTCCAACATCGGCGGCACGGCCACGCTGGTCGGCGATCCGCCCAACATCATCATCGCCAGCCGGGCCGGTCTCACCTTCAACGACTTCCTCGTCCACCTCGCCCCGCTGTGCGTCGTTCTGGTGGCCGTGCTGGTCCTGCTCTGCCGGTTCATGTTCGCCAAGCATTTCGTCTACGACGAGACGCGTGCCGCGGAGATCATGGAGCTGCGCGAGCGCGAAGCGATCACGGAACCCCGTCTCCTCGCCCAAGGGCTGGGCGTCCTCGCCCTGGTCGTCGCCGGCTTCGTCCTGCACCCCGTCCTGCACTACGAACCCAGCGTCGTGGCCCTTCTGGGCGCCGGTCTGCTCATCGCGATCTCCAAGGTCGAGACCGGCGAAGTCCTCGGGGAAGTGGAGTGGCCCACCCTCGCCTTCTTCGCGGGCCTGTTCGTCATGGTCGGCGCCCTCATCGAGACTGGTGTCATCGGCGACCTGGCGGGATCGCTCGCGGACGCGATCGGCGGGAACGAACTCGGCGGCTCCATGGCCCTGCTGGGTGGCTCGGCGGTGCTCTCCGGAGTCATCGACAACATCCCCTACGTGGCCACCATGGCCCCCATCACCAGCGAACTCGTCACCGACATGGGCGGCGACCCCGACCACGTCATGTGGTGGGCCCTCGCGCTGGGCGCCGACCTCGGCGGCAACGCCACCGCCATCGGCGCCTCCGCCAACGTCGTCGTCCTCGGCATCGCCGAACGCAACCGCCACCCCATCAGCTTCTGGCAGTTCACCAAGTACGGCCTCGTGGTGACCGTGGCCACGGTCACCATCTCCGCGCTCTACCTCTGGCTGCGCTACTTCGCCCTCGCCTGACCCTCAGGCGTCCGAGCCGGGCCAGCCGAGCAGACGAGCGCCGATCACCGCCGTCTGCAGGGTGTAGCGGTTCAGCGGGTCGGCGGGGTCGGCTGCCGTGAGGGAGTGGATGCGCTCCAGCCGGTAGGTGAGGGCCCGCACGCTCAGCGACAGACGGCGCGCGGCCTCCGTCGCCACGCAGCCGCTGTCGAAATAGGCGGTCAGCGTGTCGATGAGGGGCTGGGCGCCGCCGCGAGCCGAGCGCAGCGGTCCGAGGGTGCTCTCCACCAGGTCGGCCATGGCCTGCCGGTCGCGGGTCAGGACCGGATAGACGAGTAGGTCGACGGCGTGGAGTACGGGCTCGTCGAAGCCCATGCGCGCGGCCAGGTCCAGGGCGCCGAGGGCTTCCTCGTAGGAGTGGACGACACCGCCGGGGCCGGGGTGGGAGCGGCCGATGGCGACCTTGCCGCCGTCGGTGGCCGCGTAGGCCCGCTTGGCGAAGAAGGCGAGGACGTCGGGCTGGTCCCCGGGCGCCACGCAGATCAGTCGGCCATCCTTCGTGGTCAGCAGGATCTGCCGCCCGGGGAAGCGGGCCAGGACCGCCGTCTCGATGCCCCGGACGACCCGGAAGCCGTCGCCGTACGGTTCGGGCCCGGCCGCCACGGCCACGGCGTGGGCCTGCGAGAGGCGCAGCCCGAAGCGTTCGGCCCGCTCCGCGAGGCGACCGAGGTCGCTGCCTCCGTACAGCAGGTCGTCGATGAACTCGCGGCGCGCGGCTTCCTCCTGGCGGACGGCCTGCTGCTGTGCGCGTTCGTAGCCCTCGACGAAGGCGTCCACGGCTTGTTCGAGGACTGCCAGCAGCGGACCGGGCGGCGAAGGTGGAAGATCGACGGTCCGGGCCGCAGCCAGATGCTCCCGTATCAGGGCACGCAGCGGGAGGCCCGCCTCCGCGGCACGTTCCCCTTCCGCACGGCGGGAGTCCAGTTCGTCCCGGTTGAGGCGACGTCCGGTGGTGCAGGCCGCGGCAATGATGTCGGTGTAGCCCACCAGATGCTCCACGGATGCCGTTCTGTCCGCCACGTACTTCCCCCAGTCCTGACGCGCCCATGACGCTTCCTTGTCGCGGGCACCAGAGTGGCACGTGGTAGGGGCGGTGCAGATCTCGGGCTCAGGGGCGGGGCCCCAGCCGGGTCAGTGCTGCCGGGAGGACAGCCAGACCGCCGCTGCGCCGGCCAGGACGAGTGCACCGAGGGCGAGCAGGGGCAGACCGGGGCCTGGGCGCAAGTAGAAGAAGGCGCCCGCGACGGTGAGGATCGCGCCGAAGGCGAGCAGGGGTGACACCGGCCCGGCAGCGGGGGGTCGGGTCATGGAGGCTCCTGGCGGGGAGGAGGGGCTGGTGGCACCAGGGTCCCATGGGGTGGGGCGGGGGTACAGGACTCCGCCCCACCGCTAATCTCACAGGGTGCGGAGCTTGGTGGTGAAGACCTGTTCCGCGACCTTGTCGCCGAGGATCAGGCCGTCGGTGGCGTCCCACGGGAAGTGGACACCGAGCCAGATGCGGCTGTCGGCGTCCTCTTTGGCGGCGGCGCTGAAGCTGGTGAAGTGGCGCTGCTTGATCGGGGCGTTCTTCTCGTCGGTCGTGAGGTCGAAGGCGATGTTGTCGGTCTTGAAGTAGCGCTTCATGATGCCCGCCCAGGCGGCGCCGAAGGAGGCGTGCCCGGAGACGTAGGCGGGGAAGCACGGGTTGACGTTGACACCCGCGTTGTTCTTAAGAAGGGGCTTCCACTGAGAGTCTAGGCCGCCCTCGCGGATCGCGGAGACGGGCCGCCAGAGGTCGATCGTGGTGGAGAACTTGGCGTCGCGGACCGCTATGCCCGTGTCGGCGAGGGCGATCGAGACGAGCGCGAAGAGCTTGGCGTTGGCGTAGGTGGTGAGCCCCCGGGCCTTGGAGACCTCACGGGTCGCCTGGATCATGTGACCCGGAGGCTTGTACGTGCCGTCGTTGTCGTTGGCCCAGAACCATGCCGCGTTGAACTGGTCGGCGGTCCGGTTGATCACCGGCGTGGCGGCGGTGGGGGCGGCTGCGCCGGCGTTCCGTACGGCCGCGACCTGGGCCTTGTACTCGGGGCTCGCCACGAGGTCCTCGTACGAACCGTACTGCGCGAGCGTCGTGGGCCGGAACTGCGAGCCCGAGTTCAGGGAGAACGGCTTGACCTGGCCCCAGGCCGGGTTGACGGCATTGCCGTCCGTCGCGCACTTCGGGTCGGGCATGTCGGGATAGTTGCCCGTGGGCCGCCATGCTCCGGGTCGGGTCTTCTCGCTCGTGTAGCTGGAGGCGTCATCCGAACCGTCATTGGCACGGAGGTTCATCATCTGGTTGACCATCCCGCTGACGATGGTGAGGTCCAGGAGATCGCCGCTGGTCGGCTTGGTCCCGAACCGGTCCTCGAAGCGCTTGTTGAGGTAGGCCGTGAAGTCGGGGGCGTTCTTGTTCGGCCGGTTCACGCCGTAGAGGTTGAGCAGGATGTTGTACGCGGTGCGGCCGATGACGCGTTCCTCCTCGTCCGGCCCCTGGACCCAGCCCGCGTAGGCCTCCGCGTGGATGTAGGCCGCGGAGGTCATCGGGCCCTTCCACTTGGCTTGGTACGAGCTCTCTGCGTCCCAGATCGCGCCGTTCATCATCGCGGCCGCCCGCGCCATGGGGACCGGACCACCCTCCACCTGCCTGAAGACGCCCTGGAGGACATCGTTCCAGTAGTGGACGGGGTCGGCTATTTCTTGGGTTGGCAGCGCCGCCTCGGCGCGTTGGGGGCTGGCGGCGAGAATGGAACCGGTGGCGGCCAGGACCACGGCAGCCGCCAGTGTGCGGCGCCAGATCGTGCTGCGGGTTCTGGTGGTGCGGGTGTTCTCGGGCATGGCTCGACTCCCCCTGATCGCAGGCCTGTTGATCACCACGAGAGGTGGCGGCGTGATCATGGCCCAGGACGAGCCGTGAGGCTTGTAGAAATCGGAAGGACGTCGCGGAATGACCGGCCCCGCCCGCACGGCGGCGCGTTCCCGCCCCTCCTCGAATCGCCTATGTCCTCTCTTCTGGCGGCTTCGTGTGCGGTAGCCCGCCGACCGGCGTTCGAGGCGGCATCGTTCCCGTCCGGTCGGGCGTCGTGTGCGGTGGATACAGGTGGCCGCGCTTCCGCGATCTCGACGGCGGGTCAGGTCCGGGGTGTGCGCACTCCGGGGCGTCCGAGGAGTTCGGCCAGGCCGCGGCGGGTGGCGGCCACGACGACACGGTCCTCGGGCCTGAGGACGTAGCCGGGGTGCAGTTTCCACACCAGCCCGAGGCCGGGAGGGGGACCGTACCCGGGAGCTGAGGCCAGGTCGGGACGCCGGTCCTCGGGAGCCGCGGTGTCCAGGGCGATCACACGCCAGGCTCCGGGCCGGAAGGACTCCGCGATGGTGCGGCCCTCCAGATTCGGGTGCCCGGCCACCTCCACCGCGGCGAAGACCAGGACCCGGCGTTCCACCGGGATGGCGCCCAGGATCCGGCGCCCCATCATCGCGCCCGCGAAGGCGGGCGCCGCGAGGTGGGTGACGCTGCGGCTGCGGGTCAGGGCGGCGGGGTGGGCGGCCCGCAGGGTGCGGTACACGGCGGTGGCGAAGCCGTCCTCGTACAGGCGCAGTACGGCCCGCAGGTCGGGCTTGACCGCGCGGGCGTACAGAGCTGCCTCCAGGTTGGTGGTGTCCGAGCTGGTCAGGGCGAGGAGGGAGTGGGCCCGGCCGACGGAGGCAGCCTCCAGGACTCCTTCGTCGGTGACGTCACCCATGACCACCGGTACGCGCAGCCGACGGGCTAGTGCGAGTCCGCGGGCCTGCGGGTCGGATTCCACGCACACGACCGGGATGTCCAGCTCCCGCAACCGCGCCAGTACCCGTGCACCGATCTTGCCGAGCCCCAGCAGGACCACGTGACCCGACATCCCGCGCGGCGGCCGGCGCAGGACCGTCGCCGTGCGGAACGCGCCCAAGGCCTCCAGGGCCGCGGCCACCAGGACCGGAAGCAGCAGCAGACCCACGAACCCCGCCAGGATCTGGAGGACTTGGCGCTGGGCCGGGTCGCCCACAGCCGGATCGTTGATCGCGAAGATGTCGAGCAGGGTGATGTAGGCGGCGTGCAGGGGATGGTCGCCGGTCGTCGCCCAGGACGCGACCGCGAGGGCGGCGACGGCGGCCACCATGCCGGCCAGGGACCAGCGCAGCCGCTGAGAGAACAGGGAGGCGACCGGAAGGGCGCCGGCACCCGATCTTCGCCTCGGCCGGGAGGGATCGGTGTGGACGACCGTCTCCAGGGCCACGATGCCGCGTCCCGTCGCCGCGGCCACGGCCCGGTCGTCAGGCAGCAGCCGCGGGCCGCGGTCCTCGCCGGATCCGGTGCCTTCCGCTCCCTCCGCACCCGCCGGATCGCTGGTGGTCGCGGAGAGGAGAGCTAGAGTGCACAGCCCCGGATCGGCCACCTGGCCCCTCCCCGGAGGAGTGCGCTCCACCGCGCGCAGCAGGAGGCCGTCGGCCTGCACCACCTTGCTGGTCCCCGCGACGGCGCTGGCCGCGAGGGCGGGGGCGGCGGTATCGGCGTCCGAGAGGACCGTCGTCGAGGAGTCCAGCTCCCGCAGGTCGATCCCCGGCTCCGCGACCAGCGCGGCCTGGTCCAGGAGTTCCTCCAGGTGCTGGCCGAGCTTGCGGTTGTAGAGCCGGATCACCAGCCGCAGCCTCGGGTTGAGGCGGCGTGCCACCAGGGCGGCCCGAATGTTGGTGTCGTCGTCCTCGTAGACGAGTGCCAGTGCGGCAGCCCCGGCCACCCCCGCCGAGGCCAGCACCCCCTCGTCAAGCTCGGCCGCGTCCAGGACCCGTAGCTCCCGGACAGCCTGCCCGGCGTCCCCGTTTCGCGCCCCGGGGAGGCCGGGCCCGCCGAGCAGACCGCGCACGGATACCCGAGGGACACGGCCCAGGCTGGGCTGCGTGTCTCGGGCGGCGGGCGCTACGAGCGTCACCCGCTCCTTGTAGACCTCCCGCAGCTCGGAGGCCAGGCGACGGGCCAGCCCGTCGTCACCGCACACGATCATCCCCCCGTCGGGGGATGGCTGTTGGGGTTGCGCTGATATCGAAGACACCGCCCAAGGATGCCCTGATCATGGAAGCGGGTCAGCTCCGGTGCGTGCTCATTCCTGCGGGTGAGGCGGGGTCCGGGTATGGGTAGGGACGTGAGGGTGGCGAGCGCCAGCACGGTTGTGTGGGGCGGGGGTCCAATGACCCGGCCGTACGGGAAGGTTTTTGGCCGACGTTCGGCGTGAACCCTCACCTGTTCCCTGGGACCCAGCATGTCGAGTGCGTCGCGATCCTTGAGCCCGTTGGAAAGGGCCTCTGACCTGCGGGTTAGGGCAGTGTGCGTTATGTGCGCTGTGGGCGTTACGGGCGATATCTTGACGCAGATTTGACGCTCGTGACGCACGTTTGACGCACGCCGTCGGCGATCTCTGACGAGTCGTCGGGCGCAAGAGGGGGCGTCCCGCAGTAGATTGTGATCTTGCTGCGGGAGGCGCCCTTTCCGGTTTGTCGGCGACCGAGTCGGTCGGCGTCAGACCCGCGATCCACCTTCCCCTCTCCGATTACGCTCTGTGATAATCCGCGGGGGCTCGCGACTAGTAGCCGGGACCGTAGGGGTTCCATCCGTGCAGGAACGGCTGCAGGTCGCTGGCGCGAGGTCCGGGAATGTCGGGCAGGCGGAGCGTCCCGTTGAGCGGGTTCAGGCGCTCCATGTGGTTGGTGGCCCAGGTGATCCATGCCTCGGCTCCGTCCCTCTCCGGTCCGGGCGCCAAGGTCTCTGTGTGGAGGCGGAGGGCGTCGACGTACTCGGCCAGGCCCGCTGCGCGGCGCCATGCTTGTTCCTGCGCTTCGAGGTGCTGGATTCGGGCGGCCTCGGCGAAGTCGATCTTTGCCCGTTGCATCGCGGCTTCCCCTTGCAGCCGTTTCTCCTGTGCCGCCTCCAGGTCGGCCAGTCGTTTGCGTTCGGCGGCCTCGCCTCGGAGTCCTACTTCCTGCACGATTTCGGCGAGCTGCTCCTCAAGGGGGCATGTAGTCGTGTCGGCCCACTCCCCGGCCCTGTGTGGCAGCCCGCCACTGATACAGATGCGCAGGCGTTCAGCGGGGGAGTGGTCGTGCCGGGGAATCCTGACCCAGGAGTGCGAGTTCCTTCTTCGTGGGGATGTGCTCGGTGCGGTCTTGTTCCTGGAGGATGAGGAAATCGCATCGCTGGCCCTGGGCGGTGATGGTGAAGTGGGGAGGGCCGTTTCGTCGGCGATGTGGCGCGGGTGCACTCTCGGCCGTACCGAACGCGCTGGTAAATCCCAGCCTCTGCGTTGCGGTGAGCAACGCGTGGATGAGGCGGAAGGCTCTGCCCTGGACGGCTTTGGTCAGCGCCATGGGCTGAGGGTGTGCCTGCAGGGCTCTTACCACGGGGTGTGGAGTAGGGAGCCGTGCCGGTACGGCAACGGGTGACAGCACGGCCAAGCGCCAGGCGGGGGTGTCGACCAGCCGAATTTCGTATCCGTCGCGGCACCAACCTGCGTGCAGCTCCTTGGTCGCAGGGATCTTTCCCGACCGCCGTGCTGCGGCAACACGGATCGGCCACTTCTCGGTCTCCCGACCGCTGGCTTCGCGTTTGACGACGCGGCCGCCGGCTTCTGCGAGCTCCTCCAGGAGCTGCTCCGTGACGGTCTTGGCCTTCTTCCGCGGAAGGGAGCGCGTTCGCTGAACCGGTACGAGCGCAGCCACCTGGCCGCTGGATTCTTTGCTCTTGGCCACGTCGGGTGGCTGGATTCCAGCCTGCGGCGCGGGAGCGGTGTCTTTGCCGCGCGGCTGTTCCGGCGGATGGGATCCGTGGTCCAGGTATTGCTCGCCGGCCCTGGTGAGGGCGACGGACCATTGCCCCCGTCGCTTGGAGACTTTGACCAGTCCGCGGCTGTGCAGGGCTTGGCAGCTGAGTTTGTGCCCGGTTCCTTCCCACACGCCGTCAGGGCAGCCTCGGGCGACCCACTGCAGCACCTGTTGCTGCCGTTTGTTGAGCTCTCGTGGCACCTGAACTCCCCACCGTGCGAATGCTTGCACAGGCATGCTCGCAGCCGCACTCCGCCTGGCGGGGGTGGAAGGGGAAGGGGGTTGGCAGGCTGGATGAAGACTCGGACAGATGTAGGCATGGCCGCCTGTGGTGGCTAGGCTCGCAGTCGTTCGTTGGTGGCCGCCGTGGACGCTTGCTGGCCGGACTGTGACGGGTGCTGGCCATCTCGCGATCACCTGAGGAGGTGGCCGCCGGGCGTACGACTTCCCGTACTAGCCTGGGCCGTCCGTGCTGAGGCGTTGCCGTGTCTTGGCCAGGGGAAGGCGGGTTAGGGGTGTCGGTCCCGCTCGGCTGCGGCCAGCAGGGGATTGGCGAGTGGATCGTGTGAACGTGAGCCGCTCGTGCTTCTGGTGATGGGTGCCTGAGGGTAAGCAGGGGCGTGCAGACGCTCCGCAGACGAGGGTGTCAGTTCGAAACGAGAGCGGGTTGGTTCATGTCGGTCGTGGCGCGAGAGCAGATGGATGTCGTCGCAGGTGCGCTGGCTCCCTGCGACCTCGTGCCCCGCGAGGCGAAGCTCGCGCTTGTCGAAGCCTTCGGGACGGAAGCTGTTGTGGCCTATCGGTATGACGCGCTTGAGCGGGAGCGGCGGGCAGCTGTAGGGATGCCGCCGCTGACGCGACCTGACGTGCTGGATCTCCTCATGTCGCTGCCTCTGGGCGAGCCGGTTCCTGCCAGCTCCTTGAGCGAGAGGGAGCGGCGGGTGCTGAAGTCCCTTCCGAAAGGTGCGGCGGTCCGCAGGGATGGGTCGATCACCCGTCGCGCGGCGCAGCCTGTCCATATCGACATGGCGTTCGTGCCCGGCCGCAGCTGGGAGTCGGGGATGGAGAAGGCCGAGCGATTTACTCCGTTCTGTTCTCGCGCGGTGGTGGTGGACGGCGTATTGCGGCGCAAGGATGATGCCGTGCTGCGCGCGGACTTCTACGGCATCGGCCTGCTCACTCTTCATGGGGGCTCGGTGGAGGTGGTGGTGCCGCCGCGGCCCTTCGTGCGCAGACGTCATACCGTCTCCGGTTGGAAGTTCCTGGAAGACGTCCACCGCCAGCTCCCCTGAGCATCCGGCCCGCGGCTCGTTACGGGGTGACGGGGAGTGTCGCCCATGCTTTGAGCGGCGAGGGTGCCTGGAATCCGGACCTGGGGCTGGCGCCCAGGCCGATGCGCTGGTTCTCCAGTGCGTAGCGGTCGATCGCGGCCGCACATTTATCGCGCCACCACGATTTACGCGGGGTGCCTGGCTGGTAGCTAGCCATTTCGGTGACCCAGTCGCTCCAGGTGAGGACGGTGTGATTGTCGGCCTCGCGCCGGGTTTCACCGTCCGGCAGGAGGAAGCGGTCGAGTCCACGCCCGTCGCACTCCTCGCAGGAGCAGGTTGCGGGATCCACGTTGCCGTACAGCCTGGAGAGGGACTCGGCGCCCTTGAAGCACATGAGTTCCGGCATCAGCACGCTCGGGTAGGTGGGGCCGGCCTTGTTGGTCTGGGCCTTCTCGCCGGGCGGGATCGCGTGGCGGAGTGAACTCTGCACGCCGATGCCGGCGCAGAAGGCGCCGTGCGCGATCGCATCAAGCGCAGCGAGGTCGGTCCGCAGTAGTGCCATGTGTTCGACCTCGGCCAGCAGGCGGCGCAGATTGGCGGGGATGTCCTTCGTCTGCTCCATCGGATCGAACTGGCGGAACAGGACGAGGGCCTTCGGGTGCCGGATCTTCGTGCAGACCGCGATGAGTTGACCGATGTTCTCGCGGTTGAGCCATGTGACGTCGATCGGGAGTGTCACGACGGTATCGGCCCGTTCGATCTTGTTGGCCTCGCGTATCACTGCTTTGAGTGTCTTGGAGTCCGCGGGCGGAATGTAGCCGGTCGGAGTCAGTGCCGCGCTCGCGCCTCGCACCTTCTGAAAGGCCAGCGAGGTGTCCACTGAGGCGAACAGCTCGTCGGTGGGCACCATGAACGGCTCGTCCGCGGTTGCGACATAGGTGGTGTAGGGGGCGCTGTCGATCAGCAGGGTGCCTTCATAGCCGGCCGTGCTGCGAAGGTGGAAGGCCCGCTCGTCGGCTTTGGCTCCGGTCATCACGACGCCGCTGAAGTCGTCATCGAGCGCGGGCCGCGGCCGCGGAAGATTGACGGCGTTCTCGTGGAGCAGCACCCGCCCCTGGAGAAGCGGCACGGCGGCAACGGTGTGGTCGAGCGTCTTCAGGGCGGGCGGTCGCCGCCTCGGGGAGGGAGTGTTGCTCATGAATCACCTCGCAGAAGAGTCCGGCACGTCCTTGTAGCCGGACGGAGAGGAAGAGCACAAGTAGATCTCGTGAAACTCCTCGCGACCCAGGCCCGCCAGGTGGGCGGTCTCGGCCGGACTGAGGTGGAGCTGCTGCTCAAGCCGGGTGACGGCTTGAGCGAGGTGGCGCGGGGTTTCGCGCCGGATGGTGGTCGGTTCGGCGGTGCGGTAGCCGAGGGCGGACAACTCGACCATGAGCGTGCGGTAGTGCCATTCGCTGATGACTCCCAAGTCCATGGCTCGCCTGATCAGAGCGGCCATGGACACCCCCCACCGGGCCTTGAGGTCCAGCAGACGGGACACGTCGATGCCTGGCTTCAGCTCGGGCAGCACCGCGTCATGGGGCATGAGGAACTCGGCGGCGAACCGGTTGGCCTGGTCCTCCTGCACGCGCGCCTCACCCGGCTCGCCGTGCATCACCAGATGACCCAGTTCGTGCGCCAGGCTGAAGCGAGAACGATCGGCTGGTGCATGCGAGTTGAGCAAGATCAACGGGTACCCGCCGGGGGGCCACTGGCTCACGGCGTCGAGCTCGGTGGTGCAGAGATCCCGGACTACGACCAGAGCGCCGGCATCTTCGAGCAGGGCGACCATGTCCTCGACGGGCCCTGCGGGGACGTTCCACTCCTCACGCATCGTCTCCGCCGCATCCGCGGGAGTGTCGAAGTCGTTGACCTCCACGCGCCGAAACCCGTCGTTGCGATGGAGGTCCGCTGCCCGGGCCAAGGAGTCGACCTGGAGCCGGGTGACCGCCAACGTCGCATGGATCCGACGCAGGGCGGGCGCCCCCAGGGAGGCTCGCTTACGGTGGTGCACCAGTCCGACACCTGTCCCGGCCGTGTCAGTGGCGCGGCACAGGGTGTCGGCGGTGTAGCGCAGGGCGTCGGCGAAAAGCTGCACGCGCCTGTCCTTGACCGGGATGCGGCCGGCTTCGGCTCGGCTGACGTACCCCTGGGTGATGCGGCTGCCATCAAGACGCGTCATCTCGTCAGCAAGTTCAGACTGTGTCCAGCCGCGCGAGTCACGGGCCAAGGTGAGCATCCCTGGATCCGCAACCAAGCTCCTCTGGTCGCGCACGTGCCCACCTCCAGCCCTGGCGAGTTCAACTCCCCCGAGAGTACACGGTTCTATGCCTCAGAATATTCCGCACATGATTCGAGACTCGCCAGACGTCCAGGCATACCAGACCCTACTGACAGTCCAACTCCGCTGCTCGAGAGAGACTTTCGGCACCGAGAGCGTGTTGTCGGCCGTTGATGGTCGACCGCACCCCGTGCCGGTGTCACCAAACGAGCTGCCGGCCCAGCGCGGCGTGTGGGTCGAAGCCGTCCACCGCGACATCGAGTTCCTCCGCATCGAGAGTGACTCAGGCGGCTGGCAAGCTCGCGCGGTCATCAGCGCGACCGGGACCTGGACCCGCCCGTTCATCCCTGCTGTCCCCGGTCGCCGGGAGCTCTCCGGACACCAGCTCCACACGGTGCAGTACAAGAGCCCGGCCGAGTTTGCCGGCCAGAGGGTGATCGTGATCGGCGGAGGCAATTCCGTTGCCCAGATCGCCGCAGACCTCGCCTCTCCGGCCGACCTGACCTGGCTCACCCAGCGTCCGCCCCGCTAACTTGCCGACGACATCGACGTCCGGGCCCCCTAGACGCCGCCACCGCCCGCCGCCGTGCCCTGGAAGTCGGCCGCAGCGACACCGGTGGCGTGTCCTCCCTCGGCGACATCGTCGCCATACCCCCGGTCCGCGAAGCCCGCGACGCCGGGCTGCTTTCCGCGAAGCCCATGCTCAGCCACCTCACCGAGGAAAGCGTCGCCTGGGCAGACGGCAGGCGCGCGCCAGCCGGCGCGATCACCTGGTGTACCGGCTTCCGCCCCGGTCTCGCGCACTTCGCCTCGCTGTGCCTGCGCGGGACCCGCGGCCACATCGCCACGACCGGAACCCGCGCCTGCGTCAGTCCACAACGTACCCAGGTCAAGGGCCGGATGGCCGAAGGGGCGCGGTTCCGTCGGCGGCTCAGGCGGCCTTGCCTATGCGGACGCCTTGTGGGAGTTGACGTAGTCGATCGCCGACTGGACGGTGGTGATCTTTTCACCCTCCTCGTCGGGGATCTCCGTCTCGAACTCCTCTTCGAGGGCCATGTGGATCTCGGTCACGTCCTGTTCGCTCGCCCCAAGGTCGTCCACGAAGGACTTCATGTTCGTGACGTCGTCCACTGGGACGTTGAGCTGCTCGGAGACAAGCTTCTTTACGCGCTCTTCAATTGTGCTCATGCCGTGGCTCCTTGGTGGTTGGCTGCGTGTGGGTGCCCGAACGCTCGGGCAACCCGATCATGCTGCACCCAGGCCCGTGCCGTGCAGAAGCCGTACGGAGTAGCCCTGAAGGAGTGAGCGCAGGGTGCGGATGGAGAGGGTTTTTCCAGGGTCGGATTCGGTTGTTGGTGAGGCGCCCGTCGAAGGCCTGGAAGGCTCGCTTCCAGCGGGTGGTCCGGCGTTTGCGGCAGGCGCGAGTGGTGCCGAGGGAGATCACCGCGAGGTAGACGCCCTTCATGGCGGCTCTCTCGGAGGGGAAGTGGCCGCAGGCTGTCCCCCCGGCGGATGCGGGGCGGTCAGGGAATCGCACCCGATCCGACGGGACCTCGGCATCGAAGTGCAGGAACTGCGGCGTTCTCGGTCCACGCGTGCTCCCACAGACCACCGCGGTCACCCGGCCGTCCTGTTGTTGGGCGGGCGTGCTCCCGAAAGCCCCGGTATGCGCTCCTCCAGGGGAGTGAACGCGGTGCGTTGGCGTAAGTCGGCCGTGGCCGACTTGGATCAAGAAACGCTTTTGCACGTCGCCACACAGATCGGATCCGCCCATGAGGGTCAGCACCACGTTGCCCGACCGTACCGCCGTCGTCACGATCCCGGCCGAGGGCCATGGCCGCCGGGTGGCCGCCCTGCGGGAGACGATCCACCAGATCACCGACGCGGTGATCGACACCGGGAAGTTCCACTACGGGCCGCAGACCGAGCGGCTCGAGGACACCCTGTCGCACGTCTGGGGCGGTCATGCGGTGGCCACGACGTCCTGCACGCAGGCGCTGGTGCTGGCGCTTGAAGCGGCCGGGACGCGGCCGGGGGACGAGGTGATCGTGCCGGCCGCCACGTTCGCCGCGACCGCTTTCGCGGTGGCCGGCCTCGGGGCCGTGCCGGTGATCGTGGATGTCACCGAATCCACCCTCACGCTGTGCCCGAAAGCGATGGAAGCCGCGGTCACCGACCGCACCCGGGCGGTGATCCCGGTACACCTGCACGGGCACATGGCCGACATGCCCGCGATCAACCAGGTCGCCGCCCGGCACGGCTTGGCCGTCATTGAGGACTGCGCCCAGGCCCCCGGTGCCAGCCTGCAGGGCAGGGCCGCGGGGACGTGGGGGGACTTTGGCTGCTTCTCGTTCTGGGTGGGAAAGAACATCGGTGGCCTCGACGACGCCGGAGCGATCCTCACCACCACCCCCGAGCGCGCCGGGCAGCTGCGCCAGCTGACCGACATGGGGCGCGACCGCGGCGAGCGCCATCTGCATCACGTACGCGGTCACCGGGCCCGGCTGGGAGAGGTCAACGCCGGGATCCTCACCGCAGAGCTGGGTCTGCTGCCGTCGTGGACCGAGCGCCGCAACACCATCGCCCGCCGGTACACGGCCGCCTTCGCCGAACTGCCCGTCGAGACGCCGGTGGTCCAGGACGGGCACGTCCACGCCTTCTACAAGTACGCGCTCGGCTGCGAGGACATCGCCGCCCTCACCGACCACCTCGCGAACGCGGGCATCGAAGCCGAGCGGGTCTACCCCTACCTCCTGCCCGACCAGCCCGCCTTCGAGAAGATCGCCCACCGCAGCCATGTCACCGAACGGTCGGACGCGGCCACCGGGCGGCTGTGCCTTCCGGCTTACCCGGAGCTCACCGACGCCGAGGTCGACCACGTCATCGCCGCAGTGATCGCCTTCTACACGGGCAGCTGAACCTCCCCCGGAGGCCTGCGGCGGTACCGGTCCCCGAGTGCGGCCGCGGCATGGCCCGGAAAGGGAACACTGCGCAAGAGCCTGCCCCCCTTGCGCAGTGCCGCTGGATAGTCGGCCCTGGAAGCCGTTACGGCATCACACCGTTCTCGGCGGCGGACTCGTCGCCGCTGGAGACGTTGTCTGCCAGGAGGAGCGGCAGGTCGTCGAATCGAATCGTCGGGGCCTGCCCGCCCGTTGCCCTGGTGCGTGCCGTGGCGGCGGGCCGGGCGGTGGGGATCCTGAGCGTGCCGTGCGCATGGAGCCAGGCGGCTACCGTGCGCCGCGCGAACACCGAGTTCGCCGGGATGCCGTCCGTCGAGGCCGGTATGCCCGGCAGGCTCCTGCGGCAGGACGTGACGGACGCGTCGGTCACCCGGGCGCCCTCGGCCGAGGGTAGGGGGATCCTCACGCATCCACAGCTGCGTTCGCCCATTGCCGCGAGGCAGCGCATTCACACGTGTGGATGAAGATCACGCGCCCTGTCGCGTGCTTCTCCCTACTGCCCCTGTCCCTTCAGCACAGTTGGCGGTATGACCCGATCCAGCTTCCGTAGCACCGGGTCCCGGGAGCAGCGATTCCGTGGTCCCACGAGGTGCCGTGTCCTCCTTGTTCGTGGGCCTGTTCCCTTTTTTGCCTTTTCCGTTGCCTTTGGTTGGGAGCCGCCATGACCGAACCGTCCGTACTCACTGCCTCTGTGCGACCGGGGGTGCCGGCGCATGTCGCTCTCGTTCTCGACGGGAATCGACGCTGGGCTGCCCAGCGTGGTCTCAGCGTGCCCGAGGGGCACCGCTACGGCATCGGGAAGATCCCTGATGTCCTGCAGTGGTGCGAGGAGGAAGGGGTCGCCATGGTGACGCAGTGGATCCTGTCCATCAGGAACCTGCAGCGCAGCCCCCAGGAACTGGCCGGTCTCTACGAGTCGTTCATCAGCCTGTGCGAGCGTCTCGCCGAGGCGCGGCGCTGGCGGGTCCGGGTGATCGGAGCCCTGGAGTTGTTGCCCGCGCCGGTCGCGGCCGCGTTCGAGGACGTGCAGCGGCGCACCGAGCGGGTGGAAGGGGTGCAGGCCAATATCGCTGTGGCCTACGACGGCCGGCGGGAGATCGTCGCCGCGGCCCGGTCCCTGGCGGAAAAGTTCCGCGACCGGGGGCCACAGGAGTCGGCCGGGGACCTGTCCTGGTGGGAGGGGGAGTTCGCATCCCACCTGGGCACGGCCGGGCTCGCGGACCCGGACCTGGTGATCCGCACCTCGGGCGAACAGCGTCTGTCGGGGTATCTGACCTGGCAGACAACGCAGTCGGAGCTGTACTTCTGCGAGCGGCTGTGGCCCGACTTCACCCGCGAAGACCTGCGCCAGGCGCTGGACAGTTACGCCTCGCGACAGCGACGGCTGGGACTGTAGGCCCGACGACGATGCTGCAGAGGAAGAAGGACATGACCGCCACACCGTCTGACGGCCCCGTGCTTGCCGACACACACGAACACCAGCACCGACACCTGCCGGACGGGCAGCCCCGCCTTGAGGGGGGTGGGCGTGCGGACCGCACGACGGTGGCCCGGACCGTCACGGACGTACTGCAGCCGCGCAACGTCCTGCTCGCCGGCATGCCGGGCATCGGGCTGGCCGCCGCCGGGAACTGGAGCGGTATTCCCTGGGGGCTGCTCGGAGCCCTGTGCGCCGGGATCATTCCCGCGGCCTACATCCAGTGGGAGCGCAAGCGCGGCACGTGGGAGGACCGAAACATCGTCGACCGCACGAAGCGGCCCCCGATCTTCCTGGTCATCCTGGCTTCCATCGGCCTCGGCTCGATCGTCATGATCCTCGGCCACGCCCCCACCGGGATCCTCCTGGCGATGGTCGCCCTGTGGGCCATGACGGTCGTCCTGCTGGCCGTGAACCACGTCTGGAAGATCAGCGTCGACAGCGCGGTCGCCTCCGCGATCCCCGCGATGCTCGCAGTGACCCACTCCCCGTGGTGGCTCCTCGCCTACGGCCTCACCCTCGCCGTGTGCTGGTCCCGCGTCGCCCTGACCTACCACAGCATCGCCCAGACCGCCGCCGGCGCCGGCGTCGGAGCCACCACCGCAGCCGCATTCCTCCTGACCTGACACCAGCCCATCACCCCCTCTCAGTTCGCCCGGGCCGGGCGGCTGGACCTTGACCCCGCCGCCCTCGGGCCGGTGTGGCCACGACCATGCCCGGCGCGGAACGGCGGAACGCTGCGGCCGTGCCGTCGGACGCAGGGGTCTGGCGTCGGCCTACCCGAAATGGGCGCTGTGGCGGTCGAGGTGGGCGGCGGCCAGTTCCGCGAGAGCCGGCCCGCTCTCCTCGTAGGCCAGGGGGGCAAGGTCCGGAGGCGGGACGTACCCGTCGGGCATGGCCGCGTACGCGCTCTCCATGAGGACCTGGTACGAGTCGGCCAGCATCCGGGGCCACGCCCCGGTCAGGGGCGGGCGCATGCGGGCTTCGGCCGCGAGTGCCCCGTGGTGTATTGCGGCCTCGGTGGCCGCCTCCTTGGCGGTGAGATCCGTGATCAGCGGGCGGGAAGGTGTGAATGCGGCGAGCGGCCCGGGCAGGGCCGCGGCGGTGTCAGTGGGGGCCAGGAGGGCGTCGGCCAGGGCGGTCGCGATGAGGGGGGAGAGATGGAGTCCGTCGCGGTGGGTGCCCGAGGCCACCCACAGGCCGTCTTTGGGGGTGGGGCCGATGACGGGGTGCCCGTCCAGGGCGATGGGCCGGTTGCCGTGATGGGCGCGCACGACAGCGGCTGTGGCCAGACGGTGGTCGAGCTGGCCGAGCGCGGCATCGAGGAGAAAGCGCAAGGCTCCGGCCGTGGGACGGGGGACCGGGGTCAGGCTGGGATGGGCGCTGGCGCCGATGTAGCGGGACCCGTCTGCCTGCGGGACGGTGTGCAGCCCGCAGGCGTAGGCCCGGTTCGGGGTGCGGATCACCGCGGGAAGGGGTTCCTGCCCGGTGACGGTCAGGGCGGTCCCGGCCGCGGCCAGGACCGGTACCACCGGCAGGTGCGGGTCCACGGCTTGGAGGACCGGGGTGGTCCAGGCGCCGGCCGCCACCACTACGCGCGGGGCGCGGAAGGCGCCGGCGGGGGTATCGAGGAGGTAGCCGTCGGCAGGCGGGGCAGTGAGGGTGCCGGCCGGTGTGCGGGTCACGTTCGGGAGAGCGGCCAGGGCGGCGTCCAGGGTGGTCAGCCAGGCCCGGGCGTCGAGGAAGCCCTCCTCGGGGAGGTACCAGGCGCGCAGGGCACGGTCGTTGTCCAGCGGATGATGCCCGGGGATGTCCGACGGGACCGTCGCACGACACCTGAGCCTGTGCTCGGCCGCAGCCCGGCTGATCGCGGTGAAGGAGGCGTCGTCCAGAGCCGAGGAGGCTGCGTTCAGGATGACGAACGTGCCGGAGCCGTATCCGTCCCCCGGCGGGGCACCGGTGCCCGCGCGGGCGCGTACCTGCTGCCGCCAAATCGGCCACCGGGCGGCTGCCGTGACCGCAAGTTCGGTGCGCAACCGCCCGTGCCGGGTCCGTGTGGCCAGATCGGTGACCTCGCCGAGAGCGCCGAGCATCGCGCCCGCCGCACGCGATGCCCCCGAGCCGCCGGCCGCGCCGGCCAGTACGACCCGCACGGACGGCTCCGCCGCGGCCAGTGCAAACGCGATCGAACGGCCCACCACCCCGGCCCCGACCACCAGCACGTCCACACCCCGCACCGCCACGACCACCCCATCCCGTCGCCTCGGTCCCGCGGCCGTCGCGCCGCTGCCGCCCCGGGCCAACCCCGCCATCCAGCCACCGCTCCGACCCAAGATCAAGACCACTCCAGGCCACCCTGCAGCGGGACATCTCAGGTCTTGCCGGCAGCCCGCACGCCACGCGGCCCGCCACCTGACACCTGGCCGCGACAGCTGGTTTCGGGGGCCGGCCTGCTGGGCCTTTCCCGGGCAGCGGTTCGCCCGGCGGACCGATCGGAGACGACCCGGTCAGTCCGGCGGGCGGACGCATCCAGATGGTCGAGGCCGGGTTTGTCCCTTCCGGGCCTGAGGGATGCATCGGCCGTGTTCTCGTTGCCCGTATCCCCGCGCTGGACATCCCTGCGCCGGCAGTTCACCGCCGACGGCTACCTCCCCCTGCCCCAGCTCATCAGCCCCGCCGGACTCACCGAGCTCGGAAACGAAGCCGGACGGCTCGAGGCGGACGCCGTGCGGCGGGACTTCCGCATGCCGTGCATGGACGACAGCCCCCGCCACATGACCACCCTCGGCGGAGACCACATCGCCCGCACCTCACCCCTCATCACACAGACCTACCAAGACCAGGGTGTGATGCGGCTGCTCTCCTCGCTCCTGGACGAGACCGTCGTCGCCGTCCACGAACCCGTCGAGCGCCACGTCCTCAACGTCCTGCACCGGCCCGGCGACACCCACGGCGCACACACCGACGACTACCCCCTCGCCCTGGTCCTCTTCCTCGAAGCCCCACCCCGCCCCACCGACGGCGGACTCCTCGAATTCCACCCAGGCCGCAGTGATCTCGCCGCCCTCGACGCACCTGGCACCCGGCGTGTGCACCACCAGCCGGCCGACGGATACCTCCTGCGCAGCGACCTCACCGCCCACCGAGTCACCCCACTCGAACGCCCGGGGGTACGGCGTACCGTCCTCAACTTCGCCTACACCACACCCGACCGCCAAGGCCCGACCACCACCTCCGCCTCCCTCCTCTACGACTGAGCGCGGCGCGCGGCACGACGAACCCGCCTGGGGCTCGCCTCCACCCGTCCGGCCAGCCCCCGGCGCAGCTCTGCATACGTTGACCGGGCAGCTGGCGGACGTGCGGCCTGGGCTTGGACAGGCCCGCTGCATGGGCTGCCAGGGCAGGCGGGGGTTGGAGCGTCTGGCATACAGGGTGTCCCTCATTCGGAGGTGAGGAGACGTTTCCCCTGTTGGGGGCGGCACACCGCGCGGGACATGATCCCGGCGCCCCGCACACCCGGGGCCTTCTCTCTTGCTCCCCGGAGGTGTCCGTCCGTGGTCCTTGTCATCGTCGTAGCCGTACTCGCCCTGCTCGCCGGCCTCGCCGCCAACCGCTACCTGCGCCCGCGGCTCCTCAACGAGGACGACGACACCGGCATGGCCGTGAAGGATCTGGTCGGGCCGCTGCTCACGCTAACCGTGCTACTGCTCGCCTTCGTCCTGGTCACCGCCAACGGCTCCTACGGCAAGGCCGAGGTCGCCGCGCGCGGCGAAGCCCGCGCCGTCGACCAGCTCGTCGAATCCGCCGAGTACGCACCCGCGGCGCAGCGGGCCGAGGTCCAGGCGGACGCGGTCTGCTACGCGCGTGCCGTACGCACCCAGGAGTGGCCCGCGATGGCCGACGGGCACGGCTCGGCGGCGCCCAGCGTGTGGTCCACCGATCTCCGCCGGGTCTTCCGTGAGGTGGAGGGCAAGCCGGTCTTTGGCATGCTCATCGCCGCTGACAACAAGCGGTCCGAGGAGCGGGAGGAACGGCTCACGCAGGCGACGGCCAGCATCCCTGGCGTCATCCTGTGGTTCCTCCTCGCCACCCTGGCCATCACCGTGATCGCCCTCGGCGTCTGTCTGCCCCGCCGCAACAACCGCGGCCAGCTCATCACCCTCGTCGTGATCACCGCGCTGCTGACGACGGCGCTTGACGACCTGCTTGACGGCCGAGAGTCCCCGACGGCGGACTTCAGGGCGGCCAGGGCGTTCAGGGCGCACTGGCGGGCGGCTTCCGTGGCCTAGGAGGCCACGGGCGTGGCGATCGTCGGCAGGGCGTGGCCGGCTTCGGCCAGTCGTTCCTCGGGAGTGCTCATGAAGGGTTCTCCGTCCGGGGGTGGTCAGTTCTGGCGGAAGCGGTGGATGGACGGGTCGTAGTGGGGGGCGGGGAAGCGGTCGCCGGTGATCGCGTCGGGGACGGGGGTGCCGGGGGTGGTGGTCAGCGGGATCCAGCCCGCCCAGGATTCGACGTGGTCGTCCTTGGGTTCGTCCCGGGCGAAGCCCTCGCGGACCTTCATCGAGAACTCCGTGATCGGCATGGTCAGGCAGGCCGTGTACCGGGCTTCCTCGACGTTGGGGCGTCGGGCGGCATGCGGGCCGGACAGCCGGCCCGGGATGACGCTCTCCACGACGTCGGCGAGGGCGTCGGCGCGTTCCTGCTCGTCCTCGATCGCCGTGGCGGTCCCGAAGATCATGGCGGAGCGGTAGGCCGCCGAGTGGTGGGAGGAGGCTCTGCCCAGGATCACGCCGTCGATCAGGGTCGCGGTCACGCACAGCGGCGCGCCGGACGCGGCGGTGGTGATGAATCGGCCGAACGCGGATCCGTGCAGGAGCAGTTGGTCGCCCACCCGCATGTGGAGGGTGGGGATGACCACCGGGCCGAGATCGGTGTTGAAACCGACATGGACAGCGAGGGCCTCGTCGAGGATCGCGTAGACCGCGTCCCGTTCGTAGGTGACCCGCTCGGGATACCGATTCGCAGTAGTACGCTCTGTGGCCGACATCTGTGCAAATGTACGGTGTTGGTCATGGTGGCTCGGGTTGAGACGCCGCTGAATACCTCCATTGGCCCCAGCGCTGTCGACGACAAGGGCCTGGCTCAGTGGCTGGTGCGAGGTGGGTCAGCGCGGGCTGCGCACTCGGCGGGGCCGGTGTTCTCGCAGCCGCTCGGCTCGTCGGCGCAGCTCCGCGGACAGGTCTCGGGTCATCTCCTGAGTCGCCGGCGGAGTGCTGTGCTGCCCCGTGGCGGCCAGGCTGGTGAGGCGGGTGATCGCGGCGTCCGCGTAGGCGAGGTCGTCCTGCCGCGCTTGGAGGGTGTGGTGGTGGCGCGGGTCGGTGCGTAGACGGATCAGTTCGTTACGGACGGCGGCGAGGTCGCCGTGGATGCGCCGGCGCAGGGTGTGGAGAGTTGCGGCATCACTGTCGTGTTCCAGTGTGTCGGCGTAGGCGGCGATGGTCTCGTGGGCGGTCGCCAGCCGGTGGTCCACTCTGGCGCGGGTGTCCTCGGGCCACAGCAGGTAGCCGACGACGAAGGCGATGGCGCAGCCGATCACGGTGTCGAGCAGGCGTGCTTGGGGGACGGTGGAGCCTGTTTGGCCGAGCGGGTCGGCGAGCAGCAGCATGACCGGGGTGAGGAAGAGGGTCTGCAGGGCGTAGTTGCGGCGGGCGTACGCCTGGAGAAGGCCGGTCAGGACGACGGTGGCGGCGATGCGCCACCAGCCCGCGGGGCAGATGGCGATGACGGCCAGCCCGATCAGGACTCCGGCGATGGTCCCGGCGGCGCGGGTCACCAGCCGGGCCGGCACGGTGCCCAGACCGGGCCGCACCACCAGGGCGACGGTCAGGACCAGCCAGCCGGAGTGCGGCAGGCCGCTGAACGAGGCGACCGCCTGGGCGGTTGCCAGGCATGCCGTCAGGCGCAGGGCGTAGCGCCGGGCCACCGGGTCGCCGATGCGTGCGGCCAGTGCTTCGGTGAGGCGGCGCACGGGCGTGGGGTGCATCGGGAGGATGGGCGTCCGGTCGGCCGGCTCTTGGTCCGGCTCGGCGAGTGCGGTGACGGCGGCGTGCAGGGCGCGCCAGGCCGGTTCCTGCGGGGCGGGCGGCCGAGTGACCGGCACCGTACCGGCATCCGCCTCGACGGCGTCGGCGACCTGGCGCACCACGTCGGCGTACGCCGGCGGGGCATCCATGGCAGGGGCTGCTGCGATGACCTCGACGAGCGAGTCCAGTCGGCCGGCCAGACGGGCCGTGCTACCGCCCGGGCGCGGTGGGGAGAGGCGGCGGACGATCACGGTGTCGTAGGCGGCGTCCATGGCCTCGGTCACCTGGTGGCGGCATTCGATCCAGGTGTCCCCGGTGGCGTCGAGGAGGTCGGCGACGCTGCGCAGCGCCCCTGCGACGGCCCGCCGTTCTGCTCTCCCGGGATGGCGCAGTGCGTCGGCCAGGGAGAGGAGCATCAGCGGGATGCCGCCGAGCAGGAACAGCAGGGGTACCTGCCACCAGGGCGGGGCGGTGGGCAGCCCGAGGCCCATGGCGGTCGCGAGCAGCAGGACCAGCGCGGTCATGTCGCTGATCCGGCCCACCGTCGACATCAGCCCCGAGACCAGGGCAACCAACGCGACCAACAGGATCTGCGCCCACGCCTGTCCGTCGGTGAGCCGGCCCAGGGCGAGTCCGATCGCGCCGCCGAGCTGGGGCAGGAGCAGGGTGAGGGCGCGGGTGCGCCAGGGGGCGGAGGAATCGTCGACCGCCGCGCCGTAGGCGCCGAGAGCGGCCGCCGCTCCCAGGTCGGGCCGGCCGGCCGCCTGGCCCAGAGCCAGCGGCACCAGCATGCCCACAACGCCACGTGCCACCAGGGTGCGGTCCATCGGGACGGCCCGGATCCGGACGGTGTGCCGCAGCCACTCCGGGACGCGGGTCATCAGTAGAGGGTCCCCATCGCGGTGCGGACCTCGGCGAGGGTGGTCTCGGCAACCGCGTTCGCGCGCTCGTTGCCGCGCCGCAGGACGTCCCGTACGTGGCCGCGGTCGGCCGCGAGCTCCGTACGGCGGGCCCGCAGCGGGGCGAAGTGGTCGTTGACGGCCTCGGTGACGACCTTCTTCAGCTGGGCGGCGCCGCCGTCGCCGATCTCCTCCGCGACCGTCTGCGGGTCGCGGCCCTGGCACAGTGCGGCGAGCAGGACGAGGCTGGAGACCTCGGGGCGGGTGGCCGGGTCGTAGGTGATGCGGCGGACCGCGTCGGTCTTGGCGCCCTTCAGCAGCCGGGCGGTCTCGTCGGCGGTGGCCGACAGGGTGATCGCGTTGCCCCGGGACTTGCTCATCTTGGTGCCGTCCTTGCCGAGCAGCAGCGGGGCGGCCGACAGCAGGGCCTCGGGCTCGGGGAAGACCGGCCCGGTCGCCCCGTAGCGCTCGTTGAAACGGCGGGCGATGGTGCGGGTGACCTCCAGGTGCGGGAGCTGGTCCTGCCCCACGGGCACCACCCCGGCCTTGCAGAAGAGGATGTCGGCGGCCTGGTGCACCGGGTAGGTGAACATCAGCCCGCTCACCGAGGCCTGCCGGGAGTGCGCGATCTCGTCCTTGACGGTCGGGTTGCGGCGCAGTTCCGCGACCGACACCAGGGAGAGGAAGGGCAGCAGCAGCTGGTTGAGGGCGGGCAGCGCGCTGTGCGCGAAGACCGTGGAGCGTTCGGGGTCGATCCCGGCGGCCAGGTAGTCGAGCACGAGCTCCTCGACGTGCTCGCCGAGGCGGTCGGCCACGTCCCGGTCGGTGAGCACCTGGTAGTCGGCCACGATCACGAAGGTGTCCACGCCCAGGTCCTGGAGCCGTACCCGGCCCTGCAGCGTCCCGAAGTAGTGCCCCAGGTGCAGCCGCCCGGTCGGCCGGTCCCCGGTCAGTACCCTGAACCGCCCCGGATCCGCGCCGATCCGCTCCTCCAGCTCGGCGCTGCGCCGACGCGCCGCCGACAGGTCGGGGGCCGGGGGCGGCGCCGGGTCGTTCGTGCTCATGGATGTCTCCTGTTCGTCTTCGTAGCGGGCGGGCACCGGGGGCCGGACGCCCGCGTCGGATGCAGATCGGACGGCCCCAGGTCCAGACGTCCACAAAGTCACTATCTTCGCCGCTATGAGATGGATAGCGTCGATTGGCGCGAGGTAACTGATCTGCGGCACGCGACCGCGTGAGGGGCCTGGGCAGGAGCGCCCCATCGGGGGATTTCCCTGCGGGGGCACCGGCGTTCGGGGCGGCCGGTGCGGTGGGCGCCGCGTGTGTACGTCGGTGTGGGGTCATCCGCCGGCGGGCGGCGGCGAGGGCGGTGTCCGGCGGGCGGGGAAGCCGTGTGCTCGTGCGGTGATCACGACGGCCAGTGCCAGGGCCAGGAGAGCCAGGGTGGTCCACGGGAAGGAAGCGGGGCCGACGGCGCCCAGGAGGATGCCGCCGATCGCACCGCCGCCGGCGATGGACGAATTGCAGACGGTGACGAATAGGGCCTGCCCCCGGTCTCCTCCCGCGTCGGTGACCGCGGTCTGCAGCAGGGTGGCGACCCCGCCCCAGCCCAGCCCCCACAGCACCATCGCCCCGTAGACCATCACGAGGCTCCCGGCCGAGGTGATCAGCACGACGGACGCGGTCAGGAACAGCACCGTGGCGGTGGCGGTCAGGGTCCGCAGCTGGCGATCGACCAGAGCGCCCGTGACGAAGACGCTGGCCATGGAGGCGAGTCCGAAGACCAGCAGCACGCTCTCGCGGGAGCCGCCCAGGCCGCGGGCATCGAGGAAAGCGGCGATGTAGGTGTAGAGGACGTTGTGGGCCAGCACGTAGACGGCGGTCACCAGCAGGACGGCCGCCACTCCCGGAAGGCGCAGGGCGCACAGGACGGGTTGCCTGTTTCCGGGGAGCTGCCCCGGGGCGTCGGGGACCGCTGTGCCGATCCACCCCAGCAGGACGAGGGCGATCAGGGTCACCAGGGCGAACGTCGGCCGCCAGCCGATCAGGCCTCCGAGGAGCGTGCCCAGGGGGATGCCCAGGGAGAGTGCGAGCGGAATGCCCGCCAGGGTGACGGCGATCGCCCGGCCCTGGAGGTGGGATGGTGCCAGGCGGCGTGCGTAGCCGACCAGTTCGGCCCAGACCGCAGCGGCTGCGATGCCCGCGAGGACCCTGAACATCAGAGTGATCGGGTAACTGGAGGAGATCGCCGTGACCGTGTTGGCGACGGCGAACACGCTCACGGCCGACAGGAGCAGCCGCTTGCGCCTCCAGGACGCCGTCGCCTTGGCCAGGGGAATGGCCGCGAGGCCGGTGGCGATCGCGTAGACCGTGATCGCCTGGCCCATCGCGGGTTCGCCGACCGACAGGTCGCGGGCCATTTCCGGCAGGACGCCCGCGGGCAGCGCCTCGGTCAACAGCGTGATGAACGCCGCCATGGACAGCGCCAGCAGCGGCGGAAGAGGCAGCTTCCCACCCCCTCCCGCATGCCGCGCGAGCACTTCAGCGGAATCGGTATCGGTGGTCGTTGTGCGGGGTGGGTGCGTCGGGGATGTCGGCATGGGTGTGAACCCGGAACCTTCGGATCAGTGCGATCGCCGAGCGGGCTGGTCGCAGAGGAGGGTCAGCTACGGATCTGGGCTGTCGTAGCGCACCGCATTCCCTCGAACCGCTCTCCACGTGCCGCCACGGGGCCGGGCTGCGGCCACCAGCCGTGGACGGGGCGGCCGCGGATTCAGCGGGACGGCAGCCGGTGAAGCCCAGCGGTGGGCGAGCCGGACGCAGACGGGGGTCCGTGTGGTGCTCGGGTGAGGGATGGCGGGAGACGGTGGGAGGGAAGATTCCCTCAGACGCCCCGCACGGTGCGCGGAGCGCACAGCCATCGCATGCCGTTGACCTGGCCCCGCTCGGAGCCGATCACGTACCGCACCCGGCGGCCGTGGACACGCCGCGCGGGCGCCCGGCAGCCATGAGGGCGGCAGCCGGGAGCGAGGCGGGCGTGAAGAGGCATGACCACAGCCTAAACCCGCCCCACGACACCCGGCAGCAGACCAATGACCCGCATCCGCAGCCACACGACCCCACCTGCACCTGCCCGGCGCCGATGCCGGTCCCGCCGCGGTGTCGGGCGACACGGGAGTGTCGGTGCTCGGCGACACGAGGTGTGTCAGTGGTCGCGGCGGCTTCGTCGTACCCAGCCGGACTTCGGCATTCGCCGACTTGAGCGGCGGCACCGTGCTTGCCGAAGATCAGGCAAAGCCCCGGGGGCTACCGGACGGCTCTTCTTCGTCCGACGGACCCCGGGGCATCCGAGCCGCTCGCTCAGGGCCCGTACCCGGCTGCTCGGAAAGCCGGGCACGGGGTGCATCCCCGCATCCGTCAACGAACAGACCCCGGGCCGGTTCCCGCGCACCGGCCCCGCACTTGTGTGCAGAACCGTTTCCGTCCCGCCTCGTTGAGAAGGCTGAGAGTGCCCAACCCGAGACCGCACACCGGCGCTTTCCCCCCATTGCCCCGGTGGTCTTCGAAGAGCACTCCGTGGCATCCGGACCCCGGTGACAGGACCGGCCCGTGCCACCGGTCCGGCAGGCCCACCCACCCCGGCCTGCCGGACCCCGCCACACCAGTGCCGGCCACCGGGACAGCGGCTATCGCAGAGAACGATCTCAGGGGCTGGCTGCGGGCCTCCACGCTTGCGGCCTAGCGGTGGTCGCCTGCCGATGATCACCACGGGAGTGTCGGACGCGATCGGATTCAGGCGTCGGCGACACGGGTTCTGTCAGCGGCCGGAGCCCGGCACGGGCACATCTTCGTACAGCTGCCGGCGCAGGTGCAGCAGGGCGTTGGTGTCGGCCACCGCCGCGAGTCGTGCAAGCAGGTCCCGGATCCGCGGATCGTCGCCGTCGCGTACGGCCTGGACAATCTGGTCGATGAGTTGGCGGACGTAGGGGTCGATGCCGGCGGGGCCGGCCGTGGCCCAACCATGACCGGCCGACCCCGCCGCGCGGTCCCGCCCGGCACCCGCTCCTGAGCCCGGCTGGGTACTCACAAGTCCTCCAACGCGCTTGGGCCGGTCGAAGTCACCGGGCACACACGATGTCCACGGCCGCCGCCGGGCTCGATCCGCTCGTCTGGGACTGCCCCGGCTGCTGCTCTCGTACGTGCCGTCGGCGACGGCGAGGTGTCGTCCTTCACCGTCCAGCGCCGATCCTGGCTTCGGCGTGTTGGTTCGGCTGGGGTGGACCGATCGTCATGCACTTGTTGATCACGGCCCGTAACCTGCGGCCGGGTGCCTGACTTAGACCAATTGATCCGTTTCGGCGGTCTGTCCGCACTCGAAAGGAAGCACCCACATGAGCCGAACCCACCAGCGGCGTTGGCGCGCCGCTGTCACCGCTGTGGCCGTTGCACTGATCGCGGGGACCGCCACGGCGGCTCAGGCCGATGACCAGTACGGGCCGGTTCGCCTTGTGAACAAGGCGACGGGTCGGTGCCTGCAAATGGAGGCCGACAGCCTCGCGCACGCGACTGACTGCACGGATCATGGCGGCCAGCGCCTCATGCTGCAGCGGTACACGAATGCGAGCGGGGGCTTCGACTCGGCGAGGTTCCTCTGGGGTGGCGATTGCCTTGCTGCCGACGGCGGCGACACGCTGAGCGCGGGCCGTTGTGAGGACGTCCGGGACGAAACGTATTGGGGCGTCGACAACCGCACCACCCAGTTCGAGAACCTGCAACTGTCGAACACTGCGTACAAAAACTCCTGCCTCACCGACCTGAAGAGCGAAAGCCACGTCACTCTCGAAGAGTGTGACGACGGCGATTCCACGCAGAGGTGGGACGTCCGGCCGTTCTAGGCGGCGTATTCACTCGTGATCAATCTGCGGGATTCGTCTGCGTGGCGGGTCGGGGTCCGGTAGATGTTCTTGCGTGACGCGAGTGCAACTGACGGATGCAGAGTGGGAGTTCATCGGTCCGTACCTGCCGATCGGCGGGTACGGGCCGTATCCCGACCGACTGAGGCAGCAGTTCGAGGGCGTGATCTGGCGGTTCAGGACGGGCGGGCAGTGGCGGGAGATGCCGCAGGAGTTCGGCGCCTGGTCGACCGTCCACAACCGTTTCCGGCAATGGCGTGACGCTGGTGTCTTCGAGGCCTTGCTGGAGGGCCTGATCACGGAAGCTGCGAAACGGGGCGAGGTGGACCTGTCCCTGGTCAGCATCGACTCCACCACTGCCCGTGCCCACCACGACGCTGCCGGGATGCACCTGGGCCAAGACGTCGTCACCGCTCTGGAGAAAGCCGCCGCAGTGGAGAAGAGCAGGTCAAAGGGGGCGGCCGCGACGAACAAACCGGGCAGGACACCGAAGTCGATCCCGAGCGAGAACAGCGATGGCGCATCCAGCGCCGACGCAAACTCCGACTGAAGGCCGCGCTCCTCGGGCGGTCGAGGGGTGGGTTGACCAGCAAGGTCCACCTCGCCGCCGACCGCAAGTGCCGCCCGCTGGCGTTCGTCCTGACCGCAGGCCAGGCTGCGGACAGCCCGCAGTTCGTCCCCGTGCTGGGGCGGATACGGGTCCGCGGGTCCGTCGGCCGCCCCCGCACCCGGCCGGATGCGGTTGCCGGAGACAAGGCTTACTCCTCTCGCGGCAACCGCGCCCACCTGCGCAAACGCGGCATCAAGGCGGTCATCCCGGAGAAGAAGGACCAGGCCGCCAACCGCAAGAAGAGAGGCTCTAGAGGCGGCCGGCCCGTCAGCCACGATGCGGACCTCTACAAGGAGCGGAACACCGTCGAGCGCCTGATCAACCGGCTGAAAGCCTGGCGAGGTATCGCTACCCGGTACGACAAAACCCCGGACAGCTATCTCGCCGGCCTCCACCTACGCGCCTCGATGATCTGGCTCAAGGACCTCACCCGGACCACGTGATGATCGCTACTCAATACGCCGCCTAGACGGGGCCGGGGGGAGGCGCTGAGGCGGCTTCCTGCCCAAGCGGGTTGCCGCGGGGCTCGTGTGAGTGACGGCTTCCGCCCGGGGTCGGGTCGTCGTCGTTCGGGCGTCGGACTCGCCGGCCTTGGTTGGGCCCCGACCGGTCCGACGCACCCGCTGCACGTCGGACCCGGTAGCCGTCATTGCCTGCGCGGCGGCACCCTGCCCCCCGCCGTGACCTGTCATGACTGTGATCGTTGGCAGGCCATGAGCAACATGAAACGCGTCATGGCAGTAATTGCCCTCGCCGGTGCGGCCCTGTCCTTCTCCGGTGCCGCACAGGCCCAGGAGAGCAAGCCGGTCGGGACTTCATTCGACTCGGTCCCGGCCGTCCACGGCCACGAGGCCGATGGCCTCGACGATGCCCACGCCGATGGTTTCGTCGAGGTCTTCAACAAACAGACGCGGGAGCTGCTGAGCAAGGTCGTCACAGAGACCCTCGCCGAACAGGGTTAGCCGGTCCCGACTTCGCGAACCTGGAGAAGCCGCGCTGGACCTGCCGCCACGCGGTCTCGATGGCGCTGATGATGACCGCGCCGTGGACGACATCCCTCTGTCATCCGACACGCGGGCCACCCCTGTGCCTCACCTCATGGACAACGGACAAGTCCAAACCCTGTCCATAACTTCTGCTCGTAGGCCACCCCCGCGCGCAGCGCGGCCGGGCCTGGCACCGACTCGGCGGCCTGAGCGCCATCCCGGGGTCTCCTTCCGCAGTCGCCCCTTCCAGGGTCACCCCGCCCGGCGCGACACGGCCGGGCGGGAGGGCCGCCGCTTCATCCATCCGAGGGGAGTGAAAGTTCGACCTTGGGCGTGGACGAGCGCCCGGCCCCGGCTGGAGGGCGCTCGGGGCGGCGTCGGTCAGGAGCTTTTGGTGACCAGGCCGCCCTTGAAGACCGTCAGGTATGAGACGTTCAGGTCAGTGTCGTCGTAGTGCAGGGAGGCGATCAGACCGTCCTCGGCACGGCTTCGTGTGGTGTAGAAGTCGCGGTTGTGGAAGTCCGCGGCGATCTCCTTGACAAGGGTGGTCGCCCCCTCCTTGAAGGGGGCGACCCGGTCGGGGTCGGTCTTCTCCAGTTTCGCCGCGACCGCCTGGAGGTAAGCGCGGGCGTGCTCGAGGTACTCCTGCCTGGTGCCGAAGTTCAGCCTGATCAGGCCGGCGTCCTCGACGAGGATGTTGACCATGGGGGGCCTGTCGTCGGTGGCGTTCTCACGGAAGGGGGCCGTCTCGGCCTCCTCCGCCGTGAGGGCGAGGCCGGGTACGGGCGGGTTAGCGTCGATGTGCTTGCAGGTGATCTCGAAGCCGCCGGGGATCTCCCGGAAGGGGTGGACGTCGGCGAAAACCTCGTCGCCGGTCAGGATGTCCGCGCAAATCAGCATCGCGGTGGTGCCTGACTCCCCGGCTTCCCGACAGGCGGCCCTCTCGCACGAGAGCCACGCCAGGCATGCCGCGGGCGCGCCGCCCCCGGCTACCTGAGTGGGGGGCATCGCGACCAACAACACCCCAGAGGCCGGCAGACGGTTCATCCCGAGCCTTTTGAGGATGCGGTAGACGGCGGAGCAGGCGATGTCGATGTCGTGGTACCGCTTCAGGTACATCTTGATCTTCATCGGGCCGAAGTGGTAGTGCTTCCGCAGGTAGACGATCTTGTTGACGACGTCGGCCTCGGTGGCGTGGGGGCAGTGGCGGGGCTTGCTGGAGCGATCCCGCAAGCCCTCGAGGCCCTCGTCCTGGTACCGGCGCTGCCACTTGTAGAAGCAGGTGCGGCTGATTCCGTAGTAGCGGCAGGTCAGCGCGACGTTCCCGGTGACTTCCTCGGCGTGTCGTAGGACCGCCAGCCGATGTTGGGCCTGGCGGTCCTGCTGCTGTTGCGGCGAAGGGGGCATGGCAGATCTCCGTCTATTCAGAGACCCATGTGTAACCAACGTCCGGCAGTTTTATAGCTAGACAGCTGGCGGGCCATGCAGGCGTGACTGGGCTGGCAGCCTTTGCCACCAGAAGGCCGCCACGAGGGCCGCGCCCCGGCTTCGGTCCGGCTGGCCCCCCTCCGGGACCTGCTCGCGCGGCAGGTCCTCGCCCGAGCAGACACCCTCGGCCGCTTCCAGGCCGAACCGGCCGGCGAACACCGAGGCCCGCGCCCACAGCACACGCTCCTGCGTCGAGCAGAGCTCGTAGCTCCAGTCGATCGCCGCCTCCAGCGTGCGGTGCCGGGCCGGCGCCGCACGGTCCACCTTGCCGACGGATCCCAGCCGCTCGTCGAAGCGCCTCACCAGCTGGTGTGGGGAGAAGGACGGCTGGGCGGCCTCGGCGCAGGGGTGAGTGGTTCTGGATGTTGTAGTGGCCGCATGTCTGGCCCTGTTGACGTCGAGAGAAGGCAGCCGCGCTGGGCCGCGGTCCAGGTAGGTTCGGTGCAGGAAACCGGCGTCACGCTCACGCACGCAGCGCCCATCGCGCACATCACCTACGTCGCGAGGTCAGGTCTGCAAGGCTCTGAACTGCGATTATCTTCCACTGGTTTTCGCTGGATCTGTTTCTGACGACGCACCACGTAGAATGCGTGGCGCCTCTCCGGAGTAGGTCTCTGCGGATGGTGCCCCGCCACGTGGTGTAGCCGATCAAGGCACCGGAATCCGAAGGTTGGGCGCAGCGCTCCTGGTCCTCGGGTTCGCCGCCTTCGATGAGCAGGGCGGCTCTGTGGCCGCACACTGGCGAAGATCGTCAGGGACCCTGAGGCGGAACGCACAACGCATGATCCCCTACACCACGCCGCAGGACGTGACCGCTCTGCGCCTGTTCTTGCCCTGGAGAACGTGCTCGCTGTCGTGATGTCACGACCGGTTGTCGCGGCTGTGGGTAGCCAGCCGAAGAGCCTGCGTCGCCCTGGCAGCCCTGAGCGGTAGGTCGACACCGCCAGCCAGATCGGCGCGCGGCAGCGTGAACCGGTGCCTGGTGTGGGCCTTGCACAGTCGAATGTCAGGGCGGTGTGTGGGCCGGCTTCCCCAGGGGAGGTGGCGCCGGCCCACACGTGGTTGCTCAGCACGCGTGTGGGCTACTTCGGCATGAGGACGGTGTCGACGATGTAGACGTTGGCGTTGGCGGTCTTGACGTTGCCGCAGACGACGGTCGAGGCGTCGTTGACCTTGTAGGCCTCGCCGGAGCCGCTGGTGGTGAGCTTGGTCTTCTCCAGGGTGTCGAAGGAGCCACTCTCCAGCTGCTTCGGGGTGAGCTTCTCGCCGACGACGTGGTAGGTCAGGATCTTGGTGAGCATGGCCTTGTCGGCGAGGACCTTGTCCAGGTCGGCCTTCGGGATCTTGGCGAAGGCGTCGTTGGTCGGGGCGAAGACGGTGATGTCCTTGGCGTTGTTGAGAGTGTCGACCAGGCCGGCCTGCTTGACGGCGGTGACCAGCGTGGACAGGGCCGGGTTGTTGGAGGCGGCGGTGGCGACCGGGTCCTTGGCCATGCCGTCGAAGGAGCCCGCGCCGTCGGCGGGGACGCCCGAACAGGCCGGGCCGAACGGCTTGTCCATCGCCATCGAAGCATCCGGGGTAGCCGGCTGGGAGGCGGCGGGAGCTTCGCTGCTCTTGTCGGAGGAGGCCGAGTCACTCCCGGAGTCGGAGCAGGCGGCAAGGGCGAAGGGCAGGACGGCCGCCGTGGCGACGGCGAGAGCGGTACGACGGAAACGCAGGGTGTTCGACATGATCAAAATCTCCTGTTGTGTTCTCAGAAATACGCAAGGGGTGAGATGCGCGGCTGGGGCCGCGGCGAAAAGCCTTGGTCGTTACCGGCCGGGGTTTTACGTGGTGACGAAGACGCTGTGCCAGCCGCTGGCGCCGTCGGGGATGGTCCTTGTGCGTTCTTCGGTCTGGACCTGGCCGGTGCCGTCAGTGGCACGGACGGTGAGGTTGTGGCCGCCCGGTGTCGGCTTCCAGGGGAAGGACCACTGGCGCCAGGTGTCCTTGTTCGCCTGGGGGGCGAGGTCGGCGGTCTGCCAGGGGCCGTCGTCGACCCGGACTTCGACGCGGTCGATGCCGCGGTGCTGGGCCCAGGCGACGCCGGCCACCGTCACCAGCTCGCCCGTGGGCCGGCCAAAGGGCTTGGGGGTGTCGATGCGGGCTTGGGTCTTGATGGGCGCCTTGCGGGCCCACTTGCGCTTGACCCAGTACGGGTCGTAGGAATCGAAGGTGGTGAGCTCGATCTCCTGGATCCACTTGCAGGCCGACACGTACCCGTAGAGACCGGGGACGAGCATGCGGACGGGGAAGCCGTGGTCGAAGGGAAGGGGTTCGCCGTTCATCCCGACGGCCAGGATCGCGTCGCGGCCGTCCATCACGTCTTCGACCGGTGAGCCGAGCGTCATGCCGTCGACCGAGCGGGCGACCAGCTGGTCGGCTTTGCCGCCCTGGGACGGTGCCTTGACGCCGCACTCCTTGAGCAGGTCGTCCAGGCGTACGCCGAGCCAGCGGGCGTGGCCGATGTAGGGGCCGCCGACCTCGTTGGAGACGCAGGTCAAGGTGATGTCCCGCTCGATGAGGGGCCGGTTCAGGAGTTCCTGGAAGGTGTAGGTGCGCGGGCGGGTGACGCCCTTGCCGCGGATGCGGAGCCTCCAGGTGTCCGCGTCGACCTTGGGGACGACGAGCGCGGTGTCGACGCGGTAGAAGTCCTTGTTCGGGGTGGTGAAGGCGCTGATCCCCTCCACCTTGAGCTGCGCTCCGGCTGGGAGCGCGGGGGCGGCGGAGGCGGGTGCGGGCAGGGTGATCGCGGCCCTGGAGGCGGTGGCGCCCTGGCCGCTCTTGCCGATGAGGGCGCGCCCCAGGGCTCCGGCGCCGGTGGCGGCGACTGCGGTGACGGAGGCCGCGGTGAGGAAGCCCCGCCTCGACCAGCCGCTTCCGTCGGCCTCCGCACCGGCGGGTGAGCTGCCGGAGTTCAGTTTCCCGGCCAGGAGGTAGAGGACGGCGGCGCCCGCGAGCGCACCGGCCACAGAGGGCAGTGCGTCCGCGACCCCTTGGGTGTCGGGCCTGCTCAGTGCGGCGGCCGCGCCGATCACACCGAAGATCAGGACACCCGCCGCACCTGCCCGCCGGTAGCGCAGGGAGACGATGCCGAGGATGACACCGAGGAGACCGAGGACGGCGAGGATGCCGAGCTGGAGAACGACCTTGTCGTTCTCACCGAACGTGCGGATCGCGAAGTCCTTGACCGCAGCCGGTGTCCGGTCGATGGCGGCGCCGCCCACAACGGTCACCGGCCCGGCCTGCGGCCGGATCAGGGAAGCTGCGAGCTCGGCCACCGCCAGCGCCGTGTACCCGGCCAGCAGACCGGACACGGCGCCCAGTGCGCTGCGGGCTAGGGACTTGCGGAAGGTGCTCACAATGCCCATTCGCTGTGGTCCGTCCGGCGGATTGGTCGCTTCTACGTTCAACTGGTTTTCCGCGCCTGGGCGGGCGCACCGGATAGGGGTGTCGGCCAAGCTGCCGCACCGGTCTGTCTGCCTCACTACCGCTCGTCGAGCTGCGGGGCGGTCGGCGCCAAGATCACTCGAAGGGATGGCAAACCAGGTGCGGGGTAGCTGCTCAGGGCAATCCGCACATATGCCCGCTCCGAAGAAGCGGTAAGACAGCGGAGGAACATGGCCGGCCCCTGAGGGGCCGGCTCTTCTCGCGGCGAAAGAGCTGTTGATGACATCGAGGCATGAAGGCGGGTGCGGCCCTTGCACGGCCGTTCCGCAGCACGGCACTTGGCGGCACGGGGCAGGACGCCGATGACCCAGCCCCAGCGACCCCGCGGCCACGATCCCGTCGGCCAGCAGCTGCAAGAGGTGATGGGGCGGGTGAGCCAGGGCGACAAGGACGCCTTCTCCGATCTCTACGACGCGGTCGCCGCCACCGTCTTCGGGATCGCCGTCAAAGTCGTCCGGGACCGGGCCCAATCGGAGGAGGTGGCACAGGAGGTGATGATCGACGTATGGCGTCAGGCCGCCCGCTACCGCCCCGAACAGGGCACCGTCATGGCCTGGGTGGCGACCATCGCCCACCGACGGGCTGTGGACCGCGTCCGGTCCGCCCAGGCAGCCGCCAACCGCGAACACTCCACGGGCGTACGCGACCAGATGCGGCCCTTCGACGAGGTCGCCGAGGAGGTCGAGACCCGCCTGGACAGCGAGCAGGTACGGCGCTGTCTGCGCGGTCTGACCGAGCTCCAGCGCCGGGCGGTGACCCTGGCCTACTACGGGGGACTGACCTACCGCGAGGTCGCAGAAGAACTGCGGTCCCCGCTTCCGACCATCAAGACCCGAATGCGCGACGGACTGATCCGGCTGCGCGACTGCATGGGGGTGACCACATGAAACACGAAGCAGAACTGCACACCCTCGCCGGTGCGTACGCACTCGACGCGCTCACCGGTGAGGAACTCCGCGCGTTCACCGCGCACCTTGAACACTGCGAAGGCTGTCACCAGGAGGTCGGCGAGTTCGCTGCCACGGCGGCACGTCTGGCCGCAGCAGTGAGCCTGCCCGTACCCGTCGCGATGCGACAGGTCGTCCTGAACCGAATCGACGGTGTCCGGCAGTTGCCGGCGCGCCCCCTACTCCTCCCATCGGTCCGCCTCACCACCCGTCTCACCCGCAGGGCCGGGGCGTTCGTGGTCGCGGCCGGCATCGTCGCCGCCGCCGGGTTCGGCGGTGTCGCCCTCTGGCAGCACCAGCAGGCGGAACAGGCCCGCATGCAGGCCCAGCGCGCCGGCCAGCAGGTCCAGGACATGACCGCTGTGATGGCTTCCCCCGACGCCCGGACGACCCGTGGGCGCACCAGCACGGGGGCTTCCGCCTCTGTCGTTACCTCTGCCCGCCTGAACCAGGCCGTGTTCCTCGCCTCAGGGCTCTCCCCGGCTCCCGCGGGACGGACCTACCAGCTGTGGTTCGACGACCACGGCACCATGCGCCCCGCCGGTCTCATCCCCGGCGACGGCTCCGTCCTCATGCAGGGAGATCCCGGCCAGGCCCTGGCCGTCGGCCTCACCCTCGAACCTGCAGGCGGCTCCGCCCAGCCCACCACCAGCCCCCTGGTCCTCCTCTCCCTTCCCGCCTGACCTGGACAGCGGGCAGCAGGGGCTGGCAACGCGCACGCGGCGCACCGGGCGGGGGCTCGGTCGGCCCCTGTGCTCTGGCGCCCTCTGCCGCGAGCGCGATTTCCTGTGGCGTCGGTCGCCGGCCGAGGCCGCCCGGTTCCGGCGAGGGGGCTGGGACCGAGCGATGCCATCCCCGGTGCCATCCCGCAGCGGCGGACGAGATCCTTCATCGCGTCTGGCCCGACGGTGGAATCGACACCAGCGATACACCCCGGAGCCAGGGCCGGCCCCGGCACGCGGCCGCCACTCTGCCCGGGTCGCGATCACATCGTCCGCCCGTCGAGCAGCTGCGCCCGGACAGCCGAGAGGTGTGCGGCATCCGAGTGGACTTAGGGGTCGAGACCCATACACGGGGCCCGTGCGGACCGAAGACGGCAGTGGACGTGTCGCGGGTGTCGTGGCGCACCGCCAGGTGTCTCGCCTCAAGGAGTTTTCATGCGTGCTCGGTTCCTGCCCGTCCTCCTCTGCACCGCTGCTGCTGCCGCGCTGGCGGCGCCCGCCTTCGCCAGTGCCGACAGCGATCAGCCCGCCGAGCAGGCCATGGCCCACTCGGCGCTCCATGCGATTGGGCTGACCGCAGATCAGCGGCTCGTGGAGTTCGATGTCGACAAGCCGGGCAAGACCTGGGACCTGGGCAAGGTCTCGGGCCTGTCCGGGGACATGAAGATCGTCGGGATCGACTTCCGCGTCCAGAATGAGAAGCTCTACGGCGTCGGTGACAAGGGCGGCATCTACACGCTCAGCACCGATTCCGCGAACGCGGTGAAGGTCTCCCAGCTGACCGTGGCCCTGGCCGGCACCTACTTCGGCGTCGACTTCAACCCGGCCGCCAACCGGCTGCGGGTCATCAGCGACACGGGACAGAATCTGCGCCACAACATCGACGACAACGCCGCACCGCTCACCACCACCGTCGACGGCATGCTCACCAACCCCACCACGCCGCCCTCCACGGCCCTCGGTGTCACCGGTGCCGCCTACACGAACAACGACCTGAACGCGGCGACCGCGACGACCCTGTTCGACATCGACACCACGGCCGACCGGACCTCGATCCAGTCCCCGGCCAACGCCGGCACCCTCGCCCCCACCGGGAACCTCGGCGTCAACGCAGGCCCCGACGCGGGCTTCGACATCTACTACAGCCCCAAGTCATCCACCAACAGCGGTTACGCGGCCCTCAGCACCACGGGCACCCAGCGCCTCTACGGGATCAACCTGCTGACCGGCGCCGCCCGCGACCTCGGGTCCTTCCCGAAGAACCGCCAGGTCACCGACATCGCCCTCCCGCTCGACCAGCACTGACGCGCACGGCACGGGCCGCACCACCGGTGCGGCCCGTGCCGTGGAGAACTGGCCGGGTTGAGCCACGACAGCTGGAGACCTCCCGGGCGCCCGCCGCCTCGGTCAGCAGTACCGCACCCACTCGTGGGCGTGAACGTAGCGGGACTCGACCCAGCCGGACTTGTCGGCCAGGTGGTACCAGCCGTCCTGCTGGCAGGCCAGCTTGACGTGGCTGCCCGGGGACAGGCTCCACACCACGTGGGAATGCGTCCACGGGTGCTGGCGGACATTGAGCTCGATCCGGGAGGTCACCGTTCCCGACACCCCGTAATCATGGTGGTGGGACTGGGGAGCAGCCCCCGCCACGCCCACGCCCGCCACACCGAAACCGGCAGCCAGGACAACGGCGGCAAAGCCGCGTCCGATCGTTCGTGCGGTCATAGCAGCACTTCCTTTCGCGCCCCCTCGCCTCTGCGCCCCAGGGCCATGTGAGACCCGGCGCCGCGAGCAGCTTGCGCTCACGCCTCCACCTGGTGATTCGAAGACTCGAACCCGACGGATTGGTATGGATTCACCGAATATCGGCACAGAGCGGTTCTCCAGGCGCCCCACCGGCCCTCGAACCGGGGCGACCAAGCAGAGGGACTCCCGGCATCGCGCTGCGCCGTCGGAGCTGCCGTGGCAGACCGACACAGACTCTGCACGGACGGCCAGGCCCTCTGAGCTGCTGGTATCCGCATCGCTCACAAGCCGGGGATGGCGCGGGCGGTGAGGCCAAGTCCGACGAGGAGAACGAGGGCCGAGGTGACGGCAGGCCCGATACGCCCAAGCGCCTTCAGACGCGTGGAGGACCTCTCCGCGGTGCGGGCGGTGATCCGGTCGCGCAGTCGTACGAGGAGGAGACCGGCGAGGGTGAGGGTGGTGGCCATGCCGAGGCCGTAGCCGATGACGAGGAGCACACCGAAGGCGGTCCGGCCGAGCGCGACGGCACCGAGAAGGACGACCAGTGCCGAGGGACTGGGGACGAGGCCGCCGGCGATGCCGACGCCGATGAGCGACCAGCGCCTTCGGCGTGCCGGAGCGTGAGTGTGGTGGTGGTCGGCTTCGTGGGTGTGGGGGTGGCCGGCTTCGCCGTGGTGGTGATGGTCGTGCGGGAGCGCGGTGGCGGTTTTGGTCAGGACGACGGTGGCGCCGTCGGCCGCCGCGCTGTCCGGCGCGCGGCGTGAGGACGGTAGGCCGGTCGGCGGCTCGTGGCTGTGTCCGTGCCCGTGGTCGCCGCCGTGGTGAGGCCCATGGCCGTGGTCACCGTGGTGTGCGTGGCTGTGATCGCCGTGGTGGTGATGTCCACGGCTGTGGCCGTGCTGGAGAGGGCGGCCGCGCAGGGCGGAGTGCAGCAGCCGCAGGCCGATGGCGGTGACGAGGAGGCCGCTGGCCAGGCCGAGCCAGCCGAGGACGGTTTCCCCGGCAAGGTGGGTGGCCAGCGGGAGCGCCAGACCGAGAGCGAGGACGCCCGCGGTGTGGGTGAGGGTCACGGTTGCTCCGACAGTGACGGCATCACGCGGGGTGCCGCGCCGTCCGGCCAGGTAGGCGGCCATGATCGTCTTGCCGTGGCCGGGCATCGCCGCGTGGGAGGCACCGAGGACGACGGCGAGGAGCAGGGCGAGGAGGCCGACGGGGACGGTCAGTTCGCGGCTGCCGACGAGGGTGTCGAAGAGAGCGGAGACCTTGTTCAGCGCGGCGGTGACCGGGCCTGAGCCGGGCAGGCCGGGCGGCACGATCCGGGCCGCGATCCCCTGCCCGGGAGCGGTCCGCAGTTCAGCGGTGCGCTGGTCGAACGGGTCAGCGAGAGGGTCCTGCGGGTACTGGCGCAGTTGGTTGGTCGTGGAGACCGCGGGAACGGTGGAGCTGGTAAGGGTGAGACCTTCGCCGCGGGCGGTGATCTCGTGCCAGCCGACGCGCCGGCTGTCGTAGTGCGTGGCGACGTGGACATTGGACGGCGAGGTGAGGTCCGCGTCGGCCGTGAGGTGGCAGGTGAGGCGGCTGGTCTTGAGCCCGGCCTCGCCGGTGTGGAAAGCCAGCTTGCCGGTGCCCCGCTCCCACTGGAGGCTCACGTTTCCTCCGCTTGCGGCCAGTTGTCCGGAGAGGGTGGCGCACGCCTCGTCCGCGTAGATGCCCTGCTCGTCGGCGCTGATGGATCCGTTGTGGTCCTGGTCGATGAGCGGGCGCTCTTGTGCTGCGGCGATCTCGGCGCGGTCGACCACGATCTCGGCCTCGACCGCGCGGGGGCGCAGGGTCAGGCTGGTCGCGTAGTTGACGGTGAAGTTGCCCAGCGGATGCGCGGCAGCGGGCGCGGCCGAGGCGAGGAGGCCCAGGGGGGTGAGCAGGGCGGCTGCGAGCGGTACGGCGGCCAGGCGCCGACGGGTGCGGGGGTTCATGGGGTGTCGTCGATTCGCCGGAGTGCCTCGCGCGCCGCGGGGGCGTGCAGCGGGTGGAAGGAGGGATCGAGGGCCAGCGCCTGCTGAAGATCGCGCCGGGCGGCTGATCTGTCACCGAGCGCCTGGTGGATGGCGCCGCGGTGGTACAGGAAGAGCGCGCTGCGCGTACCCAGGACGAGGGCTTCGTCGGCCTGGTCGAGGGCCTCTTCGTCGCGTCCGGCGCGGTGCAGGGCCCAGGCGTAGGCGTCGTGGACGGCGATGAACGGCCGATCCCGTACCGCTGCTTCAGCCATGGTCACCGCCTGGCGGGGGTCACCATGATCCGCCTCGAAGTAGATCGCGTCGACGTCGGCAGGCGTACCGGTGGCCCGGCGGAGCGTTTCCTGGGCACGCAGGACGGCGTACTGGGCCTCGGCCCGTTCCGGGCGGCCGAGCGCCTGCTGGAGTTCACCGAGTCCGAGGAGGTACTGCGGGAGCGGGGCCGTCGCGATGGCCGCGGTGTAGTCGGCGACTGCCCGCTCGCGGTCTCCCGTGGCTGCGCGTGCCTTGGCCCGGCCCTCCAACAGACCTGCGTCGCGTGGCGCGATGGCCAGCCCGGCCTCGGCCTGGCGCACAGCGGTCGCCGGATCGCCGCTGTCCAGGGCGAGGGAGGACAGGTGGGTGTGGGCGAAGGCTCGCTCGCCGGGCGTGCCCGCCGCACGTAGTGCGCGCTCCATCAGGGTTTTGGCCTGGGCGGTGTCGCCGCGGAGTTCGAAGGTGTAGGAGGCGCGGGCCAGGGAGCTGCTGTCGGGGCGGAGGTCGGCCATCTTCTGGACGGCTTCCTCTGCCTCCTTGTACTGGCCGAGCTGGGTGTGGGCGTCGGCCAGGACTCCGTAGGAGGCCGGGGTGGCGGGGCTCGTGGCGACCGCCTTGCGGGCCCAGGTGAGGGCGTCGTGGAACTGGTGGCGGGCGGCGGCCAGGGCGCCCATGCCGATCTCGGCGTGCAGGTTCTCGGCCGGTTCCAGGGCGAGGGAGCGGCGCAGAGCCTCCTCTGCCTGCGCGTAGGTGGCCTGGTCGGCGGTGGTGCGGGCCTGCTGCACGAGGGCCATGCCGAGGTCCGCCCAGCTACCCGGATCTTTCGGCAGGCGCTTCACGCGATCACGCAGTGCCTCGATGCCGCGCGCCGGACCCGCGGCGGAGGCTGCGGATGAAGGGGCGTCCTGTGTGCTGGAGCCGGATGGGGAGAGGCCGACGGCGCCGACGGTGAACATGACCACGCCCAGGGCGACGGTGATCGCGGTGGTGCGCAGGTGTCTGCGCTGCCGGATCGCGGGGGCGGGTTTGTCTTCGGGCCGGTGCACGGGATCCTCCCCGGGGAAACTTCGGTGAACGGGGTTCCGGGCGGGGAACCGGGGACCGACCTCGGCCCCGCCCGGAGTGGTGGGGTCAGCTGGTCTTGCGGTTGCGGCGCACGCGGTAGCCGCCGATTCCCAGGAGTACGGCGCCCAGTGCGCCGACGGATCCGGTCTTCACGTTCCCGGACCGCTCGGGCGCGTTCGGGCCGCTGTTGACGGACTTGGTGTGCGGGAGCGCCAGGTACGGGAATGCGTTCCCGAAGGGCACCTCGTTTGCGTTGACCTTGTCGCCGTCGGCGAGGGCCGGGACGAGCTGGCCGGTCTGGGCGGCGCCTTCGACGGCCTGGAGGGAGATGTCGATGACGTCGTCCGTGAGGCGTCGGCCGTTGGGGAAGCCCGCGAAGTCACCGGCCAGGACGCCGTAGCGGTTCGGGTTGGCGGTGGGCGGTACCGCCATGTTCAGGCGCAGCTCCTCCGCCGGGACGATGTCGCGGCGCTTGGCGTCCTTGTTGAGGCTGTGGGCGTTGAGGTCGGCCTGGATCGGGCCGCACGCCTTGCAGATGCCCGTCAGGTAGATCTCGAACAGGTCCCGCCGCGGGGTGGCCGGGGCCGGGATGCCGTAGACCTGCTGGATCAGCTTGGGCAGGATCGGGTCGAGGACCTTGTCCACCACCGGCTGGACGGTGCGGTCCTGGTCCGGGTTGAGGGTGTTGAAGGCGTCCTTGTACTTCAGCGGGACGACGACCTCGTTGACCAGCGGGTTACCCAGGCGGGAGACCTGCTTCCACTTGTCGCCGTGCTGCTTGTCGCGGGAGTCGGAGACCTGGACGCCCTGGCGGTCGGTCGTGGACCAGACGCCGATGACCGGGTTGCGGCCGGGGTTGCCCTTCAGCGCCAGGTCCTTCTTGGGGATCTGCAGGGCGACGGAGTTGACGTTGTATCCGGCGAGGGTGTCCTGGCCGCGCTCGGACAGGTTCCCGCCGTAGAGGAGGTCGAACACGCGGAGGTCGGCGAAGAACGGGTCTTCGGCCTGACCGGCGAAGGTCTTGCCGCCGCCGCCGGGCAGGTTACGGATCGCCTGGTTGCGCAGGGCGGCGTAGTTCGGCATCGACGCCGGGCCGACACGCGAGGGCGCTGCGGGGACGTTCGAGAGCAGGACCTTGCTCTCGTTCCCCTTCGAGACGACCAGGTCGTAGACCTGGCGGAAGTTGAGGTCCGGGTCGGTCAGCGAGGTGACCGGACCGGTGTTGTACAGGAACTGGTTGGCGTCATCCCGGTAGCTGCTGTGGAAGCGCCAGGTGTAGGTGATGTCGGAGACACCGTCACCCGTGTTGTCGATCTTGATGTTGTAGCGGAGGTCATCGCCGAACGCGTAGAAGTTCGGACCGCCGTTGGGCTCCTCGAACGGGATCCAGTTCGCCAGCAGCGTCACCGAGTCGGGGCGGTCCAGGCTCGTGTACGCGTACACGTCGGTGTTGTCCGCACGCGGGTCGCCCGCGATCAGCGGCGCCTCACGGTGACTGGAGGCGGAACTGACTCCCGGCGCCAGCGTCAGGACACCGAGGCTGGTCGCGAGCGCGCCGGCGCCCAGGACGAGCAGGGACTGGTCGAGCACACGCCGCGAACGGGGCCGTGCGGAGATGGACTTCACTGGTGTTCCTCTCGACTGCGAACCCCGTCGCGCCGCGCACACCGGCGCAGCCGGACAGGGGCATTCAGGTGGGATGACCACTCGGTCGGACAGCGAGGCCCGGGCGGCATCAGCAGCAGCCCGGCCCGCCGACCGGGCCTACTGCCGTGCGCTCAGATCGCGCCGAGCGAAGGAAAGCACGCGGCACCCGTACCCCGTGACCACTTTTCCTTCGAAGTCGAGAGGGACTTCGTCGCGTATTCGCAAATCCGCTGGCCACAGCCTCTTCACAGAAACGCCAGGGGGTTCCACATTCGCTACGACACGCAGTCGATGGGTTAGGCCGATCGAGGTCAATCGTGTTATTGCAACCAGTTCGCAATAAGGAGTTTTGGCCTTTGGCGGTGAATGCAGGACGACAAGTGTCGATGGAATGATGAGGATGAGAATGCCCCGGCTGTTCTGCGGTGAGTGAAATCGTGCCGTGCCGGGGCATGGTCCGGGTACAGGCGTTGCACCACCACACGAAGGGCGTCAATCCAGCATGCCGCGCATCAATGTAAGTGCAGACAAGGGCCGCAGTGTCGAGCTCCACTTCGAGGACTACGGCCAAGGCCGCCCAGTCGTTCTCGTCCACGGCTGGCCGCTGAGCGGCCGCTCCTGGGAGCCGCAGGTCGGTCCACTGGTCGAGGCGGGCCACCGAGTGATCACCTACGACCGGCGCGGGTTCGGCTCGTCCACCCAGCCCTGGGAGGGCTACGACTACGACACCCTGGCCGCTGACCTGGACGCCCTCCTGACGCATCTCGACATCCGTGACGCCACGCTGGTCGGGTTCTCCATGGGCGGCGGGGAGGTGGTCCGCTACCTCCACAACTACGGCAGCAGCCGCGTCCGCCAGGCTGTCCTCGCCGCAGCGGTGCCTCCCTACCTCCACAAGAGCGCCGACAACCCGGACGGCGGACTCGACGACGCCGCGATCACCCAGTTCGAGGACGGCGTCCGCAGCGACCGGCCCGCCTTCCTGGAGGGCTTCGTCACCGGCTTCTTCCAGGCCGGCGAGAACACCGACCTCGTCAGCGCGCCCCAGCACCGCTATCACGTGCACCTGGCGGAGGCGGCCTCACCCAAGGGGACGCTGGACTGCATCAACGCCTTCGCCCGCACCGACTTCCGTGACGACCTCGCCCGGATCGACGTACCCACCCTGATCATCCACGGCACCCAGGACGCCATCGTGCCCTTCGAGGTCAGCGGCAAGCGGTCCCACGAAGCCCTGCCGGGCAGCACGCTCGCCCTGATCGAGGGAGCCCCGCACGGACTGAACCTCACTCACGCCCAGGAGTTCAACCGGCACCTGACCGACTTCCTCGCCAAGTGACCGCGACCCCGGCCCCCGCCGCAAGGGCGCGGGCCGGGGCGGGTGCGGCTGGACGTGAACCAGGTCAGGCGAAGGCAGCCAGCTCACGGGACAGGGCCGCCACGCTCTGGAATGTGACCCCCAGCAAGGAGACGTGCTTCCAGTACAAGGTGCCGTCCGGCGCGATCAAGAAGACGGCCCGCCGCAACCCGATCCCGGGAGCCGTGATGCCGAACGAACGGCTCACGACTCGCTGTTCGTCCGCCAGCAGCGGCATGCGCAGGCCGTGGCGCCGTGCGAACGCCTCATGACTGTCGACCCCCTGAGGGCTGATGCCCCACACCTGCGCACCGACCGCGGCGAACGACTCCAGCCCTCCGGAGTACGAGCACAGCTGGCGGGTACAGACCGGCGTGTCATCCCCCGGGTAGAAGGCCAGGACCAGGGGCTTGCCGCGCTGCCTGCACAGTTCGAAGTCGCGCCGCTCGAACGATGAGCCTATGAGCTCGCCACCCGGGAGGGCGAAGTCGCCCACCACCGAACCCAGTTCGGGTACGCCTGCCACGAAGATCCCCTTCGCGTCATGAGCATGCCGGACAGGCGCCGTACGGCCGCCTGCCCCCGCCAGAACCACGCATTCGGGGCGCCCGCCGGCCTGGAGCAACCGCGTCGACAAGGTTCCTTGCCCGCGGACGACGACGCCTCCGCGAGCGCATCGCAGTGGAAAGAGAACCAGACGGCCCCTGGTGCTGACAAGATGCCCGAGCAGCCCATCCGAATTCCCGTGAAGTAACGATTCTTCGGTTGGGTGTGAGAATTTCGGACCTGCATACCGGCCAGGAAAGTGCGGCTGCTATTGATCTAAAGATCGAGTGATTCGTGCTCCGGTGACGTGTCGCGATCCTGGTTAATTGCGGCCCCTCGTTCCGGGTTTCGACCGGGTGAATGGAACGGCTGCTTCGCCCCAGCCATGACCCAGGCCGGGGCGAAGGGCACCTCAGCTCCTTCAGCTGTTGATGCAGGTGTTGCCGAAGGCGGGGTTGAGCAGGCCGATCACACTGACGCTGTTGCCGCATGCGTTGATCGGGATGTGGATCGGAACCTGGATCAGGTTTCCCGACAGGACACCCGGAGAGCCGATGGCCGCGCCGGAGGCTCCGGCATCGGCGGATGCGGCGGACGCGCCACCGACAACGGCGATGCCTACTGCGAGCGCGAGGCCGACACTCTTAAGAACACGGGACATGGGTGGCTCTCCTTGCTGGTCCAGTGACGCGTACGCGCCGATGAGCCCGAGATCGGGCCTGTGCCCCCTCTTCGTTGAGGTACGACAGGGCGGCTTGGCCTCCATCGGCCGGTTCCCTCGAAAGGGGGAACCGTCCCCGCATCTGGCCGAACGCTTCCCCCAGATGCCATACCGCGCTACCCGGCGCAGGTGAGGTCCGGCGGCAGCTCGCCCTGGTCAGGGCGAGCGAAACCGTCTACTCCACCGGCTCGGCGTCGGCCGCGGCGATGTCCCGGCTGCCGCGGCGTGCCTCCGACGGGTGGGACGGACCGTAAGGATCCGATCTGCGTGTCACGAGTCCGGTGAAGGCGTGCGCGCGGGATGTTCTCCCAGACGCTCATGCCCGATGAGCCGGATACCTGTGGAGATGTACGGATGGATGCAAGCGCCGGCAGTGACCAGCCGGAGGGTGGGCCTGAGAGGCCGTCTGCCTCCTCGAAGCTCCCGCGCACACCGGTCGCCGAGCGGGTGCGTGATGCGGTCGGCCGGGCACGGGCGGCGGGTCCGCCGCCGGGCCCGGCACGACCGGGGTTCTGGCGCAGTCCGCTGCGGGGTCCGTGGCTGACCGGGGTGTTCGGACTGATCCTGCTGGTCGGGGTGATCGTGCTCTTCGTGACGGGGCTGCTGTCGTACGCGGCCTACAACCCGGACCTCGCCCCGCGCAACGACCAGACGCCCGACAAGGGCTGGCTCGGGTTCTACCTGTTCACCTGGCCCACCTCGCCGTACTGGCTGTACCGGTTGACGCAGGGCGTGCACACCGTCCTCGGCGTGGTCCTCGTTCCCGTCCTCCTGGCCAAGCTGTGGTCGGTGATCCCCAAACTCTTCGAGTGGCCGCCCCTGCGCTCCGCAGCCCACGCGCTCGAACGGCTCTCGCTCCTGCTCCTCGTCGGCGGGGCGGGCTTCACCTTTGCCACCGGGATCCTGAACATCCAGCTGGACTACGTCTTCCCTGGCTCCTTCTACGTCCTGCACTTCTACGGTGCCTGGGTGTTCATCGCCGCGTTCGTCGTCCACGTCGCGTTCCGGCTGCCGCGCGCCGTCCGCGCCGTCCGCGCCGGCCGGGGCTTCCAGCCCGCGCCGGACTCGGTGGAGGCTGCCGGGCTTGTCTCCCCCCGCCCGGCACCGGCGACGATCTCGCGGCGGGGCGCGGTCGCGATGGTGGGCGCCGGCTCGCTGGCCCTGCTGGTGGTGACGGCCGGCCAGAGCATCGGCGGCTGGTGGCGCAAGACCGCTCTGCTGGCCCCCCACGGCCGCGATCCGGGTACCGGCCCGAACGGGTTCCAGATCAACAAGACCGCCGCGTCCAGCGGGATCCGGCCCAGCGACATCGGTCCCGCCTGGCGGCTGACGGTCCGTGGCGGGGGCCGCCAGGAGGTGCTGACCCGGGACATGCTGCTGGCGATGGAGCAGCGCGAAGCGGCGCTGCCGATCGCCTGCGTAGAAGGCTGGTCCACCCCCGACCAGCAGTGGTCCGGCGTACGGCTCACCGACCTCGCCGCCCTCGTCGGACTCGGCACCGACACCCCGCAGGTGCTGGTCGAGTCCGTGCAGCGCGGCGGGTCGTTCTCTTCCGTGGTCCTCGCCCCGAACCAGGCCCGCGATGACCGATCGCTCCTCGCCGTGCGCGTGAACGGGGCCGACTTGTCCCCGGACCACGGCTACCCGGCCCGCGTGATCATCCCGGCAGCCCCGGGCGTCCACAACACCAAGTGGGTCACCCGCCTCACCTTCGGAGAGCCCGCATGAACCACCCCGCCAAGGGGGCTGCCGCGGCCTTCCGCCACCGTTACGGCGCCTCCCCGCTCCACCTCCTGCTCACCCTGGCCTGCTTCGCCCTCGCCCTCTACGCCGGCATCCGCCTGCTCAAGGGCGACACCATGGGCGTGGCGATCTGGTTCGTCGGCGCGGCCCTCCTCCACGACCTGGTCCTTCTCCCGGCGTACTCGCTCACGGACCGCGCCGCCCAGCTCCTCTACCGGGGCCGGACCGCCGCGCCCGGGAGCGTGCCGCGTCCCAGCGTGAACCACCTGCGCGTCCCGGCGTTCATCTCAGGCGTCCTGTTCCTCGTCTGGTGGCCGCTGATCCTTCAGAAGGGCGGCCACTACACCGCCTCCACCGCCCTGTCCGCGGACGGATTCCTCGCCCGCTGGCTCCTCATCACCGCCGGCCTGTTCATCGCCTCGGCGATCGTCTGGCTGGCACTCACCTGGAGGCACCTGCAGACCACGCACAGGGAGGCCAGGGCTCAGGAGCGGGCCCGCAGGGCCACGAAGTGACGCTCGCCGGACACCGATGCGTCGGTCCACTGCTCGACTGGCGTCCAGCCCGACTTCCTGGCGTGCAGGACCAGGGCCCGGGAGCCGACCGTGGCCCAGGCAAAGAAGGGGCCCTTCGCCGTCTGGCCGGCGTGGATCCGTACCCGGCGCCGCTCGTCGACGTCGCAGGGAGCGGTCTCCGCGATCAGCAGCCCCCGGAACCGGACCAGGCCCCGGACGCGCTCCAGCAGGTGGCCCGGATCCCCGCCGATGCCGATGTTCCCGTCGGCCAGGAGCGCCGTGTCCCAGTGGCCCTCGTCGGGGATCGGCTCGAATACAGACCGGCTGACCGCCCTGCCGCCCCGGCAGACCGTGGAGATGACGGCGGTCGGGCACACGTCGATGCCCAGGACGCGGTGCCCTCGTCGGGATGCTTCCACGACGAGGCGCCCGGCCCCGCACCCGATGTCCAGGACCCGGCCCGCGCAGCGGTCCACGACGCCCCGGTCCGCGGCGTCGGCCTTCGCACACCAGCGGTGGACGTCCAGGGGCAGGCACCAGCCCTCGGCATCCCGCAGCGTGAGGCCGCCCTCCGCCGCGCAGAGCGCATCGGCGTACGGGCCCCGCTGCCAGGGCTCAAGGCCGCTGGTCCGCATCGAAGCGGCGGTGTTCACCCGTCCTCCTGCCCTTCGTGGACTGTCCGCCGGAGGTACCCGGACGGACAATTTGGTTCCTGCGCGGCGGGCGACGTGGTCTGCGGTGCGGTCCCGGTCGACGTTAGGTCGGCTTGCCGAAGGCCGCCTGCCGGGAGCATCGGATGGGCGACCGGGCGCGGGATCGCAGGCGAACGGGTGACGGCAGGTGCGTCCCCGGTGCGGTATCGCTTCGAACCCGTGCACGGGGTGTCTCCCGGCGGGGCTCTGGTCACCCCGGGATGGGTGGCTGCGGCTCACCACGGCCACTGCCTGCTCCGGGGCTTGCCGTCACGTCGCCGGCCTCGGAGCGGGGAGTGCCGTTTCGTGCAAGGACACCGCCCGACCTGCGGATCGCGTGCGTCGGAATCGGCCCCGGTCCCGGGGGCCGTCGGAACGGGAGCGGCAACGTGAGCGAGCGCCCCATCGGCGACTACGCGATGCTCTCGGACTGCCGGTCGGCTGCGCTGGTGAGTTCGGGCGGGTCGGTGGACTGGCTGTGCTTCCCGCGCTTCGACGGCCCGGCGGTCTTCGCCCGGCTCCTCGACCAGGACGCGGGTCACTGGTCGATCCGCCCGGCCGGTACTCCGGGGCAGGTGAGCCGTCGCTACCTGCCCGACACCCTGGTCATGGAGACCACCTTCCGCACCCCCACCGGCACCGCGGTGCTCGTTGACGCGCTGGCCCTCGGCCGCCGCGAACGCGGGCACGCCATGGGGACCTCCTCGCCGGGAACGCTGCTGCGCCAGGTCACCTGTACGAGCGGCGCGGTCGACATCACCGTGGAGTTCGCCCCGCGCCCGGAGTTCGGGCTGATCCAGCCCGTCATGAGGCCCGTCCGCGGGGGCCTGCTGGCCCGCGGAGGCGCCCAGGTCCTGATGCTCGCCACCGACCTCGCCTTCAGCCTGGACGGATCGACGGCCCACGCCGGAGTCACCCTGAAGGCCGGGGACCGCCTCGGTTTCGCGCTCAGCGCCGAGCCGGCCTGGGGATCCGCTCCCAAGCCGTGGTCCCCGCGCCGCATCCGCCGCCGGCTGGCCGACACCGAAACGGGCTGGCGGTCCTGGTCCACACTCCACGCCGCCTACACGGGCCCCTGGCAAGAACACGTCCGCCACAGCGGGCGGGTGCTGCGCGCCCTGACCTACACGCCGACCGGGGCGATCGTCGCAGCGGCGACGACGTCGCTCCCGGAGAGCATCGGCGGAACCCGCAACTGGGACTACCGCTACACCTGGGTCCGCGACGCCAGCCTCACCCTCCAGGCCCTGGCCACCGGCGCCTGCAAGCAGGAGAAGGCCGACTTCTTCGCCTTCCTCGCGCAGGCCGCCGCCACCCAGCTGGAGCGCGGTGTCGACCTCCAGGTCATGTACGGCATCGGCGGCGAGCGCGACCTGAGCGAACGCACGCTGTCGCACCTGTCGGGCTGGCGGGGCAGCAGCCCGGTGCGCGTCGGCAACGACGCCTGGCGCCAACGGCAGCTCGACGTCTACGGGGAACTCCTCGACGCCGCTCACCAGACGCTGCCCCACGGCGAACTCCTCGACCCGCCGGTCCGTACCTTCCTGCGCCAGTGTGCCGAGGCCGCCGCCAGACGCTGGGCGGATCCCGACCAGGGCATCTGGGAGGGCCGCGGCCCCGCCCGCCACTTCCTGCACTCCAAACTCATGTGCTGGGTCGCCCTGGACCGCGCCATCGACCTCGCCCCCGCCCTCGACGCCCACGACCGCGTCTCCCACTGGCAGCACATCCGCCAACAGATCCGCGACACCATGGAGGACCAGGGCTACAACGCTCAGGTGGGTGCGTTCACGCAGGCGTTCGGCAGCCGCCGCCTCGACGCCTCCGCGCTGATGCTGCCCCTCACCGGCTTCCTCCCGGGAAACGACCCCCGCGTGCGCTCCACCGTCGAGGCGATCGCCGGGAAGCTGACGGACTCACGGGGCCTGGTGCGCCGCTATCTGGAGGACGACATCGACCACGACGAGGGCACCTTCCTGTTGTGCACGTTCTGGCTCGCCCAGGCCCTCGCCCTGACCGGCCAGAGCGCCCGCGCCCGGCAGGCCTTCGAGAACGCCCTCGCCCACGCCAACGATGTGGGTCTCCTCCCCGAGGAAGTCGACACCGCCAGCGGCGAGGCCCTCGGAAATTTCCCGCAGGCCTTCAGCCACATCGGCCTCATCAACGCCGCCCTCACCATCCGCAACTCCGAAACCGAAAACGTACGGGAGGACGCGACGAACTCCGAGTGAGGGTGAACCCGACCGGATGCAGGGACAGGTCAGCTCCGAGGGTGACGGGATCGCCAGTACGGGTTGTCGTGGGGCAGAGATCCGCTGACGCGGCCGTACATGCCGAAGGTCATCAGCAGCAGGCCGGTGACGAAGCTGAAGAGCACGTTCTGGAGGTGGAACGCGAACACGTTCAAGCGGGTGTCCAGCACGGCGAGGCTGGCGAAACCGGCCGCGAGGAAGGCTACGCCCACGATGATGTTGACGGTGGATGCGGTGTTCCCGCCGATGACCGCACCGGCGAGCAGCAGGCCGCCCACGAGGACGGAGGCCACGCTCAGAGCCCCGTTGCTGCCCAGGCCCATCACCATGCTTCCGCTGGTGCTGAAGAACCCGATCCGGTCGATCAGCCCGAGGACGCCGAACACGACGAGGAAGGCGCCCATCAGTCCGGCGCCACCGCGGTAGACGCGGCCCAGCCGGTGGTCGAGGGGGAGGTGGTCGTCGAGTACGACGCCGCGCCCGCGCCTGGTCTGGTCCTGCGTGACTGTGGCCATTGGGGTCGGTCCTCCTTCGTACTCCCCGAGTCTCAAGATCTCTGCCCATCGGCAGGGGGTCAGGCGCCGCGGTGATGGACGGCGGATTCACCCTCGGGGAGGGGCTGTTCGGGATGGGGGCGGGTGGTGGAGCCGCCGTTGCCGTAGCCGCCCATCTGGTGCGGGCTGAGGCCTCCGGCGGGGAAGCCCCTCGCCTCGCGGTCTTCGGGCTGCTCGCGCACTTCGTGGACGGCCCCGCCGGCCGGGAGGTGTGGCTGGCTGTCGGGTGTGGGGGGAGGGGGTTCGTGTGCCCGGACCTTCGCGCCGAGGACGAACGCGGCGATCAGGACGGCGACGATGAGAACTCCGACGATCCCGAACCACCCGATGTTCGTCAGGGTCATGTCCACTGCCAGGTTGTGCACGCTGGTGTCCATGCCATCCATGGTGGTGGACCAAGTATCAAAAAAGCCGAAAAGGGATCATACGGAAGTCTTACGGCGTGCAGATTGCCGCTGGGAGGCTTTGGCGCCGGTCCCGGCGCCTCGGTGCCGGCACCAGGCCGTGACCGCGACGAGGGCCGCGGCGGCCCCGTACGCGATGGAGGCGAGCGCTGCCCCGTAGCCGAAGGTCGGTCCGAGGATGTAGACGGCTGCACCGGCCAGGGGGATGCCGAGCCATTCCCAGCGTCCGTCCAGGGCGGCGAGCGCGATCAGGAGCAGGGCGTACCAGGAGTAGCCGGGGGTGAGGAGGACGAAGGCCCAGCCGGTGACCAGCAGGGCGCCGCTCCAGGGGCGCCGTGGGTCCCCGCGCCACATCACGTACAGGGATACCGCCGCGACGGCGGCGAGCAGGACGGGGAAGGCCCAGTCGTCGGGCAGTACGAGGCGCAGGAGCGCGTACCGGGAGCCGGCCGAGGGGTCGTCGTAGCCCTCTTCCTCTACGTAGCCGCCGAGGTAGCCGAAGACCGATTGGTGCGAGATCAGGACGTACGGCAGGTAGGCGAGTGCGGTGAACGCCGCTGCGGGCAGGAGCACGGCGGCGGCGTCGCGGATGCGGCGGACGCCGGAGAGGACGCCGGGCAGGACGACGGCGGGCATGAGTTTGGTGGCGATGGCGGCGCCGATGAGCAGGCCACCGGCTGCTCGCCGGGTCTGGGCGCGGGAGGCGACGAGGCCGAGTCCGGCGATGGCGAGGAGCACGCCGAGGGCGTCGATGTGGGCGTTGTTGACGGCCTCCAGGGGGACGGCCGGGCACCAGGCCCAGTACGCGGCCTTGCGGAGGTCTGCGCCGCGTCGGCGCAGGATGAGCAGGAGCGTGCCGGTCACGCCGAGGGAGATCAGGCCGGCGCCGATCTGCAGCGGCTTGTGCCGGGCTCCGGAGGGCGAGAGCGCGTCGATGGCGAGGAAATAGAACTCCGCGACGGGCGGGTAGATGGTGTGGACGGCCGGCCGGTTGATGCGGGTGCAGCGGGGCGCCGTGCCGGTGTGGGGGATGCCCGCCAGGTCCGGGCCGGAGCAGGTGGAGCCCTCGGGGAAGAGCCACGGGTCGCGCAGCCGGACGAGCGCGGGATCCTGCGGGATGTGGTCGTACGGGGAGATGCCAGCGGACTGTACCCGGCCGTCCCAGGCGTAGCGGTAGGAGTCGGTGCTGGTGCGCGGCGGCCCGAGGAGCCCGGTCACCGTGACGGCCACGGCCCCCGCCAGGAGCAGCGGCACGACGGATCCGGCTGGGACGCGGCGCAGCGTGACCAGGGCCGTGGCGAATAGTGCCCAGCAGGCCGCGTACCACCAGAACAGCCCGACGGGATCACTGAAGAACCCCCCGTACCGGACGGTGAGGACGAGGGCGGCGGTGAGGGCGGCCAGGACGGCGCTGGTGATCACGGTTCGGGTGGTGCGGGTGGTAGGCGGGTTCACCCGCCGAAGGCTCCCAGGAAGCCGCCCTCCACGGGCTGTTGGCGCCCCGGACGTCCGTGTTTCGTAAGGTGTTCCGGCGCCCTGTGAGAGCCCGTCCACGCGGGCGGGCGCCCCGGTGCGCCCGCCTGCATGGCCCGTCAGTGCCGGAGGTGGACGAAGCGCCGGCCTTCCTCCTGCCAGGCGCCGTACGGAGTCCAGCCCGCGTCCGCGGCCTCTGTGATCAGGGCCCGGGTTCCGAGCCGGGCCCACCAGAAGGACGCTCCGCGACCGCCGTTGCCGTTGTCGACGTACACCTCGACGCGCTCGTCCACGTCGGCGTCGGCCACCTCCACCAGCAGGGATCCGCCGGGGGCGGTGAGTTCGGCGGTACGGCGCAACAATGCTCCGGGGTCGCCGCCGATGCCGATGTTGCCGTCGATCAGGAGGACCGTGCCCCAACGGCCCTCCTGGGGCAGCGGGTCGAACACCGAGCGGCACAGGGCGTCGCCCCCTGCCCGCAGGGTCCGGTCGACCGCTTCCGGGGTGAGGTCCACACCGAGGGCCGTGTTCCCGAGCCGGGCGAGTGCAGCGACCAGCCGGCCGGGGCCGCAGCCGATGTCGAGGACCGGACCGGCGCAGCGGGCCAGCACGGTGCCGTCGGCCGCGTCGGCTTCGGCGCACCACCGCTCGACCTCCAGCGGCAGCAGCCAGCCGTCCCGGCGGCGGAGGTACAGCGGGCCCCGTCCGGTGCGCAGGGCGTCCGCGTACGGGTCTGCCTGCCAGGTGCGGGTGGCGCGCTCGGTGAGCTGCGCGGTCATCGGGAGGTCACCGCGCACAGTCCGGTGTACAGGGCGGCGAAGCGGGTCCCCGGCGCGGCGGCGGCGACCTGCTGCGCGTCGGCGGGGGTGTCCACGTCGCACAGTTCGGGCAGGTCCTGCACGGCCAGACCGGCGTCGGTCAGCCGGCGCCGCTGCACCTTCCCCGTCTCCGGTACGGACATGGGCACACCCAGCAGCAGGGCCGGGTCGGGTTCGGCGAGGCCCAGGGCCCAGAACCCGCCGTCCTCGGCAGGGCCGTACCACGCGTCCGCCTCGGTGAAGTCGAGCCCGAGGGCGAGCAGGCTGGGGGTGACCTGCGGGGTGTCCATGCCGATGAGCAGGGCCGGGCCCCCGGCGAGGGCGAAGGCGGCGGCCAGTCGGGCGTCCAGGCCGCCCGAGCTCTGCGGGACGACCTCGATGCCGGCCGGGATCCAGGCACCGGGCTGTCCGTCGAGGACCAGGACGCGTCGCCCGGCCGGAGTGGCGAGGACCGCGTCGAGGGTGTCGCGGAGCGAGGCCCTGGCCAGGTCGGCGGCCTGTTGCGGGGTGAACGCCGTGGTCAGCCGCGTTTTGACGCGGCCCGCGACGGGCGCCTTGGCGATGACGAGGAGGGTGTTCACGCGGCGACCTCCTCGGCCGGTGCGGTACGGACGATCGGGGGCTCGGCCAGGACCCGGCGCATGTCCCGCACGGCGTGCCAGGTGCGCCGCCAGGTGCCGGTGACCTTGGACTTGCCGGAGCGGGGCAGGTAGGGGACGTCCGTCTCGGCCACCCGCCAGCCGGCGTCCGAGGCCCGTACGACCATCTGCAAGGGGTAGCCGCTGCGCCGGTCGGTCAGGTCCAGGCCGAGCAGCGCCTCGCGCCGGGCGACCCGCATCGGACCGAGGTCGTGCAGCCGAAGTCCGGTGCGGCCGCGCAGCATCCGGGCCAGGGCGACGTTGCCCGCGCGGGCGTGGGCCGGCCAGGCACCCCGACCCTGCGGTCGTCGGCGGCCGAGCAGCAGGTCCGCCTCGCCGGCCGCGACGCGCGCGGCCATCGGCGCGAGCAGTCCGGGGTCCATGGAGGCGTCGCAGTCGCAGAAGCAGACCAGTTCGGCGCGGGCCGCCAACAGCCCGGCGTGGCAGGCGGCCCCGAAGCCGCGCCGGGCCTCGTGCACGACGGTGGCGCCGAGCTCGCGCGCGATGTCCGCTGAACCGTCGGTGGAGCCGTTGTCGACGACGATGGCGCGCCACCCGGCCGGCACCCGTGCCAGTACCCAGGGGAGGGCCTCGGCCTCGTCGAGGCAGGGCAGTACGAGGTCCGCGAGAGGCGGACGGCAAACAGAATCAGTCACCCTCCACACCGTAGGAACCGGAAGGCAAAGAATCGGGCCGCAAGAGCTTACGAAACGCGGACGACGTGCCCGATGCAGGCGGTCGGGGCCGGACGGCCGACGGCCGTCCGGGTCATCGTCGAAGACCTTGACGGGCGCGCGGACGTCCACGGTGTCCCCGGTGGATGCTGCTGCGAACTCACGCTGCCGGTCCCCGCCCGAGCGGCCCGGCATGCTGTCTCAGCGGACCGAGCCCGCCGAGGTGCACTGGCCGGCGCGCGCGAACTCGGTCATTCCCTCCCTGAAGCCCACCCCGCCGCTGCGCTCCGTCTTCAAGGACTTGGGGAGCCTCGCCCCGGGCCAGGGAGGAGCGAAGAAGGAGCCCACGCCGGCGTACGGAGTGTCGCGCGGCATGCCCGGCCCGTACGCGTTGTGGAAGCGGAGCGAGTCCGCCCGCCCCTCCGTGCATCGTGCCCACTAGGCGGCGAGGTGCTCGCGGCTCGGTTTCGTGGTCGGCGTACACGTTCCGGGGCTCGAAGCGGCCCGACGCCAGGTCTTCGGTCCGCAGTGGCCCGGGACGGACCGCGCCGTGCAGGGCGCACGTGTAACGGAGTTTCACCCGAGCCGGTGAGGCCGGCCTGTACTGGGTCGTCGGTCAGGGGTGGCCGGTCGTAGCCGCCGCCGGGAGGACGTGATCACGGCGCTCATCCGGTGATACACCGGCCAGGTATCCGGCGAGCTGGGTCAGGTGAAGGCGGTGCCCATCTCGGGTTTCCCGCTCCAGTACTTCCCGCAGGGCCCGTTCTGCCCGCGTGACCGTCGATTGGGGCACCCGTACGCGCTGTCCGGGCCTCTCAGTGAAGGCGAGGAGTGTCCTGGCAGCCGCCTGAGCTTCACCGCAGGCGCTGCGCCTCAGCGCGAGGAAGACCTGAGCGAGCCGGTCGGCGGCCATTTTCACCACGGGATCAGTCATGAACGTACAACGAGCGTACTGTGCGGACGAAACGCCTATATCGTAAGAAAAGGAACCTTGGTTGATGGCTTCGACGACCTTGTCAACTTCAAGGGCTCCTGGGTGTTCCGGGCAGCCGGTCGCCTTTCGGGTCGTGGTGGGACGCGCCGCTGAACGGCCCGCCACGACCCGGATGTCCGTCAGCTCTGGTTCAGGGGCAGGGCGATGTCGGTGACCTGGCGGTCCCTGGGGAAGGCGCCCATGTCGTGGGCGGCGCCGGTGAGCAGGTTGATCCCGTAGAGGCGGAAGGTGTTGCCGGTGTTGAGGGCGGCGAAGCCCTGGTTGGTGCCCTGCTTGGGGGCGAAGTAGATGTCGAAGCCCGCGTCGGGGCCAGCATTGACGCCGAGGTTGCCGGTCGGGGCGAGCGTGCCGGCGTTGGCGGGCGACTGGAGGGAGATCCGGTCGGCCGTGGTGTCGATGTCGAACAGCGAGGTGGCGGTGGCCGCGTTGAGGTCGTTGTTCGTGTACGCGGCTCCGGTGACGCCCATGGCGGTCGAGGGAGGCGTCGTCGGGTTGGTGAGGGGGCCGTCGACGGTGGTGGTCAGCGGGGCGGCGTTGTCGTCGATGTTGTGGCGCAGGTTCTGGCCGGTGTCGCTGATGACGCGCAGCCGGTTGGCGGCGGGGTTGAAGTCCACGCCGAACCGGGCCCCGGAGAGGGCGACAGTGAGCTGGGAGACCTTCATGGCCTTGGCGTTGCCGGTGTCGAGGGTGTAGATGCCGCCCTTGTCGCCGACGCCGTAGAGCTTCTCGTTCTGGACGCGGAAGTCGATGCCGACGATCTTGGCGTCGCCCATGAGACCGGACACCTTGCCGATCGACATGGTCTTCGACGGCCGGTCGACCATGAACTCCACCAGCCGCTGGTCGGAGGTCAGCCCGACCGCGGTGAGGGCCCCGCGGTCCATGCGGTCCATGCCGTTCCGGCCCCCGCCGTCGGCCGAGGCCAGAACCGGTGCTGACAGGGCCGCGGCCACAGCGACCGAGAGGGCGATGGTGCTCTTGCGCGTACGCATGGATGCTCCTGATCTGGAAGGTGATCCCGTGCCGGACGGGTGCGGGATCCGGACGTGGTTCGCAGCTGCCTGGTGTGCGGACGGGCCGAACGCGTCAAGACCACCCGGACGGCGTCACGGCTCGCCGGACGGGCTATGGGGCGACCGGCTCGGGCGTTGCCGTCCTCGTCCACCGCATGGCGGACGCGAGACGTCGGCAGGCCCTGGGGAGGGAGAGCGCTGCAGGCGAGAGGACGGCGAGGGCGAGGAAGGTCCAGCAGTTCAGGGCGGCGCTCTCGCCGTCGTTCTGCAGGGGGAGGAGGCCGTGCGGCTGGTGTTCGGTGAAGTAGGCATAGGCCATGGCGCCGGAGCACAGCAGCGAGGCGGGGCGAGTGAGCAGGCCGGTGGCGACGAGAGTTCCGCCGCCGAGCTCGATCAGGCCAGCCCACCAGTACGGCCACATGCCCACTGGCGCCGGGCGGCCGTCGAAGAGCCCGAAGAGCTTGGCGGCGCCGTGGCAGGCGAGGAGGAACCCGGTCACGATCCGGAACAGCCCCAGGAGGTGCTCGCCGGTGGCGCGGGGGAGGTGGAGCATGGCTGTTTCCCGGGGGTCAGCGGACGGTGAGGGTGCCGGACATGAACTGGTGGATGTCGCAGATGTAGGAGTACGTGCCGCGGGTCCGGGGGGCGGTGAAGGTGGTGCTGCGGCCGGCCTTGATCCTTCCGGTGCGGAAGGTGGCGTGGTCGGTTCCGGTGACGGTGTGCGGGGCGTTGTCCCTGTTGACGACGGTGACGACCGTGCCGGGAGCCACCGTGAGGGACGCAGGGCTGAAGCTGAAGTCCTGGATCACGATGCGGGCGGTCGGTGCGGCCCGTACGGGCGCCGACTGGGCGCTGGCGGGGGCCAGGAACGTGCTGGCGAGGGCGAGCGCGGCGCATGCGGCCCGGGCGGCGGCCGAGCGCAGCGCGACGGGGAGCGAGACCTGGGCGGAGCTGTGCTTGGGCATGACGAATCGGCCCTTCGGGGCAGAAGCGGACACTGGGTCAGGACCGACCGGGTACGGGTCGCTGTACGCGTTCGGCCCGGGTGAAGGGGCGCCGCGGCACGCGGAGGCGGCGGCGCCCGGCGAGCGCGGGTTCAGACGGTCAGCAGCGTGGGCTTGGCGGCCCGGTCCGTCTGGAGGAAGGCGTCGGGGACGGGGTACTCGCCGAGGACGAAGTGGAGGATCGCGGCGTGCATGGCCTCGACAGGGGCGATGCTGGCCGCGGTCCTGATGCCCGCCGGGCTGCTGACGTGGCCTGCGGCGAACAGATAGGTCTGTGCGGCCTGTTCCTCCAGAGCCAGTGCGAGACGGGCGACGGCGCCGACGTTCTCGGCGCGGCCGAGGGCCTTGAGGGTGGCGGGCTGGTTCGACAGCGGCACCCCCGTGATCGCGGGACGCCCAGCCCCCGTCAGTACCGCGTTCCACGCCTTGGCGTGCGCGGCGTGCTGGTCCATCGCGGTCTTCGCGAAGGTGCCGACCGCGGGCGGCACCTTGCCGAGCCTGCCCGCGCCCGCCGCCTTCAGCGCGGCGCCATAGGCGCCCACGGCCTGGTTCTCCAGCGCTGCCGCGAGTGCCACCACCTTCAGGTCGCCCTGGTAGGGGCTCGGCGCGGCAGCCGCAGAAGCCCCCGGGGCCATCGCGTAAGCCTTCGCGCCGACCCCGCCCGCCAGCGCCAGTGCCGCAGCCGCGGCCGCGATGCCCGCACCCGCGAGGAACCGGCGCCGGTCCGCGTCCGCCGCCCTGATCTCCCCGACGAGCTCCGCCGCACCGGTGTGCATGGCCGCCAGCGTGCCGAGGTGTGCTTCCTTCATGTCCTTGGTGAGCAGGTCCAGTTCACGCTCTCCGATGCCGAGCTCCCAGTCGCGCCGGCCCTTCTTCGCGGTGCTCACTTGACGGCTCCTTCGGAGATCGGGGAAGCGTTCTTCACGGGGTAGAAACCCTCGGGGAAACCGACCGAACCGGCCGCGGCCGGCAGCGCCGCGACCCTCGTCGGCAGGGCGATCAACTCCGGCCTTCCGGTACCCAGCAGGGCCCGTACCGCCAGCAGCACCGCCCGGTGCTGCGCCTCGACGGGCGCGATCGAGGCGAACAGTGACCGCAGCCGTGCGTCGCGCACGTCCCCGGTGTACTTCGTATAGGTCTGTGCGGCGACGTCCTCCAGAGTGATCGCCAGCGCCACCACATCGGCCGGCCCCTTGATCCCGGGCAGGGCCTTCTTCACGATCGCCGCGTACTTCGCGTTCGGCGCCGTCTGCGCCTTCCCGCCCGCCTTGGTCGCCGCCGCGTTGAACGCCCGCGCGTGCGCACCGTGCTGGCTGATCGTGGTGGCGATGAACGCCGCCACCGTCTTGTTGCCGTTCTTGATGAACGGCAGGCCGGCCGCCTGCTGATACACGCCGACGGCGAGGTTCTCCAAGGAGGCCGCGGTCTGCAGCGCCATGACGTCCTCCCGCGAAACCCGGCCCCCGACCTCGCTCAACGCCGATCCGGTCATGCGCATCGCGGTGCTGTTCACATCCTGCGACTGCTCGGTCAGCCGGCCCAGCAACCTGGAATCGATACGGCTCGCGCCCATCACGCCCCATCTCTCGTCACACATCGGCACATATCCGCGCAGGCGTCGACCGCGAGCGCATCCACGGCAGGTTCGTGACGGAGCGGGGCCTGGACGGCCCAATTCACCTGATCGGGGAGGAAGGTCAGATCGTGCGACGAATGCGGCCATCCGTGCGGCCGCGAGCCGTAAGGATTGCGGTGCGTGTCACGCGTGGGGCGGGAGCCTTCGATGCGCGATGTTTTCCTGAAAACAGGCCCGCCTGTTCCGCAGGAAAAGTACGGAGGTGTGCCGAGTGGACGCGAGCGACGGCCCGGGGGACCGCCCGGACGGCGCCGCGCGGCCGCCATCGACCCCGACGACACCCGCACCGCCCGCGCGGGTCCCGGTTGCCGCGCGGGTACGCGGGGCGGTCGACCGGGCAAGGGCGGCTGGGCAGCCACCGGGGCCGCCAAGCTGTGGTCGGTGATCCCCAAACTCTTCGAGTGGCCGCCCCTGCGCTCGGCCGCGCACGCGCTCGAACGGCTTTCGCTCCTGCTCCTCGTCGGCGGGGCGGGCTTCACCTTCGCCACCGGGATCCTGAACATCCAGCTGGACTACGTTTTCCCGGGCTCCTTCTACACCCTGCACTTCTACGGCGCCTGGGTGTTCGTCGCCGCTTTCATCGTCCACGTCGCCTTCCGGCTTCCTCGAGCCGCCCGGACGGTGCGGGCCGGCCGGGGCTGGCAACCCGCACCGGACTCTCCGGAAGCGGCCGGCCTGCCCTACCCGGGCGGGCCGGCGATCGACCGGGCGGCGCGCGGGGGCAACGGCTGCGCGGTGGCGTTCCCGCGGCCGCTGACCCGGCCGGGCGACGCCCCGTACGCGTTCTCCTTCTCCGGGCTGAAGACCGCGGCCGCCCGCTGGGCCGAGCAGCACCGCATCCGGGGTGAGGAGATCCCGCTCGCCGACGGCGCTGCCTCGCTCCAGGAGGCCGTCGCGGACGTGTTGATGCGCAAGGCGCTGGCCGCGTGCAAGGAGTACGGGGTGCGGACGCTCGTCGTAGTGGGAGGTGTGGCCGCGAACTCACGGGTGCGGGCACTGGCCGACGAGCGGTGCGCGGCCGCGGGGGTGGAGCTTCGGGTGCCGCCGCTGACGCTGTGCACGGACCACGGGGCGATGATCGCCGCCGTCGGCGACCTGCTGGTACGGGCCGGCTCGGCTCCCGCGCAGCTGGACATGTCGATCGACCCGTCGGCGCCGCTGGAGTACGCGGCCCTGCATCCGGTCGCCCGTACAGCAGCGAGAGCCGCGTGAACGCAAGGTGTCGGGGGCGGACCTGCTCGGGCTGCGGGAGGCAGTGGGCCGGGTGTACGGCGAGGTCTTCGCCGGGCCGCCATGGCACCAGGGCAGCGACGGCGCGGACGAGTTCCTGGCGCGATTGGCCGGTGGCGTGCTCCGGCCGGGCTTCGTGGCAGCCGTGGCCCTAGAGGCGGGTGTGGTGGTCGGGTTTGCGACGGCTTGGACGACGCCCGCGCGGCTCCCGTCAGGCCGCTGCTACCCGCAGGCCGGCGCCGTCCTCGGCCCGGAGCGGACTGCGGCCTGGCTGTGCGGCGGCCGTGAGGTCGATGAGCTCGCCGTTACGGCGCCGGCGCGGGGCCGCGGGGTCGGGTCCGCGCTACTGGTGGCGGTGGCGGCCGATGTGGCCGACGGCCGGTGCTGACTCCTGACCCCCGTCCGCGCCGCGCACGCCCTCGCCTTCTACCGCCGCCTCGGCTGGACCCAGGCCACCCACCCCGCTCCCGAGGGGACCGGCCACGACGTCCTCCTCGGCCCCAGGCATCCGACCCGCCCAGCCGTCGCCCTTCCCAGCTGACCGACAAACGAACGACTGACCGACCGGAGCCTTGAGCCTTGCGTACCGCCGACATCCGCAGCAGATTCCTCGACTACTTCGCCGAGCGCGGCCACACGGTCGTCCCCAGCGCGTCCCTGCCCACCCCGGACCCGACGCTGCTGTTCGTCAACGCTGGGATGGTGCCGTTCAAGCCCTACTTCACCGGCGAGGCGGCCCCGCTGTGGGAGCGGGCCAGCAGCGTGCAGAAGTGGGTGAGGAGGGTGCTCGGTGCTGGGCGTGAGTAAGGCCGACGAGCATCGCGACCGCAGTGGAGAAGGTACTTAGAAGGCGCCTGCTCTATCCGCTGAGCTACGGGGGCTGACCTGCGAAAACGCAGCTTCCGAACACGAGCCGTGTGGTGCTGTGCCACACATGTGCCACAAGGGTACGTGTGGGGCGATCGGCTCCGGCTTTCAGCCTCTCACAGGATCTTTACATCCCGGAGGGTCGAGGCGGAAACAATTCGGTCTCCACCGCTGTTGTGGCCCCTGGATACAGCGATGCATGGGGGTGCTGAGACTGAGGCTGTTCGATGTGAACGGTGGGGGCGCGGTGGAGATCACCGCGAGGCCGGCGGAGCTTGAGCGCTATCTGCAGGACGTGGTCGAGGGGAACATGGAGCTCCTGCTCGGCGTCCGGTTCCTGGTGAGCGAGTACAGCACGGGGCCGGTGCACGGGGGCAGGATCGACTCGCTCGGTATCGACGAGAACGGCTCGCCTGTCGTCGTGGAGTACAAGCGCGGGCGGGACGCCGGCGTCATCACGCAGGGCCTCTTCTACCTCTCGTGGCTCGTCGACCACAAAGCGGAGTTCCAGCACCTGGTCCGCGACCGGCTCGGGGAAGGGGCCGCGGACCAGGTCCTGTGGAGCGCGCCCAGGCTGATCTGCGTCGCGGAGGACTTCACGCGCTACGACGTCCACGCCGTACGCGAGATCCGGCGCAGCATCGACCTGGTCCGCTACAGCTACTTCGGCAACGACCTCCTGGCCCTTGAGCCGGTCGCCTCCGTCGTCGCCGACGGAGCGGTCCGAAACGACCGCCGGCAGCGCAGGACAGCCCAAGGGGATAGGCCGGCGGAGAACGCCGGCGTCTCGGACCTGCGGGCCGCACTGGAGGAGCTCCTCCTGGGACTCGGTGACGACGTGAGCCGCATCGACCGCAAGCAGTACCGGGCGTACCGGACGCTGCGGAACTTCGCCTGCGTCAGCCACGGCCACCAGCAGGAAGTCGTCATGACCCTCCGCCTGTCACCGAAGGAGGTCGACCTCATCCCCGGCTTCACCCGGGACGTCAGCGAGATCGGCCACCACGGAACGGGCGACCTCGAAGTCCGGCTGCGCACGGAGCGTGATCTCGGCCGAGCGGAGCCACTGCTGCGGCAGGCCTACGAGGCTGCGTGACCGCACGGTCGGCGGAGGCGTCAAGTTGTGGTTCAAGCAGCGGCGTCGGCCTTTCGTCGTACGAACAGGGGTGGCGGTGTCCTTCCATCATGCGGCGAATTCGGGAATTCGGAATTCGTGAAACCGCTGATATATAGGAGGCCTCCGTTGCCCCTGGCCGTCCGATGCTCCACCCGGATCTCGACGGGGTACGGCCATCTGAGAGCCGCAGCGCCGTGGCCGGGAAGACGCGATAGCCGCGGCTCAACGGCCGCGCTGCATGCGCAGTGAGACCCCGCCGAGGGGGGGATTCGGCGGGGTCTCACTCAGACAGTAGCTCTTCGGCGTGTGCATCCGGGCGTGACGGTGGCGGCCTGCGTGTTGGCTGTCCGAGCCTCGGGAAACCGACTGCGACCAACCCGTCAACGACTTACCCATCCGAGTGAGTTTCATGATCGTCGGCATGGGCACGTATGGGCCCATGCAGCGAGGACGAGTGAAGTGGTTCAACACCACCAAGGGGTTCGGTTTCATCAAGCCGGAGGGCAGCGACCAAGACATTTTCGTCCACATTTCCGCCGTCTCGGCGGCAGGTCTCAGCACCCTTGATGACGACCAGGAGGTTCTCTTCGAAATCGAGGAGAACCAGAAGAACGGCAAGGCGTCCGCCATCAACCTGGAGGTCGTGGACTAACCGAGCGTCTCGGCCTGCACGGTTGGCGGAGTTGCTGTCGCTGATGGTGGCGCAGGGCTCGGATGCTTACTCGGCTCCGGTTGCGCCCGCCATGGTTCGTGAGGGCGGGCGCCCTTCCATGGCGGGCGCCCCTTCAGCGCCTGGAAGCCGGGCGGTGCGATGTGGCCGGGGGCGGGACCGCAACCGGCGGATGGATGAGGCTAGGGGCTGCGCCGGTGGCGCGGAGTGGGGGCGGTCCGTTGCTGTAGCCGTGAGCGAGTTCGAAGGTGACGTCCTGGATGAGGGACGTGGGGGCGTGTGTGGAGAGGTGGATGGCCCATGTGGGGTTGTCGGCCGTGTTGCCGCCCCAGATGGTCCAAGCCGGCAGCGGGTTGCCCTGCTTGACGTGGGTGTCGAAGCGGAGGCCTGCCCCGTCGGCCGTGGGTGCGGTCCAGTCGATCAGCCGGGCTCCGCATTTCAGAGGCCAGCCCGTGTCTTCTAGGGGGCGGGATGCTTGGGCGAGGTTCTCCTCCTTGACGGGGGTGGCAGGTCCCAGGCCCCAGGAGTCCTCGGTGCTGAGGCCGTCGAGGAGGACGCGGATGATCTCGACCGGGGTGGATAGGGTGGCGGTAGCGTGCCAGAGGCGTTCACCGACGGGCGATTCGTAGGCGGCGATCGTCCAGAGGCTGTCGCCTTGGGCTGCGCCGTGAAGGAACTCGACGCGCAGAGTGAGGGATTCGTGGCTCGCGATGGTGGTCTCGTCGTGCGGGCGCCATTTCTCCCATTCCCCGTGGGTCGCGAGGAACTCGTTGAGAAGGGCTTCGTGGTCACCAGGGCCGTTGGCATACACGGGCACCAGCCGTGGCACCTCCTCAGCCGCAGGGGTCGCCGGCGCTGCCCCAGGTGCGGTGGACGGCGGCGCCGTGCCCAGGGCGTCGTTGGCGGCCTGCTCGATGTCGGTGAGAGGGGCTGGTCCGGGGCGGACCGCAACGGTGTGGCGGCGATGGAAGTCGGCCACGGCCTCGGCCTCGGAGGCGTAGTCCGAATCCTCCTCCGTGCGCAGATGGTCTTTTCCGTGGAGGTGGACGCTCTTGCCTCCGGTGTAGGTGCCCCCTGCGAGGGTGGTCCAGTGGTCCCGGGCGTGGAGGTGGACGACGAGACGGCCGGAGGCGATGTCGTCGTGGATCCGCTGGGCTTCACCCGTGGCCTCGCGGATCTCCTCCCGGGTCAGCCACTGCCAGTGCGTTGGGGCGTTGCCGTAGGTCCACTCGGTGTCGGTCTCCTCCTGGAGGGCGGCGGTGATCTCCACGATGGCACCGCTCTCACGGAGGGCGAAGGCGGCCTTCTCGGCATGGTGGGGTTCGTCGTGGTCAATTCGGGCCAGGACCATGCTGTCGTCGCGGGTCGGGCGGAATCCGTACTCGGAGAGCACGGCGCGGGCGAGGTAGCGGTCGGGGCTGCTGATCGTGGCGATCACGGCGCTGCTGTGGTCAGGGTGGAGGGACAAACGGACGTTGTAGGTGTCGGGTGGGGCGTGCGGCATGAGACTCGCTTCTCGGGTCCGGCCGCCGGGTGGCCGGCCGGACCCGGCTGGGTGGGCTATCGGGCGGATCGTGATGAGGTGCCTGCGGAACTGGTCCGCTGAGGGCAGGGGCCGGCCCGGGAGGCTGGGGCAGGCGGCGCCGGCGGGCGTCCCGCTGGCATCCGGCCGGTGGCCCGCTGCCAGCGGGCCCGGACTGCGGAGAGGTGGGCGAGCGCCCGGCGGCTGCCCGTGATCACCTGGTGCGGGGAATTGTTCAGGTCCTGGGTGAAGGCCTGGACATGCAGCCCCGTGAGGTGGGCGTGGTGCAGGAGGGAGCGCCGGAGGATCTGCTCGCCCCAGTGCTCCGGGGTCCCTGCCGGGGTGGCCAGCAGCTCCAGGGCTTCCTGTGAGCCGAACGCGGATGTCAGCAAACCGTGTTGCTGGGCCTCCCAGAGCACGGTCACCTTGTCGACCGGCTCTCCCCGGCTGGCTAGAGAGGTCAGGCACCGGTACAGGCCGCCGTACAGCTCGGTGGTGAAGTCCTCCGGGCGCAGCCACCGCATCGACGCCAGAGCCTCCGGATACGCGGTGGCCGTCGACAGCAGCAGCTGCTCCTCGCTGGCGGCCTCGGGCTCCACCTGGAGGCCAGGTGGTGCCGGGGGCGGGGTACGCGGCAGGGAGCCCGGGTGGGAGGGGAAGGAGCCGGCCAGCTGATCAAGCAGCGTGGTGAGTGCGTCTGCCCGGCTCAGTACCACGGTGGCCGGGTCCGGCAGGCCCCAGTCGGTGGCCGCCTGAACGAGGAGGCCGGCGTGCAGAAGGACGGTCCGCCGGGCGTGGTCGGAGCGCACCATCCGCGCGTACGAGGGGGCGTGAGCCGGGTTGGGGCAGGCCCCGGCCAGAGCGTGGAGGTAGCTGGGGGTCAGCCCGCGCGCGTGAGGGCGGGCGTGCGCAAGGACGGCTGTGATCCACACCGGTTCCTTGGCGTGGAGGTCCGCAGAGGGCGCGGGGAGTGCGGCTATCGCCGCGAAGATCGCCCGGTGGATGGCGGACGCGAAGTGATCCGGGCCGAGCGGGCCGAGGGTCTTGATCCGGTGCGGGTCGAGGAGAAGGCCGCCGAGAAGGGCCTGCTCGGCGAAGTAGACAGGCGGGTTCGGCGGGATGTCCGCCAGGCCGAACTCCGGCTCGGAGGTGTGCGAGTTGGGCATCAGGCGGCCAGGATGAAGTCGGAGCGGGACAGGGTTTTGCCGAGGTGCGGCGCAAGAAGATGGCCGGCCAGCAGGGGCGGGACAGCGTTCCCGATCTGGCTGAACTGCGCACCCTTCGTACCCGCCCACGGATAGCCCGCGGGGAAGGTCTGCAGCGCCCCTGCCTCAGCGGCGGTGATCCGGATGGGCTCGGGTGCAGCAGCCTCCGCGCCCGACGCCGTCCCTGCGGGCTCGGCGACCCACACGCACTCGTTCGCCCGGTGCCCGAAGAACAAGGTCCCGGCCGGCTCGTCGATGCCGCGGATGGTTGCGTTGGCCTGGTTGGAGCTCCGCAGCAACCAGGCCCAGGGGTGCCGACCGCAGGTGCAGGCCGATGCGTCGGAGCGGGACGGACGCCTTCGGGTCCGCCTGGTCGCGGAAGGCGAAGCGAGGGGCTTCCAGGTGCCGCGGTCACGGGCGTCGGTCAGGGTCTTGCGGGCTCCGGACGGGAAAGGCTCCGGTCCTCCGCCTGGTCCGCCGCCTGCGCAGACCGTCGGGACGGGGCGATCAGTGGCACCCCAGCCGAGCGCCTCCGCCATGGACACCCACCGCTCGCGGCCCGGGCCGAAGAACGACTCGGCCTCGGCACTCTGGGCGTGCGTCGGTGCCGGCGGTTCGGCCACGCGGGCCCGGGAGGCGATCAGGATCGCCCGCCTCCTCGTCTGCGGCACCCCGTAGTCCGCCGCGTTGAGGATCCCGGTCCAGACGGAGAAGCCCCAGCCCCGCAGGATCGCGGCGTACTGCTTCCACAACGGCAGGACGTCAGGGACCTCCTCCATGAGGATCCACTCCGGTTCGCCCACCGAGTGCAGTGCGCGGAGGTAGCGCATCGGCTCCGCAGCCAGCAAGCTCCGGGGGTCCTTGCACGCGGTCAGCAGCTGCGCCCGGGTGTCGCGGCCTGCGGCGAGGTCGGCGACAGCCTGGTGGACCAGTGGCTGGTCAACTAGGCCGAGGCGCTTGCCGGCCATGGACCAGGCCTGGCAGGGCGGCGAGGCGATCAGCCCTCGGACGCGGCCGGTGAACGGCCACACCGGGTACATCGCCACGTCCGTGCGGATGGTCAACTGCCCCGCTGCGGCCCTGGTCTTGCAGGCCCACTCGTCCCACTCGAGGCCGACATCGCGGACGCCGAGAACTCCCAGCGCGTGGCTCCAGCCGCCGGGGCCGGCGAAGAGGTCCACGACGAGGTCCTTCACGCGGTCAGCCCGAAGTCGTCTTGGGCGGCGTCCTCTGCGCCGCGGCAGGCCCAGGGCGAGTAGCCGTTGACCACGCCGTTTTCAAGCTCGTCGAGTTCGGCGGCGGCCCGCTCCGAGCGGGTGACGTGGTCGATCGGGGCAACGCCGAGCGGCACGCGGGAGCGGTGTACTCCGGTGCCCAGGGAAAGTACTCGGTATCGGGGGTTTTCCAAGAGAGGGGGATCCAGGGTGGTGCGGGCGCCGCAGGCGATCACGGCGCAAGATGGATGGAGAGCACGGGGGAGGCAGTCCGGGTCAGCGGATGTGGGGGCGGCTGCTGGCCGGCGGGGGGAGGGAGCCGCGGAACGGGCGGGGGTCCGAGGCGGTCGAGGGTGCGGCGGCCCGCCGGGGTGGTGTGGAGGCGCTGGCCTACGAACAGGCTGGTCCGGGTGTCGCGCCTGACCAGGCCCAGCTCCACGAGCTGGTCGATGGCCTCGGGCGTGATGCTTCCCGGGAGCAGACCGATCCCGCTCCCGGGAGTGCCGCACTGCTGCGGGATCGCGACGGCCACCGACCGGCCACGGATTCGGGACCGGACTCTTCGGCGGCACGATGCTCGCGCGGAACCTGTGAGAGCGTCACCGCAGCCTCGTGGATGGTGCGCAGCGCATGCTGCTGGGCCGGGAGTAAGGCCACGGCCGGCGCGCCCGAGGCGGTCCGCCCCGCAGCGGCGGCTTCAGCGTCGGCCGGCCTGCCCTCGGCCTTGACGTGCGTGGCCGCTCTCAGGGTGAAGGTGACGGCGGACCGGCAGATACCCACGGTGTGCTGGACCGTCGCAACAGCGGTGTCCAGGTGCTTTCGCAGAAGGGCTGTCTTCCAGGACGGCAGGGAGTCAAGGCCGTTCTGGTGGGCCTCCGCCGCCAGGGACGCCGCGCTGATGATGGACACGGTGGCCTCGGCGGCGGCTTTGGCGAGTCGACCGAGGTCGGCCAAGGCTTCCTGTCCGTCGGTGCTGCGGGTGTAGGGCTCCTCGGCCAGGCCCTGGAGGAGGCCCAGAGCTGTGACCGCGAGCCCCTGGGCCGTGCGGTGGGCGGCGGCCAGCTGCGGGATAGACGGGTCGCCAGTGAAGGCGCGGTGTACGCGGAGGCTCGCGTGCAGGACCGTGAACTCCTCGGAGAGGCTGTTGATTTGCTCGACTGTCCGTGTGGCTGTCGATCCGGGGGTGGTGGGGATGGAGGCTCCTGGTGGGTGATGCCGTACCCCTTGTGGGTGTACGGCGGGGAGTGCGGCGTTCAGCGGCCCTTTGCCGGCACGGCGGTCGTGGTGTGGGCGGGACGGGCCGTCGGGGCTGTGAGGGCCTGGATGCGAGGGCTGCGGCCGAGGGCGGCCGTCAGGGCCATCGCTCCGGTGAGGGTGAGGCGGACCCGGTCGCGCGGGGGGCCTGCGCCGAAGGCGGGCGGTGCGGACCCGGGCTCGACGGCGACGAGCCCGGCTTGTTCGAGAGCGCGCAGGGTGTCGATGTGCACGGAGTTGCCGCGGCTGTGGACGGCCTCGCGTCCCTGGTGCCGGGCGATGACGACGTGTCCTCGGGCCGTGGCGTGCAGGGCGGTCCGCTGGGAAGGGGCCAACGCGTCGGCCCCGGTGGCCGTCGCGGCTCGGCGGCGTTGGAACTCTGCGGCGAGGGTGCTCGCGGACTCCACGGCTGCGACTGGCGCCAGGAGCGTCAACTCGCGCGCCAGTTCGATCCGACGCGCAATGTCGCCGCTCCTGGTGGGCGTGTCCGATGGTGGAGGAGCGGCGGCGAGGAGTGCCTTGGCATCGGCGAGGTGCCGGACCGCCTGTCCGGTCAGAACGGCCAGCTGCTTGATCCGGACCGTTGCTTCGGTCAGGGCCACGCCCGCATACATGGGCTGTTCGACGATGGCCTGGACGGCCTCCCGGCACGCGCTCACCAGGCTGTTCGCCGAGGAGTGGCCCTGAGCGGCGGCGTAGGCCGGCTGGAGACGGGCGAGCTGGTCGTTGAACTGGGTGAACTGGTCGGCGAGAGCGAGCAGCCGCAAGACCGGCGAGGGCGGATCGGCAACGGCCGGCACCGGGGTCTGCGGCGCGGGTGGTACATCAGGGCTGGGTGGGCCCAGTGTGAGCGGCGTTGCGGGAGGCGGAGGGTCAGGTGAGGGTGGAGCCGATGGCGGCCCGGGACGGCCCCGAGTCTTCGGTGCGGGGGATGAGGGCAGGCCAGGCAGGGAGAACAGTGCGTCGTCGGTCATGAGGGTGGGGCCTTCTCAGGGCCCCCTCCCGGAAGCACTTGGGCCACCGGGAGGAGGCTGCGTCAGCGGACAGGGGCGGGGCCCGGGTGGTGGGGCGGGCGGGAACAGCCGGCTCCGGAGCCGGGCCGAGGCGGCGGAGAACCTGGAGCCCGTCCGAGGTGAGGTGGAGACGCTGACCCGCGTGCAGTCCGGTTCTGAAGTCCCTCGCCACCAGCCGCTTGTCCTCGAGGGCATCTACGGACCGGGCGGTGATGCGCTCCGGGGAACCGCTGTCCACGACGGGCCGCTTGCGGGGCCACCGGCTGTACTTGACGGTGCTCGTGTGGATGAGGTGCAGGGCCCGGTGCTGGATGGCGGTCAGCGTGACCGAGGCGGAATCGGAAGGGTGCTGCGGAATGTAGAAGGGGCTGCGCCCCGGCTCCGCGGGCTCGGCGGGGGCGGGAGGACGGCTCGCTTCGCGCAGGGCCGCGGTCTCGGTGAACGTGGCGGCGTTGTGGCAGGCGGCACGGGCAGGCCGGATCAGCTCGACGGCGCGGTCCAGGTGCTCGTCGAGGACGCTGCGGCGGACGGACGGCCGACTGGTCATCTGGCCGTTGGGCGGGTCCGGCAGGCCGTCGACACGGTGGTACTCGGCCGCCACCGCGACCGCGGCCATGACGTGAGCGGTGATGTCGGAGGAGATCTTGACGAGCTGTCCGAGGGACCCCACCGCGTGGTGACCGGAGACCGTGGTGTGCGCGTACGCCTGCTCGGCGGATGTCAGGAGCAGCGTGAGGGCTGCGGCGGACTGACCCTGGGCCGTGGCGTACCAGGAGGTGAGCTTGGGCAGGGAGCTGTACCCGGCGACGGGGCGTTCTCCAGAGAGGAGTTCACCAAGGGCGCCGAAGTCGGCGGACAGCGAGCGAAGCCGCGTGATCGTGCGCGATGCCTCGGATGAGGTGTTGTCCAAGAAGAAGGGTCCTAGGGGAGGTGAGTGCGCTGGAGCCCAAGCGGTGCGGGGCTGGGTGCAGATCGGGGATGCTGGGCGGGCGCTACCGGGTGCGCGGTGTGGGCTTGCCGGGTGCCTTTGCGGCGGTCGTGCCGACGGCGGCTCCACGGTCTCTTCCGGCACGAGCGGCATCTCGCAGGGCGAGCTTCTGATCAGCCACGTCCAGGCGCCAGGAGATGTCCTCGGCGAGGTTCGTGCTGTCGGTGGCGGCGCGATCGAGGAGGTTGGAGCCCGTTGCGATGTGCCATGCGACCAGGTACTCCGCCTCCGCCCGGGCGGTCTCGGGGCCCGTGGTGTGACTGGCATGGGACGCTTCAGCGAAGGCGTGGTGTGCTGCGCGGCAGGTGTGGCGGAGCTGAGCGGCACGGTCGAGGAAACCACCCTGGCCGTCGCGGTTGGGCAGGGACGCATGTTCGCCGAGTGCCGCAAGAACGGCGCCGGTTTCCTCCGCCAGGAGCTCGGCCGCGCCGGCGAAGGCAGCGGTCTTCGCCCGTGCCTCATCGCCCAGTTGGTAGGTCAGCCGACGCGCACCATCGCGCAGGGCAGAGAATCGGTGACTGAACTGATCCAGGTCGTAGAGGGGATCGTTGACGTCGTCACAGAGCTTGAGGTACTCGCTCACGGTGAGGTCCGAAAAGGCCTTGACCGGGACGGGGGCGGTGATGACTGCTCCTTCGGGAGAACGGGTTCGTGTGTACGCAGTGGCGGACGAGACGGACGGTTTGCGGGGCTCAGCGGCGTCGGACTGCTCCAACCGCGGTGACCGCGGGTACGGGGACGGCAGAAATAGGGGTGGCAGCGGAATGCGTGCCGGCCTGGGCAAAGCCGGGAGCCAGGCCAGCCAGACCGGTGGCCATCTGGGTGGCGAGGGCCTGACTGGCGGCGAGTTGGGCCGACAGGGCCTCCGGTAGCTGCCTCCAATGCGCGGCATGCCGGGCTCGCTCGATGAGTACGGCGGCGATCTCCATCTGCGCGGCTACCTGGGAGAGCACGGCCGCTTGGTCGTCGTCGTGCCCAGTTGCCTGGAGCAGCTCGTCCAACGCGGTGGGAAGCACGCTTTGTTCGACCGGGAGCCCGTACAGCTCGGCGTGCAGTGCGTTGGCGACGCCGAGTGCGGATCCGCCGCAGGACCGGAATTGGTAGCGCGACTCGGCACCGCGCACGAGTCCGAAGCTGACGGTCACGAGGTGGGGCGGGGGCGGTGAGGTCGTGGAGATCCGGCTCGCGAGAGCCTTCGCGATGTCGACGGCCGAGGGCGTATCGGCTAGGCGGGACTTCTGGTGGTCGGCGGTGTGAGAGTGCTCGACGTGGATCGGAACGGAGATGTTCCGCATAGGGCGAGGTCCTTCGGCGATGAGGATCAGCGGGTGGGTGCGCTGAAGGATGCGGATCTTGCCGCGAGGGCCGACTGGTGCTCGATGAGGCCAAGAGAGCTCTTTGGGGGCAGTGATTACGCGGCGGGGCCGTAGTCGCTTTGCTGGGGCGTGTGCTTGGCGATGGCTCGGGCGGTGATGGCCTTCGAAGCTCGGGCGGAGGCGGCGGACAGCTCGTCGGCGCCGGGCTCCAGGTACCAGGGACGCATGTCGAGCATCGCGGGGCGCATACCGGTGGCGAAGAGGAGTCCGGACCCCTTGGGGAGGGCTCGGATGGCATCGGCCGGCAGGATCCGTTCCTGCCGCATGGAGACGGAGGTGGACTTCCCGGAGTCGGAGGTCGAGGTGGAGGAGGTCTCGACGTCGTGGTCACCGATCATCCTGCTGAGCTTGTCGGCGAAGTCGGGGTCGTCGATGCCGCTGCCGATGACCTTGATGGTGGAGGCACTCCACATGGCGTCCATGCCGGCGTCACCCCAGACGCGCTGCCCCTGCCTGTAGGACTGCAGGATCGTGATCGGGATGATGCCGCGGCTGCCGAGGTGGGAGTACAGGTCGGGCAAGTCCGAGATTTTGCACACGTTTGCGGCCTCGTCGAGGACGCAGATCATGGGTGGGTCGAGGCGCCCGCCGGCGCGCTCGGCCTGGGCCGTCGCGGTGCGCATGACGGAGTCCGCGCAGGCCGCGATGAGGGCAGAGGCGCCGCCGCCGCCGTCCTTGCTCAGGAGGAACAAGGTGTCGGTGCTGGTCACGAAGTCGCGGGGCTTGAACTCGTCCGCGTCCTTCTGCGGGGTGACCCACTTCGCGATGTCCGCGTTGAGGAGGCACGCGGCGTACTGCCTGCTGGTTTCGAAGATGCCGTCCCGTGTCTCCGGCGGCCCTTCCACGGTTCCCTTGAGCTGGGAGGCGACGGCGGTGAAGCCGTGGTCGCGCAACAGGTCGAGCGGGGTGCGGTCGGCGGGGAACGCGAGCCAGCTCATGACGTCGGTGATGGGGCGCTCGTCGAGTGCGGCTGCGAGGAAGAGCTGCGAGAGGACGTTGCTGGCGGCCTTGGACCAGAAGTCGCCCTGCTGGCTGGCATCGACGGCGGCGGTCAGGAAGTGGCCGGCGAGGCGGCCGGCCCCTTCGAGGCTGTCGGCGTCGGCGAGCGGATTCCACCACATGGCCCGCTCCGCGTGGGCGATCTGCTGCGGGTCCATCGACCAGGTCCGGCCCACCGCGCCGCGGGCGTCGAGGCAACAGGTGTAGGCGTCGCCAGCGGCCTTGTTCGAGGTCAGGAGGACCGGGCCGGGGGCGGACAGGATCATGGGGATGGCGAGGGTGGTCGTCTTGCCCGACCGGGGTGCCATGATCGCGACGGCCACGTCTTCGAAGTTCATCCGGACCTCGGTACGGCTCCCGGCGATGTTGCCGAGGAGGATCCCGGTGTCCTTGGGTGCGAGGTTCTTGACCTCCTTCAGGCTGGGGCGCAGTGATCGGGCCTTGCCGTTGAGGGACTTGGCCAGCAGTGGTTCGATGTCGCGGGCCTTGGCCATCCCCACGACCTTCTTCTTCGTCCCCCCGCCGGCGCGCTTCTTCCACAGGCTGAGTGCGACGAGTGCGATCGTGGCCAGGAGGACCCCGGGGACGATGAGGCGGCCGATCACCAGGGCGGTGCTGCCGGTGGTGGGCCACAGCCGTTCCGGGTGGAGGAGAGCGTTGGCCGGGTCGTACGGGGCCCAAGCGCCTGCACTGGCCAGCCAGGTGGTGCTGTTGGCGCCCAGCCAGGCGAGGTTGGCCCAGGGGATGGCCACGGCCAGGGCGCCGAGCAGCACCTTGAAGGCCAGGTCGGTGAAGTCGTTGGAGGAGTCGGGTCGGTTGGGCGGCAAGCGGAGGTCCTAGGAGCGTTGGTTCAGGGACGGTTCGGAGGCGCGGCACGGCGGCTGGGAAGTGGCGGCAGCCCGGGAATGCGGGCCAGGGGAGTGGTGAGACCGCGCGCGAGAACGTCGAGCTGGAGGATCGTTTCTGCATTGCGGGACCAGAGAGACAGGTACGGCCAGGCGGCATGGTTGCGGCGTTGCAGGACCGCCTCGCACTCGGCCCGCGTATCGGTGTCGCGGGCGAGGATCTCCTCGCGGTCCACCAGCCACTGGGCCTGGAGTTCCTCCAGGCGGCGGGCTGCGTCGCGCAGGCCCGCGCAGACGTCGGCCCAGGAAGCAGGCAGGACATCCGCTGGCAGCCGCGTGGCCTGGATCTCGGCGACAGTGACCAGCTGCCCGGTGCTGTAGGAGATCTTCCGGAACGCCCGCCACGTGGCCGCGTGCGCTGCGGTACTCGCGATCGGTGGTTCTTCGGTTCCGTCGCGGGGGTTGTCCCGTGCTGGTTCGAGGTGGGCGCGACTGTCGCGTACGTACACGGCCAGTTGCTGGAGGCGTAGCCGGTGGAGATCGGTGGGGGACAAGGCCAAGGGGAGGGGTGTCCTTCGAACGGCAGGGGAGTGGGGTTCCCGGAGGGCGGGTACGGGGTGCCGAGCCACCCTCCGGGATCAGCTACCGGCTGCGGCCCGTCGCCGCGGCAGGTGCGGCCGGAGCGGGCGAGTGTGGACGGGCGGATGGCAGCTTGGCCGCTCGGGCGAGCGCTCGGGCTCCGGAGCGCGCCGCGTCCAGGCGTGCGCTGTGGGCTTCCACGATCTTGGGCCCGGCGGCGAAGACGGCGCCCTCAGTCGCTCGGTAGTGGGCGCCTTGGTCGTGTGAACCTCGGAGCAGGGCAGCCGGGTTGGCGAGCTCGTCGATCAGGCTGGCCATGACGTGCGTAGGGGTGGTTTGGTCGAGGGCGGCAGACCAGACCGTGTCGACCCCGCCGCCGTAGGTCTCCTCGACGGCCTGGATCCTCCACCAGAAGCGGTCGTCGCCCCGGCTGTCCGACCCGAACTGTTGGATCTTCAGTCCCTGGCCGGGTGCTGAGGCCTCGCGCCCGTGGCGACCGTCGCTGGCGTTCCATCCGGCGGCAGCCAGCGTCTCCCACAGGTCTGGTGGAGCGTGGGCGGGGGCTGGTCGGATGAGGGAGTCGGTCAGTCCCGCGATGATCTCGACCGGGGTGTTGCGGGTGAACCCGGCGTGCCAGTAGTCGGGCACGAACATCAGGGCGCTGCCCACCGACCACGCTTGGTGTGGTGAGAAGGGGTCGAGGACGAGACCCAGTGAGCGGTCGGGGCTCGTCAGGGAGACCTGCGGGAGACCGCGGTCACCATCGTGCTTCCAGCCCGCCGCGCGCAGGCTGTGCGTGATGTGCCGGGGGTCCCCCGCACCGGCCAGGTGGCGGGGGCTGACCTCGCAGTGGAACTTGCCCTTCTTGTCTTCGATGAAGGCTCGCAGGTCCTCGTTCACGGGATGCTCTGGCCCCGGAAGGGAGTCTTGCGTAGCCGGCTGACGTCGAAGTGAAGGATGGTCCAGTCCTGGATGTCGTTAGCCGCAAGGGTGAGCCACTGGACGGTGTGTTCGACCTGCGGGCTCCATGGGACGGGTGCCTGCTGGACCAGGTAGCGGGAGGTCGCGCGGAGGGCTTCGGAGAGGCGGACGAGGACTCCGTGGTCCTCGTCGAGGAGGACGGCAGCCAGGTCCAGGGCCTGTTCGGGGGCGGGGCCCGATCGCAGATGTGCGGTGAGCTTCAGGAGTGTGTTCGCGGCCTCCTGGAGCTGCTCGGGCGTGATGTCGGTGGTGCTGTCGGGCATGTGCGTCCTGTGGTGAGGTGGTTAACGGCGGCCGGCTGCGGCACCGCTCCGGGAGGTGTGGGCGCGGGGTGCGGCCTTGCGCGGCTGGCGGGCGGCCCACGCGTTCCTGGCCCAGGTCGCGGAGCGGGCGGCGGTGACGCGCGCCTGCTTCCAGGCGGCGAGATGGGAGGGCAGGACGGACACCGAGGTGGTGCGGATCCTGTCGGTGGCCGGTACGTGGCCTCGTGGCCGCATCACGGGCTGGGGGTCGGCGAGGGCGGTGGCGAACTCCTGGACCAGATGCATCGGGGTGGTCTGGGAGAACACCGCGTCCCAGGCCCGTCCGTGTTCGGTTCGGGCGCCGGCCCACCAGTGCGCCTTGCCCGGCCCGTTCTGGTGGAACTGGATCCAGGCGTCGCCGTCCGGGCTGGTCGCGGTGAAGTGCTTCCCGCGGGCGGTCGCCCAGTTCTGCTCCTCCAACGGCGCCCACACGTTCGGGGCGTGCGCCGGGCGGGGCTGCGTCAGCGCGTCGGTGAACCCCGCGATGATCTCGACGGGAACGTACGCGGTGAGGGTCACATGCCAGGCGTCCTGTTCCGGGGTGGCTCGACCGGAGACCGTCCAGCCCGGGGGCGTGGCGGCGACGTTGTACCCGATCCGGACGGACTGGTCCGGGCTGTCGAAGACGACCGGAGTACCGGCGCGGGGCGTCCTGTCGGCCCATCCGCTGGCACGGAGGTATTCGGTGACGTGCCGGATGTCGCCGCCGCCGGCCAGGTGGCGGGGCTCGATGAGGTAGTGCTGCTCAGGGAGCTCGGCCCCGGGTCCCCACCCCTTCCACTGCCGGCTCATCGGCCCCGCCCAGTCAGCAGGGCCGGCGGGGGCGGCGGCAAGGCGGTGGCGGTCTTGGCCGGAGCGGGTTCGCAGGCCGGCCATTGGGCGATCTCGGCTTCGGTGCCGAGGAGCTTCTCCGCTTGGCGGAACACTGCGTCGCGGGAGTTGGCGAGGTCTCGCCAGATGTCAGCGTCTTCGACGCCGGCGTCGTGGGATCGCTTGGCCATCCGGCTGACCGCTCCCAGGACATTGCTGACTTGGTAGAGCAGCCCGTCGTCAATCTCGAAGACGGGTGCCAGCAGTGCTGCGGCGTCCTCGGCGGGTAGTCCTCCGTCCAGTTGTGCAGCCAGGGCGGCGAGGGTGGCACGGACGTCGTTGAGGTCCTGCGCGGTGACGTTGAACAAGCGGCCTCCTTTCAGGCATCGGGGTGTACGGGGTGCTGCCCGGGACTGCATCGCGGGGCGCGGTGGCTGCTCCCGCCGCCTGCGCCGAAGGGGGACTTCGCCGGTCTCGGGGTGGGGCGGTGGTCGCTGCCGAAGGCGCAGTCCTTCAGGTAGCGGCGGATGAGGAGGAAGGCGAGCCGGGGTCTGCGCCGGACGGAGATCGGAGGAGGCAGGACGGGGCTGGGTGTTGAGGTGATCGGGTCTCCAGCGACGTCAGGAACGCCGGCGTGGGGCGGCGCCCGGCGCAGGGAGGCTTCGTGGCGGATGCGGCACTGGGCTATTCCGGGCGGTCATGGCCTCGGAGTAGGTCGCCTCGTCGAAGAGTTCGGGGGCGATGTCGACCCGGTAGCCGGCCTTCGTCCCGGCGGCCATGGCGCGGGTCGCGTGCTGCCGTTCCTCTTCAAGGCTGATGATGTCGGGGAGTCGGTGCCACACGTAGAGGGGCGGCAGGATGTTCCGCTCGAAGCCCTGGGCATCCAGCAGCTTCAGCAGGCGCTCGGGGGCTCCCGTGCGGGTGTCGGCGTAGACGGCCTTATCGGAGTAGTGCCGGTAGATCTCAAGGTCGGTGCCGAATTCGTCAGCGTGGTTCAGAAGGGCTGTCCTCTCTCAGGATGGGTCTGTGGGGTTGAGGTCAACGGCTCCGGACTGGGATGCCAGGGCCGAGGGCGGCTGGCCGTGCCGGGTTGGAGGTGAGCAGGGGACGGACAACGACACCGATGCCCAGACGGTCCAGGCGCTGCGAGGCGAGGTGGATGCGGGTGATCTGCTCGCGGTCGCCGTACGCGGCCGGTAGCACGAACATCTGGTCGTACGGATGGAACTGGAAGCCGGATCCGTACAGGACGTCGGCGGCGCCCTCCGCTCCTGATACCGCGCCCACGGCTCCGTCGGGATACCAAGCCATGCTGACCCGCCCGGTGAGGAGGGGCGGCACCGGACGGCGGGGGATGGGGTGCTCCGTGTTTCGCCTGACCTGCTGCAGGGCTGCCTCGTACCGGGGCATGAGTCGCCGGCTGACCTGTGAGGCCGCGCGGGCCGGGTCTGCGGGGACGGTAATGCCGTTGGGCTCCTCCACCTTGTGGAAGGCGTCCGGAGCGGCATCCGGTTCCAAGGCGCCGATCATGAACTGGCGGGGCCGCATGGGCCGGTCGAAGACCAGCAAGCGGGCTCCGTCGGCACGGCTGAGGACCGCCTGGTGGCCAAGGACGAAGTTGGAGGCCGCGTATCTGATGGCACCGATGTCCCACAGCGAGTTGGTCGTCGGGATCTGATCGGGATACGTGGCGTGGCGGGTGTACGTGCTGGTCCAGGTCGGGCCTGGCAGGCGGGCGGCGAGGGAGACGGCGAAGGCGGCGAGGGCATCGCGCCGGCGGGGCGAGGGCATGGGGAACCTTGTGCGTGGTGGGGGAGGTCAGCGTCCGCGTCGTACTGCGGGAGCCGGGGGAGGTGGTGGTGGACAGGAGCAGACGACGGAGGCTTCACGCTCGGTGCTCTCGACTCCGATGCAGGCCGGACGGAGCGGGTGCGCGGTGTGCCGGTCAGCGAGAGCGTTGCGATACGCGGAGATCTCGCTGGTGACCACCGCGATCTTCTCCGCGAGGCTGCGGATCCGTGCGGCGTGATGGGGGTCGGCGTCTGCGCCGAGGCCGGCGAAGAACTCGGCCGCTGCTTCGAGGACCTCGACCGTGGCTGGCAGGACACCGTCTGCGGGAGCCACAAGCTCGGTCAGAGCTGCCGTGGCGTCCTCGCTGTGCTCGGCGTCCCGGATTCTCTGAGCGAGGTTCGCGACCTGCCCGCCGAGCGTCAGGTCGTGGAACGCCACCTGGTGTGAGGCGAAATCGGGATCGTGCTGCACGGCGTACCCGGCGGCCTTCAGCAGTGCGACCGCTCGTTGGGAGAGGTGAAGCTGCTCTTCGTCGTCGAGGCCGTACGGCAGGCGGTGATAGCGGTCATGGGTGCGGGCCACGTTGATGAACTTCGCGCGCTGCAGTATTGCTTCGGCTTCCTCGTCCCCGCCGCGGGCGATGACTTCGGCGGAGTGCGGATCGCGGGATATGTGTACGACGCGGTCGGACAGGGCTATGGGTGGCTCCAGTTGGGTCAGCGTCCCCGCGGGCCGGGAATGCTCGACTGGGTGGGAGCGGGCGGTACGCGGGGAATGTGAGGTTGGGGCGGACGGGTCCAGGAAGGGCCGGCCAGGGTGGCGATGGTGGTGACCTCGGCGTTCAGTGCTCGCAGGTGGGTGACGACGGCCGCGATCCGGGTGCTGATGTCGTTGGTGTGCCCGAAGCGATAGGACAGGGCCTCGGAGGTGCGGGCGCTGACTCGGGTGGCTCTGGCCAGCAGCCCCCGGTCGGGATCGGCCAGCTCTGCGAGCAGCTGGTCGGTGTCCCCTCCGAGGTGGAGGGGTGGTTCGTGAGGTGCGCCGTCAGTCGCAGGTGAGTGGAGGTCGAAGTCGCGTTCGAGACGTCGTGCCTCGGCAAGGAGGGTCCGCGCGAGGGTGTGCGGCACGTCGGTCCACGATCCGTCGGCGCGGATGAGGTTGGCGACGATGTGCAGGGTTCCCGATTCTCCGAGGAAGGCCACCCAGCGGGATCCTGGGGTGTCTGCGGGAGCGGTGATTCCCGAGGCCTGGGCCAGCCGCTCGGCGATGTGCTCCCACGCAGCTGGATGCTGTGGGTGGTCAAGCGGGTGGAGCCGGACTTCCAGATGCAGGACGGCGTGCCGGTCACCCCCCGGGCTGGTGGTGAAGGGGTGCTCGTGGAAGGGTTCTTCGAGGTGCTCGACCCAGTCCTCGGCACTCCACATGCGGGCGTTCTCCTCCAGCACCGGCCGCTGGGTGAAGGCCGGCCCGTGGGCCACGACGGTGAAGTCGGTGAGCTCGTCGACGTGGAGTACCGGCCGGCCGAGGGCATCCTCGAAGACGTCCTCGACGTGAAAGAGCCGGGGCCGTACGCGGGGGATCACAGGCCCTGCTTGGCGTCGGCGACGTGGACGAGCTGGTCGAGTGCGGTCAGGCTGTACCACCCGCAGTCGATCTCGGTGTTCTCGTCTGCTGAGGAGAGGCGGGGCAGGAGGAGTTCCTCCAGGGCGCGCATGTGGATCAGGCAGTCCGGGCAGTGCCGGTCCAGGTGGATGAGGTAGCGCGGGTGGCCGGTGACGAAGGTGTGCTGGCCGCCGAGCGGGTTGCGCAGCCGCCAGCCGTCCTCGTCGGTGGGGGTGTGCCAGGACGGGGCTACGACGGTGACGGCGTCTCCGTAGAGGCTGTCCCCCGCCACGCCGTGGATGATGACGACTCGGTCGCCGGGGGCGAAGTGGCCGTGGGTGATGTCGCGGTTGGGAGTGAGCGCGTCCTGGGGCGTGGCGTAGGGCGGGCGGGGAACAGCTTCGGGCATGGACGGGTCCTTCCGCGAATGGGTGCCGGGGCGGCGGTGGGGATTACTTCAATGGTGCGGAGAATCCCGGATTATCGAATTCGCGGAATGTGCGATAGAAGCGGCTACAGGTGGGGGTTCTCGTTGCCGCGGTCGGTGTCGGAGGCGGCTTCGACGAGCTCGGGGAGGTCGCTCCCCTCGGCGTCGCGCTGGTCGATCCACCAGCCTGCCCGGCGGATGCCGCGGACGGCTTCCTCCAGCGTGGCCCACTCGGATTCGTCCCAGGACCCTTCGACCACCAGACCCTCGTACGCGGCGGTGACCAGCTGATGTCGGCTGCGCTCACCCCACGCCAGAGCCCGCTCGGGCCCTTCCAGCGGGGGCATCGAGAACTTGGCAGCCCACTCGTCGGCGGCTGCTTGCTCCTCGGCGCGCTTCCCGGCGAGCCAGGCTTCCCGGCTTTCGGTGTCGCCGTCGCGAGTGGCCTTCCAGCAGGCTGTGCAGTCCTTCGTGCCGAGCCATCGGGCGAGACCGGCGCGTTTGTCGGCAGGGCGGTTTGAGAGATCGTGCTCGACCTGGTGGCCGCAGGGGTGATCGATATTCCAACGGGTCGCAACCCCCGGGGAATTCCGTTTGATGGGCGTTACGTTCGAGGTCGGGCTGCTGGTCTGGGGCTTCAAATCGAGTGCCCTTCGTTGGCGGTTGAGGTGGTGGCATGTGTCGCTGCGGAGGGTCGTGCATCAGGTGCACGATTCATGCGGCGGACGGAGGTGGTCTCGAATGCCTGGCGGTGGTCGTGGGGACGCTCACGCCTTCTGCGTCGTCTCAGCGTGTCCTGCGGATGGCGTCTGTGGCCGCCGCAGCGATGGCGGCGGGAGCGCTGGAGGGCTTGGGCAGGTGCAGCAAGGTGGTCCCCGGCAGGTGCTGGGAATTCGCGGTGAGGGTGAGCTGGAGCACGGCGCAGCCGGCGGTCGTGAGCTGTCTGATGCGGGTGACGGCTTGAGTGGTTTCGTCGCTGCCGTACTGGGCGTCCGTGACGATGACGAGGAGGCGGCCAGCGCCGGGGCGGCTGAGTTCGAGGCCGTGGTCGAGTGCGTCGATGGCGTCGCCGAGGTTGTGGGCGCCGCCGTTGGCATTGAACGTCGTCACGCGCTCCGGTGCCCGGTGGGTGGGCCGGGTCAACGCGGTCAGGTGCCTGTCGTAGGCGATGGTGGCGGTAAGGGAGTCGGGGTCGGTCAAGGCTGCTGCGCGTGCCACGATCCAGGCGGCGGACGCGACGGGCGCGCAGGCGGCCCGCATGGAGCCGGAGACGTCCACCGCGATCCCCACCCGCAGTGGCGGGGTGGGGGAGTTCCGGCGGCGGGTGTGGGTGAACGGTTCCGCGGTGGGGACCGACCCGGCCGCGCGCTGAGCGTCGCGGGCGAGGGCCGCGCGCATGTTGAGGCGGCCGGGCGGGGTGGGGCTGGTGGTCCGCTCCTCGGTCCGCTCGCGGTAGGCGGCGGCACGCAGGGCACGGCTCAGGCGCGAGGCGGCACTCTGCTCGGCGGCGGTGGGCCTGCGCGTGCCGGTGACCGGGTTGCTGTAGGGCGCCGGTGTGCCGTCGGGGTTGACGGTGGTGCCGCGGGCGTTGAAGACCGACTTGGCGGTGGCGGCTGCTTGGCGCCGCTGGCCGGCCCGCTGGGCGCGGTCCTGGGCCTGCGCCTGGGACTTCGCGGCCATGGCGTTGTTCGCTGCTGCCTGTTCCGCGAGGTCGGCGGCGTCGGTGGCGGCCGTGCTGTCCATGACGACCCCCACGGCACCGGACAGCAGATCGGTGAGGTTCTCCGGCACGGGCAGGGCGGGGGCCGCGGTGTCCAGAGCGTCACACCATTCCTGGGCGTGCGCGAGCATGGTCGTGGCGTCGTGGTCAGCGCACTGGTGGGCTGCGGTCCAGATGCGGGTGAGGGTGGCCAGCAGGTCTGCGCCCAGCACCTTCTCGCACAGGTCGGCGACGGCCCGGGTCTCGCCGGCGTCGAGGATGCCGACGTCGCGGCGGCCGAGGATCAGGGCCGCCACGGATGCGGCGTGCTCGATGCCCTGGAGGGTGGGGTGGGCGATGTCGGGCATGACCAGGGTTCGGGCACTGCTGCGCAGGTAGGTGCGGTCCGTGGGCCGCCTGGTCAGGTGTGCGCCTTCGGCGCGGCTCTCCTCCAGCAGGAACGCGGCCTCCACGACACGGGGGTCCGCTCCGGCAGGTGGTGTCCAGACGGAGTGGGCCGCGTGCGCGGCCTCGTGGACGAACACTCCCCAGGCGGCGGGATACCGCTCCTCGTCGCCCACGATCCGCGGATGGATCTCGTGGGGCCGGAGCGGGGCGAACAGGCCGGCATCGAACTCGACCTCGCCCAGAGTGGGGAAGAATGCAGCCGGTGCGCCGCTGCGCGTGCCGGGGCGGCAGGTGACGAGGAGATCTTGGCGGCCGGAGAGGGCGACCAGCCGGTCCCCGAGTTCGGCTCCCACGCGCAGCCACGCGTCCGGGGAGGTGCGGGGTTGCGCGGGCGGGGCGCCGTCGTCGTCCCATCGCGCGATCTCGGCGTCGTGGTCCGGCGTGGTGGCGGTGGACTGGACGTGTTGGTGGGCGCTCATCGCGAACGGCCCCCGTGTGCGGAGGCGGTGCTGCCCGGTGGCTGCCGGAGGGCCGAGGCGGGGAGCTGCTTGCCGAGGGTGAGGGGCGCGATCTTCTTGACGCCGACAGCCTTGATGACGGCGTCGGCGACGGCGTCGCGATCCTCCAGTGGAGCGATTCCGACCAGGTTCGCGAGAGCGGCGTTGGTGCCGAGGACGGCCTCGGTCTTCTGGTAGCTGAGCAGCTCACGCAGTTGAGGGGCCCAGCCCAGCTCGCCGAGTTCGACTTGGCGGGCGAGGTGTCGGGCGACCCGGACCATCCGGGCGTCGATCTTCAGCGCCCGGGCGAGGTCGTAGTCCGTGCCGATCTGGATCTGCACGCTGAACCGGGACGACAGCGCCTCCGTCAACACCGAGCCGTGAACGCCGGGGTTGTGGCCCGCGACCACGTAGAAGCCGGGCTCGGCCGTGATGGTCTCGCCCTTGTGGGCCTTGACCTGGATCTGTCGGCGGCCGTCCATCGCGGGATACAGCGCCGCCAGGACCTTCGGGGAGATCAGGGTGGCATCGTCGATCAGTAGGGCGCGGCCCTCGGTCATCGCGGTGACCAGCGGACCGTACTGGAAGACGTAGCCCCCCGCGTCGGCTTGCGTGTACTCGCCGATCAGGTCTCCGACCGTGGTGTCGCCGTCGCCGGCGACGGTGAGCAGGTCCGGGAAGGCCGCCTCGACCAGACTCGTCTTGCCGGTGCCCGGAGGGCCGTAGAGCAGCACCGGCACGTCGGCGTCGCGCAGGCGATTCAGCGCCTCGACGTCGGGCAGATCGGCCAGTTCCCGGGGGTGGTAGAGCTGGCCCCCCGCGCGGCGGATCGGCCCGGTCTGCCTGGGCGTGGCCGCCGCGGGAGTGGTCGTGCGTGCCGTGGCCGCCTGGGCGCGGGGAGAGTGGGTGCCCGGTGGGCTGATCACAGCGGCCTGCGCGGCTGCGACGGTCTTCGCGTTCGCGCGGAACTCCGGTTGCCCGGTACCGCTTTGGTCGGCCTCACCGCGTCGTACCAGGGTGAGGGCGGCGTTGCGGACGGCGCCGTGGGAATGGCCCAGCTGCCGGGCCATGTCCCCGATGGTGAGCCTATCCGCAGGCCGGTCGGCCAGCAGTCGGGCCACCTTGGCCCGTAGTTCGCCGCCCTTGGTGCGCGCTGGACTCGTAGGCGTTCCGGGCGTGGTCAAAGCTGCCTCCTTTCAACAGGGGGGCGTGCGAGCGGGGTTGGTGATGTGCTGGAGAGGTCGGCCGCTCTGGGAGCGGATCACGGACTGTGTCGACCTCGGCGCCCGGGCCAACCGGGGCGTACCTGCGGAGCTCACCGGTCGACCGGGGGCTCGGTCCAGGTGCAGGGGATGGTCGGCGACGAGCAGCTCGCCGGCTGCCCAGCGGGCCCGTGCGCCCGCTCCGTACCGGACTCCGTTGCTCGGCAGGCGCAGCCGGGCGCCTCCTCGAAGCCGTCCTGGAGCAGGATCCGCCGGGCGGCGGCGTTGTAGCCAGTGGTGGTGATCTCGCCGGTGATGGTGTGCCGGATCGTCATGAACGGCTCTGCTGGGGTCTCGGGCAAGGCGGATCTCCTATCGGTGATGGCAGGAAAGCGGTGGGGTGTTGGGCGAGGGCGAGGCGGGCCCGGAGCTTCCAGGGCTATCGACTTCGTGCTGTGCCGGTGACGGTGCCTGTCGGTGCGGCGACGGGTGCCGGCCTGGGAGTCGGGGCCACGGTGCTGGTGAGGGATGCTGCGCGCTGAGGCGACCGGGCCGTGGCTGCGCCGGCGATGCGGGCCTGGCGCTCGGCGAGACCGTGGCGCAGGGTGGGCCGCGGCGGGTCGGCGCTGAGCTCCGGATCGAGGGTGAAGTCCGCCTGGACAACGAGGCCCAGGCTGCGGATCGCGGTCACGGCCTGACGCGCCCGGCGCTGGCCGTCCTGACCAGGCTCGGTGAGGCGGTGCAGGTTGGTGCCGGGGACGGGTTCAAACTGGACACGTTCGAGGGCCCAGTCGCGTAGATGGTCGGTCAGACGTGGGGTGGACGCGGCGACGAAGCCGTACTCGGGATGCCAGCCGAGGTGCAGGTGCGGAGATTCCAAGGGCTCAAGGGGCCTTTCATCGTGGGGAGCCGACGCCTGCTCGCGGACCGATGGCGCCGCGTGGGTCGGCTAGAAGGTGGTGCGGGCCTCGCGTGCGGCACCGAGCAGGTCGACGCCCAGCTGGTAGAGCAGCCGGTCTGCGACATCGAAGAGATCGCTGGTGTGCGCGTAGCGCCGGGCGAGGGCCGGCTCTTCGTGTTCCCGGCACCACGTAGCGGCGCCTCGAAGAAGGTCGCGCAGGCCGAGCAGCGCGCCGTCCGCTCCGGTGGTGCCTTCCACAAGGAGGTGGAGTGCCTCCGCGGAGGGGGCCTGTGCGACCTGCTCAGCCCAGGCCCGGACCGCGCGGCCCGGATCTGGGAGCTCCAGGCCGTCGAGGTACGGTCCGGCTTCCAGGCGGGCCTGTCGGCGAAGGTCTGCAGGCCCCGACGGCGGATTAGCCTCCGGTTGTGCTTCGTCCCTGGCGGTGGCTTGGGAGGAGCTGCTGCCGCTATCGCGTGTCACCGTCGTACGGATTTGACGGGAGCGGTGCTGACGGGAGCCGGCTTGCGAACGGTGGTCGCCGGCGGCGTGCGCCGCCCTGGGAGCCAGGCACGGACGTCATCGGGGAAGACGGTCATAGGGTCCTGATCCCAGGCCACGACCGATCCCGTGACGGTTTCCGAGAGCGGGAGGACCTCGATCCCGTGCGGGTGCAGGACGTAGGCCCACTGCAGCCACCCCTGTCCGGCCGCGGCCTCGTTGCACGTCATCCGCTCTGCGGGGCTGCCGTCGAGGGTGAACATGTTGTCGATGGTCGAGCTCGGCCCGGGCCCGCCGTGCGGGCCCACGACGTGCTGGCGGACTTCGTCGGGTGCGCCGTCGAGGAGGTCCTCCCCGAGCGAGTTCCACCCGACGGCGGGCGAGTCGATGAGGTGAGCGGCGAGGGCATCGGTGTCACCGGCGAAACGGTGCTGATGAGCCGCGAGCAGGAGGGGGAGGTGGTTGCTGGGATATCCATCCCAGTGAACGTAGATCCCGGTAAAGCCGGTCTCCGTGGGGCGGGCGATGGTGGATCGGGTTGCCAGGGTGACTCCAGGTGAAGGTGGCTCGCTCATGGCGCGGCATGGATCGAGAGGGGAAGGGCGCCGTCTGGTCAGCGGGTCGGACCGGCGGTCCTACCGGGCGGCAGGACCGGTGCGGGCGGCGGGACGGGCTTGGTGGGAGGCCGGAAGGCGTACTCCCAGGGATGTGCCGAGGTGAGCGTGATCGCGTAGCCGTAGGCGCGCAGGAGAGTCGCGGCGGAGCCGACGAGGTTCTCGCATTCGCCGGCGGGGATCCGTGGGCGGCACAGGCCGGACTCCGGATCCAGCAGCCAGGGTGATCCGTGCTGAAGCAGGAGGCGCGCCGCGTGCTGCGACAGCACGTTGATCAGGGGGGTGCCGTCGAGGTCCCGGCCGAACACGACGCTGTTCACTTCCCCGAACCGCGTCTCCCGCGACACTCGCGCAGCGGCAACCCGGTAGTGCCACAGGAACCTGCGGTGGCGCATGACGGCGGCGGCCCGTACCGAGTCCCTCGGTACGCAAATCGCGGCCGGGCCTTCGGTCACGCCGTACGAGTTGATGCCGGCGGGGAGCAGTCCGCCCACGAGAACCTGCCGCGGCCGCCCGGGCCTTTCCATCAGGTAAAGCTGAAAGCCGTGGGGATGGGTCAGTACGGCCCGCTCGCCATCCTCAGCGCGGCGCAGGGCCCTCCACAGGACGCCTTCCGCCCTGTCCCAGGAGCGCTTCTCGGCGGGATCCCAGCCCCTTGGCCCTGTGGCATAGGTGCTTCGACGGGACGCTGCGCTCCATCCGGCACCCAGAAGGGAGGCCACCTGCTGGGAGAACTGAGACAGGGGACCGTACGTGGTCGAGGCGTCCAGAGGTCGCTCCTTGCCCGGATTCGTCATCCGCCGGCCACTGGATGGTGGAAGTGCGCTACCGGATAGCCGAGGGCGGCCACGGCATGTACGGCTTCATGGACAAGGAGGACCTGCTGCTCGGCGGGCAGTACCCCCGGTGCCACGTAGCCGTTGTAGCGCCGCGAGTAGACGAACCCGCGGCCCCACAGCAGCCGTTGGAGCGACGTCTTGGAGCCTCGGTCCAGCGGGCCTGGTGTGTGCAGGCCGATGCGGATGCTGGCGGGGTGGTGCACGGAAGGGGGGCCTCTCTATCTGGTTGTCCTGGGTCAGCGCCGGATACGAGGAGGACGCCCAGGAGTGGGGAGTTGCGCGACTGCGGTTGTCCGCTTGAGGCCGCCGACAGGCGGAGTCGAGGTGATCAGGGTCTTGGCGGAGCGGATGGCCTCGCCGGCCCGACGTAGGTCTTGGCGAGCGTCGGCATGGGCGAGCACCAGATGCCATTCCTCGTGGTGCCGGGAATTACCGGAAGGTTCAACCTCGCTCCTGAGAGCCTCGGTCAGGCTGCGCACAGCAGCGGCACTCAGGGCGGCGGCGGAAGCAAGGTGAGCGAGCGCGGTGATACCTCGGACCGTCGGGAGCTGGTTGGGCCTCGTTGCCTCGTCGAGCACTGCGTTGGTGGCGTGCGCGAGTTCTTGCGCCCGGCGCACCTGCTGATACAGCAAGGGCTGCAGGGAAGCGCTGGGTACCTGGCCGGACGCGTCCAGCAGGACGATGCTCTGCGTGGCCTGCTCGAACCCGTATGCGAGATCGTCGAGGCCACGGGGCCAGGTGTGGTCGGTTGCCTGCCCCCAGGTGAAGTCGTACTCCTCTTGGGGGGTGAGGATTCCGTTCTCGATCTGGGCTTCGCGATCAGCGAGTTCGCTTTGGACGAGTGCGTCATCACGGGCGGCTGCGCGGTAGTCCGCCCAGTCGGCGTCACTTAGTCCGGAGGGTCGGTCCATGGTCATCCGATCGGAGCTGGTCAGCGGGTGTGCGTCGGCTTGCCTGCGGTCGGGCCTACTTGCCGGGGCACCGCCGGGGTGGGGACCGCGGGCACGCGGAGTCGGCGGGAGACGTAAGCGTCGACGGCGGCAAGCAGGGGAGTGAGCTGGTGGTCGTGCTCTGCCTCAGAGCCTGCTGGCGGTGTGCTGCCGGCGCGGGAGTCGTAGACGACGGAGAAGTCGGACCAGTCCTCTGCGGGTGCTTGGTGGGTCACCAGCCAGCCGCCGTCCTCGGGTCCGATGATGAAGACCGAGTCGTGGCCAGGCGGATAGGCGTAGACGAGCTTGCTCGTGTGGCCCTCTGCGATGTCGCAGACCAGCCCGCGTTCACGGAGCGGGGTGGTCAGAAGCTCGAATTCTGCCCAGGCCCGCTGCCATGCGGGATCGCCCGTGTGGCGGTGATCTGGCAGGGGAGCCAAGGGGCGGGTGCGTCTGGCGGGGATCAACGGGGTCGGCTCTCTGCCAGAGGGGCCTCGTCGAACGGCAGGAAGTCCGGATCCGCCTGGTCGGGGGTCCACCCGAAGTAGTGGCGCTCCAGGTCGATGAGGCGGACGATGCCCTTGTTGATGCGGTAGGCGTCGAGGCGCTCGTCCGAGTAGTCCTGCAGGTCGTCGTCCGCCCTATCGACCCGCGCCCGGTTTCGTCGGGAGAGCCGACGCCACGCGACGATGTCGGAGTCGGTGGCGTCTTGCATCCATATCCAAATGCCGTTGCCCAGCTTGAGGATGCAATCGGGATGGAAGAGGGTTTCTGGTCCCCGGCGTCGGGGCTTGCGCTCGTCTCCGAACCCCTTCACCGCGCTCTCGGCAAGCTTGTCCAGGGCGATGGCTCGTGTCTCCGGGCCGATGTCGTCGTGGTCGAGCTTGCTCCGCACCGCGTCGACGAGGTCGCGTTTGCGGAACCGGCCGTCGGTGTCGGTGATCTCCAGTGCAGTCGTCTCGACCAGGTGCCGCAGCCGGAGTTCCTCAGGTCGACGTTTCACGGCAGATCACGCTCCTGCCAGACCTGGTCCATCTCGGCGAGCGCGGTCATCGCGTACGCGATGGTCTCGCGGGTGATGGGGGTGCCGGTGGCGAAAGTGGGGTCGTAACGGCTGAACGTCTTGGTGCCACGTGCTTGTGCGAGGGGAGGCACCAACTCGTCAAGCAGGGTGGTGGCCACCCGGCGCTGGCGCTTGTCCTCCTCGACGCGCTCGTTGCGCTCTGCCCAGGCGCCTGCCAAGGTCAGATCACCCTCGATGACTCGGTTGGCGAGCTCGTGATCTTCCTCGCGGAGGCGGGCGAGCTGGACCTCGGCAGAGTTCGCCTTGGCCTTGTTTTCCTGGGCAATCGCGTAGGCCTCGTTGAGCCCTGTGGCACCGCTGATCACGGGGTCCACCAGGTTCGGTGCGTGCTGCAGGACGGTGCTCGCGCGCCCCATCACGGCCAGGGCGACTCCGAGTTGTTCCCCGAGGGATCGTGCTGTCTGTTCCTTGGAGGAACCGCCTTCGCGTTCCCTGCGGGAACGGGCCTTGACGGTGATCATGGCAGCCTGCCCCTTCGTCAGGCTGCGGCGCGTGAGGTTGACCGCCAGGACGTAGATGTCCGGGATGTCGCCTTCGTAGGTGACGAAGGCCGGCTGAGTGCCGGTTCGTTCACACGCGATGAGTCGACCGCGTCCGTCGAGGATGCGGCCCTGGCGGTCGAGGACGATGGGCTGCAGAAGCCCGTTCTCCCGGATGTCATTGGTGAGGGTGGCGAGGTCGTCCTCGTCGGCCAGGGGGAGGTCTGCGGCTGTCGGGTGGGATTCGATGGTGGTCTTCTCCGTTGTGCAGATTGGGATTTCGGAGCCAAGAGGGTGTGAGCCTGGTACGTCGCAAGGACCCGGAGATAGGGTTGTGGTGCCATCTAACGGATGCCGCGGAATTGGCGTTTGAGGCGATGTCACCGAGCCCGGCTGGTCAGGTCTATCCCGGATATGGGCGCGGTGGGATGCGGCATGCTGGGCACCTGTGCGGAGCGGGAGCGGCTTTGTGCAGCGGTTGGGATCTGGAGGAGGTTCGCAGCCTCATCCCTTCCACGTCGCCATGCAGCAGCATCGGCAGCTGAATACGCCGGATCAATTGGCTGCAGGGGGGCTAGGGCGCCTTGTGCGTATGCATGGTTCTGCTCGCCCGAGGCGAGGTCTGTGCTCCACGTGTCCCAAGGCCACAGGGCTTCGATGGTGTAGCGACCCTGGGTATCTGGGGTGACGGTGTACGTGAAGCCTTCGCCGTCGTAGTCCTTGGTTGCTGTGAAGGTCAGCACGTCGCCGGTCCAGGAGCCGGACAGCCCGCACGAGTCCTTTTTGAGGTCGGCGACGATCTGCTCGGCGGTCTGGCGGGTGAAGGTCAGGGAGTCATATCCGGTCATCGTGGGCCGCTCGGTTATGCCCAGGTACGGTCCGTACGGAGGGCCCTCCACGACGACGAGGTGAAGGAAACTCTGAGGGGTGGAGTTCGGGGAATTTGCCAATTGTGGGCCGTATCTGTAGGTCGAGCACCTTGCTAATGCATCCGTGCATCGGTGTCGAATAGGGTGGATTCGTGTGGGTGAAGCAGGTGTTGGACGATGAAGGATCTTCCGGCGACCCGCCATAGTCCGCGGCCCCGGTTCAGGTGGGAAATTGCCTGGGTTTCGACGCTGGTGAGGCCGAGGAGTCCGGCGGCTGCGGCGAGCTGGTCGTTTTCCTGGCGGTAGATGATGCGGGTGGAGCAGTCGGCGAGGAGGCCTTCTGCGAGGGCGCGGCCACGTGAGCCGACGTCGCCTGCGGTGAGCAGGTCGGATAGCCGGTGGATGACCATGAGGTTGGCGATGCCCAGGCCGCGGCTGAGTTTCCACTGGGCCTGCATGCGCTCCAGGAGGCCCGCGTGCCTCATCAATCTCCACGCCTCGTCGTAGACGACCCATCGGCGGCCGCCGCCCGGGTCGGTGAGCGCGGACTCCATCCAGGCCGATGCGCAGGTCATCGCCAGTACGAGGGCGGTGTCGTCGCCCGATCCGCCCAGCCGTGAGAGGTCGATGGTGAGCATCGGGCTGTTGGGGTCGAAGCGGATGGTCGACTGGGCGTCGAACATGCCGCTCAGGTCTCCGTGCACCATGCGTCGCAATGCGTGCGCGAGGTCGCGGGCGGCGTCGCCGAGGTGGCCGGACATGGTGCCGGCGGCCTGGTCGAGGAGGTTGGGCTGGTTCAGGGTGTGGGCGATGTCGCCGAGCAGAGGGGTGCGTCCGGCAGCGGTGGCGGCCTGGACGACGGCGTCGAGGGCGACATCGAGGGCGGTGTGCTCCATCGGCTGGAGATCTCGCCCGAGGACGGTGCGGGCCAGGGAGCCGAGGAGCAGGAGGCGCCGCTTGCGGATCTCGCCCGCCCAATCCGCTTCCGTGACGCTGTTCGGGCGGGGCGCGGCGTCGAGCGGGTTCAGCTTGCCGGGCAGGCCCGGGCCGAGGGCTATGGAGGTCCCGCCGAGGGCGGTGGCGACCGGGGTCCACTCGCCCTTCGGGTCGCAGGGGACGTACACCTTGTACCCGAAGGCAACGCTGCGGAGCGCGAAGGACTTCGCGAGGGCGCTCTTGCCCTGGCCGATGACCCCGGCGAGCAGCACGTTCGGGTTGGTGAAGCCTTCGATCTTCCCGTACAGGGAAAAGGGGTCGAACGTGAAGGACGCCTCAGCATGCACGTCACGGCCGATGTAGACCCCGTCCGCGCCGAGACCGCCCTCGGCGAGGAAGGGGTACGCGCCGCTCGCGGTGGCGGTGGTCATGCGGTGTGCGGGCAGCCGCAGCTTGTTGCCGCGGGCGGAGGCGGGGCCGGGCCGGCCCGAAGGCGGGTACAGCGGCAGTGGCATCTCGGCTTCGGCCGGCAGGTGTCCGCCGGGGAGGGATGCGGCTGTCTCGCGGGCCTTGGCCTGGGCTTCGGCGAGCTGGCGCCGTGCGGCCCGGCGGGTGGCGCGGTCGGTTCCGTGGGGGGTGAACAGGGGCGATGCGCTGGCGCGTCGGGCGCGGCGTGCGGGCCGGTGGGTCATCGGTGGCGGCCTGATCTCGTGAGGGCGGGGGTGTTCATCGCCCGCAGTGGGTGACGTGGCCGCGCAGGTCGGCGGGGGTGGTCTTGCGGCGGATGGCGTGGCCGGCGGTGAGGTGGCGCTGGCAGATGGTCAGTACGGGCGGGCCTTCGGGAAGCCGGTTCGGATCGCACTCCTCACCAGCTCCGGGTGCTGTGGTGGTTGTTGCCGGGAGGGTGTGGAAGGCGTCGTGGACTTCGGCTGCGGCCTGCCACAGGCGGGTGTGGGCGCCGGCGAGGTGACGGCCGGCGGTCGGCCAGGTGGTGCGGGTGGTGTCGGTGAGCTGGTCGAGGAGGTGGTGGAGCGCGGTTAGGTGGGCGTGGACGGTGTCGAGATGGACCCGGTCGGTGGGCGTCGGTGCACCGGGGTTGAGGCTGCGGGTGTGGTGGCGGATGCCAGCGGTGGCAGCGCGCAGGTAGGGGTGTGAGTCGGGGAGCGGGGTGGGGGGTGTCACGGAGTCCTTCCTGCGGGGCAGGGATGGTGCGGCGCGGCTAGAGGGCGGCGCGGGCCAGGGGCAGCGCGGCGAGGGCGAAGGCGTCGGGCTGCTGGAACAGGAGTCGGCGCAGGTCGACTTGGGCGGTGACGGCGGCGGTCTCGATCTGTGCGCAGGCCGCGTCGAGGAGGGCGTCGGTCTCGGCGCTGACGGTGATCAGGCCGGTGAGGGCGACGTCGGCGTGGCCGGCGATCAGCTGGCGCTCACGGGCTTTGACGTCGGTGTACTCGACGTTGTCCTCTTCGCTGTCGACCATGCCCTTGCGCCGGCGCTCGGCGACGTCGGCGATGATCGTCGCTTTGCGGCGCTGGACATCGCGCAGGGCGGCCGACAGGGCCTGCGGCGCGTATATAAGGGAGAAGCTGCGCCGGACACCGGCGCTGAAGAGGAGGCCGTGGAGGAAGCCGGCGCCCGTCTCGGTCCGCGGCCAGGCCTCCACCCAGTAGGTGGCGTGGCGGGCGGAGTCGGTGGCGAGCCGGTCGCTCTCCTCGATCTGGACCACGGGACCGGCGGCGGCCGGGTCCGCCTCGGCGCGGCCGTTGGGAGACCACTGCTGCAGCGCGGACATGGCCTTCGGGTCGTACGCGGTGCGGATCACGGCCGAGATCTCGCGGGCGGTCAGCCAGCCGGTGACGGTCAGGCCGGAGGAGCGGGCGGCCTGGGAGACCGAGCTGGTGGTCGTGGCCATGACGGTGAAGGCTCCGGCGAGGCCACCGCCGGCCTGGGAGATGAGGCGCTTGGCGGCCTTGAGGTCCAGGGAGATCGCGATGTACGCCTCGTGCGGGGCGGCGGCCGGTCCGGCGGAGGCCAGCAGTTCCGAATACACCTGGCCGGCGACGGGGGTCTGGGCGTTGCCGTGCTGGGCCCAGTGACGGGCGAGCCCGTCTCCGGAGTCGGGCACCGTGCGCTCCAGGACCTGGACGGTGGCGACGTGCCCGGTGCGGGCGATGCTCGCCAGTGCCCGGCCCCAGTTGGCGACGTTCGCGTTCTGGGTGCCCGGGTCGAGGAGTGCGAAGGCCCTGGAGCTGACGCGGGCGACCGCGGTCAGGGTTTGCTGCTGGGGGTCGTGGACGGCGGCGGCCTGGGAGCCGTCCGGTGTGACAACGCGAAGCGCAGCGGTGGTGCCTGGAAGGTGGAGCAGTCCGTCGACCCGGGGCCGGGAGACCGCGCGGGCCAGCCACATGGTCTGTCCGGTGCGGCGGCGCTGTGCGTAGCGGACGATGATCGGCGCCCAGTCGATCAGGGACCTGCCTTCGCGGCGTACGAAGGTGAGGGTGGCGATGGCCGCCCAGAGCGGGGTCAGGGTGATGGCGCCGAGCAGGCCGGAGGTCACGACGGTCGCGAGGAGCAGCGCGAGGGTGATCGAGACGAGGACCAGTTGGGGGAGGGTGAGGCCGAGGAGGATGCCGCGACGGGAGCGGATGGGGAACTTCACCGTCATGGGGGAGAGCGTCAGGTCTGCCAAGGGAAGGGCCGTTCAGGTACGGGCGGGAGGCTGGGGTGGGTCCGTGGGACGCGCCGGAGCGGGCGCGGCGCGTCCCACGGGGCTTCCTGCCGTCAGCGGATGGGGATCAGTTGCCGGCGGGAGGCGGCGTCGGGGCCGCCGGTCCGGTTGCCTGGCCTGCGTCGGCCGACGGGGAGGCTCCCTGCGGCGGCGGGGAACCGGTGCCGCGGCTTGACCACTGCGCGCCGCCCGAGTCCGGGCTGCTGGGGGAACCGTCGCCGGACGGTTGGCCGGAGGGGCCGCCGGGCTGTCCGCTGGTGTCCTGCTGCGGGCTCGTCGGCGGAGGCTGCACCGCCTTGGTCAGCGCGCCCATCGCGGGCGACATGCCGCCGCCCTCCTGGGAGCCCTGCTTCTGCCCGCCGCCACCACTGGACTGGGAGGCGACATCGCCGGGGAACCCGCCGCTGGCGAGCGAGTCGGGACCCTGCGGAGCGGCTGATCCTGCTGCCGCTCCACCGGCACCGCCTGTCGCGGCCATGGTCGCGACCTTGCGGGCCGCCTGCTCAGTGTGCTGACGAGCAACCTGTGCACCGGCTCCACCGGCGCGGTGAATCGATTCGCTGTCGGTGCCTTCGGCGGCCCAGTGCACGAACTTGAACGTCGCGTACGGGGCGAGGAGGACCAGGCACATGATGACGATGCCGGCCATGACGTCGGCCAGGGCCTGGGTGCCGTCCTTGCCCTCGGTGTCGCCGAGGGCGGAGATGCCGAGGATGAAGATGACGGTCATCAGGAGCTTGGAGACGACGAGGGTTGCGGTGGCCTCGATCCAGCCGCGCCGCCAACGGCGTGCGACTTCCCAGCCGCCGCCGGCACCGGCGAAGACCGCCAGCGTGACCATGACCAGGATGCCGACCTTGCGCATCAGCATGACGCACCAGAACATGAACGCGCCGACGGCTGTGCCGATCCCGACGAAGGCCGGCACCATCCAGCCGAGCCCGGCCACGCCGCCGATGACGGAGGCCTTGATGCTGCGCCGGACGGCCTCCTCCATGGAGGTACCGGCCGCCGCGAAGAGCCCGTCCGAGAGGGCGTCGACGACTTCGATCGCGACCGTGGTCAGGGCGATGGCGCTGAACGAGAAGAGCACGCCCACGAAGGTGCCGGTGAACGCCTGGGTCAGGGCCTGGCCGTCCCGCTTGATCGCGGCACGCACCAGCTGAGCGCACATGGTCGCCACGAGCATGACCAGACCGATGGGCAGCAGCGTTTCGTAGTTGTCCTTGAACCACGTGGCGTTGAGGTCGATCTTGGTGGTGGCGGTGATGCCATCGACGGCGAGGTCGGCTGAGGCCATCGCCAGTTCTCCGACCGATTTCGCGATCCAGTTCCCGATGCCTTCGGTGATCGCCTTGCCAGGGTCGTTGGCGAAGTCGATGAGGTCGGCAGCGGAGCACAGCTTGTTCGCCATGGGCAGGTCACAGAACCCCATAGGGGGATGCCTCCTTTCAGGGAGCGGGGCGGATCACGGCAGGACCCGGGGCGAGATCGCGACGAGGGAGCAGTCGGCTCCTGGCCGGCACTGGACGGCGAGGGTGACCGAGCGGTCTTCGGCCCCGGCGCCGCCGCCGTTCCAACTGATCTGCTGCTTGCCGGTGACGGTGACGAAGTAGATGTACGCGGTGGTCAGCGCGGCGGGATCCTCGGCCAGCGCCTGCTTGAAGCTGCTGGGGAAGCGGGACTCGGTGACGTTGGCCTCGGCGTGCTGGGCGTTGTCGTGCATCCGGGTCCACAGGACCGGGTCGGGGATCTGGGCCTGGATTCCGGGCCAGTCCGCGTACTTCGTCTCCTGGGTGACCCAGCCGCGAAGACCGGCGAGGTGCTGGGGGTGGCTGGTGGTGCGGGTGTCGTAGGTCCACAGCACCTGGGCCGCTGCCTTCCCGTACGCGAGCGGGTCGGAGATCTTCGCAGGCGGGGCCACCGTGCCGGTCCCGCCGGCCGGAGGCTGCGCCGGGGCCGTGGTCGGCGGTGCGCCGGCAGGGCTGGGGGAGGCGGGCCGGTCGGTTTCGGAGCGTCCGGTCCACCAGGCGGCGAGTCCGGCCAGCGCGAGGAGGACGGCCAGGCCGATGGCGAGGAAGGTGATGCGCTTGTTGGCCGGCCAGCGGCCTGCGTGGCTGTACATAGGGGGGCGCGCGCGTTTGCGTGATCGTTTCGCCACTACTTGACCTGGGTGCCGAGCGTGGAGAAGAAGGCGACGGCGCCGTTGGCGGCACCGAGGCCGAGGGCCGCGCCCGCGCTGACCAGCGCGCCCTTCTTCCCGTTGGCCTCGCTGTTGTGGCCGCCGGTGAAGTGGCCCCAGGCCCAGACGGCGAGGCTGACCGAGAGAGCGCCGACCACGGCGATGATGCCGTAGAGGTTGATGGAGGAGACGACGTCCTTGAGGACCGACAGGCCCGGCAGGCCGCCTTCCTTGGGGGCGACGCCCGGGTCGTACGCGAGGTAGATGATGCGGTCGATCGAAGGCATGGCTGCGCTGAACTCCTTGCACGCACGGGCAGTTCGGCCTCGTGCGGGGGCGTGATCTGAGGGGAAGCGAGGGCGGCGCGCGGTTCGGGCGGCGCACGGTCGCTGGGAAATCCGGTGAGGAAGCCGGATGGGAAGGACGGCCGTCAGGCGGTCAGGGAGCGGGGACCATCCGCCGGACGGCGATGATGTCGCCGAGACTGGCCTGGGTGACGATCCGGACCGGCTTCCCTGTCCGCGGGGCCTCGATCGCGAGGACCGTGCCCTTCGCGGAGCCGATGGCCATGGCCACGTGCTCGGGACCGTTCGGACCGGGGCGGGTGAACAGCAGGTCGCCCGGCTTGATGCCGGAAACCGGCACGCTGGAACCTTCGTTGACCTGGGTGTACGTGGTGCGGGTGAGGGTGATGCCGGCCGCGTTGTAGGACTGCTGGGTCAGGCTGGAGCAGTCGCACCGGCCCATCGGGTCCGGGCCGTGGGAGGCGAGGCAGGTGCCGCCCCACTGGTACATGGTTCCGAGCTGACCCATCGACCAGCGGATCGCGGTCTGGACCTTGGCCGGCGCGTCCTTGGGGATCTCGTACCCTTCGGGCACTGTGCCCTCGGGGATCTGCCCGAAGTCTCCGCCGCCATTGCATCCGGCTCCAGCTGGGGGCTGTCCCCCCGGGGCGGGGGTTCCGCCGCCGGGCAGAACTTTCACGATGGCCTGCTGCAGGGCCCGGGCGAGCGGCTCCCACTGGGCGTACGCGTTGGGGAATCCGCTGAGCTGCACCTTCTGTGCGGCCTGGGTGATGGTCAGGCTCTCCCAACCAGGCACCCTGAGCAGCGCGTTGTAGAACTTGGTGCTCGCGTAGACGGGGTCGCGGATCTGCTCGGGCGTTCCCCACCCCTGGCTGGGGCGCTGCTGGAACAAACCCAGGCTGTCGCGGTCGCCATAGTCCAGATTCCGCAGGCGGGATTCCTGGATGGCGGTGGCCAGCGCCACGACCTGGCCGCGCTCGGGGACGTGCAGGGAGATGCCGGTCGCCACGATCGTCTTCGCGTGGGGGATCTGTTCGGCGGGAAGCTCCAGGCCTTCGACGCGTACGTCCTGGCTGGAAGAGCCGTTGCTGCCGAGGATCGCCTCGACGGCCTTGGCCACGGCCGCCGCGTCGGTACCCGACCCTGTGTTGCACGTGGTCGAGCGCCCGGCGGAGCCCGCCGCCGCTACGGCTGCGGTGGCTGCGAGGAGGAGCGGGGAGAGACAGACGAGGCCTATTACGGCGGCCAGCGCCTTCAATCGGGCCGCCTCAGCGCGGGGACGGGCTGGTCGACGGCGGCATCAGCTGCCTCAGGGCATGGGTGTGCCATGGGAGTTGTCCTTGGATGAGGGCCAGGCCGTGGCGCGATGAGGAGCGGAAAGACGCCACGGCCGGCGGTAGGTGATCGGGGAGGCCGGCGTATCCGGTCGAGTTGCCGCTCGACCGGGTCCGGCGCACTGCTAGGTGATTCGGATCAAGGCATGCCTCCGGCACGGAAGTCGGGGAAGGGGATGTCCCACCGGGCCGTGCCGGTCGGGACATCCAAAACTCTAGGCGCCGATCCGGACTTACCGAAATGGCCGTGAGCGGCCATCGTCATTCCCGGATCGTGCCCTAGCCTTTTCGATATCCCCGCCACCGCTCCCCCCGGACGTCACTCTCCACGACGTCCAGGTGCTGCCGCTGTCGCGCTGGGGGATTCCCCATTCACCAACCAGAATCGCGGTACACCCTTGCCCTTTTCCCTTCACCAGGGCGATGCGCTCAGCGTGCTCGCCACCCTGCCCGATGCCTGCGTCGACTCCGTCATCACCGACCCGCCGTACAACAGCGGCGGCCGGACGGCGAAGGAGAGGACCTCCCGTACGGCGCGGCAGAAGTACACCTCCAACGACGCCAAGCACGCTCTGCCGGACTTCACCGGCGAGAACATGGACCAGAGGTCGTATTCGTTCTGGCTGACGCAGATCATGACCGAGTCCCACCGCCTGACGAAGCCGGGCGGCACCGCGCTCCTGTTCACCGACTGGCGGCAGCTGCCGACCACGACCGACGCCCTGCAGGCCGCCGGCTGGCTGTGGCGCGGCGTCCTGGGCTGGCACAAGCCGCAGGCCAGGCCCCAGAAGGGCCGTTTCACCCAGAACCTGGAGTTCGTCATCTGGGGAAGCAAGGGCGCCCTGGACGGCTCCCAGAACGAGGTCTATTTGCCCGGCCTCTACAGTGCCTCGCAGCCCTCGGGCAAGGAGCGTCAGCACATCACGCAGAAGCCGGTCTCCGTCATGCGCGAGCTCGTGAAGATCTGCCCCAAGAAGGGCACTGTCCTCGACTTCTGCGCCGGCAGCGGTTCCACCGGAGTCGCCGCTCTGCTGGAGGGCCGCAGCTTTATCGGCGTGGAGAAGACCGCCGAGTACAGCCGGATCGCGGCCGACCGGCTTACCGAAACCCTCAACCAGACCCTCACCCGCGAGGACTTCATCCTCGCCGCATGACCGGATCCCGGGGCAGGGGTCTCCCTGCCCCGGTCGGACATAGCACCTGGTCCGTGAATTCCGAATCCGCGGATTCCCGGGCTGCTGGAAGCGGCACCACATTTCCCGCATTGTGCGGCGTCAAGGAGGACCCCCATGTCTGAATCCACCGATCCCGACCAGGGACGGTTGGAGCCGATCAGGCTGCCAGACGCAGAGCTGGACAACCTGGAAGCCTCTGTTCGTCGGCTGATGGACCAGTCGGCCGAGCAGGCCCGTCTCCTGGACACGCTCTCCGCCGATCCACTGCCGGGGATGTCCCCGTTCGCCGGCATGCCGATGCCGGGCTCGCGCTCGATGCCTGAACCGCCCCCCGAGCCGCGCTTCATCCTCGCCCTCGACGGCGAGGAGTACGAGGCCGAGCTCGACGCCCTCACCGACTGGGTCCAGGACGTCCTCCTCGATGTCTACGGTGCCGAGGTCACCACCTCGACGCCCTGGTGCCAGCAGTGGCAGGAACACCTCGACGTCGTGGGCTGGCTCCACGCCCTGTGGATGGCCTACCAGCAGCACATGGAACCCGAAGCGGGCCTGTCAGGTCCGGCCGTGTGGCACCGCGACTTCCTTACCCACACCATGGCTGCGGTGCGTGCCCCAGGCGGCCCGCTCTCCGCTTGCATGACCGATCCGAGCCGGCCCTCCCACCGGCTGCTGCCCGGACCGAAGGCGCCCGTGCCGACCGAGGCATCGTGACCGGCCCGGCCGAGCCCGTGTACAGCCTGTCCTTTGACCCCCGGGCCCTGAACGACCTCCTCGCCGCGCCCGCCGACGTCCGCGATGTGGCGCTCTCCCGCCTCCAGGACGCCGTCACCGGTCAGCGTCACGGACCGGAACTGACCGGGGCTCTGGCCGGGTTTCGGAAGATCTACATCGACTCGGCCCGGTGGCGCATGGTCTACGGACTGCGCCCCGCACCGGAAACGTCGGCTCACCGGAGCGAGGTGTTCGTCGTCGCCCTCAGGCCGCGCGCTCAGTACGAGATCTACAAGGTCGTCGCCGAGCGCCTGGGCATCGAACACCGACCCCTGAGCGCGCTGGCCCACGCCGCCCGGGCGCGGTCCCCGCAGACCGCAGCCCACCCCTACCCCATCACGGCAGGCCTGCCCACTGCCCGGCCCGCCACCCCGTCTCCCGTCTCCCTCCACCCGAGAGGTCCCTCTCTTTGAGTAGCCGAGCCTGTCCCGCCGCAACCCCCTGTACCTCCACGTCCTGCCCGCGGTCGGCCGCCAGCGCCGACATCGCGAGTACTACCAGCGCAACCTGCGTCTGCTCCCTCCTGACCGCGCTTCTGACGGCCTTGAGCACCCGCGTGACCTGCTGCTGTACCTGCGAGGCGAAGGCTTCCGCGTGCTCGCGGAGGAGCGGCGCGCACTGAGCACCCAGCACGCCGAACCGCTCCAGATCCGCCGGACCGGGGTAGACGACTGGCCACTGATCGAAGCGTTCCACCGCGCGTGCACTGAGAAGTCCCTGCACAGCCGCTGGGGTCACACCCAGGTTCGGCAGCGCGACTGGGAGCGGTTGTCGGCGCTCTCGGAATGCTGGGTGGCAACCGAGGCCGGCGCAGTTGTCGGGCTCGTATCCGCCGGGCCAGTCCTGAGCGAACCCGGCACCGTTGACCTGGGTCTTCAGGTCGCCGACCCGCACCACCGCCGCGGCATCGGGACCCGCCTGATCCACACCGCCACCGACCGTGCACGGACAGCAGTAGCCCTCACGCTGCACGTGTACGTCGAGCGGTCCAACCGGCCGATGCTGGCCCTCCTGCGGCAGCTCGGTCCTACCTCGGAGCACCCCGTCGGCGCCCACCTCGAAGTACGCCTTCGGCTCTCACTCCTTGCTCTGCCGGCCGCACCCCGCCCCGCCCGACAGGACCCTCATGCCTATCCCCAAGAACCAGACCGGCATCGATGACCGCATCGAAACCGTCACCGGGAAATCCATCGAAGCCCTCTGGCGCCTAGACGACAGCAACCTGCTGACTGAGCCCGTCGCGCAGCTGGTCCGCGCGCACCGCGCCCTGGCCCATGCGCAGGCCACCTTGACCTTCAACCGGGTCCTGCTCCAGCGGCTAACCAGCGGACAGTTCGAGATCGACAGCGCCGTACTCGGCCGGATCGACCGGGGTCTGGGCCAACTGAAGGAAGCCGTCGAGACCCGCGACCAGCTCCTCGGTGAAGCCTCACCCTGCTCGTACCGCTGGAACAGCACGCTCCCCGTCCTTCCCGGTCCCTGGGCCCCGACATCTCGCCACCGGACTTCGCGGCGCTGCTCGCCATCGCCCGCGGCGCAAAGCTCCACGAGAACCTCATGACCCGGCGCATCTCCGTCGCGACGGTAGCCGGAGCCAAGATCACCCAGTACGACTTCGAGCGCCTTGAGGACGCCGGCCTCGTCACCCGCGACACCTCACGCCCCTTGCACGCCGGCCAGCCCGGTGTCCGTCACCGACCTCGGCCGCTCAGTCCTCGCAGGCAGCCGCCCAGCCATTGGCACGCATCTGCCCCCACAGCCGGGCTCCCGAACCCCTTCCCGTTCCCCGCTGGCCTGACCCAGCCACTGCCGAAAGCACGCACGTGCCGAACCCCGAACACCAACCCGTCCTGAGAATCGACGGCTTCGAGCCCGCCGACGACTCAGTCGACGACGATTTCCACGACGCGATCGACTCCAACCTCGACCACCTGGGCCGGATGGCCGAGCATCACACGCCCGACGGCCGCCACAGCTACCACGTGATGTTCGACGAATCCGTCACCTGGGGGATCCCCGGACTTCCCCAGCTCCTTGCCCTCCACATCGACCGCAACCTGAAAGCCAAGACGTTCACCTTCGAATACGCCAGCCTTCCGCTCCCGGTGATGGTGCAGTCTTGGCTGATTTCCCGGGGATGCCCGCGCGACGAAATCCGGCTCCCGAAAGGCATGGGGACCGCGCCCGCTGACAAGCGCACGGCTGCGCTGCAGGAGCGGCTGATGGGTGACGGCGACTACTTCGCCCTCCTGCACAGCAACACCGACGACTCGCTGCCGGCGCCGGTCGTGGTCGTCGTCCTGCGCGCCCTCGACGAGAAGGATCCCCACCCCTACCGGGTCCTGCACGAAGTTGCCGACACGGAAGCCTTCACCCACACCCTCCGCGAGGGCGTCTTCCCCACTTACGAAGCCGCGATGGACTGGATCGACAGCCCGGACGCACCCCTTCGCCCGGCGCCCCTCACCTCCCGAACGGCCTTGCGCCCGGCGCTGGTTCAGCCCACGCTGCCCGGCCTCGCTCGTCGGCGCTGACAGTAATCCGGCGTACCGCCATCGGCCCTATACCAGGCTCTTCGTGCTTATCGAATTCCCGGATTCTCCGGATGCTTAGAGAAAGCCGCAAGCGGAACACGTCTGCTGGTCGGCTACTGCATTTGCGAAAGGAGAAGACGTGTCATCCGACGACGTCATGAGTGTCCTCACCCAGCGCATAGAGGCGGCATTTCAGCAGCCCCTCGATGACCTCCGTCGAGTAGCGACCGCTACCGGCCGCGCGCATCCCGCCACCGAAGCGCTCCACTGGTACGGGCTGACCGCCGAAGCCCAGACCGTGGTGGACCGGGCCGAGAACACCCTGCTCGCGGCCATCGGCCGCGCTCCCGGCGAACTCACCCCGTCCCAGATGGCCATCGCCCACCAGGTCAACACCGCAGTCGCCGCGAGAGACGGCCGAGCCATGGTCCTGCGCCACCTCCTCGAACCCAACGCACGCCACGTCTGGCGCGGGGAGCGCCCCCAGGCCCGCATCGCCACGCAGGCTTCCACGGCACTGCCACCCCGCCCACCGGCGAACGCCAGCCGCGCCGCCGGACGATGAACACGCCCTTGCGGCCCAGCAGTCAGGACCAGGCGATCGAAGCCGCGTTCAACGGGCCGGTTGCTGAGCTCCACCGCACGGCGACCGCCGGCCAGGCAGGGCCCGCGCTGTTTAGGGCGATGGAACTGCGCTCCTTCCTCGCCGTCGCCGAATCCCACGTGGACCGCGTGCGGGACCGACTCCACCAGGCCACCGCGCCCGACCGCGACCAGAGTGAACTCGACGCCGGCGACTTGCGCACAGACGTCGAGTGGATGAAAGCGGCACTCACCTCCCGCACCGAGATCGTCACCGCCCTCACCCGGCTGCTCCGCAGCATGCCCGGCCGAGAAGCCGCAGGCCCCCGCCGACACCAGGCCATCCCCACGGCCAGCCCCAAGGCGAACACCGCCCCACCCGCGGCCCGGTCCCGACACCCCTGAAGGAACCCACCTGTCCGACCAGACCTCGTCCGAACTCCGCAACCGCATCGAAGCCCTCTTCGGCCAGCCGCTCACCGAACTCAAGCAAGCGGCCGCCCAGAGTCCCGACTCCACCCTCCTCGGCGCCATCCTCACCATCCACGGGGACCTGGTCTTCGCCGAACGCAGCATCGACTTCCAGCTGGACCGCCTGCGCACGTACACGGGCGAAGACCGCGACATCGGCTCCTTCGAGGCCGGCCACATCCGCGACAGCGCCGAGAGGCTGCACCGCGCAGTGACCGCGCACGAGGTGCACGCCAAGACCCTCGCCGCCGTGCTGCAGGGACTGCGCCGCACCGAGCCGCCCGTGCACCCGCCCGTCGCGAAGGCCGCCCGCGCCGTGTCCAGCACTTCCTCACGCACCCACTGACCCGAAACGCTCAGGAGATCCTCCCGTGGCTACCCCCGGCCTGCCCCGCCCCATCGCGAAAGACCTCTCCCGCGTCACCGAGGCCCTCGACATGCTCAGCCCCCGCTGGAGCGTGTGGACCCTGATGACCCTCGGGGAACAGCCCCTGCGCTACACCGACATCAAGACGCGGCTGCCGATGCTCTTCGACGCCCAGCTCTCCGGCCGGCTGACCACGCTCACCGCTGACGGGCTCGTCGACCGGCACGAGGAGTCGGCCCGACACGTCACCTACCAACTCTCCGGACGCGGACGCAGTCTGGGAACGGTCATCGCCGCCCTCGCAACCTACGGGGACACCCACCTCGACAAGATCAAGAAGCCCAACCGGATCACAGGTGAACTGGAGCCAGAGCGGATACCCGCGGCCCAGAACGCCGAGGACACCCTCAAGCTGATCACGCCGAAGTACGCCACCTCCCTGCTGTGGGCCCTGCGCTCCCAGCCGAGCGCCTCGGGCCGCGATCTCGCCGACGTCGTCCTCGACCACGCCACCACGACAGCTCCGATCTACCAGCCGCTGCGCCAGCTCGTCGAGGACGGCCTCGTCGACCGGCTCGGCCACAGCAGCTACCGGCTCTCCCGCCAGGGCGAAGCCCTCACCAACACCTTCGAGGCCCTGTCCACCTGGGCCGCCGGCCGCGCCAAGGCCACCCCGCACCCGCTGTGGGTACCCGCCTCCGCTCCCAGCCGCCCGGTCATGTGGGCCGCCAACAGCTCGCCCTCCCAGCGGCCCGCATCGACGGTGGCCACGCCGGAGAGCACGGTGCAGCAGCGCCTCGGCCTGTTCTCCCACGGGATCCCCGACAGGCCCCGATCCGGGTCCTCCATGGGAGGCCGCGTCCGATGACGCAGCCCAGCCCCGAGACCGAACCCCTCGTGCGCGCGGCGACGCTTCTCAGCTATCGGTGGACCACGAGGATCATCACCGAACTCGACGACAACGGGCCCGTCGCCCGGCGTCGAGGCAGCCTGCCGGCCACGTTCCCCGATATCCCGGTCGACGTCCTGAAGACGGCCGTGGCCGGACTGCGCCGCCGTGGGCTCCTCCGCCGCGAGACCCTCAGCACCGGCGAGCGCCAGCTCAGGCTCACGCAGGCGGGCACTGGCCTTGCGGACGTGTACGACCAGCTCGGCCGATGGGCCCGCCAACACGACTACCCCGGCGGTCAAAGCGACTTCGTCAACCGAGTCGAAGCCACCCTCGGCCTGCTGCGCGACCCCAACACCGTCACCGTGCTGCTCAACCCCCATGCACCGTACGAAGCCAGCCGGGTCGCCCGAGCTGTCGACGCGGGCTTGGTCCGCCAAGGCGCACGCGTCCCGTGGATCTTGACCGACACCGGACGCGAACTGCGAGGACCGCTGGCCGAACTGCAGGCCTGGGCCACCGCGAACACCGCACTCGTCCAGCGCGTGCGGCACACACGGCCTGCCCCGCCTGTGGCCAAGGTGCAGGCGGCTATCCCCGGCGTAGCGAAGGGAGCCGCCCTGCCCGGAGCGGTACCCCGGCGCTCCGCCTAGCAACGGGCCCCTCCAAGCGGCACGCTCCCGGCGCACCAGCGCCGGGCCACGAGGGCTGAAGACTCCCGGCCACCACCCATCGGCCACACCCCGACTGAAAGTGATCATGACCCGTCACAGAGCCGCTGGTGGCCGCCACGCCCGCCTGCCCGACCACGGCATCTTCCGCCGCATCTACCTGCCGCGGACCATGGATGCCGCCGCGTTCAACCTGGGCACCTACGGGATCCCGCTGCTCGTCCTGGCCACCACGTCCTCGGCCATGCTGACCGGCCTCGCCTTCGTCCTGGAATGGATTCCCCGGATCGGAGCATTCGTCGGTGCAGGCGCAGCCGTCGACCGCCACGGCGCGGCTCGAGTCTTCCGTACGGCGACGACCATCCGGACTCTCGTCGTCACCACGGCGGTCCTGGCCCTGACCTTCATCGACGACAAGCTCATCACCACCATCTCGGTGATGGCCCTCGCCGCCGTCATCGGCGTCCTCACCGAATACTCCTACGTCGCCGCGGAGACCGCCGGCGGCGCCGCCAGCCGGGAACCAGGCCGAGTCGAGCACCGCGTGCAGTCCGTACTGCTCAGCATCGACCAGTCCGCCACCCTCGCCGGACCCGCCGCCGGCGCCTTCCTCCTCCAGTACGCCGGCCAGCAGACCCTGCTCGTCACCATCGGCGCGCTCTCACTCCTGGCCGCCGTCACCTCTCCCCGGGCCCGCCGGACCCAGCCCAACCCCGAGAACACAACCGTCCGCCAGGGCCTGCGCATGGGCTGGTCGACCCTCAGGGCACTCCCTGCCCTCGGATGGTTGATCGCAGGCCTGACCGTCAGCAACTTCGCCACCGGCCTCCTCCAGGCCGCGGCCCCCGTGATCGTCGTACAGAACTTCGGCCTCAGCACCGCGTCCGTCGGCCTCATCTGGTCCGCCGCCGCGACGGCCGCCCTCCTCGCAACGACCCTGTCCCGATTCGCCATCGACCGCTTCGGGCTCTGGCCCGTCGGCACAGCGGGAGCCCTGATCGCCTCTCTCGGCGGCATCGCCGTCTCCCAGGCCGACGCCTACACGCCCTTCCTGGTCCTCGTCGCCGTCCTGATGGCCGGCGAAGGCGCCATGACCGTGGTCCTGCGCACTCTGCGCTCCCGCCTCATCCCGCGCGACGTCTTCGGCGCCACCCTCAGCATCACCATCCTGATCATGCTGCTGCCCTTCCCGATCGCCGGCGTACTCGTCGCCATCACCCCGCCCGCAGCCCTCGGCCACGTCATGACCGGCTGCGCAGCTCTCCAGGCCATCGGCCTGGCCACCGCGTTCTGGCGCCTGCGCCGCGATCCCGCCCTGCACGACACGAACAGACCAGCACTCGAACCGGTAGCCGCTTGAGCCCCGACCCACGGAGAGCCATGCCGTCCCCGAACCGCCACACCTCGTCGTTCAGCACCGACCAGGCCGTGGCCGCCGCAAGCCTTCTACGAAGCCTCACCTCACGGCTCCACAGCCTTCCCGGGCCCGAAGCGGAATCCCTCGCCCAGTCGCTGCTCGTCCCCGCCGGACTCGTGCACGACCTACGCGTGCTCGCCGAAGCCGCGACTGCCCGTGCCGGAATCACGACACCTCCTGGCGAAGCTCCACTGCCCGAGCTCCGCCAGCATCCGGCCGACGTCGAGCAGCGACCGGGTGGCAGGCCCGCTCCGGTCAGGCGGCCACCGAACCGGTCGTCCTCTCCGGGCACCCGAAGTCTGACCCACCCGATGGCCTCCGTCGCGCCGGAGTAGCCACCCGCCCACTTTCCCGGCCCGCGCTGATCCGGCACCGAGAGCGGGCCACCGCCTCCAACGAACCTCTAGAACGGGACCCTTCCGACCCTTGTCTTCCACTCACACCGCCCCCTCCCGCCCCGTCGTCCTGGTGGTCGCCCCCAACGACTTCCTCTACCGGGGCTACTGCCTGCAGGCGGTAGCCGCCGCCTACGACACCGTCGTCATCACCCCGAGCCCCATCACCTGGGAGCACGAGCTGGTCATCGACCACGAGACGGCCGATCCGTACGACCGCCATGCCCTGCTGAGCGCGGGCGAACTCCTCGCCGCGCGCAACCCCGTTGCCGCAGTCGTCACCTGGAACGAGACGCTCCTCGTCGCGACCGCGCACCTGGCCCAGCACCTGGGCGTCCTCACCGACGACCCCCAGGTCCTCCATGCTTGCCGCGACAAGGCCACCAGCCGTGCCCAGTTCGCCCGCCATCGCGTTCCCTCCGCGCAGTCCATCAAGGTGGTCTCCCTCCTGGAGAGCGCCCTCGCGGCGGAATCCATCGGCTACCCCGTGGTGCTCAAGCCAGCTGGTCAGGCAGGCAGTGTCGGCGTGATCCGGGTGGACAAGGCCGAAGAGCTCCCGGAGGCGTACGAGTTCGCGACCGCCGGGGCAAACCTGCACGGCGGCGACTCCAACGACGTCCTGGTCGAGGAGTACCTCGACGGGCCGGAGATCTCCGTCGAGTGCGTCACCCACCAGGGCCAGACCACCGCCGTGGCCGTCACGCGCAAGGAGCTGGGTTTCGAGCCCTACTTCGAGGAGACCGGCCACAGCGTGGACGCGGCCGACCCGCTGCTCGCCGAGGCCGGCCCGATCGCCACGGCCGCCGTGGCCGCCCTCGGGGTGACGACCGGCATCTCCCACGTCGAGCTCCGGCTCACCGCGACCGGCCCACGGATCATTGAGGTCAACCAGCGGATCGGCGGCGACCTGATCGGCCGCCTGGTCCAGCTCGCGACGGGCATCGACCTGCCCCGCGCCGCCGCAGACCTCGCCCTTGGTATCGCACCCGACCTCACCCCCACCCGCCGGCAGGCTGCTGCCGTACGCCTGCTCTACCCCGATGTCTCGGGAACCGTCATCGAGCGCGGCATCGACCCCAGCCTGCTCGACGCGGACTGGCTGGCTCAGGTCAGCTGGATCAGCGCGGTCGGCGACCAGGTCGTCCTGCCTCCCGAGGGCGACGTCGATGTCGCCCGGGTCGGCCTCGTCGTCGTGACCGCAGCGGACGCGGCCCAGGCCGCCGCCCGTATCCAGGAAGCCCAGGACCACATCACGGTCGTCGTCCGCCCCACGCCGGGGAAACCCGTCAGCAGCACCGGGGGACAGAACTGATGGGGGAGAGTCTCCCCGGCGCCGAAGCCGAAGACCTCGACGGCGATGTCTACGTCACCCCCCGCTACCTCGCCGGCTCCACCGCGATCGGAGACCCAGGGCTTCAGCCCCTGCGCGACCTGGGCTGGCCACTCGAACACGATGACCTCGGCAACTGCTACGTGACCGCACCCAACCGACGCGTCCGACTCGGCTACCTCCCCGAAGGCGAGGACGACGGCCTCTGGCGGATCTCCGCCTACCGCGACCCGCACGCCGCCCCTGTCTGGGGCGTCTGCTTCAGCGACACAGCGCCCACCGAGTTCGTCACCGCGTTCACCGAAGCCCTCGCGCAGAGCTACACCGAAGGACCCCAGACCTACCTTCCCCACATGAAGGGGAGCGCCTACGACGGGCTCGTTCCGCTGATCCACAACGGGTGGAAGCTGACCCGTGCTGAAGAACGGACCCTCGAATGGACGTCGCCCGACAAACTTGCGGGCGTCGCCTTCACCACCGGTGACCTCGACCCCGAGATGGAGTTCACCACCCTGGACGCCCGGTGGCTCATCTGGGGTGGCCCGCAGGGATGGCACCGCTGGTACGCGACGGCCTCCTCCGAGACCCCCGTCAACCTCGTCACCGCGATCACCGCGGCGATTGCGGATCCGGCCCCGATCCTGCGCTGGGAGCAGGAGATGCCAAAGGTGCTGCGCGAGCGCGCCGAGCTCACCCCAGTGCGACCGGCCCCGCCCAAGGCACCGACACCTCTCGACGTCGCCCGTTCCCGCCCCCGAACACTGCCCAGCGCCCGCACACACAGCGTCCCGCGCTGGTCGACCAGCACCGCACCGAGCGCGCGCCTCCCCGCGCCCACCCGCCGGCCGGGCCCCTGAACCTGAACCTCTGGAGCTGCTGAATTGTCCCTACAGCCACGCTGGTTCTTCGACCAGGAACTCGCCCTCAGCCTCCCCGGCGGCACGGTCATCGGACAGAGCTACTACGCGACGCCCAGTCCCCGGAGCTCACTGCGCCTGCGAGTCGACTTCCATCCGACCATCCGCCAGGGCGAGTACGGGGGACTGCGCGTCCGGATCCTCCACGAAGACAAGGGCACGATCGACGACGTGGTCCTGTCCTTCGCTGAACACCGAACCTTCCAGCGCCGCGACCAAGCCGCCGGCAGCTACCCGGGCCTCAGCGGGCACGGCGTCTTCACCGACTACACCACCGCCAAGGGCGGACCCGGCTGGTCAGGAGGCGACTGGACGCCACTGAGGGAGGCCATCACGGGCTACGCCGACCTCTGGTTCCCCCCGAAACGCCCTCGGGGAGCTGTCCGGTCAGCCGCGGCCCCGACCCTCCAGGCCACACCAGCGAAGTCCGTGACCACCCCCAGGCGATGAACCGCACGTCAGTAGGACAGTCACCCACTTCCACCCGATGTCCCCAGCACGGTAGACCGCTCTTCCCGAGCAGCCGCCACCCCCACCACCCACCACCAGGAGCAGCACCACTTGCCCAGCCGCCGCACAGCCCCAGTCCTCACCCTCACCGCGCTGACCGCCACCATTCCCTTCGCCCACGCCAACGCGAGCCCCGACCCGTCCACCCCGCCGCCGACCCCGACCGAGCGCTCCGCGACGACGGGCGGGATTGAGATCCAGAAGAAGGACCGGCCGGAGACGTTCTCGCCGGCGCTTCCTTCGCCCTCCTCGACGCCTCCGGCAAGCCGGCGGCCGAAGGGAAGACCGGCGCCGATGGCCTCCTGCGCCTCGACGGCCTTATGCCCGGGGCCTACCGCCTCAAGGAGACCGCCAGCGGGAGCCCGATCCACGACACCGTCGCTGACCAGGACGTCATCATCACGGATGCCGTCACACCCCTGGTGATCATCGACCCGTTCAAGGTGGCCGATCTGATCGTCAAGAAGACCGACAAGGAGACCGGCAAGCCCTTGCCCGGCGCGGTGATCAACGTGACACCTGCCGGCACAAAGGGGGAGGCGGTCACCCTGACCACGGGACCCGACGGCACCGCCAAGGCCAAGCTGCCGGTCTTCGCACGAGCAGGCACCGCCTACATCGCCACCGAGACGAAGGCTCCGGGCGGATACCAGCTGTCGGCCAAGCCGGTGACCGTCACCGCGAAGCCGGGCGCACAGGTCACCGCAGAGTTCACCAACTCGAAGATCCCGCCTGCCAAGCCCCCGACCAGCACGCCGCCGACCTCCCCGGCCTCGCCCAAGCCGAGTACTTCGGTCACCCCTGCGGCGACGGCCTCCGCATCCCCGTCAAGCACGCCCACGGTCGCCGAGACGGCGTCGAGCACCACCACCCCCGCGCCGACTGGCTCCCTCGCCAACACAGGGGGTGGCGCAGCCCGATGGATCGGCGTCCTGGCCGGGGGCCTGATCATCGCCGGCGGCGGAGCCGTCTGGGCCTTGCGCCGGCGGACAGAGCGAACGACCCACTGACCGCTCCTTCGCCGACACCCTCCACGCAGAACAGACGGCCAGCCCACGCTGGCCTCCGCCTATCCCAGGAGCTCCATGCCTGACTCGATCGAGCCCGACATCCTTTACGGGCAGACTCCCGGTAGTTCGCATCCGCTGTGGGTTGCCGTGTTCAAGGACCTGCCCCATGCCGTTGCCGTACTGGAACGGTATGGCTTCGGGCCGACCATGATCGGCGATCTGGAACTCTTCGCTCTCCCAGAAGAGACCGGCACGCAGCTGAGCGCCGAACTGCACCTTGCGTCATACGCGGAGCTGGCCAACGCCGGCTACACGGTCTTGTCCACCCCCGCTCACCCGGCCCTCCCCATCGAACAGCTCGGACGAATCGAACGACGTACGGCCCTGGGGGCCGCCCGCCCTCTCTCCGCAGCGCCTGTAGCGATACAGGGGGTGAGCCCCGGCAATCCGACGACGGCCATACCAGCCGCGAAGCCCGCCGTGCCGGACACCTTCCGCCGTCCTCCGACACGTGGTGGCAGCTGATGTCCTGCGACATCGATGCTTGAGTGGTTCGGGCCAAGACGCCGACGGGCGGTACATCGCATCACGATGTACCGCCCGTCGAATCGTCGTGCCCACGGACCTGGTCGCGGGAGCTATCGACTGGGCTCCCCGGCGCCGAGTGGGCGTCAGCTATCTCAAGCGTGCACGGCATCACGCGGATCAAAACGTGGCGCGACCCACCCGCCCTGATGCCTGGGCTGCCGGGTTGGCTTCGCTACCAGGCGAGACGTTCTTCTCCGTCAAAGGAGAACACCGTTACGCGGGCGCCGTCCGTGTTCTCGTCAAAGAGCTTCTGTACGGCCTTGGCTTCGCGCTCATCGTCAACTCGCACGTTTTCGTTGAGGTCGCCGTCGTCGGCAATCAGCCGAAGGTACCGGTCCTCAGAGATGCCCAGCAGGATGTACTCAGTCCGCTCGAGGATGGGCACTTCCACGGTCGCGTCGGCCGCAAACTTCTCCTCGTACTTCTTGCCGCTGAACAGGTCGACGCCCACGATGTTCACGCGCGGGTCGGCGGCATCCACGCTCACGATCTTGCAGGCCCGCCCCTTCAGCATCACGTAGCCGCCCTTGCTCAGCTCCGACACCTTCGTCGGCGCTGTTACCTGTGCTGCAACATCTTCCGCGGTCATCTCTTCTCCTGAGGGTAGGTCTGAGCGGACACCGATGATCTACGGCGCCGCGAAACGACGACCCTATCCAGCGCGTGAGCGCCAGACCGGGGGAATGCTCCCAGACACGGGAATGGCGCGAATGCGGTCCACTCCTGCTGGAAATCGGCCATGGAGCTTCTGCCGGGCAGCACCTCGCCCTACCTCTGCACGTCCCGGGAGTGGTGCTCAGTAGCTCCGCGCGGGCAGCTGGACGTGGGCAAGCACGGCCACTCGCAGCACCCCCTTACCTGCCTGATCAAGATCCGATGGCACGAGCTAGCTGATGATCAAACTTCGATGGCATTGATCAAAGTTCCCTGTCACGGGACAACAGGTGTCCTGTGACAGCGAACCTTGATCGTGTGCCATCGAAGTTTGGTCGCGTTCACGCCGGGCAGTGACCGGTTTCCCCTCTACGGTTTGCGCTGTCCGTCTCGTGGACAGGGTCGGCGCGTATTGGTGTTGATCTATCGGTCTGGAGCCTTGGTGAACAAACGGTTGTACGTCGGAGGTCTGTCCTACAGCGTTGATGACGACGGGCTGAGGGAGCTGTTCACGAGGGCGGGGGAGGTGTCGTTCGTCAAGGTCATCCGTGACTTCCACACGGGCCGGAGCAAGGGCTTCGGCTTCGTGGAGATGGCCACGCCTGAGGCCGCGAAGGGTGCAGTCGACGAGCTGCACGGGAGCATCCACGAGCGACGCACGATTACCGTCAGCGAGGCGAACCCTCCCGAGACCGTGTCCGGGAGGGCGGCCGGGTCGGTTGCCAGGCATCTCGGCGGGGCCGGTAGCGGCGCCCGCAGCAGGCTGCGCGAACTGGGCCGTGAGGCCTCGGAGAAGGGGAAGAGCCAGTGACCGCAGACAACGCCGGGGCCCCGGACGACATGGAAGTCCTGCTCGTACATCTGGCCGACCAGGGCTATGCCGACCAGGTGGGCTCCTGGATGAGCCCGGACGTCACCAACCTCCCGATCACCGGGCAGGAGCTGCTTAGGGCCCTGCCCGCAGAGTCCTTGAACGACCTCGCCGCTGAGCTGAACCTCTCGGTCCAGGAGTACGCCGACTACCTGGCCCAGGAGCTTCCCGCGCTCGTTGACGGCCTGAGCCCCCAAGGTGAACTGCCCGAGAACCAGGACGATGAAGACGCCTTGTGGGCCTTCGCGGTCGAAGAAGCCGGCGCCTGACCCCTCGGCCCGTTCGGCGGGCAGATCCACAGAACCTGGCTTCGCACTGGCCCGGGCCGCCTCCCGACTGGGAGGCGGCCCGGGCCAGAGCCATGTCTCACGACAGCGGGACCTCACGCCACTACGCCGGTCAGTGAATTTTCGATGGCACGCGATCAAGGTTCGCTGTCACAGGGCAACAGGACAGCTGACCGTGACCCACGGCCTCAGCGTTCAAGTCGCACATAGATTCGAATGCGTGTTTGAATGGACGGATGCAGTTCATCCGTTTTCCTGACGATCTCCTGGCGCTGCAAACAGCCTGGTTGTGTACGTACGAGGCTATGGCCGTCACGCCTGCCGGAATGGGCACCAGCCTGCACCGGCGCCGGCTCATCCAGCTCTCCTGCGACATCGCGGCTCACCCCTTCTGGACGATGCCGGGGCGCTCGACGGCCGCACGAGTGGAGCTGCTGCGGCAGGCACGTGCGGATCGTTGGGCGCGCGCCGCGTGAACCGGATCACGCCCAGGCAGTGGGCAATCCTCGAAGCGCTCCGCGATCATCTGGCCGAGTGCGGGGTTGGCCTCACGGTGCGGGAGCTCGGGGAGAGGGTTGGGCTGGCCAGCAGTAGCAGTGCTTCGCACCGGCTTCACCGGCTGGAGGCGGCGCGGCTACTGACCCGGAGCGGGAGGGAGTGGACGACGGTGACGTTGACCGGCGCCGCGGTGAAGCTGCTCGCCCACCGGCCCTTGGTGGGATCTCGTCGGGTGGTGTAGCTGGACCGGACGCAGGTGGCGAACAGCCGGCGGGCATCAGCGAGTCTCCCGTGGGGTCTCCGGATAGGCCGCCTAGTCAGGGCTTGCGGTGGCGGCCTGGCTGCTTCGGCGGCGCTGGCTGCGCGCGCTGCTGCGGCTGGGGTGTCGGGTAGAGGATCCGACACGCCTCCGCGAAGTCGTCCACGATCATCAGCGCCTGCCAGGCAAAACCGTCCCACTCCAAGATCATGCGCGGGGCATCGGGGTTCACATGGGCCGCGCGATGCGGGCCACTTCCGAGCGTGACGGCCTTGAGCTCGCCGGGTGCACGCAGGCGCCCTTGGCGGCGTGCGGCCCACCGGTCGAGGGGTTCGTCGTTCATGGGCTTCCCTCCGTGAAGAGCAGCACCCTACCGAAGTCGCACAGCAAGCCGCTGCCATCTCCGGCGCACTGTGTGTATCCAGGCGGCGACACGTACCGCCACCGTCGTGCGTTGGGCGCGGAGCCCCATTCACAATCGAAGAACGCCGAGCGAGGGCGGCACCCCATCAGGGGTGCCGCCCTCGCTCTGTTCTGTCCGGACATCGCTCACGGCAGACGGGTAAGACGCGCACACCTCTGGAGCGACCGGCCGACCCATGTCAAGGTTGACCCCTTCCCCGAAACCGCAGGTCAGAGAGGTGTTCACGCATGACCGTCGAGATAGGACGCCCCGGCTTCTCCACGACCATCGAGGCCCTGCGGATCCGGACGTGGATGCTCGGACGGGGCCAGCCCTCCCAGGTGATCGACCAGTTCACGGCCGAGGACTTCCACTTCGTGGTGGACGACAGAGCCGACATGCACATCGCCAGTAAGGACGGGCGCCTCTACCTCGGCTGGTTCCCCGACGGCCGACCGGGCCAAAGCGATGAGGGATGGCGGCTGGCCGTCACGGGAACGGCAACCGTGCCCGGCTACAGCATCGGCTTCGACGTCGAAACCCCAGCTCATCTCGTCGCCTCGGTGGTCGCCGCCGTCATCTCCACCTCACGTCCGGCCTGAAGCCCAGATCGTCGAGCACGACTCCCCAGCCAGCTCTTCAACAACCAGCCCCGGAGGCTCCGTGCGTCCCATCGCCAGTGACCCCACCAACACCGAGATCATCGAGCACCTTTCGCGCTACGCCCCCGGCACCGCGGTGCGCATGGCCATCAACCCCGAATTCCCCTACGCCCACACGCTGGGAGGCATCGTGCTGGGCGTGGGCCACGACGGTAGCCCCGTCATCTACATCGGGGAGGCGGGACAGGCGGGCTTCTTGCCGGCCCTCACCGCCCAGGAGCTGGGCTGGCACCCGCGCACCGTCGTGCCGGCCAGGACGCGCCGAGGAGTAGGAGCCACTGACCAGTGACCATCCAGTGGAAGCCCCGGAGGCGCCCCTGAACGCGGAACAGCCCGAAGAGCGTCCGAGCGTCGACGTGCTCTGGGTCAGCCCGAGACACCTGGCCGGCGACGACGGAGAGCTGGCGGAACGTGTGGGAGACGAGCTCGTCGGCGCCGGATGGTCGTACTGGGTCACAGCACGCCGGACGCTCTTCTACGCGAGCCCCGATCAACTCCGCTGTGCCGAATGGGTCATGGCCGATCCGCTCACCACGGAGCTGGCTGACCTGCCTGTCGCCTGGGAGATCTCCGCACGCGAGGACTCGTCGCGCGCCACCGTGAACTGGACGGCCTACTTCACCCGCGGCGTGCCCTACGAAGCCGTTGCGACCTTCGCCCTCGCCGTTGCGGATCGCACGGAACCCGCGTGGGGTTTCGACGGCCCCGAGGCCGTCCCCGAGATGCTGGTGCCCGGCGGCTGGCAGGGCGACGTGGACGACCCGAACTTCACGCTCTGGGACGATTCCTTCACGGCGTGCATGACCCGGGCGCCGCTTCCTGGCGGGATTCATGACCAGGACCCCCGCCCCGATATGCCCGGCTGGCAGGCCTGGTCCCAGCCGGAAGTCGCGGGTCCGTACCTGTGGGTCGCTGCGTTCAGCACGTCCACACCGCATGAGCTGGTCGCGGCCTTCGCGGCAGGCCTGGTCGGCGAGGCGCCCGTTCCGCGCCGCGTCCTGCCGGCGTCTTCCCGGGCACGTCTTACGATCCGGCCTTCCCTCTGACGAGGGCGCAACTGGAGGTTGATCAGCGACGCACGTGATCCGCATACAGAGCCCTGGCCCCCAGCGAGATTCTTCGCTCGGGGCCAGGGCGTTTTCGGGGCGCGTCAGCCTGCGGGCTTCAGAGCCTTCGCCAGTGCCTTGTCCACGTGGGCGTCGACCAGGGCGGGGCTCCCCGAGAGGACGATCAGTACGTTGCCGGAGCGGACGGCGATCTGCTTCATCACGCTGGGGCGTCCGCCTGCCGTGAGCGTGAGGACGTGCCCCCACTGCTCATCGCCGCGCTGGGGCGTGGTCACCTTCTGAACGGTCACGTCGATGGGGACGTTGCCAGAGACCATCTGGTACTTCGGGCACGACTCCATGGCGGTGAAGATCTCCCGGGACCGGACGGAGATCTTCTCCTCGGTGTCGCTGTAGACCTCTTCGCTCAGGTCGGAATCCTTCGAGGCGTACGTGAAGGACACCTTGGCCTGGTTGGGGAAGTCCAGCGAGCCGTCCGCCGGTCCGGAGCCGAGCTTCTCCAGAGCAGGGCACCCGACGACAGCCATGTCGTCGTGCTTCGACGTCGTCTCGGGCTTCACCCGGTAGTCGGAGCCCAGATCGATCAGGTCCAGCAAGCGGGGGCCGAGTTCAGCACTGGTCAAAGGCTTCGCGGATACGCCGGATCCGTCGCTGCTCTTCGCCTCTGCTCGGGCCGATGAGGCCGGCGCGGAAGGTGCGGCAGCCTGGGAACAGCCGGTCAGCGCGAGGGCTCCCAGAGCCGTCAGGCTGAGCAGATTCTTGACGTTGTTTCGCATATGTTATTCCCCAGAATTCGTGTGCGGCCGTACGCTACCCCGATCACCTCGGGTGGGGTAGATCCATCTCGCCTGGTGTGCGATCAGAGGATCACTCCCGCGAAGGTTCCGTCGTAGCCGAACGAGGCCTCGCCATCCTTCCTGCTGGTGTAGAGACCCTCGACCGGCCCGGCGGTCCGCTCGTACCAGGCCGAGTCCAGCCCGGGAACGGGGGTGTCGTGTCCGGAGCGGCAGCGGACCCACACCCGCCCGCCGGAGTTCAGTACGAGCCAGTCGCGGTACACGCCGCACTCCGCGCAGGAAATCACGACCCCGTCCACGGTCAACGGCGCCCAGTAGCGCATCATCGACCCGGCCAGATCCCCGGCCGCCGGGACGTGGAGCTCCGCCGGTATCTCAAGCTCTACGTCCTCGGGCTCCATGTTGCTGGGCTCGGTACTCGCCGGGGCAGGCCGGGCGGGCTCCTCAGCCGCCGCGATCAGTTCTGCCGCGGCAGCACGGAACTCGTTGGCCTGGTCGTGGTGTCGGTTGTGCCGGCGGAACATGGGTGCCTCCCGGGCCTGGTGTGTGGTGGCAGGGGAGAATCCTCTCCCGGCAGCGGTTCGTACTTCTACTAAGGAAACGATCAGCGGCCCGGCGCCGGACGATCCTGTCGAGGGCTGCCCTGACCTGGGACGGAGCTCTGTCGCGAGCGGATGGTGCTAGCCCTGGTGCCCTTTGCGGGAGAGTCCGTGCCAGCGGCGGCAGGCAGGTCTGCCAGCCGGCGAAGGCGCCACACCAGCACGTCGGACATCGACTCCGCGGTGTCCAACTCGCGGCGCGAGGCGGCCTCGGCCAGTAGCGGGACCACGTCATGGCCTGCTGCCTCGGCCTCGGCGAGCGTTGCGGCCAGTGCCGGCCACCCGGCCTCGTCGAGCACCCGCTGTGCGAGATCCGGGACCGCCTCGCGCATGGCGGAGCTGTATCTGCGCTGGAGAGGCAGGGTCAGCTGGCGGCCCCGTTCACGCAGGACGCTCAGCGGCGCCACGGCGGCGTTGCGGTACGCCGCACGCAGGTGCTCGGCTGTCTGCTGCGCCGCCGCGGCCTGCTGGGCGTGGCCCTTCTTCGCATGCCAGGCGGCGGCGGTGATGACGAGGAAGAACAGCATGTCGATGACCATGGCCGTGCCAGCGCCGTCCTCACCACGCCCCAAGGCAGGACCGCCCCGTACGAGGTCGCGGGCTGCCTGACGCAGGACACGGTCCTGCTGCCGTTCGGCACGGATATGAGAGCGCGATGCCCGCTCGAACGCGAAGGCGGCGTCGGAGAGTTCACGCCGGGTGTGGGCGGCGCTGGTCTTGGCCAGGGCGTCGAGCACTTCTCCGACGTCAGCGATCTGGGCGGCTGCCGCGCCGTCGTCGTCCTGGCCGATGACCAGCAGTGCAGTCCACACCGCACCGGTCGCCGAGCGACGGGCCTGCGACGGCCTCGGCTGCGGGCTGCCGACCGCGGTCTCGTCGGGAGCCTCCTGCCCTTCGTATCGCTGGCGAATTCGAGGGAGGGAGAGGTCGGGAGCCAGCTTGGCGCCGGCGTAGAAGATCGGTTCGACGTCCTTGTTCCGGTCCGAGGGCAGGGCGACCTTGTAGCCGAGGAGATCGCCGCTGGGTGCGACGCGGCGTACGACGAGGAGGCCGGAGGCACCGAGCCGGTCGAAGAACTCGGCGTCGTTCGCGGCGCCGGCCACCGCGCGGCGGACGGTCTCGCGGAGCTCCTCGCGCGCGGTACGGGTCCGGCCGGTGCGCTCCGCCTTGTGTCGCTCGGCGCTGGTGGGCCGCTGGGCTGCGGTGCGGTCGCCGGAGTTGAGGCGGCGCAGCCCGAGTTCGGCTTCCAGGCGGCGGGCTTCGTCCTGGACGCGCTGGGCGTCGTTGTCGAGGTCGGGTTTGTAGCCGTCCTCGCGGACGAGGGTGGCGATGATGTGGATGTGGTCGTCGGCGTGCCGGACCGCAGCCCAGCGGCATCCCGCCCCTTGGTCCGGGTCGTCGATTCCGGCTGCGGCAACCATGCGCCGGGCGACGTCCGCCCACTCCTCGTCGGTCAGGATCCGGTCGGTGGGGGCGTTGCGGACCGACAGGTGCCACACATGCTGGGTTGGGCGGCTGCCCTCGTCAACGTTCTGTACCGGCTGGTCGAGGAGGCGCCGGAGCTGCTTCAAGGTGGCCTGCGGGTCGCGGCCGGGGTCGGGGGCGTTGTCGTCCCAGGAAGCCACCAGGTGCGGGTCGGTGTGCTCCTCGTACTTGCCCGGCCCGTACAGGTAGGCGAGCAGGCCGATGGTGCGTTTCCCGCGGTTGTGGATCCTGGGGATCATGCCGGTGTTGTCCTTCTAGGTCTGGTTCAGCAGGTGGTCGGTGGCGGCCTGGACGCGGTCCACGGCCCGGCGGACGGCGGCGAGGACCGCGTCCAGTTCTTCGGGCTGGCCGCCGGAGTTGATGGCGCGGGTGATCTGGTTGAGATTGGTGCCGACGCGGCCGAGGTGCCGGCGGGCGGCGAACAGCTCCGAGACCATCTCGCGGTGGCCGGCGATGGCGGCGGCGCTGTTGTCGAGGTCGTGCGCAGCGGCCATGCCGCTGCGGGCGAGGAAGGCGGGCAGGGTCGTGTGGACTGCTGCTGCGGCGCTCGACAGCAAGGTCTTCTCGTCGTCGTTCAGGCGGACGCTGCAGACGTGACTTCGCTTGTCGGATGGCGGCTTGGGGGAGCGCTTACGCGAACTGTTCGGTGCGACGCGCTGTCGGCGTCGTGGCGGTTGCTTCTCCTCCGGCTGCGATCCGCCCTCGGTCGCTGCCTCCCGGACCAGTGCCCCCCGGCGCTGGTCCGGACCCGCCACCCCCGGGGCGGGCTCTGGCCAAGACACCTTCCCCAACGGGGAAGAGTGTCTTGGCCGATAACTTGCTCGCCCTGAGGTCGAGTTGATGTGTGCCTGGTTGACCTCGTGGATCGGATCCGAGAGCGGGTCGGTCATCGGCTGACGCCCCGGATTGCGTTCTCGTCGCGCTGGACCCGGGCTGCGAGGTCCAGCAGATCTTCGGGGCCGGGCAGCACCAGCACGGGTGACTTCGGCCCCTCCTGGACCAGCCATTGACCGGTGGGCGCGGGCAGGACGGCGTGCAGGTGCCCGCGGCGCACGAGTACATCGGCCCAAGCGGAGGCAACGGCGTGGGTGTTCGCCGACTGCGAGGGCTGGCTGGCGGTCGATGAGGACACGAGGACTCCTTGGGGGCTGAGCGGGGCGTCGGAGCTGTCTCCGGGCCGCCCCGCTCTGTGATGTGTTGCCGACTGGTCAAGACGCGCGTTGTCCGCGCGTCAGCGGGTTCGCCGCTTCGGTCGAGGCAGATGCTCCAGCGCGGGGTCCTGGTAGAGGACCTCTTGCAGCTCCCGGAACCGCTCGTTGCTGATCGTGAGGCGCTGGTCGCGTAGGTACGGTCCGATCACTCTGCGGGTCATCCGGCCGCCGGCCAGAGCCGCATCGCGCGCGATCGGGACGAGCACTTCCAAGGGGATCGGATCGGGGAAGGGGCCGCTGGTCTGGTCCACCGCGTCTTCGAGCCCCCGGCCTCCGTGATCCTCTGAGGCTGCTTCTGGTCCGGCCGCAGGAGGCTCCGGCACGGGTTCCGCATCATCAACGTGGTCCGCTGCCAGGTCTGGTCCGCCGTCCTCGACGGGGTGCGGGAGGGCTTGGTCCGCGACACCACCTGCGGCTTTGGTAGAACGGTCGTGTTCGGGATCGGGCTCGCCGGAGGCGAAGTCTTCCCCCGAGTGCGGCCAGTGGTCCGCTGCTGGGATGCCGCTGCTCACCGTGCTGAGCAGGGCTTGGTCCGCCTTGCGGACGACGGTCTGGCCGCCGGCCCCGTTGCACGGATCGGGGCGTGCGGTGTGGTCCGCCGGCTCTTGGCCCGCCTGAACGTTGCTCGAGCGCGGGTGGTCTGGTCCGGCGGCGCCCTCCTCTGCGTCGGCGGACCGGGCGACAGGTGTGTCGGACCGGACCAGCGAAGTGGCTTGCTGGTCAGCAGTGTTGGTCCGCGTCTGGTCCGTGGGGTGGTGCCGCGTGATGAGGATGTAGAGGTGGACCGCGCCGGCGAGCGCGAGGGGGGCGAGCGTGGACAGGATCGCCACCACGGTGTCGCCCAGGCGCAGGCCGCTGGGACTGGGTGCCTGCTGGTTGAGGCGCACCGCGTGAAGTGCGTTCGCCCAGATGCTGGATGCGGTGGCCGTACCGAAGAGCGTCCACACGTAAAGCCGTGCACGCAGGGGGGCTTCGGCGAGCACCAGCAGGGCCCGTACGCCGTAGGCGATGAAGCCGTCGACTACCAGCGGAAACAGGTAGGTCAGGAATCCGCGGACGTGGATGGCCACGGCCATCTGCTGGAGGGCGTCGTACGACAGCGCGCAGCCGGCCGTGCCGAGGGTGATGATGGCGAGGCGGTCCCAGAAGCCGATGGGGGCGGCGGCATGCGCGGGGGAGTCCTTCACGCGGCTTCCCCATAGGCCGTGCGAGTTTCCGAGTCGCAGGAAGCTGCGGCGTCTGTGACGGCCACGGACGAGGCCTTCGCTGGTCCGCCGGCCTCACGCGTGGCGGACATCTGCTGGAGCCACTGGTGGTCGCGCGCCGATACCTCCTTGGCCTGCTCACGCATCAGCTTGCGGGTGTAGTCGAAATCGCTCTGCAGCAGCATCGCCAGACGTTCGACGCTCCACTCACGGAGGTAGGCCTGGCGGACCACAGCGTTGCGCTCGGGGATCGACAGGGCTACATCGCGGCCCCGGAAGACGGCGTGTACGCGGTTGTAGTCCAGACGCTTGGCGACCTTGTTGTGGAAGGGGCGTCGGTCCTTCTCCGTGAGTCCGGCTCGGAATCCCTTCCGGGCGTCGCTGTCCATGGCCCCGTCGAAGCACTGCTGCACGACCGGGCAGCTCTTGCAGATGGACCGGGCTTCCTCGGTGCTCTTGCTGCTGGTGGCCGTGGGGAAAAAGACCTCGCCAGCCTTGGCGGGGTCCATGCCGTAGCAGGAGCCTCGCTCGGTCCAGCTGCGATCGGTGATCCCGAGCATGCCGACGATGGGGTTCTCGTGGGTGGTGATGTATCGCAAGGTGTTCTCCGTTGTGCTTCACGGCCGGCACGCGGTCACCACGGCGCTGCAGCAGTGCAGCGCGGCGTGGCGGGTCCAGGCGGTGGGGTTGGCAGGGGGAGCGGAGGCTGGTCAGGCGGAGGTTCGCGTCCGGCGGCGATCCGGTCCGGTCATGGCGATCTGCTGGCACATTCCGACGAGGCGCGAGGCGACCCGGTCGCCGATCTGCTCGCGCAGCACCGGCTGCTCGGCAGGCATCGAGGGGGTGCGCGCGGGGGCGAGGTTGCTGGTGATCAGCGTCGGCAGCTCGCGGTTGTACCGGTGGTTGATCAGCCGGTACGTCAGCTCCTCGGTGAACCGGGTGGTCGTTGCCGCGCCCAGGTCGTCCAGGTGCAGGAGCGGTATCCGCACCAGGCGCCGCAGCATCCACGCCGGGTCGACACCCTGCCGAGGGCGCATGTCGGCGTACAGGTCGGCGGCCGTGACGGACTCCCACCGGACGACGATGCCGGTGGCGATCAGGGCCCGTATCGCGGCGAAGGCTTCGTACGTCTTGCCGACCCCGGTCGCTCCGAGCAGGAGCAGCGAGGGGCCCGTCGCGATCTCCCGACGCCCGGCGGTATGGGGGGCCGAGGCGCGCTCGACGACGTCGTCCACCCACTGGCTGACCCGTGGGTCTGAGATCGTCGCCTGCTGGTAGCGCGGGGGGATCCGGCCGTGCGCCGCCTCCAGCGCGGGAATCGCTGCCGGCGTGTCGGCCACCGGCCGGTCCGGATCGATCCCCATCGCCGCGAACTTCGCCCGGATGCGGCTCACCGAGGTGGTGTCGCCCAGCGCCAGTGGCTGAGGGGTGTGCTTGCGTCGGGTCACAGGGACTCCTCGTAGACCGAGCTGTCGGAGGGGTTCTGCCAGGGCTGATAGGCGGGCCGGGGGCTGGCCCAGAGCCCCGCGCCGGAGGCGGATGCCGGCGGGGAGGCGTTCAGCGCCTCATTGACCAGGCTCGGGAGGACGCTGGGGTGCAGGCCCTTGACGCGGAGGCGCTCCAGGGCGGCCCGGATGACCGCCGGGTCGAAGCCTTCTTCCAGCAGTCCCTTGGTGTGGCGGCCGATCAGTCCGCGCACCGTCTGCGGTACCGGTTGAGAGCAGGCCGACACGTACTCGGCCAGCAGGTCCTTTGCCGATATCGATCCGGGTGCGGACTCCGGCGCGGGGGCAGCGCCCCCCTTAGGGAAAGATCCAGGATCCAGGATCCTAGATCCAGAGGCTGAGGCTTCGCGCAGTTGTATCGAGGCCTCATCGAGAACCGTCTGACCTGCGGATTCCTCAGGGCCTCCGGGGAGGGCTTGCTGGCGGGCCGATGGAGTCGACCTGAGGCTGGTGTTGCTTGCGGGGCGGGAGGCTGCGGGGGCAGCCGATGGCGCCGAATCGGTCGAAACGGGGTGATCGAGGGCTCGTCGAGTGTTCATCGAGTCGCGCGTGCTGGCACCGCAGAGCTCGGCGGGAGTGGTCGGTGCCGCCGTAGTGGCCGGAGCGGAGGTGGCCGGGCACGAGGCCCCGTCGCACTCGCTGCACTTGCTGTGGCTCTGGTGCACGGGGCACCGCGGTCGCCGTGACGCCGAGGCGCGGTCGATCTTCTGGTGCTTCTCCCAGGTCACGAAGTGCAGGTACTGGCCGCCGTCGCATCCGGTGTAGCGGCAGATGAGACCTGCGCCGGCCAGCTGTTCGAGGTCCCTGGCCACGTCTGCCGGAGTGTGGTCGGCGCGGAGAGCCCAGAGCCGTCCGGCGATGATCGCAGGGTGGTCGCGAAAGCGACCGTGGTCGTCGGCCTGGGTGAGCAGCCCGAAGAAGGTGACCATGGCGGTGACGTCGACCGATGCCAGGTCCTCCGACTCGAAGGCCTCGGGCTTGATCGTGCGGATGCGCGCCATCAGGCGGCACCGCCATCGAGCGCACCGGACCGAAGGTCAAAGGTGCGGCGTGCTGCCCAGTTGGCTGCAGGGTAGGTGCGGATCACCCAGCGGGCGGCGACGTGTGCCTGGGTGCGGCTGATCCGAACCGCCTGCCCGTCGGCGCCGGTGGCCCTCACGTCGAGGTGGGGCCAGGTTGTGCGGCCGTCCTGCAGGCGGATGTGGAGGTCGGCGACCTGCGGCAGCATCGTGGTGAGCTGCTGGGCAAGCGCGCGGGCCCGCAGAGTCGGTATCTCGGCGTGAGCCGGACTTTGCGGCCTTTCGCGCAGGGGTGTGGACATGCAACACTCTCCCGTGATGATTCCGCACCGCTGTCCATGGAAAGGGGCCGGCGCGGAGTGAAGTAGGTGATCTGCCGGGCCCTTGCCGGGGCCCGAGGTGATCTGCTGGGCAGCGCAGGAGAGTTGACGCTCTCCCAGCTGCACAGTCGGCGTCTGGGAGTTCCTCCCCGGCGCCGTTTCTGTTTGCCTACCCGCCGCTAGTGCGTGACTGGCGCTGTGTCCTCACCGGACCCCTCCCCCTGGTGTGCCCCTTGCCCGGCCGTGTCCGGCGGGGTTGGCAACAAGCTACGCAGACCCCCGCGCAAGATCTAGACATAGCTCTAGAACCGACGTACTCCACGCAGCACCCACCTGACCTGCGGAGAATCCGACCATCACGACTTGGACGCGAGGGGTGGATCTCCGACCGCCGGCCGGTATCGTTCGCTGAGTCGAAGTTATCTGTGTTCAGTGAACCACACAAGTGGCTAAAACTAGGTTTCCTGAATACAGTGAACGCAGGTCGGGGCGGAACGGAGGAGGAGCATGCCAGCACGGACTTTCGATGGGCAGCGTGTACGCACGCTCCGCCGCACCGCAGAGCTGACGCAGGAGGCTGTGGCGGCCGTAGTAGGGGTCCACGCCACCAGCGTGACCGCGTGGGAGAAGGGTGCGAGCCATCCGGATCAGGAGCGGCTCCCGGCTCTCGCTCGTGCGCTGGGGCAGTCGCTCGAAGACCTGTTCCCGCGTGATGGTCTGCCGACCCTGGCGGACCTGAGGGCCGATGCCGGCTTCTTCCAAAACGAGGTGCCGGGGCTCCTGGGCACCAAATCCGCTGGCCCTGTGGCGAACGCGGAGCGGGCCAAGCGACGGCTCTCAGGTGTCTATGTCGAGCCGCTGGCCAAGGCGTACGGCGTGAGTGTCGAGCAGCTGATGGCAGCGCAGGAGCGCTCGTTCGGGATCGAGGTGCCGGAGCCGCACCCCGAGGTTCCCACGAGCCTGGCCGAGAAGATGCGGTATCTCCTGGAGAACCCGGACGACGGCAGCGCGCCACCCTCGGATGCGGAGATCGCGCGCGCGGTCAACGCCTACGTCGGCGCCCAGGTGATCTCTGCGGCCGGCGTTGCGGACCTGCGGAACGGAGTAGTGACCGAGGCGTCCCCGCCGGTGCTGGAGGGGCTGTCCGCTGCCTTCGGCGTCAGTGCCCTCTTCTTCCGGAGCCGCGATGTGGTCAAGAGGCAGGTCGCCGAGGGGCTGACCCTGCTCGCGAACGTGCAGGCTGGCAAGATCCGCGGGTTGAAGGGGCGGCAGATGGGGCCCGAGGGGCTGCCCACCGAGGTCATGGCCCTGATCAACAACATCGTCGCGGAAATCGAAGAGCGGGGCTTGCCCAGCGCCTGACGGCGCCGGGCAAGCCCCGCTTGGTGGTTCCCTGCGTCTACGCGGCCTGGTGCTGGCGGCCGTTGGCGAAGACGGCGCGTACCGCGCTCAGGGCAGACAGGTCTTCGAGCGGGTTGCCGTCCACCAGGAGCAGGTCGGCGCTGTAGCCGGGGGCGATGCGGCCGGTCTGGTCACCTACGCCGAGGGCTGCCGCCGCTTCGCTGGTGGCCATGGCCAGGATCCGGTCTCGGGAGACGCCGAGGTGCTCGTAGAAGCCGAGGGCGCCTACGATGCCGTCGAACCCGGCGCGCTGGACGCCGGCGTCGGTGCCCGCAATCAGGCGGGCTCCGGACTCGGCCATCCGCTGGACGAGCGCGAACATGGCGGCGGCCTTCTCCTCGCCGAAGAAACGGGGGAGCATCCGCCAGTGCGGGCTCACGGCGGGGCAGACGTAGATGCCCTTCTCGATGATCTGTGCCAGGACGTCCTTGCGGAGGTCGAAGCCGTCTTCGGTCATCCAGGTGCAGTGCTCGATGGTGTCGACCCCGACGGCCACTGCGTCGGTGATGGCATCGGTGCCGTGTGCGTGTGCGGCCACCTTCAGGCCGGCCCGGTGGGCCTCCTCGACGACGACGGCGAGCTCGTCTGCGCCGAACTGGCTCTTCCAGCTGGGGGCTCCGCCCTTGGTGAGTCCGCCGCCGCCGGCCATGACCTTGACGACCTTGGCGCCGTCGGCGACATTGCGCCGCACGAGGGCGCGGGCTTCGTCGGCGTTGGAGACCTCACCCCCGAGGAACCAGCAGTGTCCTCCGGGCGGAGTGACGGGGGCCCCTGCTCCGATGATGCGAGGGCCCGGCGCGGTGCCGGTGGCGATTTCCTGGGCGAGACGCAGCGCGAGGCCTCCACGATCGCCGAGGTCGCGGGCCGTGGTGATGCCGGTGGCCAGCAGCTGGTCGGCGCGCTTGCGCATCCCTTCCAACAGGTCCTCGTCGCTGGCTTCCTGCATGGTGGCCACGGGGTCGGCGCCGGCGTCGAAGACGAGGTGGACGTGGGCGTCGATAAGGCCGGGCAGCAGGGTGGAGTCCGCGAAATCCTGACGCGGTTCGTCGCTGCCTGCCTGGGCTTCGACGTCGGCGCGCGGGCCGACGGCAGTGATGATGCCGTCCCGGACGAGTACGGCGCCGTCGGTTACGTCGGCGTCTCCGGTGAGGATGCGGCCAGCTGTGATCAGCATCGGGATTCTCTTTCCGTGAAGGGTGGTCAGGCGGCGCGGAGCGCGTCGGAGAGGGCAAACAGGTGCGCGGCGTCAGCACCGGCGCTGTCGATCTTGGGTACGGCCAGCGGAATGACCGGCTGGGCCTCCTCGGCCCCGAGGACGTCTGCGGCTGCTGCGGAGCGGAGCCGACTCGCCAGGATGGTCGCGTTCATGGCCAGCAGGTCCTCCGTCGTCAGGTCGTCCATGAGCGGGCTGATGCGGACCAGCCCGTCTCGACACTCGACCACGCGCCGGTGGTAGAGGCGGTGCACGCCACGCACACCCCAGGTCTCGAGCACCGTTGGCCGGGAGGCGAGGACGGTCTCGGGGAACCGGTCGGAAAGGAGCCTCCAAAGAGGTTCGAGGCGGCGGTACCCGCGGCGATGCTGCCGCCACACCCGCAGAGCCGACAGGCGGCTGCGGGCGCCGGAGTACGAAACGCCGACGACGAAGAGGAGGATGGAGAGGACCAACAGCATCGCGACGGCGGACATCAGTCCCCTCGGAACGGTGCCGCCCTGCCACCGGGTTGCCACGAAGACCGCTCGGACAGCGCAGGCCGCGGCCATGGCCAGCAGTCCGACCGCTGTGATCCAGAGACCGGTGGAATGCGGACGCGGTGAAAGCCGGGCGTAGCCGACCGTCCAGATGCCGGCGGCGCCCAGGGCGTAGGTCAGGTACAGGCCGGCGACGCCGTAGGACGCGGCGAGCTGGGTGATCGTCATGTCCGCAGTCGAGAAGGACCCGGCGAACACCTCGTGCTGCACCGTCGTGGCCGAGATGACCAGGATGGCCGCGACCCCGAGTACAAAGAGCGCCTCGCGACGTGCCCGACGCCTACTCGTTGTCCGGTCGGCCGATGAGTAGAGGTAGAAGCACATCAGGAAGTACACCGTGCCGAGCAGCAGGATGTTCTGGATGAGCTTGGCCGCGCCGTGGCCGGCGACGGTGTCCACGCCACTGGCTCCGCCCGGCATCGCCACCGGATAGGACAGGGCCGCGCACATGAGGCACAGGGTGACGGAGCGCAGGGCGCCATCCCGGGGTGCCTTCGTGAGCTGGTAGACCTTCCACGCAACGGCGCTGGCCAGGATGAGGAGGAACAGGATCGTCATCACAGCCACCCCTGCCGGTCACCCAGGGCCAGGTTCACGCTGCGCACGGCCGGATCGGAGGCTGGCGGAGGGCCAACCTGCTCCAGAACGGAGGACCACTCCATGATGATCGTGGCCGCCTTCTCCACCTGACACTCCTCCTTGTCGAGGTACGAGCATCGCCCGCCCTCCGTTCCGAAACCTGCGGCGTGGTTCTCCCAGCGGGGGGCCTGAGGCCTGTCGGTCTTTAGGTGGCATAGCTCGTGCAGGATGATGTGGTCCTGGTGGAGCTGGGTCGTGCGCTCCTGGACGACGATGACGTCGGCATCCGGGAGGTCGAGCCAGAAGCCCACGGGCCCCGGCATCGGGAGTGGCGCGCGTCGAATCACAATGGGTCGATCGCGCTGGGCTGCCAGCGCGCTCCGAAGCTCGTCGATGCGCAGCGGGGGCTGCACGCCGAGCTCCTGGAGCTCCAGGCGGATCCGCTTACGAAGCTGCCTGTCCGCCACGCGGTCCGCTCGACCTGCAAGGGAGAAGACTCCTGGTCGGCGGAGAGGCCAGGGACGCACCTGGCGCTCGGTGTTGCTTTGGGGACGTGTGTCCTCGGTTCGCCACCACATAGGTCCCTCGTCGGCCAGTGCTCGTCCGTCACGCCCGCAGGCGGTGGCGATCGACACCAGCATTATCGCTTGTATGTTCGATGTCCGAGGCGGACGCCACAGCGGTGGAGGTACGGCTCGGTTTTGTCCTGCTGTCTGATGGGCGGGGTTCGCCGCCGGTCTAGCGGTACCCCTGCGCCCTGCGAGCCGTGTCCACCCAGCGACTCCGCTGGGCTCGTGCTCGGGGTTCTGTGGAAGGTGCATCTCCGCATGGCCTAGCCGGTGGAGGTCACGGAAGAAGGCCCTGATGAACCCGTGATCCACCTGCTTGATCGAACCGTACGTCATCCCTGGAGTGGATTGATCACCGGATTCGCGTAGGGCAATAGGGGGCGAAAAGCCAGTCAAGATCGAAAACTACTATTCGATCATCGAATCCCGCGGTGTACATCCGTAGTGAAACCAAGCTGACCTGCTGTTATCTGGCGAATGAGTTGGCAGGTTCGCGGAAAGTGGGCGCAAGGTGATTCGTTATAAATTTGAAACAGGGAGCCTGTGGGGATCTGTCATTGAATTGGAACCATTCGGACATAATGGAACCTTTGTGGTGATCTCGAATTGCGTGACACAGGTCGCATCCGCATGAATGTGGAAGTGAATTAACCTGGCGTCATGGCTACCGCGATCACTGAAACCGAAGCCTTCGCGGGCTTCTGGTCTGAATACCACCTGGCCACGCTGACCACGCTGCGTTCGGATGGAACTCCGCATGTAGTGCCCGTTGGTGTGACCTACGACCATGATGCGGGCGTCGCGCGGGTCATCACGCGGAAGAACAGCGTGAAAATCGCCAACATCCTTGCCGCGCTTCCCGGAGAGGCGAGGGTCGCGATATCGCAGGTAGCGGGTCCGAGGTGGTTGACCATCGAGGGCGTTGCTGAAGTTCGAACTGCCGACGATGAGGTCTCGAACGCTGTAGATCGCTATGCGGATCGATACGGTCGCCGCCCTGCCCCAGACCCTGAGCGCGTGTTGGTGGAGATAACTCCCGTGCGCACCATGGGGATGTTGGAGATGCCGACCCGTCCGTGAAGCCTGGCCACCCCTGGGTAGAGGTTGCGTTCCCCTGTTCCCTGGAAGGGTTTCGTGGAAGCTCCTCTCAAACGGCGGCTCTTGAAACTGTCCGGCAGAGGCTTATTCGTGAGGGAGACCCGCGAAATCCCGGGGTTCTAGGGTCACTTGGTCTCGCAACCAGTCAGGCTTAATGACGCAAGCCGAGACTCGACAATGGTCGATACCCTCGGCGGGCGCATGTTCCTTGCGTCCGTCGGATCGGTTTCGGGGATACGTCAATTCTCAAATCTCGCAGACTGGCTCGCCCTATGCCCCGTTGGAGGGGATGGGACGGGTGGGTGCGCTGGGGGCATCGGCCGGTGCCACACGTCTTGCAGGGCGGCGCGCCCCCAGGCTGCGGCCTCTTCGGGGGATTTACGGTTACCGCTGCTGGCGGATCGAGGCCTCGTCCCCCTGAAGCCCCTGGGCGTCGCCGAAGGACGTCGCGCGGCGCGCTACGCGTTCCCAATGGAAAAGACGCCGCCGCTTCGCGGATCAGGCGGCGGATCGGAGTGCGAGGACCGCATTGTGGCCGCCGAAGCCGAAAGAATCGCTGAGGACGATGCCGCCGGGCTGCTCGGACAGCGGCCGGGGCGTGCCGGTGACGATGTCGAGTCCGAGGCCGTCGGCGGGGTGATGGTGGCCGACGGTAGGAGGGATGAGCTGGTGGTGGAGGGTCAGCGCGCATAGAGCGGCTTCAACGGCGCCGGCAGCGCCCTGGAGGTGGCCAATGGCGCCCTTGGGTGCGGTCACGGGCGGGGCGTGGTCGCCGAAGACGGTGTGCAGGGCTAGGGCTTCGGCTGCGTCGCCGGCCGGGGTAGCGGTGGCGTGGGCGCTGATGTGGACTACGTCGGCGATGGTGGCCCCGGCGTCGGCGAGTGCCTTGTGCAGGGCGATGGCGATGCCGTCGCCGTCGGGGCGGGGTGCGGTCATGTGGTGGGCGTCGGCGGACAGGCCCCAGCCTGCGATCTCGCAGTAGGTGCGGGCACCGCGGGCTCGGGCGTGGTCTTCGCCTTCGAGGATGAGGAAGGCGGCGCCTTCGCCGAGGACGAAGCCGTCGCGGTGTTCGTCGAAGGGCTTGGAGGCGTCGTTGGGTCCGTCGGTGCCGGGGGCGAGGGCACGCAGGGAGGCGAATGCTGCCATGACCGTGTGGTGGATGACAGCCTCGGTGCCGCCGGCCACGGCGATGTCGAGGTGCCCGGCGCGGATCCGGTCGGTGGCCGCGCCGATCGCTTCGGTTCCGGAGGCGCAGGCGGAGACGATGGTGCGGGCTTCGGCGCGGGTGTCGAGGTCGATGGCGATGCGGGCGGCGGCCCCGTTGGGGACGGTCATCGGGCTCGCGTGCGGGGAGACGTGGCGGGGGCCCTTATCGCGGAGCTGGTGGGAAGCGTCGACGAGGGCTGGGGCGCCGCCGATGATGGTGCCCACGCTCACCCCGGCTCGGTGCGGATCCACCACGGCGGCGTCGAGGCCGGCATCGGCCCAAGCTTCGCGGGCGGCCAGGACAGCGAACTGGGCGCCGCGGTTCATCGTGCGGGCCTGCGCGCGGGGGAGCAAGTCGGCCGGGTCGACGGCGGCCGGAGCGCCGATCCGTACGGGGAGGCGAGCGAAGGACTCATCGAGCTCGCGGATTCCGCAGCGGCCGGCCAGGAAGCCGGACCAGGAGGAGGCGGTGTCGGCGCCGAGCGGGGTGATCATGCCGATGCCGGTCACCACCACCCGCCGCCGGCCGGGGACGGGAACGGGAACGGCGGAGGAGGCGGCGTAGAGGTCGGAGGTCACGTGGGTGGGGTCCCTTCGGAGGGTACGGGTCAGGAATCGTGCGCCCGAACCGCCCCACCCCGTACCGGCACGTGGAAACCACACTCCATCGAGCTTGCCCCACCCGATGCGCGCGAGCGATAAGTCGTTCGTCCCCACCCCACACGTCCTACGGCCCGTTCCGGAAGGACCGGGCTGTTCGGGGCTGTTCGAAGGGTGAAGCACAGAGCGACTTTCCGTCTGATATGCCTGCCCTGATTCCCCGGCCGATCGCCTACTAGGCGGCGTATTCACTCGTGATCAATCTGCGGGATTCGTCTGCGTGGCGGGTCGGGGTCCGGTAGATGTTCTTGCGTGACGCGAGTGCAACTGACGGATGCAGAGTGGGAGTTCATCGGTCCGTACCTGCCGATCGGCGGGTACGGGCCGTATCCCGACCGACTGAGGCAGCAGTTCGAGGGCGTGATCTGGCGGTTCAGGACGGGCGGGCAGTGGCGGGAGATGCCGCAGGAGTTCGGCGCCTGGTCGACCGTCCACAACCGTTTCCGGCAATGGCGTGACGCTGGTGTCTTCGAGGCCTTGCTGGAGGGCCTGATCACGGAAGCTGCGAAACGGGGCGAGGTGGACCTGTCCCTGGTCAGCATCGACTCCACCACTGCCCGTGCCCACCACGACGCTGCCGGGATGCACCTGGGCCAAGACGTCGTCACCGCTCTGGAGAAAGCCGCCGCAGTGGAGAAGAGCAGGTCAAAGGGGGCGGCCGCGACGAACAAACCGGGCAGGACACCGAAGTCGATCCCGAGCGAGAACAGCGATGGCGCATCCAGCGCCGACGCAAACTCCGACTGAAGGCCGCGCTCCTCGGGCGGTCGAGGGGTGGGTTGACCAGCAAGGTCCACCTCGCCGCCGACCGCAAGTGCCGCCCGCTGGCGTTCGTCCTGACCGCAGGCCAGGCTGCGGACAGCCCGCAGTTCGTCCCCGTGCTGGGGCGGATACGGGTCCGCGGGTCCGTCGGCCGCCCCCGCACCCGGCCGGATGCGGTTGCCGGAGACAAGGCTTACTCCTCTCGCGGCAACCGCGCCCACCTGCGCAAACGCGGCATCAAGGCGGTCATCCCGGAGAAGAAGGACCAGGCCGCCAACCGCAAGAAGAGAGGCTCTAGAGGCGGCCGGCCCGTCAGCCACGATGCGGACCTCTACAAGGAGCGGAACACCGTCGAGCGCCTGATCAACCGGCTGAAAGCCTGGCGAGGTATCGCTACCCGGTACGACAAAACCCCGGACAGCTATCTCGCCGGCCTCCACCTACGCGCCTCGATGATCTGGCTCAAGGACCTCACCCGGACCACGTGATGATCGCTACTCAATACGCCGCCTAGGAGCTCCACGCGCTCCACGAGCTGGCGGCCCAGCGGTATGCCACCACGCTCGACCGTGCCGTCGGGCAGTGGTTGACGAACGTGCGCTGCCCCGGCGGCTGGGCGCGGATTCCGTACCTGCCTGTGGGCGAGCCGAGGTGCTCGCAGCGACTTCTGGGACGCGGCGCCGTGTGGTTTCGAGGACGAGCCGGAGCACCGCCACCTGGACATCGGTTATGCCTTCGCGAAGGACGGAGCTGAGGTCGGACGTATCGAAGAATCCGAGGTGACCGGCGCCGCCTGGTACCCGCTGGATCTGGCAGGGCGCCTCGTCGGGCCTCGGATAGGACGGGCGGTCGCCGCATCTGTTGCGAACCCGTAGCCCTTGTCGCATGGGCGTCCCAGTTGCCGCGGACGACAAGTGAGTTGGCGTGATTGTTCAGTCGACGCCTGCACGAACCGGCCGGTGCCTGGCAGCCGCTTGTGCGATTAGCGCAGCGGCGCGGTCGATTTCGGCGGCCGTGGTGGTCCGGCCGATCCCCAGGCGCAGGGTTTTGCGGGCCTGGGGGCGGGTGAGGCCGATGGCGATGAGGACGTGGGAGGGGTCGCTGGTGCCGGTGTTGCAGGCGGACCCGGTGGAGGCGGCGATGTCGGGAAGTCGGTCGAGGACGTCTGCGGCTTCGACGTCCGGGAGGGTGAGGCTGAGGGTGCCGGGGAGACGCCGGGAGAGGTGTCCGTTGACGCTGGTGCCAGGGATCGCGTCGAGGAGCCGGTCCTGGAGGCGGTCGCGCAGGGCGCGGATCTGGGTGACCGACGGAACGGTGTCGCCGGTGATCAGCTCGGCGGCGGCACCGAACCCGACGATGCCGGCGACGTTGAGGGTGCCGGCCCGCAGCCCGCGTTCCTGGCCGCCGCCTGACTGCTGCGCGGCGAGTTGGATTCCGCCGCGGAGGTAGAGGGCTCCGACGCCCTTGGGGCCGTACAGCTTGTGGGCGGAGAGGGAGGCGAGGTCGACGCCGAGTTCGTCGGTGTCGAAGAGGCCGTATCCGGCGCTCTGGGCGGCGTCGGTGTGCAGGAGGATCCCGCGGTGGGCCGTGCGCTCGGCGATGGCGGCGATCCGCTGGAGGGTGCCGATCTCGTTGTTCGCGTGCATGACGGAGACGAGCACGGTGTTCGGGGTGAGGACCGCGGCGATGTCGTCGGGGTGGACGCGCCCGTGCTTGTCGACGCCGACGCGGGTGGAGGTGTAGCCGTGGTGGTCGACGAGGCGCTGGACGGCGGCGAGGACGGCCTTGTGCTCGATGGCGGTGGTGACGATGTGGCCGCCGTGGGCGCGTTTGGCGAGGGCGCCACCGACGATCGCGAGGTGGTTGGCCTCGGTGGCGCCGGAGGTGAAGACGACCTCCACCGGGTTCTTCGCGCCGATGAGGTGGGCGACGCGGCGGCGGGCGGTGACCACGGCCTTGGCTGCCTCCCTCCCGTGCGAGTGCGCGCTGTTGGGGTTGCCGTACGAGGTGGTGAGGTACGGCATCATCGCGTCGAGGGCTCGGGGGTCGAGCGGGGTGGTGGCCTGGTGGTCGAGGTAGATCGGCTGGCTGGTCACGCTGCCTCCTTCTTTGCCCGGGCGGCGGCTGGCGCGGCCGCGGCGTACTTGCGTTCGCCGTCGACGAGGTCCCAGTAGACGGTGCGGGGCTCGTCGAAGACGGAGAAGGCGGTGGCCAGGCAGCGCCAGTTCCGGTTCGGCTGGGCCCGGGCGAGCATGAAGGCGTCCTCGAAGAGCTTGGGAGCGCGACGCATCAGGGCCGGGCGGGGGTCTTGGGGGCCGAAGAGCTGGAGGTATCCGCGTTCGCGGAGCCAGGCCTCGGCGTGCTCGGGCCGGGGGTCTCCGGCGAGTTGGCCGCCGTCGGCCAGGGTCTGGGCGGCGAGGCGCTCCAGGCGCCGGCGGCGGCGGGCGTCTTCGCCGCCGGGGCAGCGGTCGCCGTTGAATGTCCACTCGTTCCAGCGGGGCTTGGTGAAGTTGTTCCAGTCGACGTCGTCGAGCTGTGCGGTGATCTGCGGGGGGAGTTCGCCGCGGGTCATGTCTGCGACGTCGTAGCCGGGGCCGAGGCCTTCGAGGGTGAAGGTGCCGCGGACGCCGGGTCCCGGACGGTCCATGCGGGCCATGACGGTGAGGCGGTTGGTGAAGCGGTTGGTGGGGCCGGCCAGGATGACCGCCCGCCCGTCGGCGAGCAGGGGCTGTGCGCGCTGCGCGATCTCGCCGATGGGGAAGGTGTTGCCGCCGCGGTAGTACTGCTTCTTCTCGACGCCGCCGTCGGAGCGGATCATCAGCCGCTCGGTGCCGATGGCGGCGGCGAGGGCGTGGGCGGCGGTGCGTATCTCGGCGGCGCTCTGGCCGGGCCGTAAGAAGGTCGCGTTGAGGGTGGGGAGGTCCAGGGAGTGCAGCAGTGCCATGGTCTGCCACTTCGGCCAACGCCGGTCCTTCGCGGCCGCAGTGAGTTCCTCGGCGCTCAGGCTGTGCAGTGGCCGGGGCAAGGGAATCGCCACGGTGTCCCCCTTCGTCAGGCGGTCGCGGTGGCCTGGATGGCCGCGGTGAGGGTGTCGTAGGTCCGGTCGCGGGTGGCGGTGAAGGGGTGGTCGCGCCAGTCGTACTGCTCGCCGATGCCGTACGCGTCGGCGACGACGCGGCGGACGAACTGGCGGGCGAAGCGGCCGTCGGCCGGCCAGTAGTAGTGCTCGCCCGGACGGGGCGAGAGATAGAGGTAGGAGGTCTCGGCGGCGGCGGGCAGGTCGACGAGCGAGGACAGGCGCCGGCCCGGGCCGCCGACCTTCTCGTACGCGGCCAGGATGGCGTCCGGGTCGGGCACGGGGATGAGGTGGAGGTGGGCGTGGCCGCAGCAGGACGCGCCGAGCTCGCAGTCCCGCGGTCCGTGCTCGGCGACGATGGTGGGCCCGTAGTGGTCCTGGATCAAGGCGCGCATCGACTCCAGGTTGGCGGCGACCTGCGGGAGGTTGTCGGGGGCGACGTCCGCGGCGGCGTCGAGGTGCTCCAGCGGCATGAAGAGGGTGTAGCCGTCGGTGAGGCAGCCGACGGTGGGCAGGAGGACCCAGCCGTCGGTGGTCTCGGTGATGATGCGGGTCTTGGGTGCGCGCTCGGTGAACTCGGTGCAGAACTGGCAGTCGTCCATCAGGATCACCTCTGGTTCGGGCCGGCGAGTTCGTCGGCGTAGCGGCTCTGCAGGGCGTTGGACCGGCCGTAGTACGGGTGGGCGGCCGCGGTGTGGCCGCCGCCGCGGAGCTGGAGTACGAGTCGGGCGAGCGGCATCCCGTGGTGCAGGCGCAGGATGGCCGGGGAGTGGTTGACGAGTTCGAGGGCCAGGTGGCCGGCCCAGCCCGGCAGGACGTACGGGCTGGTGATGTGGACGGCCAGGCCGACGCGGGCCAGGTGGCTCAGGCCGCCGATCGTCCCCGTGACGTCCGGGCCGAGGGAGACCGGCTCGGAGGCGGGAGCGAGGATCATCTGCCCGGGCGCCAGATCGTGCGTGGTCCAGTCGGTGATCTGCGGGCCGTACAGGGTGTCGATGCTGGCCTGGTCGGCCAGGTCGACGATGGTGTCCGGCGTGACCAGGGGCTGGATCGGCCCGCCGAGTTTCAAGAGCAGGCCGTCCCCGCGCAGTTCGCCGTCCCAGGTCACGGCGCCGCTGTTGATGAGGTCCTTGATGGACGCGGCTGAAAGCATGACTCACCCCCGGATTTCAGGCATCGGTGTGGTGACCGTCGCCAGATCGAAGGCGACTGAGGAAATGTTCCCGTGGATAGCTCGCCATGTCTCCATGTCCACCCGAACATTTAAAGGTTTTCCTGGCGTGAAATGCGGTGAAGTCCACTACTCCTGGCCGCTCGGACAGTGCAAGCTGGTGGGGTAGCGCCCAGGGGAGGGGAAGCGCATGCCGTCGTTACCGTCCGGCCCGCTCAAAGTGCCTGGTCCCGAGGGGTTCAGGGGTGATCTGCTGGCCTGTTCACCGGACTTGCTCGATCTGACGTGGGACCAGATGCGCACGCTCGTCGTCGTCCACGAGGAAGGCACGGCCCTCGCGGCGGCCCGCCTGCTGGGGCGGGAGCAGTCGAGCGTGCAGAAGCAGCTCGACATCCTCAACCGCAACTTCCAGGCCCTGACGGGCGAGCTGGTGGTCGTCAAGCAAGGCCGCGGCAGGGATCTGCTGTTCACCCCGACCGGGCTCGAGCTCGTGGACCGGATACGGTCCACATTCTCTGACTGGCTCCAGGGCATTGCGAACTCCCGGCGCCGGCTCGGCTCCACCCTGACCGTGGGCACCACCGAGTTCACCCTGCCCTTCCTCGCCCGGGTGTGGGAGCGGGTCGAGCCCGAGCTGATGGCGCGAGAGGTGGAGCTCCGCGTCGTCCACGTCCGCACCCGCGATTTCCGCCAGCGCCTGGACTCCAACCAGGTGGACCTGCTGTGCGGGGGACTGGCCGCCACGGTCGGCGACGGCCCGCTCGCCCCCGAGTACGACTTCCTGGAGTGGCACCGCGAGGGCCTGGCCCTGCTGACGAACCTGACCGTCCGGGAACTCCCCGCCCGGCAGGTCGGCGTCGAGCGGCTGCGAAACCTGCCGCTGGTCATCCCCTCCCGCGGGGTGATCGCCGACTTCGTCGAGCGCTGGTACGGCCCCGACTTCCGCACCCACCTCCAGGTCGTCGCGGAGATCGACGACATCTACTACGGGCTGGCCCTGCTGCGCTCCGAGATGACCCGCGGCTGCATGCTCTGCGCCCGCTCCATCGGCGAGGCCGCCGTCGCGGGCCGACTGCCCGGCGGCGAAGGCTTCCGCCTGGTCGAGTTCGCCGACGACTTCGACCCCATGCTCCAGCTCGTCTCGGGCGTCTTCGCGCGCAAGGGTGAGCGCGACACCTACGACGCCTCGCACCCGCTGAACGTGCTGTGGGAGGCCTTCCGCGAGGAAGCCGCCTCCGGCCGGCCGCTCCCGCTGTGACCATCTCGCCCGCCGAAGGACGTCCCTGATGCTGCTGGCCTCGATCAACCTCAACAAGCGACTCGGCGCCGACGGAGCCACCGGTGCCCGGGCCCGGTTCGCCGCGTGGCTGCACGCGCACGACGTCGCGGTCATCGTCGCGCAGGAACCGTACAAGCCCGCCGACCGGCGCCCGCCGCTCGTTCACGGGTACGTCTTCGCGGGCGGGGACGGCCACCTCGCCACCTGGGTCCGCGAAGACATCGCCGCCCCCGCCGTATCGGCGCCGACCGCCTGGGCGCAGCGGGTGGAACTGGGCTGGCTCACCGTGCTGCAGGTCCACCTCGACGCCTACACGAGCGGGGCCCGCACCGCGCAACTCGGCGAGCTCGCGGCGCTGGCCGCAGCCGAGGGCGGGCGGCCGCTGCTGATCTGCGGGGACTTCAACCTCGCGCCACGGCCGCAGGACGGACTGTACGACGGCGAGGTCAGCGGGTTCACCGCGGACACCGAGCGCAAGGCACTCGAGCACCTGCTCCAAAGCGCATGGCTCGTCGACACCACGAGCCCGGGCGGGGAAGTGGAGGCTGAATTCACGTTCGAGCGTCTCTTCACCGGCAAGCTCAGCCGCTTCCGCTGTGACCTCGCCCTGCTGAGCGACCACCTGGCCGCAGGGGTCCCGGTCTCCGCCCGGCACGAGGTCCGTACGGGCCCGGAGGCGTTCACCGACCACTCCGCGCTCCTGCTCAACCTCCCGCTCACCCCGGAGATCGCCGAGCCGGACGACGTTCTGTTCGCGATCAGCGACCTCACCGGCAAGCAGCCGGCGGCCGCGGGAGCCCGCGCCTACCAGCCGCACAAGACCGCGATGAGCCGCCAAGCACCCTCACCGGCGGCCCGGGCGGTCACCGCGCACCTGACCGGCCCGCTCGGCATCCGCACGGTCCTCGACCACGGCTGCGGCCGTGGGGCCGATGTCGCGCACTACCGGGCCGCCGGCCTCGACGCGGACGGCTACGACCCGCACGAGGGCTTCGGCTGGCCCCGCCCAGAGCGGGATGGCTACGACCTGGTGACCCAGATGTTCGTCCTCAACGTGCTGCCCGACCCAGGGGCCCGCGTTCGCGCGCTGCAGGACGCGGCCGCGTTCGTCCGGCCCGGCGGGCACCTGGTCGTCGTCACCCGCTCCCCAGAGGAGATCACCAAGGCCGCTGCCGGCGGGAGCTGGACGGCCCACCACGACGGCTATTGGTCGAGCGAGGGCAAGGGGACGTTCCAGCGCGGTATCAGCGCGGCGGAGACCACCGCGCTCGCCCGCCACGCCGGCCTCGCGTCCGCGGCGGGGACGGCCGGGTTGCAGCTGCCCGGGGTGAGCCACGTCGTACTGGTCAAGCCCGGACTGTAGGGGGCGCTGGACCGGCGCCGAAGGTCAGCGGTTCCCGGTCCAGACGATGCGTTCCGCGAATCCGCCCCGCTGCTCGGCCTTGGACGCCCGGAGCTTCTCCAGCTGAGCCGGATCGACGCCGAGGTCGGCCGCGAGGGCGAAGGCGACCTCGAGGACATCCGCGAGCTCCTCGGGGGCGTCGGTCTCGTCCGCCTCCATGTACTCCGCGACCTCTTCGCTGAGCTTCTCGCGGAGGCGCCGACGGTACTCGGCCGGGTCGGCCACGTAGACCTGCGGCTCGAGTCCGTCTGCGCGGATGATCTGAGGAATGCGGTCACGTACCAGCTTGCCGTGGAGCACGTACTTCTCCTGCACCAGATCGTCGTGGGCCGGCCAGACGGCCGGACCCTCATGTTGTTTGAGCCTAGAGATGGGGCCTCATCCAGCGCCATCAGAACCACAAATCCCACCCGAAGCGGTTAGCCGGCTCGTTGGGGCTTTATGGCGACGCCGGCGTACCCCGCGGAGACGTAGTCGGGGACGGTGGCGAACTGGTGCCGGGTCTGGTGTCGGGCGGTGGGGACCGTACGGACAGGGCCGCCGTAGAGGTCTCCCCAGTCCCCGAAGAGGCTGGTGATGGACTGGCGGTCCCGGGGCCGGAAGGCAATTCCCTCCTCGCCGTACACAGCTTGGACCCGCTCGACCCACGTCGTGCTGAGGTCGGCCGTTGCGTGGGTGATCGACAGGGCACTCCCGGGTGGCAGCCAGGACCGCAGGTAGGCCACGGCGTCGTGGACCCGGCCATCGTCGGGGACCCAGGGAAGGACGTCATGGAGGAGGACGGCGACGGGCCGATCCCGCGTCAGGTGCCCATCGGCTTCCAGCTGCGTCAGCAGGCGGGCCATGTCCGTCACGTCGGCGAGTACTGCCTTGGGCAGGGACGCCGTCGGGGCGTGGCTCAGGAGGCTGCGCCAGCGGGCGACTACGTCGTGGTCGATGTCCGCGTAGATCACCGACGCGGAGCGCCAGTGCTGCTGCACGACGTCGTGGGTGTTCTGCGTGAAGAGCAGGTCGCCGCCGCCCTGTGGGCGGGGGAGGGCGTAGCCGCAGCCGATGTCCAGGACCTGCGAGATCCCCCGGGTGGCCAAGGCCTCGGTGATCAGCAGGTGGTGGGCTCGGTTGATCTTGGCGGCCGCGGGCTCGCGGGGGAAGGCGTTGAGGATCTTGCGGGCGAGGTCCTCGTCGGTGGGGAGGGCTCCTTCAGTCCCGAACCACATCCGGTAGATGCGGGCTGCGCTGGGCCGCTGGTGGGCGCCCGGGCCCGGGGCGGGGATACCCAGGGCCAGGCCTTCCTGGACCAGGTTCATGGCCGTGCTCCTCTCGGGTTCGGTGTGCGTCGGTCTGATGGCTCCGCTGTTCAGGGGCGGCTGGCGGCGAGGAGTTGGGGTGTCGCGGCCGGATCAGGGGAGCTCCCGCGGGCGACGTAGTAGCCCTTGCCGTGGGGGCCCGTGGTGTCGTGGTGCACGAGACCGTCTCGTACGAGGTGGCGGAAGGCCCGGACGACTTGATCGGATTCCAGCCCGAACTCGACGCCCAGCAGTCCGGTGGGCAGTGCTTGGCCGACGCGGTAGTGCTCGCTGGCGATGCGGTCCCGGACTGCCGCGTCGAAGGCGATGTCGTCGGGGTGCAGCTCGTCGGGCATGAGCACCCGGGGCCCGTGGACACCGGCGCTGACGTACAGCTCACCGGAGGAGTTGAGCGCCTTGAACACAGTGGCGACGTGCAGCAAGGGCAGGCCCAACTGGAGGGCCATCGCCTTGCCGCCGGGCAGATGCTGCCCCGGGCGGAAGTTCTTGCCGATGTGGTCGCGGACGAGCGTCATCGCGGCTATGTGCCGTCGTTCGCCCACCGTGAGCACGGCGGTACTCGGCTGCAGAGCAGAAGCAGCTTCCTTGCTCATGCCGCGTTCACCAGGCCACGGCTGAACGGCCCGATGATCTCGCCGCCCGGCAGCAGCTCGCCGCCGTCCTCGAAGCGAAGGATTCCGTTACACAGGCGGCTCCACCCTTGTTCCGGGTGGGAAGAGACAGTGGCGGCGGCATCGTGGTCCGGCGCGGTGGCCGTCGGGCAGGGCGGCTTGTGGTTGCACATCGTAGTCCTCGTACGTCGTGAAGGAGCAGGAGCTGTCTGGTCCGCCGGTGGCGGAAGGCGTGGGGCCGCGGCGCTGTGTGGCCGCGGCCGCACGGGAGGTCAGGCGAGCAGCTTGGAGAGGAACACGGCGGTCTGGTGGTGGTCGTGTCCGAGGGTGAAGGCGTGGTGGGGCAGCAGGCCGAGGAGGCCGCGGACGTTGTCGCGGGCGCTGTCGGTGCCGCCAACGGTGATGCCGTGGGTCAGGCCGAGGATGTCGGGGTAGCGGTCTTCGGTGGCCCCCTGCATGAAGTCCTCGTCGCCGAGCGACGGGGACGTTTCGTGGAGCGTGGGCTCGGCGTCGGCGGAGATCTGCGGGAAGAGCAGGTCGGTGGCCACGCCCTCGGTCGCGAGCGTGAGCCCGAACCAGGTCTCGAACTGGTCGGGGAAGACCTGCGCCTTGAGCTCCCTGCCGCCATCCAATAGCGGGGTCAGGTCGCCGCGCTGCAGGGCGGCGGTGACCCGGTCATCCTGCGTCGGGTGCAGGGACTCGCCTGCGGCGAGCCGGGCGGCGACCTTCTCGTACAGGCCGATGCTGCCCAGCAGGCCCAGGCCGACGGCCGCGGCGGACGGCCAGGGCAGGATCCGCACGTTGCCGAAGGCGTCGGCGCGCGCGAACACGCGGTCGTTGGCCAGCAGGTGCGCGCCGATCCGGGCGGCGAGGGTGAGAGCGGTGGTGGTCTTACCGGCTCCCTTGCCGCCGAACGTCAGCAGGGTGCGGTCCTCGACGACGACGGCGGAGGCGTGCAGGACCGTCCAGCCGTCGCGCAGGAGCTGTCCGCGGACGGCGTCGCGGGCGATGCGGGCGGTGGCCAGCGCCACCTGGAGGGGCTCGGGTCCGGCGACCTTGATGCGGCCGGTGGGCGGCTCGCTGAAGTAGGCGAGTTGTTCGCTGGGGGAGACGGCGCTGATGGTGCCGTCGGGCATGTTCGCGACGAGGGTGTCGGCCTTGGCGTAGATGGCGCTGGTGTGGGGGTGGCGACGGACGTGGTCTTCGATCCGCTCGTAGGCGTCCGTATCAACGTCGGCGTTGATGATCATTCCCGCGCACACGGTCGAGGGGTCGATGCTGCTCGCCGACCACCAGGGGCCGAAGTAGCGCGTCGTCCAGTCGGTGACCGTCTTGTCCGCGGACATGACGGTCACGGTCGCGGGGTGGGCGGTGATGCGGGTGGCGGTGATGCTCACCTTGGGGCCTCTCTAATGGGTGGTGACGAGGTGCTGGTAGGCGGTGTCGAGCTTGAGTCCGGACGCGGCGAACCGCTCCGCTTCGGTGGGGCTGAGGGCCGGCAAGGCGGGCATGCCCTGGCCGGAAGTGAAGGTCACGGGCACCCCGAGCCATCGCCCGTTCCACTCGGTGCACAGCTCGGTCGTCCCATCGGCTTGCCCCAGCGCGAGGCGGAGCGTGGTCAGGACGGCGCCCGCGGGCCCGGAGCGGGTGCGGCCAACTCCGCTGCTGATGCGGTCGGGCCGGTGAGCCAATGTCTCGCCGAGCTCCCGGACGGGGATGACGACGTTCTCGCCGTTCACGGTGGTGGTCGAAGCGCAGATGACGGCGCTGTCGCCGTGCTCACCGATGACGTGCCCCCGAACGCGATCGGCGGGAACACCCATCAGCGCGGACAGGGTGAGCCGGTAGCGGACGGTATCCAGGTTGGAGCCGATCCCGTAGACCTGGGTGCATCCAGAGGCCTCGGCGAAGAGCCGGGTCATCAGGTCCACCGGGTTGGTGACGATCAGGACGGTCCCCGGATAGCCGGCAAGGCGGCGCCCGAGGTCGCGGATCGCGCGGGCGTTGGCTTCGGCCCCGGCCATCCGGATGTCCGTGGCGTTGTCGTTGGTGAAGCGCTCCCTGATCGCGATGATGAGCGCCGCCGCGCCGACGGTGTCCTCGGGCCGGCAGGCGATGGGGACGGTGGCGGATCCGGTGGCCGTCCGCATGTCCGTAAGGTCGTCGGCCAGGGCCTGCGCCTGAGGCAGGGTCCGGGAGGACAGCAGTAGGCGGTCGCTGATGCCGACCGCGATGATCGTGTTGGCGACGGTCTGGCCGATGGCTCCGGCCCCGACGATCCCGATGGTGGTCCTCATGCGGCCGCCGCCTTGAACTCCGACAGCGCGGACTCCCACATGCTCCTGATGGGCGTGTCCCGCTCGAGGTGCGCTGTCACCCTGTCGACTGCGGTCAGGACCGGGCCCGGGCGCGCCGCCAGCGCCTGCCCGGTCGGCGGCAGAGGCAGGCTGGTGGGGGCGGCCAGGTAGGTGGTCAGGATGTTGACCGTGTCCATCAACATCCAGGTCAGGATCTGGCGCAGCGCCATCAGCTGGTCGTACGGGGGAACGGTCCGCAGCTGCTTGTCGACGTGGTCGGCCAGGCCGTCGAGTACCTGCTCGGTGACGGCGGGAGCTGGCCGGGTCGCGATGAGGAACAGGACGGTGCGCATCGCGAGCTTCGCGAGGTCGGTGTGGGAGTCCGCGAAGACCAACCCCGGGTCTATGAACCGCGTCCGCAACCCAGGGGCGTCCGGGAACAGGACGTGCTCGGGCTTGAGGTCGCCGAAGCAGAGGACTCTGCGCGAAGCCGGACTCGGCAGGCTCGTGGGCTTGAGCAGCCGACGCACGATGTGGGGCAGCAGATCGAGGCTGTGGTCGCCTTCCGCCACGCCTCCGAGCTCGGCGAGGTAGGCGTGGGCGTTGGGGTGTCCGAACTTCCGGTGGAAGGTAACCGCGATGCTTCGCTCCGTCCCCGTCAGCCCCGACGCCGCGGTGCGGGATCGATACAGCTGCTGGAGCTCCTTGAACGTCCCGTCCAACAGGCTGGTGGTGCGGCCGGGGCTGGCGAGGAGGAGCTGGGAGAGCGGGGTACCGCTGACGGGCGCGGTGAAGAGGACCCCGCCTTGGAGTCCCTCGAGTTGGGCGGGCCGCGGCCCGCGGCTTCTGGCGAGGAACCTGATCTGGGCGGCCTCGCGCCGCATCAGGGACTCACTGCTGTGGACGTACCGCTCCTGGGCAGCTTGTACGGCAGGCCAGTCACCGGATGCCCCACGCAGGAGCGAGACCATGGAGGTGCCCAGGAAGCTGTACTTCGCGTAGACATCACGCTGGTGGGCCGGATGCTGGACACGCAGGCGGCGGACGTAGCCGGTAGGGCTGGGGATCCGCACGCCCAGAGAGACCCACGAATCCGGCCACTGGGTGATCGCGGCCTCCGTCATCTGCCGGTCGGCATAGGCGAAGACATCGGCGGCCGTAGGCGGCGGTGGAGCAAGGATCGAAACGGTGGGCATCTACGCCTCCCGGGCGAGGTGAACGACGGGCGATTCCTGGCGGGGTGAAGCGAGACAAGGGACGCGCCGTCACCCGCCCTCCGACTGGGGCAAGGCGGGGCGGCGCGAGCACCGACAGGAGCGCGCCTGGGGGTCACGCGGGAGCTCGGGCAGTGAGCTGGTGATGGCCGTGGCGGTGGTCCCGGCGGGGGACTGCTCTTCGGCCGGCTCGCGGTCCGGGACGGTGGCGGCCGGGACGGCGACCCGGGTGCTCGCGTCGGCATCGGTGGTGGCCATCAACAGACCGATGAGGCTGAGGCCGATGACGTTGGCCCCGGTGAACAGGAGGCCGACGATCGTGTCCCCCTCCGGCATCCGAGGCCGGCCGTGGCGGGCACGAGGAGGAGGCGTCAGCGCGGTGGGACCGCCTAACTCGCCCCATCCGCTCACTGGCCGGTCTCCGGCAGCGCCAGCGCGATGAACCAGCCGCAGGCAGCCATCTCCTTGAGGAAGTGCTCGTACTCCCGCAGGTCGGGGCCGATGTGCTCGTACTTCGGCGTGACCGGCCCGTAAGCGAACCCGGCCCGCAGCAGGTACAGCGCGGCCGACAGCCCCTCCCGATCCTGCAGAAGCATGGGGCCGATCGGATCCACACACAGCTCGCCCCGGACCAGCAGGTGCCGGGACCGGCCCACCAGCTCCAGGGCCTCGAACTGTGCCCCGGCCTCCTGCGCGGGCGCGTACAGGTAGCGGACCGCGGGCAGACTTCGAGCGGTCTGACGGGTGAGTTCGCCTGCGGCTCGTACGCCGTCCTTGCGTAAGCCCAGCAGCCTCGCCAGTGGACAGGCCCGCTGGATGGGCCGGCCGCCGAGCCTCGTCCACCGGCGTTCGACCTCGATGTCACGGTCCATCCAGTTGCCAGCGGCCAAGACGACCTTCAGGGCGGTCGGTGACTTCGTCAGAATCGTGTCCGCACTGGCCGCGGACCGCAATTCCCACACATCCCAAATGAGGGAGGCTTCGGATAAGGAGCTCAGATGTCGGGTGCGCGACACGCCCTCGATGGAGGCGAGGAAATTCTCAGGCGGTCTCAGTTGCACGGCACGGGAGACGGAAATGACGACACCTCGATGGGACGACGAAGATGGAACGGGCCCTGGCGGAGATCGGACAGAGGGCTAGCCAGCAGGTGCGCTGGCCAAAGCAGTCCGCAGGATGGGCAGGAGGCAGGCACCGTTGGCCAGCGGGACGGGCGTCGGCTCTGCTGGTGTCCAGGGCCAGGTGTCCCAGCGGGCACCGCCCGCTGGCGGCAGGGCGATACGACCGCCAGGGCCGGACTCAACACGAACACCTGCTACCCCTGTGAGGGGCTGGGCGGTTCCAGGTTCGACGAGCAGCACCCTTTCTCCGGTTCCATACCTCAGAGCAGGAATAGGTGCGAGGTCCACGTCACGACGGTCGGCGAGCACCAGCACGTCCGAGCCCAGCGCGTCCGGCATGACGACTGCATCGAACGCGGAGCACGTGGTGTGGAGCGTGCACCCCTGCCTTTCGATCACAAACTGGATCGCACGGTTGGCCGAGACAATGTCAGTCCCGACGATCAGCGGCCAGGAGAGCAGATCTTCGTAGGCACGAATCAAGGCAGCACTGTCACGATTCGTTGGCGGCCAGAGCGGCACTGTCACAAGTCCCTCCTAGTGGATGTCGGGGAGCCCGTTCGGGCCATTGCGCTGGATTTGCCTTCATGAGCCGGGCGATGAGGGCTAGCTTCCTGATGAGGAAACCGCGCCGTCGGGGCGGCGGGTATCCCTGAGCCGTCAGCGAGGCTGCTAACGCTGCTAAAGATCGTTTTCTGGGATGGGAGCGGACCGTGCCGCGTACCCGCAACAACGCCTTGGCCGAGGTCATTCGCGAGGCAGGCTGGTCGCAGGAGCAGACCGCCGCTCACTTCCGCCGAGCAGCGGCGGAAGCCGGCCACGCGGAACTCCTGCGTGTCGCGCGTACTCACATCTCGCAGTGGGTGCTCGGATCACGCCCGGACATCAAGACGGCATCTATCTTGTGCGAGACGCTGTCGCGACGGCTCGGGCGTGCGGTCACACCTGCGCAGATCGGCCTTGGTCACATGCCGGATCCCGATCAACTGGGCGGGCCAGGCTGGGATGTGGCGACAATGATCGCACTGGCCGATCTGGCACATCACGGGGGACAAGGCATGGACATGACCCGCCGACAGGTACTCGCGGATTCGGCCTACTCGGCTGCCGGAGCCGCAGTCCCGCCCGAGACCTGGTGGGGCAAGACCCTCGAGGAGGCACGAAGCCGCCCCGCACTGTCCCGGCTCACGGTGACCCCCGCCCACGTCGAGGCACTGCGGGACGCAATGGAGTACTTCTCCCGCCAGGACCAGCGCCTAGGCGGCCGCGCCGGCCGCGGCGCGCTGACTTCCTACCTCACCAATGACGTTGCCGCTTTCGTCTCCGCGCGAATTTCCACCGAGAAGCTGCGCACCGAGCTCATGTCGGCCGCCGCTGAGCTGGTGTACCTGGCCGGCTGGATGAGCTTCGACTCCGGAGACCATGCCATCGCCCAACGCCACTTCGGCATCGCCCTGCGTCTGGCAGCCGAAGCGGACAACGGACCGCTCGCAGGCCACATCCTGCGAGCGGCCGCCCACCAAGCCGTGGACCTTCACCATCCTGCCCGTGCCCTCGAACTCGCCGAAGGCTCGCTCGGGCAACGCCGCTACGCCCAGGCAGCCCCCCGCGAGCGGGCGCTCCTCGGAGTCGTACACGCCCGTGCCCTTGCGCTCGCCGGGAGGCGGAAAGATGCCCGAGTCGCACTCCAGCAGGCCGAGGGCGATCTCACCCAGGCCGACGGAGCCGACGCCCCGGCCCGCGTCACCTTCTTCGGTGAAGCCGCGCTCGCACACGAAACCGCCGCAGCACTGCGCGACATGGGCGACCTCCCCGCCGCCGAGGCGCAGTTCCGGCACAGCGTTCGCACCCGCGCCCTGCCCTACTCCCGAACACATGCCGTCACCTTGGGCTACCTCGGTGCCGTCCAGGCGCAACAGGGTCATGTCGATGCCGCCTGTGCCACCTGGAACCGGGCCCTGGACGTCGTCTCCGCCGGAGTCCAGTCCGGCCGCGTCTACGACACCGTCGTCCAGATGCGCCGAACGCTCTCCCCGGTGCTCGCGCGAGGTGGCCGGACAGCCGCCGAGGTGGACTCCCGTGCCCGTGAAGTCCTGCGCACCGTAGGCTGACGCCGCCAGCACATCGCCCGCCCCCATCGGTCGCTAGGAGATGTCGGGGCGGGGACCAGGAGGGACGACGCCACATGTCTGAGACGCTTCGCATCCAGCAGATCGCCACGGTGATTGGCGGCCATAGGACTGTCGCAGATGACTTCCAAGGAGGCGTCGAGTCCGTCATCCGCGTTGATGGGCAGTTCCCCATTGAGACCCTGCAGGGCATTGAGGAGTTCTCTCACCTGACCGTCCTGTGGCACTTCCACCACGCATCGCCGGGCGATGTCCAGCTCCACGCACGGAGCCCGCGCGGTGACAGCCGCTGGCCTGCCACAGGTACGTTCGTACACCGAAACCACCGCCGCCCCAATCAGCTCGCGCTGAGCTTTCCGCGTCTGATCAAGGTCGTTGGCTACGACCTCCACGTCACGGACCTCGACGCCGTCCACGGCACGCCCATCTACGACATCGCGCCGTACTTCGAGCAGATGGGGCCGCGAGGACCTGTCACTCAGCCGGCCTGGCCGGGCGAAATGCTGGACCCGACCTACTGGGCAGCGGCGGCTGATCGCAACGCCTGAAACTTGCCGTGGGCCAGAACCACCCCCGTGTCGCTCCTCGCGACGGGGCCCACGCCCAGTACGAACAGCCCGCGGATTTTCTGGTTTCGAGGGTGTCGGATAGCCGGTCTCGAGCCGGGAGGGCAGGAGGAGCGTTCTCCTGAGCATGTGGGCGCCCGCCCTGCCGGTCGACGGCTGATGAGCGCCGGAGGACTTGGCCGTCCGGTCAGCGACGGCGGTGCTCTTGATGGGCCCGATCAGGGCCCAGGCGGCGCTATGGACCACCCCCGCGCACGGAGTCGGCCCTGCGGATACAGACCGCGACTCGACGGCCGACTGGTGGATCGGGTGGATGATCCATCTGCCCAGCTGCAACGTGCTGAGGGTGCGGGGTGTTCGCTGGCTGGCGCCCAGTAGCGCCGTGCACTTGGCCGTCCAACCGGATCGGCGACCAGCCCTTTGGATATCGAGGCTGGCGGCTCCATGTCTGTAGCCCGACGTCCATGAAGGAGAAGCCGTCCTGGCACCGGCCTTCGCCGGGCAGGTGGGACGCGGTCTGCCGTCGAGGGGCGGGCGATGAAGCGAATGGGGTCAGGTACACCTCTGCCGGCTGATGGCCCGGACGTGGGTGAAGACCACCATGGTGGCCGCCGTCCGTTGGCGTTCCTTGTGCCGGAACCAAGCCGAACATTCTCAGTTCGCTGGTGGCAGACGACGAATCACGCGACATGCGTGGAGACCCTGCCGCGATCCATGTCAACGTACTGACCTGCCCAAAAGGTGGTGGTCAAGAACGGTGGTCTTTAGGGGGTAGTGCAGCAGTGGTCGGGGCCATGTGGAGTGGTTGCGAGCTTGCCAACTGAACCAATCAGGCTGCGTGGAGGTGGAACGTCGAGGTCGTTCGGTGAGCGTATAGCAGCCGACCCAGGAATTCGGAAATCTCGAATCCTCTGCAAGATTAGTTCCGTCGCACCGACTGTATCCGGTGAGGCGTTTGTGTAGGCCTCAAGCTTCGCGCCTTCGTGAGTGCGAGGAGAATTTTCTTGGAGAGGAGAGGGTGTTGGCGCGCGGAGGAAGCTACGTTTTGCTCACGTCGGCTGAAGTCGCTGATTGGTTGAAGGTTAGTGAGGTGACGGTGAAGAACAAGCATCGGGCGTGGGGGCTCCGGCCGCAAAAAGTGGGGCGCCTGTTGCGGTTTCGTGAGCGCGATGTTGTGGACTACCTCGACCGAATGTATGGCTGAGAACTGATTTATTGGACGGCGTGGCTAGAGGGAAGTTGGGGGCGCTAGTTTGGCAACGGTTTTTCAGAAATGCAAAGAAGAAGCGCGCAGCAAGAACTACCCGTGTGAAGGGGTGAGGTGTGGTCACCCTTGGACTGTCCGCTATAGAGAGCCTGGTGGCCGCAGTGGACGCCAACGTGAGGAGACCTTCGAGAAGAAGGGAACGGCGGACGCATTTGCGGCGAAGATTGAACGCGAAAAGGACCTTGGAACCTACATAGAGCCGCTCGGATTCATGACGCCGCTCGTAGAGGTATACCGGGAGTTTATTGCCTCTGGTGAGCGCGTCAACGGAACGCGCTATCAGTACGAGACAAGTCTTCGTCTGCACGTCAGGCCTTACTTCCGGAACAAGCCCATCGGGGCGGTCAAGCCCAAGGACCTCACTACCTGGCTCCGGTGGATGGTTGAGGAGCGCGGCTACGAACCGAGTACAGCCGTAAACCGGTACGAGACCCTCAGTGGAGTGTTCAGCTTCGCCGTCGCCAACGACTACATCGTCAAGAATCCCTGTCGGCATGTCCAGGCCGGCCGCAGGAGGGCCAAGCGGAGGATCAAGAAGACAATCCACCTGCCCACACTGGAAGAGATCGCGGCTATAGCCGCCCACTTGCCCGGGCCGTACCAGCTCCTGGTGTGGCTGATGGCTGGATGCGGGTTGCGTATCGGCGAGGCCAGCGCGGTGTGCCTTCAGCAGATCGATTTCGAGGCCGGAGTCCTCTATGTCGACCGGCAGGTTACCCAGGACGGCGAGAACGAGAAGCCCAAGACCCGCCGGCAGAAGGCTGCCACGAAGGGGAGGGGGCGAGCGCACTGCATCCGCCACTTGAAGTGGCGTGACCAGGATGAAGGGCGCGCCGTTCCGATCCCGACAACCATCGTGGCGAAGATCAGGCAGCACGTCGAGCAGTACGGGACCTACCGGGTCGAGACCGGCCTGAACCGGATCGAAGGTGACTACCTGTTCTCGAACGTGGGCGGCACCAACATCCTCATGTACTCGCTCGTGGACCGGCTCTGGCGGACGGCCAAGACTGCTGCCGGGATCGTCAGGAAGATCACTCCTCACTGGCTCAGGCACTTCTTCGCCTCGGCCGGACTGTCCAAGGGCGTGCCGGTGACCGACATGGCCGAATGGCTCGGGCACCGAGATCCCAAGATCACGTACCAGACCTACGCTCACGTGATGCCGGACGCGCCGCAACGTCTGCGTACAGTCATGGACTCGGTGTTCACCCTCGAATCGGAGTTGACCCTCCCCTTGTCGTTCGAGGCACTCGCCGAGGCAGCCTAGCGGGCGTAGGAGGGCGCAGTCCTGCCGATGCGTCTGCTTGCGAGCTATGCGGGAAACCAGCTCGAGCCTATTTCCCTGCTGGGCGCTGTCAGGGCTGCGTGCCGGGACTGGGTAGGTCGGTGCCCAGGTAGCGCTGGGCGGGTTGCGTCCGGTCGAGCTTGAGCCGTATGGTCGCGTGGCCCTCATCCGCAAGCGACTGCCGGGCCTCGCGCATGTTGAGGACCTTGTCGATGGTCATCAGCTCGATGCCGGGCCCCAGGTCGATCTGATGCTCCCCGAAGGTAATGACCATGGCCTGGTACTTCGCGGCGAAGGCAAGTTTCCCCTTGGATACCTGTTCAAGGGATTCGATGCGATCGACACCGACGGCGACGACCGTGTTGGGCATGTCGACCTTCTCTCCGCGCAGCAAGGAGACTGCGTTTCGGGCGTCGTGTGCGTCCTTCAGGGTGTAGCCCGGCGGAGTAGCGAAGAACTGGCCGGTCATCCGCTGGAGGGTGGCCAGGTAGTCGAAGGCGTCAGCCCAGGTCTCGGCTTCGTCTGAGTTCCAGCTGTCGGGCACCGCGGATTGGGTGATGGGGGCGGTCAGTTGAGTGACGGTTGGGCCGTGAACCGTCAGCTCCATCGACTGGCCAGGGACGGCACGACTGATGAAGCGAAGGACGGGCACCATCTCCTGAGGCAGGGACGTCTCCGGAGGTGCGAAGGAGAGAGTCTGGCTCCATGCTTCTCTGCGCCGGTCATAACGCAGCTGTATCCGGATGAAGCTGGTGATGGGGCCTCCCCCTGAGTGGTGGACACGCTGATACTGGATCTTGATTGATCCGGAGGAAGCGAGAAGACCACCGATGGCTCTGAAGGACTATTCGGACGAGTTCAAGGCAGATGCAGTGGCCCTGTACGAGTCCACGCCCGGTGCGACGTACAAGGGCATTGCCGCTGACCTGGGCGTCAACCGGGCGACCCTGCGGGAGTGGGTACTGCGGGACCGCGAACGCCGTGGCGGCACCGCCGCTGCTGTGATGCAGGCCGCCGGCCACGGGGCGGCGGTGTCGCCCAGTGATCCGGACGAGCGGGTCCGGCGGCTGGAGGCCAGGGTGGCCGAGCTCGAGGCCAGTGAGCGCAAGCTCGCCACCGAGCGGGACATACTCCGCAAGGCGGCCAAGTATTTCGCCGGAGAGACGAACTGGTGACCAGCCGCTTCCAGTTCGTTGACGACCACCGGGCCACCTATGAGGTGAAGCGGCTCTGCCAGGTCCTGGACGTCAACCGGTCCAGCTACTACAAATGGCTCGCCGGCGCCCAGGCCCGGGCCGCCCGGCACCGCGATGACCAGGTCCTGGCCGGGGAGATCCGCAAGGTCCACAGCGAGTCCGGTGGCGCTTACGGCTCACCACGCGTGACCGCCGAGCTCCGCGAGAAGGGGCATGTGGTCAACGAGAAGCGGGTCGCCCGGGTCATGAGGACGCACTCCGTCACCGGCATCCGGCTGCGCAGACGCGTCCGCACCACCGTCCCCGACCCGTCGACCACACCGGTCGCAGACCTGTTCCAGCGAGACTTCACCGCCCCTGAGCCCGGGCGGAAATACATGGGCGACATCACCTATCTCCCGCTCGCGGGAGGGAAGTTCCTCTACCTCGCGACCGTGCTGGACTGCTTCAGCCGCAAGGTCGTGGGCTGGTCCATCGCCGACCACATGCGCACCGGCCTGGTCGCCGACGCACTGCGGATGGCCGGCTCGACCCGCGGCAGCCTGGACGGCGCCGTGTTCCACTCGGACCACGGCGCCCAGTACGGTTCCCGGGCCTACGCCAGCCTCTGCGACGGGCTCGGGGTGACCCGTTCCATGGGCGCGGTCGGCACCAGCGCCGACAACGCGGCCTGCGAAAGCTTCCACGCCTCCCTGAAACGCGAGACCCTCCAAGGAGACCCCGACTACGGCGATGCCGACACCTGCCGCCGAACCGTCTTCGCCTGGCTGACCCGCTACAACACCCGCCGCCGGCACTCCGCCAACGGCCACCTCAGTCCCGACGAATACGAACGCCGACACCACGCCGCTAGACTCACCCTCGCCGCGTGATCAATAACCGCGTGCCCACCTTCTTGGGGGAAGGCCCGTCCACTGTTGTGAGGTGTGTGTGCTCGCGGGGGCCGGGTAGGCGCGCGCCTGCACAACGCACAGAACCGGAAGGAAGGCATTCGACATGGCGGACAGCCACCACCACGTGCTGCTGATCACGTTCGCGAGCGCCCCGACCGGCCGGGCGGCGTACGGGGACGCCGTCGGCCTGCCGGGGCTGCGGCAGGCCGCTGTCCTGGAGCGGTCGGCCGATGGGCTGCTCGACGTACCGGATAGTCATGTCTCCGGCGCGGGCGTCCCGACCGCGGGCGCGGGTCTGGCCGGGGGGCTCCTCGGGCTGCTGGGCGGTCCCATCGGTGTCTTCCTGGGCGCGGCAGCCGGGGTGGCGTTGGGCAACGCTGCGGAGGACCGGTGGGCGCAGGAGGACGGCGCGGGCATGATCATGCTGAGTAGCCGGGTCGAGGACGGGGCCGCGCTGCTCATCGTCGACCTGTACGAGTCCGAGCCGGAGCCCGCCGACGACCTCGCCCGGCGGCATGGCGGAACCCTGGAGCGGCTGACCGCGAAGGAGTTCTCCGCGCAGGTGCGCGCCGCCGAACGGGCGGCCGGCTAGGGTGCCGGCGGGCCGGCCCCGCCGAGCTCGGTGGTGGTCGGGCGAGTGCTAGGGGAGGGGCTCCCCGGTGGTGGTCTTGCCGCGGTGCGGGGGCAGTACGAGTGCTGCCCCCGCACCGCGGCAAGGCGCCGAGCGCGTCGCCCGGGTCGCGCCCCGCAAGGAATGCGGCGGCAGCACTCGCAGCCATCGTGTTGAGCAGTGCTGTGCCGATGGAGCCACCCACCTGCTGCATCGTGTTGATGGTGGCCGATGCCGATGCCGATGCCGATGCCGATGCCGATGCCGATGCCGATGCTGATCCTGCGTCCTGCCGGGCGACACCGTAGGTTCCCATGCTCATGGCAGGGGGCAGCACACATCCCAGACCCAGGCCGGCCACGAGGAGCGGGAGGAGGACGCCGGTGCCGTACGAGGTGGTGGTCGCGATGCGGGCGAGTCAGGCCGCGGCGACTGCCGCGAGGACGAACCCTGTGGTGAGGACGGCTCGGGCTCCCAGCTTCGGCAGGAGTTTGATGGAGGCGATCTGCCCGGCGGCCATTGCCTCGCGCACGTGTACAGCAACGCGGCCGATCGTCCCGACCGGAAGCCGTACTACCCCTCGGACATGTCGGACGAGGAGTGGGCGGCGGTCCGTCCTCTCCTGCCGGTCCCGGCCTGGCTGGAGGGCCGGGGCGGGCAGCCTGAGGGCTACTGCCACCGTCAGATGCTGGACGCGGTCCGCTACCTCGTCGCGGGCGAGATCTCCTGGCGGTCGATGCTGGTGGACTTCCCCGCCTGGGCCCGGGGCTATGGTCCGCACCGGCCACCTGCCCCGCACCATGGCCTCCCTGCGGAACCTCGCCATGGGCGTCCACCGCCAGGACGGCGCCACCAACACTTCACGCAATGCCCCTGATCGGGGGGTTCTCCTTCGGGCCAAAGGGTCCGGGGTGTCTGCCCCGGACTGGGAATGACATGGCAACAGCCTGTGGTGTGCCGCGTTCAGGACGGCCCGAGGCTCCTGTCGGTCTGCTTCCAAGATCATGACAGGCCTGGCTTCTCCCACGCTGTGAAGTGCCCTTTCAGGCCATGTCATTGGCTGACGCTCGGCGCCCAGACGGTTGCCCGGACGCGCGTTGGTGGGTGGCGGGATGTGGCTTGATCCGCCCGGTGATCTTGCTTTCTGCCACGTCCTGGCTACATTCTGAAGTCGATCAGTGCATTGGTCTTTTTCTGATGGAGTACCAAGAGGGGGAGTACCTTGCTGGGTTCACCGGAGGTCGCGCGTCCGGGCGTGGGCCGTGTCCGTGGCCGTGTCGTGTCTGCCCTTGCGGCGCTCGCGGTCGTGCCCGCCGTGCTGGTGACGGGTGCGCCTGCGGCCCATGCGGCGACGGCGGTGTCGTGCACGGACGGCTCGGGCACGCTGGGGTTGAGCCGTGCGGTGCCCGCTCTGCTCCCCGCGGACGTCGGCTTCAGCACGACCGGCCCGGTGCAGTTCGGTGGATGTTCCGGCGGCGGGATCACCGATGCGCAGGTCACGGCCACCGGTACCGCGCTGGCGGCCTTGTGCGTCCCGGTAGCCGACAGTTTCGTCACTGCTGGCATGGCTGGCACGCTCACGGTCACCTGGAGCGGCGGCGCTGGCCCCGCCACCACGACCTTCAACTGGACTTCCGTGGCAGCCGTCCAGGTCGCCCCCGGTCTTTCCGCCGTCCAGATCAGCGGTGTCAGTACCGGAGGCCGCTTCCACGACGGCGGGACGCCGGCGCTCTTCACCAGCACCGCGAGCCTGGGCTTCGGCTCCTGTGCTCAGGGCGCCACTAGCGTCACCTTGTCCGGCGATTTCCTGGTCACCAATGTGTAGTCGACGTCAAACAGCTCACCGTGTGCGACACCGCGGGTGAGTAGCGGTTGAGTAGCCGTATCGCAACCGGTCATGGAACGTGCGGGTCGAACAGGTTCCTGATGGGGTGATCTTCCGGCAGTACGCGCATGAGGGCAGGGCCTCTCGGTAGCTCGGGGATGCGAATCTGACCGAGCAGTACCAGGAGGCCCTGTTGTCACATGTGTACGCGGTTGCGCCTGTCGACTTCAACTCGTCCGTCCGGTCATGCGATTGTCCCGCGCACGTGTTACGACAACACTGCCGATCATCCCGGCCGACAGCGCCGGTATCCGTCGGACATGACGGACGCGGAATGGGTGGTGGTGCGGCCCTTGCTGCCCACGCCGTCCTGGCTGGAGGGATGAGGAGGTCACTGATCTCGCAGCCGAGGACGACGCAGATGACGTCCAGGTCCTCCAGCTAGAGGGAGACCGGCTGGCCGGACCACAGGCTGGACATCTTCCCGGCCGAGATGACCAGGCCGTGCTCGGCCAGGCTCCGTTGGAGCTCGGAGGCTTTCCAGATCCCCTTGTTCGCGGCGGTCAGCCGCAGGTTCCACTTCATCGCAGAAGTCCTTCCAGCCGCTTCGGGGCCCGCTGCTGCCCGGCCACCCGGGCGTCCTCGACCCGGGTCTGCTGGACGTGGACGTATCGCATGGTCGTGGCGATCCGGGAATGTCCGAGGACTTCCTGGATCGCGATCAGTGCGCGTCCGCCGAGGTAGAGCTCGGACGCGCAGAAGTGCCGCAGGAGGTGCGGGGTGAGCTTGTCGCCCCAGCCCGGCAGATGTGCCGTGGCCGCGGCCTTGAGGCCGCCACAGGCGGATGACGGCGATCGATCCGGGACCCCGAACTGCCCATCCCTCTCGAAGGCGGCGGGCCCCCGTTCTGCGGACTCACGTCAAGGGAACCCGGATCGTACGGACTGCGTCCCATCGCTGACCATTGCTTCGGTGTAGGGAGGTCATGGGATGCGTGTACGGGCAGGAATGGTTCTCGCGATGCTGCTGATCGTGGCCGGTTGCGGCTCGGGCGCAACGTCTCCCGGGCCACGGGCAACAGGCAATGCCGCGGGGTCTGCCAGTGCTGACTGTGCGCACGGTAGCGACGTGACCGTCACCGAGGCGGACAACGGCCGTCGGATCTGCCTGGACCGGCCCGGCAGTGTCCGGGTGTCGCTGCCGGCGACGCCTGCTGCTCCGGTGAGCGTGTCCGGAACGGCGCTGACCGAAGTCTCGGACCGTGTATTCCGGGGTGCGTCGGCCGATACGGCCGTTCTGGCATCCGCAGTGCCGGCGTGTTCGTCGCCGGCTCCGCCCGGCGGGGTGCGGTGCCTCGCGATGGTGGCCTGGCAAGTCACCGTGGTGGTCCGTTGATGGCCTCATGGCCGGACGGGCCCGGATCGATGACAGCGGTCCGGGCCCGTCCCCTTCATGTCTGTGTCAGCTGGTGCCGACCGCGGTGTCGTCGATGACGAACGAGGTCTGCAGGCTGGAGTCCTCGGTGCCGGTGAACTTGACCGTCACAGTCTGCCCCGCGAAGGAGGACAGGTCGAAGGTCTTCTGGACGTAGCCGGTGTTCTTGTTGAGGTTGGAGTACGAGGCCAGGGTGGTGGAGTTGGCCTGGACCGTCAGCTTGTCGTAGGCGGTGGTGGCGGTCGTCTCCGCGGTGTCGATGTGCAGGTAGTAGCTGAGGGTGGCGTGGCAGCCGTTGGGGATCGTCACCGACTGGGAGAGCGAGTCGGTGTGCGTGGAGCCGTAGCCGTTGAGCCAGGCCTTCCAGGAGCCGGAGTGGGCGGCCTCGCCGCTGCCGTTGTCGATCACGCCGGTGGTGGCGGTCCAGGGACTGGCGCTGCCGGTTTCGAAGCCCGCGTTTCCGAGCAGCTGGGTGGCGCCACAGGTGCTGCCGGTCGGGGTGACGGTCCAGGTGAAGGAGGTACTGCCGGCCGCGTTGGTGGTGTCCTTGGCCGTGACCGTGACGTTGTAGCTGCCCGCGGTGGTCGGGCTGCCGCTGATCAGGCCGGTCGAGGCGTTGATCGACAGGCCCGGCGGGAGTTCGGTGGCGCTGTAGGCGAGGGTCTGGCCGCTCGCCGAGTCCGCGGCCTGGATCTGGAGGGAGGCGGCGGTGTTGGCGGTGGTGCTCCGGCTGCCGGGGTTGGTCACCGTCACGGTGTTCCCGCCGGTGGAGCCGCCGGTGAAGGCGGCGGCGCCGTTGGGGGTCCCGAGGCCGGTCGGGCCGTCGTAGCCGGACTTGGCGGTGCACAGGTAGCTGCTGCCACAGGAGCCGTTGGCGCCGCTGGTCACGTCGTTGAGCGAGGAGGCGTGGGCGTACGGGTACGAGGACGGGTAGCTGCCCGCGGCCGGGGTGCCGGCGAGGGCGTAGACGGAGGCGATGATCGGCGCGGAGGCGCTGGTGCCGCCGTAGACGTTCCAGCCGCTGGCCTGGTAGCTGTCGTAGACGGCGAGGCCGGTGGCCGGGTCGGCGACCGCCGAGACGTCGGCGACGGTGCGCTTGGCGCAGCCGCTGTCGCTCTGCCAGGACGGCTTGGTGGTGAAGCCCGAGCAGCCGGAGCCAGCGCCGTTGCCGCCGGAGCTGGTGCCCCAGACGGATTCGGACCAGCCACGCGTGGTGCCTCCGGCGCGGCTCAGCGAGGTGCCGCCCACGGAGGTGACGTACTGGGAGGCCGCCGGGTACTCGACCCCGTAGCCGCTGTCCCCGGAGCTGACGGTGATCGCGACGCCGGGATGGTTGAAGTACGAGGCGTCGGAGCTCGGGTCGGTGGAGTCCTCGCCGCCGCCGTAGCTGTTGGAGACGTACTTGGCCCCCATGGTCACCGCGCGGTTGACGGCTGTGCCCAGGTCGGCCATGGAGGGCTGGTTCGCCTCGACGAGCAGGATGTGGCACTGCGGGCAGACGGCGCTGACCATGTCCACGTCGAGGGAGATTTCGCCCGCCCAGCCGGAGTCTGCGGTCGGGTAGTTGGTGCCGCCGTTCTGGTCGACCTTCTTGAAGCAGCCGTTGGCGGTGGTGCAGGCCGGGAGGCCGTACTGGGAGCGGTAGGTCGCCAGGTCGGACTCGGCGTTCGGGTCGTCGTAGGCGTCGATGATGGCGACCGTCGCCCCGGCGCCGGCCGAGGCCGGAAGGGCGTACGCGCCTTGGAGGTCGGTGGGGCCGTAGCCGGACGGCAGGATGTTCGGGGAGAGGCTGAGCTGCTGCTTGAGGTCGGTGCGGGCCAGCGCGTGACAGGCCATGAAGCCGGCCTTCGCGGGCTCCGAACAGAGCCGCTGGGTGTGCACGCCGGACGCGGCGGGCGTCGCGGGCGTGGTCGTGGCCGAGGCCGTCGACGGCGCGGCGGCCGCGAGTAAGCCGCCGGATATCAGAGCCGCGACCGCGACCAGACTTCTGACGCGGCTGATGGATTTCGACTGCAATGAACTGCCCTCCATGGGGGGTCGGATCACCGCGGCGTGGGATGAGGTCCCATGAAATGACAGGTCCATGTCATATCTGATCATGAGGAACACCGCGGGTGGCGAGTGGCACAGGTTCATTGATCTGATGGACTGCCACCACGTCGAGTGGTGGCCACCGCAGAACCTAGTGACGGCAGGCCCAAGGGAATACCCGGCGAGGGCAAAGGATTGCTTTCGGTCAGTCATCTACGGGTATACCGTGTGCTGCCATGGAGTTGGACGACAGCGCGGTCAACAACCTTGTAGGGCTTGGCCTTTCACGCTACGAGGCGCGGGTCTACCTCGCGCTGGTGAGGCGCGACTCGTACACCGCGGCGCAGGCGGCGCGCGCAGCGGACGTCCCCCGTCAGCGGGTGTACGACGTACTCGACGCGCTGGTGCGCCGGAACCTAGCCGTCCTGCGCCCCGGACGGGTGGCCACCTTCTCCGCCGTGGCACCGGAACTGGCCCTCGCCCGGCTGATGGCCCTGCAGAGGGAGTCGATGGAGCGGATGGACCGGGCCTCGGTCGCGCTCGCCGCGGCCTTGACACCGCTCTGGGCCGCCGGGCAGACGCACACCGACCCGCTCGACTACATCGAGGTGCTGCGCGATCCCAAGGCGATCGCCGAGCGCTTCGCGAGCATCCAGGAGCAGGCGTCGCAGGAACTGCTCAGCTTCTGCAAGCCCCCCTTTGTCGCTCCCGCAGCCAACGACGAGGGGATCGAGGCCGTCCGCCGCCTGCGCCGGGCCGGGGGCAGGGCGCGCGCCGTCTACACCCACGAGGCCCTCGGTGACGCGGAGGTCCTGGAGAACGTGAACCGGTTCGGCGCGGCGGGGGAGGAGGCCCGGTTCATCCCGGAGCTGCCCCTGAAGCTGATCGTCGCCGATGCCTCGATGGTCCTGTGCGACATGCCCGATCCGATGGCCGAAACCCGCGCCACCACCGCGCTGTTCATCGAACACCCAGCGCTCGCGGCCTGTTTGAGGATGTCGTTCCTGACGGTCTGGGACCAGGCCGAGACGGTGGCCGGGCTGAGCGAGTCGTGAGATCTGCCGCGTGCCCGATGTGGAGGGCGGGTTCGGAGACACGCGTCACGTCCGGGGGTGAGCGCTTCGGCGAGTTCGTCCTGCGCCGGGGCGACGTCGCGGGTGCTCACCGGCGGGATCGGGAACCTGGCGGCGATGGGAGCGCCACCGGCGTTGGCCACCGCCGTCCAGCGGCTCCCGGGGGCGTCGACGAGGAGTCGCCGGACGGCGGTCTCGAATCGCTATCGGCTGCTGCCGTAGGGGAGCAGCGCCATCTCCCGGGCGTTCTTGATCGCCGGGGCGAGTAGGCGCTGCTGCTGCGCCGTGACGCGGGTGACCCGGCGGCTGCGGATCTTGCCGCGGTCGGAGATGAACTTCCGCAGCAGGGCGGTGTCCTTGTAGTCGATGTACGTGATCTTCGCCGCGTCCAGCGGGTTGGGGCGGGGCTTCACGGGCTTGTGAGCGGTCTGACGACGGGCCATCAGGGTTCCTTTTGAGTCGTGGACGATGGAGATGCTCGATCCCGGAGGTCAGGAGACCGGGTCGAGGAGGGAGTCGAAAGTCGCCGGGAGGGTCTTCCAGGCCTCGCGTCCCGCCGCGTACTCGGCGTCGGTCAACAGGCAGGACTCCAGGAGCTGTGCCAGTCCGTGCCGGTCGAGGCCGGGTGAGGTGAAGACGAGGTGCTGGCAGCAGTCGCCGTGCTCGGGATGCCAGTCGAGCGAGGCTGCCGCCCTGCGCAACGGCGGGACCATCTCCCAGGCGGCGTCCGGCAGGGAGGCCAGCCAGGGACCGGCGTTCTCCACGCACAGGGCGCCGCCCGCGGCGTCCCAGGCCAGCAGGGTGTCGGGCCGGTCGGCGAGCCAGAACCGGCCGCGACTGCGCGCGGCGACGCAGCAGAGGTCTTCGAGGGCCTCGTAGAGTCGTTCGGGGTGGAAGGGGCGGTGGCGGCGCCACACGAAGGTGGTGACTCCCGCCTCGTCCGCGTCCTGGGGGAGCAGGGCACAGGCCGGGTGTTGGGCAGCGGCCGCCGCTTCCACGTCGAAGCCCGCGAAGGCCAGTTGGGCGAGCTCCCCGGATCCGGCCGCCACCCGGCGGGCGGTCGGATGGAGCTGGGCGAGGAGGGCGTGGTCCTCGTCGTCGGCTTCTTCGCTGTCGACGAGGGCGAGTACGGGCGCGTACTCGAGCTGCCGGGCCCAGGTGTCCCCGACGGTGCGCCGGTCCGAGGCCGCCGCCGCGAGCCCTACTTCGGCCAGGTCGTCACCGTTGACGAGGTACGGCAGTACGAGCGCGGGATCGACCGCGGTGATGACACCGGTGAGATCGAGCACGTCTCCACCGTGTTCCACGACAACCTCGGCCATCGCCTTGGGCTCGACCGAGTCCCAGAGCTCGACGACGGCCAGCCGGATCATGCCGCTGTCGGCCAGCCGTTCCAGCTCGGGTACGAGGTCCTCGCGCAGTGCACAGCAGGCACAGTCGTTGAAGAGCGGGGCCTCGCCCCGGGACAGCTCGCCGGAAGCGTCGCGCACCACGCGCAGCACGGTGCCCGCGGGCACCGTGGCGAGGTCGTGGTGGAGGGCCACGCTTCCGGGGACAGAGGCGAGCAGCCGGTTCACGACCTCCTTGCGGGCGTCGGAGTGCAGCCCGCCGACGATGACGACGGGGAGGGTCACGCCTTGCTCCCGTAGCGGCGCTGGAAGCGCTCGACGCGGCCGGCGGTGTCCAGGACGCGGGCGGTGCCGGTGTAGAAGGGGTGGCTTTGCGAGGAGATCTCGACGTCGATGACGGGGTAGGTGTTGCCGTCCTCCCACTCGACCGTCTTGTCGCTGGTGGCGGTGGAGCGGGTGAGGAAGACGAAGTCGGCGGCCTTGTCGCGGAAGACGACGGGGCCGTAGGCGGGGTGGATTCCAGGCTTCATGAGGTGTCCTTCAGGCAGGGGGACGGGGGGTCAGCGCTCTTCGCGGAAGTCGACATGCCGGCGCACCACCGGGTCGAACTTGCGCAGCACCAGGCGGTCCGGATCGTTCCGCCGGTTCTTGCGGGTGACGTAGGTGTAACCAGTCCCCGCCGTGGAGCGGAGCTTGACGATCGGGCGTACTTCGGTGCGAGTCATGGCGCTAGCATATGACAATGAAACCCATTATCAACAAGAAACACCTCACGAGAGGCAGGTAACCCCTTGTCCGTCCACTGCCAACTGACCGGCGCCAAGCCGGGCTTCGGCAACAACATCTCCCACTCGCACCGGCGCACCTCCCGCCGCTTCGACCCCAACGTCCAGAGCAAGCGCTACTGGCTGCCCAGCGAGGGCCGGTACGCGCGGCTGAAGCTCTCCGCCAAGGCGATCAAGACCGTGGACACCATCGGTCTCGAGGCCGCCGTGGCGCGGATCCGCGCCCGGGGGGTGAAGGTCTGATGGCCAAGCAGAGCAAGATCGCGCAGAACGAGAAGCGCAAGGCGGTCGTCGCGCGGTACGCCGCCCGGCGCGCCGAACTGAAGGAGGCCATCCGACGCCCGTCCTCCACGGAGACCGAACGCGCGGCCGCACGGGCAGAACTGCGCAAGCAGCCCCGCAACGCCAGCGCCACCCGGGTCCGCAACCGGGACAGCGTGGACGGCCGGCCCCGCGGACACCTCCGGAAGTTCGGGCTGTCCCGGGTGCGCATGCGCGAACAGGCGCACGCCGGATTCCTTCCCGGAGTCACCAAGTCGTCCTGGTAGGCCGGTGAGCCGGTAGCAGGGCAAGGCCGACGTGCCCACGTCTCCGGCGGGATGTGGGCACGCCGGGGAGGCGGCAAGTGGTGTCAGCAGCGTGGGAGGGTCCATTAACCGCGGATCGCCGGACCGGTCGACACGACCGTTCACCCTGGTCGTCAGTGTGAACTGCAAGAACCCGGGGAGTGGTCAGGTGATCGACCGGCTGCGCCAGGTCGTCCGTGACTGCCAATACGGGTGATGGTCTCGACCGGATGCCTGGTCAGCCTCCTGCGGTGCCGCCGCACCGCCGGTCCGCATGGCGCGGTCCAGCCTTGCACCCCGGACCGCAAGCCCCATGGCGTTCCGTACGCATCGGGCCGATGGTCGATGGCCGACGGAACCGACGCCGAATCCGTCGCCGTATGGCTGCGGGCGGGCATGCCGGACGACGGCACCCTGCCGTCCCGCCTGCGCCCAGCACCCGCGCCGCAGCAAGTCGCCCACCTCAACTGATGGGAAGCCGATCGTCCAAGGGCCTGCTGGGCGTGGTCGCCGGCAACACCCCTGGTGTCCGAGGCCTGGTGGTGGATCACTTGCTGCGTGCCAGCCCGCGTGCGACGGTGCTGGCCGTGTCGGTCCAGGACCGGGGCAGCGGATATCCGGTGATGCAGCGGTTCACCTCCGGCGCGGTACGCAGCTGCGGGAAGACCTTCCGCGGGGCGCGACCGGCGATCCGGTGGTGATCCTCCGCCAGGAACTGCTGGCCATCCGGCGGACGATGGCACGGCCCCACGTCATCCTCGCCCTGCCACAGGAGCTGGAGGTCCTACCGCTCCTGGTGGAACTGTGGTGGCCCCGGATCGGCGTGAGCTCCCTCGGGGACCACTATGATCCCGGGCCGGTCCTGGCCGGTCGACCCGGCCTTCTTTGCGGCCGACCTCGGCTGCGTCCACCCGGCCGTGCCGCTCTGGGGCGGCTCAGGCAGTGTCACTCCCACGACCCCGGCTGAGATCGCCGCCCGCCAGGTCGAGACGGCGGACGCGCTGATCGTTCCTACGCCGACGGGCGGAAGCGGCCGGTGGGTGTCCGGGGCTGCGGCGCTGATCGGCCACCTCAACCCGCACGCCGCGCTCCTGACGGTCCCCGCCGAGGGGGACTTGGAGGCGGGACTTCCGTCCTTCCTCACGCAGCCGGCTCCGACCGGTGCGGGCGAGGGGTGGCGGACACGGCTCGAACCGGTGATCGCGCCGCACGCACCTGGGGTCTGTCGTCAAAGTGATCTTGCGTTGTGGATCATGGTCGGGTGATACGTGGCCATGAACTGTCTGACGCTGAGCGGGAACTCGTGCAGCCGTTGCTGCCTCGGCCCGTGCTGGGGCGGCTTGGGATGACCACGGCTTATGGATGCTGCGGTCTGACCGACACGTGAAAGCTGTCGGCGGACCCGCCGTTCGTGGAGGAGGTGTACGACGTCGCCGGCCGTACTTCAAGCCGCCCGAGGGTGCGGTAGTCCCCTCGCGGGACCAGGAGTCCCAGATCCAGGACCTGGACCGGTCCTGGCCGGTCTTTCCGGTAACGCCGGGGATGCCCGAGCGGCGGAGCCGCGACTACGTCCCGAATGGCCTGACCACCTGTTCGCCGCGTTCGACGTCGCGCTCCTGGTCGCCCGCATCGGCGGGGTGCCGTGAGGCACTGTCGGGCTTTCGTGCACCCGGGCGGATGGGCCCGTGGCGTACGTCAGCGGGCGGTGCCCCGGGGGACGGCGAAGTCGGTCAGCCGGGCCGAGCCCGGCGCGAGCTCCTGCCAGGGAACGGGACAGGCGAGCACCGCGATCGCGGACGTCGGGAACTTCCGGGACAGCCGTTCGATCGCTTCGGTCTCCGCGGCGGCCACGGCCTTCCGGGCGAGGCTGATGGCCAGCTCCTCCAGGCCCGGGTTGTGGCCGACGAGCAGTAGCGTCCCCACGTCCCCGGGCACTTCGGACACCACCTCGAGCAGTTCCTCCGGCTCGGCGGCGTACACCCGCTCGTCGTAGCGCACCGGGACCTCGGTGCCCAGCTGTCCGGCCGCCAGCGCCCAGGTCTCCCGGGTCCGCCGGGCGGTGGAACAGATGACCAGTGCGGGCACGCAGCTGGCGTCGCGCAGCCAGCGGCCCGCCACGGGCGCGTCCCGCAGACCGCGCGGGCCGAGCGGCCGCTCGTGGTCCGCGACCTCCGGCCAGGCGGATTTGGCGTGGCGCAGCAGCACCAGGCGGCGGTCGGATCCCGCGCTCATGACTTCAGCCTTCACCACCTCAGCCTCGCACGGTCCACGGTCCACGGTCCACGGTCCACGGTCCACGGTCCACGGTCCACGGGGCCGGGCGGGCCGACGAGCCTGCGGGGAGCGGCGGCCGACTTCGACGACCGCCGCACACATGGGGCACGGCGGAACTCGCCGTGGCGCTGGACGAGGCGCTGCTCGGCCACCACGGCACCGGGGACCTGGAGCTGAGGCTCCAGTCCGAGCGGGACCTGGAGCACGCCGCCGACTCCTGTCGGGTTCCGCCAGGATTCCCGGGTGACCGCCGAGTCCGACAGAGCTGCGCCCCGGCGTGATCACCGTCTGTCCGGATCAGGACGGTGCTGAGCGGCTCGGTTGTGCGCCGGGATTTGCGCAGCGAGGTGAGCCGTCAGGGCGGCCGCGACGGAGGTCACACCGGGGCTGCCGGCTCGGGCTCGGGGCTTGCCCGAGCCCGTCGACCGCGCGCGCGGAGGGGTGGCCATTCGGCCTATCTGAGGGCAGGTCAATTTTATCCAATCCCAGCCCGCCGGCCGGCCGGTAGGTTCCCGCCTCGGCCCGGAACGCGCCCCCACGGTCGTGGCGGGACGGAGGATCGCGCTTCCGGCGGACGTCGACCGGGATGGAGGGGTCTTGGTGCCTGGGGGTAAGAGCAGAGCGCGATTATCGGCGCGGTCGTGGTTGCGGATGATCGGTTTCGCGCTGGCGATGGCCTTGGTGGTTTCACTGGCGCAGGCGGGGGGCTTGCCCTCCGCGTCGGCAGCGCCGGCGGGGGCCAGGAAGGTGCCGCGGAACCTGCCGCTCCTGTCGGTTCGGTCGCCGGGCAAGCGGGCACCGCAAGGACCGCAGGCCGAGCCGAAGCAGCCGAAGGCGGACTTCGCGCCCTTGGCGACCGGCAAGCACGCCGGGTTCGACGCGCGAAGGGCGCTGCGCGGCGCCGCAGCCGGCGCCGATGCCGATGCCGATGTCGCACCGCAGACCGGTCTGGTCTCGCCGGTCGACGGCGCGGTGGTGGGCACGGAGACACCCGTGTTGCAGGTGGCCGCGGCCGGTGACGGCGTCCTGTACTGCTTCAAGATTTCCACCGGGTTCGACGGCCGCTCGGGCAGCGTGGTCGACTCCGGATGCCTCGACCAGCCGCAGTGGACGGTCCCCAAGCACGTGCTGCACGACGGTGGCCGCTACACCTGGACGGCCGCCACCGCGATGCCCGGCGACACGGACGCCACGGCGCCGCTGTGGGTCGGGCACTTCACGGTCAACCAGCGGGTGGGAGATCCGGGACCGGCACCCACCGACCACCTCGGGCCGGTGACGGTCAACCTGTTCAACGGCAACGCGCACGTCGAGGCCGCCGGGCCGTCGTTCCCGACCGTCGGCGGATCGGCCGGGGTGAGCCTCGCCTACAACTCCCGGCAGGGCGCGCCGCACGGTGTGCGCGCCTCGTACTTCAACGACCCGCGGCACGCGGGTACCCCGGCCGCCATCCCGGTGATGGTGCGAGGCGAATCGCAGGTCAACCTGGACTGGGGCACCACGTGGACCGGCAACCCGGAGAACCTGCCGTGGCGGGACAACCCGATGCCGCCGGCACTGGACAAGAACTGGTTCGTCGTGCGCTGGGAGGGCCAGTTCAAGGCCCCGGTGACCGGCGACTTCCGGTTCGGCGGCGCGCACACCGACGGTGCGCGGGTCTGGCTGGGCGACAAGCTGGTGTACGACAATCCGAACCCCGCCGATCCCGGCGACGACTTCCTGCTGCCCGGCCCGCACCGGAACAGCGAAGTCGCGCTGAAGGCCGGTCAGCTGGTGCCGCTCCGCGTCGAGCTGTACCACCACACCGACCAGCGTCCCCGCATGGTGCTCTGGGCCAAGAGCAGCGTCGGCGCCGATGACCAGCGCACTCACAATCTCGAACCGCGGATCGTACCGACGGAGTGGCTGTTCTCCGCGGACTCGCAGTCGCTGCCGGGCGGGTGGACGCTGTCGGCGCAGTCCAGCGGCTACAGCCACGCCGAGATGCTGGACGGCTCGGTCGTGCTCACCGACTCCGCCGGTGGCAAGCACACCTGGGCCAAGGTCTCCACGGGCGGCTTCACGCCGCCGGCGAACGAGGACGGTGTGCTCGCCTTCGACGGCGCGGGCCGGATCACGGTCACCGAGGGCGAAACGGTGTCGGTGTTCAACCCCGACGGCACGCTGGCCGCGGTGGAATCGGTCCTCGACGGCAAGAAGCCCGCGGCCCTGCAGTACCTCTACAGCGGGACGCCGCCGCGGCTGACCCAGATCAAGGACCCGGTCTCCGGCCGGTCGCACGGGCTCTTCTACAACACCGACGGCAGCGACAGCTGCTACGGCGGAGTCACCCGCCCGCCGGGCTCGGACCCGGCTCCGGCGCAGATGCTGTGCCGGATCCGGTATTGGGACGGCAGCGAGACCCGGCTGTGGTACCAGATGGACACCCTGGCCCGGATCGAGAACTCCGGCGCGACCATGCAGGACTTCGACTACGTGGGCCGCGCCTCGGCCAAGCAGCGCTACGACCAGGCGGGTGACAACGAGGAGGAGAAACAGAAGGCCCTGGACAGCATCGGGCCGCTGGCCACCCTTCGCGGCAGCCTGGCCTACGACTGGGTGGCCCGCCAGGCCCCGTCCGAGGAGAACGGGTGCACCAACACCAGTGACACGGCCGCCGCCTGCACGGTGATCGGCTACGACTCCGTGATCGAACAGCCCCAGGAACCGCCGGCCCTGCGCGCGGTCCAGGTACTGGCCCCGGCCCCGGACGGCCGCTCGAGCGAGAAGCGGGCCGAGCACTTCTACCAGTACTACCTCGAACGCAAGCAGGCCACCGTGGCCCTGGCCGGGGTGTACGACTCCACCCGATCGCGCACCGTCACGTACGACGACGCGGGCCGCGCGTTGATCAGCACCGACTTCACCGGGGCGAGCATCTCCGCGGAGTGGAACGCGAAGGACCAGGCCACCGCGTCGATGGACAGCGCCGGCCGGCGCTCCACCACGGTCTACGACCACGCCGACCGACCCGTCGACAAGTACGGGCCCGCACCGGCGTCCTGCTTCGACGGACAGACCCCGAAACCCGCCTGCGCGGAGAAGATGCCGCACACCCGCACCACCTACGACGACGGACTGGCGGGGCTGTCGGCCGCCTTCTACGACAACCCCGAACTGTCGGGCGTGCCGCAGGAGTTCGCCACCGGGGTCGGTGCCACGGACGGGGCGCTGTCACGGTCGTGGGGAGCGAGCCCGCCGGTGGCGAACACCGGCGGCTGGTCGGGCCGGTTCACCGGTGAGATGCAGTTCCCCGCCGCCGGGGACTACGGCCTCGGGTTCACCGCGGTCGACGGAGTCCGCCTGTGGGTCGACGACGTCCTGACCGTCGACAGCTGGGGCGACAAGCCCTCCACCGCCGTCACCGGCAAATACACCAACGCCACGGCCGGCAGCTGGCACCGCGTCCGCGTCGACTATTACAACCGCTCGGGCACGACCGGCGCACTGGCCTTCACCTGGACCCCGCCCGGCGCCGGCACCCCGGCCCCGGTGCCCGGCACGAACCTCGCCCCCCGCTACGACTGGGCGACGAGCACGACCACCGACGACACCTCCGGCGGCGCCACGGAACGGGCACCGTCCAAGCGCGGTGCGACCGGCTATGCCGACCCGGCCGCGGGCATCGACCCGGTGTACGGGATCCAGGTGTCCGCGACGGCCGACCCCGGCGGCCTCAACCTCACCGCCCGCTCCACCTATGAACGTCCGGGCACGGGGTACCTGCGCAAGCTGGCCGAAGCGCTACCGGCCGGAGACGTCACCAACTCCGACCGGCGCGGCACCACCACCTACTACGGGGACGCCGAGACGCGTACCAACCCGTGCGATCCGAACGCCCCGGCCGCCAACCAGGGCGGCATGGCCAAGACGGTCACCGGAGCCAAGCCGGGCACCGGACCGGCGCTCACCAGCGAGACGGTCTACGACGAGGCCGGCCGGATCGTCGCCTCGCGCGTCAACGATGAGCTGTGGAGCTGCACCAGCTACGACGCGCGCGGGCAAGCGACCAAGAGGGTCTTCCCGGCCTTCGGGGACAAGCCGGCGCGCACGGTCACCTACGACAGCGCGGTCGGCGGTGACCCGCTCGTCTCGAAGGCTACCGACGCGAACGGGTCGATCACCACCGTGATCGACCTGCTCGGTCAGGAAGTGGCCTACACGGACGCCAACGGCGTCACCTCGGTCTCCACCTACGACCAGGTCGGCCGGCTGACCAACGACACGACCACGGTCAAGGGTGTGTCCAGCACCGTGTCCTACGCCTGGAACGCCGCCAACCAGCTGGTCACGGTCAAGGTCGACGGCACCGTCGTCGCCACCCCCACCTACACCACCGCGGCCGAACTGGCCACGGTCGCCTACGGCAACGGATCCCGCCTCGACTCGCTGACCCGCAACGACTCCGGCAAGCCCACGGCGCTGACGTGGAAGACCGTGGCGTCCACCGTGGTCGACACCGTCATCCGCTCCCGGGACAACCGCATCACCGACGACGCGGTGACGGAGGACGGCAAGACCAGCGCGGCCTACTCCTACACCTACGACGCGATGGGCCGGCTCGTCGCCGCGACCGTCCCGCACCACCAGCTCACCTACCGGTTCGATCCGGCCGACGGGTGCGGAGCCGCCAAGAACGCCGGGATGAACACCAACCGCACCGCGTCCACCGACAGCCTCAACGGCGCCCCCGCGGTCACCACCAACTACTGCTACGACGCCACCGACCGGCTGACCTCTACCAGCGGCGGCCTCGCGCTGGCGTTCGCCTACGATGCCCGCGGCAATACCGCGAAGATCGGCGGCGACACCTTGGGGTACGACTCCACCAAGCGCCACGTCTCCACCACCACCGCAGGTGGCACCGCCATCTCCTACACCCGGGACCCGGCCGACCGGTTGACCAGCCGAACCGTCGCCGGCGCCTCCGACATGTCGAAGAACGGGACCACCCGCTACTCCTACACTTCCAAGCACGACGACGCGGACCTGGTCCTGGACAAGGACGGCGCTCTGCTGCAGCGGATCGTGGCCCTGCCCGGCGGGGTGCTGCTGACCAAGAACTACGACAAGGCCGCCACCACCAACTGGTCCTACCCCAACATCCACGGCGACGTGCTGTTCACCGCCGACGGCACCGCCGCCCGCACGGGTGCCCTGCACCTGTACGACCCGTTCGGCCAGAACATCGACCCCACCACCGGCGCCTTCGCCGACATCCCGATCCCGGCCACCGCCGCCGGCGGCATGGACTTCGGGTGGCTGGGCCAGCACGAACGACCCGTGGAGCACCTGGCCGGCCAACAAGCCATCGAGATGGGCGCCCGCGTCTACCTGCCAGTCCTGGGCCGCTTCCTCCAGATCGACCCGGTCGCGGGCGGATCGGCCAACGACTACGACTACGTCAACGCCGACCCCATCAACGGCCTCGACCTGGCAGGGACCTTCAGCTGGAAGTCGGTGGTCCACGTCGCGACCACCGCGGCCGAGGTGGTGGCCTACGTACCCGGCCCCATCGGCACGGTGTCCTCCGGGCTGGCCGCAGCCGGCCAACTCGCCCAGGGCAACAAGGCCGCCGCGGCCGCGGACGCGCTCGGCATGATCCCCGGCGGCAAACTCGCCGGCGCCGTGGCCAAGAACGCCGCCAAGGAGGCTTCGACCCTGGGCAAGGCCGTCACGGCCGTCGAGAAGTGCGGCGGCAACTCGTTCTCCCCGGACACCCTGGTGGAGATGGCCGACGGCAGCACGAAACCGATCAGCGAGATCCACGAAGGCGACCAGGTCAAGGCCACCGACCCGGCCACGGACGTCACCGCCGGTGAGCCCGTCGCGGGAGTCATCGTCGGCCACGGCACCAAGCACCTGATCGACATCGATTTCGGTGGCTCTCGACAGGCGACGATCACCGCCACCGCCGGCCACCCCTTCTGGGTCCACGGCCGAGGCTGGGTGAACGCCGGGGACCTCAGGACCGGCGACCTGATCCGTGACCCGTCGAGCATCGCGGCCGTGCAGGTCACCACGATCCACGACCGCGGTGAGGTCGCCGACCAGACCGTCTACAACCTCAGCGTCAGCGGCATCCACACCTACCACGTCCGAGCCGGAGCCAACTACCTCCTCGTCCACAACTCCGCGTGCCCCATTCACGGTCCCAGCCCCTTCACTGAGTGCCCGGGGTGCAAAGTCAACGGCTCGGGGGAACGCAACGCGATCGAGCGCGTGTCGGATCAGAAAGTAGGGATCGAGAACACCATCGAGGATGCCGGCGCACGAGGGAAGGGGCTGGACCACGTCGTACACGCCCCGCCTGGCCCTGAGGCGGCGCTGGTCGCCGGCGCCATAGGCGTCCGCATGGCGGGCGCGGCGGTAAAGGGCGCGTTCAAGAAATTCCGCAGGTAGCGGAGCGCTGCCCGAAGAATCGGCCGCCTGTCGTCGACCGGAATACGCATCATGAAAGGACCAAGCGCGTGACCAGCACCACTACCAGAACCAGAACCAGAGCCGGAAAGAGAAGATCGCTGTGGCGGGCGGCGCTCGTCATCGCCGCGATGCTGGGCGCAGCAATTGGGGTCGGCACCGCCCCGGCCAGCGCCGCACTCGTCCAGCTGACGTTCACCAACGTCAGCAACAACAAGCTGCTGGACGTCCAGAACGGCGACTACGAGGACAACGCGTTCATCTCCGTCAACCCGGCGCCGGGGTCTGCCACGACGTGGCGCATCAACACGGGCACCGCCTTCGGCTCGGGGTTCGCCATCGTCAACACCACCACCGGCAAGTGCATGGACTTGACCACGGCCCGTTACCAACTGCGCCAGCAGCCCTGTGACGGACGCGCGTCCGAGCAGTGGTACTTCCAACCGATCGACGGATCGGCGAAGAAGGCGTTCAGGATCCGCCAGGTCGGCGACAACACCTGTCTGACCGTCCAGCTCCCTCCCAACACCGACAGCTTCGTGTACACCTACCGCTGCGACAACACGCCGTACCAGCAGTGGACGGTGCCCACCTCGGTCTACCAGACGGCGTGGAACTCCGCCGTGGACTACGCGGCCGCCCGGTGCAACAAGGACTCCGCGACCTGCTCGTGGTCCACGGCCAGCCAGACACCGCCCTTCACGCTGCCGGAGACCTGCGTCTCCCCGATCTGGTTCAACGACACCTCGACCACGATCCCGTGGGAGTTCACGCTGAACACGACCACGGGGTGGAGCAACACCATCGGCTTCAAACTGGACGGAAGCCTGAAAGTCAGTGGCAGCGTCGCCGGTCTCGCCACGCTCGAGCTCGCCGTCACCGCCGAGGTCAACGGCGCCACCACGGTGGACCTCAAGCAGGAGATGGGCAACAAGCTGACCGTGAGCGTGCCCCCACGCCAGTACGGGTGGGTCACGCTGTCGGAGCTGGCCACCAAGGCCACGGGTACCTGGACCTTCGACACCCAGGGCTTCCCCTGGACCGCGGACGACACCATCACGGTGCCACTGAAGTACGACGTCAACGGAGGCGCGAGCATCTACAGCGCCCGGACCAGGCCGACGTTCACCAACTGCGCCGGAGTGTAGCCCGCGGTCTTCCCCCACCGACCGGCTGGGGAACGCTTGCGGTAGAGAGGCCGGGCTCCCGGCACCCGGACCCGCTCCGGGTGCCGGGAGCCCGCGTCGACGGCGGCCGGGTGAGGCGCACGGCTCAGCCGGTGCAGCCGGGGACCGGGCTGGGGCTGGTCAGGCAGTTGTTCGAGATGTTGGAGCTGAAGCGGGTGGCGAGCAGGGTGACGGTGCCGACGTTGTTGTGAATGCCGCCGCCGTTCTGGTTCGCGGCGTTGGCCTGGACGGTGGTGGTGCCCACGTTGGCCTGGGAGCCGTTGAACACGCTGAGGCCGCCGCCGAAGTTGGCCTGGTTGTTCCGGATCGTGCTGCTGTTGACGGTCAGGACGCCGTTGCCTGTGACGACGATGCCGCCGCCGGCGCCGGGCGCGATCGCGCTGCCACCGGCATCACCGTTGCTGAGGGTGGCCGTGCGCAGGGTGAGGTTGCCGCCGTTGACCGTGAGGTTGCGGAACGTCCCCGACTGGCGGTTGACGGTGGCGCCGTTGCCGTTGGCCGTGCTGATGGCGGCCTGCAGGGCGGCCTGGGTGCACGCCACGTTCAGGGTGCGACCCTCCGCCCCTTGCGGGCAGGCTGATGACCCGTAACTCAGAGCGGGAAGGGCAGCCCGTTGCCTACGGTCTGGGCGGAGGTCGTCTTTGCCGACACCCGGACGAGATCTGTTGCCGGGTGTTGCCACTTTGGGGGTTGCAGCGGGCTTGCAGGTCGATGGGGTGCCGCAGAGCCGGGTGTCAGGTTCGCAGGCGCAACTGGACTCCGGCATGGTCAGAGGCCCACAGTCCTTCGGGGCTCCGGTGTTCGAGCCCGGTGACGCGTCCGTCGGCGGTGGTGAGGGCCGACCCGTCGGCGGCCTTGGCGAAGACCATGTCCACACGGTGATCAACCTTGCGGGTGTCGGAGTCGTTGACCTGCTCCGAGAATCCGGCGGTGTGGCCGGGATTCGAGGCCGAGAGCAGGAGCCATTGGTCGGTGAACCGCCCTTGGCCGGTGATCAGGTCATAGGTCGCGGAGTGCGGCGTGGGGTCGCCGGCTTTGCGCGTGTGATCGAGGGGGTCGGAGTTGCAGTCGCACGCGATGACGACGGCTCGGCCGGCGATGGCGGCGGGCCCGGCAAGCAGCTCGTGCGCCTGGTCCAGCGCGGTGAGGGAGGACTGTGACTCGAGGTGGGTGTTGATGAACCTCAACCGCTGGTCACCCAGGTGCACGTCGGCGAAGCCGTATCCGCGGAGGAAAGCGATCCTCCTGCCTGCCAGTGAGATGTCCTGTCGCGCCCGGTAAGTGCCGCCTCCCACCCCCTCGACACGGACGGGGGAGCCACTGCGGCGCAGGATGACATCGCGCAGGGTCAGCCGTACATCGCGCGGTGCCTTCAGACTCGCGGTGCCCGGTGTGCCCTGGAAGGCAGGACCTTCCACGTCGGATTCCTGCCGCACCTGAATCGCCTCGTATGGATGCCCCAAGCGATTGAGGTCGGTTAGCAGCAGTGCGAGGTAGTCGTAGTCGACGGTGGCCGCGTTGGCGACACCCATCTGATCCGTCTCCAGCGGGCCGGACCGCCACAGAGCCACTTCCTGGAGCCCCACAAGGTCGGGTGCGCCGCCCGCGATCTCGGCGGCCAGGAGCTTGCTTCGTGAGGGGAAGTCCGTCTGATCGACGATGGTGCGCAGGGCATCGTTGGCGTGGGCGAAGGCTGCCAGAACTGCGTCGGGGTCATTGATTCCCCGGGTGGCGTTGAGGGGGCGCGAAATGTTCCCGCCGAGGTACAGATTGCGGGTCAGGACGGTGACCTCGGTTGCTCCGGCGGGCCCACGGGCGTCGGCGCCGACGAACGCGATCGTCCCTCCGACCCCGAGACCGAGGACGAGGGTCGCGACGGCGAGTAGTCGGCGCCCCGTCCCGGATAGCCATGCGTGACGGGGTGGATCGGTGGACACGGCGGAGACCTCCGACAGACGATGGCGGTGTGTGAGGCGGCCGCAGCCCAAGCAGCGGAATCTTCCCGTCATGGTCATCGGCGAACGGCCCAGCGATCTTGAGCCCGAGCGCGAACTGGCTGTGTGCCGCATCCGGTTTCGTCGGCACCGAGGTCGCCGCAGCAGGTCATCCCCGTCAGCATCGCCTCCAAGACCACAACCGGGTCTTGGAGGCCCACGTCACGCACGGAAGCCGGATCGGCCGGCGGAGACCCCGCCGACGACACCTCAGCGGGAGGGAGAGGGGGAGGGGGAGGTGGCAGGGTCAGATGCGGCTCACGGTGAACCTGGAATCGATGGGATCGTTCTTGAACTTGATCACGCCGATCAGCTGGGTGACGCGCGTCGGAGTGAGTGAACTGGACTCGCAGTTGACGTCCGTACTGCTGGCCGCACCGTCGACGACGGAGAAATTGATCTGTCCGCGCCCACTGGCGCCCACCGCCAGGGAGAAGTTGCCGCTCTTGACCCTGCCGGAATCGCCGGTGCCGATCTCCACCCGCAGGACATTGGCGGTCAGGAAGACCGGAGTGACCGTCATGTCCACCACGGTGCCGTTGGTCGACAGCGTGCCGACGAACGGCTTGTCGGGGAGGACGAGGTCACTGGCGCCTACGTAGTCGGTCAGTTTCCCGCCGCACACGTTCGGCACCACTTCCGCCTGCGCCGACCCGGTGGCCAGCGTGCCCGTCAGGGTGGTGGCCAGGATCAGTGCGGCTGCGGCGGTCATGATTCGGCGGGTCATACGGGGGTCCTTCCGGAGGGCCGCGGGCCTCGGAGTGTGGCCGACAGCGGGGAACGACGGGCCCCGCGTGGTGCGGGACCCGCTGCGTGCACCTGTGGATGTACTCACCACACCCCCCTCCGACGTGGGCGCGGGGCGCTGCGGGCAGACTTTCACTCGAACAGGTTTCGCCCTGTCGATTGGCCGTCCTGTTCCAAGCGCCGGGGTGGTCCGTCTCCCAGCCGGAGACGGACCTGCGGATCACAGGCACCCCGTAGCCTTCCGAGGAGGCCGTCCACGGCAAGGATCGCCAAGGCGCCCGTGGAGAAGGCCAGTGCGAAGAGCAGGCTGTTGCCGAGGACGACCGCGTACCCGTAGCGGGCCACGTCCAGGACCGGATAGGGGTACCGGGCCCGCGCGCCGGGCTCCAGCAGCTCCCCGCGCAGCAGGGTGAACATCAGGTAGGCGAACGGGTAGAGGAGCCACTGGGCGGCATGGCGCGGGCGCAGGCCGCCCGGCGTGGTCAGCAGCGCCCACGCGACGGTCGCGCTGATCGGGGTGACCGTGTGCAGGAGTTGGCAGGAGACGGTCCGCCAGTCCACGGACCCGGTCGCGATGGCGCCGCCGCGTTCTTCGGCTCCGAACTCGTAGAGGTAGAGGTGGTACACGAGCCCGGTCACGAGGACGGCCAGCAGCACCCCGCCCGCGAACCGGGGCTCCCACCACGGGCCGCGCGCCCGGACGCGAAGGACCGGCGGGGCGAAGGTCACCGCGACCAGGATGTTGCTCTGGATCGTGAAGTAGGCGAGCACGCGGTGCGCGCTCCCCTCGGCCAGCGCGATGACCACACCCGTCACGGCCGCCGCGCAGGCGATCGCGGAGAACCCGACTCCCACCCGGCGGCGCACAGCCCCCTCCCCACGGCGCACCACAATCGAAACGAATCGCTCAGCCACCCGCCCACGCTAGTGGAACCAAGCCACCCGAAATCCCACGATATCGCCCTAAATGGGCGCTCCGAAAATACCCTGGACGCCGCCTGCCAAGGCCCGGTGCCCCAAGGGGGCCGGGCTGGGCTGGGACGGGTGCGTCCTCGGCGACACGGGCCGGATCTCCTGGGTCAACCCGCCGGTGCTGTGCGGCAACAGCATCCAGGAGGGCCGTGCGCCGGCCACCGTCAACGGCGCCGGCAACGGGCGCGCTGGGAACAATGGTGATCTGCAAGGCGGTGCCGGCGGTGTCAGCCGGCCGACCTCACCCCTGTGCGCGGGCGCCGAAAACGGCGGGAAGGGCCGCGAGGCGGCAGCGCCATCGTCGGAGGCGGCAGCATCTCCGCAGGGCCCGGCGGAGATGGTCGGAACGGCTGCGTGGCCATCGTGCCCAACTGACCGGGTGCAGTGTGGCGCACCGCGTTCCAGCGAGGATCCCCTCGGACCCCTCCGGGTGCGGGTGGGAAGACCATGCCGGAATGGCGCAGTCACGGCTGTTTTGGGGGTGTGGTGCCGGCTCCCGTGCCGGCTCCCGTGCCGACTTGGCGCTGACTGTGCAGCGTCGAGAGCGACGTGACTCCGGTCAAGCCTCCGTGAAGAGGAGACGGCGGCATCGAGGGAGGCGTGCGGCGGGCGGCGTCCGTGAGGAGGGCCCCGGCGGGCCTGCCCGGCAGCGGGCCCCGACCCGTGAGGTCAGGAGCTTGCGAACTCCGCTTCAGCTGACCCGGATGCCGACCGCCAGCGTCAGTTCAAGGACCCGCTGTGGCGATGCGAGATCCGGGAACAGCTCCCGTAGCTGCGACATCCGGTACCGGACTGTCTGGGGATGGACGAACAACGCCGCCGCCACCTCTTCCCGCCTGCCCTGGTGCAGCAGCCACGCCCGCAACGTATCCTCCAGCCGCCGTGCGGTCGCGACGGGCAAGGTCCGCAACGGTGCGAGTGATCGGGCACGCAGGTCGGCGAACGCGTCCGCGTCAGCGCTCAGCACCAGCTCGGGCAGATGGTCCTCGGTGTCGCGGATATCGGAGGAGAGGGAGCGCGCGCGTACGGCTCGTGCGTACGAGGCGGACGCACGAGTCCATGGCCGGGCCGGGCCGACCACGGCGTTGCGGTCGGTCAGCTGCCGCAAGAGACGTGATCGGTCGGCATCGGGGACGAGCAGCACACCGGTGACGTCCGGCAGGTCATCGAGGACGAGGGTGCTCGGTTCGAGCGCGCGGTAGGCAGGCCGGGCCTGGGCGGCGGGCAGCAGGACCGCGGTCAGTGAAACCGGAGGCTGCCATCCGGCCCGTTGAACAGAGGCAAGCAGCACGTCCGGGCTCGCGCCGGCGAGGAGATCGCGTGCCAGGTGTTCCAGGTGGCGCTCGTGGGCCCTGCCCCGGGCGGCCAGTTCGTCGGCGTGGCCCGCGGCGCTCGCGGCGGAGAGCTCGTCGATGTAGGCGAAGGTCAGCTCGGCGAACTTGGCGACCTCGGCGGCGGGCAGACCGGCGGGTACGGCACCCGCTGCCAGGCATCGCCAGGCCACGCGGGCGCCGACGCGGTAGGCGCTGAGCAGGGCGTCCATCGACCGGCCGTCGCGCACCTCGCCGCGGCCCAGCTCGTAGGCGGCGTCACCGGCGTCACTGGCGTCGCCGCCCGTGGCGTATCCGCTCGCGAGGTCCAGGTAGTGCCCCAGGGCGGTGCGGACGGCTCGGCGGATGGTGCCGCCCATGCGGCCCGAAAGGGCGTTGGCGTAGGGATGGACCTCGTCGATGATCGCCTGGACGACCTCGTCGGCGGTGGTCTTCAGCGCGGCCCGCAGTGCGGTGACCGTCGTCTCGTCCAGGGCCAGCTCGCTGGCCCTTCGGATTGCATGGCTCACGTTTTGTTCCCTGCGAACAATTCAGTCGACCAGATTTACGTCCTGCGGTCAGGACTTTACGCCTTGAGGCAGAGCAAGCTGGAGCCATGACGAGTGCAGCCCTCCGCAGCAGGGCGTGGAAACTGCTGGAGATGGTCACGACGCCGCTGCTGCCGTCGGACTACCTCGACCTGGTCAGCCCGCTGCGTGCGGGTGCTGACCTGCGTGGGCGCATCGAGGCCGTGCACCCCGAGACGGGGGACGCCGCGACCATCGTGATCAGGCCGGGACGGGGCTGGCGCGGCCACACGGCCGGTCAGTACGTGCGGATCGGGGTCGACGTCGACGGGGTGCGCCTGTGGCGTGCCTACTCCATCACCTCGCCGACGAACCGCCAGGACGGGCGTGTCACGATCACCGTGAAGGCGATCCCGGACGGCAAGGTCAGCAACCATCTGGTCCGCGGGGCGAAACCGGGCACGTTGATCCAGCTCGACCAGCCGACCGGTGACTTCGTGCTGCCGCGGGCCAAGCCCGCCAAGGTGCTGTACCTGACGGCCGGCAGCGGCATCACGCCCGTGATGGGCATGCTGCGTGACGTCGAGATCGACGACGTCGTCATGGTCCACTGCGCGCCACAGCCGCAAGACGTGATCTTCCGCAACGAACTGCACGACCTGGTCGCGGACAGGAAGCTGCGGCTCACCGAGGTGCACACCGACACGGACGGCATGCTCGACATCGCCCGTCTCGACGAACTCGTGCCCGACTGGGCCGAGCGTGAGACCTGGGCTTGCGGGCCCGCGGGCCTGCTCGACGCCGCCGAAGAGCACTGGACCGCGCACGGCGTACAAGAGCGCCTGCACACCGAACGCTTCCGCCCCGGCATCGTCGTCGCCGGCGACGGCGGCGAAGTCACGTTCAGCGCCACCGGCAGGACCGTCGATGCGGACGGCGCCACGCCGTTGCTGGACATCGGCGAGGAGGCCGGCGTGCTCATGCCCTCCGGGTGCCGCATGGGCATCTGCTTCGGCTGCGTCACCCCGCTCAAGGCGGGCGCCGTCCGCGACCTGCGCACCGGCGAGATCACCGAGGCCGAGCCGGGCGTCCTCATCCAGACCTGCGTGTCCGCCGCGGCGGGCCCCTGCGACATCGAACGGTAGGAGCACCTTGACCTCCATCGACCCCACCGCCCACCTGACCGCGGAGCAGATCGAGGAGCTCGGCCGCGAGCTGGACGCGATCCGCGACGAGGTGATCGCCGGCCGCGGCGAGAAGGACGCCGCCTACATCCGTAAGGTCATCTCGGCGCAGCGCAAGCTCGAGCTGGTCAGCAGGGGCGTGCTGCTGTTCTCGATCTTCCCGCCCGCGTGGCTGATCGGCACCGCCGGTCTGTCCGTGGCGAAGATCATGGACAACATGGAGATCGGCCACAACATCCTGCACGGCCAGTGGGACTGGATGCGTGACCCGAAGATCCACTCCACGACCTGGGAGTGGGATCACGTCTCGCCGTCCGAGCAGTGGAAGCACTCGCACAACGAGCTGCACCACACGTACACCAACGTGATCGGCAAGGACAACGACCTCGGCTACGGCATCATGCGCGTCGACGAGGACCAGAGGTGGCACCCGTTCCACCTCGGCCAGCCGCTGTGGAACTTCCTCAACGCCTGCTTCTTCGAGTACGGCATCGCAGCGTACGACCTGGAGCTCGGCAAGAACCTGCACAAGCGCCGCCGAGGGAACCCGGAGTTCCGCGCGCGGGCCAAGGCCGTGGGCCGCAAGATCCGCAAGCAGGTGCTCAAGGACTACGTGATCCACCCGCTGCTGTCGGGCCCGTCGTTCCTCACCACGCTCGCCGCCACGTTCACGGCGAACCTGGTCCGCAACATCTGGTCCCACTCGGTGATCATGTGCGGGCACTTCCCCGAGGGCGTGCAGGTCTTCGAGCGCCGGTCGATCAGGGGCGAGACGCGCGGACAGTGGTACCTGCGCCAGATGATGGGCTCGGCGAACATCAGCGGCAGCAGGGCCATGCACTTCATGACCGGCAACCTGTCGCACCAGATCGAGCACCACCTGTTCCCGGACCTGCCGAGCAACCGCTACGCCGAGGTCGCGGTGAAGGTGCGCGCGCTGTTCGAAAAGTACGAGCTGGAGTACGTCACCGGGCCGCTGCCCAAGCAGGTGTTCTCCGCGTGGCACAAGGTCTTCCGGCTCTCACTGCCGAACAAGAAGCCCAAGGTCAAGACGCCGGACCGCGAGCAGGAGCTCGTGGCGGCCTGATTCCCCGTACTGGTTGCGCGCGGGCCGCGGCAGTGCCGTGTACGTGCGCGCCGCCTCGTGCCCCTGCGGGATGCTCCTGCCGATTCCACCGGTTCGGCCTCCGGTCAGGGCGCGCAGCCGGGCGACGCAGGCGCGGACCTGAACCGTCCGGTCAGGGAACAGTTCGCGGGCGGCGGGGTGGAGGAAGAGGTAGCGGGCGAGGTTGCGCCGGGTGGCGGGCCAATCGTCCAGGCCCGCGTACAGGGCCAGACCCCCGGGGGTTCCATGCGAGCAGGTCCATGCTGCGGCTGACGATGTGGGCCGGGTTCGGGCGCATCGTCTCCAGGAGCAGCTTCAGGTGCGGACGCACGGTGCGGCTCGGGGCGGGAGGCGGTTCGGGGGTGTAGCGGGCGGCTCGGGCGGCCAGCTCGAGCAGGTGCTGGTGTTCGGCATCGTCCAGTAGCAGGGCGCGGGCGAGGGCGTCGATGACGGAGGGGCTGGGTGTGGGGGCCCTGTCACTCCCCCCGATCGTCACCCCCCGGCACGGTTCGGCCTGCCACCGGAGGCGAAAGGGCGCGAAGGTGAGTACCGGCGGGCTTCACGACTTCACGCCGTCCGAGTACGGAGATCCCGCCGTGCCGGAGCACTGACCGGCCTGCGGTCCATGCCCCGCACCCCGTCCCGCGCGGAAGGAATCCCTCATGCAGCACGTCACCCTGAACAACGGCATCGCGATGCCGATCCTCGGCTTCGGCGTCTACCAGATCCCGCCGGAGCAGACCGAGCAGACGGTCACCGAGGCTCTCGCGGCCGGCTACCGACTGCTGGACACCGCTGCCGCGTACCAGAACGAGGAGGCCGTCGGCCGCGCGATCAAGAACAGCGGAGTGCCGCGCGAGGAGCTGTTCGTCACCACCAAGCTGTGGGTCCAGGACGCGCCCGGTGAGGAGAACACCAAGCGGGCCTTCGGGACGTCGCTGAAGAAGCTCGGCCTCGACTACCTCGACCTGTACCTGATGCACCAGCCCTACGGTGACGTGTACGGCCAGTGGCGTGCCATGGAGGACCTGAACCGTGAGGGCCGTGCCAAGGCGATCGGTGTCGCGAACTTCTACCCCGACCGGCTGCTCGACCTCGTCCTCAACAACGACATCACGCCCGCGGTCAACCAGATCGAGACCCACCCGTTCTTCCAGCGCACCGCCGACCAGGAGCTCATGCGTGAGCACGGGGTCCAGATCCAGGCCTGGGGCGGCTTCGCCCAAGGCAAGAACGGTCTGTTCACCAACCAGGTCCTGAGCGGGATCGCCCGGGACCACGGGAAGTCCGTGGGGCAGGTCGTGCTGCGCTGGGCGGTCCAGCGGGGCGTCGCCTCCATCCCGAAGTCGGTGCGCGCCGAGCGCATGGCGGAGAACATCGAGGTCTTCGACTTCGAGCTCACGCACGACCAGATGGCGGCCATCGCGACCCTGGACACCGGGTCGTCGCTGTTCTTCGACCACCACGACCCGGCGATGGTCCAGTGGCTGAGCGCTCGGCGCCTGGACAGCTGACCGAGCACCCCTCCAGCACACCGGGCCGGGCGGTGTGCGGGGCCGCGCAGTCGCGCGACTCCACCCTCCGGCTCGTCCCCCGCTGACGGAGCCGAGCTCCCGGCCGGCGTCCCGGCGGCAGCGGCAAACGGGGGAGCGGCAAGGCCCCCGCTCGACTCGCCCACGCCGGGCGGGGAAGTGATAGTGGCTGCTGAGACGCCCTCCGGCCCGCCCTTCCCGGTCTGGATCAGCCAGCCCCGGAATTCTCCTCTCGTCCCCGTCCCCGACGTACGCCAAGGAGTCCTCCATGAGCACGCTCGACTTCACCGTCCTCGACCTCGACTTCCCGGCCGGGGCCAAGAACAAGACCGCCACCCTGGTCACCGGCGAGAGCGAGGCACTGCTCGTCGACGCCGCCTTCACCCGCGCCGACGGCCACCGCCTGGCGGCCGCCGTCCTGGACTCCGGCAAGAGGCTGACCACCGTATTCGTCAGCCACGCCGACCCCGACTTCTACTTCGGCGCCGAAGTGCTCGCCGACGCCTTCCCCGACGCGGTCTTCGTCGCCACCCCGCTCGTCATCGAGCACATCAAGGAGTCCTACGAGGGCAAGCTCAAGGCATGGGAGGCCCTCGGCCCGAACCTGCCCACCCGTCTGGTCGAGTTCACCCCGCTCACCGACGGCCTCACCCTCGAAGGCCACCGCTTCGAACTCAAGGGGGGCCCGGCGGCCCTGCCCGACCGCCATTACCTGTGGCAGCCCGAGCACCGTGCGCTCCTCGGCGGCGTGCTGCTCTTCCAGCAGGAGCACGTCTGGGTCGCCGACACCGCCACCCCCGCGTCCCGTACGGCCTGGATCAAGCTCCTGGACGAGATGGCCGCCCTGGACCCGCAGCTGGTCGTCCCCGGCCACCGCCTTCCGGACACCGCCACCGACGCGTCGGCCATCGCCCACACCCGTGAGTACCTCGTGGCCTTCGAGGAAGAGCTGGCCGAGGCCGCCGACGGGGCCGCGCTGACCGACGCGCTCGTCAAGCGGTACCCCGACCACGGCATGCTGATCGCCGCTCAGATCGGCGCGAAGGTAGCCAAGGGCGAAATGCAGTGGGGCTGACCGCCGTGAACGAAACCACCGGCTTCGGCACCTCCACCGCCCCCGCGGACGTCGTACGCCGCCAGTACCTGGCCTCCGCCGCCGGAGATCTGGAGGCCCTGCGCGCCACTCTCGCCCCCGACGTGGAGTGGACCGAGATGGCCGGCTTCCCGCTGGCCGGCACCTACCGCACCCCCGAGGGCGTCACCGCAGCGGTGATGGAGAAGCTCGGCCAGGCATGGGAAGGCTGGACCGCCCACGACGACACCTACGTCGTCGACGGCGAGAACGTCGTCGTCCTGGCCCGCTACACCGCCGCCAACAAGGCGACCGGCAAGACCATCGACGTCCGCGTCGCCCACCACTTCATCGTGCGCGGCGGCCGGATCGTCCGCTTCGAGCAGTTCGTCGACACCGCCCTCGTACGGGACGCCATGACATCGGACAGGTGACCACCCCGACCGGAACCCCCGGCCGGTTGCCGGGACACCTCCGGTCCGCGGCCTGGCCACCATGAGCATGAGCCTGTGGGCAGGCGAAACGACCACCCCTGAGGAGACCAGAGGACACCACGCTCGGCCTGGAACTCGTCGTCGTGCTGGGCACGGCCGTCCTGCTGTGCGGTGTACTCGCGCCGCGGCTGCGGATCAGCCGCCCGGTCCTCCTGCTGACCTGCGGCGTGCTCGCGGGCCTCGTACCCGCCCTGAGCGAGGTCCGGCTCGAGCCGGACGTCGTCCTGATGCTGTTCCTGCCCGTCCTGCTCTACTGGGAGAGCCTGACCGCCTCGCTCCGCTCGATCCGCCGCGGACTGCGCGGTGTCGTCCTGGTCAGCACCCTGCTGGTCATCGCGACCGCCGCGGCGGTCGCCGCCGCAGCCCACGCCCTCGGCCTGCCGTGGGGTCCCGCCTGGGTGCTCGGTGCCGCCATGGCCCCCACTGATGCGACCGCCGTGGCCGCCCTCGGTCTGCTCCTGCCGACGCGCAGCCTGGACATGCTCAAGGCGGAGAGCCTGGTCAACGACGGCACCGCCCTGGTCCTCTACGGCGTCGCGGTCGGGGTCACCACCGGCGGCGAGCACCTCGGCGCGGGCCACGTCGGCCGGCTGTTCCTGGTCGCCTACGTCGGCGGCGCGGCGGCCGGTGCGCTCATCGCCCTGCCCGCCCTGTACATCCTGCGCCGCCTGAACGACCCGATGCTCAGCAACGTCCTGGCACTGCTCACCCCGTTCGCCGCGTACCTCCTGGCCGAATCCGTCGAGGCGTCCGGGGTCCTCGCCGTCGTCGTCTGCGGCCTGATCGTCAACCGTGCCGCACCCCGGGCCAGCGACGCCGCGGCCCGCACCGTCGGCGTCCCGTTCTTCGCCATGGCCACCTACCTGCTGAACGCGACGCTGTTCCTCCTGGTCGGCCTGGAGATCCCCTCGGCGGTCCGCGGTCTGTCGAGCACCGACCTCACCACGGCGCTCGTCATCGTCCTCGTGGTCTTCCTCGTCCTGGTGGCCGTACGGATCGCCTTCTTGTTCATGGCCGCCTACGTGATCCGGACCCTGGACCGGCGTCCCGAACAGCGGCTGCGCCGGGTCAGCCACCGCTCCCGCGTCGTCAGTGGCCTGTCCGGCTTCCGCGGCGCGGTCTCCCTCGCGGTCGTGCTCTCCGTCCCCACCACACTGGACGACGGCACAGCCTTCCCCGCCCGCGACACCCTCGTCTTCGTCACCGCCTGCGTGATCGTCCTGACCCTCGTAGTCCAGGGCGCGCTGCTGCCCGGCGTCGTCCGCTGGGCGCAGCTGCCCGCCGACACCGGCACCGAAGAGGAACTCCGCCTCACCGAAACCACCGCTACCGAGGACGCACTCGCCGCCCTCGACACCCTGGCCGCAGACCTCGGCGCCGGCCCGCAGCCCACCGACCAGCTACGCCTCGAACTCCAGCACCACCTGGACGTCCTCACCGCAGACCCCGGCGGCAACCATCCGGCACTGCGTCACGCCGCCGACGCCACCGCCCTGCGCCTGGCCGTCGTCGCCCACAAACGCGCCACCGTCATCCGCCTCCGCGACACCCAGCAGATCGACGACACCGTCCTGCGCCGCTATCAGTCCCGCCTCGACGCCGAGGAACGCCGCCTCACCCCCACCGAGCCGGCCGAGTAGCCCGCGGCTGGGGCGGCTCCCGCCCGGGCAGTGACCCTGTTCCGGACGCGGGGCCCCCGCCGGGTCTGGATCTTGGCGGACCGTCGCTCGCCGGAAGGTCACAGCCGTGCCACAGGCCAAGGACAGGCCGCGCCTGGAGAGGCCGCCTAGCGTCCCGGACATGGGTGAAAGCAGCGTGGACAGGCGACGAGTACTGATTCTCGGCGGTGCGGCCGTGGGCGCGGCGGGAGCGGCGTTGGTCGGCTGCGGGAGCTCCGTCGGGAGCACCGTGGCTTCTTCCTCCTCCGCCTCCCCGTCGGGTGCGGTGTCCTCGGGGACGGGGCAGTGCGTGCTGATGTCCAATGTGACCGAGGGGCCGTATCACCTCGATGGCGCTTTGGTGCGCAAGGAGATCGCGGAGGGCAAGAAGGGCGTTCCGCTCACCGTGCGGCTGACGGTGCAGGACACCACCGAGTCGTGTGCGCCTGTCGCGGGGGCGGCGGTGGAGATCTGGCACTGCGATGCCTGGGGCTACTACTCCGGCTGGACCACGGCCAATCCGGGCGGCAAGGCGCCTGCGGAGAGCGAGGACACGAGCGGCGCCGACGACAAGACCTACCTGCGGGGCTATCAGATCGCGGGCGAGGACGGGGTGGTGGAGTTCACCACCACCCAGGGGTACACCGGCACCCTCACCCTCGGCATCGACCCCGATGCGGAGAACGGGGGAGGCGGAGCCCCGGGTGGCGGTGGCCGGCAGCCGAGCGGCGCGCCGGGCGGAGGCAGTGCCCCATAGGGCCGGGCCGGGTCCTCACAGGAGATCGAGAGCTGGTTCAAATGTGATCCCCATGGCGCCCTTCTAGCTTCGGCCTCATGGCATTGCACAGATCACCTTCGCGAACACGTAGTCGGCTCGCGGCGCTCGCAACCCTGGCCGCGCTGGTCGGCGGGATCACTTTCGCCCATGCGCGTTCGGAGCCCCGGGGCGGCACGTTCGCGAGTACGGTATCGACGGCGGCCACTCCGGTGCCGACCACATCGCCCACCAAATCCGCCCAGTTGAGAGCCGAGGAGGCGGTCCAAGAGGTGTTGGCGGGCGCGGAGGGGAACGCGGCCGTCGCGGTCCTGGACCTGTCCACCGGTGAGAGCGTCCAGGTCGGTGCCGACCGCGATTTCGTCACCGCCAGCATCGTCAAGGTGGACATCCTTGCCGCATTGCTGTTGCAAGCATCGGACGCCGGGCGCTTGCTGACCGCCCAGGAACAGCGCTGGGCCACCGTGATGATCGAGAACAGTGACAACGCGGCGGCAAGCGCGCTGTGGGATGCCATCGGCGGGGCGGACGGGATGGCGAAGGCCAACCTGCGGCTCGGCCTCACCGAGACCACGCCAGGACAGGGCGCGTACTGGGGATTGACGCAGACCACACCAGCCGATCAACTACGCCTGCTCCAAGCGGTGTTCGGCGAGGAGTCGGTGCTGTCCGCCAATGCCCGGGCATACCTGCGCGGGCTCATGGGCTCGGTCGCCCCCGACCAGGACTGGGGGATATCGGCGGGCCTGGACGACTCCGGGTCCGTGCACCTGAAAAACGGCTGGCTGGCGCGCAGTGAGAGCGGCCTCTGGGTGGTCAACAGCATCGGTCAGGTGGAGGTGGACGACCACATCCTGCTGCTCGCCGTGCTCTGCGACGGTCAGGCCTCGCAGAAGGCCGGCATCGCACTGGTCGAGGACCTCGCCGAGCGGACGCGGGCCGCCGTCACCGACGGATAATCGGGCCTGCCGCCGGACGCCCCGGCGCGGTGTGCGGTCCACGAGGGTGTGCGACGCGTGCATGCCATGCATGGGTTGTCTTCCCGCTTCGGCACGGAGAAGTCATGAGGCGCCTGTGAGGTCCCGCCGGCGCCTTGTTCCACTCGCGTAGAGCGCCGAGTCTGTGGATCGGCCAGGGAGCGGAACCATCCACTCCCTGGCCGAGTACACCCGGCTGCGCGATCCCGCGCACCCCCGCCCCCAGACGAGTGCCCCCTGGGGCCTGGACCGGATCGACCAGGCAGCCCTGCCGTACCCTTCCCGACCCGGGCTCTGAGACTGCCGCGGGGAGGTGAAGGCGCCGCCGATGGCCGTCACCTCCGGGGGACCCGGGGCAGGGAAGGGCGGGGTGTCCTTTGGGGAGGACACCCCGCCCTTTTCGGGGTCCGGATCCACTCCTGGTATTCGCCTAGTGGCTCATCGGCCGGCCCCCGCAGGGGTTCCGACCTCGCCCGTACGCTTGAGCTTCTGCCAGCGCAGGCGGCCGCCGGTGAGTGCGGTGACGCAGGAGTGGATGAGGACGAGGTACATCATCTGGCGGTACGCGAGCTGCTGCAGCGGCATCATCAGGAGGTACCGGTAGCGCTCGCGGTCCAGGCGGAAGGCGTAGGCCGCGCAGATGAGTTGGACGGCCAGCACCGCCAGCCAGGCGATCAGGGCGGACTTGAAGTCGATGAAGACCATCGAGTAGACGGTGAACACGTCGATCAGCGGTGTGAACACGGGTGTGACGATCTGGAAGATCACGACCAGCGGCATGCCGACCCGGCCGAAGCGACCCGAGGGGCCCTTGTCCGTAAGGGACTTGCGGTGCTTCCAGAGCGCCTGCATGGTGCCGTAGCTCCAGCGGTAGCGCTGGCTCCACAGCTGCGTCAGCGAACCGGGCGCCTCCGTCCAGGCCTTGGCGTGCTCCTGGTAGACGACCTTCCAGCCCGCGCGGTGCATGGCGATGGTGATGTCCGTGTCCTCGGCGAGGGTGTCCTCGCTCATGCCGCCGACCTCCAGCACGGCATCACGGCGGAACGCGCCGATCGCGCCCGGAATCGTGGGCATGCAGCGCAGCAGGTCGTACATGCGGCGGTCGAGATTGAAGCCCATGACGTACTCGATGTGCTGCCACGCGCCGATGACCGTGCCGCGGTTGCCGACCTTGGCGTTGCCCGCGACCGCACCGATCCTCGGGTCGGCGAAGGGCTGCACCAGCTGTTCCACGGTGTCCGCTTCGAAGACCGTGTCGCCGTCCATCATCACGACGATGTCGTAGCGGGCGTTGCGCACACCGTTGTTGAGCGCGGCCGGCTTGCCCGCGTTCTCCTGCCGGATGACGCGGACGTTCGGCATGCCGAGTGATTCGGCGATCTCGCTGGTGTTGTCCGTCGATCCGTCGTCGACGACGATGATCTCGATCGGATGCGTGCTCTGCGCCAGCGACTTGAGGGTGTTGGCGATGCATTCCTTCTCGTTGTACGCGGGCACGATCACGCTCACCGGCCCGGTGACCGCGGGCCCCCAGCTGAATCCGTGCCTGTTGCGGAGTCTGTAGTGGCGTCGGGCGAGGATCAGCATCATCACGAACCGGCCGATGACGGCGGCACCGACGACCACGAGCCCGATCGCGAGACCCGGCACGGTCCACTCGGCGACGGCCACGGCCGCGACGAGGGCCTTTCCTTCGTACAGGGTCGTTCCCGTGGCCGTGCGGTGGGCGGCCTGGAGGCTGTTCGCGCCCTCGCGCAGAGCGGCACCGGGCGGCAGCCCGCCCGTCTGTTCGCCGCCGGGCTGCGCGCCGTTCGCGTCCTGCTCCGTGCCGGCCGCCGTGCCGGCCGCCTCCCGGGCCTCGCTCCGCGCCTTCTGGGTCGCGCCGCTGACGGTGGTGAACGTGTAGCCCAGGGCCTTCATCTTCTTGATGTACTCGGGGAGCGCCTTCACCGTCTCGCTCCGGTCGCCGCCCGCGTCGTGGAAGAGGACCGAGGCGCCCTTGCCCGTCTCCGGGGTGGCCGAAGCGACGATCTTCGAGGCCCCCGGCGTCTTCCAGTCGAAGCTGTCGGTGTCCACGAAGACGCTGGTGTAGCCCTGCTCGCCGAGTTCCTTGTAGATGGGCCAGCTGTAGTCGTCGATGGCGTCCGGCTGGGAGGAGTACGGCGCACGGAACAGTGTCGTCGTGATCCCCGCCGCGCCCGCGAGGGCGAGCTGGGTCTGCTCGATCTCGCGGGTCACCCGCTCACTGCTCTGGTAGCTGAGGTCCACGTGCGTGAAGGTGTGGATGCCCACCTCGCTGCCCTGGTCCACCAAGTCCTTCACGATGCCCGGATTCCGGGCGACCATCGAACCGACCAGGAAGAAGGTGCCAGGGACGTCGTTCTCCTCAAGGATCTTGAGGACCTGGGGGGTCCACGTGGGGTCCGGGCCGTCGTCGAAGGTCAGGACGATGGTCTTGTCCGGTACCGACACGGACTGCGCCCGGCCGTCCCGGAACCTCAGGATCGGCCCGCCCTCGATGACCTCGTCGGGAACCTGGTCGGCGGAGGCGCCGGTGCGGATGCGCTCGTCGCCCCCCACTTCGGCGCGCAGGTAGCCGTCGAGGAGCATCACGCTGGTCAGCAGGCCGAGGAGCAGCAGGGCAAGGATCACACGCGGTTTCTGCAGGGTCGCGGCCTTGCCCGCGGCCCGGCTCATCCGGGAGGGCGCGCGCCGTCGGCCGCGCGAAGAGGTGGTGGTCGTCATGGGGTCGGGCTCCGGTCAGTTCGCGCTCGTCGAGGCAGAGGACGTCGGTGTGGGGCTGGCCGTCGGTGCGGCGCCAGTGGGCTTCGCCGGCGGCGTGCCGGTGCCGCCCTGCGGCCCGCCGCCCCCGGGCCCGGGGGCCTGGGCACCGGAGGCCGGACCACCACCGGAGGGCAGGAGTGACGACGGGGCGAGGGACGTGCCCCAGCCCATGAAGGCCATGCCGAGCACGAGGGTGTAGCCGACGCAGACGGCGCCGACGGCGAGACCGATCCGGCGCAGCAATCTCGCTCTGCGCCCGGAGCCGTCGACGAACACGGGCCCCTCCACCGGCGTGGTGCGCGGCCTTCTCCGGCCGCGATAGGGGGAGCGATTTTCGGATTGGGACTCAGAATGCATTTGTGAAGGTTAAGGCCCCTTCTTGGGTCAAACCTTTGGGCTCCTATGATCCGCCTGTGAATGACGACTCAGTCTGTGTATTGCCTGAGCAAATCCGTACCCATCGATCAATCCAAGGCATCGAAAGCTCCCGACTTGTCCGGATGTTCACCCGGAAAACCCGCGTTGCGCAAGACTTCTGTGAATCGCCTGTGCATTTGCCCGCGCGGTGAAATCAAGTCGTGCGTGAGAAGTTTGCGTATCGGAAGCGAGAATCGTGAGAGCGGAGCATGTGAAATGCGGTATTTCCTGAGATCGGTCGCCGGGATCGCCTGTCTGGCGGCCCTGTCCTGTACTGGATGTTCCACGGACGGGACCGGTCCGACCCGGTCCGGCGCGTCATCGTCATCACCCTCGACGGCGACGGCGACGGCGACGGCACCGGGCACGTCCTACGCCCCCTACGTCAGCGCCACCACGGCCTCCGCCAATGACACCGCCGGCTCCCCGTCCGCGTACAACCTGGCCTTCGTCATCTCGGACGGCGGCGGCTGCACGCCGAAGTGGGACGGGAGCCGTGACATCGCCGACCCCGCGGTGAAGTCCCGGATCGCGGCGCTGACGTCATCCGGCGCCGCCGTCCGCGTCTCCTTCGGCGGAGCCGCCGGTACGGAGCTCGCAGCGGTCTGCCGAAGCGCCTCCGAGCTGGCCGGGGCCTATGCGGCAGCGCTCGACGCCGCCGGTGCGACGCGAGCCGACTTCGACATCGAGGGCGACGACCTCACCGACTCCGACGCGGTGGCGATGCGCTCGGAGGCCATCGCCCTGCTCCAGAAGGAGCGCACCGATCTGACGGTCTCCTACACCTTGCCCGTCATGCCTTCAGGGCTCGACGCGGACAGCCTGGCGCTCCTGCATTCCGCCAACGACAGCGGCGTGAAGGTGTCCACCGTCAACATCATGGCGATGAACTACGGATCCACGTACGCGGGAGACATGGGCGACTACGCGATCGCCTCCGCCCAGGCCGCCCACGATCAACTGCAGGACGTCTTCGGGCTCTCCTCCGACGAAGCCTGGCAGGGCCTTGCCCTCACCTCGATGATCGGCGACAACGACATCGCCGGCGAGACGTTCACCCTCTCCGACGCGGCCCAGGTCCGGTCCTTCGCCGAGGGCAAGGGCCTTGCCTGGGTGTCGATGTGGTCGACCTTCCGCGACCAGCAGTGCGAAGGCGGTGACACCTCGTCGAACGACGCGGCGACGAACTGCAGCGGGGTGTCGCAGGGCGCCGGCGCGTTCGCGCAGGCCCTTTCCGGTTGAGGGCCGCGCGAACGCCCCGGGCCTCGTCAGGCGGCCGGCAGCCGCAGCTCGAACAGGGCTCCACCGTAACTTCCCTGGCGCATCGTCAGGGCGCCGCCGTGCTGCTCGGTCACCGTGCGGGCGATGGCGAAGCCGAGTCCGGAGCCGCCCGTCGTCCGTCACCTCCAGGAGGACCAGTCAGGGGCGCTGGTGGCCTTGAAGCCGCGGGGCACGAGGGGGATGGTGCGGAGGGTCGCGGTCCCGACGAGGGCCGTGGAGATGTACGCGGGCGTGGTGAGCGCGCCGTCACCTCGGCGAGGCCGGGCACCAGGAAGCCGACGAGCTCGGCGCACGTGGTGCCGCGGGGCGCCGATCTCCAGGCCGATCCCGATCAGCCCGAGCGCCCGGTCGTCCCCTCCCCAGCGGTGGTACGTACTGCGGAGCGGCCGGATGGAAGATCGTCGGCACCGGCTGGATCACCGCCCAGCGCAGGGAGGCCTCCGGTGGCGGCCAGCTCCGGTCCACCGCGGACCACCCTCGTCGGGGGTGTGTCCACGGTCCGCCCTGGGGCGGTGGCCCTGGGGCGGTGTGCGGGATCTGTTACCTTGATCGGGTAGTGACGCGCGAAAACACGGTTCCCGGTATTGGTTAGTCCGGGCGGAGTCTTTGCTCTCAGCACACCAGGTCCTTCCCGGTAGTGCCCGGTGCGTCTCTTTCTCCTGCCATTCTTTGAGAAAGGGACAGCCGTGGCTGACCTGTCTGAATTTCGTGTGGGCGGCATCGCCGCCGACACCTCCCCTCTCGATCCTGTCGAGCCTCCCGGGCAACCGGGCGCCCCGTACCGGTGGCGCTGGGTGGCCCTGGCCGTGCTGCTGGTCGCCGAGGCCATGGACATGCTCGACGCGCTGGTCGCGAACATCGCGGCGCCGTCGATCCGGGCCGACCTGGGCGGCGGCGAGTCCACGATGCAGTGGCTCGGTGCCGCGTACGCGCTGGCCATGGCGGTCGGTCTGATCACCGGCGGCCGGCTCGGCGACATCGTGGGCCGCAAGCGGATGTTCCTGATCGGCGCCGCCGGCTTCAACGCGGCGTCGATGCTGTGCGCCGTCTCGGTGTCGTCCGGGATGCTGATCGGTGCGCGCGGTCTGCAGGGGTTGTTCGGCGCGGTGCTGATCCCGCAGGGCCTCGGCATCATCAAGGAGATGTTCGACGGCCGTGAACTGGGCCGGGCGTTCGGGATGTTCGGTCCCGTGCTGGGCCTGGCGACCGTCGGCGGGCCCGTAATGGCCGGGGTACTGATCGACGCCGACCTCTTCGGCGCAGGCTGGCGCACGATCTTCGCCGTCAACCTGCCGCTGGGGCTGCTCGCCCTGATCGGCGGCTGGAAGTTCCTCCCGGAATCGCGGTACGCGGTCCCGCCGCGCCTCGATCTCGTGGGTGTCGCGCTGGCCTCGGCGGCCGCACTGCTGCTGATCTTCCCGCTGGTCCAGGGCCGTGAACTGGGCTGGCCCGCCTGGACGTTCGCCTCCATGGCGGGCGGCCTGACCCTCTTCGGCGTCTTCGGCCGCTACGAGGTGCACAAGGCGAGCGCGGGCGGAGATCCGCTGGTGGTGCCCGCCCTGTTCCGCAAGCGGGCCTTCTCCGGCGGCCTGGTGGTCGGCGCGGTCATCTTCGCCGCACTGACCGGCTTCTCGCTGGTCCTCAGCCTCTTCCTGCAGGCCGGACTCGGCTACTCGCCGCTCAACGCCGGCCTCGGCAGCCTGCCCTGGTCCCTCGGCATGATCCTCGGCTTCGCCGTCATCCAGATCTCCGAGAAGCACGGCATCGTCGAACGCCTCGGCCGCAAGGTCATCCAGACCGGGGTGAGCGTGACGGCCCTGGGCCTGGCCCTCTTCGTCCTCACCCTGCACCTCGCCGGAACCACGGTCACGATCTGGTCCCTCACCCCCGCCCTGACCGTCGCCGGTCTGGGCATGGGGCTGGTGATGGGCCCGTTCTTCGACACCGTGCTCTCCGCCGTCGACCCCGAGGAGACCGGCACGGCCTCCGGGACCCTGACCGCCGTCCAGCAGCTCGGCGGCGCGTTCGGCACCGCCGCACTCGGCACCGTCTTCTTCTCCTCCCTCGGCCGGGGCACGTCCCTGCCCGCCTACACCGCCACCATGACGACCACCCTGTGGGGCGGGGCGGGCCTCCTTGTCCTGGCCTTCCTGACCTCGTTCCTGCTGCCACGCCCGGGAGGCCGCCGGCAGGGCTGACCGCACGCGCCCAGCCGGAACGAGCCGAAGACATCCGTGCTCACCCGGCTGGGCGCGCCGCGTCGCGCGGTGGCCGGGCCGGATTCTTCTATGGTCTCGATGTGTCAGGAACCGAGGCCGTCGAGCGGCGCGTCACCTGGGCCGAGCTGTTCTTCGACCTGGTCTTCGTCTTCGCGGCCCTGCAGGCGTCGGAACTGCTCCACGACGACCACGGCTGGCCCGGCGTCGCCCGGGCCGTCATCGTCTTCGTGCCCCTGTACTGGGCGTGGGTGCACGTAGCGATCCACGCGAACACCCACGACGTGGACACCACGGCGGGCCGGCTGGGCATCCTCGCGACCGCACTGTGCGGGCTGCTCGTGGCCATGGCGATCCCGCAGGCGTACGGCGAGCGCGGCATGTTCTTCGCGGTGGTCTACCTGGTGATGCGGCTCGTCATCGTCGTGACCGCCTCCCGCGGGGACCGCAGGGTGCTGCCGACCTCGATCACCGCAGCGGTGGTGGCCGGACCGCTGATGGTGGTCGGCGCCTTCACCGAGGGCACCGCGCGGGAGCTCATCTGGGCGGCGGCCATGCTCATCGCCCTGGCCGCGCCGGCCGTGGACCGCAAACGCCTCGCCCTCATCCGCTTCGACCACGCCCACCTCGCCGAGCGGTTCGGCCTGTTCGTGACCATCGCCTTCGGCGAGTCGCTCATCGACGTGGGCCTGGCCGCGGCGAAGGCCCCGCACCTGGACGCGGCGCTGGTCACCGCGGTGGTGGTTGCGTTCGTGCTGGCCTGCGGGCTGTGGTGGCTCTACTACACCTTCGCGATCGGCGCTTACGAGCGGGCCGTCCACACCGCCCGCGTGCAGACCGACGCGGTCCGCCGGAACCTGGCCTACGCCCACCTACCGCTCGTCGGTTCCGTCTTCGCCGTCGCCGTCGGCCTCGCCGACGTCGTGGCCCACCCCACGCACCACCTCCCGCTCGGCGCGGCCGCCCTCCTCCTCGGCGGGGTCGCCCTGTACCTCGCGACACTCGCCTTCACCCTGTGGCCGACCGCCCGGGGGACCTCGGCCGGCTGCCTCGCAGCGGCCGCGGTCGTCATGGCGCTGCTGCCCGCAGCGACCCGGATCCCGGCGCTGGCAGCGCTCGCCGCCCTGGCGGCCGTCGTCGCTGGGCTCAATGCGCGGGAGGGCCGACGGCGTCGTGCCGACCGGGACTAAAGTCCCTTTTCGTCCCATTCTGCGGCTGTTAGCGTGGTGGCTGGTGGACGCGCGAAAGAACGGTTCCCGGTGAGTGGTAAGTCCGGGCGGAGCTCGCGCTCTCAGCACGCCGGTTTCCTGCCGGTAGTGCCCTGTGCGTCCCTTCCATCAGCATGTTGAGGAAGGGACTGTCATGTCTGAATTCCGTGTCATGGTCATCGGCGCCGGCCTGGGTGGCCTCTGCCTGGCCCAAGGCCTTCGCCGCAGCGGCGTCGGGGTCACCGTCTTCGAGCGCGACGACGCTCTGCTCACCCGCAGCCAGGGCTACCGCCTGTACATCGACCCCGACGGCGACCTCATCCTGCGCGGTGCACTGCCCGCCGAGCTGTACGAGCTGTTCCGCGCCACCGCCGGCTACCCGCCGCTGCGCATCGTCAAGCTCGACGACCAGCTGAACGAGACCCGCGTCCTGGAGGACGACCCCGACGAGACCCCGATCTCCGTCGACCGGCGCACCCTCCGCCAGATCCTCGCCGAAGGCCTCTGCGACCACGTCGTCTTCGGCAAGCGGCTCGTCCGCTACGAAACCTCCGAGAACGGCGACGGGCCGGTCACCGCACACTTCGCCGACGGCACCACCGCCACCGGCGACGTCCTGGTCGCCGCCGACGGCATCAACTCCGTCGTACGCCGGCAGTACCTGCCGCACGCGCAGATCATGGACAGCGGAGTCCGCCAGGTCTACGGCAAGGTCCCGCTCAACGACGAGACCCGCGCCCTCTTCCCCGAGGTCATGTTCAACGTCTTCACACCCCTGGTCGGCTCCCGCGAGCGCTACATGGGCATCGGCCCCCACCAGCCGCACGAGCCCGCCGCACAAGCAGCCGCACGCCTCGCACCCGACGCCGAACTGCACGACGGCGGCGACTACATGGCCTGCTACTTCGGCGCCCGCACCGAACGCTTCCCCCACGAAGACCTGCGCACCCTCACCAGCCCCCAACTCCACCAGCTCGCCCTGGACATGACGACGGACTGGCACCCGGGGCTTCGCGCCATCATCGAACACTGGCTCCCCGAAGCCGTCTTCCCCCTCACCCTGCGCACCAGCATCCCGATCCCCGCCTGGCCCACCAGCCGGGTCACCCTCCTCGGCGACGCCATCCACGCGATGAGCCCCGCGGGCGGCGCCGGCGCCAACACCGCCCTGCGCGACGCCGCGGCCCTGGCCGAGGTCCTCGCTCGGGCCGCCACCGGCGAACCCCTCATCCCCGCCCTGCGCGCGTACGAGGCCGGCATGATCGACCGCGGCTACGCAGCGGTCCGCGAGTCGGCCCGGGACGGCGCCGAGCGCTACCACCAGAACCCCCTCCCGGCCGCGTGACCCCGGGCTATCCGAGGCCGGCGGCCGCCGCCCATCGGGCGAGTTCCTGCTGTACGGCCGTACGCTGCCCGGCCGTCGCGGGGGCGGCGCTGACCAGTGCGAAGTGCGGTCCTTCGGCGGCGCCGGACAGGAGGATCCGGCGGGCGTTGGTGCCGCCGGGCTCGGGGGCGAGGGCGATCGCTCCCGTGGTCCCGGGGCCGGTGACCGTGCCGAGGTCCGAGACGACCGTGGTCGTGGCGGGATCGAAGCCGGCAGGCAGGTGCAGTTCGGTCGGCGCGCTTGCGTTCCCGCCACGCCACACCAGCACGCCGTACGGCAGCTCGGAGCCGATCAGGCGCGCCAACTCCGGCATGTTGGCCGGGATTTGGCTCCAGGTGATGGTCTTGCCGGCGTCGCGCGAGCGGTCCTCGTAGAGGAAGGCGAGCGTGTGGCCGGCGACCGCGCTCGGGTACAGCCGGTCCAGGAGACGCGGGTCCTGGCGGAGTACCGGGGTGCCGCTGTCGTCGAGGCGTACGGCGGACAGGTCCTCGTCGTTCCAGGCGTCGCCCGTGGTGCGGATCTTGTTCGGGTTGTCGTTCATCGCCTCGTGGTGGCGGCCGCTGTGGATGTCCCACTGCCATTGGGTCGCGGACAGTACGGGTCCGGCCGCGGCCGGGTTCTGCCACCAGGTGCGGCCGCCGAGTCCGCTGTCGAGCGCCTGGTACTGGCCCTTGCCCACGGACGGGGCCTTGTCGGATGAGGTGCCGGTCAGCGGATGGCCGAACTCGCTGACGATGGCCGGAGAATCGAGAGCGGTGGACTTGTTGCGTACGGAGTCGAAGTCCGCGGTGTACTCGCCGTCCTTGGCCTTGGACAGGTTGAAGAAGCCGGACATCCGCGCCTGGTCGTAGAAGTGCGTGTTGAACACGTACCGCGGACCCAGGGTTCCGACGCCGGTGAGGCCGCCGGTCTGTTTCATGAAGGAGAGGTTGGAGTTCCAGAACATGTTCGGTTCGACGAAGGCGGGCTTGCCCTGCCAGCCCGCCGCGTCCATGCGTGCGCGGAACTTCTCGTAGAACGGCCAGAGGCGTCCTTGCTCCCAGGCGGCGCCGTCCTCGCCGCTCGCGTACTGCCCCGCGTAGGGCTCGTTGTACGGGTCGAACCCGGCGATCGCCGCGAACTCCGTGCCGTCGAGATGGGCCGCCAGGTACGTCATCGTCGCCTGGGCGGTGTCGAGGAAGGAGTCCTGGATGCCGTTCCGGTTGGCCCAGAAATCGCCCATGGCGCTCTTGACCGCCTGGTTCTGCGTGATGTTCTGGCCCCAGTGGGCGCAGATCCCGCAGGACTCCCGCGGGTAGCCGCCCGCCTGGAACACCCATCGGGGTGCTCCGTCGCCGGAGTACCAGCTGTCCTTGTCGAAGACGTACCGCGAGAAGAGGTCCTGATGGAAATCGGGGTACACGCGCAGCCCCACGGCCAGGAACTCCCGCATCTGCGCCGTCGCCCGGCTCAGATAGACCTCGTCGACCTGCCCGCGCACCGGCTCGGCCGCCGCCCACGACAGCAGGAACCTTACGGAGTTCGCTCCACCCAGCTCGCGCAGGGCCCGGGCCGACTTCCGTGCGTCCTCCACACTCGCGAAGGGCAGGCCGCCGTTCTCGGCCAGCTTGGTCTCGCCGGAGACGTTGAACCCGCGCAGGACCACTTCGCGCCCGTAGCCGTCGACGAAATGCGTTCCGCTGACGGTGACTTCGGCCGCCCGCGCGTCGTACGGGACGGCCCCGGCGGCGTGCGCCGGAACTCCCGCGTACAGAGCGGACGCGGCGAGGGCGGCGAGCACCGCACCCCACACCTGTCGGCCGGAACCGTGCGCCTCACGCATCACCTGAGTCGTCATGGGCCGTACTGTCATCCCCATCTGATGAACCGTCAAATATCTGAGCGTGCTGACCGCACGCAATCAGCCATGGTCGAACACGTGAGGCTGCTTCCCGCCGACCGTCACCGCCGTCGTGTCGCGTCCGGCGTAGTGGCGGGCATCCTCGCGCTGGCCGCCGCCGGCTACTGCACTCGGGCGCTGCTCGGGCCGGTGAGGGCTTCGCGGCCGCGGCCGCCGCCCGCGCCCGGATCGGCATCCTGACCTCGGCGCCGAGCACCCCTGCCCGGACCCACGAGCTCATCGACGCCCTCGCCATGGCCGCCGCGACCGCCGTCGGCACGGGCGAGCTGTCGGCGGCCCGCCGGTGGGCCAGCCAGCTCGCGGGCCGGCCGCAGCTGGCCGAGGTGGGCGACCACGCCACGTCCTGGTTGCTGGTCGCGGACGCGTTCGCGGGTCCGTGCCGACGCGGTGCTCACCAGCAGCGTGCGCTTCCTCGACGCGTGGGAGCAGGCCGGCCGGCAAGGTCGTTCTCGCTCGGTCCGGCCGCCGCGTCCGTCGCGATGATCCACGGCTTGCGCGGCGACCACGAGGCCCGGGCGGCCTGGCTCGCGATCACCGACCGGACGGGCAGCAAGGAGGATCACCACCACGGCCACGGCGCCGTCTTCGACGCCATGGTCCTGCTCCACCACGGCGACGCGCACGCGGCCCTGGAGCGCATCGCGCCCGAGCCGGAGCAGGTGTGGAAGTGGGTCTGCTGGGTCTGGCTGCACTGGTACACGGCGCTCCGGGCCGATGCAGCGGTCCTCGCCGGGCACCCGGATGCCCGGGGCGGCCGGCTGCAGCTACCAGTGGGCGCGCACGCTCCTGCTCGCCGGGGGCGCGCACGCCGCGGCCGGCGTGACCGCAATGGCCGACCTCGGACTCGCGCCCGTACCCGTACCCGTACCCGTACCCTGGCCGCTCCTTGTCGATTCGGTGGAGCGACCGGCTCAGCAGGCGTCGGAGCGATGGAGGTGACTCCGCTCCGAAAGAGACGGCTAGCCGTGTGCTCGGTCGCCGGCGATCTGGTCGGGCTGGGCCTCGACCAGGCTGCCCGCGCCGATCGCGAAGTGCATGCCGTGCCACCACTGCTCCATGATCAGCGCCGACATCGGTTCGCTGAAAGGGCGTTTGAAGTCGCTCTCGTGCCCGGCCCGCATGAGCTGCGTGAAGTGACGGCAGTAGGCGCGGTCCATGTGCGCGAGGAAGGCCGCGGGTGAGATCCTCCCTTCCCGCAGCAGCCACGGGACGACGAACTCGTACTCGACGACGCTCATGGGCAGGACGCCGCTCGCGACGGCGTCACAAATCACGGTGTGCAGCTTGACGACGCCGGTGTGCCGGACGCCGTCGATCTCGATGTCGAAGGGCAGATCCCGCCTCGGGACGCCGATCCGCGGCTTGTTGACCGGCGTGGTCGGGGTCAGGTCCTCGCCGTAGCAGTCCGCGAGCTGGCCGGAAGCGCCGAGGTCCCGTTGCTGCGCGAGGTGGGAGAGGTCCGCCGCGATGGCGTAGTAGCGCCACACGTCGTGCCGGTGGTTGCCGAGCAGCCACGGGCCGACGGCCAAGACCGCTGTGCATGCCGCGTAGCGCTCGGGACGGATGCCGCCGGTCTCCGTCCAGTGGGTGTTGAACATCCACACGGTCCGCTCGTAGCAGTCCAGCAGGTCCGCCATGACGACCGAACCGCGGGTCAGCGCGAGGACCGACTGGCCGCACTCCTGGAAGCGGAGATCGGGGCCGATGTCGGCCCAGTCGGCGATCAGGCCGGTCAGCATCATGTCGTCGCGGCCGGCGGAGCCGGGCAGGCACGACAGGTAGTAGGTGAAGTAGCCGCTGTCCGCCGCCTTCATGTCGCGCCAGGTGTCCCGGTCCCGGTAGACCCACGCGGCCAGGCCGCTCGTACGCGTCTCATGGGCGTCGGCCTCGTCGCGCCGCTTGACGTCGAAGAAGGCGAGGTCGGCCGCCACGTGCGCCCGTCGCGCCGCCAGGTCCGCAGGAAGCCGGGGCATGTCCCACAGCGAAAGGATCTCGTGTTTCAGGCTGTTGCCGCTCGCCTCCTCGTAGGCGGTGTCGATGTTGTACTCGAGGTAGAAGCCGTAGATCAGGATGACGACGTAGTCCTGACGCCAGTCGTCGTAGATGTCCGGCATCAGGCCGCCGCCCCAGGCGCCCGCCGCGAAGTTCGGATACGCCGCCACGCCCTGGAGCCCGTACTCGTCCATGACCGCGGCCCAGTCCGCGGAACTGCACGTCGACAGGTGCGATTTGGTGGACCGCCCCGCGTTCTCCCCCAGCCGGGCCCGGGCGAGCAGCGCTCCCACCGGATCCGCACCGACGGTGACCGGGACCAGCCCGACCCGACCCGATGCGGTGAATCCGACGCCCTGGCCACGGATTTCACGGACCTCTCCGAGCAGGGCCCGCCCGTGCTCGACCATCTCGGCGCACTCCATCATCCAGGGCGCGAACTGCTGTCCCCAGCCGGCCGGATCGCTCCTCATGGCCGCCAGGGTCTTCTCCGGGTCGTACACCCAGCCGCCGGGACGGTGCGATCCCGGACTGTCGGCCAGGCGACGGCGCACCGCGGTGACATGAGCCGCCAGAGCGGAGCCGGCCGCACGCCTGCGGGTCCACAGCACGGTCAAGCGGGTCGGCGCGCCGGACTCGGCAGTCGGCGGCCCGACCACCCGCGCCGCGGAAGTGCCCAGCCCCGTCGGCCCGGCGTTGAAGCGGAACGCTCCTCGGCCCTCGGGCCGGGCCCGGTCCCGGGCGTGGACGCGCTCCGCCAACGGCTCGAGGACACCCAGGTCACACGCCACTCGATCCAGTGACCGGATCCCCGGCGCCGTCGGGCGACGATCCGGGAAGAACGGGCCGGGACCGCGCCCGTGGAAATCAGCTGACTCGGCAGGATGTTGCAGCTCAAAGTGGTGTTTCATATGGCCGACCCTGCCGGAGAGAGCTCCGTCCGCAGGCGCTGCGGGCCGGTGAATCACCAGATCCGGCGAACTCTGTCGGCAACGGCTGAAAGCGGGCTCCGGATCACTTTCCCTGCCGGAGCCGTCTCAGTCCTCCGCCCCGCGTCCGCGAACCGAGGACTGAACCGCAACCGCGGCCGTGGTGGGGTTCGGCTGTCCGGGCACTCCTCAACCTCAGCCGAAGATGAGTTCGACGCCCTCGTCCACGCAGAAGCGCAGGACGACAGTCAGCTGTTGGGCGTCCCGGATGTGCTGCTGGAGGATCGGTTCGTCGGGCTCCTTCTGCCACTGGCCGGTGATCGACTTCAGGCGGGGCAGCCCTCAGGACTTGTACGGGACAGCCCTCAGGCCTTGCTCCACCCGGCCGTGCTGGAGTACGAGTCGAGCAGGTCCACCACGAAGACCAGCGTCGAGCCCGCCGGGATCAACGGCGAGGGCGACTGATTGCCGTAGCCGAGGCGCGGGGGCACGATGATCTCGCGCCGACCGCCGACCTTCATCCCCCTCACCCCCCGGTCCCAGCCCTTGATGACCTTGCCGCTGCCCAGGGCGAACTTGTACGGCTGGCCCCGGTCCCAGGAGGCGTCGAACTCCTTCCCGGACTCGAAGGCCACCCCGACGTAGTGGACCCTGACCACCATGCCCGGCTTCACCTCGGCCCCGTCCCCGACGACCAGGTCCCGGATGGTCAGCTCGGTGGGAGCGTCCCCCTCCGGGACGTCGACCTCGGGCTTCGTCAGTTCACTCATTGCCGCCTCATCACCAGCCGGACACATGGACACTCCATGCGGCAGATGGTCACGGTACCGAGAATGCGGATCCCCGGAGCACACCGGGCCACACCGGCTGCGCGGTGAGTCCTACGGCTTGAGGAGCCCGCACATGGCGTTCTGGGCGCCCTCCATCAGCTTCTGCTTGCCGGCGCTCTCGTCGAGGTTCAGGCCGTGGTGCTCGTTCGCTGCGTAGAACACCTGCTTGGTGCCGTCCTCGCTGGCGAACCAGCGGCTGTGGTAGCCGATCACGTCACCGCCGTGCGACCACACGAACGGTCCGGGGCCGTCGGGGCACTGGAGCTGCCAGTGGGTGACGCCGAGGCCGTACTGGTTGTGGGTGTCCGTACCGATCGGCACGCTGGTCTTCCACTCGGCCAGTTGGGCGGGCGGCAGCACCTGCCCCTGCAGGAGGGCACGTTCGAAGGTGCCCTGGTCCTGGAGGGTGGAGATCATCGCGCCGGCCGGGCCGAACAGTTCCACGTTGGACCGGGTCGCGTCCGCGATCGGGGGCTGGTACCCGAACCACACCGCCGGCCACATCCAGCCGCGGAGGAAGTTGCCGTAGATGTCCACGGACGATTCCGGGTAGCTCGTGCCGGTCAGGTTCAACGGGGTGATGATGCGGTTGGTGACCTCCACCGACGGGGAATTGCCGGTGACCGCCTGGATGATCATTCCGGCGAGCACGTAGTTCGTGTTCGCATACTCGAACGTCCTGGGAAGCGGCTTCGGAGACCTCTGGGTCAGGGCCGTGCTGACGAGCTGCTGAGGCGTGTAGTGCGCGTTGACGTTGCGCATCAGGTAGTAGTCGAAGTTGTACGCCGGCATGTAATCCGGCAGCCCCGAGTTCTGATTGAGCAGTTCCCGGATGGTGATGGTGTTGCCGTCATAGCCGTTCGCCTTGACCGCGTTCGGCAGCCACTTGGCGACCGTGTCGCTCAGCGACAGCTTGCCCTCGGCCTCCAGCTGGAGGACGACCGCGGCCGTGAACGTCTTGGTGTTGCTGCCGATCCGGAACTTCGCGGCCGGGTCCAGCGGGGTCGAGGAACCGCGCACGTTCGAACCGGCGGTGACATAGGTCCTCGACGACCCGTCGACTATCGCCGCCATGACCCCCGGATACCCCAACTGCACACCGGTGTTGGCGGCGGCCTGAAAGTACTGGGCCGGGGTGGGCGCAGCCGTGTTCGGCGACGCGTTCGACACCTGTGCGGTACCGGCCAGAACGGCCAGGCCGACCGCGGCACCGAGCAAGGACGTGCGGAATCTGCGCATACGGGCTCCTGTGGGCGCTGCCCGAACCGGTGTGGCCGGCCGGGCGAGGGTGTGGACGTGGGTGAACATCCGCTGCCGGCAGGTTCGCCGACCCGCCCAGCCGGAGCCGCTGGGCGGCCACTTGAGCTGCTCAGTGGGCACTCCGGAGGCGTGACTGTACGTGGACCGGGCAGCCCTGGCTTGGAAAAAATTGACCTCGTCGTCGAGAGCCGGGGAAAGTGGGGCCGAAACCAGGCGTTGAAGCCAGCAGCCCCTCCCGCTGTGAGGACGTCTCAACCCGCCCCCTATTCTGAACGTGTTCAGTCGGGTGTGGGGTGGGGATGCGGATGAGTACTTCAGCGAGACGGTGGTCGGTTCTGGTCGCCGCGTTGGCATGGGCCTGCGTTGCCTGCGGCGACGCAGGTGGAGTCGCGGCACTTGTCGACCAGTCGGCGCTCACGGGCGAGTGGAGGAGTCCGGGCGGCGCTCGGCTGCATCTGGGGGCGGACCGCGGAATGACGGGAGAAGCCCTGAACAGCGCGATGCTGGGAGGCACATCGTGCCCTGACGCGGCAACTGGGCACTGGAGCTTCTACGGCGCTCCGACCGCCGCCGGTTCCATGTTCGCCGACGAAGCGTTCACCAGTGGCGACACCGTCGCCCTGAGCATCGAGGATCCGGAAGGCGCCTGCCTCATGTCGGCTCAGGTCCGGCGCGACGGGCGAGGTTTCAACCTCTGCCTGGTGGAGGACCCTGATTCCGGCTGCTCCGAGGAAGAGCTTCTGCGCCTCGAGCCAACGACGCCGGCATGAGGGACGGCGAAGGACTCCCGGAAACCGGTCATCCGGCGCCACGGGTGGGACACCGAGGACCGTCTCACCGCGGTGACGGCCGGGCCCGTGGACACCGGTAACAGGAACCCGCCATGACCAACGCCCTGACCCGTCTTCACGACATCGTCCCAGCCCCGAGCGAGCCCCGCCGGAAGGACTGGGGGGAGGTCGAGCGCACCCTGGGCATCGAACTTCCCTCTGACTACAAGGAGCTCATCCGCGTCTACGGGGGAAGCAACTGGGACGACTACCTGTACGTCCTCGAGCCGGACTGCCCGAACGAGAACTACGACCTCATCGCATGGGCGGAGAGCCAGGCCGAAGACCTCGAAGGCCTCTGGGAATTCGAGAGGAAGCCGGCGGAGCTGGAGGCGGCGGGTGCCCGAGTCATCCCCTGGGCGACCACGGACAACGGCGAGTGCCTCTACTGGCTCGTCGAGCCGGGCCTTGAACCCGACCGGTGGACCGTCATGGTGAACGAGGCGCGCGGTGACCGCTGGGAGCATTTCGATGTTCCCTGCGCGCAGTTCCTCGCGGCTTCCCTCGACGGGCAGCTGCAATCGGACATCCTCTCGGCTTCGTTCCCCCGGGCCGTCCATGAATTCCGCCGCCTCGGCACGGTGTGATGTCTCCACCGCCGGGCAGGGAGTCCGAGCCGAGCCGAGCCGACGCACCGGGTCAGCCGCTCGGTGCGCCCGTGCGGCTGCCCGGTCGTGCCCCGCCTTCCGCTCAGTTGCGGCCGGCCATGACGCCGCCGTCCACGTCCCAGATCGCCCCGGTCACCCAGCCCGCTTCTTCGGAGAGCAGCAGTGCGGCAGTCGCGGCGATGTCCTCGGGGGTGCCGACCCGGCCCAGGGGGTGCAGGCCGTCGAAGCTGTCGATGGCGGCGTCCACCTGGTCCTTGGGGATGAAGGCCTCGTAGATGGGGGTGCGTACGACGGCGGGTGCGACGGCGTTGACCCGGATGCCGTGCGGGGCCAGTTCCATGGCCAGGTGCTGGGTCAGCGAGTGCAGCCCGGCCTTGGCCATCGAGTACGCGGAAGACGGAGTGGCGGCGATGGCCTGGTGTGCCCACATCGACCCGATGTTGACAACGGCCCCGCCGGTACCCTGCTCCACCATCCCGGCGGCGACGGTCTGGCTGAGGAAGAAGGTGGCCCGGTTGATCGCCTGGTAGCGGTCGTAGTCGGCCTCCGTGTGGTCCAGGAACGCCTTCGGTGCGAACACCCCGGCCGCGTTGACCAGCAGCGACGCGTCGGCGTGCGCGGTGGCGAGGGTCTTCCGCAAGGCGGCCAGGTCGTCGGGGTCGGTGATGTCGGCGGCGATGCCGGTGATCGGCCCGAGCGGGCTGATCTCCGCGACCGCCGCGTCGACGTGCTCCTGGCTGCGGCCCACGACCACGGCGCTGCCGCCGTCCCGCACGACGCGGCGGGCGATGGCGAGCCCCATGCCGCTGGTGCCGCCGATGACGACGAGCTTCTTGCCGGTGAAGTCGGACATGACGAATCTCCCTATTAGTTGGTAGGTTTCAGTGAGAGGCGACCGCCGGAAGGCCGGCCCGCTCGGTCCAGTGCCGTTCAGTGCTTGAGCGCCGCGAGTGCCGAGCCCGCCACGCCGTCGAACAGTGCCGGGTCGTCCAGCGCGCGTGCGGTGAATACCGCACCCTGCAACGCCGCCAGATATCCCTGCGCCGCACGCCGGGGATCCGCGGCCGCGGCAAGCTCTCCGTCCGCCGCGCCCTGCGCGATCCGCGCCTCCAGCCAGTCGAGGTTTGCGGTGAAGAACCCCGCCACCGCCGCCTGCACCTCGGCCGGAACCGCCTCGGTCTCGGCTGCCAGCGTCCCGCACAGGCACGCCAGACCCTCCGTGAGCCCCTCGCGGTACAGGCCCGCGTAGAACTCCAGCAGTCCGGCCGCCCCTGCGCCACCCTTCTCGGCCGCGCGCAGCCGCCCCAGGAACGTGGCGCTGTAGGCCACCACCATCTCCAGCCCCAGATCGGCCTTGGTCGGGAAGTGGTGATGAATGCTGGGCTTCCTGATCTCCACCGCCGCCGCCAGATCGGCATAGCTGAAACCGGCGTAGCCGCGACGGCGGACGATGCGGGTCGCCTCATCCAGGAGGCGGGTGCGGGTGCTGCTCATGACGCCACTCTACCTATTGATAGGTAGAACGCAAAACGGGCACTCCTGTCGCGAGCGCTCCGTGATCCCGGGGGCGGGGTCGACCCCCGCCGGGACGGGTCGGGCTACATCTGACCCTGGTCCATCAAGCCCCGGGGTGCGGTCTGCGGGGCCGGCTCGGCGCAGTCCTGGGCGTCCTGGGTGTCTTCCTGGCCACCTAGGGTGTTGATGACCAGGTCCGGCTGGTCCTCGCAGTCGTCGCTCTGGGGCATGGTGCAACCTCCTGTGGGAACCGGCCCGTGCCGGGTGCCATTGATCTTGCAATGGCTTTGAGCGCCCGACTGAACACGCCTGGTCAAGGCCGGCGGAGTCGACAGGCCCGGACGGAGTGGGAGCGGGCCTTCCGGCTGCTGGCGCTCCAGGGGCGGATGAGCCGCAGCCGCCTGGCGGGACCCCTCGGGCCTCCATCTGCGGGTGAACCAGGTGGTATGCGGACTCGTGGCCGCGACGAACGGCTCCTGCACGCACCGCCCCGCCGGCTTCGCCCGTCACCGGAGGAGGTGGCCGGCAGCGTGGGCCGTGCGGGTCGTCTGCCGTCACGGGCAAGGGCGTGGATCGTTGCTCCTGCATGACTGACTTCATGGTGCAGGTTCCGGCTGACTGGCTTGCCCGGGTGTTCCTTTCCCTGCGGCGTGGCACTTCGGACGATGCACACGCCCTGGCGGCGGAACTGCAGCCGTTCACGGAGAAGCCGGGCCAGAGGGTCCCGGTGCCCAGAGCCACGATCCTGCGTACCGAGCTCGCGCTGCGGGGGGAAATGCGGCAGGAGGGCGAGGACGGGCGGCGGCAGAAGCTGTCCGAGGAGGCCGAGTACTTGATCAACACCCGACTGGGGGAGTAGGAGGGGGCGCGGTCCGGACGCCCCCGTCGTCCGGATGCGGCCGTACGGGTGGAGGTTCCGAAGCACCGCGATCGGGCGGGCCGGGGGCGACGGGCCCGGCCACGCCCCGGTGCGGGGGCGCCCCGAACCGCGGTGCGCGGCGGGCTCCGGGTCCGCGGCAACTTGCCGGGGGCAGCCGCGATTTTGCAGGCTGCCCTTGCTGATCCCCACCGGCGCAGGTCGGTCCGGGGACAGCAGCCAGCCGAGGGAAGGAACCCGCTCAGTGTCCGCCGAACTCTCCGACGACCTGAAGAAGCTCATCGACGACAGCCCGGTCTTCGCGACCGTGGCCTCGATCCAGCCGGACGGCAGCCCGCAACTGTCGATCACCTGGCTCACCCGGGACGGCGAAGACCTGCTGTTCTCCACGACCGTCGGCCGCCGCAAGGAGAAGAACCTGCGTGCCGACCCCCGGGTCACGGTCATGATCAACCCGGCGAACGCGCCGTACACGTACGCCGAGGTGCGCGGTTCGGCCTCGCTGACCACGGAAGGCGGTCAGGAACTGATCGACGACCTCTCGCGCAAGTACACGGGCAAGGACTACGCGGACTTCAACCCGGCGTCGAAGGACGACGCCCCCCGCGTCGTCGTCCGCATCACCCCGCGCAAGGTCGTCGGCTCGATCTGACGCACACCTCCGCGTTCCGGACGGGCGCGGCTCCGCCGGGGAGCCCGGCGGGGCCGTACGCACGGGCGGAGCCGTCCGCACGGGCGGGGCCGCGCGCCCCGGCGTGCCGGAGTCCGTCTCCGCACACTTCGGCTCAGTTCAGATTGCTCACCGCGCGGGCGATCACGAGGAGCGAGGTCATCAGGGCGGCCACGCTCTGCACCGCCATCATGAGCTTCGCCCGCGTGGACAGAGGCATGGTGTCCGTCGGGCTGAAGGCGGTGGAGTTGGTGACGGACACGTACAGGTAGTCGATGAGCGTGGGCACCCAGTCGGACCGAGGGCCACCAGGTTGCCGGCCGCGATGGTGAGGACGAGTGCGAGGGACAGTACGCGGAACGTCTTCGTCTGGGGGTCAGCCGTCGCGGGTTGATGGCATGGGCGGCAGCAGGAGCAGTACTTCCAGCGCGGGGAGCAGGTAGCGCGGGGCGGCCGGGAGCTGCTGCGGCAGGGCCAGGGAGAGGCCGATGGCCGCGAGGGTCGCCACCACCGCCGGGAGCCGGGCCTCGCCGCGGCGCTCGTGGCGGGGATGCCGGGCACGGGCGCTCTTACGGTCACGCCGACGGGGTCAGGACGGCAGGGCCCGTGCCCGCACCTGCCGGGCCGGTTCCTGGCCGCCTCCGCTCGGCAGCACGCGGACCTCGCCGCGGTCGCTGATCTCGGCCCTGACGATGCCGGTCTCGTCGGCGTACACGGGGTGGCCGCCAGGACCCATCCGGTCGGTCACGGAGACCACCACGATGTCCTGCCCCTCCTCGGGACCGTCCGTGAAGACCAGCTCGTACCTCTGGGTCTGCATCGTGTCCCATCCGTTCCTGGAGGTGCCGGCAAGGTGCTGCGAGCGGATCGCCGATGGTCGGTCAGGGCTCACGGTCATGCTCCGCCGCGACCCGGCGCCGCGCATCTTGCGGACACCCGGACGGTGCCGACCGGGCCGGTCGCCCCGCAGCTCACGGGCGTGCGCCACAAGGGGGTGGTGTGCGGCGGTGGCCGCCGCGGCGGCCACCGGAGGAGCGCGTACGGAATGAGCGATCAGGCGGACGCGCAACTCCACGAGCAACCGGAACTCCTGCGCGCCCTCCTCGCCGAGCGCCGACCTGACCCGCGAACAGGCGGGTCACGCCCCGGGGGAACGCGGGTGCGTCACCGGCCGCCCGGCCCGGCGAGGCCCTGCGGCGTCTCCTCCCCGTCGGTCCACCAGACGCCGAGCCGCTGGCGGACCAGGAGCCAGCCGCCCTCCGGACCCCGGCGGAACTCCCAGTCGTACGGACCGCCCATGGAGTAGGTCGACGTGCTCGGCTCGCTCCGCGTGACGGCCACGAACCACATGTACCCGATGCCCGTCGCCCGGTCCTCGTCCACCTGGAAGTCCATGTTCAGGATGTGGTGCTGCATGCTCGGGAAGTGCGCCTCCGCCTCCGCCACCTTCGCCCGCACAGCCTCCCTCCCGTGGACCTCGCCCCACGGCCCGAACTCCAGCACCGCGTCCTCGGCCCAGCAGTCGATCCAGGCCCCCCAGTCCTTGCGGTCCAGCGCCCGCCAACCGCGGATCATGAGCCGCCGCAGCGCTTCCTTGTCCTCCAGGACCCGCAATCGGTTCAGCAGGTCCTCGTGCCCGCACCCGTACTCGTACTCGTACTTCCCTGCGGTCATCGGGCACTCCCTGCAGGACGTACGACGATCTCGTTGACGTCGACTTCGGCGGGCTGGGCGACGGCATGGGCGATGGCGTCGGCGACGGCCGACGCCGGCAGCGCCACGGCGCGGTAGGCCTTCATGGCCTCCCTGGCGGCCGGATCGGAGATCCCGTCGGCCAGCTCGGACTCGGTCACGCCCGGCGAGACCAGAGTGACCCGCACGGTGCCGTCCGACTCCTGGCGCAGCCCTTCGGACACGGCGCGTACGGCGAACTTCGTGGCGCAGTAGACGGCCGCCGTCGGCGACACCTCGTACGCCCCGACGGACGCGACGTTCACGAAGTGCCCGGCGCCCTGTGCGCGCATCACGGGCAGGGCGGCGGCGATGCCGTGCAGCACGCCCCGCAGGTTCACGTCGATCATCCGGTCCCACTCGTCGACCTTGAGCGCGTCCAGTGGCGAGAGCGGCATCACCCCGGCGTTGTTGACCATCACGTCCACCCGGCCGTACCGCTCCCGGGCGGCGGCCACGAAGGCCCGTACGTCGGCGGCGTCGCTGACGTCCAGCCGCTGGAAGGCCGCGGTGCCACCCGCCTCGGTGATCTCCCGGACCAGCGCGTCGAGCCGGTCGGTGCGCCGCGCGCCCAGGAACAGCCGGTGGCCGTCGGCAGCGAGCCGCCGGGCCGTCGCCTCCCCGATCCCGCTGCTGGCTCCGGTGATGGCCACGACCTTGGCTTCGGTTCTCATAGCTGTCCTGCTCCTCGTTCCTCGTTCGAAGCGGATGACTCCGCCGGACCGAGTCTGTGGAAGCGGCGTCCGGCCAACCAGGACGCGGCACACCCAGGCAGCACACCTCCCCACCCCCTAGCCTGTGGCCATGCCCGTGTCCTTGGCAGTGACCGTCCCCATGCCCGCGCCCGCTCCCATGCCCGCGCCCGCGCCCGCCCCCATGCCCGCCCCCGCCCCCGTGCCCGGCAATCTCCTCGGAGAGTTCCTCCGCGCGCGCAGGGCCGCCCTGGGGCCGCAGGACGTCGGCCTGGTGAGCCACGGCGTACGCCGGGTCGCCGGCCTGCGCCGGGAGGAGGTCGCGGACCTGGCCGGGGTGAACGCGGACTACTACGCCCGGCTGGAGCAGGGCCGCGAACGCCATCCCTCGCCCCAGGTCCTCGACGCCCTCGGCCGGGCCCTGCGCCTGGCTCCCGACACCCACGCCCACCTGCACCGCCTGGGCGGCACGCCCCCGGCCGACCCGCCGGTCACGGCCCGGATCAGCCCGGCCCTCCGCCGGCTCCTGGACGGCTTCGCGGACTCCCCGGCGTTCGTCATCAACGCCACCCTGGACATCCTGGCGGCCAACCCCCGGGCCGAGGACCTGCATTCACCGTTCGCGCCGGCGGACAACCTGGCGCGCATGGTCTTCCTCGACCCCGCGGGCCGGGGCTTCTACACCGACTGGGCCTCCACGGCCCGGGCCACCGCGGCCCACCTGCGGCAGACCTCCGGCATCACGCCGGACGACCCGCGCCTGCGGTCCCTCGTCCGCACCCTCACCGCCAACAGCCCGGACTTCGCCCGCCTCTGGACCACCCACGAGGTCCTGGGCAAGACCCAGGGCACCAAGCACCTGCACCACCCGTTGGCCGGCCCCCTGACCGTGACGTACCAATCCTTCGACGTCCGCGCCGCCCCGGGCCAGCAACTCATCGTCTACGAGACCGCCCACGACGCCCCCACCGCCGAGCGGCCGGACCTCTGAGACGGCGCGGGCGGGGACACGGGGTCGGTGCGGGGTCGAAGAGGCCGCGAGAGGTTTCGGCGGATGCGCGGCAACCTTTCGGGCTCCGGCGGCAACTGAGGGGTGAACAGTGCGCCCCATCCCGAGGAGCCCCCGCCCATGTCCGCTTCCCCCCATCGCCGCCCGACCGGACGCCGAAGGCTCGTCCTGGTCGCGGTGGCCGTCCTGGTCGCCGCCGGGCTCGGCGCCGTGCCGCTGGTCGTGCAGGCCGATGCCGTGGCACCCGCGGACCTCGCCCACGGCGTGCTGCCCGCCCGTGACGGCTGGGCCGCGAGCGGTACGGGCACCACCGGCGGCTCCGCGGTCCACCGCTCCGTGCAGGCCGCCGTCGACGCCGCCACCGCGGGCGACACCGTCCTCAACTGGGCCCCCTCCGCCACCGGCCAGTACCGGCAGTACTTCCGCCACCGCTTCGTCGCCGGCGACTTCGTCTTCGTCTTCGGCAACGCCACCGCCGTCTACGACCACGTCAACATCACCCTGCGCGACCGGGGCGCCGCGGCCGGCGGACCGGGCGGATACCTCGCCGCGCCGCACACGGGCCCCGGCGCCGGAACCGGAGCGAACCGGCCCCAGCTGGGCCCGGACCGGGCCGCGGCCCACACCGCCCGCGCCTACCTGGCCGGCACCGACGGCTGGAACCCGACGGGCTGATGGGCGGCACCGTGCGGACCAGGACCGGGCGAACCCGGACATCCGAACGGACGATCGAGCGGACTGCTACGCTCCGGCACTTGCCCGACAACGCCCCCGTCGCACCGAGAGGCCGTACCGAGGCCATGACCGAAGATGAGGCGGCCGCGGATGTCCACGCGTTCTTCGAACGCCACCACGCCCGGACATGGCCGCCGTCATGGACGTACGGGCCGCGCTGGACACGCTGCCGTTCCGCAAACGCGCCTGCGTGGTACTGCGGTACGCCTTCGACCTCTCGGAGAAGGACACCGCGGCGGCGCTCGGGATATCGGTGGGTACGGTGAAGAGCCAGACCTCGAAGGGGACGGCGGAACTGCAGCGGCTGCTCGGCGCCCGGGCCGCCGACGAGCTGGTGGGAAGGGGAGCCCGGTGACCGACGAACTGCGCGGCCTGCTGCGCGAGAGCGCCGAAGCCCACCTGCCCGACCGGGCCCGCATGCTGGCGCGGGTGGAGCGCGGCACGGCCCGTCCCGGCACCACCCGCCAGCCGTGGAACCGCGAGCGCACCCGCACCCCGTCCGGGCCGGGGATCGTCCTCGCGACCCTGGCCACCGCCGGAACCCTGGCGCTGAGCGCCCTCACGGTGGTCGCCGTCGTCCACACCCCGGACCCGCCACGGAACCCGACGGCCGCCGCCCAGCCCGCCGACGGACGCGCGGCGCCGCAGACGCAGGGCAGCCGGACCCTGACCGTCCGCTCTGGGCCGACGGCTCCGTAGACCCCCACAGCAACGCCTACTGGGCACAGAGCAACGTCACCCTCAAGACGGGGAAACCGCTCACCGCGCTCGTCGTGGAGCTGCGCATCGCCCTCACCGAAGGGGTGAGGGACACCGGTGGCTGGCGGACCCGCCCCGCCGCGGACTTCGACCTCTCCACCCGCCAGGAAGGCCACTTCCTCGTCTACCGGTGGACCCTCAAACCCGGCAGGGCCGTCCCGCCCGGCGAGCACGTCTTCGCCGGCCAGTACGACCACGCCGCCGGCGGACGCGATGCGAAGGACGACACGTACCGGATCGACACCGCTGCCGGTGACGCGCGGAGCGGAGCAGCCGTGTGGGGCGGGTTCGCGTAGGGCACGTCCACGCCCCGCCGTCCGGGCAGACGGGGCTGCGATGGAGGCACCTCGGGCGCAGACTCGCCGGACCGGGGTGACGCCCCGACGGCCCGTGAGGGGACACACTGTGACGAGCGGTCACCGGACGGTCTGACGGCTGCACAGACCCGAAGGCCCAGGCGGCGCGACCCGAATCCGCCGGGTGCGGGAACTCTCCGTCGATCGGTCCCTCACATGCGCGAGCTCACCATCACGGCGTCGAAACGACTCGTGGCCGGGGGAATCCTCTGGGCTTCCCTCGTCCAGATGTTCATCGTGAACAACCTGATCGTCCTTCCGCGCGCGACCAACCAGAGCCTGGTGCACGAGATCATCTCGGCGCTCGGCGTCACGCGGTGCGGACACGTCGGAGGGGTCCGCTTCTGCTCGCCCCTGCACGAGGACGCCAACGCCGCCTGGATCATCGGCGGTGCCTGCCTGACCGCGGGTGCGCTGCTCAACGCGGCGATCGTGGCACCGGGCCGGGCACGGAATCTTGCGTTCGGCGCCTTCGCCGTCAGCGGTCTGGGACTCCTGTCCAGCGGCTTCAACCCGTACAACCTCCGCCCGGCCCTCCACCTCCTGTCCGCCGGCACGTGCTTCTTCACCGGCGGCGTGGGCGCCCTGCTGCTCGGCGGCCTGATCCGGCGGGCGCACCGGCCGCTCTGGGGCAGCCTCGGCGTCGCGTGCGGTGTGACCACCCTCGTCTTCACCGTCTTCACAGGCCTTCGGCCCGATCCGGGGGTCCAGGGGTTGTTCGAGCGGATCTCCGCCTGGCCCACCGTCGTATGGGTCATCGGCTCCGGCGTCTCCATCGCCCTCCAGGCCTGGCGGGCGTCGCGCAGGAGCGGGAGCTGAGCGGACGGCCCGCCTCCGCGGCCTCACCGGGCCCGCCCGTCACCCGCGTCCCCGGGTGCAGGAACGTGCACAGGAATGCCGCGCCCATGGCGGCGGCCATGCCGTAGAAGACCCATTGGTTGGCCACGGCGAAGTCCATGCGGACGGCCTGACCCGCGCTGCGCAGCGCCGCGGCGGTCGGCCCGCCGCCGGTGGGCCGGTGGTCGTCCGGGTGGCCGGTGATCGCTTCCGCGACCCCGCGGGCCACGCTGCGGGCCGCCGGCTCCGCCATGCCCGTCGTGGTCAGTGTCGTCGTGACCCGGCTGGTGGTGACGTGGACGAGGACCGACCCGAAGACCGCCATGCCGACGGCGGCCGCGAAGTTGCGTACGGTCTGCGTGATACCGGTGACCTCACCGTACGAGGCGTCGATCGACCGGTTCGCGGCGTCGGTGGCGGCCGGGGACAGCAGCAGGCCGATGCCGGCTCCGGCCAGCGCGGCGTAGGGCCACTGGTCGTGCGGCGCCAGGTCGGTCAGCTTCCAGGCCCACAGGGCGAAGCCCACGCAGCCGACCGCGCTGCCGAGCATCATCGCGGGCCGGGCGCCCCGTTTGTCGAGGATCCGGCCGCCCAGCTGCGCCGAGAGCCCGAAACCCGCGAAGAAGTACAGCAGGTAGAGCCCGGCCTGGTCGGGCGAGGCGCTCATGCAGATCTGCGCGTACACCGAGGCGAAGAACATGACCGGGACGAAGGCGACCATCGCGAAGAACAGCACCAGCACATCGGCCGTGAACGCACGGTCACGGAAGACCCGCAGCTTGATCAGCGGTTGGTCGGTCCGCAGCTCGTGCCGGCAGAACAGCACGAGGACGGCCAGGCCGGCGACGATGCACGCCCAGGTCGCCGGGGACGACCAGCCCCAGGAGGACGCCTGCTGGAGACCGAGCACGCTCAGCCCGAGGCCCACGGCGACGAGTACGGCGCCCGGCAGGTCGAGGCGTTCGGGCCGCCGGACGTTCGGGACCCGGGCCACGGCGGTGAGGACGAGCGAGAGGACGGCGATGGGTACGTTGACCCAGAAGATCGCCCGCCAGGTCCAGGCGGTCAGCCACCCGCCGAGCAGCGGGCCGAGGGCGGTCAGCGATCCGGCGAGGACGTAGAACAGGGCCAGCCACCGGCCGCGTTCGTCGACCGGGAAGGCGCTGATGACGACGGCGAGCGCCGCGGGAAAGACCAGCGCGGCGCCCAGCCCCTGGGTGGCGCGGAAGAGGACGAGCCAGCCCTCGGCGAATTCCCCGGTCGGCACCGAACCGCACAATGCGGACGAGGTGACGAAGACGAGCGTGCCGACCACCAGCATCCGGCGCAGCCCGAAGATGTCGGCGAGCCGTCCGCCGAGTGCGAAGAACGCGGCGAGCGCCAGCAGGTAGGCGTTGACCACCCGCTGCATCCCCGACGAGGAGAGGCCGAGCTCCTCGATGATGCTCGGAGCGGCGATGCTCACGATCGTCTGGTCCACGAAGATCATCGCGACGGCGACGACCATGGCTGTGAAGGTGGTTGCCTTGTCCGGGGCCAACCGGAGCCGGGGCGCCCGCCCGCCGCTGTTGCCCGCAGCGCCGGGAGAGGCGCCTGCGGCGGTGCTTCCTCTGCCCTTCACGGCCGCCATTCTCCCCGTCGGTGGACCGCTCCGCCCGGCGGCACACCGCGCCCCACCGGGCAAAGGAGGCCGCCCGTCCGCCGGCCGGGCCGGCGGGTCCGCGTGAGTACTGTTTCGCGTACCGCTCCGCCTTCGGCACCAGGCCGGTCGGGGTGTCGCCGGCCGTCCTGGTGCCGATCGCCACTCCCACCGGAGTGGAGAAGCCGTCGAGGGTGTCGGTGACGGTGTTGCCGGCGGTGTCGAGAACCGACACCGTGCCGTCGCCGAAGTTCGTGACGTACACGAGGTAGCGCCGGTGCGCCCGCTCCGGATCCGGTCCCGGTCCGGGTGTGTCTCCAGGGCGGGAACCGTCCGGACGAGCCGAGTGCCCCGTACGGCCCCATCGCCCATGCGGGCGCGGTGCTCGCGCTCGACCACGGGCGGGCCGTCACCGATGGAGCGACCGTCACGGCGACGGAACGACCGTCACGGTCCGTGACGCGGGAGTGGCCGAAGAGGTCGTCGGTCAGCAGAACCCCCGGATCCGGGTGGAGCATATGAGTGAGGGGTGTCCGGGCGCCCAGTCCGGCGCGCCTGGCCCTGCCCCGGAGCGCCACGATCTGGCGACCGTCCATCACGGAAGGTGACCTCCGATCATGCTTTCACCAGAGTCGACGGGCCCCACGACCACACCCTCACCCGCAGGCTTGGAAACGGGGAGTGACTTCGCCCGCCTCACCAGGAAGATCCGGGCCGCCGGGCTGATGGACCGCCGACCGGCGCACTACGCCATGCGCATCACCATCGTGACGGCGCTCTACGTCTGTGGCTGGGTGGCGTTCGTGCTGATCGGCGACAGTTGGTGGACGTTGCCCGTCGCCGCCTTCCTCGCCTTCGTGTTCGGGCAGGTCGGCCTTCTGGCGCACGACATCGCGCACCGGCAGGTCTTCCGGCTGCGGAAGGCCACCGAGGTTTCCGGACGCCTCGCGGGGAACCTCGGCATCTGCCTGGGCTACGGCTGGTGGCAGGACAAGCACTCCCGCCATCACGCCAATCCCAACAACGAGGAACTCGACCCCGATATCGCTCCGACCTTCCTCGTCTGGACGCAGGACCAGGCACGCGCCGCACGAGGCCTGCCCCGGCTCCTCGGCCGCTTCCAGGCGTACTTGTTCTTCCCCCTGCTCACGCTGGAAGGGTTTCACCTCCACCTGTCCGCGATCCGGTCACTGGCCGACAAGTCGCTCAGGAACCGGGCCTGGGAAGGCACCCTCCTCTTCGCGCACGTCTTCGCCTACCTCGGTGCCCTGTTCCTGGTGCTGCCGCCGACCAAGGCGATCGCCTTCCTCGTGGTCCACCAGGGCCTCTTCGGCATCTACCTCGGCTCCATCTTCGCCCCCAACCACAAGGGCATGCCGACCGTGCGGAGCACGGACGGGACCGACTACCTGCGCCGCCAGGTGCTGACCTCGCGCGATGTCCGGGGCGGCAGGCTCACCGACATCGTTCTCGGCGGACTGAACTATCAGATCGAGCACCACCTCTTCCCCAGCATGCCCAGCCCGCACCTCCGCAAGGCGCAGGGCATCGTCCGCAGCCATTGCGCGGAGCTCGGGATCAGCCATTTGGAAGTCGGCCTGGTGGCCTCGTACAGGCAGTCCCTCGCCAGCCTCCACAGCGCGGGCACAGCGATCCGGGGAGCCCGTACCACCTGACGCCGCGGCGCTCGGCCCCCTCGCGGCCGAGGGGCGGGATCGTGGAGACCGGCCGCACGCCCGCCACGTTCCCGGCCTACCGGCGGGACCCGACAGTCGGCACACTGATGCCTGATGGCACGTCAAGCATCAGATGTGGCAAGCGAGTTGCGTGGCCAACCTGCGGTGAATAATGAGGTGGTCGGTCATCATTGAGGAGTCGGCTGCTCGTGCGTCCGTCGACGCGCGTGACGCGCAAGGTGTGCAGATCGGCGACGGCGGTGTTCAGGTCAACGTGTACGCCGCGCGCCCGCGAACCTTCCGGCCGTGGATGGCGCCGGCACTGCCCGGCCCGCTGATCGCACGGCCGGACCTCTCCGCGGCGCTGTTCGACGGAGTGACCCGGGACGACGCGGGGCCCACGACACTGACCACGGCCATCGAAGGCGCGGGCGGCTTCGGCAAGACAACGCTGGCGGCACTGCTCTGCCAGGACCCCAGGGTGGCCGAACGCTTCACCGGCGGGCTGCTCTGGGTCACGGTGGGCGAGCGACGGCACGGCGCGCGATTGGCCGAACTGATCGGCGGGCTCTGTGAGATGCTCTCAGGCGATGGGGTGAAGACTGCCGATCCCCAAGTCGCCGGAGGGCGACTCGGTGAGCTGCTCGATGCCCGCGACGCAACTCTCATGGTGGTCGACGACGTGTGGCGGCCGGAGCAGCTCGCACCGTTCATGATCGGTGGACGCGCCTGCCGACGCCTCGTCACCACCCGCAACTCGGGTGTCGCGCCTCGGAGAGGAGTGTCTGTCTTCGTGGATGTAATGACGGACGATCAGGCGATCGCCGCACTGACCGAGGGCGTGGGTGAAGTGCCCCGGGACCTGCTCGGCCGGCTCGTCGCCGCCACGGGCCGGTGGCCATTGCTGCTGAGCCTGGTGAACGCCGCCCTGCTCGACCAGCTGGCCGCAGGGGCAGACGTACGGCAGGCGGTGCAGTGGGTGCTTCGGCAACTGCGCAGCGGTGGCCCGGCCATGTTCGACCTGGATCCCGGCGACGAGGACGACCGGAGTCACGCGATCGCGGCCACCGTGGACGCCAGCCTGGCGCTGCTCACGCCGCACGAGCGCAGCTGCTACTTCGATCTGGCCATCATCCCCGAGGACTCCAACCTCCCGTCTGAGATCCTCTTCCGTCTGTGGCGCACCACGGGCGGACTATCGGCGACCGAGGCCGAGAAGCTGCGCGCCCGGCTCGTCCGGTTGAGGCTCGTCCAACCAGGCTGGCGCGATGGCGCGCCGGCGGTGCGGCTGCACGACATCATCGGCTCCTTCCTGCGCCACCGGCTGACGGGGGAAGAGACCGAAGCCCGCCACGAGCAGATGGTGCGGACGGCCGCAGAGCTTCTGCCCGCCTCCAGGGAGCCGGGGACGCGCTGGTGGTCCATGCCCCGGGACGTCACGTACCTCTGGCACCATCTGCCCTACCATCTGGCGCGCTCAGGCCGGGCGGAAGAGCGCAACTCCCTGGTGTGCGACCTCCGCTGGGTGGCGGCGAAAGCGACGAAGCTGGGTTCGTCCGTGCCTGTCGAGGCCGACTTGGCCGACGTGCCCACCGGCGTCGCCCGGACCCTGCGGCGAGCGCTCGGGTCGATGACCGACCTGCTGACGCCGAGCGATCCACCGGAGGCCTTGGACGCCACGCTCCACTGCTATCTCAGCGGTGTCCCGGAGCTCCGGTCCCCAGCGGCCGACTACCGCTCCCACCTGGCCGCTCCACTGCTGGTTCCCGCCTGGCCGCCGCCGGATCAGGCCGCCCTGGGCGTACTTCGCACCCTCACCCGCCACACGTACGGGGTGGGCACCGGTCACACGTACGGGATCAGTCACTGCGCGTTCTCCCCGGACGGCACGCTCCTGGCCACCGCCAGCCACGACCGGAGCGTCCGCCTCTGGAACGTCACCACGGTCAGCCCCGTCAGTGTGCTCACCGGGCACACGGAGGCGGTGTCGGCCTGTGCCTTCTCCCCGGACGGTACGCTCCTGGCCACCACCAGCCACGACCGCAGCGTCCGGCTCTGGGACGTGGCGACCGGCACCGAGCGCAGTGTGCTCGCCGGGCACTCCGAGGCCGTCACCTCGTGTGCCTTCTCCCCGGACGGCACGCTCCTGGCCACCACCAGCCACGACCGCAGCATCCGCCTCTGGGACCCCACCACGGCCGAACCCGTCAGTGTGCTCACCGGCCACGCGGGGGCGGTGTCGGCCTGCGCCTTCTCCCCGGACGGCTCGCTGCTGGCGACCACGGGGTACGACCGGACCGCCCGGCTGTGGGACGTGGCGACCGGCACCGAGCGCAGTGTGCTCGCAGGCCATTCCGAGGCCGTCACCGGGTGTGCCTTCTCCCCGGACGGCACGCTCCTGGCCACCGCCGGCCACGACCGGAGCGTCCGCCTCTGGAACGTCACCACGGTCAGCCCCGTCAGCGTGCTCACCGGGCACACGGAGGCGGTGTCGGCCTGCGCCTTCTCCCCGGACGGCTCGCTGCTGGCGACCACGGGGTACGACCAGACCGCCCGGCTGTGGGACGTGGCGACCGGCACCGAGCGCAGTGTGCTCGCCGGGCACTCCGAGGCCGTCACCTCGTGCGCGTTCTCCCCGGACGGCACGCTCCTGGCCACCGCCGGCCACGATTGGAGGGTCCTCCTCTGGCAGACAGAGGCTGAGACCCGCCAAGTGCAGCACGTGGTGAAGTGGGAGTACGCCTGCGCGTTCTCCCCGGACGGCACGCTCGTCGCGTCGGCGGGCCACGACCGCACGGTCCGAATCTGGGACGTGGTGAGCGGCGACCTGCGGCAGATGTTCGAAGGCCACAACGACCTCGTCAGCAGCTGCGCGTTCTCACCCGACGGCACGCTGGTCGTGTCGGGGAGCCACGACCACACGGTGCAGGTCTGGGAGACGGCCACCGGAACGCTGCGCACCGTCCTCACCGGCCATACCGACCTCGTCACCTCCTGTGCGTTCTCACCCGACGGCACGCTGATCGCGTCAGCCGGCCACGACGATACGGTCCGGATCTGGAGGACCGCCGGGGGAGAACCAGTCCGCGTGCTCACCGGTCATACCGGCGCGATCTCGGCCTGCGCCTTCTCCCCGGACGGCACCCTGATCGCCTCGGCCAGCCACGACCACACGGTCCGGGTATGGGAATCCGGCACCGGAGCGACCCGCGCGGTCCTCGCGAGCCACACCGACCTCGTCAGCAGCTGCGCGTTCTCACCCGACGGAACGCTGATCGCTTCGGCCGGACACGACCGGACGACCAAGGTTTGGGACGCGGCTTCGGGTGCGCTGCGCCAGACCTTGGGAGGTCATGCCAGCGGTGTCACGAGCTGCGCGTTCGCGCCCGACGGCACCCTGGCCACCACGGACATCGGGGAGAACCGCCTGTGGCTTTGGCGTCCGGGCGGCGACACGCCTTGGTGCGGGCTGCGCGTCTTCAGCCCGCTGCTGCAACTGGCCTGGCATCCCACGCAGCCGCTCCTGTGTGCCGTGGGCGAGGCGGGCGTGTACCTCTTGCGCTGTCTACCCGACGGCGCTCAAGAGGCCGAGGTCTGACGGGGAGAGAACGTGTTCGATTCTGGTCCACATGTGAGCTGCTACCGGGCAGTCTCGGCGGACGACGGCTCGCTCGTCGGCGTCCGCTGCGTCAAGTTCGCCAACTTCCTGCACTGCCCGGACCTGTCCGGCGTCGCTTTCGCCTGGTACGCGGAGGGAGTCGAACCGACGGGACCCTACCGCCACTTCGGCGAGGCGTTCATCACCGCGTCCGACCACGTCCGCGGCGATGCCAACACCCTGACGGGGCACGCCGCAGGCATCGTCGGCAACGGCGAGCGGGAAGAGCCGTTCCTGCGGCTGCGGTTCGACATCCCCTCTCCGCCCTCCGAAGTGCCCGCGCGCCTGGTGGTCTCCGGCGACCGGCAAGAGGAGTGGACACTCCAACCCGACGGTGTGGTCCCTGACTACCACCCGCTGGCGCGCCACATCGAGCGAACGGGCCCCCACCTGAACGAGTTCGCGGCCCGCAAGCGCGACGGCACGCCGGGCTTCGGTGTGCGGGCGATGCTGAGCAGTGGCAGCTGGCTCGGCGCGGGTCGATGGCGCGACCTGACCTACCTGCACATCGGCACCTACATCGGCGGGCAGCAGGGGCCGGTGCGGTTCGGCGCCTCCGACATCGCCGCCGGAAACTCCTTCAGCGGCCACGTTCCGTGGGGTGAGCTGACCATCCGGGCCGGTGCGGAGGACGGCCGGTCCGTACGTCAGGTGACGGGAGCCTGGTCCGAGACGTGGCAGCTCCGGCGCGCCGCGTCCGGCTGGATTCCGGATCCCCGGACGGCCGAACTCACCGTGCCCGACCGCATTTCCGATGCCGGGTCCATCAGCTACGAAGGGTGAACATGACTGGTGTGGAGTTGGTGGTGGCCGCGCTGGCGGCCGGCACCTCGGCGGGGCTCACCGACACCGCGAGCAGCGTCATCCGGGACGCGTACTGCGATCTGCGCGAGGCGGTACGGCGGCGCCTGGCCGCTCGCGGTGCGGGCAGTGCGCACGTCCTGGAGGCGGCAGAGGCCGATCCCGAGTCTTGGCAGGGCCGTCTGCGCGAGGAGCTGACGGCGTCCGGTGCCGATCGGGACGAGGAGATCCTGGCCGCCGCCCTGTCGTTGCTGCGGGAGCTTGGCACGGCCGGTCCGCACGCCCCGGCGCAGGTGGTGGATGCCCGGGAGGCCAAGGGCGTGCAGATCGGCGACCGTAACACGCAGACCAACACCTTCAACTGACGGGTCAGAGCCAGCCGCTCTGCGCGGCCTTCAGGCCCGCTTCGAAGCGGCTGGAGGCGTTGAGGCGTTCCATGAGCGAGGCCATCTGCCTGCGGACGGTACGCAGTGAGATGCCGAGGCGTTTCCCGGCGTTCTCGTCGGTCATTCCGGCGGCGAGGAGCCTCAGCAGCTCCTGCTCGCCGGGGGTGAGACCCGTCTGGGTGCCCTGAGCCTGGGCAGTGCCGAGGGGGACGGCGGTGTGCCAGGTCTGTTCGAAGAGGGCGACCAGGGAGGCCACGATCCCCGGCTCCCGGGTGCACAGGGCGCCCAGACGGCTGTTGGTCGGATCGAGGGGCACGATGGCGACTTCGCGGTCGAAGACGAGGAGGCGGGGCGGCAGGACGGGACAGGTGCGGACCATGCCGCCCAGCTCGGTCATCCACCGGGCATAGGCGTACGTCGCCGGATCGTTTCTCGCACTGTCCTGATAGAGCGTCAGGATGCTGACTCCGCGGCCCAGTGCCTCTTCGTCCAGCGGGCGGGACGCGTCGAGGCTGGACTGGGACTGGGCGGCACCCGGCATGACGGACAGGCACTCCTCGCTGAGCGCCTCCGTGAGCACTTCGAGCTTCGCCTGGATGGCGTCGAGCCCGACCAGTCGCTCCGTGGCGTCGGCAGCGCCCCCGGCCGCGCCGTCGGTGTGCAAGGAGGCGTACTCGGCCACGGCCCTCGCCGCGGCCGCCTTGCCGAGCGCCAGTTCCTGCTGGCGGAGCAGGAGTTCGTCCTCCTGGCGGCGCAGGATCAGTTCCAGTCCGCGCTCCGGGCTGACCGCCCGCAGTGCGCCGGGGTCGTCCCGTGAGGACCGCAGCAGTTGCAGATCGGCGAGCTGGTCCAGGCATCCCCTGACCGTGCTCTCCGGCAGGCCCAGCAGCCCGCACAGTTCGGCCACTCCGCCGGCCGGTCTGGCGAGCATCTCCTGGTAGACCGCCTCCGTGTGACTGTCCAACCCCAAGAACTCCAGCATGCGTTCAGTCCCCCGCCGTTTCGAACAGACCAAGGGTGCCGTCTGCCGCACGATCATCTCAGGGGGCAGAAGTGAACTACAAGCGCACGCGAATCATCCGTGCCACTGGGCGACTTGGCACCAAGGGGTCAGGCCACTTGGTGCCAGGGCGAATCCCTTCCGGGCCGCGCCGCGCTCGAACAGGATGGTGCTCACCGGAAGGGCGACGGGGAGCACGGATCCCGCCGACGGCCTGACCGTAGGGCCGCTGGTCCGCACTCGCCTCTCGCCTCTCGCCGCTTGCCTCTCGCCTCTCGTCGTACTCCACTCAATCGCCGCACGGCCATCCCGGGGGACCGCCATGTCTTGGACCACTCGCCTGCTCGCTCCTGCCGCCCTTTCGCTGACGCTGTGCGCACTCGCGGCGCCCGTCGCACTGAACGGGGCACTCGCCACCGGCCTCACGGGGATCGGCTGGGACGACAAGCCGGTGTCCACGGTGACGGCGACCGGGTCCGCGACCGGCCGGCCGATCGGCGACGGCATCGGATGGGACGGCATCGGGGCGTCGGTCGTGGCGTCCACCGACGCGTCCACGGGTGAGTCCTTCGGCGACGGCATCGGTTGGGACTGAGGCTGTTGCGATTGGTCCAAGCTCACCTGCTCAGCGCGGCCGGTAGCGCGGGCACCCACCGGGACGCCCATCTGCTGCAGGACCTCCTCTGGGCCCACGCCCGCCCGGACCACGCCCTGGAGCACATCCGCGCCCACGCCGTCCCGCACGGCATCGAGCTCGTCCTGTTCGTCCGTGCCGAGACCGAAGCCGTCGCGTCGGGCCGGGCCCACAGTCTCCTGTCGCACGCCGTGGCCCCCATCGGCCGCCTCGGATACGTCGTCGGTTCCACCTCCGACCGGCTCCCCGAGGGCTGAAGCCGAAGGCGGGGATCCCCTGCCGCGGCCCCTCACTTCGCAGTTCCGCCTCCCGGGCTCCGTCCCCGGAGGCCTCCGATACTTCGACCCATCAAGGATTCTGACATGAACATGCTTAGTCGTCTCGCCCTGTCCATAGCCGTCGTCGGTGCGGTCGGCGTCACAACGCCCGGCCCCGCCGTCGCCGATGCCCCGACGCCGGCTGCCGCCGCCTCCAGCACGGCCAACCCGGGCTTCCTGACCCAGTTCACCCCGACGGTTCCCAACCCGACCACTGCCTCGGCAGCGCAGTTGGCCGCAGCCGCCCGGTCGGGGAAGACCGCGGCACCCGCGGCTCTCGGTGCCTTCGCCACCATGGCCGCGGACTCCTCGGCGGGCGGCAGCATCAGCCGGGCTGAGGTCATCGAGCGGGCCCAGTCATGGGTCGACGCAGGCGTGCCGTACAGCATGAGCAGCTACCGCACGGACTCCAACGGCAAGTACCGGACGGACTGTTCGGGCTTCGTCTCCATGGCGTGGCACCTGAACGCCTCCAGCGGGACCAACTGGGGCGAGACCACCGGCACCCTGCTGAACTACACCTCCTCCATCGCCAAGGAGTCCCTCAAGCCGGGCGACATCCTCCTGAACCCCGACTCGGGCGCCAGCGGCCACGTCGTCATCTTCAACGGGTGGACCAGCTCCGATCACTCCACGTACGACGCGTTGGAGGAGTCCGGTGGCAGCGGTGCCGTCCACCACAGCATCCCCTACCCCTACTACAGCGGCCACGGCACCTTCAGCCCCCGCCGTTACGACAACATCCAGGACACCGCCACCCGTGCGGACGTTTCGGGTGATGGTAAGGCGGATCTGATGGTGTTGAGCCCTGACGGCACGATCGGGCTTCGCAGGGGGGCCGGTACGAGTTTCGGTGCGAGTACGACGGTGAGTGCCGGTTGGCAGAACTTCCTGGGTGGGGCGGGTCAGGGTCGGTTGTACTACGCCGACATCGATGGTGATGGCAGGAAGGACCTGTTGGTCCACGGGGTTGACGGTGCGATCGGGGTTCACTTCAACAACGGTTCGGGTACGAGTTTCGGTGCGGACGTGCCGATTTCCTCGGGTTGGCAGAACTACCTCGGTCAGCCCGGTCAGGGGCGGCTGTCTTTCGCGGACATCAACGGTGACGGCAAGGCGGACCTGGTGATTCAGGGTCCTGACGGGTCGATCGCCACCCACCTGGGTTCCGGTACGAGTTTCGGTGCGAACCTTCCGCTGTCTTCGGGTTGGCAGAACTACCTGAGCCAGGCCGGTCAGGGTCGGCTGTCGTTCCCGGACATCAACGGTGACGGCAAGGCCGACCTGGTGATCCAGGGCACTGACGGGTCGATCGCCACCCACCTGGGTTCCGGCACGAGTTTCGGTGCGAACCTTCCGCTGTCCTCGGGCTGGCAGAACTACCTCAGCCAGCCCGGTCAGGGCCGCCTCTACTACTCGGACATCAACGGTGACGGCAAGGCCGACCTGATCATCCAGGGCACCGACGGCACCGTCGCCACCCACCTGGGTTCCGGCACCAGCTTCGGCGCCAACCTCCCCCTCTCCTCGGGTTGGCAGAACTACCTCAGCCAGCCCGGCCAGGGCACCCTCTCCTTCGAGTAACCACGCAGAGCACGCAGAACGGGCAGTACATCCACTTTCACGGCCGGGACGACGAACGCGTCGTCCCGGCCGTCGTCAGCCTGCATGCCGCGAACGAACGCGAACGCGTTGTCCGAGCGCTGCTTCCAGGCCGGTTCGCCGGTGACGCCGGCTAGCGTGCTGAGGGTGGATGCGTGAGGGACATCGTTCCTGCGGTGAATCGGATCCTCAGGCCGGGTGAGTCTCCGCCCCAGGGATCCCTGTGGTGGCGGCGGAGGCGGTATCACATGGTGGTGATCAAGAACTTGTGCCGCGGCCTGGCCGCCACCGCCCTGGCTTTCGCCGTCTTCGCTCCCGCCTTCCCGGCGCACGCCGACGCATACGCGTTCGACGCGCGGGCCGGCCGCACGGAGCCGGGTGCCGAGGAGCTGGGTGCGTACGTCGTCACGCTCGCCCCCGGCGCCGATCCCGCGCGGGTGATGCGCGAGACCGGCATCACGGAGGCCCGGTACGTCTACCGCAGCGTGCTACGGGGCTTCGCGGCCGAACTGAACGAGGCGCAGCTGGCCGCGGTGCAGGCACACCCGGACGTCACCGGGGTCGAGAGGGACGGCGGTGTCGCCGGGGCGCCCCTCCAGCCCTGGGGCTGGGTCGGCTGAGTCAGGGGCCACCGGAACCGGAGCAGATCGTCCGGCTGCCGCCTCTGGCGGGTGACCTGGTGCGTGGCTGCCGGGACGGGCTGGACCCGTCGTGCTTGGCTCAGCCGTATGACCAACTTCCGTACAATCCATCGCCTTGCACGGCTCAGGGTCGGCCTGCCCCTGATCGTTGCGCCGTTGCTGCTGCTCACCGCGGCCACTGCCACTGCCACTGCCGCTGGCACCACCGCTGGCACGTACGCCGAGCCGGTTCCGCCGGTGGACGCTTGCGCGGGCATCACAGTGCCCCTGGGTTACGCGTGCGTGCCCGAGCCCAAGCAGTGCTTCACCACGCCCTGCCCGCAGTACGCGCTCGTTCCGGTCTGCGCCGACGACCCGGCGTTGCCTCCGGAGCAGTCTGCCCCGGAGGCCTGATCCGCACCGGCCACGGTCCTGACCGGCCGGCGGTGCCGGCCGGGCTCACCACCAGGCGCCGACGGAGAGCGGTCCGACCGGGAGTCTGGCGAGGGAACCGATGTCGGATGTGTGCGCCCCGCCCTCGCTCTCCCAGGCGTCCTCGCGGTTGCGCAGCTCGGGCAGTCTGCCGATGACGGCTTCGGCGGCGATCAGCGCCCCCGCGGTCAGGACGCTGCCGGGGACGGAGGCGGCGGCCAGCAGACGGGCTGCGGCGGCGGGTCCGGTCTCGGGCGGGACGACCAGGAGGTCCCAGCGGCCGACGGTGTAGGACAGCAGGATCAGCTTGTCGGGGTCCTGTTCGGTGAACCAGCCCACGTGCACCGTGTGCCCGACCACGGGAACCGTGTGCGGGATGACAGGCCAGCGGGTGGGGTTCACGGTGACGCGGGTGATGCGTCCCCAGGGTTCGGCCAAGGCGGCCACGAGTGCCGGGAGTTCGGCCGTGAGGTCACGGGAGCGGGGCCACCAGGCGCCGTCCAGCTGGCCGGCGAGGGCGGTCTTCGGCGTGAGGGACAGACGCGCGGGGCGAGGGGGAGCGGCAGCGGGAGGTGTTACGGCTGCCGTGCGTTCCAGGACGACGGTCATGATGGAGACCTGCCTCCGGACCGTCCGCAGTTCGACGGCCCGGTGTATTGATCGCCGGAAACGACACCTGAGTTGCATCTGATGCGCGAAGTACTCCCGGTATCTCCACCGTACTCCGGTGCGGAGATCAAAGGCCGTTCCGACCAGGTATTTCTGGTGGTGGGGCCTGGTGGGGACGGTCGGGCCCCGGTGCGGGACCGTCCGGCCCTGTCCGCGGACGGTTGGCGGGGACAGGATGAGCTGACCTTTGCCGGAGCACGCGGAGCAGTGGGAGGTGGCGTCATGAAGGCACTCGTTTTCCAGGGGCCGGGACGCACCGCATGGCAGGAGGTGCCGGATCCCGGCATCAAGGATCCCGCCGACGTGATCGTGCGCGTCGATGCCGTGACCATCTGCGGCACGGACCTGCACATCGTCAAGGGTGATCTGCCGGACGTGGTTCCGGGGCGCGTGCTCGGTCACGAGGCCGTGGGCACGGTGGTGGAGGGCGGCGGTGACGTCCGTTCGGTGCGGCCCGGCGATCGGGTGCTGGTGTCCTGTATCTCCGCGTGCGGCCGGTGCCGGTTCTGCCGTGAGAGCCGCTACGGACAGTGCCGCGGGGGAGGCGGCTGGGTGCTCGGCCACACCATCGACGGCACCCAGGCCGAGTACGTCCGCGTGCCGTTCGCCGACCTGTCCGTGCATCCGCTGCCGGACGCGGTCGACAGCGCCGAGGCCGTCCTGCTCGCGGACATCTTCCCCACCTCCTACGAGGTGGGGGTGCTGAACGGCAACGTGCGGCCCGGGGACACCGTCGTCGTGGTCGGCGCCGGACCCGTGGGACTCGCGGCCATCGCCACGGCCCGGCTCTACTCGCCGGCCCGCGTCATCGCCGTCGACCTCGCGCCGTCCCGGCTGGCGAAGGCGCGCGAGCTGGGGGCGGACGCGGTCGTGAACGCCGCCGAGGAACCGGAGATGCTCGTGGGCGACTTGACCGACGGTCTCGGCGCGGACGTGGTGATGGAGGCCGTCGGGGTGCCCGAGACCTTCGAGATGTGCACCCGCATGGTCCGCCCGGGCGGCCGGGTCGCGAACATCGGCGTCCACGGCAAGCCCGCGACCCTGCACCTCGAAGACCTGTGGACCAAGGACGTCACCATCACCACCGGGCTCGTGGACACCTCCTCCACGCCGATGCTGCTGCGCATGCTGGCGGCCGGACGCCTGCCGACCTCGTCGCTGATCAGCCATCGTTTCGGGCTGGGGCAGATGGAGGAGGCGTACGAGGTGTTCTCCCGCGCCGGTGACACGGGTGCGCTGAAGGTCGTACTCGGCGGGCCGCGCCACGACGACCTGGCCATTTCGAACCCTTCGCGCGTGCAGAAGACCTGAGGGCCCGGGTGCGCCCCGTCGGCCCTGCCCCGCGGACGTCCCACGGGGTGACCCTGAAGTGCGGACCCCTTCCGGTTCCGCTCCCGAAGAGGTGATCCACCATGCCTCGGATCCAGATCTCGGCACCCCGGCCACGGCCGCACCGCCCCCCGCCCCTCGACCTGCGCACACCGTCGGGACGCGTCCTGCCGTACTGAAGACAGCGAAGGAGGCCGGACCGTGAACGCACAGCGGGTACTGGTCGCTTACGGTAGCAAGCACGGCGCGACCGCCGGCATCGCGGAGGAGATCGGCAGGTCGCTGCGCGACGACGGCTTCGAGGTGGTCGTCGCACCCGCCCAGGACGTGGACGACGTACGCGGCTACGACGGCGTGGTCCTGGGCGGTTCGCTGTACGCCGGCCGCTGGAACAACAGGGCCCGGCGCTGCGCCGAACGCAACGGCGAGCACCTGCGCCACCGCCCGGTCTGGCTGTTCAGCAGCGGTCCGGTGGACGGTTCCGCCGAGCAGCGGGACCTGACACCCGTACGGGACGCCGCCCGGGCGATGGAGCGGGTCGGAGCCCGCGAACACGTCACCTTCGGCGGCAGCATCACGGCCACGACCCCCGGCCTGCTGGCCCGGATCCTGGTGCGCCAGGGCAAGGCCGGAGACTTCCGCAACCCCGAGCGGATCCGGACCTGGGCCCGGCAGATCGGCGCCGAACTAGCCGTGACCCGCTGAACGCCACGCGCCGCGGCCGGTGCCGCCGTACGGAGGACGATTCCTTCCTCCGTACGGCGGCACCGGCCGCGGCGTCGGCCGCCGGTCACACGCTCTTGGCGGCTCCGTTCGGCTGGGGAGGACCGGGGATCGTCGTGGTGAGCTCCGCCGCACGTGGTGCCTGGCGCGTCGCGGCCGCGCTCTCGCGGGCCAGGAAGGCGCCGAGTTCGCCGATGGTGCTCATCAGCGGGGCGGGGAAGACCACGGTGGTGTTCTTGTCGACGCCGATCTCCACCAGGCTCTGCAGGTTGCGCAGTTGCAGGGCGAGGGGGTGGGCCATCATCGTGTCGGAGGCGTCGCCGAGCGCGGCGGCGGCCATCGATTCGCCCTCCGCGTTGATGATCTTGGCCCTCTTCTCCCGTTCGGCCTCGGCCTGGCGGGCCATCGCGCGCTTCATGCTGTCGGGCAGCTGGATGTCCTTCAGCTCGACCAGGGTGACCTCGACACCCCATTCGGCGGTGGTGACATCGAGGATCTCGCGGATGCCCAGGTTGATGCGGTCGGTCTCCGACAGGGTTTCGTCCAGGGTGTGCTGCCCGACGACCTTGCGCAGGGTGGTCTGGGCGATCTGGTTGATGGCCGCGCCCACGTTCTCGATGGCGATGACCGACTTCACGGCGTCCACGACGCGGAAGTAGGCGACCGCGGAGACGTCGACGCTGACGTTGTCCCGGGTGATGATGCCCTGGGACTGGATGGGCATGGTGACGATCCGCAAGGACACCCGGTGCAGGACGTCCGCGAACGGCACGATGACCCGCAGGCCCGGCGCGCGGGTCCCGATGAGCCTGCCGAAGCGGAACAGCACGCCCTGCTCGTACTGTTTGACGATCTTCAGGGCCATCGGCAGCCCTATCAGGGCGACCACGGCCAGGGCGATCAGCGCGAAGATCAGGACTTCCATGAAGGTGCTCCTCACGAAGTGCGGTGGCGGAGCGGGGGGATGACCCGGGTCCGTCTGCAGGGCTCCGTACCGGTGCGACCGGAGGCGGTGAGCCTGCCTCGCCTCCATGCTCGCGCGGTGCGGGCGGTGCGGGCAGGGGCCGAACGGTCCACATCCCGCGTCAGCGGGGTACGTCTTCGGCGCCGCGGTCCGGCGGAGCGGTACGGGTGCGGGCGTCGTCGGAGCGGGCCGTGAGCCGGTCGATGACCGTCACCACACCGTCCAACTGACCGGCGAGCCGGAGCGCGACGGGAATCTGGCTGCTCCTGGGCAGGAGGCCGGCCAAGGTGGCCACCCCGTCCACGACACGCACGCTCACGGCATCGGCACCGATGCCCATCGTGTCCGCCAGCACCTCCTCGGCGAGCACCCGGCGTATCTCGTCGTCGGGGCGCAGGAACACGCGCAACAGGTCCCGTCGCGTCACGATGCCGACCAGACGGTCCTCGTCGTCGACGACGGGCAGCCGCGCCACGCCGCACCGGGCCATGAGGCGCGCGGCCTCGGTGACCGTCTGTTCGCCGTGGACGGTGACCGCCGGCGCGGACATCAGGTCCCGGGCGGTGGGGCGGTCGCGGGCGAGCAGATCCGTCCGCGCGACGACCCCGATGACGCGATCGTCCTCGTCCACCACCGGCACTCCGCCGATGTCGTGCTCGACGAGCAGCGAGGCCACGTCCGCGAACGGAGCCCTCCCGGGGACCGAGACGACCTCGTCGGTCATCAGGAAGCCGACCTTGGCGTGCTTCATGTGCGACCCTCCCGTCGGCGCCGGCCGCGGACCCGCCTCGCGGCGAGCCCTCACCAGCCACCATCCGCCGCCGCGGGCCCACTCGGCGAGTGCCGAACGGGCCTGTACGGGGACTGACCGGTCCTCGGCGGCGTGCCGTCGCCGCCGTGGTGCGTGGTGGGTCAGAGGAGACGTAGGACTACGCTGAAGGTCTGGCGGGTGCGCAGCGCGCCCCGCCGCCGGAGGTGTCCATGGCTGGAGACGATCGCGATGCGTCGGCGAGCCGGATTCCGCAGCCGAGGCCGGACGGGCTCCAGGCACAGCTCACCGACGCGCGGGGCACCCGGGACCGGCTGACGGGCCTGCTGGAGGCGGTCATGTCGCTGGGGCAGGAGCTGGACCTGGCCCAGGTGCTGCGCGGCATCGTGGAGGCCGCGGTCGTCCTGGTGGACGCGGAGTACGGTGCGCTGGGCGTGGTGGGGGACGACGAGAAACTCGCCGAGTTCCTCCCGGTGGGCATCGGCGCCCAGCTCCGGGCGCGGATCGGAGCCCTGCCCACCGGACACGGACTGCTGGGCGAGCTGATCAGGCATCCGCGGCCCCTGCGCCTGGAAAACCTCTCGGAGCATCCGGCCTCCGCCGGCTTCCCGGAGCACCACCCGCCGATGCGCTCCTTCCTCGGCGTGCCGATCCGGGTCCGGGACGAGGTGTTCGGCACCCTCTACCTGACGGAGAAGCGGGGCGGGAAGGGCTTCGACGCGGAGGACGAAGGGGTCCTGTCCACCCTCGCGGTCGCCGCCGGCGTCGCCGTGGACAACGCCCGCCTCTACGAGGAGGTCCGCCTCCGGGAACGCTGGTCGGCGGCCGGCTCGGACTTCACGAGCGCGCTGCTGTCGGGCTCCTCCGAGATCGAGGTACTGGAAGGCATGCTCGAGCGGGCCCGGGACATCATCTCCGCCGAGATGTGCGTGTTCTACCAGGTGGGGCCCAGCGGTGAGCTGCGCGGGTCGCTGGCCCTGGGCGCCGGTGCCGAAGCGCACCGCGGGATCGTGCTGCCCGGCGGCGAGGGGATCCTGACCGCGGCCGTCCTGGCGCGGGACGGACTGGTCACCCTGGCCGATGTGGCCACCGACGCCCGGATCGCGGCGCAGCCGGACGTCTGGACGGGCTTCGGGCCGGCCGTGGCCGTCACGGTGGGCACCAAGGCGAAGCTGCGGGGGGTGCTGATGCTCGCGCGCCGCAGCGGGCGGCCCTCGTTCACCGCGGTCGAGGTCGCGCCCCTGCCCGGCTTCGCAGGGCAGGCGGCCCTGGCGCTGGAGCTGGCCGACCGCCGCCGGGACACCGAGCAGGTGCGCCTGCTCGCGGACCGGGACCGGATCGCCCGCGACCTGCACGACCTGGCGATCCAGCGGCTCTTCGCGACCGGGATGACCTTGCAGAGCGCCCAGCGCTTCGTCGGGCACCCCGAGGCGTCCGAGAGGCTGGACCGGGCCATCGACGACCTGGACGAGACGATCAAGATCATCCGTACGACCATCTTCGGACTCCGCGACCACGAGGCTGCGGGCGCTGCCCCCAGACTCCGGGTCCGCGCGGTGCGGGCCGTCAGCGAGGCGGCGGCGGTTCTCGGGTTCGCGCCCGCCCTGCGCATGGAGGGGCTGATCGACACGGACGTACCGGCCCCGGTCGCCGACGACGTGGCCGCCGTCCTCGGGGAGGCCCTCACCAATGTGGCCCGGCACGCGGGGGCGGCGCGGGCGGAGGTCGCGATCGTCCTGGCGGACGGCGTACTGGCCGTGACGGTGAGTGACGACGGAGTGGGTGTCGCGGACGGCGGCCGTCGCAGTGGTCTGCGCAACCTCGCGGAGCGCGCCGAGGCCCGCGGGGGCGGACTGTCCGTCTCGCCGCGCCCGGACGGCGGCGGAACCCGTCTGGACTGGCGGATCCCGCTCGGCCCTCCGCGCTGAGTCCGGGCCTCAGCGACCGGTTTCGTCGTGCTCGCGGACTTCGGCGGCGATCACGGCTGCCTGGACGCGGCGTTCCACCCCGAGCTTGGCGAGCAGCCGGGAGATGTGGTTCTTGACCGTCTTCTCGGACAGGAAGAGGCGTTTGCCGATCTGACGGTTGGTGAGGCTCTCGCCGATGAGTTCGAGCACGGCGCGCTCCCGCTCGGTGAGCACCTCCAGCCGCTGGTCCTCGACCGGCTTACCGGCGGTGGGGTCCCGGAGCGAACGCATCAGGCGCGCCGTCGTCGCGGGGTCGAGCATCGACTGCCCCGTCGCCACGGTCCGGATGGCGGCGACCAGGTCCGAACCCTTGATCTGCTTCAGGACGTACCCGGCGGCCCCGGCCATGATCGCGTCGAGCAGCGCGTCCTCGTCGTCGAAGGACGTCAGCATGAGACAGGCGAGGTCCGGCATGCGCGAGCGCAGCTCGCGGCAGACGGTGATGCCGTCGCTGTCGGGCAGCCGGACGTCGAGCACCGCCACGTCCGGCCGCAGCGCGGGCCCCCGGGCCAGGGCCTGTGCGGCCGTCGCGGCCTCGCCGACCACCTGGATGTCGGGCTCGGCGTCCAGGAGGTCGCGCAGACCGCGGCGGACGACTTCGTGGTCGTCGAGGAGGAACACACGGGTGGAAGCCTGGGCGGCAGCAGCCGGCTGTGCATCGGACATCCACGCCACACCCTCGGGTCGGGATACGTCTGGCGTCAATTGTCTCAGATGACGCTCCCGCTGCCGTGGGGCGCGTACAGGTCGAGGAGCCGGATCTGGGCGGAGACCAGCCGGTGGACGAGCACCTGACCCACCCAGTGCCACATCGCGGACGCGAGCGCGGGGTCGGAGTCCATCAGCGTGCGCACGGCGGCCGCGTCGAACTCGTCGGTGCGCACCGGCGTCATGGCCTCCGCGCCGAAGTGCCAGGTGAAGGGACGGAACAGCCAGGACCAGCCGACGAGCTCGCCGGGACCGACGGTCTCCACCACCGCGGCCTGCCGGCCGGGTACGTGCACGTCCATGCCGACGCTGCCCGACCGGATGATCCAGAACCGGTCGGCGTGCCCGTTCTGGTTGAACAGGCGCGCGCCGGCCGGGAAGTTCGCCTCGTGGGCCAGCGCCATCAGACTGTCGCGGTGCTCAGGGGACAGGGCGTGGGTGAAGCGGTCGGGGGAAGACGTGAGCCGGTGGATGGCGCTGGTGCTCATGGCGGTTCTCCGTTCGGGTCCACCTTCACTGTCCACCGGCGCCACCCGGCCCGGGAAGGGCCGATCGGTACCCTCCTCCCCGGCCCGGGCGGCCCACCGGTAACGCCCCGGCGGGGCGATCAGCAGGTCCAGGACCAGCCGGGGGACCTCCGGCAGGCCGGTCCCGTGGGTGACCAGCCCGCCTCCCGGCAGCCAGCCCTCCAGTCCTCCAGGCCTCCAGCCCTCCGGACCTTGGGCGGGGTCCGGCCGGACATCCTGATCATGGCCAGGTCAAGGGGGTCCAGGGGGTCCACGAGGTCCAGCGGCCGTCGGCATCTCCTCGGCCGACCCGTCCGCCCCGGCGCACCTGTGCTGCTCGATCCCGGTGCGGATGGTGATCCACTCCGGCGGGAGCTCCGGCCTCTCCGCCAGGTCCCGGATGGTGAATTCGGGGCCGGGTGAGGGATTGGGCCGGGCCGCGCCGTCACGGTCCTTGACGCCCTTCGTCCAGTTTCCGACGCAGGCGCATGAGCGCGGCGTGGTCGGCGACGGCGGCGAGCGCGGTGATCAGGGTGTGAATCCGTGACTCGTCGCCGTCGTGGACCGCGCGCTCCAGATCCGCGATCAACGCGTCCGTCTCGTCCGGGTCTTGGGGCATCTCTTCCAGGGACCTGCTCCGAGTGGTGTGGCCCGGTCCTCCGGGGGGAGGGGAGGGCCGGGCCACGATGGTGGGGCCGCGCGGGCGGTGCTTCCGCCGGTCAGCGGGTGCGGCGGTCGCGGCGTCGTGCGGTCACGATCCGGGAGGTGATGCCGAGGGCGAGGACGACCGTGCCGGTGAGGGCGATGAGGGGGGTGGTGTTGCTGCTGCCGGTTTCGGCGAGGTTCTCGTCATCGAGGGGGGAGGAACCGCCGTTGGGTCGGGTGCCGTGGGTGGAGGACGCGGGGTTGGTGTGGGGGTCGTTGTCGCCGTGGCCTGCGTGTTCGACGGTGGACATGGGGGTGCCTTGGGCGATCTGCGTGTCGGTGGGGGTTTTGGCGTAGGGGCAGTCGGGTGTGCCGATGCGGTCCCAGCGCCCGCGCCCGGGACGGCCGGGCTTACCGGGCTTCGTGGGCCGGACGCTCGGCGAGCCGGTGGTGGAACCGGTGGATCCCGATCCTCCGGTCGAGCCCGTACCGCCAGTGGTGCCGGAGCCCCCGGTGGTGGCTCCGCCTGTGGAGGATCCGCCTGGCGTGCTGCTGTCGTTGCCGGCGCCGAAGACCACGTCTGAGCAGCTGTAGAAGGCTTCGGGGCTGTCGGTGCGCTGCCAGATGGCGTAGATGAGGTGGCGGCCGGTGCGTTGGGGCACCGAGGCGGTGAAGACGTAGTCCTGGCCCTGCATTTGGGGGTTGCTGACGCTCGCGAACGGCTTGTCCTCGAGGTCGGACCATTTAAGGGGTTTGGTGGGGTCGTAGCCGTTGTTGGTGATGTAGAGCTGGAAGGCGCCCGCGTGCGGGGCGGTGCCCTTGTAGTGGAAGGCGTGCTGTCCGGAGCTCATGGGGCTGGCGGGCCAGTCTCCGCGGGGCAGGTCGAGGCCTTTGAAGGTGGGGTTGGCGGCGGAGCAGAGTTGTCCGTCGGGGATGATCTGGCGGCTGCGGCCGCCCGCGTCGGGGATGTTGACCGCGTTCCAGTCGTAGAAGGCCTGCTTTCCGCTGGCTGCGATGGCGGCTTTGCAGGCCGCGGAGCTCGGATTCTCCGGTCCTTCCGCGTAGCAGGCGGCGACCCGGCTGACGGGGTCGGTCATCGATCCGTGCGCGGCCGCGGGAAGGGCGGCGTAGGCGGCGATGCCGAGTGGCACCAGGGTGAGGGTGGCGGTACGGACGGCGGAGCGGCGAGCGGACACAGGTGGATCTCCTCAACGGGTGGCACACGTCCTCGAACGCCGAAGGAGGAACGCACGGCGCCCACCCCTGTCCCCTGGGGTCCGGCGCCGCACGATGCGACTCCCTGACATCGACGAACGTAGCCACGGTCCCGCCGGGTACCGGGAGGCTTCCAGCCGGCTTACGGCGGTCTTAAGTCCCGGCTAAACCGAACACGCGGACCATCGCGCGACCCGGCGGCACCGCGGATCCGGCCGCGGGCGACAGCACCGCGCCGCCTGGCGGTATGCCGCATCCGAGGTCATCGGTGCTTTATCCGCAATCCGGGACGTGGTGCACACCTTGATCCAGAGTGGCGCATAATCACTCCCGCGGTGGCGCGAAACTGACCCTTCGTGCCGGAGCCGTCACACAGGTATCAGGGGGGAACATGACTCACGGACGTTTGCACACGGTGCGGGTGCCGGACGGTGCGGGGGAACTCGCCGGACTGCTCGTCGCCGTGCGGCGGGCCAGGGTTGTCGAGGTGACGGGACCGGGGGAGTCCGGCAGGCGTCTCGTGCGGGCGGCTGCCGAGCGATTGGCCTCCAACTTCCTCGACGGCGTGGCCGTGGTGGAACTCGAGCACCCGCACGGTCCGGCCGAGTTGTGGGCGGCGCTCGGCTCGGTCGAGGGGATGCCGTTCCTGCCGTTCGGCACGGGGGATCCGATCCGGTGGCTGGCGGGACAGGACGTCCTGCTCGTCCTGGGAGGCAGCGACCATCTCTCCATCGAGGCTCGGATCTGGCTCCGGCGTCTGCGGGGAAGGGGGCCCGGAGTACGGCTGCTGATGGCGGGTCGGCACTCGCTGGGCCTCGGAGACGCGGAAACGCTCCCCATGTGGCGAGGGCCGCGGCGCGACCACCCTGAGGCTGACACGTGCCACTCGATGGCTGCGCCCTTTTCGCGATAGGAGATCGCCCCTGCTGCGGGCCCTTCGTGCAGTCCGCTTCGACGGTTGCGGCCAGGCCGTGGCCGTCGAAGCGGTGCACGCAGCGCCGTGAGGGGACGGCGTACCCGCGGAGGACGACTTGCGCGAGCAGGCGGAGTTGGACGGAAGACCGGACTACTTCCCTCTCCAGCACCCCGGTTGCCGGTGCGGGGTCCGACGCCTGATCTGTCATCCGTTCGGCCGAATTTTGCGAGGCCATGATCGAATGGACCGGATATGCCGTCTCACCTGCGAAGTTGATGAATCTCACGCCCTGGCGTGTCCGTGACACGCCGAACGGGTGACGCTGCTCCGGGATGCGCCGTACGGGCGCCGGCCGTGTGCTGATCCCGAGACGCGGTTCCTGCCTTACACGGGGGTGGCTCCGTGGCCGCGTTCAAGGGGAGAAGACTCATGCGTACGTCCTCGATACTCACCGGTGGTGCCCTCGTCCTCGCCGCCGGCTTCGGTCTGGCGGCCCCGGCGTCGGCTGCCGCCAACCCGGTCGTGATCCAGCCCAACCCGGTTGCTCCGGGCGGCCAGTTCTCCGTCTTCGACGGCGGCAACTGCAAGGGCAAGGAAGGCCTGGCCACCTTCAAGACCGGTGCCACCGGTTCCGACATCCCGACCGTCAAGCTCGCCACCCTCAAGAACGAGGTGGGCGGCGTCGGCACCGTCCCGGCGAGCACCAAGCCCGGCGCCTACGAGGTGTCCGTGGTCTGCGACGACGGCAAGGGCAATGTCGAGGGTCCCTTCACCGGCACCCTCACCGTCTCCGCCGCGCATCCCAAGGGCGCGGTGAAGACCGGACTCGGCGGCACCCAGAGCACCGGAACGAACCTCGCGGCCGGCATCGGGGCACTCGGCGCCGCGGCCGTCGGCGGAGTGTGGGTGATGCGCCGCCGGGGGGCCTCCGGCCAGGCCTGACCGACCTGCGGCACGGGCCGCACACACGCACACACGCACGGACACACAGACACACCCGTACGTAGCGCTGCCGGATTCGGCGTCCCGAGCCCGGATCCGGCACCGCCGTGCGCCACCGGCATCACACCGACCAGGGGGACGTACGTGACGGACGGACGTCGTTGGGGGAACCGGACCGTCGGGTCCCTGGCCGCACTCGCGGCGGCTGCGGGGATCTGGCTGATCACCACCGACGACGTGCCCCAGCCCCCACCCCAGCCCTCGCAGGCCCAAGGACTCCTGGGCACCCAGCGACGTCTGCTCGGCGAGCTGCGCGACGAGGGCCGGCCCGACCCCGCGCCCACGGCCGGGACCCGGCCGCAGGCCCTGGCCCCGGCCGTGCCCGAACGCGTCCGGATACCCTCGCTGCGCATCGACGCCCCGCTCACGGCGCTGGGCCTGGAGAGCGACGGCAGCCTCCAGGCACCCCCGCCCGGCGACAAGAACCTCGCGGGCTGGTACGCGGGCGGTGCTTCCCCGGGTGCCAACGGAACGGCCCTGATTGCCGGACACGTCGACGACAAGCAGGGCCCGGCCGTCTTCTACCGGCTCGGGGCCCTGAAGAAGGACGAGCGGATAGAGGTCCTCCGCCGGGACGGCAGCACGGCCGTCTTCACCGTCGACGCGATCGAGGTCCACGACCGCGAGGGCTTCCCCGACGACCAGGTGTACGGAGCCACGGGCCGCCCCGAACTACGCCTCATCACCTGCGGCGGCACCTACACGAAGAAGACCGGCTACCCGGCCAACGTCGTCGTCTACGCCCACCTCGCGGACTAGGCCGTCCCTTCCGGATCTTGCGGGCCCCCGGCCACCCCGCGCCTTCGCCAGATGCGGGTTGCGGGTCAGTGGCCGGTGGTGAGGCCGGTGATGAACTTGCGGCAGCGGCCCCCGGTGACGGGGGTGATGCCGTGGATCAGCTGGGCTCCGTAGGCCACGGCGGTGCCGGTGGAGGCCGGGGTGGTCCACCGGGTGCCCGTGACGGTGTGGATCCAGTCGGTGTCCTGTTCGCCCCGGGAGATCTTGTCGTGGGGGGCGATGCGGGTGAAGCGCATGCCGGGTGCGTAGCCGGGGTGGGGGCCCTCGCCGAGGCGTTCGTCCCAGAGGCCGGTGCTGGAACTGGTCTCGATGAAGAAGTCCCCACCGACGGCGGCGTCCTGGATGGTCACGCCGATGCGGGCGACGTGGCGGGGGAAGGCGAGGGGGTCGGGGCCGATGCCGTCGAGGTGGCGGACGGCTCCTTCGCCGGGGCCGAACTCGATGTACTGCCAGGGAGAAGCCCCGTCCGCGGACGGGAACGCCTGCCGCAGCGCGGGCAGGTGCGTCCGTACGGCACCGTCCAGAACGCGCTGGACCGGGTCCGGCAGGTTCGTCAGTTCCTCACCTACGTACGAGGGCCGCCAGCCGGTGGCCGCGAGGTGGGCGTCAAGGAGCGCGGTGAGTTCGCTGATCTCTTTCGGGGTGAGGAACCCGTCCACGGTGTGGGTGGCGAGGGTCTCCGTCAGAGTGATCATGATCATCCTCCTGGAACACGGTGGCGGGGAACCGGGTGCGCGGGTGAAGCGGAGAGCGAGCCAATCCTCGGCCCCGGGTCCGGGGCGCGGGCGAGCGCGAGGGCGGCGCACGGGAGCACGTCCGCGCCCCCCGGCGCATGCCGGGAGCGGACCCTCGGGCTGGCTAGCCTCGGTGCCCAGATCTCACCCGACTCTCCGAAAAAGGGGCTGGACGATGACCGACGCCGAGACCTACCGGGCCAAGATGGCCGCACGGTTCCACACCTTTGACCATGACGGCGACGGCGAACTCACCCGCCACGACTTCCACTGCATGGCCCGCCGTGTCGCCGAGACCTTCGGGGTGGCCGACGGGAGCGAGGCGGACCTGCGGCTGACGGCCGCCGCCGACCGCTACTGGGAGGGGATGGCGGGCCTCGCCGACGTCGACCGCGACGAACGGATCACCCGGGAGGAGTTCGTCACCGCCGCCTGGGCCGGCCTGCACCGTGATCCCGGCGCCTTCGCCGGCATCGCGCTGCCCTGGCACCGGGCCGTCCTCGACGTGGCGGATCCCGGCTTGGTGCGGGGGAGCAGTACCCCGTCGACGGTCGCGCGCGTACTGGTGGCGCTCGGCGCGGAGACGGACCGGGCGAGCCTGATCGCGGCCGAGCACGGCACCGACCCCTCGGGACGCATCGCCCACGAGGAGATCCTGCGCGAGGTGGAGCAGTACTACACGACCGCCGCTCCCCAGCGCGCCTTTCCCGTGCCCGCCTGACAGGGCGGTTGCCTGCCTGACAGGGCGTCGCCGGGTCGCCGTGTTCCCGCGTTGCCCCGGTGCGGCCGTCAGGCCGAGGCGAGCCACAGGTCGGGGCCGAAGACCTCGTAGTGGATGTCGGCGGGGGTGATGCCCTTGGTGATGAGTTGTTCGCGTGCGGCGCGCATGAAGGGGAGGGGGCCGCAGAGGTAGGCGTGGGTGCCGGGGGCGACGGGGATGTCCGTCAGGTCCAGGCGGCCCTCCCGGTCGCCGGGTTCGGTGTTGGTTTCGTACCAGAAGTGGGCGGTGGCGTCGGGGAGTTTGTGGGTGAGGGCGCGGTGGTCGGTGCGCAGGGGGTGGTCGGCGGGGGAGCGGTCGGCGTGCAGGACGGTGACGGGGGCGGTGTGTGCGGTGTCGGCGAGGTGTTCCAGCATGGAGAGGATGGGGGTGCAGCCGATGCCGGCGGAGGCGAGGATGAGGGGCGCGGTGGTGTCCTGGAGGGTCAGGTCGCCGTAGGGGGTGGAGACGTTGAGGGTGTCGCCGGTGCGGACTTCGGTGTGGAGGTGGTTGGAGACTTCGCCGTCGGGGCCGGTGGCGGCGGGGCCGTGGACGCGTTTGACGGTGATGGAGCGGATGGGGGAGCCGGGGGCGCTGGAGAGGCTGTACTGGCGGATCTGGCGGGCGCCGTCGGGGAGTTCGACCTGGACGGAGACGTACTGGCCGGGCTTGAAGGCGGGCATGGGGGAGCCGTCGGCGGGGGTGAGGTGGAAGGTGGTGCAGTCCGCGGTCTCCTCCACGCGGGCGGCGACGGTCCAGGGGCGCCAGACGTCTGCGGCCGTGACCTGCTGCTCGGCGTAGAGGCGTTCCTCGATGGTGGTGAGGGCGCCCGCCATCAGCCAGTAGACCTCGTCCCAGGCTTCGGCGACCTCGGGGGTGAGGGCGTCGCCGAGGATCTCCGCGATGGCTTCGAAGAGGTACTTGTGGACGATCGGGTACTGCTCGCGGGTGACGCCGAGGGAGGCGTGTTTGTGGGCGATGCGGCCCAGCATCACGTCGGGGCGGGTGTCGGGGTGCGTGACCAGGTGGGTCGCGAAGGCGGCGATGGAGCCGGCGAGGGCCTGTTTCTGCAGGCCGGCGTTCTGGTTGCCGCGGTTGAACAGGTCCCGGATCAGCTCGGGGTGGGCCGTGAACAGCTTCCCGTAGAAGAGCTCCGTGATGTCACCGATCGCCGCGCCCACGGCGGGCAGGGTGGCTCGAACGGTCGCGGTCGACTTCTCGGAAAGCAAAACGGACTCCTGGGGACTTTTGTCGCCGGACGGCGGACTTCAGTCGCCATCGGACCATCTGGAAGTCCCGGCCGGATCGGTCGAACGGCTCGCACCCCGAGCCGAAAGGTGGAGATCAGGAGGAGGCAGCAGGAGACCATGTGCGGCCCGCCGGCCCGCCGGCCCGCCGGCCCGCCGGCCCGCCGGCCCGCCGGCCCGCCGGCCGGCGCGGCGCGGCGCGGCGGGTCAAGACCGCCGTCCCGGGGACTGCCCGGCCCCGGGGCTCCCTGGCCGACGAGGATCCCTCCGGCCTGGCCTGTTCACGCTCTGTTGCGAACCGGACCCCTTTCTGTAGCGTCACAGGCTCAAGATCATTCACTTTGAGGGAGTTCGATGAGCGCGAACACGGTGACCCCCGTGCTGGGACAGTTACTTGCGGCCCTGGCGGGGGCGCCCGCGACGGCAGGCAGGTTCGAGTCCTGGACCGGCGAGGGTCCCAACGAGCCGCTGACCGCGGAAGAGGTGGCCGCGGCGGCTCCCGCCGGCATGCTGTCGGCGCTGGCCGAGCTGGCCCAGGTGAGCGAAGCGGAAGCGGCGGCCTCCCTCGCCGAGGAGATCCCCGCCCTCGTGGACGCCATCCCGGCCGAGACCATCGAGGTGTTCCGGGCGGCGGCACGGATCGCCGACCTCACCCCGGCAGAGGAATCGGCCGCCGAGCAGATCGTGGCGGAGACCCGCGCCCTCGCCGCCGCCCTGCCGCAGAGCCGCTCCTGGCTCGGCTCCGGCCCCAATGAACCCCTCACCGCGGAACAGGTGGTTCAGGCCCTCGGCGACGACAAGCTCGCCGAAGCAGCCGCAGCGCGCGGCCAGGACCAGGCCGAGGTCATCGCGGAGCTGACCCGCACCCTGCCCGCGTTCATCGACGCGATCTCCCCGTACGGCTGGGTCGACGTGGATCTCCTGCGGTTCGTCCTGGCCCAGGACGACGTGACCGTGACCGCCGAGACGTCCGCATAGGGCCACCCGCCGCCCGAGACCCGTACCGACCACCCACTGGGGACGATCACATGCTGACGCTGAACACCAACATCATGTCGCTCACCACGCAGAACTACCTCAACATCACAGGCTCGACGATGGCGACCGCCGCCGAACGGCTCGCCTCCGGCAAGCACATCATCTCCTCGAAGGACGACGCCGCGGGACTGGCGATCTCCGACCGGATGACCACCCAGGCCGAGGGATCGCTCCAGGCCTCCCGCAACAGCAACGACGCCATCTCCCTCGCCGAGACCACCGAGGGCGCGCTCAAGGAAGTCACCAACAACCTCCAGCGCATCCGCCAGTTGACGGTCCAGGCAGCCAACGGCATTTACGCCGCCACCGACCGCCACGCCATCGAGCAGGAGGTCGCCCAGCGCCTCGAGGCCATCGACTCGATCTCCTCGCAGACCCAGTTCAACGGAATCAAGGTGCTGGCGAAGAACACCAGCATGAACTTCCAGACCGGTGCCAACGACGGCGACGTCATCGCCGTCGCGACGAAGGCGGTCAACGTCAGCACGCTGGGGCTGGAGTCCTACGACGTGTCCAAGACCATCGCCTTCACCGACACGTCCGACCCGGACCAGATCACTTACACGGACGCGGAGGGTCAGCCCGCCTCGGTCTCGAAGGCGGAGGCCCCCACCCTCACGACTCCCTTCCTCGTGGACCCGCTGTCGATGATCGACTCCGCCCTGGTCGAGGTCACCAGCCTGCGCTCGATCCTCGGAGCCGTCCAGAACCGCTTCGAGTCCAACATCCGCACGCAGGACACCGGCGTGGTCAACCTCAGTGCCGCCCGGGAACGCATCGAGGCCACCGACTACGCCCTGGAAACCGCCAACTACACCCAGGCCAGCATCCTCCAGCAGGCCGGAATCTCCGTCCTCGCCCAGGTCAACGCCCAGCCGAAGAACGTCCTCCCGCTCCTCCAGCAGCTCGGCTGACCACAGCCGGGCCACTGCCGGCCGGCAGGACGGGCAGGCCGTTCCCGAGCACCGCGGCCGCTGCTTTCGCCGTGACGCGGTGCCATCGGCGGGCGTCCCGGATCATGGAATGGCCGCCGTGGGGCATCCGGATGCCCTGGACCCGCGCTCCCGCTGCCTGGGCGCGGGTGAGGAGGGCCCAGGTGTCCGCGGCGTCGGTGATCCGGTCGGCCTCGTCGTGGAGCGCGATGACGGTTCGGCCCCGCACATGGCCGACGGTCTCGGTCCCGGGCCACCACGGTGCGAGGGCGATGACCCCCTTGACCTGTGGGTCCGCCGCCGCGCGCAGTGCCGCGCGGCCTCCCATGGAGTGGCCTACGAGGACGACGGGAACCGGGCCGATCAGGGCACGGAGTTCGTCGAGAGCCCGCCGGGCGTCGGCGACGGGGTGTGCGTGCGTCCCGTTCCAGCCGCGGTGCCGGTAGCGGACGTGGGCGATGAGCACATCGTCGTCGAAGGTCTCCCGGAGCAGCGCCGTGGCGAACGGCCGCATCCGCAGGGCGGGCAGGTTCGGGCGGGGCGGCGGCTCCAGCGCGTCCGCGCGGCCGCCGTGGAGCAGGAGGATCGCTGCCCCCGCCTCCCGCGGCAGACGGTGCCGGTACACCGGGACCAGGGCCTGACCGGGGGCCGGGGCGAGGCCAGGGTCGATGTCGATCGGATGGTTCCTTCCGTGAGGAGGAGCTGACGGACGTCACCCCGGGTTCGTAGCGCAGGGCCGTGCGGATTGGCAGAGACGCGGGGCAGGGGCGGGGAGACGTCCTGCGGCCGCACCATCGGCCACGGCTCTCAGGAAGCGGGGCGGGGCAGCGAGGCCATCGCCCAGCGGATCGTGTGCGTCAGGGCTTGCCCGGACAGGCGTACGGAGGTGGCCTTCGGGCCCTTGGCGGGGCGCAGGCCGAGCAGGGCGGGGGCCCACGGGGGCAGCAGGTCGATGGCGTTCGCGGCGAGGAGCGCGTACGGGGGGCGGGCCGGCCAGGGCAGTGGCGGCTGCCGGAGGATGAAGCGGGCGGCGTCGAGGGCCTCGGGCGTGGCCCGCAGCTCCGGCCGGTACGCCGCCAGCAGGGCTGTCAGCGCGGCCCGGTCACGGGGCGGGTCCACCACGCCGAGGGCTGCCGCCACCCGCGCGGTGTCCGTGACGTAGGCATCGCAACCCTCCGCGTCCAGCGGGTGCGCGCCGAAGCGCTGGTGCGCCCGCAGGAAACTGTCGACCTCGGCCGCGTGCACCCAGCCCAGCAGGTGGGGATCGGCCGCGCGGTACGGTTCGCCCGCCGCGGTGGCGCCCCGTATCCGCTCGTGGACTGCCCGAATCCGGTCGACGGCCTCCTGCGCGTCCCGTGCGGTGCCGTAGGTGGTGACGGCCAGGAACGTACTGGTGCGCTGGAGCCTGCCCCACGGGTCGCCACGGAAGCCGGAGTGCGCCGCGACGGCGGCCATGGCGAGCGGATGCAGCGACTGGAGCAGGAGGGCGCTCAGGCCCCCGATGAACATCGAGGCGTCGCCGTGCACCGTGCGGATGGGCCGCTCGGGGCCGAACCAGCGGGGTCCGGGCGTGTTGTGGATCCGGGCGCGGTTGCCCGGGCCCGAAGGTCCGGCCACCCGGCTGAACAGCAGCGAGCCGAGCCGCTCCCGCACGCTGGTGGCTCCGGGCGCAGAAATGTTCACGCCGGTGTTCTACCCCCTGATGGCCCGGCTCATCGCTCCGGCCGGGGAGCCGAGGCGACCCGCGTTGCGTCCGTGGGCTGCCACGGTGCCGGATCGCCTACTGCCGGGGCACGTGGTTGAGCCGCGGTGCGCTGCCGCGGCGATGGTCGGCCCGGCTCCGGCGGCCGGGGAAGGGGTTGCGTCGTGCGGGGGCGCTGGGGGCCAGGGCCAGGAGGGCGATGACGGCGAGGGCCGCGACGAGGATGAGCACGGTAATGAGGGTCATGTTCCTGCCTTCCGTCGGGTTCTGACTGCCTGTAGCTACTTGGTGTTACCAGATTGACGGATGCTAAACACGGTCGGTGATGTCTATGTCGCGGGGGAGCCAGGAAAGTTGGCCTCGTTCCCGCCGTGCTCTCCTACGCACTGCTGGCGAGCGGGGCGTACGGCGCCGCGGCGACGATCTCCGCCACCGCCACTGCCGCGTGGCTGTCGCGTTCGAAGGTCCGGAGCAGGTCCGCCGCGACGCTCAGTGCGATCGTGGCGGGTTCTTTGCCGGTGATCCCGGTCATGCCGATCGGTGTTTTGACCCGGTCGATGGCGGCGGCGTCATGGCCGCCCTCGGTGGCCAGGCGCTGGCGGAACCGCGCCCACTTGGCGGACGAGCCGATCAGTCCGATCGAGCCGAGACCCTCGGTACGCAGGGCGGCGTCGCACAGCGCGGCGTCCTCGGCGTGGTCGTGGGTCATGATCAGGACGTGGGTGCCGGGCGGCAGCTCCGCCAGCACCGCCTCGGGAAGCAGCGGGGTGTGGTGGACATGGACCTGGGCCACCGCGTCCGAGAGCACGCCGAGCCGCTCACCGGCGAGCATGTCGGGGCGGGTGTCGACGAGGTGCAGGTCCAGGTCGTGGCGGGCCAGGATGCGCGCCAGTTCCAGTCCTACGTGCCCCACGCCGAAGACGGCCACCGCCTGGACCACCGGCAGCGGTTCGAGCAGCACGGTGACGGCTCCGCCGCAGCACTGCACGCCGTGCCGGCTGGTGACCTTGTCGTTCAGGGCGAACTCCATCAGCTCCGGCTCCGGATCGGCCGCGCCGTTCAGCTCGCGCGCCCGGTCGATGGCGACGGCCTCGATGTTGCCGCCGCCGATCGAACCCCAGGTCTCGGTCCGTCCCACGACGAGTTTGGCACCGGCCCGGCGGGGTGCGTGGCCGCGCACGGTCGCGACGGTCACGAGCACGCCGGGTTCCCGGCGCGCCCGCAACCGCGCGACCGCGGCGACCCAGCTCATGTCAGGCATTGCTCAAGGCACTTGCGTCGGCGGGGACCCCGCTGCCGTCGGGCGCCCGCCCGTCGTGCCGCGCGCCGCCGTTGCGGACCGACTCGATCGCCCAGTACACCGCCTCGGGCGTGGCCGGCGAAGCCAGCTCCACGCTGATCCCGGGGGGCCCGAACGCCGCGGCCGCCTGCCGCAGGGCCTCCCGCACCGAGAAGGCCAGCATCAGCGGGGGTTCACCGACCGCCTTGGACCCGTAGACCGCACCCTCCTCGGTGGCGTTCTCCAGCAGCTTGACGTTGAACTCCTCGGGCATCTCCGAGAAGCTCGGCAGCTTGTACGTGCTCGCCGCCTGGGTGAGCAGACGGCCGCGGTTCGGCCCGTCACCGGCGTCCCAGCGCATGTCCTCGAGCGTCAGCCAGCCCGCGCCCTGCACGAAACCACCCTCGACCTGACCGATGTCGATCATCGGGGAGAGGCTGTCGCCGACGTCGTGGACGATGTCCACCCGCCGGATGCGGTACGCGCCGGTGAAGCCGTCCACCTCCACCTCGGTCGCCGCGGCGCCGTAGGAGAAGTACTTGAACGGTGAGCCGTGGAACGCCTTCGCGTCCCAGTGCAGCCCCTCGGTCCGGTAGAAACCGGCCGCTGACAGCTGGACGCGCTGGAAGTACGCGGTGCGCACCAGGTCGTCCCAGGCCAGCTCCTTCTCGCTGCCGAGGGCGCGCGCGACGCCCTCGACGATGCGCACGTCCGAGGCGTTCGTGCCCAGCTGGGTGCCTGCCACCTGGAGCAGCCGGTCGCGGATCTGCTCGCAGGCGTTCTTCACCGCCGCGCCGTTGAGGTCCGCACCGGCACTGGCGGCGGTCGCGGAGGTGTTGGGCACCTTGTCGGTACGGGTCGGGGCCAGCCGCACCTTGTGCAGCGGAATGCCGAGCGTGGTCGCGGCCACCTGCAGCATCTTGGTGTGCAGGCCCTGTCCCATCTCGGTGCCGCCGTGGTTGATCAGGACGGAGCCGTCCTTGTAGACCAGCACCAGCGCGCCGGCCTGGTTGAAGGCGGTGAGGTTGAAGGAGATCCCGAACTTGATCCCGGTGATCGCGAGCGCCCGCTTGGTGTTGGGGTGCTCGGCGTTGAAGGCAGCGATCTCGCGCCCCCGCTCGAGGACGGAGGCGTCCTCGCGGACCTGCTGCCAGATGACGGAGATGCGCTCCGGACGGGGGACCGGCTGTCCGTACGGCGTGGACTGGCCTGGCCGGTAGAAGTTGCGCTCGCGCAGCTCCATCGGATCCAGGCCGAGCAGCGGCGCGCACCGGCCCATGATGTCCTCGATCACCAGCATGCCCTGCGGTCCGCCGAAGCCGCGGAAGGCGGTGTTGGAGACCTTGTTGGTCCTGGCGATGCGGCCGGCGATGCGCGCGTTGGGAATCCAGTAGGTGTTGTCGATGTGGCACAGAGCGCGGGCCACCACGGGCTCGGACAGGTCCAGGCTCCAGCCGCCGTCCGCGGTCAGGGTGGCGTCGAGGGCCTGGATGCGGCCCTCGGTGTCGAAGCCGATCTTCCACGTGGCGTGGAACCCGTGGCGCTTGCCGGACATGGTCAGGTCCTGGGTCCGGTTGAGCCGCACCCGGACCGGCCGGCCGGTGAGCAGGGCGCCGAGCGCGGCGACGGCCGCGAACCCGTGCGGCTGCATCTCCTTGCCGCCGAAGCCGCCGCCCATCCGCAGGCACTGCACGGTCACCTCGTGGCTGTGCAGGCCGAGTACGTGCGCGACGATCTCCTGCGTCTCCGAGGGGTGCTGGGTGCTGCTCTGGACGAACATCTGCCCGTTCTCGTCGACGAGGGCGAGCGCCGCGTGCGTCTCGAGATAGAAGTGCTCCTGGTCGGAGAACTGGAACTCGCCGGTGAACACGTGCGCCGAGTCGCCGAAGCCGGCGTCGACGTCACCGGCCATCATCAGGGGCCGCGCGCCGTGGAAGCTCCCGGCCTCGATCGCTTCCCCCAGCGTGATCACGGAGGGCTCTTCGTCGAGGTCCACCTCGACGGCCGCCGCACCGAGCCGGGCCGCCTCCACGCTCTCGCCCAGCACCCAGGCGACCGCGTGGCCGTGGAACATGACCGTGTCGGGGAAGAGCGGTTCGTCGTGCTTCATTCCGGCGTCGTTGACGCCGGGCACGTCGGCGCCGGTCAGTACCCGGACCACACCGGGCACGTCGAGCGCGGGCCCGGTGCGCAGCGCCGTGATCCTGCCGTGGGCCTTCATGACCTGGACCGGGTAGGCGTGCAGTACGTCCTTGGTGCGGTGGACCAGGTCGTCGGTGTAGAGCGCCGCGCCGGTGACGTGCAGGTTCGCACTCTCGTGCGGCATCGAAACCCCGACGACGGGCTTTTCGGGACGCTCGGACAGATGACTCATGACGACACCGCCTCGGTGGTTCGCGCGTACAGCTTGAGCAGGCTCTGGCCGAGCATCGCGGAGCGGTAGCCGGCGCTGGCGCGGTGATCGTCCATCGGTGTGCCCTCGGCCCGCAGGACCCGGGCCGCGGCCTCGACGGTCTGCGCCGTCCACGCCCGGCCCTCCAGGGCCGCCTCGGTGGAGAGGGCGCGGATCGGGGTGGCGGCCACGCCGCCGAGGCCGATCCGCGCCTTGCGGACGATCCCGTCCTCGATGTCGAGCGCGAAGGCGACCGCCACGCTGGAGATGTCGTCGAAACGACGCTTGGCGATCTTGTGGAAGGCCGTGACCGGCGAAAGCGGCAGCGGTACGCGCACCGCGCGGATCAGCTCGCCGGGACGCCGCACGCTCTGCCGGTAGCCGGTGAAGTAGTCGGCCAGCGGGACCTCGCGCTCGCCGTCGGCGCCGGCCAGCAGCAGCGAGGCCTCCAGTGCGAGCAGCACCGGCGGACTGTCACCGATGGGGGAGCCGGTACCGAGGTTGCCGCCCAGGGTCGCACTGTTGCGGATGAGCCGCGAGGCGAACTGCGGGAACAGCTCCGCCAGGAGCGGGACGCTGCCGTCCAGGCGGCGTTCGAGCTCGGTGAGCGTCTGGGCCGCCCCGATCTCGATGTGGCCGGATTCGACGCGCAGCTCGCGGAGTTCGGGCAGCCGGTCAACGGCGACCACGCAGTCGGCCCTCCGGGAACGGATGTTCACTTCCACGCCCCAGTCGGTGCTGCCGGCGACCACGACGGCCCCGGGCCGCTCGCCCAGCAGGCGTACTGCTTCGGCCAGGGTGCCCGGCCGCAGGAACGCGCTGTCGTCCTGGGTGTATTCGGTCGCGGCGGCCCCGGGCGGGGACTGCTCGCGCCGCTGCGCGAGGACGTCGTCCCCGGCGGGCGCGCCGACGGCGAACGCGGCGTCACGGATCGGGCGGTAGCCGGTGCAGCGGCACAGGTTTCCGCTCAGCGCGTGCAGATCGAAACCGTTCGGACCGTGCTCGGAGTCGACGACCCCGGTGCCGGTGCCGGTGCCGGTGCCGGTGCCGGTGCCGGTGGCGGTGGCGTCGGCCGGGTGCGCGCAGCGGTCGGGACGGTAGTACTCGGAAGCCATGCTGCAGATGAACCCCGGTGTGCAGTACCCGCATTGGGAGCCGCCGCGGACCGCCATCTCCTGCTGTACGGGGTGTAGTACCGGGGGCGAGCCGGGTTCCCCGGCGGTGGCCAGACCCTCGGAGGTGACGACCTCCTGGCCGTCGAGCGCCGCGACCGGGACCAGGCAGGCGTTGACCGCCACCCAGTCGGTGGGCTTGTTCACTCCGGGCCGGGCCACGAGGACCGAACAGGCACCGCATTCCCCTTCGGCGCAGCCCTCCTTGGTCCCGGTGAGGCCGCGGTCGCGCAGGAAGTCCAGCACGGTGGTGTGGGCCGGGGCGGGTTCGATCGGTGTTTCTTTCCCGTTGACCGTGATCCGCGCCGCTACCACGGCAGGCCCCCATTTCGGGGCGCGGTCGATCGGGCTGTCCTAGTCGCCATGGGCAGGAGCTTTCTCTTTCAGTCGTCGCAGCTCGATAACTGGGAGCGCGACGAAACGGCACGCAGCGAGGCGCCGTAAGCGATGACAGAGGTGGTGGAGAGGTTCCGGGGCCGCGATCGGGCACGCCGGGAAGGGGCTGCTTCAGCAGCCGTGTGCCACACGGCCCGGAGCCCAGGCGATCTGGTGGGCGAGGCGAAGCGTTGCGGAGATGGTGGACATCCGACTTCGCCTCCTTCCAGTAGCTCATGGGTCGGTCCTGCCGAAGCTACGTTGCCGCAGGTTCGCCGGTCAAGCGCATGTCGGTCGATTCCACGAAGGGTGGCCACTTCGTGGGGGGTGTTCTCGTACGCGAATCCAGTCGGGCCGGTCGACGCCGTCGATGGCACCTGTCTTCGAGTCTTGCTCCGGCAGCATGATCCGACCTCCCCCCGCTGGGCGTTCTTGTGGTGCGAGGGGGCCTGTCCGTGTAGCGTCACTTCCAGCTGTCATGGTTCCGAAGTACCGGTCGCCCGTGAGTGCAATTTTCACGGGCGATTTTTCTGTTCAGAGTCTCTGAGGACCAGGGCGATCACCTCCGGATCCCGCATGGTGCGGGACCGGTTTCTAGTCCCTTGGAGGACACATGGCCAGCGGAACCGTGAAGTGGTTCAACTCGGAAAAGGGCTTCGGCTTCATCGAGCAGGACGGTGGCGGCCCGGACGTCTTCGCCCACTACTCGAACATCGCCGCCCAGGGCTTCCGCGAGCTCCAGGAAGGCCAGAAGGTGAACTTCGACGTCACCCAGGGCCAGAAGGGCCCCCAGGCGGAGAACATCACCGTCGCCTAAGCCTTTCCTCTTCATAGCGGGCGCCGCGGTTCCAGGGGCGCTGCTGCACGAAAGCCCGGCCAGCCTGTGTGCTGGCCGGGCTTTTGCGTTGCGCAGGCGCGCGCGAGCCGTCGGCCGTCGACACGGATGGGGGTACACATCACCCAGAGCTGCAGCTGTGGCGTGTTTGGTCGATTCAACAAGCATTTGCCAGTCGATTTACTAATCTGCCCTAGCGGATGCAAGATGCTGCTGTGATGTTGCCGAAGCTCCGGAGGGGCCGACGCGCCGACGATCCGAGGGGCGGAAGGGTCGAAGGACCGACGGGCAACGGATGACCGCGGGGGCGGCAGGGAACGGTTCCGGCTCCGGTCGTGGCGGTGACTCACCCGTACCCGCACGCCGGCACCTCCGGCGACACGCGGGTGCATCCCTGTTCCTGCTCACGAGGCGAGGTATGGACCCATGAACGCAGGTACCCAGGTCGGCAGCGCCGGCAGCGTCGACCACGCCCCCATCGGCACCGGAGGCGCGCCCTGCCGCAGACCCGACACCCGCATCGCCCGCTTCATCGCCGAGGCCCTCGCCGGCACGCGGACCGTACTCAACGTCGGTGCCGGTGCCGGGTCCTACGAGAGTGCCGCCCGCGCCGTGACGGCCGTCGCCCCCTCCGAGTCCATGCGGGCCCGGCGCCCGGCCCGCCTCACCCGTGCGGTCGACGCCGTGGCCGAGGACCTGCCCTTCGCCGACGGTGAGTTCGACGGGGCGATGACCCTGTTCAGCGTCCACCAGTGGAGTGACGTCGCGGCCGGCCTGCGCGAGATGCGGCGCGTCACCTCGGGCCCGGTGGTCGTCCTGACGTGCGACCCGAAGCTCGTACGGGACTTCTGGCTCCACGAGTACGCACCCGAGGTCCTCGACGTCGAAGCCCGCCGGTACCCGTCCGTCGAGGACATGGCCGGCGCCCTCGGCGGTACGGGCAGCATCCGGACCGTTCCGATCCCGCTGGACTGCACGGACGGCTTCAACGAGGCCTACTACGGCCGCCCCGAGCTGCTCCTCGACCCCGCCGCCCGGCAGGCCTGCCCGGCATGGAGCTTCATCGACGACGGCGTGCGCGGACGCTTCGACGAGAGGCTCCGCCGCGACCTGGAGTCCGGGGCCTGGGACGAACGCTTCGGGCACCTGCGCACGCAGGAGACGTACGAGGGGTCGCTCGTCATCGTCCGCGCGACTCCGTGACAGGGAAGGGGAACGACATCATGGGAGCACCCGACCGCATGGACGAGCAGCTGCGCGCCCTGGGCCTCGTCGAGGCTTCATCGGCGGTGACGGCATCGCCTTCGCCGAATTCGGGCCGATCTTCGAGGAGTACGAGGCGGATTTCGGCCGCACCTTCGTCCTCGGCGACGACCCGGTGAAGCACCGCCCCACCTCGATGCGGTCCCCTTCCCCGGGCAGGGTGCCCGCCTCCACGCCCCACAGGTCCTCGACGAAGGCCCGCTCCTCGTCGACGAGCACCGAGCGCTGCCCGGGCAGGCCCGGGCCCATGTAGCCCATCTCGCGTCCGCCCATCGCGTTCGGCTGGCCGGTCAGCGAGAACGGCCCCGAGCCGGGGCGGCAGATCGCCCCGGTGGCGAGGCGCAGGTTGATCAGGGCGTTGGTGTTCCAGGTGCCGTGGGTGGACTGGCTGAGTCCCATGGTCCAGCAGCTCAGCCACTCGCCCGCCTCGCCGATCCACCGCGCGGCCTGCCGGATGTCGGCCCGGTCGAAGTCCTGGTCGGAACCGGGGGTCCGTCCGCGCCCGGCGAGAGCTTGTGGCCGGCGCCGAGGCAGCGCCACCAGCCCGAAAATCAGTGGAGCCCTGCCCCCGCGAGCCGTTAGCGTGCTCCCGCCCGCAATCCACCCGTCAAGGACCTGCCGTTGTACACCAAGTGAGACACCCCGAGCGCTGATCCGTCGCGCGTCGCACCTGTGCGCCGTGCTCCTTTCCGCTGCGGTCTTCTCACTGGAACCGGTGTATCTCCATGTCCGAAAACTGGCTCGCTGTCCTGGAGCGGACGTACGCGCGCTCCGCGCGACCCGAGCTCCTGCACCTGCTGCCCGACAACGACAACGACGACGGCAACGGCCCGGACGTACGGCGTCACGCCGCGCGCGGCCCGGCTCGAACCGGGCGGCCTGCCTGGCAGTCGCCGTACGGCCCCCCGCCGCACCGGGCGCACCGTGGCCGGTGGGCGCCCGTGGCGGTGGCGGCCAGGCCCCGGCCCGTACTGCGGCGCGGGCACCTGTGCGGCCGGTGCGACTGATGACCGGAGGGTCCGCCTAGGGTCTGTTGTGAAAGTGCTGGTCACAGCCATTCGTTGATGGCTGCGATCAGCACTGTCGCTTCGTAGCGGACGGCGAGCTTGTCGTATCTCGTGGCGACCGCGCGGTGACGCTTGAGCCGGTTGATGCCGCACTCGACCGCGTGCCGCTGTTTGTAGTCGTCCTTGTCGAACTTCGGCGGCCGGCCGCCGCGGGAGCCAAGCTTGTTCCGGTTGCGGACGCGGTCCGCAGGAACCGGAATCGTGACCTTGATTCCGCGTCTGCGCAGGTAGGAGCGGTTGCTGCGGGAGTCGTACGCCTTGTCCGCACGTACTCGGTCCGGGCGCTTGCGCGGCCGCCCGAGTCCGAGCCGGGGAACCCGGATCGCTTCCAGGACAGGCTCGAACTGCGGGGAATCGCCCCGCTGCCCGGCCGTGATCACGATCGCCAGGGGCTTCTGGCCCTGCTCGACCGCAAGGTGGATTTTGGTGCTCAGCCCGCCCCGGGAGCGTCCGAGTCCGTGATCGGCCGGCTCGGCGAACACGCCACCGGGCGGTTCCTTCTGGAGATCCCCCTTTTCGCCGCTCCGGCGGCGTGCTGGTGGGCCCGGCAGACGGTCGAGTCAACGTTCACGTCCCAGGTGATCAGACCCTTCGCATCGGCCTGGGCCTGGAGCTGGGTGACGATGCGGGCCCAAGTACCGTCTCGCTGCCAGCGTCGGAACAGGTCGTAGACCCGGTCCCACGGCCCGTACCGTTCCGGCACATCCCGCCACGGGGCGCCGGTTCGCGTCCGCCACCGTATGCCGTCTATCAGCTGCCGCCGCGTCCACACCTGAGGCCGGCCCGGCTTGATGCCCTGCGGCAGCAACGGCTCAAGCCGGACCCACTGGCCATTCGTCAGATCTCCACGTCCCACAGAACGTGATCATCAACGATCAAGATCCACTTTCGCAACAGACCCTAGGCGGAGTCGTCCTCCTGGTAGGAGTGCCGCTGCTCCTTCCAGGGGTCGGCGATGTTGTGGTAGCCGCGTTCTTCCCAGAACCCGCGCCGGTCGGCGGTCATGTACTCGATCGCGCGCAGCCACTTCGGCCCCTTGTAGCCGTACAGGTGCGGTACGACCAGGCGCAGGGGGAAGCCGTGCTCGACGGTCAGCGGTTCCCCGTCGTGGTGCATGGCCAGCAGGGTCCGGTCCGAGGCGAAGTCGGCCAGGCGCAGGTTGGCGCTGTACCCGTACTCGGCCCACGCCATGACGTGGGTGACCTCGGGGGCCGGTGGCGCCTGCTCGAGCACGGCCCGGGCGGGTACGCCGTAGAACTCGTGGCCGGTAGTCGAGGGCCCGGAGGCGCAGTGCATGTCGGTGACGATCGTGGTGCAGGGGAGGGCGGCGACCTCGTCGAACGTCCAGCTGTACTTCTCGCCGGAGGCGGTGGCGCCGAAGACCTGCAGGGTCCACCGCTCGGGCCGGAACTTCGGGACCGGCCCGTAGTGCGACACGGGCCAGCCCTTCGCCAGCTTCTGGCCCGGAGGAAGTTGTCCCGATCCCACGATGTCGCCCCGCTCTCCCGCTTGCCGGCGCGATGACGGCGAGCGCCTCTCCGCACGCCGAAGTCTGCCAGCATCCACCGCGCACCCGCGTCAGCGACCCCGTCGGCCGGGCCCCTACGCCTGAGGGCCACGCACCGACCGGTGCGGGGCCCTCAGGCGTGGAGCGGGGGCGATCAGACGGAGAGGGAGATCTCGGTCGACTTGATCAGCGCGACGACGTGAGAGCCGACGGCGAGGCCGAGGGCCTCGACGGCGTCCTTGGTGATCGCGGCGGTCAGCTCGCCACCCTCGACGGAGACCTTGACGGAGCCCATGGCGCCACCGGTCGCGACGTCGGTGACGTGGCCCGGGATCTGGTTGCGGATGGAGATGCCCTCGACCCGACGGGTCGCGAGGGAGACCTCGGTGGACTTGACGAGCGCCTTGACGGCGGTGCCCTCGGCGAAGCCGAGGTCCTTCACGGCGTCGGTGGTGATCGCGGCGGTGATGTCCTGACCGCCGGCCAGCCGGACCTTCACCGTGGACATGGCCTCGCCGACCGTGACGGAGATGATGGTGCCGGGGATCTGGTTGCGGATGCTCAGGCTCATGGAAGTAACGCCTCACTCTGATCGGCGGAGAGAAAGCGACCTGTCGGCCGCCACACGGATCACGCTAGCCGCAGGATTCCCCCGGTGCCCGGAGGCCGTCTCATCCGCCAGGCGAACGGCCCTTGTGGCGTGGCATATTCGCCCCGGCCGAACGTCCTGACAATTCGGGACCTTGGACCTCACCTGCTTGGGGGCCTTCGGATCGTCTCTTCGCATCTACTTCTGATATGCAAAGGTATGGTCAAATTGCAGATGCTGGCTTTCTCGCCCTAACGTGACGCATATGCAGCACTACACCGTCGGCCAGGCCGCACGCATGCTGGGCGTCAGCCCCGATACCGCACGCCGCTGGGCGGACGCGGGGAAGGTTCCCACGTACCGCGAGGGCGGCGACGGCCTGGGACGCCGGCTGATCGACGGCCGCGACCTGGCGGCGTTCGCCGTCGACCTCGCGCAGAAGACCCAGGAAGAGGACGACCCGATCCAGACGTCGGTGCGGAACTCCTTCCCGGGAATCATCACGGCCGTGAAAATCGGCGACGTATCGGCCCAGGTGGCGATCCAGGCGGGCCGGCACCGTCTGGTGTCGCTGCTGACCCGGGAATCGGTGGAGGAAATGGGACTGGAGGTCGGAATGCAGGCCACGGCCCGAGTGAAATCCACCAGCGTCCACATCGACCGCACCTGATCCGGTTGTCCCCTCCCCGCGCCGTCCCCTTCAGTACCAGGAGACCCCACGACCATGTCCCGAACCCCCACCACCCGCCGCGCCGCCGCCGGTCTGCTCGCCGGCGCCCTGCTGATCCCCGCGCTGGCCGCCTGTTCCAGCAGCGACGGCAAGGACAGCGCGAGCTCGGCGAGCCCGAGCGGTTCCGCGTCGGTGGCGCCGAAGGCGGACCTGACGGTCCTGGCCGCGGCTTCCCTCACCGACGTGTTCAAGGCCGCGGGTGCCGAGTACGAGAAGACGCACCCGGGCACGAAGGTGAAGTTCTCCTTCGCCGGTTCGCAGGAGCTGGCCGCGCAGGTGAAGCAGGGCGCGCCGGCCGACGTACTGGTCACCGCCGACACGAAGACCATGGACGGCCTGAAGCCGGATGTGAACGACCCGACGATCATCGCGAAGAATCGGTTGGTCATCGCGACGGGCAAGGGCAACCCCTTCAAGATCGATGACCTGAAGGACCTGGCCGACACCAGGGTCAAGGTGGTCCTCGCCGCGCCCGAGGTCCCGGTCGGCCGCTACAGCAAGCAGATCCTCGACGCGCAGCAGATCGAGGTGAAGCCGGTCTCCCAGGAGCCGAACGTCCGCGCGGTCCTGTCCAAGGTCGAGCTCGGCGAGGCCGACGCGGGCCTGGTCTACAAGACCGACGCCGCGACCGCCAAGGACGAGGTCGTCGCCGTCGACATCCCCGACGACCAGAACGCCGTGGCCTCGTACCCGGCCGCCTCGCTGAAGGGCTCCAAGAACGCGGCCGCGGCCGACGCCTTCGTCGCCTGGCTGTCCACTCCCGAGGCACAGAAGTTCCTTCAGGACGCGGGCTTCCAGAAGCCGTAACCGCCCGCCCGCCCCCGACCTCCGCCGAGGACCGCCCTTCATGCTCCGTGGCCGCCGCATATCCGGCACCCGCCCCTCACCCGCCCTGGCGCTGCCCGCGGTGCTGGCCGTCGCGTTCCTGCTGCTGCCGCTCATCGGCATCCTGGTGCGCACCGAGTGGGGCGAGCTCGCCGGCCACCTCACCAGCCCGCCGGTGGTCGAGGCGCTCGAGCTGTCGCTGCTCGTCTCCTTCGCCGCGCTCGGCCTCTCCCTGGTCCTCGGGGTGCCGCTGGCCTGGCTGCTGGCCCGGGTGGAGTTCCCGGGGAAGACGTTCGTACGGTCCCTCGTGCTGCTGCCGATGGTGCTCCCGCCGACCGTCGGCGGTGTCGCCCTGCTGCTCGGATTCGGGCGGCGCGGACTGCTCGGGCCGTGGCTGGAGAACACCTTCGGGATCGTCTTCCCCTTCCACACCTCCGGCGCGGTGCTCGCCGCGACCTTCGTCGCGATGCCCTTCCTCGTGATCAGCCTGGAAGGCACCCTCGCGGGCCTGAAGCCCTCCTACGAGGAGACCGCGTCCTCCCTCGGTGCTTCCCCGGTCCGGGTGTTCTTCACCGTCACCCTCCCGATGGTCGCCCCCGGGCTGGCCGCCGGAGCCGCCCTCTCGTGGGCCCGCGCGCTCGGTGAGTTCGGTGCCACGATCACCTTTGCGGGGAACCTGCCCGGCGAGACCCAGACCCTGCCGCTCCAGGTCTACCTGCTCCTCCAGGACGAGCCCGAAGCGGCCACCTCGGTCTCCCTGCTCCTCCTCGCCATCGCCATGGCCGTACTCGTGGGCCTGCGCGGCCGCTGGACCGGGTCGATCGGCCGCCCCCGCGCCTCCTCCAAGCCGGAGCCGACCGCCGTGGTCCTGGCCACCGCCGAACCCCCGGCCCCGCTCCACAAAACCGAGCCCTGGCCCCTGCACGCCGAGGTGACCGGCTTCAACGAGCTCACCCTCGACGCCGAGCCGGGCACCACCATCGCCGTCGTCGGCGAGAACGGCGCCGGGAAGACCACCCTGCTCCGGGCCCTGCTCGGGCTGACCCCGCGCGCCCACGCCGAACTGAAACTGGGCGACCTCGACGTCACCGCACTGCCCCCGCACAAGCGCAAGGTCGCCTGGGTACCGCAGGACGGCGCACTCTTCCCGCACCTCAACGCCCTCGCCAACACCGCCTACGGACTGCGCGCCCACCGCATGCCCAAGGCCGAAGCCCGTGCCGAGGCCCACCGCTGGCTCGACCGGCTCGGCGTCGGCCACCTCGCCCACCGCAAACCCGCCGAGCTCTCCGGCGGCCAGGCCCAGCGCGTGGCCCTGGCCCGCGCGCTCGCCGCCCGCCCGCGCCTGCTCCTCCTCGACGAGCCGCTCGCCGCCCTCGACCAGACCACCCGGGCCCACGTACGGCACACCCTGCGCCGCCACCTGGCCGGCTTCGGCGGGGTCTGCCTCATCGTCACCCACGACCCCGTCGAAGCCGTGTCGCTGGCCGACCGGGTCCTCGTACTCTCCGACGGCCGCACCCTCCAGGACGCCACCCCCTCCGAGGTGACCCGCCACCCCCGATCCCCGTGGGTGGCCCGGATGCTCGGCCGCAACGCCTGGCCCTGCACCGCGACCCGGGAGGGCCTCACGCTCGCCACCGGCGGCATCCTGGTGGCCGCCGACCCGCTCCCCGAAGGCGCCCAGGCACTCGCGATCATCGCCCCGGAGTCGGTGTCCCTGCACCGCGAACGGCCCGCCGGCAGTCCCCGCAACGTGTGGCGGGGCACCGTGCGCGAGATCACCGTCGTCGGCAGTCGCCTGCGCATCCTGATCACCTCCGAGCGGACCCCCGACCTGATCGCCGAGATCACCCCGCAGGCCGCCGCCGACCTCGCCCTCGCCGACGGCTCCGGCATCTGGGCCAGTCTCAAGGCCACCGAGGTCACCCTCGTCGAGCTCTGAGCCCGGAGTTGACAGCCTCGGCGCCCGCGAACTAGCGTCTGATTACTTGAAGGCATGAACTATCCAGGCCCTTAAGTGTTATCGCCCGTCCAGGGCGGAGCCATCAGAGGAAGGGTCGGACATGAACCCCGCCGAGCACGGAGCGGCCGTCGCGGCCGAGGCCGCCGGATTCGTCGCCACGGTCAAGGCGGCCGACCTCTCCACCCCGGTGCCGACCTGCCCCGGCTGGACCCTCGGGGACCTCACGCGGCACGTCGGCAGCGTGCACCGCTGGTTCACCGAGCTGCTGCGCCAGAGCATCCAGCAACCGCCGGTCAGCCGGGCGGTGGAGCTGCGCCTGCCGGAGCACCCCGAAGGGCTGCCCGACTGGCTGGCCATGAGCGCCGGGGAAGCCGCCGAGGTGTTCGCCGCCACCGACCTGGACGCTCCGATGTGGGCCTGGGGCGCCGACCAGCACGCCCGGTTCTGGGTCCGGCGCATGCTCTTCGAGACCCTCGTCCACCGGGTCGACGCCCAGCTCGCGCTCGGGCTCGTACCGCACGTCGACCGCGCACTGGCGGTCGACGGCATCGACGAGTTCCTGACCAACCTGCCGTTCGCCTCGCCCTTCGCGCCGCTGACCGCCCAGCTGCGCGCGGCCGACCGGACCATTCGCTTCAGCTGCACGGACGGCGAGGCTGAGGGCGGCGAGGGTGAGGGCGGCGACGGCGGCGGCGACTGGCTGGTCCGCCTGCGCCCCGACGGCTTCGCGCTCGCGGCCGAACCCGCCGGGCTCCGCGCCGCGGACGCCGCGGACGCCGCGGACGCCTCGGTCCGGGGAACGGCCGCCGACCTGCTGCTGCTCCTCTACGGCCGCCTGGACCACCGAAGCGACGCCTTCCAGCAGCTCGGCGACCCGGCCCTGCTCGACCACTGGTTCGCCAACTCGGCCTTCTGAGCCGCGTCATTGCTCCTGCGGCGGTTTGCCCTCCGCGGCGGACACCTCCACGAACTCCACCTGACCCTTGGCATTGAGGCGCAGGATCGGGACGGCCTTGTTGCGCGGATTGCCGTTGTTCTGGAAGGAGATGAACCCGCTGGCCCCGGCCACCTGCTGGGTGCCGTCCATCTGGTGGAACATCCGGGCCACCGCGTCACCGACGACCTGACCCTGCCAGCGGGCGGCCATCTGGATGCCGTGGGCCGCGGCGAGGACCGCGTCGTGGCCCATCAGGGCCCCGCCGTCCTCCCGGGGATCGTGCGGGAACCACTGGTCCAGCAGCCCGCCCGGCTGGAAGTTCTTCGCGGAGGGCGCGGACACCGCCTGCGGCGCCGCCCGGTACATGTCGGGGTGGGCGAGACCGGTGTAGAGCACCTCGATGCCCGTCCCGGCGGCGCGGGCGAGCTGCTCGGCGCTCAGGTTGGTCGTGTCGTCCCCGGTGAACACGGTGAACCGCTGGTCGGTGCAGCTGCGGTTGGCGAGCGCGTCGAGGAAGTGAGTGAGGTGCAGCCCGCGGCCCGCGAAGTACACGAGTTGGGGACGCTGCTGACACAACTGCCCTGGCATGTACCGCAGTTCGTTCTGCCAGGCGCTGCTCACGGAGGAGTCGTAGGTCATGCGCTCGGCGACCAGCCGGTGCTTGTCGCCGTCCTGGAACGCCTTGGTGAAGGCGGTGCCGAGGGTGGAGGCGTAGAGGTCTCCGCCGGCCACGTCCTGGATGACGACGGCGGTGCTGACGCCGCGCCGTTTGAGGTAACCGGCGCCCGCGTACGCCTCGTCCTCGTTGGTGGGCGCGATCCGGACGAAGCCGTTGATGCCCTGGATGTTCGTGGCGGTCAGCGTGGCGCCGACCATGGCGATCCCGTTCTCGGAGAAGCGCTTTATGGCCGCGAGGTTCTCGTTGTTGCTGGGGCCGAGGCCGGCCACCGCGACGAGCCGGTCCGGTGAGTCCTTGCGGGCGATCAGCTCGTCGACGGTGTGCTTCCACTGCGTGGACTTGCTGCCCGGATTGGCCATCAGCAGACGGATCTTGGGAGTGGCGGCGAGGTCGCCCTGGTTGTGCCGGTACTGGGCGAGATAGGCACCCTGGAGTTCGTGCCGGACGCCCTCGGCCGAATTGCTGTCCTCGGCGGTGGAGGTGAGCGAGGTGAAGTAGGCGACGCTGACGTACGGTTCCTTGTCCGCGTTGGCGACGACCCGGCGGTTCTCCTCCTCGATCTTCTTGCTGACGGCGTCGAGGTGCGGTGCGAAGACGTAGGAGCCGTCGCTCACTCCGACGCACTCGTCGTCCGGACCCTGTTCGACGACCCCGTCGGCGCACCTGGCCTGGCGTTCCTGCAGCCAGCCCACGCCCAGCCAGAGCGCCGCGACCAGGGTCACGGCCGCCGCGGTGGCGAGCGCGACGCGGCGTACGACGTGCAGCGGCCATTCGAGTCTGGGCATGTGCTCAGCCCTCCCAGCCGGCGGTCTGGGGATCGCGCCAATGACGGTACCGGTCGGCCTCGTTGAACAGGGCCACGATGTCGTTCCTCCGCAGTTGGGACAGCTGGGTGTAGCCGTCGGCGATCAGGTCGCCCAGACGCATGGCGGGGTCCGCGAGCGGATCGCTCCACACCCAGCGGGTGGTCACCAGGGTGTGCATCACGGACTCGGTGTCCATCACGCGCCCGGGCCGGCGCGGGACCAGCCCGGAGAGCAGTTCCAGCGGTCCGCTGTCGGCGGGGAGGCGGTTCGGAGCGGCGGTGATCGTGTCGAACTCGGAGATCCACTGCGCGGCCGGCACGGCGGTGAAGCGCCGGGTCAGGTGGGCGGTGACCTCCTCGGTGCGTCCGAGGGCGAGCCGGTGGTACATCTCCTGCACCGGCTTGCCCTCCCCGCGGTAGTACTCCGCGAGGAGTTCGTGCGCGGCGTCCCAGCCGTCGGGACGCGCGGCCAGCCGCCACAGGAGCAGCCGGCGCAGCCACGGATGCAGTACGGGGACGACCGTGACGGGCCCGGTCAGCAGCCAGCGGGCCCGGACGTCGCCGAAGAGGGAGTCGTCGGGGCTGAGCAGCCGCGTGGCGACGGAGAAGTCCCGGGCGGCGGCGCATTCGGCGAGGGCCGCGCGCTGGGTTCCGTCGAAGTCGCGCAGGAGGTGGCCGAGGGCGGTGTCGGCGAGGGTGGCGGAATGCTCCCCGGTGCGCAGCGGCCGGTCGGGCAGGGTGCGCAGCCAGTGGTCCTGCTGGGGGCCCGAGTCCGGGGGCGGCCCGGCCTGGCGCAGTACGTCGAGCACCTGGTGGACGGCGCGCGGCAGCCCTCCGGTGAGCCGGTGCACGAAGGGGGTGAGGCGGGTCAGCGGGGCCAGGTCGCTGTTCCCGCCGAGCTGGAGCTCGATCCGGATCCGCACTTCGTCCAGGTTGAGGTCGCGCAGGCGTAACGGGTACCACCAGCTGTCCTCGCTGTCGCGGGGCGGCCGGTGGGCGTTCCAGTCGGCCAGGGAGGCCCGGTCGGGGCCGCGCAGCTGCCAGGGCCAGGAGTCCCCGGTGGCCGGTCCCCAGCGGGGCAGCCAGCGGTTCGAGCTGGCGACGACGGTCAGCGGATCGCTGTCGTGGCCGGCCACGACCGTCTCGTCGTGCCGGGAACGCAGCAGCAGATCGAGGAAGTGACGGCCGTACTCCGTATGGGAGTTGTCGAGGAGCAGCAGGTAGGACCGGGGCATGAAGTTGCGGGCGGTGTTGCGCCGGAGGTCCTCCAGGAAGGCGGAGAAGAGGACGAGGTCGAGCCGGTCCTGCTCGGTCTCGTCGCCTTCGTGGCGCCAGAGGTTGAGCTCGACGAGGGCCTCCATCGGGTCCGCGCTGCGGATCATGGGGTGGCGTCCGTACCAGTGCGCCCCGGACGTGAGCCGGCTGCCCAGCCTGCCGCCGAGCAGGCCGGCCCCGGTGCGGCGGCCGCGCCGCAGGGCGTCCTGGAAGAGGGCGAGCGCGGCGGTGGAGGCGCCTTCGGGCATGCCGACCGCGCCCATGCCCACTTCGAAGAAGGCGGCCAGGTAGTCGCCGTAGCGGGCCTCGTTCTCCTCCTGGAACCGGTCGAGCCGGCGCTGCACGGTGCGCCGTCCCTCCACGAGGCTGCGCATGCGCAGTTCCTGGTCGGAGGCGAGCAGGCCGAGGCTGAGCAGCGGGAAGCGGGAGCGGCCGTAGCGGGGCAGTTTGCGTTCGAGCTGGCGGGCCAGGAGGCCGAGGGCGTAGCGCGGCAGCAGGGACTGGGCCCCGCCGAAGTTGACGAAGGCGAAGGGGTAGTCGGGTCCGAAGCGCTCCATGAGCGCGCTGTGGGCCTCGCTGGCTCCGCTGCCGGCCGGGCCGAGCAGCATGGTCACGGGCCGCTCGGCCGCCGGGTCCTCCTTCAGGCACGAGTCGACCAGCGACAGGATGCCGCTGCGGCCCCGCAGGCCCATGCCCGTACCCGGCTCCATCACGTCTGATCCCCCCCAGGACTACGCTTCGAGGAGTAGAGCCTGCCATCCTGAGCCGGAGTCAGACAGGGTTTTCCGCTCCTTGATTCGATTGGCCCGGCACCTGCCACCGCGCTGTCCGCCCCGGCCCTGCGGGATCAGCGGCGGAGCACCTTGCGGGAGACCGCGTTGCCGAGCAGCTGCGCCGACTGGACGAGGACGATCAGGACCAGCACCGTGACCACCATCACCGAGGTGTCGAAGCGCAGGTAGCCGTAGGTCATCGCCAGGTTGCCGACGCCTCCGCCGCCGACCGTTCCGGCCACCGCCGAGAAGTCGATCAGCGCGATGAGCATGAAGGTCAGGCCCAGTACCAGGGGTCCGAGCGCCTCGGGTACGAGGACCGTGAGCAGGATCCGCAGCGGGCTCGCTCCCATGGAGCGTGCCGCCTCGATCACCCCCGGTTCGACGGAGAGCAGGTTGGACTCCACGATGCGGGCGACCCCGAACGTCGCGACGACCGTCATCGGGAAGATCGCGGCGTTCGTGCCGATCATCGTGCCGACGACCCCGCGCGTGACCGGGGCGAGCGCGACGATCGCGATGATGAACGGGACGGGCCGGATGATGTTGATGAGCGTGCCCAGGAGCGTGTGGACGATCCTGTTAGGCAGGACGCCGCCCTTGCGCGTGGCGTACAGGGTGAGTCCCACCGCCAGCCCGCTGACGGTCGACAGGGCCAGGGTGATCAGCACCATGTAGACGGTCTCGCCGGTGGCGTCGAGGACCTTGGGCCAGAACGTGCTCCAGTCCGCCTTCACCGGACACCCGCCTGCGCGTGCTCGGGGAGCCGGAGCCCGGAGACGACGGCCTCGACCGCGGTGGCTTCGCCGCGCAGTTCCAGGGTCACGCTGCCCAGGGGGCGGCCGCGCACCTCGGCTACGCCTCCGTGGACGAACGTGAAGTCGACGCCGTGGACGCGCAGGAGCTCCGAGAGCCCGTCGAGTGCGGGGCCGCCGTCGGCGACGGGCAGGGTGAGGAGGCGGCCCGGGTGCCGGGCGCGCAGGTGCTCCAGGAGCGCGGCGTCCGGTTCGCCGTGCTGTGCGGAGCGGACGAAGGCGGCGGTGGTCGCGTGGCGGGGCCGCGCGAAGACCTCGTACACCTCGCCGCTCTCGACCACCTTGCCGTCCTCCATGACCGCGACGCGGTCGCACAGGGTCCGTACGACCTCCATCTCGTGGGTGATGAGGAGGATCGTGACGCCCAGCTCGCGGTTGACGCGGCGCAGCAGCGCCAGCACCTCGCCGGTGGTCTGCGGGTCGAGGGCGGAGGTCGCCTCGTCGCAGAGCAGCACCTTCGGGCGGGTGGCGAGGGCGCGGGCGATGCCGACGCGCTGGCGCTGGCCGCCCGAGAGCTGTTCGGGGTAGCGCTTGCCGTGCCCGGAGAGTCCGACGAACTCCAGCGTCTCCTCGGCCCGGGCCCGGGCTGCCGCGCGGTCCATTCCGGCGAGGCGCAGTGGGTAGGTCACGTTGCCCAGGACGGTGCGCGAGCGGAAGAGGTTGAACTGCTGGAAGATCATGCCGATCTCACGGCGGATGGGGCGCAGTCGGCGCTCCCCGAGGGCGCTGAGGTCCTGGCCGTCCAGCAGGACGCTGCCCGAGGTCGGCTCCTCCAGACCGTTGACCAGGCGCAGCAGGGTGGATTTGCCCGCACCGCTGTGGCCGACGACACCGAAGACGGTGCCCGCCTCGACGGAGAGGCTGACGCCGTCGACGGCGCGCGCCCCGCCCGGGAACTCCTTCCCGACGTCGCGCAGTTCCACGGCGGCGGTCATCGCTTCAGCTGCTTCTGGATGCGGGCGACCTCGGCCTGCAGCTCGGCGGCGGGCAGTTCGATGTGGTGGGCGGTGCCGTTGCTGGTGCGGCGGACCTCGTCCTGTACGACCTGGGACGCGTAGAGCTTGACGATCTTCTGGTAGTCGGCGTTGTCCTTCTGGTCCGCGCGGGCCGCGATGACGTTGAGGTAGGGGACGGACTGCGGGCCGGCGGGGTCGTCCTTGAAGAGCGCGGTGTCGGCCTTGATGCCGGCGAGCTCGGCGACGCCGTCGTTGATGACGGCTGCGTCCGTGTCCTTGAGGGTCCGGGGGGTCTGCTGGGCGTTGACCGGGGTGAGTTTGACGTGCTTGGGGTTGGCGGTGATGTCGTCCGGGGTGGCGAAGAGCCCGGCGTCCTTCCGCAGTTCGATGAGCTTCGCCTGTTCCAGCACGCGCAGGCCGCGCCCCTGGTTGGCGGGGTCGTTGGGCAGGGCGATCTCGGCCCGGTCGGGGAGGTCCGCGAGCTGCTTGTGCTTGCTGGAATAGAGGCCGAGGGGGACCACGGTGGTCGCGGCGATGGGTGCGATGTCGGCCTTGTTCTCGGTGTTCGACTGCGCCAGGAAGACCAGGTGCTGGAAGGCGTTGAGCTCGATGTCGCCCGCGCTGAGGGCCTTGTTGGGCAGCGAGTAGTCGTCAAACACGACCGTCTCCACGGTGAGGCCCTCCTTCTTGGCCTCCTTGGCGAGGACGTCCCATTCCGGGGAGTCACCGGAGACGCCGACGCGGATGCGGTGGGCGTCCGCGCCTCCGGTACCGCAGCCGGACACGAGGAGTGCGAGGACGGCGGCGGTGGATGCGGCGAGCAGGGTACGTCGACGCGGCAGTGCAGAAATCATTGTGTGATCCATGTGCAGAGGAAGGCCAAACGAAGGGATGATCCGATCGTAGATCGAACTGACCTTTGGACCTTCGAATCTGAGGTTCTATTCATGAATCTGCAATAGATAGAAGGGTGCCGGATCGCTTCAGTCCACGAACTCCTCGTCGCCGTAGCGCACTTCGGCGGTGTCCCAGTCGACACCCAGGTCCTCGGTGAGCTCCCGGGCGAGGGGGAGATCGGCGAGCGGGGCGATGAGGATGAGCCGGCCGTCGATGGTGACCGAGCCGCCGCCGAGGCGTTCACGGGCCTCCGGGTCGGCGTGGAGGGCGTCGTGGAGGCGGGTCGGGCTGACTCCCGGGGCCTGGATCTCCACGGCGTCGGTGTCCGGCGAACTCCGCGGCAGGCAGCGGAACGTCAGCACCGATTCCTGGTGGTACTGCTTGCGGATGACGTCGGCGATGTGGTGCAGGCCCTCGGGGCCGACCCGGTTGACGTCGAACTCGCGCGAACGCTCGTAGGTGGTCTGCTTCAGCTCGCCGGACCAGAAGACCCCGTCCAGCAGGGTCGAGGACCCGGGCTTCGCGCCGTGGGCGCGGATGATGTCGCGCACCTCGTGGTCGAAGCGGTTCAGCCGGGTCCGCAGCCGGGGGTCCGCCGGGTCCGTGATGATCGCCGTGTTGTCGGTGGCGAAGATCTCCGCCGCCGGGCAACCCCGGGACGTGACCTGATCCGCGTGCGCGCTCCCCGTGCCCGCCGATCCCAGCGCGAGGACCCCGACCGCGACCAGGACCCGCAAGTGCCGCTTCCTCATGCTCCAACTCCCTTTCCGGAAGACCGTGGTGGTGTGGACAAGGAGAACCCGATCGGCGCTGCGCGGGTCGGGAAGGCCGGCAACGTTCACGTGATCGTCAAGAAGTGCACACCGGGGACCGAAAGGGATCGGACCGGATCTCCATCGGGGGCCGGCGCGCCTGCGCCGCACCCGGCGCCGAAACCCCGCAGGATGCCGTCTGCCCGCCGACCGCCCTGCCCGCCGACCGCCCTGGCCGGGGCCCGCATGGTCGGGGCGGGGCCGGGCAGGTGCGGGGCGATGTGAACGGCACAGGGATGGGTGGCGGCATGCGAAGCGTAGGCGTGGAAGAAGAGCTGTTGCTGGTGGACGCCCGCAGCGGAGAGCCGCTGGCCCTGTCGGGGGCCGTACTGGCGGCCGCGGACCGGTCCGCCGGACAGGGCCCGGAGGGTGACGAACCGCAGGAGCACACCTTCGAGAAGGAACTGCAGGAGGAACAGCTGGAGTTCGCCACCAAACCGGTGACGGAGATGGGCGAGCTGCTGGAGGAGATCACCCGCTGGCGGGCGGAGGCCGCCCGGCACGCCGCTTCGGCCGGGGCGCTGGTCGCGGCCCTCGGCACCTCCCCGCTCCCGGTCAGGCCCTCGTTGAGCACGGGAATGCGGTACGAGTGGGTCGGCGAGCAGTTCGGCCTGACCGCGCAGGAGCTGCTGACCTGCGGCTGCCACGTCCACGTGGCGGTGGAGTCGGACGAGGAGGGCGTCGCCGTCCTGGACCGGATCCGCCCCTGGCTGCCCGTCCTGACCGCGATGAGCGCGAACTCGCCGTTCTGGCAGGGCGAGGACAGCGGGTACGGCAGTTACCGCAGCCGGGTGTGGAACCGGCTGCCGTCGGCCGGGCCCACGGACGTCTTCGGGTCCGCCGACCGTTACCACGAGCACGTGCGCGCCATGCTCGACACCGGGGTCCTGCGCGACCGGGGGATGGTGTACTTCGACGCCCGGCTGTCCGCCGCCTACCCGACGGTGGAGGTCAGGGTCGCGGACGTCTGCCTGGAGGCGTGGACCCCGGTCCTCCTGGCGGCCCTGGTGCGCGGCCTGGTCGAGACCGCCGCCCGCGCCTGGCGGGACGGACAGCCGCCGGCCCGGATCGGTACGGGCCTGCTGCGGCTCGCGGCCTGGCGCGCCGGCCGCTCGGGGCTGGACGGCCCGCTCATCGATCCCGCGACGATGCGCGAGACCTCGCCCGCGGAGGCCGTCGAGGCGCTCTACGCCCACGTGCGCGAAGCCCTGGCCGACCACGGCGACGACGAACGCGTGCGGGAGGGCATCGCCCGTCTCCTGGAGCACGGCAACGGTGCGCGGGTCCAGCGCGGGCTGCTGCGTACGCGGGGCACGCTCGGCGCCGTGGCCACCCGCTGCGCGGAGATCACCGCCGGAGCGGCCGTCTGAGCCGGATGGGGTGAGCCGGATTGGGTGCCGGATTGGGTGCCGCATCGGACGCCGGATGCGGTGCCGGATGGGGTCAGCCGATGCCGGACGCCGAAAAATACTTCGAGAAATACGGGCACTGCCCCGTTTGAGCGCCCGGATCCCGGCCACAAGCGTGGATACCGGGATCCCGCAGCGGTGAGAGGCACGGGATCCCGAGCGGGCCCGAGCCGCGTGATGGCACCCCCCCCGCCATCACGCGGCCGGCGCTCCGGCGGCACGGCCCCGGCGGGACCCGGCCGTGATCAGGACATGTGGCGGCTCACCGTGCGGGCATCGCCACCGGAAGCGTGACCTCCCTGTACGCATTCGGTAACAGCCGTATGCGGTGCGTGATCAGCGGGGAGACACGTGTCGGAGAGCCAGAAAGCCAGAGCGCCGGAGAGCCGGAGAGGTCGACAGCGGCCGCGTACGGCCGACAAACGGGGGAACACCATGAATGCTGCCGTCCGCAGGAGCCGCGGGAACTGGAAGGCCGCCCTCTTCGGGGCCTCGACGATCGCCGTCCTGCTCGTATCCACCGCATGCTCGCCGAGCGCGTCCGAAGGCCAGGGCGCCCCCAGGACGTCGGACCGCCCGAGCACGCCGCCGACCACGGCCGGCCCCACGAGCTCGCCCCAGCCCAGTGCGACGCCCACGACGAAGCCGAACCCCGGGTCGAGCAGCACCAGCGGCACCGCCGCCGCCGCGTGCACCAGGGCCGACCTCACGGTCACCGCCACGAGCCAGGAGGAGAAGGGCAAGCCCGTCCGGCACATCCTGCTCACCGCCACCAACACCAGCGGCAAGACCTGCAACGTGTACCGCTACCCCTACGTACAGCTCGGTGACGCCAAGGCCGCGGTCACCGACATCAAGGACAGCGCCGACCCCGACGGTCCCTTCGCCGCCATCGCCCCCGGCAAGGAGGCGTACGCCGCGCTGCTCCTCAGCGGACCGATGGACGAGGCCCCGGCGAAGACCTTGACCGTCGCGCTCCAGGGCCGCGACGCCGGCAGCAAGGCGAGCACGCCGATCGACGTCGCACTGCCCGGCGTGGACACCCTCATCTACAACGACTTCGCCCGCGTCACCCACTGGATGACCGCGTCGGGCCTCGCCCTGCGCTTCATCATGTCGTCCTGAGTCGCATACGCCACCGCAACATCCCCCGGTTTCCCATGAGGGCATGAACCACAACGCATCCCCGTCAGCACCGCCCCGCCGCACGCGCCGGGCGGTGCTCCTCGGCCTGGCGGTCCTCGGCCTGGCCGGCGCCGTGTTCCTCGTGCGGCGGCCGCTCCTGATGGCCGCTCCGATGTGCGCGGCGGGGCGGTGGCAGGTCTGCTTCGGCACGTTCAACGGCGTGGTGCTCATGACCTTGGCCGCGGTACCGCTGGGCTTGCTCGTGGTGTGGGCCCTGGCGCGCCGCCGGCGGGCCGCCGGCGACGCGTCGGCGTGGCGGACCTCGCTGGCCGAGGTGGGCATGGTCCACGGGACGGCACCGTGGATGTGGATGACCATGATGCCGGGCGCCGGGGCCGGCACCGTTCCCGGCCGGGTGAGCCTGGTACCGCTGCGCGACCTGGTCACGATGGGGCCGCTCGGGATCGGCGGCAACCTGCTGGTCTTCGCGGCGCTGGGGTTCTTCGCCCCGATGCGGTTCGCGGCGCTGGCGTCCCTGCCGCGGATCCTGGCGCTCGGAGCGGGCTGCTCGGCCCTGGTCGAAACCGCACAGTACGTCCTGCGGCTGGACCGGGTGTCCTCCGTGGACGACGTACTGGTCAACGCGGCCGGCGCCGTGCTGGCCGCGCTGGCGTCGCGCCGCTGGTGGCGTGCGACGGCCGAGGCGCCGTACGCGGACCAGCCTCACCCCGCGCCCGCGCCCGCGCCCGAGCCGGTGCCGGTGACGGCTGCGGAATCGGCACCGGCCGGCTGAGTCGCCCGTCCGGTGCGCACCTGCCCGCGCATACGTCGGCGATATGGTCCGCTGCTTAGGCTTCACGCATGCGCGTACTGATCGTGGAGGACGAGCCCTACCTGGCCGAGGCGGTCCGTGACGGCCTGCGGCTGGAGGCGATCGCCGCCGACATCGCGGGCGACGGCGACAGCGCCCTGGGACTGCTCGGCGTCAACTCCTACGACCTCGCGGTCCTCGACCGCGACATCCCCGGCCCCTCCGGCGACGAGGTCGCCCGGCACATCGTCGCCTCCGGCAGCGGCATCCCGATCCTCATGCTCACCGCTGCCGACCGGCTCGACGACAAGGCCTCCGGGTTCGAGCTCGGCGCAGACGACTACCTCACCAAACCCTTCGAGCTGCGGGAGCTCGTCATGCGGCTGAGGGCGCTCGACCGCAGGCGCGCGTACGCCCGTCCCCCGGTCCGCGAGATCGCGGGCCTGCGGCTCGATCCCTTCCGCCGGGAGCTCTTCCGCGACGGAAGCCACGTCGCGCTCACCCGCAAACAGTTCGCCGTACTGGAAGTCCTCGTCGCCGCCGAGGGCGGCGTCGTCAGCGCCGAGGAACTGCTGGAACGGGCCTGGGACGAGAACGCGGACCCCCTCACCAACGCCGTGCGCATCACCGTCTGCGCACTGCGCAAACGGCTCGGCCGGCCGTGGATCATCGCCACGGTGCCCGGCGTCGGCTACCGGATCGACACGCGCACGGACATCACCGGCCCAGGCAGCACGCGTGCGTAGACGTCCAGGGCTCAGCGTCCGACTGAAACTCACCCTCAGCTACGCCGGATTCCTCCTCGTCGCAGGCACCCTCCTGATGGCCGTGGTGTGGGTGTTCCTGCTGCGGTACGTACCCGACAACTCCCGGGGCCTCCTCGGGGTCTCGCCCAACCGCTACCTCCTCGTGCGCACCTTCGCCCCCGCCGCGGCCGTGGCACTCGCATGCCTGCTCGTGTTCGGCCTGCTGGGCGGCTGGCTGCTGGCCGGCCGGATGCTCGCACCCCTCGCGCGGATCACCGACGCGGCACGGACGGCCGGGAGCGGCTCGCTGTCCCACCGGATCGGCATGCAGGGCCGCCAGGACGAGTTCCGTGAACTCTCCGACGCGTTCGACTCGATGCTCGAGCAGCTCGAGTCCCACGTCGCCGGGCAGCAGCGCTTCGCCGCGAACGCCTCCCACGAACTGCGCACCCCGCTGGCGATCTCGCGGACCCTCCTCGACGTCGCCCGCAAGGACCCCACGCGGGACCGGGACGAACTCCTCGAACGCCTGCACTCCGTCAACGCGCGGGCGATCGACCTCACCGAGGCACTCCTGCTGCTCAGCCGCGGCGACGGCGGAAACCTCACCCGCGCGGGCGTCGACCTCTCACTCATCGCCGAAGAGGCCGCCGAAACCCTGCTCCCCCTCGCCGAACGGCGCAGCATCACGCTCGAGGTCACCGGAGGGGTGGCCCGGACCAGCGGCTCCGCGGAACTCCTGCTGCGGATGGTGACGAACCTCGTCCAGAACGCCATCGTCCACAACCTCCCCGCCGGCGGCAGCGTCACGGTCCACACCGAGGCGTACGGCGACACGAGCGTGCTGCGGGTCGAGAACACGGGCCGCCGGCTACCGCCGGAACTGGTACCGACCCTCACCGAGCCCTTCCGGCGCGGAACGGAACGCGTACGCACCGACGAGCACGCCGGTGTCGGCCTCGGCCTGGCCATCGTGCACAGCATCGTCCGTGCCCACGGGGGGACCCTCGACCTCGTCCCCCGCTCCGCCGGAGGTCTCCTCGTCACGGTCCGGTTTCCCGGCACTCCGTAGGTCATGGCCGTACGCCGTCGGTCGTGACCCTCACGACCATGATCGACATCACGCTGTGGTGGCCTCAGCAGCCCGGAGGCCCGTGGCATAGTCGCGGCAGGGCGGCCGGCCGGTCGCGCACGGACAGACGGGGGCGGGCAGTGGACACAGGGGCGTTCGAGGAGATCACCACCGGGGAAGAGCTGCGCGAGCTGCTCGGTGAACCGACCCCCGTGGCCCTCGGCAAGGAACGGCGGACCCTCCACGACCACCACAGGCAGTGGCTCGCGGCCTCTCCGCTCTGCCTGATCTCCACCTCCGCCGCCGACGGCACCTGCGACGTCTCGCCCAAGGGCGACCCGGCGGGCTTCACCAAGGTCCTCGACGACAGCACGCTCGTGATCCCGGACCGCCCCGGCAACCGCCGTGCGGACAGCTACCACAACGTCATCGGCAACCCGCACGTCGGTCTGCTCTTCCTGATCCCGGGCCGCGGCGACTCCCTGCGCGTCAACGGCCGGGCCCGGCTGCTCCGCGAGGCACCCTTCTTCGACGACCTGACCGTCAAGGGGCACCGGCCCACGCTCGCCCTCCTCGTGGAGGTCGAACAGGTCTACTTCCACTGCTCCCGGGCCTTCGTGCGCTCCGCCCTGTGGAAGCCGGCGACCTGGAACCCCGAGGCCGCCCCCTCCAGGGCGAGGATCTCCAAGAGCCTGGAGCGCACGCACGAGTCCCTGGAACAGCTGGAGCGCTACTACGGACCCTCGTACGACGAGAAGAACATGTACATCTGACGCTCCGGGGCCGCGGGTCGCAGGGTCTCCCCCCGGGGAAGATACTGAAGGTCACGGTGCGTGGAGGCGACATGCGTGAACCGGAGCGTCGTGGCCCGAGGCCGTCCTCGGTGCCCGTCAGCGGCGAAACGGCAGCGGTCGTACTGGACGGCGCAGGCGTGGTCCTCGCCCGTTCGGCGCGGGCTGCGACGCTGCTGGAATGCTCGCCGGGCCAGGCCTGTGAGCCCCTTCTGGGGCTGCTGCCACGATCCGGAACGGATCCGGGACCGGTCGGGCGCCCGGTGGCCGTTCCGGGTGGCCGTCACGAAGGGCGAACGGGGCAGGAAGCCCCGCTGGTCTGCACCGTCGTCCGGCTGACGGCCGGCGCACCGGGCGGCTCCGGCTCCGGCGCACAGTGGCTCGTCCTGGTCACCCCGGCGGAAACCCCGGTGGAGGCGGCCGAGCGGGACGCGGAGCGACGGCGCAGGGGGCTGTCGCGGGCCGCCGCCGCGGGCATCGGCGCCTCCCTGGACGTGACCGAGATGGCCGAGACCCTCGTGGATCTGCTCGTCCCCGACTTCGCCGACCTGGCGACCGTGGACATCGCCGAGCAGGTGCTGGCGGGCGACGAGCCCCCGCACCTCGACACCAGCGGCGACGTCCGACTGCGCCGGACCGCTGCCGCGCAGAGCCCGGAGATATCGGCCGAGGACCTCCTGGCGGTGGGCGAGGCGCTCCCTCCCGTCACGGACAATGCGCTGATGCGCCCCCTCATGAAGGGGCTGCCCGTGCTGGTGGCGGACATCGCCGTCCTGCACGCGGAGCTCGGCGTGGATCCGCGGAGCCTGCCGCTGTTCATCCCGAGCGGGGCCCACTCCTCCGTGGCGGTGCCGCTCTACGCACGAGGTCTGATCCTGGGCTGCGTCACGGTCTGGCGCAGTCAGCTGCCCTCCGCGTTCGGCGAGGAGGACGCCGCCCTGCTCCAGGACGTCGTCTCCAGGGCCGCACTCGGCGTGGACAACGCGCGCCGCTACACCAAGGAACACCGGTCGGCGGTGGCCCTGCAGCGAAGCCTGCTGCCCCGCTCGGCCCTGGACTGCGCCGCCGCCGAGACGGTCGGCGTCTACCAGCCGGCGGGCGGGGGCGTGGGAGTCGGCGGGGACTGGTTCGACGTGATCCCCCTGCCGTCGTTGCGGGTCGCGTTCGTCGTCGGGGACGTCGTCGGCCACGGCCTCGACGCCACCGCGGCCATGGCGCGGCTGCGGACCGCGGTGCAGACCCTCGCCGACCTCGATCTGGATCCGGGTGAGCTCCTCACCCACCTGGACGACCTGGTGCTCGACCTCTCCGGCGAGGAGATGGGCGGCGAGGAGACGGCCGGCGCCTCGCGCTCCGAGACGGCGGTGCTCGGAGCGACGTGCCTGTACGCCGTCTACGACCCGGTGACGCGGAAATGCGCCGCCGCCACGGCCGGCCATCCGCCGCCGGCCGTGCTGGCGCCCGGCGAGGAGCCGGTCTTCGTGGGCATGACGCCCGGACCGCCCCTGGGAGTCGGCGGCATGCCCTTCGAGGTGACGGAGTTCGCCGTACGGCCCGACAGCATGCTGGCCTTCTTCACGGACGGACTCGTCGAGAGCCGCGGCGGCGACATCGGGGAAGGCATGGAAAGACTGAGGGGCGCGCTCTCCGGTGCGGACCCGAGCCGGACCCTGGGCGAGATCAGCCAGGGTGTCTTCGACAGCGTGCTGCCTCAGGAGCCCACCGACGACGTGGCGTTGCTGCTCGCCCGCACCCACGCCCTGCCGTGCGATCAGGTCGCCGAGTGGGAGCTCGAAGCCGACCTGTCCCTGGTCGCGCACGCCCGGGAGCTGGTGGTGGGCCGGCTGTCCGAATGGCAGCTGGACGAACTGGGCTTCGTGACGGAGCTCGTCGCCAGCGAGCTCGTCACGAACGCCATCCGCTACGCGGGGGGACCGGTCGGGCTCCGGCTGATCCGCGACCGGGTGCTCGTCTGCGAGGTGTCCGACCGCAGCGGCACTCAGCCACGCCTGCGCCGTGCCCGTGAGACGGACGAGGGCGGGCGCGGGCTGTTCCTCGTCGCCCAGCTCACCGACCGCTGGGGCTGCCGGTTCACCAGTACCGGCAAGACCATCTGGACGGAGCAGCCCATCGGCACGCCCCCGGCCGGCGCCGCCTAGGCGTCGAAACGCATGACGGTGCGGGAGAGCCGGTCGTACCGGTCCCAGCGCGGCATGGCCGGATGGTTGGGGTCGCCGGTGCGTACGAACGAGATCCAGGCCCGGTGCACGGTCCTGGCGAGGCCGTCCCTGCTCCCGGTGTCCATCCCCGCCAGGAACGGCGCGTGCGACCACTTGTCGAAGTTGTCGAAGACGAACGGCAGGTCCAGGCAGTGCGGGGCGCCCAGGCGGCCGTCGTGCGCGGGGGTGCGGTAGGCGAACTCGTACGCCCAGACCGGGCGGTCCCGGGCCGCCCGGGCTTCCGCGAACTCCAGGGTCGGCTTCCTGAACAGCTCGTCGGTGGTCAGGTCGATGAGAACGTCGATCGGCCGTGCGTCCGGGCGGGCGGCCTCGTACGCCGCGTACGCTGCCGCCGCGCCGTCACCGAAGCTGTCCCGTGCCCGCCGGAGCACCTGTTCCCCGGTCGCCGACGCGTACGCCCCGCCCAGTGCGAAGGCGAAGGCGGACTCCTCCCCGGTCCAGCCGATCAGGACGTCGATGTCCGCGCCGGGGCCGTCGAGCAGGTTCAGGGCGGGCTGCCGCGCCGCCGTCCCGGCGTCGAGCACCGGCATGAACGGTGCCGTCCAGTGTCCCCATTGCGTGGTGGCCGCGAGGAGCCCGGCGGTGGCCTCGACCAGACGCGGCCACGGCACCCTGCGCAGTTCGTCCTCGTCCTTCGCGCCGACGATCTCCAGATAGGCGGCGGTGCGCGCGCGGGACTCGGCGGGCGTGGCGAGCGGCATGGCGAGCGGGAGGCTCTGCAGGACGGCCCGCCGGAAGAGGGGGCCGTCAGCTCCGTGGCCCGCGAGTGCCGCGGTGGAAAGGGCGCCGGCGGACTGGCCGGCGACGGTGACGTTGCCGGGATCCCCGCCGAAGGCGGCGATGTTGTCCTGGACCCAGCGCAGCGCGGCGAGCTGGTCCGTGAGCCAGAGGTTGCCGCGGCCGGCGCCGTCGTCCGACGCGAAGGACAGCAGGCCGAGCGGTCCGAGCCGGTAGTTGAGGTTCACCACCACCAGGTCGCCGTTGCGCGCGAACGTTTCGCCGGAGTAGTTCGGCATCGCCCCGGACCCGGAGATGAAGGCGCCGCCGTGGATCCAGACCAGGACGGGACGGCGTGCGTCGTCGGTGGCGGGAGTCCAGACGTTGAGCGTCAGGCAGTCCTCGTCGAAGGGCGGGAGGCCGTGGCCGCCGAGTATCGGGTCGTCCTCGCGGACGGCCTGCGGGGCGCTGGGGCCGTACGCGGTCGCGTCGAGGGTGCCGCTCCATCCCCGATGCGGCTGCGCGGGGCGCCACCGCAGGGGCCCGACGGGCGGCGCCGCGTACGGCACGCCCTTGAACACGGCCAGGTCACCTTCGATGACGCCGCGGATCGGGCCCGAGCGTGTGTTCACGACGGGCGCGGTGCGGTCCTGGGCGAAACCCATCCAGTGCGTCCTTCCAGACCGGGATCGAGAGCCTTGGGCACCTCAAGTTATTGCGTATTTATGGCGGACGTCAATATTATTCGATCCCTGGTTGAGTTGGAGGCTCGGATGACGACGTGGCGCATCGGTACGACGACGATTCACAAGGCGCTGGAGGCGCAGGTGCCGGCCCTCCCCACGGAGGCCCTGCGGACGGACGACACCGCACTCCTGAAGAGGTACGCGTGGCCCGCTCCCGGCTTCAGCAACCAGGTGTGCGAGGGCGTGAGCCTGCAAGCCGCCCCCCGGCACACCCCGGGCGGTGACGGGACCGTACGGTTCGTCGCGGACGGCCAGCGCTGAACCGTGGACTTCCGGCAGCTGACCTACTTCCTCGCCATCGTCGACCACGGCGGCTTCAACCGCGCGGCCGCGGCGCTCTACGTGTCACAGCCGTCCCTTTCGCAGGCCGTCCAGGCCCTGGAACGCGACCTGGGAAGCGGGCTGTTCCACCGGACGGGCCGGAGGGTGACCCTGACCGAGGCCGGCAGCGCGCTGGTCCCGCGGGCGCGGGAAGCCCTGCACGCGCTGGAGCTGGCCCGGGCCGGCGTCGGCGCCGTCCGCGAACTGCGCGGTGGTCGACTGGAGATCGTCGCGATGGCCTCACCCACGATCGAACCCCTCAGCACCATGCTCCGGAGCTTCACCGAGCGCTATCCGGCGGTGTCGCTCAGCCTGCGCGTGGCCCTCACCCGCGAGGACGTCGTCGAGAGGGTGCGCACGGGAGGCTGCGAACTCGGCCTGCTGACCACCTCGTCACCGCTGCCGGGCCGGGACGTCGTCCAGCACCACGTCGGAGAGGACAGGCTCGTCCTGGTCAGCCCGGCGGACGGCCCCTTCCCGCCCGGGCGGCCCGTGCGGGCGGAGCAGCTCGCAGGGCACCGGCTGATCGTCGGACAGCGGGGGACCGGGATCCGTGCCTACGTCGACGACCTGGAAGCCCGGGGCATCGACGTCCGCATCGCGGTCGAGAGCGAACACCGCATGGCCTTCCTGCCCCTGGTGCTCGCAGGCGCCGGACTGGCGGTGGTGACGCGGTCCTGGGCCGACCTGTCGGAACGGGCCGGAGCCCTCGTCCTCGACCTGGAACCGGCCGCTCTCCAGCACAACGTCCTGGTGAGCCGAAAGGCGCAGCTCACCCCGGCCGCCCGCGCCTTCCTGGAGATCGCCGCCCCACCGCCCCATAGGACCAGCCTATGAGGCGCATCGGGTATACGTGTTGGACCCGGACGGCGCCCGATTGCTGGAATGCGGGGCATGACCACCCACAGCATCGCCCTCATCCCCGGTGACGGCATCGGCACCGAAGTCCTCCCGGCGGCACGCGAGGTGCTCGACACGATCGGGAAGCGCCACGGCATCACCTTCACCTACGAGCAGTTCGACTGGTCCTGCGAGCGGTACCTGCGGCTGGGATCGACGATGCCCGAGGACGGCCTGGAGCAGCTCCGCCGCCATGACGCGATCCTGCTCGGCGCCGTCGGATACCCGGGCGTGCCCGACCACGTCTCCCTGTGGGGGCTGCTCATCCCGATCCGCCGGGCCTTCGGCCAGTACGTCAACCTCCGCCCGATCCGCGTCTTCGAGGGCCTCCCCAGCCCGGTGCGGGCGGCCGTGCCCGGCGAGGTGGACTTCGTGGTCGTCCGGGAGAACACCGAAGGCGAGTACAGCGAGATCGGCGGCCGGATGAACCGCGGGCGGCCCGACGAAATGGCCGTGCAGCAGGCCGTGTTCACGCGGGCCGGAGTGACCCGGGTCCTCGACTTCGCCTTCGGCCTCGCCGAACGGCGCGGCGGTACCCTCACCTCGGCGACGAAGTCGAACGGCATCGTGCACACCATGCCGTTCTGGGACGAGCTGGTGGCCGAGCGCTCCGCCGGTCACCCCGCCGTCGAATGGAACCAGGAGCACATCGACGCGCTGGCCGCCAAGTTCGTCCTCGACCCCGCCCGATTCGACGTGGTCGTCGCGTCCAACCTCTTCGGGGACATCCTCAGCGACCTGGCGGCGGCGGTGGCCGGCGGCATCGGCATCGCTCCGTCCGCCAACCTCAACCCGGAGGGCGAGTACCCGTCCATGTTCGAACCGGTCCACGGATCGGCCCCCGACATCGCCGGGCTGGGCGTCGCCAATCCGATCGGCGCGATCTGGTCCGCCGCCATGATGCTCGACCACCTCGGCCACCCCGCGGCCGCGGCCGACATCACGGACGCCATCGCCCGCGTCCTGGCCACCACCCCGGTGCGTACGCGCGACCTCGGCGGCCGCGCCTCGACCGCCGAGTTCACTTCCGCCGTCCTCCACCACCTCTGACGGGGCGCCGGGGTGCGGGCCGTCAAGCGGGGGGTGCGAAACGGATCGGGGACTGGAAGCGGGCCTTGCGGGCGGCGCGCCGGAAGACCGTGAGGACGGCGGGGCCGGCCAGGCAGACGCAGGCGAAGTTGGTGACGGCCCGGCCGGTGTCCCAGCCCAGGGAGGTGGCCAGGTCGAAGGCGAGGTAGCGGTGGAACTGCTCGGTGAAGGGGAGGCCGGGGAGGTAGGCGACGGAGCTGTTGGGGTCGAGGGAGAAGGGCCAGAAGGAGAGGTTGAGGAGGAAGCCGAAGAGGTAGCCCGAGAGCGATCCGTAGGCCGCGAGCATCGCGACCTCCTTGCGCCCGGTGGCCTTCGGGAGAAAGCCTGCGAGCATCCCGACGAAGGCGCAGCCGAACATCTGGTACGGCATCCAGGGCCCGACCCCGCCCGTGATGAGGGCGGAGGCGAAGAGCGAGGTGCAGCCCAGGGTGAAGCCGAAACCGGGGCCGTAGACGCGTCCGGCGAGGACGAGGATGAAGAAGACGGTCTCGATGCCGGCGGTGCCCGCGCCCAGGGGCCGGATGGCGGCGTTGACGGCGGACAGCACGCCGAGCATGGCGAGGGCCTTGGAGTTGATGCCGCCCTCGGCGATCTCGGAGATGACGACGCAGAGCACGATGACGAGAAGGACCCCGAAGATCAGCGGCGGGGCGTAGTTGGAGCCGAACTTCCCCGGGGCGACCAGGAAGGGCCAGAAGAAGGCGACGATTCCGAGGAAGGCCGCCATGGCGATGACGACCGCGGCCCGCGTGTTGATCCGGATGGCGGCGACGCGTGCGGTCATGAGTCCGGATCCGTCTCGTCGGCGGTGAAGGCGGTGAAGGCGGTGGGGGCGGTGAGGGCGGAGGCCGCCTGGGCGACCGTCAGGTAGGGGAGCGGGGCGAGGATCTTGGCGACCTGCGGGGCGAAGACGGGGGAGGCGACGATGACCTCCGTGGTGGGCCCGTCGGCGACGACATCCCCCTCCGCCATGACCACGACGCGGTCGGCGGCCCGGGCGACGAACTCCACGTCGTGGGTGGAGATCACGACGGCCCGGCCCTCGGCGGCCAGATCGTCCACGATGCGGATCAGTTCGCTCTTGGCGCGGTAGTCCAGCCCCCGCGTGGGCTCGTCCAGCAGCAGCACCCGGGGGGCGGCGGCCAGCTGGATGGCCAGGACCAGGGCCAGCTTCTGCCCCTCGGACAGGTCACGGGGGTGGGTGGCGCCGGGGATGCCGGGGGCCAGCCGGTCCAGGATCGTGCGGGCCCGTACCCCGTCGGCCGCGACGCCGGACTCGGCGTCGGCCTGGTCCAGCTCCTGCTTCACGCTCTCCAGGTAGAGGAGGTCGGTGGGGGTCTGCGGGACCAGGCCGACCAGCTGCCGGGCCTGCGCCGCGGAGAGCCTCTGGGGATCCTGCCGCTTGGCGCCCCCGGGACCCCCCACGGCCACGGAGCCGGCCTTTCGGGGGCCCGATCCCTGGAGCGCCCAGAGGAGGGAGGACTTCCCGGAGCCGTTGCGGCCCATGAGCGCGGTGATCTCGCCGCCGTGCAGGGTCAGGTCGACCTCGCGGACGGCCGGTACGCCGTGGTAGGCGACGGTGACGCCGCGCGCGGTGAGGAGCTCCGGGCGGTCCGGTGCCGGGGCCGGCCGTACCGGCGGGGGAACGGTGCCCGACAGTCGGGCCCGCAGGGGGGTCGCGGCCCGCCGGGCGTCGCGGATCGACAGGGGCAGCGGGGCCCAGCCGGCGGCCCGGCCCAGTTCCACGATCGGCGGTGCGATGGACGAGGTACGGAAGACCTCGGCAGGTGTGCCCGCCGTGACGAGGCCGTTGCCCGGGAGGTGGATGACGCGGTCGGCGTACTGGACGACGCGCTCCAGGCGGTGTTCGGCGAGCAGGACGGTGACGCCGAGGTCGTGGACGAGGCGGGTGACGGCGGCCAGGACCTCCTCCGCGGCCGTCGGGTCCAGGGCGGAGGTGGGCTCGTCGAGGACCAGCACCCGGGGATGGGCGGTGAGGACCGACCCGATGGCCACGCGCTGCTGCTGCCCGCCGGACAGCTCGTGCAGGGACCGGTGGCGCAGGTCGGCGAGGCCCAGCAGGTCGAGGGTCTCCTCGACGCGCTTGCGCATGGTGGCCGGCGCGACGGCCAACTGCTCCATCGCGTAGGCGAGTTCCTCCTCGACGGTGTCGGTGACGAAACCGTCCAGCGGGTCCTGGCCGACCACGCCGACCACATCGGCGAGCTCGCGGGGCGGGTGGTCGGCGGTGTCGCGGCCGTCCACGGTGACGCGTCCGTAGAGGGTGCCGCCGGTGAAGTGCGGTACGAGGCCGTTGACGGCGCCGAGGAGCGTGGACTTGCCGACGCCGGTGTGGCCGACGACCAGGCAGAGCTCCCCCTCCTCGACGGTGAGGTTCACGTCGCGCAGTACGGGCTCGGCCGTGTCCTCGTACCGGACGGTGACCTGGTCGAAAGTGATCACGTGGGTTCCTCGGTGCGCTGTGCGGGGACGGCCGGACGGGCGGGCGGGGCAGGGGGCGGGGCCAGGAAGCCGGCGGTCCCTGCGAGCAGGATCGCGGCGGCCGGCACGAGCGGCAGGGTGGGCCAGCTCAGCGGATAGATGGACGGATTGAGCTCGGCGGCGTTGAAGCCGACGTCGGCGAAGAGGAGCACGGCGGAGAGCACCCCGCAGCCGGCGACGGCCCACTCGGCGAGACGCCACGGGTCGGGCCGGTACGTGGTGCGCGTGATGCGACGGCCGCCGAGGCGCAGCCCCGCGAAGCACAGGAGGGCGCCGGCGCCCATGGCGGGCAGGCCGAGCAGCTTCGGTGCGGTGGCGTCGAGGAGTCCGTAGGCCCCGGCGCACAGTCCGCACATGCCGAGCAGCATGAGGGCGCCGGTGGCCCGGCGCGAGCGGCGGGTGGCGGTGCCCGCGCGCCCGTAGCCGCGGGAGTCCATGGCGGCGGCCAGCCGCAGCGAGCGCTCCAGGGCGTCCTCCAGGACGGGGACCACGATCCCGCGAAGGGCGCGGAGCCCCTTGGAGCGCCCGGCGCGCAGCCGTTTGGCGCGGTGCACGCGCTGCACGCTCTGGACGAGCTGGGGCGCGACGCTGATGGACACGGTGACGGCGACGCCCAGTTCGTACAGGGCGCCGGGCAGGACGCGCAGGGCCCGTTTGGGGTTGGCGAGGGTGTTGGCGGCGCCGATGCAGCAGAGCATGCAGGCGAGCCGCAGTCCGTCCGTGGCGGCGGACAGCAGTGCCTCCAGGGAGACGGGGCCGCCGAGTTGGATGCCCGCGTACCAGTCGGGGGTCGGGATGTGGGGGAGGGCGAAGAGGAAGTGGTCGCGGGGGGTGATGCCGGTGGCGAAGACCGCGCGGAAGGTCACGCGGATCGCGACGACGCTGAGCGCGAGGTAGAGGTAGTACTTGAAGCCGCGGGCCCAGGGGGCTTCCGTGCGGCGCACGGTGATGACGTAGCCGAGGACCGCGAGGACCAGGAACAGCAGGAGCGGGTTGTTGGTGCGGCTGACGGCGGTGGCGAGGGCCAGGGCCCAGATCCACCAGGCGACGGGGTGCAGGGTGCGCGGCAGCCGTCGGCCGCCCGTGTCCGGCGTACGGCCGGACACGGGCGGTTTCGCCGCCGCCGTGGCGGTGAGTGGCACGCGGCTACTCCGTACGCCGGCGGCGCCTGGCCGCGTACACGGCGGCGGCGCCGATCAGCAGCACCAGCGCTCCGGTGGCGATGGCGGGCAGGTAGGAGCCCACGTCATGGGCGGCGTCGGCAGCGGGAGCAGCGTCGACGACCCGGGGGCCGGGCGCGGGCGCGGCCACGGCCGGGGCGCTGGACGACGGCGCCGCCGAGGGGGTCGGCGAGGCGCTCCCGGAGGGACTCGCGGAGGGGGAGGGGCTCTCCGGGGCGGTGGGACCGGAGGGAGGCGTCGTCGCCGGCTGGTCCGATCCGGGCCGGTTCTCCGGCCTGGGCCCCGTGTTCACGCCCGGCGGCAGGGGCGCCGCGGTGCGGGTGTCGGCGGGGGCCGGCCCGCCGGAAGGCCTGGTGTTCTTGGCGCGCAGCTGGTCGGGGGTGACGGTGGGCTTGCCCTCGGTGCCCTCGATGTTCGTGGCGCCGAAGATCCACAGGTCGACGCTGCCGGGCCTCGGCTTGTAGAGCATCGCCCCGAGCTGGCTGTACTCCCAGGTGTTCTGGCCGGGGTTCGCGTGCCAGTACGACCAGTAGGCGGAGGCGGGCGGGGTCAGGACGCAGTCGTCCTGCTGCGGGGTCGGGTACTGCCCGCCGCCCTGGAAACCGCTGTAGCCGATGCGGCAGATGAAGGCGGGACCGTCGTGGCCGGTGCCGGTGGTGGCCCAGCCGCCCTGGTTGAGGAGTTCGTAGCCGGTGGTGGGCGTCGTACCGCAGGAGCGGTAGACCGGCCCGCCCCAGCGGCTGAAGTCCACGGCGAGGACGACACCGGACGAGGTGGTGCACTGGCCCATCGGCTGTGGGGCGGCCCCCGCCGGGGAGGCGGTGGCGGCGAAGGCCGCCGCCGTCAGCCCGAGCGCGGCGGCCGTTCGGGCCAGGACCCGCAGGAGGCGCTGCCCGCTCATGAGCCGCTCCCGGGGGTCTCGCGGCGGCGCCTGGCGGCGCGGATGAAGCCCCAGCCGCCGAGGGTCAGCGCCACGGCCGTGGCGGCGAGTCCGCCGACCTGGGCGCCGGTGGCGGCCAGGCCCCCGCCGCCCGGGCCGGTCCCGCCCGCGGAGCCCGCGCCGCCCGCGGCCTCGCCCGGGGTCACGATGACGGGCGCGGACGGGCTGCCGGAGGGCCGGACCGAGGTGCTGGGGACGGGCTCCGGGGTGGTGCCGTTCAGGTCACGGGTCAGCAGGCCGAAGGAGGTGCCGGTGGCGCCGCCGGTGGCCTGGGTGGAGGCGCGGACGTCGGATCCGGCCTGGCCGCCCCTGGCGATGGTGAAGCCGCCGTCGGCGTTCTGCTGGGAGGCCAGGAACTCGCGGGCCCTGGCGATCTGCGCGGCGTACTTCGGCGCGTCCAGGGACAGGCCCTGCACCGCGAGCGCCGCGGAGTTGACGGAGTTGCCGGACGCGCCGGGGAAGCCGCCGTCCTCCTTCTGCCGGCCGGCCAGCCAGGCGAGGCCCTTGTCCACGGCCGCCTGCGAACCGGCGTCGGGCAGCAGGTCCAGCGTCATCGCGGCCATCGCGGTGGAGTCGACCTCGGTGTCGCTGGGTTCACCGATCAGGCTGACCCAGCCGCCCGAGGGGTCCTGGAGGCTCCTGAGATAGGCGACGGGCTCGGCCGCCGCGGCCGTCTCGCCCGCGCGCACCTGGGCCATGACGCCGAGGGACTGGGAGAACACCGAGGTCGCGTAGGTGTAGTTGCCCTTGGCCGCGCACTGCTTGGGGATGTCCGTCCTGGCCGCGCAGGTGCCCTGGGCGAGGGCCGCGATCAGGTCCTGGCCGCCGAAGTGGCGGGGGTCGCGTCCCACGGCCTCGGCGAGGAGGGCCGTCTTGCCGATGGAGCCGCCGGCCGCGTACTTGGTGCCGATGAGGGTCCAGTCGTGGATGCCGCGGTTCCTGCCGTCCTTGCCGCCCTTGTCGAGGAAGTCGACGATGTTGCGCAGGGTGGTGTTGTCCGTGCCGGTGGCGGCCAGCGCGTAGGCGCCGTCGATGGTCAGGCCGTAGTCGGCGAAGCCGGTGTGGGGGCCGGTGGCGGGGCCGCTCTCGTAGTAGCGGCCCTGGATCAGCCGGCTGTGGTCGGTGAGGTAGGCGCCGGCCCTCTTCAGGTCGGGCCCGGCACCGGCCGGAGGCGTGGTCGGCGGGGTCGTCGGCGTCGGGGTCGTGGGCGGAGGCGTCGTGGGCGGGTCGGTCTTCTTGGTGGTCAGCGTGACCAGGTCGCTCCCGGCGCCCGCGAGGGCGACCGTGGAGGTGGGGAACAGCCGCGACTCGGTGTCGTCCTCCTCGAAGCCGAAGCCGCCCGCGGGGAACTGGTGCCTGGAGAGCCAGGAGATGCCGGCGTCCGCGAAGGCGTCGTCGCCCAGGGCGCGCAGGGCCTGGGCGGCCCAGGCGGTGGAGGCCGGACTCCCGGTGGTCATATAGGCGGCGGAGGGCCAGGCGCCGGTCGCCAGCTGGGACTTCTTCAGGTATCCGCGGGCCTTCTGGACGACCGCGTCGTGCCCGCCGGCCCGGCGCAGGGCCAGGGTGATCAGCCCGGTCGAGTTCGCGTCGCTGTCGCACCAGCCGCCCGCGCGGATCAGGACGCTGGTGAAGCCGCCGTCCTCGCACTGGAGGGCGGTCAGCCGGTTCACGGCGTCGGCGGGCGGCGTCACACCGCCGCTCAGCAGGGCGATGACGGCCATGGCCTGGGCATCGGACTGGCCGGTGGTGCGGAAGTCGCCCTTGGTGAGGCAGCCCTCGATCGTGTCGCCGTCACCGACGTCCCTGGGACAGACGTACTTCACGAGGTCGCCCAGCAGGTCGTGCCCGCCGAAGTCGCGCGGGTCCTCGCCGGTCGCCTCGGCGACGAGGGCGAGGCGCGCGGCGGCGGTGGCGTCGGGCACACCGCCCTTCCCGGCCGGGTAGGCGTACGCGTCCGTCTGCGCGGGCGTGGCGAGGAAGTCGGCGGCCTTGCGGGCCGCCGGGCTGTTGGCGTCGGCCGCGGCCAGGGCGAAGACGACCTCGGTGGTGAAGAAGTGGTTCGGGGCGGTGGCGCCCTCGTCGACGACCCGTTCGCCGTCCGTGAGCCTCCCGGTGAGCCAGCGGGTGGCGGCGGGCAGGTCGACCGACCCGGCGGGCACGCTGGGCGGGGCGGTGGGGACGGTCGGGTCCGGGGTGGAGCCGCCCCCGGCCCGTACGTCGTCGGGGGAGAAGGAGGGCTTGCCCTTGGTGCCGCCGGTGTCGGTGCCGCCGTAGACCCAGGCGTCGACGTCGCCGGGCTTGGGGGTGCGCGCCAGGGCGCCGAGCGGGCTGTAGGTCCAGTTCTTCTGACCGGGGGAGGCGATCCAGTACGACCAGTAGGCGGTGGCCTGGGGGGTGAGTACGCACTCCTCCTTGTCCGGAGTGGGGTACTGCGTACCGGAGTTGAAGGAGCCGTTGCCTATCCGGCAGATGAACCCGGCACCGTCGTGCACGGTTCCGGTGGTGGTGAACCCGCCCGTGTGCAGCAGCTCGTAGCCGGTGGTGGGGGTGGTGTCGCACCCGCGCTCGACCTTCCCGCCGAACGGGCCGAAGTCCACGGCGACGACGGCACCGACGGTGGCGGTGCACTGCTCGACCGGGTCGGCGCTCGCCGAGGAGGGGACCGTGAGGAAGCCCACTCCCGCGCCGAGGGCGAGGAAGGACGCGGTCGCGAGGGAGAGGAACCGCCGTCTCGTCCCCGTCTGCCGTTTCGCCTGCTGTTCGGTCCCCACCGCGGCCCCTCGTCTCTGCCGGGCGGCTGCGTGCGTGACGATGCGCCCCCACACGGCTGCTCCGCCGTGGGGAGGCTGCGACGACCACACCGTAGTCCGCGACGGCGCTCTTCGTACTGTGTCCCTGCTCCAGGCATTCCGGCTCACCCGGGACGGACCGGGCCTACGGTTGCGGGTCAGCGCCGGAATTCGACCGGCTTCCCCTGGAGCTGAGTAGTTCTCAGCCGGAGTGCAACACGGATCCCGACGACGCGTCAAGGTGGTGCGGGTCTCACCGGACCCCTCCCGGATGCCCGGCGCCAGGCCCCGGTCCGGGTGGCTGGCGGTCCCTTGATCACTCGGGTAGCGTCCTGGGCTGCCACATGGGGGAATCCGGTGAGAAGCCGGAGCTGACGCGCAACGGTGTGGGACGGCGGGGGCCGTCTCCGAGCCCGAATGCCCATACGGCGACGCATCACAGGAAGCCGTACCACGCGTTCCGGACGGCGGCCCCCGGCATGCCCGGCCGTGCGCCCGCACGGCGGCACTGCTGCAGGGACCGGCCGGCGTCCGCCGATTCCAGGAGCAGGCCATGTCCCGTCCCCGTACCTCCCGCCGCCTCGCGCTCGCGGTCCCCGCAGTGCTCGGAGCCTTCGCTCTGACCGTGCTGCCCGCCTCCGCGACGTCCAGCCCCGCACAGCTCGCGACGTCCAAGACCAACGGCGTCGCCTACCTCAAGTCCCTCCAGGCGGCCGACGGTTCGTACGCCGGCGCGGGCCTGTCCAACGAGTGGGCGTTCAGCACCTTCGCCGCCGCGGGCACCGCGGTCGTCGACGTCGCCCCGGGTGGCGACACCACGAAGAACGCGCGCACGGTCTACCGCAACCTGCTCTCCACCGCGGCCTGGCCGCAGGCCTCCCCGGTGGTCACGGACTTCGAGCGAGGCACCCTCAACGCCTACGCGGCCGGCATCGACCCGTCCCGGGTCTCGGCCTCCCGCAACCTCATGGCGAACGTCTACTCCTACTGGCAGACGGCCGAGCCGGGCTACTTCGGCCCGTCCGGGAACTTCAACGGAACCGTCTTCGCGGCCCTTTCGCTGCGCGGGGCCAAGACCCAGGCCGGCGCCAACCGCATCCCCCAGGCCCTGACCGACTCCCTGGTCACCCGCATCCGCGCCAACCAGCACGTCGACGGCGGCTGGACCTTCCAGAAGGCCGAGGGCAACACCACGGTCCTCAACTCCGCGAGCGATGTGGACATGACGGGTGCGGCGATGGCAGCCCTCTGCGTCTCCGGAGTCCCCAGCACCGACACCGACATCGTCCAGGCCAAGAACTTCCTCAAGAGCACCCTGGTCAACGCCACCGGTGCCTTCAACTCGCTCTACGGCGTCAACTCCAGCTCCAACGGCTGGGGCGTAGCCGGTCTCAACGCCTGCGGAATCAACCCGCAGACCAGTGACTTCCTCACCGCCAACGGCAAGACCCCGGTCGACTTCCTGATCGCCAACCAGTACAACCCGGCCGGCGGCTTCAAGTACAAGCCGACCGACACCGGCCCCTCCGCCTACGCCTCCATCGACGCACTGCGCGCCGTGGCCGGCGGCGGTTTCACCACGGCCCCGCCCGTCCCGGTCACCCCCGGCGCCCCGCAGTGGGTCGCCCAGTCCACCTTCACGGCCGGTACGGCCACCAAGCTGGCGCTGACCGTCGACAACGGCGCCGGCGGCCTCAAGGTCTGCTCGGTGGCCTTCACCCCGACCGGTACGACCACCACGCTCGGCGACGTACTGAACGCGGCGGTCTCCGGCGCCACCCCCTCGGGCTGCGTCACCGGCGTGACCCCCTCGTCGGGCACCGGCACCATCACCGACATCAACGGCAAGGCCAACAGCGGTTCCGGCACCTGGAAGGTCAGCGTCGACGGTTCCGCCTTCGCCGGCGCCGCCCGCAACAAGGTGATCAACGTGGGCGACACCATCGCCCTGCGCTGGGGCGCCTGATCCCCGCGCTCCCGTGATCCCCGGGGGTGCGGGACCGCGGCTCGCGGTCCCGCACCCGTCCGGCGGCCCGGCCGGCCCCGTCGGCCCTGTCAGCCGTGGGTGAAGTGCGGCGGGCGCTTGTCCACGAAGGCGGACATGCCCTCCTTCTGATCGGCGGTGGCGAACACCGCGTGGAACAGGCGGCGTTCGAAGCGGACCCCCTCGGCGAGCGTGGTCTCGAAGGCGCGGTCCACGGCCTCCTTGGCCATCATCGCGACCGGCTTCGACATCCCGGCCACGGTCTCGGCGACGGACAGGGCCTCCGCGAAGAGCTCACCGGCCGGGACGATCCGCGACACCAGCCCGGCCCGTTCGGCCTCCTCGGCGTCCATGGTGCGACCGGTGAGGCACAGTTCCATCGCCTTGGCCTTGCCGACGGCCCGGGTCAGACGCTGGGATCCGCCGATGCCCGGTATGACGCCGAGCCTGATCTCGGGCTGCCCGAACTTCGCGGTGTCGGCGGCGAGCAGGATGTCGCAGAGCATGGCGAGTTCGCAGCCGCCGCCCAGCGCGTAACCGGAGACGGCGGCCACGGTCGGCGTACGGATCCGGCCGAGCCGGTCCCAGGCGGTGAACCAGTCGGAGAGGTACATGTCCATGTAGCCCTGCGGCCGCATCTCCTTGATGTCCGCGCCCGCGGCGAACGCCTTCGCGGATCCGGTGATGAGGATGCAGCCGGTCCGCGGATCCCGGTCCAGTGCCTCCGCGGCGGCCACCACCTCCTCCATCACCCGGAGGTTGAGGGCGTTGAGGGCCTCCGGCCGGTTGAGGGTCAGCACGGCCACCCGGCCCTTGCGTTCCAGCAGGATGGTCTCGTAGGAAGTGCCGTCGGTCATGCGGGAGTTCCGTTCTGCGGTCGAAGGGTGCGGACGATCGCCGAGAAGTCCAGGCCGGCGCCCCCGGCCCCGGCGAACGCGGCGTACATCTCGGCGGCCCTGAGCCCCAGCGGCGCCTCGACGCCACCGGCCCGCAGGGCGTTGGCCGCGAGGCCGAGGTCCTTGGCCATGAGGGACGCGGCGAATCCGGGCCGGTAGTCGCGGTTGGCGGGACTGGCGGGAACGGGCCCGGGGACCGGGCAGTTCACGGTGAGCGCCCAGCACTGCCCGGAGGCGGTGGAGACCACGTCGTAGAGGGCCTGGTGGTCCAGGCCGAGGCTCTCGGCGAGGACGAAGGCCTCGCTGACGCCGATCATCGACACGGCGAGGATCATGTTGTTGCAGATCTTCGCCGCCTGTCCGGACCCCGCGCCACCGCAGTGCACGGCCTTCTTGCCCATGGCGTCCAGGAGCGCGGCGGCGTCGGAGAACTCCCTCTCGGCGCCGCCCGCCATGAAGGTGAGCGTGGCCGCCCCGGCGCCCACCACGCCGCCGGAGACGGGGGCGTCCAGCGCCCGGTGCCCGGCGGCCACGGCCGCCTCGTGCGCGGTCCGGGCGTCGGCGACGTCGATGGTGGAGCAGTCGATGAAGAGGGTGCCCGGGCGGGCGGCGGCGAGCAGTCCTTGCTCCCGGTAGAGGGCGAGGACGTGCCGGCCGGCCGGCAGCATGCTGATGACGGCGTCGGCCGGGGCGGCGGCGTCGGCCGCCGAGGCGGCGGGCTCGACGCCGGCGGCGGCCGCGGTGGCCACCGCCTGCGCCGCCAGGTCGAAGCCGAGGACCCGGTGCCCGGCCCTGACCAGGTTGGCGGCCATGGGGCCGCCCATGTGGCCGAGACCGATGAACGCGACGGTACTGGTCACCAGGCGACCTCCGGAGACGAGGCGGCGGGGAGGCGGAGCTCACGGTCGCCGAGCGGGGCGAAGAAGCGTTCCACGTCCGCCGGCCCGACGGCGTCGAGCGTGGCGGGGGACCAGCGCGGGTCCCGGTCCTTGTCGATGACCTGTGCCCGGATGCCCTCGACGAGGTCGGGGCAGGACAGGGCGGTGAGGGAGACGCGGTACTCCTGTTCCAGGACCCGTTCCAGCGGGCCGAGCCCGCGGGCCCGGCGCAGCGCGGACAGGGTGACCTTGACCGCCGTGGGGGACTTGGCCAGCAGGGTGCCGGCCGCCTCCTTCGCGGCGGGGGCGTCCGCCGCGCGCAGCCGCGCGACGATCTCCTCGGCCGTGTCCGCGGCGTAACAGTGGTCGATCCACGGCCGTGCGGTGGCGAGCTGCCCCGGCGGGGGCTGTGCCACGTACCGCTCCAGTACGGCGTGCACGGACTCCGTAGCCAGGTCGCGGGCCAGCGAGGGCAGCGCGGACGACGGTACGAAGTGGTCGGCGAGGCCGCACAGCAGTGCGTCGGCCGCACCGACCGGTGCGCCCGTCAGGGCCAGGTGGGTGCCCAGTTCGCCGGGGGCGAGGGAGAGCAGGTAGGTGCCGCCGACGTCGGGGACGAAGCCGATGCCGGTCTCGGGCATGGCCACGCGGGAGCGTTCGGTGACGATGCGCACGCTCCCGTGGGCGGAGATCCCGACGCCGCCGCCCATGACGATGCCGTCCATGAGGGCGACGTAGGGCTTGGGGTAGCGGGCGATGCGGGCGTTGAGCCGGTACTCGTCGCGCCAGAACTCCGCGGAGGCGGCGCCGCCCGTGCTGGCGTCGGAGTGGATGGCGCGGATGTCACCTCCGGCGCACAGCCCGCGTTCGCCGGCGCCTCCGATGACGACGGTCTCTACCGCCGGATCCTTCTCCCAGGCGGCGAGTGCCCGGTCGATGTGCAGAGCCATGGGGTGGGTGAGGGCGTTGAGTGCCTCGGGGCGGTTGAGGGTGATGTGGGCGGCGTGGCCCTCGGTTCGCAGGAGGACGGGATCGTGCTCGTGGGGTCCGTTGTTCATCGCAGGGTCTCCGTCAGTCCGCGCGCGACGATGATGCGCATGACCTCGTTGGTGCCTTCCAGGATCTGGTGGACCCGGAGGTCCCGGACGATCTTCTCGATGCCGTACTCGCTGAGGTAGCCGTAGCCGCCGTGCAGCTGGAGGGCGCGGTCGGCGACCGCGTAGCCCGTGTCGGTGGCGAACCGCTTGGCCATCGCGCAGAGCCGCGGGGCCAGCGGATCGCCCTCGTCGAGGGCCTCGGCGGCCTGCCGCACCAGCGCCCGGGCGGCGGCCAGTTCGGTGGCCATGTCCGCGAGCCGGAACTGCAGCGCCTGCGCGTCCAGGAGCCGCCGGCCGAAGGCTTCGCGGTCGGCGAGGTGGGCCAGGCTGCGGTCCAGGGCGCTCTGGGCGCCGCCCAGCGAGCAGGCGGCGATGCCCAGGCGGCCGCCGTTGAGGCCGTTCATGGCGATGCGGAACCCTTCGCCCTCGGCGCCGAGCAGACGGTCGGCGGGGATCCGGACCCGGTCGAGGACGACCTGGCGGGTGGGCTGGGCGTTCCAGCCCATCTTGTGCTCGTTGGGGCCGAACGAGACACCGGGGTCTTCGCGTTCGACGACGAAGGCCGAGATTCCGCCGGGTCCGCCCGCACCGGTGCGGGCCATGACGAGGTACACGCCGGCGGTTCCGGCCCCGGAGACGAACTGTTTGACGCCGGTCAGGACGTAGTGGTCGCCGTGGCGTTCGGCGCGGGTGCGCAGGGCCGCGGCGTCCGAGCCGGCTCCGGGTTCGGTCAGGCAGTAACTGCCCAGGGTGGCTGCCGAGCACAGGCCGGGCAGCCAGCGCTCTCGCTGGGCCCGGTCCCCGTAACGGTCGATCATCCAGGCGACCATGTTGTGGATGGACAGGTAGCCGGCGATGGACGGGCAGCCCGTCGCCAGGGTCTCGAAGACGAGGACCCCGTCGCGGCGGCTGAGACCGGAACCCCCGTGCTCCTCGCGGACGTAGACGCCGCCGAGCCCGAGGCCCGCCGCCTTGCGGATCACCTCGACGGGGAAGTGCTTGCTCCGGTCCCAGTCCACGGCGTGCGGGGCCAGCTGCTCCTGTGCGAAGTCGAGGGTGGCCTCGGCGAGGGCCAGCTGCTCCTCGGTGAGGGTGGTCACGGCGCTCATCCCGTCGTCCGGATGGTGAAGTTCGCGCCCTCCCTGGCCCCGGAGGGCCAGCGCGAGGTGACGGTCTTCGTACGGGTGTGGAAGCGGATGGAGTCGGGCCCGTGCTGGTTGAGGTCGCCGAAGCCGGACCGCTTCCAGCCTCCGAAGGTGTGGTACGCCACCGGGATGGGGATCGGCACGTTGACGCCGACCATGCCGGCGCCCACCCGGCGGGTGAAGTCGCGGGCGGTGTCCCCGTCCCGGGTGAAGATCGCCACGCCGTTGCCGTAGGGGTGCTCGGTGGGCAGGCGCAGCGCCGCCTCGTAGTCGGCGGCCCGTACGACACTGAGCACCGGGCCGAAGATCTCCTCGCGGTAGATCCGCATCCCGGGGGTGACGCGGTCGAAGAGGCTGGCACCGGTGAAGTAGCCGTTCTCGTGCCCGGGCAGCGTGAACCCGCGCCCGTCCACGACGAGTTCGGCGCCCTCGGCGCTGCCGATGCCGATGTAGCGCTCCACCCGGTCCAGCGCGTCACGGCTGACCAGCGGCCCGAAGTCCGCCCCGGGATCGTCGGAGCGGCCGACGCGCAAGGTGGCGATGCGCTCCTTCAACTTGGCGACCAGGGCGTCCGCGGTCTCCTCGCCGACCGGGACGGCGACGGAGACGGCCATGCAGCGTTCCCCGGCCGAGCCGTACCCGGCGCCGACGAGCGCGTCGACGGCCTGCTCCAGGTCGGCGTCGGGCATCACGATCATGTGGTTCTTGGCGCCGCCGAAGCACTGGGCGCGCTTGCCGTGGGCGGCGGCGGTGGCGTAGACGTGCGCGGCGATCGAGGTCGATCCGACGAAGCCGAGGGCCTGGACGCGGGGGTCCTCGAGGAGGGTGTCGACGGCCTCCTTGCCGCCGTTGACCACATTGAGCACGCCCGGCGGCAGGCCCGCCTCCAGGAAGAGCTCGGCCAGCCGCAGCGGTACCGACGGATCGCGCTCGGAGGGCTTCAGGACGAAGGAGTTCCCGCAGGCCAGGGCTGGGGCGGCCTGCCAGAGGGGGATCATCGCGGGGAAGTTGAAGGGGGTGATCCCGGCAACGACGCCGAGCGGTGGGGCCTTCCCCCAAGAAGGTGGGCACGCGGTTATTGATCACGCGGCGAGGGTGAGTCTAGCGGCGTGGTGTCGGCGTTCGTATTCGTCGGGACTGAGGTGGCCGTTGGCGGAGTGCCTGCGGCGGGTGTTGTAGCGGGTCAGCCAGGCGAAGACGGTTCGGCGGCAGGTGTCGGCATCGCCGTAGTCGGGGTCTCCTTGGAGGGTCTCGCGTTTCAGGGAGGCGTGGAAGCTTTCGCAGGCCGCGTTGTCGGCGCTGGTGCCGACCGCGCCCATGGAACGGGTCACCCCGAGCTGGTCGCAGAGGCTGGCGTAGGCCCGGGAACCGTACTGGGCGCCGTGGTCCGAGTGGAACACGGCGCCGTCCAGGCTGCCGCGGGTCGAGCCGGCCATCCGCAGTGCGTCGGCGACCAGGCCGGTGCGCATGTGGTCGGCGATGGACCAGCCCACGACCTTGCGGCTGAAGCAGTCCAGCACGGTCGCGAGGTAGAGGAACTTCCTCCCGCGAGCGGGAGATAGGTGATGTCGCCCATGTATTTCCGCCCGGGCTCAGGGGCGGTGAAGTCTCGCTGGAACAGGTCTGCGACCGGTGTGGTCGACGGGTCGGGGACGGTGGTGCGGACGCGTCTGCGCAGCCGGATGCCGGTGACGGAGTGCGTCCTCATGACCCGGGCGACCCGCTTCTCGTTGACCACATGCCCCTTCTCGCGGAGCTCGGCGGTCACGCGTGGTGAGCCGTAAGCGCCACCGGACTCGCTGTGGACCTTGCGGATCTCCCCGGCCAGGACCTGGTCATCGCGCTGCCGGGCGGCCCGGGCCTGGGCGCCGGCGAGCCATTTGTAGTAGCTGGACCGGTTGACGTCCAGGACCTGGCAGAGCCGCTTCACCTCATAGGTGGCCCGGTGGTCGTCAACGAACTGGAAGCGGCTGGTCACCAGTTCGTCTCTCCGGCGAAATACTTGGCCGCCTTGCGGAGTATGTCCCGCTCGGTGGCGAGCTTGCGCTCACTGGCCTCGAGCTCGGCCACCCTGGCCTCCAGCCGCCGGACCCGCTCGTCCGGATCACTGGGCGACACCGCCGCCCCGTGGCCGGCGGCCTGCATCACAGCAGCGGCGGTGCCGCCACGGCGTTCGCGGTCCCGCAGTACCCACTCCCGCAGGGTCGCCCGGTTGACGCCCAGGTCAGCGGCGATGCCCTTGTACGTCGCACCGGGCGTGGACTCGTACAGGGCCACTGCATCTGCCTTGAACTCGTCCGAATAGTCCTTCAGAGCCATCGGTGGTCTTCTCGCTTCCTCCGGATCAATCAAGATCCAGTATCAGCGTGTCCACCACTCAGGGGGAGGCCCCGTGTGCGCAGGGAGTGCACTTCGATCCCGGTACTCACGTTGTCGCTGAACTCGCCCTTGAGGAGGTGCGGGATCCCGGCGGCGAACTCGACTACCTCGAGGCCGCGTTGCAGGTCGCCGTGCGCGTCGGCCACGGTCTTGCCGTGCTCGGCCGACAGCAGCCGGGCGAGGGAGTCCCGCTCCCCTTCGATCAGTTGCAGGAAGCGCAGCAGTACGCGCGAGCGGCGCTGGGGGTTCCACTGGCCCCACCCGGCCTGCGCCTCCTCGGCGTTGGCGATGGCGGCCTCGGTGTCGGCGCGCCCGGCGAGCGGGACGCGGGCCTGTACCGAGCCGGTGTTGGGGTCGTACACGTCGGCGAAGAGGCCGGATGTTCCGGTGGCGTGCTTCCCGCCGATGAAATGGGTGAGTTCACGGACCATGGGTGCCTGCTCTCGTCAGGTTGGATCCGGGGATGGCACGGCGCAGCCGCGGACGGACCCGATGGGGCACGCCGCTGGGGAAGGTCGTGAGAACTACGAGCGCGTGGACAGGTGGTGCGCGCGCTCCGCCGGATCACCAGGGTCATGGGTACAAACCGGTGCCATGCGTGTCTGCTCCATCCTCGTGGACAACACGGAACGTTCCGCGGCCGGTATCCTGACTTCCGGATCCCCGCGTGCCGCCCGCCTTCCCGACGGAACCCGTCAGTGGCGTGTGGATGGCAGCACACTCCCCGGTCACAGTGGCGGGACCGTGCCGGTTTCTCACCGGCTTCCCTGCACCGCGGACCTTGTGCCCACGAACATATAGTTGGACGTCCTAGTAAGTCCAGACCCGCTGCCGCAACCGGCGGCCGCGCGCCGCGCCCGGCCCTTCCCTTGTCGACCCGTCCTGCGTAGCTTCGCCGCTACCGGGCGGCACCGTCCGGCGGTACCGACACGGGGGAACGATGAGAGGCATACGCAGAACACGCACCACACACATCACGCAGACCCCACGCATCACGCACACGCCACGCACCACAAGGGGTCGCCTCGCGGTGGCCGCCGCGGCCGTCCTGGTCGCCGCCATGGGCCTGCCGTCCACACCGGCCGCCGCACACGACAGCCACGAACCCCTGCTCTCCGCCATGCGGGCCGAGGCGGGGACCGCCGTCGGCGGCGACGGGATCCCCGGGGTGATCGCCGGCGTCTACAAGGACGGCGTCTCCTGGACCGGTACCGGAGCCACGGACGCGGGAACACCCGTACGCAATCCTGACAGCCCCTTCCGGGCCGGCTCGATCACCAAGACCCTGACCGCGACGACCGTGCTCCAGCTCGTCGCCGAGGGCAAGGTCCGCCTCGAGGACGACGTCTTCGGCCTGCTGGGCCCGGTCCTGAAGACGAACCCGGTCGCGGGCTGCAACACGGGCACCGGGCAGTGCTTCAACCCCCCGCCCGGCAGCCCGCCCATCACCGTGCGGAACCTCCTCCAGCACTCCAGCGGCATCTTCAACTACCTCGGCGACCTGGGGGTGCTGGCGAGCGCGGGCAGCAGCTTCCCCAACCTGCCGGAGTACTCCCCCCAGCAGCTCGTCGACGAAGGCGCCTCCCACGGGCCGCTGTTCGCCCCGGGCGGCGGGATGCACTACAGCAACACCAACTACGTCCTGCTCGGCATGATCATCGAGCGGGTGACCGGGCATCCGTGGGCCGACGAGGTCACCCGCCGGATCATCCAGCCACTCGGCCTCACCCACACCGTGCTCCCCGGGTCCACACCCACCCTGCCGACGCCCCACGACCAGTTCTTCACCAACTACCTGCAGCGGCGCGGGCTGTTCGGCCACCTCTCCGTCCCGGCCGCCGACTGGAACCCCTCCATCGGCGGCGCGGCCGGAGCCGTCGTGTCCACCAGCGGTGACCTGATCACCTTCATCCGCGCACTGGTCGGCGGCCGGCTCCTGCCCCCGGCGCAGCTCGCGCAGATGATGACCGAACTGAACCCCACCGGGGCGGGAGCTCCCTCCACCCCGATCCCCGGCGTCCCCTGCGACCCGGCCCGGGCCTGGCCGGAATGCATCGTGAACCCGGCCATCAGCACGGTCAGTTCGGGTGACAAGGCCACGCCCGGCTACTGGTACGCGAGCCGCCCCTGGAAGGCCGTCCAGGCCGACTACGGACTCGGCCTCACCCGCCGTACGGTCACCTGCGCGAACGGCTCCACCGTCGTCCTGTACGGGCACAACGGCGCGGGATTCGGTTCGATGAGCTACCTCTACTCCACGGCGGACGGCAGCCACGCCATCGTGCTCAACATGAACGGCGACTGGCCGCTCTGGGAGCTGTACAGCCTGAACGGCATGCTGGCGGCCGAATTCTGCACCGCCTGACGGCCGCCTGACGGCCGGGGCCGGGGCAGTGGCCGTGGCCGGGGCCGTGTGCCAGAGGGGGGAGGGGAGCGATGAGGGCCGACCGGGTGACGCCGGGGGATGCTCCGTGAGGCCGGATGGGCCACGGCCGGCCGGGGTGCGGCCGCGTCGCCGCCGGCGTGCGCACGGCTCCTGCCATGGTGGGCCACCGCGCTCCGTGCTCCCCTTCCCCCCCGGAGGTACCTCCGTGTCCCGACGCCCGTACGGCCACGCCGGCCGGATCCGCCCGTCGCTGCGCCTGGCCGCCGCCACCGCCCTGTGCGGCGCCGTGCTGGCCGCCTCCGTGCAGCCCGCGCTGGCCGGAGCGGACCGGAACCCGCCGCCCGGAGCCTCGCTCAGCCAGGAACTGAGGGAGCTGGTGGAGCGGCCCGACGGTCCTCCCGGAGTCATCGCCGTCCTGCGCGACGGGGACCGTACGGAGGTCCACCGGGCGGGCGTGGCCGACGTGGAGAGCGGCCGGCCGCCGAAGGTGACCGACCACATGCGGATCGCCAGCGTTGCCAAGGCCTTCAGCGGAGCGGTGGCCCTCGGGCTCGTCGACCGCGGCCGACTGCACCTGGACGACACGATCGGTGAGGTGCTGCCGGGTCAGCCGGGCGCGTGGCACCGGGTGACCCTGCGCCAACTGCTCAACCACACGAGCGGGCTGCCCGACTACTCGGCCTCGGACGGGTTCATCGACATCATCTCCGAGGACCCCCGCCACCGCTTCGATTCCCGCCGCCTGCTGGAGTTCGTCGCCGACGAGGACCTCGAGTTCCGGCCGGGCAGCCGCTACCAGTACTCCAACTCCGACAACATCGCCATCGCCCTCATGGCCGAGGCCGCCACCGGACACCGGTACGAGGAGCTGCTGCGCGAGCTCGTCTACGAGCCGCTGGACATGCGCGCCACCAGCCTCCCGCAGGGGTACCGGCTGCCCGCTCCCTTCCTCCACGGCTACCAGATCGATCCGCAGGAGGGACCCGTCGACGTCAGCGAGGCGATCGGCGCCTCCGGGGCCTGGGCCGCCGGGGGCATCGTCTCGACGCCGAAGGACCTGACCGCCTTCATCCGGGGCTACGCGGGCGGCACGCTCATCTCGGACCGCACCCGAAAGCAGCAGTTCCGATTCATCCCCGGCGCCCTGTCCCAGCCCCCGGGCCCCGGTCGCACCGAGGCGGGCCTGGCGATCTACCGCTACACCACGCGCTGCGGAGCGGTGTACGGCCACACCGGCAACACCGCCGGCTACACGCAGCTGGTGGCCGCCACGGCGGACGGCCGGCGCTCGCTGACCTTCTCGATCACCACCCAGACGTCCCTCACCGCCAACCCCGACCTGCTCGCACGGGTCCGGGAGGTCCAGGAGGACTTCGTCTGCGCCCTGCTGCACAAGTGACCGCACGCGACGATCGACCGCACGCGACAAGCGACCGCAGGCACAGATCGTCGATCCCCACCGGGTGCGAGGTTCACCCCCGTGGGGGAAGCTGGGAATGCCGCAGTGACGGCGCTGGGCACAGCGCCCACAGTGCCCACAGTGGCGACGTGGCGAAGTGGCGAGGAAGGTTCTTCGTGAGCGTTTCAGCGGCCGGCCGGCCCGCACGCGCATCCCGGCGCAGGGTGCGCACGGCCATCCTGCTGTGCACGGTGGCGGCCGTGACGGCCGCAGTGATCCCGGCCTCCGCGCACGGCGCGGGCACGTCCGCGGCCCGGATTCCGGCTCCACCGGACCCGGTCGTACTGGTCGACTGCTTCTCCCAGGCCCAGATGCGGCCCTCGGAGTACATCCTGGCCTGCGGCGACGGGAACAACCGCCTCGTCAGTCTCCGATGGGACACCTGGGGGGCTCGCACCGCGACGGCCACCGGCACCGACATGGTGAACGACTGCGTCCCCTACTGCGCGGCCGGCGAGTTCCGCGCGTACCCGGTCAAGGTGACCCTGAGCGATCCGGCGGCCTGGCCCGAGCACCCCGACCTCCGGCGCTTCACCATGATCAGACTCCGCTACCCCGACACCGCACCGGACCCGGTCCGCAAGGACGTGACCTACAGGCTCGTGTACTGACCGGGTGGGGGTCGCGGCGCGCCGCGCACGGCAGACGGGATCCGGAGCACCTGGCGGTCTACCGTCGGCGGCATGGACGGTGATCGCCGCGGGTGGCGCCAGTGTTTGCTCAGCGGGGCGGTGTTCGCCGTGTGCATGGCCGGCACCACGTTGCCGACCCCCCTCTACGGTCTCTACCAGGAGAAATTCGGCTTCTCCGAGCTGATGGTGACCGTGGTGTACGCCGTGTACGCCTTCGGGGTCATCGGCGTGCTGCTGCTGGCGGGCAACGCCTCGGACGCCGTGGGCCGGCGGCCCGTGCTGCTGGCGGGGCTGGGGTTCGCGGCGGTGAGCGCCGTCTGCTTCCTGTGCGCCGACGGGATGGCCTGGCTGTACGCCGGGCGGCTGCTGTCGGGCCTGTCGGCCGGCCTGTTCACCGGAGCCGCCACGGCGTACGTGATGGAGCTGGCGCCGTACGGCGGCGTCTCACGGGCCACGTTCGTCGCGACGGCCGCCAACATGGGCGGGCTCGGCTGCGGTCCGCTGCTCGCCGGAGTGCTCGCGCAGTACGCCCCCTGGCCGCTGTACCTGCCGTTCGCCGTGCACCTCGCGCTGGTGGCCGGCTCGGCGCTGGTCCTGCTGCGGCTTCCGGAGACGGTGGGGGAGCGGCGCCCGCTGGGCACCGTGCGGCCGCAGCGGCCCGGACTGCCCCCGCAGGTGCGGGCGGTGTTCGGGCCGGCGGCGATCGCCTCGTTCGTGGGGTTCGCGCTGTTCGGCGTGTTCACGTCCGTCAGCCCGGCGTTCCTCGCGGAGTCCCTGGGGGTGCACAACCACGCCGTGAGCGGGCTGGTGGTCGCACTGGCCTTCTTCGCCTCGACCGCCGGTCAGCTGGCGGTCGGCCGGGTCGGGGTGGCCCGCTCGCTGCCGCTGGGGTGCGCCGGGCTCTTCGCCGGGCTGGTGCTGCTCGCGGGCGCGCTCTGGTGGGATCTGCTGTCGCTGGTGGTGCTGACCGCCCTCGTCGGCGGACTCGGGCAGGGGATGGCGTTCCGCGGGGCGCTGACCGCGGTGGCCCAGGCGTCGCCCCCGGACCGGCGGGCGGCCGTGATCTCCCTGCTGTTCGTCGTGGCGTACGGGGGCATCTCGGTGCCGGTGATCGGGGTGGGCGTGCTGGTGGGTCCTCTCGGCCTGGAGGGGGCGGGGCTGGTGTTCATCGCGTGCATGGCGGTGCTCGTCCTGTCCGCGGGCTTCTACCTGCTCCGGCGTCCGGTGCGCACCGCCGGGAACTGAGCGGTCCCGGGAGAGCGGAGGGCCGCGTTCCTCACGGGTCGTGACGAAGGGAATTCGACAGGTAGTAATTAGATGAATACCTGACTGAATTCCCGTCAATAAGGCCTCATCTATTATCTCGATACGGTAACAACTCCTGTCGATAAGGCCTGGACCAATATGAGTGACGCGCGTAACTGCACCTGGATTGACGATTATTGATTGTTCGTCAAATTCTGTGGACAGGTAACGGAACGATTTCCTGAAGCGCACCCCCCTTTGTCCGAATTTTCCTCAGCATTCGTCTGGCAGGCTTCCGCGGACCCACTCATCCGATCCAGACTTGAGGTGCCCATGACAGGACGACGCGGACGGCGTGAACACCGCCGCAGACCCCGGCGGTTGATGCTCCTCACCGCCGCCATGGCCACATCGGCGGCGATAGCCGTCGGCATCGCCTACTCCGGCTTGGGTGACGGCGCCCAGGCCGTGTCCGTGGACGCGATTGCGGAAGCCGCCGCACCGGCCGCCGCACCCGCGCGGGACCAGGAGCCCCAACCCCTCCTGGGCGCACCCGCCAACGAGAGCACGCGCGGCATGGTCTACGACGGCCTCGCCCCCGCCCCGAAGGGCGACCGCTGCGTCGGCGTGTACCGGACCGGTGCCGGTCTGTGCACCCACGGGCCCGACGCCCCGCCCAAGGGCGTGGACATAACGAAGAACGTCGCGCCCGCCGTCAAGGCCTCGGCGCCGGCGGCCGATCCGGCCCGGCCCGCCACCGACGACCCGGCGACCGGCGAAGACGGCGGGCGTCCTCAGGACGCGCCCGCCGCCGACGCCGACCGCACCGCGGACAAGTCCGCCGCGCCCGCGCCCTCGGCCGCCGGCCAGGGCGTCGCCGCAGGCCCCGCGGGCCAGACCGTCCGGTGCGACGGCGACGGCAGCACCGGCAACCGGGTCCAGGTCGTGTACGTCCACGGGCCCGGCCGCGACCGCTATTCCGAGTACCTGGCCTCGTTCCGCAAGTGGGCGGCCGACGCCGACCTCATCTACTCGACGAGCGCCCAGGAGACCGGCGGGGTCCGCCACATCCGCTACGTGACGGCCGCCGACTGCACCCCGGCCGTGCTCAGCATCGAGCTCCCGGACTCCGCACTGGCCGAGTTCAGCGCCACCAACAACGCGCTGGCGGGCAAGGGGCTCAACCGCAAGGACCGCAAGTACATGATCTTCGCGGACACCCAGGTGTACTGCGGCATAGGCACCTTCAACGGTGACGAGCGGCCCGACCAGACCAACACGAGCAACTTCGGTCCCTCGTACGGCCGTACGGACTCCGGCTGCTGGGGCGGGCACACCGCGGCGCACGAACTCGGCCACAACCTGGGCGCGGTCAACAACAGCGCCCCGAACACCAGCCGCGGAGCCCACTGCACCGACGAGTTCGACGTCATGTGCTACTCGGACACCCCGTACTACCCGCAGATGCGCAACGTCTGCACCAACCAGGCGGCCGAGAACATCCTGGACTGCAATCACGACGACTACTTCCACACCAACCCCAAGCCCGGCAGCTACCTGGCCACGCACTGGAACATCGCCAACAACCAGTTCCTGATGCGGAACGAGGGCGGCGGCGGCACCGACCCGGGTCCCAACCCGGGCCCGACGCCGACCAAGAAGCCGACGCCCACGCCGACCAAGAAGCCCACGGGCGGACCGGCGGTGACGGTAGGTCAGCTCCAGTCCGACTCCGCCGTCGTGAACTGGCCCAAGGTCGCGGGCGCCTCCTGGTACCAGGTCCTGCTGAACGGCAAGCACCTGGCCTGGGTCCAGTCCCCGGTGCTGCGCGTCTACAACCTCCGGCCCGACACCTCCTACACGGTCGCCGTCTCCGTCCGGGACGGCGCAGGCAAGGACAGCGGACCCGGCAAGGCCGTGTCCTTCCGTACGAAGGGCACGGGCGGCGGTGCGGTCACCCCCGGCGCCCGCTACCTGCTAGGGAACGGCAGCACCGGCATGGCCGCCGAGATCTGGGGCGGGCGCAGCGCCGACGGCACCGTGCTCGTCGGGGCGCGCTCCAACGGGTACGCCCAGCAGCAGTGGTACTTCGACGACGCGGGCAGCGGCCTGGTCCGCATCCGCTCGGCGGTCTCCGGCAAGTGCCTGCAGCCCGGCGGCACCCCGGCCGCGGGCGTGTGGGTGGCGCAGCAGCCCTGCGGCGGCAACGGTGCGCAGGCCTGGAAGCTGACCACCCGCGGTGGCACGGTGAGCGTCACCGACCGGAGCGGCGGCTTCGCACTGACCGTGAGCGGTCGCCCCTACTACGGGAACTGGCTGCTCGACCTCCAGCGCGCCGACGGCCGCGCGGCGCAGCTCTGGACCGTGCAGAAGGCTGGCTGACCCTTCCGGCCCACCCGAAGTCCCTTCCGGCGGACGGCCGCGCGACGCGGCCGTCCGCCGGCCCCTCACCCCACCCGGAGCACCGCCACGATGCGCATACGAATCGCTTTCCAGGCCGCCTTGGCCGCACTCGGTCTGATCCTGCTGTCCCCCGCCGCGGCCCAGGCCCACGGAGACACCGTGAAGGTGGCGATGACGGGGCAGCGGGAGGGCCACGTCACCGCCGACGTCACCTGGGAGAACGACGGGGACGCCGTGGAGGAGGCGGTCGCCGCCACCGTGAACGCCGTCAGCGGCGACGGCACCCGCACCATGGGGCCCTGGCGGCTGGTGCGCGATCCCGCCGCGGCGCCGGCCGGCTGGACCACGGCCGAGATCCTGCCGCCCGGCACCTGGAAGGTCACCGTGGACGTGGGCTTCCCCGCGCTCGGGCACGGCGAACTCGAAGTCGGCGTCCCGGTGGTGGACCCGGCGCCGGTCACCGGAACCCCGGAGCCCCGGCCCGCCGAACCCACGCCCGCACCGACCCGGACACAGACCGTCGGACCGGCTCCGGACCCGACTCCGGACCCGGCCCCCTCGGCCCCCGCGGAGCCCGGATCGGGGCCCGCCCTCTGGTGGACCACGGCGGGCGTGGCGGCAACGGCCCTGGCCGGGGCGGTCGTCGGGATCCTCGTACGGCGCAGGCGCGCGCGCCGCTAACGAGCTAGGCCGGGGAACCGGGCCACGGGACGGCGGTCTGCGCCGCGGCCCCGTAGTCGACGCCGGGAACGTCCCATCCGTAGAGCCGGCCGACCTGCTCGCGGAACCAGGCGGTGTCCGCGGTGGTGGCGATGGTGTCGGTGGCGGCCCGGTCCCACGCGGCACGGACGGCGGCCTGGACCCGGGGATCCAACTCCCAGCCGTCCAGCCGGATGCGGTCCTGGTCGTCCAGCTCGAGCCCGGCGGCACCGGCGAGCTGGTTCCACAGGGCCGCCGCCTGCTCGACGGTGCCCTGCCAGCCGTCACCGGTGACGCGGTGGAGGATGCTGGTGTAGAGCGCGATGCTCGGGATGGCGGTCGAGGCCTGGGTGACGGCCGCGCCCGCGACGACCGTGTGGGCGCGGCCCGTTCCCCCGAGCCGGGTGTCGATGGCGCGGGCGGTGTCCTCGAGGTGCTGCTTGGCGGCGCCGATGGTTCCGGCCCGGTAGACGGGCGCGGTGATGTCGGATCCGACGTACGAGAGGGCAACGGTCCGGAAGCCGTCGGCGAGCAGGCCCCTGGACTGCAGGAGGTCGATCCACAGCTGCCAGTCGGCGCCGCCCATCACCCGCACGGTCGCGTCGCGCTCGGCCTCGTCCGCGGCCGGCAGGTGCAGTTCGCCGATCCGCGGTGCGCCGTCCTCGAACACCAGGGTCTTGGCCCGGTAGTCGGTGCCGAGCGGCTTGATGACGGAGTGGTGTACCCCACCGGTCAGCGGGTCCGTGCGACGCGGGGCCGCGACGCTGTAGATGAGCAGGTCGATCGCGCCGAAACGGCCGGCGAGCCGGTCGGCGGCCTCTTCCTTGACGGCGTCGGAGAAGGCGTCGCCGTTGAGGAAGGTGAAGTCGGCGCCCGCCCCGGCGGCGAGTTCGGCGGTCCGCGCGGTGCGGTACCAGCCCGCGCCGGCGGTGCGGCGCTCCGTCGCGGGGGCCTCGAAGGCGATGCCGAGCCCACGCATCCGGTGGGTGCGCAGGCCGACCAGGGTCGCGGCCAGCCCGTAGCCGGCGCTCGAGCCGATGACGAGGGCGACCGGGCCGGGCCGGTCGCCGACGGGGTCGGCGGCCCGCTGCCACATCCGGTCGACCACCGCTTCGCAGCCGGCCGGATGACTGTTGACGTACAGGTAACCGCGGTTGCCGGGCTTGATTTCGCGCAGGCTCACTCGTGGGGTCCTTCGGATGCGGGGATCGTGGACGTCGCGGCGGTGAGCCGGGCCGTCCTCACATCCTGGGCGAGCGCGGCCCGGCCCGGTGATGGCGATCTTCACCAGAAGTGGCCTCCGAATCTTGTCGGTGTCCTAGGCCGTCTCTTTCGGATCTTGCCGGGCGGCGGAGCGCAGGGTGTGTGCCGTGTCGAACGCGGCGGTGCGTGCCCGGTGCGCGGTTTCCCGTACCGGGCCGGGCGAGCGCCGTCCGGGCCCGCGCCGCAGCAGGTGCCGGTAGAGGTCGAGGTGACGTTCGGCCGTACGGGCCGGGTCGAAGCGGGCCGAGTTGCGCAGGGCCGCGTCCCCCATGCGCCGGCGCAGCCCGTCGTCGTCCACCAGCTCGAGGAGCGCGGTGGTGATGCCGGCGACGTCACCCGGGCGCACGAGACGTCCGTCGACACCGTCCTCGATGATCTCGCGCGGACCGACGGGGCAGTCCGTGGAGACGACGGGGAGACCGCAGCGCATCGCCTCGACGAGGGTCATGCCGAACGACTCCCGGTCGGAGGCGGAGGCGGCGATGGAGCCCTTGGCCCACTCCGCCTCCAGCGGGTCGGCATTGCCCATGAGCCGGACGCTCCGGCCCAGTCCGAGCGCGCCGATGAGGGCGGACAGGCTGTCCTTCTCGTTGCCGGTGGCATCGCCACTGCCGTAGATCCGCAACTGCCAGTCGGGGTGGCGGGCGACGACCCCGGCGAAGGCCCGGATGAGGAGGTCGTACCGCTTCGCCGCAGTGAGCCGGCCCGCCGCCACGACCACCTTCCCGGTGCCGCCGGCCGGTTCGGTGCGGGCGGCCGGAACGCCGTTGGGTATCGCCTCCACCCGCACCCCGGGCAGGCCGAGCCGCCGGTAGGAGCGGGCGTCGGCCTCGGTCACGGTGGTGAGGGCGTCCAGCAGCCGGTAGCGGTGGCGTATCTCGTGGCGCATCCGGAAGCCGTGGCCCGCCAGGGTGAGGTGTTCCTGCCCCACCCTGACCGCGGCACGGTGTGCCTGGCGGGCGATGTGCACGTTGAGCCCCGGCCTGGTCCCGACGATCACGTGGGCGTCCAGGGCCGCCAGGTACCGGCCGATCCGCTCGTCGGTGAGGCGGCTGTACTGCTTGTGCCGGCCGTCCGCACGGGGGAAGACCCCGGCGGGCAGGGCGTGACCGGGGACGTCGCCCTCGTAGCCGGGGGAGTCCGTGCGCAGGTCGACCAGGGGTGTCAGGCGCACGTTCGGCGGTGTGCCCATGGTCGGCGCGGTGCGGTGGCGGAGCACCGAGACGATCTCCACCTCGTGGTGGGCCGCCAGCACGGCGGCGAGGTTGAACGTCGACCTGATCGTGCCGCCGATGCCGTAGGCGTTGTGGAGCAGGAAGGAGATGCGCATGGGGTGGCCGGCCTATCGACGGAGTGGGCACCACTGTGCGCAGCCCCTCCTTAACCGTTCCTGAAGGCCCGGGTGTGGGCTCCGGGCCGTGCCGGGCTCCCCGGTCCATGCTGATCTGATGGACATTCTGGTGGTGGAGGACGATCCGGTGATCGCGGCGGCGCTGCGCGACGGGCTGGAGGACGAGGGGTACACCGTCACCCCCACGGCGGACGGCCTCCGTGCCGTGGAGCTCGGCAGCACCGGCAGGTTCGAGGCCATCGTGCTGGACGTCATGCTGCCGTCGATGAACGGCTTCGCCGTGTGCACCCGGCTCAGGGCCCTGGGCGTGGACACGCCGGTACTGATGCTGACGGCCAGGGACGGGGAACTCGACGAGGCCCACGGCCTGGACAGCGGGGCGGACGACTACCTGACGAAGCCGTTCTCCCTGGTCGTCCTCAAGGCGCACCTGCGGGCGCTGATCCGCCGCAGCGCCCGCGCGGCGGCGGGCTCCGCAACGCAGGACGTCCTGCGCTGCGGCGATCTGTGGCTGGACCCGCGGGCGCGGACCTGCGGGCGCGGCGACGAGCGCATCGAGGTCACCGGCCAGGAGTTCGCGGTCCTGGAATGCCTGATACGCGAGCCGGGCCGGGTGCTGTCGAAGGAGACCATCCTCGGGGAGGCCTGGGACATCGCCTACCGGGGCGCGGCGACCATCGTCGAGGTCTACATCAGCCTGCTGCGCCGCAAGATCGACCACCCGTACGGAACCCGGAGCATCGTGACCGTCCGGGGACGCGGCTACCGCCTGGACGACTCGCATGCCTGAGCCCGTACTCCGGACCCCCGCCCGGATGTTCCCTTGGTGGGCGCGGCTGCCCACGCGGGCCCGTACCGCCCTCGCCGCGGGCGCGGCCGCCCTGGTACTCGCGGGCGCCAGCGCGTGGTGGCTGCACCAGGACGTCCGCGACACCCAGCTGGACGCCGCCCGCGGCCTGGCTCTGAGTCAGTCCCGCTCGGTCGCGGCGGAGTTCGCCGGTACCCGGGCCAGGGACCGGGAAGCCACCAGGGACATCATCGCCCAGGGGCCCGTCGTGATCATCGGCCCGAAGGGGCCGTTCGAATCCTGGTTCCTCGAAGCGTTCCCCGACGAGGTCGGGAAGCTGCCGCCCGCACCCGCCTCGGCGGGACCCGGTTGGGCCACGTTCGAGACGGTCCGCTTCGGTACGCCGGCCGCTTCCTGCGGGAGCGAACCCTCCCGCACCTCGACCGGAGAGCCCGTCCCCGTCTGCCGCTTCCAGGCCGCGGCACTGAGCGGACGGACCGTGGACCTGGCCGGCACCAGCATCGAGGTCCACGCCCTCGACCCCAACGTCCCCAATCCCTCGGCGGCCCCCGCCGGCCGCTACACCGTCTACGTCGCCGTCGACCTCGCCGCGGCGACCCGAACGGCCGACGCGCTCGTCCCGGCCCTGGCCGGCGCGGTCCCGCTGGCCGGCCTGGTCGTCGCCCTCAGCGCCTGGGTGGCGACCAGCCGCGCCCTGCGCCCCGTGGAAGCCATCCGGACCCGCCTCGCCACCATCGACCAGCCGGGCATCGGCACCCGCGTCCCCGTCCCCGCGGCCGAGGACGAGATCGCCCGCCTGGCCCGGACCACCAACGACACCCTCGACGTCCTCGACGCCCACGCCCACCGCGGGCGCCGCTTCATCGCCGACGCCGCCCACGAACTGCGCAGTCCCGTCACCGGCCTGCGCGCGACCCTCGAAGTCGCCCTCGCCCATCCGGAGCGGCCCGCTGCCCTCACCAACGCCCTGCAGGCCACGACGAGGCTGCAGCACCTCGTCGACGACCTCCTCACCCTCGCCCGCCTCGACGACACCCCCGCGGGGCCGACGGCCGCGGACCTCGTGGACGTCACCGAACTCACCCGCGAGCTCCTCCTCGAACTTCCCCACACCCAGCCAGGATCCACCGCACACCTCACCCTCCACGCGCCCGCAGGCCCCCTCACGGTCCGGGGCGACCGCGACCAGTTGCGCCGCCTGCTGCGCAACCTCCTCGACAACGCGGCCCGCCACGCCGCCACCCGGGTCACCGTCACGCTCGACTCCGGGCCCGGACAGGTGGAATGCGCCGTACACAACGACGGCGATCCCGTCCCCGCGGCGGACCGCGAGCGCATCTTCGACCGGTTCACCCGCCTCGACGAGGCGCGCACCCGCGATACGGGCGGCAGCGGACTGGGCCTCGCCATCGCCCGGGACATCGCCCGCCGCCACGGCGGAACACTCACCGTCCACCCGGACGGCCGGGGCGCGACCTTCCTCCTGCGACTCCCGGCGGCCGACCCGCAAGGGCTCAGCGACGGTAGAGCGTGATCTCCAGGCCGCGGGCGCCGAGGCGGTAGGCGCGGGACAGGCCCGCCCGGGTCAGCGCCTGTTCCTGGGAGGCCACCGTGAGCTCGGCCTCCTCGCGGGAGCCGGAGGAGACGTGCAGGCAGTTGAACTGCCAGACGCGCGGCGCACCGGTCAACCGCCGTTGCAGGAGCGCCGGATCGGCGGCCAGGTCGTCCAGGGAACCGGCTTCGGCGGCCGTCGCGGCCGCGCCCAGGTCGGGGAGGCGGGCGAAGACCCCCGGATGGGCGGAGGCGATCAGCTCGCACCGGCCACCGCTGAACAGGACCCCGTCCCCGGGGGCGGCGCGGCCGCGCAGTGTGGTGACCACGGCGCCGCTGTCCCAGGGGCGGCTGTCCTGGTGGCGGACGGCCAGGTGGGACAGGGACAGGGGGACGGCCAGCACGAGTGCGATCAGCAGCCGCCGGGGCCGTGGCACGAGGGTGGCGGCCGCCGCGAGCAGCAGGGCCAGAGCCGGCAGGCAGAACAGCAGGTAGCGGTAGGAGAAGAGGGGATGGCCGAGGGAGACGGCCAGCAGGAGCAGCGGGGGCACGACCAGCCAGGGCGCGCCGACGGCGACGCAGAGCGCCAGGTGCCGGGCCCGGTGCCGTCGGGCCACCAGGAGGGCCACGGCGGCCAGCGCCGTGAGCGCGAGCAGGAGCTTCAGCGCGGCGGGGAGGGTGTCCTGGCCCGGGGTGAGCAGCCAGGTCAGGTAGTTGAACGGGGTCGACCCGGTGACCGGTGCGGCCTCGCCCACGGCGGAGCGCTGGGAGAAGCCGAGGGCCAGCAGTGGGACGACGGCGGCGACGCCCGCGGCCTGGGCCGAGAGCAGCCGTACGGTTTCGCGGCGGCCGGGACGCCACAGGGCCACCGTGACGGCGTGGGCGGCCACCAGCAGCAGTGCCAGTACGTTGAGCCAGCCCAGCAGGGCGATCAGCACGGCGTAGCCGGCCGGCCAGCGGCGGCTGCCGGAGAGGACCTTCACCAGGGCGCCCGTCGCCAGGACGGCCACGGCCATGACGAAGGCGAACGAGCGGGCCTCCTGCGCGTACCGCGAGGCGGTGGGCGCGGCGGCGAGCAGCAGCCCCGCGTACAGGCCGAGCCGCGGGCCACCGAGCAGCCGCCCCAGCCACGAGAGACCGCCGGCGGCGACGGCCACCGCCACCGCGGAGGGCAGCCGCATCGTGAACTCGCTGACCCCGAGGGCCTGTCCGACGAGGTGCATCAGCGCGTAGTGCAGGCCGTGCACCGCATCGACCCGCCCCAGCAGCCGGACCAGCTGTGGCCAGGACCGCTGTGCCACGTCCATGGTGACGATCTCGTCCGTCCACGCGGAGGGGCGCGCGATCGCCCACAGCCCGAGGCCGAGAGCGAGGATCACGGGCGCCCACAGGGCGGTACGGTCCGGGCCGCACAACGACGAACGGCCGACCCGGCGGGCGGTCTTCTCACCCGAGACGGGGGCGCCCACGAGGGTGCTCAAGGAGCCGCCCGGAGGAAGGGCGTCGCCGGAACTCCTCGCCGCTTCAGGGAATCGGGCGGGCCGGATGTCGGATGAGCGGGACATGATGTGCGACCCCGGAGTCGTGATAGGGGATGGACCGGCAATGGGGAACCAGGCCGCGCGGTGCCGGTACGCGGTGCGGGCCGGGCGTGGCCGGACCAGCATGCGCAGAACATCCTTAATGAATCCTTGAGGCATGCCGTGACCCAATTGTCCGCACCGGGGAAAATCCGGTGCCCCGGCAGGCCGGGCTCACTACACTCGCCTCACGCGCCGCAGCACATCACGGCGCGTTCGTCGCCGAGTTGAGGAGAGGGGAACCGGGCCATGTGCCGTCACCGCACCGCCGCCTTCGTTCCCCCCGCGCGGTACGACGTGATCCCGGTGTCCCGCGACGCGCGGTGCCGGCTGCGCGGCCGCCACCGTATGCCCGTGACGCAGGTCTGACCTACGAGTTCCGCTGCCCCTGTACCGTCCCGTCGCCTCCGCACGCCCACTGCCCGCCCCGTAGCGGGGGCCCGGCCGTGCGCGTCCACGGGCGTACGGCGCGGCCGGGTGCGGGCGGGCCCTGACCGGGGCCGCCGCGGGAGGTCGGGAACGACGACCGAAGGCCCCTCCCCGTCCGGGAATCGCGCTGCCCCTCTCCTCACCATCCGAAAGGCATCGGGCCATGCGCACCGAGCAGCGACACCCCTCCACCGCCCCCCTCCCCACCATCCGCAACCTGGGCATCCTCGCGCACGTGGACGCGGGCAAGACGACGGTCACCGAACGGATCCTGTTCGCCACCGGCACCGTCCACAAGCGCGGGGAGGTCCATGAAGGCACCACCGTCACCGACTTCGACCCCCAGGAACGCGACCGCGGCATCACCATCTTCGCGGCGGCCGTCAGCTGCGCCTGGCACGGCCACCGTCTCAACCTCATCGACACGCCCGGCCACGTCGACTTCTCCGACGAGGTGGAGCGTTCGCTGCGGGTGCTCGACGGCGCGGTCGCGGTGTTCGACGCCGTCGCGGGCGTCGAACCGCAGAGCGAGTCGGTGTGGCGGCAGGCCGACCGGCACGGTGTGCCGCGGATCGCGTTCGTCAACAAGCTCGACCGGGCGGGCGCGGACCTGGACACCGCCGTCGAATCGATCCGCGAACGGCTGGGCGTCGTCCCCCTGGTGGTCCAGTTGCCCATCGGGCGGGAGGACGGCTTCACCGGAGTGGTCGACCTGCTGAAGATGCGCGCACTGGTGTGGCGGACCGGAACCGATGCGTGCGAGACCGGACCGGTCCCCGAAGAGCTGCGGGAGGAGGCCCGCCGCAGGCGCCGGGCGCTGGAGGAGGCGGTGGCCGAGCTCCACCCGGCCGCGCTGGAGGAGTTCTGCGCGGCGGCGGCCCTGACCGAGGACACCCTGGCCGCCGCGCTGCGCGACCTGACCCTGAGCGGTGACGGCGTCGTGGTGCTGTGCGGCTCGGCGTACCGCAACCGGGGTGTGGAACCGCTGCTCGACGCGGTGCTGGCGTACCTGCCCTCACCCGCCGACGTGCCGGCCGTACGCGGCACGCTCGACGGCACGGAGCGGGAGCGGGCCACCGACCCGGCGGAGCCCTTCACCGCCCTGGCGTTCAAGGTGACGGCCACGGCGACCGGCCGGCTCACCTACCTGCGCGTGTACGCGGGCACGGCGCGCAAGGGGGAGACGGTACTGGACGCGGGCACGGGCCGGACGGAGCGGATCGGCCGGATCCTGCGCGTGCAGGCAGACCGGCACGAGGAGATGGAGGAGGTGACGGCCGGTGACATCGTCGCCGTGGTGGGGCTGAAGAACGTACGCACCGGGGCGACCCTGTGCGCACCGGACGCGCCCGTGGTCCTGGAACCGCCCAGGGTCGCCGAACCGGTGGTGACGGTGGCGGTGGAAGCCAGGCGCAACACCGACGTCGCCCGGCTGTCGTCGGCACTGGCGCGGCTCGCCGTCGAGGACCCCTCCCTCGTGGTGCGGTCCGACCCGGAGACCGGCCAGACCGTCCTGTCGGGGATGGGTGAACTCCACCTCGAGGTCGCGGTGGAGAAGATCCGCCGCGACCACGGGCTGGACGTCACCGTCGGCCGGCCGCAGGTCTCCTACCGGGAGACCGTGGTGCGGGGTGTGACGGACCTCGTGTACCGGCACGTCAAACAGGACGGCGGCGCCGGCCAGTTCGCGCACGTGGTCGTGGACGTCGAGCCGGGGGAGGAGGCGGGGATGGAGTTCCGGTCGACGGTCGTCGGCGGCCGGGTGCCCCAGGAGTACGTGCGCGCCGTGGAGGCCGGCTGCCGGGACGCCCTCGCCGAGGGTCCCCTGGGCGGCTACCCGGTGACCGGACTGCGGGTCACGCTCACCGACGGCGCGACCCACTCCAAGGACTCCTCGGAGATGGCGTTCCGGGCGGCGGGCAGGTTCGCGCTGCGCGAGGCGCTGCGGGCGAGCGTGATGGAACTCCTGGAGCCGGTCGTGGAGGTCACGGTCACCGTCCCCGAGGACACCGTCGGCGGAGTGCTCGGCGATCTCGCGGCCCGCCGCGGGAAGGTCTCGGGCTCCACCTCCCAGGCCGGCACCGCGGTGGTCACGGCGGCCGTTCCCCTGGCCGAACTGTTCGGCTACGCGTCCGGGCTCCGCGGCCGGACCCGGGGCCGGGGCACCTTCTCCACCCGTCCGGCCGCGCCCGCGGCCGTACCGCGGTCGGTGGCGTCGGCGGTCCTGGCCGGGCGCTAGCCCTCAGGAGGGCGGCTGTCCCGGCGGCGGCCCGGCTGCCGTGACACGGCCCTGAGCCGCCGTGTCACCGGTCCCCGCGATGCCCCCGCCCTGTCCCGGTACACCGGGGCAGGGCGGGGATTCCCGCGGGGCGGCTTCCGGCCGCCCGGGCGCGTGTGCTCCGCGGGCGGTACGCGGCCACCGGCCCGGTCGGGGCGCCCCGCCGTGCCGCAGGTCGTAGAGGGCGGCCGCCGTGACCCGGAAGGACACGAGCACCCCGCAAGCGGGGGCCAGCAGGGCCAGGCACAGCGACGGCGGGATCGTGCCGCTCAGCAGCCCCTCCAGCGCCTTCAGGGCGGCGGCGCCCAGGAGGCAGCACATCGCGGCGTGCACGCGCCGCCGGAACAGGGCGTCGTGCGGCGCGCGGGCGGCGGCCCCCATGCCGAGGACGAACAGCACCAGCCCCAGCGACCTGGCCAGGACCAGCGCCGTGGGGGAGGTGGAGAACGTGAGGAGCCGCCCCGCGACCACGAGGGCCCAGGCCGTCACCCCGAGGGTCGTCAGGTGGCACAGGACCAGGAGCGGCGTACGCAGCGGCGAGGACGCGACCGTCACGGTGCCGGGGCCACGACCGGCGCGCACCGGCAGCCGGAGGGCGCGCGGCGGCCGCGGGCGCCGGGAGCGGAGCAGGCAACCGGCACCGAGGAGCGGCAGGCCGAGGACCACGGCACGGAGGTACGGGCCGGCGGGCGCCACGAGCGCGGTGGGGAACCAGGCGAGGACGACTAGGGCCCCGTGGACGCCGGTCAGGAGCAGAGCGGGTCGGCGGCGCAGCGCCACCGCTTCGCCGCCGAGCGCCAGGAGCGCGCAGAGGCCGATCGATGCGGCGGACGTCACGGCCAGGCCCAGGACGGCCGAACCGGTCAGCGACTGCCACAGCATGACGGGCATCCCGTCCGCGGGGGCCGTGTCGGTCAGCGGTCCGGGACGGATCAGACAGCCCAGGCACATCCCGGCCCAGAGGCAGGCCGACAGCGTGGCCAGGCGACGGGCCAGGGGGAGGCGATGGCGGTGCGGGCCGCCCCGCGCGAGGACCGAGTACCGCACGCCCAGCCCGATGACGGGTCCTGCCACGAGGAGCAGCGGCAGGGTGGCCCGGACGTACACCGGCCGGAGCGTGTGCAGATCGGCCGGATCGAGGTTGCCGTTGCGGAGCGCGAACAGCATGATGTCGAAACTGTGCCCCAGTACGAGGTTCACGGCGAAGGCGAGGATGCAGCCGATCAGGGCCGCCTCCCAGCCGGTGAACTCGTCGGCGAGCGCGGGCCGGAGCAGCGCCGCCCTCCGGCGGGCGAGGGTGGGATGAGTGGCGAAGGGCCAGGCGGACGTCTCGCCCGCCTCGTCGGGGCGTTGCGCGGCCAGCCGGCCGAGGAACCGGTCCAGCGACTCCCGGGAAGTCTCACCGCTGTTGGTGGTGGTGGCGCCTGCCGGGTGGGTGGCCGCGAAGGCGTCGGCGTGCAACTCGCGTGAGTGGAGGTAGCTGTTGCGGGCCGCGTAGACCACGCAGGTGAGCAGTACTAGCTGCAGGCACAGCGCGTGCAGCCCGGCGCGGTCGGCCGCGAATCCCGTGAGGGACAGGCAGAAGGCGGCGGCGACCAGCGTCACGAACGCCCACCACAGGGCCGTGACGGCCTGGGTGACGTCGAGGTCGCGGTTGCGGATGTGACCGAGTTCGTGGAGGACGACGGCGTCGAAGGCGGCCCGGTCCTGCACGAGCAGGTCCTCCATGCCGCTCGCCAGCTCGACGTACCGCCGGCCCGCGTGCCCGAAGGCCACGGCGTTGGCCGTCGGGTCGACGGCGTTGTACATCACCGCGTGCACGGTGACCCCGGTGTCCGCCGCGAGCCCTCGTACGGCGGTGTCGAGGCAGGGAAGGGGCTCGCCGTCCCCGTCGACGGTGCCGGCCTCATGCGGGCGCTCGCGCTTGAGGCCGTACCGGAGGACGGTCAGGTAGGGGAGCAGCCAGTAGAGGAGGAATCCGCCTCCGGCCAGTACGCCGACGGCCAGGCCCGCACGCTGTTCGGGGCGGTCGACGGGGCGCACTCCGCACGTCAGCGCGACGGTTGCGGCGGCCTCGGAGCGGTACGGCTCCGGGAGGACCGTCCGCTGCCAGAAGGGGTTCGCGGCGGCGAGCCGCATCTCGTCGGGGGTGCGGGGCGAGGAGGAGAGGTACTCGGACTCGATCTGCCGGACGCAGTACTGGTACTGCCAGGAGTCCCGTTGCTGACGTTCGGGTGTCGTCGGGAAGGCGATCGCGCCGGCCGCGACGGTGAGCGTGAACCAGAACAGCAGGGCCCGCAGGAACACGGCGCTGGTCAGCGCTCGGCCGGCGGCGGCCCGTCAACACCGGGCGGACCCGGCGGACTTGGCGGGACCGGCGGGTGCGGGTGCTCCGAAGGGTCCGAGGGGTCCGAAGGGTCCGAAGGGTACGAGGAGTTGGACGGGAGGGCCTCCGGGGCGGTGCCTGCGGTGTCCTCGGCGGACCCGGGGCCGACGGGGGCGGGTCCCGCGCCCAGGGACTGTACGAGGTGCGCCAGCGCGGCGTTGGCCACGCGCCGGGCGAGTTCCTCGGGCAGTCGGCAGCCGCGGGCGGCCTCCAGGGTGCTGGTGTGCCAGCGCAGCAGCTCGGCGGCCGTGGGGTCGGGCCGGGCGTCCGGCCCGGGGGCCTGGGGCGAAGTGACCGCCGCCGCCCGTGCCCTTCGCCGGCCGCGACGGCTCAGGCGGCTCCGGGTGCGTTGTCCCAGAGCGGCCACCACCTCCGTGGACACGGCCCCCAGCAGTGCCGTGGCCACGGCCAGGGCGGCCGGTGTCAGCAACTCCGCGGGGAGCCCCAGCGGATCGAACCGTGTGGTGCGGCGGCCGCTCCACGGCCGGCGCGGGCGGAAGTGGGCCCGCGCCCGCTGCTCGAAGTGCCGTGCCTCGCGCGGCGCCAGGTCGGTGACCACGTGCCGCGCGATGTCCTGCGCCAGCTCCCGGCGCTCCCGGGAGAGCCGTCCGGACGCCTCGCCGAGTTGCTCCGCCGGTGTCGATTGAGTCGTCATAAGTGGTGATCAGCCCCTCACATCCCGATGTGATCATCACTCGTGGGATGTTAGCCGCTACCGTACGTGAACAGTGTCCGGCGTGTTCTCGCCATGTGACAAGGCTGTCCGGAACACGGGCCGGGAGTGCTGCGTCACACCGGGGCGATGTTCGGGCCGGTCGGATCGTGCCGTGTGCCGTGTGCCGTGTGCCTCGTGCGGGAGAAGACCTGTCCCGCACGCACGGGCGCCGGCCCGCGGAACCTCCGCGGGCCGGCGCCACTCCTCGCCGGGGTCAGCCCTCGGCGCCCTCAGGGGCGGTGTCGGGGAGCCAGGAGCCGTGGAGCCCGGCGGCCACGCGGTGGGGCAGGTGGACGGTGGCGACCCGGTCCAGGCCGGAGGCATCGAGGACCAGCAGCTGCGAGGCGTTCTGCTTGAGGTCGGAGACCACGGTCAGGAGGTAGCCGTCGTCCTCGTTGGCGGCCCCGGCCGCCGGGACGAAGACCGCTTCACTGGGCATCCGGGCGTCGCCGACCTCGTGGATCCGGCGGGTGCCCGTGGTGCGGTCGTACTTGACGAGGCCGTAGCCGCCGAAGCCCCTCTCGTCCGGGAAGGAGACGGCGTACTGATAGCGGTTCTCGACGCCCAGGTACTCCTCGTTGAGGGTGGGGAACTCCACCGGCAGGTCGTCGGTGATCTGCTCGTCGACGCTGCCGGAGATCATGTCGATGACCCAGCGGCGCGAGAAGGAACGGGAGACGGGCTCGGTGCCCCGCACGGGGTTGCCGGCCCACCAGTTCCAGGACAGCTGGAACCCGTCCCGGTCCACGGTGGGACCTTCCAGGACGATGCGGCCCTGGCCGTCCTCGAAGGCGTTTGAGACGTGGAGCATGTTGCCCGGCTCGATGGTGAACCAGCGGACGCGGCGCGCACCGTCGTTGCCGCGCGGCATGATGCCGATGCGGGAGGGCTGCTGATCGCTCCAGCCGTAGGGGATGCCGGAGTGGTCGGTCGGGTCGAAGGTCACGTTGCCCTCGACGAAGACCACGTGGTGGCGGGTGAGGGCGAAGTCGTGCTTGAGGGAGGCGCTCGCTCCCGGAACCTCGGCGCTGTCGACGATCTCGCCCTTGGCGTTGGCGACGTAGTAGGTCAGGAAGGGCGGGAACGGCGAGGACCCGAAGAAGTGCAGTTCCCCCGTCACCGGGTCTTCCTTGGGGTGCGCGGTCATCGCGGTCCGCAGCTTGCCGCTGAAGTCGTGGACTCCGATGGTCTCCAGCTCCGGGGTGAGCTCGAAGGGGAAGTTCGACTCGCACAGGGCCAGGAGGCGTCCGGCGTGCTCGATGATGTGCGTGCCGGCGGCGCTGGCCGTCAGGTCGGGGCCCTTCTCCGTCATGTACGGGGCGCCCTCCAGCGCGGGGGTGCGCACCCAGCGGTTGCGGTACCACTCCGCGCGGCCCTCGCGCAGCCGGATCCCGTGGACCATGCCGCTGCCCTTGAACCAGTGCGTCGGGGTGACCCCGGGCTTGGGGTTGTGGCCGTTGCGGAGCAGGCGGCCGGTCAGCTCGGGGGGCAGGGTGCCCTCGACGGTGAGGTCGGTGGCGGTGACCTCGTCGGTGACGGGGGTGTAGTGACCGTTCAGGTAAGGCTTGTCGGACGTCATTGCGGAACCTCTTCCGGTGGATGTGGGGCGGTGCTGTGGTGGCGGATCTGGCGCTGGGTCAGGAGCTGGATCAGGAGCTGGATCAGGCGGACTGCTCGGCGCGGGACTTGAGGTGTGCGAGCCAGCCCTCGAGGGAGTCGTGGAGGGCCTTGGCGAGGTACTCCGTCTCGGCCTCGACGGGGGCGCCGCTCCAGGACTCCTCGGTGCTGACGGTGACGTGGTCACCGCTCTGCTCGAAGGTCCAGACGTGGATGCCGTCGATGCCGTTGGTGGCGCCGCCCCACACGCTCCGCTCGCCGGGCACCAGTTCCTGCACGGTGGAGGTGATCTCCAGGCCGTGCGTCTGCCAGCTGAAGCAACTGCCCGGCAGCAGCGGGCCGTCGAGCTCGGCCCGGGTGATGTCCGGGTTCCAGGCGGGCCAGTCCGCGACGTCGGTGTGCAGTGCCCACACCGTCGCGAGGGGGGCGGCGATCGTGGTGCTCAGACGGACGATGACGGGGGCGGTTTCGTCGATGGTGACCATGGCTGTGCTTCCTGTCGTGACGGGGATGAAGGGGATGAGGGGGTGTTCCGGTGGTGGTGCCGAACGATCGGTTCGGCCGGGTTCAGCCGGTTCGGGAGAGACGGGGGAGCTCCGCCGGGTCGGAGGGCGGGCGGGTGGAGGGGGTCGCGGTGGACGGGCCGGTGCGGCCGGCCCGGCGGGTGAGGAACAGGGCCAGGAGCGCGGTGGCGGTGATGACCGAGGCCGAGACCGTGAACGCGGTGCGGTAGCCGGTGGTGAGCGCCTCCAGGCGGGTCTGGTGGGCGGCGGAGTGCGCGGTGACGGAGCCGGCGAGGCTGGCCAGGGCCGCCAGGCCGATCGCGCCTCCGACCTGGCGCGTGGTGTTCACCAGACCGCCGGCCAGCCCCGCGTCCCGCGCCGGGACGCCCTCCACGGCGAGCGCGGTGAGCTGGACGAAGGCGATGCCCAGGCCCAGGCCGACCAGGATGCTCGGACCGAGCACGTCCGTGGCGTAGCTGCCGTGGGCGCTGATCCGGGACAGCCACAGCAGGCCCAGGGCCTCGGTGAGCAGGGCCGCGGTCAGCGTCGTGGTGGCACCGAGGCGCCGGGCGACCCGCGGCGCCAGAGCCGCGCCGAGCACATTGGCCGCCGCGAGCGGGAGTTGGCCGACCCCGGTGACCAGGGGGCCCTCCCCGAGCACCTGTTGCTGGTAGAGCGGCAGGAAGAAGAACAACGCGATCCACACGGACCCCAGCAGGGCCATCAGCAGGTTGCCCGCGGCGACCCGGCCGGTGGTGAACAGGCGCGGCGGCAGCAGCGCGTCCGGCCTGCGGAGCTCGATCACCGCGAAGGCCGCGAGGAGTACGGCGGCGGCGACGAGCGCGGCCGCCACCGGAGGGTCCGTCCAGCCGGTCCCGCGTGCGGTGGTCAGTCCCCAGACCAGACAGGTCAGGGCGACGGTGACGACGGCGGTGCCCAGCAGGTCGAACCTGCCGGTCATCCGGTCGGCCGTCCGTGGCACGAGTACCACCACGGCGACCACGACCAGCGCCGTCCCCAGCGCCACGGAGTGGAAGATCCAGGGCCAGCCCCATGCCTGGGTCAGGACACCGCCCAGGAGGACGCCGCAGGCCGCCCCCGCCCCGGAGACCGCGCCCCACACCCCCAGCACCCTGCCCCGCCCGGGTCCGGGCGGGAACAGGGCCAGCGCGAGGGCGAGCGCGGCCGGGGCGACGGCCGCGGCTCCGATGCCCTGAACGGCGCGCGCCGCGATCAGCACGCCCGCGGAACCGGCCAGTCCCGCTGTCAGCGAGGCAACGGCGAACAGTCCGAGACCGATGACGAGCACCCGGCGGCGCCCGAGGAGGTCGGCGGCCCGGCCGCCCGCCAGGAGCAGCGCCCCGAACGCCAGGCCGTAGGCGTTGACCACCCAGGTGGTGCCGCCGTCCGACAGGCCCACCCCGGCGGCGATCCGCGGGAGCGCCACGTTCACGTTCGAGGTGGCGAGCATGACCGTGAACTGGGCCGCGGCGAGGGCCGCGAGTGCGGCTCCTGGCCGTGGCGCGGGTGGCGCCGGGGCCGTCCGTGTGTGTGGGAGGTTCATGTCGCACAGACTCGTGCGGTTCGCTGTCCACTATCCAGACCGGTAGCGGTCCGGGACTGTCCACTCCTGTCCGCAGCTGTTCACCGGCCGCTGTACGCACGGGCGTTGGCGGGGGAATCACTCCGGACCGTGCGCAACGGCCTGGGCCGCTCTTTCGGATCTTGCCGGGCGACAAGATCCGATACAGACGGCCTAGGGGCCGTCCAGTTCCAGCTGCCACAGGGCCGCGCACAGCAGGTCGAGGCCCTGGCGCAGGTGGCGCCGGTAGGTGCCGTAGGGAAGGCCCAGGCGGCGGGCAGCGGCTTCCTGCGTGGGCGCTCCGGAGAAGTAGCCCGCCGTCAGGGCCTCGCGGGCCCGTACTCCGCGCGGGTCGTCGGCGAGGCCGTCGACGGTCCGGCGCAGCAGGGCGCGCAACTCCTCGACGGGATCCCCGGATCCGTCCGAGAGACGGGCGCGCAGCAGTGCCCCGGCGGCGAAGGCGCCCGGGTTGCGCCAGTGCGTCAGCGCCTCCCGTACGGCCTGGTCGAACGCGGCGCGCGAGACCGGCGGGACGGCCGAGGCGGCCGCGGGGAGGCCTGCCGGGACCGGCTCCTCTGTGGCGGATATGAAGCGGCGGAGCCAGGTTTCCACGGGCTCCTGGCGCCAGTCGACGCCGAACAGCCCGTAGGTGTACTCGCCCACCCGCGGTCGCGCACCGGTGTCGCCGAGCGTGCCCTTGACGCGCGCGGCCCAGGTCTCGGCGTCCCGGAAGACGGCGAAGCCGTAGGCGCGGCCCCGGGCCCGGGCGGATTCCGCCTGTGCGCGGGAACTGCTCAGGTCGATGACGCGCGAGGGGACCTGGTAGTACTCCGGGTAGATCGAGAAGCGGCTGATGCCGATGTGCTCGCCGGGGCTCACCGGATCGGTGGCGTCGGTGTGCTTCCACGCCGCGGCGACGACCGGATCGGTGGCCACGTCCAGGGGGTCGGCAGGGGCCGGCAGGGCGAGCCGGGCCGTGAACGCCACGATGCGGCCCGTGCTCACGAGCCGGTACACGCTGAAGGCCTGCGGCTGGCGCTGCGCCCAGTAGCGGACCAGTTCCGCGGATGCGGGACCCTCGGTCTCCGCCGCCATGCGCAGCACCACCGCGAGGTCGCCCGGGTGCAGCGGGCGGTCGTGCACCTCGTCCTCACGGGACCAGGTGCGCAGCCGGGCCAGGGTCTCGCCCTCCCGGAAGAGGTAGAAGAGCTCGTCGGTGACGGTCCACACCCGCTCCTCCGGTGCCTCGCGCAGTACGCGCAGGTACTCCTCGGCCAGGCGCCGGCGGGTGGCCGTGAAGGTGGTGGGTGCCCGCCAGCGCAGGTCGGCGGCCAGGGTCTCGCGCGCGGCGTCGTGCGGGTGGAGTCCCCGGTGCGTGGACTCCATGAAGGGCAGGTCCCGCAGCCAGGAGAAGAGGAGGTGGGCGTCCTCCTCGGGCAGCACCGCGGAGAGGAGCTCCTCGGAGGTCGCGTACGCCTGCGCGGCCACCTCCAGGGCGCGGCGGTGGGCGGCCGTGGGCACCTCACCGATCAGCCCCGCCAGCAGGGTGCGCAGGACGTCCGCCGACGGGGCCCAGATCTCCTCCCCGCCGAAGCCCGTCGATCCCGCGGCTGCCGCGAGCGACAGGGCCAGGGGGTTGCCTCCGGCGAACCGGAGCACCCGGGTGCGTATCTCGGGGCTGAGCGGGGTCGCGGCCAGCAGGTTCCGGGCCTGCTCCTCGGAGAAGGGCTCCAGCTCGGTCACCTCCAGGAGCCCGGCCCAGGCGGGGTCGGCGGTCCACTGCGGCTGCGGTGCGAGCCGGCCGGCCAGGACGACCAGGGTGCCGTCCGCCGCCCGGGGCAGGAAGTGGTGCCACAGCCAGCTCTCCAGCCACTGGCAGTGCTCGAAGGAGTCCACGACCAGGACCGCGCCGGGAACCTCGAGGAACGGCCGGGCCGTGCGCTCGAAATCGGCCGGGTCCCGGCTGACGAAGCGGCCGTCCACTTCGACGAGCTGCCGGCCCGCGGTACGGGCGTGGTCCGCCAGCCGGCGCAGCAGCGTCGACTTCCCGATCCCGCCGGGCCCGAACACGTAGAACGCGAAGGGCGCCTGCGGATCGCCGGCCAATGCCTCGGCGAACCGCCCGAGTTGCTCGTCCCGGCCGATGAAGGCCCGGACCCGTGCGTTGCTCAGTCTCTCTCCCACGGACACCATGACGGCTCCCCTAACCCCTTCGTCCCGGCACGGGGCATGTGCGGTGCCCGCCGGGTTCCTCGTGTCTTCATTCCGCCCGTTCGGCCCGGCCGGATCCGTGTGACCCGACGGGCCCGTTCCGGGTCACCGGACGTGTCCCAGGTTCTCGTCGTCGGGGTGGCCGGTGACCAGGAGGGTGGTCTCCTCCACGCGCTGGAAGCGGCCGTCGGGGGCGAGATCGGCGAAGAGGTAGACCTCGGTGCGGGAAGTACGGCCGTTGTGCTGGGTGACGGTGACGGTGTGGCGATCGGCGTAGCGCGACCCGTCGCGGAGTTCGTCGTGGACCTCGACGTGCCCGCTGCGGATCAGGGAGCGCAGCCGCTTCATGTGCTGGGTGAATTCGCTGAGGTCGCTCCAGACGCCGTCGGTGCGCTGGCGGTAGTCGGGGGTGAAGTGCCGGTCGAGGGCTTCGTCGAGGCCGAGGTCCGGGGTGAACAGCAGGTCGTTGATGGCTCGGGTGATGTCGGTCGGCGTCATCGCTGTCTTCTCCATGTGAGGGGGCGGGAGCGGGGCGTCAGTCGCGGCGGGTGCCGCGGCCTTCGCGGACGGGGGTGAAGTCCAGGGACAGGGAGGCGGGGCCGCGGGTGTACAGGCCGGTCTCCCGGTAGCGGAAGCCGGGGCTGAACCGGACCTGGTCCAGCAGGGGCAGGAGCAGCGCGGCGACGGTCTCGATCTGCGCGCGCGCGAAGGCGGCGCCGACGCACTGGTGGAGGCCGGTACCGAAGGCGAGGTGCTGGGCGGCGGCGGTGAAGGAGCGCGCGGTGCCCAGGTCGGGGCGGTGGATGTCGAAGGTGTCCGGGGCGGAGAAGGCGGCGGGGTCGCGGTTGGCCGGGCCGATCATGCAGAAGACCGTGGCGCCGGCCGGGACCGAGGTGCCGGCGAACTCGGCTTCCCGTTCCGCCTGGCGGGGGATGAGCTGCACGGGCGGGGTGTAGCGCAGGGTCTCGGCGATCGCGGCGGGGAGCAGGGCCGGGTCCCGGCGCACCCGGGCCAGCTGCCCGGGGTGGTCGATCAGGTGCTTGAAGAGCAGGGCGAGCGTCTTGTCCGCGGGTTCGGTCGCGGCGACGAGAACGTTGATGACCAGGGCGGTGACTTCGCTGTTGCTCATGGCGGCGCCGTCGAACTCGCCGGTGCACAGCTTCGATATCAGGTCCTCGCCCGGGTGCCGGCGCCGGTGTTCGATGACGGGGACGAGGTGGGCCTCCAACTCCTCGGCGAGGCCCAGGCAGTGCCGGCGGCGCTCGGGAGTGAGGGCGATGCCCGTGATGAACTCGGTGATCCCGCCGTGCCAGACGGCCACTTGGCGCCAGTCCCGCTTGTCCAGCCCGAGGAGGTCGAGGGTCACGCGCACGGCGAGCGGTTTCCCGAAGTCATTGACCAGGTCCACCCGCCCCCGGGGAAGGAAGGGGGCGATGAGCTCGGCGGCGTTGGCGTGGACGGCACGCGTCTGGTCCCGCAGGGCCTGCCCCGTAAAACCGCGGACGAAGATCTTCCGCTTGGCGGTGTGCTCGGCCCCGGTCATCTGGGCGAGGACCGGCCCGCGCATCACCGGCTCGGCGCGCACCTGGAGAGTCTCGGTGGTGAAGGCCTCGTGGTCGGTGAGCACCCGCTGCACGTCCTCGTAGCGGGAGAGGAAGTAGCTGTCGATCGACGGCTCGTAGTGAACCGGAGACTGTTCCCGCAGCCATGCGAAGTGGCGGTGGGGGGCGGTGGCGAAGTCCTCGGACAGGACGCTGAAGCCGGAACCGGCCAGGGGCATACGGAGAACCTCTCGAAGCGGGTGCGGGATCAGCAGCTCCTTGATCGCGCTGCCACGGAGCAGCAGCGGGACGGGGGTTGGCGGCCGGGCGGGCGAGGATCCGGAGCGGAGCCCTCCCACCAGAAGGTCAAGACGCAGTGCGGCGGTATTGGTTGTCCCGGTGCGGTGAATCAGCTGCGCCGACAGCCTACCGGTGAGTAAGTCGGGCCCGATCGAGGTCCCGGGTCAGTCGGTTGCCGTCAGCGCCGTGTGCGCGGCGGTGAGGATCTCCTCGGAGATCGGGGAGCCCTTGGTGGCCCGGGCCAGGACGAGTGCGCCGAGCATGGTGCAGAGCCGGGCGATGCCGTCCTGGTCCTCGGTGGCGAGCCACTCGGTGAACTCGCCCACCCCCTCGGTGTAGACGCGGCGGGCCGCCGCGTCGCCCGGTTCGCGCGCCATGTCGGTGACCAGCGCGGCGGCGGGGCACCCCTGCGCCGGGCTGTCGCGGTGCTCGACGGAGAGGTAGGTGTCGATCAGTGCCCGCTGGGCGGCGTCGCGCCGGCCGGCCTGCTGCTCCAGTCCGTCTGCGCGGAGCCGGGCGAGTTCGCCGAAGGCGTGGGCGGTGGCTTCGTCGACGAGCGCCTCTTTGGAGGCGAACTGCTTGTAGAAGCCGCCGTGGGTCAGCCCGGACGCCTTCATGAGCTCGGCGACGCTGACGTGGGTGCCCTGCTCCCGGAAGAGCCGGGAGGCCGTTTCCACGACCCGTCGGCGGTTCTCCTCGGCCTGCGCCTGCGATACCCGGCCCATGGGCCACCTCCCGGTTGGATGTCGGTTGCAATCTATTCTAGACTCTGGTTTAGATTATGGCTGTCATCTAATTCAGGGAGCCGCTCACCGGCCCCCGCAGCGCTGGGAGTGGTCATGGAACTGAAGGACGCGGTCGCGGTGGTCACGGGTGCCAACCGGGGGCTCGGGCGGCATCTGGCCGCCCAGCTCGTGGCGCGCGGGGCGACGGTGTACGCCGCCGCCCGCCGCCCCGGGTCGGTGGACCTGCCGGGCGTCATCCCGCTGCGGCTGGACGTGACGGACGAGGAGTCGGTCCGGGCCGCGGCCCGCACCGCGTCGGACGCGACGCTGCTGGTGAACAACGCGGGCATCTCCACCGCGACGCCGCTGATCGCGGGCGGCCTGGACGGGGTCCGCCTGGAGATGGAGACGAACTTCTTCGGCCCGCTCGCCGTGACCCGGGCCTTCGCTCCCGTCATCGAGGGCAACGGCGGCGGCGCCGTCCTCAACGTCCTGTCGGTCCTGTCCTGGCTGCACCCGGCCGGCCTCGGATCCTACGCCGCCGCCAAGGCCGCGGCCTGGGCGCTGACCGACGCGGCCCGCGAGGAACTGGCGCCCCGCGGCATCACCGTCTCCGCGCTGCACGTCGCGTACATGGACACCGACATGGCCGCGGCCGTTCCCGCCGACCAGAAGACCGACCCCGCCGATGTCGCCGCGCAGGCCCTGCGCGGCATCGAGGAGGGCCTGCCCGAGATCCTCGCCGACGAGACCACCCGGTACGTCAGGCGGAGCCTGGCCGCCCCGCAGAACGCGGCGTGAGGCGGGCCCCGCGTCAGGCGCGCCCGGTCCTGAGGCGCGCCCGGTCCTGACGTGTCGCTACTGGAGCTGGGACAGGTCGACCGAATCGGCGGGCGCCGGGGTCTTGGCCGGTACGGGCTCGTCGAAGGCGGAGAAGGTGGCCTCCACCCGCTCGCCGGCCGTGTCGTCGCCCTGCAGCCGCAGGAGGTAGGGCTTGCCCTCGGTGGCGACCTGGTAGGTCCCCGTCCCGCCGTCGCCCCGGCTGGTGACCGTGATGGCCGGACGGCCGTCCACGGTGGTCCGCGGACCCTTGGTGACCTGTTCGCCCGCCGGCTTCGAGGGGAACTCCTTCCGGAAGAAGTCCAGATCGCAGAAGTCGGCGAAGTCGCGCAACAGGAAGCTGCCCGTGGTGCCGTGCAGGAAGCGGCCGTTGATGAGCGCGATCGCGTCATCGGCCGCGCCGCCGGGCACCCGGGACCGCAGGAGGGCGTCGTCGAACTTCATCCACACGTCGTTCCCGCGTTTGACGATCTCGGCCTTGCCCGATCCGCCGGGAGGGACCACGGTGCCGACGCAATTGCCCCGCTCGTCGAACCGGAGGTCCAGGCCCGTGGTGCCCGACCCGCCGGTCACCTTGGCCGCCATGCGCATGGAGGTGGCCCCGGACATGGCCTGGCGCGCGGCGTCCGCGATGGCCTGGGCGCTCTTGCCGGCGATGCCGTTGTCGTCGGCCCTCGCGGCCCCCGCGCTCACGCCCGCGCCCGCGCCCGCGAAGACGCACAAGCAGACGGTTGCGGCAGCCGCGCAACGGGTCGCGGCCGCCCGGGATGCGTGCATCGGGCATCACCTCACTCCGGCCGCCTCCGGACGGCGCCGGCCAACGTCATGGCCCGCCGCTACCGGTGACCTGATCAGCGTACGTCCGCGCCGCGGCGGGCGCAGCGCAGCCGTCACCTGCCGGATCCGCCATGCTGCCGCCACGTTGCGGCAACAACGGGAGGCGAGAATCGGCCCGGGGCCAGGTCCCGCACGCCCGCACCCCGCCCATTTCACTCTGGAGCATTCCGTGACGCTGCTGACGACCTGGCCGGAGAGCGGTCCCGAGTCCGTCGTACGCCGTACTTCCGAGCCCTCCGAGATCGCCGCCGCACTGGCACGGCTCGGGGTCCGCTACGAACAGTGGCCGGTGCGCGACGACGTTGCGGCGGACGCCGGCAGCGATGCCGTCCTCACCGCCTACCGGGCCGAGATCGACCGGCTGACCGCGGAGGAGGGTTTCGCCACCGTGGACGTGGTCGCCCTGCACCCAGATGACGAGGACCCCGGCTTCGCGGAGAAGGCGAAGGCCGCGCGGGCGAAGTTCCTCGAGGAACACACGCACGATGACGACGACGAGGTGCGCTTCTTCGTCGCGGGTTCCGGCATCTTCTACCTGCACGTGGCGGGTGAGGTCCACGCGGTGCTGTGCGAGCACGGCGACCTCCTCGGCGTGCCGAAGGGCACCACGCACTGGTTCGACATGGGTACCCGGCCGGCCTTCACCGCGATCCGCTTCTTCCACGAAGAGGACGGCTGGATCGGCACGTTCACCGGCAGCGGGGTCTCGGGGCGCTTCCCCGACTTCGACACGATCACGGCACCGGACGCGGCATGAGCCGTACGGTGGACGCCGTCGTGCTGGACATCGAGGGCACGACGAGCGTCACCGGCTTCGTCGTCGACGTGCTCCGTCCCTACGCGCGCGAACGGTTCGGCGCCCTGCTCGCCGGGCGGTCCGGGGAACCGGAGGTGGCCCGCGCCCTCGAGCAGGTACGGGCGGAACTGGGTGAGCCGGACGCCGGTCCGGCGCGGATCGAGCAGGCCCTGAACGCCTGGAGCGACGAGGACCGCAAGGTGACGCCGCTGAAAACCCTTCAGGGCGTGCTGTGGGCCGAGGGGTTCGCGCGCGGTGAGCTCGTCTCGCACTTCTACGCGGACGTGGTGCCCGCGCTACGACGCTGGCACGCGGCGGGTGTACGGCTGTACGTGTACTCCTCCGGGTCGGTCGCCGCGCAGCGGGCGTGGTTCGGGCACAGCGCCGAGGGCGATCTGCGCGGGCTCGTCACCGGCTGGTACGACACGCAGAACGCGGGTCCGAAGCAGGAGGAGGGGTCCTTCCAGGCGATCGCCGCGGACACCGGGCTCTCCCCGGAGCGGCTGCTGTTCCTCTCCGACCACCCGGGCGAGCTGGACGCGGCCCGGGCGGCGGGCTGGCGGGCGGTGGGCGTACGCAGGCCGGGGGAGCCCTACTGCGAGCAGGACCCGCGGGACCACCCGCAGGCCCGGACCTTCGAGGAGGTCGGCGCGGTCGGGATCGGCCCGGTGGAGGCCGGCCCGGTGGGCAACGGTGCGGTGTGCAGCGGCGCGGTGGGCAACGGCGCGGTGGGGAGCGGAACATGACGGCGGCGGCCGACCTGGAGCAGGCGGGGGCGGTACTGGCGGCCGAGGCGGCCCGCTTCGCCTCCTTCGGCTGGATGCGCGGCACCTCCGGCAACCTCTCGCTACTCCTCTCGCGCGAGCCGTTCCGGCTGGCCGTGACGGCGAGCGGCCATGACAAGGGCGAACTGGCCGGCGAAGACGTGGTGCTGGTGGACGAGCGGGGAGCGGCGGTGAGCGGTGGCAGACCGTCCGCCGAGGCCGAGCTGCACGCGCGCGTGGCCCTCCTGACGGGCGCGGACGGGGTCGCGAGGGGCAGCGCCGTGGCTCTGGAGGCGCTTCGGCTGCTGGCCGCGGACCGTTCCTGAGCCCGCCGGACGGGGCGTGAACCCGGACACCGCAAGAGGGTGCGGACCAGGCGTGGTCGCCATGGTCCGCACCCTCCTGGGTGGTTGCCGAGCTACGGGGTCACTTGACGCCGAGGCCGGCGTCGGAGACCTCGGGCTTGCCGGCGGCCTTGAGGACCTTGTTCAGGAGCGTCAGGTCGTAGATGCCGGTGAGGTCGGGCTGCTCGATGAGCTTGGCCTTGACGGCCCAGTCGGATTCGGTCTTCAGGGTGCCGGCGAGCGGGTCGTCGGTGACCAGGATGCTGGTCCAGGCCGGGTCGATGACCTTGGCGTCGAGCGGCTTGCCGCCTTCGGCGGCCAGCTTCGCGTTCGCGGAGGCCTTCGCCTTGTCGGGGTTGGCGTTGATCCACTCGTTGGTCTTCACGGTGCCGCGCAGGACGGCTTCGACGACGTCCGCGTGTTCCTTGAGGAACTTCTGCGACACGATGATGTTCGTGATGACGAACTTCTTGTCGGGCCACAGGTCGGTCTCGTCGAGGAGGACCTTGGCGCCGTCGGAGACGAGCTTGGAGGCGGTGGGTTCGGGGACCCAGGCGCCGTCGATGGAGCCCTGCTTGAAGGCGTCGGGGGTGACCTTGTTGTCGGTGCGGACGACGGAGACGTCGCCCTTGCCGGACTCGGGGTCGACGTTCCAGCCCTTTTCGGAGATCCAGTTGAGGAACGCGACGTCCTGGGTGTTCCCCTTCTGGGGGGTGGCGATCTTCTTGCCCTTGAGGTCGTCCAGGGTTTTGATCTTGTCGGGGTTCACGACCAGCTTCACGCCGCCGGAGGCGGAGCCGGAGATGATCCGCAGGTTGGAGCCCTTGGACTTGACGTAGCCGTTGATGGACGGCGAGGGGCCGATGAAGCCGATGTCGAGGGAGCCGCCGTTGAGGGCTTCGATCTCGGAGGGGCCGGCGTTGAAGGACTGCGGCTTGATCGTGGTGCCGTTGAGTTCCTTGGCGATGAGGCCTTCCTGGAGACCGACGAGCGCGGTGGCGTGCGTCAGGTTCGGGAAGTAGCCGATGCGGACCTCGGTGGCGGACAGCTTCTTGCCGGCGTCGGCGGCGACGTTCTCCTTCGCGGGAGCGTCGTCCTTCTTGGCGTCGGAACCGTAGCCGCAGGCGGTGAGCAGCAGGGGAAGAGCGGCGGTGACGGCGATGGCGCGCAGGGCGGTGAGCGGTCTTGCGGCAGACACGGGGGTGTCCTTTCACGGGATGGGGTTCGGGGGAGTACGGGGACGGGCGACGCAAAGTCATCGGCACACATGGCACCCACTCCCGGCCGTCGTCGGCGGGATCGCGGTCGCTTGAAGTAGGGCAGGTGGTGAGGTGCGGGTGGTGAGGTCGGCCGGGGCCCGGCCGTTCTGCGGCGAGCGGGGCGGCGCAGCGGCCCCGGGGTGCGCTCCGAGTGGTGCTCCGAGCGTGGGGCCAGGCCTCGTCAAATGCTGTCAGGCAGGCTGACAGATGGCGCTGGAGGTGCGGACCAGGTCGATGTGTCGACGGGAGGTCAGAGGCAGCGTCCTGCCTGCGCGGTGCAGTGTTCGCACGGCCACCTCCCGGAATTCCTAGTTTTCCCACCTGGTTGGTAGGCATATTGGCAGACCGGGACACCCGTCCCAAGAGGTTGCCCACATGGTGGACGCTGAGATCTCGCGATGTGAGAAAGCGCAGGTGGGGAGGGGGTTCGGAAGGCCAGAAGGCCAGAAGGCCAGAAGGCCAGAAGGTCGAGAGGGTCAGGAGGGTCGGGAGGTCAGGGATTGGTCCAGGCGTCGGGAGCGTGGGCCAGCGCGGACACCGCGGCGGGCAGCTCGGACGACGCGACGTCGGCGAGCGACACCCCGTCGAGGATCTCGCGCACGTTGGCCCGCAGCGCGATCCACAGGGGCAGCAGCGACTGGGCGGGTCCGGTGTAGGACAGGTCCGGCGGGCGGACCCCGCGCACCGAGACGAGCGGTCCGTCCACGACGCGGATGACGTCCGCGATGCTGATGGACCGGGCGGGCCTGGCCAGCCGGTAGCCGCCGTTGCCGCCGCGCTGGCTGAGTACGAGACCGCCCCGGCGCATGTCGTTCAGGATGCCCTCGAGGAACTTGTGCGGGATGTCCTGGGCGTCGGCGATGGCTTCGGCCTTCAGTGGCCCGTCGTCCTGCGACGCGGCAAGCTGCAGTGCGGCACGTACCGCGTAGTCCGCCCTGGCTGAGATCCGCATGCGGACATTATCCCGTACGGCGCGGGCCGGCGTCCGTCACGGGTGGCCGTCCGCTGCCGGGCAGGTCCGCGTGCCCGGCAGCCGGGGGACCGGGCCGCGGAGGCGTGACCGGCCCGAGCGGCACCCCGCGTCAGTGGAAGGCCGCCGCCGCGGCGCGGTGGGACCCGTTGAGGTAGTGCTCGCCGATGGAGCGCAGGCGGTGCGCGGCCGGGCGGTGAGCCGTCAGGACCCGGGCGTTGCGCCAGAACCGGTCCAGGCCGGGGGCATCGGCGAGTTCCAGCACCCGGGTGCTGATGTGCAGGGCGACCTTCGACGTCACGGTCTCGGCGGTCGCGACCAGGGCGGCGACGCCCGCGGCTCCCTCCGGGTCGAGGTGCGCACCCGTGTCCAGGGCCTGCCCCATCACGTCCGTCGCCCGTCCGACGACGGCGGTGGCCGTCTGGGCGGCGGAGGCGAGTTCCCCGTACGTCAGGAAGAGGTCCGGGTCCTCGCCGGGCAGCCGGTGCGCGCGGCCGCCCCTGCTGAGGTCGCGCGCCTCGGTCAGGGCGCCCTCGGCGATGCCGAGGCCGACGTGGCACAGGGCGAGCCTGAGCGCGGGTTCGGCGAGCGCGGTGAAGGGGGTGGCCGACTCCTCGTCGTGCGGCCGGCGGCCCAGCACCTGCCCGGGGGTGATGGCGACCCGGTCCAGGACGATGTCGCCCGCGCCGGCCACGCGCTGCCCGAGGCGGTCGTGGGCGGGCTCGACGGTCACGCCCGGCGCGCCCGGCGCAATCCGTACGACCAGGACGTCGCCGGTCGAGGCGCAGAGGGCGTCCACCACGATCTGGTCGGCCGCGGCCACCGCCGTCTCCACGGACCGGCGCCCGTTCAGTACGTAGCCGTTGGTCCGCGGCCGCAGCGTGAGGTCCGGTCCGTCCGCGGCCTCGTCGGTCGCGGGCGCGTGGACCGCGCCGGTCCACAGCCACCGCTCGCGCACCGACTCCTCCTCGAGGGCGGTGGCGGCCTCGTGACTCGCGTAGAAGCGTCCGCTCCAGGTGTGCACGTAGTGGCGGGCGAGCAGGTCGCCGACGGAACTGTCCGCCGCGGCGATCTCCCGGATGACGGCGCATCCGGTACGCCAGTGCGCCCCGCGGCCGGGCCCGGGCGGGGTGAGGGCCGCAGGCAGGCCGGCCTCGCGCAGCCGGGCCGTCTCGTCGGTGGGCGGTTTTCCGGCCTGATCGCGGGCGATGGCGTCCGCGGCGAGGTCGTCCGCCACGTCGCGGGCGGTACGCAGGAGCGCGCGGCGCCGCTCGTCGGCGGGGCCCGGTGTCGTCGCCGTGGGCGGCGCCGTGGGTGTCACCGGCAGGCCCGGGTGATGCGGTGTCCGCCGTGGGGCGCGGGGGATGGGTGGACAGTGGTGCCGTGGGGGACGGCGGTGGTCATGTCGGCTGCTCCGCAACGTTGTTGGGTGGCATCGGCCGGCCACGCGTGACCGAATCCCCACCTTTCCCATCGGATTGATAGGGATACTTGCCCGAAGTAACCGTTCCGGCAAGGGCGTGATCGAATGATGGACAGCTTCATCTCGCGATCCGAGACGTGTTCCCTATTTCCTATGGAATCGGTAGGGAAGTATTGACGCGTGCTCGCCGCGCACCTGAGGATGTGGCCATGTCCCCGTCGCAGCCGTTGCTCGTACGCCGCAGGCACGTTGACTTCCGTCTCGTGGCCAGCGCCGCCTGCCGACCCGTTTAGGGCCTCTCCGCCAGGGCATTTCCCCGACGCGCGCCGGTGTTCCGGCTGTCGTGTCCCTCTGTGTGCACGCTTCCCCGTGCCCCTGGCCCTCCGGGTCCGCAGGGGCCGCCCGGCGTGCGGCGCGCCGGCCCTCCCGGCCGGATCCGTCACGGAGACCCATGCCCCGTCGTGGCCGAACACCCGGCATCCGTACCTCATTCCGCGCAGCCGAAGGGGCTCACCGTGACCACCGCACTTCCCGTACCCGTACCCGCCGCAGTTCCCCGTTCCCCGGCCCTCCGCCTCCAGTTGGTCGGTGACCAGCCGCCCGGTGTCCCCGTCGACGGGGCCGGCGGCGGCCGCATCGGCTACCTCGTGTTCCTGCCGGCGAACGTCGACCCGGTGGCGCTGATGAACGCCCACGGCGTGCGCCCGGAGGTCCGCCCCCTCGGCCCGGGAGCGTTCGCGGCCCCCGAGCCGGCTACCGAACCCGGCCCCGTTCCGTTCGACGACGGCATCCGGGTCGACCGCGCACGGCGGCTGGTCGAGGTCGACGGGCGCGAACTGGAGCTCACCTACCTGGAGTTCGACCTCCTGGCCCACCTCGTGGCCCACCCGTACACGGTGCACACGCGCGACACCCTCATCTCGGACATCTGGGGGTACGGGCACTTCGGCGACGGCCGTACGGTCGATGTCCACGTGGCCCGGCTGCGCCGTAAGCTCGGCCCCGCCCACCGGTCCCGCATCACCACCGTGCGCCGCGTCGGCTACAAGTACGTACCCGACCGGACGGCCTAGTACGTCCGGTCGCGCGGCCCGGGGGGTCAGGCGCTCGCGATGACCAGCAGGGTGCGCGCGGCGTCCGGGCCCGCCAGGCGGCAGCGGTGCGGGACTTCGCCCCGGTGGTGGGCGCTCTGTCCGGCGCGCAGGGTCAGCGGTTCCTCGCCCTCGACCTCCAGGACGATCTCGCCCTCCAGGACGTAGAGGAAGTCCTCGCCCGGGTGCTCGAACCAGCCGCGCTCGCCCCGGCCGGGCTCGAAGTGGTGCTCGTAGGCCTCCATCAGCGCGCTGCGCCCGCCGGGAATGAGCACCCGGGCGGTCTGCCCCGTGGCCTCGTTCACGCGGATCACCTGCGGGTCGCTCTCATGGCTGACCGCACCGGGTCGCGCGGGTGGCCGCAGGAAGGTCCCCGGGGTGACGTCCAGCGCTTCCGCGATCCGGTAGATCGAGCTGAGGCTCGGGGTGGCGAGCCCGCGTTCGAGCTGGCTGAGGAAGGGCTGCGAGAGGCCGGAGCGGGCGGCGAGGACGGCCATGGAGACGCCGCGCTGTTTGCGGCAGCTCCGGATCACCCGTCCGACCTCGATCGCCTCGGGCGTGGGTTCGGGTCGAGACACGCAGGTGAACGTACCTCATCACCGATCGCACGCCGGGGGCCCCGGCCAGGTTTCGTACTGCGGCAACACTCCCGTCATAAGCGTGGTCAATTATTGACCTCACTTATAGACGTCGAGGAACCGAACGAGGAGCCGCCCCGTGCCCGCCACCCCCTCACCACCAGGCCGGGCCCCCGGCCGGCTCGGCCCGGCCCTGGGCGCGGCAGGAGCCGTGCTCGCGCTGTGGTACCTGCTCGCCCGGTCCGGTGCGGTGGCGCCGGGGCTGCTGCCCACGCCCGGCCAGACCGCGGCCGCGCTCGCGGACAGCGCCCGCAGCGGGATCCTGGCCGCCGATCTCGGTGCCAGCCTGGTCCGCGCCGGACAGGGATTCGCCCTGGGCGCCCTCGTCGGCAGCGCACTGGGCTTCGCCACCGGCTACCTGCCCGGGCTGTCCGCCGCCGTCACCCCGGTGGTCTCCTTCCTGCGCCCGGTCCCCGCCATCGCTCTGGTACCGCTCGCGACCGCCTGGTTCGGCATCGGCGAGACCGCCAAGCGTCTGCTCATCGCGTACGCCGTACTGCTCGCCGTCTGGCTGTACGTCCACGACGGTGTCTCCCGCGTGCCGGTGTCCCACCTGCGGGCCGCCCGGGCCCTGGGGGCGCCGCTGCACCGGCGGTTCACCGAGGTGCTGCTCCCCGCCGCCGCGCCCGCGCTGCTCGCGGCCTTGCGGTACGGGGCCTCGGTGGCCCTCCTCGCCCTGGTGGCGGCCGAACTCGGCGGCGCCGACAGCGGGTTGGCGTACCGGCTCCAGGTGGACGGCCAGTTCCTACGGGTGGACCGGATGTTCGCGGGCCTGCTCGTGCTCGGCCTGCTCGGCGTGGCCGTCGACCTCGTACTGGCCGCGATCGGCCGCCGGTTCGTGCACTGGAGCACCTCATGAGCCTGGGCGTACGACTGGAGGGGCTGTCGGTCCACTACGGGGCCGCCCCGGTGCTGGAGCGCACCGATCTGGAGCTCCCGGCGGGCTCGTTCACGGCGCTGCTGGGCCCCAGTGGGTGCGGCAAGTCCACGATCCTCAACCTGGTGGCCGGATTCGCGGGCCCCACCGAAGGCCGGGTCACGGCCGGTTCCGCACCCGTGCGCGGACCGGGTCCGGAGCGGGGCGTGGCCTTCCAGCACTACGCGCTCTTCCCGTGGCGCACGGCCCGCGGAAACGTCGAGTTCGCCCTCAAGCGGCTCGGCCTGCCCCGTCCGGAGCGCCGCAGGCGCGCCCTCGCGGCACTGTCCGAGGTGGGGCTGGCGGACGGCGCCGAGAAGTACCCGGCACAGCTGTCCGGCGGCATGCAGCAACGCGTGGCCCTGGCCCGCGCACTGGCCGCCGAACCCGAAGTACTGCTGATGGACGAGCCGTTCGGAGCGCTGGACGCACTGACCCGGACCCGGATGCAGACCCTGCTGCGGGAGCTGTGGCAACGCCGCGGCACCACCGTCCTGTTCGTCACGCACGACATCGACGAGGCACTGGCCCTCGCCGAGCGGGTCGTCGTCCTCGGTGGCACGCCCGGGCGCGTACTGGCCGACCACGCCGTGCCCGCAGGGCCGCCCGACCCCGCCCTGCGCTCCCTGATCGCGGGCCACCTCGGCGTCGGCTGAAGCTCCCTGCGGCTCCCGCGCCTCTTCCTGCCTCCACCCCCATCCCCCTCCTCATCCCCATCCCCACCTCCATTCCTGGAAGGACCCCCTCCCATGCTCAGACCCCGTGCGACGGCCGCCCTGCTGACGGCAGCCCTGCTCTGCGTGCTCACCTCGGCCTGCACCGCCGGCTCCGGCTCCGGCTCCGGAGCCGCGGCCGACGGCCGCCCCGCCGTTTCCCTCGCCGCGAGCGACCAACTCGGCGGGGCGCCCGTCTACGTGGCCCAGGAGCGCGGCCTGTGGTCCGCCGAGGGCATCGACGCCACCGTGACCACCCAGCCCACCGGCCGGGACGCGCTCAACGCCGTGCTCGGCGGTCAGGCACAGCTCGGCGTCGTGGGCGACCTGCCCGCGGTGACGGCCGCACTGGGCGGGCGCGAGCTGCGCATCGTCGCCGACCTGTCCCGGTTCGACGATTGGCGCCTGCTGACCCGGACCGACCGGCAGATCACCGGCTTCGCCGCGCTGAAGGGCCGCAAGGTCGGTGTCCCGCAGGGCACGAACGTCGAGTACGCACTGTCCCGGATGCTGGCCTCCGCGCAGCTGACGGCCGCGGACGTGACCGTGGTCAACCTCGCCCCGAACCAGGTCACTTCGGCGCTGGCCCGAGGGGACGTCGACGCCGGGGTCACCTTCCCCAGCTTCTACGGCGCCGCCCGCACCGCCCTCGGCGACCGTTACGCCGAGCTCCCCTTCACCGGCTACACCGCGCGGACCCTGCTCGTCGCCGGCCCCAAGGCGACCGAGGCGAGCACCACGGCGGTGCTCCGGGCGCTGCTGAAGGCCCAGCGCGAGATCGGCGCCGACCCGGCCGCCGCGCGCAAAGACGTACTAGCCCAGTCCAAGGGCGCCCTCCAGGCCGACTACGTGGCCGCCTTCCAGCCCCGCTACGGCTACGGCGCGACCCTCTCGCCCGAACTGCTGGCCCAGTTGGAGCAGGAGGCCGCCTGGGCGAAGGCCGCCCAGAGCCTGCCGGGCCCGGCCGACCGCGCCGCGCTGCTGCGGTATCTGAACCCGGCGCCCCTGACGGCCGTCGACCCGGCCGCCGTCACCGTCCGCTGACCGCACCCACGGCATCCACCCGCTTCACCCCCACCCACTGCATCCACCACTTCACCCCCGCAGGAGTCTCAATGACGAAGTCAAGCCGTCTGCGTGACCGGCGGAGCGGAGGTGAACTCCCTTCCATCACGCAGCAGCGCCCACAGCACGCTCGCTCTGCGGCGGGCCAGGGCGATGACGGCTTGGACGTGCTTGCAGCCCTCGCCGCGCTTCTTGAGGTAGAAGTCCCGGTTCGGGCCATCGCAGATGATGCTGGTCTGCGCGGACATGTAGAACACCCGTCGCAGACGGCGGCTGTAGCGCTTGGGCCGGTGCAAGTTGCCCGTCCGGCGGCCGGAATCCCGGGGAACCGGTACCAGCCCGGCCGCCGACGCGAGGTGACCGGCGTCCGCGTAGGCGGTCAGGTCTCCCGCGGCGACGACCAGCTCGGCGCCGAGTATCGGGCCTATGCCGGGCATCGACTCGATGATCCCGGCCTGCGGATGGGTACGGAACGTCTCGCGGATCTGCTTGTCGACGCGCTTGAGGCGATCGTCCAGCGCCAGGATCTGCCCGGCCAGGTCGGCGGTGATCTGTCCTGCAACGTCCTCGCCGGGCAGCACTGTGTACTGGGCTCCGGCCGCCTCCAGAGCGGTGGTTGCGACGGTATCGGCGTTACGGACGCCGCGTTTGGCCAGCCATGCCGTGAGCCTGGTCTGCCCACGCCGACGCAGGGCGGCCGGGGTCTGGAAGCCGGTCAGCAGCACCAGTGCACCCCTGTGGTTGCTGTAGTCGAAACCACGTTCCAACGAGGGGAAGATGCCGGTCAGCACGTCACGGAGCCGGTTGATCATCCGAACCCGGTCGGCCACCAGGTCCGAGCGATGCGCCGTCAGCAGTGCGAGGTCGGCTGCCAGCTGGGCAGGCACGTCAATCACGGCGAAGTCCCGCCGCTGACGGGCTGTCTCGGCGATGACGTAGGCGTCCCGGGCGTCGGTCTTGGCCTCGCCCCGGTAGGCACCGGACATGCGGTTGACGGTCCGTCCGGGCACGTAGACGGCCTGCTGGCCGTGCGCGGCGAGCAACGCCAGCAGCAGCGCGGAGGACGTTCCGGAGATGTCCACCGCCCAGCGGACCTCGTCGGCCAGGTCGAGGATCTCCCCGAGTGCGGTCAGGATCGCCGCCTCGTCGTTGTCGATCTTCTTCGACCACAGGGTGGTGCCGGATTCGTCGACCACTGCCGCCCAGTGGTGTCCCTTGCCCGCGTCGATGCCGGCCCAGAGCCGGGCTCGTCGCTCGTTCATCTACCCCTCCTCGTTCCACACGGCTTGCCGTCGGCCCGAGGGACACCCCGCTGTCATCTCCGTAATCAGCGACCGAAGCGCACATCTCAATCAGCAGCCAGGGCGCCCAAGAGAGCCGGGCGGCCACTCCTTCGAAGCCACTGAAGGCAGAGCCTCATCAGCCACACCCGGCCCTCTCGGGCCGCCTAACAACTTACGGAGATCCTCATGACCGTCGACCAGAACACCCTGCGCCGCCGCGGCGTCGGCCTCATCGCCCATGACCCCGACCGTAGTTACGGCGGCTACACCCTCTACACGCCGATCACCAGCGCGGGCTCGATCCACCTCGTCGACATCGAGGGCCGCCCCGTCCACACCTGGAACTCCCCGCACCCGCCCGGCCGCCAGGCGCAGCTCCTTCCCGGCGGCAACCTCTTCTACGCGGCCAAGGACACCAGCAGCCCCACCCTGTTCCCCATCTGGGACGTCTACCACGGCGGCATCTTCCAGGAACTGGCCCCGGACTCCACGGTCCTGCGCGAGGTCCGACACCCCTTCCACCACCACGACGCATCGATCCTGCACAACGGCAACCTCATCATCACCGTCGTCGAGCCGCTGGATCCGGCCGACGCGGCCCGCATCCGGGGCGGCATCCCCGGCTCGGAGGCCCCGGGCGGGGTGATCTACGGGGACGTGGTGTACGAGCTGACCTGGGACGGGGAGGAAGTGTGGCGCTGGGCCGCGATCGAGCACCTCGACCCCGAGGAGTTCCCGCTCAACGCCCACTTCGCACGTGAGCACTGGCCCATGGCCAACACCGTCAACGAACGCGCCGACGGCTCGATCGTCGTGGGCTTCCGCAGCGCGTCCTCCGCGGTGGCCATCGACCGTGCCGACGGGTCCGTGCTGTGGCACATCGGCCCCGACGTCCTGGCGCAGCAGCACCATCCGCACGAGCTGGCGGGCGGGAACATCCTGGTCTTCGACAACGGCACCTACCGCGACACCACGTCCGTTCCGTACTCACGGGTGCTGGAGCTCGACCCGGCCACGGGCAAGGAGGTGTGGTCGTACGAGGACAACCCGCCGCAGAACTTCTACAGCCCCTACATGTCCAGCGCCCAGCGGCTTCCCAACGGGAACACCTTCATCGCCGAGGGCTCCTTCGGGCGGCTCTTCGAGGTGACCCCCGGCGGGGACGTGGTCTGGGAGTTCGTGGTCCCGCAGTTCCGGTCCTTCGGCGAGGGCGTGGGTCTGGAGTCCTCGGCCGGAGCCCAGAACTCCGTCTTCCGTGCCCACCGCTACGCCGCCGAGCAGTTCCCCTGGCTCTGAACGAAGGGCCCGGTGCCGACCGGTCGCCTCCCGGGCGGAGGCGAGGCCCCGGCTCGTGAGCGCCGCCGCCGACCCCTTCCGGCGGCGGCGTGTGAGGGCATGCGGCCGCCCCCGCCGGGACTAAGGTGGCGAAGGGGCCCGAGGGCGGAACGGAGCGAGAACCCTGATGGCGACGCCTACGGACACCGTCACGCTGGAGCGCCGCATCCCGGCCCGCCCCGAAACCGTCTTCGGCTTCTTCACCGACCGAGAGAAGTGGCTGTCCTGGATGGGCGCCGACGGCGTGTTCTCCTTCGAGCCCGGCGGCTCGTACCGCACCCGGATCACCGCCGGGAACATCGCCACCGGCCGCTTCCTCACCGTCGAACCGCCCGAGCGCCTCGTCTTCACCTGGGGCTGGGAGACCGGCTCCGGGCCCGTGGCGGCCGGCTCCACCCGGGTGGAGATCACCCTCGAACCGGTCCCCGAGGGCACCCTGCTCCACCTGGTCCACAGCGGCCTGCCCTCCGAGGAGGCCTGCGTGACCCACGCCGAGGGCTGGCAGCACTACGTCGACCGGCTCGCCTCCCGAGCCGAAGGCGGCGACCCGGGCCCGGACACCTGGCTGCGGGAGCCCGCGGACTGACAGGCCGTGTCAGGCCACCCCCACGCGGCGCCGTTCGGTGAGCCGGCCGTAGAGCTCGGGCCGGCGGGTCTGCATCAGCCCGAAGTCCAGCCAGTCGCGGCGCTGGTCGAGGTCGAGGTCGGCGACGAGGACGGCGGGCCGGTCCCGGGGCGCGCGGAGCATGACCCGGCCGTAGGGGTCGGAGATGAAGGAGGAGCCGTAGAAGGTGGAGCGGCCCTCGGTGCCGATGCGGTTGGGCACGACCATGAACAGTGCGTTGGCCAGGCCGTTGGCGCTGATCGCGTGCTCCCACATCGGCCGGGTGTCGAACTCGGGCAGGTCGACCTCGGAGCCGATGGCCGTGGGGTGGACGAGGATCTCGGCGCCCTGCAGACCGTAGGCGCGGGCCAGTTCGGGGAACCACTCGTCCCAGCAGGTGGGGAAGCCGAAGCGGGCGCCCTCGTGGGAGACGACCGGGAAGCCGCTGTCGCCGGGGCGGAAGCACAGGTCCTCGCGGTATCCGGGGAAGGCGGGGATGTGGTTCTTGCGGGTCCGGGCGATCAGCGAGCCGTCCGGGGCCACGCAGACGGCCGTGTTGTACCCGAGGCCGCCGTCGGCCGCCCGTTCGTAGAGGGAGGCGTGGACGGTGATGCCGAGGCCGGTGGCGAGTTCGGCGGCGAGGCGGACGGTGGGACCGTCCTCCACGTCCTCCAGGTAACGGGCGGCGCCGTCGCCCATCGGGTCGTCGGAGTTGCAGAAGTAGGGGCTGCGGGTCAGCTCGGGGAGGCAGACGACGGTGGCCCCCTCGGCGGCGGCGAGCGCGACGCCTTCCCGCAGCCGGTCGTCGTGCGCGTTCTCGTCGGCGTACCAGCGCATCTGGACGAGGCCGACGCGCAGCAGCCGCCGCTCGGCCGGCTCCGTGCGGGCCGGGGAGCCGAGGGGCGAGCCGTAGGAGGTGAGCAGTTCGTACGAGGTCACGCGAAAGCCGCCTTCGATAGATCCTGACTGAGTTTTCAGTCAGCATGCGTGAGGCGAAGAGGTCAGTCAAGGGATGACCGTGGAGCGGTCACGCGGCGGGATCGCCGTGCTCCCCGGGCCCGCCGACGGCGACGGCGAACCGTCTCCGCTCCCACCCGGTACGAGGTCGTGGTGGGCGCGCGCTCCGGCGCCGACCCGGGCGATGTGGCACGCAGGGAATTCCCGTGTGCGGGTGGCGGGTTGGCGCCACAGGTCAGGAGGGGCGCAACGCGGGCCCGGCTCGGGAACTTCGCCCTCCTTGGGGAGCACCTACAGTCGGTGCATGCGCATCGTCTCCCTGCTCCCGGCGGCCACGGACATCGTGGCGGACCTCGGTCTCGCCGCAGACCTGGTCGGACGCACCCACGAATGCGACTGGCCACCGGAGGCGGTCGCCCCGGTTCCGGTCGTCACGAGGGCCGAGTTCGCCGTGGAGGAGCTCAGCAGCCGGGAGATCTCCGAAGCCGTGGGCGGGGCCGCCCATGCCGGCTCCTCCCTCTACACCCTGGACACGGCGGCGCTCGCCGCGCTCGACCCGGAGATCGTGCTCACCCAGGACCTGTGCGACGTCTGCGCGGTGTCCTACGAGGCGGTCTCCCGTGCGGTGCGCGTACTGGACGCGGGCCCCCGGGTGCTGAGCCTGGAGCCGCGCACCCTCGACGACGTACTGGACTGCCTGGTCACCGTGGGGGAGTCGCTGGGCGTACGGGAGCGGGCCGAGCGGCGGCGGGAACAGTTGCGCCGCCGGCTCGCCGAGGTGGAGCGGCTGACCCGGGGCCGGGAACGGCCCCGGGTGGTGGCCATCGAGTGGCTCGACCCGCTGTGGCCCGCCGGGCACTGGGTGCCCGAGCAGATCACGTGCGCCGGAGGCGAGCCGCTCCTCGCCGCACCGGGCGAGCACACCGGGCCGATGACCTGGGAGGCGGTACGGGCGGCCCGCCCCGACGTCGTCCTGCTCCTGCCGTGCGGATTCCCGCCCGAGCGGACCCTGCGCGAGCGCGAGCTCCTGACCTCCCTGCCCGGGTGGGACGAGCTGCCCGCCGTACGGGCCGGGGAGGTCTGGGTCCTGGACGGGCCCGCCTACTTCAACCGGCCCGGACCGCGCGTCGTGCGCGGCGCCGAAGTACTGGCCCACGTACTGCACGGCGTGCGGGCGGGCGAGCCGGTGACTCCGGCTGAGGCGTGCCGCCTGGAGCAGCCCCCGGGGTGAGGAGTCAGGGGGAGGCCCGCAGGAGTCAGGCCCGCAGGAGTCAGGCCCGCAGGAGTCAGGCCCGCAGGAGTCGGAAGGAGGTCCGCAGGCGTCAGAAGGAGGTCCAGGTGAAGGCCACCTGGTCGCCGGCGTTCAGCTTGAACTGGCAGCCGCCGACCGGGGTGGGGGCGCCGTTGACGGAGATGCTCCAGTAGGCGGAGCCGCCCCCGCTGACCTTCTTGATCGTGTCGACGGAGAAGTCGTCGAACGACGCGTACCAGGTGCCGTCCCAGGTGAAGTGCTTCTTCCTGGCCGCGTCGTCCAGTGCGGCGGTGGGCGTGGGGACGGCGGTCGGGTTCGCCGAGCCGTTGGTGCCGTCGCACTTGTGCGTGCCGCCGGTGGCGGTGGTCACCTCGTGCCCCTTCGTCTTTATCCTGCCCTTGAACAGCACCCCGTTCGGGCCCTGGACCGTGAGGCTGACCTTGACGGGGGCGTTGGTGTGCGGGACGGGCTTGGCCTGGGCGACGGCAGGGGCCGTGGCGAGCGCCAGCCCCAGGGCGGCCGTGGTGACGAGGGCGCGGCGGACGAGGTTCGGGTGCATGTGCTGCCTTCCGGGCGGGCCGGTCCACAGCACGAACCCGGCCGCGCGGACACGCCCGACAGCGCGCGCTCCCCCTGGGCAGCGGGAACGGGCGGTCGACGAGTCGGCGACCCAGGGCTCCGCGCTGCAGACCATGACAGGGGGAGTGGTACGAACCGGATGCCGGGCTCCCCGACTCGGAGCGCGTACGTACGCGCCCCACACGGTTGCAGGTCAGCGCCGGATTCGCACCGGCTTCCCCCAGGTCAAACGGCCATTCAGTTGTCACCCGGAGCGACCGGGCAGTCGAATCGTACGGTCGCGGGAGCGCCGTGACCAGGGGTCACTTTCCGGCCACGCATCCGGCACCCCGCTCGGGGGCGCCCCGGTGCCGGGCCGGTCGATAATGGTGGTCGGAGTGGAGCCGCTCGGCGTCCGCGGAACAGCAGCCGGTCCACCCCGCCGCAAACGATCGACCTGAGAGGAAGGTTCCGTGACGGACAGCGCGAACGAACGCCGGCCGGCGGGCGAGCTGGAGTCCAGCGTTCTGGCGGCGCTCTGGGCGGCGGGCACACCGCAGTCGGCGGCGCAGGTGCGGGCGGCGATACCGCAGCCGCTGGCCCGGACCACGGTGGCGACGCTCCTCGCCCGGCTGCAGGAGAAGGGCGTCATCGACCGCACCCCGGGCGGACGGGGCTTCCTGTACCACCCGGTCGAAGACGCCCACGGCCTCACCGCACGCCGGATGCACCGCGAGCTCGACCAGGACGGTGACCGCAGCGTGGTCCTGGCCCGGTTCGTCGAAGGGCTGGGCCCCGGCGACGAGGCGGAGCTCAGGCGGCTGCTGGAGGAAGGCGGTCGGTGATCGCCCTGCTGATCGTCCCGCTCCTGCTGCCCTGGCTGCTGCCGCCGCTCGCCCGGCGCACCGCCGCCCGGGTGAGGCCCGGGGTCGCGCTGTGGACGATCACCCTCGCCACCGCGGCGCTCGCCGTCGGGGTCGTGGCCTGCCTCGGAGTCCTGCTGCTGCCGCTCGCCCTGGCGGTTCCGCCCGTGGCCGCCCTCGTCCACCTGGTCCAGCCGCTCCGGGCCGGTCCGGCGCTCCTGACGCTGGGCGTCTCCGCGCTGTCCGGCGCGCTCGCCGCGGTCACCGCGGTCACCGTGGTCCGGCGTGCGATCTCCGAGGCGAAGCACCTGCGCACCGCCCGCCAGGGTGTCGCCCGCCTCCCGCACTCGGGGGAGCTCTGCGTCCTGGACGACGCCCGACCGGATGCCTACGCCCTGCCCGGCGGTCTGCGGAGCGGGGGCCGGGTCGTGGTGACCACCGGCATGCTGCGCTCCCTGGAACCGCGCGAACGCGAAGCCCTCCTGGCCCACGAGCGCGCCCACCTCGCGGCGCGCCACCACCTCTTCCTCGCCGTCGCCCAGCTCGCCGGATGGTGCCACCCGGCCCTGGCCGCCGTCGTCCCCCGGGTGTCGTTCGCCGCCGAGCGCGCCGCGGACGAGTCCGCGGCCCGCGCCACCGGGGACCGGACCCTGACCGCGCGGGCCGTGGGGCGCGCGGCGCTGGCCGCCACGCGCGCCGGCCGCCGGCCCGGTGGTTCCGTACGGGTGGCGGGCGCCGTCACCGGACCGGTCCCCGCCCGGGTGAAGGCCCTGCTGACGCGGGCACCCGTACGGCGCGTGGTCCCCGCGCTGCTGGCCATGGCCCTGCTGTGCGCCGGGGCGGGGGCCTCCTCCCTGGCCGGGGCCGTGTGGCTGCACCGCGGAGTCGAGATCGCCCAGGGGGAACGCCCCTCCGACTGACGCCGGACGGGGGTGCGCTGCCACAGGTCAGCCGGCCGGCGCCGGCCGGTCGGCGGGGCGCCGCCGGAAGTGTACGGAGGCGAGGAGGCCGAGCCAGGCGGTGGCGAAGATCCAGCCCCCGAGCACGTCGGACAGCCAGTGCACACCCAGGTGGACGCGGGTGAGTCCGACGGCGACGCCCCAGGCCGCGATCAGCGCGACCGCCGTCCGGGGCACCCCGGACCCGCGCAGGAACAGGGCGGCGATCAGCAGCCCGGCGGTGATCGCGGCCGTGGCGGTGTGGCCGGAGGGGTAGGACCAGCCCGAGGCGTACGCGGCCCAGTCGCCCCGGTCGGGGCGCGGGCGGGCGATCAGCAGCATGGCCGCGTAGCGCAGGGTCTGGCCCGCACCGAGGCACAGCAGCAGCGCCGCGGCGGTGAGCGCGCGCTGCCGGGTGGTGCGGCCCGCGTAGAGGCCGGCGAGCAGGAGCAGTGCGTACGGGACGAACCCGGTGCCGGTGTCGGTGACCGCGCGGGCCAGCGCCCGGGCGACGGCCGGGCGGTGCTCCACGGACCAGCGGTGCGTGGCCGCGTCGGCGGGCAGCAGGTGGTCCGGGGCGCGCACGACCCACACCGTGAGCAGGGCGAAGAGCGCCGTCGCGGTCAGGGCCACCCACCCGGCCCGGCGGGCGAGCCGGGCGCGGGTCACGATCCGGCCAGCAGGGGGCGCAGCGGGCCGCTCCCCAGCCGCTCGGCCAGGGCGGTCCGGTTGCGCCGGACGGCCCTGGCGCAGACACCGGCCACGAGAGCGCCGACGAGGCAGCCGGCGAGGACGTCGTGCGGGTAGTGGACGCCCACCCAGACCCTGGAGACCGCCATCAGGACCGCCGCGACCAGGGCCACGGCGCCGAGCCGGCGCGATACGAAGAGCAGTGCGACGGCGGCGGCGAAGGCGAGGGCCGCGTGGTTGCTGGGGAAGGACCAGTCGCCGGGCGCGGGGCAGGCTTCCACGGTGGGCACGCGCAGGCTCCGGCAGGGCCGGTCCTCGCGGACCGCGAGTTTCAGCAGGGCGTCCGCACCGAAGGCGAGGAGGGTGATCGGCGGGGCGGCCAGCGCGGCGACCACCGCGGGGCTGCCGGCCCGCCTCGCCCGCCACCAGCCGACCACCATGAGCAGGGCGAACAGGGCCAGTCCGTAGGCCGACCAGGCGGAGACCAGGGCGTCCAGCCAGCCCGGGGTCCGGTGGGCGAGGTCGGTGACCTCGGTGTAGGCGGAGCCGTCGATGGCCGAGCCGTTGTACGTCGGGGTCATCCAACGGTTCCGTTCTGGTGCTGGGGGAGCCGGGTCCGGCAGCGGGCAGCCGGTCGCGACGTCCGGGCGGCCGCGGCCCCCCGGACGGTCTACTGCACTGTAGACGATCGGGGGCGGGGGAGAGGTCAATGGCTCCGTGACACCGCCCCGCGACTCCGGCCGCCGACCGCTGACTGTCGCCCGCTGACCGCTGACCGCTGACCGCTGCCCTCAGGCGGCGAGGACCCCGGTCCCGAGGAGGCCGAAGAGCAGGACGCCGACGGCGATCCGGTAGATGACGAAGGCGTTGAAGGAGTGCTGGGCGACGAACTTGAGCAGCCAGGCGATCGAGGCGTAGGCGACGGCGAACGACACCGCGGTGCCGACGACCAGCGGGAGGGTGTCCACGCCGGCCCCGACGGCGTCCTTGAGCTCGTACAGGCCGGCGCCGGTCAGGGCGGGGATGCCGAGGAAGAAGGAGAGCCGGGTCGCCGCGACGCGTTCGAGGTCGAGGATGAGGCCGGTCGACATGGTGGCCCCGGAGCGGGAGAAGCCGGGGAAGAGCAGGGCGAGGATCTGCGAACTGCCCACCAGCATCGCGTCCTTGAGGCTGGTGTCGTCCTCGCCGCGCTTGTGGCGGCCCAGCTGGTCGGCCGCCCACATGAGTCCGCTGCCGACGATCAGGGAGCCGGCCACGACCCACAGGGAGGCCAGCGTGCCTTCGATGAGCGGCTTGGCGGCGAGTCCCACGACCACGATGGGGATGGTCGCGTAGATGACCCACCAGGCGAACTTGTAGTCGTGGTGGTACCGCTCCTCGCGGTTGACCAGGCCCCGTCCCCACGCGGTCACGATCCGCACGATGTCCTTGAAGAAGTACACCAGGACGGCGGCGATGGCTCCGACCTGGATGACGGCGGTGAAGGCGACCACGGCCTTGTCGTCCACCGGAATGCCCATCAGGCCCTCGGTGATCTTCAGATGGCCGGTGGAGGAGACCGGCAGGAATTCGGTGACCCCTTCGACGATGCCGAGGATCGCCGCCTGTCCGATGCCGATGGTGCTCAATTGGTCCGTCCCTGAGGTTGGTTCGACGTGATGGTGGTGGAGCGGTGGCCGTCCGCGCAGGGGCGGCCGGTGCCTGGCCAACGGGAAACGGGACGCCGAGGTTCTGGCCGTACGCCGACCGGCCTCAGGCGGCGCAGACGGGCAGTCCGGGGTCGTCGTGGGTCCGGACCGCCGGAAACCAGGCGGTGCCTCCGGGGACGTCCGTCAGATGGACCCGGAACCAGATGGGGGTGCCCACCCCGTGCTCGTCCTCGATGCGGGTCCCGTCCGGCACGATGCAGTCGGCCATCAGGACGTCGCCGTGCCAGACCCGGTGGGGCACGACGTTGTTCAGGTCGTAGGTCGCGTACGGGTTCTTCGCCAGTCCGAGGCGGCACGCGGGAAGGCGCTCGGACTGCGTCCTGCAGTCACCGTCGATGTTGAACACCCTGACGGGTGCCAGGCCGCCGGCCGGGCCCGACGGTACGGGCCTGACCGGGACGGCGGGCGCCGACGGTGACGGGGAAGGGGACGAGGGCGCGGTCCGGCCGGGCACGCCCGGGCCGGCCGCCGGGATCCGGGGCGCGTCCCGCTCCTGGAGTCCGAGGGCGACGGCGGCACCGATCGCGGCGGCGATGGCGGCGCCGGACAGGCCCAGACGGACCAGTCGGCGTCGCGGGCGTCGACCGGCGGGGCCGGGGGCCGCGGGGTCGGGTGGTGCCGGGTGGAGTGACGCCGGGGCGGGGGCCGCGGGGTCGGGGGCCGCCGGGTCGGAGGCCTGGGGCGGTGCCTGGGGGGAGGCCTGGGGCGGGGCCTGGGGCGGGGCTTCGGGCAGGGTCTGCGGCAGGACTTGGGGCGGGGCCTCGGGCGAGACCTCGGGCGGGGCCTCGGGCGAGACCTCGGGCGGGGCCGTGGTCGAGCTCGCCGGTGCCGCGTCGGCCGGCGGGGTGGCACGGGCAGCCGGGGTGGCACCGGCCGGCGGGGTGGCACCGGGCCGTGGCGGCGGCGGGGGCGCCGTGGTCAGAACGGCCGCGCCGAAGGCGGGACTCGCGGCGGCCGTCGCGGATGGCGTCAGCTCGGGGTCGCCGCGGAGGATCGCCGTGTGGATGGCGGCGAGCTCCGGCCCCGGGTCGAGGCCGAGTTCGTCGGCGAGGAACCGCCGGGCCGCGTCGAAGCGCCGTACCGCTTCGGCCTGCCGGCCGGTGCGGTACAGCGCGATCAGCAACTGCCCCACCAGCTGCTCGCGGTGGGGGTTGGCCTCGACGAGCTCGGTCAGCATCGGCACCAGTTCGGCCTCCCGTCCGAGTCCGAGCTCGCAGGCCGCCAGCTGCTGGCAGGCGTCCAGCCGCTCCTCGTGCAGCCGCGCGCGTGCCGGTTCCACGAAGGCCGCGTTGACTCCGGCCAGCGGTGTGCCGCGCCACAGGCCCAGCGCGGCGCGCAGGATCCGCGCTGCCTGCTCCACCCTCCGACCGGACATCTCCCCGGTGGCCTCACGGACTTGGGAGCGGAAGGCGAGCAGATCGAGTTCGCCGTCGGCGACGGCGCAGGTGTAGCCGTCGGCGGTGGTCCGGATGCAGTCCGCCAGGTCGGTCCCGCGCAGGGTCTGGCGCAGTGTGGAGACCGCGCCGTGGATCTGGGTCCGGGCACTGCTCGGTGCCTCGTCGGCCCAGACGGCGTCCATCAGCCGGTCGAGGGTGACCTGCTGCCGCGCGTTCAGGAGCAGGTAGGCCAGTACGGCGCGCCGCTGCGGGCGTTGCACCTCGATCAGTCCGTCGGCGCCGCGTACTCCCACCTCTCCCAGAACCGTGAACTGCATGGCGGTCTCCCCACTAGGAACACACGGTGCGGGCGATCTTAATGTGCGTGCCGCGGCGCCGTAACTCCTTCCCGGGCCGTCTCCTGGCTCGAATGCGGCCCGCACGAAGGGCCGGTGGCGGACCCGCCCGCGGCGGTGTTCCCGCAGGTCCAGGCGGTTAGTGGCCGCATATAGCGCACGGTTGCCGGACGCATAGCCCTGTCCGGGCACAGTGAGGGCGTCGGCCGGCCGGCGCGGGATCCGTGCCGGGACCGTGCCCGCCGGATCACGGTGGGCGGGCGGCGCGAGTGCGTCCACGGGGGCCGGCCGGGTCCCGATCGTCACCCGAGGAGGAAAGGAACGATGTGCGCAGACTCGTGCGAAGGCTGAGACTGAGGACAGCGGTGGTGGCGGCCGTACTGGCCGTACTGGCCGGCACCGTGTCGCTGACGGCGGCCGCCGGACCGGCTCGCGCCGCGACGGTGTGCCAGCCGCAGGAACACCAGGACGACATTCCGGAGGTCGCCAGGGAGACCGTCAGGGCGGCCTGCGCCGTGGCCGACGCCGGCACTTGGTACGTCTGGACCGGCGGGCACGGTTCGACGCCGGGACAGACCAGGGGCGCGATCGACCAGGAAGATCCCGTACGATCCCGGAACGATCCGTTCCGGACCGGCTTCGACTGCTCGGGCCTCGTGCGCTGGGCACTGGCCCAGGCCTACGGCTACGACATCGCCGGCGCCCCGGGCCTGACCAACAACCTCTACGGGCTCTACCCGCCGGGCTCCACGCGCTTCGGCGCGTCCTCCGGCACCGCCCCGCTGCTGCCCGGAGACATCCTCTTCTGGGGGAAGCCCGGAGCCATCCACCACGTGGCCATCTACCTAGGCCGGGGACTGATGGTCGAGGCGCAGCAGTCCGACACCAAGATCATGGTCTCGGACTTCCGCTGGGGCTCCAAGAACGACTACGCAGGCGCCCTGCGCATGCAGTCGAAGACCGGTCCCGGCCCGGGCGGCGGGGACACGGGGCAGATCAGGCACGCCACTTGGGGCGACACCCTGAACGTCCGGGCCCAGCCGGGTACCGGCGCGGCCGTGGTGACCTCCATCGCGGGCGGCACCAGCGTCTTCATCTCCTGCCAGGCGCACGCCCAGCCGGTCACGGCGGAGGGCACCACCAACGACGCCTGGTCCTACCTTCCCGAACTGGGCGGCTGGATCACCAACATCTACCTCAGAGGGCCGGCCTGGCTGACCGACGTACCGTCCTGCCGCGACGTGCCCGTCCCCGGTGCGGGCGGTGGCGGCAGCGGGATCGGCCACGCGACCTGGGGCGACGCCCTGAACGTCCGCGCGCAGCCGAACACGGGCGCGGCCGTGGTCACCACGATCGCCGGAGGCACCAGCGTGGTGATCTCCTGCCAGATGCACGCCCAGTCGATCAGCGCCGAGGGCACCACCAACGACGCCTGGTCCTACCTTCCGGACCTGGGCGGCTGGATCACCAACATCTACCTCAGGGGACCGGCCTGGATGACCGGGGTCCCGACGTGCGGGGATGCCGGAGGCTCGACCGGCAGCAGCATCGGCCACGCCACCTGGGGCGGCACGCTGAACATCCGGGCGCAGCCGAACACGGGCGCGGCCGTGGTCACCACGATCACCGGAGGCACCAGCGTGGTGATCTCCTGCCAGGCGCACGCCCAGTCGGTCACCGCCGAGGGCGTCACCAATGACGCCTGGTCCTTTGTGCCGGACCTGGGCGGCTGGATCACCAACATCTACCTCAGGGGCGATGCCTGGATGTCCGGGGTTCCCACGTGCGCGAGCGCCTGACCCCGCACGCCACCACCGCCCGGTGCAACCGCAAGACCATCACTCACACTCCGAAGGAGTCTCAATGACGAAGTCAAGCCGTCTGCGTGACCGGCGGAGCGGAGGTGAACTCCCTTCCATCACGCAGCAGCGCCCACAGCACGCTCGCTCTGCGGCGGGCCAGGGCGATGACGGCTTGGACGTGCTTGCAGCCCTCGCCGCGCTTCTTGAGGTAGAAGTCCCGGTTCGGGCCATCGCAGATGATGCTGGTCTGCGCGGACATGTAGAACACCCGTCGCAGACGGCGGCTGTAGCGCTTGGGCCGGTGCAAGTTGCCCGTCCGGCGGCCGGAATCCCGGGGAACCGGTACCAGCCCGGCCGCCGACGCGAGGTGACCGGCGTCCGCGTAGGCGGTCAGGTCTCCCGCGGCGACGACCAGCTCGGCGCCGAGTATCGGGCCTATGCCGGGCATCGACTCGATGATCCCGGCCTGCGGATGGGTACGGAACGTCTCGCGGATCTGCTTGTCGACGCGCTTGAGGCGATCGTCCAGCGCCAGGATCTGCCCGGCCAGGTCGGCGGTGATCTGTCCTGCAACGTCCTCGCCGGGCAGCACTGTGTACTGGGCTCCGGCCGCCTCCAGAGCGGTGGTTGCGACGGTATCGGCGTTACGGACGCCGCGTTTGGCCAGCCATGCCGTGAGCCTGGTCTGCCCACGCCGACGCAGGGCGGCCGGGGTCTGGAAGCCGGTCAGCAGCACCAGTGCACCCCTGTGGTTGCTGTAGTCGAAACCACGTTCCAACGAGGGGAAGATGCCGGTCAGCACGTCACGGAGCCGGTTGATCATCCGAACCCGGTCGGCCACCAGGTCCGAGCGATGCGCCGTCAGCAGTGCGAGGTCGGCTGCCAGCTGGGCAGGCACGTCAATCACGGCGAAGTCCCGCCGCTGACGGGCTGTCTCGGCGATGACGTAGGCGTCCCGGGCGTCGGTCTTGGCCTCGCCCCGGTAGGCACCGGACATGCGGTTGACGGTCCGTCCGGGCACGTAGACGGCCTGCTGGCCGTGCGCGGCGAGCAACGCCAGCAGCAGCGCGGAGGACGTTCCGGAGATGTCCACCGCCCAGCGGACCTCGTCGGCCAGGTCGAGGATCTCCCCGAGTGCGGTCAGGATCGCCGCCTCGTCGTTGTCGATCTTCTTCGACCACAGGGTGGTGCCGGATTCGTCGACCACTGCCGCCCAGTGGTGTCCCTTGCCCGCGTCGATGCCGGCCCAGAGCCGGGCTCGTCGCTCGTTCATCTACCCCTCCTCGTTCCACACGGCTTGCCGTCGGCCCGAGGGACACCCCGCTGTCATCTCCGTAATCAGCGACCGAAGCGCACATCTCAATCAGCAGCCAGGGCGCCCAAGAGAGCCGGGCGGCCACTCCTTCGAAGCCACTGAAGGCAGAGCCTCATCAGCCACACCCGGCCCTCTCGGGCCGCCTAACAACTTACGGAGCCGTCATGATCTTTCAGAACGCGGGCAAGAGGGCAGGGGCGGGCAGGAGGGCGCGCGGGCACGCGGGCAAGTTGGCCGCGACGGCGGCCCTGGCCGTCGGGCTCGTCGCCGGCGCCGTACCGGGGACGGCCTCCGCCTCCGCCACCGGGGACAACTCCCGTGCCAGGGTCTGGGGGCCCGTCGAAGGCTGGCTGCCCGACTACTCGCCCGACATCCCCTGCCCGGTGGGTGCCATCTGCCTCTACAAGGACGAGACGTACCGCTACTTCGTGCTTCCGCACTGCACCACCTACAAGCTGTACGACTGGAACGGGGTCGGCAGTTGGTACAGCCGCCAGACCGGTGGCGCATGGGGCCAGATCCAGAACAGCGCCCACAAGCCCATCAAGTGGATGGGTCCGGAACAGAACGGCTACTTCGACTTCAGCCCCGCGTACTTCGTGGTGCCGTGCTGACGGTCCCGTCCTGATCCCGGTCCGCAGCCCCAGCCTCTCCCCGGAGGCTGGGGCTCCGGACCTTCAGAACCAGTTGAGGGTGAGGGGGAAGGTGGTGGTGGCGGTGGTGTTGGTGGTGTCGGTGGCGGTGGCGGTGATCTGGACGGTTCCGGTGGCCCAGGGTTTGCCGGTGATGCGGCCGGTGTTGGCGTCCAGGGTCAGGCCCCAGGGGAGTCCGGTGGCGGTGTAGCGGGCGGGGGGCTTTCCTCCGGTGGTGGTGAGCTGGATGGTGCAGGTCTGGTTGAACTTGCAGGTCTGGGGGCCCGGGTTGACCAGCTTCAGATCACCAGGAGTCGGAGTCGGAGTCGGCGTGGGTGTGGGCGTGGGTGTGGGCGTGGGCGTCGGGGTCGGGGTGGGTGTCGGCGTAGGGGTCCCGCCGCAGCCCGGAGTCGCCTCCGGTGGCAGGGGGACGCGCCAGATCTGGGTGTCGTTCTCCGATCCGACGAGCAGGCTGGTGCAGTCGGCGTACGTCACCGTCTCGCCCTGGGACTGGGCGGGGAGCGCGACGTCCGCGAGCTTCGTTCCCGCGGTGTCGTACACCGAGGCCGTGTTGGCGCCCAGCGGACCGCCACTGCGCAGGGTGTACGAGGCCCCGGACGGGGAGAAGGAGCCGTCGGTGGTGAAGACCGGGCCCGGCCGCACCGCCGTGAGGGTGTTGAGCTGCCCGGTCGCCGGAGGCAGTGGCGCCTGGTACAACTGGCCCGCCGCTCCGATGAGTTTGCTGGCGATGTAGAGCCGTCCGGTGACGGGGTCGGCGAGCAGGGACTCCGCGTCGTGCTTGCCGTCGGCATAGGCGAAGCGGTACGTCACGGGCGTCACCGTGGCGTTGGTGAGCTGATCGGGCTCGGCGAAGCCGTGCACGGTGATCTCGGCGCGGCCGCCGAAGTTGTCGCCGATGTCACCGACGAGGATGGTGGGGGCGCCCGAGGCGTCCTTCCCCATCGCCAGCGCCTCCCAGTCGGTGTTGCCCACCCCGGCCACCGTGAACGTGGCCTTGAGCTGGCCGGTGGCGCCGCTGCAGTCGATGGCGAAGACCTGGTTGGTGTTTCCGCTGTCGTTGACCGCGTAGAAGACTCCGGGGTGTTTGCGGCTCATGGCGAGGCCGCTGAGCTCGGTCAGGCCCCCGGGGAGGGTGCACTTGCGCTCGGGGGCGAGCGCGGCACCGGCCCGGAGTGCGGCACCGGCCCGGAGTGCGGCACCGGCCCGGAGTGCGGAACCGGCCCGGAGTGCGGAACCGGCCCGGGGCTCGGAACCGGCCCGGAGTCCGGATTCGGCCGGGGCGGGCGTGGCGACGGACGGCGGGGCGACGGGCGGCGAGGCGTCGGCGGCGCCGGCCGTCCAGGCCGTGACCGGCAGGACCGTGGCGAGGGCCGCGGTCGCGAGGGCGGCGGCGGCCCGTGGGGGTGTGAGGCGTAGTCGGAACATGCCCACCATGTGATGGGACGTCAATTGATGACGCCAGGGTCAATCGCCCTCCGTTCGAGCATCGTTCAATGCCGGAAGGGCATGCCTGGACTCCGCCGGGACCCTTCCGGCCGGCCCGCCCGGAAGGGGCGCGGCCCGACCGGAACGCACGGGTCAGCGGGAGGGTTCGCGTACGGGAGCGTTGTGCCGGGCGTGCGCGATGAAGGCACGGGCGGCCCGGCTCAACGGCCGCCGGGCGTGCGCGATGCCCACCGGGCGCAGTAACGGCGGGGTGAAGGAGCGGATCTCGGCCCTGCTGCCGAAGGCCCGCGCCACCACGTCCCGGTACCAGATGAGGGAGCCGCGGCCGTCGGTCACGCCCGTCACCCAGCCGAGGCGTTCGTCGACCTCCAGACAGGGCACCGGGCGCACGCCGAGGCAGCTGAACATGGCCTCCAGCTCGGTGCGCCGGCCGGTCCCGGGGCTGGGCAGCACCATCGGCAGGCCGTCGAGGGCGCGGAACGGAAGTGGATCGGGCAGCAGGGACCCGGCAGGCGAGATGAGCACCACCTCGCGCTCCTGGATGTGGTGGGTCGAGAGCTCCTTGTCGACCGGTAGGTCCACGAGGGCCAACTCGGCCCTCGCTTGCATCAGTTCCTGGACCACCGCCTCGCGGCTGTCGTACTGGTGGAGTCGGACGTCGACGGTGGGGTGCCGCTCGGTGAAGGCTTGTACCAGCTCGGAGGCCAGATCGAGGGCCAGGGTGGGTGTGGTGACGAGGGCCAGGGCGGCGCGGGCGCCCTGGCCGTGGGGGGTGCCGATGTCGTCGATGGCCTCCACGGCGTCGAGCACGGTACGGGCCAGCCGGACGACCCGGGCCCCCTCCGGCGTGAGGTCCACCCCCCTTCCCCGCCGGGCGAGCAGTTCGACGCCGAGGTCGCGCTCCATGGCCTGGACGGCCCGGGACAGTGCGGACTGGGCGACGAAGACCGATGCCGCCGCGCCGGTGATGGAGCGGCAGTCGGCGACGGCGACGAGATAGCGGAGCTGGGCGAGGGTGGGCGTCATGACCGGACGGTAACCGCGAGAAGGTGTACCTGTAAGAGCTCGTCGGGTGAACAAGTGCCGGACTCCGCAAAAGCGGTCATGCCGGACCGGCGGCAACCCATACCGATGCGGCATGAGGCGCGCGTACGGCGTACGCCGGCACCCGCGCCGGGGCGGGGCCGCCCGCGCAGCAACGCCGCAGGCCACCGCGCCGGCGGGAGTGTGCCGCCGGTGCGGACCGGGGGCGGTCGGGGTGGGCGGGGGGCGCACGGGGCGCTGAGCGGAGTGCTCCGGATGACCGTTGACAGTGCGGGACCGTCACCGCACGATGCATCGCGGCGTCAGGGAACTTGACCACCGCTCAAGCCTGCTCCCCACGGGTTTCCCGGCCGACGCACAGGTCGCACACGTTGCATACCTCGCGCACCTCGCACCCCATCCCACCGCGGCAAGCCCGCCCGCCGCTGTCCCCGTCTTCCGCCCCGCACTGCGCCATGTCACACCGCATTGGAAGAGGAGCGTCCGTGTCCCCACAACCTCCACCGTCCCCGCTCCCGCGGTCGCCGGGAACCACGCACTCCCCACGCCCTCCGCAGTCCCCGCCGCTCCCGCCGTCACCGCCCGCGCGGCAGCCCGACCGGCTCGCCGCCGACGGGCGCGAACTCGTCGTCGCCGTCAGCCCGTTCGGGGAGCCCAACCCGCGGATCGTCCTCGCAGCCGAACACGCCGGTTCCCTCGGCCTGCTCGACCTCGGCCGGGACGCCGGGGCCGCGCGCCGCGCCTTCGCCGAGCTCGCCCGCCGCCTCCGCGGCGGCCGGTACGGGGTACGGGTGCCCGAGGGCTGCCCGGTCGGGCCGCGGGAACTGCCGCCGGAAGTGGACACGGTGCTGCTCGCCGACCCCGCCTCGCACACCCCGGAGCGGGTCGCCGACTGGGGGGCGGGCGGCGGGCGGCCGCGCGTATGGGCCGAGGTCACCGATCCGGCGCGGGCCCGGACCGCCGTGGCCGCCGGGGTGGGGGCGCTCGTCGCCAAGGGGCACGAGGCCGGCGGCCGGGTGGGCGGGACCACCACCTTCGTCCTCCTCCAGCAGCTGCTCGCCGACCCCGGGATCACCCTGCCCGTCCGGGCGTTCGGCGGGATCGGGCCGCACACGGCGGCCGCGGCCGTCGCGGGCGGAGCCGCCGGAGTGCTGGTCGACGTACAACTGGCCCTCACCCCCGAAGGGGAGGCCACACTGCCCGCCGAAGTGGCCGCGGCCGTACGGGCCATGGACGGGTCCGAAACCCGGCTGGTCCAAGGCCACCGGGTGTACGCGCGCCCCGACCTGACCCCGCCCGAAGGGCCGGCGGCCACCCTGCTCGGCGCCCGGGACCTGCGCACGCAGCTGCTCCCGGTGGGTCAGGACGGGGCCGCGGCGGCCCGGCTGGCCGCACGTCACCGGACGACCGGCGGTGTCCTGCGGGCGCTCCGCGCCGCCGTGGAGGGGCATCTGGCAGCCGTCGTACGGGCCCGGCCGCTGGCGGGCGGAAGGGACCCGGGGCAGCCGCTCCCCGTCGCGCAGGGGCCGATGACCCGGGTGAGCGACCAGGCCGCCTTCGCCGAAGCGGTCGCCGACGGGGGCGGGGTCCCCTATCTGGCGCTCGCGGTGATGGAGCCACCGGAGGTACGGCGGCTCCTCGCCGAGGCCGCCGCGCGGCTCGGGGACCGGCCCTGGGGCGTGGGGCTCCTCGGCTTCGCCCCGGCCGCACTGCGGACCGGGCAACTGGCGGCCGTCGCCGGGGTGCGGCCCCCGTACGCGATCATCGCGGGCGGCACCCCGGGGCAGGCGGCCCCGCTGGAGGCCGCCGGGATCCGGACCCACCTGCACGTGCCCTCACCGGGGCTGCTGGAGCGGTATCTCGCCGAGGGGGCACGGCGGTTCGTGTTCGAGGGGCTGGAGTGCGGGGGACACGTCGGGCCGCGCGCCTCGTTCCCGCTGTGGGAGGAGCAGATCGAGCTGCTGCTGTCGTGCCCCGAACCGGCGGCACTGGACGTGCTGTTCGCCGGCGGCATCCACGACGGGCGCTCCGCCGCGATGGCCGTGACGGCCGCGGCGCCACTGGCCGAGCGGGGCGCCCGCGTCGGGGTGCTCATGGGCACCGCCTACCTCTTCACCGAGGAGGCCGTGGCGGCCGGTGCGGTCCTGCCCCGGTTCCAGCGCGCGGCGGTGGAGTGCACGGACACCGTGCTGCTGCACACCGCGCCCGGACACGCCACGCGGTGCGCGGCCACTCCGTACGCCGGGACCTTCGAGGAGACCCGGCGGCGGCTCGCGGAAGGCGGCGCCGAACCGCGCGAGGTGTGGGAGGAACTGGAGCGGCTCAACCTGGGGCGGCTGAGGATCGCCAGCAAGGGGCTGCGGCGCGGAGCGGACGGCGTGGGGCTGGAGCCCGTGGACGAGGAACAGCAGCACGAGGAAGGGCTGTTCATGCTCGGCCAGGCCGCCGCACTGCGCTCCGCCACCACCACGATCGCCGCGCTGCACGAGCAGGTCACCGAAGGAGCCACCGAGTTGCTGCGGCGACGGGCCGGGGAGCTCGCTCCCGCCCGGGGCGAGGAGCCGCCGCCCGAGCCGCTGGACGTCGCCATCGTCGGCATGGCCTGCGCCTACCCCGGCGCACCGGACCTCGCCGCCTACTGGGCCGGGATCCTGGCCGGGAGCGACGCGGTGACCGAGGTGCCGGCCGAACGCTGGGACCCGGAGCTCCACTTCGACCCCGATCCGGCGCGGGCCGGCGAGCGCACCCCGTCCCGCTGGGGCGGCTTCCTCGGCCCGATGCCCTTCGACGCCCTCGCGCACGGCATCCCGCCGGCGTCGCTGGCCGGGATCGAGCCGGTGCAGCTGCTGGCCCTGGAGATCTCGGCGCGGGCCCTGACCGACGCCGGGTACGGCAAGGACCGCGAGTTCGACCGGTCGCGGACCTCAGTGGTCTTCGGCGCGGAGGCCGGTACCGAACTGGCGGGCGCCTACGGGCTGCGTGCGCTGTACCCCGGCTACCTGGGCGAGCTCCCCGCGGAACTCGACGCGCAACTCCCGCGCCTGACCGAGGACTCCTTCCCCGGAGTCCTCGCCAACGTCATCGCGGGCCGGGTCGCCAACCGGCTGGACCTCGGCGGCGCGAACTGCACCGTCGACGCCGCGTGCGCCTCCTCGCTGGCCGCACTGGACCTCGCCTGCCGCCAACTGCGCGACCGCGACAGCGACATGGTGCTGTGCGGCGGCGCCGACGTCCACAACGGCATCAACGACTACCTGCTCTTCTCCTCCGTCCGGGCGCTGTCCCCGGGCGGCCGCTGCCGGCCCTTCGACGCGGCCGCCGACGGAATCGCCCTCGGCGAGGGGGTGGGGGCGCTCGTCCTGAAGCGGCTCGCGGACGCCGAACGGGACGGCGACCGGGTGTACGCCGTGATCAAGGCGGTCGGAGCCTCCAGCGACGGACGCTCCCTCGGACTGACCGCGCCCCGGCCCGAAGGACAGCGGCGGGCGCTGGAACGGGCCTACGCCCGGGCCGGCATCAGCCCCCGCGAAGTCGGCCTGGTCGAAGCGCACGGTACCGGCACCGTGGTCGGAGACAGCACCGAACTGGCGGTGCTGAGCGAGCTGTTCACCGCCGCGGGTGCCGCTCCGGGAGCCTGCGCCCTGGGTTCGGTGAAATCGCAGATCGGACACACCAAGTGCGCGGCGGGCCTGGCCGGACTGATCAAGGCCGCCCGGGCGGTCCACTCGGGCGTACGGCCGCCGACCCTGCACCTCGAGGCGCCCGTCGCGGCCTGGGCGGCGGAGAGCAGCCCGTTCTCCTTCGACACCGAGGCACGGCCGTGGGCGGCGCCCGTGGAGCGGCGGATCGCGGGGGTCAGCGCGTTCGGCTTCGGCGGCACGAACTACCACGCGGTGCTGGCCGGTCACGCCGGATCGGAGGAGCCCCGGCACGGGCGGGAGGAGTGGCCGGCCGAGCTGTTCTGCTTCCGCGGCGCCGACCGGCGGGCGGCGGGCCGGGCCATGGCCCGGCTGGCGGCCAGGCTGGAGGAGAACGACACGGCCGGGCGCCCCTGGACACTGCGCGACCTCGCCGCGGAGACCGCGGCGGACGCCGGCCCGGTACGGGTCGCGGTCGTGGCCGGCGACCTGGACGAACTGGCGGCCCGGCTGGAGCGGGCGCGGACCTTCGGGCCGGGTGCGGGGGTCCACGTACGGGACGAGGCCGCGGACCCCGGCCAGGTGGCCTTCCTCTTCCCGGGACAGGGCAGCCAACGCCCCGGAATGCTCGGCGAGTTGTTCATGGCGTTCCCCGCGCTGCGGGAACTGCTGGATGCGGCGCCGGTGAAGGTGACCTCGGCGATGTTCCCCCCGGCGGCCTTCACCGCGCCGGGGCGGGCCGCGCAGCGGGCCGCGGTCACCGACACCCGGGTGGCCCAGCCGGCCCTGGGGCTGGCGGGGTCGGCGGCGCACCTGCTGCTCGGATCGCTGGGCGTACGGCCGGACTGCGTGGCCGGGCACTCGTACGGCGAACTCACCGCGCTGCGGGCGGCCGGCGTGTGGGACCAGGAGAGCCTGCTGCGGCTGAGCGCGCGCCGGGCCGAGGCCATCGTGACGGCGGCCGGGGCGGATCCGGGGACGATGGCGGCGGTGGTGGCCGCGCCGGAGGAGGTGCGGGAGATCGCGGCGCGCGCCGGGTGCGTGGTGGCCAACCACAACGCCCCCCGGCAGTGCGTGATTTCGGGCCCCTCCGCCGCCGTGGCCGCGGCGGTGGCCGCCCTGCGCGACGCGGGCGTCTGCGCGGACCCGATCCCGGTGGCCTGCGCCTTCCACAGCGAGGTGGTGGCGGGGGCGTCCGCGGCCCTCGCCGACGAGCTGGCCGGGACGGCGCTGGCCGATGCCGCCGTCCCGGTCTGGTCGAACACGACGGCCGGCCGGTACCCGGGGACCGCCGAGGAGGTACGGGACCTCGTGGCCCGGCAGCTCGCCGAGCCGGTCCGGTTCGTCGAGCAGGTGGAGAACATGTACGCGGCCGGGGTACGGACCTTCGTCGAGGCAGGACCGGGCCGCGTCCTGTCCGGGCTGGTCGGCCGCATCCTGCGCGACCGGCCGCACACGGTGGTCCCGCTGGACGTGCCGGGCGAACACGGGCTGCTGCGCCTGGTCACCGCACTGGCGGAACTGACGGCGGCGGGCGTGCCGGTGACCCCGGAGGCGCTGTTCCGCGGCCGCACCACCCGGCTCCCCGAGCGCGCTCCCCGCCGCCCGGGCTGGCTGGTGGACGGCCACCTGGTCCGCACGTCGAACGGCACCCCGGTCCCCGGAGGCCTCCGCCCGGCCCGACGGGTGCGGGTGCCCGGCCCGACGGGTTCGGCCCCGGGTGCCACGGTGGTGCCGCTGCCCGTGCCGCTGCCCGTGGCAGGTGGCTCGGGGGGTTCGGTGGCGGGTGCCACGGTGGCGCCGCGGCCCGTGCCGGGTGGCCCGGCGGCTTCCCTGGCGGGTGCCACGGAGGCCCCCGAGGAGGGGTCGCTGTCCGCGTCGGTCGGTCTGCCGGGTGCCCCGGTGGTGCCCGGGGTGGTGTCCGTGCCGGGAGCGGTGGTCGGCATGGCGCCGCTGTCCGTGCCCGGGGCGAAGTCCGCGTCGGGGGACCTGCCCGGCTCGACGCCGGTGCCCGGGGCGACATCCGTGCCCGGGCTCCCGGGGATGCCTGCGGGCCCGGCCCGGACGCCGGTTGCCGACCGGGTCAACGGCCACCGGAGCCACATCGTGGACGGCTCGCGGTCCGCAGGGGGCCAGCTGTACGCCGTAGCGCAAGACATGGGAGGACACCAGATGATCCAGACCCCGAGCGCCGACCCGGCCGCAGGCCCCGGTCCGGTGGCGGGCCCGGCCGACCCGGCTTCCGGGCACGTGAACGGCCTCCGCGCCCCGTTCCCGGTCGGCGGACCGCCCGAGGCGGGCAGCCGGCCCGAGGCTGCGGACCACCGTGGGGCGGCGGTCCTGGAGTACCTGCGCGGCTCCCGCGAACTGGTTCAGGCGCAGCGCGACGTCATGCTGGGCTACTTGGGCTCGTCGCCGCCGGGAGAGGACCCGGTCGCGCCGCGGGCCCGGAACGGCGCGGAGCCGGTCGCCCTGTGGTTCCGGGCCACCGCGGAGCCGGGTCCGGCCCTGGAGGCTCCGCTCCCCGGACAGGGATCCGGCCCCGACGCCGGACCGGGCCGGTGGCCCGACGCCACAGCCACGGGCTCGGGCGCGGTGCCGGGCATGCGGCCGGAGGCGGCTGCCACATGGGCGGGGAACGGCCAGGGCCTGGCGGGCTGGCAGGAAGTGGCTGCCATGGGGGCGGCCGCCGCCCCGGGCCCGCCGGGCGAGCCGGGCCGGGGCGCCACTCCCGGGCTGCTGTCAGCGCAGGGGGTGTTCGCTCCCGGTGCGGTGAACGGCCACGGCCTCGGGGGCTCGCAGGGCGCGGCTGCCGGACCGGCGCTGCCGGGCGTCCTCGACGGCACGTGGACGACGGCCTACGGCGGGGCCCAGGCGGGTGCGCATCCCACAGTCGGGGAACCCGAGTCATGGCCGGCGGGCCCCGGTGGCGCGGACGGTGCCGGTGGGACGGCCGGGGGCGATGGGGCTGGGCACGGTGTCGGTGGGACGGCGGGGATGGCCGGAGGTGACTGGGCCGGGGCCGGGGCCGGTGTCGGGGGGACGTCGGGGATGGCCGGGGGCGATTGGGCCGGTGCCGGTGTCGGCGGGTCGGCGGGCACGGCTGGGGGTGACTGGGCTGGGTCCGGTGTCGGTGGGTCGGTGGGGATGGCCGGGGGCGATTGGCCCGGTGCCGGTGCCGGTGCCGGTGCCGGTGTCGGTGCCGGTGTCGGTGGGTCGGCGGGGACGGACGGGGGTGACCGGGGCGATGTCGGCGCGGTGGCTGGGACGGTTGGGGGGGACCAGGCAGGGGTCGGGGGTGACGGATCGGGGGCGTTGGCGTCCGGTGGGGCCGTTCGGTCGCCCGAGGAGGTGATGGACGTGATCGTGGAGATCGTCCACACCCGGACCGGATACCCGCGGGACATGCTCGACCCCGAGCTGGACCTGGAGGCGGACCTGTCCATCGACTCGATCAAACGCGTCGAGATCATCGGCGCCCTGGCCGACCGGATCGGGCTTCCCCAGGACCCGGGCGGTTCCGCCGAGTCCGCTGTCGAGGAGCTGTCCCGCATCAAGACCCTGCGCGGCATCGTCGACTGGGTCACCGCCCACACCGCCGCGCCAGCGGCGCCAGACCCGGCCGGATCGGCGCACACGGCGGACGCCGCGCACAGGGCGGACACGGCGGAGGCCGCGCACACCGCGGGCACCGCGGGCACCGCGCACACGGCGGACGCCGCGCACACGGCGGACGCCGCGGACACCGCGCACACGGCGGCCACGGCCGCCCCCGCGCTCAGCCGGCTGCGCGTCGACCCGCAGCCGCTCCCGGCGCCCTCCGGGGACCCGGAGGTCCTGCGGGGGCTGCGGATCGGGGTCGTCGGGGACGGCCTGGGCGTTGTGACCGCCCTCACCGGGGCCCTGCGGGCCCGGGGGGCCGACGTACGGCAACTCGCCGAAGCCGACGCCGGGTTCGACGCGGTCCTCGAGCTGTCCGCCCTGCGGCCCGGCTCGGAGCCCGTCCTGCCCGAGGTGTTTCCCGGGTTGCAGCGGGCCCTCACCGGTGGCGTGCACCGGCTCCTCCTCGTCACCGGACCCGGCACTCCCGGAGCCGGCCTGCACGGCTTCGCCCGCAGTGCCGCACTCGAGTTCCCCGGCAGGCTGATCCGCGCGGTGGACGTCCACCCCAAGGAGGACCCCGAACGGATAGCGCAGCAGCTCCTCGCCGAGCTGAGCTGCGGGCTGCCCGGGACCCCCGATCCGCACGCCGCCGCCGCCGAGGACCCCGCCTCCGTCGGGTACACCGCCGAGGGCGTACGGATCACCCGCCGGCCGGTACCCGCACCGCTCGCACCCACGGACGGCCCGCCGCCCCTCGGAGCGGACTCCGTCGTCCTGCTCACGGGCGGGGCCCGCGGGATCACCGCCCGGACCGCCGTCGCACTGGCCCGGGCCACCGGATGCCACGTGGAGCTGATGGGACGTACACCTCAACCCGTGTCCGAGGCAGACGAGTTCGGGCACGCCACCGACCGGGTCGCCCTGCGCGCCGCCCTGATCGCGACCGGCCTGCGCACCCCCGTGGAGATCGAGGCCGCGGCCTCGCGGATCCTCGCCGCACGCGAAGTGCGCGCCACCCTCACGGCCCTCGCCGCGGTGGCCGCGTCCGTCAGCTACCACTGCGCGGACGTCACCGACGAACAGGCGGTACGGGCCGTCGTGGCCGGAGTACGGCAACGGCACGGCAGGCTGGACGGCATCGTGCACGGTGCCGGGACCCTGAACGACGGGCTGCTCCGCGACAAGCGGCCGGAGGCCTTCACCGAGGTGTTCACCACGAAGGTGACCGGCGCCCGGAACCTCGCCGTCGCCGCGGCCGAGCACGGTACGGCGCCCGCACCCCGGTTCCTCGCCCTCTTCGGGAGCGTGGCGGGAGTGTACGGAAATCGCGGCCAGAGCGACTACGCGGCCGCCAACGACGCCCTCGACGGCCTCGCCCGCACCTGGGCGCCCGGCGGTGTCGGTGCAGCCTTCCCGGGCCGCGTGCTGTCCGTCGACTGGGGCCCCTGGGCCGCGGAGGCGGGCGGGATGGTCAGCCCCGAACTGGCCCGTGCGTACCTCCGGCGCGGCATACCGCTCATCGAGCCCGACGCGGGCGCCGCCGCGTTCCTCGCCGAACTCGCGCACGGGACCGACGTACAGGTGGTCCTGATGGCCGAGGGCCGCGGGGAGCGTGAGGACCGTGGCTGACCCGCAGCGGCGACCGCGCAGGCGCGGCCCGCGTCCCACCGACGCGGCGATCGTCGGGATGGGGGCGGTGTTCCCGGGCGCCGCGGACCTGGCCGCGTACCGGCGCAACCTCCTCGCCGGAACGGACTGCATCGGCGAAGTTCCGCCCGGGCGCTGGGATCCCGAGGTGTACTACGACCCGGCCGGCGCCACCGGACCGGCCGCCGGTGACCGCTTCTACTGCCGGCGCGGCGGATTCGTGGACGGGCTCGCCGCCTTCGATCCGACCCGGTTCGGCATCATGCCGGCCGCGGTGGACGGGGCCGAACCGGACCAGATGCTGGCCCTGCACGCGACGGCCGAGGCGGTCGCCGACGCGGGCGGCGACAGCCGCCTCCCGGCCGACCGCTCCCGGATCGGGGTGGTGCTGGGACGCGGCGGGTTCATGGGAGTGGCCACCGCACGCCTCGACCAGCGCGTGCGCACGGCACACCAGTTGGCGCAGACCCTGCGCGATCTCGCCCCCGAACTGGGCGAGCGGCGGATCGCGGCGGTGCGCACCGCCTTCCAGGACGCCCTCGGCCCCGAGCGTCCGGAGGCCTCGATCGGGCTCGTCCCGAGTTTCACGGCCGCCCGGACCGCGAACCGGCTGGACTTCCGCGGCCCCGCCTACACCCTGGACGCGGCCTGCGCCTCCTCACTGCTGGCGGTGGACCAGGCGGTGGGGCTGCTGGCCGGCGGGCGCTGCGACGCGGTGGTCGCCGGGGCCGTGCACCACTGCCACATCGCCACCCTGTGGAGCGTGTTCACGCAGCTGCGGGCCCTGAGTCCCAGCGAACGCATCCGGCCCTTCGACCGGCGGGCCGACGGAACCCTGCTCTCCGAGGGCACCGGGGTGGTGCTGCTGAAGCGGCTGGCCGACGCGGAGCGCGACGGCGACCGGATCTACGCGGTCATCCGCGGCACCGGGGTGGCCGGGGACGGCCGGGCGGCGAGCCTGATGAGCCCGCTCGTCGCGGGCCAGGTACGGGCCCTGGAAAGGGCCTGGCGGGAGGCGGGCCTGGATCCGCGGGCTCCCGGGGCGCTGGGCCTGCTGGAGGCGCACGGGACCGGCACCCCGGTGGGGGACGCCGCCGAACTGGACACGCTGGCCCAGGTGTTCGGCGCTCCCCTGGAGAGCGGGGGCGACATCGGCTTCGGCTCGGTGAAATCGATGCTCGGGCACACCATGCAGGCCTCCGGGATGGCCGGACTGATCAAGGCGGCGCTCGCGGTGCACGAGGGGGTGCTGCCGCCGACCCTGCACCTGGAGGATCCGCACCCGGACCTGTCCCGGACCCGGATGCGGCCGGTGACGTCGGCCCGGCCGTGGGAGCGCGGCCCGGAGCCGCGCCGGGCCGGGGTCAACGCCTTCGGCTTCGGCGGCATCAACGCGCACGTGGTGCTGGAGGAGGCCCCCGGTGCCGTGCGGCGTGCCGTGCCCGTACGGCGGTTCCTGCCGCTCGGCGGTCCGGCCGTGCCGGTCGGGGCGCCCGCGCGGGAGGAGGTGCTCCTGATGGGGGCGGCCGGTGCGGCCGAGCTGTCGGCCCGGCTGGCGGACGGCTCCCCGGTCTCCGGCGGCGACGGGCCGTGCCGGCTCGCCGTGGTGGGGCCGACCCCCCAGCGGCTCGCGCTCGCCGCGAAGGTGGTGGCGCGCGGCCGGGCCTGGCGCGGGCGGGGGGAGGTGTGGTTCACGCCCGAGCCGCTGGGCGGCCGGCTGGCATTCCTCTTCCCGGGCCTGGAACCGGAGTTCACCCCCGCGCTGGACGACGTGGCGGACCGGCTGGGGCTGGAGCGGCCGCGGCTGAGCCGGGGCCAGGAGCTGATGGAGCGGGCCCTGGACGCGATCGCGACGGGTCGCTTCTTCGCCCGGGTCCTGCCGGAACTGGGCATCGAGGCCGATGTGCTGGCCGGCCACAGCCTGGGGGAGTGGGCGGCGATGGTCGCCGCCGGTATGTACCCGCAGGACGCGGCCGACACCTTCCTGGACTCGCTGCGGCCGGGTTCGCTCAAGGTCCCGGACCTGGTCTACGCGGCGCTGGGCTGCGGGACCCGGCGGGTGCAGGCGGCGCTCCACGGTCTGGACGGGGTGGTGGTCAGCCACGACAACTGCCCCCATCAGTCGGTGATATGCGGAGATCCGGACCAAGTGTCCGCTGTGCTCTCGAGGTTGAAGGCCGACGGGGTCCTCGGCCAGGAACTCCCCTTCCGCTCGGGCTTCCACACCCCGATGTGGGAGCCCTACCTCGGACAGGTCCGTGCCGCCTTCGGCCGGCTGCCGCTGCGGCCGGGCACCCTCCCCCTCTGGTCGGCGACCACCTGCGCGCCGTTCCCCGAAGCGCCCGACGAGGTCCGCGAGCTGGTGGTCCGCCACCTCCTGGAGCCGGTACGGTTCCGCGAGCTGGTGCTCGGGCTGTACGAGGACGCCGACGTCCGCGGCTTCGTCACGCTGGGCCCGGGAAGCCTGCCGGGCTTCGTCGAGGACACCCTGCGCGAGCGCCCCCACCTCTCGGTGTCGGCTTCCTCCCCCCGGCTCGCGGGACTCGCCGCCCTCCGGCGCACCTGCGCCGCCCTGTGGACCGAGGGCCACGCCCCGCGCTGGGACCGCCTCACGGCGGCACCCGCCACCGCGGCCGTGCCGTCCGCGATACCGGCCATCACCCCGGGCATACCGCCCGCCACACCGGCCGCCGCCCCGGCCGTGCCGTCCGCGACACCGGCCGCACCGGCCGCCGCCCCGGCCCTGCCGTCCGCCACGCCGGCCATGCCGCCCGCCGGTCCGTCCGCACCACCCGTACCGCCGATACCGCCCGCCCCGCCCGCACGGGGGCGGTCCGTGCACCTGGACCTCGGGTCGCCGCTGGTCCGTCTCGGTGAGGCGGCACGCACTGCCCTGGGCGGCCTGCTGCCCCCGGCCGGCGCCCCGGTCCCGGCTGCCCCGGTGGCCGCACTGGTTCCCTCAGCCCCCGTCACCCTGTCCACCCCATCCGCCCGGTCCACCACGTCAGCCGCGCACACCCCCGCCGCCCCGGTGGCCGCCGGACCCAGGCCGGTCCTGCTGTCGGCCCTGGACGCGGACCCCACCGACACCCGCCCGGAGCCGAGCTCGCCGCAGCCGGCGGGATCCGTACCGCCGCCCGGTCCGGGCGGCGGCGCCGCGGGACAGCGGACCCTGCGGCTCTCGCTCGCCGCGCTGCCCTACGTACGGGACCACTGCGTCTACCTGCAGCCCGAGGGCTGGCCGGACGCGTCCGACCGGTTCCCCGTCGTGCCCATGACCACGATGCTGGAGCTCGCGGCCGAGGCCGCCCTGCGGCACGCCCCGCCCGGCCTCGTCGTGATCGGCTACGACCGGGTAAGGGCCCTGCGCTGGCTCGCCGTCGAACCGGCCGTCGACGTGCGGATCACGGTCCGCGGCGACGGCCCCGGCCGCATCCGCGTCACCCTCGGGGAGTACGCCGATGTGGTCGTGCTCCTCGGGGAGCGCTACGGAACGCTGCCCGGGCCCGATCCCACGCCGCTGCGCGACCCGCGGCCGGCCCCGGTCAGCGCCGAGGCCCTCTACCGGGACCGGTGGATGTTCCACGGCCCCCGCTTCGCGGGCGTGCACGAGGTACGGGCCGTCGGCGCCGACGGCATCCACGGGGTGTTGCGGGCACTGCCCGACCCGGGTGCGCTGCTCGATGCCGCGGGACAGCTGTTCGGGCACTGGATGCAGCTGCGGCTCCCGGTCGACCGGCTGGTGTTCCCGGCCACCGTGGACCGGATCCGCTTCTCCGGGCCCCCGCCCGCTCCCCGCGAGCTGGTGACCGCCACGGCCCGGATCCGGGAGGTGGGCGATGTCACCGTGCGCGGTGACGTCGAGCTCTGCCGGGCCGACGGCCGGGTGTGGGCCCGGATCGACGGCTGGACGTACCGCCGGTTCGGCGCCGACGAACGGGTCTGGCCGATGAAGTTCACCCCGGAGGTGTGCGGCATCGGCGAACCCCGGCCCGAGGGGTGGTGCCTGGCCCGGCGCCGCTGGAGCGACCCCGCCTCGCAGGAGCTCGTCATGCGCCGCTACCTCGGCGCCGCCGAGCGCACGGCGTACGAGCGGCTGGCGCCGCGCGCCCGGGCGCCCTGGCTGCTCGGCCGGATCGCCGCCAAGGACGCCCTGCGGCAACTGCTGTGGGACGGCGGAGCCGGGCCGGTCTTCCCGGTGGAGGTCCCGGTCGGCAACGACCCCGCGGGCCGGCCCCGCGCCGGGGGAGCCCTGGCCGCCGGAATCCGGCTGACGATCGCCCACAAGGACCGGATCGCGGTCGCCCTCGCCCACCGCGTCCACCCCGTCGGCATCGACGTGGAGCCGGTGACCACCGACCCGGACGCGCTGATCCGCATCGCACTGGCACCGGGCGAACTCGCCCTCGCCGAGCGGCTGGCGGCCCACGAGGGCACCGGCCTGCCGGCCGCCCTCACGGCGCTGTGGTGCGCCAAGGAGGCGGCGGCCAAGGCGGCCGGAACGGGGCTCGGCGGCCGGCCGCGCGACTGGCGGGCGGCCGGTGACCCCGGCTCCGGCCGGCTGCGGGTGCTGTCCCCGGACGGGCACCCGTACCAGGTCCGCACCACCCTGTTCACGGACGTGCCACCCGTTCACATCGTCGCCTGGACCGACCGTCCCGCGACTCCGTCCCCCGTCCCCTCCCACCTCACGGAGACCAGTCATGGCAGCTGACATCCTCGCCGAGATCACCGGCATGCTCGTGGAGATCGTCGGTGACGAGTACCTCCTCGCGGACGAGGTCACGATGAAGACGACGTTCAACGAGGACCTCGCCCTGGAGAGCATCGAGTTCGTCGCCCTCGCGGAACTGCTCCACCACCGCTACGGAGCGGACGTGGACCTGATGGGCTTCCTGTCCGAGAAGGACATGGACGCGATCCTCGCCATGTCCGTCGGTGAACTCGTCACGCACATCGGTCGGATCACCCACGCCTCCCTCGCCCGGGTCCCGGCGGCCGGCGCCGCCGGGCCCGCGTCGAAGGGCTGATCCGCCATGGCCTTCGTCACCGCGGGCTCCGTCCGCTTCCACGTGCAGCAACTGCCCGCCAACCACGTGCAGCAGCGCCCAGTCGACCACGTGCAGCAGCCACCCGCCGTCCACGTGCAGCAGCGTCCCGCCGACCACGACCGGCGACTCCCGGCCGCCGCCGGGGCGGCCGCCCCCGACCGTCCCGAACGCCCCGTGGTGGTGTTCCTGCACGGACTGGTCGTCGACAACCTGTCCTCCTTCTACTGCCCCCTGGCCGTCCCCGCGGCCCGGGCCGGCCACGAGGTCGTCCTCTACGACCTGCGCGGCCACGGCCGCACCGAACGGCCCGCCACCGGCTACGACAGCCGCACCGCCGTACGGGACCTCTTCGCGCTGCTCGGCGCGCTCGGCCTCGGGCGGCGCCCGGTGCACCTGGTCGGCAACAGCTACGGCGGCACCCTCGCCCTGCACGCCGCCCTCGCCCGGCCCGACCTGGTCACCGGACTCACCCTGCTCGAACCCCCGCTCGGCGGGGCCTGGGTGGAGAACATGGTGGACACGCTCTCGGCCGCCGCCCTCAGCCTGGAGGACAGCCCGGTCCCCGCCGAACTGCTCACCCTGCGCCTGCGCAAGGCGGCCAGCCTCACCGCGATCGCCGACGACCTGCTCAACCGCACCACCCTCATCGACGACATCGCGGCGAGCCGCACCTTCACCCCGGCCGACTACGCCGGGCTGCACTGCCCGGTCCTGATCGTCTGCGGGGAGCACTCCGAACTGGTCCCGGGCGCACGGGAACTGGCCCGCCACGCCCCGCTGGTCACCGCCGTCGAGATCCTGCCGGGTCTGGGGCACGACGTGCTGAAGGAGAGCAGCGGAGCGCTGCGAGCGGCCGTACTCTCCCACCTCGACGCGGCTGCCGGGGCAATGGCGGAAACGGCGTCCGGGGCACCGGTGGAGGCGGCGGTGCGCCCGCGGGCGGGAGTGCTGGTCCCGTGAAGGTGCTCTTCGCCGTGCCGCCACTGGCGGGTCACGTCAATCCGACGGTGGCGGTCGGGTGCGAACTGGCCGCCCGGGGCCACGAGGTCGCGTGGACCGGGCCGACCGGAGTGCTCTTCCGGTTGCTGCCCGAACACGCCCGGATCCTGCCCGCCGGAGAGGAGGAGGGCGGCGGGTACGCGGCACTGCACGCCCGCTGGCGCGATCTGCGCGGGGTCGGGGCGCTGCGGTTCCTGTGGGAGGAGGCACTGGTGCCGCTCGCCCGGGCCATGGTGCCCGGGGTCACCCGGGCGGTCCACGCCTTCGGGCCGGACCTGCTGGTCGCCGATCAGCAGGCCCTGGCCGGCCCCGTGGTCGCACGTGAACTCGGGGTGCCGTGGGTCACCTCCGCCAGCACATCGGCCGAACTCACCCGTCCCTTCGCGGACTTCCCGAAGGTGGGGGAGTGGGTCGCCGCGCAGATCGGGGGACTGCTGGCGCACTGCGGTGCCGCCGGGGAAGCGGGCGGACCGCAGTGGGACCCGCGCTTCTCGGACCGGCTGGTCCTGGTGTTCTCCAGCCGCGAACTGGTCGGCGGGGACGAGGACTTCCCGCCGCACTACGCCTTCGTCGGCCCGGCCTTCGGAGCCCGCCCGCCCGCGCCCGGATTCCCCTGGTCGCGGCTGGATCCGGAGCGGCGACGGGTGCTCGTATCGCTGGGCACCCTCAACCAGGAGGCCGGCGGCCGGTTCTACCGCGCGGTGCTGGGGGCCGCCGAACGGCTCGCAGCAGAAGTCCAGTTGGTGATGGTGGCCCCTTCCTCCCTGGTCGGGGCGGTCCCCGGGAACGTGCTGCTGCGCGACAGCGTGCCGCAGCTCGAGCTGCTCGCCCACCTGGACGCCGTGGTCTGCCACGGCGGCCACAACACCGTGTGCGAGGCCCTCGCGCACGGCCTGCCGCTGGTGGTCGCGCCGATCCGTGACGACCAGCCGATCGTCGCCGGTCAGGTCGTGGCGGCCGGGGCCGGCGTGCGGGTGCGGTTCGGCAGGACCAGGGCCGAGGAACTGCGCGACGCGCTGACGGCCGTGCTGGACGACCCCGTCCACCGCCGGGGTGCCCGGCGGATCCAGACCTCATTCGCCGCGGCGGGCGGCGCCGCCGCCGCGGCCGACCGGTTGGAGAAACTCCTGTGACCCGTTCCCCGCTCCATCCCGTCCTGCCGACCCGCCCGTCCCAGGGCCGCTGGATCTCCGTGCTGCTGCTGGCCGCGCTCGGCGCCGGGACCGTGCGCGCCGCCCGCCGGCTGCGGGCGATCCCGGTGCTGCCCGTGACCGAGCCCATGACCGGTCCGGGGTCCGCCGGGGTGCCGCGGGCCGCCGGATGGCGACTGCTCACCGCGCGCGGGGTCGAGCCCGACGCGGCCACCTTCCTCGCCGCGTGCGCGTACGCCGACCGGGAGGGGCTGCGGGTACTGGACCTGCTGCCGGGGGACCTGCCCGCCGAGCGGGCGCTGAGCCTGCTGCGGCTGGTGGACCCGGCCGGCTACCGGCAGGACCGGCTCGGGGAGGGCCGCGGAGCGGGCTTCGCGGTGCTCGTCTCCGAGTCGGTGCTCGCGCGGGCCGGGGCGGACCTGGCCCGGCCGTACCCGACCCCGGCGGAACTCCTGGCGCTGACCCGCCGTTTGAAGGAGTACGCCTCCGACGCCACGGGACTGGCCATCGCACCGGCCCTGAGCTGCGGAGCACCGGACGAAGCGGGCGGTGCGGCGCGGGCCGGTGAGCTCCGGGCCCAGGGGCTGCCGCCGGGGGCACTGGCAGCGGCGCAGCTAGCCGGGCTGGCGCTGCTGGCGGGTGTCGCCGTACGCCAGGGCCGGTGGGGGGCCGTCGCGGCCGGGTTGTACTGGATCCAGCCGTATCTCGCCCTCGGCCTGCCCGGTACGCCCCTGCACCCCGGCGACCTGGCCCCGGCCACGGCCGCCCGGCCGGTGCGCTCCCTCGGCGCCGCCCTGCGCACGGCCGCCGCGGCGGCCCGCACCCGTGGCACCGAGCCAGCGAATTCCGGGGACGCGGCGGGGGGCGCGGCGGCGCCGGACACGGAGGCGCCGGACACGGAGGCGCGGGGCGCGGCGGCGGGGGCCTCGGCCGCTCGGGCCTCCGCGCCGGCCGAGGCCTACCGCGCGGACCTGGCCACCGGCACCGCCCGGTTCTTCGAACCGCGCCGCCCGGACTGCCCCTGGTGCGGCTTCCGGCGGCTGTCCGTCCGGGTCCGGGTGCCCGATCTGCTCCAGGGCAAGCCCGGCCGGTTCACCCTGGAACGCTGCGGGGACTGTGGGCACGTCTTCCAGAACCCCCGACTCTCCCCGGAAGGGCTGGAGTTCTACTACCGCGACTTCTACGACGGCCGCGGCGGCGAGGGCGCGGCCACGGTCTTCGGGCGGCTCGGCGCCGCCTACCGGGGCCGGGCCGAGATGCTCCGGCCCCATGCCGAGCCGGCGTCCTGGCTCGATGTCGGCACCGGGCACGGCCACTTCTGCAACGCGGCGCGCGCCGTCTGGCCGGGCACCCGGTTCGACGGGCTGGACATGGGCGCGGGCGTCCGCGAGGCGGAGCGGCGCGGCTGGGTGGAGACGGGACACCGGGGCCAGTTCCCGGAGTTCGCGGTGAAACTGGCGGGCCAGTACGAGGTGGTCAGCATGTACCACTACCTGGAGCACACCCGGGACCCGTTCGCGGAACTGGACACGGCGGCCGCGGTCCTCGCCCCGGGCGGGTACCTGACCATCGAGCTCCCCGATCCGCAATCGCGCATGGCCGGCCTGCTCGGCCCGGCCTGGCTTCCCTGGTTCCAGCCGCAGCACCAGCACCTGATCCCGGCCGCGAACCTGCGTGCGGCGCTGGCCGACCGCGGGTTCACCGTGCTCGCCGAGGAGCACGGACGGGCCCACCAGGGCAACGACTTCTTCGGCGCGGTGGCGCTGACCGCGACACGGCTGGCCCCGGACCCGGACCGGCCGTGGGCGGACCCGGCCACACCGGGCGGGCGAGCCCTCGCCCATGCCGTACGGGCGGCCGCGCTGCCGTGCTTCGCCGCCGCGGCGGTGCTCGACGGGTTGCGCACGGCCGTGGTCCGGCGCACGGACGGGGGCAACGCCTACCGGCTGCTGGCCCGCAAGGACCAGCCGTGACGGGCCCGGGTCCCACCGCCCCACCCGCCGCGCCTGCTGAACCAACCGTCCCCGCCGTCCGCCCTGCTGTCCCCACCGGCCTCGTCGTGGGGCCTGCTGAATCAGCCGGCCTCGTCGCGGGGCCTGCCGAACCGGCTGGCCTTGCCGTGGGGCCTGCCGAAACAGCCGGCCCCGCCGCCGGGCCCGCTGCCTCGATCGGGGCCGCCGTCCCCGCCGCCCCTGCTGTCCCCGTTGCCCCCGCCGGAGGCGATCTCGCCCGGCGGGCCACCGCCAACCCGCTCTTCCGGCTCGTCGCCTACGCGCTGGAGTCCGTGCACGGCCGGCCCCCGGCGGCCGTCTGGAGCGCCCCGTACACCTTCCACCTGGGCTCTCCGGGGCTCGTCGCGGCGGCGAGCTGGCCGGTGGCCGCCGCCGCGGCACCGCGCACCGACGGCCTGGTCCGGCTCAGCTCGCTCGGCCACCCCGCGGACAGCTGCGATCTGCCGCTGACCCTGTCCGGGCCACCGCCCGCCGCCCCGGCCTGGGCCGTCCGGCCGTACGCCCTGCTGCGCGCACTGGCCCGGGCCGGGTACGGCCGCGGCGGGACCGACCTGCACGTCCAGGGCTCCCTCACCGCGGCCGCCGGGCTGGCCACCGAAGAGGCCGCCGACTGCGCGGTGGCGCTGGCGGTGGCCGACGTACACACACCGGCGGGCGAGGAGCCGGACCGCGCCACCCTGGCCCGGCTGATGGCCGGGGCGCTGCCGGACGGCGACGAGGCCCTGCGCCGGGGGGCCCTGTTCGCCCGGCCCGGCCGGGCCCTCCTGCTGGGCCACGGCCCGCGCTCCCCGGAATCCCGGCGCCACCGGCAGCGGTACGTCGTCTTCGACCCGGCCGACTCGGGGGCCCGCCTGGTGCTGCTGGCCGTGCGTCCCGGCAGCGGGGACGGCGCCGCGGACCTGGCCCGGGCCGTGGCCTGCGCCCGCCGGGCCGGGGCCCTGAGCGCGTGGCCACCCGGGCAGGGCCCGGGGCGGAGCGTGCTGGTGCTGCTGCCCGGACCGCGACTGACGGCCGTACGGGCGGCGGTCGCGGAGGACTTCCGCAGCCGAGGGCGCCCCGTACCCCGGTTCTTGAACATCGCCGTGGCCGGTGCGGCACGGCGCGAGGAATGACACCACCCACCAAGAGGAGGAACCACCCATGCCCATCCGTCCCTCGGCAACGGAGCCGACGACCAAGCCGACGACCAAGCCGACGACGAAGCCGACGGCAAGCGCGAGACACCGGGTCCACCGGTCCGCGCTCGTCGCCGGACTCGGCGCGCTCGGCCTGCTGGGCGCGTTCACCATCGCCAACTCGGAAGCGGCAGAGGGTGGTTCGACCACCCTCGCGAACGCTGCCGCACTGCCGGCGTACGACCACGTGGTCGTCGTCGTGTACGAGAACAAGCAGTACGGCGAGGTAATCGGCAGCGCCAACGCCCCGTACGTCAACCAGCTCGCGGGCGGCGGTGCCAGCCTGACCGGAATGAAGGCGCTGACCCACCCCAGCCAGCCGAACTACTTCAACCTCTTCTCCGGCGGCACCCAGGGCATCACCGGGGACGGCTGCTACACCCCGCAGTCTATGACCGCGGCCAACCTCGGCCAGGAGCTGATCGCGGCCGGGAAGACCTTCGCGACGTACAACGAGGACCTGCCCGCCGAGGGTTCCACGGCCTGCACCAACGGCCAGTACGCGCAGAAGCACAACCCGTGGTTCGCCTTCAAGAACGTGCCGCTGAACACCGGGAAGACCTGGGCCCAGTTCCCGCAGGGCAATTTCGCCGCGCTGCCGAACCTGTCGTTCGTGGTGCCCAACCTGTGCAACGACATGCACTCCTGCTCGGCCACCACGGGCGACACCTGGACGAAGAACAACCTGGACGCCTACGCACAGTGGGCCAAGGCCAACAACAGCCTCCTGGTGCTGACATGGGACGAGGACAACTACCTCGGATCGAACCAGATCGCCACCGTCTTCTACGGGGCCAAGGTCAAGACGGGCACGTACGCCACGGCCTTCAACCACCACCACCTGCTGCGCACGTTCGAGGACCTCTTCGGCACGGCCACGCACGCGGGGAACGCGGCCAACGTCCAGCCCATCAGCGAGGTGTTCGGCGGCTCCACGGACCCCACTCCGACCCCCACACCTACGCCGACCCCCACGCCCACCCCTACGCCCACACCCACGCCGACTCCGACTCCTGGTGATCTGAAGCTGGTCAACCCGGGCCCCCAGACCTGCAAGTTCAACCAGACCTGCACCATCCAGCTCACCACCACCGGAGGAAAGCCCCCCGCCCGCTACACCGCCACCGGACTCCCCTGGGGCCTGACCCTGGACGCCAGCACCGGCCGCATCACCGGCAAACCCTGGGCCACCGGAACCGTCCAGATCACCGCCACCGCCACCGACACCACCAACACCACCGCCTCCGCCACCTTCCCCCTCACCCTCAACTGGTTCTGAGAGAGGCATCCGTGTACCTGTCGACCAGCCGTGCGGCGGACGCCTCCGCGGATCCCGCGGATCCCGCGGATCCCACGGACCTCGCGGATCCCACAGCCCCCGCGGCCGCGAAGGGCCCCGTGCGGGCCCTCCCCGGAACGGTGTTCGCACTCGGCCTGGTCAGCCTGTTCACGGACGTCTCCGCGGAGATGGTCACCGCCGTCCTGCCCCTGTACCTGGTGGCCGGACTCGGGATGTCCCCGCTCGCCTTCGGCGCCCTGGACGGGTTGGGCCAGGGCGCCACCGCGCTGCTGCGCCTCGTGGGCGGACGGGTCTCGGACCGCACCCACCGCCGCAAGCTCGTCGCCGGTACCGGCTACGCGGTCTCCGCCGCGTGCAAGGCGGCCCTCCTGGCGGTCACCGCCCCCTGGTCGGTGGCGGTGGTCCTCGCCGCCGACCGGACCGGCAAGGGACTGCGCACGGCCCCGCGCGACGCGCTGATCTCGCTGTCCTGCCCGCCGGGGGAGCAGGGCCGCGCCTTCGGCGTGCACCGCGCGATGGACACCACCGGGGCGCTGCTGGGGCCGCTGGCGGCGTTCGGGGTGCTGTGGGTGGCGGTGGACGGCTACCCGGCCGTCTTCACCGTGAGCTGCTGCTTCGCGGTACTGGGGGTGCTGGTGCTGGCCCTGTTCGTACGCGAGAGCGCAGCCCCGGCCTCGACCCCGACCCCGCACCTCGCGCCCGCCACGCCCCCCGGGGTGCCCGCGGTCCGGACCCTCCTGAGGATTCCGGGCCTGCGGCGGCTCTGTCTGACCGCCGTCGTGCTCGGCCTGTTCACCGTCGGCGACTCCTTCCTCTACCTCCTGCTCCAGCGGCGCCTGGACCTGCCGGTCGCCTGGTTCCCGCTGCTCCCCGTCGGCACCGCGGCCGTGTTCCTGCTCGCCGCCGTGCCCGTGGGCAGGCTCGCGGACCGGCGGGGGCGCCACCGGGTCTTCCTCGGCGGACACCTGCTGCTGCTCGGCGCCTGCCTGCTGCTCCTGGTCCCGCTCCCGTCCGGCCCGGCGCCCCTCCCCGGGGTGTCGCGGGTCCTCGGGGTCCTCGCACTGCTCGGCCTGTTCTACGCGGCCACCGACGGGGTGCTGATGGCCGCCGCCGGACCCCTGCTGCCCGCGGGGCTCCGTACGACCGGACTCGCGGTGCTCCAGACCGCGCAGGCCCTCGCTCGCTTCGCGGGTTCCCTCCTGTTCGGCGCGGCCTGGACCCTCCGGGGCCCCGGACCGGCGCTGGCCGGGGCGGCCGGCTGCCTGCTGCTGGCCCTGACCGCCGCGGCCGCCCTCACCGGCCGAGACCCCGGCGAGGAGGACGGCCCCCGGAGCTGACCGCCCGCCCCTGCCCCCGCCCCCCAGCCCGTACGCCGCCGTCAGCCCGCGGCCCCGCTCGAGCGCGCTTGCTTCCCGGCCCGGCGGCGCAGCGCGTCCTCGTCCGTGTCCGCGTCGTAGGACAGCAGCTTCGGCAGCAGGGCCGCCAGCGCGGCCACCGAGGCCACGCAGAGCAGGCCCCCGCTCCAGAAGGCCGTACGGGTACCGGTCCAGCCGGCCATCGTGCCCGCCCGGACCTGGCCGAGCTGCGGGCCGACGCTGTACGAGAGCACCTCGATGCCCGCGAGCCGGCCCCGCAGCTCCTCGGGGATCGTCTGGTTCCAGATCGTGGCGCGACCCAGCCCGCTCAGCATGTCGCCCGCGCCCGCAACCGCCAGGCACAGCAGTACCAGCCAGATGTCCGCGGACCAGCCGGCGGCCGCCACCGCCAGCCCCCACACCCCGGCCCCGCACACGACCGGCAACCCGTGCCGGCGTACCCGCGAGACCCAGCCGCTGGTCAGGCCAAGCACCATCGATCCCACCGCTCCCGCCGCGTACATCAGACCCAGCGCCCACACCGCGTCGAGCTCGTCCGCGAGGAAGGGGAAGAGGGCGTTCGGGAACGCGAAGAGCATCGCCGCCAGATCCACGGCGTACGTGCCGAGCAGCACGGGCCGGCTCCACGCGTACCGCGCCCCCTCGGCGATCCCGCGCAGCGACGGACGCTCCGCGCCCCGCACGGGCGGCGCCGGGCTCAGCCGCAGGCACAGCAGCACGGAGACGAGGAACCCCACGACGGTGAGCGAGTACGCCGAGGCGTAACCGGCGTACGCGACGACCAGCCCGGCCAGGGCGGGGCCCGCGATCGCGCCGACCTGGTAGCGCAGTCCGTTGAGCGCGGCGGCCGCGGTCAGCTGGTCGTGCGGCACGATCCGCGCCATCAGTGACTCCAGTGCCGGCCGCTGGAGCCCGGTCAGTGCCGAGACGCCGGCCGCGACCACGTACAGCGGCCACAGCCGCGGATGGGGCAGCGCGGAGTTCACCAGGAGCACCAGGGCGAGCAGCCCGAGCCCGGCCTCGGTCAGCAGGATCATCCGGCGCCGGTCGACCGCGTCCGCGAGGGCGCCCCCGTACAGGCCGAAGACCACCAGCGGGAGCAGCTCCACCGCGCCCATCGCACCGACCGCGAGCGGCGAGTCCGTGAGGTGCTTGATCTGCAGCGGCAGCGCGATCATCGCCATGAACGAGCCGAAGTAGGTGACCGTCCCCTGGAAGAACAGCAGCCGGAAGTCGCGGCTGGACCGCCAGGGGGCCAGGTCGGGGAGTACGGAGGACGAACGGGAACTGCTCACGAGGGGCCATCGTCCGTGCCCGGCCCGCCCGGGGCAAAGGGATTTCCGCCCGGGGCGGGTGATTCGCGCCCGTCCGCCGATCCTGCACAATCGGCGGATGAGCGAAGAAGACCCCTACCTCTGGCTGGAAGACGTGACCGGCGAGGCCGCCCTGGGCTGGGTGCGCGAGCGCAACGACGAGACGGTGTCCGCACTGGCGTCGGACCCCGGCTTCAAGGTGCTGGAGTCGGGGATCCGCGAGGTCCTCGACGACGACGGCAGGATCCCCTACGCGCGCCGGCGCGGCCGCCACCTCTACAACTTCTGGCAGGACGCCGACCACGTGCGCGGCCTGTGGCGGCGCACCACGCTGGAGGAGTACCGCAAGGACCGGCCCGCATGGGAGCCGGTCCTCGACCTGGACGCGCTCGCCGCGGCCGAGGGGGAGAAGTGGGCCTGGGCGGGCAGCGCCGTCCTGGCCCCCGACCACCGCCACGCGCTGGTCATGCTGTCGCGGGACGGTGCGGACGCCTGCGTGGTGCGCGAGTTCGACCTGGAGACGCTGGAGTTCGTCGCGGGCGGGTTCGAGGTCGCGGAGGCCAAGACCCGGATCGGCTGGATCGACCGGGACCGGGTCTGGATCGGGACGGACTTCGGCCCCGGCTCGATGTCCGGGTCCGGCTACCCCCTGCAGGTGCGCCGCTGGCGGCGCGGCACGCCCCTGGAGGAGGCGGAAACGGTCTACGAGGGCCGTCCCTCGGACCTGTCCGCCTCCGGATGGCACGACGACACCCCCGGTTTCGAGCGGGACTTCGTCCACCGGCAGATCGACTTCTGGAAGCAGGAGCTGCTCCTCCTCCCCGGGGACGGGATCGGCGCCGCGCCCACGAAGATCGAGGTACCGGACGACGCCGGTGCCTCCGTCCACCGCGAGTGGCTGATCGTCGCCCCGAAATCGCCGTGGCTCGGCCACGAGGCCGGCAGTCTGCTGGCCTTCGACTTCGAGGCCTTCCGTGCGGGCGGGCGCGAGGCGGCGGTGCTGTTCACCCCGGACGAGCACACCTCGCTGGCCGGCTGGAGCTGGACCCGCCACCACCTGATCCTCACCACCAGCGCCGACGTCTCCTCCCGGCTGGAGATCCTGACCCCCGGGGCGGGCCCCGGCGGCTGGAGCCGCGCACCGCTGGCCGGAGTACCGCCGCTGTCCACGGCCTCCGTCACCGGCACCGACCCGGACGTGAGCGACGAGTTCTTCCTGAACGTCGCGGGCTTCCTCCAGCCGTCCACCCTCTACCGGGGCACGGCGCCGGCCGGCGCCGACGAGAGCGTCAAGCAGGGCCCGGCCCTCTTCGGCACCGAGGGCCTCACGGTCCGCCAGTACTTCGCGAAGTCCGCGGACGGCACGAGGGTGCCGTACTTCGTCGTCGGCCCCGAGGAGCGCACCGGTCCCGGCCCCACCCTGCTCTACGGGTACGGCGGCTTCGAGGTCTCCATGGTCCCGGGCTACAGCGCCGTCACCGGCCGCGCCTGGCTCGCACGCGGCGGAACCTACGTGGTCGCGGGCATCCGGGGCGGACACGAGTACGGGCCCGGCTGGCACAAGGCGGCCCTCGGGGCGAACCGGGTACGGGCCTACGAGGACTTCGCAGCCGTCGCCCGGGACCTCATCGCCCGCGACGTCACCACCCCGGCGCAGCTCGGCATCGAGGGCGGCAGCAACGGCGGGCTGCTCATGGGCGCGATGCTCACCCGCGAGCCGGGACTGTTCGGCGCGGTCGTCGCCCACGTGCCGCTGCTGGACATGCTCCGCTTCCACAAGCTGCTCGCCGGAGCCAGCTGGATCGCCGAGTACGGGGATCCCGACGACCCGGCCGACCGGCCCCACCTGGAGCGGATCTCCCCGTACCACCAGGTCCGGACGGACGGGCCCCCGTACCCGCCGCTGCTCCTGCTGACCTCCACCCGTGACGACCGGGTGCACCCCGGCCACGCCCGCAAGATGGCCGCCCGGCTGCGGGAGCACGGGCACCCCGTCCTGTTCCACGAACACCTCGGCGGCGGCCACGCGGGCGCCACCGACCACGGGCAGACCGCCTTCAACGAGGCACTCGTCCACACCTTCCTGTGGGAGCGGCTGACCCCGCCGAGGTGAGCGGACGGCGCTCGCGGGCCGGGATCAGATCTGGCGGACGATCTCGCCCGCGACGCGTTCGCCGGAGGCGACGGCCGCGTTCAGGGTGGAGTCCTCCACGTCCGTGTGCTCGCCCGCGAAGTGGATCCGGCCCTCCTGGAGGCTCTCGCAGCCGGCGATCGAGGTGTACTGACCGACCTTGTAGTACTGGTACGCGCCCCGCTGCCAGGGCGCGCGCGACCAGTGGTCCTCGTACGCCTTCCCGGTGTACGCGGCCCTGGTGCCCGGGTACAGGTGCTCGACCTGCGAGAGGAACCAGTCGACGTCCGCGGCGGGCGCGGGGCCGTGCGCGGCTCCGGTGAGGGTGTCGCGCGCGGTGTTCCCGCCGGGGAAGTTCACCAGGAGCGCGGGCGAGCCGTTCGGGCCCAGGGCGACCGAACCGTCCCAGGCCGTCTGGTACCCGAGGGGGCCGGTGTTGCTGATGCCGTTGTACCCGAGGCGCGGCCAGGTCTTGGCCGAGAGCTCGGTGACCAGCTTCGCGTTCTGTCCCATGCCCTGTTCCCGGACCGCGGTCAGCTTGCGGGCGGACAGACCGGCCCCGGTGAGGTCGACGTCGCGCAGCGTGCTGAAGGGCAGGGCCAGCACCACGTGGTCGGCGGACACCGAGACGGTGCTGCCGCCGTGGTCGAAGGTGCAGGTGTACGAGCCGTTGCCGGCGCGGCGCAGGGCGACGAGCCGGTGGCCCTGCCGTACCGTCCCGGCCGGCAGCTGCGCCGCCATCCCGCTGACCAGCTGGTCGTTGCCGCCGGTCAGGTGGTACTTCTCGTCGAAGCCGCCGCCCCCGAAGACGGAGGAGGCGCCGAGGAAGCCGATCATCCCGAGCGCCGAGGCCTCGGCGGGCTCGCCGCCCGACTGGAGCTGGAGGGACCGGATCAGCTGGCCGAGCCGGGAATCGGGGGACAGTCCCGTCTCCTCGAGGTAGTCGAGGCAGGAGAGGTGGTCCAGCCGGTACGCCTCCGGGGTCCAGCTGTCGTACCGCGCGGTGCCGGCGGCTGCGTAGGAGGCGCTGAACGCGTCGTAGGCGGAGGCGATCCAGTCGTCCTGCTGCTGGAGCCCGGGGTAGGAGCCGCCGTTGATCCAGGCGGCGTAGTCCCCGGCGTTCAGGGCGCCGCCGTTCGCGAGCTCCCGCCGCAGGCCCAGGTCGCGGGCCAGGCCGAGGACCGCGGTGTCGGTGGAGCTGATGAAGGAACCGCCGTGCTCGTGGACGGCGCCGCCGGAGAAGAAGCCGCGCAGGGACCAGCAGCGGCCCCCGATGTGCGTGGTGTCCGCTTCGTAGACGGTGGTGGCGACCGGGGAGGCCCGGTTCCACAGGCGGTGCGCGCAGCGCAGTCCCGCCAGTCCCCCGCCGACGATCACGATGCGCGGGGCGGCGGGACCGGTGGCGGCCGCCGCGCCGCGCGGGAAGAGCAGGCCGCCGGGCAGCGCCGCGGCGGCGGCCAGCGCGCCCGCCGCCCCGAGCACCCGGCGGCGGCTCGGCACGGGGGAGGGAGTGGTGGAGTCCGGTTCCCCGGCGCGGCGGGCGCGCGTGCGGCGGGTGTTCTCGGTGCGCTGGGTCTGTTCGCCGACGACCTCTGCCACGGGCATGCCCCGGCGGCGGGCTTCGGCGTGTACGGAGAAGGCGAGGCGGAGCGGGTCGGGGATGCCGGCGCGATTGGCCGACTGGTGCACGTGGTGCATGAGATCCCTCTTCTCGAAATCCTGCGGAGACGGCACGGACTCGGGCTGAGGGGGAGTGAACCGGTGGCGCAACGCCGTTGTCAACGGTGTTGCGCCACTTTGTGCGAGCGGAGGTACGGCAGGGGGTGCGGCCGGGGTGTGGTCGGAGGAGACGGCCTAGGCTCCGCGCAGGGTCCGGACCCGGGTCTCGATCGCGGTGATCAGGGCCTCGACCCTGGCCTCGAAGATCTGCTCGTCCGTCACCTCGGCCAACTGGCCGCTCAGCCGGGTGATGTGGGGGAAACCCCCGGGGTCCACCAGGCGGTACTCGCGGTTCCAGGAGGACTCGTCGGCGGCCCGGACGTCCGGGTCGAACAGCAGGTAGGCGGCGCGCTGGCCGACGTAGGCGAGGAGGGAGTCGCCGACCATCCGGTAGTGGACGGCCGCCTCGGCCCCTTCGAGGCCGGCCTCCGTCACCGCGCCGAGGATCAGCTCGACGACGCGGAACTCGTTGGGCCTGCGGGTGGTCCGGCTGGCCATGGTCGAGCCGACCACCGGGTACCTGAGCGCGACTTCGAGGGAGCCGTCGGCGAGTGCCCGCAGCCGGTCCTTCCAGTCGAGCCCCTCGGGGATGCGGTCGAGCACCTCACCGAGGGTGCGGTCGGCGACGGACAGCAGCAGCTCGTCCTTGTCGCGGAAGTGCCGGTAGATCGCGGTCGGGTCGGCGCCGAGCTCCTCGCCGAGACGCCGGACGGTGAAGGCGTCCTCGCTGCCGCGAGCCGCGATGCGCAGGCTCGCTTCGATGATCGCGTCGGGTGTGAGCTGGCTGCCCGCGCGCTTGGTCCGGGCGGGTGTGTCGGATGACTTCGGCATGGTGGGGCCAGTGTATCGATTTGGAACAGACGCAGCGCAACACCGTTGACAACATTGTTGCGCTCCCGTTCACTCCTCCTCAACGAACAAGCCGTGCGGGTCTGACCCGCCGAGCCGGAGGATGCGTCGATGGGCAACACCAGGCAGCCGGTCAAGCAGCGGGCCGACACCGTCTTCGTAGGAGGACGGGTCTTCACCGGGACCTCGCCCACCCCGATCGACGCCGCCGTGGCCGTCGGCGGCGGCCGGATCCTCGCCGTCGCCGACGCGGCCACCGTGCGCTCCCTCGCAGACGCCGGCACGGAGGTCGTCGACCTCGCCGGCGGGCTGCTGATCCCGGGATTCCAGGACGCCCACGTCCACCCCGCTGTGGCCGGCGTACAGATGCTCGGCTGCGACCTGAGCGACGAGCGCACCATCGAGGGCTACCTCGCGGTGGTCGCCGCGTTCGCCGGGGCCCACCCGGACGCGCCCTGGATCCGCGGCGGCGGCTGGTCGATGGACGTCTTCCCCGGAGGCACCCCGACCCGCGCCATGCTCGACGCGGTGGTCCCGGACCGGCCCGTACTGCTCACCAACCGGGACGGCCACGGAGCCTGGGTCAACACCCGCGCCCTCCAGGTCGCCGGCGTGGACGCCACCACCCCCGACCCGGCCGACGGCCGGATCGAGCGCGAGGGCGACGGAAGCCCGGCCGGCACCCTCCAGGAGGGGGCCGTGGAGCTCGTGGCGCAGCACGTGCCCATCGCGACGCCGGACGAGGCCCTCGCCGGCCTGCTCGCCGCACAGGAGCACCTGTTCTCCCTCGGCGTGACCAGCTGGCAGGACGCCATGATCGGCGCCTTCCCCGGCAACCCCGACAACTACGGCGTCTACCTGCGCGCCGCCCGCGAGGGCTCCCTGCGCGCCCGCGTCGTCGGCGCCCTGTGGTGGGACCGCGAACGGGGCCTGGAGCAGATACCCGAGCTGGAGGAGCGGCGCGGCAACGGACAGGTCGGCCGCTTCAACGCCACCAGCGTGAAGATCATGCAGGACGGCATCGCCGAGAACTTCACGGCCGGCATGCTGGAGCCCTACCTCGACGGCTGCGGCTGCGCCACCGGCAACTCCGGGCTCAGCTTCATCGATCCGAAGGTGCTCACCGAAGCGGTGTCCCGGCTCGACGGCTCGGGCTTCCAGATCCACTTCCACGCACTGGGGGACCGGGCCGTGCGCGAGGTGCTCGACGCCCTCGCCGAGGCCCGCGCGGCCAACGGCGCCAACGACAACCGCCACCACCTCGCCCACCTCCAGGTGGTCCACCCCGACGACATCGGGCGTTTCGCGGAGCTGGGCGCGGCCGCCAACATCCAGGCGCTGTGGGCCGCACACGAACCGCAGATGGACGAGCTCACGATCCCCTTCCTCGGACCGGAACGGGCCCGCCTCCAGTACCCGTTCGGGGACCTCCAGCGCGCCGGAGCCCGTCTCGTCGCGGGCAGCGACTGGTCGGTGAGCAGCCCCAACCCGCTGTGGGGCATCCACGTGGCCGTCAACCGGTCCGTACCCGACGAGGCCCCCAACTCGCCCGGGACGTTCGAACCGATGGCCCCCTTCTTCCCGGAGCAGGCCCTGACCCTCTCCCAGGCGCTCACCGCCTACACCGCCGGCAGCGCGTGGGTGAACCACCTGGACGAGGTCACGGGCACCGTCGAGGAGGGCAAGTGCGCGGACCTCGTCGTCCTCGACCGGGATCCCTTCGCCCACCCCCCGATGGAGATCGCCGACACCCGCGTGCTCCGCACGTACATCGACGGCGAACTGGTCTTCGCCGCCACCGACTGAGCCACGACGACCGGACAGTCACCGGCCGGACAGTCACCGACCGAACGGCCACCGACCGAACGGCCACCGAGCGAACAGTCACCGGCCGGGCCGCCACCGGCCGAGCGTCACCCACCCCACCGAGCTCATCCCTCAGGGAGCCAGACGATGTCATCAGCCCGATCGGGATCCCCGCTGCACCGCGGCAGCCGCAGCCGCATCCGCCACACCGCGGCGGCGGCCCTCGCCGCGGCCGCCGTACTCGTCGCGAGCGCGTGCAGCGGCACCGCACAGCCGGCCAAGGACCAGGCCGCCGCCTACAAGCTCACGGACAGGACGCCCGCGGCCGTCGGCGGCGTGGACTCCTTCACCTGGTCCCTCTACGCCGAACCGACCACCATCGACTACGCCTACTCCTTCGACTTCCCGCCCAACCAGATCCTCTCCAACGTCTGCGAGAGCCTGCTGCGCTGGAACCCCGACCTGACGACCTCGCCGGCCCTCGCGGCCTCGTACGCGAACCCCACGCCCACCACCTGGGTCTACCAGATCCGTCCCGGCGTGAAGTTCCACGACGGGACGGCGCTCACCGCCGAGGACGTCGTCGCCTCGCTGCGCCGCAACCTCGACCCCGAGACGGCCAGCGTCTGGGCGAACCAGTACAAGAACGTGAAGTCCGTCGACAAGACCGGACCGATGGAGGTCACGGTCACCCTGACCAAGCCGGACTCCACCTTCAACAAGTACCTGGCCGCCAGCCCCGGCACCGTGGAGTCCGCCGCCACCCTCGCCAAGTCCGGCAAGGACTACGGCAATCCGCAGACCGGCGTGAACTGTACCGGCCCGTTCTCCTTCGGGTCCTGGACCTCCGGCCAGTCGCTCACGCTCAAGCGGTTCGACGGCTACTGGAACCAGGAACTGAAGGCCAAGTCCGGCCAGGTGAAGTTCGTCTTCCTCGCCGACTCCACCACCCGCGTCAACGCCTTCCAGAGCGGCGAGGTCGACGGCGGCTGGATGGTCCCCCCGAACGCCTACGCCCAACTGGGCTCCACCGGGGCCGGAAAGCTCTACTTCGGCCGCAACACCACCGTCGCCGACGAGGTGGTCAGCAACCTCAAGGGCCCCCTCGGCGACCCCCGCGTCCGCCAGGCCCTGCTCATGGCCATCGACCGCAAGGGCATCGTCAAGGCCGGGGCGGGCGGGGTCGGCGAGGTCTCCGACTCGCTCACCACCGACACCCTGTGGGCAGAAGCGCCGCCCGCGACCCGCGGGGCGCTCCTGAAGGACCTGCCGAAGTACCCGTACGACCCGATCAGGGCCAAGGCGCTCGCCGCCCAGGCCGGGGTCAACGGCCAGAAGATCGTGATCGCGACCAGCCCGCTGGACTCCCAGACCACGATCATCACCCAGGCCGTCGCCCAGGCCGCCACGGCCATCGGCCTGAAGCCGCAGATCGACTCCGTCTCCGCCGAGAAGTACACGACCCTGTTCACCGACCCGGCCGCCCGCGAGGGCATCGACCTCTTCCTCACCTTCTGGTACACCTCCATCACCGACCCGCTGGACATGTTCGCCTCGCTGGAGACCGGCGCGTTCAGCAACTACGGCAACTGGTCCGACCCGGCCTTCGACGCGGCCGTCGACCGGGCCGTCGGCGCCTACGACCCCGCCGAGCACGCGGCCGCCAACGCCGAGGCGCAGAAGATCGCCACGCGCGAACTGCCCTGGCTGCCCCTGTACACCCAGCCCGTCAGCGTCTTCCTCGGCAAGAGGATCACCGGCGTGCAGCCCTCCATCGCCTACCTCTACTACCCGTGGGCGGCCGAGATCGGAGCCAAGGGATGACGGCCGCCCTCGCCCGGGCCGGCCGGGTGCTGCGCCGCCTGGCCGGCATGGCGGCGACGCTGCTGGTCACCTCCTTCCTCGTCTTCTCCTCCCTGTTCCTCGCCCCCGGCGACCCGGCCGCCTTCCTCACCAAGGGGCGCAGCCCCAGCCCCGAGCAGCTCGCCGAGATCCGCCGCCAGTACGGCTTCGACGAGCCGTTCCTGGTCCGCTACTGGAACTGGCTCGAAGGCGTCCTGCACGGCGACTTCGGCCGCTCCTACCTCTTCCACCAGGACGTCAGCTCGGTCATCTGGTCGCGCCTGCCCTCGTCCATGCTGCTGATCGGGATGTCCGGCCTGATGATCGCGGTGTTCGGGATCGGCTCCGGCATCATCGGCGCGCTGCGCCGGGGCAGCCGTACCGACCGTTCCCTGATGCTCCTGGTGACGGTGGGCGCTGCCGCGCCCGCCTTCGTCGCCGCCCTGCTGCTGCGGTCGGTGTTCGGGGTGCAACTGGGCTGGTTCCCGACCATCGGGAACGGCGCCGGGGTCCTGGACCGGCTGCACCACGTGATCCTGCCCGCGGCGGCCCTGTCCGTGACCTTCACGGCCCTGGTGACCCGGGTGACCCGCTCGGCCATGCTCGACGAGCTGCGCCGCGAACACGTGGAGGTCGCGCTGAGCCGCGGGACACCGCGCCGCACCGTCATCCGGCGCCACGTCCTGCGCAACGCGCTCGGACCGATCGTCACCGTCTCCGCGCTCCTGGTCTCCGGAATGCTGGTCAGCACCGCGATCGTGGAGACCGCCTTCGGGATGTCCGGAGTGGGCTCCCTGCTGGTGCAGTGCGTGGACCAGCTGGACTTCCAGGTCGTCCAGGCCGTCGTGCTCCTGGTGGTGGCCGCGTTCGTCGTCGTCAACGCCCTCGTGGACCTCGTCCACCCGCTGATCGATCCGCGCATGGCGGCGGCGGGGAGCGCCCGGTGAACACCCTTCCCGAAACGGGCACCACGGCCCGCACCCCCGAGACGCCCACCCCCCGGACGCCCAACCCCGACTCCCGTACCCCGCGCACCCGGCGCGACCCGCTCGCCCGGCTGCGGCGCTCCGGCGGCAGCCTGCTCCAGCGGACCTGCCTGCTGCTCCTGGCCCTGTTCGTGCTGGTCGCGCTGCTGGGACCCTGGATCGCCCCGCAGGACCCGACCTTCGGCCACCTCGGCGACACCCTCCTGGGACCGGGTGCCGGCCACTGGCTGGGCACCGACCAGGGCGGCCACGACACCCTCTCGGCGCTCCTCGTCGGCACCCGGACCAGCCTGGCCGGACCGCTCGCCGTCGTCGTGTTCTCCACCCTCCTCGGCGTCGCCGTCGGCCTGTTCACCGCCTGGCGCGGCGGCTGGATCGACACCGCCACCGGCCGGGTGCTCGACGTACTGTTCGCCTTCCCCGCACTGCTCCTCGCGATCCTCGCGGTGGCCCTGTTCGGCAAGGGGATGACGGCGCCCGTGCTCGCCATGGCGATCGCCTACATGCCGTACACGGCCCGCCTCGTCCGGGGCCTGGCGGTACAGGAGAAGTCCCGGCCCTACATCGCCGCCTACCAGGTGCAGGGCCACTCGGCCCTCCACGTCACCGTCCGGCGGCTGCTGCCCAACATCGCGCCGACGCTGCTCGCCCAGTCGACGGTCAACTTCGGCTACGCACTGCTCGACCTGGCAGCCCTCTCCTTCCTCGGGCTCGGCGTGCAGCCGCCCACCCCCGACTGGGGCGCCATGATCAACCAGGGGCAGGCCGCCGTCCTGCAGGGACAGCCGCTGTCGGCGATCGCGCCGGCCGTGGCGGTCGTCCTGGTCGTCGTCGCCTTCAACGTCGTCGGGGAAGACCTCGGCGACCGGCTCGCGGGGAGGGACTCCTGATGACACTGCTCGCTTACGAAGACCTGCGCGTGACCCTCCCCGCGATGGCCCGCCCCGTCCTCGACGGGGTCGGCCTCACCGTGGCCGCCGGGGAGGTGGTCGCCCTCGTCGGCGAATCCGGCTCGGGGAAGTCCGTCACCGCCCGCGCCGCCCTCGGCCTCTTCCCCCAGGGCGCCGAGATCGGCGGCCGGGTCAGCGTGGACGGCACCGACCTGGTCGGCGCCGGACCCGCGAGCCTGCGCGAAGTCCGCACGAACAAGGCGGCGATGATCTACCAGGACCCGCGGGCCGCCATCAACCCGGTCCGCCGGGTGGGGGACTTCCTCACCGAACCGCTGCGCCTGGTCCACGGCTGGTCCAGGGCGCGGGCCGAGGTACGGGCCGCCGAACTGCTCGAGGCCGTCGGCCTGCCCGATCCCGCCCGCCACCTGAACCAGTTCCCGCACGAGCTCTCCGGCGGAATGCTCCAGCGCGTCGTGATCGCCGCGGCCCTCACCGCCGAACCCCGGCTGCTGCTCTGCGACGAACCGACCACCGCCCTCGACGTGAGCACCCAGGCCGAGATCCTGGCCATCCTGGGCCGGCTGCAGCGCGAACGCGGCCTCGGACTCCTCCTCATCACCCACGACATCGAGCTCGCCGCCTCCGTCAGCGACCGGATCTACGTCATGTACGCGGGCCGGATCGTCGAGACGGCGCCCGTGGCGGAACTGTTCGCCTCCCCCCGGCACCCCTACACCGCGGGACTGCTGGGATCCTCCCCGCCGCTCGCCGGCCCCCTCGCCCGCCTCACCCCCATCCCCGGCGCCCCGATGGGGCTGCTGGAATCCGAGCCCGGGTGCGCCTTCGCACCCCGCTGCAGGTTCGCCGAACCCGGCCGCTGCGACCAGTCCCCGCCGGAACTGCAACGGCACGGTCCGGCCGAGGTCGCCTGCCACCGCGTCGCCGAACTCACCTTCAAGGAGGGCAGTTGAACACCGAGCCCAGCGCCCCGGAGCTCCTCCGGGTGAGCGGCCTGCGCAAGACGTACCGGACCGGCGGGACGGAGGTCGTCGCCGTCGACGAGCTGTCGTTCTCCCTGCGCACGGGCGGGGCGCTCGGCATCGTGGGGGAGTCCGGTTCGGGGAAGACCACCACGGCCCGGATGCTGATCGGCCTCGAACGGCCCGACGCGGGAGAGATCCTCGTACAGGGCGAGCCGCTGGCCGCCTCCGTACGGGGCAGGGCCGCCCGGCTGGCCCGCGCCAAGGCCGTCCAGATCGTCTTCCAGGACCCCTACCTCTCCCTGGACGCCCGGATCCCGGTCGGCGCGACCGTCGACGGGGTGCTCCGGCTGCACGGCATGTCCGACCGTACGGCCCGGGCCGCACGGGTACGGGAACTGCTGGCCCAGGTCGGCCTCGGCGACCGGGAGGCGGCCGCGCTGCCCCGCCGGCTCTCGGGCGGGCAGCGCCAGCGCGCCGCGATCGCCCGGGCGCTGGCCGTCGAACCGGCCGTCCTGGTGCTCGACGAGGCGGTCTCCGCCCTGGACGTGTCCGTGCAGGCGCAGGTGCTCAACCTGCTCTCCGACATCCGGCGCGACACCGGCATCGGCCTGGTCTTCGTCAGCCACGACCTGGCCGTCGTCCGCTACGTCTGCGACGAGGCGCTCGTCATGTACCGCGGCCGCACGATCGAGCACCGCCCCGTCGGCGAGCTCCTCACCGACCCCCACCACCCCTACACACGGCTGCTGCTGGCATCCGTGCCCCGCCCGGGCTGGGACCCCGACTCGATCAGCCGCCGGCGCCGCGAGCTGGTGCTGTGACCCGCTGACGACGACGGGGGCCACCGCCGGGCAGCCGAACGATCATGGCCGGATCCACCCGGTCGGCCCCGGCGTCCCCGGAACCCGTCGCGGAAGATCCCTCGGCGGGCGCCGCCCGTGCCTTACGATCTCGGCGGACGGTCCCGTCCCGTGATCGCCGCTCGACCCGCACTCGTGGAGGTCAACCGTGTTCCGGACGGCCAGAGGAACCCGCACGCGCCGCAGCAGCCTCCGAATCCGCGTCGGTGCCGCGGCCGCGGCGGCGGGCGCGTTCCTCGTCGCGGGATGCTCCTCGGGCGGCGACGGCCCGGGCGAGGCGGCCGGCGGAGTGCCCGTCGTGGAGAAGGGCAAACTGACCACCTGCACCCACCTGCCCTATCCGCCGTTCCAGTTCGAGAAGGACGGCAAGGTCGTCGGTTTCGACGTGGCCCTGGTCGACCTGGTGGCGAGCCGGCTCAAGGTCGAGCAGAAGGTCCTCGACACCCCCTTCGAGAACTTCAAGACCGGCGCCTTCCTGAACTCCGGCGAGTGCGACCTCGCGGCCGCCGGCATGACGATCACCGACGAGCGCAAGAAGAACGTCGACTTCTCCGTCCCCTACTTCGACGCCACCCAGGCGCTGCTCGCCACCAAGAAGAGCGGCGTCACCTCGCTCGCCGACCTCAAGGCGAAGTCGAAGAAGCTGGGCGCGCAGGCCGAGACCACCGGCGAGAGCTACGCCAAGGCCCAGGGCTTCGACCCCGTCGCCTTCGAGAGCTCGGACGCGGTCCTCAACGGACTGCGCACCGGCCAGGTGGACGCGGTCGTCATCGACTACCCGGTGGTCCAGGGCTGGCTCAAGGACCCCAGGAACGCCGCCGAGTTCACCCTCGGACAGAACATCCAGACCGGCGAGCAGTACGGCTTCTCGGTGAAGAAGGGCAACGCCGCCCTGCTGGCCGCGATCGACAAGGCGATCACCGACGCCAAGGCCGACGGCACCTACAAGAAGCTCTACGAGCAGTGGATCGGCCCGCTGCCCCAGGCCGCCCCGTGACCTCACGGCTGACCCGGCGCCAGCGCCGCCGGGTCTTCCAGGGTCTCCAGTACGCGCTCTTCGTCGCCGTGCTGGTACTGATCGGCGTCTCCGCGGACTGGGGGAGGCTGCAGAACCAGTTCGCCCAGAAGGACCTGGAGCTGCGGCTCTTCCCGGAGATCATCACCACGGCCCTGCGCAACACGGTGGTCTACACGACGTCCGGGTTCCTCCTCGGCCTGGTCCTCGGCCTGATCATCGCCATGATGAGACTGTCCTCGGTGGCCCCGTACCGGTGGGTCGCGAGCGTCTACATCGAACTGTTCCGGGGACTCCCGGCCCTGCTGATCTTCATCTTCGTGGGCGTGGCGGTGCCCCTGGCGTTCCCCGGCACGGAGATCCCCGGAGGCACGTACGGCAAGGTCGCGATCGGCCTCGGGCTCGTGGCCGCCGCGTATATGGCGGAAACGATTCGCGCCGGCATCCAGGCGGTGCCCAAGGGACAGATGGAGGCGGCCCGCTCGCTGGGCTTCTCGCACGCCAGGGCCATGGTCTCGGTCATCATCCCGCAGGCCTTCCGCATCGTCATCCCGCCGCTCACCAACGAACTGGTCCTGCTCTTCAAGGACTCCTCGCTCGTCCTGTTCCTCGGCGTGACCCTGCAGGAGCGCGAGCTGACGAAGTTCGGGCGCGACCTGGCCAGCCAGACCGCCAACTCCACCCCGATCCTGGTCGCGGGCCTGTGCTACCTCCTGGTGACCGTGCCGCTGAGCTTCGTGGTGCGCCGCCTGGAGGCCCGCGCGGACAAGGCCGTGTGAGGAAGACATGCCACAGGAGACGCAAGCGGTGGACACGACCGCCCCGGACGGCCCCGAGATCGAGATCCGCGGACTGCACAAGTCCTTCGGCGCCAACCACGTCCTGCGCGGCATCGACCTCGAGATCGCCCGCGGCGAGGTGGTCTGCGTCATCGGACCCTCCGGCTCGGGCAAATCGACGCTGCTGCGCTGCGTGAACCTGCTCGAAGAGCCCAGCGGGGGCCGGGTCTTCGTCGGCGGCACGGAGGTCACCGACCCCGACGTCGACATCGACGCCGTGCGCCGCCGCATCGGGATGGTCTTCCAGCAGTTCAACCTCTTCCCGCACGTGAACGTGACCGAGAACCTCACCCTGCCCCAGCGCCGAGTCCTGGGCCGGGGCAGGGCCGAGGCCGAGGCCGTGGCCCGGGAGAACCTCGCCCGCGTCGGGCTCTCGGACAAGTCCGGTGCCTACCCCGCACAGTTGTCGGGCGGCCAGCAGCAGCGGGTGGCGGTCGCCAGGGCCCTGTCCATGGGGCCGGAGGTGATGCTCTTCGACGAGCCGACCTCGGCGCTGGACCCCGAACTCGTCGGCGAGGTCCTGGCGGTGATGCGGGTACTGGCGGGCGAGGGCATGACGATGATGGTCGTCACCCACGAGATGAGCTTCGCCCGCGAGGTCGCGGACCGGGTCGTGTTCATGGACGGCGGAGTGATCGTCGAACAGGGCCCGGCGGCCCAGGTGGTCGGGGATCCCCGCGAGGAGCGGACCAGAAGCTTCCTCAACCGGATCCTGGACCCGGCGGCGGCCGAGGCGCCCGAGGGCCGGGAGACGGGCCCGGGCCCGGGCGGGGACGCCTGATCACGTCGGGCCCACCTGCGGCGCCGCGCGGCCGATGGGGCAGGATGGCAGCTCGTTCCGGATGCCCCCGCATGCGCGAACGCGGCCCCACGCACGACGAACTGACAGGTGACAAGGTGACCACACCCCTCATACGGCGGCCGGCAGGGCCCGCCTCCACTTCCCCGGTCCGGCGCGGGGCGGAGGGCGTCCGTTGAACCGGGACCTCGTCCTGCACGACTGGCTGGTCGCCGGCATCGCGCTGGCCGCGGGCGGGCTCGCCGGGCTGCTCCTGCGCGCTCTCGTACGGTGGCTGGCCAAGCACGCCCTCCGGACCCGGTGGAGCGGCGACGACATCATCGTCGACGCGCTGCGCACCCTGGCACCGGCGGCGGCCGTCATCGCGGGCGCCGCCGTGGCCGCCTCGACGCTGCCCCTCAGCCCGCGCGTCTCCGGCTGGGTGAACCACTCGCTGACCGCGCTGTTGATCCTCATGGCCACGATCGGCGCGGCCCGGGTCGTCGCCGGCCTCGTCCAGTCCGTGGCCCAGGCCCGGACGGGAGTGGCCGGATCGGCCACCATATTCGTCAACATCACCCGCGTCGTGGTGCTCGCGATGGGCCTGCTCGTCGCGCTCGAAACCGTGGGCGTGTCCATCGCACCCCTGCTCACCGCTCTCGGCGTCGGCGGTCTGGCGGTCGCCCTGGCATTGCAGGACACCCTCGCCAACCTCTTCGCGGGCGTGCACATCCTCGCCTCGAAGACGGTGCAGCCCGGTGACTACATCCGCCTGACGAGCGGCGAGGAGGGGTACGTCGTCGACATCAACTGGCGCAACACCGTGGTCCGCAACCTGTCGAACAACCTGGTGATCATCCCCAACGGGCGGCTCGCGCGCACGAACATGACCAACTTCACCCAGCCCGAGCAGCAGCTGTCGATCCTGGTCCAGGTCGGAGTGGGCTACGAGAGCGACCTGGAGCACGTCGAGCGGGTGACCCTCGAGGTGGTCGACGGGGTGATGGCCGACATCAACGGCGCGGTCCCCGACCACGAAGGAGCCGTCCGCTTCCACACCTTCGCGGACTCCAGGATCAACTTCACGGTGATCCTGGGCGTCGGCGAGTTCAGCGACCAGTACCGGATCAAGCACGAGTTCATCAAACGGCTGCACGGCCGCTTCCGGGCGGAGGGCATTTCCATTCCCGCCCCCACGCGGACGGTCGCGCTCCACCAGGAGGACTCCCGGTCCGTACCGCCCGCGGCGGCCCTGCCGGTCCCGCACCAGCGCGAGGCACCGGCCCCGGCAACGGCCCCGGCCATGGCGGACGGCGGGCGGTAGAGGGCGGGCGCCGGGCGGGCGCCGGGCGAGCCGGGAGGCGCCCCTCAGGAGGAGGTGTGCGCCGCCGTCGCGGTGCGGCGGCGCAGCAGCAGGCGGGCGTAGAGCAGGTGCCCGATCGCCTCGGCGGCGAGGAGCAGGACGACCAGCCACGGCGCGAGGTGCCCGCCGCCCCACAGGACGAGCAGCGGGACACCGATGCCGGGCACCGCCCAGACGGCGACCGAGACCGGGGAGCGGCGGTAGCGCAGGGCGATGCAGGCGTGGGCCGCGTGGTAGGCGGCCAGGCCGCCGGCCAGGGCCCAGAGCGCGCCCCCCGGGAGGTGGGCGTGGCCGGAATCCTCGGCCGCGGTGGCCAGCCCGCCCGCCATGGACAGCACGCTCGCCGTCACGAAGAAGTGCAGGAAGCCCCCGACGTCACGGGCGAGGAGGTAGGTCCCCCGGTCGTCGGCGGCGTCGAACATCAGCTCCGCGGAGGTCGCGCCGAAGTCGAAGTACGACCACCACAGCGCGGCGAGGAGGACGAAGCCGAGGACGCCGACGACCCCCGCCCGCAGGGTCCACGCGTGGTCGGCGGAGCTCACCAGGGCGATCACGGACTCCCCGAGCACGATGATGACGCACAGCCCCACCCGCTCCACCAGGTGCCCGGTGTCGAGCCGGTGCGGGACCCCGCCGCCGCGCGAGATCAGCAGCAGCACCATCTCACCGGCGATGAGCACGGCCCACATGACGTACCGCCAGGGCGCGGGCACCGCGGCGGACGCTGCCCACAGCAGACCGGAGGCCAGGCAGTAGCTCAGCGGCCGCCAGCGAGCGACCCGTCCGGGCCCGGTGACCCGGGTGGAGGGCCACCACAGCCCGAGCAGCACCAGCCGGCTGCCCGCGTAGCCGAGGGCGTACACCGCGCCGCGGTCCCCTGCGGCCCCGGGAACGGCGGCGGCCATCACGGCGAGGCACAGCATGGCGCAGAGCATGAGCAGCCGCCGCCGGGGACCGGTGTCCACGAAGAGGTTCGCCGAGACCATGATGTTGATCCACAGCCACCAGGGCGGGAAGTACAGCGCCAGGAACACCGCGAAGTCCCGGAGCCCGGGGTCGCCGTGGAGCTGGTGCGAGAGCTGGGCCGCGAGCGCCACGAAGACCAGGTCGAAGAAGAGCTCGAGCCAGTCGGCGTGCCGTCCGCCGTGCGGCTGCGCCCCGGCCAGGGGGGCCGCTCCCGCCTGAGGTGTTCCCATGGGTCCGCCCGGGTCCGTGCCGCGCGGAGCGGCCTGTTGTCCTGGTACGCGCATGAACAGTACGCGGCCCCGCCGCCCGCCCCTCCGGGGGCCCAGGGGGACACCGGAGGGGGGAGGCGAAACGGCGGACCATAGGCTGGCGGCCGGGCGGGACCTCCGCCCCGCCGCGCTCCCGCACGGCGTCGCCCAGCCCGACCGAAAGGCCTACGCCATGAGTGAGAAGGCCCGCAAGCTCTTCGACGCACTCGACCTGAACAGCGACGGCGTCCTGACGCGCGTCGAGGTGATCACGGCCCTGCGGAGCAAGGGCCCCACCCTCGCCGCCAACGGCGACCTGCCGTTCTGGGGCGTGAGCGACGTGGACACCTCCTCGGCCCTCTTCGACCGCGCCAACCTGGACGGCGACGGGGTACTGACCTTCGAGGAGTTCGAGCGCGAGGTCGACCGCCGCTTCGGCTGGTAGCCGGCCCGGGGGCCACGGTCAGGGGCTGCCGTCAGGGGTCGCCGTCAGGGGCGGATCCCGTCGCAGGCGATCCGCAGGTGCCGGGGCCCGCGCAGGACCGCGTTCTGCCGGTAGGGCGGCGGATCCTCCAGCAGCCGCGGGTTCTCCAGCCGCCGGGCCAGCTCGCTCAGCGCCAACTGGGCCTCCAGCCGGGCCAGCGGGGCGCCGAAGCAGCTGTGGATCCCGCTGCCCAGGCCCAGGTGCTGGACGTCCTTGCGGTGCGGGTCGAAGCGGTCCGGGTTCTCGAAGCGGTCCGGGTCCCGGTTGCCGGAGGCCAGGATCAGCCACATCGAGGAGCCCTTGGGGATGGTGATCCCGCGGACCTCGATGTCCACGAGCGGGGTGCGCTGCGGCAGCAGCTGCACCGGCGGCTCGAACCGCAGCAGTTCCTCCACCAGGGGCACGGCCAGCCCGGGCTCCCGGCGCAACTGCTGCAGCACGTCCGGGTTGCGCAGCAGGGTCAGCATCCCGTTGGTGATCAGGTTGACCGTGGTCTCGTGGCCGGCGATCAGCAGCAGGGCCGCCGTGCTGAGCAGCTCCATCGTGGACATGGACTCGTCCGGGCCGTGTCCCACGGCCAGCTGGGAGAGCATGTCGTCGCCGGGGTCCTTGCGCCGCTCCTCGATCAGCCCGGCCAGGTACATGCCCAACTCCATCCGGGAGTCGTGGGTCTTGCGCTGCCGTTCGGCGGGATCGGACTCCGGATCGGGGTCCAGGCTCGCGGCGAGGGTGTCGGCCCAGACGTGGAAGCGGGCCTCGTCCTCCCGCGGTACGCCCAGCAGCTGGCAGATCATCGTCACCGGGAACGGGTACGCGAACTGGTCGACCAGGTCGATCCCTTCGGTGTCCCCGAGGTTGTCGATGAGACCGGTGACGATGTCCTTCAGGCCGCCCCGCATCCCGTCGACGCGGCGCGGGGAGTGCGGTGGGCCGAAGGGCCGGTTGGTCATCCGGCGCAGCCGGTCGTGCTCCGGCGGGTCCAGCTTCAGGAAGCTCGGCGGCAGCGCCGTGGCCTCCTCGTCACCTCCCTCCGCCAGCGGGTCCCCGGCCGTCGCCGCCAGGTTGCGGGAGTCGGAGCTGAGCCGCGGATCGTGCAGCAGGCTCTGGATGTCGTAGTAGGTGCTGATGACGTACGGTCCGGTCCCGTCGTGGAAGACGGGGGTCTTGCGCAGCTCCTCGTACAGCGGGTACGGGTTCGCGCGGTTGGCGTAGTCCAGGATCTGGCTCAGGATGCCGTGGCTCATTGCGGGTCCTCCGGGGGCGTGCGGGTCAGTGCCCGGCGGGGGTGAAGGTGGCGATCCGGCGGTCGGCCGGCGAGTACCCGCTGAGGGTGATGGTCGGGCCGTGCGTGGGGACCGAGGGGTCCGGGAAGTCCGCCGGGATCGGCCGCTGCCCGTCGGCGCGGCGGTCCACCGTGGTGAACGGGGGCGGGAAGGGCGCGGTGCACTCGATCTGCCGCTCGTAGAACTGCAGCCAGCGCGCGTTGTCGAAGGTGACCGCCCCGATGATCCGGCCCTGGTAGCCGTAGACCGCGGTGAAGCGGCGCTCGGCGCGGGACCCCTGGGTGATCATGATCTCGCTGCCCATGGAGGGCACGCCCACGGATTTGATGTTCACGCCGAACTGGGAGGACCAGAACGCCGGCACCCACAGGTGCGGCCGGCGGTCGGTGCTCTCGCTCAGCATGTTGTGCGCGGCCGTCTCGGCCTGCGCCACGGCGTTGCCCCAGTGCTCCAGGGACAGGAACTGGTAGCCGAACAGGGCGTGCGGGGAGCGGGCCACGTCGCCCGCCACGTAGATGTCGTCGGTGACGATGCCGCGCAGGTCGAAGGCGCGGCAGCCCGCGTCGCAGGCGATGCCGCGCGGACCCGCCCCGAGCCCGGAGCCGGTCAGCCACTCCGTGTTGCGCTGGGCGCCGAGGGAGACGACCACGACGTCGCACTCCAGCGTGGTGCCGTCGGAGAGGTGCGCGGCGCGCACCCGGCCGCTGGAGTCCCCCTCCAGGCCGGTCACCATGATCCCGGTCCGCAGGTCCACGCCGTTCTCCCGGTGGAGTTCGGCGGCAACGGCCCCGATCACCCCGCCCAGGGCGCCGACCAGGGGGCCGTCGCCGCGTTCGGCGACGGTGACCTCCAGCCCGCGTTCCCGGCACGCCGAGGCGATCTCGGAGCCGGTGAACCCGGCGCCGATGACCAGCACCCGGCGCGGTCCGGCGGCCAGCGCACGGGCCAGGCCCGCCCCGTCCTCGCGGGTGCGCAGTGTGAAGACCCCGTGGAGCTCGCCCTCGGCCTCGTTCGGCCAGGGCCGGGCCCGTACCCCGGTGGCGATCAGCAGCCGGTCGTACGGGACCTCGTCGCCGTCGGCGAGCTTGACCGTACGGGCCGCCATGTCGAGCCCGGTGGCCGCCACGCCCAGCCGCCACTCGGCCTGGATGTCGCGCCGCCGGGGGAGCAGGGTGCGCTCGGCGTCGGCCCGGCCCAGCAGCACCCCCTTGGACAGCGGCGGGCGGTCGTACGGTTCGTGGGGTTCGTCGCCGATCAGGGTCAGCGAGCCGGCGAAGCCCTTCTCCCGCATGACCTCGGCGGCGCGCAGCCCGGCGAGCGAGGCACCGACGACCACGATCCGGCCGGTGTGCTTGAGCTGGTCCAGAGCGGAGTCAGCCATCGGAGGCCTCCCCTGAGGAGGCGGGGGCGGTGGCGGCCAGGTCCAGTTCGTCCACGAGGATCGCCTGCACGGGGCAGGCGGCGACGGCCTGGGCCACGCGCTCGCGCTGGTCCGCCTCGGCCTGCGGGTCGTAGAGCAGTCCCTCGTCCCCGTGCATCGCGAAGACGTCGGGGGCGAGGAAGGCGCACTGTGCGTATCCCTGGCACCGGTTGAGATCGACGACGAGCCTCAGCAAGGTGTGTCCTTTCGGTGCCCCCCTGGGCTTCCCGAATCAGCCTGCGCGCGGTGGCCGCGCGCAGCCCGTCCAGGTCCGCCATTGGGGTGACGCCGGGGCGCGGTTTCCGTCAGGGGCCGGGCCGCGGCCGACCCCGGCCGGTCCGCAGGACGTACAGGCTCAGGACCAGGGCCCAGGCCGGGAAGACCAGCTCGGACCAGGGCACGGAGGAGCCGACCACCAGCAGGACGAGGCCGGCGAGGTACCCGGCCACGGTCAGCGGGCGCGGGAAGATCCCGAGCCTGCGGCCGATCGTGGAGGTCGCGAAGGCGAACACGGCGGCCATCCGCATCCCGTACGTGGTGAGCAGCTCGTACGCGAAGTGGCGGCCGAACTCCTGGGGCTGGTCGGCGTCCAGTACCGTCCCGGCGGCCGCGGAGGCGCCGAACAGGCAGGCGACGAAGACCAGGCCGCTCCCGAGGAAGACGGTGGAGACGAACCGGTCCTCGGCCTCCCCGGCGTGCTCCCGCAGGGCGCCCATGAACCACAGGAAGGCGATGCCGGCGAAGGGGACGAGCTCCAGCGCCGTGGTCACCGCGTCGCGCTGCCCCGCGGTGACCTCGACCCGGTCCGCGCCGCCCCCTTCCGGCAGGGCGATCCGGGCGAGGACGATCGCCGCCGCCATGAGGGCGGCGAAGAGGATCCCCGCCAGCCCCGCCGCCCGGGGGGTGCTCAGAATCTGTCCCGGGGGCGTCCCCGGTGCTCCTGGTGTCATTCGTCCAGCAAGCCGGGGGCGCGGCCGTGGTGCCAGTGGGACCGCGCGCCCGGGTGACGGCCGGGCCGCCGGGAGCCGCGGGGTCCGGGGTCCCGCGGCTCCCGGGACGGGCTCAGCCGGCCCCGTGCGTACGGTCCAGCTGCCCGGCGCTCCACAGCGGCAGGATCCGGAAGAATTCCACCGCCTCCGCCCGCCAGTACGGGGCCCAGGAGGCGGCCTCGGCGGCCGCCGCCCCGGCGTACCGGCGGATCTCCGCGCGCAGCCACTGCTCGGCTCCGCTCTCGCGGGCGATCTCCCGGATCCGGGCGATGGTGTCGTCCGTGCACTCCGGATCGCCGAGGGTGGCCTCCACCAGGGCCGCGTCGGCCGCGCCCGCCCGGGCCAGGACCGCGTTGACGGCGTAGGTGCGGCGCCCGGAGCGGATGTCGGCCCCGGTGGACTTGCCCACCTCGGCGGACTCGCCGAACAGGTCCAGGAAGTCGTCGCGCATCTGCTCGCCGATCCCCACCAGGCGGGCGTACCGGTGCAGCCGCTCGCGATGGGGCGCGGGGTCCCCGCCCGCAGCGAGCAGGCCCATGGTCAGCGGCGCCAGGATGGAGTACCGCGCACTCTTGAAGTCGGTGACGGCGTGCAGGAACTCCTCGTCGGGAGTCCCGAGCGAGTCCCGCTCCAGATCCGCGATCTGCCCGGCCACCGTCTCGGCCGCCGTGCGTATCTGGACGGCGAGCAGTGCCTGGCGCAGCTCCGGGGGCGCGTCGGCCTCCAGCAGCACCTGCATCGACAGGAACGCGGCCAGGTCGCCGGCCAGTACGGCGAGACCGAGGGCGGCCGGGAGGTCCTCGGGCAGCTCCTCCCGGTAGGCGTAGTACGTGGAGGGCCCGCCGCGCCGCAGGGGCGCGTCGTCGATGATGTCGTCGTGGACGAGCCCGTGCGTCTGCAGCAGCTCCAGGCTCAGCCCGGCCTCCACCAGCCCCGCCGGCTCCTCGGTGCTCACCAGCCGGGCCGCCTCGTACAGCAGGACGACCCGCAGGCGCTTGCCGCCGCGCATCGACAGTTCCCGCAGCAGCTCCAGGGCGCGCGGTGCGAACCGGCTCGGCAGCGGGAGGTCGAGCCGGTCCCCGAGGGTGTCGAAGTACTGCGTGAAGCGGGCGTCGAACCGGCTCCGGTGTCCGGAGATCCGTTCCAGGGTGAGCGCGATGGCCGTGTCGTTCATGAAGATCAGTATGAAGGACCCGAAGGATCCAATGTAAGAAATCATTGACACGGGGTACGGATCTTTTTACATTCTCCATGTCAAAGTTGTTTTACATGGGAGCGGGTGCGGTCATGGCCTTCGAGGAGAAGCGCGCATGGATCATGGGGGTGGTCGCGGTCGCCGGGTACGCGGTCTACCTGGCCCTCGTACTGGGCCGGGCCGACGGCGGGGTTCCCCTCGTGGAAGCCCCGTACATCGCGCCGCTGCTCTGGACGGTCGGGGGTGCCATCGCGGTCTCGATCCTCCTGAACATCGCGGTGGCGGCGGCCGCGCCGGGCGAGGCCGACGCCAAGGACCAGCGGGACAAGGAGATCGGCCGCCTCGGCGAGCACGCCGGGCAGTCCTTCCTGGTCATCGGAGCGGTGACCGCGCTGATCCTGTCCATGGCCGGGGCGGACCGCTTCTGGATCTCCAATGCCATCTACCTGGGCTTCGTCCTCTCGGCGGTGCTCGCTTCCGTGGTGAAGCTCGCCGCCTACCGCTGGGGGTTCCAGTCGTGGTGAAGCCCACCGGCATCACGAACCGGATCAGGGTCCTGCGCTTCGAGCGCGGGGAGATGACCCAGGCGGAGCTCGCGGAGCGCGTCGGCGTGACCCGCCAGACCGTCATCGCCATCGAGAAGGGGCGCTACTCGCCCTCGCTGGAGACGGCCTTCAGGATCGCCCGGGTCTTCGCGGTACCGCTCGAACAGGTATTCCAGTACGCCGACGAGGAAGGGACGGCGCCGTGAAGGCGATCGTGCAGGACAGGTACGGCTCCAGTGACGTACTGGAGCTGAGGGACATCGGGACACCGAGCCCGGGCAGCGGCGAGGTGCTGATAGCCGTCCGGGGCGCCGCCGTGGACGCCGGGGTCTGGCACCTCATGAGCGGCAGGCCCTACCTGCTGCGGCTCATGGGCTACGGACTGCGCGCGCCCAAGGTCCCGGTGCGCGGACGGGAGGTCTCGGGCCGGGTGGAGGCGGTCGGCGAGGGGGTGAGCGCCTTCCGCGCGGGGGACGAGGTGTTCGGGATCTGCGAGGGCTCCTTCGCCGAGTACGCGACCGCCCGGCAGGACAAGCTCGCGCACAAGCCCGCCGGCCTGCCCCTGGAAGAGGCCGCGGCGCTCCCGATCTCCGGGCTCACCGCGCTCCAGGCCCTGCGCGACGCGGGGCGCGTGCGGCCCGGGCATCGGGTCCTGGTGATCGGAGCCGCGGGCGGGGTGGGCACCCTCGCGGTGCAGCTGGCCAAGGCCTTCGGGGCGCACGTCACCGGGGTGTGCAGCACGGCGAAGACGGAGCTGGTGCGCGGGCTCGGCGCGGACGAGGTCATCGACTACACCCGCGAGGAGTTCGCCGACGGCACGCGCCACTACGACCTAGTCCTGGACACCGCGGGCAACCGCTCCCTGTCCCACCTCAGGCGCGCACTGACCCCGCGCGGGACGCTCGTGATCATCGGCGGCGAGGGGGGCGGCCGCTGGCTGGGCGGCATGGAGCGGATCCTGCGCGCCGCGCTGCTGAACCCCTTCGTGCGCCACGGCCTCAAGGGGTTCATGGCCGTCGAGCTCCAGGCCGACCTGGAGGTCCTCGGGCGCTACGTCGAGGAGGGGGCCCTGTCCCCGGCGGTCCAGTACACCTGCCCGCTCGCCGGGGCCCCGGAGGCCATCGACCGCCAGCACCGGGGCGAGGCGCGCGGAAAGATCCTGATCACGCCCTGAGCGGGCCCGGGGACTGCCGGGGACTGCCGGGGGCCGCTCAGCCGGCCGGTGTCGTACCGGCCGTGGCGGACGCGGTGGGCGCCGGGGCCGCGGTCGGCGCCGCGGGGGCGGCCGGGGACCCGGGGGCGTCCGAGGTCGTGGGGCCGGGTGTGGCCGTGGGGGACTCCGGGACGCAGGTGACCTCGTCGCGCGGGGTGTAGTGCGTACGGAACGTCTCGCGGCGGACCTCGTGGCCGCCCCGGACGAAGACCCGGTCGACGGAGACGTCGAACCCTTCCAGCGGGGTCTGGGCCTCACATGTGGGGCCGGCGATGGTGCGCTGGGCGGGCGGCGTGATGTGGGTGCGCGGGCCCTTGGTCGCGTGTACCTCGTCGTACCGCTTCGTGCCGAGGAGGGTGACGGTCACCGAGGTGTCGGTGGACGCGGCCCTGATGGTGACGGGGTGTCCGGAGTCGTTCTGCCAGCGCAGGTCCAGGGTGCCCCAGGCGACGGTGGCCTCGCGGCCCTCGGGGTACCGCTCGATGTAGAACGAGTGGGCCCCGTGCTCCACCGGCTTCAGGCCCGCGAAGAACATGGCGTTGTACATGGTCGTGGCGACCGCCGAGACGCCGCCGCCGGGCGATTTCACGTAACGGCCGTCGTTGATCATGATGCCGTCGACGAAGCCGTTCTCCAGGGTCCGCTCGCCCACCGCCCCGTTGAAGCTCCAGATCTCGCCGGGCTGGACCACGGCGCCGTTGATCAGCTCCACGGCGCGCGCGATGTTGTGGGTGCGGTACGGCGCGGACGGGAAGGCGACGGTGAAGGAGGAGAGCGTCTTCTGCCCGACGGCGGCTCCGGCTCCGGCACCAGCTCCACTGCCGGCTGCGGAGGAGGTTCCGGAGCCGGCCGCGCGGTCGCCCGCGGGCCGGCCCTCGGCGGTCGCGGCACCTGCGCTGAACCCGCCGAGGCCGAGGACGACGGCCGTGCCCGCCGATATCAGGGCGATCCGCGTGGTGGCCGTACGGCCCTGGGCGCGTCGCATGTCTCTCCCTGTCGCTCTGGAATCCGGTCCGTACAAGCTTGGGCCAAATGCGACGAAAAGGGTGAGGAATGTGCCGGTTCTCACGGAGGGTGCGGATGGCCTACGGAACCGAGCGGATCCGGCGGACCAGCACCGATCCCGCGAGGGCCAGGGCGCCCGCGAGTGTGTACAGGGCCGTGTACCCGCCGAGGTGGGTGACGACCGGGGCCGCGATCACGGGGGCCAGGACCTGCGGCATCGAATTGGCGATGTTGATCACGCCCAGGTCCCTGCCCCGGTCCTCCGCGGTCGGCAGCACGTCCGTGAGCAGGGCGAAGTCCACCGCCGTGTACACGCCGAAGCCGAGGCCGAGGACGAGTGAGGCGACGATCGCGCCGGTCCAGGTCTGCCAGCCGGCGAGCAGCAGCGTGGCCGCGCCGATGACCAGCCCCGAGCGGATGACGTAGACCTTCCGGCGGCCGCTGCGGTCCGACCGGATGCCGCTGATCACCACCGTGGCGAGCAGGGCGAGCGCGTTCAGCGCGGTCAGGATCAGGACGCCGGTGTCCGCGTCGCCCCCGTAGCGCACGGCGTCGGTGAGGTAGTAGAGCAGGTACATCGTGCTGATGGAGTAGGACAGGTTCATGAGGAACCGGGTGAGCCAGGCCCAGCCGAAGTCCGGATGGCGCCTCGGATCGATCCAGAAGCCGGTCAGGAAGGTCCGCCACCGGAAGGGCGGCCGGGCGGTGGGGGCGAGCACCGAGTCGCGCCGCATCAGTACGTACGGCACCGCCGCGAGCACGGAGAAGGCCGCGCAGGCCAGGTAGCCGGCGGTGATCCCGCCCGCGACCGTGGCCAGCGCCGTGCCGATCAGGATGCCGACGACCTGGGAGACGCCCAGCCAGCCGCCGACCAGTCCGCGCTGCCGGGGCGGGACCTGGTCGGGGACGGCCGCGGTGAGCGCGGCGAAGGCGGCGTTGAGCGCGAGCTGGACCAGGCACCAGCCCGCGATCACGACCGCGACGCCCTGCGCCAGCGCCAGCACCACCAGGCCGGCGGCCCCGCCCGCCACCCCGGCGACCACCCAGGGGATACGGCGGCCCGCGCGCGCCGTCGTACGGTCGGACAGGGCGCCGAAGACGGGGTTGGCGACCATCGAGACGGCCGCCCCCAGTCCGGTCACCACGGCGAGGGTGGAGGCCTTGTGGTCGGGGGCGAGGTGCTCGGCCTGGCGCGCCAGGAGCAGTTGCAGCGGGCCGAACCAGCCCACCCAGACACCGAGGTTGGCCAGGGACAGCGCGCTCACCCAGCGACCGCCGGGCGAGGCGCCGGCCTCCGCGTCCCGCGGGCCCTGCGCGCTCTCCGGGCCTTCGGCTCCCTCCGCGTCCCGCGGGCCCTGCGCGCTCTCCGGGCCTTCGGCTCCCTCGGCGCCTTCCGCGCCCTCCGCAGCCTCCGGCCCGGCCGTCATCTGCCGCTCCTGATCAGGTCGCGGTACCAGGCGTACGACTCCTTGGGGGTCCGCGCCAGCGTCTCGTAGTCGACGTGGACGAGCCCGAACCGCTGCCGGTAGCCCTCCGCCCACTCGAAGTTGTCGAGGATCGACCAGATGAAGTAGCCGCGCACGTCGGCCCCTTCGGCCATCGCCCGGTGCAGGGCGCGCACATGGCCCTCGTGGTAGGCGATCCGGCGCGCGTCCTCGATCCGGCCCGTGCCCGGGTCGGGCCCGTCACCGTAGGAGCAGCCGTTCTCGGTGATGTAGAGGGGCGGCAGCCGGTCACCGTAGCGCTCGCGCAGGGTGGCGAGCAGTTCGCGCAGCCCGTCCGGGACCACCGGCCAGTCGAAGTCGGTGCGCTCGTACCCCTCGATCTGCCGGATGTCGAAGGGCAGGCCGGAGGGGATCTCGATGCCGCCGAAGTCGGCGGAGCCGGCCGGGGTCGGGGCGCCGACGAGCATCGGGTTGTAGTAGTTGACCCCGTACCAGTCCAGCGGGGCCGAGATCGCCTTCAGGTCCTGCGCCACCGGGCCGGGCAGGAGGGCCTCCAGACCGTCCGGGTAGGCGCCGGTCAGGATCGGGTCGGCGAAGAGGCGGTTGGTGAGCGTGTCGTACAACTCGGCGGCGGCACGGTCCTCTTCGCCCTCGCCCGCGGCCCAGACCGGGCTGTGCGAGGCGGCTATGCCGATCTGGCGGGCGCCCGCCGCCCGCAGGGCCTGTACGCCCAGCCCGTGGGCCAGGAGCTGGTGGTGGGCGGCGGGCAGGGCGTCGAAGACGAGCTGCTTCCCGGGGGCGTGCTCACCGAGGCCGTAGCCGAGGAGGGTGACCTCGGCGGGCTCGTTGATGGTGATCCACATGGGCACGCGGTCGACGAGGCGCTCCGCGACCACCGAGGCGTACGCCGCGAACCGCTCGGCCGTGTCGCGCTCCAGCCAGCCGCCCCGCTCCTCCAGGGCCAGCGGGGTGTCCCAGTGGAAGAGGGTGGGCACCGGGGCTATCCCCGCGGCGCAGAGCTCGTCGACGAGCCGGTCGTAGAAGTCCAGCCCCGCCCGGTTCACGGGCCCGCCGCCCTCGGGCAGGACGCGGGACCAGGAGACCGAGAACCGGTAGGCGTCCACCCCGAGGCCGCCCATCAGCGCCACGTCCTCGCGGTAGCGGCGGTAGTGGTCGGTGGCCACCTCCGCGTGCGAGCCGTCCTTGACGCGCCCCCGCTCCCTGGTGAAGGCGTCCCAGGAGGAGGGGCCCCGGCCGTCGGCCGTGGGCGAGCCCTCGATCTGGAAGGCGGAGGCGGAGACCCCCCAGAGGAAACCGGCCGGGAACTGCGGTACGGGCGCTGTCATGCGGACTCGCTTCGGTCGGGGCGGCGCGGATCCCCAACACGGGTGCGGGGAAGTGCCGTCGGGCGCGTTGCTCACGGCACTTTCGGGTCCCCGGACCCACCCTGTCAATGGAAAGTGAACAATTCTCAACTTTTCCCGGAGCGCACTCCGCCGAGCAGGGGCAGCTGCTCCCGGCTCTGATCGAGGGCGGTGATCGGCGAGTCGTCCCGACCGGACGGCCTAAGCCGCGCCGGTCACGCTCCGCACGTGCGCGAGGCCCGGTCCGGCGAGCACCTCGTGCAGCTGCTGGAAGACCTGCCGGGCGCCCACCGCGTTCCAGTCCGCCGGGAGCAGTTCGGCGGGCAGACCCGGGTCGAGGTAGGGCAGCCGGCGCCACTCGGTGAGCATCGGCACGTAGTGGCGGAAGGCGTCCGCCGGGTCCGGGGCGCCGCCCCGGCCCGCGAGCCGGGCGGCGACCGGCGCGTACGCCGCGGTGAAGGCGGCGTACTGCGCCTGGATCGCGGGGAAGTCCCACCAGGAGCTCACCGCCCCGGGCAGATCGCTGAACGCGGCGTAGTCGGCCGCCGCGAACAGGTGGACGTACTCGCTCAGCCCGAGCCGCACCAGCATGTCGCGGGCGTCCTCCAGGAGCCGGCCCGGCGCCAGCCACACGCCGGGGGCGATGTTGCCGAAGCCGAGCCAGGTCAGCCGGGTCCGCAGCTGGTAGCGGTGGGAGCGCTCGGACTCCGGTACGGAGAAGACCGCCAGGGCCCAGCCGTCCGCCAGGTCCGCCGGTTCCAGGCTGGCGAAGATCCGCCGGTCACCCGCGTCGAAGACGGGGTGGACGGCGGGGCTGAGCCGGTAGCCGGTGGCGCCGCGGCGCTCCGGCTCCAGGACGCCCTTCTTCTTGAGCCGTGACATCGCGGAGCGGACCGCCTGGCTCTCCACCCCGAGCTCCGACATGAGCGTGATCAGGTCGGCGATGGAGATCCAGCCGCCGTCTCCGCGCAGGAACGCCCCGTAGACCGTGCTGATCAACGAGCTGGGCCTGAGGGGGCTGTCCGACATGATCACCTTCCGTTGTGTGCGGAGGTGATCCTATCCAGCCGGGGTCACTGCCCCGCAGCCGCCCGCCGCGCGAGGGGGGCCTGCGCGTACGCCCCCGAGAGGAGGTGACCCGCCCCGGGTGCCACGGCCGGCAGGTCGAGGGCGCGCAGCATCTGGTGGGCGGTGCAGACGGCCGCGGAGACGACCGGCTTGCCGAGCAGCTGCTCGGCCTCCTCGATGGCGCCGAGCGAGGGCATCTGCACGCACGCGGAGAGCACCACCGCGTCGGCGTCGGCGTAGTCCAGGGCGCGGGCCAGGCCGGGCAGCCTGGCCGGATCGTGCGCGGCCACCTCGAGGTTGTCGGGGATCTCCAGGGCCTGGTGGTCGAGGACCTCGATGCCCTCGTGGGTGAGGTAGTCCACGACGGTCTGGGTGAGGGGACGCATGTAGGGGGCCAGCAGGACCACCTTCCGGGCGCCCATGGTGTGCAGCCCGTGCACCAGGGCCCCGGCGCTGGTGACCACCGGGGCGGGGGCCCCGTTCTCCGCGGTGCGCGCGTGCAGCCGCTCCTCGGAGGTGCGGTGGTAGCCCAGCCCCATGCTCATGATGGCCACCAGACAGGCGTAACCCAGTACGTCGACCCGTGCGTCGGAGAGTTCCACGGCGCAGCGGTCGGAGTCGGCGTCCATGGCCCGCAGCTGCTCGGGCGTCACGTGCGTCATCCGCATGCGGCTGGAGTGGAAGGTGAAGCGTTCCGGCGCGACGGCGTGCCGGGCTCGCAGGATGGCCGGCACCTCGGTCTCCATCGTGACGTTCGAGCTCGGCACGATCTGGCCGATGCGGTAGGTGCGGACGGGGTCGTGCGGCACAACTGCCTCCTGGTGGCTCGGGTGGATTACACGGCTGGGCGGCGGGTCAGCGCGCGTCGACGACGGGGTTGGAGAGGGTGCCGATGATCTCGACGGTGGCCTCGACGGTGTCTCCCGGCACGAGGAACTCCGGCGGGACCATGCCCGCGCCGACGCCCGAGGGGGAACCCGTGGCGATGACGTCGCCGGGCTCCAGGGTCACGCCGGAGCTGATGTCGGCGATGAGCCGGGCGATGGGGAACAGCATGTGGCGGGTGTTCGACTTCTGCTTGGTGACGCCGTTGACGCGCAGTTCGAGATCCAGGGCCATCGGGTCCGGGACCTCGTCGGCGGTGACCACGGCGGGGCCGAAGGGGGCGTAGGAGTCCTGGCCCTTGGAGAAGAACCACTGGCCCGAGCGGCGCTGGTCGCGGGCGCTGATGTCGTTGACGATGCTGTAGCCGAATATGTGGTCGTACGCCTCCTCCTCGGTCACCCGGAAGGCGGTGCGGCCGATGACCACGGCGAGTTCGCACTCCCAGTCGAGCTGGGAGGTGAGGTCGCCGTTGTGCAGGATCGGCTGCCCGGGCCCCGTGACGGCGGTGGCGGGCTTGCTGAACAGCACCGGACGCGGCGGGAGTTCCTTGTCGGTGTCCAGGCTCCGGCTGGACTCCGCCACGTGCTCCACGTAGTTCAGCCCGACCCCGATGACCTTGCCGGGGCGCAGCGGGGCGCCGAGCGTGACGTCCTCGAGCCGGTGGACGGCCCCGGCGGGCCGGTCGGTGGGGTCGCCGTCCAGCAGACGGGCGGCGGTCTCGCGGGCGGCTTCGCCCGCCCGGACGAACGAGAGCAGGTCGCCGGGGAGTTCGGCGCCCACGTGCCGGGCGAGGGCCGCGAGGTCGTACACCAGGTCGTCGACCTGGGCGCCGAGGCGGTCGGCGGGGCCGGTGGCGGGCGTGTACGTGACGAGTCGCATCGGTGGCTCCTTGAAGGCTTGCGGGAAGGAGGGAAGGAAGGGAAGGGGTGCGCGGCCGGTCAGGACACCGGCTGGTGCCCGCCGTTGTCCGGGTACGCCTCTTCGCGGTGGAACCCGAGGGAGCGCATGACGGGGAAGTCGTTGAAGGAGAACAGGCAGGCGTCCTCGGACGGGTCGAGGTTGTGGTGCTCGTGCCAGGCCCAGGAGGGGACGCAGAAGACGTCGCCCTGCTGCCACTCGAAGCGCTGCCCGGCTATCACCGACACCCCGCGCCCCTTGGCCGCCGTGTAGATCACCGACCCGGTGTGGCGGTGGGCCAGCGTCGCCTGTCCGGGGCGCAGCAGCTGCATGTGGGCGCTCATGGTGGGCATGACGGAGCCGCCCGTGAGGGGGTTGGTGTACTCGGCGATCACCCCGTCGTACGGGGAACCCCCGGAGGCCTTGGCCAGGTTGCGCAGCGCCTCGTAGGTGGGCTCCCAGGGGAAGGCGAGCAGCGGGGAGTAAGGCCGCGTCCACTTCTCCATGCCGTACGGCAGCAGGTTGCCGCCGTAGCTCAGGACCGAGGAGTTGATCACCTTGCCGGGGGTCTGGTACAGCTCGGGGTGGACCTCGTAGAACCCGGAGTCCAGGGCGTTGACCAGGGGGATGTCGAGGCCGTCCTGCCAGATCACCGGGGCTTCGGTCCCGTCGTTGCCGTGCTCGTGCCAGGTGCCGTTCGGGGTGATGGCGAAGTCGCGGGGGCCGACCTTCAGCTTCTGGCCGTCGACGATCGTCCAGGCCCCGGTGCCCTCGTGCACGAAGCGCAGCGCGGCCGCCTGGTGGCGGTGGGCGGTCATGGCCTCGCCGGGGCCCATGATCTGGAGCCCGGTGTAGAGGAGTCCGGCGGCGGCGCTGACGTCCTTGCGGCCGGGGTTGACGAGCATGACCACACGGCGGCCCGCGTCATCGGCCCTGACGAGGTCGAGGGCCTTGCGGACCAGGGGGCGCAGTTCCTCGTAACGCCACAGCACCGGAACGGACTTGGGCTGCGGGTACCAGGGCTCGATGTCATTGGCCACGGTCCACAGCGCGCCGGCCTCGCGGGCTTCGAGCTCGGCGTAGTACGCGGTGAGTTCGGGGGTGTCGAGGACCCGTGCGCGGCCGAGCGCGGTGTCGTCCTGTTCGATGGTCATGCGTCCTCCTCGGGAGCGGTGTCGAGCGGTCCGGACAGGGGCGTCGACAGGGCTGCGGGCAGTGGTCCGGACAGGGCTTCGGACAGGGCTTCGGGCAGGGGTCCGGGCAGGGGTCCGGGCAGTGGTCCGGACGGGTATTCAGACGGGCTCGCGGACAGGGGCGCGGTGAAAGTGACCGGCTGGCGGGGCCGGTTGTCGACTTCGAGCCGGAAGACGTCGAAGCGGTTGTAGTGGCCGGTGATGTCGTGCATCTGCTTGGGCCGGATGCACCGGGCCAGGTCGATCTCGCCGTAGACGATGCCCTCCACGTCGACGAGCGGCTCCGTCACCGGGCGCCCGTCCGGGCCGAAGATGCCGGACAGGGCGCTGCGCGGGCGGGCGAACAGGGCCCGTACCTCCTCGTCGTCCCCGGCGACCGCGTCGACGATCTCCGGGGAGATCGTGGAGCAGGCGACGACGGAGAAGACCTTGCCCTCGAAGCTGTGGGCGGCGGTCCGCACGGCGATCGCCTCGGCCATGTCGTAGTCGGCCGGGGCCACGGGCAGGGCGATGTAGCAGGAGGCGTGGACCAGTTCGCCCTGGGCCAGCAGGGTGAAACGGGCCAGGGTGTTGGTGTTCTCCCCGCAGGCGAGCGCGCCGAGCGGGCCGACGGGGGTGCGGTGGACGCGCAGCGAGCTGCCGTCGCCGCCGGTCCACGTCAGCTTCTCGGCCCAGGTGGGCACCAGCTTGCGGTGCACGCCGAGCAGTTCACCTTCGGTGCCGATGGTGAGCAGGGTGTTGTAGAGCACCCCGAGGCTGTGCGCGGCGCGTTCGTTGATGCCGATGACGAGGACGATCCCGTACCGGCGCGCCGCCACGCGCAGGGCGTGGACGTGCGGGCCGTCGAGGTCGACGGACGCACGCTGGAGCCGCTCGAACCAGGGCGAGCCCTGGACCGGGTTCATCGTCCAGTTCCAGTACGGATAGCCGGGGAGGAACGCCTCGGGGAAGACGACGAGCCGGGCCCCGTTCCCGGCGGCTTCGGCGATCAGGGCGACGGCCTTGTCGACCGTGGCGTCGGGATCGAGGAAGACGGGAGCGGCCTGCACGGCGGCGGCCGTGAAGCGGGGCAGGTCCTGCTGGGACCGGTACTTGGACTGGGGTTGGAGCTGGGACTGGGGCCCGGCCGGCGACTGGGCCTGGGCCTTGGCCTTGGCCTTGGCCTTGGCCTGGGCCTGGGACTGGGACTGGGACTGGGACTGGGACTGAGGGTCCATGGGGATCTCCGCGGTTCAGTGGGCCGGCGCTGTGACGCGCGGCAGCCAGCGCTGGTGCACCGGTGCGGCGGGCCGCCGCAGCAGTTCGAGGCGGGGCGGCACCCGGTCGGTCCGGGCGGCGGGCGGCCGGCCGGAACCGGCCTGCCAGGACCGGGCCCAGGGCGCGGCGGGCCCGCGGTAGCCCTGTGCGGCGGCCGCGTGCAGGGTCCACAAGGGGTCGTGGAGCTGGGCGCGCCCCACGGCGCACAGGTCGGCCCGGCCCGCCAGGATCACCGAGTTGACGTCGTCGTACGAGGAGATCGCGCCGACCGCGACGGTCGGCACCCCGGTGGCGTTGCGGATCAGGTCCGCGTAGGGCGTCTGGTAGCTGCGGCCGAAGAGGGGCCGCTCGTGGGGCACGACCTCGCCGGAGGAGACGTCGATCGCATCGGCGCCCGCATCGGCCAGCGCGCGGGCGATCTCCACGGCATCGGCCTCGTCCAGCCCGCCCTCCGCCCAGTCCGTGGCGGAGATCCGGACCAGCAGGGCCTTGCCGGCCGGCCACACCGCCCGTACCGCGCGCAGCACCTCGAGGGGGAAGCGCAGCCGCCCGGCCACCGCGCCGCCGTACTCGTCGGTGCGCCGGTTGGTCAGGGGCGACAGGAACCCGGAGAGCAGGTGGCCGTGCCCGTACTGGAGTTCCAGTACGTCGAAGCCGGCCCGGTCGGCGCGCTCGGCCGCGCGCACGAAGTCCCGTACGACCAGGTCCATGTCGGCCCGGGTCGCCTCGCGGGGGACCGGGCTGCGCCCGTCCCAGGGCAGCGCGGACGCGGCCAGCAGGGGTCCGGCGGCCGCCCTGCGGCCCGCGTGGGTGAGCTGGATGCCCAGGCAGGTGTCCGACTGCGCGTGCACGAAGTCGGCGATCCGCCGCCAGGCGGCCTCCTGCTCGTCGGTCCACAGGCCGGGACAGCCCGCGTCGCTCCGGCCGCGGGCGCTGACCGCCGTCATGCCGGCGATGACCAGGGCCGATCCGCCGAGGGCCTGGGTGCCCAGGTGGACCAGGTCGAAGTCGCCCGGGACCCCCTCGCGGGCCGTGGACAGGGCCATGGGAGGGACGACGACCCGGTTGCGCAGGAGCAGGCCGCCGAGCCGGAAGGGCTGGAACATCGGGGGCACCGGAGCCGAGGTGTTGACGGCGGCGGTGAACTCCTCGTCGCGGGCGCGCAGCCCGTCGTAGGTGACGCGGCGGCTGCGGGTCAGCAGGTTGAAGGCGAACTGCGCCGGGTCCTGGCCCGTGTACCGGTCGATGTTCTCGAACCATTCGAGGCTGGCCTGGGCAGCGCGCTGGGTGGACTCCACCACCGGCCTGCGCTCGTCCTCGTACGCGGCCAGTGCGCTCTCCACGTCGGGGTGCTCGTGCAGGCACGCGGCCAGTGCGAGCGCGTCCTCCATGGCCAGCTTGGTGCCGGAGCCGATGGAGAAGTGCGCGGTGTGCGCGGCGTCCCCGAGCAGCACGGTGTTGCCGTGGCGCCAGGTGCGGTTGCGCACCGTCGTGAAGCGGAGCCACTTGGAGTTGTTGGGGATGAGCCGGTGCCCGTCCAGATGGTCGGCGAGGAGCTCCTCGCAGCGCCGGATGGACTCCTCGTCGCTGGTGCCGGGCGGCAGTTCGCGGCCCGCGGGACCGGCGAAGCCGCCGCGCTCCCAGCTGTCCTCGTCCATCTCGACGATGAAGGTCGAGCGGGTCCCGTCGTACGGGTACGCGTGCACCTGCAGGGTGCCGAAGTCCTGCTCCGCGACGATGAAGGTGAAGGCCTCGAAGACCTTGTCGGTGCCGAGCCACATGTAGCGGCCCGAACGCTCGTCCAGGTCGGCGGCGAAGGTGTCGGCGTAGGCGGCGCGGGTCGCCGAGCGCACCCCGTCGCAGGCGACCACCAGGTCGTACTCGGCGGCCAGTTGGCCGGGCGGCGGGGCCTGGGTGCGGTAGCGGACGTCCACCTCCAGGGCGGCGCAGCGGTCCTGGAGGATGCCGAGCAGCCGGCGGCGGCCCAGGGCGGCGAAGCCGTGGCCGCCGGAGGTGAGGGTCCGGCCGCGGTGGTGCACGTCGACATCGCTCCAGCGGGCGAACTCCGCGGACATCGCGGCGAACACCGCGGGATCGGCCTGCGCGATGCCGTCCAGGGTCTCGTCGGAGAAGACGACCCCGAACCCGAAGGTGTCGTCCGGGGCGTTGCGCTCCCAGACGGTGATCTCCCAGTGCGGGGAGAGCTGCTTGGCCAGGGCGGCGAAGTACAGGCCGCCCGGCCCGCCTCCGATGACTGCTACGCGCACGGGGCGCCTCCTCGGTTGTTCTCGATCAGTTCGGGGGCCTGCGGGCCCGCCTTCGTGAGGACCTCGCGGACCTCGGCGGGCCACGGGGTGGTCCCGGTGGCCCGGGCGGCGGAGTGGGCGATGACCATGCGGCCGGTGGCGGCCTCCGTGCCCTCCTCGCCGTGGACGCTGAAGGCGTAGTGGAGCGAGCTGGCGCCGACCTTGGTGACGCGCAGTTCCGTCCGCACGGCCTCGCCGAACCAGAGCCGGGCCCGGTAGTCGGCCTCGAAGTGGACCCGGGGCGTGCTGCCGAACAGGTGCGACAGCCCCAGGCGGCGCAGCAGCACGGCCTCGGCCGCCTCGACCCAGCGCACCACGGTGGAGTGGTGGTAGTGGCCCGCCGCGTCGGTGTCGGGCCATTCGACGCGGCGTTCGATGACGACGCTGGGCAGGCGCGGCACCTCGGCCTCGGGGCAGCCGGCGGCGCACCCCCCGTCGGCCGCCGGGAGCGCCGCCGGCGCCGCGGCGACCGGGGCCGTCGGGGCCGCAAGGACTGCCGGGACTGCCGGGACTGCCGGGACCGCGGGCGCGTGCAGGGTCGCCGACTCCCTCGCTCTGGTGCGCAGTTCTCCGCGTCTGAGCTTGCCGGTCTCCGTGCGGGGGAGTTCGGTGACGAACTCCACGGCGCGCGGGTACTTGAACGGCGCGATGGCCGCCTTGACGTGCCGCTGGAGCTCGCGGGCGGTCGCCTCCACGGCCGGGACCCCGGCGCGCAGGACCACGTAGGCCTTCACCAGCATGCCCCGCCGGTCGTCGGGCACCCCGACGACCGCGCAGTCCACCACGTCGGGATGGCCCGTCAGGGCCTTCTCGACCTCGGGTCCGGCGATGTTGTATCCCGAGGAGACGATCATGTCGTCGCTCCGGGCCACGTACCAGAAGTAGCCGTCGGCATCGCGGACGTAGGTGTCACCGGTGATGTTCCAGCCGCCGCGGACGTACGTGGACTGGCGCGGGTCGTCGAGGTAGCGGCAGCCCGTGGGGCCGGTCACGGCCAGCAGGCCGGGCTGCCCGTCGGGAACGGGCACGCCGTGCTCGTCGACCACGGCGGCGCGGTAGCCCGGCACGGGCCGGCCGGTGGAGCCGGGCCGGATGTCCTCGTCGGCCGCGGAGATGAACACGTGCAGCATCTCGGTGGCGCCGATGCCGTCGATGATGCGCAGCCCGGTGGCGGCGTGGAACTCCTCCCACACGGAGGAGGGCAGGGGTTCCCCCGCCGATACGCAGCGGCGCAGACCGGCCAGCAGACCGGCCGCGCCGTCGGCCATGATCGCGCGGTACGCGGTGGGCGCGGTGAACAGCACGGTCACCCCGTGCGCGGCGACGAGGTCGGCCAGCTGCCGGGGCGTCGCCTGTTCGATGAGCAGGGTGGCGGCGCCGACCCGCAGGGGGAAGACCACCAGCCCGCCGAGGCCGAAGGTGAACGCGAGCGGCGGAGTGCCGGTGAACACGTCGTCGGGGAGGGGCCGCAGGACGTGCCGGGAGAAGGTGGCGGCGTTGGCGAGTACGTCCCGGTGGAAGTGCAGGGTGGCCTTGGGCCGCCCGGTCGTACCGGAGGTGAAGGCGATCAGCGCGACGTCGTCCGCGGCGGTCTCGACGCTGGCGAAGACCCCGTCCTTGGCCGCGCAGCGGGCCGTGAGGTCACCTTCGCCGGGGCCGCCGTACGCGATCACGCGCAGGGGGCCGCCGTCCTGGCCGGCTGCCTCCGCGCGGCCGGCCGCTTCGAGTTCTTCCAGGTAGCGGTGGTCGCAGAGGGCGACCGAGGGCCGGCTGATCCCCGACAGCTCGGCGAGCTCGGCGGCGCGCAGCAGCGGCACGGTGGTGACGGCCACACAGCCGGCCTTGAGCACGCCGAACCAGGCGGCGACGAGCCACGGGTTGTTCGGACCGCGCAGCAGGACGCGGTTCCCGGGCCGCAGGCCCAGGTCCTCGGTGAGCACCTGGGCGACCTGGCCGGCGCGGCGCAGCAGGTCGCCGTACGTCCAGCTCTCGGTCGGGGTCAGCAGGCAGGGGCGATCGGGGCCCCAGCGCTCGACGGCGTCGTCGAGGAGGCTGTGGGCGCAGTTGAGCCGGTCCGGGTAGGCCAACTCCGGCAGGTCGAAGTGGAGTTCGGGCCAGAGCGAGAAGGGCGGAAGCCGGTCGCGGCAGAAGGAGTCGGCGTGTGCCGAAGGGGAGAGCTCCATGGGGCGGCACCTCAATCAGGGAGCAGCGGGGGAGATGGGGCAAGTATCTCGATAATTTGGCGTACGTCAATTCTCCGAGATATTTCACCGCAGTGACGGCCTCCCCGATATGTCAGGCGGCCGGGACGCGCACCCGGACCGTCTTGCCGAACTCCTCGGCGATGACGCTGAGTTGCCCGCCGATCTCGGCGGTCATCAGCTGCACGATCAGCAGGCCGCGCCCGCTCTCGGCGTCCGGGTCGGCCTCGGTGCGGGGGTGTGGCAGCCGGGGGAGCCGGGCCGCTCCGTCGGTGACGTCGAGCTGGATCCAGCCCCCTCGGAGGGACACTCCGACGCGCATGCGGCCGACGGGGCCGGCGTGCAGGACGACGTTGCCGACGAGCTCGCTGACGGCCAGCAGCAGGACGTCCGCGAGCTCGGCGGTGACCCGCCAGCCGTCGAGGACGGCCCGCACGCGGGAGCGCATCAGGGGGACGGCCGCCGCGCCGGGATCCGGCGCCCAGCGGGCGAAGCCGCAGGTCGGGGAGGCGGTGCCGGTGGGCTGCGGGGCGGCACCGGTCACCCGCGGGGCGGCGCCGGCGATCGGGGCGGGAGGAGTGGTGGAGGTGAGCATGGCGTGCTCCCGGAGGGGGAAGGCGACGGAACCCGTGCTGTGGCTCGTGTAACCGGCGGGGAACTCGGACTGCCCCCGGGCTTGTGGTCTGCGGAAGTGCGTCGCTACAGTCGTGATTACACGTGTAACACGTTAAGTCTCCCCGAAGGTCCCGTGCAAGCATTTCGGACATACGTTACGAAGCCGTGCCCCGTGCTTGCGGGCCTCCGGGGCCGCGCAGAATTTGGAAGGGCCGCAATGACGCAACCGCTCCCTGCCGCAGTCGACCTCGCCGACATGACCTGGCCGCCCCCGCCCTACCGGGCACCGGACCCCGCCGTGACGGACGAGCACGGGATCCGCCACTTCGACGGGGTCACGTACGCGACCACGCCCGGGTTCCGTCCCCGCCTGCTGGACGTCCGGGTCCCGGCCGGGGAGGGTCCCTTCCCGGTGGTGATATGGATCCACGGCGGCGGCTGGCTCGACGGCGACCGGCGTTACCCGCCGCCGACCGTGCCGGTGGAGCTGCTGCACGGGGCGGTCCTGGAGGCGGGGCTCGCGCTCGTCTCGATCGACTACCGGCACAGCCTGGAGGCCCCGTTCCCGGCCCAGCTGCACGATGTGAAGGCCGCGATCCGCTACGTCCGAAAGTTCGCCGCCGCCCTCGGCCTGGACGGTGACCGGATCGGCGTGTGGGGCGAGTCCGCGGGTGGCCACCTGGCCGCGCTCGCCGGTCTGGTCGGCCCGGACAGCCCGGAGGCCGAGGCGCTTGAGGGTGCGCACGGCGTGGGGAGCGGGGAGACGGGCGTGCTGGCCGTCGTCGACTGGTACGGGGTCTCCGACCTGGTCGCCCTCGCCGATCACCCCATGCCCGCGATGCCGGGCGGGACGGACTTCCCCGACCCGTACGAAGCCCTCCTCGGCGGATCCGAAGCCGAGCGGCCGGCGCTGGCACGGGTCGCCAGCCCGATCACGTACGCCCGCGGGCCGGGCCTGCCGCCGTTCCTGCTGATCCACGGAACGCACGACGGCCTGGTCCCGTACAGCCAGAGCGAGCAGCTCGCCGGGGCACTCGCGCAGTCCGGCGGCGCGGTCACCCTGCGGCCGGTGGAAGGCGCCGACCACATCTTCCTCGGATCCCCCGACATCGTCGCGATCGTCGGGGAGAGCGTGGCCTTCCTCGCGGAGCACCTGGCCGCGGGGTCCTGAGACCCGGAGCCGGGCGGAGCGGGGGGCCGGCGTCGGGGGGCGCCGGCAGGCCCCCCACGCGGGGCCCCGGGGCCCCGCAAAAGGTCCGGCCCGGCCCCGCGAGGTGCGGGGCCGGGCCGGACGGGTTCACCGTCGGGCGGTCACCTCAGGGAACGAGCCGGTAGGCATCCGTGATCGTCTCGCGCACGGTGTTGCCCGCCTTGTCCCTCAGGTCCACCTGGAACGACACGGCCCTGGCCGTCGCCGGGTGCTTCACCGTCACCGAGCGGGCCCCCTTCGCGTCGGTGCTCACCGTGACCGGCTGCCAGGTCCGGCCCCCGTCGTAGGAGACCTTGACGGCCAGCGCGGCGACCTGCCCGGGCGCGGCGGCCGCGCCGCCCACGTACAGCGGCACCTTCAGGGCGCAGCCCGCCCGGGCCGTCCCGCTCAGGCTGAGCTCCGGTGACAGGCGCACCGTCGACAGCGGCAGCGTGACCTGCTCGTCGGAGGCCGGCCGGGCCGAGGTGAACGTCCAGACGGCGGCCACCTTCGTGCTGGTGGCGGTGTCCTCGGGGGCACGGGTCGACTCCGCGCTCAGGCGGTACGCCGCGGAGGCGGCCGGAACGTCGGCGCCCACCCACCCGCTCTCCGATCCCTCGGCGATGAGCTCGCCACCGGACTCCAGCCGGGTGAAGCCCCCGCTGACGGCGGATCCGCCCCTGTGGCCACTGCCGTCCCGGAACAGCTCGACGTTGGCGTCGATGCGGTCGCCGTACCGGGTGACGGCGCCCTGATCGTCCTTGGCGTCCATGCCGGGACCGACCACACCGGTGTTGAAGTCCAGGGCGTTGCTGCTGCCCGGCTTGTACGAGGTCAGGTCCGTCAGGTAGTTCGCGCGGTAGTCGCCCTGGGCGTTGAGCTGCGCCGCTTCCCAGCTCCAGCGGACACCGACGGCGCTGACGTACTGGGTGCTGGCCAGGGGCAGGCCCTGCTGGATCGGCTCCCGCCCACCGATGGCGAATTGGCCGGTCTCGTCGAACGGCGTCGCGTAGACCAGGCCTTGGGTTCCGGTCACGGACGCCCCGAAGCTGAGCTTCACCTCGGCGACCTCGGCCCGGGTGACGGTGTGCTTGAGCCCGGTGAACCAGCTGCCCGTACGGTTGAAGGCGAGACGGTAGTCGACGTTCCTGCCCGCCGCGCCCGGCCTCTTCCACACCCCGGTGTACTGCGCCTTGATCCTGGGGCCCGCGGAGCCGAGCGCCTGGGTGAGGATCGGCGTCTGCCCGTCGGTGACCCAGGCGCTGGCCACCTGCGCGGTCTCGTCGGAGTATCCGACGATCGCGTTGACCAGCCGGGCGGCCGGATCGGGGGCGGTGACGGCGAAGGGCTTGGCCTTGCGGGAGTCGAGCACGATCGCGGTCTTCGCGGACACCTTCACGACGGGCTGGACGAACACGGCCATCCGGCCGTCGGGGTTGAAGACGACGCTCTCCAGCTGGTACTCACCCACGGGCAGCCGCAGCGTGGAGGTCCCGCTCGGGTCGCCCGGGAAGTCGATGCGGCCCGGCTCGTCCCTGCCGATCCTGGTGACCGCGCTGGAGTAGCCCGGCGGGACCGCACCGTTGACGTCGATGTGCCGCAGGACCACGTCGTACGACTCCACCTCGCGGACGACCACGATGCCGGTGCGTACCGACTGGCCGTCCCCGGCGGCCAGCACGGTGCCGCCGAACCCGCCGTCGAGCGTGCCCCGGCTGCTGTCGACGGTGACGGTGGTCGAAGCGCTGCCGCCCGCGGGCACGGTCAGCTCGGTGTCCTTGAGGGTGAACATGCCGGCCGGGGCCGGGCCGCCCGCCGGATCGGTCCCGGTCTGGCTCAGCCGCAGCTTGACCGCCTGCGTGCCGTAGTTGCGGTAGGTGAGGGTCTTGGCCACCGGCTTGTCGTCGGTGTGCGGCCAGGCCTGCGTGCCGAAGTCGAGCGAGCCGGGCTCGGAGACCACGGAGGCCGTCACGGCCCGGGTCAGGTCGACCCGGCCGGCCCCCTGCTGGTTGGCGTTCAGCACCGGGTCGGGCTTGGCCGATCCGGTCAGCAGCGCCTTGAGCTGGGCGCCGCTCCAGCCGGGGTGCTGCTGGAGCAGCAGGGCTGCGGAGCCCGCGACGTGCGGGGTGGCCATCGAGGTGCCCGACATGCTGATGTAGCCGTTGCCCGGGGGGTCCCAGCTCTGCGTGCTCTGGGCCGCCGTGATGTCGACGCCGGGGGCGGTGACGTCCGGCTTGGACACTCCGTCGACGGTCGGGCCGCGGCTGGAGAAGTCCGCCAGCCGGTCCTGCTTGTCGACCGCGCCCACCGTGAGCGCCTCGGGGGCGCTGCCGGGCGAGGTGATCGTGCCGGGCTTGTTGCCCCGGTTGCCCGCTGCCACGACGAACAGGGCCCGGTCGGAGAGCCGGGCGATCGCCTCCTCCTTCGGGTCGAGGCCGGGGCCGTCCTGGCCCCCGAGGCTCATGTTGACGACCTTCGCGCCCTGGTCGACGGCCCACTGCATGCCGCTGACGATGGAGGATTCGGTTCCGTACCCGTCGTCGGCGATGACCTTCCCGTCCAGGAGCTGCACTCCGGGCGCCACGCCCTTGTAGCGGCCGCCCGACTGCGCGCCGGTCCCGGCGATGGTGGAGGCCACGTGCGTGCCGTGCCCGATGTGGTCCAGGGAGTCGGACTCGGTGAAGTTCTTCTGGGCCGCCTCGATGCCCTTGAGGTCCGGGTGGGTCTCGTCGATCCCCGTGTCCAGGACCGCCACCTTGACGCCCTTGCCGGTGTAGCCCGCCGCCCACATGGTGGGCGCGCCGATCTGCGGCACGCTCGTGTCGAGGGTGGTGCGGACCTTGCCGTCCAGCCACAGGTGGGTGATGGCCGCCGCCGGGGCGGCTCCCGCCGTCCGGGCGTTCCCCGCAGCTCCGGTGACCGCCGACCACAGGGCCGCGACACCGTCCTTGGGCGCGGCGAAGGCCTCGCCGTCCACGGCGGGCAGCGGCCGGCGGTCGTCGCGGGCGACCCCGGCGAGCGGGTCACCGGCGGACTTCAGCAGGCTCGCTCCGGCTCCGGATCCCCCTCCGGCCGACCCGTAGCCGACGATCAGGGGCAGCGCGCTGCGGTGGGCGTCGTCGTACTTGTACTCGACCAGCTGGGCGACGTCGAACAGCCGCCGGTCCAGGACCCCGTCACCGATCAGGCCCAGGGCGTCCTGCGGGATGACGTAGGTGTGCCCGGCCTCGCGCCGCACCGAGAAGACGGTCCCCTCACGGCCCTTGCCGCGAACGACCTGGCGGACGCCGCCGTCGGAGCCGACGACGACACGGTCGCCGGTGATCAGCGTCACCGTCGAGGCCGCGGACGGTTTCGTACCCTTCGCGGCGGAACTCGCGGCCCGCGCCGGCTGGATGCCGGCCGACGTGGCCCCGGCGATCAGTGTCCCGACCGCCGCGACGGCGAGTGCCGCGGTTCTCACCCTTGATGTGGATCCCACCCGTATTCCCCCAAGTCCGTGTGCGCGCCAGCGCGTTCGCCGGTACCACGCCGCGGGGTGACGTCCGGTTCTCGCCGGGGGGGAAGAGGGAGGGTGCCTTCCGGTGAGATACACCCCCGGTGGTAGCCGGACGCCTCCCCTGGGGGGAGGAATGGGCGCCTCCACCGAGGTGGCCTGCCCGTTCGGCTGGTTCGGCCCGGTGTGCCGGTCTGCCGGTCTGCCGGTCGGCTCGGCGGTCGCTGCGCCGAGGTGTCCCGGCCGTCGGGATGGCGCCCCACGGGAGGGGGCGCTGCGGTGACCGCGTGAACCGGGACGAACGGCTCCTCCACGGCGCGGCGGCGGTCGCATACTCCGAGCACCGTCCGGACTGCGCACGGGCGGCGGTGCACTGGGCGCTGGGCCGCCCGGCCCCCCCCCCGCCCGGCCCGCGCGCGCTCGACCTCGGCGCCGGAACCGGCAGGCCCACGGCCGCGCTCGTCGCGCTGGGCGCCGAGGCCGTCGCCGTCGAGCCCGACCCGGCGATGCTCAGCGAGTTGCGCCGCTCGCTGCCCGGCCGTCCGAGCCCTGCCGGGCAGTGCCGAGGGGATACCGCTGCCGGACGCGTCCGTCGATGCCGTACCGGCCGGCAACGCCACGCCGTGCACTGGTTCGACATGGCGGTCGCGGGACCCGAGATCGCCGGGGTCCTCGCACCCGGCGGCATCCTGGCAGGCCTGTGGAACGGCATGGACGGCAGGGGCGAGGGGGCCGCCGGTCTCGCACCGGTCAGCGGGAGTGCGGCCGTCGGCCCGCGCGACACACCGGCCGCCCGGCGCGTCGAGACGGCCGGAGCGCACCTTCCGAAGACCGGCGGGGCCGCCCGGTTCGACTCGCCGGAGCAGACCTGGTTCCCGTACGGCCAGGCCGCCGATTCCCTCGCGACGCGCGCGGGGGTTCGTCATGCCGGACGGAGAACGGGCAGCCACGCCGGGCCGGATCCGCGCCTTCCGCGGGCAGACCGGAGACGGCCCGCGCCGAGTTCACCCTCCCCATGCTGACCGCCGTGCCGCGCGTGCGCCGGCTGTGAAGCGCCCCGGCGGCAACGACCGTACGGTCTGGGCCGTCTAGGAGGTCTCGCGGTGGACCAGCACCGGCTCTATCTCCGGTACGGGCGCCGTCGTGCCCGTCTCGATCAGCTCGTGCACGGCGTCCGCGACCACGGCGGGCGCGACCAGGTCCAGCCGGATCGAGGTCAGTGCCGGCTGCTGGAGTGCGGAGAGGACCAGGTCGTCGGAGCCCACGATCGCGACCTCGTCCGGCACCACGATGCCTTCGGCCCGCAGCGCGTGCAGCAGCAGCGCGGCGTACTCGTCGTTGTACGCGAACACGGAGTCCAGCCCGAGCTCCCGCCAGCGCCGGGCCAGCGCCGTGGCGGACTCGCGGGTGTAGGACAGTTCCACCGGGGTCACGGTGGCCATGTGCCGTGCGGCGACCGATTCGGCGCCGGCCAGACGGGGCCGGGCCAGGGTGCCCAGGCCGCGCTCCTGCGGCATGACCACGCCGATGCGGGTCCGGCCGCGGGCGATGAGGTGCTCGGCCGCCGCCGCGCCGATGCGGGCGTGGTCGAAGCCGATGGTGTGCACGCCCGCCACGGGGTGGGACGCGAAGGCCAGCAGCCCGCGCACCCCGGCACGGCGCAGCAGTTCGGCGGCCTGCGGGGTGAACCGGTCGCCGTCCAGGGCGATGACGGCCGCCGGGCGCAGCTCGGCCCAGGCACGGGCGGCGTCGAGCGGGTCGGTGAAGCGGCCCGCGTGGAGCACGGCGGTGTAGCCGTGCCGGTCGAGCTCGCTGTGCAGATCGTCGACCCAGTCGCTGACGAGGCGGCCGACCGCGGAGATCGAGGAGGGCATCAGCACGAGATTGCTGCGGCCGGCCCGCAGGGACCGGGCCGCCGCGTGGGGCACGTAGCCGAGCTGACGGGCGGCGTCGAGGACACGGGCCCGGGTGGCTTCGCTGACGCGATGCCCCTGGGTGTCGTTCAGGACGAAGGAGACGGTGGCACGCGACACCCCGGCGAGGCGGGCCACGTCGGTGCTGGTGATGGACGCGGGGACAGGAGTGTCTTTGGTCATGGGGTCTTCCGACGCTCCTATTGATCGGCTCGGTGCCTTCCTCTCGAAGGTTACACGAGTTAGATCAAGGGAGCGCGGGGCCGCCCAGACGTGCGGGGCCCGCCCCGGAGGCCGGGCCGGGTCCCTTGCGGGGGCGCTCCTACGGGGCTCCGCGGGTGGCGGCCTCGTGCATCCGGCGGGAATCGCCGGCGAGGTCACCGAGTGCCGTGACCACGGAGTCGAAGCGCATGGTGGTCCGCGTGTCCTTCGTGTACGGGTCCCAGGCCGGCATGTCCGGATGGTTCGGGTCGCCGGTCCGGGCGAAGGCGATCCAGGCCCGGTGCATGGTGTCCGCGAGGCCGTCGCGGACCGCGGGGGTCAGCCCGGCCGTGAGGGGGGCGTGGGCCCAGCGGTCGAAGTTCGCGAAGGCGAAGGGGAGTTCGAGGCAGTGCGCGGCTCCGAGCCGGCCGTCGTACGCGGGGGAGGGCAGGTCGAACTGGTAGGCCCACACCGGGCGGCCCAGCTCCGCCCGCGCCTCGGCCAGCCGAAGGGCGGGGACCCGGAAGAGCTCGTCGGTGATGAGGTCCATCAGGACGTCCGCCGGTCGGGCCCCGGGGCGCGTGCGCTCGTACGCCGCGTACGCGCCGGGAGCCGCTTCGGGGCCGAAGGTGTCCGCGATCCGGGCGGTCACCCGGTCCCGGTCGGCCGCCGCGTAGCCCTCGTCCAGGGCGAAGCCGAAGTTTGCCTCCTCGCGGGTCCACCCGATCATCACCTCGATGCCGGCCGCGGCCCCGTGCAGCAGGGCCTCGGCCGGGTGGCGGTGGAGGGTGACCCCGTCGATGACGGGCAGGAACGGCGTCGGCCAGTAGCCCCAGCGGGTCGTCAGCGCGAAGAGCCCCCCGGTGGCGCCGATCAGGGCGGGCCAGGGCAGGGAGCGCGCCTCGGCCAGGCTCTTGACCCCGGTGAGCTCGAGGAGTGCGGCGGTGCGCTCCAGGGAGGCCTCGGGGGTCGGGAGCTCCAGCCCGAAGGGCGGACTCATCAGGATCACCCGGCGGATCAGGCCCTGGGCCTCGGGCAGTCCGGCGAGGGCAGCGGTGGAAACGGCGCCGCCGGACTGGCCCGCGACGGTGATCGAGTCCGGGTCGCCGCCGAACGCGGCGATGTTCTCCCGCACCCAGCGCAGGGCGGCGAGCTGGTCGGTCAGCCAGTGGTTGCCGCCGCCGTCCGCAGTGCCCTCCGCATTGCCGTCCTCGGCGCCGGGTTGGAGGTAACCCAGGGCGCCGACACGGTAGTTGACGTTGACCACGACCAGGTCGCCGTCGCGGGCGAAGGTCTCGCCCGAGTAATTCGGCAGTGACCCGGAGCCGGACACGAAGCCGCCCCCGTGGATCCAGACCAGGACCGGGCGGCGGGCCCCGTCGGCCGCGGGGGTCCAGATGTTCAGGGTCAGGCAGTCCTCGTCGAAGGGCGGCGAGCCGTGCCCGCCGAGGACCGGATCGCCGCCCTCCATGTACATCTGCGGGGCGCTGGGGCCGTCGGCCGTCGCGTCCCGGGTCCCGCTCCATCCGGGGTGCGGGCGCGCGGGCCGCCAGCGCAGATCGCCGACCGGGGGCGCCGCGTAGGGCACCCCCCGGAAGACGGTGAGCCCGCCTTCGGTCGCGCCGCGCAGCCGGCCCGCCGGCGGGTTCACCTCGAGCCGATCGGATTCTGGGGTGGATGCCATGAGTCGATCCTTCCTGGGCTGCGCGCCGAGCGCGCGCCGCCCTTCGACTCTATGGCGTGAATTCGTCGACCGTCAATGTTTCACGATATGGCGAGAGGTGTCGTGGGTGTGGGTGCGAGGCGGGGCGGGGCGGGGGTGTGGGGCGCGGGGCCGTCACTGCCAGAGGGTGTCGGCCGCCATCCGTTCCGCCTCCGTCTCCAGCAGGGGTGCGAAGGCCCGCCACAGGAGCAGGCAGGCCCCGATGGCGGCCAGGGCTCCGGCGAAGGTGTCGCTCAGCCACTGGGCGTGCTGCCAGGTGCGGCTCCACATCATGGCGCCGGTGTACACCGCGCCGACGAGCCACCACCAGCGCCGGCCGCCCGGCGGGAACAGCACCACTGCGGCCGCGATCACCAGGGCGACGGCGCTGAAGACCTGGCCGGAGGGGTACGAGCCGTCGTTGACCAGGACCCAGGTGTGAGGGGGCCGCGGCCGGTCGGCCAGCTGCTTGAGGGGCAGCGCCACGAGGATGTTGGCCAGGATGGCGGTGGTGAAGACGAAGACCGCCGACCGCCAGCGCCCGTACATGCACAGGCAGCCCATCAGCAGTAGCGGCAGGACCGTGCCGAGCGGGCCGCCGAGACGGTCGAGCACGGTGGCGAACCCGCTGGCGGCGTCGGCGGGAGAGCCGTTCAGGGAAGCGGCCCAGGAGTCGTCGAGGCCCTGGAAGAAGGGCCGTTCGTCCAGGCGCAGGAGCAGCCCTCCCAGTACGGACAGGAGGGTCAGGACCGCTCCCCAGGCGAGCGCGTGGCGGGGCGGTGCGGCCGGTACCGGGCGACGTGGCGGTCGGACGGGCATCGGGGACGGCGCGGAGACGGGGGACTGGGACATGCCGGGACCTTTCGGGGTCACCTTCCCGGGCGGTGGGGGCGCGCGGGAAGGCGTACGGACTCGGTGAGCGGGGTTCGTGGAGTGGAGCGTCGTGGAGTGGGGCGTCGTGGAGTGGGGCCGAGCGGTGATCCGCGGAGCCGCGAAGCGGCCCGCGCGGGGGTGCGGGGTCGGCGGAGCCGATGGGGGCCTGTGGGGCTCTGTGGGGCTGTGCGGGGGTGGGCGGGAGTCCCCGGAGGGGCTGCGGGACTGCGGGAATCCCCGGAAGGGCCTGGGGTCTGGGGCGGCGGGGCCGTGCGGGAGCTGCGGGAGTCCGCGGAGGGCCCGGGGGTGACGGGGTCCGGCGCGGCTGCGAGGCCTGCGGGAGTCCGCGGAGGGCCCCGGGGTGATGGGGTTCGGCGGAGCGTGCGGAGGTGCTCGGGATTCGCCGGGCCCCGGGGTGGTGGGGTTCGGCGGAGGGTGCGGGGTGACCGGGATTCGCCGGGGTCCGGGGTGGTGGGTTCGGGGGAGCGTGCGGGGGTGCTCGGGATCCGCCGGGCCCCAAGGTGGCGGGGTTCGGCGGAGCGTGCGGGGGTGGCCCGGTTCCGCCGGGGTTCGGTGGAGCGTGCGGAGGTGGCCGGGATCCGCGGAGGGGGCCGGGGGTGACTGCGTTCCGCGGAGGCGTGCGGGGTGAGTGGAGGGGCCGGAGCGGGCCTGCGTGCCGGTGGGGCCGCGGGGTGGGCGGGCCGGTCTGTTGCGCGGCGGCGGGGCCGTCACGGTGCGGCACGGAGTATTGCGGACGGGTGACCGTCGCCACAAGAGCAAGAGGGTTTTCGGACGGCCCCACCCCGGCCGGTGACCTCATTCAGCCGGTTACACGTGCCCGAACCGGGATTCGCCCGTGGGTCACGATCTGTGCGGAGACCTGCATCAGCCCTTGGCGAGACCCGGGAGTGGGTGCTACACAGTGTCCAAGCACTTCAAGTGACACGTGTAACAACGCCACGTAAACCGCACGCACCACCGCACACCGCGCCATGCGCCACGTACACCGCGCACACGGCACCACGTACACCGCATCACGTGCACGGCACCGCGTACACCGCACCGCGTACACCGCACCGCGTACAACCGCACTCCGCACCACGCCAGCCGCACCGCGGCCCCCGGCGACGCCCCTCGTGTGCGACAGCACCCCCGGCGTCCTCGTCCTCCCTGCGCACCGCATTCCGGCGGTATCCCCGCGTCACCTCCCCGCTCCGTCCCCCGAGGAGTCGTCATGGCCACCAACGAACTCATCGATCCGCCCGTACCGGCGGACAACGAACCCACCCACCGGCGCGGACTCCTGCTCCTGCTGCTGGTCGCCAACTCCGCGATGATGGCGGTCTACATGGGAGTCGGATCCGTCCTGCTGCCCACCCAGATCGCCGAGATCGCGGGCGACGACAAGGTCGCCGTCCTGGGCCTGATCGGCGGCATCAGCGCGATCTTCGCGACCGCGTTCAACCCGATCGCCGGCGCGCTCTCCGACCGCAGCGGCCGCCGCAACCCCTGGGTGCTGGGCGGTGGCCTCGGCTCCCTCGCCTGTCTGGCCCTCCTGGGCAGCGTCAGTACCGCTCTGCTCGTGGGCATCGGCTGGTGCCTGGTCCAGGCGACCATGAACGTCTACCAGGCCGCCGTCACCGCGATCGTGCCCGACCGGGTTCCGACCGCCCGGCGCGGCACCGCGTCCGCGCTGGTGGGGCTGGGCCTGCCCATCGGCGGCACGGTCGGCGTACTGATCGCCTCGCAGACCGCCGAGCACCTGCGCGTCGGCTACCTCGTCTTCGGCGGGGTCATCGCCGGGGCCGCGCTGCTGCTCACCACCCTCTGCCGCGACCTGCCGCGTTCCGACACGGGTCAGGCCGCGCCCGCCGTGCCCGCGGTCCCCAAGGGGGCGCAGGTCAAGGCCTTCCTCTCGGCGCTCGGCCACCACGACTTCCGGTGGGCCTTCATCGGGCGGGCCCTGATGGTGCTCGGCTACTTCTCGGTGGTCGGCTACCAGCTCTACATCCTGGACGACCACATCCAGCTCCCCGCCGGGCTGGCCGCGCCCGCCGCGATAGCGGTGCTCACCCCCGTCTCGATGGTCGCGATGGCCGTCTCGACGGTGGTCGGCGGGCTGCTGTCCGACCGCTGGAACCGCCGGAAGGTCTTCGTCGGGGTCTCCGCGGCCCTCGCCGGGCTGGTCATGGTGGTGCCCGTACTCAGCCCGACCTGGCCGGGCATGATCGTCTTCAGCGCCCTCAACGGTCTGGCCTTCGGGTGCTTCATGGCCGTCGACACCGCGCTCGTCACCCTCGTACTGCCCCGGGCCGAGGACGCCGCCCGTGACATGGGCGTGCTCAACATCGCGAACGCCGGGCCGCAGATCATCGCCCCGTTCGTCGCCTCCGCCGTCGTCACCTCCCTGGGCGGCTACACCCCGCTGTTCCTGGTCGGCGGCGCCCTGTCGCTGATCGGCGCGCTCGCGATCCTCCCGATCCGCAGCGTGCGCTGATCCCGCCCACCTCCCGAACTTCCGGGCCGCCTTCCGCACCGCGGCGGCCCGGACTCCGGCGGGCCCGCGCCGAGGGTCGCGGGCCCGCCGACCCCACCCCTCCAGACCCTCACCCCGCAGCAACCCCTCCTCCACACCCCTCTCCCAAGGAGCGTTCCGTGCAACGCAAGCGAGTTCTGCCGCTGGCCGCCCTGCTGCTCTGTGCCCCCGCCCTCGCCGGTACGGTGCCCGCCGCCGCGGCCTCCGTACCCGCGGCCGGGCCCGCCCCGGCGCCGGTGCCCGCCGGCCCGCTGCGGATCCTGCTCACCAACGACGACGGGTACAACGCCCCCGGCATCCGCCTGGCGTTCGCCCGGCTCACCGCCGCCGGGCACGACGTCACCATCGTCGCCCCGCTCACCAACCAGAGCGGCGCCGGTACGAAGACCTCGAACGGCCCGTCGATCGCGGTGCGGCACCCCGAGCCGAAGGTGTGGGCCGTCGACGGAACTCCCGGCGACTCGGTGGCCTTCGGCCTCTCCGAGGTGTTCGAGGGGCGCGCGCCCGACCTCGTCGTGTCGGGCACCAACTTCGGACCCAACGTGGCCGCGCTCGCCACCCACTCCGGAACGGTCGGCGGCGCGATCGCCGCACTGGACGCGGGGGTTCCCGCCATCGCCCTGAGCACCGGCGGAGTCACCGCGCCCGACCCGGTGACCACGGTCAACGCGATGGGTCCGACGCTCGACTTCGCCGTAGACCTGATCGACCGGCTGAGCCGTCGGGCCAGGTCCGGACCCCTGCTGCCCAAGGGTGTCGGCCTGAACGTCAACCACCCGGTCGTGGGCGCCGACGGCAAGGGCACCGCCGCCGGGGTGGCCACCACCTTCCAGGACCCGCAGGCGCTGCTGAAGGCCGACTACACCGACGCGGGTGACGGCACCTGGAAGGTGGGCGTGAAGGTGGACCTGCGGACCCCGGCCCGGGGCAGTGACGTGGAGGCCGTCATTGCCGGCAAGATCGCCATCAGCCCGATGAACGCCGACTGGAACACCGGCCCGGCCGACTTCGCCGTCACCGCGGCCCTGATCGCCGGGCTGCGCCCGTAGCACCCACCGGTCCTCCGGGGGCGGGGCGGGCGCGTGCCCTGACGAGCCCAGCCCGCCCCGCCCCCGGAACTTCCCGCCCCCGGAACTTCCCACCCCGGAAACCGCCGTGCCCGGAAACCACCGTGCCCGGAGGTCGCACCTCCCGGACGCTCGCGCCGTCCCGGAGATCACACCTTCCGGGAGACCGCACCGCCCCGGAATCCACACGGCCCCGTAAGCCGCACCACCCGCGACCCCGCACCGCTCTGACCCCGCACCGCACCGACCCGACCCGGACACCCGACACCAGGAGTGCGCATGAGACGGCTCTGGACCCGCTTCGCCCGGACCTCCCCGGCAAGACCCCTACTCGGTACGGCACTCGCGCTCACCACTCTGCTCGCCACGGCCCTGCCGGCGACCGCCTCGCCGGCCGGTGCCGGAAGCGGACCGTCCCGCCCGGTGGTGTCCGTGGCGCAGGGCGCGCTGCGCGGCCGCGTCCACGACGGGGCGCAGGAGTTCCTCGGCGTGCCCTACGCCGCCCCGCCGGTCGGGGCCTCCCGGCTGCGCGCCCCGCGCGAACCGCAGCGCTGGAGCGGGGTGCGCGAGGCCGACCGGCAGGCGCCCGCCTGCCTGCAGTTCTCCCCGTTCGGGCTGCGCGATCCCGGGGCCGTCAGCGAGGACTGCCTGTACCTGGACGTGTACCGGCCCGGGGGCGCCCGTACGGCGGACCGGCTGCCGGTGATCCTCTGGATGCACGGAGGTGCGTACAGCCAGGGGACCGGCACCCAGTTCGGCGGCCGCACGATGGCGGAGCTCACGGGCAGCATCGTGATCAGCATCAACTACCGCCTGGGGCAGCTGGGTTATCTGGGACTTCCCGAGCTGGCCCGCCAGGACGCGGCCCGCTCCGGTTCCTTCGGGCTGATGGACCAGATCGCGGCACTGCGCTGGACCCGGGAGAACATCGCTGCGTTCGGCGGGAATCCGGGCAACGTGACCGTCTCCGGCCAGTCGGCGGGCAGCGGTTCGGTGTGCGCGCTGCTGGCCGCCCCCTCGGCGGCCGGGCTGTTCCACCGGGCCGTGCTGCAGAGCGGCCCGTGCACCCTGCTCCGTACGCCGGACGTCGCACGGGCCGAGTCCGAGGCGCGGGCCTTCGCGGCGGGCGCGGGCTGCTCCGACCCCGCCTCGGTGGTCCCGTGCCTGCGTGCCGCTTCCGGTCAGGCGCTGGTGGACGCGGCCCGTACGCTGCCCACTTCGGGTCCCGCCTCGGGTGACGGGCTGCTGCCGCGGGATCCGGCGGACGCGATCGCGGCGGGCAGCTGGAACAAGGTGCCGGTGCTGATCGGGAGCACCCGGTCGGAAGCCCGCTTCTTCGTGGCGCTGACCCAGCCCCACCTCACGGATGGGCAGTACGCGGAGCAGGTCCTGTCGGGCTACGGCGCGGCGGGCCCGGAGGTGCTCGCCCGTTACCCGGTGGCGGCCTACGGATCGGCGTACCTGGCGCTGGCCGCCGTCATGACCGACTCGACCTTCGCCTGCCAGACGGCCCGGACCGCGCAGCTCTTCGCCCGGCAAGTGCCCACCTTCACCTATGAGTTCGACGACCCGGACTCGCCCACCCTGGCGGGAGCGCAGGTGCCGGGCCTGGACGAGTCGAACGCGCACAGCGCCGAACTGGCCTATCTGCACGACTTCGAGATGGGCGAACGGCCCCTGACAGCCGTCCAGACCGGGCTGGCGACGCGGATGAAGCGCTACTGGGGCGCCTTCGCCCGCTTCGGGATCCCCGCCGTGCCGGGCCAGACCCCGTGGCCGCCGACCGGACCCGCGGGCAAGGTCCTGACCCTCGGTCCGACCGCGATCCGGCTCGACCCGGACTTCGCGACGGACCACCAGTGCGCGTTCTGGGGGGCCCTGCCCGACCGGCCCCTCTGAGCGATGGGCGGCGCCGGCCCGTCGGGTGAGGAGTGCCCCGCGTCAACACGGGGCCCGCTCCTCACCCCTCGGGCCGCGACCGGTCGTACCCGCTCCTGCCCGCTCCGCAGCTGGTCCGGGTAGGCGATCCGCGGGCTTCGCGTGCGGTGCGGGCGGCATCGACTGCCAGCATTCCGGTGCGGGCGACGGAAACCAGGCCGAACCGTCGCGCAGGCAGGAGAGGTGGCAACGTGACTGCTCGGGCGGTGGACGGGACGACCCGGGGGCTGCCCCCGGGACAGCGCCCCGAGGGCGCTGCCGAGGCGACGCCGGACACGGACCGGAGCGACCAAAGCGAGAAGGCCGACCGGCGCGCGAAGGCCGACCGGACTGACACGTCTGACCGGAGCGAGACGTCCGACCGGAGCCAGACGTCCGCCCGCAGCGAGACGCCCGCCCGCAGCGGGCGGACCGACCGGAGCCAGACGTCCGACCGGACCGACTCCGCCGACCGGACGGCCCGGACGCACCGGCGGGCCCCGGCCGACGGCGCCAATCGCACCGACGCCGAGCTCCTCGTGGCGGCCTCGGTCCTGCTGGCGGACGCGGCCCTCACGGCGAAGCAGGCGGGCGCGGAGCTGACGGGTGCGCTGTCCAGCTGGCGGGTGGGACTGGAGGCGGTGCGCCGACCGGGCTGGGCACTGGGCACGGCGTTCTCCTGCGCCAGGGCCCTGACCAGCCCGTCGGGTCTCGGCTTCGGGGCCAACGGCGGACCCGTCGGTGAACTGGCACGGACGGCCGGGAGCATGACGTACCGCCGTCCGGCCGCCGTCGCCATGGCCGTCGACGCCTTCGCCCTGCGGATCAGGGCGATCGCCGCCGACCACCCGAACCTGGACTCGCCCCTCGCCAGACGGCTGACGGACGCCATGGTGGCCGGGCAGCGGATCGAGGCGCTGCGTGCCATGTACGCGCTCGTCGAACGCCTCGGCGTCACCCGCGCCCTGACCACCGTCAGTCCCGTGATCATGGAGCTGCTCGCCCTGCTGGGTCTGCTCGACGAGAATCCGGTCAACGACGGCTTCTCGTGGGTGACCCTCGCCGGAGGGGTGCCGACCACGGATCCGCTGTTCGGGGTCCCGAGCGCGGTGCTGAAGTACCTCAACCCGGGTCCCGGACGGGCCGAGCGCGTGGAGGCGGACTCCATCCTGGCCAAGGTGCTCGCCACCTCCGCCAACGACATCGTCAGCTACGTCAACGACATCGGAGCACTGGGCAACCACGGACTGGTGCTGCTGCGCCGCGTCGAATGCTCCGACGGCGCCGTGCGGTACGTCCTGCTGCTGCCCGGAACGAGCTTCGGACTGCTGAGCAACAGCACCCCGCAGGACCTGGTGGGCGCGTTCGACGGGCTTCTGCACACCGATACGACGTACACCCGCGCCGCACGGAAGCTGCTGCTGCGGGCCGGGGTACCGACCGGGTCCGAGGTCATGTTCGTCGGGCACAGCCTGGGCGGGATGACCGCGATGAACCTCGCGGCGGACGCGGAACTCTCCGCCCGCTACCGGGTCACGCACGTGATCGCCGTGGGCTCCCCGATCGACGGCAAACGGCCCGCCGACCACACCACCCGGGTGATCAGCCTGGTCAACAACCACGACGTGATCCCGATGCTCGACGGCCGCGGCCCCGCCTCGCCCAACGACATTCCCGACAGCTGGGTCGAACTGGCCTGGCTCGACGAGTCGTACGACTATCCCCTCTCGCACGCCCCACAGGCATACTCGGACACCCTGCGCGGCTCCATGGCGCACCAACGGGACCGGGTCAACGAGCTGATCGGCGCCTACGACGGCCGCATCGTCGGCAACCAGCCCTACATGCTGCGCGACAAGTGACCCCGGGAGAGCCTCCGATGACCCCTGCACACAACACCGGCGACGGCAAGGCGACGGCGCCCCGGCCCCCCGCGACGGCCTGGGCCCTGGAGAACACCGTGTTCAGCGCGGCCATGGCTGCCCACCGGCTGCCGTGGACGGACGCCGCGGCCCGCGTGCTGGGCCTGGACGCACTGACCCGCGAAGGGGTGACACGGGCCCTGCTGGAGCACCTGCGGCGCACCCGCGCGGGGAGTCCGGTCCGGCTGAGCACCCCCTTCGGGACCTTCCTCGTACCGCTGACCCCGGCCGTGTCCGAGTCCCTCCTCGTGCGGGCGGACGAGGAGGGCGTACTGGAGCCTGCGACCGGGCTCACGGCCGGTGGGCACCGGTACGGGCTGTCGCCGCACACGGCGGTGCCCCCGGAGGCCTTCGCTCCGGCCGGTGCACTGTCCGTGCCGGTGGCCGAGGAGGCGGACGCGGCGATCGCGGCCCGGCGCGGGGACGGCACCGTGCAGTGGGCGGCCTGGTGCGAGGTGACGGGGCGGCTGAGCAGGCGACTGGTGGCGGGCGAGGCGGCCGCCGAGGACACGCTGCTCAGTGAGATCGTCACCCGGGCGAAGTCAGTGAAGGGCCGGGCCGCCCGGGAGGACCTGGCGGCCGCCCTGCACCGCAGGACGAAAGCCCTCTACCTGGAGGGCGGTGACCCCGGCACCCTGGTCGGCCGGCTGGTCACGGCGGGCGCCGACGCCGACACTGTGGTCGCGGCGGTCGCGCACGTACTCGACCTCGTCTCCGAGGCCACCACCACGACGGCCCTGCAGGCCCTGGCCCTGGGGTCGGTGGATCCGGTGCTCACCCCCGGGGAGGCCGTGGCCCGGGCGCTGAGTCACTACCCGCCGGTGGCCGCCGGCGTGCACCGGGTACGGGCGCCGTTCGTCTGGGAGGAGCTCGCGATCGGCGCGGGTACGGAGATCCTGTGCGCTCCGGGCTGGCTGTCCCCGCCGCGGGACGGCGGCGCCGGGCCCGGCGCCTGGCCGTCGGCGCTGTGCGGAACGCCCTCCGGGTGCGCGGCGACCCGGTTCGCGGCGCTGGTCGCCGAGGAGCTCGTACGCGCGGTCACCGCGGCCGCCCGGCCCCTCGTGGTCTCGCCGCGCCTCACCGCCGGACGGCTGCCCGGCACGCTCGACGCGCGATCCCTGCTCGTGGCGCTCGAACCCTCCGGCGGTCCGGGCGACGGGCGGGTGACGGTCGGCGGGTCGGCGGCGGTACCGGTCCGCGTGCGCGGCTGCGCACCCGCCTCGTACGGAGCCCTCGCGCGGGCGAGTGCGGAACGCCTGGAGGGGCACGCGGAAAGCCTCGCGGCCTGCTCCGGGGCCGCCGGCTGGGCCGGGGACGAGACGGGGGAGAGGTTCCGCATGGTGCTGCTCGACCACTCCCGGCGCTGCGCGGACGCGGCCGAGGGCGTACGCCGGGCGGCCGACCGGCTGGCGGACTGAGGCGCCCGGACCACGGAGTGCGGACCACGGAGCGCGGACCGGGTGGCGCGGGCCGGGCGGCGCAGCAGGCGCCACCCGGTGCGCCCCGGCCGCTCCCGCCTACCAGAACGGCGTCGCGCGCCTGCGGCGCTCCCTGTTCACCAGGGACTGCACGGCGTCCTGGGCCTCGGCGCACAGCCCGCGGGCCGCGGCCGACCGGGCGGCGAAGGACCCGGGCCGGGGTGGTGCGGGGATCGGCTCCCCGATGGTGATGAGCCATTTCGAGGGCAGTGGGAAGAGGGTGGTGAGCGGGAAGTAGGGGAGGTTGAACAGACGCGCCAGGGCCGGGACCTCGCCGATCCTCGGACAGGCTTCCTCGGCGCCGATGACGGACACCGGAACGACGGACGCTCCGGTCTGGACGGCGGTCACCGCGAATCCGGGACTGAAGGGGCACAGCTGGTAGCGCCGGCGGAAGGGCTTCTCCAGACCGGCGGTTCCCTCGGGGAACACCCCCACGAGTTCCCCGGCGGTCAGGTGTTCCAGTCCGAGCGTCGGATCGAGCGGAATGGCGCCGGATTTCCGGGCGTACGAACCAATGATAGGAAATCGAAAGGTAAGGGGTGCGGCAGGAATGTACAAAGGCCGGTTCAGTGTGCGGGTGAGTGCCTTTCCGAGGATGAACGCGTCGAGCCCCCAGGCCCCCGAATGGTTCGCCACGACCACGGCGGGTCCGTCCGCCGGAATGTTCTCCCAGCCCCTGACGTCCAGTCGGAACCAGTCCTCCATCAACCATTCGAGCAGTCGGTCCCAGGCGTTCTCTCCCGCCTCGCCGAGCAGTTCTTTCGCGTACCGGAGTTCGGCGGCGCCCGCCCCGATCACTTCGCTCACGCTTTCCGACACGAGCATTCTCCCTTTCCCGTCGGCCGTCGGCGCCACCCCGGCGCAACGGCCGCAGTACCGCACATGAGGATCGCCATGACCACTTCCGCCACCCCCGCTGCTTCCGCCATTTCCACCCCTGGATCCACCATCGATGTGATCAGCGCCCTCCTCGTCGAGACGTTCGAATTCCCCTCCGAGGAGGTGCGGGCGGACAGCCGGATGCGGGATCTGCTGACCGACTCGATCATGGTCGTGGAGATGGCGATGATCCTTCACGAGAGGCTGGGCCTGAAGGTCGCCGAGGAGGAACTGCGCGACACCACCCTCGGCGAGCTCGCCGAGTTCATCGACGCGCGGCGGACCGCGAGCTGACCCGGCGGCCCGCACGGGGCCGCGGTCCCGGCACCCCCGCCCAACAGCAAGCGGTCCCGGCACCCCCCCGCCCACCAGCAGGGGGGTGCCCGGCCGTGGTTCCCTAGCGGGCGCCCGCCGAGGCGTGGGCCGCCGGGGCGGAGGCGTCGGTACCGGGCAAGGGCGCGGGCGGTACGTGCACGGGGCCGAGCTGGGCCTCCATGTCGTCGAGGGCGCTGCGTACCGCCGCGATCCGCAGGAGGAGTTCGTCGGCGGCGTCCGGCGCCGTCCGCGTCGCCGCGAGCAGGGCCCGCTGCTCCTCCCGCTCGCTCTCCTCCTCCATCTCCCGGGCTTCCTCGAGGGCGTTGAGCACCACGCCGATCAGGACGTTGACCAGGACGAACGAAGCGAGCAGCACGTAGGAGGCGTAGAAGAGGATGCTGAAGGGGGAGATGGCCAGCCCCTCGTGGACGGCGTCACCGAGCCCTTCCAGCGTCATCAGCAGGAACAGGGTCAGCCCGGCCCGGCCGATCGACCCGTAGTGCTGGGGGTCGTGACCGGAGAAGCTGATCCAGCCGATCATGGCGTACACGTAGACGATCAGTGCGCCCACGAACAGGAAGCTCACGGTGCCGGGCAGGCTGCGGCCCACCGCGACCAGGAGGATCCGCAGCTGGGGCATGAAGCGGGCGGTGCGCAGCACGCGCGCCAGCCGCAGCAGCCGCAGCAGCGTGGTGTTCTCCCGCAGGAACGGGATGAAGGCCGAGGAGACGACCAGCAGGTCGAAGACGTTCCAGGGGTCGCGGAAGAAAGCTTTCGGCCGGTCGGCGTGCGCGCCCAGGCGGATCAGCATCTCCAGGGTGAAGGCGATCACGCAGAAGCGTTCCGTGGTCGTGAGCAGGGCGCTGTACTCGGCGGACAGGCCGCTGTACGTCTCGATGCCCAGCAGCAGGGCGTTGAAGAGGATCACCGCGAATACGGCGAGCGAGAAGGCGGGCGCCTCGCACACGTCACGGCAGGGTCCGGCAATCCTTCCACGCCAGGTGTCCACCGCGGTCGGGTCGGTCATCGTGCTCCCTCGTACTGGCCACCGGCCGCCCCGGGCCCGCACGCGCCGGCTGCGCCGCGACGGAAGACGAGGCTGCCGAGGCGATGTTCATGTTCCGGGTCGTGTAACGCCGGACGGAGGATTTCGAGACGCCCTGGAGCGCGGTATCGCCCGATCGGGGACCGGGTCCACCCCGCACGGCCCGCGGCGCGCCGGGCAGGATGGGTACATGACGAGTCGTGACGGTGGGACCGTGCAGGCGTGGGCCGCGTTGGGCGGGCCCGGGGAGCTGGCGGGGCGGGTCGGCTACCGGGGGGCGAGCGGGCTGGGGGACGGGCCGCTGCCCGTACGGGAGCTCGCGCGGGCCACGGTCGGCGCGTGCGCGCTGGCCGCGGCCGAACTGGCCGCCGTGCGCGCGGGAGGCGGTGCGGACGACGTGGCGCCGCTCGTGATCGACGAGGGCGCCGTGACCACGGCGTTCGTCAGCGAGCGCCACCTGCTGGTGGACGGCCGCACACCGGTGACGTTCGCGCCGCTGTCCGGCTTCTGGCGGGCCGCCGACGGCTGGGTGCGGACGCACGCGAACTACCCGCACCACGAGGCCGCGCTGGTACGCGTACTGGACGCCGCGACCCCGCAGGCGGTGGCCGGGGCGATCGCCCGGCGGACGGCTGCGGACGTCCAGGAGGAGGTCTACGCGGCCGGCGGGCTCGCAGTGGCCGTGCGGCAGGGGTACGGGCCCGCCCAACCGCTCGTGGAGAGGACGGAGTCGGGCGTCCCGGGGCGGCCCCTGGGGGCGGGCACCGGAGCGCCGATGTCCGGGGTACGGGTGCTCGACCTGACCCGGGTGATCGCGGGACCGGTGGCCACCAGGACGCTCGGGCTGCTGGGGGCGGACGTCCTGCGGATCGACGCCCCGGACCTGCCCGAGTCGGACGACGCCTACGCGGACACCGGGTTCGGGAAGCGGTCCGCGCTGCTCGACCTCGGCGCGGCGGGGGACCGGGAGGTCTTCGGGGGACTGCTCGCCGGGGCGGACGTGGTGGTGACGGGCTACCGGCCGGGCGCACTGGCCCGGTACGGGCTGGAAGCCGGGGAACTGCTCGCCGCGCGGCCGGGGCTGGTGGTGGCGGAGCTGAGCGCCTGGGGCCGGCAGGGCCCCTGGGCCGGGCGCCGGGGCTTCGACTCGCTGGTGCAGGCCGGGTACGGGATCTCCGCGGCCTGCGGCGACGGGCACGGCCCCGGGGTGCTCCCGGCGCAGGCCCTGGACCACGGCACGGGGTACCTGATGGCGGCCGGAGTGCTACGGGCGCTCGCCCGCGGCGGTGGCCAGGCCCTGCGGTTCTCCCTGGCGGGTACGGCGTCCTGGCTGGTCCGGGAGGTCCCCGCGGCGGGCCCCGCCGCGGCGGGCTACACCCCGGACCCGTGGCTGCGCGAGACCGGATCGGGATACGGCACCCTGCGGCACGCCGTCCCACCGCTCGGGGCCGCCACCTGGGGCCGCGGACCTTCCCGCTGGGGGACCGACCGGCCCGCCTGGCTCTGACCGGGAGGCCCGGTAGCCGGCCCGGCACGGACCGCCCGCGGGCGACGGTCCGGGAACCAAGGCGGGGCCCCGGCCGGGGTGTTGGCCGGGGCCCCGCCGGGACGGGCCGACCGCCCCCGGGGGTACGGGGGCGGCGGTGCGGTGCGGACGGCGGGCTAGAAGTAGACGTTCCAGGTCACGCTGACCGACGAGGACTTGCCCGCGGCGTCGGTCACGGTGAGGGTGCCGGCGCCGAAGCCCCAGCTGGTCGGCGAACCGGTGACGACACCCGTGGCCGCGTTGATGCTCAGACCGGCGGGAAGGCCGGTGGCCCTGAAGGCGTAGGGCTTGGTGCCGCCGGTGGCCTGCAGGGCGAGGGTGACGGGCTTGCCGATGTAGACGACCTGGTTGCCCGGGTTCTGCAGGACCGGGCTCGTGCCGGTGACGGTGCTGACGGTCCAGGAGAAGGTGGCGGACGCGGTCTTGCCCGCGCTGTCGGTGGCGGTGACGGTCACGCTCGAGGTCCCGGCCGTGGTGGTCGTGCCGGTGACGGTGCCCGTCGCGGAGCCGATGGCCAGACCGGCCGGGAGGCCGGTCGCGGACCAGGTGTACGGGGCCGCGCCACCGGTGGCCTTGACGGTGAGGCCGGCCGCGGAGCCCACGGTGGAGCTCTGGCTGCCGGGGTTGGTCACGGACAGGGCGGTACCCGCGGTGGTGATCGTCCAGGAGAAGGCGGCGGATCCGGTCTTGCCGGCGCTGTCGGTGGCGGTGACGGTCACGTTGGAGGTTCCGGCCGTGGTCGGGGTGCCGGTGACGGTGCCGGTCTGGGAGGCGATGGCCAGGCCGGCGGGGAGGCCGGTGGCGGACCAGGTGTAGGGGGCGGCGCCGCCCTCGGCGCTGTTCTTCAGCTCTGGGATCCGGGCGCCGATCACGCCGTTCTGGGCCGAGACCGCCGAGACGGTGACGTTGCCGGGCTGCGGGGCGGAGGTGACCAGGGTCAGCTTGAACCTGGTCAGGGCCTCGATGACGGGCTGGAAGATGGTGAACTTCTCACCACTGCCCGAGGTGCAGGTGGCACTGCCGCCGCCGGAGTGCAGGCCCACGGCCTTGCCGCCGGTCGCGGTCACGTAGGAGCCGCCCGAGTCGCCGCCCGCCGAGCAGGCGCTGGAGTAGGAGAGGCCGTTGATGGTGACGTTGCCGTAGTCCACGGTCTGGTCGACCTTGGTGACCTCACCGCACTGCATGCCCGTGGTCTGCCCGGAGCGGCATATCGCGGTGCCGACCACGGCGTCGGCGGATCCGGTGACGGTGATCGCGGCATGGTTCGAGTCGCCCGCGACCGTGGGGGCGAGGTTCCACCCGGACTGGTCCACGTCGACCACGCCCATGTCGCCTTCGGGCCCGTTGATGCTGCTCTGGCCGTCCTTGTTGGACGTGCCCATACGGGTCCCGTCCTTGCCGTAGGCCGGCTGGTTGACGTCGTTGGTGCAGTGGCCGGCGGTCAGGAAGGTCTTGGACCCGCCGGCGGTGCGGGTGGCGGGGAAGCCGATGGAACACGGGCTCTCGCTGCCCGGCACCCACTTCTCGCCGCCGACCGCGTCGGACTGCTGCCGCGGGCTGCCGGAGGTCTCGGTGACGTGGACGACGTCGCCCAGGGCGGCGAGGCGGGCCACGAGGGCGTCGGTGGACGCGTCGCGTGCCGTGCGGTCCACCGTGACGTCGATCCGGTCGTTCCGGACGTCGGGACCCCACGACACCACGCCCGCGACCCCCGCGCCGATCTCGCGCGTGACCGTCCGGGCGGTGGCGGCCAGTTCGGCCGGACCGTACCGGGCGTGGCGGGCGACGGCCCCCGCGTCCCGTACCAGCGCCGCGTCCGCGGCACTGGAGACGGCCGCGTTCAGCCGCCCGGTGGAGGCGTCGAACCACATGCCCGCCACCCGGTCGCCGACGCGGCCCCGGATGAGGGTGGCGGCCCGGCCGGCCGCCGCCTCGTCGGCGACGCGGTCGCGCACCTGGTCGGCGGAGAGCCGGAAATCGCGCTGCATGGCCCGGAGGACCTCCGGGGACACGACCGGTCCGGACTGCGCGGCCGGCGTGGCGTGCGCGGGCAGGGCGCCCAGGCCGCCGAGCGCGACGACGGCCGTGACCGAGGCGGCCGCAACGGAGGCCCACAGCGGCCTCTTTGACAGATTTCGCACGGAAATCCCTTCATGGGGGGGCGTACCGGAGGGGTAGGCCGGTACGGATGCAGGGGCAGGTCCCGCGGGGGAGCACAGGACCCCTCACACCCCCGGAGCCCGCATTCGGGGGATCCGCGTCCACGCACTCCGGGGTGGCCAACAGAGTGATCCCGGCCCGGTGTTGAGAGCATCGGAGGAATCCCTTGTCCCCCGCGGTCCGCACGCAGCCCCGCGACACGAGGCTCACGCCCCGGGGCGGCGTGGACTCGCGCGCCCGCAAGCGGCGTGGGCTTCGTGTCCGGGGGACGTGGGCCTCGCACCCGCGGGTGGCGTGCGGCTCGCGTCCGCGGGTGACGTGGCCCTCGCGTCCGTGGGTGACGTGGCCCTCGGGCCCGGGTGCGACGAGGGCTTCGAGACCGCTGGTGACATGGCCTGCGTGCCCGCGTGTGAGGTGGGCTTCTCGCCCGGGAGGGACGCGGCCCGCGTGCCCGGGTCTGACCCGGGCTTCGCGCCCGGTGTGGCGTGGGCTTGGCGCCCCGGTGTCGCGTGGGCCTCTGGTTCGGGGGTGGCGTGGGTTCCGCGTCTGCGGGTGGCCTGCGGCTCGTGTCCGAGCACGACGTGTGCCTCGCGCCCGGGCGTGACGTGGCCCTCGTGCCGGGGTGTGGCGAGGGCTTTGCGTCCGAGCACGACGTGGCCCTCGTGCCCGGGTGTGACGCGGCCCTTGCGCTGGGCTTCGCGCCCGGGGAGGCGTGCGCCTCGCGTCTGCTGGTGAGGTGGCCCTCGGGCCCGGGTGCGACCTGGGGTTCGAGCCCGGGGAGGCGTGGGTCTCGCGTCCACGCGCGACGTCGCCCTCGCCTGCGACATGGAAAGGGCGCCGGGGTGGGCTGTCCGGAGGCGCCGCAGCGCGCAGTTCGGGGAGCACGGTGGCGCGCAGTCCGGGGGGTGCGCTGGCGAGCCGTCGGGGAGGCGCGGCGGTGTACCTACCGGGGGGTGCGGCTGCGTGGGCTCCGGGGGGTGCGGCCGCGTGGGCCCCGGGAGGTACGGCCGCGTGGCCGGCGTTGGGAACGGTGGGCCGCCCGGGCGGTGTGGTGGCGTGCCTTCCGGGGGTATGGCCGTGAGGTGTGGCCGGGTGGGCGGTGTTGGGAGTGGCGGGGCGCCCGGGACGTGGGCCCGCTCATCCCGTGGGGGCCGCGGTGCTCCGGGTGTTCCACTGCGCTCCCGGAGCGGGCGGCTCGCCGTCGCACCACCATCGCCGGGAGCGGCACCCCTTGGCATCAGGGGAAACCCTTGATCCCCCCGCTCGGCGCCGCCGGCCGTTGTCACGGCAACCGCCGCCGCCTACGGTGCCTCCTCGTGACGCCAGACACCGACTTCGGCAACACCCCGCCGCCCGGCGCGGCCGCCCGCGCGGCCTGCGTACTGGAACGCGACGGGCGGGTGGCGCTCGCCGGCCCCTGGGGCGCGGGCAAGACCACCGCCCTGGAGGAGGTGCTGCGCACCCCGCCCACCGGCTCCGGGCGGACGGTGCTGCGCGTCACCACGGTCGAGGAGGACCGGGAACACGTCTTCGGCGCGCTCGCGCAGATGCTGTCCCACTGCGGCGCGGCCGAGCTCGCGGCGCTCTCCATCAGGCAGAACGAGGTCGTGGACCGGCTCCTGCACCGGGGCTCCGACCAACCGCTCGCCGCTTCAGAGCAGTTGCCCGCCCGCCTCGCGGTCACCGCGCTGCTCGCCTCGGGCCGGTGGATGCTGGCCGTGGACGGCGCCCAGTGGCTCGATCCGGCCAGCGCCGACGTCCTCGGCTACGCCCTGCGCACCCTCCCGGGCCCCGGCCTCACCGCGATCGTCACCGAACGCGTCCAGGGGCGGGCGCAGGCCGCCGCCCGGCTGCTCGGCGGGCACCCCGCCCAGGTCGACGTGGACCCGCTCGACGCCGAGGAGACGGCCGCCCTGCTCGGCGCCCACGGCCTGCCCACCCGCTGGGCGGGCCCGCTGCAGAGCCAATGCGGCGGCCACCCACTGCTGACTTCCGTGTCCTGCACGGCACTTGCCCGGCTGCCCGCGGCACGGCGGGACCGGCCCGCCATGTCCGGGCAGACCGTCGACGCGGCCGGGGCCTGGCTGCGCGCCACGCTCGGCGAACCCGCCCGGCACACCCTGATGCTGGCCGCGCTGACGAGCCGGCCCTCCCTGCCGCTCCTCCTGCGGGCGGGCCGCTCGGAGGCGGAGGAACACCTTGCCCAGGCGCAAGCCGCCGGAGTGCTGCGCGTGGACCCCGCGAGCGCCGTCCACTTCACGGCGGCGGCCCTGGCCCGGGCGGCCGCCCGTTCGGAGGGCCGGCCCCGGCGGGCGGCCGCCCACCTGACCCTCGCCCGGGCCGTCGGAGACCCCGTGCACGAGGCCCGCCACCGGGCCCTGGCCGCGGACCTCCCCGACCAGGCGCTGGCCGAGGACACCGAGACCGCCGCGGCCACCGCCCGCGAGGCGGGCGAACGGGCCCTGGCCGCCGGGCTGTTCCTCCTCGCCGCCGAGATCACCCCGCTGGACCGGTCCGCCACCCGCGTCCGCAGGCTCTCCCACGCGGCCCAGGAGGCGGCCTGCGCGGGCTCCGTCGACATCGCCCGGCAGGCTGCCGACGCCCTGACCGCCGGCCGGGCCGAGCCCGCCGACCAGGTCACCGCACTGCTCGCCGTGGTCGACGCCCACGGCCAGGCCGTCTCCGGTCTGGAACCGCTGCTGGCGCGCTGCCGGGAACTCGCTGCGGACCACCCCGACCTCCTCGCCGCCGTCGAACTCCGCGCGGCCATCGCCGCCAACGTCTCCCATTCGGCCCCCGACCGGGCGCTGCGCGCGGCCACCCGGGCCGCCGAACTCGCCGCCGCCGGCGGCCACCGACCCCTGGAGGCCGCCGCGCTGACCATGCGCGCCCGGATGGAGCGCGTACTCGGCGCCGCCGACGCGCCGCGCACCCTCGCCCGGGCGCTGGCGCTGGGGATCCCGGCCCAGCACTCCGGCATCCGCAACAGCGCCCAGTACCTCGCCGCCCGGCACGCAGTCTTCGACGACCGCCTGCCCGAAGCGCGCGAACGGCTACTGGCGCTCCTCGCCCTCGCCGAGCACGAGGGCGACGCCGAGGACCTGGTCGACATCTGGCGCAGCCTCGCGGAGGTCGACACCCGCCTCGGCGCGTGCGCCCCCGCACTCGCGTGGGCCGATCAGGCGGTACGGCTGTCCACCGCGGCGGGGCTGTCCATGGGACCCGCCTGGTACACCGCCGCGCTGACGCAGAGCGCCGCCGGATCGTTCGCGGCCGCCCTGCGCACCGCCTCCTGCGGTGCCCGCGCCTCGCAGGAGGAGGGCGACGGGCTGTACGTCTCGCGGAACCTCTGGGTCATGGGCGCGGTCCAGCTGCACACCGGGGACGTCGCCGAAGCCGTGGCCTCGCTCAGCGCCGTCGCCGAGGCGGAACGGCACGTGCCGACGGCCGACCCCGGCATGTTCCGCTGGCAGCCGGACGCCGTGGAGGCCTTCACCTGTGCGGGCCGGCTCGACCTGGCCCGGGAACTGCTGGAGGGCGTACGGCCCGTCGCGGGCCCGCCCGGCACCGACTCGGGACCCGGGTCGGCGCTGGACCGCGCCCAGGGGATCCTGCTGGCCCGTACCGGCGCCGGTGAGGAGGCGAGCGGCCTGCTGCACCGCGCGGCGGCCGCCTTCGAACGCCTGGGGCTGCCGCTGGAGCAGGCCCGTACGCTCCTCGCCCTGGGCCGCGTCGAACGGGCCCGCAGGCGTCAGGCCGCCGCCCGCGCGGCCTGGGAGGCGGCGCGGGCGGTCTTCGACGACACCGGCGCCCGCCCCTGGCAGGAGCTGACCCGGGAACTCCTCGACCGGGCGGGCGGATCCGCCCCGGCCGCGGGCCCGGCTCCGTCCGCGAGCAGGCTGACCGAGTCCGAGTCCCGCCTGGCGGACCTCATCTGCCAGGGGGCCACCAACCAGCAGGCGGCCCAGCACATGTTCATCTCGGTGAAGACCGTCGAGGGCATGCTGAGCCGCGTCTACCGCAAGCTGGGCGTCCGCTCGCGCACCCAGCTCGCGGCGGCCCGCGCCACGCCCTGACGGACGTACCGGCCGCTGTCCCCGCAGCGCCCCGGGGCCACGGCCACGGCACGGGGACGGCCACGGGGACGGCCGGGGGCGGGTCAGGCGTTCGCCGGGCTCCTGCGGTCCTCGCGGCTCAGGTCCTCGCCCGGCAGGCCGCTCCCGGGCGCCGCGGTCCGCGCGCCGGCGGAGGCGCGGGAGGGCAGCAGCCCGTCCAGGGCCAGGGCGCCGGGACCGGTGAAGACCAGCAGCAGGAAGGCCCAGCAGAACATCACCGAAGGCTCGCCGTTGTTCTGGATCGGCCACAGGGCGTGCGGCTGGTGGGCCGAGAAGTAGGCGTACGCCATCGACCCCGAGGCGATGAACGCGGCGCTGCGCGATCCGAGGCCGAACAACACGAGCAGGCCGGCCACCAGCTGGATCACGGCGGCGTACCAGCCCGGCCAGGTGCCGGCGGGCACGGTGCCGCCGCCGTGGGCGCCACCGAGCACGCCGAACAGGGAGGCCGCGCCGTGGCAGGTGAAGAGCAGGCCGGTGACGATCCGGAACAGCCCCAGCGCGTAGGGCTGGGCGGCTGTGAGCGGGGTGGTGTTCACGGTGACTCCTTCGGTGGGGGACTGCCCCTGGGTGCGGGGCGGGGCGGGGCGGGACGGTGAGGAAAGAGTCGTGCGGGGACGTAGTGCGCGGCTGGGGTCCGCCTCGAACAGGGTCCCGCCCGGAACCGCCCCCCGGCGTGCGGACCCGCCCGAACGGCCCCGGACAGACGAATGCCCTCCGGGTGACCGTGAAGGTCACCCGGAGGGCATGGTCCGGTGCGGGTTGCGGCGGGATCAGGCCGCCGGCGCCGGGTAGGTCGGGTACTCGACTCCGGAGACGTACTGGACGACCCGGACGACCTGGCAGGAGTAGCCGAACTCGTTGTCGTACCAGAGGTAGAGGATCGCGTTGTCCCCGTCGACCTTGGTGGCGCCCGCGTCGACGATCGAGGCGTGGCGCGAGCCGATGAAGTCGCTGGAGACCGCGTCGGGCGCCGTGGTGAAGTCGATCTGGCGCTTGAGCGGCGAGGTCAGCGACACGTCGCGGAGGTAGTCGAGCACCTCTTCGCGGGTGGTCTCGCGGCCCAGACGCAGGCTCAGGATCGCGATCGAGACGTCCGGCACCGGGACGCGGATCGAGCTGCCGCTGATCGGCGCCTTCAGCTCGGGCAGCGCCTTGGCGACGGCGGAGGCGGCGCCGGTCTCGGTCATGACCATGTTGAGCGGCGCGGAGCGGCCGCGGCGGTCGGCGCTGTGGTAGTTGTCCAGCAGGTTCTGGTCGTTGGTGAACGAGTGGACGGTCTCCACGTGGCCGCGCAGGACGCCGTACTCGTCCGCCATCGCCTTCAGCGGCGGGACGATCGCGTTGGTGGTGCAGGAGGCGCAGGACAGGATCTGCTCGTCCGGCTTGATCGTGTCGTGGTTGACGCCGTGCACGATGTTCGGGACGTCGCCCTTGCCGGGAGCCGTCAGGACGACCTTCTCGACACCGGGGCGCAGGTGCTTGGAGAGACCCTCGCGGTCGCGCCACTTGCCGGTGTTGTCGATGAGGATGGCGTCCTTGATGCCGTACGCCGTGTAGTCGACCTCGGACGGGTCGTTGGCGTAGATCACCTTGATCGCGTTGCCGTTGGCGACGATCGTGCTGGTCGCCTCGTCCACGGTGATCGTGCCCTGGAACTGGCCGTGGATCGAGTCGCGGCGCAGCAGCGAGGCGCGCTTGACGAGATCCTGGTCGCCGCCACCGCGGACGACGATGGCCCGCAGGCGCAGGCCGTTGCCGGAACCGGTCTTCTCGATGAGCAGGCGGGCGACGAGGCGGCCGATGCGGCCGAAGCCGTAGAGGACCACGTCGCGGCCCTCGCCGCGCTCGATCTTGTTCTCACCCGTGGCACCGGAGACGGCGGCCGCGGTGAACTCCTCCACCGACAGGCCGCGGTCGTCCGCCGCGTACGCCGCGGCGAGCATGCCGAGGTCGATCTGCGAGGGACCGAGGTCGAGCGTGGTGAGCGCCTGCAGGAACGGCAGCGTCTCGGTGACCGAGAGCTCCTCACCGTCGATCTGGCGGGCGAACCGGTGGGTCTTGAGAATGCTGACCACGGACTTGTTCACCAAGGAGCGGCTGTGGAGGAGGATCGTGACGTCCCGCTCCCGGTGCAGCTTCCCGATGACCGGGATCATCGACTCCGCGATCTTCTCGCGGTTCTTCCAGTTGGTGAACGAGTCGTCATTGACAGTCACAGAATTATCTTTCGAGCTAGGCGGCGCTCATATGCTAACCCGACCTCGAGCCGCCCCTTCAGGCACCCCCTGAGCAGTCCCTCACCCCTCCGTCCGCTGGGTGACCGGAGCGCTGCTCTCGTCGCCCAGGAACTCGTACCAGCGCCGCTGGAGGCAGAGGTAACGGGTGTCCGCCTCGGCGAGCGCCAGGAAGGAGTCGACCGTGTCGGCCAGCCGCCGGCGCAGGCCCGGGTCGGTCAGCTCGCCGTCGTCGCCGAAGGCCGAGTGCGCCATGGCGAGGCTGAACATGTCGGGGTACACCCGGGCCCCGAGGTGTTCGAGCGGGACGCGCAGCGCCCAGAGCCCGCGGTTCCCGCCGATCATCGAGGGGGAGGCGGACACCAGCAGGGTCTGCTTGTCCTTGAAGGGCTGCGGCCGGAACCGGGACACCCAGTCGACGGCGTTCTTCAGGACGCCGGGCACGGAGGCGTTGTACTCGGGCGAGGCGATGACCAGGGCCTGCGCGGCCAGCAGCCGTTCGCGCAGGGCGGCCGCCCCGGCCGGCGGCCCCTCGGCCGCCTCGGTGTCACCGTCGTACACGGGCATCGCGAAGTCCCCGATCCGGGCGAGGTCCGCGACGGCGCCCGCGCGCTCGACCTGCCCGGCGACGAGGGCGGCCAGCCGGCCGTTGACGGAGCCCTCGCGGGAGGATCCGGCGAGGACGAGGACCCGTAGCGCCCCGGCCCCCGCGTCGATCGTGCCGCTGTCCGGATCATCCGGTCCGCTCTGACGGTCCGGCTCGCTCGCGCTGTTCGCATCGGTCACGTGCGGGACCGTACGGGAACCCGCGCGGCGCCCCCGCGGCGTCCGCGGCGCGGCGCACGGGCTGTCACCCGGTCGGGGTCAGCCGGCGCCCCAGCCGCCGTCCAGGGGGAGGGAGGAGCCGGTGACGTACCCGGTGTGCGGACCGCACAGCCACAGGGCGGCCGCCGCGACCTCCTCGGGCTCGATGAGCCGCTTGATCGGGGAGCGGGTCAGCAGGACCTCGGAGAGCACCTCCCCGGCCGCGATGCCGTGCACGGCGGCCTGGTCCTGGATCTGCCCCTCGACCAGGGGGGTGCGGACGTAGCCGGGGCTGATGCAGTTGCTGGTCACACCGTACGGGGCCGCCTCGATCGCGGTGACCTTGCTCAGCCCCTCCAGCCCGTGCTTGGCCGCCACGTAGGCCGATTTGTAGGCGCTGGCGCGCAGCCCGTGGACGCTGGAGATGTTGACCACCCGGCCCCAGCGGGCGGCGTACATGTGCGGCAGCACGTGGCGCAGCAGCAGGAAGGGCGCGGTGACCATCACCTGCTGGATCAGCGCGAACCGCTCGGGCGGGAACTCGGTGATCGGGGCGACGTGCTGGAGCCCGGCGCTGTTGACCAGGATGTCGACGGCAGCGGGCAGCTCCCCGATGGCGGCGGGATCGGCGAGATCGGCGACGTGGGCGTGGCCGCCGACGAGATCGGCGACGGCCCTGGCCGAGGCCGCGTCGACGTCGACCACGTGCACGCTCGCCCCGGCTCCGGCGAGGGCCACCGCGCACGCCCGGCCGATGCCGCTGCCGCCGCCCGTCACCAGGGCGACGCGCTCCCGCAGCCGTGTGGGAGAAGGAAGTTCGCTCGTCATGGCCGGAAGCGTAGGCAGGGCCCGGGACGGCGCCCACGGTGCCGCACCCCATACCCGGCGCCGCCCGTATGGCGACCGTCACCATGCGGGGCGGGCGCCGGACGCCGGACACGGGCATCGGGCGCCGGACGGTGCGGTTCGGTGCGGTTCGGTGCCACCGGGAACCGCCGGACCCGGGGTGCGTCACAGCCGTGCCGATCCGGCGCCGGAAACCGAGGGGGACTGACCGATGGTGCACCGAACCACCACGAGACACCTGCGGGCCGTGAACGCGTCCGTTGCCGTGGGCCTGGCCGTGAGCACCGCCGCCGTACTGCTCACCGGCTGCGGGAACGTGGTGCGGAACGACCGGGCAGCGCCCGCCGCGCCTGCCGCACCCAGCGGGGAGACGCAGCCTCGGGCCGGCCGGCCGTGCCCGGTGTTCGACCGGACCACGCCGCAGGCGCCGCCCACGCTGATCGACGGCACCCCGGCCAACACGCCCGGGGGCGAGCGGACCTCCCAGGCCGTCGGGGCGCAGGGCAGGGGCGCATTCGCCGACGTCTACTCCACCCAGATCACCGACCACCCGGTGGGCCGGGTCGCCCTCTGCGTCACCGACCTCGCGCGCGGCAGGCTCCTGGTGGAGGCGGCGCACGCGGCGGACCCGGAGGCGGATCCCGCGCGGGTCGACCTGTACCTGAGCGCGTACTCCCGCCGGACCCTGGACGGGGTCGCGGACAAGCTCATCGTCCTGGAGGCCGGATTCCCGGTCTACAGCGTCTCCGGCGACCACGGCGCGGGGGTGGAGGTGGGCACCAGCGAGGAGGGCGTCCGGTCGGCGGAGTTCAAGGCGCGGCTGGAGGAGGCCGCCGGGGGCGTTCCCGTCACGGTCACGAAGGAGGAGCCGGGCACGGACCTGGTGGGAAAACCGACCACCGCGCCCTGACCGGCGCCCGCCGCCGCCCCTGACCGGGGCAGCCCGTCGGCGCCGCGCCGGTCAGAGGCGGCGGTCAGGCGGCCGGTCCGCAGCGGGCGAGCAACTCCTCCATGACCGCCCGGGGGAGGGAGGGGTTGGCCGCCGCGGCCTCGGCCGTGTCCTCGGCCGCGCGGGCGACCAGGTCCGCGAGCACCGCCGCGGACAGCGCGGGATGGAGCGCGGCGTCGGTGGCGGCCCTGGGTTCGGACATGCACGCCAGCAGCGCCGCCTCCGGGGCGTTCGGGTGCACCGCGATCTCGCGCAGGGCGCGCCGCACCGGCGGATCGTGCCGGGCCAGCTCCACCAGCAGGCCGGCCGGGGCGTCAGGGTTGGCCGCCACCTGCGCGAGGACCCGTACGCCGTGCCGTACGACCATCGCGCGCAGCTGCTCCTCGGACAGGCCGGGGTGCGAGGCGACGCACCGGACCACGGAGGCGTCGCGGTCCTCGGCCAGGGCGTCGCGCACCTCCGCCGGGAGGAAGCGGCCGCGGGCCGCGAGCGCGCGCAGCGCCGCGTGCGGGGAGGCGGCCAGACCGGCGAGCTCCTCCGGGGTGGCGGTGGCGAGCCGCGGCAGCCGCTCCGGGTCGAGCCGGACCGAGAAGGCCAGCTCCGCGAGGGCGTCGAGCGGGATTCCGGGATGCCGGGTCAGGAGGCGGCGTACGTCGGGGGCGCCGTCGGAGGCCAGTGCGCGCAGCAGCGGCTCGCCGAGCGCGGGGTTCCCGGCGGTCTCCTTGCGGACGGCCGGGTCCGGGTCGGCGGCGAGCCGTGCGTACAAATCCTGTGGCAGATCGGTCCGTTCGGCCACCGCCCAGCGGACGATCACCGACGGGTGACCGGCGAGGGAGGCCGCGGCCGCGGGCGGTGTGGCGGGGTTCCGGGCGGCCCGCTCCAGCGTGTGGAGCACGGTGGACTCGTGCCCGCCCGCGCAAGTGCCGCCGAAGCCCTGGTCGTGGTCGGCGCGGGTGTCCTCGTCGTCGCAGATCAGGCAGGAGAGCGCGGGAGCGAGCCCTTCGCCGGTGATCAGCGCCGCCAGGGCGGCCGGCGGCACCGACTCGTTGACCGCGGTCTTCATGCGGACCTCGGCGTGCGGGTGCGCCGCGAGCCGGGCGGCGAGCTCCGGCTCGGTGGTCCAGATGCCGAGCTCCCCGACCACCTCCACGTCCGGATCCACCGCGAGGGTCTCCAGTACGTCGAGCGGCAGGCCGGGCCGGGAGGCGAGCCGCCAGCGGGTCCAGTCCGAGGGGTGGTGCGCGAGTGCCCGGGCCCAGTCGGGCGGCCCGGCGCCCTCGTCGAGCACGGCCAGGGTCACCTCCGGCCGGGCCAGGGGGTCCATGCCCGCGGTGTCCAGCAGCCCCGTCCGCGCGAAACGGATGGCGGCGATCTCGTCGGCGGCGGCCAGCGTCCGCACCTGGTCCGGGGTGAGGTCGGTGCGTTCGCTCAGTGCGAAGGGGAGGTCGTCGGACGGATCGCTGACCGCGTCCGAGCCCGCGAGGCCGACCAGCCGGGCGAGGAGGTCGGCGGGCAGGGCGGGGTTGGCCGCGAGGCCGCGCAGCAGGTGGATCATCACCGCACCGCCCCGGCCAGGGCCCCGGCGAAGGCCGCGGCGTACGGATGCGGGCGGCGCCGCTGTGGCGTGAGTACGCCGATGTGCCGTGCGGGGCGGGGCGGCTCGACCCGCAGTACGGACACGGGACCGGTGCCGGTGTCGCCGTGGCCGTCGTCACCGCTCGGTGTCAGCGGGACCTCCGGTGTCAGCGCGAACTCCGGGATCAGCGCGACGCCGACGCCCGCCGCGACGAGGGAGCGCGCGAAGAAGTAGTCGGTGGTGGACGCCGCGACCCGGAGGTCGAAGCCGGCCCGGTCCGCGTACCGGCGCAGGTAGGCCTCCGTCTTGAGGCAGCCCAGGACCCAGCGGTCGGAGGCGAGCTCGGTGAGGGCGGCCGATCCGCGCCCCGCGAGCCGGTGGCCGGGTGGCAGGACCAGCGACAGGGGGTCGTCCGTCAGCGGCAGCCAGTCGAGCGCCGCGTCCGGCCGCAGGGGCAGCGGCCCGTCGAAGTGGTAGGTCAGCGCGAGATCGGCAGCACCCGAGCGCACCATCGGCACGGCCTCCTCCGGCTCGGCCTCCCGGACCGTCAGCTCCACTTCGGGGTGCGCGGCGACGAACCGGGCGAGCGCCCGCGGCAGCAGGCGCCGGCCCCCGCTCACGAAGGTGGCGACCGTCAGCCGGGGCCGCCCGGCGGTGATCCGGTCGATCTCGTGGCGCACCAGATCGAGCTCGGCGGCTATGGTCGCCGCCGCCTCCACCAGCAGCCGTCCCGGCTCGGTGAGGGTGACCCCGCGCGTACTGCGCACCGCGACGGGATGGCCGAGGGCGCGCTCCAGCGCGGCGATGTGCTGCGAGACGGCGGAAGGGGTCAGGAGCAGCGCCCCGGCGGCCTTGTTGAAGCTGCCGTGCTCGGCCACGGCGCGCAGGATGCGCAGCCGCTGCACGTCTATCATCAGTTTCCCTTACGACGCGTTCAGCATTCCGGTGGTTCCGCTGGGGACGGTACAGCGGCAGAGTCACCTTCATGAAGAAGATTCTCGTCATCGGCGGCAGCCGCTACTTCGGCAGGCACCTGGTCACCCTGGAACGGGACGCGGGCAACGAGGTGACCGTCCTCAACCGCGGCTCCGCCGCCCCGCCCCGGGGCGTCGGCCACCTGGTCGCCGACCGCGAGGACGAGGGACGGCTGCTCGAGGCACTGGGGGAGCGCACCTTCGACGTGGTCTTCGACCAGGTCTGCTACACGCCCCGGCAGGCCGCCCTCGCGCGCCGCGTCTTCGCCGGCCGCACCGGACGGTACGTCATGACCTCGACGATGGAGGTCTACGATCCGGCGCCGCCCACCCCCGAGGCGCTCGCCTACGCCGAGGGCAAGCGGCGGGCCGAGGCCGTCCTGGCGCAGGAGCCCGCCTTCGGCCACGTGGCCGTCCGCACCGCGCACGTACTCGGCGGCGGGCGGGCGGAGTTCACCGGCCGGCTCGCGCACTACGTGGAGCGGATCGCCGCCGGGACTCCGGTGGCCGTGCACGAAGCCCCGTACGCCACCTCCTTCATCCACCACCACGAGATCGCCCGCTTCCTGCACTGGGCCGGGGAACGGGACTTCACCGGGACGGTGAACGCCTCCTCGCACGGGGAGCTCGACGTCCTCGGGCTGAGCGGGGCCGTCGGCGCGGGGGTGGGGCGGGAGCCGCGCCTGCGGACCGTCCCGCCCGGATCCGTCGCCTCGCCCTTCTCCTTCGACCGGGCCTACGCGATGGACAACGGGCGGGCCGCCGCGCTCGGTTTCGACTTCGGGCGGGTCACCGACTGGCTGCCGGGCGCCGTCGCGGAGGCGGCCGAGGCCCTCGCGGCGACGGCCTGACGGTCCCCGGCCCGGTCGCGCCGGAGACCTGGCGGTCCCCGGCCCGGCGGCGGAGACGGCCTGCGGTCCCCGGCCCGGCGGTGGAGGCGGCCTGACGGTCCCCGGCCCGGTCGCGTCGGCGTTCTAGCCGTCACCGGCCCGCCGCTCCAGCGGGGTTGCTACTGCCGAGTTGCTCACACTGAAGGTGATGCTGCCGGCCCGGTAGCGGTCGTCCGACCACTCGATCGGGCGGCCCGTGCGCGTCGCGGAGACGTGCCGCTGGCGCAGGAGCGGGCTGCCGCGGCGGATCTCCAGCAGCCGGGCGTCCTCGCTGCCGGCCGGCAGCGCGTCGATGAGGTGCTCGCCGTAGTGGGCGACGATCCCGGAGTCGTTCGCGAGGCCGTCCATCACCGAGCGGCAGTCCTCCGCCATCGCCTCGACCGCCGCCGCGACCCAGTCGGCGTAGGCCGTGCGCTCGACCATCGTCGGCTCCCCGTCGAGCAGCCGCAGCCGCAGCACGGCGAGGATCTCCGTACCGGGCGCCAGGGCGAGGCGGTCCGCCTCCTCGGCGGTGGCCGGACGGCGGGTGCGCGACAGGAAGCGGCTCGCCGCCCGGTGGCCGAGTCCTTCGGCCCACTGCGCGAAACTGTTGAGCTCGCCGAAACTGTGCTTGCGTTCGTGGCGCAGGACGATCCGGCGGGCGCCCTGCCGGGAGCCGATCAGGCCCTCGGCGGCCAGCGTCGCCACGGCCTGGCGGACGGTCCCGCGCGAGGCCGACCAGCGCGTGGCCAGATCGCTCTCCGAGGGCAGTTGGGCGCCCACCGGGTACTCGCCGGAGAGGATCGACCGGCGCAGCGCCTCGGCGATCTCCAGATACCGCACCGTAGCCATGGTGTCCTGTTCCCCCTTGAGTGGATGCGGGTGCCCGCCACCTGCCGCCCGTGCGCAAGCCTAGGCGGTTCCGGTCGTGAAGATCATCGCGAGAGGCCGTCCGTCACGGCCGTATCCGGCCAATTTCGGGTCTTCGTCGAGACGTGCACCACGGGACAGCCGCCGTTCACCGTCCGTACAGCGACCCAGGGCGAACTGGAGCCAACTTGTTCAGACAAGTGAACCCCCTCCGTTTGTCTTCGTCTCCGGGAGAGACCGTGCTCAGTTCCTCCGCCCGTCGCGGTGCGGCCGTACTGCTCAGTGCCGCCGTGCTCACCACGCTCAGCGCGTGCGGCGCCGCACCCGACCAGCCCGCCGGCTCCGCCACCGCCGACGGCAAGAAGACCCAGCCCGGCGCCGCCACTTCGGTCGCCGACTTCGGCGGCCTGGAGGGCCTCGTCTCGGCCGCCGAGAAGGAGGGCACGCTCAACGTCATCGCGCTCCCCGCGGACTGGGCGAACTACGGCGAGATCCAGAAGGCCTTCCAGGCCAAGTACCCCAAGGTCAAGATCAGCGCCGAGAACCCGGACGCCTCCAGCGCCGACGAGGTCGCGGCCGTCAAGTCCCGCAAGGGCCAGACCCGCGCCCCCGACGTCCTGGACCTGGGCATCGCCTTCGCCCGCAGCGGCGCCGGCGAGAACCTCTTCGCCCCGTACAAGGTCACCGCCTGGGACAAGATCCCCGCAGCCCAGAAGGACGCGGACGCCCGCTGGTACAACGACTACGGCGGCTACGTCTCCATCGGCTGCGACGCCGCCCGCATCCCGAACTGCCCGCAGTCCTTCGCCGACCTCACCAAGCCCGAGTACAAGGGCAAGGTCGCCCTCAACGGCAACCCGACCAAGTCCGGCTCGGCCTTCGGCGGCGTCTACGCGGCCGCCCTCGCCAACAAGGGCTCCTTCGGCGACGTCCAGCCCGGCATCGACTTCTTCGGCCAGCTGAAGAAGAGCGGGAACTTCATCCCCGTCGAGTCCACCCCGGCCACCGTCGAGAAGGGCGAGACGCCCATCTCGATCGACTGGGACTACCTCAACGCCGGCTACGCCGAGCAGTTCAAGGGCAAGGGCGTCGACTGGAAGGTCGCCATCCCCTCCGACGGCGTCTACGCCCAGTACTACTCGCAGGCCATCAACAAGGACGCCCCGCACCCGGCGGCCTCCCGCCTGTGGATGGAGTTCCTGTACAGCACCGAGGGCCAGAACCTCTGGCTGAAGGGCCACGCCCGCCCCGTGCTGCTGCCCGCCATGACCCAGGACGGCACCGTCGACAAGGACGCCGTCACCAAGCTCCCGCAGGTCCAGGGCACCCCGACCTTCCCGGCCTCCACCGAGCTGGACAAGGCCAAGGCCGCCCTCGCCGAGAAGTGGGACAAGGCCCTCAGCTGATGTCCGCCTCCACCACCACCCCCCACTCGACGGGGACCGCCGGCGGCACCACCCGCCGCCGGCGGCGCGGCCCGCGCACCTGGCTCGCCGCCCTCCCCCTCCTCGCCTTCACCGGGCTCTGCTTCGGCATCCCGCTCGGCGCCATCGCCTTCGGCGCGGTCACCCGCACCGACCCGGTGAGCGGCGCCACCGAGCTGACCGGCGAGCACCTGGCGCGGTCCCTCCAGGGCCCCTACCTCGGCTCCCTCGTCGGCAGCGTCCAGCTCTCCGCCCTCACCGCACTCGTCGGCGGCGTGCTCGGCGTCCTCATCGCGCAGGCCGTCGTCACCTCCCGCTCGCAGGCACTGCGCGGCGCGACCCTGACCGCCTCGGGCGTCCTCGCCAACTTCGGCGGGGTCCCGCTCGCCTTCGCGTTCATCGCCACCGTCGGGATCTCCGGAGTCGTCACCCAGCTCGCCGACCTCACCGGTCTCGGCTGGAACCTCTACTCCTTCACCGGCCTCACCGTGGTCTACCTCTACTTCCTGACCCCGCTGATGGTGCTGGTGATCGTCCCCGCACTGGACGGAGTGCGTCCGCAGTGGCGCGAAGCCGCCCAGAACAACGGGGCCAGCGGCTGGCAGTTCTGGCGCCACGTCGGCCTGCCCGTCCTCGCGCCCTCCCTGCTCGGCGGGTTCGTGCTGCTCTTCGGTACCGCCTTCGCCGCGCACGCCACGGCCGCCGCCCTCGTCGGCGGCTCCGTCCCGCTGGTCACGCTCAAGATCGCGGACGCCCTGTCCGGGAACGTGCTGACCGGCCAGGAGAACGTGGCCCTGGCACTCGGTCTCGACATGATCGTGATCGCCGGCCTGGTCATGGCGGTCTACCTGCCCCTCCAGCGACGGAGCGCCCGATGGCTGCGATGACCCCGACGCCCGCCCCGCACGCGCCGGACGCCCCGGCCGCCGGGGCCGGCACCGACACCGGCCCGGCAGCGGCCGCGCAGCCCCGGGCGGCCCGCCGCCCCCGGCCCCGGCCCCGAGTGTGGCGCGGAGCCGTACTCGCGCTCGCGGGCGCGTACTTCCTCCTCCCGCTCCTCGCCTCCTTCGTCTTCACCGTGCACGTCCCCGGCCAGGGCATCAGCTTCGAGGCGTACACCCAGCTGCTCTCCGCCGACGGATTCACCAAGAGCCTGCTGCTCTCGCTCGGCCTCGCCGCCGCGACCATCGCCCTGACGCTGCTCCTCGCCGTGCCCGCGCTGGTCGCCGTACGCATCGGCTCCCCGCGCCTGCGCCCGGTCGTCGAGGTGATGTGCATGATGCCGCTGGTGGTGCCCCCGATCGCCCTGGTCACCGGCATCACCACCGTGCTGCGCTGGGGCCCGGACCACCTCTCCAGGACCCCGCTCTACCAGACCTTCCTGGCCGTCCAGAACCCGGACTTCCCCTTCGTCCTGGTCCTCGCGTACACGGTCCTCGCGCTGCCGTTCGTCTACCGCTCCCTCGACGCGGGCCTGCGCGCGGTCGACGTCCCGACCCTCGTCGAAGCGGCCCGCAGCTGTGGCGCGAGCTGGCCGTACGTGGTCCTGCGCGTGCTGCTGCCGAACCTGCGGGCCGCCCTCGCCGGAGCCGCCTTCCTCACGCTGGCCCTGGTCCTCGGCGAGTTCACCATCGCCTCGCTGCTCGGCTTCCAGCCCTTCGCGGTGTGGATCGTGTCGATCTCCGGAGCGCACGCCCGCATGTCGGTGGCCGTCTCCGTCCTCAGCCTCCTCATCACCTGGTTGCTGCTGCTCCTCCTCTCCCGGGCCGGCACCGCCCCCGCTACCGTGTCGTCCGGGTCCTCGCGTCACCCCCGTACCTCCCGTACCTCCGGCAAGGAGTCCTGACCCGCATGTCCCTCACCCTTCCCGAGGCCAGGAAGCCCGCGGACAGCGGCGCGGCCCCCGCCGGAGCACGCGTCGAATTCCGGGGTCTGCGCCGCGCGTTCGGCTCCACCGTCGCGCTCGACGGACTCGACCTCACCATCGAGCCCGGCGAACTCGTCGCCCTCCTCGGCCCGTCGGGCTGCGGCAAGACCACCGCCCTGCGCGTCGTCGCCGGCTTCGAGCAGCCCGACTCCGGCGAAGTCCTGCTCGACGGAGAGGACATCACCCGGGTCCCGGCCAACCGCCGTGACGCCGGGATGGTGTTCCAGTCGTACAGCCTCTTCCCGAACCTCAACGCCCGCGACAACGTCGCCTTCGGCCTGCGCGTGCGCAAGGTGGGCGCCGCCGCGCGCCGCGAGCGCGCCGCCGAACTCCTCGACCTGGTCGGCCTGCCCGACCACGGCGACCGCTACCCGCACCAGATGTCCGGCGGCCAGCAGCAGCGCGTGGCGCTCGCCCGCGCCCTGGCCCTGCGCCCCCGCGTCCTGCTGCTCGACGAGCCGCTCTCCGCGCTCGACGCGAAGGTACGGGCCAACCTGCGCGAGGAGATCCGCCGGCTCCAGCTGTCGCTGGGCATCACCACCGTGTTCGTCACGCACGACCAGGAGGAGGCCCTGTCCATGGCCGACCGGGTCGCCGTGCTCAACGCGGGCCGCCTGGAACAGTGCGCCGCCCCCGCCGAGCTGTACGAGCGGCCCGCGACGCCTTTCGTCGCCGAGTTCGTCGGCACCATGAACCGGCTCCGCGGGCGGCTGGCGGACTCCGGGACGGTGGAGGTGGCCGGCTCCCGGCTGCCCGTGGACGGCCCGGTGCCGTCCGCCCGGGACGTCGAGGTCCTCGTACGCCCCGAGAACATCACGGTGGCCGCGGACGCCGAGGGCACGGCCACCGTCGTGTCGGCCTCGTTCTTCGGGTCGGTGACCCGGCTCCACCTGGATCTGGCCGACGGCACCCGCGTCAAGGCCGACCTGCCCTCCCGCGACGCCGGAGCCCTCGTACCCGGGGCGCGGGCGGCGATGGCCCTGGCCGAGCGGCCCGTCCTCGTCGTCGCGGGACCCGCGACCACCACCGCAACCGCAAGCGCAGGGAGTGGCTCATGACCGAACTCGCCGCCGTCCTCTTCGACATGGACGGCACCCTCGTCGACACCGAGGTCCTGTGGTGGCAGACCACCGAGGAGATCGCGGCGGGCCTGGGGTACGAACTGACCGTCGCCGACGCGCCCGAGGTGGTCGGCCGGGCGGTGGAGGACACCGCCGCGCACCTCGTACGGGCCGCCGGGACCGGGGACACGGAGGAGGTGGCCCTGGCCCTGACCGGGAGCTTCTTCCAGCGGGTCGAGCAGGGTGCGCCGATGCGGCCCGGGGCGCAGCGGCTGCTGACCGCCCTGGAAGCGGCGGGCCTGCCGTTCGCGCTGGTCAGCGCCTCGCCGCGAGTGGTCGTGGACTCGGTGGTCGGCGGCTCGCTGGCCCATGTCCCCTTCGCCTTCACCCTGTCCGCCGACGACACCACCCTGACGAAGCCGCACCCGGACCCCTACCGGGCGGCCGCGGAGCGGCTGGGCGCGGCTCCGGAGGCGTGCGTGGCGGTGGAGGACTCCCCGGACGGAGCGGCCTCGGCGGAGGCCGCCGGCTGCGGGGTGCTGGTCGTCCCGTCCCTGCTGCCGGTCCCCGCGTCGCCGGTACGCACCTTCGCCCCCTCCCTCTCCGAGGTGACCCCGGCCACCCTCCGGGCCTGCCTCACGGCGGCGGCGGGGGTCTGATGGGGTAGGCGTGTCTGACGGGGTGGCCGTCTGACGGCGCGGCCGTCTGACGGGGTGGCCGGGCCTGACAGGGCGGCTATGCCTGAGGGGCCGGCTCTGCCGGGCGGGCCGACCGGCTCTGATGGCGCGGCCGTCCGACGGGGCGGCTGTGCCTGACGGGGCTGCCGTCCGGCTGCCGGTCGTGCCTGAGGTGCCCACTGCGGCCGCTGCGCCTGATGGGCCGGCCGGGCCGCAGGGCACCTGGTAGGTCGACGGGCGGCGTTCCGCCGCGGCCCTGTCAGGGGCTCGGGGACGGCGGCCCGTCGCCCATCACGCCTCCTGGCGGCGGACGGGGTCCAGCCGGAGCAGCAGTGCGCGCGCGTCCGCTCTCCGGGCAGGGAGACGCAGCCCTGGCCCGGCCCGTCGTGCGCCACGCGGAACCAGATGCCGCAGCCCCGGTCGCCGCCCGGGGGACGGGGCCGGTCCGCGGGCATCCGGCCGGGGCGGCGGTTGTGGTCGATCGCCACGAGGCAGTCGAAGGAAGCGGCGAGCGGCCATACCCGGGGTCTGGTGTTGCGCGCGGTGAGGGCGAGCCCCGGTCGTAGGGCCGACAGGTGCTCGGTGTCGCGCGCGGGCTGCCCGCGTCGGTCAGGCCGAGCACCCTGCCGCGATGTTCCCCGGGGCCCGTGCCCCTCGCGGTGCGGGCGGGCCCCCGGCCGTGGGGTCGCCTGGTGCCTCATCGGTGAGCAGGCAGCCCGCGTAGGGCAGGCCGACCACCCCGACGGGCGAGCGTAGTCGCCCTGGCGGTGGTGGAGGGAGCGGCCAGCGAGGGCGTTGCCGATCGGCCGGGGACCATCCGGGGAGGTCCAGGACCCCGCCGGCCACAGCACTACCTAGACCGTCAGGTCGAGCAGGCGCAGGATCCCGTCCGCGTAGGCCGCCGATACGGAGCCCGGGCGGCGGGTCGCCGCGTCGCGGAGGCTCGGCAGGGCCGCGCGGATGTGCGCGGCGCACTGGCCGTACAGGCCCGCCTCGTGCGAGCTCCCGTCGTCCTCGGCGCCGAGCAGCCGCAGCAGCGCCCACAGCAGCGCCTCGCGGGTCGCCTGCCGGGGCGGGCCGGCGGACCACACGGCCATCAGCACCCCGCACACCGCCGGGGCGGGCGCGCGCAGCCGCCCCAGGTGGAAGGCGTGGCCCTCCAGCGCGTGGAACGCGGCCGGGTGGCCCTCGGCGGCGTCCCACAATGGATCCACGAGATGCCCCGCCGGGCGGCCGCAGCCGCAGCCGACGGAGTCCCAGGGGTGCCGCTCGATCTCCCGGGCCACCGCCTCGGGCACCAGCGGGCTGCTCCGCGGCTGCTTGTCCGTCCGCTTCGCGGTCTGCTTCTCCGTCGCTCTCACGGGAGAAGTATGGGATCAGCCCCGCGGCCGGTCCAGAGCCGCCCCCCGACGCACGGGCGGAACGGTTGACGGGCCGGTCAGAGGCCGGTCGGGCTCAGGGTGGCGGGTGCCCCGGCAGGTGGTCGAACGCGCGGCGCGGGGTGGTCGATCAGCGGATACCCGGATGTCAGTGGCCGTGCCCCTGGCAGCCGCAGCCCTTCGCCGCGGCGCGCGGCAGCGCCTCCGTGAACTCGCTCTGCGAGAAGACCGCCAGTACCGTGGCCGGCTCGTTGCCGTGGTTGGCCAGGGTGATCTCCTTGCCGGCCGGCAGCATCGCGAAGCTGCCCGGGGCCACCGTCCTGGTGCCGCAGCCGCAGGATGCCTCGACGGTGCCGGCGACGCCCGTGAGGAGCAGCTCCGAGGCGCCGTGCGCGTGGGCGGGGATCGTGCCGCCAGCCGGCACCTGGATCCGTACGGCGGCGAGCTCGCGGAACGGCCCGCCATCGGGATCGAGGCGCAGCGCCGGACCGCCGGCGGAGTCGGGGGCGGTGTCGATGGTCATGCCGAACATGGGTGGTTCCTCTGCGAATCGGAGGGCGGCCGCGCCGGGCGCGGCCCGGGGGGAGCCGCCGGGGCGGAACACGACCTCGGGCCGTCCGGGGCGGGGCCGCCCCCGGCCGCCGGCCATTGCGGTCATGGCTCGAATTTAGACGATGCGCATCGTCTAAAACCGGGGCGGAACGTCCCGACCTGCCGGGCCTTTCGCCACGGTCGGGGCAGCCGGGCAGCCGGGCAGCCGGGCAGCCGGGCAGCCGGGCGGTCGGGCGGTCGGGTCGTGCGTCCGCGCGCCGTCCGGCCGACCGGGCCCGCTCCGGGCCGTGGCAGGCTGGGACCCGTGAACGAGGCACCGAGCGACCCGGTACGCAGGACACCGCTCTACCTGAAGGTCGCCGGGGACCTGAGGACCGCCATCGCGGCGGGCGAGTACGGCTCGGGCGCGCGACTGCCCGCCGAGGACGAACTCGCCCGCCGCTACGGCGTCTCCAGGGGTACGGTCCGCCAGGCGCTGGCCGCCCTGCGCACCGACGGGCTGGTCACCTCGCGGCGCGGCACCCGCCGGGTCGTGCTCGGCGGCGGACCGGGCGAGGCCGGGGGAGTCGCGGAGCTGCGCAGTTTCACCCGGTGGGCCCGCTCGCTGGGCCGGGAGCCCGGCGGGCGGACCGTGGCCGTGGAGCGGGGCGGGGCCGACGCCGAGGAGGCGGAGCAGCTGCGGATCGACGCGGGGGCCCCGGTCCGCCGCGTCCTGCGGCTGCGCACCCTGTCGGGGACCCCGGTGATGGTCGAGCGGACCACCTACCCGGAGGCGGTCGGCGCCCTGGTCGCGGACATGCCGCGGGACACGGTCTCGTACTCCGAGCAACTCGCTCTGCACGGAGTCCTGTTCACCGACGCCCACCACACCATCGACATCGCGGCGGCGGACGCGGACGACGCGGAGCTGCTGGGCTGCCGGGCCGGCGAGGCACTGCTGCGCGAGCGGCGCCGTTCCACGGACCCGGCCGGAACCCCGGTGGAGTGGTCGCAGGACCGCTACCTCCCCGGCACGGTGGCCTTCACGGTGCACACCACGGCCGCCAGCGCGCTGGGCCGCCTGCTCACTCCCTGATCAGGAGCCCCTCCAGCAGCGGCCGGAAGTGGTCGAAGTCAGGGGTGGCCAGCTCGGGATCCTTGGCCTGCTCGTCCCAGCGCCGGACGGCCACCGCGTCGGCGGCGCCCGGCAGCGCCTCGAAGGCGCGCGCCTGCTCGGGGCTCATCGGGCCGCCCTGGACGCGCAGGGTGTGCACGGAGGCCTCCGAGAGCAGGCCGAAGTAGCCGGCTTCGGCCGTGCACAGGTACCGCTTGGCGGCCACGTGCAGCCGGACCGGCTCGGTGACCTCCGGCCCGAACCACTGGCCCAGCCAGTCCGCCCCCGTGTGGCTGTGGCGGTTGTCCAGACCGCCCTCCATCAGGTCGCGTCCGGACACCGTGCCGTGGAAGTGTCCGATGTCGTGGAGCAGCGCGGCCGCCACCAGGTGGGCGGGGGCGCCGGCGGCCTCCGCCAGGGCGCCGGCCTGGAGCATGTGCCCCGCCTGGGTGACCGCCTCGCCGAAGTACTCGGCGCTGCCCTCGCCCTCGAAGAGGAGGGCCAGCGCGTCGATCGGGCCGACCGGGCCGGCCCCGGTGCCGGAGGTGTTCACGCGCGGGCTCCGTCGCGACGCAGGACGGCGAGGGTGGACAGCAGCCCGTCGATGTCGGCGTAGGTCCCCTGGAGGTGGCGTCCGCCCGACTCGGCGAAGGCGGTACGGGCGTGCAGCAGACGGGTGTTGTCGAAGACCACGCAGTCCCCGGGTGCGAGCCGGAAGTCGAGCCGGAGCCCGGGCCGCTCCAGCAGCTCACCGAAGAGCCGGTAGGCGGCGTAGAACTCCTCCAGTACGGAGGCCGGTTGGTGCAGGGTGGAGATGGAGCGGTTGTTGAAGCGGACCTCGCGGACACGCCCGAGCGGGTCCACACCGATCAGCGGCCGGTGGGCCCGCAGCTCGCAGCGTGCGTCGGCGAAGGCGAACTCGACCGGCACCCGGGTCAGCACTTCGAAGGCCCCGGGCTCCCGCTCGCGCAGCAGCGCGGCGGCGTGGAAGCCGTCGACCAGCCCGGAGTCCCCGCCCCGGGCCTCGTTGCGCAGACAGTGCAGCAGCTGCAGGGTCGGCACCGGGTCGCGGTAGGGGTTGTCGGTGTGCGGGGTGATGCGCGCACCCGTGAACGCCAGGTTGTTGGGGTCGGCCTCGACGCGGACCTCGAAGAGCTCGCCGTAGTTCGTCTCGCGGACGAAGCCGAAGGTGCGCGCCACGTCCAGCACCATCCGGTCCCGGCACGGAACGTCCCGCAGGAGCACGAAGCCCAGCCGCACCACGCTGTCCAGCGCCCGCCCGCGGACCTCGCGGGAGCTGGTGTACGCGTCCCAGCCGGCCTCCGGGACCCGCCCGTCCAGGTCCGCCGCGGCCCACAGGTCCTTGTCCGCCTCGGTCCGGCCGTCCCCGGCGCGGCGGTACGCCGGCCCGTCCGGGCCGTGCGCGTCCAGCCACCCGGCCGCGTACACGGAGCGGTGGCCGTCCGGCCGCCACACCACCTCCCAGCCGGGTCCGCCGTCGGCGGCGGGCGCCTCGCGCACGGAGCCGACGGCCAGTCCGGCGGGCAGCTCGGTGATCTGGAACAGCTTCTGGCCGGTGCGCGGGTCGCGGCACTCGGTGCAGGGGCAGTTGTCGCGCAGCCAGGGCGCGGGCGGGCGGGTGATCGCCGTCGGGGACATCGTGGCTCCTGTCGTCCTCGGAGAATCCGAAAAGTTGTATGTACAACTCTGGTCCCCCGCAGCGTGACAGCACCGGATGACCGGCAGATGGCGAACGGGTGGCCGGAACCGGATCGCCGCGGCCGCCGTCTGAAACCGCGGGCGGACGGGCCGGAGGTCCGCGAGCGGGCGTGGGGAAGTGCCGGGGAAGGTGTGGGGAACGGCGTGGGTGACGGTGTGCGGCAGGGTGCGGGCAGACGCACGGACGGGGACGGGGGTCCGGGCGGCAAGGGCAAGGGCGTGGGCAAGGGCGTGGGCGAGGGCGCGGGCGAGGACACGGGCACAGGCATGGGCAGGGGCACGGGCATCGTTGAGCACGCGGGCAAGGGCGCCGCGAAGACCGGGCGGGCGGCACCGGGAGCGCGCCGAAGGGTCGCGGTGCTGCTGTTCGCGCTGCTCGCGACCCAGCTGGGTTCCCTGGTCAGCCCGGCCTACGCCTGCGGCTGCGGGGCGATGGTCCCCGACGCCGGTTCCCGGATGGGGGTCTCCCGGGAAACCTCCGTGGTGCGCTGGGACGGCCGGACCGAGCAGATGGCGATGCGGTTCACGGTCGGCGGCGACGCCAAGCGCGCCGCGTGGATCATGCCGGTGCCGGGGCGGGCCACGGTGCGCCTCGGCGACCCCGGGCTGTTCTCGCAGCTGGTGGACCTGACCGGGCCCGAATACCGGACCCGGAGCTACTTCTGGCCCCGCAGCGGCGACTGGCCCTTCGGCTCCGGCAGCCGGGACACGGCCGGGGCGGCGCCGCCCGGCAGCGGCGAGGCGGGGGTCGGCGTCGTCGGACGCGAGCGGCTCGGCGACTTCGACGTCGCCCGGCTCACCGCGACCGACCCCGACGCGCTGGGCGAATGGCTGGAGGCCAACGGCTTCAAGCTCCCCGACGGCCTCTCCGCGGACCTGAAGCCGTACGTTGACCAGCGCTGGGAGTACGTCGCCGTACGCCTCGTCCCCCGCGAGGCCGGCGCCGCCCTGCGCGGCACCCTGGACCCGCTCCTGATCCGCTTCGACAGCGACCGGCTCGTCTACCCGATGCGGCTGTCCCGGCGGGCCGGCAGCGCCCAGTCCCTGGGGCTGTACGTACTGGCCGACCACCGCATGGAGCCCGTCTCCGCGATCGGCGGCGACGCCCCCGAGGTGACCTTCGCCGGGCGGGTCACCCCGACGGGACAGGTCGCCGAGTTCGCGGGTGCGGCGCCGGTGTTCCTGACGGCGATCGACCAGGACTTCCCGGTCCCGTCCCGTATCGACGGCGATCACGAACTGCGCGCCACCGCGGGCGACACCCCCTACCGCCGGGTCGAGTACACCGACGAGCTCCGCACGGTGGGCGGGATCCCGGTCTGGATCCTGACGGTCACGGGCGCGCTCGGGGCGGCGGCCCTGGCCGTCCTGCGGCTGCGACGCCGCGGCCGGGCTCCGGCGGCGGGCGGCCCGCACGGCTGACCGCACCGGCGGCGGAGGACGTCGTCACCGCCGCGTCGCCGCCGCCCGGCCGCGGGCGCCGACCGTGCCGGTCAGTGTCGCGGGCCCGGCCGGCGCAGGCGCAGGCGTTCCGCCTCGCGGGTCAGCGCCGGGGCGCAGAGCCACCACGCCAGCAGACCGGTTCCGGCGCCGGCCGCCGCTCCGGCGGCGGTGTCGCTGAGCCAGTGCGCGTGCAGCCAGGTCCGGCTCCACATCATCGCCAGCGTGAACACCGTGCCGCCCGTCCACCAGGCCCGGCGCCGGGCGGCCGGGACGAGGAGCGCCCCGATGATGACGACCAGGAGCGCCGCACCGGCCGCGTGCCCCGAGGGGAACGAGCCGTGGTCGACCCGGACCAGCGGATCCGCCGGGCGCGGCCGGTCCACCAGGTGCTTGAGGCTCTGGACGACGAGCATGTTGCCGGCCATGTAGGCGGCGAAGAGGAAGCCCGCCGAGACCCAGCGGCGCCGGACGAGCAGGAAGAGCAGCAGGGCGAGGGGGACGACCGAGCCCAGGGGGCCGCCGAACCAGTTCAGCACCGAGGCGACCGCGGAGGGGATTCCCCCGTGCGGTCCGCCCATCCACGTCAGCCACCGGTCGTCGAGGCCCTGGAAGGGCGGCCGGATCACGTCCCGGCGGACGACGAGCGCGAGGGCGGCGGCTGATCCGAGCAGTCCGGCCCCGAGGGCGAGCGTGCCGGTACTGCGGCGGTCCCCGGCCGGCAGCGGTGCGGGCGCGGACACGGGCGCGGACGCGCCGGGTCCGGCGGGCGGGGAGACGGGGATCGTGGACATGGCGGTGCCTCTCGCGGCTTGGGGAGGTGAGGGGTGCGGGAGTGTGACGGGTGCGGGGAACGGGCCCTGGGGAACGGGCCCCGGGGGAGGGTGGGAACGAGTCCCTGATTACACGTGTAATCAGGGACTGTAGCGATGCGCTCGCGCCCACCACAAGCCCCGGCCTGCGGATTTCCCCGCAAGGCGGCCGGAGACGGCCCGGAGCGACCTACCGGCCCCGCGCCGCCCCCGGCCGGATGATCGTGACTCCGCGGCCGGGAGCCGTGCCCATCGCGGCCAGTGCCTCCGGCGCCGCCTCCAGCGGGATCGTGGCCGTGACCAGGAGGTCCGGCCGCAGCGCTCCGGAGCGGACCAGTTCCATCATCGGCGGGTACGCGTGCGCCGCCATTCCGTGGCTGCCGAGGATCTCCAGCTCCCACCCGATGACCCGCTCCATCGGCAGCGCCGCGGCCCCCTGCGCGGCAGGCAGCAGCCCGACCTGGACGTGCCGCCCGCGCCTGCGCAGCCCGGACACCGACGCCGACGCCGTCGCCGCGGACCCCAGCGCGTCCAGCGACAGATGGGCCCCGCCGCGCGTCAGCTACCGTACGGCCGCGGCGGCGTCCCCCCGCGCCGGATCCACGCGGTGCGCGGCTCCGAACACCGCCGCCAGCTCCAGCGCCTCCGGCGAGGTGTCCACGGCCACCACCCGGGCCCCCGCCGCCACCGCGATCATCACGGCCGACAGCCCCACACCGCCGCAGCCGTGCACGGCGACCCACTCGCCCGGTGTCACCCGCCCCTGCGCGACGACCGCCCGGAAGGCCGTCGCGAACCGGCACCCCAGCCCGGCCGCCGTGTCGTAGGAGAGCTCCCCGGGTACGGCCACCAGGTTCACGTCGGCGTGCTCCAGTGCCACGTACTCGGCGAAGGACCCCCAGTGCGTGAATCCCGGCTGCGTCTGGCGGGCGCACACCTGGTGCTGCCCGGCGGCGCACTCGGCGCAGCTGCCGCACGCGCAGACGAACGGGACCGTCACCCGGTCCCCGGTACGCCAGTTGGCGACCCCGGAGCCCACCGCCTCGACCACACCGGCCAGTTCGTGTCCGGGCACGTGCGGGAGCGTGATGTCCGGGTCGTGTCCCGCCCATCCGTGCCAGTCGCTGCGGCACAGCCCGGTCGCCTCGACCCGCACCACCACCCCGCCGGCGGCCGGAACCGGATCGGCCACGTCCCGTACCTCGGCCCGCTCCCCGTACCGCTCGAACACCACGGCGCGCACACCGACCGCCTCCCCTCGCTCGACCCGCTCGTCCGCCCCCGGGCCCGGATGCGAAGCTGCGGGGACCACCACACACCATCAGGGGGACACCATGACCCGCAAGCGCGCCGCGGCCGCCGCCGTATCAGTCCTGCTCGCCCTCACCGTGACCGCGCTCGGCGCGAGCGCCCAGGCCCACGCGGCCGCGGGCGACAAGAAGGTCGAGGTCATCAAGTAGCGGGAGGACGGGAGTGCGCCGGGCCCCGCCCGCCGCCGGAAACCCGCATGCCCGTGCGGTGCGCGTCCCGTTAGCGTGTGCCCATGAGTGAGGACATGTGGACGGGCGTGCGGGAGCGGGTGCTTCGGATTGCCGGGCATCCGGGAGCGGACGGGGTCTTCGGGGCGAAGGGGCACGGCTTTCGACTCGGGCCGGTCCTGGGGGAGGAACAGCTCCGGGACCTGGAGGCGGACCTGGGTGTCGGTCTGCCCGCGCAGTACCGGAGCTTTCTGCTCGGCGTCGCAGGAGGGGGAGCCGGCCCCGGCTACGGCCTGATGACACCGGCCTTGGGTGACGCTGGGTGGCAGTGGCTGGGAGCGGGACTCGCCGGCCCTTCCCAGACGACCACCGCCGGGATCGCCGGACGGCCCTTCGTGGCCGAGGCGTTGCAGAGCGAGCTCACCGCTCTGGAGACGCAGGAGCCCGAGAAGGACGCCTTCGCGAGCGACGACGCGTTCCGTGCCGCGCACGCGGACTGGGACGCGCGCTACGAGGAGCTGTTCGACGCCCAGGAGGCGGGTGCGGTGTTCCTCAGCGAGCAGGGCTGCGCGTACACCTGGCTGCTGGTGATGACGGGCCCGCATCGAGGCGCCATCTGGGAGGACCTGCGAGCGGCGGACGGAGGGATCGTGCCGACCGGGCACGACTTCGCGGACTGGTACCGGAGTTGGCTCGAGCGCACCGAGCAGGACCTCGGTCTCACCCCGCCCGCGGCCTGAGCTGCCGAGTCCCCAACCTGACTGGGCAATACACCTAGCCCTTGGCCCGTCGCAGGGCCAGTTCCGCCAGGGCTTCGGGGGCGCCCGGCTGTTCGCGGATGCCGGGGAAGGCGTTGATGTCGACGATCAGCGGGGCGCCGTCGGCCGTGGCGATGATGTCCACGCCGTAGACGTCCAGGGAGAAGACCTCGCCGACCCGCCGGGTCAGGTCCGCCCACCCCGCCGGGAGCCGCGGCAGCGGCAGGGTCGGGCCGCGGCCCTCCGGGGAGAGTTCGGAACGGCGCAGGGCGGCGAAGACCTGGTCCCCGATCGCCCAGAGCTTGTGGTCCCAGCCGTTGTTCGGGGCGAAGTCCTGTACCACCACCGGTTCGCCGGGCCAGCTGTCCGCCAGCTCCCGCAGGTCCGCCTCCGCGTCGACGCGGGCCACGAGGTCCCCCCGACGGCTGTGCCGGCTCTTGACGACCACGGGGGAGTCCACGTTCACCCCTGCCGCCCACCGCGCGAGCGCGTCGAAGGTTCGGGTCCCGGCGAACGGCAGCCCGGCCCGGACCGCCAGCTCCGCCATCAGGGTCCGGTCCTGGCAGAGGGTGGTCGCCGCGGCCGAGTTCACCACCGGCGCCCCGCGCTGCTCCAGCCGCCGGGCCAGGTCCAGCCCGCGCGGGGTGTGCGCCTTGAGCAGGTACGCGTCGGCCGGCGCCCCGCGGGCTCCGTCCGACGCGCCCGGATCCACCAGCTCCACCCCGTGCCCGCCGGCCCGCAGCAGCCCGGCGGCCGCCGAGAGCAGCGGATGCCCGGGGTTGTCCGTGATCAGACCGATCCTCATGCGGGGTCCCCCGTGGTGGCGCCCGTGGTCGCGCCCGCGGTGGCGCCCGTCGCGGCCGTCGGGGCCGTGGCCTGCGTGGGGATCGACACCGACGGCCCGGCTCCGCGGTGCGCGGGGAGGGCACCCGTACCGCCGCCCCGCGCGAGGTCCAGTACCGCGCGGGCCACCCGGGCGGCCGCGTCCGGGACCTGGCGGAAGCTCGGGAAGTCGTTCACGTCCACGACCACCGGCCCGTCCGGGCCCAGCAGCACGTCCACCCCGTACAGGTCCAGCCCGTAGACCTCCCCGACCCGCGCGCCGATCTCCGCGATCTCGGCGGACAGCGGCACGAGGCGCTCCGGGACCGGGGCGTCCGGGTGCAGGGGGGAGCGGCGCTCGGTGGCGAAGAGCTCGCCGCCGACCGCGTACACCTTGATGTCGGTGCCCGGGTTCGGCACGTACGGCTGGGCGATGAGCATTCCCTCGCCGGCCAGTTCGGGGAGCATCGCGGCAAGTCGCCGGGGCGAGGAGACCAGGTGCACGGCCCGTCCCGAGCTGCCGTCGGCGGGCTTGACCACCAGCGGGTACTCCGAGTCCGGGATCTCCGCCAGCAGTTCCGGCCGGGCCGCGGCGTACGTCGTCGGCAGCGGCAGCCCCCGGCCCCGGCCGATGGCGGCCGCCAGTGCCTTGTCCCGTACGCCCCGGATCGAGCGGGCGTCGTTGACCGTGGTGGTCCCGGCCGCGGCGGCGGCCTCGAGCAGCGTCAGCCCGGGCCCGCCCGACACCGTCTTGAGGACCCAGGCGTCATGGGCGCCGGCGTCGACCGCCCCGCTCATCCGCAGGAGCGAACCGCCCGGCCGCAGCACATCCACCCGGTGGCCCCACGCCTTCAATTGCCGGACCACCTCGTTCGGCATTCCGTCGTGGCGGTAGTGCTCCTCCACCAGGAAGCAGAGCCTCATGGACCTTCCCCATATTCCCCGGACGTCCGCCGATCCCGTCCGGCGAGTTGTGACGTCACAGGATGTCATGGACCGCAATGTGATGATCGGCCCCGAACGGTCACAGCGTGGGCACCGGTCCCGATCGGCGGCCGTAACGGGTCCTCGGGCGATGCGGAGAGACGGCCAGATCCGAAAGGGACGGCCTGGTCCGGCCCTACTGCGTGGTCGTCGCGAACGCCGCGTCCCTGACCTCCAGCTCCGGGTGCCGGCGCAGTTCGCGCAGGAGTTCGCGCCACTGCGGCGGCCAGCCGTGGAGGGGGCCGATGCCGTCGGTGAGGGCGGCGGCGAAGAGGCCGGACGCGGCGCCGCCGTCCGCGGCGAGGGCCCGTACGGACTCCAGGGCCGTGGCGGGGTCCGGCAGGGGGTCCCCGTAGCAGTACCGGGTCTTCAGCTGCGAGGCGGTGGCGCGCGCCAGGCCCGGCCGGCCGCTGTGGGCCGCGACCAGGTCCCGCAGCGCCGCCAGCTGTCCCGCCGGGTCAGAGGGCTCCGCCCGCAGGTCGACGGCGCGCAGCAGCAGGTCCACCCGGGCCTCGATCAGCAGGGGTTCGTCCGCCAGCTGGCGCAGCACCGCCTCGCGCACGGCCGGGACCGCGCCCAGCCCCGAGTGGATCGTCAGCTCCCGCAGCCGTCGCAGGGCCGGCCGGTCGCGTGTCTCCTCCGCGTCGGGTTCCGTACCGGACCGCGCGGTACGGAGCAGCTCCGCCACGGCCCGGTGGAACTGGCTGCCGGGCTCCGCGCCGCCCACCGGGTGGGGCAGCCCGGAGGTCGCGACGTCGGCGAGGGCCGAAGCGGCCGGGCGTGCGCCGGCGCCCGGCGAGAGGTCACAGACCGCCAGCCGCAGGGTGTCCGCGGCCTCGGGCGCGTACGCCACCCACTTCGGCAGGCTGTAGTAGGACGAGAACGCCCCGTCGGCCGAGGCGGCGCCCGTCTCGACGGCAGTGGCCACCAGGCGGGCGTAGCGCGGCCGGTGCTCCAGCGGAACGTCCAGCAGATCGGTGTGGACGATCGGGAACCGGCCCTCCCGGGGCCCCCGGGCGGCTGACTCCAGCAGTTCCCAGGCGGGCTCCGCGGGCAGCAGCCCGAGGGCGAGCCGCACGGCCGTGTCCTTCAGGTCCCGGTGGGCCCGCGGGTCCCGCCCGATCCGGCCCAGCAGCCCGGCCGCGAGCGTCGGCGGCAGCAGCCGGGCCGCCAGCCGGGCGGCCTCCTTGCGGCTGGTCACCTTCACGCCCCGGTCCGGGTCGAGCAGTTCGGTGAGCCGCCCCGCGAGCAGGGAGGGCGGGGTGGCGGCCGCCGACCGGCCGGCGGCGTAGAGCGCGACCCGGGCGCGGTCGTCGCCGCCGTGGGCGAGCAGGTCGTCCAGGGCCGCGGCGGGTTCGACCGTCCGGGCCGCCGCGGCCAGCGCCGCCTCGGCCACCAGCACGTCCGCGGAGCCCGCGAATTCCCGTACGAGGTCCAGCCCGTGGTCGGGGATCAGCGCCGCTTCACGGATCAGCGACGCCCGGTCGTACAGCGGCCCGGGGTCTTCGCGGACGGCGGCCGCCGCGAGGCGGGCCGCCGCCTCCTGCTGGCGCGGCAGCCACCGGGAGGCCTGGGCGAAGTCCGGCAGCGGGCGGGCGGAGCCCTCGGGCAGGAACCGCCCGTACGGCGGGCGCGCGGTCAGCATGACGTCCAGCAGGTCGGTGCGGTGCCGGGACAGGACCTCCCGTACGCGCCTCAGCGCGGCCGCCGACGGCTCCCGGGCCAGCAGCTCCACCGCTCGTTCCTCCCGCGTCGCGGGGTCGGACAGCCAGGCGTCGGCGAGCGCCGGGAGCGTCCCGTCCGCACACCGCTCCAGTGCGTCCGCGAGCATCAGCTGGAGCTCGGGCAGCCGGTCCGAATCGGTGTCGAGGAAACCGGCCAGTTCGACGAGCGGGCCGAAGTCGCCCTTCTCGGCGGCCCGTTCGGCCCACGGGCGGAGCGCTGCGAACACCTCGGACTGTCTGCCCCGCCGCGCGGGCCATTCGTACCCGCCGAGCACGGCCCCGCCGGTGTGGTCGACGAGGCGGCGCAGGCCGCGCAGCGCCCAGTCGAGCAGGGCGGGTCCGGCGGCGGGCTCGGCGAGCACACCGAGGACCAGGCTCCGGACGGAGTCGCGGGTGCCGTGGGAGGCGTCCCGGGCCCGGAGGGCGTCCAGGACGATCGTGTCCAGGTGCCCCGGGGCCTCCGGGGAGTCCAGCAGGGCGGCCGGGAGGTCCACCAGTTCCGCGAGCACGGCGGAGCGTACGGGATCGCGCTCGTTGCGCAGCCGGCCCGCGATCAGGGCGAGCGCCCCGGCCACCGCTCCGGGGTCCCCGGAGCGGCCGGCGTTGTCGACGAGCAGGACCCAGGCGTCCGCACGCAGTTCGGCGTCGGAGCCGGCGCAGGCGGCCAGGATCTCGGGGCGGGCCTCGGCCACCGGGAGGCAGACGAGGGCGGCGGGCAGCTCCCCGGGCGCCAGCCCGTCGGCACGCTGGCGGGCCACGGCGACCCGTATCTCCGCGTACCGCCGCTCGGCCGGGAGGAGGTCGAACAGTGGGTACACGCCGGTCGCCAGGGCCCAAGTGGAGGGCACGAGGCCCTGCGTGAGCCCGTCGTAGAAGGCCTCGCGGCGGGCCGGCGGCAGGGCCTTGAACAGGGTGGCCAGCTGCTGGGGACGGGGCCGCAGCCAGCGCCGCCCGAGGAGGGGCAGCGAGGGCGGGTCGGCCTGCGCCAGCCGGCGCAGTACGGAGGGCGCGGGCGCGGGCGCGGGCTCGTGGCGCCGCTGCTCGCGCTGCGGGTCGGCCAGCCACCGTACGAGGCGTTCGGCGTCGGCGGCGGCCAGCACCCCGAACCGGTCCCGCAGGGTGGGCCCCAGCGCGCCGGGGCCGTGGCGCTCCAGCAGGCCGAGCACGCGCAGCGGTTCGGCGGGAGCGGCGGCGGCCAGCCCGGGGGCGCGCCGCGCCCACCAGGAGTCCCGCAGCGCGGTGGGGAGCCCGGAGAGCTCGGCGTCCGCCTGGTCGAGCACCGGTCCCGGGTGGCGCAGGGCCAGGCGGACCCAGTCGGTGACGGAGTCGGCGAGCTCCGGCAGCAGCCGGGCCACGGCCTCGGGACCGCAGGCGGGCAGCAGGGCCGCGGCCTCGTGGTCGCCCCATTCGGTCCGCAGCCGGGGGAGGAGGGCTTCGGCGAGCGCGGTGCGTCCGCCGCGCCGGACGGTCCGGGTCAGCTGCCCGCGGACCTCGGCGGAGGCGTCGGCGTAGGCCGCGGCGATCGCCTCGTCCGGCACCGGAAGGGAGCGGGTGGCCCGCAGGGCGTAGCCGCGGACCACCGGGTCGGGGTCGGCGAGCCGGGCCGAGAGGTACCCGGTGTGCCGCCCGGCGAACGCGGCGAGCGCCGCCAGCCGCCGCTCGTACCGTCCCCGGCCGTGCAGTTCGGCCAGTACGGCGTCCAGCTCGCCGGTGGCCGCGAGGTCCCGGGCGGTGGTGGCGGCCAGGCGCAGCCGGGCCCGGTGGGGGAGCGGTTCGAGCGAGGCGAGCAGCTGTTCGGTGAGGCGCGACATGGGGTCAGTGTGCTGGGGGGAGCGGGTGGGGCAAAACGGGTTTTGGTCCCGCGGGAGGCTGCTGGATGTTTGAACTTCCGTGAGCACGAAACGTCACAGAAGGCTACTTAACGGTCATCGATGATGTGAAAACTTGTCAGACGCTGTCCAAAAGGATCAACAACTCTCCTATAGTGATGCCTCGTTGCCAGGAACCTTCTCCTCCATTTACGCCCGGTATGAGGCTTTGATTGATGACGGCGTCGCCCTCCCCCCTTCGCCCCTCCGCGCTGGCCCTGCTGATCACCGCAGTGGCCGGTGGCGCGCTCTCCACGGCGGCGGTGGCCGCGGCCCCGTCGTCCATCCGCACCCCCCTCGCCTGGTTCTCCGGCGCGGGCGTACTGCTGCTCGCGGTCGCGGCCTTCGCCGTGACCTGGTCCGCGCGCACGTCACGGATCCAGCGCGGCCGGATCTCCGGCCTCGCCGCTGAACTCGCCGCCCGCGACGGTCACATCGCCCGGCTGATCGCCGACGCCACCCAGGACGCCGCCGCGCACACCGCCGAACGCGCCCGCCTCACCGGCGAACACGCCGACGCGCTGGGGTGCCTCACGGCCGAACACGCCGCCACGCTGCGGCAGCTGACCGCCGGACACGCCGCCGAACTCGACGGACTCGCCGCCGCCCAGAACGCCTCCCGCGAACGGCTCGGCGGCGAACTGCGCCGCGCCGAGTCGGGCCGGGCCGCCGCCATGGCCGCCGCGGCCAACGCCGCCGGCCGCATGCAGGCCCTGGCCACCGGGATGCTCGCCGACCTGCGCGACATGGAACACCGGCACGCCGACGAGGACGTCCTGGGCGACCTGCTCCACCTCGACCACCGCACGGCCCAGGCCGGCCGCCTCGCCGACTCCATCGCCGTCCTGACCGGAGCCCGTTCGGGCCGGCGCTGGGCGAAGCCCATCGTCATGGAGTCGATCCTGCGCGGCGCGATGGGCCGCATCGGCGGCTACCAGCGGGTCAGGCTGCACTCCACCAGCGACGCCGCCGTCGCCGGGCACGCCGCCGAAGGCGTCATGCACGCCCTCGCGGAACTCCTCGACAACGCGGCGAACTTCTCCCCGCCGACCGCCGAAGTCCACGTCTACGTGGAGGAGGTGCCGTCCGGGATCGTCATCACCGTCGAGGACAGCGGCCTGGTCATGAGCGAGGTCCAGCTGCGCCGCGCCGAACAGGCCGTCACCGCCGAGTCCCTGGACCTGGCCGGACTCTCCGGAACCCGGCTCGGCCTCGCCGTCGTCGGCCGGCTCGCCCGCAAACACGGGCTTACGGTCTCCTTCCGGCCCTCCGCGCGCGGTGGTACGGGCGCGCTGATGATGCTCCCGCAGGACCTGATCAGCCGCACGCCCGCCGAAGCCCCCGCACCGTCACCCGCGATCCCGGCGCAGCCGTCCCCGGGCACCGCGCGCGCAGCCACCGCACCCGGAGCCACGGCCGGAGCCGCCGCGCCCGGAGCCACGGCCGGAGCCGCCGCACCCGGAGCCACGGCCGGAGCCACCGCGCCCGGAGCCACCGCACCCGGAGCCACCGCACCCGGAGCCACCGCGCCCGGAGCCGCCGAGCCCGAGGCCGTCCACGACACCGCGGCCGGGCAGCCCGGTGCCGCCCGCGCGAAGGACCGTACGCCGGACCCGGACTCCGGCGCCGCCGGGGAACCGGACGCCGAATCCACCGGCGAGCACCCGCACTTCGGCGACAGCGGCCTGCCCCAGCGCCGCCGCGGCCGGACCCTGGCCGCCGCCCACCCCGAGGGACCGGACGCGCCGGGCACGCGGACAACCGCCACGCCGGCGCCCACCGGGGCGTCCAGGTCGGCCGCTCGCTTCGGCAGCTTCCGCCAGGCCGTCCGCGGCACCGCGGCCCCGGGCGCCACGGACGGACCCGGCGACGAGCAGCAGCCCGAGCACACCCCAGACCTGGAAGGCAACACGCGATCATGACCGGCTTTACCACCGACGAGACGCTCAACTGGCTCCTGGAAGGCCTCCTGGAGCGCACACCGGGCGCCCGCCACGCCCTCGTGCTCTCCCGCGACGGCCTCAAGCTGTGCCGCACCCCCGAGCTCTCCGTCGACCAGGCCGACCAGCTCGCCGCCATCGCCGCAGGCATCCAGAGTCTGTCCCACGGGGCGTCCATCGAGTTCGGCGACGGAACCGGCGGAGTCCGCTCCGCCATGGCCGAGTTCTACGGCGGGATCCTGTTCATCGTCGAGGCGGGCGAGGGCGCCCACCTCGCGCTCGTCGCCACCGAAGAGGCCGATGCCGGCCTCGTCGGCCACAACATGTCCGAACTGGTCGAGCAGCTCGGCGAACACCTCATCGCCAGGCCCCGGGGATGAGCCGCCCCCGGCCGGGCCGGGACGATTCCCCGGACCGGCTCTACACCCTCACCGGTGGCCGCAGCAGCTCCGGCTCCGACGTCTTCGACCTGGTCACCCTGGTCGTCGCCGAATACGACCCGGTGCCCGGGATGCAGTCCGAGCACGCGGCGATCCTGCGGATGTGCCAGTTCCCCACGGCCGTCGTGGAGATCGCGGCCGAGCTCGGACTGCCGGTGTCGATCGTCCGGATCCTGCTGGCCGACCTGCTCGGAACCGGACGGATCAGCGCCCGGCACCCTCGTACGGCGAACTCGGCGTACTGCCTTCCCGACCCCGACATCCTGGAGCAGGTGCTCGTTGGACTCCGCAATCTCTGACGCGACGATCCCCGACGCCGCGCGGACACCCACCTCCGAACCGTTCCAGCCCCGCAGGGCCCTGCGCAGCACCGCCGACAACGGACTCAAGATCGTCATCGTGGGCGGCTTCGGCGTCGGCAAGACCACCATGGTCCGCTCGGTCAGCGAGATCCGCCCGCTGAACACCGAAGAAACCATGACCAAGGCCGGCGAGGCCGTCGACGACATCGACGGGATCGCCGGGGTCGCCGGAAAGACCGCCACCACCGTGGCCTTCGACTTCGGGCGCATCACCCTCGACGCCCGCAACGTGCTCTACCTCTTCGGCGCCCCCGGCCAGGAGCGGTTCTGGTTCCTCTGGGACCGCCTCTTCTCCGGCACCCTCGGCGCGGTCGTCCTCGTCGACACCCGCCGCCTGGCCGACTCCTGGTACGCCATCGACCGGCTCGAACACCACGGCACGCCCTTCGTCGTGGCCTGCAACGACTTCGGCGGACCCGCACACACCCCGGAGCAGATCCGCGCCGCGCTCGACCTGCCGGACGGCATCCCGCTGGTGTTCTGCGACGCCCGCTCCAGGGAGTCCAGCAAGCACGTCCTGATCTCCCTCGTCCAGCACCTCCAGACGGCCGCCGCGCCCCGCCCCCTGCCCCAGACCCCGGAGCCCACCCCGTGACCTGCCCCGTCGCCCCCGAGCACCAGCCCGTCTACCTCGGCGGCCCCCGGTTCCAGACCGACCCCGTCGAGCTCTACCGGGAGATGCGCCGCGACCACGGCGCCGTCGCCCCGGTCGTCCTCGACGGCGACGTACCGGCCTGGCTGGTCCTCGGCTACCGCGAACTGCACCAGGTCACCAGCGACCCGGTGCTCTACTCCCGGGACTCCGAGCTGTGGAACCAGTGGGACCGGATCCCCGCCGACTGGCCGCTGCTCCCCATGATCGGCCGCAAGCAGCCGTCGATCCTCTACACCGTCGGCGAACGCCACCGCGAGCGGGCCGGAGTCATCTCCGACGCCCTCGAGTCCGTGGACCCCTTCGAACTCAAGGGCCACGCCGAACGGTTCGCGGACGAGCTGATCGACCAGCTGTGCGCCAAGGGCTCCTGCGACATCGTCGGCGAATACGCCATGCTGCTGCCGCTGCGCGTCCTCGCCCGCCTCTACGGATTCTCCGACGAGCAGGGCCCCGGCCTCGTCACCGCCATGAACGACATGATCAACGGGCGGGAAGGCGCCCTGGAGGGCCAGCGCCACCTCGCCGAGTCCATGTTCGCGCTGCTCGCCGCGAAACTGGCCGGGCCCGGCCCCGACGTGGTCTCCCGGATGCTCGCCAACCGGGCCGGCTTCACCGTGGAGGAGGTCGCCCAGGACCTCATGGTGATGATGGCCGCCGGCCACCAGCCCACCGCCGACTGGATCGGCAACTCCCTGCGCCTGATGCTCACCGACGACCGGTTCGCCGCCTCCCTCGCGGGCGGCCGGCACAGCGTCGGCGAGGCCATGAACGAGGTCCTGTGGGAGGACACCCCCACCCAGAACGTCGCCGGCCGCTGGACCTCCCGCGACACCCACCTGGGCGGTCAGCGCATCGGCCGCGGCGACCTCGTCCTCCTCGGCATCGCCGCCGCCAACGCGGACCCGCACGTGCGCACCGACGCCGCCGCCCTCACCGGCGGCAACAACGCCTTCTTCTCCTTCGGGCACGGCGAACACCGCTGCCCCTTCCCCGCGCAGGAGGTCGCCGAGGTCATCGCGCGCACGGGCATCGAGGTGCTCCTCGACCGGCTGCCCGACGTCGACCTCGCCGTGCCCGCCGGGGAGCTGGCCCGCCGCCCCTCGCCCTGGCTGCGCGGACTCACCGCCCTTCCCGTGACCTACACCCCGACCCCCGCCCTTGGAGCCACCCGATGACGTGCCCGATCGACCACACCGGCCCCGCGGCCATCACCCTGGACCCCTTCGTCACCGACCTCGACGCCGAGAGCGCCGCGCTGCGCGCCGCCGGCCCGCTGGTCCAGGTGGTCCTCCCCGGCAACGTCGGCGTGTACGCCGTCACGCACCACGCCGAGGCCCGCAAGCTGCTGACCGATCCCCGGATCGTCAAGGACATCAACGTGTGGGGCGCCTGGCAGCGCGGCGAGATCCCGCTGGACTGGCCCCTGATCGGCCTCGCCAACCCGGGCCGCTCGATGCTCACCGTGGACGGCGACGAGCACCGCCGCCTGCGCACCCTGGTCGCGCAGGCCCTGACCGTACGCCGGGTGGAGAAGCTGCGCGCCGGCATCGAGGCGCTGACCACCGGGATGCTGGACGAGCTGGCCGCGCTGCCGGCCGGCGAGACGGTGGACCTCAAGGCGCGGTTCGCGTACCCGCTGCCGATGAACGTCATCAGCGACCTGATGGGCGTCGACGCCGAGGAACACCCGCGCCTGAAGGCCCTGTTCGAGAAGTTCTTCTCGACGCAGACGCTGCCCGAGGAGGTGCCGCAGATGATGGCGGACCTCGGCGCACTGTTCTCCCGCATCGTCGAGTCCAAGCGCGGGAACCCGGGCGACGACCTCACCAGTGCCCTCATCGAGGCCTCGGAGGACGGTGACCACCTGACCACCGAGGAGATCACCAACACCCTCCAGCTGATGGTCGCGGCCGGTCACGAGACCACGATCAGCCTGATCGTCAACGCGGTCGTCGCCCTGGAGAGCCACCCCGAGCAGCGCGCCCGCGTCCTGAAGGGCGAGGTTGCGTGGGAGAACGTCATCGAGGAGACGCTGCGCTGGTCCACCCCGACCTCGCACGTCCTGATCCGCTTCGCCGCCGAGGACGTCGAGGTGGGTGACCGGATCCTGCCCAAGGGCGCGGGCCTGATCGTCTCCTTCGGCGCCATCGGCCGCGACGAGGCCCAGTTCGGCGAGACGGCCGGGGACTTCGACGTCACCCGCACCCCGAACCGCCACATCTCCTTCGGCCACGGCCCCCACGTCTGCCCCGGCGCGGCCCTCTCCCGCCTGGAAGCCCTGGTGGCCCTCCCGGCGCTCTACACCCGCTTCCCGGACCTCACCCTCGCCGTCCCCCCGACGGACCTCCGCAACAAGCCCATCCTGACCCAGAACGACCTCTTCGACCTCCCGGTCCGCCTGGCCTGACCCGCCGGACTCGTGTCCGGTCGGACCGACCATCCGGACAGGCCCTTCGGTACGAAGGGTGAACGGCGTCGAAGACACCGGACCCCTGCGGACGACAGGGGTCCGGTTTCTCCCCGGACCCGATGGACTTGGCGCTGCGGTTTCGTCCGTGCAGGTCGTGATGCAGGTGAAGCTCGTGCCGTCTCCGGAAGGACTCCGAGCGGTACCGGCGCATCGCGCACACTCCGATCAGGTTCAGGCCCACGGCGGCCCAGGCCTACGACGACCGGTGCCTGTCCTGGCGGTACGACGCCCGGACCGTCAGCATCCTGACCAGCACCGGGCGTAGTCCACGCCGCCGGTGTGCGCAATTGGGTGGCAAGCCGGAGCCCGGGAGCTGGACATGCTCCCGGGCTCCGTCACGTTCCCCGGCCGATCGGCGGGCCGGTTACGTGGCCACCGGGACCGAGACGAACTGCTTGCCCGACTCGTTCTCCACCAGGACGGCCCGTACGTCCGCGGGGTCCACCGCCGCCGATCCGTCCAGCGCCGCGCCCTTGCCCTCGCCGTGTTCGGCGGTACCGACCACCCAGCCGCCCGCGACCGTGCGCGTACCGTCCCGGGAGACCACGACGATGCGGCAGCGCTCGCCCGCCCGGATCCCCGTCACCGCCGCGTGCACCCTGACCCACTTGGCGGCGGGCGTCACCTGTACGGTCATCCGCGCGCCCGTGCCCGCATCCGTCGCGGAAGCCACCTTGGTCCCGGCCGCCGGCGGCGAGGGCTGAGCCGAGACCGTGGGCGTCGGCGGCGGCCCGGCCTCAACCTCGATGCTGTCGCCGCCCAGCCGGGTCCCGGCCCAGAACACGGCGGCCAGCGAGGCCGCCACGGCCAGTCCCGTCAGCGCGCCCCGGCGCCGGCGCGCCCCGGCCACCTCCTGGCGCATCTGTCGCAGGGTGCGCTGCAGCAACAGGTCCCCGCCCTGCGGCGGACCGTCGAGGAACGCCTCGGCCGGGACCTCGCCCAGCGCCGCCTCCATCTCGCGCAAAGCGGTCACCTCCTGACGGCACTGCACGCAGCCGTCCACGTGTTCCTCGACCCGGCGGACGTCCGCGTCGTCCAGGACGCCGAGGACGTACGGGCCGAGCAGTTCCTCCTCGTGCCGCTGCCGGTTCATGCCACCACCTCCTGGAGTCCGCCGGGCCGCTGGGAGGGCCCGCCCGTACGTGTGTTTTCCCTGAAGACTTCCCGCAGTGCCTTGAGCGCGTAGTGCGAGCGCGATTTCACCGTGCCCGCCGGGATGCCGAGGGTGTCCGCGGTCTCGGCGACGCTGCGCTGCCGGTAGTACAACTCCGTCAGCACGTCCCGGTGTTCCGGCGACAGTCGGTCCAGTGCGCCCAGCACGGTCATCGTGTCCACCACCGCGTCGGCGTGGTCCGCCTCCACCGGCGGATGGGCCGGCGAGCCGGAGACCTCCGGCGGCCTGGCCGCCTTGGCCCGGTACCGGTCGGTGATGATGTTGCGGGCCACGGTGAGCAGCCAGCCGCGCACCGAACCCTTCCCGTTCACCAGGGCCTCGGAATGGCGCCAGGCCCTGATCAGGGTCTCCTGGACGATGTCCTCGGCCGCGGCCCGGTCTCCGGTGAGCCGGGTGGCGTACGCGAGCAGGGCATGGCCGTGCTCCTCGTACACCGACTTGATCAGAGCTTCGTCGGTCGTGCCCCGCCGATTGCGGGGCCACAGTGGTCCGGCCATCTCACCCTCTCCGTCTTCCTCGCTCACCTGGTGCGGTCACAACACGCCGCGCGCGGGCGCCGGGTTCAAGTGACCTGCGTCACTCCCGCTCCAGCGGGCTCCGCTCAGGCCCCGGCCCGCTCAGGCCCGGCCCGGCCCGGCCCGGTCAGGTCCGGCAGATACGGCCCTGGTTGAGGCAGTCCACGACCTCGGCCATCCGCTGCCCGGTCATCACGTTCACGAACATCCCGTGGTCCGTCTTCGGGCTGTGCCGCTGCTCGGGGAAGGAGTCGACCGCCACCGGGACGCCGGCCGGCACCTCGTAGGCCAGGGAGATCCGCAGGGTGGGCACCGGGAAGGTGCCCTGTGGGCAGACGCCGTTCGCGGCCGGGAAGAGCAGGTGCGAGCGGTGTCCGGGGCTGGTCGTGTCCAGACCGTTCCAGCAGCTCGGGAAGGTGAGCGTACGGGTGAGGCGCTCGTCCGCCGGACAGCGCGGATAGCGGGTGGTGGACCGGTCGGGGAAGCCGGAGCAGCCCCAGCGGGCCCGGACGTCCGCGTCCGTGTCCGCCGTGAGGGCCACCGCGTCCCCGGTCATCGCGTTGAGGAACCTGGGCATCGCCACCACCTTGCTGACCGGACTGCCGAGGAACTCCACCGACACCGCCGCCTCGGGCAGGATCCGGCCCGTGTTGCCGTGGCCCGCCGAACCCTCGTGGGGATGGTCGCCCGGCAGGTCCGTGCGGCGCAGCACCGGCCAGTAGTACGTGGAACGGTCCCCGCCCGCGCAGCTGGTGGCGGCCGCGTCCAGCGAGGCCTCGGTGGAGAAGGCGTCCGTGGACATGTTCCCGACGTAGGCATGGGTGTGGTGGGCGCCGGAGCGCAGCCCCGGGGAGACCACCAGGTTGTCCTCGTTGTAATGGCCCTCCGCGTTGCGGCCGCAGTCCACCGACACCCCGCCCGTCGAGGCGTCCGGGCCGCTCGCGCGGGGCTCGGCGGGCCCGGGCGGGACCTCCCGGATGTCCACGTAGTCACCGGGCGCGGGACCGGCGGACGCCGCCGTCGGGCGCGGGCCACCCACTCGCGCGGCCCCCAGCGCGGCAGCGGCCAGCCCGCCTGCCAGCACCAGGCAGATCAGCAGCGTGAGCAGTCGGTGTTCGTTCCCCATGCGGGTCACGGTTGCCGTCCACCCCCGCCGGCGTCAACCGGGAGTCCGCAGGGCGGTCACCTCGCGCCCCCGGCGCCGCGATCCGTTGAAGCTGTTGCACGGGCGGGCCCCGCCGCCCGGGCCCCGCAACCTTTGCCCCCCTTTGACGGTTCACACGGCAAAGCAACCTTCTCGAGCGACCCGCATCGCAAGGAAGGACCACCGCCGTGCCCGCTTCCAACCACCTCCTGCTCCGCCTGATCAGGGAAACCGGCTGGACCTACGAAGCCCTGGCCCGGCGGCTCAACGCGAGGGCGCTCGCGGCCGGCCTCACCACCGGCTACGACCGGACCTCGGTCGCCCACTGGCTGCGCGGCAGCACCCCGCGCGACCCCGTCCCCGGCCTGCTCTGCGAGATCCTCGCCGGCCGCCTGGAGCGGCCCGTCGGCCCGGCGGACATCGGCATGGACCGGGCCGCCGTGGACCACACCGGCCACGACCCGGCCCCCGGTCTGCACGACAGGGCGGCGGAACTCCTCGCCACCGTCCCCGGCCTGCACCCCCACCGCCGGCCCCGGACCGCGGACGAACCGCACCGGGTCCCCGAACAGCGCGACCGGGGTGACGGCGGATACGACGGCGGGGGCCGCGAAGGTCACTGCCACGACGGCGACGCCACCGCGCCCGGCCAGGTCCCGGCCCTGTCCCACACCGCACTGCGCCGGGCCGCCGAGAGCTTCTTCACCGGCCAGGTCGACGCCCTCGGCGGGGACGCCACCGCGCCCGTACTCCTCGCGTACCTCCAGAGCACCTTCCGTACGGTCCTCACCACCCGCGGCGAAGGCTCCCTGTCGGCCATGGAGATCGGCCACGCCGCGCGTACGGTCCTGCTCCTGGCCCGCAGCTACGCCGACCAGTGCTCCTTCGCCGAGGCACGGCGGACCCTGAGCCGGGCCGCCTCCCTCGCGGAGCTGGCGGGCGAGCCCTCCACCCAGGCCATCGCCCTGCGGATGCTCGGCCAGGACGCCCTGGAACAGGGCCACCCGGCCGTCGCGCTCTCCTACGTGCGCCGGGCGCTGGAGGTCGCCCCGCGGGCACCCGTCGCCGTACAGGCCTACGTGGCGGCCCAGGCGGCCCAGGTGCACGCGGCCCTCGGCCACCGCACGGAGGCCCTCGCCTGGCTGGACCGGGCGGACTGGCTGCAGGGCATCGCCGCGAACGACGCGGACCCCTTCCACACCTACCGCCCGGCGGCCCTGCACTTCAAGCGCGCCGTCGTCTTCGGCCTGCTCGGCGACCACCCGTCGGCCCACGCCGCCCTGGACGCCTCGCTGGCCGCCCGCCCCGCACAGCAGGAACGCGCGATCATGCTCACCCACGTGGAGCGGGCCAGGCTCTACCGGCTCAGCGGCCACGAGCGGGAGGCCGACGCCGAACTGCGGTGTGCCGAGGCCCTCAACCGGGGGGTCCACTCCCCGCGTGCCAGCCGGGAGATCGAGCTCCTCGGCCCGGGCGCCCGCCCCCGGTGATCCCGGAGCCCGCTCAGGCCAGCGGTTCGGCGTCCAGCTCGATCACCTCCGCGGGTCCCGCCCGGAACGCGGGGCCTGCCGCGTCGGCCTCGATCATGTGGGGGGTGACGTCGTGCGCGGCGAGCGCCGCTCTCGACGACCACTCCTCGACGAGGACGAACCGGTCCGGGTCGCCGCTCACCCGGTGCATGTCGTAGCGCAGGCACCCCTCTTCGGCCCGCACCACCGGCGCGAGGCGCTCGTAGGCGTCGGTCTGCTCCCGGCCGCGGCCGGGGAGGGTGGTGATGCGGACCAGGAGTCGAACTGTTGATGACATGGGGCGAAGACTAGATCGACAAGTCCGGGCGGCGGAAAGGTTTTTCCGCCGCCCTGAGCCGCCGCCCCGCTCCGCATGGCCGGTCCGGTGCTTGCCCGCCGGTGGCGGACCGAGCACAGTGGCCCGTATGACTCCCGAAGATCTCCTCCGGGCCCTGGCCCGCACCCGTGCCTCCCTCGACGGAACCGAGGTCACCTTCTGGTGGACGGGCGACATCCACTCCTGGGCCCCCGGCGAGCCCTACCAGCGGCTCTTCGGCTTCGAGGGCCTGAACACGGCCCGCCTGGTGGAGGACGAGACGCCCGGGACCTACCAGCTCCTCACCCGCGAGGCCGCGTTCTACCTGGAACCGCGGACCCGCGAGATCCTGGAGACCTGGGAGGACAAGCCGGTGGTCCACGTGTGGAACGACCCCGCGAACCAGCGGTGGCGTCCCTTCCCGGTCCCCATGACCGAACTGGGCGACCAGGTCTGCTTCAGCATGGAGGTGCCGCTCGCCTACCCCTCGCCGCTGCCCGTCGCGCAGTACCCGGCGAACTCGGCCGACGACACCTACCGGGCCCTGGAGCTCTTCCAGTTCTTCGCGCCGGCCTCGGTCCTCACCACCGACGAGCCCAGCGTCCCGTCCACCATGTCCTGGACCCGGATGTCCCCCTGGCTGCCGTGGATGGAGCAGGGACAGCGCCCCGGCGGGCTCACCTTCCACTGCCGGGGCCGCAAGCTCGCCTCCTACGACGAGGTCCCCGAGCGCACCCGCGCGTACGTGGCGGCGCACCACCCGGAGTTCGCCCACGCCCCGGAGAAGTGGACCGAGCCGAACGAGACGAGCTGGACGTACTTCCGCAAGCTCAACCCGCCGGAGTAGGCGCCGGGCCCGGGCCCCGGCCTCCGTCTGCGTCCCGGCCCCGGCCCGCGAACCGGTCGAGGGCGCGCAGCACGAGCTCGCGCGTCGTCGCACCGCCCAGGTGACCCGCGTCCTCGACCACGGTCAACTCCGCACCGGGCCAGGCCCGGGACAGCTCCCACGCGGTGTCGAGCGGACCGCCCATGTCGAGCCGGCCGTGGATCAGGACACCGGGGATGCCGGCCAGCCGGTGGGCCTCGCGCAGCAGCTCGCCCTCCTCCAGCCACGCGCCGTGGGAGAAGTAGTGCGAGCAGATGCGGACGAGGGCGAGCCGGGCGCTCGACGGGCGGCCGGAGTAGGGCTGGGAGGCGCCCTTCGTCTCGCCGGACAGCACCGCGTCCTCCCACGCGCACCAGTCCGCCGTGGCCCGCTCCCGCACCTTCTCGTCGGGGTCCTGGGCGAGGCGTGCGTAGGCCGCGACGATGTCGCCGTCGCGCGGGGTGCCGTCCGCCCCGGCGAGGAACCGCTCCCATTCCTCGGGGAAGTACCGGCCGACCCCGCGGTAGAGCCATTCGATCTCCGAGCGCCGGGTGGTGGTGACGCCGGGGATGACGATCTCGGAGACCCGCTCCGGATGGCGTTCGGCGTAGGCCAGGATCAGCGTGGAGCCCCACGAGCCGCCGTAGAGCAGCCAGCGGTCGATGCCGAGGTGCTCCCGCAGCCGTTCCATGTCGGCGATCAGGTGCGCGGTGGTGTTGTGCCGCATGCCGGTCGCGGGATCGCTCGCGTGCGGGGTGCTGCGGCCGCAGCCGCGCTGGTCGAACAGGACGACCCGGTACCGTGCGGGATCGAAGAGCCGGCGGGCCTCGGAGGTGCAACCCGATCCCGGACCGCCGTGGACGACGAGCGCGGGCTTCCCGTCCGGATTGCCGCAGACCTCCCAGTGGACGAGGTTGCCGTCTCCGACGTCGAGCATCCCCTGGTCGTACGGCTCGATCGGCGGGTGGAGCTCGCCCATGTCCGGGTCCCCTCGGTTCGGTGCGTCAACGGTCCGGACACCCTACGGCGCACTTCGGCCGGGGTGCGAGCGCCGAGTTGAGAGGGGCCGTCAGGAGGCCGGCGGGGGAGTGGCGGGGGACCGGCAGGGGGTGGACAAGGGTTTTCCCCGTATCGCGTTCATCTCGGCGTTGCCTACTGTCTGCCCACCGGCGTTCCTCCCCGTCCGAACGGCCCCCGTGCCCACCCCACATGGCGCGAAGCCACAGGTCGGACCTGCGCCGGTGCCACCGTTGCCCAGCCCCGACGCTGCGGCGGGCGACGTGGTGAGCAGCAGCGTGGCCGGGCGGGCCTGACCAGCCCGTTCCGGTCGCGCGGCAGCAGCTTCCTCACCTCCCACACTGCACCAACCGGCCGTTCCGGCCCGCCCGGGGACGGCCCGCGAAAGGGAACAGCGTGCACGCATCCAGACGTAGGCTCATATCCGTGGTGGCGATGTCCGTCACTCTGCTCGCCGGCTCCGCCGCCACCTCCGTGGCGCTGACCGCCGCGGACCCCGCCCCCGCCTCCCAGGCCCTCCCGGTCGCCGGCGCCCCCGCTGCCGCGCCCGTCGAGAACCTCATCGTGGGATACAAGTCCTCCTCGGCCAAGGCCAGTTCGAACGACGCGGCCGCCGCCGACGTGGAGGTCAAGGGCAAGAAGGCCTCGAAGAAGGCCAAGTTCGAGCGCCGCCTCGGTACCGGAGCCGCGCTCGTCAACCTCGGCGGGTCCACCGCCCCCTCCGACGCGGCCGCCGTCATGGCCCAGTTCCGCGCCGACCCCGACGTCGCCTACGTCGAGCCCGACTCCCGTGCGTACGCCCTCGCCGTCACCCCCAATGACACCGAGTACGCGAAGCAGTGGGACCTCTTCGAGCCCACCGCCGGCATGAACGTGCCGGCCGCCTGGGACAAGGCCACCGGCTCCGGCGTCACCGTCGCCGTCATCGACACCGGTTACGTGGCCCACTCCGACGTGGCCGCGAACATCGTCGCCGGCTACGACTTCATCTCCAGCTCCACCGCCGCCCGTGACGGCAACGGCCGGGACAACAACCCGGCCGACCAGGGCGACTGGAGCGCCGCCGGCGAATGCGGCACCGGCTCCACGGCCAGCGGATCCTCCTGGCACGGCACCCACGTGGCCGGCACCATCGCGGCCGCCACCAACAACGCCAAGGGCGTCGCGGGCATCGCGTACAACGCGAAGATCCAGCCCGTGCGCGTGCTCGGCAAGTGCGGCGGTGCCACCTCGGACATCGTCGACGCCATCACCTGGGCCTCCGGCGGTTCCGTCGCGGGCGTCCCGGCGAACGCCACCCCCGCCAAGGTGATCAACATGTCCCTCGGTGGCTCGGGCGCCTGCACCGCCACCTACCAGAACGCGATCAACGCCGCCGTCGCCCGCGGTACGACCGTCGTCGTGGCGGCGGGCAACAGCAACGCGGACGCGGCCGGCTTCTCGCCCGCCAGCTGCAACAACGTGATCAACGTTGCCGCCACCAACCGTGCCGGGGACCGCTCCTTCTACTCCAACTACGGCGCGATCATCGACGTGGCAGCCCCGGGCGGTGAGACCCGCCGCGGCACCGACACGCCCGGTACCGTCACCACCCCGGAGAACGGCATCCTCTCCACCCTGAACGACGGCGCCACCACCCCCGGCGCCGAGATCTACAAGCCCTACCAGGGCACCAGCATGGCCGCCCCGCACATCGCGGGTCTCGCCGCGCTCCTCGTCTCCGCCAAGCCCTCGCTGACCCCGGCGCAGGTCGAGTCGGCCATCAAGACGAGCGCCCGCCCGCTGGCCGGCACCTGCACCGGCGGCTGCGGCACCGGTCTCGCGGACGCCGCCGCGGCCGTCACGGCCGTGACCTCCACGCCCACCACGCCCACCTTCGAGAACACCGGCGACTTCGCCATCGCCGACAACTCCACGGTGGAGAGCCCGATCACCGTCAGCGGGGTCACGGGCAACGCCCCGGCCGCCCTCAAGGTCGGCGTGAACATCGTCCACACCTACATCGGTGACCTCAAGGTCGACCTGGTCGCCCCCGACGGCTCGGTCTACACGCTCCACAACCGCGCCGGCGGCAGCACCGACGACATCAACCAGACCTACACCGTCAACGCCTCCTCCGAGGTGGCGAACGGCACCTGGAAGCTGCGCGTCAACGACAACGCGGGCGGCGACACCGGCAAGATCGACTCCTGGAGCCTCGGCTTCTGAGCCCGGTCCCGCCCCGGGCCGGTCCCCCGGCCCGAACTCGCCCTGACGGGGCGATAGTACGGACCAAACAGGCCCGCCGGACCTGCCGATACACCGCGTATCGGCAGGTCCGGCGGGTTTTCCTGTCACCTGACTGAATTCTGCGTCACAATCCGGGCCCGCCGGGCATCCGACCTCGTATTGTCGCGTCTCACAGGAAGGGCACAGAAGCGGGGAACCGAAAGGCTGGTGGCTGTGCGTGGTGGCGGCGACGGGGCACGCTGACACGACCGTCGGACACGGCGAACTGATCAAGGCGGTGGACCGCGCGCTGACCACGCACGGACGCGCCCTGCTCACCGGACCGGCCGGATCGGGCAAGACCGAGGTGCTGCGCGCCCTGACCGAGGCCGCCGCGCTGCGCCACGAGACGGTACTGCGCCTCGCCCCCGGAGCCGCCGACCGGTGGATACCCGAAGCCTCCGCCGCCGCCCTCCTCGCCTCCGTCCCGGCCGCCGCGCTGGAACGCCTCTCCGGACCGCAGCGCACCGCCATCGCCCTCCTGCGCCGCGAAACCGACGCGCCCCGCGCCGGCCGCGACCACGTCGCCCTGCGCCTCGCCGTCGTCGAAGTGCTGCGCACCCTCGCCGCCCGCGGCCCCGTCCTGCTCGCGCTCGACAACGCCCAGTGGCTCGACGCGGAGAGCACCGACCTGCTCCGCTTCGCGCTGCGCCTGACGCCACCGCGCGTACGCGTCCTCGCCGCCGAGTGCGTCCAGGGCGGATCCCCGCTCAGCGAGCCCCTCTGCGGACCGGACACCCCCCAGATACGGGTGCCCCCGCTCGGCACCGACGAGGTCGCCGAACTGCTGGTGCGCCGGGGCCTCCCGGCCCGCCTCGCCGGCCGGATCCACCAGGCCAGCGGCGGCAACCCGCGCCTGGCCCTCGCCCTCGGCCACTCCCTCGCCGAAGGCGCCGGGACCCGCGACGGCGGCGCGCACCACGCCGACCCGCTGCCCGTCTCGGGGCAGGCCCGCGAGGTGGCCCGCCGGCTCCTGGCCGTGGTCCCCGCCCAGGCCCGGCGCACCCTGCTGCTCGCCGCCCTCGCCGCGCGCCCCACCACCGCACTGCTGCGCCGGGCCGGCCGTCCCGACGCGGAGGCCGAGCTCGCCGTGGCCGAGCGGGCCGCGCTGGTCACCGTGGAAGAGGACGGCACGATCCGGTTCACCGCCGGAGCCCTGCCCACGGCGCTGGCCGCCGACGCGGGCTGGCCCGAGCGGGCCGCCGGCCACGCGGAGCTGGCCGCCGCCGTCGACGATCCCGTCCAGGCGGTACGCCACCGCGCGCTGGCGGTGGACGCCCCCGACGAGGCGCTGGCCGCCGAGATCACCCGGGCCGCCGCGTCCTGCCGGCGCCGTGGCCAGCGGGCGCTCGCCGCCGAACTTGGCCTGCTCGCCGCCGACCGCACCCCCTGCCACCTGCCCGGCGAGGAACTCGCCCGGCTCGTCGGTGCCGCCGAGGACGCGGGCTGGGCCGGCCGGGCCGACCTGGCCCGGCGGGCCACCCGCGCCGTACTGGCCCGCGACGCCTCGCCCGGCGACCGGGTGCGCGCCCGCCTCGCCGTCATCGACGCCGCCGGCCAGGCACTCGGGACCCTCGACGAGACCTTCGCGTACGCCCTGGCCGACGCCGAGGGAGACCCCGCCCTGCAGGCCGCCGTCGGGCTGCGGATCGCCTGGAAGCACAACCTCAGCGACGGTGACCCGGTGCGCTCCCGCGACGCCGCCGCCCGGGCCGGGGTGCTGGCCCGCAGCGGCGGCGACCAGGTCGCCGAAGCCATGGCACTGACCGTACGGGCCCGCATGGGCCGCATCCTCGGCGACCCGGACGCCGAGGAGATCCTCGCCGGGGCCCTCGCCCTGCCCGCCCCCGAAGTGCCGCTCGGCATGCGCAACGCCCCGCAGTACCTCGCCGTCCGCCATGCCCTCTTCGACGACCGGCTCGCCGACGCCCGGCGGCAGTTGCTCGTCCTGCTGCCCGCCGTGCGGCGCACCGGCTCCGCCGAGGACGTCTTCGAGGTGCTGCGCAGCCTCACCGAGGTGGAACTGCGCCGGGGCAGGTGCGCGGCCGCCACCGAGTACGCCCGCGACGCCCTGGAACTGACCGTCGAGGCGGGCCTCTCGCCCGGCCCCGCCTGGTACGTCGCCGCGATGGCCGAAGCCATGGGCGGCGGCTTCCCGCGCGCCGCCGGATACGCCCGGCGCGGCATCCAGGCCTCCGAGGAGGAGCACGACCAGGTCTTCCTCTCCCGCGGCCTGTACGTGCTCGGCCTGGTCGAACTGGCCACGGGCGAGGCCGCGAAGGCCGTCGCCACCCTGCGCCGCGTCGCCGCGCTGGAGGCCGCCCAGCAGGTGGCCGACCCCTCGATCCTGCGCTGGCACGGGGAGCTCGCCGAGGCCCTGGTCGCCGCCGACGCCCCCGACGAGGCCGCCGAACTGCAGGCCAAGGTCCGTACGACGGCCCTCGCGCTCGGCCGTACCAGTGTGATCGCCGCGCTCGACCGGGCCCGGGGCCTGTGCCTGTCCGCGCACGGCGAGGCCGACGCGGCGGTGGCCCTGCTGGAGGACACGGCCCGGCGCTTCGCGGTCCTGGAACTCCCGCTGGAGCGGGCCCGTACGCTGCTCGCGCTCGCCCGCGTGGAACGCCGCCGGCGCAGGCGCGCACCCGCCCGCGCCGCGCTCGGGGCGGCGGCCGAGGCCTTCGCCAGGGCCGGAGCCACTCCCTGGGCGGAGCTCGCGCGGGAGCCGTCACCGCCCTCGCCCGGCGGCGGGGGCGGCGGGGCGCCGCCGCTGGCCGCCCTCACGGAGGCGGAGGCCCGCCTCGCGGTGCTGGTCGCCCAGGGCGCCAGCAACCAGGAGGCGGCCGCGAAGCTCTTCGTCAGCGTGAAGACGGTGGAAGCCCGGCTGACGCGGATCTACCAGAAGCTCGACGTCCGCTCCCGGGCCCAGCTGGCCACCACCCTGCGGACGCGCTGACCGGTCTCAGCAGCTCAGGTTGGAGCCCGGGGTCACGCCGAGGATCCGGGTGAAACTCTGGTACGCGTTCACCCGGCTCTGGACCTGCGCCGGGTTGCCGCCGTTGCACTCCAGGGAGCCGTTGATGGAGCGGATGGTCTCGCCGAAGCCGGCGCCGTTCACCATGGCCGCGTGGGCGGTCATCGTGCCCGGGCCGTTCTGCGTGTTCCAGTACCAGAGCGCCGTCTTCATGGCGACGGCCGGGTCCTGCTCCACCAGGTAGGGGTTGGCGAGGAGGTTGATGCCGAGGGCGTCGCCGGCGGCCTTGTAGTTGAAGTTCCAGCTCAGCTGGATCGGGCCGCGCCCGTAGTAGGCGGCCTGCCCGGCGGGACAGCCGTAGGGCTGGCCGCTGTCGCAGTAGTGCGGGTAGTTGGCGGTGTTCTGCTCGACGATGTACACCAGCCCACCGGTCTCGTGCGAGACGTTGGCCAGGAAGGCGGCCGCTTCGCGCCGCTTGACGGTGGCATCACCCGTGTTCGCGAAGCCGGGGTAGGCCGACAGCGCCGCGACCAGGCCGTCGTACGTGTAGAAGGGGTTCCGGTTAGGGAACATCTGGTTGAACTGGGCCTCGCTGACCACGAATCCGGAGGGGTTGGGGGTGCCCGGGTCCGGATCGGGGGTCTGGCCGCCACCGCAGACGCCCTGGTCCGACCAGACGCCCCACTGGCCGGTGGTGCCGGGCGTCTCGCCCTGGGTCCACCACTTGGCCTGCCAGTTGTGACCGCCGTACGAGGCACTGGTGCCGCCCGTGTAAACGGTGGATCCGGTCCAGGCTCCGGCGCAGGCGGGAGCCGCGGCGGCGGGGGAGGAGGGAAGGGCGATCGCGAGACCGAGGGTGACGGCAGCGGCGGCGGCCAGCGAGAGGGCGCGGCGGCGCAGGGTGCGTATCACGGAAGTGCTCCTTCAGTGGGGGGAGTTGCCGTGGGGGACAACTACCGCCACTGAATCGAGAATGGTCTGAACCTGTCAAGGTCTAGACCAAAACGAAGCGCCGGTGCCACACCCCGGGGGGCGTGGCACCGGCGCTCCGGTGGATCAGCTGCCGGCGGAGAGGTTGCCGGAGAGGACCGGGATGTTGTCCAGGATGTGCGAGGCCGAGTCGTCGCCCTTGGCTTGGGTGGAGTTCTCGGCGCACTGCTGGTTCTGCGGGTTGGCGAGGACGTTGACGTCCTGGACGCCGACGTTGACCAGGGCCAGGACGGACTGGGCGTTGACCTTCGCCGGCAGGCCGACGCAGAGCTTGTTGAGCGAGCCCTGGATGGCCGACATCTGCGGGCTCATCGCGCCGCCGGTCTCCTGGTTGCCGAAGACCTGGGAGGACTCGTTGCCGTTGACGGTGTTGACGCCGTGGTCGTTGCCGATCGCCATCGCCGGGGAGGCTACGGCGGCACCGGCACCCAGAACGGCTGCGGTGGCGGCTGCGGTGGCCATGAACTTCTTGAGCATGTGGGGGATCCTTCTTCTGTCGCACTGTCGCATGAGATAGCTGCCCTCGGCGGGACGAGCTGCTCAACTGCCGTGGACGCCAGGGGTTATCACCCATCACCCGACTGGCTCAACACTCCACCCCGCAGGTGAGGTCCGGCATCGGCCGATTGACCCAAGGCCGACGGGTCGGTGGATCCCGAGGTCCCGTGTGCGCGTACGTGCGCGCGCCCGGCGTGTGCGTGCCCGGCGTGCGCGCCCCCTGGAGCCGCCCTCGACCGGATCCGGACCGTGTGCTGGTCCCTGACCCCGTCGAGGCCGGCTGTCGTGGTGTCGCGGCAGTGCGACACCACTGGGGTCAGCCGGTCTTGCGGCGGACCTTCTTGTTCTTGCCCCCGGGGCCGTTGCCGCCGGAACCCTGGATCTTCGCCCGGCTCTGGTGTGCCTGCTGCGACTGGGCATTGGCGGCGTTGCGCTCCAGGGCCTCCTTGAACTTGCGCTTGGCCTCCTCGGCCGGCGATTCGTTCTGCGGGGTGTCGGTCTCTTCTGACATGCGTCCTCCTGGAATGTTCTGAAGCCGTTGCAGTCTGTCAGGTGGCGTTTCCCCTGGCCAACGCGTTCGGGTCCAGTGGCCTCGGGGTGGTCTCGACCGTGGCCCCGGGGCGGTCTCAGGCGTCCTTCTCCAGGGTCGGGCGCAGCCGCTCCAGGAGGGCGTAGAGCGTCGCGCTCTCGCTGTCGTCCAGTACGTCGAGGGCGCCGTGCGTGGCCTGCATCTCCTCGCGCACGCGGCGGATCACCTCGCGGCCCGCGTCCGTGGCCACGACGTTCTTGACGCGCCGGTCGGCGGGGTCGGGCTCGCGGCGCACGAGCTCACGGGCCTCCAGCCGGTCCACGATGCCGGTGACGTTCGAGGCGTCGCACACCAGCAGGGTGGCGAGGCCCCGCATGGGCAGCGGACCGTTCAGCTGGGCGAGGACCTTGGCCTGCGTGGAGGTGAGGCCGTGGCGGGCGGCGGCCGCAGCGAAATCCCGCCACTGCGCGGTACCGATCGCGGCGAGCAGCTCGAGCAGCTCCAGCTTGGTCGGGACGGCGTGCGGTGTGGTGGCGCTCATGCCGGGAGCGTACTCATAATGCTTCACATTATCAACCTTTTACTTGACCACCTGAACTATTGAGGTCTACCGTCTGCTGGAGTCGAAGTACTTGATGACGTCAAACATCTGTGATCTGAAGCACTGAGAAGGTCTTCCCTGCCATGAGCACCACACCCTCCGCCACCACCCAGGCCGGCGGGCACCGGAACGAGACGGTCATCGTCTTCGCCCTGAGCCTGGCCGCCATGGTCGTGTCGATGATGCAGACGCTGCCGGTCCCGATCCTGGGCCTGATCCGCAACGATCTCGGCACCACCACCGCCAACGTCAGCTGGGTGACCACCGCCACCCTGCTGTCCGCCGCCGTGTTCACCCCGCTGCTCGGCCGCTTCGGCGACCAGCACGGCAAGAAGCCGACGCTGGTGGCCGTGCTCGGTGTCATGGTCGCGGGCTCCGTCGTGGCCGCGCTGGCCTCCTCGCTGCCCCTGCTGATCCTCGGCCGCGTCCTGCAGGGCGCCGCCACCGCGATCTTCCCGCTGGCCCTCTCCGTCCTGCGCGAAGAGGTCCGCCCGCAGAAGCTCCCCGGCGCCATGGCCCTGGTCAGCGGCACCCTCGCGTTCGGCAGCGGGCTGGCGCTCGTCGCCACGGGCCTGCTGACCTCCGGAGCCGACGCGGACTACCGCAACGCCTTCTGGATGGCCACCGGCTTCGCCGTGCTCGCGCTGCTCGCCGTCGTGTTCCTGGTCCCGGCGACCAAGCACAAGACCGGCGGACGTACGGACTTCCTCGGTGCGCTCACCCTGGGCATCGCCCTGCTGCTGCTCCTCCTGCCGATCTCGCAGGGCCACGAGTGGGGCTGGGCCTCCGGCCGCACGCTGGGCAGCTTCGCCGGCGCCGCCGTGATGACCGCCGTCTGGGTGCTGACCGAGCTCAAGGTCCGCGAGCCCCTCGTCGACATGAAGATGTTCGTGCACCGCCCGGTCCTCATGGCCAACCTGGCCGGCATCCTCGTCGGCTTCGGCATGTTCGCGAACTTCCTGGGCGTCTCCTACCTCGTCCAGATGCCGAAGGCCCTGACCGGCTACGGCTTCGACGCCTCCATCCTGCGCGCCTCCGTCGAGTTCCTGCTGCCCGGCGCGATCGTCTCGCTCCTGGCCTCCCCGATCGGCGGCCAGCTGGTCCGGCACCGCGGTCCGCGCGTCGCGCTGGCCATGGCCGCGGCCTTCGGCGCCGTCGGCTTCGGCTGGCTGGCCCTGGACCACGGCCACAGCGCATCGGTGATCGGCGCCGGCCTCATCGTCGGCGCGGCCGTCAGCTTCGGCTACGCGGCCATGCCCGCCGTGATCATGGCGAGCGTCCCGCACCACCAGAGCGGCATCGCCAACGGCATCAACTCGATCTCCCGCTCCACGGGCAGCGCGATCGGCAGCGCCATCGTCACCACCATCCTGGCGTCGAAGACGATCGAGCGCCTCCCGGCGGGGGTTCCGCCGCTGCCGGCCGAATCCGGATTCACCCTCACCTTCGCCATCGGCGCCGTGGCCTTCGGCCTCGTCGCGGTGATCAGCGGAATCGGCCTGCGCGGGGCGCACGGGCCGCGGACCGTGGGTGCGGGTGGCGCTGCGGCCGGGACCGCCGCGGCCGCGACTCCTGCGGCGGCCGAGGCTCCGGCGACTACGGCAACGGCAACGGCAACTGCCGTGTCCGCCGCGAAGGCCGACGCCTGATCCCTCCGCGCCACCGAAGCGCCCCCGGGCCCCGCACGCAGCGGGGCCCGGGGGCGCCTTCGCGTGCGGTCCCGATGCCCTGACCGGGCACGACTCCGTCTTTACCCGTTCAAGCGGCCCGGAACCTTGACCAGTTGATGGTCCAGACCAATCATGAGGCGTCCGCCCGTTCGCTTTCGCCCCACCGGGAGCACCGTTGAGACGTCCCAGGCACCTCCATGCCCTTTTCGCGGCCCTCACCACGGCCGTCGCCTCCGCAGGCCTCGTCGTCGGCGCCGGCGGCGCCGCGCACGCCGCGACCCCCTTACCGGCCCACGTGTTCGCCCCGTACTTCGAGGCCTACTCCTCCGACAGCCCGGCCGACCTGGCCGAGCGGTCCGGAGCGAAGTACCTGACCATGGCCTTCGTCCAGACCGAGGCCAAGGGCTCCTGCACGCCGTACTGGAACGGCTCCACCGGCCAGCCGATCGCCGCCTCCGTCTTCGGTGCCGACTTCACCACCATCCGCTCGCGCGGCGGTGACGTCATCCCCTCCTTCGGCGGCTACGCGGCCGACAACGGCGGTACCGAGATCGCCGACAGCTGCACCAGCGTGGACTCGATCGCGGCCGCGTACGAGAAGGTCCTCACGACCTACGACGTCACCCGGCTCGACATGGACATCGAGGACAAGTCCCTGACCGACAAGGCGGCGATCGACCGCCGCAACCAGGCCATCAGGAAGGTCCAGGACTGGGCCGCCGCCAACGGCCGGCCGCTGCAGATCTCGTACACCCTGCCCACGACCACGAGCGGCCTCGCGAGCAGCGGCCTCGCCGTCCTCAAGAGCGCCAAGACGGCGGGCGCCCAGGTCGACGTGGTCAACCTGATGACCTTCGACTACTACGACAACGCCGCCCACAACATGGCGGCCGACACCCAGACCGCCGCGACCGGCCTGTACAACCAGCTCGCCGCGCTCTACCCGGCCAAGACCCCCACCCAGCTCTGGGGCATGATCGGCGTCACCGAGATGCCCGGCATCGACGACTTCGGCGCGGCCGAGACCTTCACCACCGCCGACGCGGCCACCGTCTACAACTGGGCCACCGCCAAGGGCATCAACACCCTCTCCTTCTGGGCCCTGCAGCGCGACAACGGCGGCTGCCCCGGCACCGGCGGCTCCGACACCTGCTCGGGCATCGCCCAGGACCCCTGGTACTTCACCCACAGCTTCGCCCCCTTCACCGGAGGCGGCGGACCCGTCGCCGACGACTTCTCCCTCTCGCTCGCACCCGGTTCGGCCTCGGTGGCCCCCGGCGGCTCCACCACCGCCACCGTCGCCACGACGGTCACCTCCGGCAGCGCGAAGCCCGTCGCCCTCACGGTGAGCGGCGCGCCCGCCGGAATCACCGCCGCCGTCAGCCCCGGTTCGGTCACCGCGGGCGGATCGGCGCAGCTCACGGTCGCCGCCTCCGCCACGGCCGTGCCGGGCACCTATCCCCTCACCGTCACCGGAGCCGCCGGCCCGCCGAGCCATTCGGCGACCTTCACCCTGACGGTCTCCGGGCCCGGCGGGGGCAGCGGAGCCCTGGTCAACGGCGGCCTCGAAAGCGGCTCGCTCGCGCCGTGGAGCTGCGAGAGCGGCGGGGCGGTGGTCTCCACCCCGGTGCACGGGGGCTCGTACGCCCTGAAGACGGCGCCCACCTCCGGACAGACGGGCGAATGCACCCAGACCCTCACCCTGACCCCCAACACCAAGTACACGCTGAGTGGTTGGGTCCAGGGAAGCTACGCCTACCTCGGAGTGCGCGGCGGCGCGAGCGGCAGCACCTGGACCAGCTCCACCGGCTGGACCAAGCTCACGGTGCCCTTCACCACCGGCGCCTCCGGAACGGTCACCGTCTACCTGCACGGCTGGTACGGCCAGGGTCCGGTCTACGGCGACGACCTCGCGGTCGGCTGAGCCGCTCCCGCGGACCCTGCCCGGACGGCACCTCCGGCAGGCCCGGCCGATAGGCTCCTCCGGGTCCGGGAAGCAGCTCCCGGGCCCGGAAGAGGTGTCATGACCAGCGAAGCAGCGATCCGGATCCTGCGGGCGGCCGACCGGCCGGCGGCCGCGTGGAAGAACGGCGGGGGAGTCACCCGGGAGATCGCCGCCGGCCCCGAGGGCGCCGGGATGGACGATTTCGCGTGGCGTGCCAGCCTCGCCGAGGTCACGGCCGGCGGACCCTTCTCCGTCTTCCCTGGCGTCGACCGCATCCTCACCCTCGCGGAGGGCGCCGGCATGGACCTCGACATCGCGGGCGTACGCCGCCTCGTGGACCGGCGGCACGCACCGCAGCGGTTCCCCGGGGACCAGCCGACCGACTGCCGGCTGCTGGGCGGCCCGGTGGTGAACTTCAACGTGATGTACCGCCGGGACGCCGTGTCGGCCGGGACCGCGGTCGTACGGGGCGAGCTCGCGCTCGCCGTCCGGCCAGGCGAGACGCTGCTGGTGGTGGCCCTGGAGGGATCCGCCGGACTCGCCGGAGTCGACGGAGTGTACGGATCCGCCGGAGGCGCTGGATCCGCCGGAGGCGGCGGAGGCGGCGCGTTCGACGGATCCGCCGAACTCGGGCCCTACGACGCGGCCCTGGTGACGGGCCCGCGTGAGCTCACCCTGCGGAGCCCCGGCTGCGCGGCGGTGGTCCGGCTCGTCCCCGTCCCCGGCCGGGGTCAACCGGCGTAGGAGAGCATCCGCTCGACCAGGAGCCGCGGGGAACCGGCGCCGAAGCACAACTCGAGGTTGTCCGCGGACTCCGCGGCGGCGGCCTCGGAACGCGGGAACATCGCCTCCTCGTAGGAGGCGAGAGCCCCCTCGGGGTCCCCGGGGCGGGCCGCGACGGCGGCGGCGAGCCCGGAGCCGTCGAGCATGGCCAGATTGGCGCCTTCCCCGGCGAAGGGGGACATCAGGTGCGCGGCGTCGCCGATCAGGGTCACTCCGGGGGTACGGGCCCAGCGGTGGCCGACGGGCAGCGCGTGGACGGGCCGGGCGACGAGCGGGGCGTCGCTGTCCGCGACGAGCGCGCGCAGCCGCGGGTCCCAGCCGGAGAACCGCTCCAGGACGGCCTCCTTCGCGCGGGCGGACCCGCCCGCGGCCCACTCCTCGCCGGTCCGAAGGGCGGCGTAGACGTGCAGGCCGCCGTCCGGTTCCCGGTGCGCGAGCAGGCCGTGCCCCTCGTCGAGCGCGAACATCATCCCGCCTCCGACCAGGGCCGCGCCCTCGGGGTGGCGGGCATCGGCTTCGTGCAGGTGCGCTTCGACGAAGGAGAGGCCGCAGTACCGGGGGACGGCCGGGGACAGCAGCCGCCGGACCTTCGACCAGGCACCGTCCGCGCCGACGAGCAGGCCGGTGGTGAAGGCGGACCCGTCGGCGAGCGTCACCTCGTGGACGCCCCCGCCGAGGGGCCGGACGCCGGTGACCTTGGCGCCCCAGCGGACGGCGCCGGCGGGCAGTGAGTCCAGCAGCAGGTCGCGCAGCGCGGCGCGGTGCACCTCGGGGCGGCCGCCGTGCTCCCCCTGCTCGCCGTTCTCCTGGTCGGCGTGCTCGAGGTGGACCGCGGCGTGGCGGTCCAGGATCCGCAGGGCCTGGCCGCCGGGGAGCACGAGCTCGCGGAACCGGTCGTGGAGTCCGGCCGCCCGGAGCGCGGCCTGGCCGGACTCCTCGTGCAGGTCGAGCATGCCGCCCTGGGGGCGGGCGGAGCGGGAGGCGTCGAGGTCGAAGAGGGCCGCCTCGATTCCGTGCAGGTGCAGGACGCGGGCCAGGGTGAGGCCGCCGAGTCCGGCGCCGACGATCGCGATGGGGTGGTGGGTGGTCATGGTGGTGCTCCTTCGGTACGTGGCTGCGTGCGTACGTGCGTACGTGCGTACGTGGGTGTGCGGGTGCGTGCGCGGGCGAGCCGGTCGGCCGCGCGGTGAGCGGTCAGGCGCCGTGGCCGGAGCTTTCGGCGGGTGCGCTGCGGGGCAGCAGCCGCAGGGCCGGGAGGCAGGCGGCGGTGACGGCGAGGACGGTGACGAGGCTGACGGCCATGGCGTGGGCCGGGGCGCCGGAGCGGAAGTAGACAGTGGTGACCGGCGGCGGAGCCGATGCCGTTGGCGATCTGCTGGACGGCGGTGAGCGAGCCGCCGGCGCTGCCGGCCTCCTCGGCGGAGATGTCGCCGAGGGCGATGTCGAAGATGGTGCCGAAGCAGGCACCCATGCCGAGGCCGGTGACGAAGACGGCCGGGGCCATCGCCCAGGGGGTGAGGTCCGTGCCGCGACTCAGGACGAGGGCGAGCAGCCAGCCGGCCCCGGCGAGGGTGAGCAGCATGCCGGCCAGGATGAGCGTGCGGCCGAGCCTGCGGGTGAGCCCGGCCATGCCGGCGACGGCCGCGGCGATGATGCCGAGGGTCAGGGGCAGCAGTCCGAGGGCGGTGTCGCCCGGGGTGGAGTGCAGGGCCTGCTGCATGAACAGGGAGGTCACGTAGAGCAGGCCGCTGGTGACCGCGAAGTAGAGCATTCCGACGAACAGGCCCGAGGTGAAGCCCTTGTTCCGGAAGAGCGAGGGCTTGATGAGGGGTTCGGAAGCGGTGGCCTGACGGCGTGCGTACAGGACCAGGAAGAGCAGCCCGGCGGCGAGCGAGCCGAGTGCGGTCGCGCCCCAGCCGTTGGCGGAACCCTCGATCAGGCCGTACATCAGGGCGAACATCGTGAGGCCGAGGAGCCCGGCGCCCGGGCCGTCCACGCCGAGGGAACGGTCACCGGCGTCGCGGGGCAGCAGCCGGGCCGCGGCGATGGTGCCGAAGACGCCGAGGAACAGGTTGATCAGGAAGACGGGGCGCCAGGACAGGCCCGCGAGGTCGGCGTCGATGAGGAAGCCGGCCAGGATCGGGCCGCCTACGGTGGCCGCGCCGAGCAGCGGTCCGAAGAGGTTGAAGGCCTTGCCCAGCTGCTCGCGGGAGAACGACCTGGTCATGATCGCCATGCCCTGCGGGATGAGCAGCGCGCCGAAGGCGCCCTGGAGCACGCGGGCGGCGACGAGGAGGGCCGGGTCGGGGGAGAGCCCGCAGACCGCGGAGGCGGCGGTGAAGCCGGCCATGCCGATGAGGAACAGCTTGCGCTGCCCGAACTTGTCCCCCAGCCGGCCGCCCACCACCAGGAGGACGCCCATGGCGAGGGTGTAGGAGGAGCCCAGCCACTTGATCAGGCTCTCGCCGCCGCCCAGCTCCCGGACGATCGTCGGTGCGGCGATGTTGGTGACCGTGGAGTCGATCATGTCGAGGGCGTCGGCCAGCAGGACCAGCCCGAGGATCAGCCAGAAGGCGGCGGTGGAGAGGGAGGCCGCCGTTCGGGGCGGCCGGAGTTCGGCTACGGAGGACATGACGGGCTCCTTGATCGGAAGGGTGGGGAGGACGGCGGATGCGGGGTGCGGGGCGCCGTGGCCTCGTTTCCAGAAGAGCACAATGACTACGAAAGTGCAATCGCTACACTTTCGGAGTCGCTTCGGTGTGCTCCTATGCTGGACCCATGACACGCATCGACAAGGCAGCGGCAGAACCGGACGGCCCCGGGCGACGCGAACGCAAAAAGGCGGCAACCCGACAGGCGCTCGCGGACGCCGCCCTGCGGCTGTTCCTGGAGAAGGGCTTCGACCAGGTCAAGGTCGCCGAGATCGCCGCGGCGGCGGACACCGCCCTGACGACGCTGTTCGCGCACTTCCCCGGCGGGAAGGAAGCGCTGATCCTGGAGGACGGCGCCGAGCGCGAGGCCTCCCTGGCCGTGGCGGTACGAGGCCGGGCCGACGGGGTCCCGGTACTGGCGGCGCTGCGCGCGTTCTTCGCCGGCCGGGGCCCCTTCGATCCGGATCCGGCGCCGGAGTTCCTGCTCAGGACGCAGCTCGTCGCCGACACGCCCGCGCTGCGCGCCTACGCCCGCCGGATGTGGACCGGCTGCGAAGCGGCCCTGGCGGAGGTGATCGCCGAGGCGTGCGGACGCCCGTCCGCGGACCTCTCGCTGCGGATCCTGGCCCGCTACGTCCTGGAGATTCCCGATCTCGCGAGCATGGGGCCGGACCCGCGCCGGGCCCTGGACCTGGCCTTCGACCATCTGGAGCGCGGCTGGCCCGGGGTGTGACCCGAAGTCCCGTCCGTGCGCGAAGCGTTGACAAAGTCGTCATCTGATAGAAACCTGTGGCGCCATGGACGCATATCAGCGATCAGATCACTCAAAAAATTAATAATGGTGCGCAAGTTTGCGGCAGGCGCGGCTGCGCCGGGCCGGTCCCCTCATGGAACAGAGGACAGCATGAGATGGAAGCAAGGCGGCCGGCTGATGCTGGCCGGCACGGTGGTCGCGGGACTGGTGTCGGTCGGACTCCTGCCCGTCACGTTCGCCGCCGCCGCGGGCGGAGCCAACCTCGCCCTCGGCAAGGCGGTCACCGCCAGCGGATCCCTCGGCGGATACGGGGCCTCGGGGGTCACCGACGGCAACCAGGGCTCGTACTGGGAAGGCCCCCAGGGCACCTTCCCGCAGTGGGTGCAGGTCGACCTCGGCGCCGGGAAGGCCGTCGACCAGGTGGTGCTGAAGCTGCCCACTGGGTGGGAGACGCGCACCGAGACGCTGACCGTGCAGGGCAGCGCCGACGGGAACACCTTCAGCACCCTGTCCGCGTCGGCCGGGAGGGTGTTCAACCCGACCCAGTCCAACGCGGTGACCATCGGCTTCCCCGCCGCGACCGTCCGCTACCTGCGGGTGAGCGTCACCGCCAACACGGGCTGGCAGGCCGCGCAGATATCCGAGCTCGAGGTGTACTCCGCCGACGGCAGCGGGGGTCCCGGTGACCCGGGCGACCCGGGCACCCCGCCTCCCGTCGGCGTGAACCTCGCCAAGGGCAAGCCCATCGAAGGCTCCTCCACCACCCAGTCGTTCGTCGCGGCCAACGCCAACGACGACAGCGTGACCAGCTACTGGGAGGCGGGGGCCCAGCAGTCCACGCTGACCGTGAAGCTCGGTTCCAACGCCGACGTCACCGGGGTGGTCCTCAAGCTCAACCCGGACCCCGCCTGGTCCAACCGCACCCAGAGCTTCGAGATCCTGGGCCGCGAACAGTCGGCGAGCGGGTTCACCACCCTCAAGGCCCGCGCCGACTACGCGTTCAGCCCGAGCGGCAACCAGAACACCGTGACGATCCCGGTCGCGGGCCGGCTCGCCGACGTCCAGCTGAAGTTCTCCGGCAACACCGGGGCGGGCGGCGGCCAGGCCGCCGAGTTCCAGGTCATCGGCGCCGCCGCGCCGAACCCGGACCTGACGGTCGCGGACCTCTCCTGGTCCCCGTCCGCCCCCTCCGAGGCCGACGCCGTCACGGTCAACGCCACCGTCCGCAACGCCGGTACGGTCGCCTCCCCGGCCACCTCCGTCAACGTCAGTCTCGAAGGAGCCGTCGCGGGCAGCGCCCCGGTCGGCGCCCTCGCGGCCGGCGCTTCGGTCACCGTCCCGGTCGCCGTCGGCAAGCGCCCGATGGGCAGCTACACCGTATCCGCCGTCGTGGACCCGGCCGGCAGCGTCGCCGAGCAGGACGACACCAACAACAGCCGCACCGGCGCCGCGAAGCTCGTCGTCGGCCAGGCTCCCGGACCCGACCTGGAAGCCCTCTCCATCACCACCGACCCGGCCAACCCGGCCGTGGGCGCCCCGGTCTCCTTCACCGTGGCCGTACGCAACCGTGGAACCACCGCGGTGAGCGCGGGAACCGTCACCCGGCTGGTCGCGGGTGCCACCACGCTCAACGGCCCGACCCCGGCGATAGCCGCCGGCGAGACGGTCGACGTGGCCGTCAACGGCACCTGGACGGCGGTCAGCGGCGGGGCCACCCTCACCGCCACCGCCGACGGGACCGCCCTCGTCGCCGAGACCAACGAGAACAACAACAGTTACTCCCGCGCCGTGGTCGTGGGCCGGGGAGCGGCGCTCCCGTACACCGAGTACGAGGCGGAGGCCGGAAGTTACAGCGGCACGCTGCTGCAGAGCGACGCCAAGCGCACCTTCGGGCACACGAACTTCGCCACCGAGTCCTCGGGCCGCGAATCGGTACGCCTCGCCTCGACCGGCCAGTACGTGCAGTTCACCTCGGTCAACCAGGCCAACTCCATCGTCGTGCGCAACTCCGTCCCGGACGCGGCGAACGGCGGCGGCGCGGACGCCACCATCAGCCTCTACGTCAACGGCAGCTTCGCCCAGAAGCTGAACCTCTCCTCCCGGCACAGCTGGCTCTACGGCAGCACCGACAGCCCCGAGGGCCTGACCAACACCCCCGGCGGCGACGCCCGCAGGCTCTTCGACGAGTCCCACGCCCTGCTCGCGCAGAGCTACCCGCCGGGCACCACCTTCCGGCTCCAGCGCGATGCGGGCGACACGGCCTCGTACTACGTCATCGACCTGGTCGACCTGGAGCAGGTGGCGCCGGCGGCGCCCAAGCCCGCCGAGTGCACCTCGATCACCGACTACGGTGCGATCCCGAACGACGGCATCGACGACACGCCCGCCATCCAGAAGGCGGTGATGGCGGACCAGAACGGGCAGATCGCCTGCGTCTGGATCCCGCAGGGCCAGTGGCGCCAGGAGCAGAAGATCCTCACCGACGACCTGCTGAACCGGGGCCAGTTCAACCAGGTGGGCATCAGCAACGTCTCCATCCGCGGCGCGGGCATGTGGTACTCCCAGCTCTACACGCTGACCCAGCCGCAGGACGCGGGCGGGATCAACCACCCGCACGAGGGCAACTTCGGCTTCGACATCGACGACAACACGCAGATCTCCGACATCGCCATCTTCGGCTCGGGCCGGATCCGCGGTGGAGACGGCAACGCCGAGGGCGGCGTGGGCCTGAACGGCCGCTTCGGCAAGAACACGAAGATCACCAATGTGTGGATCGAGCACGCCAACGTCGGTGTCTGGGTCGGCCGCGACTACGACAACATCCCGGCCCTGTGGGGTCCCGGTGACGGCATCGAGTTCAGCGGCATGCGGATCCGCGACACCTACGCCGACGGAATCAACTTCGCCAACGGCACCCGCAACTCCACGGTCTTCAACTCCTCCTTCCGCACGACCGGTGACGACGCCCTCGCGGTGTGGTCCAGCAAGTACGTGAAGGACCAGTCGGTCGACATCGGGCACGACAACCACTTCCGCAACAACACCATCCAGCTGCCGTGGCGCGCCAACGGCATCGCGCTCTACGGCGGTTACGGCAACACCATCGAGAACAACCTCATCTACGACACCATGAACTACCCGGGCATCATGCTGGCGACCGACCACGACCCGCTGCCCTTCTCCGGGCAGACCCTGATCTCGGGCAACGGGCTGTTCCGCACGGGCGGCGCCTTCTGGGGCGAGGCCCAGGAGTTCGGGGCGATCACCCTCTTCGCGGCCAACCTGCCCATCCCGGGCGTCACCATCCGCGACACCGACATCTACGACTCGACGTACGACGGGATCCAGTTCAAGACGGGCGGCGGCACCATGCCCGACGTGAAGGTCACCAACGTGCACATCGAGAAGTCCAACAACGGGGCCGGCATCCGTGCCCACGGCGGGGCGCGCGGCAGCGCCACCCTGTCGAACGTCACCATCACGGGCTCGGCCGACGGGAACGTCCTGGTCGAACCCGGATCGCAGTTCGTGATCAACGGCGGTTGACGGTGCGGCGGTTCACCGCTTGCCGAGTTTGACCCACCTCGCGGCGCTGGGCACGCCCTTCCCGTCGAGGAGGAACAGCATGTAGTGACCGGGCGGGGCGTCGGCCGAGGTGGCCGGCGCCCGCAGCCCGATCGTTCGGCCGCGGACGCCGGTCATCCGCAGCTCCAGATGGCGCTGGCTGGTGTTCACCGCGTGCGTGACGGTGGTCGGCGCCAGCAGGACGGCGCGCCGCACCTCGGCGGCCGCCGAGCTCTCGACCGAGAACTCCGCGTCGTGGGCGAGCTCGCCCGCCGGGACCCGGTCGAGCGATGGCCGGGAGCCCCGGTGCAGGTACGGGGGCTCGTAGAGCTCGATCGAGCCGTCCATGCCGTCCTTGATGTCCGGGTCGTTCGCGATCTGCTGCAGCTCGTCCCCGGTGACCATGACCCGGCCGTCGGGCAGCACCAGGGCATTGGAGTGGTAGCCCCGGGGGAGCCGCTGGGCCGGTCCCAGCCGCCACCGCCCGTCCGCACCCCGCAGTTCGGTCTGCCGGAACTTCAGGTCGGCCTTCGGGTTGAACGGCCCGAATCCGTAATCCCGGGTGCTCATCGCCCCGTTGACCGTCAGCAGCGTGCCGTCCGGCAGGATCAGCGTGTCGTCCTGGGTCCGGCCGAAGGCGCGCGGCTCCTGTGTGGTCCAGGCGCCGTCCGACAGCCGGTAGGTGTTCGGGTCGAGCGGGTCCCCGCCGAGCACCAGGACGGAGTCCGGGCCCCTGAACCCCGCCGGGAGCGGCACGGCGGAGCCGTAGCCCCGGAAGTCGGCGGGCCGTCTGGGCAGGTCGGTACGGGTCTCCGTGCGCGGGTCGAAGAGCCACTGCTGGTCGGCGTCGCGGCCCAGGCCGTAGATCATGCCGTCCCGCAGCGAGAACAGGTGCGGGTAGTCGTTGCGGAACGGCGCGTCCGACCGCAGCCGCTGCGAGGAGATGTCCAGCGGGATGTCGAACGGCCGCCAGGGCACCGGCTGCCCGAGCGCGGGGAACCGCTCCACCACCGGGGTGGGCGTCCCGGTGCCGCGCTCGGACTGGCCGGACATGATGATCTGCCGGCCGTCCGCGCCCGTCACCACCGAGGGGTACCAGCGGCCCACCGCCATGTCGCGGTTGCGGTACCAGCCCTCGGTCCAGGGGTCGAAGACGAAGGACAGCTTCGCGCCGCTGCCGCCCTTGCCGCCCGTGTTGCCCCCGAACACCCCCAGCATCCCGTTGGGGAGGAAGGAGTGCCCGGCGCAGAAGAACGGCGCCGGCCGCGGTGCGTGCGTGCCGTCGGGCATCAGGACGACGGGCGGGGTGACCTTCTTGAACGCCCGGGCGCCGGTCCCCTTCGCCGGGTCCCACAGGTAGGCGCGGCCCGCGTTCGTCGGGCCGATCCGGTCCGTGGGACCGGTCTCCTTCGTCGGGTCCGTCTCCACCCGGGAGAAGGAGAAGAGCAGCACCTTGCCGGTGGGCAGCTGGGCGACGTGCACGCCGAAGTCGGGGGAGGGGAAGTAGTCGGTGAACCGTCCGGAGAGCGCCGGGTCGAAAGCGGAGTTGGCCTCGCGCTGCGAGGCGGCGAGCGAGGCCAGGCTCCCGGTGCGCCGCGACTGCGGATACTCCCCGGCGCCCGCGGCAGCGCGGCGCAGCTCGGCGTGCGTCCGCGCGTGGTCCGCTCCGACGACGGCGCTCTCGGCGGCCTCGGCCGCGCCCTCGGCGTCGTGCCCGGGGGTTGCGGCGGCGGGCGTGGCCGCGAGGACCAGGGCGGAGACGATCGCGGCGGCGGACGACACGACGGACCGTTGCAGGCGGCGCATGGGACTCCTCGGCGCAGGCGGTTCCCGCGAGGCGCTCATAGTAGGAAATGCCCGCATATATCCCCGGCGTGACGCGGTCCACGTCCGGCCCGTGAGCCATTCGGCCGTCCCGTTCGCGGTGATCGAACGTTTCTGCAGTGAATGGGCCCGGCCATCGGAGTGATGCCGCGCACCCGGTCACGGACCGGGTCCCCGCTGACCGCTTCCATGGCCCGGTGATCAAAACACTGCGCACCGCGCTCGGCGCCGCCGCCCTGACGGGCAGCCTCCTGGCGCTCCTGCCCGCCTCCGCCGCCGGAGCCGCCGCCGGCCCCGGCACCCTCGCCGCCCCCTCGGACAAGGTGACCGTCGACGTGGCCACGGTCAACGGATCGGGCTGCCGGCCGGGCAGCGCCGCCGTCGCCGTGGCCGAGGACAACTCGGCCTTCACCGTCACCTACAGCGAGTACCTGGCCATGGCGGGCGGCAACAGTGCCCCGACCGACGGCCGCAAGAACTGTCTGCTCTCCCTGCTCGTGCACGTCCCGCAGGGATTCACCTACGCGGTGGCCCAGGTCGACTACCGGGGCTTCGGCAGCCTTCAGCCGGGCGCGGTCGGGACCCAGAAGGCCAGCTACTACTTCCAGGGCATGAAGCAGACCGACTACCGCACCCACACGTTCCGCGGCAAGCTCGACGACAACTGGCAGGCCTCCGACACCACGGGCATCGAGGCCCTGGTCTTCGCCCCCTGCGGCGAACAGCGGAACTTCAACATCAACACCGAGCTACGTGCCGAGGTCGGCACCTCGGACACGACGAAGACCAGCTACATGGCGCTCGACTCCACGGACGGCAGCATCAACAGCATCTACCACTTCTCCTGGAAGAAGTGCCCGGCCCGCTGAACCGGCTCGGACACCCCACGGACAGGCGGCCCGCCGCGTCGCTGCTCCCCGGGAATCCCCTCAGCAGTCCCCGCCCGGGAACCTGCTCGGGATCCCGTCAGGAGTCCCCGCGCGCGGCCGCCTGCCGCTGGCGCTTGCTCAGGGGTGCCAGCGTGAGGTCCTGGGCCTGCGAGGTGATCCGCTTGAACCCGTACCCGCGCTCCGTCAGCCAGCTCTCCGCCGCCAACTCCGCGTGGGCCGTCGCGTCCAGGATGTCCTCCTCGGCCTCCCCCTCCGCCAGGAAGCGGAAGGTGAAGAAGGGCCGGGCGGCCAGGTCGTACGTGAGGTTCCCCTCGGGAGTGAACCTCGCGCTCAGCATGTCGTGCTGCGCGGCGTCCACGAGGAGCGCGGCGCGCTGCTCGTCGGTGAGGCCGTCGAAGGACCCCCGGACGGTGATGCGGAAGGTACGGGTGCTCATCCCGCCAGCCTAGGCCGCCCCGCAGTCCCGCCGCACCGGGATTTCCGGCGGCCCACCACCCGGACGGCTCAACGGCCGCTCGCCTCGGCAGCCCCGTCACCGCCCGGGCTGCGCGTCCCTGACCTGGGCCGTCGTCCATTTCCCCGGCATGCCGGGCGTGTTGCGCGCCACTAGCGTCGGGTGCGTCCGGAGTCCCTGGTGATTCCGCGTGGGGGGTCCTGCTATCCGCCTGTGCGAGAGGCCGAGCCGATGCTGAAGGACGCTCCGATAGCCCCGATAGCCAGCCTGCTCCGAGTGGAGAAGGGCGTGGCCGCCCCCGAGGAACTCGCCGCCATCGCGGTGGTCGTCGCCTGCTTCGCACGCCGCAGCGGTGCCGGAGGAGGGCAGGCTCCCCCCAGGACCGCGCGCCGCCCGCGCTCCGCGCACCACGGCTCCGGTTGCTGGGCGGGCTGCTGGGCCTGCGCCTGAGGCGGTCCGCCGCCCACGAACGCCCCTGCCCCCGGCCCGCTTACGGGCCGGCGGCAGGGGGACCATCCGGTGCGCCGGCCGGTCAGGCCCGGCGCAGCACCGCCGACACCGCTTCGGACAGCGCGGCCCCGGGATCGGCGGCCGCGCCCTCGGAGCGCCACGCCACGAACCCGTCCGGACGCACCAGCAGCGCACCCGTCTCCGGCAGCTCGTGCACCGCGGCCCAGTCGGCGCCCGGCTCCTGGATCAGGTCGACCCCGGAAGCGGACCCGATCGCATACGTGTCGAGCTTCACCGACAGCCGCTCGGCCACCCGCCGCCCCGCCTCCTGCCAGGGCGAGCCCGCGCCGCAGAGCAGCACGAACGAGCGCTCGTACAGGTCCAGCGTGGAGACCCGCTCGCCGTCGGCCCGCGTCAGCCACATGTGCGGGGCCCGCGTGCCCACGTCGCCCTTCATGCGCATCCCCTCCGGGATGACCGGGCGGTCCGGTGAGCCGCCGACGAACGCCCCGCGCGGGTACGCGTACGCCATCGCCGTCGTCAGGACCCCGCTGCCCGGTCCGCCGCCCATGGTCGGCGGCGGCGCGTACCCCGGGTGGCTGTGCTCCGCCGAACGGGCCGAGGCGCGCTCGGCCGTCGCCAGGGCCACCGGCAGCCGCTCGGCCTCGTAGGTCTCCAGCAGCCCGATGCCCGCCGACCCGTCGAGGACCGCCGCGATCTTCCAGGCCAGGTTGTGCGCGTCCTGGATGCCGGTGTTGGAGCCGAACGCGCCGGTGGGGGACATCTCGTGGGCCGCGTCGCCGGCCAGGAACACCCGCCCGGACGAGTACCGCTCGGCGACCCGCTCGGCCGCGTGCCAGGGAGCCTTGCCGCCGACCTCCACGTCCAGGTCCGGTACGCCGACCGCGGCCCGGATCTGCTCGACGCACCGCTCCTCGGTGAAGTCCTCCAGGGTCTCGCCCCGGTCCGGGTGCCACGGCAGGTGGAACACCCACTGGGTGTCGTTGTCCACCGGCAGCAGCGCCCCGTCGGCCCCCGGCTTCATCAGATAGCAGACGATGAACCGCAGGTCGCCCAGCACCTCGACGAGCCGCCGCGAGCGGAAGGTGACGCTGACGTTGTGGAACAGCTCGCCGCTGCCCGTCTGGGGGATGCGCAGCTGCTCGCGCACGGGGCTGCGCGGACCGTCCGCCGCGATCAGGAAGTCGGCGCGCACGGTGATGTGCTCGCCCGTCTCCCGGTCCTTGACCAGGGCGTTCACCCCGGTCGCGTCCTGGTCGAAGCTCATCAGCTCGGTGGAGAACCGCACGTCGGCGCCCTGGGCGCGGCTCTGCGCGGCGAGGATCGGCTCGATGTTGTTCTGACTGCACACGCACCAGCTGCTCGGGCTGAACTTGCTCAGCGCGCCGGCCGGGTCGATGGCTTTGACCAGCCACTTGTGGTCGTCACCGAGCAGCGACTGCGTCTGCAGGATGCCCATGTTGTTCTCCAGCGCGGACGCCGCCTGCCGGATGGCGCCCTCCGCCCCGGCCACCCGGAACAGCTCCATGGTCCGGGCATTGATGCCCCGCCCGCGCGGGTGGTCGGAGGTGCCGGCGTGCTTCTCGACGACCAGGTGCCTGATGCCGTGGCGGCTCAGGAACAGCGAGGTGGACAAGCCCACGAGGGAGCCGCCCACGACGAGAACCGGTACGCGAACATCTGCGGTGTCTTCCATCAGCTGCGAGCTCCAGATTTCTGTGTGGGGGAGTGGTCTCTCTATGCCCCCGATCGGCAGCCAAGCCCAGGAGATTCGCCGCTTGTCACCCGCTTGATCCGGAGATGTAGCGGTACGTCCCCACCCGGATGACGATGAGCGACAGCGGTCCCCCGAAGACGCGCCGGCCTGCCGTCCCCCGTGGCGGCCGCCGGTCCGGGGCGGCCACGGCCACGACGGACGAGGGTCCGTACGCGATGGAACTCCCAGCCCTCACGAAGGGCCCTCACGAAGGAGTGAGCAGATGACGACCACCCTGTCCGAACGGGTGTCACAGTCCGCCTTCGACGGCTCCATGCTCCGCGTCGTCCTGCTGATGGACCTCCACGAAGGGGCCCAGCAGCGATTCTTCGAGGCCTACGAGCAGCTGCGCCACGACATCGCGTCGGAACCCGGCCACATCAGCGACCAGCTCTGCCAGTCCTTCGAGAACCCCTCGCAGTGGCTCATCACCAGCGAGTGGGAGAGCGCCCCGCAGTACCTCGCATGGGTCAACAGCGAGCACCACGCCGAGCAGGTGCGCCCGCTCGGCGCCTGCGCCCGCGCGATGCGCCCGCTCAAGTACACCGTCCTGCGCGAGACCGGCCGCGGCTACCAGGACGACCGGCGCTCCGTCGGCGCGCGACTGCAGGAATCCCCCCGGCTCGGCGCCGGCATCGTGCGCCACGCCCTGACCTTCACCGTCAAGCCCGGCAGCGAGAAGGACGTCGCGGCGCTCCTCTCCAGCTACGCCTCCCCGGCCGCGAACGTGGACGGCCACACCCGGCTCTGCCGGACCACGCTGTTCATGCACGGCAACCGGGTCGTGCGTACGGTGGAGGTCCGCGGCGACCTGATGGCCGCCCTGCGGCACGTCTCCGAACAGCCCGAGGTACGAGCCGTCGAAGAAGCCATCAACCCCTACCTGGAGCAGGACCGCGACCTCGGCGACCCCGAGTCCGCCCGGATGTTCTTCATGCGGGCCGCGCTCCCCGCCGTCCACCACGTCGCCGCGCGCGAGCCCGACGGCGCGGACCGCTCCGACGTACGGCGTCACGCGCTGTTCTACCCGGCCAAGCCGGGGTGCGGACCGGCACTGGCCCGGTTCCTGGCCCGGCAGGACGAGGAAGCGGCCCACCGTTGGGACCCCGCGACCGTGAGCAGCAGCATCTTCCAGCGCGACGACATCGTCGTACGCCTCATCGACGTGCGCAGCCCGCACGACGCCGGACTGGAGACAGCCTTCGGCGTCCGCGGACCGCGCAAGGCGGCCGTCCTCGCCCGGCTGATGGTCCCGTCCGCGGACGGGACCGCCGAGTCCGCCGTCCGCCACACCATGAGCCTGATCACCGACCGCCGGGCCCCCGCCGAGAGCTGACCCGCGGCACCGCCCCCGGGCCCCGGGCCCCGGGCCCGCCGGGCCCAGGCCCCCCCAGGACCCCCCACCCAACAGCCCCGTCCAGGCTCCGCACCGCCAGGAGGAACCCCCGTCATGACCAGACAAAGCCCACCGCACATCGTGGACCTCAGTGAGACGCAGCCCAACACCAGGCGCGGCGGCGACCTGAGGGCCGTCCTCACACCGACCTCGGTGGGCTGCACCAGCGGCTTCATGGGCCTGGCCGTCATGGCGCCGGGCGAGCACATCGCGGAGCACTACCACCCGTACTCCGAGGAGTTCGTGTACGTGGTCAGCGGGACGCTGGAGGTCGACCTCGACGGCGAGGCCCACCCGCTCCGCACCGACCAGGGACTCCTCGTTCCCCTCAACGTGCGCCACCGGTTCCGCAACGTCGGGGACACCGAGGCCCGGATGGTCTTCCACCTCGGACCGCTGGCCCCGGACCCGAAACTGGGACACGTGGACACCGAGGAAGCCGTCCACCCGGAGGGCTCCGCCTGGGAGCGGCCGCCGGACCGCGCGGGAGTGGTCTCGTGACCAGCCGACGGGTGGCCGTGACCGGGGTCGGCGTCGTCGCCCCCGGCGGCATCGGAGCCTCCGCCTTCTGGGACCTGCTCTCCAACGGCCGTACGGCCACGCGCGGGATCACCCTCTTCGACCCGACCGGCTTCCGCTCCCGGATAGCCGCGGAGGTCGACTTCGATCCCGCCGAGCACGGACTCGGCGCCGAGGAAGCGGCCCGGGCGGACCGGTACATCCAGTTCGCCCTGGTCGCCGCCGCCGAGGCGCTGCGCGACGCGGGTCTCGACCTCACCACCGACGAAGCCTGGCGCACCGGAGTCTCCCTCGGCACGGCCGTGGGCGGCACCACCCGCCTGGAGCACGACTACGTGGCCGTCAGCCAGTCCGGCGCCTGGTGGGACGTGGACCACCGGCTCTCCGGGCGCCACCTGCACCGGGCGTTCACCCCGGCCACCCTGGCCTCCGCCGTGGCGGAGAAGACGGGAGCACGCGGCCCGGTCCAGACCGTCTCCACCGGCTGCACCTCCGGACTCGACGCCATCGGATACGCCGTCCACTCCATCGCGGAGGGCCGGATGGACGTCTGCATCGCCGGCGCCTCCGACTCACCCGTCTCACCGATCACCGTGGCCTGCTTCGACGCCATCAAGGCCACCTCGCCGAACAACGACGACCCCGCCCACGCGTCCCGGCCCTTCGACGCCGACCGTGACGGCTTCGTCCTCGGTGAGGGCGGCGCCGTCCTGATCCTGGAAGAGCTGGAACACGCCCGCGCCCGCGGTGCGACCGTCTACTGCGAGATCGGCGGCTACGCCACCTTCGGCAACGCCCACCACATGACCGGGCTGACCGCCGAGGGCCTGGAAATGGCCCGCGCCATAGAGACCGCCCTCGCCCAGGCCCGGATCGGCGCCGACGAGATCGACTACGTCAACGCGCACGGCTCCGGGACCAAGCAGAACGACCGTCACGAGACCGCGGCGGTGAAGCGGGTCCTGGGAGACCACGCCTACAAGACGCCGATGACCTCCATCAAATCCATGGTGGGGCACTCCCTCGGCGCCATCGGGGCGATCGAACTGGCCGCCTGCGTCCTGGCGATGACCCACCAGGTCGTACCGCCGACGGCCAACTACGAGACCCCCGACCCGGAATGCGACCTGGACTACGTCCCGCGCGTCGCCCGCGAGCGCAAGCTGCACAGCGTGCTCTCCGTGGGCAGCGGCTTCGGCGGCTTCCAGTCCGCGGTCGTGATGACCCGGCCCAAGGAGGAGGTGGCCTCATGAGCGGCCGTACCGTCATCACGGGCATCGGAGTCGTCGCCCCCAATGGCATCGGAGCCGGCGCCTTCTGGAAGGCGACCCAGTCGGGCACCACCGTCCTCGGCCGGGTCACCCGGGAGGGCTGCGAACACCTCCCGCTGCGCGTCGCCGGTGAGGTACGGGGCTTCGACGCGGCCTCGATGATCGAGGAGCGCTATCTCGTACAGACCGACCGCTACACCCACCACGCCCTCGCAGCGGCCGACCTCGCCCTGGAGGACGGCCGGCTCGGCCGGGCCGACTACGAGGACGACCCCTTCTCGGTCGGTGTGGTCACCGCGGCCGGCTCCGGCGGCGGTGAGTTCGGGCAGCGCGAGCTGCAACACCTCTGGGGACAGGGACCGCGCTATGTCGGCCCGTACCAGTCGATCGCCTGGTTCTACGCCGCCAGCACCGGTCAGATCTCCATCCGCCGGGGCCTCAAGGGCCCCTGCGGAGTGGTGGCCGCAGACGAGGCCGGCGGACTCGACGCCTTCGCGCACGCCGCCCGGGCGATCCGCCAGGGCAGCCGGGCCATGCTCGTGGGAGCCACCGAGGCACCGCTGGCCCCCTACTCCATCGTCTGCCAGCTCGGCTACGAGGCGCTGAGCACGCACGAGGACCCGGAGCGCGCCTACCGGCCGTTCACCGACAAGGCCTGCGGCTACGTACCCGCCGAGGGCGGCGCGATGTTCCTGGTGGAGGACGAGGAAGCGGCCCGGCACCGCGGCGCGTCCATCCGGGCCGTCCTGGCCGGGCACGCGGCCACCTTCACCGGCCCGCACCACGCCGAGACGGCGGGCGAGACCGGCGAGGGCCTGGCCCACGCGATCCGGGGAGCCCTGCGGGACGCGGGCTGCGCCCCCGAAGAGGTCGACGTGGTCTTCGCCGACGCGCTCGGAACCCCGGAGGCCGACCGGGCCGAGGCGGCCGCGATCGTCTCCGCCCTCGGATCCCACGGGCGCACGGTACCGGTCACGGCACCCAAGACCGGGACGGGCCGGGCCTATTGTGCCGCCCCCGCCCTGGACACCGCCGCCGCGGTCCTCGCCCTGGAGCACGGCATCGTCCCGCCCACGCCGAACGTCTTCGACGTGTGCCACGACCTCGACGTGGTGACCGGCAGCGCCCGCCCGGCGGAGCTGCGCACCGCGCTCGTGCTGAGCCGGGGCCTCATGGGCTCCAACGCCGCGCTCGTCATCCGTACCCCCTCCTAGAGACAGAAGGAGCCGCTCATGTCCGAACGACTGACCGTCGAGGAGCTGGCAGCCCTGATGAAGTCCGGGGCCGGCATCACCGTCGACCCGGCCGACATGAAGAACCGACCGGAGTCCCTGTTCGACGACTACGGCCTCGACTCGCTGGGCCTGCTCGGCATCGTCGGGCTGCTGGAGAACCAGCGCGGCCGGGCCCTGCCCACCGACGCGGACCGCTGCAAGACGCCCAAAGAGTTCCTCGAACTCGTCAACACCAGCCTCATGACCGGAGCTTGACATGGCAGGACACACGGAGAACGAAATCACCGTCAAGGCGCCCATGGACACGGTCTGGGAGATGACCAACCATCTCCCGAGCTGGCCCGGGCTGTTCAGCGAGTACGCCTCGCTGGAGATCCTGGAGGAGGACGGGCCCACCACCCGCTTCCGCCTGACGATGCACCCCGACGAGAACGGCACGGTGTGGAGCTGGGTCTCCGAGCGCACCCCCGACCCCGTCACCCGTACCGTGCGCGCCCGGCGCGTCGAGACCGGCCCGTTCGAGCACATGGACATCCACTGGCAGTACTTCGAAGTGCCCGGCGGCACCAGGATGGTGTGGACCCAGGACTTCGCGATGAAGCCGCAGGCACCCGTCGACGACGCCTGGATGACCGCGAACATCAACCGCAACTCCAAGATCCAGCTGGAACTGATCCGGGACAAGATCGAACAGCGCGAACGCGAGAGCCGCACGCCCGCGGTCAGCCGCGTCTGAGACGAAAGGCAGCACACCGGATGCACCGCGCTCTCATCGTCGCCCGTATGGCGCCCCAGTCCGCCCCCGACATCGCCGAGCTCTTCGCGGCCTCGGACGCGGGCGAGCTGCCGCACCTCGTCGGGGTGACCCGTCGCAGCCTCTTCCAGTTCGGCGACGTGTACATGCACTTCATCGAGTCGGACCGGCCCCCGGGCCCGGCCATCGCCGAGGTGACCGGCCACCCGGAGTTCCGGGACCTCAGTGACCGGCTCACCGCCTTCGTCAGCCCGCACAACCCGGAGACCTGGCGAAGCCCCAAGGACGCCATGGCCCAGGAGTTCTACCGCTGGGAGCGTCCGAGCGGTTCCCGTACTGGCTGACCGTACGAGGATCGCCGCGCGACCGGCAGGCCTCGGGCCCCGTACCCACCTGGTACGGGGCCCGCCACCGTGTCCGGCGCCCCGCACCCCCACCCACCCCGCATCACGCATGGCGCACCGCCACCGCCGCGCAGGCCACCGCAAGCGGCAGCTCGGCCCCGGCCGCCAGGAGCAGAGCCAGCGCCTGCTCGCTCCCCGCCGAGGTCGTGACGTCGAACCAGGCGTCCATCACCAGCAGCGCCGCCGTCGCCGCGGCCAGCGGAACCACCCGAGGGTCCTGCCGGCGCAGCATCAGCCCCGTCCCCGTCAGCCCCGCCGCCAGTATCAGGTCCAGGCCTATCCATGCCGTCGCCCAGTTCGACACTTCGGTGCTCTGCGGCAGTGTCCTGGCCAGCACGAGCACCCACGGCACCAGCGCCAGACCCGCGCCGGTGAGCACCGTCGGCAGCCGCGTGGCGGTGCGGGCAGCGGAACGGGGACGAAACTGCGGTGCGACGAGGGCCATGGCTGCGGATCTCCTTCCGCCCCGCGGTCCGTCCGCCGGGCACACCACAAGACTCGGCCGCCGGGCCGCCGGAATCAGTAGCCCCACTGTCCGAATCGGGGGTGGTGCCAGCTACACCTCGAAGCGGATACCAGGGGGAGTGCAACGCCCTGGCCAGGGCGATTACCGTACTCACATGGAAAGTTCCGGCGCGCTGAGGCGTGCATTCGGCTGGGCCATGGCGCACGCGCCCTGGTCCGCATGGGCCTGGCGCAACACCGCCTTCACGGCGGCGGCGATCCCGCCCGCCCTGCCGCTCGCGCTCGGCTTCCTCATCCTCCTCACGGCCCCCGGGCACAGCCCTGTGCCCCTGCTCCTCGTCGTGGCCCTCTCCCCGCTCCTCACCGCCCTGCAGCGCAGCCGCTGCTGGTCGCTGCTCGGCATCGACATACCGCCCGTGGTCCGTGAGCACTCCCCGCGCAGCGTCCGCGGACTGACCGAGCGGCTGCGCTCCGAAGCGACGTGGCGCCAGTACGGCTACCACTTCCTGGTCAGCCCGCTAGCCGCCCTCGGCGGCGGCGTGCTCGTCCTCACCTGGACCGCCGGCGCCGTCTGCGCCACCGTCTACGCGTGGTCCTGGGCCCTGCCCGAGGCCAGCGGACCCGGCTGGACCCGGCAGTACGACCTGCTGACCACGGTCGGGGGCCTCCTCCTGCTGGCCGCACCCTGGTTCGCGGCCCTCCTGGGCCGGCTCGACTCCGGCGCGGCCCTCGCGCTCCTGGGCCCCAACCGGGCCCGCGAACTGGAACGACGCGTCGAGGACCTCGCCGAGAGCCGGGCCGGCGTCCTGGACGCCGCCGATCTCGAACGCCGCCGGATCGAGCGGGACCTGCACGACGGAGCCCAGCAGCGGCTGGTCGCCCTCGCCATGAACCTGGGCATAGCCCGCGCCACCCTCCCCGGACTGCCGTCCGAGGCCAAGGCCGTCATCGACGAGGCCCACCGGGAGGCGAAGGAGGCGATAGAGGAACTGAGCAGCCTCGTGCGGGGCCTGCACCCGGCCGTCCTGGAGGACCGGGGGCTCGACGCCGCGCTCTCCGGCATCGCCGCCCGCGCCCCGCTGCCCGTCGAGCTGACCGTGGACCTCCCCGTCCGCCCGGGCCCCACGGTGGAGGCCGTCGCCTACTTCGTCGTCTCCGAAGCCCTCGCCAACGTCGCCAAACACGCCCGCGCCAGCCGCTGTTCGGTCCTCGTGACCCGCACCGCCGCCGACGTACTGCGCCTCACCGTCAACGACGACGGAGTGGGCGGAGCCGACCCGGCCGGCGGCACCGGACTGACCGGCCTGCGCAAACGAGTAGGGTCAGTCGACGGAAACATCATGATCAACAGCCCCCTCGGGGGTCCGACCACCGTGACTGTGGAGCTGCCGTGCGGGCCGTGATCGCCGAGGACTCCGTCCTGCTGCGCATCGGACTGGTCAAAGTCCTCGAAATGGCGGGATTCGAGGTGGCCGCCGAAACCGGCGACGCCGAAACCCTCCTGGCCGCCGTCGACGAGCACCGGCCCCAACTCGCCCTCGTCGACGTCCGGATGCCACCCGGATTCACCGACGAAGGCGTCCGCGCCGCCCTCATGATCCGGCAGCAGAGCCCCGACACCGCCGTCCTGCTCCTCTCCCAGTTCGTCGAGGAGCGCTACGCCGCGGACCTGCTGGCCGCCCCGAGCAGCTCCGGCATCGGCTACCTCCTCAAACAACGCGTCGCCGACGTGGAGGAGTTCATCGAGGCCCTGCGCCGGGTCGCCGCCGGCGGCACCGCGCTGGACCCGCAGGTCGTGGCGCAGCTCCTGCTGCGCCGCGGTGGCGGCCCCGACCCGCTCGAACGCCTCACCCCGCGCGAGCGCGAGGTGCTGGCCCTGATGGCGGAAGGCCGCTCCAACACCGGGATCGCCACAGAACTCGTCGTGAGCGAGAGCGCCGTGGCCAAACACATCAACAACATCTTCGCCAAACTCGACCTGCCCGTCGCCGACGGCGACCACCGCCGGGTCCTCGCGGTCCTGCGCTTCCTGGACGGCACCCCGTGACACCGCCCGCGGCCGGGACGCCCGGCCGCCCCCGGCACCGGCTCGCCTGGATCCTCGCCGCCCTCCTCGGCGCGGTCTTCGTGGTCCTGCCCGCCGCCTTGCAGGCCGGAGCGTACGGGGCCACCCGCACGGGCACCCTGCGCGGCGGCAGCGCGGGACACCCGGTGACCGCCCTGCACATCACGGGAGCCGACACGAACATCACGGTCCGCCCGCGCGGGGACCAGCAGGTCGGCTACCGCGCCGAGATCGCCTGGTCGCGCAGGAAGCCCGTCATCGTGGAGAGCTGGCAGGACGGCACCCTCACCCTCACCCCGCACTGTCCCGATGACGACTCCGTCCTGGGCGCCGCGCTCTCCTGTTCCGTCCAGCTCGGGGTCACCGTTCCCGCCGGTCTCCCGGTCACGGTCACCGCGGACTCCGGCCGCGTCGACATCAGCGGCCTCGGCGGCGCAGTGGACGTCAGGGTCGACTCCGGGCAGGTCCGCCTCAGCGCGATACGCGGTGCGGTCCGGGCCCGCGTGGGCTCCGGCAGGCTGGTTGCCACGGCCCTCACCTCGCCCGAGTTCGGGCTCGCCGTCGGATCGGGCCGGGCCGCCGTCGACTTCCTCGCCCCGCCCGGGGAGGTGACCGCCGACATCGGAGACGGCCGCCTCGCCCTCACCGTGCCCGAGGCCACCGCCTTCCGGGTCACCACCCGGACCGGCTCGGGCCGCATCGACCTCGCACCCGCACTCTCCGACCCCGGCGCCGCGCGCACCCTGGACCTCGGCGTCGGCTCCGGCCGCGTCGACGCCCGGTACCTGGACCTGCTGCCCTGAACCTCACGGCGCGAGTCCGCCCCGGGCGATGACCTCCGCGTACCAGCGCGCACTGTCCTTCGGTGTGCGCCGCTGCGTCGCGAAGTCGACGTGGACGATACCGAACCGCTTGCTGTAGCCGTACGCCCACTCGAAGTTGTCCAGGAGCGACCACACGAAGTATCCGCGCACGTCCGCCCCGTCGGCGATCGCCCGGTGCACGGCCGCCAGATGCCCCCGCAGATAGGCGATCCGCTCCGGATCGTGCACCGCCCCCTCCGGATCGGCGTGGTCCCCGTACGCCGCGCCGTTCTCCGTGATCAGCAGCGGCACCCCGGGCAGCTCGTCGCGCAGCCGCGTCAGCAGCTCGTACAGCCCGCCCGGATCCACGGGCCAGTCCATCGCCGTACGGGGCCCCGGCGCGGGCAGGAACCGTACGCGGCCCCCGGCCCCCGGCCAGGGGGACGGCTCCGGCTCCCCGTCCGGGGTGCCCGGGCCGGCGGCCGCGACCACCGTGGGGGAGTAGTAGTTCAGGCCCAGCCAGTCGATCGGCTCGGCCGTCACGGCCAGATCGCCGTCCCGGACGAAGGACCAGTCCGTGAGCGCGGCGGTATCGCGGACGAGATCGGCCGGAAGCCGCCCGTGGAACACCGGATCGAGGAAGATCCGGTTGCCTACCGCGTCGATCCGCCGCGCCGCGTCCACATCGGCGGCCGCGTCCGTCAGCGGCCGCACCACGTGCGCGTTGAGCGTCAGCGAGACCTCCGCCGACCGGGGCAGGGCCGCGCGCAGCGCCCGTACGCCCAGCCCGTGGGCCAGGTTGAGATGGTGAGCGGCCCGCAACGCGGCCTCGGGCTCCGTGCGGCCGGGCGCGTGCACACCCGAGGCGTAGCCGAGGAAGGCCGCGCACCACGGTTCGTTGAGCGTGGTCCAGCTCGCCACCCGGTCTCCGAGCGCCCCCGCGACGTGGCCCGCGTACTCGGCGAACCGCTCGGCGGTGTCACGGTGCGGCCAGCCGCCGGCGTCCTCCAGTTCCTGGGGCAGGTCCCAGTGGTAGAGCGTGGCCACCGGCCGGATCCCCGCCTCCAGCAGCGTGTCCACCAGCCGCCGGTAGAAGTCGAGCCCGCGCCGCTCGGCGGGGCCCCGCCCGGTGGGCTGCACCCGCGGCCAGGCCACCGAGAATCGGTAGTCGCTCATGCCGAGCCGCCGCATCAGGCCCACGTCCTCGGCCATCCGGTGGTAGTGGTCGGCGGCCGTGTCACCGGTGTCGCCGCCCAGGACCTTGCCCGGGATCCGGCTGAAGGTGTCCCAGATCGAGGGCGTCCGTCCGTCCAGCGCGGCGGCGCCCTCGATCTGATAGGCGGCCGTTGCCGTGCCCCACCGGAACCCGGGGGGAAAGCGGAGCGCGGCCCCCGGAGCGGGGGGCGCGTCGACAGTGGTCATGGAGGGACTCCTGGGGGGAAGGCGTCGGGGGAGGAGGAGGTAGGAGGAAGAGGTGGGAGGAGAAACGGTGCGGAGGCGCGAGGGGTCTCAGCCCTTGACCGCGCCCTGCATGATGCCGCCCACGATCTGACGGCCCAGCAGACCGAAGACCAGCAGCACCGGCAGGGTGCCGAGCAGGGTGCCCGCCATGATCACGGACTGGTCGTGGACGTATCCGCCGCCCAGCTGCCGCAGCGCCACCTGCACGGTCGGCTCCTGTGAGGACAGCGCGACCACCGGCCAGAAGAAGTCGTTCCAGGCCGTCATGAAGGTCAGCAGACCGAGCACGGCCATGGCCGGCCGGGCCACCGGCACCACGATCGACCAGAAGACGCGGGCGTACGAGGCCCCGTCGACCCGGGCCGCCTCGATCAGCTCGTCCGGCAGCGACTGCGCGAGGAACTGCCGCATGAAGAACACGCCGAAGGCGGAGACCAGCCCGGGCAGTACGACGGCCTGGAGCTGGTTCACCCAGTGCAGCTTCACGATCAGCATGAACAGCGGGATCACCCCCAGCTGCGGCGGGATCATCATCGACGCGACGACGGTGCTCAGCAGTGCGCCGCGCCCCCGGAATCGCAGCTTGGCGAAGGCGAAACCGGCGAGCGTGGAGCACAGCACCGTGCCGACGGTGATCGCACCGGACACGATCAGGGAGTTGAGGAGGGCCTTGCCGATGTCCGCCTCCTCCAGGACCGCCTGGAGGTTGACCAGGAGCCTGGGTCCGGGGAGCAGCGCGGGCACCGGCCGCGCCAGATCGGCATTGGAGCGGCTGGCCGCGACCAGGGTCCAGTACAGCGGGAACGCCGACAGCGCCACCGCGCAGACCAGCACCGCGTAGGTCAGCCGGCCACCGCGCCGGGCTGCGGGGGAGGAACTCATCGGCCGGCCTCCTTGGGGGAACGGCGGCGCGCGAAGAGGGCGTTGACCCCGACCAGCGCCACGATCAGCAGGAACATCACCCAGGCGATGGCCGCCGCCCGGCCCAGGTGGAAGAAGCCCCAGCCCTGCTCGTACATGTACAGGCCGAGCGTCTGGTACTGGTGGGAGATGCCCCCGGAAACGGAGCCCTCGAAGAGCAGCGGCTCCCCGAAGAGCTGGGTGGCGCCGATGGTGGAGACCACCACCGTGAACACGATGGTGGGACGCAGGCCGGGCAGCGTCACGTGGAGGAACTGCCGCCATCTGGAAGCCCCGTCTACCTCGGCCGCCTCGTACAGCTCGCCGGGGATGGACTGCATGCCCGCCAGATAGATCAGCGTGTTGTAGCCGGTCCAGCGCCACACCACGATGGACGACACGGCGATCTGCGAGGCCGCCGTCCCGGTTTGCCAGTCCACCGGGTCGAAACCGACCAGCCCCAGCAGGGTGTTGACGAGACCGAAGTCCCGGCCGAAGAGCTGCGCGAAGATCAGCGACGCCGCGGCCACGGAGGTCGCGTACGGCAGCAGCAGCGCGGTGCGGAAGAAGGTCCTGGCCCGCAGACGGTAGTTGAGGACGTGGGCCAGTCCCAGGGCGATCAGCAGCTGCGGCAGCGTGGAGAGCACGCCGATGGTGAAGGTGTTGCGCAGGGCCGTCCAGAAGAACGGATCGGTGAACAGGGCGGTGTAGTTGTCCGGCCCGCGCCACTCCATTTCGCCGGGACTCTGGAGCTCGACGCGGTAGACGGAGACGTACGCCGTATAGAGGAGCGGGAACAGCCCGAAGGCGGCGAAGAGGGTGAAGAAGGGGGCGACGAAGGCGTACGGGGCGATGGCCCTGCGGCCGGTACGGGTCACGGTGGCTCAGCCCAGGGCGTTCTTGACGGCCTTCTTCGCGTTCGACCATGCCGTCTCCGGCGGCGTGCCCTTGCGCTCCACCTCGCTCAGCGCGTTGGTGATCTGGTCGGCGACGTCCTTGTCGTGCACCCCCAGCACCTGGACCGGGGACTTTTCGGCGGCGTCGCCGAAGATCTGCCCGATCGGGGCGTCCGAGAAGTAGGGGTCCCTGGCGTCCGCGATCTGCTCGATGGCCTTGACGGCGGAGGGGAAGTTGCCCTGCTTGCGGAAGAGCACGGTCTGCTGTTCGGGCGCGGTCAGCCACTTCACCAGCTCGTAGGCCTCCTTCTTGTGCCGGGCGGCCCGGGGGACCGCGAGGTAGGAGCCGCCCCAGTTGCCCGCGCCGCCGGGCAGCTTCGCCACGTCCCATTTGCCCTTGCCCGCGTCCCCGGCCTGCCCCTTGATGTAGCCGAGCATCCAGGCGGGGCAGGGCATGGTGGCGAAGGAGCCGGAGGAGAAGGCCTGGTTCCACGGTGGGGACCACTGGTCCAGCTTGGCGCTGAGCCCGTCCGCGGAGGCCTTGACCGAGGCGTCCCAGGCGGACTTCACCGCGGGGCTGTTCTCGTAGATCAGGGCGCCCGAGGCGTCGTAGTAGCGCTCCTTCGCCTGGCCGACCATGACGGCGTTCAGGCTGTTGACGCTGTCCAGCCAGGAGCTGCCGGCCGGCGCCTTGGTCTTGTACTGCCGGCCGAGCTCCAGATAGCCGTCCCAGGTCGCCCACGCGGTGGCCAGTTCCGTGCGGTCGGTGGGCAGACCCGCCGCTTTGAAGAGGTCGGTGCGGTAGCACATGGCCTCGGGACCGACATCGGTGCCCAGACCGAGCACCTTGCCGTCCCCGGTCGTCGCGGCCGCCCACTTGGCCTCGGCGAACTCGCCCTGGAGGGCGGCCGCTCCGTACTCCTTGAGGTCCGCGAACTTGTCGGCCTGCTTCTGCGTCACCGAGGCTATCCGCCCCATCTCGAGGGCCTGGACGTCGGCCAGCCCGCCGCCGCCGGCGAGCCGGGTCTGGAGGGACTTCCAGTAATCCTGCTCGTCCTCGGTGTCCGTCTGCTTGATCTTGACGTTCGGGTGGAGCCGCTCGTACTCGGCGTAGAGCCCGGCCTCCTGGTAGCCGAAGGCGCCGAACAGGTCGACGGTGAGCGTGACCTGCCCACCCGAGCCCTCCGGGGAGTTGGCGTCGGACCCGGATCCGCAGGCGGTCAGGAGGGCCCCGGTCAGGGCCACGGCACCGAGGCGGAGCGTGGTTCTCCGGGCGGCTCGGGGGTTGGACATGGTGCGGCCTCCTCGGTTTGGCGGATGCATGGGTTCCGAGAGGGATTTGAGAGCGCTCTCAGAACGCGACTGGAGCGTGCACCCCACAGCGGCACCCCGTCAAGAGCCGTGCGCCGGACAGCCGGGAATCTCCCCGTTCACCGGGAGGAGACGGCGAGTTGGGGCCTGGACGACCCAGGCCGCCTATGCCGCCTAGGCCGAGCCGCGGCGTACCAGTGAGGTCGGGGTGATCACCGAGGCCGGTACTCCGAGCGCGGCATGCGTCTTGTCCAGGGAGCGCAGCAGCAGCCGGGCCATCAGGCGGCCCATGCCTTCGATGTCCTGGCGCACGGTGGTCAGCGGCGGATCGGTGCTCTCCGCCACGAGCTCGGCGTCGTCGAAGCCGACCAGCGCCACGTCCCCGGGCACGGACCGGCCCCGCTCGCGCAGTACGCCCAGCGCGCCCGTCGCCATCAGGTCGTTCGCGGCGAACACCGCGTCGAGATCGGGGCAGCGCTCCAGCAGCTCGCCCATCGCCCGGGCCCCGCCGGCCGCGGTGAAGTCCCCCTCGGCGATGAGCGCGGGATCGGCGTCGAGCAGTACGTCGCGGTACCCGTCGAGCCGGTCCATCGCCGAAGTCTGGTCCAGCGGACCGGCGATGTGCGCGATCTGCCGTCGCCCCCGGGACAGCAGGTACCGTACGGCCTCGCGCGCGCCCCCGCGGTTGTCGGCGTCCACGTACGCCACCGGACCGGACTCCCCGGCTCCACCGCCCTGCCCCGTCCAGCCGGGCCGGCCGCCGTAGACGGTCGGCATGCCGATGCGCCGGGTGATCGCGGGCAGCGGGTCGTCCGTGTGCAGCGAGAAGGCGAGCGCGCCGTCGACGTGGCCGCCCGCCAGATAGCGCTCGATCCGGTCGTAGTCCCCGCGGTCCTCGACCAGCAGCAGCACCAGCTGTGTGTCGTGCGCGGTCAGTTCCTTGCTGATGCCGCGGACCTGGCGGGAGAAGAACGGGTCGGAGAAGATCCGGATCTCCGGCTCGGCGATGATCACGGCGACCGCGCCGGTGCGCCGGGTCACCAGGGTGCGCGCCGCGTGGTTGGGCACGTAGCCGAGCTCCACGATGGCCGCGCGGACCTTGTCGACCAGATGCGGCCGGACCCCGTCACCGCCGTTGACGACCCGGGACGCGGTGGCCCGGGACACCCCGGCGTGCGCCGCCACGGCCTCCAGCGTGGGCCGGTCGGCGGGAAGCTGTTCGGCCACGGGGCGCTCCTCTGTGCGGGTCCGGGGACGGTCCGGGCCCGGTTTTTGCGGGCCCTGCCGGACCAGCAGCGTAACCCGGGGCGCCGGGAGGGCGGAGAGCGCTCCCGGAGATACGGGAGCACGCGTCCGGCCGACGCCGAGGACGGCACCCGGCCCTCCCGGTGCCGGGGTCAGCCCCCGGAGTCGGGAGCGGTCGGCGCCACAGGCGCGGCAGGGTCGTGAGGTCCGGGAGGTCCAACAGGCCGGGCAGGCCCAACAGGCCGGGCAGGCCCAACAGGCCCGTGAATCCCGGCAGACCCAACAGGCCCAACAGGGCGGGGAGCATCAGCAGGCCTGGGGGCACCAGCAGGTCCGGCAAGCCCAGTAGGTCCGGCAGCCCCAACAGCCCCAACAGGCTCCGCATCCACCCGCAGCGCCTCGGCGGCCGCCCGGGTCGCCGGCGACCGGAGCGCCACGGCGACCTTCCGCAGCCACTCGGCCTCGGCGTCCAGGTCGCCGCCCTCCCGCACCACGGCCCGTTCGGGGAACCGGGGCGGCTCACCGGCGCGTTCGGCCCGTGCGGCGTGGAGCAGTACGGCCGCCTCGGCCGTCGCCTCGCGCTCGGTGCCGCCCGGTCCCGCGTCGGCCAGGGCGGACCGGACGGCCTCGCGCTGGTGTTCCGAGACGTGACCGGACAACGCGAGGGCGCTGTCCCGGATTTCGATCACGTAGCGGTACCGGACCAGTTCGGCGTCCTTGCGCAGGCCCCCGGGGAGCGGGAGGACGACCTCGGGCGTGGACTGCGTGAGCAGCTGCCAGAGGGGGCGGATGGCCCGCACCTGCCTGCGCAGCCGGACGCGCTTCGCGCCCTCGGCGAGGAACGGCCAGCAGACGCTCGCGACGAGCAGCAGCAAGGTGCAGGCCAGCAGGGTCTGCGTGATGCGACCACCCCAGTGCCGCCGGGAAGCTCCCGGCCGCCGAACGCGGCCACGAGGTTGACCAGCCGGTGGACGACGTACAGCAGCCCGGAGCAGCAGGCCAGCCCCAGCAACTGCATCGAGGTCCGGGACGGTCCGGGGGAGGCGTGCCGTCCGTACCTCCAGCACAGGCGGATCGCGCTCGTCACCCCGTACAGGATGTAGCCGAGGAAGATCAGCCAGTAGACCGTGATGGTCGGCGACCGGGTCACCGTCACGAGATCGGTCTCCCCGTCCGGAAGCGGGCTCGCGAAGAAGGCGACGACCAGCCCCGCCTGCGCGAGGCCCAGCAGGATCCAGCGCAGGGCCGCCCTGCGGTGACCGCGGGTCCCGGTCGCCTCGCGGATGAACTCGAAGAGCGCTCCCATCGCGCACAGCGACAGCATGTGGACCGGCAGGTTCGTGAAGCTCGGCAGTCCCACCGCCGCGTCGATGACCCGGCGCACGGCCGGAACGCCGATGCCGAACGCGACGGCCCAGATCATCCACATCGTCCACATGACGCGGTCCTGCCGGGGCGCCGAGCGGAGCCCCGGGGCCTTGAAGCAGACGAACAGCCACAGGGGCGGTACGACGACGAAATCGAAGAGCCTCAAAGCGACCTCGGTGCGGTACGGCGGGACAAGGCGCCGATCACCCGGTTGAGGGTGTCGGCCGTATCGGGGGGAGCCGTTGCCAGGGCGGCGGGTGCCACGCTGAAGTGCTGCCACATCACCGAGGCGAGCAGTTCGGCCTCCTGCTCCTGCCGCGTCGTCGCCTGCGTCCGGGTGCGCCCCAGCAGCCGGGCGGCCATGGCCGGGTCCAGGTCCGGGAAGAGCTGCTCGAGCATCGCGGGCTCGGGGGCGGTGGATTCGCGGTGGTCGAGCAGGATGTGGGCGAGCTCGTGCAGGATGATGTGCGTCTGGTGGGGACGGCTCGTCACCACGTTGTAGTAGACGTGGTCGGCGGCGGCGAACGACACCCACATGCCGCAGACTCCCGCTCCCGCGGGCATGACGGCGGGCATCGGAAGGAGTCGCAGCGGCCGGCCCCGCTCCGCGGCGATCGCCGCGCAGAGCTCTTCGACTTCGAAGGGGTGGGAGAGGGAGAAGCGCCCGATCAGAGTCCGGTACTTCGCCTTCAGCGCGCGCCAGTCATGGCGGTTCATGCTCCCCCAACGCCCTCTCGCCGCGCATCCGGCCGTGCGGATCCGCACGGCCGTTCGATCTTCCCCGTCCGACTCTACACAGCGAACCCATCGGGAATTCGCGGGAACCCGCAGCTCAGGATGGGGACGGACAGGCCCACCGGCGGACTGGTGGAACGTTACGGCCGGCCCGCGTCGGCGGCGTCCCCCTGCTCGATGAGGGAACGGACCGCCTCGATCCCCTGCGTGGACATCGTTGCCACCGCCGCCGCCCGCAGCGCCACCGAGCGCACGTCGTTCGCGCGCATCGCCGCGATCAGCGCGAGCTGGGCCGACACCCGGGCCTCGACCTCGTCGTCGATGAAGTACGCGAGCGGTACGCCGAAGAACTCGCCCAGCACGCGGAGCGTTCCCACGGTCGGGTTGGGTGCCTTGCCCTTGGCGAGGGCCCACAGACGACCGACCGACAGCTTCCCGTCGTTGGGACCGGCGGCCTTCTTGATCCCGTCGACCACCTCCTGGAGCGTGAACCGCCTTCCCAGTGGCTGCACGTAGCTGAAGAGGTACTCGATCCGCCGGCCGAGCAGGTCCGCTTCCGGGTCGGACGCGACCTCTCCGGCCTCGCTTCCGGGCGGTTCCGGTCCCTCATCGATCATTCCTGCTCCCCTCATACCGGTTGGCCCGACTCTATCCGCCACGCCGGGCGCGGACGCAGGTAGTACCGGTCCGGTCCCGGTGGGAGACCCCGCGGAACCTCCGGGTCCTGCGCCCGCGCCGATGCGGTGCTCAGTGTCCGAAGTCGAACCAGTTGAGGTTCACGTAGTCGGCCGGCTGGCCACTGGTGAAGGTCAGGTACACGTCGTGCCTGCCCGTGACGCCGGTGATGTTGGCCGGTACGGTCCTCCAGCTCTGCCAGCCGCCGGTACCCGCCACCGCGAAGCTGCCGACCGGCGCGTTCGTCCGGCTGTCGAGCCGGACTTCCACGAGCCCGCTCACGCCGCCTGCCGCGCCGCCGGCGACGCGGCCGTAGAACTGGGTCGCGGCGCCGGTGCCGAAGTCGACGCCCTTGTACTGGGCCCAGTCGCCGTTGCCGATGGTGGTGAGGTCCTGGCCGCCGCCGGTGTCGGTGGTGGTCTCCCTGGACGTCCCGGACTGGCTGTCGTAGGACTCGGCCTGGATGGCGGAGTACGCGTCGCGGTTGCCGGGCGGCGGGGTGGTGGGAGGCGTCGTCGGAGGGGTGGTGGGCGGGGTCGTGGGCGGAGTGGTCGGCGGTGTGCTCGGGGGAGTGGTCGGCGGGGAGCTCGTGCCGCCCGTGGACCGCAGTACGGAGACGTAGTCGACCACCATCGGGTGGCCCGGCTGGGTCCCCGCGTCGGGTCCGCCGCCGAAGGCGTCCGGGAACGCCCCGCCCATGGCCACGTTCAGGATGATGAAGTAGCCGTGGTTCGTCGCGTTGGCCCAGGTCGTGGCGTCCACCTGATCGGCCCGTACCGTGTGGAAGTTGACCCCGTCGAGGGAGAAGCGCATCTCCTCCACGGCGGTGGACCGGTCCCACTCCACCGCGTAGGTGTGGAAGCCGCCCTGGCAGGTGGTGCCGGTGCAGACGCGCTGGCCGCCGATGCCGGTCGTCTCGTTGCACGGGCCGCCGGGGCTCGTGCCGCAGTGCATCGTGGCCCACTCGTTGTTGATGCCCTGGACGTTCTCCATGATGTCGAGCTCGCCGATGCCGGGCCAGTTCCACCAGTTGCCGCGGTAGGGCGCCCCCAGCATCCAGAACGCCGGCCAGTAGCCCTTGGCCGCGGCGCCCGTCACCTCGGGCATCTGGATGCGGGCTTCCGTGCGCAGCTTTCCGCCCGGCGGGGGCTGGAAGTCGGAGCGCTTGGTCTCGACGCGGCCGGAGGTCCAGTTGCCCGCGGCGTCGCGGCGCGGGGTGATGCGCAGGTTGCCCGCGCCGTCGAGGGAGACGTTGGCGGTGTCGGCGGTCATGGTCTCGACCTCGCCGGTGCCGAAGCCCGCCGGGCCGCCGGGGTAGCTCGTGCCGGTGGTGTACTGCCAGTCGGCGGTGTTCACCCCGGAGCCGGCGGCCCCGTTGAACTCGTCCAGGAAGACCTGGGACCAGCCCGACGGGACCGGCGGCGCGGCGGCGTTGGCGGGAAGGGTGACGACGGCGGCGGTCGCGGCGGCCACCGCCACGCTGCTCAGCGCGGCGATGACGGCCCGTCTGACCGACTGCCGTCCTCTGCCTGATGTCGGACGCATGGATGCCCTCTCGGGGGTGTGGGGGGATGTGGGGGATGGGGGTGGGTGTGCGGATGGGGATGGGGATGGGGATGGGGATGGGCGATGCGGGGGTAGGTGGTCCGGTCCCTTCTTCGGAGCAGCGCTTGAGAGCGCTCTCAAGCCGTACCGGTGGTCACTGTGCTCCCCGCCCCCGGGGCCGTCAAGGGATCGGGCGGGAATGGCGCCGGACTCCGCACCGGCTACCGGCCGGCGGGCCGCGCTCGCAAGCCTGATTAAGGCCGTTCCGTCATCGGCGGGCAACTGCACTGACCCTCTTGTGAGTTGGGCTTGTGGTCCTAACAATGCGCATGACAACCGGAGGATCTTCGGTTGCGTTGTCACCAGAGGGGAACCCCCACATGAACAAGCCTCTCGCCGGCGCCGCGTTCGCCCTGCTCCTCACCGGAGCGGTGGCCGCACCGGCCGTGGCCCAGGCACCCCGGGACACGGCCACCCGGGCCGTCGCGGTCAACTTCGCCGGCACGGTCGCGCTGAGCAACTGCTCGGGCTCCGTGGTCCGCGTGCCGAACTCGCTGCCGTCCGACCCCGCGCTCGTCCTGTCCAACGGCCACTGTCTGGAGTCCGGCATGCCGGCGGCCGGGCAGGTCATCAAGGACAAGGCGTCCAGCCGCTCCTTCTCGCTGCTCAACGCGTCGGGCTCCAAGGTCGCGACGCTGCGCGCGAGCAAGATCTCGTACGCCACGATGACCGACACCGACATCTCGATCTACCAGCTGACCAAGACCTACGCCCAGATCAGCAGCCAGTACGGCATCAACGCCCTCACCCTGAACGACGCCCACCCGGTGCAGGGCACGGCCATCAAGGTGGTGTCCGGGTACTGGAAGCGCACGTACAGCTGCAACGTCGACGGGTTCGCCTACCGCCTCAAGGAGGGCGAGTGGACCTGGAAGGACTCCCTGCGCTACACCTCGGCGTGCAACACCATCGGCGGCACCTCCGGCTCCCCGGTGATCGACACGGCGACGGGCAAGGTCGTGGCCGTGAACAACACGGGCAACGAGGACGGCGGGAGGTGCACGCTGAACAACCCGTGCGAGGTGGACCAGAACGGCGCGGTGACGGTCCGCCAGGGCATCAACTACGCCGAGCAGACCTACATCATCGTCCCCTGCGTGGGCCCCGGTAACGCGATCGACCTCACCCGCGCCGGCTGCACCCTCCCGAAGCAGTAGCGAACGCGCAGGGGCCCGCCCGGAATCCGGACGGGCCCCTGTGTCAGGGCAGATCAGCCCTTGGGGACGACGATGACGACGGTGCTGCACACCTTGTCGGCGAAGGTCTGCTTCTTCGCGTCCCACAGCGGCCACAGCCAGCCGATGTAGCAGGCGATGCCGTCGAGGAAGTGCGCCAGCTTGCGGACGAAGGCCATGCCGAAGCCGAGGACGTTGCCGTCGGCCTCGCGGCGCAGGCTGATCCCGAGGACCTTCTTGCCGATCGTCTGACCGGTCGAGCCCTCCTTGTACAGCTGGAAGAAGCCCATGCCGATGGCGTAGAGGACGGTGATCAGGCTGAAGATCGCGACGCCCATGGAGGGCTCGCTCTCTCCGGCGGCCACGATGTTCAGGAGGAACAGCGGGCCCGCGATGATCAGGATGTCGAGGAGGTACGCGGCAGCGCGCAGGCCCCAGTGCGCCAGCGGCGGCATGCCCGGCATTGCGCCCGGCATCCCGGCCGGCGGGTAGGCACCGTACGGCTGCTGCGGGGGGACGCCCATGGGCTGCTGCGGGTAGCCGTACTGCGGGGGGACGCCCTGCGGCGCCTGCTGCGGGTAGCCGGGCTGACCCTGCGGGGGCTGCTGCTGGCCGTAGGGGTTGTTCGGGTCGCCGAAGCTCATGGCGGAGTCTCTCCAGGGGTGTGACGGGGACGACGGTCCGCAGAGGAGGGACGTCACAACACGAGCGGTTTGCCCCCCCTGCGCAGCCGCGGACTTGCGGGGCCATCGTGTTCGCAACATCGGCCACTTGTCCAATCCGCTGTCACATGAGCCGAACAATTGACGAGCAGGGCGACAGCATGAAGTCCCGGACCCTGAGAACGGGTCCGGGACTTCCGGGGCCACTTCGCTGACCGTCTCTACAACGAGCGGTGAACCGGCGGGTCACCGCCCGCGAGCCACCGCTACTTCGGCATCAGGACGGTGTCCACGATGTACACGGTCGCGTTGGCGGTCGGGACGTTGCCGCAGACCACCTTGGAGGTGCCGTTGACCTCGTACGAATCGCCCGAGCCGGAGGTGGTCACCTTCCCGGTCTCCAGCGTGGCGAACGAGCCGTTCTGGAGCTGCATCGGCGTCAGCTTCTGGCCGACCACGTGGTAGGTGAGGATCTTGGTCAGCGTGGCCTTGTCGGCGAGGACCTTGTCGAGGTCGGCCTTCGGGATCTTGGCGAAGGCCTCGTTGGTCGGCGCGAACACCGTGATGTCCTTGGCGTTGTTCAGGGTGTCGACGAGCCCGGCCTTCTTGACGGCGGTCACCAGGGTGGACAGCGCGGGGTTGTTGGACGCGGCGGTCGCGACCGGGTCCTTGGCCATGCCGTCGAAGCTGCCGGCGCCCTCCTTCGGGACACCGGCGCACGCCGGGCCGAAGGGGCCGTCCATCGTCATCGGCGCCGCGGCGCCCACGGCCGGGGACGAGGCGTCCGCGCTCGCTTCCGCGGCCGGACCGGCGGCCGCGTCCTTGCCGGAGTCGGAACATGCGGTCAGTGCGAAGGGCAGTACGGCGGCCGCGGCGGCGGCGAGGGCGGTACGGCGGAAACGAAGGGTGCTCATGGTGTTCTCCAGGGAACGGGTTGGGTGCAAAGCGGAAAGGTGGAAAGAGGAGGGGGCGAACTGGTCCGGTTCCGGTTCCGGTTCCGGCGCCGATTCCGGCGCCGGTTCGCTCAGCCCGCGGTGACGAAGACGCTGTGCCGGCCGCTCGCGCCGTCCGGGATGGTGCGGGTGCGCCGCTCGGTCTGGACCTCGCCGGTGCCGTCCGTGGCGCGGACGGTCAGGTGGTGGCCGCCGGGCGTGGGTTTCCAGGGGAAGGACCACTGGCGCCAGGTGTCGGTGGTGGCCTGCGCGGCGAGGGAGGCCTCCTGCCACGCCCCGTCGTCGACGCGGACCTCGACCCGCTCGATGCCGCGGTGCTGGGCCCATGCCACCCCGGCCACCATCACGGTCCCGGCCGGGGTCCGGGCGAACGGCTTCGGAGTGTCGATGCGGGCCTGGGTCTTGATGGGCGCCCGGCGGGCCCAGCCGCGCTTCACCCAGTACGGGTCGTAGGCGTCGAAGGTGGTGAGTTCAATGTCCCGGATCCACTTGCAGGCGGATACGTAGCCGTAGAGGCCGGGGACGACCATCCGGACGGGAAAGCCGTGCTCGAAGGGGAGCGGCTCCCCGTTCATGGCGACCGCGAGCATCGCGTCCCGGCCGTCCATGACCTCCTCGACGGGGGTGCCCAGGGTCATCGCGTCCACCGAGCGGGCGATCAGCTGATCGGCCGGCCCGCCGCGCGAGGGAGCTCTGACGCCCGCCTCCCGCAGGAGGTCCGCCAGGCGGACGCCGAGCCAGCGCGCGGAGCCCGCGTACGGTCCGCCCACCTCGTTCGATACGCAGGTCAGGGTGATGTCCCGCTCGATCAGGGGGCGTTGGAGGAGCTCGGCGAAGGAGTAGGAGCGCGGGCGGGAGACGCCCTTGCCGTGGATGCGCAGACGCCAGGTGTCCGCGTCCACCTTGGGGACCACGAGAGCGGTGTCGACACGGTAGAAGTCCTCGTTCGGAGTGGTGAAGCCGCTGATGCCGGGGATCCGCAGGCCCGCCCCGGCCGGGATGGGCGCGGCCGCCGAGGCGGGGGACGGCAGCCGTACGGCGGCACGGGAGGCGGCGGCACCCCGGCCGCGGCGGCCGGTCAGGGCCCGGCCGAGGGCGCCGGCCCCGGTGGAGAGGAGGGCGGTGGCCCCGGCCGCGAAGAGGAAGCCGCGCCGGTTCCAGGCGGCGCTCCCGCCGCTGCTGCCGGTGAAGTCCCGATCGCCGTCCCTGCCGGTGTCCGCACCGCTGTCCGCACCGCTGTCCGCTGCGGCGTTGCCGGTCCGGTCCGCGCCGGAGGGCTGGGCTGCGGGCCCGTTCACCTTCCCCACCAGCAGGTACAGCACCAGCGCGCCGGTCACGGCCCCGACCAGCGAGGGCAGTACGTCGCCAGCGCCCGCCGTGTCGGGACGGCTGAGCGCCGCCGCGGCACCGAGGGCGCCGAAGGCCAGTACGCCCGCCGCACCCGTGCGGCGCCGGCGCAGGGCCAGCACCCCGAGCAGGGCCGCCAGGAGGCCGACCGTGGCGAGGATGCCGAGCTGGAGGACCAGCTTGTCGTTCTGGCCGAAGGTGCGGATGGCGAAGTCCTTGAGCGCCGGCGGAGTGCGGTCGATGGCCGACTCGCCGATGACCGTGACCGGCCCCGCCTGCGGCCGGACCAGTGAGGCGGTCAGCTCGGCGGTGGCCAGTGCGGCGTACCCGGCCAGCAGGCCGCTCGCCGCGGCGAGGGCGCCGCGTTCGACTGTCCTTCGGTTGATGCTCACGAACCTCATTCGGTGCGGGACCCCCGTCGGATGGGCCGGTCGTCCGATCACGTGAAGTTCCGTCAGCGGGTTGCCCCCCCCCGGACGGGCCCCGCACCCCCGGGGCAGGGTCCGTACGGCTTCGGCCCCTACGGCTTCGGCCCGTACGGCCCCCGCGCGCACGGGCGGCGGCGCCGACAGCCGCCGCCCGTGCGGGTCCTCCGGGCCCGGGCGGCGCTCAGGAGTGGCGACGCACTCCCCGCCCGCCCGGAGGACCTGCCGGCCCGCGCCGCCCCGTTGCCGGCGGCGGGCCGGAGTCTGACGCCCGGCAGCCGGTCAGGCGTTGACGCAGGTGTTGCCGTACGCCGGGTTCAGCAGGCCGATGGCGCCGAGCGAGTTGCCGCACGCGTTGACCGGGATGTGGATCGGGATCTGGATCACGTTGCCCGAGCCGACTCCGGGGGAGTGGGCGGCGACACCCTGGGCGCCGGCGTCGGCCGCGGCCATGGAGGCCCCGCCGACGAGGAGGGCGCCCGAGGCGAGGGCGAGTACGGCACTCTTGAGAACACGCGACACGACAGGTCTCCTTGCTGCATGTGCGGCGACGGGCTCCGGGGGATCGCCTCCGGTGCCTGCCGTACGGGCCCTGGAGCGGATCCGCAGCCCTCATTCGCCCCGGCCCCCCGGTGCGGTTTGGTCCCGGGGCCCGGTTCCCCCGAACGGATGTCTTTTCGTGTGTGCGCGGGGCAATCCGTACGGGCCCCGGCTCCGAAGAGAAGGTGAGACAGCAATGACCCGGCGCGGACCGGACCTCGGCGGACGGGGGCCGGGTACGCCTGCCACGAAGGATCGTTCATGCGATGGATGGACCGGCGAGAAGGACCGCTCTCGGCCCCGGCGCGCCCGCCCGGGCCCGACGCCGCACGGGGGCCGCTCAGGTGAGCCCTGAGGAACTGCGCTTCCCCGGAACGGGCCCGGGCCCCGGCAGCGGTGCCGGAGCGGTCGGGGCAGAACTGGCGGAGCTGATGGCGCGCGTCGCACAGGGGGACCAGAACGCCTTCTCCGCGTTGTACGACGCCGTGGCGGGAACCGTCTTCGGCATCGCGGTCAAGGTGGTGCGCGACCGTGCGCAGTCGGAGGAGGTGGCACAGGAGGTGATGATCGACGTGTGGCGCCAGGCCGCCCGCTTCCGCCCCGACCAGGGGAGCGTCATGGCCTGGGTGGCCACGATCGCCCACCGCCGGGCGGTCGACCGGGTCCGCTCCGCCCAGGCCTCGGCCACCCGTGAGTACGACGCGGGGGTACGCGGACAGGACCGGCCCTTCGACGAGGTGAGCGAGCAGGTGGAGAGCCGGCTGGAACGAGACCAGGTCAAACGCTGCCTGCGCGGGCTGACGGAACTCCAGCGCCAGGCCGTCACCCTCGCCTACTACCGGGGGCTGACCTACCGGGAGGTCGCCGAGACCCTCCAGACCCCTCTTCCCACGATCAAGACCCGGATGCGCGACGGACTGATCCGCCTGCGCGACTGCATGGGGGTGACCACGTGAAGCACGACGACGAACTGCACACCCTCACCGCGGCCTACGTCATGGACGCGCTCGGCCCGGCCGAACACGAGGCCTTCTCCAGGCACTTGGCCGGCTGCCGGCCGTGCTCCGGGGACGTCGCGGAGTTCTCCGCCACGGCCGGCCGACTGGCCGCCGCCGTCGCCCTCGTGCCCCCGCCGCAGATGAAGGACGCCGTCCTCGCCCGGATCGAGACCGTCCGCCAGCTGCCCCCGAGGGTCGGCGTCCGCCGCGCGGCCGGTTTCCTGGACCGGCTCCCGCGCAAGGCCGGCGCCTTCGTGGTCGCCGCCTCCCTCGCGGGGGCGGCCCTCTTCGGCGGCGCCGCGCTCCACCAGAGCGGGCAGGCCGACCGGGCCCGCCAGGAGGCCCGGCAGGCCGAGGCACGGAGCCAGGAACTGCGGGCCGTGGTCACCGCTCCGGACGCCCGCAGCGTCCACGGCCGCACCACCGGCGGGGCCGCCGCGACCGTGATCACCTCCACGGCCCGCGACCGGGCCGTGTTCCTCACCGACCGGCTTCCGGCCCCGGGCGCGGGAAGGACGTACCAGCTGTGGCTGGCCGACCACGGCACGATGCGCCCGGCCGGCTTCCTCACCGGGGACGGGGCGGCGGTACTGGAGGGCGACCTGCACAGGGCCACGGCGGTGGGCCTGACCCTGGAGCCCGCCGGGGGATCGGCCCAGCCGACCACCAGCCCGCTGGTGCTGCTCGCCCTCCCCGCGTAGGGCGGGAACGGCCCGCCGGGGCGGGGCGGGTGGCCGGGCGCGATAGGTGTCGGGCGCGACCGGGGCCGGGCGTGATCGGTGTCGGGCGTGATCGGGGCCGGGCGGGGTCTGGTCCCGGGCCCCCGGCCGGAGGATCATGAGGAGGCGCCGGTGCGAAGGAGCCCCGGCGCCCGCATCCGAGCCCTGGGGGTCCATGTGCCGTCCGTCGAGCCGAGCTACGCGTCCGGAGCGAGCGGGGTGCCGCTGCTGGGCGACACCATCGGGGAGAACCTGGACCGCACCGTGCGCAGGTTCCCCGGCCGGGACGCCCTCGTCGACATGGCCTCGGGGCGCCGGTGGACGTACAGGGAGTTCGCCGCCGACGTCGACGCCCTCGCGCTGGGGCTGCTGGACCTCGGGATCGTCAGGGGGGACCGGGTCGGCATCTGGGCTCCCAACCGCGCCGAGTGGACCCTGGTGCAGTACGCCACCGCCAGGATCGGGGCGATCCTGGTCACCGTGAACCCGGCGTACCGCTCCCACGAGCTGGAGTACGTCCTGCGGCAGTCCGGGATCCGGCTGCTGGTCGCCGCGGACCGGTTCAGGACCTCCGACTACGCGGCCATGATCGAGGAGGTCGGGCCGCGCTGCGCGGCGCTGGAGTTCGTGGCCCTGCTGGACGGAGAGCTCTGGAACTCCCTGCTGGAGCGCGGGCGGCACGGGGACCGGGCCGAACTCCTGCGCGCCCAGGCCGCGCTGAGCCCGGACGACCCGGTGAACATCCAGTACACCTCGGGGACCACCGGCTTCCCCAAGGGCGCGACGCTCTCGCACCACAACATCCTCAACAACGCCTTCTTCGTGGGCGAGTTGTGCCGGTACACCGAGCTCGACCGGGTCTGCATCCCGGTGCCCTTCTACCACTGCTTCGGCATGGTCATGGGAAACCTCGCCTGTACCAGTCACGGCGCGGCCATGGTCATCCCAGCCCCCGCCTTCGAACCGGCCGCCACCCTGGCCGCCGTCGAGGCGGAGTCCTGCACCTCGCTCTACGGCGTCCCCACCATGTTCATCGCCGAGCTGGCCCACCCGGACTTCGAGCGCTACGACCTCTCCAGCCTGCGCACGGGCATCATGGCGGGCTCGCCCTGCCCGGTCGAGGTGATGAAGGAGGTCATCGACCGGATGGGGATGCGCGAGGTGTCCATCTGCTACGGAATGACGGAGACCTCGCCGGTCTCCACCCAGACCCGCGCGGACGACTCCGTCGAGCGCCGCGTCTCGACCGTGGGCCGCGTCGGACCGCACCTGGAGGTCAAGGTGGTGGACCCGGCCACCGGCCGGACCGTACCGCGCGGCGAGCCGGGCGAGCTGTGCACCCGGGGCTACTCGGTGATGCTCGGCTACTGGGACCAGCCCGAGCGCACCGCCGAGGCAGTCGACGCGGCCCGCTGGATGCACACCGGAGACCTCGCCGTCATGGACGACGACGGATACCTGAGCATCACCGGCCGCATCAAGGACATGGTGATCCGGGGCGGCGAGAACCTCTACCCGCGTGAGATCGAGGAGTTCCTGCACGCACACCCCGACGTCCTGGACGTGCAGGTGATCGGCGTGCCCGACCCGAAGTACGGGGAGGAGCTCATGGCCTGGGTACGGATGCGCGAGGGCGCGGAGCCGCTGACGGCGGCGGCCGTGCGGGCGTACTGCGAGGGGCGGCTGGCCCACTTCAAGATCCCGCGCTACGTCCACGTCGTGGAGGAGTTCCCCATGACGGTGACCGGCAAGATCCGCAAGATCGAGATGCGGGAGATGGCGGCCCGGCTGCTGGACCTCCCCTCCTGACCGCCGCGGCGAGCGCCCGGGCCCGTACCGCGGCGAGCGCCCGGGGTCGTACGGCCGCGAGTGCCCGGGCCCGCCGCGCCCGCCGAGCGCCCGGGCCCGTACCGACGCGACGGCCCGGCCCGCCCCCACGACGGGCCGGGCCGCCCCCACGACGGGCCGGGCCGTCGCACCCGCCCGGCGCACGGTCAGTGCTCCGCCCCGGCGCCCTTCCCCGCGACCGTGTTGCTCGTGACCGCGCCGTCGCCGCCGGCCAGGGTCACCACGTGACGGACACCGTCGGTGCCGAGGACCACCACCCGCCAAGCGCTCCCGCCGCCGTCCTGGGCGACCACCCGCAGGGCCTCGGCCTTGCCCCCGGGCACGGCGGCCTCCGCCTTCTCCAGGGCCTGCGCGGCGGGCAGCGCCGGAAGCGGTACGGGCGCCCGGTCGGGCCGGTCCACGACCGTCCCCTCCTCCAGTTCGGGCTTCCCGGGTCTGCCGGGCTTCGGCACAGCGCCCGGGTGCCCCTTCTCCCCCTTCAGGCCGGGCCGCGCCGGCGCCGCCATCGGGCCGTCCTGCCCGGGGCCGCCCGCCCGGCGCTCGCCGTCGAACCGGTCCCAGACCCGCTCCGCCCGCACGCGCCCGTGGTCGTGCTCCGCCACCGCCACGGCGGCGACCCCCGCGCCGCCGACCGCCACCACGACCAGCCCGAGGGCCACCCAGCGGGCCCGGCCCGCACGGGTGAACCGGACGAACCGGGCGCCGCGCCCGGACGCCTTGCCGGCCGGGCCGGAACCGCCCTCGCCCGGGATCACCGGGGGGTGCTCGGGAGGCTGGGGAGTGGACTCAGTCATCTGGATGCTCCTCGCGTTCTCCGGGCGACGCGCCCGGCTCGGCCGATCCTGCGAGCAGGATGCTGAAGCTTCGCTGAAGCGAGCTGAAGAACCCTTCAGCAAGCCGGCGGCGAGACCTGAGAACCTTGCCCCATGCGCGTACTGGTGGTCGAGGACGAGCGGCGGCTGGCCGCCGCCCTGCAACGAGGTCTGCGGGCCGAAGGCTTCACTGTGGACACGGCCCACGATGGCCCGCAAGGCCTGTGGATGGCCGGAGAGCACGACTACGACGCCATCGTGCTCGACATCATGCTGCCCGGCCTCAACGGTTACCGGGTCTGCGCCCGGCTGCGCGCGGCCGGCTGCGAGTCCGGCATCCTCATGCTCACCGCCAAGGACGGCGAGTACGACGAGGCCGAGGCCCTGGACACCGGGGCCGACGACTTCCTCTCCAAGCCCTTCTCCTACGTGGTCCTCGTCGCCCGCCTGCGCGCCCTGATCCGGCGCACCGGCCGCCGCAGCCCGCAGGTCATGGAGTTCGGCGACCTCGTCGTCGACCCGGCCCGCCGGCGCTGTACGCGCGGCGGCGTCGAAGCCCGGCTGACCTCGCGCGAGTTCGCCGTCCTGGTCCACCTGGCGCGCCGGGCCGGCGAGGTGGTGCCCAAGCGGGAGATCCTCGAAAACGTCTGGGACGCCGCTTACGAGGGCGACCTCAACGTCGTCGAGGTCCACGTCAGCGCCCTGCGCCGGAAGATAGACGCGCCGTTCGGGCGGGCCGCCGTGGAGACCGTCCGGGGCGCCGGCTACCGGCTGGCGGCCGACGGTGGCTGAGCCCCACGGGGACCGGGACCGCCCCCGCGAAGTCCCGGCCAGCTCCGCCCGGCCCCCGGCCCCGGGCCGCGCCCCCACCGGGCCGCGCGAGCCGGCGTACCGGCCGATCGGGGCCGCGGCCCGGTGGCGCGCGGCCGCGCCTCGGCTGCGCGCGGCCGCGGCCCGGCTGCGCCCGAGGTCCGTCCGTGCCCAGGCCACCCTCGGTGCCTCCGCCGTGGTGGCGCTCGCTCTCGGCCTGGCCTCCTTCGCCCTGCTCGGGGCGCTGGAGAGCAACCTGACGAGGAGCGCCCAGGCCGATGCCGAACGGCAGGCCGTCAAGGTCGCCGCACTGGCGGCCACCGGCCGGCTGGACCCCGTGCCCCTTCCCGGCCGGGGGACGGACTTCTTCCAGGTCGTCGACGCGCAGGGCCGCGTGCTGGCGGCCAGCCCCGACCTCACCGGCCGGCCCGCCCTCGTCCCCGAACCCCCCGTCGCGCCCGGCACCGTACGGGACACCTGGAAGGGCGGCCGGGTCCGCCAGGAACACCGCCAGCGCGTGGTCCAGGTCACCACCCTCACCCCGAAGGGGCTGGTCACCGTCTACGCCGGGACCTCGCTCCGGGACGCCGACGCCGCCGACGAGACCATGATGGCGGTCCTGGCCGTGGTGGTCCCGCTGCTCGTCCTGGTCGTGGCGGTGATCACCTGGCGGGTCACGGGCTGGGCGCTGCGCCCCGTCGAGGCGATCAGGGCCGAGGTCGCCGAGATCGGGGACCGCGAACTGCACCGCCGGGTGCCCGTCCCGCAGACCCGGGACGAGGTGGCCCGCCTCGCCGTCACGATGAACGCCACGCTGGACCGGCTGGAGGCCGCCGGCATCCGGCAGCGCCGCTTCATCGCGGACGCCTCCCACGAACTGCGCAGCCCCATCACCGTGCTGCGCACCCAGCTGGAGGTCGCGCAGGCCCACCCCGATCCCGCCCTGTGGGGCGAACTGGTCAGCGGCGCGCTGGAGGACACCGTACGGCTCCAGGACCTGGCGGCCGACCTGCTCCTCCTCGCCCGGCTCGACACCTCGGAGCCGCCGCCCGCCGTGGTCGTCGACCTCACGGAGGTGGTCCGGGAGGCGGCCCGGGCGCGCCCGGGCGCCCGGGTTCCCGTGCGGGCGGACATCGCGCCCGGGGTGGCGGTGCGCGGCAGCACCATCTGGCTGTCGCGGCTCGTCACCAACCTGCTCGACAACGCCGGGCGGCACGCCGAGGGGCGGGTATCGGTCGTCCTGCGCGTGGACGCGGCCCGCGACGAGGCCGTACTGGAGGTCACCGACGACGGAGCGGGCATCGCCCCCGCCGACCGGGAACGGGTCTTCGAGCGCTTCACCCGGCTCGACGACGCCCGGGCCCGCGACGAGGGCGGCACCGGCCTGGGCCTGGCCATCGCCCGCGACATCGCCCTGCGACTCGGCGGCACGCTCACCGTCCGGGACTCCCCGAAGGGCGCCCGCCTGGTCGCCACGCTCCCGCTGGGCCCCTGACGCCCGTTCCCCGGCGCCGCCGGGTCAGCAGACCGGCCGGCGCCCCGCGTCCCGCGCCGCCGCCTCCTCCGCCGCGACGGGCGCCGGCAGCCCCGGCACCGGATCGGCCGGAGTCAGGAGCAGGCCCTCCCGGCCCGGAGCGAGGAGCGGCGCCGCCTTCGCGCGCACCCGGCCCGTGGAAACGGCCGTCAGGGTGCCGAGGGCCGAGACGTACGCCGGGAAGCTGTCCGAGTCCCGCCGGTGGCGGGCCGGCTCCCGGTACTGGCCCAGGGCCGGGTAGCCGTCCTGCCCGGTGAGCGTGTACGAGGTGGTCACCACCCGGTACGTGGCCTCCGGCCGCAGCGGTACCCCGCCGATGAGGACGTCGCCCGGCGCGACCCGGTCCCCGACGGCGCCCGCCGCGTCGAAGGAGTAGCGGACGTTGTCCGACACGGCGAGCGGCGCGTACGTCAGCACCCCGGAGCCGTCCAGCGCCCACTGCTGTTCCAGGGCGTCGTGGAGCCGGCTTCCGCTCACCTCGGCGCTGATCAGCGGGCACCCGTAGCCGACGGCGGTCCAGGCCCGCTGGAAGGTGACCGGGCCGTCCGGGACGGCGCCTGCGAGCAAGTCGGTGTTGATGACGCTGCGCCCGGCGCGCGGGGCGAGGGCGATGAGCGCCAGGTCCGCGCCCGGGTGGGCGGGGCGGGTGCTGGTGTCGAAGGAATCGGGTGCCTGACCCGCGGCCCACAGCGCCCAGTCGGCGACGAGGTTGCCCATGGTGGACTCCCCGGCCGGGGTCAGGCGGCGGCTGAAGGAGGCCCGCTGGCGTGCGATGACGGTCGCCCCGCGCCGCTGCGCGTACCCCGTCCAGTAGCCCACTGCTTCCGCGAGCACCGGATCGGGGTCCACGTCCCGGGTGTTGGGGTGGTTGACGGAGCTGGTGAGCGCGCGGACGACCGTGCCGGTGCCGGGGTCGAGCCGCAGGGTGATCTCGCCGATGATCTGCCCGTGGCAGCCCGCCTCGACGAAGGGCCTCGGCCGGCCGGCGGGGTCCGGGAGCATCATGTTGAAGGCGCGGTGCCAGTGCCCGGTCACGATCGCGTCGATGTCGGGGGACGCGCGCAGCGCCAGCTCGTACGCCGGACCGCTGGGCTCGCTCCCGGAGTCGAAGTCCTCGCCCGCCACCGCTCCGTCGTGCATGCTGAGCACGATGGCGCCCACTCCCAGCGCCTTGAGGCGTGCGGCGCAGAGGTTGGCGGCGGTCAGCCCGTCGAGGGTGGTGAGGCCGGGCTGGAAGGAGTTCCCGAGGAACTCGGTCCCCACGGCCGTGAGATGGATGAAGCCGATCGGCAGCCGGCGCCCGTCCGGCGCGTCCACCCACTCGATGTTGTACGGGGGGAGCACCGTCTCCCCGCCCGTCCCGGACACGGCGTTGGCGCTGTAGTACCGGAAACCGGCCCCGTGGAAGGGCGCGCCGCTCGAATCCGGGAACGTGTTGGTCAGCCCCGCACCCTCGTAGGAGAGCCCCTCTTCCATGTGCCGGCGCAGGAATCCGGGCGTGCGGTCGAACTCGTGGTTGCCGGCGGTCGCGAAGTCCAGCCCGAGCCGGTTCAGGGCCTCGATGGTCGGCTCGTCGGCGAGGGTGAACGCGGGGAACTCCCAGCCGGAGAAGAGGTCCCCCGGCGCGAAGAAGAACGAGTTGGCCCGCCCGGCCCGCAACCGCGCCAGATGGGTGGCCATGTAGGCGACCCCGCCGACGGCGTACGTGCGGCCGCCCGCGCCGGTGATGCGGGAGTCCCGGGCCGGGGGAGCGGCGAGGTAGCCGTGCAGATCGGTGATGTGCAGCAGCTGAACGTCGACGTACCCCGCGGCGCTCGCGGCGTCGCCCGCCGCCCCGGTGGCCGCCGCCGCGGTGCCGGTGAGCGTCTTGACGCCGACCGCCCCGGCGGCTCCCGCGGCCCGGGCCAGGAACCGGCGCCGGCCGAACTCTTCCATCAGGGCTCCTGTTTCCGCTGGTGGGAGCCGGGCTCCCGCTCGTCCGCGAGCAGTCTGTACGTGTGCGGGCGGCGTCCGGTCCGCGTCGTGGGACGGAAGGGCGAAACTCCGGGGAACTTCACCCGATAGCCAGCGTTCCGGCGTGAGCGGGGAGCGTGCAAGGCATTTCCCCAGCGCCCCGTCGGTATCCGGCCGTTCTCTCCCCCGGGCGGGCACCGGAAGCCCGACCCGGGTGCCCCGCCCGCCCGTTCCCACCGGTCGGCCACGAAGGCCGGTTCTCGTTACTCCGCTCTCCGCGCTCGGATGTACTCCCACCTCCAACGGTTCCCCGGGACGCATCGCGGCCCCGCTCCGCCATGCCGCGGAGCGGGTCCGTCCGGCGGGAACCGCTGCTGTCCGACGACGAGGCGAAGGAGCCGCACATGACGGAGAAGACGGCACAGAGGGCGCGGACGAAACCAGCGGAACCAGGCGCACCGGGCGCACCGGGCGGACCGGGCGGACCGGCGGTGCCGGGCGCACCGGGCGGTACCGCTCCCGCGGACCCGCCCGAGTTCTCGTTCGCCTGGGGCGCGCACAACGAGGCGATGGAACACCTCTCGCTGCGCGGGATGGCCGCGCGCCTGCCCGCCGCGCTCGCCCAGACCGCCCGGATGGCCTGGCGGATCGACCCGGCCTGCGCGACCTGGCTGCTGACCGGCCAGATCCTCGCCGGGGCCTGCACGGCGGCCACCCTCGCCGCGGTCGCCGACGCGATGGGCCCGCTCCTGGCCGGTGGCGCGGCGGACGAACGCATCGGCGCCGCCGCCTGGCCGCTGGCCGTCGCGGCGATCGCGGCCGGAGCCGGCACCACGGCCCAGATCGCCGCCGGGAACGCCGCGCGCCGGCTCACCCCGCGGCTGGCCACGACGGCCGACCTGGAGATGGTCGACGCCCACATGGCGGTAGACGTCTCCGCCTACGACCAGCCCGGCTTCTCCGACCGCTCGGAGGCGGCCGAGATCGGCGCGGCCCGCTCCTCCATGCTCGTCAAGGACGCGATGGCCTTCATCAACGGCCTGGTCAACCTCGTCGCCGTGGCCGGCGTGCTGGCCGTCGTCCACCCCGTCCTGATGCCGCTGCTCCTGCTGTCCGTGGTGCCGCGCGGCATGGGCGCGGTCATCGCCGCCCGGCTCGACCACGCCCTGCACAACGAGACGATCGCCTCCCGCAACATCCGCGGCATGATGCGCTGGTACCTCACCACGCACAAGCTCGGCGACGAGCTGCGCTGCAACTCCATGCGCCCCTACGCGCAGGCCTGGTACGCCGCCGTCTGCGCCCGCATCGACGCCAACCTCGTCGGCTCGGCCCCCCGCCACCTGCGGATCTCACTGCTCGCCGCGGCCCTCGGCGGCCTCTTCCAGCTCGGCACGTGGGCCGCGCTCGCCGTGCTCGTCCTCGGCGGCTCCATGGCCCTGGCGGCGGCGGGCACCGCGATCGTCGCCATGCGGACCTCCGCCTCCGCCCTGTCCAGCCTGGTGGTCTACGGCGCCGCCATGTTCCAGCACTCCCTCTACCTGGAGGACTACCGCCTCTTCCTGGACCAGGCCCGCGAACTGGCCGTCACCCGGGGCACCGTGGCGGCCCGGCCGCCGGAGCGGATCAGCCTGGAGGACGTCTCGTACACCTACCCGGGCAAGGACACCCCGGCACTGGGCCCGGTCAGCCTGACGCTGTCGCGCGGCGAGATCATCGCCGTCGTCGGCGAGAACGGCGCCGGGAAGTCCACCCTCATCCGGCTGCTGACCGGCCTCACGGTCCCGGGTGAGGGGGAGGCGTACTGGGACGGAGTCCCGACGCGCGCGCACGACCAGTGGACCCTGTGGAACCACGTCGGCCTGGTCGCCCAGTCCTTCGCGCACTGGCCCTTCACGGCGCGCGAGAACATCACCCTCGGCCGGCCCGACGCGCGCGGTGAGGACGCGGTGTGGGAAGCGCTCGACGCGGTCGGCATGAGCGAGGCCGTACGGGGTTACCCGAAGGCCCTGGACACGCTGCTGGCCCGCTCCCTGTGGGGCGGTCACGAACCCTCGGGCGGCCAGTGGCAGCGCCTGGCGTGCGCCCGCGCCTTCCACCGGCGGCCACGCCTCCTGATCATGGACGAGCCGACCTCGGCCATGGACGCGCGCGGCGAGCACCAGATCTTCACCGGCCTGCGGGAGACGAAGGACGAGCGGATCACCCTGATCGTCACCCACCGCATGGAGAACTGCCGACTGGCCGACCGCATCGTCGTCCTGGGCAAGGGCCGGGTCATCGAGACCGGCACCTTCGCCGAACTGACCGCCCTGGGCGGCACCTTCGCCGAGCTGTACGGGCTCTCGCAGGACCGCTGACGGCCGCGCCCCGCTCCGTACGGCCGTGGCGGCGGTCGTACGGAGCGGGGCAGACCCTCCCGGGGCCGGGCGTCGTGCCGGTCAGCCCTGGCCCGCGCCGCCGTTCTTGATGAGCTCGGTCATGTCGGCCGTGTCGGCGGCCGGCGGAGCGGAGATCTCCTTCGCGACGCCGAAGGAGACGAAGTCCACGTTGACGGCGACCTCGCCGAAGGTCTGGTTCAGCCGCGCGGGCATGCCCTTGTCGTCCACCCAGATGTCCGAGACGAGCTCGGTGGCGCTGCCCCCGCCCATCGCGCCGAACGCCGACTTGGCTTCGCCCAGCTTGTCCAGGGGAATGTTGGCGCGGTAGTGCACGGCGCTCTTGCCGTTGACGTCCTCCGTGCCGACCTTGGTGACGTTACTGGCCCACTTGAGCGACTTCAGCCCGGCCGTCGGGTCGTTGTTGCCCGCGTTCAGACCGGCGGCGCCCTTCTCGCCGAGGATGGCCGAGGCTTCGACCTTGAGCCAGCTCTTGCCCTTGAAGGGGCCGCTCGGCGCCGGATCGATGCCGTAGTAGTACGCCCCGCCGACCATCCGGTAGGTGATCGTGCCGTCCGCGACCAGCTCCTCCATCTGGAGGTCCTTGGCCGACATCTCGCCCTCCATGGCGAGGCCGTTGCCCCACGAGTAGACGCCGCTCACCTGCGTCGGCTTGCCGCCCGTGCCGGGCATCGTGACGCTCATCCTGATGTCGGCCGAGCCCGCCTTGGAGGCCTCGTCCGAGGCCTTCGTGAGCGCCGCGACCAGTGTCTCAGCGGAGTCGACGGCCTTCTTGCCCACCGAATCGCCCACCGAATCGCCCACGGAACCGCCCGCTGACGCGCCGCTCGTACATCCGCTCACGCCCGCCGTCACGATCAGCGCCGCCGCGATGGCCGCGGTCACCGTTCCTGTCTTCATTCCCACCCCTTGGATCTTCGGCCCCGTCCCCCCGGACGGGATCCCGTCCTCCCACGCTCGCACAACTCCGCAACTTTCAGGGAGCCTTCGCGGACGTGTCGTCCCCGCCACGATGTTCCCCGCCGGGGGCCGCGAAAATCCCCTTGGAGCGGCCCGAACAGCCCGGATATCCTGCCCGGCATGCCGCGACCCGAGATGCTGCGGCTCGAGCGCCTCAGGGCCGATCACGAAGACGCCCTGCTGGCCTTCGAGCGGGAGAACAGAGCCTACTTCGCGCGGTCCGTACGGGACCGCGGGGACGCGTACTTCGCGTACTTCGCCGACCGGCACCGTGCGCTGCTCGCGGAACAGGACGAGGGCGCCTGCCACTTCCACCTGGTGCTCGACGAGGCCGGAGAGCTCGCCGGACGCGTCAACCTGGTGGACGTGGAGGACGGCACCGCCGAGCTCGGCTACCGGATCGGCGAACGCGCGGCGGGCCGCGGCACGGCCACGGCCGCCGTGCGGGAGGTCTGCCGGCTCGCCGCCGCGCAGTACGGGCTCCGCGCGCTCAGGGCGGTCACCACGCTCGACAACGCGGCATCGGCGGCGGTGCTCCGGCGGACCGGTTTCACGGTGGTGGGGGAGGTCGTCCTGGACGGCCGCCCCGGGCTCGGCTACCGGCGGGAGCTCGTCGGTACGCCCTGAGCGGGCCCGCGCGCACGGGACGGCAGGACCGGGCGGGTGGCGTACGGGTGACTGCCCGCCGGCGGCGCGTCACTCCATCGGTTGCCCCGGCGCGCGCGCACGGCGTTGATCACCGAGTGTGTTGATCACTGGCAGCGCGTGCTGCCCGTCGGCCCCCGCACTGAGGAGTCCCCGGCCCCATGGCTGTCGCCGCCGTTCTCTCCGTCTTGTGCGCCGCCCTCATCGCCATGGGCGCCGCGAAACTGGGCCACTACGTGGCACGCAACCGAGGCATGCCGGACGTGGGCCCGGCCGTCGGCACCGCCGCGGGAGTGGTCTTCTCCTTCTTCATCCTCACCCTGGCGTTCCTGATGGTGAGCTCGGCCCAGGACCTGGCGGTCGCCCGCAAGGGCAACTACGCGGAAGCCGGCGCCCTGATAGACCTCTACCTCGCCGCCGACCGGATGCCCGTGCAGACGAAGGGCGAGGTGCGCGAACACTCCTCGAAGTACGCGCACATGGTCATCGAGCGCGAGTGGCCGAAGATGGTGGACGGCGAGACGGACGACGAGACCTGGGCCATGGCCTACGGGCTCTACGAACTGGTCGCCAAGATTCCGGCGGACACCCCTCCGAAGGCCGTGGACGACGCCCGGGACGCGGTCACCCGGCTGCTGATGCAGCGCAGGGTCCGGGTGGCCGACATCCAGGGCGGGCTGCCCAGGATCATGGTGGTCACCCTGATCGGCGCGGCCGTGCTCTCGGTGGGCTTCCTCGTCCTGATCGGCTGGCCCAGGGGCGTGCGCGGGATCCTCGGCATCGCCGCCCTCGGCGGCATCTGCGGTTACGGCGTCTGGCTGGTCCTCCAGCTCAACCACGCCTACGCGTCGGGCGTGCACGTCGATCCCGACGCCTTCCACGAGGCGCTGCGCCGGATGGCGTTCGTGAACGCGCACGGGATCTGAGCACCCCCGAACTGCCGCACCCCCGTACCGCACCCCGTACCGCACCGCCGCACCGCCGCACCCCGTAGGGCCGTACCCCGCGCACTGCCCTCCGGCCGGACCGTCGTCCCGCGCTTCGGCGTCCCCCCCCCGCGGTCCGTCCCCCCTTCCCCTCACGTAAGGGTTCCCATGTCCCGTCCCGGAGCCGCCCGCGCCCTGGTCGCAGGCACCCTCCTCAGCCTGCTCCCCGCGTGCCCCGCCGCCGCGCACGAAGCACCGTACGATCCGGGTGCCGCACTGCGCGCACCGCACATCGCCCCGGACCGGGTGCGGCGCGAGATCAGCCCGGACGAGCGCCGCAACCTCGGTGAGGAGCACGCCGAGGAGCACGCCCGTACCCGCCTCGCGCTGCGGGACGCCGCCGACTACCCCGACACCACGCGCCGCGCCCGGCTGAAGGCCCTGACCGAGTCCCAGGCCGAGGCGAACGCGGAGTTCGCCCCGGAGGTGTACGGCGCATTCAAGGAGTACTTCGACTCCCCGGACTTCGCCGCGCACATCGCGCTGCTGCCCACCGGGAAGGTGCTGCTCTTCTCCTTCGAGCGGATCGAGACCAACCCCACGAAGGAACCCGCCCCCACCAACACCATCGTCCCCACGAACGCCGGCCGCGCCTTCCTCTGGGACCCGGCCAAGGGGACCGGGGCGAGCGCCTTCACCAAGGTCACCCCGCCGGTGGTCGACATGCCCGACGGCACCCATGCGCCGCGCCCCGCGCCGTTCTTCTGCTCCGGTCACGCCTTCCTGCCCAACGGCATGCTCGGCGTCTTCGGCGGGAACCTCGGGGCCAACGGCGGCAGCGGCGCCAAGCTCTCCCTCGTCTTCGACCCGTGGACCGAGACCTGGAGCCGCAACCAGGACATGGCCAGCGGGCGCTGGTACCCCTCCGTGGTGACCGCCGCCGACGGCCGCCAGCTCATCATGTCCGGCCAGTCAGAGCTGGGCTGGGGCACCCCCACCCCGCTGGTGGAGCGCTTCCCCGCCCTGGGGCACCCCGTGCCGCGGGAGAAGAAGGACGTCCCGCGGGACGTCCCGGCCGGACTGTTCAAGGCGAAGGCCCCCTTCACCCGCGACTACCCGCAGCTCTTCTCGCTCCGCGACGGCCTGGTCTACGGCCTCGGCCGGGTCCACGACGAACAGTGGGCCTTCGACCCCGTCGACGAGTCCCGCACCGATCTGCCGCCCCGCCCCGACGGCAGCTCCCGGCTGTACGGGGGAGCCGTGCCGCTGCCCGGCGGCTACGAGGGACCCAACGCGGCCCTGATCATCGGCGGGGACCGCACCGACCCGAACACGTACAAGCTGTCCGAGGGCCGCTGGAGCATCGACAAGCCCCGGGCCTTCGGCCGGACCCAGGACAACACCCTGCTGATGCCGAACGGAACCCTGCTCACGGCGAGCGGCGGATACGACATCCGCGACTACGGCAACGGCGTCCTCAACCCCAACGCCGACCTGAAGTACCGGCAGTTCGAAATGCGCGACGCACAGGGGAACTGGAAGCTCGGCCCCGCCCAGCGGCTGCCCCGCGGCTACCACTCCAATGCGCTCGTCCTGCCCGACGGCCGCGTCATGGTCACCGGGGACGAGCTCCAGCAGCTCGCCAACGACGCCGACATCCAGGACGGGATGAACGGCACCATCGAGATCTACGAGCCCGCCTACCTCCACCAGGGCGCCCGCCCCGCGCTCGACAAGGCGCCCACCGAGGGGCTCGCCCACGACAGCCGCTTCCAGGTCACCACGAGCACCCCCGCCCAGGTCAAACGGGCCGTACTGCTGGCGCCCACCACGGCCACGCACGCGGTCAACACCAGTCAGCGCCACCTGGATCTGCGGATCAAGGGGCGCGCCGGGGACACCCTCACCCTGCAGGCCCCGCCGAACGCCGCCTCCGCACCGCCCGGTTACTACATGCTCTTCCTCCTGGACGCCAAGGGGGTGCCCAGCGTCGCCAAGTGGATCAAGCTCGACGCGGGAGCACCCACCGCGCCGTCGCTGCGCTGAACCCGTCCCGCTCCCGAGTTCCCGTCTCCCGTACACCTCTTCCCCCTTGGAGCAAGCCGATGGCCCTCGCCGCGTCGCCGCCCCCTGGCTGCCCCCACGCCGGACCCGCCCGCAGGACCGTGGTCCAGGCGGCGGCCCTCGCCGCCGCCGGCATGACCGCGGGCCTCGCCCCGACGGCCTGGGCCGCCCCGGCCCCGGCGGCGGCAGCGGAGCCCGCGCGGGCGGGCGCCACACCTGATGCCCTGCCGCTGCGCACCGACCGCCAGTCCCAGGGCGACATCCTCGCCGGATTCCGCAAGGACCACGCCTGCCTGCTCTTCCTCCACTTCGGCGACGCGGACAAGGCCCGCCACTGGCTGAGCCGGCTGCTGCCCTCGATCTCCACCACCGAGGAAGTGGCCCGCTTCAACCGGGCCTTCAGCAAGGCCCGCCGACGCAGCGGCGGCATCGACCCCGAGTCCATGGCCACCCTGTGGACCGGGCTCAGCCTGACCCATCCGGGGCTCCGCCTGTTCGCGGGCAAGGAGCCCTTCCCCACCGCCCCGCCCGGCTCCAACGCCGAGGCCTTCACCCAGGGCGGCGCCGCCCGCGCGCAGCAGCTCGGAGACACCGGCACCAGCGCCCCGCAGTCCTGGCTGTTCGGTGCCGAGGAGCCCGGACGTGCCGTCCACGCGGTCCTCACCCTCGCCGCCGACCAGCCCGAACGCCTCGCCGCCGCCGTCGCCGAACACCGCGAGGGCGCGGGCGCGGCCGGCGCGACGGTCCTCTTCCGGCAGGACGGGGCCACCCTCCCCGGCGAGCTGCGCGGGCACGAGCACTTCGGCTTCCTCGACTGCATCAGCCAGCCCGGCGTACGGGGCTTCGACGAGCCCGATGCGGCCACCGGAACCAGCGTGCTCGGCAAACCCGGGACCCGGCTGATCCCCGCCGGGGAGTTCGTCGTCGGGCACGAACGCGTGGGACAGCGCCCCACGGGCCTGCCCGCCTGGGCCACCGGCGGCGCCTTCCAGGTGGTCCGCCGCCTCGCGCAGGACGTGCCCGGCTGGTGGACGCAGGTCGCCCTGCGCCTCGCCGAACTCCAGCGCAAGGGCTCCGCACCCGCCGACGCCGGCCGGGAGTGGCTCGGCGCCCGCCTGATGGGCCGCTGGCCGGGCGGGATGCCGGTCGCCCTGTGCCCGGCCGCGGAACGACTGCCCGATCCGGGCGAGCACCCCGACGCCAAGCTCGACTACAGCGACGACCCGCAGGGCTGGCGGATGCCGCTGTTCGCGCACATCCGCAAGGGGAACCCCCGCAGCGGCCTCGTCCTCGCCCCGGGCCGCCCGCCGGTGGCACAGGCCGACCTCGACGCGCGCCGCCTGATGCGGCGCGGAATCCCGTACGGCCCCGTCTACCAGCCCGACCTGGGCGAGGGCCACGGTCCGGAGGACTCCCGCGGACTGCTCTTCGTCTCCCACCAGGCCGACCTCGTGGGGCAGTTCGAACTCGTGATGCGCAAATGGCTCAACGACCCGGACTTCCCGGCCGGCCGCAATCCGCGCACCGGATCCGACCCGGTGCTCGGCCCCGACTCGCCCATCGCCTTCGAGACCCCCTCGTCGGAAGGCGGCGGCAGCCGGGCCAACACCCTGTACTTCGGACGGTTCGTGCGGACCGAGGGCTCCGTCTACGCTTTCAGCCCCTCCCTTCCCGTCCTGCAGGCCCTGGCCAAGGGGGAACTCGACGATTCCATCGAGTTCCACACCGGCTCCGTACTGCGCCCCGGTGACGTGCTCGACGCGGGGAAGATCCGGCTGACCCTGGACAGCTCCGGTGACCTCGTCCTGTTCGACGACGAGGGCAGCCGTACGTGGCACAGCGCCACCGGCGGAATCGGTCACGACGCCGTCCTCACCCAGGACGGCGAACTGGTCGTGCGCAACGCCGACGGCCGCCCGGCCTGGTCCAGCGGAACCACCGGCCACCCGGGCGCACGGCTGCTGCTGCGCCCGGCCGGAGAGCTGGTGCTCCTGAAGGGCGACCGGGTGCTGTGGAAGGCGTCCGCCTCATAGGGTGAGCGCATGGCGAACACGGCACCAGCGGCAGGCGACACCCGGCTGATCTACGGCTGCATGGCTCTCGGCGGCAGCTGGGAGCCCGGACCCCACCGGGCCGAGGACATCGACGAGGCCGAGGCGGCGATCGAGGCCGCCCTCGACAGCGGCATCACCATGTTCGATCACGCCGACATCTACCGGCACGGAAAGGCGGAAGCCGTCTTCGGCGAGGTCCTGGCCCGCACCCCCGGCCTGCGCGAACGGATCACGCTGCAGACCAAGTGCGGGATCCGCCTCGCCGACGGGGACCGGCCCGGGATCTACGACCTGCGGGGCGCCACCATCACCCGGCACGTGGAGGAGAGCCTGACGCGGCTACGCACCGACGTCATAGACGTACTGCTCCTGCACCGGCCCGACCCCCTGGCCGACCCGCGGGAGACCGCCGAGGCCCTCACCTCGCTGCGGCGCCAGGGCCTCGTGAGGGAGTTCGGGGTCTCCAACATGAACGCCGCGCAGACCGCGCACCTGCAGCGGCACCTCGACTTCCCGCTCGTCGCCAACCAGCTGGAGATGAGCCTGGACCGGCGGGACTGGCTCGAGGACGGGGTCCTCGTGAACACCCCGGCCGCGGCCGCCGTCGGCTTCCCGGCCGGCACCGTCGAGTACTGCACGGCGAACGGAGTACGCCTCCAGGCCTACGGAGCACTGGCCCAGGGCCGGTTCACCGGGCGGGAGTCGAGCGCGGGGGAGCGCGAAACCGCCGAACTGCTGCGCACGCTCGCCAAGGCCAAGGACACCACGCCGGAGACGATCCTGCTGTGGTGGCTGCAACGCCACCCCGCCCGGATCGCCCCCGTCATCGGCACCGGCCGCCCCGAGCGCATCCGGGCCTGTCGCGACGCCGCGCTGCGCGCCCCCGACCTCGGCCACGAGGAGTGGTACTCCCTGTGGCTGACGGCCCGGGGCGCGCCGCTGCCGTAGTACGGCGGGCTCGGCCGACGACATCGAAAGAACGGCCTAGCCGGGCGAGCCGACCGCGCAGACCAGGATCGGGGTGGCGCGGCGCGGGTCGAGGGCGTTGCGCACCAGGTGCCAGACGTTGAGGTCGTAGGCCTCGCCGATGTGGCCCACCGGGTCCAGCGGGCAGTGGTCCTGCACGTACTGGTTCCTGACCCCCGGCTCGCGGACGAAGGCCGTCTCCGTCGGGGTCACCAGCTCGTCGTAGCGCGAGGTGATGACGGTGTACGAGATCCCGGGCTGAGCCACGGGACCGTCGTTCAGCGCCTTGATGGCGGGACCGCCGGGGACCTCGTCGGCGAGCACCGGGATGCCGACCGTGGTCACGATCTTCTCCATGGTCTCCCGCCCGAGCAGCTTGTCCCCCAGGTCGAGGAGGCCGGCGGCGTTCGTGCCGTGGGTCGGGGGAGCGATGGCCACGACCGCCTTGATGTGCGGCTGGATGCCCTGCATCTTGGCGAGGTAGAGGGCCTGGAGCCCGCCCTCGGAGTGGCCGACGACCGAGACCTGGGCCGCGCCGGTCGCGCCGCGCACCTTCTCCACGTACTCCTTGATCTCCACGTTGGAGACGGCCACCGGCTTCAGACCGCCGGCCAGCGGGAAGCCGTCGTAGGCCCCGTAGGTAAGGGCGAAGGTGCAGTAGCCGCGGGCGGCGAGGTCGGCCTGGAGGAAGTTGAGGTCCTCGTACCAGGTCGCGAAGGTGCCGTGGAGCAGCACCACGGGCTCGGGGTGCGCGGCGCTCGGCCGGCAGGAGAAGTCGTTGATCCCGCCTCCCGCGACGCCGTCGGTGGCGGCGTGCGCCGGGAAGGCGGCGGCGAGCACGAGGGCCAGCGGGAGGGCGGCCCTGGTGAGCAGGGTGCGGGTGCGCGACGCACGGGAACTGCGGGCCATACGACATCTCCTGACGGGGGATGAGATCCTGGTCGGACTGCACAGAATGCTCCGGTGCGCCGCCCGTGTCCCCTGGCAGTACGCGCAGAATGCTTCCTCCCGCGTTTGTGCGCGGTGACAATGCGGGAATGGACGACACGGGTGTGGCGGCGGCTGTGGCGCAGGGCGCGGCGGAGGGTTCCGCGGCGGGCCCGGTGGGCCCGGTGGGTGCGGAGGGTGCCGTGGCGGTCCCCGCGTCGGCCGCCGGCGCCGCGGCGGTCTCCGCGTCCGCCGCCGCTACCGTGATCGCGGAGCGTCCGCCGCCGGGCTTCGCCGCCTCCCTGCTGCCGCGGGTCCCGGAGATCGCCGCGGCCACCGCCGCCCGCCTGACCGCAGAGATCCCCGCCTACCGGCTGCTGCCCGACAGCGTCCTCGGCGGAGACCTCGTCGCGAACACCGAGGCCGTGCTGAAGCTGTTCCTCACCACCGCCGCCGAAGGCCGCCCGCCGACCGAACAGGAGCTGGCCACGCCGGTCGCCTGGGGCGCCGAACGGGCCCGGGACGGAGTCCCGCTGGAAGCGGTGCTACGGGTCTACCCGCTCGGCGCCCGCCAGGCATGGGAGCTGGCCACGGCCGGCCCCGAGCCCACCGCCGATCCGTACGCGCTGGTCACGGGCCTGCTCGCGTTCCTCGGCGAGGTGATGCCCAAGGTCGCCGAGGCCTACCTCCGCGAACAGGCCGACCTCGACTGGGAACAGCGCGAGCACGGTCGGAACCTCGCCGGGGTCCTGCTCGCCGGCCGCCCGGCGCGGCGCGCGGCCGAGCGGTACGGGCGCACGCTCGCCGAGCGGTACGAGGTGGTGGTCCTGCGGCTCCCGGAGGCACCCGGCGGCGCCACCACCCGCATCCTGCGCGCCGTACGCTCCGAACTGGACGGAGACCCCGAGGTGCTGGCCACCTTCAAGGGGGACGGCGGGGTCCTGCTCGTCCCGCTCGCACCGCCCGGCCCGGGCGGGGGAGGTGCGACGCGGAAGCTGCTCGCCAGGCTCGACACGGCGGCCGAACTGCGCTGCACGGCGGCGGCCGCGATCGCGCAGGACCACGGATCGATCCCGCAGGCCCAGACGGAGGCCTCCGAAGTCCTGTCCCTGGCCGAGGACTTGGGGCGGGCGCCGGGCCTCTACCGGCTGGCCGACCTGGCCGTCGAGTACCAGCTGGTGCAGCCAGGCCCGGCCCGCGACGCACTGGCCCGCGTCCTCGCGCCACTCGACGGCCAGCCGCATCTGATCGCCACGCTCCGGGAGTTCATCGCGGCCGGCTACCGGCGGGGCGAGGCCGCCGAGGCGCTCACCGTCCACCGCAACACCCTGACCTACCGCCTCGGCCGCATCCGCCTGCTCACCGGCCACGACGCCACCGACCCCACCGCCGCCGGCCGCCTCTCGGCCGCCCTCACGGCGTACGACGCGGCCCGCCGCGGCGGACCGGGACCGGGACCGGGAACCGGACGCGCGGGGTAGCCGGATCCGGCATCCGTCCCGGGGAACGGCAGGGGAAAGGCAAGGGGATCGACCGGGGACCGGCTCAGAGGACCGGGGGCCGGCCGGCTGCGGTGAGGCGGGCCACCGTGCGCCAGCGCAGGGGCCGGCGGACCTGGTCGCGACGGGTCGCCCAGCCCTCGCGGAACCCCTGGAGGGACTCCTGCCGGCCGCCGCCCCGCAGGCCGCGCAGGGCCGTGACGGCCGCCCAGATGCCGAGGTAGACGGGGACCAGGGGGCCGGGGAGGTTGCGATGGGCCAGCCAGACGCGGTTGCGGGCGGCCAGCCGGTGGAAGAGCGCGTGGCGGGTGGGGCTGGTGACGGGGTGATGCATCCGGACGTCAGCCGCGTACCAGCCGGTGCGGCCCTGGTCCCACAGCCGGTACGCCAGGTCGATGCCCTCGTGGTACAGGAAGAAGTCGGCCCAGCCGCCGGCCGCGTCGAAGGCGTCCCGGCGGACCATGACCACGCCCTCGGTCATGGTGGCGACGGTGCCGGGCCGCGCCGGATCCCCGGCGCGCAGGCGGGGCACCCAACGGCGTGGTGTCGTGGTGTCGTCGGGGCCGGTGAGCCGCGGCTGGATGTACGGGGCCCGGGGGTGGCGGCGGGCTTCGGTCACCAGCCGGGACAGCACGTCGGGGCGGGGGAAGGACGCGTCGTTGTCGAGGAAGAAGACGAACTCGCTGCCCGTGTCCCGCAGCGCGAGTGCGCCGCGGTTGCGCCCCTCGGGGATGCCGAGGTTCTCCGGGAGGGTGACGACCGTGGCACCGGGGACGGAGAGCGAGGGGCGGCAGCCGTTGCCGACGATGACGAGGCGGATCTCGACGTCCTGCTGCGCCAGGAGCGTCCGGACGGCCGCCGCCTCCTCGTCGGGCCGGTCGTTCATGGTCAGGAGGACGACGTCGACGCCGGTCGCGGCGGGGGAGGATGCGGGCACGGCCCGGATGTTACCGAAGCGGGCGGACCGGCCGCCGGGCGGGCCGCGCCGGCCGGCACGCGCCGCGCCCCCGACGCCCCTCAGGTGAGCGGGTGCAGCCTCGAGGGTCCGTGGGCCGACGGGTGGGAGGAGACGGGTGCGAGCGGGGAGTCGGCGTCGGCCCCCAGGGCACTGCCGGCCAGCCAGGCCGGCCAGTCCAGGTTCCAGTCGCCGAACCCGTTGTCGAACGGCGCCATCGGCTCGCCGCCGCTGTTCAGCACCGACACCACGTCGCCCTCGCGCACCGTGCCGAAGAACCAGGCCGCGTCCTCCGTGCTCATGCCCGTACAGCCGTGGCTGACGTTCTCCTCGCCCTGCGACTCGACCGACCAGGGCGCGGCGTGCACGTACTCCCCGCTCCACGTCACCCGGGTCGCGTAGAAGACGGGCAGGTCGTAGAACTCGCTCGTACCGCGTTTGATGCCCACGGTGTCCCCGCGCATCCGGACCTTGTACTCCTTGCCCAGGACGACCTTGACCCCACTGCGCGTCAGGAAGCCGGCCTTGCCGGTGGTCACCGGGATGGTCCGCACGGTCGTGCCGTTGCGCCGTACCGTCATCTCGTGCGCGGCGGCGTCGGTGACCGCCTCGATCCGGTCCCCGATGGTGAACCGCAGGGACTCCGAGGGCCCGCCGTACTCCCGCTCCCCTTCCCGTTCCCCGACCTCGACCCCGTCCAGTCCGCTGAGCACGCGTACTTCGGCGTGCGCGGGCCAGTACGTACGGGGCCGGTAGTGCAGCGTCGAGTCGTCGACCCAGTGCCAGGCCCCTTCGACCGCGGGCTCCGAGGTGACCTGCAGTGCCCGCTCCACCCGGGCCCGCGCGGCCCGGTCCGCGGCGGGTACGGGACGGCTCAGGGCGGCGGTCACGATCTGTCCCGCCCCGTACGTGCCCGGTTTCGGCCCGAACTCGGCGGTCAGCCGCTCGTCCCGCGCCGCGGGCGCGGTCCGGAACATCATCGTCACGCCTACCGGTGTCCCCGCCGCCTCCTGTGCGCCGACCCGGACCGTGTAGGCCTCACCGGCCCGCAACGGCTCGGTGTTGACCCAGCGGTGTCCCCGGGCGCCCAGTGCTCCGCCCACGTAACGCCCGTGACCGTCGTGGACGGTGACGTAGGTGAGCAGTCCCGGCCCGGCGAGGGTGATGTCGAGCGGGCCGGCGGCATCGGTGGGCAGCACGACCGTGTGCGCGGCCGCCCGGGCCGCGGCGCGGGACGAGGGATCGCGCACCACGGAACCGGCTCCGCGGTCGGTGGCCCGGACCAGCTGCCGTTCCAGCCCGCCGCACAGCTCGGCGCGGAACGCCTCCACCGCACAGCGCCGGCTCCCGTTGTCCAGGACCCGGCCGACCAGCAGCTCGACGGAGCCGGCCGGCCCGTCCGCGGCACGCCGCCCGTCGTCGGACTGCGGCGCGGCGGCGACGACGAAGAGCGCCCCGGCCACCGCACCGGCCACGCTCCACGTCCTGCCCCGTCGCCGAACTCGTCCACGGTGTGTCGATGGCATCGTCGTCACGCGGCCCTCCCAGATCGCCTACGGCCGGATGGCAGCATCAAAACGATTTCCGGGCAGACCGATGATCATGAACTCGGTTCGTGGGGCCGAATGGGCACCGAAGAAGACTCGTACGGAGCACACGAGCACCCCCGCGCCGCCTCCGGCGCTGGGCGGGCCGCTCAGCCGGCCGCCGGCGCGAAGTGCAGCGGATGGCGGACCGCGTCGGGACCGCGCACCCGGGTCCCGAAGGCCACCAGCTCGCAGGCGCCCCTGACGCGGCAGTCGATGGCGCGGCCGTCGATTCCGGTGAACGTCGCCGAGAGGACGACCTGCTCGTCGAGCCGCCCGTCGTCGGTGGTCGCCGGAGGCCTGCTGCGGGGCCGGCAGCCGAGGGTGTCGGCGGAGCCGGCGGCGCACTCCATGACCAGGGAGTGGTACTGGGGCTCGTACCCCCTGCCCGTCACGCGCACCGTCCGGCCGTCCACGAGCGCCTCGTCCGGGTCCACGCGCAGGGTCGGCGGGGCTTCCGGGCGGCCGTCCGGCCGGAAGCGCAGCGGGACCCCGGTGAGCACGGTCCCCTCGTTGTCGGTGAGCGCCAGGGTGCACGGACGGGCCGGTGGAGCCGTCCGGCAGTCGAAGGAGCCGGCCGGCGTGTCGATCCGGGCGTAGAGCTTCTTCGGCGAGAGCTGGTAGGTCCCGTCCGGGTACACGCGGTACTGGCGGCCGGTGGCATCGTCGCAGGCGCTGCCCGAGGTCTGGGGAGCGCACTGCTTGACCCAGACGTACGCCTTGGGCGGGCCGCCCGCGACCGTGAACCGGACGATGTCCCCGTCCAGGAGCCCGGTGGTCCGCCCGACGTCCAACCTGGCCCCGGTGAAGGAGGGCCGACCCGCTGAGATCGGCTGGATCCCGCCCCCGGACAGCCGTACCGGCGCGGTACGGACCGGGGTGCTCCAGTCCTCGCTGGTACGGCTGAGCACCGCACGGCACAGCGAGCCCCGGGAGGCGAACAGCAGCTCCAGCTCGCCCGCCGGGTTCTCGGAGGCGCCGAGGGGCCCGCCGCCCGGGCTCACGGGCGTCGCGCTCACCCGCCGCCACGGGCCGTACACGCCGTCCGGGGCGTCCTGCTGGCGGTACCAGACGAAGGGCGGTCCCCCCGTAGCCGTGGCGTCGCGGAAGAGCCGCAACTGGCCGATCCGGCCGTCACCGCGGTCCACGGACACCGGGCCGCCGGACACCGGGCCGCCGGGCACCGCGTCGCCCGCCAGTTCCGCCGCGCCCGGATCCGCGGCGCAGGCCGCCACGGTGGGGCCGGTCGCCCGCGCCGCCACGGGCGCCACCCCGATCCCGGCGCAGGCGAGCAGCAGCGCCACCGCCGTACGCGCCAGCACCCCGGTCCGGCCGCCCCGCGGCCTCTCGCGCCCATAGTTCATCTACGCCGCCCTCCCCGGCCGGCCCGTCCGGCCGGGGAGCATTCTCACGGGGTGCGGCGCCCGCTGCCAGCGGGCCTTTCCGGCCAGCGGACCTTCCGCAGGCCGGGGCGGGCGGCCGGGTGTCCGCGGTGTTCAGCCGGTGATGTTGGCGACGAACGCGGCGAGGTTGGTGATCGTCCGCTGGATCTTCTCCTCCAGGGTGAGCGACTCGTGGAGCCGGGCGCCCGGCCCCGCGTCCTTCCTGTCCCGCAGGTAGAGCGAGCAGGCGAGGTCGTCGCAGATGTACGCGCCCACGGAGTTCCCCTGCTGCCCGGCCTTGCCGGCCTTCGGCGCCACCATCAGGGAGACACCGCCCGTGTGGGTGGTCAGGCACAGGGAGCACATGCTGCGCCGCGCCTGGGAGGGGGCGGCGCCGGAGGAACGCAGCGCGACCGCGACCGGACGGCCGTCCAGCGCGGTGGCGAGGTAGGCCCGGTCGGGGGCCCGGGGGTCCCGCCAGCCCAGGAAGTCGAGGTCCTCCCAGGGCCGCTCGGCCAGATCGCGGGGGACGGACAGGCGCTTGGCCTCTCCCTTGGTGCAGTTCACGAACGCGGTACGGATCTCTTGCTCGGTCAGGGGCTTCATGAACGGCAGGCTAATTTGCCTAAAGGTATTAGGCAAATGCATAATTGGTCTCGTCGCCTAGGAGGCACGTTATGGTTCGAGTGGGTCTCACCCCGGAACGCCTGACCCGGGCGGGTGCGGAGCTCGCCGACGAGGTCGGTTTCGAGCAGGTGACCGTCTCGGCGCTCGCCCGGCGGTTCGACGTCAAGGTCGCGAGCCTGTACTCGCACCTGAAGAACTCCCAGGACCTCCGGACCAGGATCGCCCTGTTCGCCCTGGAGGAGCTCGCCGACCGGGTCTCGGCCGCCCTGGCGGGGCGGGCGGGCAAGGACGCCCTGGCGGCCTTCGCGGACGCCTACCGCGACTACGCCCGGGAGCACCCCGGCCGCTACGACGCCGCCCGGCTCCGTCTCGACCCGGAGACGGCGGCCGCCAGCGCCGGAGTCAGGCACGCCCGGATGACGCGGGCGATCCTGCGCGGCTACGACCTGGCGGAGCCGGACCAGACGCACGCGGTCCGGATGCTCGGCAGCGTCTTCCACGGCTACGTCAGCCTGGAGCTGGCCGGTGGCTTCAGCCACACCGCCGTCGACCCGCGGGAGTCCTGGAGCTGGGTCGTGGACTCCCTCGACATGATGCTGCGGAACCGGGCCGCGCCGACGGTGGCCCCGTGAGCCCGTGAGCCCGTGAGCCCGTAAGTCGTAAGCCCGTAAGTCGTAAGCCCCGTAACCCCGATCAAGAGACTGAGGCGATGAGCACCGAGCGCGACTGGATCACCACACCCGTCACCGCGGACCTCCTGCGCGGCGCCCTGGACGTGGAACGCACGGCGCACGGCCTGCTGCCGCACCGGTTGCCCGCCCGGGCGCGCCTGCAGATCCCCGACGAGCAGCTGGCCACGGCCGAGGCCAGGCCCTCCGGTGTGCGGCTGGTCTTCCGGACCAGGGCCACCCGCATCGAGCTGGACGCGCTGCCCACCAAGCGGGCCTACCGGGGCATGCCGGCCTCGCCGGACGGGAAGTACGACCTCCTGATCGACGGCGTGCTCACGGCCCAGGCCACCGTGCCCGGCGGCACGCTCCGCACCGTGGACCCGGCCAACCGGTCCGTCGAACAGCGCGAAGGGCCGCCCGGCACGGCCCGGTTCACCGGTCTGCCCGCCCGCGACAAGGGCGTCGAGATCTGGCTGCCCCACACGGAGGTCACCGAACTGATCGCCCTGCGCACCGACGCCCCCCTCACGCCGGCCCCGGACAGCGGGCGCAGGGTGTGGCTGCACCACGGCAGTTCCATCAGCCACGGCTCCAACGCCCTCCATCCGACCGCCATCTGGCCGGTCATGGCCGCGGCCCGCGGCGGGGTGGAGCTGGTCAACCTTGGGTTCTCCGGCAGCGCGCTGCTGGACCCCTTCACCGCCCGCGCGATGCGTGACGCCCCCGCCGACCTGATCAGCGCCAAGATCGGCATCAACATCGTCAACCTCGACGCGATGCGCCTGCGGGCCTTCGCCCCGGCGGTACACGGCTTCCTCGACACCGTCCGCGAAGGACACCCGCACACACCGCTGCTGGTCGTCTCCCCCCTCCTGTGCCCGATCCAGGAGGACACCCCGGGCCCCCTCGCGCCCGAGTTCGACGGCGGGAGCCTGCGGTTCAGGGCCACGGGTGACCCGGCCGAACGCGCCGCGGGCCGGCTGACGCTGAACGTCGTCCGGGAGGAGCTCGCCCGGATCGTCGGGGAGCGGGCAGCGGAGGATCCCCACCTGTACTACCTCGACGGCCGCGAGCTCTACGGCGAGGCGGACCACGCCGAGCTGCCGCTGCCCGACGCGCTCCACCCCGATCCGGCAGGCCACGTACGCATCGCCGGGAACTTCGCCCGCCACGCGTTCGGAGCCGGCGGCCCCTTCGCCCCCGAGGCCGGCTGAGGGCCGCCCGCGGACGGGCCGGGGGGCCCGTCCGCGGCGCGCGACGACGCCACGCACCCCCCGACTTTGCATGATCATGCATCATCGCGCATACTCATCCCATGTCAAAGGTTCTCACCTCCCTGCCCACCGGCGAGCGCGTCGGTATCGCCTTCTCCGGCGGCCTCGACACCTCCGTCGCCGTCGCCTGGATGCGCGACAAGGGTGCCGTCCCCTGCACCTACACCGCCGACATCGGCCAGTACGACGAGCCCGACATCGCGTCGGTCCCCGCGCGGGCGACGGCGTACGGCGCCGAGATCGCGCGCCTGGTCGACTGCCGTGCCGCGCTCGTGGAGGAGGGGCTGGCCGCGCTCGCGTGCGGCGCGTTCCACATCCGCTCGGGCGGGCGCTCCTACTTCAACACGACGCCGCTCGGCCGCGCCGTCACCGGCACCCTGCTGGTCCGGGCGATGCTCGAGGACAACGTCCAGATCTGGGGCGACGGATCGACGTTCAAGGGCAATGACATCGAGCGGTTCTACCGCTACGGCCTGCTCGCCAACCCCCACCTGCGCATCTACAAGCCGTGGCTCGACGCGGACTTCGTCACCGAGCTCGGTGGCCGCAAGGAGATGTCGGAGTGGCTGCTCGCCCACGAGCTGCCCTACCGCGACAGCACCGAGAAGGCCTACTCCACCGACGCCAACATCTGGGGCGCCACCCACGAGGCGAAGACCCTGGAGCACCTGGACACGGGCGTCGAGACCGTGGACCCGATCATGGGCGTCCGCTTCTGGGACCCCTCGGTCGAGATCGCCACCGAGGACGTGACCATCGGCTTCGAGCAGGGCCGTCCGGTGACGATCAACGACAAGGAGTTCTCCTCCGCCGTCGACCTGGTGATGGAGGCGAACGCGATCGGCGGCCGCCACGGCCTGGGCATGTCCGACCAGATCGAGAACCGGATCATCGAGGCCAAGAGCCGCGGCATCTACGAGGCTCCGGGCATGGCCCTGCTGCACGCCGCGTACGAGCGCCTCGTCAACGCGATCCACAACGAGGACACCGTCGCGCAGTACCACAACGAGGGCCGGCGTCTCGGCCGTCTCATGTACGAAGGCCGCTGGCTCGACCCGCAGGCGCTGATGATCCGCGAGTCGCTCCAGCGCTGGGTCGGCACGGCGATCACCGGCGAGGTGACGCTGCGGCTGCGGCGCGGCGAGGACTACTCGATCCTGAACACCACGGGTCCCGCGTTCAGCTACCACCCGGACAAGCTCTCGATGGAGCGCACCGAGGACTCGGCATTCGGTCCGGTGGACCGGATCGGCCAGCTCACCATGCGCAACCTCGACATCGCGGACTCCCGCGCCAAGCTGGAGCAGTACGCCGGTCTCGGCATCGTCGGCACGACCCATCCCGCGCTGATCGGCGCCGTCGAGGCGCCCGGCAGCGGCCTGATCGGCGCCATGCCCGAGGGCGGGGCCGAGGCCATCGCCTCCCGGGGCGAGGCCGCCGGCGACGACGAGCTGCTGGACCGCGCCGCGATGGAGTTCGGCACCGACTAGTCGGCGCACCCGCCGCCCGTACGGCCCCTTCCCCGCGCCGGGGGAGGGGCCGTACGGCTGTCCGGGACCAACGGCGGGCGGGGTGGGGACCTCCGCCCCTTGGGGCCCGGTGACCCTTCCATAGATTGATCAGTAGGGCATTTTCAGCATGCGAAGGAGCGGTGAGCCGTGGGCGAGATCCTGTGGGAGGCCGGTTCGTACCGGATTCGCGTGTCCCTGCCGGAATCGGACGCGCCGTGGGCGGCCGAGGGCACGAAGGGGCTGCGGTCGATCCGTCCCGAGTTCGAGGGGCGGGGCCCCGAGCCCCGCCCGGTCGAGGAGTACGACGGCGAACTGAACGCCATGGTGCTGGGAGCGATGGGCAAGCCCTTCTAGACGGCCGAGGCGTTGGCCGGTTCGCGCGGGGTGGAGGGCGTGGCCGGTGCCGGTGCGGGGGCCGGCTGTTCGGCGTGGACGGCCTCCGGCGGGAGGTGGCGCTCCAGCCGGGTCAGGGCGAGTGCGGCGCCGAGTGCGGCCACCGTCAGGAAGGCCCAGGGGAGCCGGCCGTCGAGCGCGAGCAGTCCGGTGAAGAGGGACGGGGCCAGGGCGGAGGCCAGGGAGTACGAGAGCTGGTACGTGGCGAGGTAGCGGCCGCGTACGGCCTCGGGCGCGGCCGAGACCGACAGCGCGCCGGCCGAGGGGCTGTGCACCAGCTCCCCGAGCGTGTAGACCACCACGATGACCAGCAGGGCCACCAGTGTCGCGGTCTGCCCGGGGCGGACGGTGCCGAGGACGATCTGGCCCACGAAGGCGGCGGCGAAGAGCAGTGCGCCGAGGGCGGCGGCGCGGGTGCGGCGGGCTCCGGAACGGCGGACCCGGCTCGCGACGAAGATGCCGATTCCGGCGCAGAGGGCCGTGTTGACGGTGAAGGCGGCTCCGGTGAGGGAGTCGGGGCCGTGCAGCCAGGTGCTGATGTAGAGCGGGAAGAGCACGGACAGGGCCGAGTACCCGAGCGCGCTCAGGAAGTTGGTGGCGGTCAGGCCGAGGAAGGGCCGGTCGGCCAGCACCATCCGGTACCCGGCGGGCGGCCGCTTGGCCGAACCGGTAGCGCCGACGGCGCCGTTGGTCCCCTCCCGTACCGGCTTCACCCGGCTGACGAGCAGTCCGGCGACCGCGAAGGCGGCCGAATTGCCCCAGGCGGTGTAGGAGTAGCCGTCCGTGCCCCACAGGGCCAGCACCCCGGAGACGAGCAGGGCGCCCGCGCCCATTCCGGCGTTCTGCAGGGCCCGGATGGAGGCCTGGAGCCGGTCCCGGGCCCCGCCCCGGGTCACTTCGCCGATCAGGGACTGCTGCACGATGGGGAAGGACCGGTCCGCGAGGGCGGTGACCAGCGCGACGGCCGCGAAGGCGGGGAGCGAGCCGGCGAGCGGGTAGAGGGCGAAGCCCAGTACCCGTACCGCGTAGAGCAGCAGGTTGACCTTCCTGGCCCCGAACCGGTCGACGGCCGCGCCCGCGAGCGGCATGACCGTGAGGCCGGCCAGGCCCGTCACCGTCAGCACGACGCCGACGAGGGCGTAGGAGAGCCCGGTGACGTAGTGGAAGAAGACGAGGGAGAAGGGGATGTACATCCCGATGCCGATCGCGCTGATCGCGACCCCGAGGAGCAGTGACCGTTCCCCCGCCACTCGTTCTCCGCCAGTGCTCGTGAACACGTCGATCTCTCCCCCGATTAGATTGCTGGAAAGTAGCTTAGTGCTAAGCTGCTTTCCGTCAAGGGATTACTCGGCTGGTGCGCCGGTGCGGTGGCCGCCGCCAGGCTCCCGGTCCCCGTCCGGACCGCCGAGGTTCCACGCCTCGATGTCCCGGTAGTGGATCGGCCCCGGGCCGCGGCCGATGTTGCTCCCGACCAGGTGCAACCGCTCGGTCCGCCAGGGGCGACCGGCGAACGCGGCGAGTCCGTCCGCCGCCCCCACCGCGGAGGAGATGTCGTTGCGGCGCGCGCGGGCCAGCGTCAGATGGGGGCGCAGCGGCCGGTCTTCGAAGGGGATGCCGCACTCCTTGACCACCGCCCGTACATCGGCCGCGAGCAGGTGCAGCCCCTCGACGTCCCCGCCGATCCCGCTCCAGAGCACCCGTTCGTCGAAGTGGCCGCCGCCGCGCAGTGCCAGCCGTACGGGCCGGCGCGCGGCCGCGAGGTCCGCGAGCGGCGGCCGCAGGAGGGGCACGGCCCCGGCCGGGAGTTCACCGAGGAACGCCAGGGTGATGTGCCAGTCCTCGATGCGGTTCCACCGCATGCGAGGGTAGGCGGCGTAGGCGGGACCCAGCTCGCGCGCGAGCTCCTCCTTCGCGTCGTCGGGCGGGGCGAGGGCGATGAACACGCGGACGGTCGCGGTCGCCGGCTGGATCTGTTCGGTCACAAGGATCTTCGTACAGTGCCGAGGGCGGTCCAGTCATCTTCCGCCGGACCGGCACCACCGCTCGGCCTGCCGGAAGTCAGCGCATCTTGAGCGGATGTCCGGGAGCGAGGGCCACGGAGATGCGTTCCGCGATGGTCTGGGCCGAGTTGCCGGCGGGGCTCTTGGGGCCCTGCGTCACGGTGACGGAGATCGAGAGCTTGTCGGCCGGCTGGTAGGCCTGGATGGCGGCGTAGCCCGAGAACGAGGGGTTCGTCAGGATCCATCCGTTGACGACGATCACGCCCAGACCGAAGTGGTGCGTTTCGGTGTTGGTCAGCTGGCAGGCGGTGGCCGGGCAGGTGGCCGTCGCGTGGCCGAGGCCGATCGTGCCCGGGTCGAGCTGGGTCTTGAAGGACTTCGCGGAGAGCAGCTCCCCGTTGCCGACGGCGCGCGAGGACCGGTCCAGGTCGCAGATGTTCTGCACGAGGACGGCGCCGGGAGTGGTGGTCCACGAGGGATTCCAGAAGGTGGACTCCTCGTACGTGCCGCGCTCGGAGGTGAACGCGTGCAGGACGGGCTCCGGGATCTGCGGTGTGTACTGGTTGCTGGTCTGGCTCAGCCCGAGCGGTTCGTACACGCGCTGCGTGAGCAGCCGGTCCAGCGGCAGGCCGCTGATCTTCTCCAGTGCTTCGCCGAGGATCGCGAAGTTCGCGTGCGAATAGCTCCAGTTGCTCCCAGGCTTGTACAGCAGCGGCTTCTCCGTCGCGATGCCGATGACCTCGGCCGGAGTCCATTTGCGGAACGGTTTGGCCTCCAGCTCGGCGTCGAAGGCCGGGTCCGTGACGTAGTCGCGCAGCCCGGAAGTGGAGTCGCCGAGCATCCGCAGGGTGATCTCGGAGCCGTGGGGCACGTCCGGCAGCCAGCGCGACACCGGGTCGTCGAGCGAGGCCTTGCCCTGCTCGACGAGCTGGAGCAGTACGGCGCCCATGTAGACGATGGCCACGGACCCCGTGCGGAAGTGCATGGACGGCTCGGCCGGGACGCCCGTCATGGATTCCCCGAGGGCCGTGGTGAGCACCTCGCGGTCTCCGGAGGAGACCCGCAGGACCACCGAATTGAGCCCGAACTCCTGCTGGGCCCGCTGGGCGATGGTGAGGACCTTGCGGGCGTCGCCCTGGGCGGGCCCGGGGGAGCTGACGCAGGTCCCGGGCGCTGCCGCCGCGGCGGCCGGGACGGCTGCGGCCCCGGCCGGAAGGGCGGTGCCCATCAGGCCGGCGATGCAGAGCAGGACCGTACTGGTTCGCCTCACGCCCCCAGTATGGACGGGCCCGCCGGGCAGCGCACTTGGTGGGGATACGGGCCGGTCAGCGCCGCTCGAAGGCCAGGTCCCGGGCCGCGTCGAGGGCGGTCGCGACGGCGCCCAGGAGCACCGCGTCCTCGCCGAGGCGGCTCGGAACCACCTTGGGGCGCAGCGGGGTCCGTTCGCGCAGGGTCTGCCGTACGGTGCGCAGCAGCAGGTCGGCGCTGTGGCCCACGCCGCCGCCCAGGACGACGAGGTCGGGGTCGAGGACGGCGGCGACCGCCGCCACCGCGTGTGCCAGGCGTTCACCCTCCAGCTCGACGGCCCGGACCGCCGCGGGTTCCCTGGCGCGCGCCGCGTCGAACACGGACTTCGCGGTCAGTTCCCCGGTCATGCCGTGCGCGCGGGCGGCCTCGACCACGGCGTCGGCGGAGATGGCGTCCTCCAGGGTGTCCTTCCGCCGGCCGGGCCAGGGGAGGAAGCCGATCTCGCCGGCGGCGCCGTGCGCTCCGGTGAACAGCCGGCCCTCGCTGACGATGCCCATGCCGAGACCGGTGCCGATCATGATGTAGACGAAGAGCCGGCTGCCGGCGCCCGCGCCGTACGTGTACTCGCCGAGCGCGGCGAGGTTGGCGTCGTTCTGCACGGTGGTCGGCACGCCGAGGCCCTCGCGCATCCGGTCGAAGAGCCCGGCCCGGCCCCAGCCCGGCAAGTGCTGGGCGTAGCGCACCCGGCGGGTCTCCTCGTCGTAGATGCCCGGGGTGCCGACCACGGCCTGGGTGATCTTGTGGGCGGGTACGCCGGAGGTTTCGACGAGTTCGTGGGCGGTGGTGACGGCCAGACCGGCCATGGAACCCGAAGTGCGGGCCCGGTTGCGGACGTCGGTGCGGGCCACGACCGTGCCGTCGAGGTCGGCGAGCGCCACCCGCAGCCAGCCGCGGCCGATGTCTATGCCGAGTGCGTATCCGGCGGCCGGATCCGGGGTGTAGAGCACGGCGGCCCGGCCCCGCTCGGGGGTGTGCGTACCGGCCTCGCGCACGAGTCCCGACTGCTCCAGCGCGGCGAGGGCGCTGGACACCGTGGGCTTGGACAGGCCCGTCTCCCGGGCGAGCTGGGCCCGGGACGCCGCTCCGCCGGCGCGGAGGCGGCCGAGCAGCAGCCGCTCATTGGCGCTGCGCTGCCGCTGGGGGTTCCAGGGCTGCTCGGCATTCTCGTCACTGCTGGTCATCGGAGCATTCTCGCGCATCGCCCCGAAGTCCGTCCGAAGGTCTTGACGGCTTAAGTAAAGGTTCCTAACTTAAGCACGCCCGCTCCGCCCGACGCCTCCCCGGGAGTTCCCCCATGTCCGGATCGCCACCCCCCGACGGCGGATTCGTCCGCCGGGTCGGCCTGTTCCAGGCCACGGCCATCAACATGAGCCAGATGTGCGGCATCGGGCCGTTCGTCACGATCCCGCTGATGGTGGCCGCGTTCGGCGGACCGCAGGCGGTGGCCGGCTTCCTCGCCGGAGCGGTCCTGGCCCTGGCCGACGGGCTGATCTGGGCCGAACTGGGTGCCGCGATGCCCGGGTCGGGAGGCAGCTACGTCTACCTGCGGCAGGCCTTCCAGTACCGCACGGGCCGGCTGATGCCGTTCCTGTTCGTCTGGACGGCCATCCTGTTCATTCCCCTGATCATGTCCACCGGAGTGGTCGGCTTCGTCCAGTACCTCGGCTACCTGCTGCCCGGCCTAGGTGTATTGCCTCGGGAGGTTGTGGACGGGTGATGGAGGTCTCGGCTGAGGCGTCTTGAACGGGTGAGGGCCTTCCGGGTTCGGTGTGGATTGCGACGTCTACACCGAACGACAGAAGGCCCTCATGCCCCACCGTAATGCACCCCTGACCGAGACCGGACGCCTGCGCCTTGCCCGCTGCGTGGTCGTAGACGGCTGGACCTACCGCCGTGCAGGCGAGCGCTTCCAGGTCTCGCCGACGACGGCCCAGCGGTGGGCCGACCGCTACCGAGATCACGGCGAAGCGGGCATGAGTGACCACTCCTCGCGCCCGCGTCACAGCCCGCGCCGGACCCCGACCCGCACCGAACGCCGGATCATCAAAGTCCGCGTCCTGCGCCGGTGGGGACCGGCCCGCATCGCCCACCTGCTGGGTTTGGTGCCCTCAACCGTGCACCGCGTCCTGACCCGCTACAAGCTGGCCCGCCTGAGCCATCTGGACCGGGCCACCGGCCGTGTCATACGACGCTACGAACGCGACAAGCCCGGCGAACTCGTCCACGTGGACATCAAGAAGCTCGGCAACATCCCCGACGGCGGCGGCCACAAGACCCTCGGCCGCCAGGCCGGCCGCAGGAAGCGGCCCCGCCTGGGCTACAGCTACATCCACACCGCCGTCGACGACCACTCCCGCCTCGCCTACAGCGAGATCCTCACCGACGAGAAGAAAGAAACCGCCACCGCCTTCTGGCAGCGGGCGCACGCCTACTTCACGAGCGTCGGGATCACCGTCGAGCGGGTCCTGACCGACAACGGCTCCTGCTACAAATCCCACCTCTGGCGGGACGCACTGGCGGCAGCGGGGATCACCCACAAGCGAACCCGGCCCTACCGGCCACAAACCAACGGCAAGGTCGAACGCCTCAACCGCACCCTCGCCGAGGAATGGGCCTACGCCCGCCCCTACCAGTCAGAACAGGAACGCCGCGACGCGTTCCCGAAGTGGCTGCACACCTACAATCACCACCGCGGACACACCGCACTCGCAGGCAAACCACCCGCCAGCCGCGTCCCCAACCTCACAGGGCAATACACCTAGGGCAGGGCGGCGGCGATGCGGTCGGGCTCGGCGTCATCGCCCTCGTGGTCCTGCTCCTGTGGCGGGGCATCGCCCACATCGCGAGGATCACCACGGTGATGTGGTGCGTGATGATCGCCGCCGTGGTCCTGGTGATCGCCGCCGCGGCCACGCACTTCAGCTTCGACCTGGCCTTCACCTACCCTGCGGGCGCCTTCGAGCTCACCAGCAGCACCTTCTGGGCCGGTTTCGCCGCGGGCCTGACCATCGGCATCTACGACTACCTCGGCTACAACACCACCGCCTACATGGGCGCGGAGATCAAGGATCCCGGGCGCACCATCCCGCGCTCCGTGGTCTTCTCCATCCTCGGCATCATGGCGATCTACCTGCTGCTCCAGATCGGCTCCCTCGGAGTCCTCGACTGGCACCGGATGCTCGACCCCGGGGACATCGCCTCCACCTCGGTCGCCTCCGCCGTCCTGGAGGAGACCTGGGGCAAGGGCGCCGCGCAGGTGGTGACGGTGCTCATCCTGGTCACGGCCTTCGCCTCGGTCTTCACCGGCCTGCTCGGCGGCTCCCGGGTGCCCTACGACGCGGCGCGCGACCGGGTCTTCTTCCGCCCGTACGCCAAGCTGCACGCCCGGCACCGGTTCCCGGTCGTGGGCCTGGCCACCATGGGCGCGGTCACCGCCGTCGGCTTCCTCATCGGCCGCCACACCGACCTGGTCACCCTCATCCAGTTGCTCACCACCGTGATGGTCCTGGTGCAGGCGCTGGCCCAGATCCTGGCGCTGACCGTGCTGCGCAGGCGCCGGCCCGCGCTGCGCCGCCCGTACCGGATGTGGCTCTACCCGCTGCCCAGCCTGATCGCCCTCACCGGATGGCTGGTGATCTACGGGTACGCCGACGAGAACTCTCCCGGCCGCCACCCCATCGAATGGTCCCTGGCCTGGCTGGCCCTCGGCTGCGTGGCCTTCGCGGTGTGGGCCCGCTTCGAAAAGGTCTGGCCCTTCGGCCCGCGCGAGATCCGCGAGGAGTACCTGGACGGGGACGCCCGGGACGGGGCCACTGCCTGAGGCTCAGTACGACGGTGTGCTCGTGAACGAGCGCCGGTAGGAGCGGGGCGGCACTCCCCGGCGCCGTACGAACTGTTCGCGCAGGACGGCCGCGCTCCCGTACCCGACGCGGCGGGCGATCTCCTCCACGGGCAGGTCCGTGGTCTCCAGGAGTTCCTCGGCGCCGCTCAGCCGGAGGTTGCGGAGCCAGGCGTGCGGGGTGGTACCGGTCGCGGCGGTGAATCGGCGGGCGAAGGAACGCTTGCTCATCACGGCCCGCTCGGCCAGTTCCGCGACGGGAAGCGGCTCGTGGAGGTGCTCGCGGGCCCAGGCGAGCACCCCGGCGAGGCGCTCGTCCTCGCAGTCCCCGGGGACGGGGGCGGCCAGGTACTGGGCCTGCCCGCCCTCGCGGTGGGAGGGCAGCACCATGTCCCTGGCAACGGCGTTGGCCATCGCGGCCCCGTGCTCCCGCCTGAGCAGGTGCAGGCACAGGTCGAAGCCCGCGGCGGCCCCCGCGCCGGTGATGATCCGCCCTTCGTCGATGTACAGGGCGTCGGGTTCGACAGTGACCTCCGGGTGGCGGTCGGCCAGCAGTCCGGCGAACCGCCAGTGGGTGGTGGCCCGCCGCCCTTCGAGCAGCCCGGCCTCGGCGAGGGCGAACGTACCTACGCAGTGGGCCGCGACCAGCGAGCCGCCCTCGTACGCGGACGACAGCGCGTCGAGCACGGCGGGGCCGGGCGGGGTGCGGAAACCGGCCCCCGGCAGGGCGATCACCAGATCGGCGGCGGCCAGCCGGTCGAGACCGTGTGCGACCGCGAGCGGAACTCCGGTGTCGGTGGGAACCGGTCCGGGCCGGTCGGCGCAGAGCGCGAAGTCGAAGCCGGGCAGCCCCGGCCCGTGCGGGCCGAACACCTCGCTGACGATCCCGACGGCGAGCATGCCGGCGCCGGGTGGGACGTAGGCGGCGACGGTCGTGAAGGGCGGCACGGGTGCAGTCTGCCACGCCTGGCACGAATCCCGCGATCACTGGCAGATGTGCCACTCGTGGCCCCCCGGGCCGCGCGGAAGGATTGCGGACATGACGAAGACGACGGACAGCGCGACGAACACCAACACGGCGAACACCACGACGGCCGGCGCCACGGACGCCCCGCTCGGCCGCGACGCCGTCTACAAGATCCTGACCACCGGCTACGTCGGCTCCACCGGCCCCGGTGTCGCCGCCACCGTCTCCTACGTGTCCGACGCCGGCCGGCACATCGTCTTCGACCCCGGCATGGTGGCGAGCCGCGAGGACATCCTCGGCCCGCTCGCGGAACTGGGGCTCGGCCCCGACGACATCACCGACGTGGTGCTCAGCCACCACCACCCGGACAACACCATGAACGCGGGCCTGTTCGGCCGGGCCCTGGTCCACGACCACAAGGTGGAGTACTCCGGCGACCAGTGGCGCAACCGGGACGCGGAGGGCTACGAACTCACCCCGTCGCTCCGGCTGATCCGCACTCCGGGCCACAGCCTCGAGGACATCACCCTGCTGGCCGGAACCGACTCGGGGGTGGTCGCGTTCGCCGGTGACCTGTGGTGGCACGCGGCCGGACCGGCCGACGACCCGGTGGCCCCGGACCGTGGGGTTCTGCGGGCGTCCCGGCTGCGGGTGCTGGCAGCCGCCGACCTGATCGTGCCCGGCCACGGGGGCGCGTTCGCGGCCACCGGAGACGTACCGTTGTAGCCGATGCGCTTTTGCGTCAACTCTCTGCTGATTTAGGTGAGTTGTGGATGCGTTGACCTATCTTCCATGGGGCATGCACGTTCGCTCCAGGAGGTCAGATTGCAGTCCAGGCGCTTCCCCGCCTTATCCCGCGCGCTACGCCGCTCCCGAACGCTCATAGCCTTCGGTGTCGGCGCGTCGCTGATCGGCTTCACCCCATGGCTCGGTGTCGGGAGCTCGGCCGCGGCCGGCCGCGCCCCGGAGCCCCGGCCCGCACCCGTCCCCTTCGACCAGCAGACCGCGACGCAGTCCCCGCACCACGGCATCGTGCCGGCGAACGCCATGGAGCCCTCGGCCCCGGTTCTCGACCGGACCGGATGGACGGCCGCGGCGAGCGACGAGGAGACGACCGGCGAGAACGGCCGCGCCGCCAACGTGCTCGACGGCGACACCGGCACGCTCTGGCACAGCAAGTGGTCCGGCACCCCGGCCCCGCTCCCGCACAGCATCACCCTGGACATGAAACGGACGATCGTCGTCTCGGCGCTCGTCTACACCCCCCGCACCAACGGGTCCAACGGCCGTGTCGGCGAGTACGGCATCAGCGTCAGCACGGACGGGCAGACCTGGACGGCCCCGGTCGCCACCGGCACCCTCGCGGACGACGCGGGTGCCAAAACGCTCGGGTTCGCCCCGCAGGGAGCCCGGTTCGTACGTCTGACGGCGCTCACCGAGGCCGGCGGCCGCGGTCCCTGGAGCTCCGCCTCCGAGATCAACGTACTGGGCGACCCCGGCACCCCGGCGGCCACCGTCGACCTGTCGCGGACCGGATGGACGGCCGCGGCGAGCGACGAGGAGACGACCGGCGAGAACGGCCGCGCCGCCAACGTGCTCGACGGCGACACCGGCACGCTCTGGCACAGCAAGTGGTCCGCCACCCCCACCCCGCTCCCGCACAGCATCACCATCGACACGCACCGCACGACAGCGGTCTCCGCGCTGGTCTACCACCCCCGGTCGAGCGGCCCCAACGGCCGGGCGGGCGCGTACACGGTCACCACCAGCGCCGACGGCACCACCTTCGGCGCCCCGGTGGCCGCGGGCACCTGGCGGGACGACGACACCGTCAAGACCGCCACCTTCACCCGTACCGAGAACACCCGTTTCGTACGGCTGACCGTGACCACGGAGGCCGGCGCCCGGGGGCCGTGGACCTCGGCCGCCGAGATCCGCCTGAGCGGACCGGCCAGCCCCGCAATCCACGGGTCCTGGGGCCGGATCACCGGCTTCCCCCTGGTCCCCGTGGCCACCGCCGCCCTGCCGGGCGACAAGCTGCTGGCCTGGTCGGCGTACGCACTGGACCGCTTCGGCGGCAGCAACGGCTACACCCAGACCGCGATCCTGGACCTGAAGACCGGCAAGGTCACCCAGCGCCGCATCGACAACACCGGGCACGACATGTTCTGTCCCGGCATAGCCATGCTGGCCGACGGCCGGGTGCTGGTCACCGGGGGCAGCAACGCGGAGAAGGCCAGCATCTACGATCCGGCCACCGACGAGTGGTCCGCCACCACCAGCATGAACATCGCCCGCGGCTACCAGGCCATGACCCTGCTCTCCACGGGTGAGGCCTTCGTCCTGGGCGGCTCCTGGAGCGGGCCCGCGGGCGACAAGGCCGGCGAGGTCTGGTCGCCGGACACCCGTACGTGGCGCCGGCTGCCCGGCGTCTCCGCCGTCCCGGCGTCCACGGCCGACCCGGCCGGACCCTACCGGGCCGACAACCACATGTGGCTGCACGCCACTTCGGGCGGCAAGGTGCTCCAGCTGGGTCCGAGCAAGCAGATGAACTGGATCTCGACCAGCGGCACGGGCGGCATCACTCCCGCCGGAACCCGAGCCGACAGCGCCGACGCGATGACCGGCAACGCGGTGGCCTACGACATCGGAAAGCTCCTCACCCTGGGCGGTTCGCCCGCCTACGAGAAGACCCCCGCCACGCGGCGGGCGTACACCGTGAGCATCTCGGGCAGCCAGGTCGAGACCGCCCGGACCGGCGACATGGAGTACGCCCGCGCCTTCAGCAACAGCGTGGTGCTGCCCGACGGCAAGGTCGTCGTCTTCGGCGGACAGGCCTATCCGGTGCCGTTCAGCGACGCGACCTCGGTCCTGACCCCCGAGCTGTGGGACCCGGCCACGGGCGTCTTCACCCCGCTCGCGACCATGGCCATCCCGCGCAACTACCACAGCGTGGCCAACCTGTTGCCGGACGGACGGATCTTCTCCGGCGGCGGGGGTCTGTGCGGCGACTGCGCGACCAACCACGCCGACGGGGCCGTCTTCACCCCGCCCAACCTGCTCAACGCGGACGGATCACCGAAGGACCGTCCCGAGATCACCGGAGGCGTTCCCGCCAGGACGGCCCCCGGCACCTCGCTGACGGTGTCCACCCGGTCGCCGGTCGCGTCGTTCGTCCTGATGCGAGCGGCGGCCGCGACCCACTCCACCGACAACGACCAGCGGCGCGTACCCCTGGTGTCGGCGCCCGCGGGGGCAGGCGCGTACACGGTGTCCGTACCCGCCGACACGGGCGTGGTCCTGCCGGGCAGCTACATGCTCTTCGCCCTCGACGCCCAGGGAGTACCGAGCACCGCCCGGTTCATCACCATCTCCTGACCGGGGGCAGAGAGGCGGCACCGTCCGCTCCTCCGGTCCGCGGGAGACCCGCTCCCGCGGACCGGAGACCGGCCGGCTGCGAACACTCCGTCAGCCGCCGGTCCCGGTGAGCGCCGCCGCGAGCCAATCCGCCGTCGCGGGCAGCCAGTCGGGCCGGGCGTTGCCCAGCAAGTGGTCCCCGTGCGGGACGAGCAGGTACTCACCGTGCGCCGCGAGGCGGGCCAACGGCTCCCCGTTGACCACACCGGGGACCAGGTCCTGGCCCCCGTCCACCACCAGGAGCGGGCAGCCGATGCGCGGCGCCAGCGCCGACAGGTCGACCTGGCCGGTGAACCCGCGTGCCGCACCGGCCCCTCCGGCGCGCCGGGCGATGATCTCCCGCAGGACCGGCGCCAGCGCCTCCCAGTCGATCCGGAAGGGGCCGCTCACCACCGCGGCGGCCGCCACCCGCGGTTCGAGGGCGGCGCTCCGCGCGGCGTAGTAGCCGCCCAGGCTGAGCCCGACGAGGCCGACGCGATCGAGGCCGAGCGCGTCGGCGACCCGGCCGATCACCCGGTCGTAGTCCGCCCGGACGGTCGTGGTCGCCGCGAGCACGCCCTGCCCCGGGCCGTCCATGGCGAACACGGCCAGCCCCCTGCGCAGCAGGGCCGAGGCCAGCAGGTGGAACTCCTCCTTGCCGGAGTCGAGTCCGGGTACGACGACCACCACGGCCTTCGCGTCGGCGGGCCCGCGCAGCCAGCCGGCGAAGCCGGGGCCCTCGATCCGGCGGGCGCCGGGCTCCAGCAGGGCCAGGGCGCGGCCCATGGCGGCGTCCGCCTCCGCGGCGGCCCGCGCGTGGTCCCCGCACGCGGCCAGGGTGGCGAAGTGGAACCACCGCGCGGCCGCCTGCTCGTACTCACCGGCCGAGACGGGCGAGGCCGCCCGCCGCGCGCGGGTGACGTACTGCCGTGCGGTACGGATCAGCGACCCGCTCCAGTCCTCGGCGCGGGCCGCCCCGGCCGCGGCGCGCAGGTACGCGTGCGGATCGAGCCCGGCCCCGGTGGCCCGGCTCAGCCGGGCGTCGGCGAAGTCCGCGGCGCTCACCGGCCCGCACCCGTGGTCAGGACGGCCTTGCCGCGGATCCGGCGCTCCCGCAGATCCACGAGGGTCCGGGCCGTCCGCCCCCAGTCCTCGACCCGGTCGATCTCCGGGTGCAGCCGCCCGGAATCCACCAGGCGCACCAGGGTGGCCAGATCCTCGCCGTACGGGGCGCCCGCGTAGTGGAAGTGCCGGATGGCGGACCCCTCAGGACCGGTGAAGAAGTCGAAGAAGTCCAGCGTCACCGGCGTCCGGCTGGCCTGGCCGAACCAGATCAGCGTGGAGCCTGCGGCCAGCTTGGCGAGCGCCACCGGCAGGGCGGCGCCACCGGTGGACTCCAGCACCACGTCGAACGGCCCCCGCGCCCCGGCGACATCGTGCACCACCGCCGCCGCGCCCAGCGCGCGCAGCCGCTCGCCGCGCCGGGCGGTGGCCGTCACCGCGGTGACCTCCGCGCCCGCGCCCGCGGCGAGCTCGGTGAGGTAGTGCCCCACCCCGCCCGACGCGCCGGTCAGCAGGACGCGCCGCCCCGCCACACCGCCGGCCGCGCGCAGCAGCCGCAGCGCGGTGATCCCGGCCAGTGGCAGGGCCGCGGCCCGCACGGCGTCCACCGCGCCGGGCAGCACGGCCAGCGAGTGCGTGGGGACGGCCACGTACTCGGCCCAGCCGCCCTTGGCCGGATGGCCCACGACCCGGGTGCCGATCGGCGGCCCGGACCCGTCGGCCGCCGCCTGCACCACGAGCCCCGCCACGTCCTTGCCGGGAACCAGCCCCGGCCTCGGGTTCTCCAGGAGGAAGGTCTCGCCGCGGTTGGGCGAGAACGCCTCCACGCGGACCAGCGCCTCGTCGGCGGCGGGGACGGGCTGGACGTCGTCGGCGAACTCCACCGGACGGGCGGGATCGCCCGGCTGGAGTCCGGACTCGGCTCCGCACTGTTCCACCGGGACGGCCGGGGTGTGCGGCTCACCGACGCGGGGCACCGCTTCCTGACACCGGCCCGGCAGGCCCTGGCCGCCGCCGACCGGGCGGTGGCCGCCGTACGGGACGAGCACCGTCCGCCACGGGTGGACGTATGGGGCCACCTGTACGCGCCCATGCGGACGCTGGCCCAGGTGGCGGCCCGCACCGGCGGACCGGCCCTGGAACTGGGGCACGGCCGCGATCTACCGTCCGTGGCGGCCGCACTGCTCAATGGGGACGTCGACGCGGCCTTCGGCCGGGTCCACCCGCCGCTGCCCGCGGGGCTGACGCACCGACTGGTGCGGCTGGAGCCGGTGGACTCGGTCCTCGGCGCGGGGGCCATCCCCTGGCGGGAGCGGCCGCGCTGCGCCCCGTACAACTGGCGGAGAGCGTGCTGTGGACCCCCGGCGCGCTGGACCGGCTGGACTTCCTGCACCGCTTCGCCGAGCGGTTCGCGGTTCGTGAGCACGCCGAGGGGGCGAACCTGGGGCTGGACCACTTCCTCGGCGGCCTGTCCGGGGACGTCCGCCGCTTCACGCTGATGCCCGCGGACGCGCCGCTCCCGCGGATCCCGGGCATCAGGTCGGTGCCGCTGGTGGACCCGACACCTCTGTACGCCTGGTCCCTCCTGTGGCGCGGCGAGGGCGGGCACCCCCGGCTGGACGCGCTCGTGGGCGCCTTCGCCGAGGAGTCGGCCCGCAGCCGCTGGCTGGAGTACGACCCCTCCCGCGACTGGCTCCCCGAACCCGGTGACATGGCGGCGTACGGGGGCGAAGCGCGGTCCGGGAAACGCTTCGCGGAGCTCCGGGCTGCGGCCGAAAGGGCACCGGCCCCCGTATGAGACGGACCCGCTTCACCAGGTGACGGGGAGCTCCCGCAGGCCGTAGACGATGGCGTCCCGCTGGAACACCAGCCGCTCCTCGGGCAGGGACAGTCGCAGGCCCGGCAGTCTGCGCAGTACGGTCTCCAGCACGATCTGGAGCTCGACGCGCGCCAGTGTGTGGCCCAGGCACTGGTGCACACCGTGCCCGAAGGCCACGTGGCGGCGCGCGTCCCGGGTCACGTCCAGTTCGGCGGGGCAGGACGCGGTGCCGTCCGGTGCCTGCGGCCCGAAGAGTTCCGGCTCCCGGTTGGCGGTGGACAGCATGCAGATCACCCCGTCGCCGGCCCGGATCGCCGCTCCGCCGACGGTGACGTCCGCGGTGGCCGCGCGGCCCAGCCCGAGGTGAATGATGGTGAGGTAGCGCAGGAGTTCCTCCACCGCCCCCGGGATCAGCCCCGGGTCGGCCCGCAGCAGGGCGGCCTGGTCCGGGCGGCGGAGCAGGGCCAGGACGCTGAGCGCGGCCATGTTGGTGGTGCTCTCGTGCCCGGTGATCAGGAGCATGAAGCCGAGCGAGGCCGTTTCCTGAGCCGTCAGATCGGGCCGCACGGCCAGTCGGCTGAGGATGTCGTCCCCGGGCGCCTCCCGCTTCCGCTCGGCCAGCGTCGCCAGGTACCCCATCAGCTCCCGGTGGGCCGCGGCGGCCCGGCCGGGGTCGGTGGTGTTGTCGAGCAGGGTCCGGCTGAGCGACTGGAACAGCGAATGGTCCTCGTACGGGACCCCCAGCATCAGACAGATGACAAGCGACGGGACGGGCAGCGCGAAATCGGCGACCAGGTCGGCGCTCCGGCGGCCGTTCGCCGTCATGGCGTCGACCGCGTTCTCCACCACCTCCGCGATGGCGGGGCGCAGTTCCTGGATCCGGCGGGTCAGGAAGTCCTTGGCGACCATCCGGCGCAGCCGGGCGTGCTCCGGGTCGTCCATGCGGATGAAGCTCGGCTGAGCGGTGGCCAGTTGGCGCTGTCCGGGGGAGAGGAACGGGAAGCCGGGGGTGCGGGCGTCGGCGCTGAAACGGGCGTCGGCGAGGACGGCGCGCACCTCCTGATGGCCGGTCACGAGCCAGCAGGGTGAGCCGTCCGGGAGCACGGCGCGGCTGACCGGGCTCCCGGCGGCGGCCTCGGTGTAGCCGGGCGGCGGGTCGTAGGGGCAGGAACCGTATCCGGCGGGCAGGGAGAGCGGGCCCGGGGCGGGGGCCGCGGCGGACTCGGCGGCGGTGGCAGCGGGGTCGGACTCGGTGGTGGCGGCGGCGGGGTCGGACTCGCCGGCGGAGTCGGTGGTCGTGGTGGCGGCGCTGGTCAGGGTCATGGTGGCGGGTCTCATCCGGAGGGGGTTCGGCCGCCGTCGGGCGGGGTGCGGAGGGCGTCGAGCGCGGCGCACATGGTGGCGCACTGCCCGGCGAGGATCAGGAGCTCGATGAGCTGGTCGGGGCGCAGCCCGTCCGCCAGCCGGTCCCACAGCGGCTGGGGCAGCGGCTGACCGGCCGCGAGCGCGTCGGCGGCTTCCAGCAGTGCCAGATCGCCCCTGTCCCAGGGGTGTTCCCCGAGCGCGGCGGCGGTGGCCGCCACCTCCCGGGAGTCCAGGCCCGCTTCCGCCGCGACCGCGCGGTGCCGGTCGTACACGAAGGAGCCGCCGCGCCGGTACGCCGTGCGCAGGACGACCAGCTCCCGCTGGCGGTGCGTCAGCGTGCCCTCGTGGGTCAGGACCCGGGCGAGGGAGAGCCAGGCGTGTGCGAGCCCCGGGTGGTGGGCGAGGGTGCCGAAGAGGTTCACCCGGCCGGGGCCGTCCTGGGCGGATCCGGCCAGCAGCTCGCGCAGCGCGGGCGTCCACTGCCCGGGCGGCAGCGGTGGGATGCGTACGGGACCCGGTTCCATCGGGCCGGTGGTGGTCATCGCGTCACCACCGGCAGACGACGACACCGGCGCTCGCGCCGCTCGCGAACCCGAACATGCCCACCAGGTCACCCGGATGGAGCCGGTCCGAGCCGAGTGCGGTGGCCAGCTGCAGCGGGATGGTGTTGGTGGCCACGTTGCCGTGCGCAGGGAAGGTGGACAGGATCCGCGCCGGGTCCACCCCCACCCAGTCGCACGCCACCCGGGTGAAGGGCACCGAGGGCTGGTGCACGCAGACGAGGTCGAAGTCCTCGACGCTCACCCCCATCTCGCGCACCGCCGCGCGCACCTTCGCCGGCATCCCCTCGAAGGAGGCCACGAGCTGCGCCGAGTCGATCTCCAGCCGACCCATCCTGCGGTGGTTCGCGTACGGATTGGGGAGCGTCGCGGCCTGCCAGCCCCAGGAGTTGGCGAAGAACCGGCTCCCGAGGATCCCCGGCCTGCCGCTCGCGGCGACGAGCACCGCCGAGCCCATGTCCCCGGTGCTCAGGCTCGGCAGGGCGTTCAGCACCTCGTCCGGATCCGTGACGCTCCACCGGCTCTCCCGGGTGCTGACCTCGGCGCTGGTGATCAGCACCCGCCGGTACTGCCCGGTCCGGACGAAGGCGTCGGCCACCTCCAGTGCGTTCAGCACCCCGTTGCAGGCGTTCTTCAGGTCGAACACCGGGCATTGCAGGCCCAGTTTGGCCGCGACCACATGAGCGGTCGCGGGCTCCTCCATATCGGCGAGGATGCCGGCGTACAGCAGCAGGTCCACCTCCCCCGTGAGGGTCCCGCTCTCCTCCAGCAGGCTCCGGGCCGCGTGCACCGCCAGGTCGGAGGGCTGTTCCTCGGGCGGCGCCACCGTGCGCTGGGCCAGCCCGTACATGTGCTGGAGTACGCCCCGGGACATCGGGATGCCGGGGCTGCCCGCCCGGAAGCGGTCCTCGACCGCGGAAACGCTCTGGCGCTCCTGCGGTACGTGGACGGTGGCGTGGACGACGGCACTGTGAACGGCCAAGAGTACGAAGCCTTCTGCTGGAGTGGGGAGGCGGTGGTCAGGGCGCGGTGAGGAGGAGGACCACGTTGTGCCCGCCGAAGCCGAACGAGTGGCTGACGGCGGCGGCGACCCGCTGCTCCCGTACGGGGCCCGTCACGGCGTCGATCGGGTAACCGCAGCCGTCCGCCGTGAGGTTGGCGATCGGTGCGACCCGGGAGTCCCTGATCGTCAGCGCCGTGAGCGCGGCCTCGACGGCCCCGGCCGCGCCGAGGCTGTGGCCGAGCACCCCCTTGGCGGCGGTCACGCTGGGCCCGTGCGGCAGTACGCGGGCGATCAGTTCGGCCTCGGTGCGGTCGTTCAGCGGTGTGGAGGTGCCATGGGCGTTGACGTGGTCGACGTCCGCGGGGGACAGTCCGGCCTGTGCGAGCGCCGCGCGCAGCGCCGCCTCGGCGTGCTCCCCGCCGGGGGACGGCGCCGTCGGGTGGTGCGCGTCCGAGGTGAGGCCGGCTCCGGCGAGGTGCGCGTAGCCGGAGCGCCCCCGGGCCGCCGCGTCCGCGGTCCGCTCCAGTACGAGTACGGCCGCCGCCTCGGCGATGACGAAGCCGTCGCGGTCGGCGGCGAACGGCCGTGAGGCCAGGCCGGGTTGGTCCACCCGGCCGGACAGCGCGCCCATCCGGGCGAAGCCGGTGGTGACCACCGGGGTCACGGCGGCCTCCGCGCCGCCCGCCACCGCGATGTCGCAGGCTCCGGAGAGCAGCAGGTCGCGGGCCACGGCCAGGGCGGTGGCCCCGGAGGCGCAGGCCGTCTCGGTGGCCAGGGAGGGCCCGTGGGCACCGAGGTCGGCGGAGACCTCACCGGCGGCCATGTTGGAGATCAGCATCGGGACGAGGGAGGGTGAGACCAGATCGGGTCCGCCCTGGTGGTGGCGGAGGGTCTGGGTCTCCAGATGGGCGGCCCCGGCCAGCCCCGAACCGATCACGACGGCGACGCGCGCGCCGTCCCAGGAGGTGGGGTCGAGCCCCGCGTCGGCCACCGCCTCCCGGGCGGCCAGCACCGCGAGCTGGGTGAAGCGGCCCATGCGCCAGGCCTTGCCGCCGCCGATGCGACCCTGTTCGGGGGTCATCGCGGGGATCCGGCAGGAGAAGTCGACCGGGCAGTCCTTCAGTTCGGGATCGGTGGCCGCCGTGGAGCGGGCCTGCCGTACACCGGCCCAGGTGGCCTCCCGGCCGACACCGGCCGGGGTGATCATCCCCAGACCGGTTACGGCGACGGCGCTCCGGTGCTGACCAGCCGTCACAGGGCGTCCTGCCCGGTCCGCTTGGCGTGGAGTACGGCCACGAGCTCGGCGATGGTGGTGCGCTTGGCGGCCTCGTGCTCCTCCACCTTGACGCCGAGCTCCTCCTGGAGGGCGAGGGCCAGCTCGGCGAGGGCGAGGGAGTCGAGGTCGAGGCTTTCGAGGGTGGCGTCGGGCAGGACGTCCTCGGGGGCGACCTCGAACTTCTCGGTGAGCACGGTGGTGACGACGGTCTGGACAGGGGGCATGGCTGTACGTCCTTCCGGGACGGCTGGGATGGGGGCGGGATGGCGAGGGAGGGGGGTCGGCCGGGAGGAGGGGTCCTCAGGGCGCCGGTTCGATGCCGGGCACCGCACGGTCGAGCCGCGGCCAGAGCACGGCCGCCGAACCCCAGGTGAGCCCGGCACCGAACGCGGTCAGCAACACCCTTTCCCCGGCGTGCAGTTCACCGCGCGACGCGGCATCGGCCAGGGCGAGCGGGATGGATGCCGCGCCGGTGTTGCCGACCCGGTCGATATTGGTCACCCGGCGGGGCCCGGGTACCGGTACGCGCTCCGCGACGGCGCTCACGATGCGGGCGTTGGCCTGGTGGGCGCAGAAGCGGTCCACGTCCTCGGGCGACCAGCCGGCGTGCTTCAGCACGGTCTGGGAGGACTGCGTCATCCGGGTCACGGCGTGCTGGAACACCTCGTGGCCCCGCATGCGGAAGTGCCGGTCGGCCGGGCCGTACCCCTCGGGAGCCGAACGCTCCCGGGCCCCGCCGCCGCGCACCTCGATCAGCTCGTCGCCCGAGCCGTCGCTGCCGAGGTCGAAGGCCAGGACGGACCCGGGCTCGCCGAAGCGGCCCCGGCGCAGCACCACGGCCCCGGCCCCGTCGCCGAAGACGATGCCCGCGGAGCGGTCCCCGGGGTCGAGGAGGGTGGAGTACACGTCGGCAGCCACGAGCAGGACCCGGTCCGCGCAGCCGGACAGCAGCGCGCCGGCGGCCGTGGCCAGTCCGTACACGAACCCGCTGCAGGCGGCGTTCACGTCCCAGGCCGCCGCGCCGCCGAGGCCGAGACGGGTGGCCAGCTGCGGAGCCATGGCGGGCATCGGCCGGTCCGGAGTGGAGGTCGCCACGAGCACGGTGTCCACGGGGGCGCCACCGGCCACGGCCAGGGCCCGGCGTCCGGCTTCGAGGGCGAGCTCGCCCGTGGAGACCCCCGGCGCGGCCCGGCGCCGCTCCCGGATCCCGGTGCGGCGGTGCACCCAGGCGTCGTCGACGCCCCACGCCGAGGGCAGCGCGGAGTTGGGGACCACAGCGGCCGGGACGTACCCGGCGACGCCCTCCAGTACCGCCGCGGGCGGCGCGGGCCGGGTGGTCGGCGGTGTCAACTGGTCTTCTGTGCAAGACAAGGGGGAAGTCACGCCGTCTCTCAGGAGATCTCGGGGGAGCGGCACGACTGTAGGGGGCGTCAAGATCACGGCGGGCGCGGAGGCGGGGCAGAACAGATGTGCTGGGCGCCCGGTTCGGCTGCATCCCCCCAGCTCAGGGGCGTGCAGGAAGAAACGTTACGGCCGCTACGCCATCGGTGTATCGCCCCAAAGGTTGAATTCAGTACGGCTGTCCAGGCGTCCTGCTGACGTCCGGGACCGGGCTTCAGGTGCTGGGCTTCAGGAGCCGGGCTTCAGGAGCCGGGCTTCAGGGACCGGCCCGTCGGCAGGCGACCCCCGGCGTATCAACCGGGCAGGGGGGCCGGGGGCAACGGTGTGCCCGGCGGGGCGTTGTTGAACGTGTTGCACAACGCCTCCACCGGGACGGTCTTCCCGGCCCGGATCGCCGGCACCCATCGACGCGCGGGGCCGGGCTGCCGGGGGCGGCGGTCAGTCGACCTGCAGCTCGCCCATCCGGCTCCAGCCGGTCGCGCCCTCGATGGTGGTGCTGACGATCTCGGGCGTACGGGTGACCAGGGGGCGCATGGTCTCCAGGGCGGCGCGGAAGTGGCCGGAGGTGACGTGGGCCTCCGCCGCGTCGTCCTGGAACGCCTCGACCAGCACGTAGGTGTCCGGCTCCTCCAGGCTGCGGGACCATTCGAACCACAGGTTCCCGGGTTCGGCGCGGGTGGCCCGGGTGAACTCCGCGACCCTCTCGGGCCACTGGTCGACGTACTCGGGCCGGACGGGGAATTTCACCACAATGAAGATCATTCGAACAGTGTAGGCGCGAGGGCGGAAGCGCGAGGGCCCACCCGGGGGCCGGGCGGGGCCGGCCCGGGGCCGGGGTCGGCCCCGGTACGCCGACCGGCCCCGGCGCGTCGGGGGAAGGCCCGGTGTCAGCCCTGCTCCGGCTCCGGTGGAGCGGCGGGGCGCGCGGTCTCGGCGGGGTGGGCGGCCGCGACCAGGCTCGCCGCGAGGTCCTCCTTGCGGATCCGCTGGTCCACGTAGAGCAGGGCGAGGGCCAGCTGCGGATAGGTGAACTGGAACAGCGAGCTGATCATGGCGCCGACCAGCAACGCGCCCGCGTACACCAGGAATCCGAAGGCCATCGAGCCGAGGTCCACATTGGTGTCGCCCGCCTCCGGCAGGCTCGGGAAGAGCGCGAACATGCCGACGAAGCTGAACGGCAGCTGGATGGCGTAGCCCACGGCACTCGCCACGAGGTACCCGAGCAGCGTGATGCCGAACACGCGCCACCAGCCGTCGCTGACCAGCCGGGACGAACGCCGCAGCGCGGCGACCGGGCCGAGTCCCTCGATCACCGCGGCGGCGGGAGCGAGGCTGAACCGGGTGGTCAGCCAGACCGAGAAGGGCACGCAGACCAGGACGCCCAGGAACAGCAGGGCGACGCCGCCCGGCGCCGGACCGGAGCTGTCCGAGGAGACGACGAGCAGCGGGATGCCGATCGCGTAGAGCAGGAGCACCGGCCCGCCCGCGACCAGTCCGGTCAGGAGCAGGGCGCCGAGCACCGACGGCAGCCGGGACCAGGAGCGGCGCAACAGCGCGCCGAAGGTCGCGGGTCGGCCGAGCACGGCCTCCTGCACCACCGCGGGGCACAGGGCGGCGATCAGAGCCGCGCCCAGTGCCGCCACGACGAACAGGACCACACCGGCCGGTACGAGGGCCAGGAGCAGGCCGGCCACGGCCGCGCCGTCGGGGCTTTCCCCGGGCCCGAGGTCGAATACGGCGGAGAACCGGCCGTACGCCGCCGCGACGGTGATTGCGGCCACGACGGCCACGACCACGATCGCGATGCCCTGTACCAGGAGCATGATGCCGATCAGGGGCTTCCAGTGCCGGCGGAAGGCCGCGAAGGCCCCGCCGACTATCTCGCCCGGACCGAGCGGTTTGAGCGGTATGACGCCCGGTTGCGGAGCTGGTGGCGGCATCCAGCCGCCACCCCACTGCGGCACGGGCTGTTCCGGGTGCGGGTACTGTCCCCACCCCGTGTTGTGCGACATCGTCGTTTCCCCCTCGAATGGAGGGACACGGTAACCCGTAGGTGTGCGCCGGGCCGCACGGCCCCCCGGGATCCCCGGCGGGAGCGACGCGGGCGCAGGGCTCAGCCGGTGCTCCCGTCCGGGGTGACCACGAGTCCGACGCTCTCGGCCGCCACCGCGACGGCGTAGTCGAAGAACGCGGCCTCGTCCCTGACGCTGTCGTGGGTACGGCTGAACACCTGGAACACCAGGAGCCCGATGAGGCCGCTCCACAGGACGATGCCGCGCTCGATGAGGTCCGGGAACGGAGCCCCGGGCACGCCCCCGAAGGCCTCCACTGCCGCGGGCAGGAGCAGCGGCGGACCGGGCACCGCCCGCCGGGGCGGGGTCAGTTCGCCGCCTTCCAGCGCCGCGCGGACGATGCCGGCGAGGACCCCGGGCGTGCGCGAGGCGGACGGGACGGTGTCCTGCGGGGCGTGGTAGCCGGGGACGGGCGAGCCGTAGATCAGCGTGAACTCGGCGGTGTTGGCGAAGGACCACTCCCGCAGCGCGCGCGTGACCGCGAGCAGCCGGGCACCCGCCGAGGCGCCCGCGCCCGCGGCGGCCGCGTCGGCCCGCTCCATCGCGGCGCCGGACGCGTCGTAGGCGTCGATGACCAGAGCGGTCAACAGGTCGTCCCGGTGCGGGAAGACGGCTGCCACCTCGGTGAAGGAGAGGCCGCTCGCGCGCGCCACGGCTTCCGGGGACAGTCCCGAGCCGCCCAGTCTCACCAGCTGCTGACGCGCGGCGTCCTTGATCACTTCCGGTGGCGGCAGGCTCTCGGAGGTCGAACTCGTTACGGAAACGTCCATGCCGGAACGGTACCCGGCGGCGCCAACGGCCGCGGGGGCAGGCCCGTACCGGTGTTCGCGCGGGTGCCGAGGCCGTCGAGCACGACCAGGATCCGGATGGCGGTCATGTGCGGGTCGTCCGTACGGAATTCCTTCCGCTCGACCCCCTGCCGGATGAGCCCCGCCGACCATTTCCGCACGTCGGGCGGCGGGAGCCTTCCGGGTCCGCTTGCTCTCGGGGCTTGACGGCATGGCGGCAACGCCATTGAGTGTGCGACCAATACGCAAGCACGTGCGCGAGCAGGTGGGTACGACCGCCGCCGGAGGGCTCCATGGCATCCCCGATTCCCGACCCGCAGCCGGACCCGCACCCGCAGCCGGACCCGCACCCGCAGCCGGACTCGCACCCGCACCCGCATTCACGTCAGCCCACGGACCCGCCCGGCCCGCGGAGAACCGGCGCGGCGCCGCCTCCGGACCGGGCGGGCCGCGTAGAGGCCCACGGCATCGACCACATTCCCGAAGCCGAACGCCACGGCCGCGCGCGGGAGCTGTTCGCCGTCTGGGCGGCGGCGAACGTGAACTACCTGAACCTGGTGGTCGGCGGAGCACTGATCCTCATGGGCCTGAGCCTGGGTCAGGCCATCGCGGTCATCGTGGTGGGCAACCTGTTCTGGGCGCCGGTCGGCCTCCTCGCCGTCTCCGGTCCGGCCTCGGGCACGCCGAGCGAAGTGATCGTGCGGGCCATGTTCGGCATCCGCGGCAACCGGGTGAACATCGCGATCAACGGCTGGCTGATCTGCATCTGCTACATCGCCCTCAACCTGGCCGCCGCCGCGATCGCGGCCTTCTCGCTCGTGGAGAGGGCGGGCGTCGCCGCGAACACCGGCGTCAAGATCGCCGTCGTGGTGCTCATCGCCGTCCTCACACTGGCCATCAGCGTCTACGGGCACGCGACGATCGTGAAGCTCTACCTCCCGATCACCGTGGTCCTCACCGCCGCGTTCGCCGTCGTGGCCTACGGAGTGCTGGGCCACGCAGACTTCGGCCACGAGCCCGCCGAGCCGCTGACCGGCGGCACCCTGTGGGCGGCCCTCGCCGGCGGGGTCACGCTCATCGCCGCCGGACCGCTCTCCTACACCAACAGCGCCGACTTCTCCCGCTACCTGCCCCGGTCGGCCTCCCCGAGGGCCGTCGCCGGCTGGACCGCGCTCGGAGGCTTCCTGCCCGGCGTCGCCGTCACCTCGCTGGGAGCCCTCGCCGCCACCGCCGTGGACATGACCGACCCGCAGACCGGCCTGGAGGCGGTCCTGCCCGCCTGGTTCGTCCCCGTGTTCCTGCTCGCCCTGGTGCTCGGCTCGATCGCCGTCAACGCCATGACCGCCTACAGCTCCGGCCTCGCGCTGCAGGCCGTCGGTGTGCGCATCCGCCGCTCCCTCAGCGTCATCGTCGACGGAGTGCTCGCCGTCGCGGTGACCCTGTACGCGCTCCTCGTCTCCAACTTCCTGGACACGGTCAGCAACCTCCTCCAGCTGACCGTCGTCCTGCTGGGCCCCGGCCTGGCCGTCTACGCGACCGACATCCTGCTGCGCCGGTGCCGCTACGACGGCCTCGCGCTCACCGACGAGACCCCCGGCAGCCCCTTCTGGTACACCGCGGGCGTCAACTGGGCCGGCGCGCTGGCCGTCACGGCGGGCACCGCGGCGGCCGCCCTCTGCGCGAACACCACCCTGTACACGGGTCCGCTCGCGCACGCCCTGGGCGGCGTGGACCTCTCGCTGCCCGTCGGCATCACCGTGGCGGCGATCCTCTACGGGATCCCGATGCGGCGCGCCACGCGCGGACGCGGCGCGGCCCCGGGAGCATGAACCGGCACACCGCCGACTGCGCTTCCTCGACGCCTTCGGGCCCGCGGGACCCCGGGCCCTCCGACGCCCCCGGCCCTCCGGCCCTCCGGCGCCTCGCGGGCCCGGCCCCGGCGGACGTCAGCCGCGCTCCACGCTCACCCCGCCCAGGAGCCCCCACGCGTCCACCCGGACCGTCGGCCCGCCCGGCGCGGTGGGGCCCGCGTCGCTGACCCCGCCGAGACGGATGCCGCCGACCTTCACCGTGACGTCCGGACGGACCTTGAGGGAGACGCCCCCGATGAGGCTGAGTTTGGTGATCTTGATCTCGGCCCCGTCGGGGAGGTCGACGTCCGTGAGGTCGATGCTGGCGCCCCCGATGAGCGACGCGGTCAGCGTCCGCTCGTGAATCGTCTCTCCCTCGAGGCGATGCCCGCCGATGATGCTCACGTGGACGTCGGTCTTCTGGTCGTCGTTCCCATCGCTTTTCGTCATGCGGGTCACCGTAGGCCCGGAGCGCATCCTTCCCCGACGCCCCAACTCCTTTGTTTTACAGGAGATTTACCAAGCTCAGAGCCTCGCGGGCCGGCCGTCCCCGGACTGCTACTGCGCACCGGGGGCCCGGAGTTCACCCGTCCGCGCGACGCGCGAGTACCAGTGCGCACTCGACTTGGGCGTACGCCTCAGGGTCCCGTAGTCGACGTGGATCGCGCCGAACCGTTTGGCGTACCCGTACGACCACTCGAAGTTGTCGAGCAGCGACCAGAGGAAGTAGCCGCGTACGTCCACCCCGTCGGCGATCGCCCGGTGCACGGCGCCGAGGTGGGCGTGGACGTAGGCGGCGCGCTCCGGGTCGTGGACCGTGCCGTCCGGGCCGACCTCGTCCTCGTACGCCGCTCCGTTCTCGCTGACGAGCAGCGGCAGGCCCGGATAGCGGGCGGCGGTCCGCGTCAGCAGGTCGTACAGCGCACTCGGATCGACCGGCCAGCCCATCGCCGTACGCTCGCCCGGCGCGCGGTGGAAGGCAACCCGGTCCGCGCCCGGCCAGGGGGAGTGCTCGCTGTTGCCGTGGCCGTCGTCCTGCGGTTTGCGGTCGCCCTCGGCGACGTGCGAGACGACCGTCGGGGTGTAGTAGTTCACGGCCAGCAGGTCCAGGGGCTGGTGGACCGTCGCGGTGTCGCCGTCCCGGACGAAGGACCAGTCGGTCAGGTGCGCGGTGTCCGCGAACAGGTCCGCGGGGTAGGCGCCCTCCAGCATCGGGCCCAGCCAGATCCGGTTGCCCACGGCGTCGATGCGGCGGGCCGCGTCCGCGTCCGCGGGCGAGGGGCCCAGCGGGCGGACCTCGTGGAGGTTGAGGGAGACCGCGAGCCGGCCGCCCCCGGGCAACGCGGCCCGCAGGGCCTGGACGGCGAGACCGTGGCCGAGGTTCAGGTGATGGGCCGCGCGCAGGGCGGCGACCGGGTCGGTCCGGCCGGGGGCGTGGACCCCCGATCCGTAGCCGAGGAACGCGCTGCACCAGGGCTCGTTGAGCGTGGTCCAGCGCTCCACCCGGTCCCCGAGCGCGCCGGCCACCAGGCCCGCGTACTCGGCGAACCGTTCGGCGGTCGCGCGCTCGGGCCAGCCCCCCGCGTCCTCCAGGTGCTGGGGCAGGTCCCAGTGGTAGAGGGTGAGGGAGGGTTCGATGCCGGCGGCGAGCAGCTCGTCGACGAGCCGGCGGTAGAAGTCCAGGCCCTTCTGGACGGCGGGGCCCCGGCCGGTCGGCTGCACCCGCGACCAGGAGACGGAGAACCGGTAGGCACCCAGGCCCAGTTCGGACATCATCCGGACGTCCTCGGTGAACCGGTGGTAGTGGTCCACCGCCACGTCACCGGTATGGCCTTCGAAGACCTTGCCCGGGGTGTGCGAGAAGGTGTCCCAGATGGACGGCGTACGGCCGTCCTCGCCGGCGGCGCCCTCGATCTGGTACGCGGCGGTGGCCGTGCCCCACAGGAAGCCGGACGGGAAAGAGCGGACGGCGGTGAACGGCCGGGTCTCGGACGCGGTCATAGGAGAGCGCTCCCAACTCGAGTGCGGAAGAGGATGCTGTACGGACAGCGGTACGGACAGGGGGGGAGGGGCCGTCAGTTCTTGACTGCGCCGGCGGTGATGCCGCCCACGACGTACTTGCCCAGCACGGCGAAGACCAGCAGCAACGGCAGCGTGGAGATCAGCGCGCCGGTCAGCACGACGGCCTGGTCGACGGTGTGGTCCCCCGCCCCGAGGCCGGCCAGGGCGACCTGGAGGGTCGGATTCCCGTCCGGGGTCAGCGCGATGAACGGCCAGAAGAAGTCGTTCCAGGCCTGGACGAACACGAGCATCCCGAGGACCGCCATCGCGGGCCGCGCCACCGGGAAGACCACGTGCCAGATGATGCGCAGGCTGTGAGCGCCGTCCATCCTGGCCGCCTCCACCAGCTCCACCGGCAGCGCCTCGACGAGGTACTGGCGCATGAAGAAGACGCCGAAGGCAGCGACCAGAGAGGGCAGGACGACCGACTGGAGCTGATCGACCCAGCCGAGGTCGGTGATGATCTGGTAGAGCGGGATCACACTGAGCTGCGGCGGAATCGTCATGGTGGCGACCACGAGCGCCAGCAGGGCGCCCCGGCCCCTGAAGGGCAGCTTGGCGAAGGCGAAGCCGGCCAGGGTGGAGAACAGGACGGTGGACAGGGCCACGAGCCCGGCGACGACCGTCGTGTTCACCAGGGCCCTGCCCATGTCGACCTGGTTCCAGGCGAAGGCGAGGTTGTCGAAGAGCCGGGGGCCGGGCAGGAGCGGGGCCGGGGCCTCGACCACGCGTTCGCCCGAGTGGGAGGCGGCGACGAGGTTCCAGTACAGCGGGAAGAGGGAGACGAGGGCGGCGAGCCCCAGCAGGACGTAGGTCACCGGTCCGGCGTGGTGCTGACGGCCTGCCGACTGGCGAAGGAGCCGGGCGCGCGGAGCCGCCGCGGCGACCCCGGGCGTATCGGGCGTGCGGGCCATGGACTCAGCTCCCCGGCTTGTTCTTGCGCTTGTCGTTCGAGCGGGTGATCAGCAGCTGGACGCCGCCGATGAGCAGGAGGAGCAGCAGCATGACCCAGGCGATGGCGGAGGCCTGGCCCAGCGCGCCGGTCACCCACCCCTTCTCGTACATGAGCAGGCTCAGGGTCTGGAACTGGTTCCCGCTGCCGCCGCTGATGCCCACGCTGCCGCCGAAGAGCATCGGCTCGCCGAACAGCTGGGTGGCACCGATGGTCGAGACGACGATCGTGAACAGGATCGTCGGCCGGATCGAGGGGATGGTGACGCTGAGGAACTGACGCAGGCGCGAGGCCCCGTCGAGCGCCGCGGCCTCGTAGAGGTCCTGCGGTACGGCCTGCATCGCCGCCAGGTAGATGAGCGCGTTGTAGCCCGTCCAGCGCCATGTCACGATCACCGAAATGGCGATCTGGGCCGGCCACTTGGAGGACTCCCAGGCGACCGGATCGAAACCGGCCAGGCCCAGCGCCGAGTTGATCAGTCCGTAGTCGGTGTTGAAGAGCTGGGCGAAGACGAGCGTCGCCGCCGCGATCGAGGTGGCGTACGGGGCGAGGACCGCGACGCGGAAGAAACTCCGGCCGCGAAGACGGTAGTTGAGCAGATGTGCCAGACCCAGGGCCATCAGCAGCTGGGGAACGGTCGACAGCGCGCCGATGGTGAAGGTGTTCGCGAGCGCGTTCCAGAAGAACTCACTGGTCGCCAGGGACCGGTAGTTCTCCAGCCCCTTCCACTGCGCGCTGCCGCCGAGTTCGACCCGGTGGAGCGAGAGCCAGCCCGTGTAGACGAGGGGGAAGAGCCCGAAGGCCGCGAAGGTGAGGAAGAAGGGGGCGAGGAAGACGTACGGGGTCGCCTTCAGGTCCAGGCGGTAGAGCGTGCTGCGCAGGCCGGCCCGGCCGGAGGGCGGTGCGGCGGTGGCCACGGGGGCTTCCTTCCAGGTCGCGTATTGGGTGGGGGCGCCCACGGGAGAGGTCGGGGGCGTGTACGGGGGAGCGGAACGGGTGGTGCGGACGGTGACGGCCGCCGCCCGCAGGATGCGGCGGCGGGCCGTCACGCGGTGTCCCCGCTACTGGTCGATCTTGTCGTCGACCAGCTTCCTGACGTTCTCCCAGGCCTTCGCCGGGTCGGTGCCGCGCTGCTCGATGTCGAGGATGCCGTTGTCGGTGAGGAAGGTCTTCACCTGGCCGTCCCAGCGGCTGATCGGGGCGGGGGTGATGCCGGCCGCCGCCTGCGAGTAGATCCTGCCGACCGGGGTGTCGCCGAAGTACGGCAGCTTGGCGTCCTGGACGGCCGGAGAGGCGAGGGCGTCCTTGGAGGACGGGATGTTGCCGTTCACGCCGAAGACCTTGGCGTGCTGCGCGGGGGCGGTGAGCCAGGCGGCGAGCTCGGCCGCCTCCTTGGTGTGCTTGCCCGACTTCGGCACCGCGAGGAAGGAGCCGCCCCAGTTGCCGGCCACGGGCGGCGCGGCGATGTCCCACTTCCCCTGGTTCTCCGGGCCCGCCTGGTCCTTGATGATGCCCGTCATCCAGCTGGGGCAGGCGACGGTGGCGAACTTCGAGTTCTTGAAGGCCGCGTTCCAGGTGCCCTTCTCGTCGAACTGGCGCAGCTTGGCGGTCAGTTCACCCTTGGCCGCCGCCACGGCGGTGTCCCAGGCCTTCTTCACGCCCGGACTGTTCTCGTAGTCCAGCCCGCCCTTCGCGTCGGCGTACTGCACGGGCTCGCTGGAGATCACGGCGTTGAACAGGCCGCTGGCGGAGTCGTGGAAGGCGGTCCCGGCCGGGGCGTTCTTCTTGTACGTCTCGCCGGCCTGGAGGAACTTCGCCCAGTCGCCCGCCCAGAGCGCGGCGACCTCGGTGCGGTCGGTCGGGAGTCCGGCCCGGGCGAAGAGGTCCTTGTTGTAGCAGATGGCCATCGGGCCGATGTCCGTGCCGAGGCCGATGACCTTGCCGTCGCCCGTGGTGGCCTGCTTGACCTTCCAGTCGAGGAACGCGCCGAGGTCCGCGCCGCCCGTCTTGCCCAGGTCGGTCCATTTGTCCGCCAGGGTGGGGCCGGTCGCCTCCGCGATGTATCCCACCTCCAGGGCCTGGATGTCCGCGAGACCGCTGTCGCGGGACAGGCGCAGCTTGAGCGTGTCCCAGTACTTCTGGCCGTCGGCGACGTTCGATTCCTCGATCTTGATGTGCGGGTGGGCCTTCTCGTACTCCGCGTACAGCTTGGCCCCGGTGGCGTTGTCGTAGCCGAAGGAGCCGAAGGTTCCGATCCGCAGCGTGATCTGCTCCCCGCCGGTCGGACCGGGGTCCTTGCCGCTGTCGCCGCCGCAACCGGTGAGCAGGGCCGTGCCGGTCGCGACGGCGGCGATCGCGGTGACCGCGGTGAGCGCGGTGCGGTGCCCGCGTCCACGTCCGCGTCTGCTGCTGGAAGTGCGCATGCCACTCTCCTCGTCCAAAGGTGGTGCCCGTTGTGCGCCAGGGGGTCCGGGGGCCGTTCGCGGCTCGGCGGGGGCCTGCCCGGACCTGTGGTGAAGGTCGTTCTCGCATCCTGGAGTGGGAGCGCTCCCACGTCGTTGCCGGAAGGTTGCTGCTTGGCAGGTGCGAGTGTCAAGACGTGAGCGCGAATTCATGACCCGAAGCCATGCTCCGGCCGTTCCGCGGGCACGGCCGTGGCACCGTGGGGAGATCCTGGGTAATGTGGGAGCGCTCCCATTCTGTCGATCGGCGTAACGTGTTGCGCGTGGGGACGGGGGTGGGATCCACTGTCCTGCCTGATCAGACGCGCGCGGACCGCCGCGCAACGGCACGGAGCGCGATGTCGCACGAGGGGAGTTCGAGGGTCGTGAGCGGACGGCAGAACGGCAGGCCCACCCTGGAAGAGGTCGCGGCCCTGGCCGGTGTCGGCCGGGGCACGGTCTCCCGGGTGATCAACGGCTCGCCGCGGGTGAGCCGGCAGGCCAGGGACGCCGTCGCGCGCGCCGTCGCGGAGCTCGGGTACGTACCCAACCAGGCGGCCAGGGCTCTCGCCGGCAGCCGGACCGACGCGGTCGCCCTGGTCATTCCGGAGACCGAGGCGAGGCTGTTCTCGGAGCCGTACTTCCTCGACCTGATCCGCGGGGTCAGCGCCGAACTCGCCGAATCCGACAAGCAGTTGCTGCTCACCCTGGTCCGCACCGAGGCGGAGCGGCAGCGGTTCGAGCAGTACCTGGCCGCCGGGCGCGTGGACGGCGTACTGCTCGCGTCCGTCCACGGCGACGACCCGCTGCCCGACCGGATCGCACGGCTGGGGCTGCCGGTCGTCATGAACGGACGGCGCTCCGAGGCCGAACCCGTCGCCTACGTGGACTCCGACAACATCGGCGCGGGACGCGCGGCCGTCGCCCACCTCGTGGGCCGGGGCCGGAGCCGGATCGCGACCATCAGCGGCCCGCTCGACATGTACGTGGCCCGAGCCCGTCTCGGCGGCTACCGCGCGGGTCTCGCCGAGGCGGGGCTCGCGCCCGACGAGTCGCTCGTGGCGACCGCGGACTTCACCGAGGAGGGCGGCCGGCTGGCGATGCGCGAACTCCTGGCGCGCGACCCCGGCCTGGACGCGGTGTTCGCCGCCTCCGACGTGATGGCGGCGGGTGCGCGCGGGGTGCTGAGGGAGGCCGGGCGGCGGGTCCCCGAGGACGTTGCCCTCGTAGGGGTCGACGACTCCACGGTCGCGCGGCTGATGGACCCGCCGCTGACGAGCGTGCGCCAGCCGATCGAGGAGATGGGCCGCACGATGACCCGGCTGCTGCTCCGGAAGATCGCGGAGCTCTCCGGATCCGGGGGCGCGGCCGGGGCCGGGGGAGGAGCCGCCACCACGGCCGGAGCCGCGAACGGATCCGCGGCCGTGGCCGCTCAGGGCGGGGAGCCGCGCAGGGTCCTCCCAACCGAGCTGATCGTGCGGGATTCCAGCTGAGGGCCCCGCGGACCGGTGGCCCCGCGGACCGGTGAGGCCCCGCGGCCCGGAGCCGTACGGAACCGGGAGGTTCCGTACGGCTCCGGGCCAGGGGCGGGGCGCTCGGTTCACCGGCGGTGGGTCACAGCGCCGGATGGGCGTTCTTCATGAGCTCCTGGAACTGCGCCGAGAACCACTGACCCGACAGCGGCGCGTTCGGGAAGGACCCCGACATGCTGTTGCCGTTGCGGGCGTTGCCCGTGTAGGCCGGGTCGCACATCCGGTCGAAGCCCTTGCCCTCGTTGTTCGGGATCTCCTTGCTCGCCCCGTCCGACTCGCCCGGCGGCTTGATCCACACGTAGGCGTCGATGCCGGCCGCCGGGGCGGCCTGCGGCCGTTCGCCGAGCCCGGCGCCCGACTGGTTGCACCAGTTGCCGAGGTGGATGCGCCGGTCGTAGCGGCCGCCGTCGACGTACGTGTCCACGCTGGTCAGCGGGCCCGCCCCGGTCGGGCGTGCCGTGCCGCCCCAGCCGTTGCGGGAGGTGTCGATCAGCATGCCGAGGTTCGTGTCGAAGCCCAGCGAGACCAGTTTGCTCCGCATGGCCTGGGCGTACGACAGCTCGTCCGTGTACCGGTTCCAGTCGACCCACTTCGACTGGCGCACGGAGGTGCCGTTGACGGAGTCCGTGATCGTGAAGTGGTCCTCCTTGAGGGCGCTGTAGTTGGCCGTGTTCACGATGAAGCCGTGGACCTTGGAGAGCGTGGAGCCCTCGGCGGTGGCGGCCTGCTTGAAGATCTCGGCGGAGGCGCCGAAGTTGTCGTCCCAGCCGAGCCAGCCGTGGTGCCCCGCGTCCACGTAGTTGTAGACGTTGGCGATCGAGCCCAGCTTGTTCAGGGCGTAGCCGACCCCCTTGATGTAGTTGCCGTTGGTCTTCATCACGTCGCAGTTGGCCGTGGCCGTCGGGCGCCCGGACACGTTGGTGACCAGGTTCGGCAGTGAGTCGATCTCGACGGTGGTGACGATCCGCAGCCCCGCGTACTTGGGGTCGGCGAGGATCGCGGCGATCGGGTCGATGTACTGCGTCTTGTACTTGTCGATCTCGGTGGGACCCAGCTCGCCGTTGGAGGCGAGCGCGGCGCAGTCCCGGCCCGGCAGGTTGTAGATCACCAGCTGGACGACGAGCTCGCCGCTGCCCTTCTGCGCCAGGGCGGTGTCGAGGTGGGCGCGCAGTCCCATCGAGCCGCTCGAGCCCGCGATGGCGGCGGTCCGGTCCAGCCAGACTCCGGTGGGCTGGTTGGCCACCCTGGAGCCGCCCGGCTCGGCGGCGGCCTTGGCGGACCACTCGGGGTTCACGTACACCTTGGCGCCGGCGTACGGGTTGTCCGCCTTGCCGCCGGAGGGCGGCGGGGTCGTGGGGGGTGTGGTCGGCGGGGTCGTGGGCGGGGTCGTCGGGGGAGTGGTCGGCGGCTGGGTCGGATCGGTGGCGCCGTTGCAGGTGACGCCGTTGAGCCGGAAGGTCGCGGGGACGGCGTTGGTGCCGCTGTACGAACCGTTGAACCCGAAGGAGGTCGAACCGCCCGTGGCCAGACTCCCGTTGTACGAGAGGCTCTTGGCCGTCACGGCGGCCCCGGACTGCGTGATCGCGGCGTTCCAGCCCTGCGTGACCTGCTGGCCGCCGGCGTAGGACCACTCCAGGGTCCAGGAGGCGACCGGGTCGCCGGTGTTGGTGACGACCACGTCGGCGCCGAATCCGGTGTTCCACTGGTTGGTGATCCGGTACTCGACCTTGCAGCCGGCGGTGGCTGCACCCGCGCTGGAGGCCGTGACGGTCGCGGTGGCGCCGGCCGCGGTGACCAGGCCGATGGCCGCCAGCAGGGCGGTACGGCTGGTCCTGCGGCCGGTCGCACGGGAGGCCGTACGGGAATTCGTGCCGGGAGTCGTGCGGGGGAATGTGCGGCTCATGTCGTGGGGTGCCTTTCAGTTCAGGGCGCGCAGGTGGTCGCGCAGCCCGCTGCCGAATGAGGTGGGTGTGCCGTCGTACGAGGTGATCAGGGCCGGTCCCGAGGAGCAGTTCCAGGTGTTCCAGGTCCAGCCCAGGTACGAGAGTGCGTGGGCGTCGAACCAGGCCATGACGCGGTCGACGAACGCGTGCGCGCAGGTGTTCTCGCCGGTCTCGCCCGCCACGAGGGGGACCCGGGCGGCGACCGGGGCGAGTGTGGAGTCCCAGCAGGCCTCGTCGGAACAGGTGTTGAAGTTGTAGCCGTGCCAGGCGGCGGCCAGATTGCCGGTCGGGTCGCCGGGGGCCCGCGTGAGCCACTGGCTCAGATCATTGGAGTAGGCGATGCCGGGGACCAGTACGAGATTGCGGGCCCCGGTCGCGCGGACTGAGTCCACCAGGTCCTGCATGCCGGCCACCTCGTAGCCGATGCCCGGGCAGGTGCCGCCGTCGCGCCAGCAGCTCCACGCCTGCTCGGCGGTGGAGGTGGCCCGGTCCGGATAGGGCTCGTTGAACAGGTCGAAGACGATCCGCCGGTCGCTCTTGAAGGTGTTCGCCACCGAGGTCCAGAAGGCCGGGGCGTACCGGGCGTCCGGCATCGGCTTCTGGCAGGAGGCGTGGACGTCGGCGCATCCGGCGGAGTTGCCGGTGTACTGGCCGTACGTCCAGTGCAGTTCGACGACCGGGGTCATGCCGTGCGCGAGCACCCGGTCGACCAGGCCCTTGACCGCATCGGTGTAACGCGTGCCCCGGTACTCGGGCTTGATGTTGTCGAGCCCCAGCCAGCACTCCTCATTGAGGGGGATGCGGACGGTGTTGGCCTTCCAGTCGGCGATGGCGGCCACCGAAGCGTCGTCGACGGGACCGTCGAAGATGCCGTTGCCCTGGACGCACATGAACTCGGCCCCGGAGCGGTTGACGCCGAGGAGCCGGCGGGTGGCGCCGTTCCGGTCGGTGAGGCGGTTGCCGGTGACGCCGAGTTCGGGCGCCCCGGACCCGGGACCGGTGGGTGTCGGCGTCGGTGCCGGGCCGGTCGGTGTGGGCGTGGGTGTGGGTGTGGGGACGGTCGGTGTCGGTGTCGGTGTCGGTGTCGGTGTCGGTGTCGGGCCGGTTCCGGTGTCGCAGGGAGCTCCGTTGAGCGTGAACGCGCCGGGTGCCGTGTTGGCACCCGTCCACGAGGCGATGAAGCCGGCCGTCACGCTCGTACCGGTGCCGAGCGCGGCGTTCCAGCTCTCGTTCGCGGCGGTGACGGCAGACCCGGTCTGGGTCCACTTGGCACCCCAGCCCTGACCGAGCGTCTGACCCGCCGGGAATCCGAAGCCGAGGCTCCAGCCATTGAGCGCGGAGCCGTTGTTGGTGACGGTGACCGCACCCTGGAATCCGCCGGCCCATTGGCCGGCGACCGAGTACGCCACCGTGCAGGAGGGGGCGGCCGCGGCTCCTGCGGCCGGACCCGTGACGGCGAGCGCACAGCTCGCCATGGTGAGCGCTGCCGCCGTGAGCAGCGCGGACATGCGTGGGGGGTGTCGCATGAGCGACTCCTTGCAGCGAGGGCGCGCTCTGGCGGCGCGCCGACTGACGGAATCGCTCCCACTGGTTGGGGCCAGACCGTAGCGCCAAGTCGTGCCGAGCAAAAGGGGAGTTGCCCAAATTCGCAGGGGGAACGGCTTCGACTCTTCACGCGTCTTGACGTGGTTGCGTCCCGTCTGCACAGTGGGAGCGCTCCCACTGGTTCAGAGCCTGCACACGCGACTTCAGCGCACGCCTTCAGTGCACGCCTTCAGCTCACCCCGAGTTTCCGAAGAGTGAGGAGGACCGTCAGCATGCCGATCCGCGCACCCCCAGCCGCGGTACCCGTGCGCCGGCCGCGGTAAGGCGGTGGTTCAGGTGGTTCGGGAGGCCCCGCGGGCCAGGGCGTCGGCGGCGAGCTCCTGGGCCCGTGCTCTGACCGCCGGCGTGGCCTTGTCGGTCGCTCCGCTGTCGAAGGGGGGCCGGGGGTCGTACTCGATCAGGAGCTGGACGGCTTCCGCCGTGGTCCGGTCCTCGATGCGGGCGGCGAGCTCCAGTGCCATGTCGATGCCGGAGGAGACGCCGGCCGCGGTGACGACCTTGCCCTGGAAGACCACCCGCTGCCCGGTGGGGACGGCACCGAAGGACTCCAGCCGGTCGATCGAGTTCCAATGGGTCGTGGCCCGTAGGCCGTCGAGGATTCCGGCGGCTCCCAGGAGCAGGGCTCCGGTGCACACGGAGGCCGTCCACCGGGTGGCCGGGTGCACCGCGCGCAGCCAGCGCACGTACGGGGAGGAGGCGACGGCGAGGGCCCGCGATCCGGGGCCTCCCGGTACGACCACGATGTCGCAGGAGTCGATGTCGCCCAGCGCGGCGTCGGCGGTGATCCGCAGGGCTCCGCTGTCCGCGGGCACCGGGCCCGGCCGCTCCGCGGCGAAGACCACTTCCGCGCCGGGCAGGAAGCGGAGCACCTCGTACGGGCCGATGGCGTCGAGCGCCGTGTAGCCGGGGAAGAGCGGGAAGACGATGCGCATGGGCCGGTGCCTTTCTCCGGAGGGCGACCGGATCGCCGTCCTCCTGCCGGTCAGTCTTCCCGCAGGTCAGTCCGCGCGCAGCTCCGCCGCGCACAGGTCCGGGCCCACGAAGGGGAGCAGCCGTGCCGTGGTCCCGCTGGATTCGAGCAGTCCGTCCAGGACTCCCTGGTGGACGGCGCACACGACCTCGGGCCGGGCGCGGGCCAGCTCGCGGTACGGGCAGTCGTGCAGCAGTACCCGCCGGGTGCCGGGGTCGGGGTCCGGCTCGTCCCGGGGTGCGAAGCCCATCCGGGCGGCCACGGCGAAGACCTGCTCCACCGCCGGACCCTCCCCGGCCAGTTGCCGTCCCCAGCCGCGGCCGGCCTCGCGGGACGCGCCGGGCCCTCCGCCCACCGCCTCGGCCAGCGCTGCGGCCAGCTCCCGGAAGGCGGCCTCCGCGGGCCGTTCCGCCGGATCGGCGCGGGTGGGCGCGTACCGCAGCCGGGGCCGGCCGCGGCCCCCTCCGGCCGAGGTGGTGGCCGTGACCAGGCCCGCCTCTGCCAGGGCGGCGAGGTGGTGGCGGACGGTGGCGACCGAAAGCCCCGTGGCAGCGGCCATGTCATCCACGCCCAGCAGGCCGTCCGCCTCCCGCAGCAGGGTCATCAGCCGCCGACGCGACGGAACGGCCAGGGCGTGGTGGACACGCTGGGCATCCACGCCACGGGGCATTTCGGTCATGTCTCCAATATAAACGAGGGCCATCGATTAAAAAGGGGAAGGAATTCCCGGCTTCCCGGCTTCCCGGCTTGCTCGTTTCCCGGCTTCCCCGTTTCCGCCTTCCCGGCGGCTCCGTGCCCGGTGCCTCGGCGTCAGGTGCCCGTCCGGACGGCGAGCGACCACCTGCGCAGCTCCCCGGCGGCCGAGGCGACCGCATCGGTGATCCGCAGCTTCCAGCTGCCCGGCACCGCGTCACCGATCAGCGGTGCGAGCAGGGAGGGCGGCTGGGAATCCAGGGTCACCCTGAGGTTCTTGGCATCCCCGCCCGTGCGGTTGTGGATGACGGCCCGGCGGCCGCTCGGCGCCATCAGCACCACGCGCAGATCGCCGATGCGGGGGTGTTCGATGTCGATCGTCACGGTCAGGTCCCGGACCGTGCCCTCACCCTGGAGGACGATCTCATCGGTCAGACCGCCGACGTCGTCCTCGGGGATCGTCGCTCCGGGCGCGGACGCGCCGGTGACGAGCGTGCCCGCGACGCCCTGCTCGCCCGTGCGGAAGGTGAGGACCTCACCGGGGGCGGAGATGCCGGAGATGGTCAGCCCGGACTCGGTGCCGTCCCACCACAGGGACGCGGGGCGGCTGCCGTGCGAGACGGCGGTGCCCAGCGTGGGTCCGTAGAGGTCGGCGCCGTCGCCCTGGTTCCGGTTGGTCTCCAGGTCCAGGTGGCCGTCGGCCTGCAGCAGTGCGCACTGGTAGTGGTTCACCGGGGTGCCGCTCTGGAACTCGTTCGATCCCTTGATGTCGCAGTGGTAGACCGCGAGTCCGCTGGAGGTCAGGAGGGAGTCGAAGCCCAACGCGCTCCGGTTCTCGACGAGGTAGTACTCGACGTTCCTGCGCTGCGGGTTCTGGAAGATCAGGGCCTTGTCGTACTCCCCCTGCCGCGCCTCGTAGACCCCGGGCCGGGAGATGTCCACATCGTGCGTCCAGCCCACGAGGCGGCGGAGGTAGACGCAGACCGCGGACGGGAGGAAGCCGTCGCCCAGGTTGTTGCCGGCGGCCATCGTGCAGTAGGTGCCCAGGCCCGCGCTGGTGAAGTCGTCGCCCTCGCGCTCGGCCGTTCCGTAGTCGTAGAGGTCCGGCCACCTGCACAGCAGATGCCCGCTCTCGTGGCAGAAGGTGCCGATGCTCAGGTCGGCCGCCGTGTCGCCGATGCTCGTGACGGTGTAGAAGTCCGTCCGAACGCCGCCGATCTGCGCGGGGAAGCGGGAGTTGTGCGGCCAGAGGTCTTCCCGGAACTCCGTCGGTCCCGCGTACATGATGCAGATGGAGTCGACTACGCCGCGCCCGAGGGAGTCGAACCGGGCGAAGTCCACGCCGGCGTCGATCGCCGCCTGAAGCGCCTCCGGTACGAGCTTGCCCCGGTTCGCCTTCAGCCCGTACGCGAGACGGGGCCTGCTCAATCGGAGCGGGCCGACCACCGTATTGGTGAATCGGAGCCTGTCCGTCGACATGGTGCGGAAGAACTCCTTGACGGAGCAACTGTTTCCGTTCGCGGTGAAGTGGGGGCTGTTCAGCAGGGCGGAGACGTCGTCCACGGTCACCTGCGTGGGCGTGTCCGGGAAGTCGACGAGGATCGTGAGGCCCTGGATGTCGCCCTGGGTGAGGGCGAAGCCGGGCAGGAGACCCTTCTCGGGGCCGAAGGTCAGCAGGGTGTCCGGGTCGGTGCCGGCCCGTTCCTCCTCCGGGACCATCTCCATCAGCCGCTCCTTCACCACGTCCCTCCGGTAGACCTGCCCTTCCCGCAGGTGCCGGGGAAGCCCCTCGGGCGGGGGACCGCTGATGGGCGTACCGCTGGAGACGAACCGGCGCCCGGCTCCGCCGCCGTCGGCCTCGGCGTAGCAGTAACATCCCCGGACTTCGTCGTAGACGACCGAGTAGCCGTCGACCGTCTCGTACCGCGCGTACTTGTCGTCACCGAAGGCGACGAGCTGGACGTCGCCGCCTTCTTCCTGGGCGAGGGTGAGGGTGTCGCCGAAGATGCCGCTCATCGCGAAGCGCCTCCCGGGGTCGGGCACACGAGGGCTGTCTCCCCCAGTGTCGTGTGGACCGGGGGGCCCGCACAGGGCAGAAGAACCCACGTCGGGCGGGGCAGTGTTACCCCTGTGCTCCGGGACCCGCGGTGCCGCGGTGGCCCGGCAGCCTTGGTGGCCCGGCAGCCCGGCAGCCCGGCAGCCCGGCAGCCCGGCAGCCCGGCAGCCCGGCAGCCCGGCAGCCCGGCAGCCCGGTGGCCTGGTGCCGCGGTAGCCGGGCAGTCCGCTCAGGACGTAGCCGGGATGAGGTCGTGGGTGATGGCGAAGCGCGTCAGGTCGGCCCGCCGCCGGGAGCCGATCTTGTCGCGGAGCCGGTCCAGGTGGGAGTGCACGGTGTGCTCGCTGATGCCCAGGCGCAGGGCGATGCCGTGGTCGGTCTCCCCGTGCGCGACGAGCTCCAGGATCTGCCGCTCGCGGTCCGTGACGTGGCAGGCCGGCGCTGCCTGCGGGTCGGGCCCCACGGCGAGGTCGGCGGAGACGTACGAGCATCCGCCGCCCACCAGCCTGATCGCGGCCAGCAGCTCGCGCCGGTCGGCCCGGCGGCTCAGGCAGCCGCGCGCTCCGGCCCGCAGGACTGCCGGGGCGCACTGCTGCGGGCCGGAGGAGAGCACCAGGACCCCGGATCCGGCTGCGGTCAGCCGTCCCACCACGCGCGACAGGCACCCGGACGACAACTGCAGGTCGACGAGGACGACGTCGCCGGGCTCCAGCACGGCCACCGCCTCCTCAACCGACCCGGTGTCGAGGACGAGCCGCAGGCCGTCGGCCGCCTCGACCGCCTGGGCGACGCCGTGGCGCAGCAGCGGGCAGTCACCGAGGACGGTGACCCGTCTCGCGTCCGCACTCATGCGCGCCTCGTTCCCGCGCGGCTCGCGCCCGGGCGGGGGCGCGGCCGCACCCCTCCAGTCTTCGCCCTCGGCGGCCGCCCGGCATGCCGGGCGGCCGTGCCGGGGAGGCCGGACGCGGTTCGGGACGCGGCCGCAGGGGCTGTTATCGTCCGGTTCATGCCCGAGCTGATCACGCCCACACCCCGCCTCTACGACTCGTGGCTCGCCGCGCAGGAGGAGTGGGGCCCCGACGCCCACATGGACGGAGCCGGGCTCGGATCCGAGGACGACGTCGACAGCCGGGAGGGCTTCGCCGCCTGGACGGAGCGGCTGGGGCGGTACGGGGACCGCACGGTGCCCGTCGAGCACGGCCGGGTCCACGCCACGTACTGGTGGATCGCCGAGGGCGACGAATACCTGGGCGCCATCGACCTGCGGCACTACCTGAACGGTTTCCTGCTCGACGCGGGCGGCCACATCGGCTACAGCGTCCGCCCCTCGGCCCGCCGCCGGGGGCTGGCCACCTGGGCCCTGGCCGAGGTGCTGCACGAGGCGCGGCTGCTGGGGATGGACCGCGTCCTGCTCACCTGCGACCCCGGCAACCGTGCCTCGATCCGCACGATCGAGAGCAACGGCGGCGTGCTGGAGGACGTCCGCGAGACGCTGATCGGTCCCAAGCGGCGTTACTGGATCGACCTCTAGGGCGGCCTAGGGCGGCCTAGGTGTGTTGTCCGGGGAGGTTGGTGACGCGGCTGGCGGGTGTTTGGCCTTGGATGCCGGTGTGGGGTCGGTGGTAGTTGTACCAGTCGATCCAGTCGGTGAACGCGGTCTGGCGTTCGGTGTCTGAGGTGTAGGGCTGCTGGTAGGCCCATTCCTCGAGCAGGGTGCGGTGGAAGCGTTCGACTTTGCCGTTGGTCTGCGGCCGCCAGGGCCTGGTCCAGCGGGGGCTGATGCCCAGATCGCGGCAGGTTTGGCGCCAGGTGTTCCTGCTGTAGGCCCAGGCGTTGTCGGTCAGGACCCGTTCGACGGTGATGCCTCGTTCCGCGAACCAGGCGGTCGCCCGTCGCAGGAAGGCGGCGCATGTGGGGGCCGTCTCGTCGGGGAGGTCTTCGGTGTAGGCGAGGCGGCTGTGGTCGTCGAGGGCGGTGTGGAGGTAGGCCCAGCCGGTGCCGGTCTTGTTGCGGCGGCCTTCGGCTCTGCCGAGGGTTCTGTGGCCGCCGCCGTCGGGGATCCGGCCGAGCTTCTTGACGTCGATGTGGATCAGCTCGCCGGGCCGGGCTCGTTCGTAGCGGCGGATGGGTTCGCCGGTGGCCCGGTCCAGAGCCGTGAGTGGTGGCAGGCCGTGGCGGGTGAGGATGCGGTGGGCGGTCGAGGGCGCGATCCCGCAGCGGGCGGCCAGCCGCAGGGGGCCGATCCGGTGTTCGCGCCGCAGTCGCAGGACCTGTTCCTCCACCTCGGCGGCGGTCCGGGCGGGCTGGTGGTGGGGCCGGCTGGAGCGGTCACTCATTGCGGCGACGCCGAACTGCCGGTAGCGGGTGGCCCAGCGGGCCGTGGTGGTGTGGCTGACCTGGAAACGCTCCGCCGCCCGCCGCACAGGCCAGCCGTCGTCCACGACACAGCGGGCCAGACGAAGTCGTCCGGTCTCGGTCAGCGGGGCATTACGGTGAACCACGAGGGCCTCCTCGGATCGGTGCAGATGTCGCAATCCACACCGAACCCGGAGGCCCTCACCCATTTCAAGAACCCAGCACGCGTGTCACCAACGTGTCGGGACAGCACACCTAGATCCGGTAGATCCGGCTCTCGTGCCCCGTACGGGCCGCGGGGGCCGGGCCCAGCGTGGTGGTGCCGGGCGCCGCCCGATGGCCCAGGCCCGTGCGGTACGCGTCCAGGGCCGCCTCGGTGCGGCCCGCCCTGCGCAGCAGGTCGCCCAGGAGCCGGCACAGGTCGGCGAGGTCGCCCGACGCACCGCTGCGCTCCAGCAGCGCCAGGGCCTGTACGTAGTGCTCCTCGGCCGCCTCGGTCTCGCCGCGCTCCTCGGCCATGAGGCCGAGTAGCCGGTGCGCGCCGCCCGCGTGCACGGCGCCGTGGCTGTCCCCCAGCTCCAGCAGTGCCGAGAGCAGCCCGGCGGCTTCCCCGTACCGGCCGAGCCGGCGCAGTACGTCGGCCAGCTCGACCTCCACCTGGGCGGTGTACAGCGCCGCGCGACCGGCTGAGAGCATCCCCCGGGCGGTACGCAATTCCCGCTCGGCGGCGTCGAGTTCGCCGTTCTGCGCCTGGACGTAGCCGCGCATCCAGTGGCAGTGCGCCAGGTCGGTCCGCAGCTGCAGCTGACCGTAGATCGCCTGTGCCTTGGCGAGGGAGGCGTCGGCGTCGGCCACCCGTCCCTCGGTGAGGAACGTCCGCGCGACCTGCCGGTGCATGCCCGCGACCAGGGCCGGATCGCTGACCTGCGGGGCCAGTGACAGGGCGAGCTCGGCCGCGTGGGCGGCCCGGGCGTGGGCGCCCATGTCGATGTACGGCCCGATGGCGGCGGCGTAGAGCAGCACCAGCGCTTCGGGGTCCGCCAGCCCGCTCGTGCACAGCTCCTCGATGGTGGATTCGAGCAGGTAGCAGGCGTACCGCAGTTCCCCGGCCAGTAGGTGTGCCACGGCGCGGCCGCGGATCGGGCGGGCGCGGCGGGGGAGCGGCTCGTCGGCCAGCAGCCGCTCGGCGGCCTCGAAGTGGCCGATCGCGTCGGGCAGCGCGCCCGACTCCAGGGCGCAGTCGCCGAGTCCGAGCAGCGCCCCGACCCGCTCGTCGGCGAGCCCCAGCTGTTCCGCTTCGGCGAGGAGGCGCCGGAAGTGCCCGGCGGCCTCGTCGGCCGCACCCGTGGCCAGGGTCTGCTGCGCGTCGGTGAGTGCGAGCCGCAGTTCGGTGGCGAGGTGGGCGGGGCGACCGGTGGTCAGTTCCTCGTACGAGGTGCCCAGCCGCCCGGCGAGGAAGCGCAGCGCCGCGTCGGAGGGCCGCACCCTTCCCGACTCCAGCGTCGAAATGTAGGCCGGAGTGTATGCGGGCTCCGCCAACTTCCGCTGGGTCAGACCGAGTTCGGTACGCATGCGCTGAACCCGGCGGCCGATCTGGGCCGGTTCGTCCATGAAGTCCCCCTGGGGCTCGAACTCCCCAGTATCCAGGCGGAGCAGGGCATTGCGCACCCGTCGCGCGGCACCTAATTTAAGCAACTGATTAAACGGATGTAACCACTTACTTAACTTCCTTCACCGGAGGGGGACTTCATGCCCGATACCAGACGCCCAGCCGTCCGCAGGGCCCTGCGCGCGGCCGTTGCGGCAGCCTGCGCGACCGCCGCGCTCCTGGCCGCCGGACCCGTCCGCGCCGCCGACGGTCCGCCCGCGCCCCGGGTGGAGGTGGAGATACCGGGACCCGAGCACGGCGGCGAAGCCGGCTCGGGCCGTGCCCTGGTGCCCACGGGTGCCAATGCCCCGGCCAAGGCGGGCGGCCGGCTCTCCGCGGCCGAGCGGGCAGCCGACGGGGAGGTCGCCGAGCTCGTACACAACGGCCCCACCGCCGACCGTCTCGACGTCGTCATCATCGGCGACGGCTACACCGCGGCGGAGCTGGCGAAGTTCCACACCGACGCCAAGGCGAAATGGGCCGAGGTGACGGCCGTCGAGCCGTACACCACCTACCAGAACCTCTTCAACGTCTGGACGGTCGACGCCGTCTCCCGGGAATCGGGCACCTCCGGCGACCCCGACCGGGCCACCGTCCGCGACACGGCCCTCGGCGCGTACTTCTGGTGCGAGGACATCGAACGGCTGCTCTGCGTGGACCAGCCCAAGGTGGACACCTACGTGGCGAAGGCTCCGGAGGCCGACCTGGTCATCGTCCTGGCCAACAGCGCCAAGTACGGCGGCGCGGGCTACAACGAGCCCAGTCCCACCCTCGGCTACGAGGGCATGTCCACCGCCTCGGCGGACAACGCCAAGTCCGGCCAGGTCGCCATCCACGAGACCGGCCACTCGCTGGGGAAGCTCGCCGACGAGTACTTCTACCCCGGGGTCCCGGAGTACGAGAAGTACACCGGCCCCGAGCCCGCGGAGTCCAACATCACCGCACTGCCGGCGGACCAGCTGGCCGCGCAGCGCGCCAAGTGGTTCCGCTGGCTGGGCGAACCCTCTCCCGACGGCGGCACGGTCGGCGCGTACGAGGGCGGCGGCTACTTCGTCACAGGGCTGAACCGGCCCACCGACAACTCGCTCATGCGGGTCCTGGGCAAGCCCTTCAACCTCCCCGGCGTCGAGGCGATGACCGCCGGCTTCTACCGGCACGCGCGACCCGTCACCGCGCTCACCCCCACGGACCGCACCCTGCGGCTGCGCCACACGGCGAAGGTCGCCGTACCCCGGCTGACCGGCGCGGACGGCCGGCAGCTCGTGGTCCGCTGGTACCTGGACGGCCGGGAGGTCAAGCGCCTGGCGGGCCGGACGCAGGTCGCGGTCACCGACCTGCGCCTGTTCGACCTGCGCACCCACAGGCTGTCGGTCACCGCAGAGGACCGCACCCCCGCGGTCCGCGACCCGAAGATCGTCAGCACGCTGCGCACCACGATCGCCTGGAACGTCCGGCTGTAGGTCCCCGGACCCGCGCACCGTCGGCTCCCGGACCCCGCCCTCGACCCGGCGACGGATAATGGCACCGGCCTGACCGGCCCGTTCCCGATCCGAGAGCTGAAGAGATGAAGAAGAAGCGATGACGCTCACAGAAGGCCAGCGGGTGAAGCTGGTCGCGGACACCAGGCTGACCGACTGGGTCGCGACGACGGCGCAGGATCCTTCGGACCCGGTGGCCGTCGCCGGTTCGCTGTCCATGGCGGCGGGCACCGAGGGCGCCGTCGTACGGGTGGTCGAGCACGACGAGCAGAGCCAGGAGGCCCGGGAGTACGACAGGTTGCGGTCGCTCCTCGAGTCCTTCGGCCGGGACATGCCCCTGGAGAGCAAGCGGCAGCTCGAGGAGAAGGTCGCCGGCCTGGAGCCCGCGTGGATCGCCTACCAGGAGCAGCGCAACCGCGTGACGGTCCGGGTCCGCTTCGACAACGGGTTCATCCTCGACGACGCGCGGGACGACCTCTTCACGCCCGCCTGACCGGCGCCGTCGACCGGCCGAGCTCTTCGAGGAGCTGCTGGAAGGGCCGGCGGAGCACGACGGCCGGGGGCCGGGAGTCCTCGCGTACGTAGGCGGCCAGCTCGCCGCGGGCCGCGGCCAGGGCGGGCCCGGGATCGGCTCCGGACAGGAGGCACTCGACGGCCCGCGCGGTGAGCGAGGCCAGTTCGGGGAGCCTGCGCCGCGCCCGGGCGAGGTCCGCGGCGAGGTCGTCCCGGCCGGTGAGCCCGGCCACCTCCACGGCGAGGGTGGTCAGGTGGGCGGTGAGGCGGTCGGCGGTGGCGACGGCGCGGGCCCGGAGCCGTACGGCCTCGCGATCGCGGCGGCGCAGGGGGTTGAACTTCATGGCGCGTTCGGCCTCACGGGCGCGGGAGGCGTTCGCGTGCACCGCCTCCACATCGGCGTTCACCTGGGTGAGGTTGTCCAGGGCGGCGGCCCGGTCGGTGCCCAGGACCCCCGCGGTGCCGGTGAGGGCCAGGGTCAGGCGGGCACGGCAGTCGTCGGCGATGGCCACCAGGACCCGGTGGGGGTCGGGCGGCCACAGCAACGGGGCGAGCAGGATGGTCACCGCCGCTCCCTCCGCGGTCTCCCAGACGCGGTCCAGCGCGTAGGCGTCGGGCGAGGCGCTGGCGAAGACCAGCAGGGATGAGGCCGCGACCTGGATGTTCAGCTCGCCACCGGCCCGCAGGACCATTCCGACGCCCAGACCCAGGGCCACCACCAGGGCCAGTGTCGCGGTAGAGGGACGCAGTACGTTGAGGACGGCGATCCCGATCAGTACGCCGGCCACCACGCCCAGCGCCCGCCGCAGCGAGGTGCCCAGCGCCGTCATCGGATCACCGCGCAGGGCCACCAGCGGGACGATCGCCGCGAACACGGGCGGCTGGTCGGCCCCCAGCCACAGGGCGACCTGCCAGGCGACGGTGACGCTGACCACGATGCGGGCGGCTGCGGGGCCCTCGGCCCGCGCGAGTTCCCGGGCCCGGCGGGCTCCTCGTACCCGGGGGCCGGCGAGATCGGTCATCCGCGCCTCTCGGTGTCGTGTACGCGCCCGCCCGGTCGGTGCCACGGGGACCGCGCGGGACCGTACGCCGTTGCGCCCCGGCCCGTCCGCGCCCTGCCGCGGCTTCGCACCGGCCTGCACAGAGTGCAGCGGCCGGACGGGCCGGTGCCGCGATTAGGCCGACGGCGGCATGTCACCGCACGGGGTCGGCTCGTGCCTCCGGTTCATCCCTCCGGTTCACGCCTTCGGCTCTGCTGCCTCCGGTTCATGCCACCGGTTCACGCCTCCGGCTCCGCAAGGAGCTCGCTGAGCAGCCCGCGGACGCGTTGCTCGATCTCGTCCCGGATGGGGCGGACCGCCTCGACGCCCTGCCCGGCGGGGTCGTCGAGCTTCCAGTCGAGGTACCGCTTGCCGGGGAAGACCGGGCAGGTGTCGCCGCAGCCCATGGTGATCACCACGTCGGAGGCCCGCACGGCCGCCGCCGTCAGGACCTTGGGACGTTCGGCGGACATGTCGACACCGGCCTCCGCCATCGCCCGCACGGCGGCCGGGTTCACGCTGTCGGCCGGGGCGGATCCGGCGGAGCGGACCTCGACGCGGCCCTCGGAGAGGTGGGTGAGGAAGGCGGCGGCCATCTGCGAGCGGCCCGCGTTGTGGACGCACACGAAGAGCACCGACGGCTTCGCGGCGGGAGAGTCAGACACGGGCGGAACCTTCCGGGGAGACGGCCGGGAAGGCCGCGGCCGGTACGGGGTCGGGGAAGTGGCGGCGGGCGGCGAGCGCGACGCGGACGAGGGCGATGAGGACGGGGACCTCGATGAGCGGGCCGACGACTCCGGCGAGGGCCTGGCCGGAGGTGGCGCCGAAGGTGGCGATGGCGACCGCGATGGCGAGTTCGAAGTTGTTGCCCGCCGCGGTGAACGCGAGCGTGGTGGCCCTCGGGTGACCGAGCCCGACCGCGCGGCCGACGGCCAGGGCCCCGGCCCACATCACGGCGAAGTACACCAGCAGCGGCAGCGCGATCCGGGCGACGTCCACGGGCCTGGAGGTGATGGCGTCGCCCTGGAGGGCGAACAGCACGACGATCGTGAACAGCAGCCCGTACAGGGCGAAGGGGCCGATGGCCGGGACGAGCCTGGTCTCGTACCAGGTGCGGCCCCTGGCCTTCTCGCCCAGCCGGCGGGTGAGGAACCCGGCCAGCAGGGGGATGCCGAGGAAGACGAGTACGGAGCGGGCGATCTCCCACACGGATACGTCGAGCGAGGTCCGTTCCAGGCCGAGCCAGTCGGGGAGCACGCTGAGGTAGAACCAGCCGAGCGCGGCGAACGCGATCACCTGGAACACGGAGTTCAGGGCGACGAGGACGGCGGCGGCTTCGCGGTCGCCGCAGGCCAGGTCGTTCCAGATGATGACCATGGCGATGCAGCGGGCGAGGCCGACGATGATCAGGCCGGTGCGGTACTCGGGCAGGTCCGGCAGGAAGATCCAGGCCAGGGCGAACATCAGCGCCGGGCCGACGATCCAGTTCAGCACCAGGGAGGGAACGAGCAGGCGCGGGTCGCGGGTGACGCTGCCCAGGCGGTCGTAGCGGACCTTCGCGAGGACCGGGTACATCATCACGAGCAGACCGAGCGCGATCGGCAGCGAGACGCCGCTGACGGTGATCTTCGCGAGTACGTCCCCCAGGCCGGGAACGAGGCGGCCGAGTCCCAGGCCCGCGGCCATCGCGGCCAGGATCCACACTGTGAGGAAGCGGTCCAGGAACGACAGCCGCTCCGCCACCGGCCCCGCCGGGGCCGCCCCGCTCACGACGCGGTCCCGGCGGGCTCCGCCGGGACACCGGGACGCGTCAGGACGGCGGCGAGCTTGTCGGTCGTCTCGGGCAGCAGCCGGTAGTACACCCACGTCCCGCGCCGCTCGGAGTCGATCAGCCCGGCCTGCTTCAGCAGCTTCAGGTGGTGGGAGATCGTCGGCTGTGACAGGTCGAAGGCCGGGGTCAGGTCGCAGACGCAGATCTCCCCGCCGTCCCGCGAGGCGATCATCGACAGCAGCCGCAGCCGCACCGGGTCGCCCAGCGCCTTGAAGACCTTGGCCAGGCCGGCGGCCGTCGCTTCGTCCAGCGGGGCGGCCAGCAGGGTCGGGCAGCAGCCCTCGGCCTCGTCCTGGCCGAGCACCACGAGTTCTTGTTTCGACATGCTTCTATGTTGACGTTATTCGATCCAGAGCGCAAGGTTGAATCGAAGAACATGAATACAGCCGGGTCCGGGCCCTGCCGGGCCCAGTCGTCAAGGAGCGAGCCATGACCGATCAGTCCAGTGACCTGCGCGAGACCGTACGGCAGCGTTACGCCGCAGCCGCGCTCCAGGTCACCGAAGGCGGCACCGCCTGTTGCGGACCGGCCGCGATCGAGGTCGACGCCAACTTCGGCTCCGCCCTCTACGCCGACGGCGAGCGCGACGTCCTCCCCGCCGAAGCCGTCGCCGCCTCGCTCGGCTGCGGGAACCCCACGGTCGTCGCCGACCTCCAGGAAGGGGAACGCGTCCTGGACCTCGGCTCCGGCGGCGGCATCGACGTCCTCCTCTCCGCCCGCCGGGTCGGTCCCACCGGCAGGGCGTACGGGCTGGACATGACCGAGGAGATGCTGGCCCTGGCCCTGGCCAACCGGAAGAAGGCGGGAGCGGCCAACGTGGAGTTCCTCAAGGGCGCCATCGAGGCGATCCCGCTGCCCGCCGACACGATTGACGTGGTGATCTCCAACTGTGTGATCAACCTGTCCACCGACAAGGCGGCCGTCTTCGCCGAAACCTTCCGCGTCCTCAGGCCCGGCGGCCGCATCGGGGTCTCGGACGTCGTCGCCGACGACGCCCTCACGCCGGGGCAGCGGGCCGAGCGCGGTTCCTACGTCGGCTGCATCGCGGGAGCGCTCTCCTTCGCCGAATACCGGCGCGGCCTCGAAGCTGCCGGGTTCACGGACATCGGGATCACCCCGACCCACGCCGTCGCGGACGGCATGCACTCCGCCGTCATCAGGGCCGTGAAGCCCGGGAACGGCGGTGGTGCCGGAGGACGGTCGTGAGGGCGGGGGCCGGCGCCGGTGTGCGGCGGCGGCCCCCGGGGAAGGGCGGGCGGGGTGGGTCAGCCGGTGAAGCCGGTGGTGATGGAGGTGAACTGCCAGTCGCTCTGGGCGATTCCGGAGCAGCTCTCCTGCAGGCCGCCGCCGGGGCAGCCGCGGTCGCGGTTGACCGACCAGAAGGCGAGGCGGGCGATGTGGTGGGAGTTGGCCCAGTCCCGGATGCTGGTCCAGTTCTGGACGGTGGTGGTCTCCTGCGTGTCGCTGACGCCGTTCATGCCGGAGATGCCGATGTGGGCGTAGGCGGTCGCGTCGTCCCAGCCGAAGGTGGACTCGAGCTTGGCCTTGAGGCCCTCGGTCGCACTGACGGTGCTCGCGTACATGTCGGTCGAGGCGTTGCCGAAGTCGAACGGCATGATGGTGAAGACGTCTATGCCGGTGTTCAGCGCCTTGGACTGCTCGATCAGGCGGTTGCCCCAGCTGGTCGGGCCGGTGGTGCTGGTGCCGAAGGTCAGGATGGTCTTCAGGCCCGGGTTGTTCTGCTTGACGATCTTGAGCGCCCCGAGGATGCGGTCCTGGACCACGGCGTTCTCGAACTCGTCGGTGTTCTCGATGTCCACGTCGATGGCCTTGAGGCCGTAGGCGTTGATGACCTGCTGGTAGGCGCCGGCCAGGGCCTCCGGGGTGGAGCAGTTGGGGCCGAGCTTATTGCCCTGCCAGCCGCCGATGGAGGGCACGACGTCGCCGCCCGCGGCGCGGATCGAGGCGATGGTGCTCTGGTCCACGCCGCCGGTCAGCGGACGCTGGCCGTCCCAGGACGGGTTGCAGTCACCGGAGGAGAGGATGAACGCCATGGTGAACCACTTCGCGCCGGTCGCGTTCATCACGGTCGTCGCGCTCGGCGGGTTGCCCCAGCCCAGGTAGAGGTAGGGCGCGGCCTGCTTGAAGCCGGTGGGCGGCGGCGTGGTCCCGTTGTCCGTGGTGACGTTGACGGTGTTGGAGGCGGGCGAGGTGTTCCCCGCGAGGTCCCGGGCGCGGACGGTGAAGGCGTAGGCCGTGTTGGGGGCCAGGCCGCTCACGGTCGTGCCGGTGGTGGCCGACGTGGCGACCTTGCTGCCGCCCTGGTAGACGTCGTAGCCGGTGACGCCGACGTTGTCGGTGGACGCCGTCCAGGTCAGGGACGCGGTGGTGGAGGTCTTGCCGGTGGAGGCGAGGCTGCCGGGCGTGGTGGGCGCCTGAGTGTCGGTGGTGCCGCCGCCGGGTCCGTCCAGGGTGACGTCGTCGGCGTAGTAAGTGCCCTGCCCGTACCAGCCGTTGAGGTAGACCTCGGCGCTGGTCTGGGAGGCGCCGGTGGTGAAGCTGACGGTCAGCTTCGAGTAGGCGCCGGCCGAGGGGGTCCAGGTGGAGGTTCCGCCGGTGACCCCGAGGTAGACGTAGCTGCCGCGGACCCAGGCGGAGAGGGTGTAGGTGGTGCTGGGCTGCACGGAGACGGTCTGGGTGCACTTGGCGTTGTCGGAGGCGCTGGCCGCACCGGCCAGTGCCTTGCCGCCGCCGTGCACGGGGGAGGAGACCGCGGAGCCCAGGCCCCCGGAACAGGACCAGCCGCTCGTGTTTCCGGCCTCGAAGTCGCCGTTCGTGAGCAGGTTGGCGCCGAACGCCGCACCGGGTGAGGTCAGTACCGCCGCCGCGCCGAGCAGCGTGGCGCCGAGGCCGCAGGCCAGACGGGTACGAGTACGGGTGGGGGTGCGCAAGGAAATGCCTCCAGCGGGAATGGGGGGACGGCATGGATCGCGAAGCGGGGCGTACGGCCGCGGAGAACGCGTGGGGAGCGGGTGGCGGGAGGGGAGGCCCGCCGCGGGGCCGTGTGCCCGGTCGGTTGGGGGGAGTTGGGTGGTGACCTCCTCGTGGCCGGGAACCTAATCCTCCGGAAGGGCCGCCGTCAACAGGTCTGGACCAACAGGAAGTTGGTGACCCCAATCGGAAAGTTTCCTAACCGAAAGGGTTGACAAAGCTGCCGCCCTTTGGGGAGCCTCGGACACCGCGAACGCCGGTCCGCCTCGGGTCGAGGCGGACCGGCGCGTACCGCGTACGTGCGGTATCCTTCGTGGCTTTCAGGTGTCAGGTGTCAGGCGTCGGGTGTCATGCGGCGGGTGCCGAATGGGTCAGGGGCAGGTGACCAGGAGGATGGAGACGACCGTGCAGCTGGCGCTCGCACCGTCGTTGAGGGCATTGGGATCGGTCGGCGAGGACGCCGTCCGGGCGCCGGTGACCGTGACCCGGCCCAGCGAGAGCAGGTTCAGCGGTACGCGGAACGTCTTGGCCGAGGCGGCGCCGTTGGCGATGGTTCCGTAGGCGCAGGTCACGGTGGTTCCGCTGGCGGTGCATCCCGGGGACAGGCCGGTGGCCGAGGAGCCCGGCGGCAGGGTCGCGGTGAGGGTGGCCGAAGTGACCGTGCCCGGACCGGTGTTGCGGGCCGTCAGGGTGTAGGAGAGGTAGGGGACCAGGAGGCTCAGGTTCGGCTGCGCGACCAGGTCGACGTCGATGTCGGCGGGCGGGAGCTGGTACGTGTACCGGCCCGCGCCGACCACGGCGCTGGTGCCGCCGGGCGTGGTGACCTGGACGTCGACGGGGCCCGGGCCGTGGGCGGGTGCGGTGGCGGTGCACGCGGTGGCGGTGCAGGAGACGCCGGTGGCCGGGTTGCCGGCGCCGAAGGTGACCGCGCCGGCGCCGCTCAGACCGGTGCCGTGGACCGTGACGACGGTACCGCCGTCGGTCGTACCGGCGGAGGGGCTGATGGAGGTCACCACGGGCACGGGAACGTAGGCGTACAGGCCGGCGGGGGACGGGGTGCTCGTGCCGCCGGGCGTGGTGGCACGTACGTCCACCGTTCCGGAGCCGGCCGGTGCGGTGGCGGTGCAGGAGGTCGGGCTGCAGCTGACCCCGGTGGCCGGGGTGCCCGGGCCGAAGCTGATGACGGCGTCCGTCAGATCGGTGCCGGTGACCGTCACCTGGGTGCCGCCGGTCGCCGGTCCGGTGTTCGGGCTGACGGCGGTGACCGCGGGGGTCCGGTGGAAGGCGAACACGACCCGGCCGTCACCGGAGTTGGCCCCCTGGGTCAGGGTGACGGGCGAGCCGGGAACCGTGCCGGAGACCAGGCTGGATCCGCCGCCCCCACCTCCTCCGCCACCGCCGGTGGAGCCGTATCTTCCGCCGGCTCCGCCCCGGCCGCCGCCGCCGTACCCGGCTCCGCCGCGCCCGCCTGCGCCCGTCGGGCTGAAGACGCCCTGGGAGGCCGCGCCGCCGGGGCCGTTCGGGTAGGCGCCGGGGGAGCCGTTCGCGCCCTCGTTGTCGGCGCCGGGCCCTCCGGTACCGGCGGCCCCGCCTGCGGTGTCGGTGCCCGGGCCGCCGCCCGTACCGCCCTGGGCGTCGGGGACCAGGCCGTTGCCGTTGGCGCCCGCGCTGCCGCTGTCGCCGCCGGGCGCTCCCGGGTAGGCGGGGGAGCCGATGCCCGATCCACCCGCTCCGCCGCCCGAACCGGCGGTCAGCAGCGGGGCGTTGGTGGCGGAGGTCACCGCGACCAGGGCGCCGCCGGTCCCCGGTGCGCCGAACTGTGCGTTCGGGTTCGAGGCGGCGTTGGCGCCGCGTTTGCCGACGGTCACGTTGAACGTCTGTCCGGGCGTGGCCGCGACGGTCGCGACGAGGTGCGCGCCCTTGCCGCCCGCGGTGCCGTCGTTCGCGTTCCCGCCCCCGGCGCCGTCCAGGGTGATCACACCGCTCGTGACGCCGTCGGGCACGGTGACGCTTCCGGAACCCCCCGCCGAGCAGGTGACCGTGGTGACGCCACCGGCCACGACCGGGGCGGCGCACACCCCCTCCGCCGACGCGGGAACCGCCAGGACGGTCAGGCCGCCCGCGGCCAGCGCGGACGAAGCGGCCACCGCCAGCAGCCGGTTCCTCCACCGGGTGTGCGGACCGCGTAAAAGAGCAGTCGATGACATCGAAGTCTCCCCTCCCACCTCCGCCCGGCAGCGGCCGGAGGCGAAGACTCCTGGGAAGCCGCGGCCGGACGCTCCGGCACGGCGAACCGGAGCGCCGCTTCTCGCGGTACTGCCATCCGGTCGCCGGTATGCGGGACCCCCGCGCACCTGCACGGGGTCCCGCATACCGGCGGAAGCATCGCAGCGGCCGACCCGTGGCGGGGATCGAATGCCGGATCGTCGTGCGGAACCCGTCGGAAGCTCCAAAGCGGGAGCCCGAGTCGTACGAATGTCCGGGCGGATGGGGGTGGGTGCGGGCGGGTGGGGCCGGATGCGGGCGGGGTCGGGCGGATGAGGGCGATCCGGCCTCAGGGCCCCGCGGCCGCCGCGACCGTCCGGGCCGGGTCCTCGTAGACGGGATCGAGGGCGAGCTGGGCGCCGCCGCGGGCCGGAGCGGTGAAGCCGAGCGAGGACAGCAGCAGGCGGCAGCCGCCCGTGTCCGGGGCCATCACCCGCTCGGCCATCAGCCGCTCCACGCGGGGGGCCTCTGTCTTTGGTCGAGGTGGATGGGTGCTGATTCGGGCGTCTGGAACGATGTGCCTGTGCATGCTGATGATCAGGTCGGCGAGGGTGTCTCTGCGGAGCTCGCGGTGTTTCTCCGGAACGCTGCCGACGGCCGTCCGGTGAAGATCGTTCCTTCCGTCTGCGGCGGGTGTGGCGGGCGCGTGTTCTTCGTGCTCGTCGACGATGTCGAGGGCGGAGCCGAGCGAGTGTGCGTTGGTTGCGGAGGCCGCGCGTTCATCGCGGATAGCGATGAGTTCTGGGAGGGCGCGGATCCGGGCGAGGCATGCTGCCCGTGCGGAAGCGAGGAGTTCGAGACCGTGGTCGCGTTCTCCCTGGCCGACGACGGATTGGTCCGCTGGGTGACCGTTGGGCTGCGATGCCGGAAGGACGGCGCCGTGGGGGTCTATGCCGACTGGAAGATCGACTACGGCCCCACGGATCACCTCCTGACCATGGTCTAGGTCTGCGGAGCGACCGCCCTGGCAGGCTGCGGTTCGTAGAAGGTTCCGCCACGAAACGTGTCGCGGAGACGGCGCCTGTCTTGGTGGAAGACCTGGGCTGTCGGAAGGACCCGAGGCATCGGCTCCGCAAGGACCGACACCGCCCTCAACGGGTGGCGCCGAAACCTTCTACGCACTGCATTAGAGGGTGAGACTCCAGGAGTTCCTCGATCCGCCCGGCCAGGAGCTTCCGCTGATCAAGCACGGCCGTCAGGGATCCGGCCGGGCTCGGGACGATCAAGGCGGCCGCCTCGGTGCCAGGAACGGTGACGGTCTGCTCGTCCAGGGCGGCTGGGTGCTGCAGCCGCGGCCCCAGCACCCGCTCCAACGACGGATGGATCTGGGTCAGCAGGCCGTGGAGCCGGTTGGCGACGCGGGTCACCTCGCCGGCCAGGTCGTCGTCGAACCCAACGATCACCTCCAACTCGGCGATGGTCTCGTCCTCGCCGTCGATGGCCCGCAGCGTGTGCGGCATCGCGCGGGCCGCGTCCGCGATGATGAACGCGTCCTTCGCGTCCGTCTTGGCCTCGCCCGGGTAGAGGTCGGCGATCCGCCGCATCGTCAGGCCGGGCAGATAGGCGACAGGGCAGCCCCTGTCCCTCGCGATCGCCAGCGGCAGGGCCCCGATGGATGCTGGCTGATCCACCACGACCAGCACGGTTCCGTGCTTGGCCTTCAGCTTGGCGAAGAGCTCGCGGAGTTTGGGTTCGGTGTTGGGCAGGCGCTTGTCGAAGGCCTTCTTCCCGGCCTGGGTGACGGCGGTGGCGTGGTGTTCGCCCTTGCCGACGTCCAGGCCGAGGAGGACGTCGATGTCGCCGGTGTCGATCACGTGCAGGCCCCTCCACTCACGCTTTCGTCCGGCCTTGCCTCGGCACCGAGCTGCCCCATCCACGTTACGGAGAGCTCTTCCGGCCTTGGGTGAAGCCGGTGCTCAAGCCCCTCATCAGCGGTCCGTCGATGCCTCCGGGCCCGGTGACACCACCCCCCCGGATCATTAACAACAAGGGGGGGAAGTCATGCCGGACCCGAAGGCCGGAGGCCCCATTGCGGAGCCACGAAAAAGGTATCGGGGGGCAAGTGGGAGCCGAAGCAGGTGAAGTAGCCCCCGGGACCACCGCGCGGTTTGGTCGACCGGCGGAGTGCCGCATCGACCGCGCATCAGTGCCGGGCGTCCCCAACTTCCCAAAGGAACTTCTGCAAAAATACTTTTGGAAAGTCGCCGGATCGTTCTACTCTCCCGTGATGGTCAGCGAAGCACAGCAACGCGTACTCGATCCCGAGCAGGACGCGGCAGCCCTGAAGGCCCTCACGCACCCGCTGCGCATCCGACTGCTGGGGATGCTTCGGCAGGACGGTCCGGCCACCGCCAGTGAACTGGCGGTCAGTGCGGGGGAGTCGTCCGCCTCCACCAGCTATCACCTCCGGGTCCTCGCCAAGTACGCGTTCGTCGCCGAGGCCGAGCACCGTGACGGGCGCGAACGCCGCTGGCGGGCGGTGCACTCCGTGACCTCCTGGAGCAACGAGGCGATGGAAGCCGGGCCGGAGAGCCGCGCCTGGGTCGGCCTGTCGCGCAAGGCCCAGATGGAGCACCTGGAGAGGTCCCTCGCCCGCCACGAGGCCGACATCGCCGACGGGCGGCTGGGTCAGGAATGGGTGGGGCCCTCCGGTATGAACGATCTGATGCCCCGTCTGACCCCTGAGTCGCTCACCGAACTCTGGGAGGTGTTCGACCGGAAGCTGGCGGAACTGACCGTCCGTGACGCGGTGGACCCCCGTGCCGCGCGGGTCGTGCTCCTCACGGCAGGTCTGCCCCTGGCCCCGCGCGACGGCGACGGCGACGCCGACAGCGACTCCGATCCCGCCCCCGCCCCCGGAGCGGGCACCTACGGCGCCGCCGGCACCGAAGCCGAGGACGTGTCATGACCGGTCACCCGCCGCTGGACATACGTACCGCACGGCGCCGCTTCGTCACGGTCTGCGTGCTGTTCTGGCTGCCGCTGGGACTGAGCATCGCGCCGCTGATCCTGCTCTTCACCGAGCGCGGCATGGCCATGACGGCCATCGCGGTCTTCTTCGCCGTGCACTCCCTCACCGCCGCCGCGCTGGAGCTGCCCACCGGGGGACTGTCCGACGTCCTGGGACGCCGAGCCGTCCTGGCCGCCGCCGGCCTGCTGAACCTGGCCGCCCTCGTCCTCGTGGCGCTGGGCACCACCGGCTGGCTCCTCGGCCTCGGCATGGGCCTGATGGGCGCCGGCCGGGCCCTGTCCAGCGGACCGGCCGAAGCCTGGTACGTGGATACCGTCCACGCGCACTCCGGCCCCGGCGCCGATCTGCGCACCGGCCTGGCCCGCGCCTCCTCCGCCACGTCCGCCGCACTCGCGGTCGGCACCCTGCTCGGCGGATCACTCCCCTGGCTGCTCGGCCTGGGACCCGACCTCGGCTCCCGCCTGAGCGGAGCGACCTCCGGACTGGTGCTGCCCCTTTCCACCCCGCTGCTGCTGGGCGCGGCCGTCGAAACCGCCTTCGTGCTCTACGTACTGACCGCCCTGCGGGAGCCGCCCCGCCCGCGCGCCACCTTGCGCGGCGTGCTCCGGGGCGTCCCGGCAACCGTCGCGGGCGGACTGCGGCTGGGCGGACGCGACGCCCTGGTCCGCAGGATCCTCCTCAGCGCGGGGGCCGCCGGCAGCGCCCTGGCCGTAATCGAACTCCTCACTCCGGGCCGGGCCGCGGCCCTCACCGGCGCATCGGAGTCCGGCGCGGTGCTCTTCGCCGCCCTCGCCTGTGCCGGTTTCGTCTGCTCGGGCATCGGCAGCCACCTGGCGCCCCTGGCCGCCCGGCTCGCGGGCAGCGGCGAACGCGCCGTCATGCTGTGCCTCGGCACCAGCGCCGGCGGGCTGCTCCTGCTCGCCGCCACCGCGATGACCACGGGACCGGGCTCCCTGGTCCTCTCAATCCTCGGCTACGGCCTGGTCCAGCTCGGGCTCGGCTCGGCGGGACCGAGCGAGAACGACATCCTGCACCGCCGGGTGGAGAGCTCCGGCCGGGCCACCGCGCTCTCCGTCCAGTCCCTGGCCCTGCAACTGACGGGAGCCCTCACCGGCTTGGCCATCGGCGTGCTTCCGCCGGGCCCGCTGCCCTGGCTCCTGGGAGGCGCCGTCCTGCTGGCCGGAGCCCTCCTGTGGATCCGCCGCGGCGAGCCCGTACCGCCGGACCCCGCCCCCGCCCCCGCCGCCGACCCGTCGGCGAGTGGCAACGGGCCCGGCCCCACGCAGGAGGCCCAGCCGCAGGCCACGGCCCGGACCGAGGCCGACTGCGCCCCGTGACCAACAGGACGTGCGGCGGTCGATGGTGTGGTTCCGGCCCGCCCGCCGCACGTCCTGGCAAGATGACGGCATGGAACGTGTGCTTGGAATCGGTGGCCACTTCATGCGGGCGGCCGACCCGGTGGCGCTGGGCGCCTGGTACCGCGACTGCCTGGGCCTGGACGCGGACGAGAACGGCGTGTGGCGTCAGGAGCACGGGCTGACGGTGTTCGCGACGTTCGAGTCCGCGACCGACTACTTCGGGTCCCCGGCCCAGCAGACCATGCTGAACTTCCGGGTCCGGGACCTGGACGCGATGCTCGCGCAACTGCGCGCCAAGGGCGCGGACGTGGCCGAGGAGACCCAGGAGATGGAGGGCGTCGGCCGGTTCGGCTGGGTCACCGACCCGGAGGGCAACCGGGTCGAACTGTGGCAGCCGGCCTGACACAACCGGACGCTACGCCCGGCGACCCCGGCGACCCCGGCGACCCCGGCGACCCCGGCGGCCCCCACGTCCGGGGCGCGCCAGGCCGGGCCGTCACCTCTGCGTGAGCCGGTGGGTGCGTGGGGCGCATCGCCGCAGCTCGGGGACGGTATGTGGCGGCTCGTCCGGGCTCGTGGGCGGGCTTCGCGCACAGTTCGGCAGCCGTTCACGGAATGGCGTTCTGCGGAGGGTGCCCTTCTCGCGGGCCCGGGCGCAGACTCTCGTGCGGCACTGCCGCTACGACCCCCGGGAAGACACCGTGACCGAACCGCGTACCCGCCACCGGCGCCACCGTCTCGCTCTGACGCTCGCCCTCGTCGCCGCTCCGGCGCTGGTCGCGGGCGCCCTGACGGCCGGCCCGGCCCACGCAGCCCCGGCCGACGACATCCGCATCAACGAGGTGGTGACCACCGGGGACGTCAACGATTCGATCGAGCTGTACAACAAGGGCGCCGCCTCCGTCGACATCTCGGGCTGGATCCTCAAGGACGACGGCAACAGCTCCAAGTACAAGATCGCCTCCGGCACCACGCTGGCCCCCGGTGCGTTCCGCGCCTTCGACGTGCACGCCTCCTTCGGCCTGGGCTCCGGCGACAAGGCGCGCCTCTACCTGCCGGACGGCAGCACGCTGGCCGACAGTTTCACCTGGAGCGAGCACTCCGCTCCGTCGTGGTCGCGCTGCCCCGACGGCACGGGCGCGTTCAAGGCGGCCGCGCTGACCCTCGGCGCCCCGAACAGCTGCGGAACCTCTGGCGGGGGCACCACCCCGGTCGCCTGGCCGGGCAGCGGCTCGGTGGCCACGGCCGACGCGTCGAACGTCTTCGGCGAGGACCTGAGCGGGCTCTACCAGGAGGGCGGCGTCATGTGGGCCGCCCAGAACTCCGGGAAGCTGTGGCGGCTGCTGCCGAACGGTTCCGGCGGGTGGACCCCGGACACGGCCGGGGGATGGTCCTCCGGCAAGACGCTGCGCTTCCCGGGCGGCGGCTCCGGCAGTCCCGACGCGGAGGGCGTGACGGTCACCGGCACCGGCGCCGCGGGCGGGGTCTTCGTGGCCAGTGAGCGCAACAGCGCTTCCTCGGGCACCAGCCGGCTGTCCGTCCTGAAGTACGACGTGAGCGGGACGGGGTCCACGCTGACCGCCGCCAAGGAGTGGAACCTGACCGCGGACCTGCCGTCCGTGGGGTCCAACCTCGGTCTGGAGGCCGTCACCTGGGTTCCCGACTCCTACCTGACCGGGGCGGGGTTCAAGGACGCCTCGACCGGCGCGCTGTACGCCCCGGGCGGTTACGGGACGCACGCCGGCGGAGTGTTCTTCGTCGGTGTCGAGGGCACCGGCATGCTGTACGGCTATGTACTGCAGGACTCGGGAGCCTTCACCCGCGTGGCCGCCGTCAGCAGCGGCATGGCCGGGGTGATGGAGCTCCAGTGGGAGCCGCAGGTCTCCCGGCTGTGGGTGGTCTGCGACGACACCTGCTCCGGCCAGCACCGGACGATGCAGGTCAACGCGTCCGGTACCCTCGCCGTCACCGCGGTCTTCAACCGCCCCGGTGGCATGTCCGACTACAACAACGAGGGCTTCTCGGTGGCCGGGGCCGCCGAGTGCGTCGGCGGCTCCAAGCCCGTCTTCTGGTCCGACGACAGCAACGACGGCGGCCACGCCCTGCGCAGGGGCTCCCTCACCTGCTGACGCCGCGGGGCGCCGGGGACCGGCCTCAGGTCCGGTCCGGCGTTCCGCCGAAGCGGGCGAGGTAGCGGGCCAGGCCGGTCGCGTCCTCGCCCGCCCAGCCCACGTAGCCGTCCGGCCGGACGAGGAAGACCCCCTTGCCGTACGCCTCGTACGCCCCGATCCGGTGGACGTGCGTGAACAGTGGGTCCACCGGGGGCAGTTCGGTGTCCGTGCCGACCGCGAGCAGGGTGAAGTGGGGCCCCCGGAACAGGTCGAAGAGCCTGCGGCCGTCCGGGAGGGCGGAGTCGGGGGCGCGGTCCCCGGCTTCCAGGGCGCCCGCCGCACCCTGGGAGAGGGGACCGCCCCGGTAGCCCAGGCCGAGCTGGCGGGTGGCCTCGCCGCGCTGTTCCTCGCCGAGGTGGATCCGGGTGGACAGGCCCAGCATGTGGGCGGCGACGGGCTGCCGCTCCTGCTCGTAGGTGTCCAGGAGGGCCGGGTCCGCGCCGTGGCGCAGAATCTGGCCGAGCTTCCACCCGAGGTTGTAGGCGTCCTGCACGCTGGTGTTGAGGCCTTGGCCGCCAGCAGGGGAGTGCACGTGGGCCGCGTCGCCCGCGAGCAGGACCCGTCCGGCGCGGAAGCGGTCGGCCATGGCCGCGCGCGGCCGGAAGTCGGAGGACCAGCGGACCTCGGCCACGTCCGCCGCGCCCAGGTGGGTGCGGGCGGCGATCACGGCCGGGATGTCGAGGTCGTCGGTCCGCGCGATGAGCTGGTGCTCGTCGGTGCCGGGCAGCGGGCACAGCGCGGCGAATTCGCCGTCCGCCCCCGGGAAGACGTGCCAGTGGTCGCGGTCCAGGGCTCCGGGACGCAGCAGTACGTCGGCGACCACCATCGGGGCCGGGTCCACGGTCTCACCGGTCATGCCGATGCCGAGCGCCCGGCGGACGGTGGAACGCCCGCCGTCGGCGGCGACCAGGTAGGCGGCGCGCAGGGTGCTGCCGTCGGCGAGGTGTGCGGTGACCCCGTCGGCGTCCTGGTCGAAGGAGCTCAGCGCGGTGGCGAAGGCGACGCGACCGCCGAGTCCGATGAGGCGCTCGAAGAGGATCTCCTGGGTGCGCCACTGCGGGAGGAGCCGGGCCCGGGGATGGGGCTCGGTGTCGGTGGGCCCGCCGACCTCGCGGTCGCCCAGCACGTCGTGTTCGCCCACGGGCGTGCCGTCCTGCCAGATCTGCCCGATGGGGGCGGAGGTGCTGGCGGCCTCCACCGCGTCACCGACGCCGAAGTCGTCGAGGACCTCCAGGGTGCGCGGCTGCAGGCCCTTGCCCCGCGAGCCGGGGAAGAGGCCGACCGCCCGCTCGACGACCAGGGCACGGACACCGCGCCGGGTCAGGTCGAGGGCGAGGGCGAGTCCGGTGGGGCCGGCGCCGACGACGAGCACGTCGGGAGCCCCGAATTCCTTAACGCTGTTAAGTTCGGTCATGGCTACGAGGATCGACTTAACGCTGTTAAGTTGTCAAGGTGGGAAGCGAACGAGAAACGAAACCCGAACGGGCCCGGCTCGACCGTGCGACGGTGGCGTCCACCGCCTTGCGCCTGCTCGGAGAGGTGGGCCTGGAAGGGCTGACCCTGCGGGCCATCGCCAAGGAGCTGGACGTCAAGGCGCCCGCCCTGTACTGGCACTTCAAGGACAAGAAGGCACTGCTCGACGAGATGGCCACCGAGATGTTCCGCCGGATGACGGCCGACCTGGCATCGGCGACGCATCCGCCCCGCGACTGGCGCGAGGCGCTGGAGACCGCGATGCGGGGGTTGCGGGACCATCTGCTGCGCTACCGGGACGGCGCCAAGGTCTACAGCGGTACGCACTTCACGGACATGAGCTACGCCGCGCCGATGGAGGCCCACTTGCGGACCCTGGTCGCGGGCGGGTTCACGGCCGCCGGGGCGGCCCGTGCCTGGTTCACCGCGTACAGCTACACCATCGGGTACGTGATCGAAGAGCAGTCCATGGGCCCGCTGCCCGGCTCGGACGGCGAGGGCTACGACCTGGAGGCGCGCGCCGAACGCCTCGCGGGCTACCCGCTGACGGCCGAGGCCGGTCCCGAGATGTTCCGCGATCAGGACGCCGGGTTCGAAGCGGGGCTCGCGGCGGTACTCGCGGGCATCGCCGCGACCCTGCTCCCGCCGACCGCGTAACCGCGTATCCGCGTAACTGCCCATCCGCGTATCCGCGGGCGGATCAGAAGGGCTTGGTCGGCAGGTACTTGCCGTCCAGGGTGATGACCGCGCGCTCGCCGCCCTCGGGGTCGGCGACCTTCTTCACGTCCAGCCGGAAGTTGATCGCGGAGATGATGCCGTCACCGAGCTCCTCGTGGACCAGGGCCTTCAGCGTGGTGCCGTAGACCTGGAGCATCTCGTGGAAGCGGTAGATCGTCGGGTCGGTGGGGATGCCGCCCGGGATGGAGCCGCGGGTCGGGATGGTCCGGAGCACCAGCGCGTCGTCGGCGTCCAGGCCCAGCAGCTCGGCCGTGGCCTCCGCCGAGGCCCTGGGCAGCGGGTGCTGGCCGAGGACGGCGGCGGTGACGAAGGCGACCGACAGGCCGGCGGCGTCGGCGATCTCCCGCCAGGACAGGTCCTTGCGGATCTTGGCGTCCACGGCCTTGACGGCCAGGGCCTGACGGGCGGTGTTGTCGAACTGGGCGTGCACCATGGGAAGGGCGTCCTTTCGGGTGTGCCGCTCGCCGGGCACGGCGGAGGCGGCGCGAATCGGGATTGGAGGGTGGGGTCGGTCCGGGGGCCGCGGTCGGGCCGCGTTCAGGCCGAGGTCAGGTCGCGGTCAGGTCGCGGTCGTCAGGCCGCGGGAACGGCGGGCCGGATGGCGTCGAGCTCCGTGACGGTGCCGGCCGGGATGTCGTAGACCCAGCCGCGCAGGGTGACCGACCGCGCGGCGAGGGCGCGGGCCACCGAGGGGTGGGTGGCCAGGTTCGCCAGCTGGGCACGCACGTTCTCCCGTACCAGGGCATCGACCTCCGGCGGTTCGGCCCCCGCGGAGGTACGGGCGACGGAGGCGTCCGCGTGCCGCAGCCAGCCGGCGATCGCCGGGGCGCCGCTCAGGTCGTGCCGCTCGGCCAGGGCGGTCATCGCCCCGCAGGCCGAGTGGCCGCACACCACGATCTCGCCCACGCCCAGTACCGTGACGGCGTACTCGATGCTGGCCGCCACCCCGTCCGGGCCCGGTGTGTGGGCGGGGACCAGGTTGCCGGCGGTGCGGATGACGAACAGCTCGCCCGGATCGCTCTGGGTGATCAGCTCCGGGACCACCCGGGCGTCGGAGCAGCTGATGAACAGCGTGGCGGGCCGGTGGGTGGTCGCCAGGCGGGCGAAGAGGTCCGCCTTGGCCGGGTAGACGTCCCGGCGGAACTGGGCGACGCCCTCGGTGAGGTCTTGCACGGTCACTCCCTTCGGTGGCTGCCGACCCCGTGGGGCCGACGAGATCCACCATGCATGACCTGCTCCTATAGTGTCCAAGACGTGTTGACCATGAGACCTATCGATGACATCTATAGTCGAGGTCATGGCCCTGGAACTCCGTCACCTGCGCTACCTGCTCGCCGTCGCCGAGCACGCCAGCTTCACCCGCGCGGCAGAAGAACTGCGCATCTCCCAGCCCACCCTTTCCCAGCAGATCAAGCAGCTCGAACGCACCGTCGGCGTCCAGCTGCTGGACCGCACCGGCCGCGGCGTCCGGCTCACCGACGCCGGCGAAACCTACGCGCACCACGCCCGCCGGGCCCTGCGCGACCTCGCCGCCGCCGAACGGGCGGTCCTCGACATCGGCGACCTCTCCCGCGGCCACCTCCGGCTGGCCGTGACGCCGACCTTCACCGCCTACCTGGTCGGGCCACTGGCGGCGGAGCTGCACGCGCGCCACCCCGGGATCACCCTGGACGTCAGGGAGATGGCCCAGGACCACATCGAAGCCGGCCTCCTGGCCGACGAACTCGACCTCGGCATCGCCTTCCACGGCCCCCACCTGCCCGGCATCGCCGCGACCCCGCTGTACGCCGAGACCCTCAGCCTCGTCGCCGCCGACCGGCGGGATACGGCCGGCCCGCCGCGTCCCCTACCCGTGGCAGAGCTTCCCAGCCGCCAACTGGCTCTGCTCAGCGAGGACTTCGTCACCCGAGGGCATATCGACGCCTATTTCGCCGCCCACCGGGTACGGCCGCGCATCGCGGTGGAGGCCAATTCCATCCAGGCCCTCACCGAGATCATCCGGCGGACGGATCTCGCGACCGTCCTCCCGGACGCCATCGCCCACGGCCAACCCCACCTCACGCCGGTCCCGCTCGAACCCGCCCTGCCCACCCGCACCGTCGCCCTCCTGAGGCGCGGGAGCGCCTACCGGAGCGCCGCCGCCCGGGCGTTCACCCGGCTCACCGAGGAGCACGTCCGCGCCCGCGGCTACGCACCGGCCTGAGCGGCACGGCCCGGCACGGGGGCGCGTACGGTCAGAGTTTTCCGAACACCACTCCGCGCCAGGTCCAGCCCGCCCCGAGGACGGCCTCCCGCAGCGGATCCTTGAGTTCGGAGCTGTCGAAGCGGAACACCTCCGTCGTCTCCAGACCGCCGTCGGCGCCCCGCTCGACCGTCCGGCGCCGGGAGACCGTGCTGACCTGCCCCCGCTGCTGCTCGGCGGAGAGGGCCAGCTTGGGCGTGCCGCCGAGCCACGTGACGTCGTACTGACGGTCGACGGTGCGGACCTCGCGGGCGGCCGCGTCCAGCCGCATCCGGATCTGGAAGACCTGGCTCACCTGGGTCCGGGCGAAGAAGGTGTGCCAGGCCGGTTCCAGGATCCGCGACTCCGCCACCAGATCGGCGCCCTCCGCGGCACCGCTGCGCACGGTGTACGGGGCGTCCGCCCCGAAGGATCCGAGCAGCACGGCCCGGACCTCCTCGGCGGAACGCGGTGCGACACCGCTTCCGGGGTGCCGGGTGCCGGTCAGTCTGTCGAAGAGGCCCATGCCGCCAGCCTAGGTACATCCAGCCGGTGGACACAAGATCGTCCGGGCCGGGGGAGGAACGGGGCGCCTGCCGCGATCACGCCGCCGTGTCCGGGCCGACGGTGCGCAGGAACTCCTGGAAGTCGCCCAGGACGCTGTCGTGCTGCGCCGCGGTGGCGGTCAGCACCATCCGGATCACCGCACGCTCGTGCGGGTCGTTCACGTCCAGCATGGACAGGTAGACCTGGGACTGGACGAGGTCGCGGCGCACGCCGCCGGCAACCGCGGAGAAGGTCACCCGCTGGGTCAGTCCCGGCGAACCCGCGGAGCCGATCTCGCGGCGGTGGGTCACCTCCACGGACTCGCCGGCCTCGCGCAGGCGCTCCACCGAGGTGTCGGCGAGCTCGTCCAGCGTCACCGCGTCCGGCCGGTACTCGCCGTCGATGGTGATGTTGGCGGTGAACCCGGAATCCGGATGCGGATGGAGCGCGACGAAGGCCACGCCCGGCGCGCCGACCTCGTCCGGAGGGGCCGGCCGCCATCCCTCGGGCAGCCGGAACTCGATCGGCACCGGCAGTGTCGTGGGCATCTCGTGACTTCTTTCCTCGGGAGCGCGGCTCAGTCGAACCAGCCGCTGACAGTGTCCTTGACCGAGCCGGCCGCATCCCCGACCGCATGGGCAGCGTCCCCGACCGCGTCGGCCGCGTCCCCGGCGGCGTCACTGATCTTGTCCGGGTCGAACGTGAACTCCGCGCCGACGGAACCGCCGAGGCCGAGCGCGACGCCCACCTTGGTGCCGACGTGGAACTTGCCGTCGTCGCCCTTGCCGAAGGTCACCTTGGCCTCCGCGCCCGCACCGGCCCATCCCTCGGCCGTCGCACCCGCGCCGATCCCGGCGACCTCCGCGCCCCCGGCGACGGTTCCCTTCGCCCCGGCGAAGGCCTTCGCGCCCGCGTTGACGCCCTCCAGGCCGACCCCGGCGCTGGCCTGGGCCTCGCCGCCGGCGAAGCCCTCGGCCCGGCCGTATCCCTCGACGTACCCGTACCCGGCGCGTCCCTCGGTCATGGCGCGACCGCCCGCCGACACTTCGGCCTTGCCGGTGACGCCCTTGTCCGTGATGCCGACGTTCGCGCTGGCCCGGGCCCCCGCGTAGGCGTCGGCTATCCCGGAGAGCCTCATCGACCCGTTGGTCAGCGATCCCTCCGCGGTGGCGTGGCCGAGGTCGGCGTACGCCTTGGCCGAGCCCTCCTTGCCGTACTTGGGGCCGGAGGCCTTGGCGCCCGCGTCGGGCCCGGTCGCGCTCGCGGAGCCCTCGGCCTGCCAGCCGTCCGTCCTGGTGCCGACGTCGGCGTCCTTGGGCCCCGGGACCGGGACCTTCGCCAGTTCGCCCTCGGGGTGCGCGTTGAACCCGTTGAACGTCTGGTCGCCGCCCTTGCCGAAGGCGTCCCGGTTGCTGTCGACGACAGCGGCCTCCAGGGCGATCCTGACGTGCTGGTCGGCCTCGGAGGCGGCCTTCACGCGGTCGTCCACGTAACTCTGCCACTTGGTGACCGCCGTGCGGATGGAGGCTTCACCGTCGGGGTCGTGGTGGTAGGCGCTGCGCTCGGCGGGGGTGAGCTTGGAGTAGTCGAAGGCGACGCGTCCCTGCTCGGAGACGGTCATGCCGGCGGCGACCGCATCGTCGCGCGCGCTCTCCAGCTTCGACTTGAGATCGGTCAACTGCTCGTGGGCGTCCCGCAGGAGGCTGGCGATCGCCTTGGCCTGGGTCTGCGCGGCGGCGTACTCGTAACGGGTCGCCGCGAAGCCCGACTGCGCCGATCCGGCGCTGACACCCGCCCAGTCGGGCCCCATCGTGATCTTCTGGACGGTGTCGCCGTAGCGGGTCTCGACCTTCTTCAGCTCACCCGCCATGGAGTCCCACTTGCCGGCGGCCGTCGTCAGCAGTCCCAGGTCCGTGGTCATGACCTCGTGATACGTCAGCACCGCGCGCCCCCTACAGCCCGTTCAGCTTCGAGTCCGACAGCAGGAACTGGTTGCCCAGACCGGTGTCGTTGCGCACGAAGAGCCCCGATGCCCCGCGCAGCGCCGTCTTCTCCCCGGACAAGCGGCCCATCAGGGTCTTCACCTGCTGGTCCCAGGTGTCCGCGACCTTCTTCAGGGCGGCGGCCGTCTCCCAGCCCTCGAAGCCCTTCCGGGCCGTGTCGGTGGCGTCGTCCGCGTGCTCGGTGGCCTTCTTGGTGTCCGGCTCGAGCTCGGTCTCGATCGTGCCCGCCGCCGCCTGCTTCTCGGCCGGAGTGGAGGCGAAGTCCCCCGGCCCGCCGGGGGCGAACGGGCCCGCCGGCGCGCCGTTCAGCCGTGTGCCCACGTGCTGGTCCGTGACGCCCGCGCGCTCACGGTCCCATTCCCGTGCGAAATCCCCTGACATGATGCGTCCCCCGTCCGATTGGCAGGATCATATGCGCGCCAATTGTTCGGGTGCGAACCGCCCCTTGTACGGATTCTCCGAGCCCTCCGCCCCGCCCACGACCTGCCCGCGGGCACCGCCCGGGCGGGGCGGAGGCGTTGCTCAGTAGATGTGTCCCGTGTGCGCGAGCGCCTGCTTCAGCAGGACGCCGTGCCCGCCCGGCATCTCGCTCTGCACGGCCTGGGAGGCCGCCTCCTGCGGACTGAACCAGACCAGGTCCAGCGCGTCCTGCCGGGGACGGCAGTCGCCGGTCACCGGCACGACGTAGGCGAGGGACACCGCGTGCTGACGCGGGTCGTGGTACGAGGTGATCCCGGCCGTGGGGAAGTACTCGGCGACCGTGAAGGGCTGGAGGGCGGCGGGGACATGGGGCAGGGCCATCGGACCGAGGTCCTTCTCCAGGTGGCGCAGCAGCGCGTCACGGACCCGCTCGTGGTGCAGGACCCGGCCGGACACCAGGGTCCGGCTGACCGTTCCGTCCGGACCGATGCGCAGCAGCAGCCCGACGCTGGTGACTTCGCCGCTGTCGTCCACGCGCACGGGCACAGCCGTCACGTACAGGATCGGCATCCGGGCCCTGGCCAACTCCAGCTCATCCGTGGTCAGCCAGCCGGGCGTGGTTTCGGTCATGTCAGACATTGCTTGATCATACTTTCCGGGTGGGGTCGCCGCCAGGATTCCCGGGCCGATTCGGGTCAGATACTGGCGAGCAGATCCTCCAGCGGCGCCGGAACACGGTCGGCGCGGAGCGCCTCGACGAGGGCGCGGCCGTAGTGGATCTTTCGGCCCTTCTTCGTGCCGAGGAAGCGCCGCAACTGCTGCTCCGGGGTCCGGCCCCGCTGCGCGGGCTGGCGCAGGAAGGTCCGCAGCGGCCGGAAGTCACCCTCCGCCCGCACGAGCTCCTCCACCCGCGCCGCGCCCAGCGCGCGGATGAGCTCGTCCTCCAGATCCGCGGCGCAGACGAAGAACCCTTCCGGCGCCGCACCGGCCCGCTCCAGGCCGCGGGCGTAGTAGCCGCGCTCCGCCTCGTCGCACAGGCCCGTCAGGCGCAGGCCCAGGCCGGACGGCCCGAGGAGCCGGGCGAAGCGCCCCACGCTCATCGCGCCGCCCATCGGCAGTACGCAGACGCCTTCGGCCGCCAGGTCCCGGCCGCGGCTCGCGGCCAGGGCGTCGACGGCCGCGGCGTCGCTCAGCCCTTCGAGCAGGACGACGACCCGGACGGGCAGCCGCGCGGCGAGCTCGCGCGCGGCGTCGCCGAGGCCTCCGGTGTCGTTGGGGCCGCCGGTGTCGCCCGGGCTGCCGGTGTCGCCGGCGGCCCACGCGGTCACCGCCGCCCCGAACGCCCCCATGTCAGCCATGGGACGAGTCTGCGCCCTTCCCGGCCGCGCCGGTGGGGATTTTCCCCGGAGGGCCCCGGCGGCGTACGGCAGATGGGGGACGCGACTTGTGGAGCGGCCTTCCGGTCAGCACGCTGGCTCCATGCTCCCACCCGCCCCCGGTCCGGTCCGGTCTCCCGCGAGCACCCGGCCCGCCGGTTCCCACCGGGCGCTGGTGGCGGGGTCCGTCGGCAACTTCATCGAGTGGTACGAGTTCGGCGTCTACGGCTACTTCGCCACCGTCATCGCGGCGCACTTCTTCACCCCCGAGGGCGGCAGCGAAGTGGAGGCGCTGGTGCGGACGTACGCGTCGTTCGCCCTCGCGTTCTTCTTCCGGCCCGTCGGCGCGGCGGTGTTCGGGCGGCTCGGCGACCGGATCGGCCGGCGCCCCACCCTCGTCCTGGTCGTCTGCCTGATGACCGGCGCCACCACGCTCATCGGCGCGCTGCCGACGTACGCGTCCGCCGGCGCGGCCGCGCCGTGGCTGCTGACGCTGCTGCGGATCGTGCAAGGGCTCTCGGCGGGCGGGGAGTTCGGCGGAGCCGTGTCGGTCATGACGGAGTCGGCGCCGCCGGGCCGCCGCGGACGGTACGGGGCGTGGCAGTCGTTCACGGTGGCGCTCGGCCTGCTCGCGGGCGCCGCCGCGACCGCGCTCCTGGCGACCGTACTGACCACCTCGCAGCTGAACGGGTGGGGCTGGCGGCTGCCCTTCCTGCTGACCCTGCCGCTCGGGCTCGGCGCGCTGTGGCTGCGCCTGCGCCTGGACGAAACGCCCGCCTTCGCGTCGGCGGTCACCGGGCGGAACGCGCCCGTGCGCAGACCCCCCGCCGCGGAGACCGCCAGGGCCGTCGCGCTGGGAGTCGGGCGGCTGACGGGGTGGTCGGCGGCCGGCTACACCTTGCTGGTGGTCCTGCCCTCGTACCTCCAGAGCACGCTGAACGCGACGTTCCAGCAGGCACTGGTCGCCACCGTCCTGGCGAACCTCGGCTTCGCGGCGTCGATCCTGCCGGCCGGCGTGCTGAGCGACCGGATCGGACGGCGCGCGGTGATGGTGGCCGGAGCGGTGCTGGTCGCCGTACTCGCCCTGCCCCTGCTGCACCTGGTGCAGGACCCCGGCGCCACGGTGTACGCGAAGGGGGCCGCCCTCCTCGGTGCGGGGGCCGCCGTCGGGCTGATGGCGGGTCCCGGCCCGGCGATGCTGGCCGAGATGTTCCCGACCAGCGTGCGCTACACGGGGCTCGGGCTGGCGTACGCCCTGTCCAACGCCGTGTTCTCCGGCTGCGCGGGGCTGATCGTCACCCGGGCCGTCGAGTGGACCGGGGACGTGGACGTTCCCGCGTACTACGCCGCGGCCGCCTGCGCGGTCAGCGTCGCGGCGCTGCTGACGCTGCGCGGGGACGACCACCGGCGGGCGCTGCGGTGAGCGGCCGGTGAACGGCCTGCGGGTGGTCGGGCTGATGTCCGGCACTTCGTACGACGCCATCGACGCGGCCGCCGCCGACCTGTCCCTGGAGGGGGACACCCTGGTGCTCACACCGCTGGGCATGATCAGCACGGCGTACGGGGACGAGCTGCGGGCGGCGCTGGCCGGGGCGCTGCCGCCCTCCCGGACCGACCTGGCCACGGTGTGCCGGCTCGACACGCGGATCGGCCAGGCCTTCGCCGCGGCGGCGGTGCGGGCCGACCTCGAACTGTGCGGCGGACGGGCCGACCTGGTGGCCTCGCACGGGCAGACCGTCTACCACTGGGCCGGGGCCGGCCGGGTCCACGGCACCCTCCAGATCGGCGAGCCGGCCTGGATCGCCGAGGCCACCGGCCGCCCCGTCGTCTCCGGGTTCCGCACCCGGGACGTGGCCGCCGGGGGACAGGGCGCACCCCTGGTCAGCATCGTCGACGTCATGTGGCTGCGGGGACGGCCGGGGGTGCCCGTGGCGCTCAACCTCGGCGGCATCGGGAACCTGACGGTGGTGCCGGACGCGGCGGCCGGCGAACCGCTGGCCTTCGATACCGGGCCCGCCAACGCGCTGATCGACGCGGCGGTACGGGAGCTGGCCGGGCCCGACGCCTCCGGAGCGGCACGCCCGATGGACGCGGACGGCGCGCTCGCCGCACGCGGAACCGTGCACGCGCCGCTGCTGCGCAGGCTCCTGGAGGAGCCGTACTACGCCCTGCCCGCGCCGAAGACGACGGGCAAGGAGCTCTTCCACCTGCCCTACCTGCGTGCGGCGCTGGCCCCGTTCGGGCCGCTGCCCGCCGAGGACGTGGTCGCCACCCTGACCCGGCTCACGGCACGGACCGTGGCCGACGCCGTACGGCCCTGCGGGGCGACGGAGGTGATCGCCTCGGGCGGCGGGACCCGCAACCCGGTGCTGATGCGGTGGCTGCGCGAGGAACTGGGCGGGGTCGGCGGGGACGGAAGGGGCGGCTCCGGATCAAGGGGCGGCATGTGCGCAGGGGACGGCACGGGCGTACCGGTGCGGACGTCGGACGAGCTCGGGCTGCCGTCCGGCGCGAAGGAGGCGTACGCCTTCGCCGTCCTGGGCTGGCTCACCGCGCACGGCCTGCCCGGAACCGTCCCCTCGTGCACCGGCGCCCGCCACGCGGGCGTCCTCGGCTCGATCACGCCCGGCGGAGCGGGCCTGCGCCTGCCGGAGCCGCTGGGGACGGCGCCCACCCGCCTGACCGTGCGCCCCGCACGCACCCAGGGCTGACGGGGTCGACCGCACCGCACCGCAACCGCACCGCGGCCCGGCAGGCCCCGGCCCCCCGCAGTGCGCGGACCACGGGCGTCCCGGAGCGGACCGCGGTGATCCAACATACGATGGGCGGGAACCGGGCGCGGGCGGCTCGCCGCGCCGCCAGTCGAGGCCGCTCGGGGCGGGAGACGCATGCCAGAGGTCGCCGATGCAGCGCGGACCGTCATCCTGACCGTGGACGACGATCCGGGAGTGTCCCGTGCCATCGCCCGTGACCTGCGCAGACGCTACGGCTCCGGCTACCGGATCGTGCGCGCCGAGTCCGGCGAGTCCGCCCTGGAGGCGCTGCGCGAGCTGAAGCTGCGGGGCGACCTGGTGGCCGTGATCCTGGCCGATTACCGCATGCCGCAGATGAACGGCATCGAGTTCCTCGAAGAGGCCCTGGGCATCTACCCGGGCGCCCGGCGCGTACTGCTGACCGCGTACGCGGACACCAGCGCGGCGATCGACGCGATCAACGTCGTCGACCTCGACCACTACCTGCTCAAGCCCTGGGACCCGCCGGAGGAGAAGCTCTACCCGGTCCTGGACGACCTGATCGCAGCCTGGCGCTCCAGCGACCACCGGCCCGTTCCCGCCACCAAGGTGATCGGCCACCGCTGGTCGGCGCGCTCCTCGGGGGTGCGCGAGTTCCTGGCCCGCAACCAGGTGCCGTACCGCTGGTACTCCTGTGACGAGCCGGAGGGGCAGCGACTGCTCCGGGCGGCCGGGGCCGACGGACAGCGGCTGCCCGTGGTGATCACTCCCGGGGGCGCCGTGCTGATCGAGCCGGACGCCCCCGACCTGGCGGCCCAGGTGGGGCTCGCCACGACGCCGACCTCCGACTTCTACGACCTCGTGGTGATCGGCGGCGGCCCGGCCGGGCTCGGCGCGGCCCTGTACGGGGCCTCGGAGGGGCTTCGGACGGTACTGGTCGAGCGGTCGGCGACCGGCGGGCAGGCCGGGCAGAGCTCCCGCATCGAGAACTACCTAGGCTTCCCGGACGGCGTGTCGGGTGCCCAGCTCACGGACCGCGCCCGCCGCCAGGCCGGCCGGTTCGGCGCCGAGATCCTCACCGCACGCGAGGTCACGGGGCTGGAGGCCAACGGCGCGGCCCGCGTCGTCCGCTTCTCCGACGGCTCGGCGATCGCCGCGCACAGCGTCATCCTGGCGACCGGGGTGTCGTACCGGCAGCTCCAGGCGCCGGGCTGCGACGACCTGACCGGCTGCGGGGTCTACTACGGCTCCTCGCTCACCGAGGCGGCCTCCTGCCTGGAGCAGGACGTGTACATCGTGGGCGGCGCCAACTCCGCCGGACAGGCGGCGATGTACCTGGCGCGGGGCGCGAAATCGGTGACGCTGGTGGTGCGCGGGGAATCCCTGACCGCGTCCATGTCCCACTACCTGATCCAGCAGATCGAGGAGGCGCCGAACATCACGGTGCGCACCCGCACCGTCGTCGAATCGGCGCACGGAGACGGCCACCTGGAGCAGCTCACGCTGCGCGACGTGGACACGGGAGCGACCGAACTCGTCGACACCCAGTGGATGTTCGTCTTCATCGGCGCGGCCCCGCTGACGGACTGGCTCGACGGTACGGTGCTGCGCGACGAGCACGGTTTCATCCTGGCCGGGCCCGACCTCACCCCGGACGGGCGGCCGCCGGCCGAGTGGGAGCTGGACCGGCCGCCGTACCACCTGGAGACCAACGTCCCCGGCGTGTTCGTGGCGGGCGACGCGCGCGCCCGGTCGGCGAAACGCGTCGCGTCCGCCGTCGGAGAAGGAGCCATGGCAGTGATGCTCGTCCACCGTTACCTGGAGCAGTCGTGAGCGGGCAGGTCATGCCCTGCGCCCCGCAGGAGATCGCCTCGCTGTTCCTGTTCGAGAAGCTCTCCCCGGAGCAGCTCGGACGGCTGTGCGCCGAAGGGCGGGTGGAGCGGTTCGAAGCCGGTCCCGTGTACACCGAGGGCGCCCCGGCCACCTGCTTCTACGTGATGATCGAGGGCACCGTCGTCCTGTCCCGCCGGGTCGGCGGCGACGACGTGGAGGTGGCCCGGACCTCGCAGCGCGGGGTGTACTCCGGGGCCATGCAGGCCTACCTGGGCGACCGGGTCCCGCAGACGTACAACAACTCCATGCGGGTGACCGAGCGGACGCGGTTCTTCGTGCTCCCCGCGCAGTCGTTCGCCGACGTCATGCGGGAGTGGTTCCCGATGGCCGCGCACCTGCTGGAGGGGCTCTTCTTCGGCTCCCGGAGCACCCAGCAGGCCATCGGCCAGCGCGAACGGCTCCTGGCCCTGGGCTCGTTGTCCGCCGGACTCACCCACGAACTCAACAACCCGGCGGCCGCGGCCGTACGGGCCACCGCCACCCTGCGCGAACGCGTCGGCAAGATGCGGCACAAGCTCGCCCACATCTCGCAGGGCAACTACCCCCGCGAGGCGATCGCCGGCCTCATCGACATCCAGGAGCGCACCGTCGAACGCGTGGCGAAGGCGGTGGCGCTGAGCCCCCTGGAGGCCTCCGACCGGGAGGACGAACTCGCCGACTGGCTGGAGGACCACGGCATCCCGGACGGCTGGCGGATCGCGCCGACCTTCGTGCAGGCCGGGCTGGACACGGACTGGCTGGAACAGGTCGCGGACTCCGTGGCCGAGGAGATCCTGCCCGGGGCCATCGGCTGGCTCAACTACACCGTCGAGACCGAGCTGTTGATGGACGAGATCGACGACTCCACCACCCGCATCTCCCACCTCGTGGACGCCGCGAAGCAGTACTCGCAGCTCGACCGCGCCCCGCACCGGGTCGTCGACGTCCACGAACTCCTCGACAGCACCCTGGTGATGCTCTCCGGCAAGATCGGACCCGGGGTGCGGGTGGTCAAGGAGTACGACCGCTCCGTACCGGACGTGCCCGCGTACCCGGCGGAACTCAACCAGGTGTGGACCAACCTCATCGACAACGCCGTCTTCGCCATCCGGAGCACCGGACGCGAGGGCACGCTGACGGTCCGCACGGCGCGCCAGGGGGACCGGCTGCTGGTGGAGTTCCGGGACACCGGCCCCGGTGTCCCCGCGGACATCCGCAGCCGGATCTTCGACCCGTTCTTCACCACCAAACCGGTCGGCGAGGGCACCGGCCTCGGCCTGGACATCTCCTGGCGGATCGTCGTCAGCAAGCACCACGGCAGTCTCCAGGTCGAGTCCGTACCGGGGGACACCCGGTTCCAGGTGCTGCTCCCGCTGACCGCCCCGGAAGCCGAAGCGGAAGCCGCAGGCGAAGCGGAAGCCGAAGCCGAGCCCGCGACCGGGACCACCGGGACCGGGACCACCGGGACCGGGTCCACCGGGACCGGGACCACAGCGACCCCCGAGGAGTCCGCATGACCGCCATCGACGGAGTCGACCAGAGCGTCCCGCCCACCGGCACCGGCTGCGCCGAGTGCGACGCGGTCGGCGGCTGGTGGTTCCACCTGCGGCGCTGCGCCCAGTGCGGTCACGTCGGCTGCTGCGACTCCTCGCCCGGCCAGCACGCCACCGCCCACTGGAAGTCCACCGGACATCCGCTGGTGCAGAGCTTCGAACCTGGCGAGGACTGGTTCTGGGACTACGCGGGCAACGAGCTGTACGAGTCCGGTCCCGCGCTGGCACCTCCGGCCGGACACCCGGCGGACCAGCCGGCCCCGGGCCCGTCCGGGCGCGTACCCCAGGACTGGACGCGGCAGCTGAACGGCTGACGGGGCGCGTGAACGCTTGACGGGAGCGTGAACGGCTGACGGGCGCGTGAACGGCCGACGGGGCGCGCCCGCGCTCACCCCATCGGCCCTGCACGGTCCGCGTCGGCGGTGGAGCTCCCCGGAGGCGGCCACGGCGACGCCGCTCAGGGGCGTCGGGCCGCCCATACGCTGCGCTCGGTGCGGACCCTCAGGTCCTCGCGTCGCAGAACGCTTTGCGGGCCGTCGGTGTCGAGCAGCTGGTCGAGCGCGGTCAGGTCCTCGGCCGCCAGCATCCCGGCGACACCGCCGCGCAGGCGGCGCAGGCTGCCGAGCGCGTAGCGGCTGACGGCTTCGGTGTGGGGCGGGCCGAGGTTCACGGTGATCGTGCGCTCGCCCTCGACGGTGAAGCCGGCCGCGGTCAGCATGGGGCCCCAGTCCGCCCCGCGGTGCGGCATCTGCTCGGCGTGGTGGCGGTCGAGTGCGGCATGGCACCGCTCCTCGAGCCCGGGCCGACCTTCCGGGGCGCCTTCGGGCAGGAACCGCGGGAAGCCGGCGAGCTCGACGACAGCGAACAGTCCGCCCGGCGCGAGCGCGTCGCGGACCTGGCGCAGGGTGCGCTCGGGGTCGGCCATGTGGTGCATGGAGGCCGAGGCCCACACCAGCTCGGGCGTGCCGAGGTCGGGCCAGGTGGTGTCCAGGTCGGCCTCAACGGTGCGGACCCGGTCGGCCACGCCGTGCGTCCCGGCCTTTTCGACCAGGCGCAGCAGATGGCCGGCCGAGGTGTCGACGGCGGTCACTTCGGCGTCGGGGAAGCGCTTCAGCAGGGCGAGGGTACCGGCTCCGGTCCCGCTGCCCAGGTCCACGATGTGGCGGGGGGCGGCTTCGACGGGCAGCCACGCGGTGATGGAAGCGATGTGCTCGGCGAGGACTTCCGCGTCGAGGTCCAGGATCTCCGCCTGGCCGTCGGTCTCGTGCTGCGTGCTGTGCCGGTCTCCGTGCTGGTGCACGTACGGTTCCCCCTGCGGCTGCTCGTGCGGCTGCCCGTGCCGGTCTCCGCGCCGCTCGCCGTTCTCGTGCCCGTGCCGGTGGACCGGGTGCGCTCCGTGGTCGTGCGCTGCGTGCGGGGCTGTGTGTGTCATGCACCCACGCTAAGAGGACCAGGGGCGTGCGACACGGTCGCTTTCGCGATGCGCAAGACGATGGCCGCCGGGGCTGCCGTTCCGGCAAGCGGCCCCCCCCACAAGGGGTGAGCCGCGCTCCGTCCGGGGCCGGAGCGGGTCCGCGTCGTGCTCCGCGTCAGGGCGACGGGCGGCCGACGGCGTTCCCGGCCTTCTCGCCGCTCTGGTGCCCGCGGCGGGCGTCGCGGTCGAAGATGCCCAGGATCTCGCAGGGGCCGCCCTCGGCGCCGATCGCGTGCGGAAGCATCGTCGGGAACTCCGCGGCCTGATTGGTCTCCACCCGGAAGCGGCGGTTGCCCAGCATCAGGATCGCGGTGCCGGACAGGACGACGAGCCATTCGTGGCCGGGGTGCGCGCGCATGCGCGCCGGGTTGTCGGGCGGCGGGTCGGTCATCCGCTGACGCACGACCGTCATGCCCGGGTCCGCCTTCACCGGCCACCGCATCAGCTGGTGGGCCGCATCGATCACCGGGCTGGCGATCACATCGTCCGTGGCCGTCTCGACGAGCTGATCGAGCGAGGTGTCCAGGGCGCGGGCGAGGGTGACGAGCTGGTCCAGAGCGAGGCGGCGCTGACCGGTCTCGATCCGGCTGAGGGTGGAGGGGCTGAGCCGGGCCCGGCCGGCCAGCTCGTCGAGCGACCACCCCTGCGCCACCCGCAGCGCGCGGATCCGTTTGCGCACCAGGCTGTCGAGCTCACCATTGTCTTGCGTCATGGGCAACATCGTATGCCGCTTGCGCAAAGGCTGCTTAGCCTGCGATCCATTCGGGCCCGCACCGGGCCTGCCCCATCAGGAAGGCCCCGCTGTCGATCACGGCGACCGAGCGGCGGGAGCGGGCGAGTACGCCCCGCAACGCACCCGCCGAGGGCGTGCACGGCCTGCTGGGCCTCGAGGGCGTGGCCCCGGCGGAGCTGCTGCGCCGGGGAAGGGAGGAGGTACGCCGTTACGGCGGGCGGATCCTGGCCGGCGAGGTGACCGCCGCCGTCCCGGCCGACCCCACCGGCGCGGTGGACCCGCGCTTCACCGTGACCCTGGCCGACGGCACCGCTCTACGGGCGCGCCGACTGCTGGTGGCCACCGGCCTGCGCGACGTACTGCCCGAGGTTCCCGGGCTGGCCCGCCACTGGGGGCGCGGCGCGGTGCACTGCCCGTACTGCCACGGCTGGGAGGTACGCGACGAGGCCATCGGGATCCTGGCCGTGGGCCCGGCCTCCGTCCACCACGCGCTGCCCTTCCGGCAGCTGACCGACGACCTGGTCTACTTCCGCCGCGGCACCGCCCTCGACCAGGACACCCGGGCGCGCCTCGCGGCCCGTGGCATCCGCGTCGTGGACACACCCGTGGCCGCGGTCGAGTCCGCCGGGGACGGCTCCGTCGAGGGCGTGCGGCTGGCCGACGGCCGGATCGTTCCCCGCCGGGTCCTGGCGGTCGCGACCACGCTGTGGGCCCGGGCCGACGGCCTCGGCGGCCTGAACCTGCCGATGAGGGACCTGCCGGACTCCATGGGCCGCCACTTCGCGACCGGCCCGGCGGGGACCACCGAAGTCCGGGGCGTATGGGTGGCGGGGAACGCCACCGAGCCGATGGCCCAGGTCGGAGCCTCGGCCGCGGCAGGCGCCCTGGCCGGATCCCACATCAAAGCCGATCTGGTGAGCGCCGACACGGACGCGGCCCTCGCCGCCTCCGGTCGCTGACCCCTTCCCGCGCCGACCACTGACGGAGTGGAGCCGGGCGGAGCGGGGGTGTCAGGATGTCCGGATGACAGAGAGCGAAGCGGACCTGCCGGCCCTGCTGCGTCAGCTCGACGACCCCGAGTGGCTGGAGTGGCCGCGCGGCTACGACCGCCGAGCGAGCGCCGTCCTGTTCGGCGCTCTGGTGGCCCGGCTCGAAGACGACTTCGAGACGCGCTGCGAGTCCGAGCGGGACACCCAGGACTCCAGCGAGTACGGACGCGTCGTCGTGCCCGCGGAAGCGACCGTGTGCGGGACCCGGATCGTCGTCTGCGTGAGCAAGTTCGGCTCCCTCGCGTTGGTGTGCGCCGACAACCCGGGCGCCTACTTCGGCACCGACGACGCCCAGGCCGAAGGCGCCCTGGACGCCGCCGATCTCGCCAGGGCGGACCGGGCCCTGGCCGACCTCGGGTACCCGGTGGTTCCCGAGGAGCTGATCGAGTCCGACTACGACGGGCCGAGCCGGCTGCCCTGGCACGTGGAACGGGCGACCTGGTGGCACCGCTACTTCGGCATCTTCTGACCTCCCCCGGCCGAGCGGACTGCCCCGGCGGCGAATGAAGTACCCGGGCCGGGGCAGGCGAGTTCGGGCGGGGCGCGAACGGCGCCGCGTGCGACATCGGAAGAGAGGGACGGCCGAGGAGACCTCACCGCCCCCTGTCTGGCGAAGGAGTTGTTTTCGCGTGACTGAGCATGTGTGGAGCTACACGTCGACCGCCGGCCACCTGAGCGGGTCCGATCTGACCGGCTACAAGGTAGAGGCGACCGACGGGAACATCGGCAAGGTCGACAAGCACTCCGACGAGGCCGGTGACGCCTACCTGGTCGTGGACACCGGGGTCTGGATCTTCGGCAAGGAGGTCCTGCTCCCGGCGAGCACGGTGATCCGGATCGACGTGGGCGAAGAGAAGGTCTACGTCGACGGCACCAAGGAGCAGATCAAGAACGCTCCGGAGTTCCACCGCGAGAAGCACCTCGACGACGTCGGCTACCGCGAGGAGCTGGGCACCTACTACTCCGTCGGTGGCTTCGGCGGCCGCATCATCTGACCCGGTGCCGGGCATGGACACGGGCCCGAACTCGACGAGTTCGGGCCCGTGTCCATGCCCGGCCGCGTTCCCCGTCTCCCCGACGGGCATCGGAGTGGCTCCGCCGTGGCGGTCGGGTGATGTGTCCGGGGCCGCAGGTATGTCGCGCGTCTGTGCGATGCCGACTCTGCCTTGTTTGGATCATGACCTCACTTCGCCGCCCCAGGCGCGCACGCCTGATCGCGCTGTGCGTCGCCGCCGTCGCCGCCCTTCCGCTCGCCACTGCCGCCGGTGTCTCCGCCGCACCCCAGACCACCCGAGCCCCCTCCCCGGGCGGGGACGGCAAGGAGGTGCTGCGCGAGCGCACCTTCCCCCTCAGGACGGAAGCCTTCAGCGAGCTGTGCACCGCTGCCCCGTTCGGCGTGCCGCGCGAGCGCACCTTCGAATTCTTCGACGACGTCCGCGTCACCGCGGTCGAGGAGGGGATCGACGACGACCAGGGAACGCTCACCTGGAGCGGTCACGTCAAGAACAAGCCCGATACCAGTGTGGTCGTCTCGATGCGCGGCGTGTGCGACACCGATCGCACGCCCCAGGGCGCCGTGGTCGTCGAGGTCGTGGCCGACCTCGGAGAGCGCGTCTACCACCTGGAGACCCTCCCCGGCCGGCCTCCCCGGCTGCATGCCACCGAGGAGGACCCCGACCACCGTCCGCACCGCGCCCCCGACCAGCCGTTCAACGCCTCGGCCTCCGCGTCGGACATGCGCGAGTCCCTCCGGGGACGGGCCGCGGCCACGGCCGCCAACCCGGCCGTCATCGACGTCATCGCCGGCTACACCTCGAAGGCCGTCACCGCGGCCGGCGGTGAGCAGCAGGTCATCAACACGATCCACTGGGCCGAGCGGAAGATGAACGAGGCCCTCGCCGACAGCAACATCCCCGCCAGCATCGACATCATCGGCACGTACAACACGGACTACCGGGGCGACAACACCTCGTCCCTGATGCACGACAAGCTGAACGACCCCCAGGACCAGGCACTCGGCGCGACCGCGGCCGAGCTGCGCCGGCGCTACGGGGTGGACCTGATCACCATCGTGAACAAGGTCGATCCGGGGCAGTCCTCCGGCCAGGGCAATCTCCCCGAGCGCGGCGTCTTCAACTCCAAGGAGGCCTTCTCCGTAGTCGACTTCACCTCGCTGACCGACTGGTACAACCTCGGCCACGAGATCGGCCACAACCTCGGCCTGTGGCACGACCGCCGCACCCTGGACTCCCAGATCCCCGAAGGCAGTTGGCGAAGCGACCTCAACACTCCCTACGGAACGGGGTGGATCACCCCGAACGAGGAGTTCCACACCCTCATGGCGTACTCCAGCTCCTGCTTCAAGGCGTGCAGTGCCGTGAACCAGTACTCCAACACCGAGAACACCGTCAACGGCCAGCCCCTGGGCGACGCGAACAACAACAACGCGGGCCTCGCCCGCCTGTCCACCCCGATCGTCGCTGGCTACCGGACGCTGACCACGGCCCGTACCCGGCACGCCCTCACCCTGGACTCCACCGACGGCGGCACCATCCGGCCGGCCGTCTACGGGCCCTACAAGCCCGGCACCGTCGTCGGCGTCACCGCCCGCCCCCAGACCGGCTACCGCCTCGTCGCCTGGCTCTACGACGGCGTCCAGTACAACCCCAGCGCCCAGGTCAACATCACCATGGACCGAGCCCACACCCTGACCGGCGTGTTCCTCCCCGCCTGACGGACCCACCGCAGGGACCCGGGGAGCCGCCACGCACGGCTGCGCCCCCGCCGATCCTCCCCGGCGGGGGCGCAGCCGTGCGTGAAACCGACCGGCAAGATCAGGAAGTGACCGCCTACGGCGCGATCGGCAGCTGCCGCTTGTGCTCCGTCAGCCGGTAGCGGCGGACGATCGTGTCGAAGGCACGCTCACCGACCGGCTTGCCCTCCAGGAAGTCGTCGATCTCGTCGTACGTGACACCGAGCGCGTCCTCGTCGGCCTTGCCCGGGTCCAGCGTCTCCAGGTCCGCCGTGGGCGTCTTCCAGACCAGCTCGGCAGGGGCGCCCAGGGCATCGGCGCAGGCGCGCACCCGACGCTTGGTCAGGCCGGTCAGCGGGACCAAGTCGGCCGCGCCGTCGCCGAACTTGGTGAAGAATCCGGAGACCGCCTCGGCGGCGTGGTCGGTGCCGACGACCAGGCCGTCGTGCGCGCCGGCCACCGCGTACTGGGCGATCATGCGCTGGCGGGCCTTGATGTTGCCCTGTACGAAGTCCTGGTGGTGGGCGTCCCGGAAGACGGTGCCGCCGGCCAGCGCGGCCGACAGTGCGGCGTCGCTCGCGGGCTTGACGTCCACGGTCAGCACCCGGTCGGCGTTGATGAACCCGAGGGCGAGCTGGGCGTCCCGCTCGTCGGCCTGGACCCCGTAGGGCAGCCGCATGGCGTAGAACGTCGCGTCGTGACCGGCCGCGCGGGCCCGCTCCACGGCGAGCTGGCAGAGCCGGCCGGCCGTGGTGGAGTCCACCCCGCCGCTGATCCCGAGCACCAGGGAGCGCAGACCGGTGGAGGTGAGCCGCTCGGCCAGGAACGCCACCCGGCGTTCGATCTCCCGCCGTGCGTCGAAGCCCTCGGCCACCAGGAGCTCCCGGGCGATCTCCTGCTGCAGGGCGGTGGAAGCCGGCTGGCTCACGGCTGCTCCTCGTGGTCGTTCGTCGGTTCGTGATGCGCTGTCCCGCCGACCCTAACCGAGGCGGCCGGTCATGAGGTTCGGCGGGACCCCGGCGCCCGCCCGGAAGCTCCGCGTGCCGGGTGAGCCGCGTCTCACCGCGGCGGCGGTCCTTGTCTATGCAACGAATTGCATAGAAAGATCAGGGGCATGGCACTCGAGCACGCGATCCTCGTCTCCCTGCTGGAACAGCCGGGCTCCGGCTACGAACTGTCCCGCCGGTTCGAACGGTCCATCGGCTACTTCTGGACCGCCACCCACCAGCAGATCTACCGCGTGCTCGGGCGCATGGAGAGCGACGGTCGGCTCGACGTCCGCGAGGTGCCGCAGCGGGCGCGGCCGGACAAGAAGGAGTACTCCGTCACGGCGGCCGGCCGGGCCGCCCTCGCGGAGTGGCTCCACGAGCCGATCCAGCCGGACACCGTCCGGCACGAGCTCGCCGTGAAGATCCGCGGCGCGGCCTTCGACGACCCGGCCGCCCTGATCCGCGAGGTCGAGCGGCACCACCGGGCGCACGCCGACCGACTCACGCACTACCTGGCGGGGGAGTTGCGCGACTTCACCGGCCCGGACGCAGCGGCCGCCCCGGGCGCCGGCCGGGAACTCCAGCACGTCGTGCTCCGTGGCGGCATCGCCTACGAGCGCATGCAGCTCGCCTGGCTGGAGGACGTACTCACCACGCTCCGCGGCCTCGCCGCGCCCTGACCTGACCTGATCTGACCTGATCGGACCCGGCGCATCCTCACGCTTGCCCTGGGCCCCTCACGCTGCACCCCTCGCACTTCACCCCGCACGCTGCACCCCACATCCTCCGACCGGAAGGCGAACGCCCATGAGCGACCCGCTGCTGTTCAACCCGCGCACCTACGACCCCGCGCACTTCGACCCCGAGACCCGCAGGCTGCTCCGCGCGACCGTCGACTGGTTCGAGGACCGGGGCAAGCGCCGGCTGATCGAGGACTACCGGTCCCGCGCCTGGCTGGGGGACTTCCTCGCGTTCTCCGCCAAGGAGGGCCTCTTCGCGACCTTCCTGACGCCTGAGCCCGCCGCCGGACAGGACGAGCCCGGCAAGCGCTGGGACACCGCGCGCATCGCCGCCCTCAACGAGATCCTCGGCTTCTACGGCCTCGACTACTGGTACGCCTGGCAGGTGACCATCCTCGGTCTCGGCCCGGTCTGGCAGAGCGGCAACGCCGCCGCCCGCGCCCGCGCCGCGCAGCTCCTCGCCGAAGGCGAGGTGTTCGCCTTCGGCCTGTCCGAGAAGACCCACGGCGCGGACATCTACTCCACCGACATGCTGCTGGAGCCGTCCACCGACGCTGACGGTGCGGGTACCGGCGGCTTCCGGGCCAGCGGGTCCAAGTACTACATCGGCAACGGCAACGCCGCCGGACTCGTCTCCGTCTTCGGCCGCCGCACCGACGTCGAGGGCCCCGACGGCTACGTCTTCTTCGCCGCCGACAGCCGCCACCCCGCGTACCGGCTCGTGCAGAACGTCGTGGACTCCTCCAAGTACGTCAGCGAGTTCCGCCTCGTGGACTACCCGGTCGCCGCCGAAGACGTCCTGCACACCGGCCGCGCCGCGTTCGACGCCGCCCTCAACACCGTCAACGTCGGCAAGTTCAACCTCTGCACCGCCTCGATCGGCATCTGCGAGCACGCGATGTACGAGGCCGTCACCCACGCGCAGGGCCGGATCCTCTACGGCCGCCCGGTCACGGCCTTCCCGCACGTGCGCCGCGAGCTGACGGACGCGTACGTCCGCCTCGTCGGGATGAAGCTGTTCAGCGACCGCGCCGTCGACTACTTCCGCTCCGCGGGCCCCGACGACCGCCGTTACCTCCTCTTCAATCCGATGACGAAGATGAAGGTGACCACGGAGGGCGAGAAGGTCATCGATTTGATGTGGGACGTCATCGCGGCCAAGGGCTTCGAGAAGGACACCTACTTCGCCCAGGCCGCCGTCGAGATCCGCGGCCTGCCGAAGCTGGAGGGCACGGTCCACGTCAACCTCGCGCTGATCCTCAAGTTCATGCGCAACCACCTGCTGGAACCGGTCGAGTACGCCCCCGTGCCGACCCGGCTCGACGCCGCCGACGACGGGTTCCTCTTCCGTCAGGGTCCGGCCCGCGGCCTGGGCTCCGTACGCTTCCACGACTGGCGCACCGCTTACGACGCGTACGCCGCCGTGCCCAACGTCGCCCGGTTCCGCGAACAGGCCGACGCCCTGTGCGAGTTCGTCACCACGGCCGCCCCGGACGAGGCGCAGAGCCGTGACCTCGACCTCCTCCTGGCGGTCGGCCAGCTGTTCGCGCTGGTCGTGCACGGCCAGCTGGTCCTGGAGCAGGCCCGGCTGACCGGTCTGGACGAGGACGTGCTCGACGAGCTGTTCGGCGTGCTCGTACGCGACTTCTCCGCGCACGCGGTCGAGCTGCACGGCAAGGACTCCGCCACCGAGGACCAGCAGACCTGGGCCCTGGGCGCGGTCCGCCGCCCGGCCCTCGACGCCGACCGCGCGGCACGGGTCTGGGCGAGGGTGGAGTCCCTGGCCGGGTCCTACGAGATGGCGCCCTGACGGATCCGCTGCTCCACCGGAGGCCCCGTACGCGGCTACGTGCCCGCGTACGGGGCCTCTTGCGTGCTGCCGGACTGTGGCGCACCCGAAAAAGTTCCATACAATCGTCTTGAACAACTGTCATAGACGCTTGTATGGTTACCCCAACAGCCCGCACCACACCCACCGCTGCCGGTATCGGTATCGGTGCGGGTACCGGTGCCAACGAGGGGGAATCCCGATGTCCGCTGCTCAGCCCGCCCGCGCCACCCTGACCGTCGACGGCCGTGTCCTTTCCTATCTGGACTTCGGCGGCGCCGGCCGCCCCCTGCTGGCCCTGCACGGCCACCTCTCCGAAGGCTCCTCCTTCGCGGCCCTGGCCGCCGCCCTCGGCCCCGAATGGCGGGTCATCGCCCCCGACCAGCGCGGTCACGGCGACTCCGACCGGGCGGGTGACTACACCCGGGCCGGCTACCTCGCCGACCTGGTCGCGCTCCTGGCACACCTCGGCATCGACCGCACCGTCGTCCTGGGCCACTCCCTCGGCGGGATCAACGCCTACCACCTGGCCGCCGAACACCCGGCGCTGGTCGAGGCCCTCGTCAACGTCGAGGGCCCCGTCGATCTCCCCGGCCACGGCGCCGGCCCGCTGGCCTTCGTGCTGAACTTCCCCTACGCCGCCCCCACCCGCGAGGCCCTCCTCGCCGCCTGCGGCCCGCTCGCCCCGGCCATGGCGCCGGTACTGCGCCCGCTGCCCGACGGATCGGGCTGGCGGCTGCCCTTCCACCCGGCGGACACCGTGGACTCCGAGAACCTCGTCCACGGGGACCACTGGAAGCAGTGGCTCGCGAGCGACTGCCCCGCGCTGCTGGTCCACGGCCTGCGCAGCCAGGTCCTGCCCGCCTCCCAGGCCCTGGAGATGACGGACCGCCGCCCCGGAACGGCGTACCGCTCCCTGGACACCGACCACTTCGCCCCGACGGCCGACCCGAAAGGCTTCGCGACCGCCGTCCGGGAGTTCCTCGCCGGGGTCTGATCACCGGCCGGACGTGGCCTGGCGTTGTCCTGGTCGAGGGCATCCGCCGGAAGGTCGGCTACGCGCGCGGGCCCGGGGTCTGTTTGCCGCCCGTGCGGCCGGGGTGGGGGGACGGGAGTTCGCGGAGCCGGTGGACGTGGCGCTGCTGGATCTCCTGGCTGAAGGTCAGGAAGTCGGCGACCAGTTCCAGCTGTTCGGCGGAGTAGCGGGTCCGGACCTGCCGGCCGGCGTCGTCGAGGAAGGGCGCGAGCAGCCCGTATGCGCGCTGGGCCGTGTCGGGGGTGACGCGGACGAGGGTCTTGCGGCGGTCGGTGGGGTGCGGGGTGCGGGTGACGCAGCCGAGCTTCTCCAGGCGGTCGAGCATCGTGGTGACGCTCCCGGTGGTCAGGCCGAGCCGTGTGCTCAGTTCGCGCGGGGTGGCCTCCTCCGTGGCCAGGAGGATCTCCAGGCAGCGCAGGCCGGTCTCGTTCACCCCCATCAGCCGGGCCAGCTCCCGGTCGAAGTCGTCGACGGAGGCCTGGTAGGCCTGCACCGCCCCGCCCAGCCGCGATTCGACGGTCTCGAGCTCCCAATCGCTTGACATTCAAGATACCTTCGCTCATGGTGTTAATCGCTTGAGATTCAAGATACAGGAAAGTCCAGTTATTTTAGGGAGTGGCCATGTCGTCCAGTACGACCGACACGGGGGAGAAGTCCGCCACCGGCGCCAGCGGGGCGGTGCCCTACCCCAAGCGGTGGGCGGCCGCGTTCGTGATGATCCTCGCGGCGCTCCTGGACATGATCGACGGTTCGATCGTGAACACCGCACTGCCCTCCATCGGCAAGGGGCTGGGAGCCACGCCCGCCGAGCTGCAGTGGACCGTGTCCGCGTACATGCTCGGCTTCGCCGCCGCGCTGATCATCGCCGGACACCTCGGTGACCGGTACGGGCGCAAGGAACTGTTCATGACCGGCGTGGTCGCCTTCGCCGCCGCGAGCCTGGCCAGCGCACTCGCCGGCAGCGCGGAGGTGCTGGTCGCCTCCCGGGGCGTCCAGGGCGTGGCCGCCGCGATCCTCATGCCCCAGATCCTCGCCTCGTTCCGCACCATGTTCGACGGCGAGGAGCGCGGGAAGGTCTTCGCCCTCTACGGCGCCATCGCCGGCATCTCCACCGCCGTCGGCGTACTGCTCGGCGGCGTGCTGACCGACTGGAACCTCTTCGGCTGGGGCTGGCGGACCGTCTTCGCCGTCAACCTCCCCCTCGCCGCCCTGGTCCTGATCCTGGGCGCCAAGTGGATCCCCGGCTCCAGGGACCGCTCCTTCACCGGCCGCATCGACCTCGTGGGTAACGCCGTCCTGGCCGCGGCGATGATCGCCATCGTGCTGCCGCTGGTCCAGGGCCGCTCCAACGGATGGCCGCTGTGGGGCTGGATCTGCCTGGCCGCCGGCGTCCTCACCGTCATCGCGATCGCCGTCGTCGAGTCCAGGCGCGGCATCGAGCACCCGCTACTGCCCACCGGCCTCTTCAGGAAGCCCGCTTTCAGCGCCGGACTGCTCATCCAGCTCCTCTTCTACGGGGGCATGTCCGGCTTCATGCTCGTCTTCACCATCTGGCTGCAGACCGGGCAGGGTTACACCCCCGCCGAAGCCGGCCTGCTGATGATCGCCTTCAGTTCGGGATCCATCCTCGCCGCCCCCGCGGTCGACCCGCTGGTCGCCAAGCTCGGCCGTACCGTTCTGATCATCGGCGCCCTGGTCATGGCCGGCGGTCTGTTCTGGGTCCGGCAGACGGTCGGGGACTCCGCCGAATTCCACACGGGCGCCTGGCCGCTGGTCCCGGGCCTGCTGCTGGCCGGCGTCGGCCTGATCTTCTTGATCATCCCGCTGGTCAACACGACCCTGAGCACCGTGCCCGCCCACCTCGCCGGCGGCGCGTCCGGCATCCTGTCCACCGCCCAGCAGTTCGGCGGAGCCCTCGGTGTCGCCGTCATCGGCAACGTCTTCTTCTCCCACGCGGACAAGGGCCTCACGGGCGCCATCACCCACGCGGGCCCCTGGGCGACAGCCGCCTACCTCCTGTGCGCGGTGCTCTGTCTGGCCCTGCCCCGCAAGGCCGTCGGCAACCAGGCCGAACCGGCCCTCTGACCACCCGCCCCGGCCACGTGCCCGGCCCCTGCGTGCGGCACCACCCCACCCCACTTCTCCACGGAACGAAAGCGAACCCGTCAAGCCGACCGCCCTTCAGCGGCCTGGGCCGTCCGGGCGGCCCGGCGCAGGCGGGACCGGGCCGGGTCCTGGGCGGCGTACGTACTTGCGCCGGTCCGTTCCTGGGGGTTCGCCCGCACGAAGAGGGTGACGGTGACCTTCTCGGTGAACCCGTTGCGCCGCATCATCGAGGCCGAAGCCGCGTTGCTGCCCTCCACGTCGGTGATGATCCGGGATGCGCCCGCCGCGAAGAGCGCGTCACAGCAGCGCCCGACCAGAGCGCTGGCGACCCCCCGGCCCCGCGCGCGCTCCTCCAGCGCGATCCACTCGAGGTAACCCCAGTCCTCGCGCTCGTCGTAGGACAGCGACCCGAGCACGAAGCCGAGCAGCCCCTCGTCGTCACGGGCGATCCAGCAGGCGTCCGGTTGGGCGTCCCAGTGCGCGGCCACGGACGACAGCGACCACGAGGTGTAGGGCATCGAGTTCACGTCGAAGGCCCGGTGGCCGAGATCGAGGACGGAGTCGAGGTGGGTCAGCTGCAACGGGATGATCTCGGCATCGGTCATGTCCGCGATGATGGCATACGCACAAATATGGGCGCGTATCGGGTCGATGGCGGAGCGTCGGTCGCGGGCGGCGAAGCCCCCGCCGATCCGGGGGGCGTTGAGCGTTCGTTTATCCCCCTTCCATCTCCCGGCCACATGATGGGCGGGCGGGGTACGGCGAGGGGGATCCGGCCGTCGGGCGGATCGCGGCGTACGCCGGGAGCGAGTGGGGGGCCCATGACCACGGCGGCATTCAGGAACAAGGCGCGACTGCGGTACTCGATCGCCTTCATCGGCCACGAGGACCTCGAAGGGGAGATCGAGAGCGTCTCGCACCAGGAACTGCGCGGGGACAACTACTACCAGGACCTGCCCGAGCCGTCGGACTGGACGGGCGCCCTCAAAGGCGTCCAGCACCGCAAGGACGCCGAGCGGCAGGCCGTGAACCTCCTCGCCGACGCGATCTACCACCACCTGGGCTGCCGGGACACCGCCCAGTACCGGACGCGGATCAGCGCCGTCCGCAGGGGCACGGTCGACCTGTACTCCGACATGGGCCCGTGCCACTCCTGCCGCTCGGTGATCAAGGACTTCCGGTCGGACTTCCCGACCCTCGCGCTCGATGTCCGCTACCGCAACGCGCTGTTCAGCGGTGGTACCGCGAGGCTGCTGACGGCCGGTGACGGCCTCTACGGGAGCTACGGCGTCGGCGACGCCGAACAGGGCGCCGGCGGGCTGTGGGTCAAGAGCCACCCGGGCAGTCCCCTCGCCGCGGCCACCGCGACCTTCGACGCCAAGGTGGCCGGACCCGACGGCTACCGCTTCCAGGGCACGGTCACGGCGGTCGACCAGCAGCCCCACGCCTCGTTCCTCTACCCGGCGCCCAGCGCCACCGCGGCGCCGCTCGACGAGGTGGCCGCCGCCCTGGACCTAGTCGCCGGGTCCGTCCGCGACCGGATGGCCCCCGGCGGGCAGATGCGCCCGCAGTCCTTCCGGCAGTGGATCCGCGGCATCGACCAGGGCACCGTCCGGCTCGTCTGCGAACGCGGACCGGGCCAGGCCGGCCGGACGGCCGTCGCGGCGTTCGCCGCGGACTTCCCGAAGGTGCGGATCGAGGTGTCCTACGAGGCTCCGGCCGCCCAGGCCGACGGCTACGGGTACGCCGACGCGACCGCGCGCCCCGCCGGCACCTGGCTGAAGATCTTCCCCGCCACCCGCTGACCGGGTCCCGACCGGGTCCTCGCACGCCGTGACCCCGGGCCCGGACCCGGGCCGGGGTCACTCCCCGTGCCAGATCCTCCGGTACGCCTCCCGGTAGCCCCGCGGGTCCCAGGAGGTGGCCCCGCCGCTGTTCGAGGCCGTCACCACGTGAACGGGCGCCACGTAGCCGCTGGCGGGCCGGTCCGCGAAGGCGCGGTTGAACTCGTCGACGATCTGCCACCCCTGCTGGGTCAGCGGTTCGGGGACGGTGGCGGCCTGGTACTGCCCGCTGTTGATGCGCTGGAAGGCGGAGGGGTCACCGTCGCCCGCGCCGATGTTGAAGGGCGGCCCGGCGCCCGGGCGCCCGGCGGCGCGCAGTGCCGGGGCGGCGTCGGCGAAGTAGAGGTCGTTGATCGCGACGGAATCGGTCCACCGGCCCCCGAAGCGGGACACCAGGGAGGAGACCTGCTGCGGGGTGCGCTGACTCGCGTCCGGGATGGGGATGTTCTCGGTCGCCAGCAGGGTGACTCCGGGGCAGGCCGCGAGCCGGTGTTTGATCATCTCGGACTTGCCGTGGGCGAACGGGATGGAGTCGTCCGTGAAGACGACGGCCCCGGCGTGGCCGTCGGACCGGGCGATGACCCAGTCCGCGCTGACCTCCGCGACCTCCTCCACGTTCGTGGTGACGTTGGTGAAGAGCGGGGGATTCGTGCTCGGCCCGGGGGAGCCGACCGCGTGCCAGCCGACCAGCTCGATGCCCCCGGCCCGCGCCCGCGCCGTCTGCTGCGCCGTGAGCAGGGGATCGAAGCCGCCGATGACGATGCCCGAGGGCTTCAGGGTGACCGCCTGGCTGAGCGCGGCCTGGATGCCCGCCGGGGTGCCGTCCCCGTCGATGACCCGGACCTGCCAGCCGATGGCCGCCGCGGCCTCCCGCAAGCCCCCGGCGACTCCGGCGACACCGGGGTTCGTCATGGTCTGGGCCACGTAGACGATGGTCTTGCCGGTAACCGCCTCGGGGCCGGTCGTCGGTCCGTTCCAGGAGAGGTCCGTACGCTCGGCCCGCTCGACGGCCGCCTTCGCCCGCGCGAGTACGGCCGGGCAGCCGGCGGCCGTGGGCGAAGCCGTGCCGGAGCCCGGGGAGGAGCCGCCCGCGCACCCCGCGAGGAGGGCGGAGGCTGCCGCCCACAGGGCCGCGGCCGCAAGGATGCTGGTGCGGTTCGGGTACACGGTGCTCCTGACCGGGAGTGCGCTGGAGGGGTTACGGGGCTTCGGCCGCCGGCGGCGCCGACGGCCCGGGCGGCCCGGCGGGCGGCCCGCCGCCGCGTCCGCCGGTCGGCCCGTGGGCTGCTTCGACGGGTGGCCCGCCCGGCGGTGGCCCGTCCGTCGCGGCCCGCGTGCGCAGCCGCCGCCGGGCCGCGTACCCGGCCAGGCCGACCGCCAGCAGCAGGGTGCCCCCGTTGAACAGCGGGGTGGCCCAGAACTGGGCGCCGAGCTGGCCGATGCCGGCGAGCCCGACGGCGAGCACGCCGACGGCCACCAGGGTTCCGAGCGCGTTGGCCCGGCCGGGCCTGATCGTGGTGGAGCCGAGCAGCGCGCCGACGAAGGCGGGCAGCAGGTAGTCCAGGCCCACGCTCGGGTTGCCGGTCTGCTGCTGCGCGGCCAGCAGGACCCCGGCGATGCCCACGACGAGCCCCGATCCGGTGAAGGCGTAGACGGAGTACCTGTGGGTGGGGATGCCGATGATGCCGGCGGCGCGGGGGTTGGAGCCGACGACGTAGAGGTACCGGCCGAACGGCAGGCGTTCCAGCACCACCCAGAGCACGAGCACCGCGGCGAGGACGTAGAAGGCGGGAACGGGCAGACCGAGGAACCGGGCATCGTAGAGACGGGTGAACGCGGCCGGCAGGCCGTCCGGGCCGGGCACGATCCTGCTGCCGTCGGTGAGCCATCCGGTGAGGGCGTACATGATGCTGCCGGTGCCGAGCGTGGCGATGAAGGAGTCGATCCGGGCGAACTCGACGACGGCGCCGTTCACCGCACCGACCAGCGCCCCGCCGAGGACGACGGCGAGGCAGGCCAGCGGCCAGGGCGTTCCCCGGTCGACGACGAGGTACATCACCATGACGTGGGCCAGCCCCAGCCCGTAGCCGATGGACAGGTCGAACTTCCCGCTCGCGATGGGGATCGTCGCGCCGAGTGCGAGGAGGGCGGGGATCGACTGGTTGGACAGGATGGAGGACACGTTCTCGCGGGTGGGGAAGGTGTCCGGCAGGGCGACGGAGAAGCCCACGAAGAGCAGCGCGGTCAGGGCCAGCAGCCCGTAATTGCCGACGATGTGCCCGCGCGGGGACCAGGGGGTCACGGGGCCGTCGTGCTTCCGGTGATCGGCGGCATGGCCGAGGCGGCGCGGGTCAGCTCGACGGGTGTCAGCTCGCTGCCCGCCGGCTCGGCCGCCACCGATCCGCGGACGAAGACCAGCGCGCGGTGGCAGAGAGCCGCGACCTCCTCGAAGTCGGTGGACACCAGCAGGACCGCCAGGCCCCCGGCCGCGGCCTCGTCGAGCAGCCGGTGGATCGCCGCCTTGGCCCCGACGTCCACGCTCGCGGTCGGCTCCTCGAGGACCAGCAGACGCAGGCGCCCGCGGAGCGCCCGGCCGAGGACCACCTTCTGCTGATTGCCCCCGGACAGGGTGGCGATGGGCACCTCGCCGTCGCGCGGGCGCACCGAGAACCGTTCGATCAGGGCGGCGCTCTCGCGCCGCTCGCGCCGGGGGCCGAGCCAGTGCCACGCCGGTACGCCGGATGCCCGGGGGTTGGCCAGGAAGTTCTCCCGCACCGTCAGATCGGGGGCGCAGCCCTCCTCCTGGCGGTTGGCGGCCACGAAGCCGACCCCCCGGGCGAGGGCGGCGGCCACGGTCCGCGGACGGTACGGCAGGCCGTCGAGCAGGGCCCGCCCGCCGAGCAGCGGCAGTGCCCCCGCGAGGGCGCGGCCCAGCTGCATGTGGCCGGCGCCGGTCAGCCCGACCATGCCGAGGATCTCTCCGGGCGCCAGCTCCAGGCTGACGGGCCCGGAGCGCCGCGTCGTCACGGCGTCGAGGCGCAGCACGGGAGGGCGTCCGGCGGCCACGGCGGCGGCAGGCCCGCGCCCGGCCGGAACGCCGCCCGCGATGTCACGGACCAGACGCGCGGGACCGTACCCGGCGAGCGGACCGCCGCTGACGAGCCGTCCGTCGCGCAGGACGGCGAAGGCGTCGGCGACGCGGTACACCTCGTCGAGCCGGTGGCTGACGTACAGGACGGCGTGTCCCCGGTCGCGCAGAGCGTGCAGCACGTCGAAGAGGCGGGCGCAGTCCGCGGCGGGGAGCGTGGCGGTCGGCTCGTCGAGCACGAGGAGCTCGGCCCGCCGTGCGAGGGCCCGGGCGATGGCCACCAGGGAACGCTCGGCGGGTGCGAGGTCCGCGATCCGGGCGTCGGCTTCCAGGTGTCCGGCGACGGTCCGCAGGGCCTCCCGGCAGCCCTCCCGGGTCCGCCGCCAGGAGATCAGACCGCTGCGGCGCGCGTAGCCCGTCCCCAGGGCGATGTTCTCGGCGACCGTCATCCATTCGACCAGCCCCAGGTCCTGGTGGATGAAGGACATCTTCGCGGAGGCGGCCTCGGACCCGAGCGGGTGCCCGGCCACCGTCACCTCGCCCTCATCCGCCCGGTGGACCCCGGCGAGCACCTTGATGAACGTGGACTTCCCGGCGCCGTTGGGGCCGAGGAGGGCGAGGACGCTTCCGCGGTGCAGATCGAGGCCGACCGAGTCCAGCGCCACTGTGCCGCCGAACCGCTTCCCCAGACCGCGCACCCGCAGGAGCGGTTCCCCGCCGGGGCTCGTCGAGGTGCCGGAAGGATCATGGGCGTCATGCACGGACGTCTCCGGGGCCGACCTCGGATCCCCCTCTCGGGAGGGCGGTACAGGGAGGATGCTACTGGCATGGAAGGGGTATTCAGTGGCATGGCGGTGGGTAAGCCGCATTCACGACTGGATCGGGCCTGGTTTTCGGAGACGGCCTAGATCTCGTCCAGGGCGCATTCGGCCCAGATCACCTTGCCGCCGGGCGTGTACCGGGTGCCCCAGGACTGGGCCAGCTGTGCCACGAGGAACAGGCCGCGCCCGCCTTCGTCCGTGGTGGCCGCCCGCCGCAGGTGCGGGGCGGTGCTGCTGCCGTCGGAGACCTCGCAGATCAGGGTGCGGTCGTGGATCAGGCGCACCTGGATCGGCGCGGTGCCGTAGCGGACGGCGTTGGTGACCAGTTCGCTCAGCAGCAGCTCGGCGGCGAAGGAGACCTCCTCCAGCCCCCAGTGGGCCAGCTGGCGGGTGGCGGCGGCGCGGATGGCGGACACCCGCGCGGGATCGGCCGGCATGTCCCAGGTCGCGATCCGGTCGGCGGGCAGGGTGTGGGTGCGGGCGACGAGCAGGGCGATGTCGTCGGAGGGGTGATCGGGCGCCATGGCCTCCATGACCGCCCGGCAGGTTTCCTCGGGGCTCCGGTCCGGGTGGGCCAGGGTGCGCCGGAGCAGCTCGAGGGCGACGTCGATGTCGCGGTGGCGGTCCTCGACGAGCCCGTCCGTGTACAGGACGAGCGTGCTGTCCCGGGCGAGCTCGATCTCGGCCGTCTCGAAGGGCAGACCGCCCAGGCCCAGCGGCGGGCCGGCGGGCAGGTCGGGGAAGGTCACGGTGCCGTCCGGATGGACCAGGGCCGGCGGCAGGTGGCCGGCCCTGGCCATGGTGCACTGCCGTGAGGCGGGGTCGTAGATGGCGTACAGGCAGGTGGCGCCGACGATGCCGGTGCTGCCCGTGGCGTGGTCGCCCCCCTCCTCCCGGTCCATGCGCACCAGGAGGTTGTCCAGGTGGGTCAGGAGCTCGTCGGGGGCGAGTTCCAGTTCGGCGAAGTTGCGCGCGGCGGTACGCAGCCGCCCCATGGTGGCGGCGGCGTGCAGCCCGTGTCCGACGACGTCGCCCACGAGGAGGGCGACGCGGGCGCCCGACAGGGGGATGACGTCGAACCAGTCGCCGCCCACCCCGGATTCGGCGGGCAGGTAGCGGTGCGCGACCTCGACGGCGCCCTGTTCGGGCAGGCCGCGGGGGAGCAGGCTGCGCTGGAGCGCCAGGGCCAGGGTGTGTTCCCGCGTGTAGCGGCGGGCGTTGTCGATGCACAGGGCGGCGCGGGCCGCGAGTTCCTGGGCCAGCCGGCTGTCGTCCTCCCCGTAGGGGGCGGGGTCCTGTGCGCGGTAGAAGCTCGCGATGCCGAGCAGGACTCCGCGGGCGAGCAGCGGGACGGCGATGAGGGAGTGCACGCCGCGCGCCATGACCTTCCGGGCGCGCTCCGGGTCCTGGGCGATCCAGCCGGCCGCGGAGTTCAGCTCGGGTTCCAGGAACGTGTGCCCCTCGGTCAGGCAGCGCAGTACCGGATTCCCGGGGTGCAGCGTCACGTGCCGGCCGGCCGGGTAGAAGGGGCAGTCGTCGCGGATGCCGTGGACCACGGCCCGGTACAGGTCGGTCCCGGGGCCGACCGGGTCCTCGCCTTGCCGGGGGCCGACCGGGTCGTCGCCGCGCAGTACGGCCTCGGGCAGGTCGACGGTGACGTAGTCGGCCAGGGCCGGGACCGCCATCTCGGCGAGCTCCCGGGCGGTGCGGCCCACGTCCAGGGTGGTGCCGATCCGGGTGCTGGCCTCGGCCAGCAGCTCCAGGCGGCGCCTCGCCTCGATGGCGTACTTCCCGACCTCCGGCTCGCCCACCAGCACCAGGCCGCGGACCGTGCCGGGCCGGGGCCCGGTGGCGGGCAGCGGCTCGGCGGGGCCCGATCCGGCGACCCCTGACCCCGGCCCCGGCCCCGGTCCGGCCGGATCCGGTGCGGACGGCCACGGCTCCGGTCCGGCGGGCCCTGCCTCCGGCCCGGCGGGCGGCGGTCCGGTGCGGGAGGCATCGGTGCGGGAGGCGCCGGTGTGGGCGGAACCGATGGTGTGGGATGAGCCGATGGTGTGGGATGAGCCGATGGTGTGGGAGGAGCCCGTCGCGGACGCGCCGGTGCGGGGTGAGAGCGGGAGGTGGTGGACCGGTGGCGTGTCGCTGCTGAGGACGGCCTCGACGACCATGCCCTCCACCCCGGAGCGGCTCGTGACCGGCCGGCTCAGCAGGGTGGCCGCCCGGCCGTGGGGGAGCGCCACGGCGACGGCCGCCCGCCGGTAGGAGGAGATCAGCTCGGTCGCCCGGTCCTTGAGGATCCGCTGATCGCGCGGGTCCAGCGCGAGGTCGACGACCTCGTCCACCCCGTTCAGGCCGTCCGGCCCCATCCGGCCGTCCGGTTCCGCAGGGCCGGCCGGCCCTGCGCGGGGCCCGTCGTGGGTGCCGGTGCCACCCCCGCCCGTCAGGGCGCGCCGTTCGGCATCGAGGTACGCCCGCAGCAGCCCGCGCTCGCGCTCCGAGCTCTGTTCCGTCAGCCGCCGCTCGATCGTCCCGGCCGCCCGGCGCAGCAGGACGGCGAGGGACGGGCGCTCGTAGGCGTGCGGGTACCCGAAGCAGAGCACGCCCGCGATGCGCCCGCTGAGCTGGTCGCGGATGGGTATGGCGCAGCAGGCGTTCGACTGGGCGCGTTCGGCGAAGTGCTCCGCGCCGTAGACCTGTACGGGGCCCCGTTCGGCCAGCGCGAGGCCGATGCCGTTGGTCCCGCCGAAGCGCTCGGCGAAGACGAAGCCGGGCACGGTCTGGATGGGGGGCAGGCTGCGGGCCAGGGAGGGCTCGCCGAAGCGGCGTTGCAGCACCGTGCCGCCGGCGTCGGCGATGGCGATGTTCATCCGGCTGCCGGAGAACCTGGACTCCAGCTCGTCGAGGACGGGCCCGGCGGCGCGGACGAGCCGGCTGTCCGGATCGAAGTCGTCCCGGTAGGGCAGCTCGGTCCCGTCCGGCGACAGCCCCAGCAGCCGGCAGCGCAGCCAGGAGTTCAGGATCGGACCGCGCACCCCGGTCCCGACGGCCTCGCCCACCAGGAAGCGCTCACGGGAGCGTGCGGGGCCGATCTGCTCTCCCGTGACCCCCATCTGCATCACTTCCCCTGGCTGGGTGTGGGTCGGTGCCGGTCCGTGCCGTCCGTGTGATGAAAGTTGAATCAATGCGATTGAGTATATTCTCGCCCATTCGCGACTTCAGAGGAGAGCGACCGGATTGACCGGGGATCCCGTCCCTCCGGGCACGTTGAGCGGCGTCACGACGATCATGAACTCGTAGCGTCCGGCCTCCGCGCACGCGACGGACAGCGCCTCCAGATCCAGGTTGTCCAGCAGGGGCACCCCCATGGCCGCCACGGCCAGTGCGTGGACGGGGGAGTGGAGGCCCTCGACCGGGGAAGGCCGGACGTCGCTGTCCCCGTCCGCACCGAGCAGGCTGACGGCCCGCTCCGCCATGAGCGGCATCGCGTCCACGTGGAAGCCCGCGCTGGCCGCGTCGACGTCCCACGGCCCGAGCTCGCGACGGCGCCGGAACCGGCCGGAGCGCAGCAGCACCGCGCACCCGTCGTCGACCGCCACGCCGAGCGCCCGCTCGCAGGCGAGGACGTCCCGGGCGCGGACCGCGCGTCCGGGCTCCAGCCAGTCGACCCCGAGGGCGGCGGGCAGGTCGAGGAGGACGCCCCTGGTCACGAGCGGTCCCAGCGCCGCCACCGAGCCGAACCGGGCCCCGCCGGAGCCGATGACCTCACGCGCCGGATGACCACCGTAGAGCAGCCCCCGGTAGGCGATGTGCGACAGGGCGTCGAGGTGGCTGACTCCCTTGCCGTGGTAGTCGGCGCCGAGGAAGTCCTTGTGGGCGGAGGGCTCCGGGGGCTCCAGATCACCGAGATCGGACATGTAGTGCAGGGCGGGCCTGGCGTTGTCGGGGCCGGGCCGGGTGTTCCAGGGCAGCCCCAGGGGCACCGTCGTACCGTCCCTGACCAGGGTGGCGGCCCTGCGCACATGGTCCGGGGTGACCCGGTTCCAGGCACCCCGGTCGGCCGGGACCCAGCGGCCCCACGTACGGAGCGAGGCGAAGAGGGCGTCGAATTCCGCACGGGAGACCCGGGGGACCTCCGCCGGGCCGGTGCTCACGGGCATGGGGCGCTCCAGACTCGGAGGGCGGCGGGGCGGCCCTTCCGTCCGCGCATCCCTACCCGGTCCGGGCCGCGGCCGGACACGTGAGGGGGCGGGTGAACCCGAAGTGGCGGCAGGCCGCCCCGCAGGGGCAGGCTGTACTCATGAGAGCGCCCGTGCGCTCGCCCCCGGGACGGGGAGCAGGCGGTCACCACCAGGTCCTTTTCGCCCTCGCGGAGTGCGTGCCCTTCGCGATCGCCCTGCTGGTGCTCCTCATCGAGCTCACGCCCGCGCACGTCGTGTACACCGGACCCCTGCTGGTGGCGACGCCCGCCCTGGCGGCGGTGACGATGGGCCCCGGGGGCACGCTCGCGGCGGCGGGCGTGGCCGTCGCCGTCAGCGTGACCACCGCCACCTACAACGGGGCGTGGGGCGGCCAGCAGGTCTACACGAACTTCCTCGCCCTGTTCCTGGTGTCGGCGGCGAGCTTCATCACGAGCCGGGCCGTGCGTACGCGCCGGGAGAGCGAGCTCAACCAGATCCGCCGGATCGCCGTGGCCGCGCAGGAGGTCCTGCTACGGCCGGTGCCGGCCCGGCTGGGCCCCGTACGGGCGGCCAGCATGTACCTGGCGGCGGAGACCGGGGCCCAGATCGGCGGCGACCTGTACGACGCGGTCCAGACCCGGTACGGGGTCCGGATGATCGTCGGTGACGTACGGGGCAAGGGACTGCCCGCCGTACGCGCCGCCGCGGTCGTGCTCGGCGCGTTCCGGGAGGCCGTGCACTACGAGGACGACCTGGTGGAGGTCATCAACCACTGCGGGGCGGCCCTGCGCCGGGACGCCGTCGTCATGGGCGCGGGGGCGAACGGCGCCGACGACTCCCTCCGGGAGGCTTTCGTGACCGCGCTCGTGGCCCAGATCCCGGACGGCCCCGCCCTCGAGGTGATCAACCGGGGCCATCCACCGCCGCTGCTGCTGCGCGACGGCACGGTCCGCTCCCTGATGCCCGCCGTCCATTTGCCGCCGCTCGGTCTGGAGGAGTTCATCAGCGGACCTCCCGGCGGGACGGACACCTATTCGTTCGCACCGGGGGACCGGCTGCTGCTCTACACGGACGGCGTGATCGAGGCGCGTGACGGCCAGGACGCCTACGCCTTCTTCGATCTGCCCGGGGCCATGACGGCGATGTGCGACCACAGCGGACAGGCGTTCCTGGAGGGTCTGCGGCAGGGATTGCTCCACCACACCCGGGGATGCCTGGCGGACGATGTGGCGGTCATCATCGTCGACCGTCTCGAAGACGGGACCGGCGTCGGCCGGCACTGAGCGGGGGAGAGTGCGGTGCGGTGCGGTGCGGTGCGAGGGTGCGCACCCTCGCACCCTCGCACCGCCGGTCGTGGCGCCGCCGGTGTCAGCAGCGGCGGCGGTCCTGCGTGATGGTGCCCTGGGCCGTGGCCACGGTGCGGTCGTAGCAGCCGCCGGGCACCGCGCTGCCGTACGTCCGGTAGCGGGCGGAGGTGGTGGCGACCGCGTGCCGCTGGTCGCGCGGAACGTTCGCGGTGTAGCTCGCGTCGCCGGTGTACTGGTCGTCGAGCCGGGACCGTTCGACCTCCCGGCCGCCGCGCAGGGTGACGGTGTCGGCGCGGTCCCCGAGCGTGATGACGGTACGGAGCCGGTCGCCCGCGCCCAGGGTGGTCTCGCCGTCCATCGTGTAGGTGCGGTTCGTCCGGGTGGTGCTCGTCCCGCGCGTCACGCTCTCCTCGTCGGTCCACGTCGCGGTCAGCCCGTCGCGGTCCTCGCCCTCCGTCCAGCGGTGCACCGAGGTGTTGTGCACGGCGCGGGTGACGGTGGTGGTGACCCGGCCGTGCGAGGTGTCCAGATAGCCGGCGACGGTCAGCCGGTGGCCGCCCTCGGTGTCCAGGCGGTGCTCGGCGCCGGGCGCGGCGGGCGTCCAGCGCGAGGAGTTGGCCGGATCGCTCTGCTCGGCGCGGGTCAGGGCGCCGGTGACGACCTCCCGGGCCGCGTCCTGCCAGACCAGCAGGTTGGCGGGGGTGCCCCAGCCGCTCTGCCCGGCCGGTACTCCGGCGACGGACACCTCGACGTGGTGCGGGCGGCCGTCGTTGAGGAGGGCGGCGTACGGGGTCAGGTCATAGCGGATCGGCTGGACCTCGAAGGCGCGGGGGCCGGGGGTCACGTACCAGAGGAAGGGGTTGGACCAGCCGCCGGTCCACACGGTCGGGAAGGGCGCGGCGATGCCGGCGAGCTGCCCGTCGACGGAGATCCGGACCTCGCGGTAGGGGCCGTCGGCCGCCTTGCAGGAGTACGGGGCCGCCTCGGGGGTGGTCATGTACCAGTACTCTTCGCAGCCGCCGCCGGAGCCCGTGGCGTACACCTCGGCGAGCAGCCGCTCGGTGTTGCGCGGGAGGGTGACGTCCGGGGTGGTGAGCGCCAGGACGCGGTCCGGGGTGCGGCCGGGGTCCGGGCGGGCGGGGCCGGGGCGGCGCTCGGCCGCGTAGAAGGTCAGCACGACCTTGACGTCGATGACGCCGGTGTAGGTGTCGTTGACCACGTTGCCGATGAGCATCTCCACCGGCTGCGGGCGGCTGAAGGTGTCGCGGTAGTGGGTGACGTCCTTCTCGACCGACCAGGCGATGCCGTCCGGTGAGGGCTCGGGGGTGGAGGTGTGGAAGATCTCCACGCCGCCGACGGAGAGGTGGCCGAGGCGGTCGAACTGGCGGCCCTTGACCTTGCCGTCGAGGCGGAGCACGACCTTCGCCCAGTCGGCCGTTCCGCAGCCGGTGGGCGGTGCGTAACTGCCCTGGTACGGGGTGAAGTCGCGGAACTGCGCCTCGGCGAGGGTCACTTGGCAGGACCTGGTCCCGGGGTGGGCCACGGGCGGGGCGGGGGTGAGGGGGTCGTGCCAGTCGGTTCCGAACTCGGCGGGCGGCGGTTGTGAGCCGGGTACCGCCGGTGCGGGGGAGGCGGCCGCGGGTGCGCCGCCGGGTTCGGCCACCGCCGGGCCCGCGGCGGCGAGGGTGGCCGCCGCGAGGGTCAGCGCGCCGAGCACGCCCATGATCCTGTGTCGTCTCATGGGCCCGCAGTGAAACCCGGCCCGCTGCGGGAGCGCCAGGGCGGCGGGTCCGCCCTTGGCCGGATCCGGACCGTTCCTCGCGGATCCGCGGGGGCCCGATCGGCAGCTGCGCCGTCCTACCGGAGGCCGGTCAGCCGGCTGTGCCCCGGATGCACATGGGCGAGGAGCTCGGCCAGGTTCCGGCGCTGGGCGCCGTCCAGCAGGGGAAGCGCACCGGCAAAGTCCTGCTGGTCCTTGGGGCGGTTCGCCTTGGCCTTGAACAGCAGCGCCAGCTCCGGTGCGAGGAGGGGAACCCCGTCCGGCGTGTGGCGGATGACCGAGCTGTACGCCAGGCGGATCGACGGGTCGCGCCGGCAGATCCAGGTCGGGCCGTCATGCGGCTCGCGGTCCACGTCCACCAGGAAGTTCCCGGTCGACGGGTCGCGCAGCCAGGTCTGATGGCCCAGCCCGGACACCTCGGGCGTGAGCTCCCAGAGGTGGTCGGACGCCACGACGTCGAAGGCGAACCCGGGGAACTGCGCCCGGATCTCGGGGACCGGCCGGCCGGGACGGCGATCTCGAGGTCACCGTGGGCGCGGCTCCGTCCGCCGGTGAACAGGTCGACGGCCCAGCCCCCGGCCACGTACCAGGGGACCGCGACGCCTGCCGGCCGGGCCGCCACCTCGGCGGGCGTCCGGGCGCCGGCCCACCTGGCCCCGGCCCACCTGGCCCCGGCCTCGGAGTCGGTGATCTCGACGCCGCCCGGGGGCAGTTCGCCGGGCAGCGGCGCGGTAGTACGGGGGGTGACGGGATGCTACGCGCCACCACCTGGCCCCGCCGGGGCCCCCGGCCGGGCTGCGATGCCGCCGTGCGCCTCGAGCCAGTGGCTCAGGGCCATGACGACCGCCACCGTGGCCAGGATCGCCACCCCGCCCAGCCGCAGGATCATGTCGTAGGCCTCCTCGGGCGCCCGCTGCGGCGTCATCGCCGAGATCGCCGCCGCCGTCCCGGCCAGGGCGATCGCTCCCAGCGTGACCAGGAACGTCATCAGTACGCCGGATGCCTCCCCTGCCCTGGCCGGAGCGACGACCTGCTGCGTCGCCACGCTGGAGAAGGTCCAGCCCAGCCCCAGTCCCAGCCCGCACCACGCGAACACCGGCACGTACAGCCACCAGGCGCTGACCTCGGTCAGCGCGTACATCCCCGTGCCCGCGATGCCCCCGGCCAGTGCCATCACGGCCGTCGTCCGCATGTGCCGGGCCAGCCGCGCCCCGAGCGGTCCGCTGAGCGCCACCATCAGCGCCGGGGCTAGGAAGACGGTGCCCGCCAGGAGCGGCGAGAGGCCGCGTACGCCCTGGAGGTAGAGCGTGGAGAGGAAGACGGTCGCGACGAAGCCCATGTTCGACAGCGAGCCCAGCACGGTCACCAGGACGTAGGGGACGTTGCGCAGCAGCCGCAGGTCGATCAGCGGGTGCGGGGTCAGCCGCTCCCGTACGAGGAACAGCCCGCCGGTCACCACGGCCACCGCGAAGAGGGTGAGGGTGCGCGCGCTGTCCCAGCCCCAGGCGTCCGCGCGCTCCACGCCGGTCGTCAGGGTGGCCAGCGAGCAGACGATCAGGGCGCAGCCCAGGAGATCGAGCTCGCGCGGCACCGACGCGTCGCGCGAGTCCGGGACGTACACGAGCGCGACGAGCAGCGAGAGCAGGCTCAGCGGCACCATCACCCAGAAGATCCAGCGCCAGCCGGGCCCCTCCGTGAACCCTCCGCCGACGAAGGGCCCGAGCGCGGTCCCGATGTTGGCGACACCGAACACGGCGCCCAGGGCCTTCATGCGGCTCTGCTCGGGAAAGGTGTTGGTGATCACGGACACGGCCACCGGGAAGACGAACGCCGCACCCACCCCCTGCGCGATCCGGGCCGCCACCAGCGGGCCGAGGCCGGGAGCCAGCGCGCACCCCACGGAACCGGCCGCGAACAGGGCCGTACCGGCCAGCAGGGTGCCCCGCCTCCCGAAGACATCGCCCACCCGGCCTCCGACGATGAAGAAGCAGCCGATGGCGAGCATGTACGCGGACAAGCTCCACTGAGCGGCCGAAACCGTGACGCCGAGCTCCGCCGAGATGCCGGGAATGGCGAGATTGAGGGCGAAGAAGTCGAGCTGGATGCAGAACAGTGCGACGGCGACCGCGATGAAGGCACCGGTCCGGACTGCCGTCGAAGACGCGGTGTGCATGAGAGCGTTCCTCTCAGCCGATCCTCGTCCCATTGTGGGGCGGCCCGCCGGGCTCCGCAGCACGGTGGTGGTCCCGGCCTGGTTCCGCCGGGCGGTTCCGGTTCAGGTCTTGGTGAGGACGCAGAGGTCGCCGTCGTCAGGGTCTCCCAAGTACGCCCAGAGCCTGGGTGCCCCGCGGGTGCCGCCGGCCTCGTAGGAGGCGGCCAGTTCACCGTCGAACTCGATCCGGACCTTGGTCACCGCCACCCGCTCGCCGGGCGCCGTCGAGGTGTCGGCTTCCCACGGACCGTAGCCGGTCTTGATCTGCTCGTCCGCGGTCCCCGGAGGCTCGGGCGCCGTGGAGCCGGATGCCGTGGACTCGGTCGCCGCGGGCCGGGATGCCGCGGGCCGGGGCGCCGCGGCATCGGGCGCCATGGACAGGTAGTCCCCGCAGATCTTGTCGGCGACGAAGAGGTGCCCGTCGGAGAAGGTGAGGCTTCCGCCCCTCCCGTCCGTCCACGTCCCCATCAGTTCCGCCCCGCTCAGGGTCTGGGGTGTCCCGGGTGGCGGCAGCGGGAACAGCCGGCCGCATCCGCACAGCAGCACGCCGATCAGCCCGAAGCCCAGCAGGGCGCGGGCCGTCGTCCTCGCCCCGGATCTCCGGTATCGCATCCGCGCCGCCCCCTGATCGCACCGGCCGGCGTGCAGCCGTCACCGCGGCCGAGCTCCGTGCCCTGACCGGGCCCCACCCTACCGAGGTATTGAACGCGTTCAGGTGGTGGGGTCCTGTGGGCCGGGGGCGTCGAGGAGCCGGGGGCCGTCGTTGCGGACGCTGTTGACGGCCGTGGACACGGCGGTCACCGAGAGGCGGCCGTCGGCCGGGGTGTGCAGGAGGGCGCGGAGGTCCACGGTGTCCTGGTGCGAGGGGTCGAGCCACGCCTCGTAGTCGCCCGGGTGGAGGACGAGCGGCATCCGGGGATGGATGCGGCCGGCCGCGTCGGTGGCCTCGGTGGTGATGATCGTGGCCGTGGTGAGCCAGGCCGCCGGGTCGTCCTCGTCGGTGACGGCGGGGTCGCGCCAGAACTCGTACAGCCCGGCCATCGCCATCACGGATCCGCTCTCGGGCCGGATGAAGTACGGCTGCTTGTACGCCTTGGCCGGCCCGGAGGCCGGCACGGCGACCCACTCGTAGAAACCGTCCGCGGGCAGCAGGCAGCGGCGTTTGGCCAGGGCCCGACGGTAGGCCGGCTTCTCGTGGACCGTCTCCACCCGCGCATTGATCATCCGTGATCCCACGGCCGGATCCTTCGCCCAGGACGGGACCAGGCCCCATCGCACGGGGCGCAGGCGCCGTTGGACCTCCCCGGTGTCACGGGCGGCGCGTTCCAGAACCGCCCACACCTCGTCGGTGGGCGCCACGTTCCAGGAAGGGCCGAGTACCCGGGCCGGGTCGAGGCCGGCGTCGAAGAGGCCCGCGAGGTCTTCGGGGCCCCGGGAAGAGGCGTAGCGGCCGCACATGCCGTTCATTGTCCCACCCCGCTCCCGCCGGGAAGGGGCGAGCGCGGCGAGTGCCCCTGCGTGGAACCCCTCCTGGGGTTGACCGGTCACAGCGTGTTTGAGGCGCGTGCTCCGGGCCAGACGAGGGGGGATCGCGCATCCGGAACCGGTTCGGATCCGGTCCGTATCCGGCCCCTATCCGATGGAGGTCCCGAGGTGGGAAACGCGTCGCGTTTACCCGGCAGTGCCGAGCACCACTGGTTGTGGCAGGAGGGGGCCGCCTGCCGGGAACTGGGCTCGCGCCTCTTCTTCCACCCCACGGGCGAACAGAACCCCGACCGAGAGGCGCGCGACGAGGCGGCGAAAGAGGTGTGCGCGCTGTGCCCGGTGCAGCGCGAATGTCTGAGGCACGCGCTCGAGGCGGGGGAGACGTTCGGGATCTGGGGCGGGCTCACCGAGGGCGAACGGCGCCGGTGCGGTGCCGCTGGAGGGGAGAGGCCGGCGCTGTCCCGCCCCGCCTGAGCAACGGGCACGGCCCCCGCCGGTACGGGGCCGTGCCCGGCTCCGCGGGTCTCAACAGGGGCGGACCGGCTGGAGGTTGTGGACGTAGCGGGCGGAGACCCAGCCCTTCGATCCGTGCAGGCGGTACCACACCGGGTTGCCGTCCACCCAGCCTCCGCGCTTCTGGCACGAGAGGAGCACCCGCTCGTGCGGGCGCAGCTGCTTCACCACGCCCGAGTACGCGGTCGGCTTCTCGCGGACGTTGAGCGGAGCCCGGGACTCCACCACTCCCACGGGGCGGGTCTCCGCCTTCGCGTGCCCACCGCCGGGACCGTCGGCCGCCCAGCCGGCCGTGCCCAGCGGCCCGATCAGTACTCCGGCCGCCAGGACGTGCGTCAGCAATGCCTTCTTCACCATCGGGATCCACTCTTCCTGTGTCGCCTGGGCGTGGCTCCGCGGCACCTGCCGCCGATCACCCGATCGACTATCCACCGCCGGGGCGGGGGCCCGGAGGGAACACGCCCTCCGTTGCACCGGATGGCCCAGTCACCCGCGTCCGAGGCGGTCGCTGCCGGAGCGTCACGGCAGCGATCCGGGCCGGGGTCGCATGTCGAGGTGGACCTGGACCGTCGTCCCCGTGGCACCCGCGTGGATGCGGACCAGTGTGGCGAACTCGTTGACCAGGACCAGCCCGCGTCCACCGGGCCGCTCGACGGGCGGCGGTACGCGGCCGGCGAGCGGATCGCTCAGCAGCCCGGAGTCCCTTACGTCGCACACCAGTTGATCTGCTTCGACCCAGAGCCGGAGGATCCCGCTGCCGCCGCCGTGCACCACGCTGTTCGTCGTCAGCTCGGCCACGGTCAGTGACAGCGCCGCACGCGCGTCGTCGGCCGTACCGAGCCGCGAGGCGATCTCGGTGGCGAACCGGCGTGCTCCGTGCAGGCGCCCCGCGTCGAACCCGAAGGCGGCCGCGTCTTCGGGGCGGGTCAGCGGCTCGTTGCCGCGCGCGAAGGCACGGCCGGGCGAGAAGGCGGCGCTCACGCGCTCCCGGCCGTCCTCGATGACGGTCGGATGGGTGACCCGCGCATCGGCGAGCACCCCGGCGGGCAGGGCTTCCGCGTCGTACGGACACAGGACGGTGACGTCCCGCCCGCGGAAGGCGGCGTTGATCAGGGCTTCGTGCTGGACGCATGCCGGGTACTCCTGCGGGGTGCGCCCCGGCCAGACGGGCTCGCCGATGATCCGGACGTGCCCGGACCGGTGGGCGTCGGCGAAGGGGAGGAGGACCCCGGGGAGGATCCGTCCCGGATTGCGCCCCGCCAGCGTCATGTCGAGGAAGCGCACGCCGGGGGCCGGCTCGGTGTCCAGGCCGGCGAGTTCCGCTGTGATCAGCCCCAGGTTCCCGTTCGGCAGGGCGACGGCGACGGGCTCTCCGGCCTGCGCGCCGGCCCTGATGAAGGGCGCCAGAGCGGCCACGTACTCGTCCTCGCCGCGGTAGAAGAGCGCCGGGTGCTCGAAGGGTGCCGCAGGGGTCGTACGGCCCATCACGTCCCGGGCGCCCCGGCTGGTCATGGCGGTCCCTTCCCGATGGCGTCCCCTGCATGAGGGGGCTCATAGCCGCTGCTGCCCGGGAATCGGTGGGTCATGCCACTGTGTGCCCATATCGGCTGTATGCCGACATCGAGGTCGGTGCCCCGCTGCCGGGGCGAGGCGGCGCTGAGCCTACGAGGCCCGCCCACGACGTCCGCCTGCGAGGCCCGCCCACGACGCCCGGCGACGATGCTCTACGACGTGACGGTCTCGTCGGTCAGAAGGCCAGTCCTCAGCCGTTCCGTGATCCGGTTCAGCAGGCGGGAGACGTGCATCTGGGAGAGGCCGAGCCGGTCGCCGATCTCGGACTGGGTGAGTTCCTCCCCGAAGCGCATGGCCAGGATCTGCCGGTCGCGGTCGCTGAGCGTGGTCAGCAGGGGCTTGAGCGTTTCCAGGCATTCGATGCGGTCGTACGCCGCTTCCTCCGTGCCGAGCGAGGAGGCCAGCGGTGTCACGTTCGTGTCCTCGCCGAGGGGTGCGTCGAGGGAGCCGGCGGTGTAGCCGTTGGCGGCCTGGAGGCCCTCGACCAGCTCGTGTTCGGTGATTCCGAGCTGTTGGGCCAGCTCACGGTCGGACGGCCGGCGGCCCAGCCGCTGTTCGAGGACGTCGTACGTCTTGGCGATGTCGAGCCGGAGCTCCTGCAGCCGCCGGGGGACCTTCACCGACCAGCTGGTGTCCCGGAAGAATCGTTTGATCTCGCCGGTGATGGTGGGGATCGCGAACGTGGCGAACTCGATCCCGCGTTCCACGTCGTACCGGTTGATGGCCTTGATGAGGCCGATCGTGCCGACCTGGATGATGTCCTCCAGCGGTTCCCGGCGCGTGCGGTAGCGGCGGGCCGCGTACTTCACCAGGCTGAGGTTGAGCTCGACCAGGGTGTTGCGCACGTAGGAGTACTCGGAGGTGCCCTCTTCCAGGGTGTCCAGGCGCCGGAACAGCGCGGTGGACAGGGTCCGGGCGTCCGCGGTGCTCACGCCGACCGGAGAGTCGGGGATCTCGAGCGGAACCGCCACACCGACCGGAGCAGGGGGGATCTCGGTCTGGAGGAGATCCGGGCCCGCGGTGTCGCAGGCCATCGGGGACATGTGTGACACGGATACCGTGGGTGACATGTGAAACCTCCGACGGATGGAACTGCGCCAACAGGCGCAGCGGAGAACCGTCGTCGTCTTCCTGATGGGTTCATACCCCGCGAGGGGCGTGTTGACCCACTTTCCCTCGGTCCCTTCCTCCCCGCTGCGCGTCAGTCGAGGCTGAGCCGGATCACCTTGTCGGTGACGGGTGTGAGGCACCGGGTCTCGCTGCAGGCACCGTAGCTGACGACCGCTTCGGCTTGGTGGGAGCCGGTCTGGCGGACCGGCAGGGTGAACGTCACGGCTCCGTCCGAGTAGACGGGGAGCTCCACCTGGAGCCCTGCGGGCCGGAGCAGGCGGATCGGGCGGTCCGTCGCCGGTTTGCCCGTGGCGGTGAGGTCACCTTGAACGGAGAGCCGGGTCGGGATGCCCAGCCCGTCTATGCCCTCCGGGGGAAGATCGATGCTGTACAGGTGGAACCCGGTCTGCCCAGGACTGAACGTCGCCCGTATCTCACGCTGACCGCTGGACGTGGGCAGCAGGGCGACGGTGACCGTGACCCCGTTGGCCGTGGAGTGCGCTGTGGGCCCAGTGGGCCGGGCCGTCCCGCAGCCGCTGATCAGGAGGGCCGACGTCACGGCCGACGCCACTGCCGACACAGTGCCCGCCCCCAGCCCGGCACTGCGCCGAGTTCGGATCTTCACCGGCTGCCGGCGGGCGACCACCGGGTCAGGAAGTCGCTCACCTGGCCGGGGTTCATGGTTCCGGCGCTGGAGAAGGCGCCGTCGTCGGTCGCGGTCCGCAGTTCACCGTCCGATTTCAGGACGACCAGCGCCGGGATCCCGCTGGTCTGCAGGTTGACGTAGTGCGCGGCCACATCGAGGTTGTGGTCGAACTTGCCCACGTCGACGGAGACCACGACGTAGTTCTTCTGCAGCAGTGGCTCGACCTGGGCGGAGCGGAACATCACGTCGAGTGCCCGGCAGTCCGGACACCAGTTGGCGCCGAAGTCGACGAGGACTTCCTTGTGGTCCTTGGCGGCCTCGGCCACGGCTGCCTGGATGTCGGCCTTCGCGTCGCGCTTGGCGTCGTAACCACGGGGAAGGGCCCGCGCGGCTGCCGAGGGCGTCCCCGGGAGGGAACTGCCGCTGGGCGAGGCCGCGGTGGACGGCGCGCCGGTCGTGGCGGAGGACGCGGTCGCCGTGGAGGCGGGCGCCAGTGCGGTGGTACTGGTCGCAGCGCACCCGGCGGTGAATGCGACTCCGGCCATCGCGGCTGCCGTCCCGATCGTCCCGAGGCGTATCCGGCGCATGAGGTTCCCTCCCGTGAGTGATCAGTCGCAGGAGGATAGCCGGGCCGGTCCGCCGCTGTTCAGGCGGGCTGACCTCGGCATTCACGGGCGGGTGAACCGGGAGCGAATGCTCCCGTGAGGTCCCTTGTGGGCGGCGGGGGCGGGCCCGGCAGGTGGCTCTCCACCCGGGAACGGCGGGGCGGGCCACCGGATTCAGCGGGCCGCACGACGGCCCCGGTGCCGTCGTGAGGACACGACGGCACCGGGGCCGCTGGATAAGTGTGGGAAGCGCGGGAAGTGGGTGAGCGGGATTCAGTGCTTGGACTTCTTGACCTTGTCGGCCACCTTCGCCGCGGCTTCCTGCGCCTTGCCGGTCAGGCGTTCCCCGGCGCCTTCCGCCTGCATGCGCCGGTCGCCCATCGCGTCGCCGGCGGTTTCCTTGATCTTGCCCTTGACCTGCTTGGCCTTCGCCTTCGCCTTGCTCATGACGGTTCCGGTCCTCTCGGTCGTGCGGTGATTCTTCCGATGGGCCGCGACTGCCCGGGACTCCCCGGTGTATGCGTCGGGAGCCGACCCGAGTTTCGAGCGGCGCCCGGGCCGCCGACGGGCCCCGTATTCGCCCAGGATTGGACGGCGCGTACGCGGGTAGCCGAGCGCTGAACCGGAAGGAGCCGCGCCATGCCCCGTGGATCCAGCCCCAAGCGCGAGCGGCAGTACGAGCACATCAAGGAGAGCGCGCTCGACCGGGGGGAGAGCGAGAAGCGGGCGGAGGAGATCGCCGCCCGGACCGTCAACAAGGAACGTGCGCGACACGGCGAGTCGAAGACGGCGAGCCGACTCTCGCTGCAGGACATGTCGTCCGGCGAACGCGGCGGGCACCGCTCCCACAGCGGTGCCGGGGGCCGCACGTACGACCAGCTCTACCAAGAGGCCAGGCACCGCAACATCGAGGGCCGATCGAAGATGAACAAGGAACAGCTGCGGCGCGCACTCGGTGGCGGTGGCTGAGGGAGGTGCGTCATGGATGGAGCCGGACTCTCCGACCACGAGCGGCGCACCCTGGGCGAGATCGAAGACGGTCTGAAGGCCGATCGCTCCCTGGGCCTGCTGCTGCGCTCGCTCGACCTGCGCTGTCGTACGGCTCGGACCGCCGCCCTCCTGGGAGCCGTGTCCCTGGCCCTGCTGATCGCGGCGTCCGTGACCGTGGCCCAGCCCCTGATCTGGGCCTTCGCGGCTGCCTGGGTCCTGACCCTCGTCACGGCCCTCCCCCTGCTGGTCCGCTGGTGCCGGCGGCGCTGGCAGAGCCGCGCGCGGGCGTGAGCGGGCGCGGGCGGCGTGAGCGGGCGCCAAGAGCCTCTCCTGCTCACCCTTCAGAGGATCACCCTCGTGTGATCCTCTGAAGATCGATGGGACCGCGGTAGGTCCCCGCGTTCCGGGCAGGCGCCCCCCGTTCCGTCCATCGGCGCGATCCGCTCCCCGCGGGCCGGGCCCCCTCCGGAGGTGCGCGATGCTCAACACGGCCCTGACCAGCGGGGACACCCGGGTACGACTTCTCGCCCCACCCGGCGTGTACCGCCCACAGGCCGATACGCGCCTCCTGGCCGACGCCCTTTCCGACGAGGAGCTGGGGCCCGCCACCGAGGTGCTGGAGATCGGCACGGGTACGGGCGCTCTCGCGCTGTACGCGGCCGGAGCCGGGGCGCGGGTGACCGCGGTCGACGTCTCCTGGCCCGCAGTGATCGCAGCCCGGTTCAACGCCCTGCGCCGGGGGACGCCGCTGACCGTGCTGCACGGAGACTTCGCCGGCCGCACGCGGGGCCGCCGCTTCGACCTCGTACTCGCCAATCCGCCGTACGTACCGTCCCCGCGGGCCCGTCTGCCCTCCCGCGGCGCCGCCCGCGCATGGGACGCCGGCCCGGACGGGCGCGAGGTCATCGACAGGATCTGTGCGCGCGCGCCCGCGCTGCTGCGGCCGGGCGGGATCCTGCTCATGGTGCAGTCGGGCATGTGCGGGACCGCGACCACCCTGGAGCACTTGGGGCGCGAAGGCCTGACGGCCGAGGTCGCGGCCCGGGCCGTGGTGCCCTGGGGGCCGGTGCTCCGCTCCAGGCGGGCCTGGCTGCTGAGCCGGGGCCTGACCGACGGAGACGAGCTGGAAGAGCTGGTGGTCGTCCGTGCCCGGCGTGCGTGAGGACCGGCCGGGCGACCGGGAGGAGCCCGATCGCCGCGATCGCCGCGCGGCCCGCCGGCTGGCGGTGGATCCACAGGGCCCGGTCCTGGTCGAAGGGCCCGTGGAGATCGTCATGGACGACGGGAGCCTCGTCCGCTCCGACCGCTTCACGGTCGCCGTGTGCACCTGCCGCCGCAGCCGGACGTACCCCTGGTGCGACACGAGCCACCGCCCCCGCGAACGCCGCACCGCCACGCCCGAAGACCAGGGCCGCGACCAGGAACGGAGCCAGGGCCAGGACCAGGACCAGGACCAGGACCAGGGCCAGGGCCAGGACCAGCACCAGGGCCAGACCGAAGAGCAGGCCCAGGCCCGGGACCATGCCGCCCAGGGCCACGCCGCCCGGGACCACGCCGCCCAGGACAGGAGCACCGGATGACGGCCACCCCCAGAACCGCGAGCAGCGGACCTGACCTCGTGCGAGGTCGCGGCGTACTGTCGGACGCCGTCTTCGACGCCCTGCGCACCGGGCGTCCTCCCGTGCACCGGGCCGGGGCCGTCCTCTCGGCCGATCCGTGGGGCGAGGACCTCCAGCTCGCCCTCTACCTGCTCTACGAGCTCCACTACCGGGGCTTCGGGGGAGTCGAAGACGACCGCGAGTGGGACCCGGACCTGCTCCGCCTGCGGCAGGCGCTGGAGACCCGGTTCCTGCACGCCCTGCGCACCGAACTGGCGGATGCCCCCCGGTCGGCCGAGGAGGCCTTCGCGCCGCTCCTCGTCGAGCCGGTCGACCTGACGGGCAGCGTCAGCCGCCTCCTCGAAACCGAAGGCGAACTGTGGCAGTTGCGCGAGTACGCGGCCCTGCGCTCCCTCTACCACCTGAAGGAAGCCGACCCGCACGTCTGGGTCGTTCCCCGGCTGACCGGACGGGCCAAGGCCGGCATGGTCGCGATCGAGTACGACGAGTTCGGCGCCGGGCGCGCCGCGGACATCCACGCCAGGCTCTTCGCCGACCTCATGGACGACCTCGGCCTGGACCACGCCTACGGCAGGTACCTGGACCACGCGCCGGCGCCGCTGCTCGCCACCGTCAACCTCATGTCGCTCTTCGGCCTGCACCGCTCGCTGCGCGGCGCCCTGGTGGGTCACTTCGCCTGTGTCGAAGTGACCTCCTCGCCCGGTTCGCGCCGGATGGCCGGCGCCATGCGGCGATGCGGCGCGGGACCGGCCGCCGAGCGCTTCTACACCGAACACGTGGAGGCCGACGCGGTGCACGAACAGGTCGTACGGCGCGAGGTGATCGGCGGCCTCCTCGGCGAGGAACCACAGCTGGAGCCCGACGTGGCCTTCGGGTGCGCGGCGACGGTCCTGCTGGAGGGCCGTCTCGCAGACCACCTGCTGGAAGCCTGGGGGCGAGGCCGCTCCGCCCTGCGGACGGAACTGGCGCCGGTGCCCCGAGACCTTTCGCCCGCCCACAGAAGATCAGGGCCAAGCCACAGATAAGAACGGGATTCCCGGGTACGCGCGATCTGAGTCACCACGGCGGATCAACCCGGTCCGCCGAATTCCCGACGTGAGAACGAGGACATCATGCTTTTCGCCGGACTCATCCTCCTGCTCATCGGATTCCTGACCGGAATCTCCATCCTCTGGACCATCGGGATCATCCTGCTCGTCATCGGCGCGGTGCTCTGGATCCTGGGTTCGGTCGGACACGCGGTCGGCGGCCGCCGCCACTACTGGTGACAGCGGCCCCCACATGTGGTCCCGGCCGCGGGTGCGACCCGTAGCCGGGACCCGCTGCGGCCGCCGCGGCGTGGGATCCGGCCACGCGCGACGTGACCGGCACATCCGGCGCATTCATGCGAGTGAGCAGACGGGATCGGGGCAGACGGATTTCCGGAGGTAATAATCATGGTTCCGCTTCTTCTCGTTCTTCTGCTGATCGTCCTTCTCGTCGGCGCCGGTTTCGCGCTCAAGATCCTGTGGTGGGTCGCGATCGCCGTACTGGTGCTGTGGCTGATCGGTTTCGTCGCCCGCCCCAAGGGCGGCAGCGGCCGCTGGTACCGCTGGTAGCGGTCCGGACCGGGAATTCCGTCCCGGACGAACGAATTGCGGGACGGCAGGGAATTCCCCGCCGTCCGTTCTTTAACCGAGGAGCTGTTCTCGCGTGACTGAGCATGTGTGGAGTTACAAGTCGACCGCCGGTCACCTGGCCGGTGCCGATCTGACCGGCTACAAGGTCGAGGCGACCGACGGCGGCATCGGCAAGGTGGACAAGCACTCCGACGGGGTCGGTGACGCCTACCTGGTCGTGGACACCGGGATGTGGATCTTCGGCAAGGAGGTCCTGCTGCCGGCGAGCACCGTCGTCAGCATCGACCCCGAGGAGCGCAGGATCTTCGTCGACCGGACCATGGGCCAGATCAAGCAGGCCCCGGAGTTCCACCGGGACAAGCACCTCGGCGACGCCGGGTACCGGGAGGAGCTGGTGACCTACTACGCCACCAGCGGCCCCTTCGGCATTCCACCGGCCTGACCGGCTCGAGGCAGTGGGCCCGGACTCGACGAGTCCGGGCCCACTGCCGTGCCCGCTCCCGATCCGTCCGCTCCCGATCCGCGCACAGCGGACGGCCGATGCGGGCCCGTTTCCCGGCAACTCGGCCGCGTTATCGGCCCGTTGGCGGGTATCCGCGCCAAGAGAGCGGTCAGGCACGTGAAGAGCAATCGAAGGAAGGACATCCCGATGACGACGACGAAGTCACACGGCAGCACGTCCGTCCGTACCGCACAGGAGGTCCGCCGGCAGTTCGCCCGCACCCGGGAAGAGCTCGGGCGGACCGTCGGAGCACTGGCCTCCAGGGCAGGCGTCACGGGGCGGGCCCACGACCGGATCGCCGCGGTCCGGGGGCAGGTCGGGCAGGTCACCGGCCGGCTGCGGGGCACGGCCCCCCATCCCGTGCCGGGGAGGGCCGGCCGGGCCGTCGCCACGGCACGGAGCAACAGCACCGCGCTGATCGTGGCGGGCGGCGCACTGGCGGGCGTACTGCTCCTGCGGCGCAGCGGGCGGGCACGGCGGGGAACGCCGCGACTCGGCTGACGGGGCCGGGGCCGGGACGGCGGAGCACGAGCGGACCGTCCCGGCGCGGGCGCAGCCGTACGCTCCGTCCCGGGGAGGCTGGTCTATACGGCCGGGCTCCCCGGCGGAGCTGCCAGTGCGGCGTCCATGTCGGTGTGGATCGGGAAGAGCCGGTCCGCGCCGGTGATGTGGAACATCCGGGCGACCGGCGGGTGCAGGCCGACCAGTTCGAGGCTGCCACCGGCCTCCTTGACCGCCATCCGGCCGCGCAGCAGCACGTTCAGCCCCGTGGAATCGCAGAAGTCCAGGCGGCTCAGGTCGACCAGTAGCCGCCCGCCGTCCTGCCACGCCGCGTCGAAGGTGTGCCGGAAGGGCTCGGCGGTGTCGTGGTCGAGTTCCCCCGACATCACCAGGACCCTGGCCCCGGACAGGGGCAGCGCCTCGACGGTGAAACGCTCTCCGTTCGCCGTGGACATCACGCACGCACCCCTTCTCGTTGTGCGGCCGGCCGACCCGCTGGCGTGGCCATGGCTTCTCCCGTCCTGAGGATCTCGGGGTCCATCGCGCCTACCCAGCCGGGCGCCGTCCAAGCCTCGCGCCCGGTGCGTGGGCTCACGGTTCCTCCGGGACGTGGATGTCCAGGACGCAGATGTCGTCGCGGTTGCCCGTCGACAGCGCGGCGAGCGTCCGGGCCAGGGTCTGACCGCGGTCCTCCCGCAGGAGCCGCAGGGTCGTCGAGGCGAGCCGGTCGAGTGCGGCGCCGAGGTCCTCGCCCGGCTCCTCCACGAGTCCGTCCGTGTAGAGGAGCAGGTGGTCGCCGGGCATCAGGTCGAGCACGGCCTGCCCGTACGAGGCCTCGGGAGCGGCGCCGAGGAGGCTGCCCCGCGGCTGTTCGAGGAAGGCCGCCCGGCCGCCGCGGACCAGCAGGGGCGGCAGGTGTCCTGCCCGCACCCAGACCAGGCGCCGGTCCCAGGGCTGGTAGCGGGCCATGACCATGGTGGCCGTGGTGGAGGCGGAGGCGGTGGCGGACCGGTCCGAGGAGGTGTGCAGGAGGAGGGCGTTGAGCCGGCGAAGCACGTCCGGCAGGGGAGACCCGGTGATCGTCATGCCCTTGGTGGTGAACCGCAGCTGGGCCATGGTGCCGACGGCCGGCAGACCGTGCCCGGCCACGTCGCCCACCACGAACAGGGCACTGCCGTTGGGCAGTTCGATGGCGCTGTACCAGTCCCCGCCGACGTTGACCCCGCGGTCCGAAGGGACGTAGGCGACGTCGACGCACAGGCCGGCCACCTCCAGGGACTGCTCGGGGATCGGCAGCAGGGCCTCCTGGAGGCGCGCGGCGAGCGCCCGTTCGGCCTGGAGCATGCCCCGCTGGAGCAGGACGGCGCGTTCGCTCTCGAGCAGCGCGAGCTCGGCGCCGCGCTGCACGGTGATGTCCTGGAAGAAGCCGTACGCCTCCACCGGAGTGCCGTCGGCATCGGTCTGGGCCCCGGCGACGATCCGCAGGTGCCGGACACCGTGCGCGGTGGTGATCCGGAACGCCTGGTCTATGGCCTCGCCCTCGCCCAGCAGCCGCTGGACGGCGGCGCCCAGCACCGGCAGGTCGTCCGGGAGGAGGTGGTGCGGCAGCTCCTCCAGCGGCATCGGCCCCTCGCGTGGGTCGCGGTCGAAGATGGCGTAGACCTGCTCGGACCAGGTGACGGTGCCCGCCGCCAGGTTCCAGCCGGCCCAGCCGAGGTTGCCCAGGCGCTGCATGTCGGCCAGCCGGCGGGCCTCGCGCTCGCTGGTGTCGTGGCGGATCCAGGACACGACGAGGCGGTCTCCGAGCCTGGAGGCCCGGACCGAGTACGCGGACTGCCGCGGGAGGCCGGCGACGACCTCCTCGTAGGTGAAGGGTTCCCCCTCGTACCCGGTTCCCGTCGCGAGCGTCTCCAGGTAGCCCTCCCACAGTGCGGTGCCCGCCACGGTCGGGTAGGTCTCCAGGATCCTGCGGCCCACGAGCTCCTTGCCGCGCCGTCCGGCCACGTCCACCGACTCGGGCGCCGCCGCGTCGATCCGGTAGTCCTCCACTTCGCCCGCCTCCGAGCGCAGCGGGGTGAGCAGGATCGCCGGTCCGGCCAGTGCGTCCAGGACCTGCTGGACCTCGGCCACGTCCGCACCCACCCCCTGGGAGCCGTCCTCGCCGGGCCGCTCCGCCATCCCCAGCGGACCGGCACACAGCCGGGCCGCCCGCCGCAGCAGCGCCCGGATGTCGGCCGCGAAGGGGCCCGGCCGCGACCGCAGGAAGCCGATGGCGGCCTTCGGCGGTCCCTCGGGGGGTACCGGGAGCCAGGCGCGGGAGGGCCAGCGGTCCGGGGGGTTCCCGATCAGCAGGTAGCGGTGGGCGTCCTGGACCGGGTCCTCCAGCCACAGGGCCCGGCGCCCGGCGACGGCCTCGTGGGCGGCGACCCCGCTGAGCGGGGGGACGCGGCGCCACTGCTCGGCCAGCGCCCGGTCGATCCCGGCGGCGCCGGTCAGCTCGAGGTTCCCGGCGGAGGCCAGGGAGTAGATCATCACCGCGTCGATCCCGGTGGCCGCGCCGAGCACGGTCCGCAGCAGCTCCGCGATGGCGTCACCGCCGCGGGCCGTCGCCAGGCCGTCGGCCAGCCGGGCCAGCAGCGGCCGCAGCGAGTCCTCGGCGCTGCCGCGGCCGAAGAGATGGCGTCCGGCGCCGAAGGCCGAGGTGGCAGGGTTCTCCGTACCGGGGGCGGAGGCTGCCGCGGAGGTCGGCGAGGTCGGTGAGGTCGGCGAGGGGGGTGGGGACGGTGCGGGGACCGGCGCGGAGGACGCCGCGGCCGGGGGAGAGGGGCGGGAACGGATCTGCCCCAGGGTGATCCAGCACTCCTCCAGGAGGGTGCGGCCGCGCGCACCGGCACGGTCGAGGAGCATCGCGTACGCCGTGTCGGCGGCCACGCCCTCCCGGGCCATCAGCACGCCCTTGGCCCGCTCGACGACGGCCGTGGTCGCGGCGAGACCCTCCAGGTCCACGATCTCCGACCGCAGCCTTGCCACCACCTTGGCGAGCGCCAGCACCTCGGGTGCGGCGCCCTCTCCCGCAGGTGTGGCATCGCCCTTCATTCCTCGAGCATGGCACGGCCGCACCCGGCTCGCGCCGGGTGCGGCGGCCCCACGACCAGGCCGTCTCTTCCGGATCTTGCCGGGCCGTCCGGCAAGATCCGGAAGAGACGGCCTGGGGCCCGCCGGTGATGGTGGCCGTCCGCCGCGCGGCTCCGGCGCCGCCCCGCCGGACGGCCGGACCGCGCCGGACCCGGCTCCGGAGTCAAGGCCGGTGCCGCTCAGGTGTCGAGCAGCCGGTTGACCAGCGAGCGGTAGGCGCGCAGGGCCTGCCGCAGGTCCTCCGTGGCCACCTGCTCACCGCGGTCCCACTGCTTCTCCAGCCCGCTGCGGTGTTCGGAGAGCCTGCCCGCGAACGTCTGCATGACCTCCGCCACCAGGGTGTCCGCCGACCGGACCGCCTCCTGCGGGTCGTCCACGAACCGCCCCTGGATCTCGCTCCAACGCGTGCGGTAGCGCTCTGCCTCAGGGGTTCCGAGGAGTGGTTCGTCCTCGGAACCGGGTCCGCCGGCGGGTTCCTTCAGGTCCTGCCAGGTTTCCGGCTCGGCCCGCGGCACCCCTTCCGGTTCCCGCGCCGACGCGTCGCCCACGGGTTCCGGGCCCACGGGTTGCGGGCCCCCGGCGCGCGCGTCCGCCGGCGGCCGCTCCGCGCCGCTCCGGCCACCCGTGGCCTCGCCCGGGTAGACGGCCGCGTCCCTGCCACCGCCACCGCCCCGCGCGGGACGTGCGAGGTCATCGGTCGTCAGGACTGACTCGGACGTCCGTCCCGCCTTCTCGTCGTCTTCGCGGTTCTGCATGTCATCGGCTCCTCTGGTCGGCGAGCAGCTCCTCGAACAGGGTGCGGTAGTGCACCATCGCCCCGCGCAGCTCCTCTGTGGTCGCCTCTCCCGCACTGCTGCGCACCTTCGCCGCGTGGGCGGCCCGGTACTCCTCCAGCGTGCGGCCGTGCTCCACCGAGAGGTCCCGCAACTGGTCCTGGTACCCCTCGGTGGGGTAGCCGAGTTCACCCATCAGCCGGGTCACCAGCTCGTCGGCATCGGCCACGGATCGTTCCGGCCGGTCCACGAACTGCTGCTGCACACCGGTCCATTCGTCCGCGTACTGGTGCCGGCGCTCGGGGGACAGCTCCTTGATGTCGAGGCGGTCGTGCCGCTCCTCACGGGCGCGCAGGTCCCGCTCGGCGGACCGCTTGTCGCCCCGCTCCTCGACGGTACGGTCGTACTCCGGACCGAACCGTTCGCGCAGGTGCCGCCGTCGGGCCAGCGTCCACAGCAGTGCGGTGAGGGCGATCACGACGACCGCCGCCACGACGATGACGGCTATCAGCGAATTGGTTGACATCTCCTGCCTCCGTCCGGGGGCTCTTCTCATCCATCGACGCGGCTGCCCTCGCAGGTGCCGGGCAAACCCGTCGGGGCAGGACTGGGGTCCCCGGGGTTTGAACTCCTGGCCAGGGAGCAGGCGCCATGCGAAGCGAAGCCCGAGAGCAGGCCCGAGAGCAGGCCCGAGAGCAGGAAGGACGTGGCATGGCCGCGGACAAGCAGGAGAAGCCGCAGCAGAACCAGGACGTCGTCGCCATGATCCTCAAGGACCACCGCACGATGGAGGACCTCTTCCGCCGGATGCGCAGTGTCGAAGCGGACCGGGCGGGCGCCCTCGCGAAGTTCTCCGCCCTTCTCGTCGCGCACGGCGAGGCGGAGGAGGCCGAGGTGTACGGCGCGCTGAAGAGGTTCAAGGACGTGGACAACGAGGAGGTCGAGCACGGGACCGAGGAGCACGCGGAGGGCAACGAGGCCCTGCTGGCACTGCTCGAAGTCTCCGAGGTGGGCTCGGAGGAGTGGGACGCCCGTCTGGAGGAGCTGGTGAAGGCGGTCTCCCACCACCTCGACGAGGAGGAACGGACCATCCTCAACGGCGCCAGGGAGAACGTCCCGGACGAGCGGCGCGCCGAGCTCGGGGCGGCGTTCCGCCAGGAGCGGGAGCGGCGCCTGGCCGCCGACTGCGGCAGCGTCGAGAACGTGCGAGCGGTCGTACGGGGATGACGGGGCCACCGCCGGCGTAGACGAGTAGGGCCGGAGACCGAAAGACCGAAGACCGCAGGAGGACGCGATGACGGATCAGGACAAGGTCCGGCTGCACCCGCGTACCACCCCGTCCGAGGCGGAGGGCGAGAGCGGGGACCGCGAGGCCCGGCAGCGGGCGGACGACGCCGTGGTCGGCTCCGGCTCCGGCTCCGGCTCCGGCTCCGGCTCCGGCGCCGCGGATGCCGGGGAACACGAGGCCAAGCGGCAGCGCCCGGGCATCGGCCGGGAGGAGCAGGCCCGTCCGGACGGCCCGCGGCCGTCCGGCGGCGAGGACCACTGAGAGCGGAGGCACCGGCATGCGCACCACGGCGGCAAGGGTGATGGGCGCGGCCACCCTCGGATACGGGGTGGCGGTCGCCTGCCGTCCCCGGGTGCTGGCCCGCCCCTGCGGCCTGCCCGAGCGGGGCTCCACCGCGCTGCTGATCCGCGCCCTGGGAGTCCGGGACGCCGTCGTCGGCGCGGCCATGGTGGCGGCTCCCGGCGGGGCGGCGCTGCGCACGGCCGTTCTGTGCCGGGTCGCGATCGACGCGGGGGACGCGCTGCTCTTCGGCACCTTGCTGCCCCGCCGCGCCGAACGCGCCAAGGCGGCTTCGGCCGCCCTGGTCTGGGCGGCGCTGTGCGGCCGGACGCTGTCCGGCCGCGGCGGCGCCGCAGGCAGCCCGGCCGCACCGGTCGTGCGGGACGCGGCCAACGTGGCGGTACGGGCCGCCCAGTCCGCCACCCGCGCGGAACTCTGAGGGCCCGCCCCTCCCCGACGTGCCGCCGTACGGCGAATGGCCTGCGGCCACCCGGAGCTCCGGGTGGCCGCAGGCCATTCGCGGATCTTCCCGCGAACGCCGTCCCCGCTGGGCCGGCTCTTTCGGATCTTGCCGGGCCCGCGACGCCTGACAAGATCCGAAAGAGACGGCCTAAGGGCCCGGGCCCGTTCCGCCGTCCTGCCGCGCTCCGCCCGGTCCCGCCCGGCGCAGCAGCTCGTCGTGGAGGAGCCGGCCGGCGAGCGCGCCCCCGAACACGACGACGCCGATGCCGACGAGCCAGGTCTGGATGACGAGGACGGTTCCGAAGGCGCCGTACGTGACGGCGCCGGACGCGATCAGCGGCGAGAAGACGAGCCGGGAGAAGACCCGCAGCCCGATCAGTCCGAGCATGGTGGCCGCGGCCCCGGGGAGCAGGGCCCGCCACGGGACCCGGCCGCCGAGCAGGAGCCGCTGGGACCACCAGAAGAAGAGGGTTCCGATCGCCACCGTGACGAAGCCGCGGGCCGGGGTGTCGCGCCAGGGCACCGTGACCGCCGAGAGGTAGAGGATCCCGATCAGTACGCCGAGCCACAGCGCGTGACGCCATCTGGCCCACCAGCGGGACGGCGGGAGGTCCCAGACGCTCTCGTAGCCGCTCTGCAGCATCGTGCCGAAGGACAGGCCGAACACGGCGAGCAGGGCGAGGCCGAACGCCGTCGTGGTCCGCCACGCCTGGCCGGGCAGCGCGAAGAGCTGCCCGATCTCCACCCTGGCGGCCGGGGACACGCCGAGCCCGTCGCCCAGCCACTGCGCGAATCCCCGTCCCCCGTGGGTGTCCGCCGCGGAGACGACGATCAGCAGGGGCACCAGCGTCAGGAACCCGAGGGCGGCGAACCGCAGGGAGCGCTGCCACAGATCGAGCTCCCGGACGCGCAGCCAGCGGCGCCCGGCCCGCGCCCGGCGGATCGTGCTGAGCATCCGTCCGAAGGGCGACAGCCTGCGGGCCCCACCGGATCCGGTCGCGTCGCCGGGCCGGGCTTCGGTGCGCCGTCGTGATCGCATGGCCGCTCCAACCGCTGTTCCCACGGTAGACCCCCGTCTCCGGGAATCCACCGGACCGCCGGGCCCGCCCGCCCGGCCCAACGCACCGGGTCGCGGGGGAGACCCACACCGGTGGCGGTGTCCACGTGTCCCGACGATCAGGTCGGGCATACGCGAGAGCGGGACGGCGGTCACAGGCCGGCGCACCCGGGCGGCCCGGGCACGGAGCCGCTCCCTCCATCGAACACGGCAGCGTCAACGGTCGGGGTGAGGCGTCAGTGAATACGACGGGAGCGGCCGCCAGGGGTCCGCTGGGCAAGGCGGCGGCGGTCACCGGCCAGCGCCGCAGGCTCGCCCTGCGGGGGGTCCGGGGTGCGGTCGGCAAGGGCCGGGACTTCACCCGCCAGACCCTGCGGGACTGGGGCTGGGACGGCCGGGAGAGCGCCGAGGACGCCCTGCTGGTCGTATCCGAGCTGGTGACCAACGCGGCCCTGCACGCGCACGGCTGCCACGAGCTCGTGCTGACCGCGGGCGAGGCCCTCCACATCGACGTGGTCGACGGCGCGGCGGCGGCGCCGCACCCCCGTGCCGTACGCCGGCCGGGCGTCCCCGGCGGCCACGGCCTGCACATCGTGCAGCGGCTCTCCGACCGATGGGGCTCCTACGCCCACGGTTCCGGAAAGGTCGTCTGGGCGGAGATCGATTCCTCCCGGCTGGTCACGGGGAACCGGGGCGCGGGGAACCGGGGTTCAGGGACCCGGGGCCGGACGGCTCCGCCGGCCGGCCACTGAACCGCTCCGGCCGCCGAGCCCGTTCGGCGTTGAACCGGGCCCCGGTGAGCAGGGCCAGGTTGGCGAACCAGAGCCAGATGAGGAAGACGACCACACCGGCCAGCGATCCGTAGAGCCGGCCGTAGGTGTCCAGCTCCGTGTAGAGGGTGAAGAGCCCCGAGGCGGCCAGCCAGAGCAGGGCCGCCAGCACCCCGCCGGGCAGGCCCCGGCGGGTGCCCCGGCTCTGGGCCGGGCCGCTGCGGAAGAGGATCAGCACCAGGAGGGTGACGACCACCAGCAGCACCGGCCAGCGCAGCAGCGCGATGCCCTCCGGGCCGATCCCGCCGCCGGCCCTGGCGACCCGCCGGGCCATCGGTCCGGACACGACCAGCCCCAGGGCGCCGGCCACGAGCAGGACCAGCAGCACCACGGCGTTGACGACCAGCGTGTGCGCCGCGCGGAGCGGAGGCCGGGTGTCGGGCACCCCGTGCATGGTGTGCAGGGTGCGCCGGAAGACCGCCAGATAGCTGCACGCGGACCACACCGCGCTCAGCACACCGCTGATCAGCAGGGCCCAGACCGGCGAGCGCTCCGCCACGAGACCGTCGAGCGCGTCGCGCAGCACCTGCGCCGACTGCGGGGGCGCGTAGGAGGTGAGCCCGGTGATCAGCCGGACCCTCGTGGCCGTGCCGAGCAGCCCCACGAGGGAGACCGCGATGACGAGCGCGGGCAGCAGCGCGAGTACGGCGTAGTAGGTGAGGGCGGCCGCCTGGTCGGCGAGGTTGTCGGTCCAGACGTGGACGGCCGTACGCCGCAGCTCGGCGCGGGTGCGCGCCATGCGGGCGGGCGACACGCGGGCGAGGGTGTGCGGACGGCCCGGGTGCGGGGCGTCGCGGGGGATGTCGGTCATGCCGCGCGGGTGCCCTGAGGGGCCCGTGCGCATGCGCCCGCGGTGGCCCGCGTACGGGCGCGGGCGGTGACGGACAGTCAACGGCCCGCGCGTGTGGGACCGCCGGCGGGGTAGACGCGCCCGCATGAGATGGAGACGAGCGCTGCGGCGCGAAGCGGGACCCGGCGAACGGACCGTACCGGCGGCACCGGCGGCCCGGACCGTACCGGCGGCACCCGCGGCGAAGGCCGTACCGGCGGCACCGGCCGAGCCCGACGTCTGGAAGCCGCACCGGCCGGTGCACCCGGTCGTGCGGGTACTGGCCATGGCGGCAGCCCTGATCGGGACCGTCCTGTTCGGCACGGTCCTGGCCCGGCTGACGCTGGAACCGTCCGCCGCCTCGGTGGCCCTCGTGCACAGCAACATCCGCCCCGGCCATTCGATCAGCGCCTACCTGGACGGGGCATCGACGGTGGAGGCGGTGCGACAGCTCGGCGGGAACCTGCTCCTGGGCCTGCCGTTCGGAGTGCTCCTGCCCGTCCTGCTGCCTCCGGCCCGGGGGCTGCTGCGGGTGGCCGTCGTGACGGTCTGCCTGATGACGCTGGTGGAACTCGTCCAGGGCGCACTCGTCACCGGCCGCGTCTTCGACATCGACGACGTCATCCTGAACACGGCCGGAGCGCTCCTCGGGTACCTGCTGATGGGCCGCAGGCTGGGGCGGGCCGTACACCCGCGCCGCAGGCACTGGTGGCACCGCTGGACGCCCCGGCGCCCGGCCCCGCGACGGGAAGCGGAGCCCGGCGGCTCCTGCCCCCCGGCCCGGCTCCGCACTCCTGAGGCCGGATTCCCGACCCGCTACTCGTGCGTACTGCACGCCCCACCGGTGACAGGCGTGACTGTCGCCGCAACCGCGGCGCGTGACACGGTCGTTACTGCCACCGACCGAGGGAGCAGGTGTGAACAAGGGGTACGCGGCCTTCTGCGACGCCGACCGCTGGTTCTACGACGCGCCGTACCGGCGGGCCGGTGAGAGCTATCCCGTCGCCCTCGCCCCCGTCCCGCCGGGCTGGCGGTCGCACCGCAGCGGCGACTGGCTCGCCCTGCGTCCCGTCGGCGCCGAACTGCCCTCCCAGGGCTGGAAGATCCACGTCTCGGCCACGCTGGACAACGCCGAGTCGCTGCTGACGACGGTGTACGAGTACTGCGTGGCCCGGCGCATCGCCTTCAAGTTCGTCCCGAGCCGCTACCTGTTGCACCTGCGCAACGCCAAGTACGCGGACCGAGCCGCCAGCGGGAAGTTCATCACCGTCTACCCGGCCGACGAGCAGCAGTGCGAGCGGATCGCCCGGGACCTCGACACCGCGCTGGCGGGGGCGGCCGGCCCCTACATCCTCAGCGACCTGCGCTGGGGCGCCGGGCCGGTGCACCTGCGCTACGGCAGCTTCACCCTGCGGCACTGCTACGACGAGCACGGTGAACTGGTCCCGGCGATCGAGGCCCCCGACGGGAGCCTCGTACCGGACCCGCGCGGACCGGTATTCCAGCCGCCCGAGTGGCTCGAGCCGCCCGCCTTCCTCGCGCCACACCTCGCGGCGCGCTCCGCGCTCACCCTGACCGGCGTCCCCTACACGGTGGAGCGGGCGCTGCACTTCTCCAACGGCGGCGGCGTGTACGTCGGCAAGGACACCCGGACCGGCGAGTCCGTGGTCCTCAAGGAGGCCAGGCCGTACGCGGGCCTCGCCGCAGACGGCGCCGACGCCGTGGCCCGGCTGCACCGCGAACGGACCGCTCTGGAACGGCTGGCGGGCCTGGACTGCGTCCCGGCGGTCCGCGGCACCTTCACGGTCGGCGACCACCACTTCCTGGTGCTGGAACACCTCGCCGGCAAACCGCTCAACACCTACTTCGCCCGCCGCCACCCGCTGATCGAGGCGGATCCCGACCCGGCCGAGCTCGCCTCCTACACCGAGTGGGCCCTCACCATCCACCGCAAGGTCACGGCGGCCGTCGACGCCGTGCACGCCCGCGGCGTGGTCTTCAACGACCTCCACCTCTTCAACATCATGGTTTCGGAGGACGCGACGGGCGAACCCTCCGTCTCCCTGCTGGACTTCGAAGCCGCCGCGCATGTCGACGAGGGACTGCGCCAGACCGTGGCCAACCCCGCCTTCGTCGCCCCGGCCGAACGGCGCGGGTTCTCCGTGGACCGCTACGCCCTCGCCTGCCTGCGGCTCGCCCTGTTCCTCCCGCTGACCAGCCTGCTCGTCCTGGACCGGGGCAAGGCGGCGCACCTGGCGGCCGTCGCCGCCGAACAGTTCCCCGTACCCCGCCGGTTCCTCGAAGAGGCCGTCGAGGAGATCATGTCCGGCGCCCCGAGGACCGCACCGGGCGGGCGGCGGCCCGCGCCGGCCGGACCGTACCTGCCCGTCGAGCCGGGGGACTGGCCGGCGGCCCGTACCTCGATGACGGCGGCGCTGCGCGCGAGCGCCACCCCGGACCGCGAGGACCGCATGGTCCCGGGCGACATCGCGCAGTTCGCGGCCGCCGGCGGAGGCGTCGGCTTCGGCCACGGGATCGCCGGAGTGCTCCACGCGCTCGCCGAGACCGGCGCCGAACCCTGGCCCGAGGCCGAGCAGTGGCTGCTCGACCGGACCGCGGAACCGGCCTCCGGCACCCCGCTCGGCTTCCACGACGGTCTGGCCGGCACGGCCTGGACGCTGCACCGGCTCGGACACCACGACCGTGCCCTCGCCCTCGCGGACCGGCTGCTGCACCAGCCCTGGGAGAGCGCGGGACCCGACCTGCACGGCGGACTCGCCGGCATCGGCCTGGCCCTGGACGCCCTGGGCACCGCGAGCGGCGAGGGCGACCTGCACGCCGCGGCCCTGCGTTGCGCCGAACTGGTCATCCGGCCGGAGCAGCGACCCGCCCGCGCGGGACTCCTCCACGGACACTCCGGCCCCGCCCTGCTGCTCGTGCGGCTGTACGAGCGCACCGGCGACAAGGAGCTCCTGGTGCAGGCCGGGCAGGCGCTCCACCGCGACCTGGACCGCTGCGTCACCAGCGCGTTCGGCACCCTCCAGGTGAACGAGGGCTGGCGCACGATGCCGTACCTCGGCGAGGGCAGCGTCGGCATCGGCATGGTGCTCGACGACTGGCTGGAGCACGGCCCGGACGAGCGCTTCGAACAGGCCCGGCGCGAGATCGTACGAGCGGCGCAGGCGACCTTCTACGCCCAGCCAGGGCTGATGCGCGGCGCCGCCGGCATGATCCTCCACCTGGCCCGGACCACCACTCCGGGCCCGGGCACCGGACCCGGGGCGATAGCCCGCCAGATCGACGCACTGGCCCGGCACGCAGTGCCGTACCAGGGGCATCTGGCCTTCCCCGGCGAGCAGATGATGCGGCTGTCCATGGACCTCTCCACGGGCACGGCCGGCGCTCTCCTCGCCCTCGGCAGCGCGGCGCCCGGCGGGCGCGCGCACCTGCCGTTCCTCCCGCCGCTGCGCCCGCGCGCGGCGGCCCCAGAGCCGGCCCCGTCCGGGGTCGTGACCCATGGCACCACTCGACGGAAGAAGAGGGATACGACATGACGCTTCTCGACCTGCAGTCGATGGAGACCCCGAAGGAAGAGATCACCGAGCTGCACGGCGGCGGCGGTGGCGGCGGCAGCCGGGCCAGCCTGCTGCTCTGCGGCGACAGCAGCCTGAGCATCACGACCTGTCACTGATCCAGGTCACCTCGGGCCCGGGCGGTTCACCGCCCGGGCCCGCACCACACCACGGGAGGCATCCGCCGATGAGCCCACCGGACGCGGCGGCCGACACCGGTGCGAACGCCGGGGCCGACACCGGCGCGAACGCCGAGGACGACACCGGCGCGAACGCCGGGGCCGGCCCGGCGCGGGCACCGGACGGGGCCCGCAGCGCCGACCGGGCGCTCGTCGCACTGGCCCGGCACAGTGGCGGGCGCACCGTCGCCGTCCTCGGATGCGCGCTCGCGGCCGCCGCGGCGGCGCTCGCCGAACCCGCCGTCCTCGGTCACACCCTCGACCTGCTGCTCCGCCGGGACCCCTCGGGAACCGCCTGGACACTGCTGTGCGCCGCGGTCATCACGGCGGAGGTGGCGCTGGACGCCGCCGCCGCCCGGCTCACCGGCGAGGTGGACGGCCGCTCCACCGCACGGCTGCGCAGGCTCGGCCTCGCCGGGCTGCTGCGCACGGCCCCGCACCACGCGGCCCGCCACGCACCCGGCGAAACCGCGGCGCGGCTGACCGCGCACGCCACCGAGGCCGGGAAGGTCCCCACCGCCGTCGCGCACGCCGTCGCAGCGCTGCTGCCCCCGCTCGGCGCGGTGGCCGCGCTCCTCCTCATCGACCTGTGGACGGCCCTCGCCTTCCTCCTGGGCGTGCCGCTGCTGCTGCTCCTGCTGAGGTCCTTCACCCGCTCCACCCTCACCACCGTCGCCCGCTACCAGCAGGTGCAGCTCGCCACCGCCGGCCGCCTCGTGGAGGCACTGGCCGGGGCCCGGACGATCGCCGCCGCGGGCACCGCGGACCGCGAACGCGCCCGGATCCTCGAGCAGTTGCCCGAACTCGACACCGAGGGACGGCGCATGTGGAAGGTCTACGGCGGCACGACGGCCCGGTCCGCGACCCTGATGCCGATGCTCCTCTACGCGGTCCTCGCGGTCGGCGGCATCCGCCTGTCGGCCGGAGCCATCGGGGTCGGCGAACTCCTCGCGGCCATGCGGTACGCGGCCCTCGCGGCCGGGGCCGGCGCCGTGACCGGGGGCCTGGCCGCCGTGGTCCGCGGCCGGGCCGCCGCCCGCCGGACCACCGCCCTGCTGGCCCTGCCCGCGTTCGAGTACGGCCGGGCGGAACTGCCGGACGGCGGCCCGGGCACCCTGGAACTGCGCGGGGTCCGCGTCGTGCGCGGCGGATCCACGGTGCTGCGCGACATCAGCCTGGTCGTACCCGGAGGCGCCACCGTGGCGGTGGTGGGCCGCTCCGGCGCCGGCAAGACGCTGCTCGCCGCCGTGGCCGGCCGGCTCACCGACCCCGACGCCGGCCAGGTGCTGCTGGACGGCGTACCCCTGCGGAAGCTCAGCGCCGGGGCGCTGCGCCGCGAGGTCGGGTACGCCTTCGACCGGCCGGTGCTGCTCGGGGAGACGGTCGGCGACGCGATCGGCTTCGGCCCGGGTCCGGACCCGGGCCCCGAAGCGGTCCGCGCCGCGGCCCGCGCCGCCCGCGCGGACCCCTTCGTACGGCGCCTGCCGCACGGCTACGGAACGCGTCTCGCCGACGCCCCGATGTCCGGGGGCGAGGTCCAGCGCCTCGGACTGGCCCGGGCGTTCTGCCACGCGGGGCGCCTCCTCGTACTGGACGACGCCACCTCCAGCCTGGACACCGTCACGGCCCGCGAGGTCGAGCGGGCGCTCGCCCGTGAAGTCCGCTCCGGCACCCGGATCGTGGTCGCCCACCGCCTCTCCTCCGCCGTACGCGCCGACCTCGTCGTATGGCTCGAGGACGGACGGGTGCGGGCCACCGGTGCCCACGGCGAGCTGTGGCGGCACGAACCCGGCTACCGGGCGGTGTTCGCGGCCGACCCCGCGGAGCCGGACCGGCAAGCCGCGCCGCCCGACCCGGCGGAGGGAGCAGCCCGGACCCCGGAAACGGACCGAAGCCGGACACCGGCGGGCAACCGGGAGGTCGCACCGTGACCGAGCGGGAGACCTGGCGCCGGGTGGCCCCCGAGGCCCGGCGGTTCCTGCGGGGCCGCGGGGGAGCCGTGGGACGGCTGGCGGCGTGGTCGCTGCTGGAGTCCGCGCACACCTTCCTCGGGGGCTACGGCGTGGCCCGCGCCCTCGACGACGGCTTCCTCGCCGGCCGCACCGCCACCGGTCTGGCCTGGCTGGCCGCGGCCGGAGCCGGAGCGCTGCTCGGCGGGTTCGCGCTGCGCGGGGTCTTCGCCGGGCTCGCGGACCTCGTGGAGCCGCTGCGCGACGGCCTGGTCCGGCGGGCGGTGCGCCAAGCCCTGGACCGCGCGGTCGCCGACCCCGCGCGCGCTCCCGACTCGGGCGCGGTCTCCCGGCTGACCCAGCAGACGGAGATGGCCCGGGACTCCTTCGCGGGGCTGGTCCTCACCGCGCGCTCGTTCGTGTTCACCGCCCTCGGCGCCTTCCTGGGCCTGGCCGCCCTGGACCCGGTGCTGCTGCTGATCGTGCTGCCACCCCTGCTGCTCGGCGCGGCCGGGTTCCTGGCGACGCTCCGTCCCATGGCCTCCGTACAACGCCGGTCCCTCGACACCGACGAGGCGCTGGCGGACCGGGTGGGCGCGCTGGGGGAGGGGCTGCGCGACATCGCCGCCTGCGGTGGGCAGGCGGCGGCGCAAGCCCGGGTGGAGCCGCTGATCGCCGCTCAGGAGCGGCTGGCACGCACCCTCGGGCACTGGGCCGCCCTGCGCACCCTGGCCCTGGGCACGGCGGGCCGGCTGCCGGTGATCGCACTGCTCGCGGCGACGCCCTGGCTGCTGGGGCGCGGGGTCACCGCCGGGACGCTGGCCGGCGGCCTCACGTACGTGGTGCAGGCGCTGCTGCCCGCCCTCAACACCCTGATGACGGCGCTTGGTTCGGCCGGCACCCGGCTGCTGGTGGTCCTCGAGCGCTTCTGCGAGCCGCTGCCGGTGCCTCCGGTGCCTCCGGTGCCTCCGGTGGCACCTGCGGGTCCTGCGGGTCCTGCGGGTCCTCCGGCCCCGGAGGCCCCCCGTACGCCGAAGCCCGGGATCCCCGCCCCCGCAGGCCCGCGCACCGCCGCCGCGGCCGAGTTCCGGGGCGTCAGCTTCGCCTACGGTCCCGGCGCGGCTCCCGTGCTCGACGGCCTCGACCTGGTGGTGCGGCCGGGGGAGCACCTCGCCGTGGTCGGGCCGAGCGGCATCGGCAAGTCCACCCTCACCGCACTGCTGGCCGGGATGCTGTCACCCGGCGCGGGGACGGTGCGCGTCGCGGGCGAGGCCGCCCGCCGGGCAGGGTCCGCCACGGGACCGGACCCGCGGCGGACCCTGCTGCCGCAGCAGGCCTACGTGTTCACCGGCACGGTGCGGGAGAACCTGACCCACCTGGCCGCGGGGCCCGGCGGCTCGGTGCCCGGGGACGCCCGACTGCGGCGCGCCGTCCTCGCCCTGGGGCTGGAGGACCTCGTCGCACGACTGGGAGGCCTGGACGGCGAGGTGTCCCCCCGGCTGCTGTCCCGGGGGGAGGGCCAGCACCTCGCGCTCGCCGCCGCCTACCTCTCGCCGGCTCCGCTGCTGCTGCTCGACGAGGCCACCTGCCACCTGGACCCGCGTACGGAGGAGCGGGCCGAGCGGGCCCTCGCGGACCGTCCCGGCACCCTCGTCGTCGTGGCGCACCGCGTCTCGTCCGCGGCCCGAGCCGACCGGGTCCTGGTCCTCGACGGGACCCGCGCGGTGTGCGGCACGCACGCGCAACTCCCTGCCGTCTCACCCCTGTACCGCGATCTGGTGGGAAGCTGGAACCGGACCACGGACGAATGACCCCGGCCCCGGATCCGCCCGGGCGGCCGCTGCTCAGACCCAGCCCGCCCCCTGCGATATCCGGATCGCGTCGATGAGGTTGCGCGCTCCGGTCTTGCGGGTCACCGCGGCGATGTAGTTGCGCACCGTCCCGCTCGCCAGGTGCAGGGTGCGGGCGATCTCCGCGATGGAATCGCCCTCCGCGGCCCGGGCCAGCACGCTGAGTTCGCGCGGGCTCAGGGGGAGCGGTTCGGCCTCCATGAAGGCGGAGGCCAGCGAGGCGTCGATGAACCGTTCCCCCGCGGCGAGCTTGCGGACCGCGCGGACCAGCCGACCGGGCGAGCCGTCCTTGTCGACGTAGCCGCGGGCCTCGGCCCGGAAGGCCCGCTGCAGCGCACCGGGTGCGCCGGCCGACGCCAGCACCAGGACGGCGGACGGGGACGCGAGGACCTGTTGGTCCGTGCGCCCCCCTTCGGTCAGGACGGCCGTCGCCCCCGGACAGTCGAGGTCGACGACCGTCACGTCCGGTCGTAAGGACTCGGCCCGGCGCCCCGCGGTCCGCCAGCCCGCGGACGTGACCTCGAAGGGCCCTTCCGATCTCAGCAGGGCGGCCAGTGCGGACCGGACCAGGCTGACGCTGTGCAGGACGAGGACCTTCGTCATCGTTCTCCCCTAGGTAGACGAACCAAGCACCACGCGGCTGCCCCCGTACGGGGGTGATGGAACGTCACTTCGGGGGGCGTGCGGGGGCGTACGGGCAAGTTGGCCGAGACACCCCGGAATTCGGGCTTCCCTTAGGCGGGTAATCCCCTTGAAGAGTGGACGGGGCTCAGACCTCGCGCCACCGGGCCATCGCCCAGGAGAAGAGCCCGAAGAGCACCAGCCCCGCGGCGACCGCCAGCAGCAGCCACGGACCCGCCGCGGTGGTGGTGAACGACCGCAGGGTGTCGTCCATCCCCTTCGCCCGCGCGGGGTCGTAGCGCAGCGCCGCGTACACCACGAAGCCGCCGGCCGCGGTGGCCACCGTCCCCCGGGCCAGGCCGCCGCTCACCCCGAGGAAGTCGACGGCTTTGCGCCACCGTGCCGAGACCCCTCCCATGGCGAGATGCCTGCGGAAGGAGCGCCGCGCGGCCTGTACCGCGATCACCACGCCCGCGACGCAGATCCCCAGCCCGGCGGCGCCCACCAGCCACTGCCCGGCGGGCAGTTCCAGGGCCGTCGCCGTCGCGTCGCGCGACTGTTCGTCCCCGGAACGCCCGCCGCTCGCGGGGAACGTGAGCACGGAGAAGGCCACCACGGCGTAGAACACGGACCGGCCCGCCGAGGACAGCCGTTTCACGGGCTTGTCGCCCTCCGGCCCGGCCGCCCCGAACAGCGCCTCCGACAGACGCCACAGCGCCATGCCCACGAGCCCGATGCCCACGGCCCAGACCAGGACGCTGCCGAAGGGCTTCCCCGAGAGCTCCTGGAGGGCGCCCCGCCGGTCGGCCTCCTCACCGCCGCCACCGAAGGCGACGCGTACGGCCAGCATCCCGATCAGTACGTACAGCACCCCGCGCGCCAGCAGCCCGCAGCGTGCCGTGACCTCCCGGCCCCGGCCGCCCCGGGAGGCCGTACGGGCCCCCCGGGACGCGGCACGGGCGCCCCTCGCGGCCCCGATTCCCATCGCGGTCAGATCTCGCCGCGCCAGGAGCCCGTCGCGACCCCGCGCTCCTCGATGAACAGCTTGAACCGCTTCAGGTCGCCCGCGACCTGGCGCTTGACGAAGCCGAGCTTGTCGGCGGCCGCCTCGGCCAGACCGTCGGGCACCCAGTTCATGTGCAGGACGACCTTGGTGGTGGTCGCGTCGATCGGCTGGAAGGTGACCAGCCCTGCCTGGCGGGCCTCCCCGTCGACCGTCATCCACGCGACGCGCCGGTCCGGGAGCTGCTCGGTGATCTGGGCGTCGAACTCGCGCTGCACACCGTTCACGTTGGTCACCCAGTGGGTGAGCGTGTCCGTGCGCTGGACGATGCGTTCGACCCCCTCCATGAAGGCGGGGAAGTCCTCGAACTGCGTCCACTGGTTGTAGGCCGTGCGTACGGGGACGTTGACCTCGACATACTCCTCGACGTGCGACATGCGCACCCCTTCCGTGTGGTCGGCAGCCCGCACCCCGAGGTGCGGGTCGTCCGTCAGGACGTCTGCAGGCGCGGCTACCCGGACTGGAGGGCCCCATGCGCGGACCGTCCGCCCGTACGCCGGGATCGGGGCCGCACGCGGCGGTGTCCCTACGGGTGCCGGGCGAGGGTGTGCACGAGGACGATCAGTGCGAAGGCGATGACGAGCAGGTGCACCCAGTCGGGACCGATCGCCGGGGCCAGGGACAGCGAGGTGAACTGAGGGGAGGTCATATCGCGCTCCTGCCCCCGGCGGCCGTCCTGACGCTCCCGGGCGCGGGCGGGGGTGCGGGCACGAGCGCCGCTCCGGTGCGCGCACGGGCCCGCACCCGACGGGTCAGCGACCGGTGGGCCTGCCGGACACCAGCCGGGCGGCCTCGATCTCCGCCCAGACGGCCTTCCCGTGCTCGTGGGCGCGCGAGCCCCAGCGGTCGGACAGACGTTCGACGATGTACAGGCCGTGGCCGCCCGGGACACCGCGCTGCGGGGCCGGGTTGCGCCTGGGCAGCGTCGTCGATCCGTCGTACACCTCGATGCGCAGGGCTTCGCCGGAGGTGAGCACGAGCTCGTGGCAACCGTCCGCGTGCAGGGACGCGTTGGTCAGCAGCTCGGACACGAGGAGCAGGGTGTCCTCGGCGGTCTCGGTCCCGTCCCATCCCCAGTCCCGCAGGGCCTCGCGCGTGAAGTCGCGGCCCTTGGCCACGGCGCCGCGGACTCCCGCCAGGGCGAGCCGGCGGCGCTGTCCTCCGGCGGGAAGGCCGGCGCTCACCGGACCACCCGTCTCAGGTCCGATGGGTCCGATGGTCTCCACCGAGGTCTCTCACCCCCACATTGACGCTGTTCTCTGCTTCCGGGCCCTGTCCGGCCATCTCATGGTCGATGCCCCGACCGGCCCCTCACGCCCCCCGGCGACCTGGGGACACTCGGGCCCGCCCGGACAGTCTAGGTGACCGCCGCTCTCAGGACGTTGCCATGTGGAGCCGCAGGGTGAAGCCACTGTCCGTGGCGCGGACCTCCACCAGATCGCAGAGCTGGTGGATCATCCACAGGCCGCGACCGCCGTCGGCCGACGCGAGGGAGGGCCGGCGGCGTCCCGCGAGCGGGTCGGCCAGGCGGCCGCCGTCGCGGATCTCGGCGACGACCTCCGCCCGGGCCCCGCCCGTGGTCCACAGCCGCATGGTGCCCTTCCCGCCCCCGTGGGAAAGGGAGTTGGCCGCCGCTTCGCTGACGGCCAGGACGAGATCGCCGCGCCGCGCCGGGGTCAGGGCCGTTCCGTGCGCCCACCCCTCGGCGTACGCCCGGACCTCGGCCAGCCCTCCGTGGGAGTAGTCGAGCCGGGGTACGTCACCTGCGGGCTCGGGCAGCGGACGGTCGCAGTCCGCGGAGACCCCGGACGCGTCGCTGTAGAGCGGGCTCGGCAGGTCCCGGCCCTCCTCGATGAGCGTGGGGTGCGTGCGCCGGGCGTCGGACACCACCGCGGGCGCCAGCCCCCGTACGTCGTAGGGGCACAGGATGGTCGCCGGCCGGCCCGCGAAGGCCGTGTTGATGAGGGCCTCGTGACGCGTGGCCTCCAGCACCTCGGCGGCGGAGCGGCCGGGCCAGATCGGCTCACCGACGATCCGGGCCGGCCGGCCCGGGTGCCGGTCGGCGAAATCCTGCAGGGCGGACAGGATGCGGCCGGGATTGCGGCCCAGCTCGGTCATGTCCGCCCAGGTGACCTCCGCCGAGTTCTCGCCGAGGCCCTCGCGCAGGGCGTCCAGGTGCGGACCCGGCACGGCGACGAGCACCGGTTCCCCGGCGGACAGGGCGCCCCGTACGAAGCCGCCCACCCCGCTCACGTACCCGGGGAGGTCCTGGTAGAAGAGGGCGGGGTGGACGAAGGCCCCGGGCCCGGCGGGCGCAGGAACGGTGATCATGCTGCGACCTCCAGCGCGGCGCATTCGTCCGGGAACATCTCCACGACCTTGCGGAGCGAGTACGGCGGGTCGTGGAGCAGCAGGCGCCGCCCCTGCCCGTTGAGTGCGGCGGATGTCCCCACCAGGGCGGCGACCGCTGCCGTGTCGAGGAACACCACGGCGGAGAGATCGAGGTGCAGGACGGGGCCGGGAATCCCGGTCATGACGCCCAGCGCGTCGCACAGCTCCTGACGGGAATCCAGGTCGCAGCTGCCGCTCAGGCGCGTCCCGGGGCGGTCCCCCAGGGGCCGGGCGGTCAGAGCCGTCCCCGCGACCGCTGCGGTGCACCCCCGCCCGCACCGCACGTCCGCGTCCGCCCCCGCACCGTCGTCCCGGCGCGTTTGCGGGCCGACGGCGGAGGCGGAACAGGTGTGCCGGTGGAGGGAGGTCATCGCCGGGTCCTACTCCGTGAGCATGCCGGCGCGCAGCCGGGCCAGGGTGCGGGACAGGATGCGCGACACCTGCATCTGGGAGATGCCCAGCTCGGCGCCGATCTCGGCCTGGGTCTTCTCCTGGCCGAAGCGCATCTGCAGGATGGACCGGTCGCGCTCGTCCAACTCCTCCAGCAGGGGTGCGAGGGTGTGGAACTCCTCGAAGAGCTCCATGGCGGGGTCGACCTCACCGAAGCGCTCCGCGAGCGGCCGGGTGGTCCGGCTCGCCGTGGACGCCGAGTCGCCTTCCGCGACGGCGGTGTCGAGCGAGCCGCTCGTGTAGCCGTTCGCGGCCACCAGTCCGTCGATGACCTCTTCCTCGGACAGCTCCAGGTGGAGGGCGACCTCCTTGACCGTCGGCGCCCGCCCCAGGACGTCGCTCAGGGCCTCCTGGGCCTTGGCGAGCTCCGTGCGCAGCTCCTGCAGGCGGCGCGGTACGTGCACGGCCCAGGTGGTGTCGCGGAAGTAGCGTTTGATCTCACCGGTGATGTAGGGGAGGGCGAGCGTGGAGAACTCGACCTCCCGCTCGAGGTCGTAGCGGTCGATGGCCTTGATCAGGCCGATCGTTCCCACCTGGATGATGTCGTCCATGTCGAGACCGCCGCCGAGCACCCGGGCGCGGAAGCGCCGCGCCGCGAACTGCACGAGCGAGAGGTTCATCTCGATGAGGGTGTTGCGCGTGTACTGGTACTCGCGCGTCCCCTCCTCCAGGGTGCGCAGCCTCCCGAAGAAGTGCCGCGACAGCTCCCGGGCGTCGGTGGGCGCCATCTCGCGGGCGTTCTCCACCTGGAACTGGTCCACGTCCGGCGTTGGCGCTCCCGCGGTGCCCCGGTCACAAGCGGCGGCTTGCGAGTCTGTGGCACGAATGGGTCCTGCGACGGTGGCCGAGCGCGACATGGTAGCCACTCCCTCCCGATTGACTGATGGCTGCCCGGGCGCTTCTGCCCCGGCCGATCGGTCTTACACACATGGACGGGCACCGGTTTTTTTCCCCGGCCTTGCCGCGCACCCGGGGGAACCGCGCCGCACCCGGGAGCGGGCCCGCCGGCCTGGCGACCGGGCATACTCCCTTGACGACGACGTTACAGGCAGCGATCCGGGGAGGCGGACATGACCAGAGCAGGGGACGCGGACCGGCCAGGTGTGGTCGGGGACTGCTACGAGGCGGGGCCCGGGTGGGTGGTGGCCGCCCGCGGCGAGCTGGACCAGGACACGCTGGCCCCGCTGGAGGATGCCCTCACCGCCGCCGCGGGCCGGTACCCCCTGGTGGTCCTGGACGCCGGTGACATCACCTTCGGGGACTCCTCCTTCCTGAACCTGCTGCTGCGGCTGCACCACCTCACGGCCCTGCGCGTCGCCGCCCCCGGGGAGCAGCTGCGCCGGCTCTTCACCGTGACCGGCGCCGATACCGTCCTCTCCCTGAGCGCGAGCGTCGAGGACGCCCTGGAGGCGTGAGCTCGCCCGTCAGCCCGTCAGCCCGTCAGCCCGTCAGCCCGTCAGCCGTCAGCCGGGGTACGGGCCGGCCGCGTGCGGGTTCCGCCCGCCGGCGGGCCGGAAGCACGCGGTGATCGCCTTGCCGCCGTGGCTCGCGTGGACGTCCAGGGAATCGGCCAGCGCGGTGACGATCCCCAGTCCGCGACCGGACGTGGCCCCCTCGTCCGCATCGGGCTCACGCGGGCGGGGCAGCCGCGGGTCGGCGTCGGAGACGCTCACGTGCAGGCAGCGGCCGTCCCAGGTCAGCACGAGGTGCGCGGTGCCGGCCGCGTGCAGGTGCGCGTTGGTGACGAGTTCGGAGACGCAGAGCAGCACGGAGTGCGCGGTGTCGGCCGCCGAACGACTCCACGGCAGTGACGCCAGATGCCCTGCGGTCCACTGCCGCGCTGCCCGGACGCCTTCCGCGACCGGAAACGAACGTGCCCAGCCCACTGCCCTGACCGCCATCACCCTCACCTCGTCCCTCTGGTCGTGCGCGATGGTCGTACGCGCGTCACAGGTTCGTCTGCCCGGAGCCGGGGAGAGCATCCGGGGCTTTGCGCGGCAAAGGGCGTACGGGCCGGTCAGGGTGTGATCGGAAGCCCCGGTCCGGGTGCGATCGCATGCGCCGGTCCCGGTGTGATCGGCTGTGCCCTATCGTCCTTTCGGCGGGGGTCGGCCTTCACCGGACCGGTTTCGCGGCGAAGAGGATTCCGGTGGAGCCGGGCGCTCCGGCGCGTTCCCCTGCCAGGGAGCCCGTCCCGTCCCGTGCGTTCGGAGCGGTTGGTATCGAGAGTGGGGTTGACGGATGGCCGAGCGGGCGGGCGCTGATTCACCGGGCGGGGTGCCGCCGGTGGCGGGCGAGGGCGGGATCGGCGAGTCGGAACTTCGCCAGTTGCTGGCGGGCCTGACCGCCGTACGCGACGGGGACTTCCGCACCCGGCTGCCCGACGGCACGGACGGGCTGCTCGGGGAGATCGCCACCGTCTTCAACGGGATGGTCAACCAGCTGTCGCTGTTCACCTCCGAGGTGACGCGCGTGGCCCGCGAGGTGGGCACCGAGGGAACCCTGGGCGGTCAGGCCGACGTACCGGGAGTCGGCGGCGCCTGGCTCGACCTCACCGATTCGGTCAACTTCATGGCCGGAAACCTCACGGCCCAGGTCCGCTCCATCGCCCAGGTCGCCACCGCCGTGGCCAAGGGCGACCTCTCGCAGAAGATCACCGTCACCGCCCGCGGGGAGATCCTGGAGCTGAAGGAGACCATCAACACGATGGTCGACCAGCTCTCCGGCTTCGCCGGGGAGGTCACGCGCGTGGCCCGCGAGGTGGGCACCGAGGGCAGGCTCGGGGGCCAGGCGGACGTCAAGGGCGTCTCCGGCACCTGGAAGGACCTGACGGAATCGGTCAACGTCATGGCCGACAACCTGACCGCCCAGGTGCGTTCCATCGCCGAGGTCACCACCGCGGTGGCCCAGGGCGATCTGACGCAGAAGATCCGCGTGGACGCCCGGGGGGAGATCCTGGAGCTGAAGGAGACGATCAACACGATGGTCGACCAGCTCTCCGCGTTCGCCGACGAGGTGACACGGGTGGCCCGCGAGGTCGGCACCGAGGGCAACCTCGGCGGCCAGGCGACGGTCCGGGGGGTCTCCGGCACCTGGAAGGACCTCACCGACAACGTCAACGTCATGGCGTCCAACCTGACCGGCCAGGTGCGCTCCATCGCCCAGGTGGCCACCGCCGTCGCCCGCGGCGACCTCTCGCAGAAAATCGTGGTGGAGGCGAAGGGCGAGGTCGCCGCGCTGGCCGGGGTCATCAACACGATGGTCGACACGCTGTCCGCCTTCGCGGACGAGGTCACCCGCGTCGCCCGCGAGGTCGGCACCGAGGGCAGGCTCGGCGGCCAGGCGCAGGTGCCCAACGTGGCCGGCACCTGGAAGGACCTCACCGACAACGTCAACTCCATGGCGAACAACCTCACCGGCCAGGTCCGCAACATCGCGCTCGTCACCACGGCCGTGGCCAACGGCGACCTGTCCAAGAAGATCGACGTGGACGCCCGCGGCGAGATCCTGGAGCTGAAGACCACCATCAACACGATGGTCGACCAGCTGTCCTCCTTCGCCGCCGAGGTCACCCGAGTCGCCCGCGAGGTCGGCAGCGAGGGCCGCCTCGGCGGCCAGGCCGAGGTCGAGGGCGTGTCGGGCACCTGGAAGCGCCTGACCGAGAACGTCAACGAGCTGGCCGGCAACCTGACCCGCCAGGTCCGGGCCATCGCCGAGGTCGCCAGCGCGGTCGCCGAGGGAGACCTCACCCGCTCGATCACGGTCGACGCCTCCGGCGAGGTCGCCGAACTCAAGGACAACATCAACTCCATGGTCGGCTCGCTGCGCGAGAGCACCCGGGCCAACCAGGAGCAGGACTGGCTCAAGTCCAACCTGGCCCGCATCTCGGGCCTGATGCAGGGCCACCGGGACCTCGCCGCCGTCGCCGAACTCGTCATGGACGAGCTGACCCCGCTGGTGGCCGCCCAGTACGGCGCCTTCTACCTCGCCGAGGACGGCCCCGCCGGCACCGTGCTCACCCTCGTCGGGTCCTACGGGCGTCCCGCGGGCGCCGAAGAGGGAACCGGGTTCGCCCTCGGGGAGTCCCTCGTCGGGCAGGCAGCCCGCAGCCACCGCATCATCGCCACCGACCAGGTGCCCGGCGGCTACGTCATCTCCTCCGGGCTGGGCCACACCACCCCGGGCAGCCTGATCATCCTGCCGATCGTGGTCGACGACCAGGTCCTCGGAGTGATCGAGCTGGCCTCCTTCAGCGCCTTCACCCCCGTACACCGCGACTTCCTCACCCAGCTGATGGAGACCATCGGCGCAAACGTCAACACGATCGTCGCCAACGCCCGCACCGACGAGCTCCTCGGCGAGTCCCAGCGGCTGACCGGCGAACTCCAGGCGCGCTCCGAGGAACTCCAGGTCCAGCAGGAGGAACTCCAGCGCTCCAACGCCGAGCTGGAGGAGAAGGCGGCCCTCCTCGCCAGCCAGAACAGCGACATCGAGGCCAAGAACCTGGAGATCGAGCAGGCCCGGCAGGAACTGGAGACCCGCGCACAGCAGCTGTCGCTGGCCTCCACCTACAAGTCCGAGTTCCTCGCCAACATGAGCCACGAGCTGCGCACGCCGCTCAACAGCCTCCTCATCCTCGCCCAGTTGCTGGCCCAGAACCCCGCCCGCAACCTCACCCCCAAGCAGGTCGAGTACGCGGGGATCATCCACTCGGCCGGCTCGGACCTGCTCCAGCTGATCAACGACATCCTGGACCTGTCGAAGGTCGAGGCCGGAAAGATGGACATCAACCCCGAGCGGGTTCAGCTGCCCCAGCTGCTGGAGTACGTCGACGCCACCTTCCGCCCGATGACCACGCAGAAGAGCCTGGACTTCACCGTCACCACCGCCCCCGACGCCCCCGACGACCTGCTCACCGACGACTCGCGACTGCGCCAGGTCCTGCGCAACCTGCTCTCCAACGCCGTCAAGTTCACCGAGCGCGGCGGCGTCGAGCTCCACATCGAACCGGCGACCGTCCCCGACGCCCCCGCGGGGCTCACCCGGCGCGGCCCCCTGCTGGCCTTCCGCGTGCGCGACACCGGCATCGGCATCCCCGAGCAGCAGCTGGAGTCCGTCTTCGGAGCCTTCCAGCAGGCCGACGGCACCACCAGCCGCAAGTACGGCGGCACCGGCCTCGGGCTCTCCATCAGCCGGGAGATCGCCCAGCTCCTGGGCGGTGCGGTCACCGCGGAGAGCACACCGGGCCAGGGCAGCACCTTCACCCTCTACCTGCCGGTCAGCCGCGCGGACTACGAGGAAGCGCCCCCGGCCGACGCCCCCGGGGTGACCGCGTCCAGCGGCACGCCCGCGGCGGCCCGTCCGGGCCGTCCGGACGCACACCTGCTCCCCGCCCAGCGGCGGGCCCGCCGCCTGCTGGTGATCGAGGCACGCCCCAACGGCCTGCTCTCCCTGGTCGCGGAGAGCGCCGGCCGGGACTTCGCCCCCAGCCACCAGATGACGGGGGAACGCGGCGGCATCCAAGTGGTCAATGCCACGAGCTCGCGGGAGGCCGCCGCCGCCCTGGCGTCCGACGCCTTCCACTGCGTGGTCCTGGAACTGGACATGCCCGACGGCGAGGCCCTGCGCTTCCTCGACGCGCTCGACGGTGACCGGGCCCTCGCCTCGCTCCCGGTCCTGGCCCACAACAACCCCCGGGTGCGGACCGGCCTGGAGGACGCCCTGCGGGAGCGGTCCGCCTCGCGCCACGTGGAACTGCTCTCCAGCCTGGACGAGTTGCGCGAACGCATCGCCCTCCACCTGTCCGCAGAGCAGCCCGGGGACGTACTGCCCCTGGTCCAGGGCGATGCGCGCGGGCAGCAGGACGCCCACGTCCTCGCCGGGGACCTGGCCGGCCGCACGGTGCTGGTCGTGGACGACGACGCACGCAACCTCTTCGCCCTCAGCGGGGTCCTGGAACTGCACGGCATGCGCGTGCTGCACGCCGAGGACGGCCGCAAGGGCATCGACGCCCTCATCCGCAACGAGGGCGTCGACCTCATCCTGATGGACGTGATGATGCCCGAACTCGACGGTTACGCCGCCACGGCCGAGATCCGGCGGATGCCGGCCTACGCGGGCCTGCCCATCATCGCCGTCACCGCCAAGGCGATGCCCGGGGACCGGGAGAAGAGCCTCGCCGCGGGCGCCAGCGACTACGTGACCAAGCCCGTGGACGCCGACGACCTCATCGCCCGCGTCCGGCACTGGCTCATGCGGTGACCGGGGACACCCAGCGGTACGAGCCCGTGACCCCGCAGGGTCCGGCGGACGGCGAGCGGGCCGCGAGCGCGGTACCGCACCAGGCCCCGGCCCCGCTGGGACGCCTCGTCGCCACCGTCGAACGCCTGCGCCGCGAGGTCCTCGAGGCGCAGGCCGCCGCCGACGGCCGGGCCCTGGTCGAACTGGCCAAGGGCATCTTGATCGGACAGCTGAACTGCACTCCGGCGGCGGCGGCGCGCCAGCTCGACGTGCTGTGCCGCGAGAGCGGGACCTCCCCCCTCGAACTCGCCGCCGACATCGTCAACCAGGCCTCCCGCGACCAGGTCAGCGAGATCGCCGCCGAGTTCGTCGAGCGCACCGCCGTGCCCGACGGACCGGCCGGGCGGCACTCCGCGCTCTCGGTCCGGATGCGCACAGCCGAGAGCGGCATGCTCGCCGTCGCCGCCGACACCCAGGCGGTGGCCGAGTCCCTCCTGACGAACGCCCTGGGCCCCCTGGGAGCCGTCGCCGTCGCCGTGTGGACCGCGGAGCCCGACGGCTCCCTGGCCCTCGCCGGCCACGCCGGTTTCCCGCCCGGGGAGGCCGCGCGCTGGCGCCACGTACCGCCCGGGGTCTCCACCGTCGCCCGACTCGCACTGAGCGAGCGCCGACTGGTCACCCTGGCCCTGCCGGGCCGCGAGGGGCTGCCCTCCATCGGCCACCTGCACTGGCCCGACGGCGGACGGATGGCCGTACCGACGGGGACGGGCGGGCGGATCCACGGAGTCCTGGAGATCTGCTGGCCGGAGCCCCTGGCGGCCCAGCCCCCGCAGATCGAGCGCCAGGTCGAGGCGCTCGCCGAGCTGTGCGCCCGCACCATGGACACCGCGCCCCCGCGCGACCGCACGAGCACCGAGGCGGTGCTCCCGGACGTCGCCGAGCTCATCGACCTCGCCGAGGGACTGCACGATCCCGCCGTGGTGCTCACCCCGGTGCTCGACTCCGAAGGCCGGCTGAGCGACTTCCGGATCCGGCACACCGGCAGCCGGTTCGTCGACCCGGTGGGCCGGCCGCGCGGCGACGTCAACGGCGCCCTGCTGCTGGAGGCCTACCCCATGGCGGCCGGCGAGAGCGGACTGTGCGACATCATCGGACGCGTACACGCGACGGGCGAGCCGTTCCGGGCCCGCCGAATGAGCCTGACCGCGCTCGTCGACCAGATACCCCTCACCTCGGTCGCGGACATCAGCGTCAGCCGCCACGGCGCCGCCGTCCTGCTGATCTGGCGGATCGAGGACGAGACGGCCCGGCTGGCCAACCTCCTCCAGCACGCCCAGCGCCTCGGCCGGATCGGCGGTTTCGAGGAGAACCTCGTCACAGGCGAGACCACCTGGAACGCACAGCTCTACGCGCTGCACGGACTCCCCGCCACCGCGCCCCCGGTGCGGCTGCGGGAACTGCCCGGCTACGCCCACCCCGACGACCACGCCGCCCTCAGCAGCTTCCTGCGGGCGGTGCTCCGCCACCACCGTCCCGCTTCCGTCAACGTCCGCCTCCAGCGGCCCGACGGGATCACCCGCCACATCCGGGTCGTCGCCGAGCCCGTCCTCGACGCGGACCAGCGGCTGCACGCGGTGCGCGGCGCCTACCAGGACATCTCCGCCCAGCACTGGACCGAGGTCGCACTGGCCGCGACCCGCGACCAACTCGCCCACACCGAGGCCGAATCCGCCGAACGCAACCGGCTCGCCCTCCAGCTCCAGCACGCGATCATGCCCCCCACGCCTCCGGCCGTGGAAGCGCCGGGCCTGCGGGTCGCCGTACGCTACCGGCCGGCGGAGACCGAGTCCCTCGTCGGCGGGGACTGGTACGACACCGTGGTCCTGCCCTCCGGACTGATCATGCTGTCCGTGGGCGACGTGGCCGGCCACGGCATCGAGGCGGCCACCGGCATGGTCGTGCTGCGCAACGCCCTGCGCGGTCTCGCCGTCACCGGCGCGGGCCCCGCCCAGCTGCTGTCCTGGCTCAACACGGTCACCCACCACCTGGCCAAGCACGTGACGGCCACCGCCGTCTGCGGCCTCTTCGACCCGAGCACCCGGGTGCTGCGCTGGGCGCGCGCGGGCCACCTGCCGCCCGTGCTCGTGCGCGGCGGTCAGGCCGAGGCCTTCCCGCTGATCGAGGGCCTGCTCCTCGGGGCCCTGCCCGACGTCACGTACGTGGAGCGGGAGGTGCGGCTCGAACCGCGGGACACCTTGCTGATGTTCACGGACGGGCTGGTGGAACGGCGCGACTCCTCCGTCCAGGATTCGCTCGGACACCTCATGAACACGGCGGCCGCCGGCGCCGGATCCCTGGACGGGCAGCTGGACCGCCTCCTCGCGGAGAGCCGCTCCGACACGGACGACGACACGTGCGTGATCGGCATCCAGGTCGGCTGAGCTCCCGGCCCGGCAAGGTCCGGAAGGGACGACATGGGGCGCAGGCGCCCCACAGCGCATCATCCGGCCGTGACGGGCCAGAAGTCCCCTCATGAAGCGAAGTTGCGGTTCTTCCGTGCGCGGCGCCTGGCCGCTCCTGCTCCTTCCCGTCCAGGCGGCCCTGATGGTCTGCCTGGGAAGGCTGGTCACCGGCCCGGCCGCCCGGCACTGGCCGCTGTCGGCAGAGGGTTCGGCCGACCCGGCGCTGGCGGAGCGCCGCGGTGCGACCGCCACCGCCGTCACGGACTGGTTCTCCGCGCTCGCCGGTACGCAGGCCGTCGTCGGCGTGACCCTCTTCTGCGTCCTCGCCCTCCTCCTGGTCCCCCGCGTCCCGCGCCGGGCCGAGGCGCTGTTCCTGGGGGCCTCGGTGGCCGCGCAGTCGGCGGTCTTCCTCGTGGTGACGGCCTGGGTGGACCGGCCGCGTCCCGCGGTTGCCCACCTGGACGCCGCGCCGCCGACCTCCAGCTTCCCCTCCGGGCACGTCGGCGCGTCCCTCGCGCTCTACGGAGGGCTGGCGGTGATCGCCGTGCTGCGCCTGCGGGGCCCCTGGCGCCACGCGGTCGCGGGTTGCCTGCTGCTGGTCCCGCCGGCCGTCGCACTGTCGCGGATGTACCGGGGCATGCACTACCCCAGCGACGTGGCCGGCGGCCTGCTCAACGGTGCGGCGACCTTGCTGATCACCGGGTTCGCGCTGCTGTACGGGAGGCGGTCCACTGCGGAACCCGCCCGCGCCGAGCGGTCCGGCCCGGCGCCCGCGCCCCGCAGCGGCGGTCCGGTCATCGTGGTGCGACACCCGCACGGCTGCCCGGACGAGCTCGCCGACCGGGTCCGCACCGTGCTCCGCGACCACGGCCACCGCGACCCGCGGTGGATCCTGACCTCCGCCGAACGGCCCTGCGGCACCCTGGCCGGGGAGCTCGCCACCCTCCGCCCGGCCCTCGTCGTGGTGTGCGGCGGCGACGGCACCCTGCGCGCCTGCGCCGAAGTCCTGGCCGGCAGCCGCATCCCGCTGGCGGTCGTGCCCTGCGGCACCGGGAACCTCCTCGCCCGGAACCTGGGCCTCCCGATGGATCCGGCCCTCGCCCTGGACGAGTCCCTGGGCGGTGGAACCTTCGGGATCGACGTCGGCCGGGTCCGGGGCGACGGCCTCCCGCCGACGCGGTTCACCGTCATGGCGGGCGCCGGCTTCGACGCCGCGATGGTCCGGGACACCTCCCCGCGGCTCAAGTCACGGATGGGCTGGGCCGCGTACGTCCTGTCGGCCCTGCGGCACCTGGGGGATCCCGGCATGCGCCTGACGGTCCGCGTCGACGGGGGCCGCACCCGGCGACGCCGGGCCCGCATGGTGGTCATCGGCAACGTCGGCACCCTCCAGGGCGGCCTCCCGCTCCTGCCGGAGGCGAGGCCGGACAGCGGACGCCTGGAAGTGGTGCTGTTCGACCCGCGGGGCGCCGCGGGATGGTTCGCCGCGGCCGGTCACCTGGCGAAGCGCGTCCTGCGGCGCCGCGGGCAGGCCCCCGGGCAGACAGCCCCCGGGCCGGCCGCGGCCCCGGGCGGCCGCAGCGAAGCCGGGGGCGCGCTCGAGTACTTCAGCGCCACCCGGATCGAGATCCGCTGCGCCGTACCGCAGCCGCGCGAACTCGACGGCGATGCCGTGCGGGACGGCGTCCGCCTCACCGCGGAGATCGAACCGGGCGCCCTGAGGGTCTGCCTGCCCCGCGCACCCGGGGCACCCACCACCCCGCGGCAGCCCGGGGCCACCGCCGCCGCAGACAGCGGCGCGTGCCTCCCGCAAGCTCCCGGACCGGCGTCCTGAGCCCGCGGTACGCACGGACCGCCGGCCCCCGGACTCCGGCCGGCCGAAAGCTTCGCAGGCTCCACGAGAAGGCAGGAACACCATGGGCACCGCACGACGGGTACCGCAGCGGCACGACGTGCGCGGTGAGGAACTGTCGGCCGACGAAGCGTGGACCGCGCTGCGCCGCTACGGCGGCTGGAGCCTCGCGCGCGACTCCTTCGTGCGCTTCCGCTACGCCGACGGCTTCAGCCACGCCCGGGCCCTCGCCCTGCAGACCGTACTGTCCATAGTCCCGCTGGCCATCGCCGCCGTCGGCCTGTCCGGCGTGCTGCACACCGAGGACGTGGGCCGCGTGGCCGAGCTGACCATCCGCGGGCTCACCAGCGGCCCCGGCCAGGGCGTGGTGGACGACGCGCTCAGCGAGAGCAGACGCCACGCGGGCGACGGGGGCCAGGCCGCCCTCTGGCTGGGACTGCTGTTCTCCCTCGTCAACGTCACCACCGCCCTCTGCCAGGTCGAGCGGGGCGCCAACCGCATCTACGGCAACGAGCGGGACCGGCCCTTCCTCGCCAAGTACACCCGGGGCCTGGTGATGGCGGCCCTCGCGGGATTCCCGCTGGGGCTCAGCTTCACCCTGACCGTGCTGGGCACCCACCTGACCCGCGCGCTGGCCGAGGTCTACCGGCTCTCTCCCGACACCGTGCGGATCTGGGAACTCGTGCGCTGGCCCGTCGGCGTGCTGTTCGCCGTCCTCGCCACCAGCGCGATCTTCCGCCGCTCCCCGCGCCGGCGCCAGCCCGGCTACACCTGGCTGGCCTTCGGGGCCGTCGTCCACCTCGTGCTGTGGAACCTGGCGACCTGGGGCCTGAGCCTGTACATCGGCGAGAGCAGCTCGTTCACCAGCGTCTACGGACCCCTCAGCGCGATCGTGTCGCTGCTGCTCTGGTCCTACCTCACCTCCGTGGCGCTCTTCCTCGGGCTCTCCTTCGCCGCGCAGCTGGAAGCCGTACGGGCGGGGGTGCGGGAGCCGATCACGGACGATCCCGGAGTCTGACCGCCCGGCCGCAGCACCACCACCGCACACGAGAGGGAGCCGCCACCATGGCACGGCGCACGGAACGTCCCCGGCAACGGCCGCCAGGCCCACGCGGTCCGCTACGGAGGCTGCTCCCGCGGCACGCCGGTCCCGACGCCGCCTTCGGCGCGAGGCTCGTGCTCGCCTCGGTCGCGACGGCCGTGGCGGCCGTGCCGTTCGCGCTGGCCCTGGTCCTCGTGGAGTCGCAGTGGCCTCCGCTGCACCACCTGGACCGGACCGCGGCCGAACGCCTCCACGGCACCGCGCTCGCCCACCCGGGCTGGGTGGAACTCCTGCGCTTCCTCTCGGACTTCGTGTGGGACCCGGTGACCCTGCGCCTCGCGGTGGCCGTACTCGTGGCCTGGCTCATGACCCGGGGCGCCTGGCGGCTGGCGGCCTGGGCATCGGCCACGGCGGTCGCGGGCGGCCTGACCGGGCTCCTGGTCAAGAGCGCGGTCGAAAGGGCACGGCCGCATCTCGCCGATCCGGTCGCCCACGCGCCCGGCTTCTCCTTCCCCTCCGGCCACGCCATGACGGCGACGACCTCGTGCGCGGTCCTGCTGCTGGTCCTGCTGCCCGTGGTCCCCCGGGCCTGGCGGCCGCTGCCCTGGGTGCTCGCGCTCGTCACCACGGTCGGCGTCGGCTGCACCCGGGTCGCGCTGGGGGTCCACTGGGTCAGCGACGTCGTGGGCGGCTGGCTGCTGGGCCTCGCGGTGGTCACCGCGACGACACTGGCCTTCGAGGCCTGGCGGGCCGACACCGGACGGCGCCGTACCCCGGTGGCCGGGGGCCTGGAACCGGAGCTCACCGGACCCGAGCCCGAGGCGCCCGCGACCGGCGGGGACGGGGGAGGGGCCTGAGAGGGGAGTACTGCACGCGGTTCCTGCCGTCCGCCCGTCCTGCCGCCCGTCGTCGGCCAGACACCGGTGAAATCGAGCCGTTGGCGTCACGTCGGGTCCCCGGTGGGGGATGACCGCCGGATCGGGGGGCAGGTGCGCCCAGAGCCTCACGGGGCCGTGGCCGTCAGTGCCCGAGTCCGAGTCCGTGACCGAACGGCCGGTGCGCGGTCCCGTGAGGGAAGATCCGGCTTGCGAAGGAGTACGACCATGCTGATCACCGTCAGTCGCTCGGGAGGCTTTGCCGGCGTGGGCAAAGTGCGGAAGATCGACACCTCTGTCCGGCAGGACGCCGCGGCATGGGAGGACCTGGCGCGACGCGTCATGCCGCCCGTGGCGGACGGCTTCCACTACCGGATCACGGTCGACGGCCAGGAACTCGTTCTCGAGGAGATGGGCCTGACCGGCGACCAGCGCGAACTCATCCGCGCGGTCCTCGGCGAAATGGCCTGACCCCGGCGCCCGCCCGGGCCCGGTGTCCGGGGTGATCACATCGCCGCCCGCGACAACGGGCCCGGTCCGGGGCCATGGGAGCGGGCCGGACGGGTAGGAGCCCGGTACCGGGGTACGGTCCGGCCATCTGGCTGCGACGGGGCCGTACCCCGGCCCCGGCCGCATTCCGTCGCCGCCGCCGTGCGGGCCGTCACCCGCTAGCGCCGGCCCGGGCGGGCGCCGGATCCTTGCCGACAACCGGTTCGCGGCCGACCTGAGCCGGTCGCTGGAGCGGATCTCGGGCCGTACGGCCTCCGCCGCGGCACCTCACTGAGCCGATGGAGCCGCCGGGAAGCGGCTCCGGGCGGTGTGCCGAGCGCGGACGCTACTTGCTGACGGTGGTGTGGGCGGACTCGGTCGCGGGCCCCGAGGACTCCCGGAGCTCGAGCCGTTCCGGCCGGAGCGCGGGGATGAGGGCGGCGACGGCTCCGGACAGCAGGGCGAACCCGCCGCCCATCAGCAGTCCGGTCCGGAAGCCGGACTCGGAGGTGAAGGTGACGCCGCCGGCCGTGGTGGTCATCCGGGCCAGCACGACACCGACGACGGCGGCGCCGACGGAGGTGCCCAGGGAGCGCATGAGGGCGTTGAAACCGTTGGCCGCCCCGGTCTCCGCAAGCGGCACCGCGCTCATGATCAGGGCGGGCATGGCGCCGTAGGCGAGGGCGACACCGCTGTTGATGACCATGGCGGCGACCATCAGGCCGGGGGCGGTTCCGGCCAGCAGGAGCGCGGCGCCGTAGCCCGCGGCCAGCAGGAGCGCTCCGCAGACGAGGGTGACCTTCGGGCCGCGGGCATTGGTGAGCTTGCCCCCGAGGGGGGAGACGGCCATCATCATCAGCCCGCCGGGGAGCATCCACAGCCCGGCCGCCACCATCGACTGGCCCAGGCCGTAGCCGGTGGAGGCGGGGAACTGGAGCAGCTGCGGGACGACCAGCATGCTCGCGTACATGCCGAAGCCGATGAAGACCGAGGCGAGGTTGGTCAGCAGGACGCGCGGACGGACCGTCGTGCGCAGGTCCACCAGCGGGTCGGTGGTGCGCCATTCGAACCAGCCCCAGGCGGCGAGGACCGCCAGGGCGGCGGTGATCAGGCCGAGGGTGGTCGCCGAGCCCCAGCCCCAGTCGGCGCCCTTCGACACGGAGAGCAGCAGGCACACCAGGCCTGCCGCGAGGCCCAGCGCGCCGATCACGTCGAAGCGCTGGCCCTTCGCCGCGGCGGGGACGTCGGGCACGAAGGCCACGATCATGACGGCGACCACGGCCGCGAGCGCCGCGGCTCCCCAGAACAGGAAGCGCCAGTTCGCGTACTGCGCGACGGCCGCGGAGAGCGGCAGGCCGATCCCGCCGCCGATGCCCATGGAGGCGCTCACCAGGGCGATGGAGGAACTGAGCTTCTCGGCGGGGAGGATGTCCCGGAGCAGGGCGATGCCCAGCGGGATCATGCCCATGCCGATGCCCTGCAGGCCGCGCCCGACGATCATGGGTATGACGCTGCCGGACAGGGCGCACACCACGGATCCGGCGATCAGCGGCACGCAACAGGCCAGCAGCATGCGGCGCTTGCCGACCATGTCGCCGAGGCGGCCGCTGATGGGGACGCACACGCCCGCGACGAGCAGGGTGGCGGTGACGACCCAGGCCGCGTTGGAGTGGGACGTGTGCAGGATGTTCGGCAGGTCGGTCAGCAGCGGAGTGACCAGCGTCTGCATGACGGCCGCGGCGACACCCGCGAGGGCGAGCGTCGCGATCACCCTTCCGGTGCGGGTGGTGGCCGTGGGGGACTGTGGCATGGAGAGTCCTAGAGGCGTAGGTCGAAGGTCCGGCCGGCCGGACGGCACGGAGTGCGCGAGGTGCTGAGGGGACTGCCCGGCAGCGAGTGGGTACGAGGTCGGTGCACACCACAAGCAGTAGTCAACTATCAGTTCGCGGCGCGCGGCGTGTCAACCAGATCCGATCGTCGACTATCAGTTGCTATTGTCGGCAGCGTGCCGACCGACACTCCCAAACCTCTGCGAGCGGACGCCGCCCGCAACATCGAGAAGATCGTCCGGGCGGCACGAGACGTATATGCCGAGGTGGGGCCCGATGCGCCGCTCGACGAGATCGCCAGGCGGGCCGGCGTGGGGATCGCCACGCTCTTCCGCCGGTTCCCGGACAAGGCCGCCCTCCTTCGAGCGGTACTCGACCAGCAGTTCACCCAGGACGTCATCCCCGCCATCGACCGCGCGCTCGCGGACGAGGACCCCCGCCACGGTCTGAGCGTCGTGATCGAAGCCGCCCTGACCTCGGCGGCCGACGAGCACCACGTGCTGACGGCGGCCCGGAACGCCGGAGTCTTCTCCGCGGAGACCAGCGCCCGCTTCTTCGACGCGCTCGACCCGCTGGTGACGCGGGGTCAGCAGGCCGGGGTGATCCGCGCCGACCTCGTGCCCGACGATCTGAAGAGGATCATGAGCATGCTCGTCAGCGTCCTGTGGACCATGGATCCGGCCGAAGACGGCTGGCGGCGCTACGTGACCCTGGTCCTGGACGGCCTCAACCCCGCTGCCGCCAGCCCCCTGCCCCACCCGGCGCCTGCGCTCCTGCGCCGACCGCAGCCCCGGTGATCTACGCCTCCCCGACGGGGGCGGCGCCTACCGGCCGGTCGCCGGCAGGTCCGCGGGAGCGGGGTCGCGCCACATGGGCCGGACGGTCGGCCCGCCCTCCGGGAGGCGGAGCTCACCGGTGACGCGGAAGCCCAGCCGTTCGTAGAAGGGCACGTTGGCCGGCTTGCTGGACTCCAGGTAGGCGGGCTGACCGAGGCGGTCGCAGTCGGCCAGCTGCTGGTGCAGCAGCGCCGAACCGACGCCCGTCCCCTGGAGCCCCGGCTCCGTCCCCACGGACGGCAGGTACCAGTGCGGTGTGTCCGGATGGGCCTCGTGCATGGCGTTCTGGACCTCCCCGGCCCGTGGCAGCCCACGGAGTCCGAAGACGCCGGCGTACCGGGGGAGCGCCGTCAGGTCCTGTACCGCGGAGGTCTTCCAGCGCCCGGGCTCCGACCACAACGCGGCCGCCAGCAGCCGCCCTTCACCGGTCGCGGCGACCCGGACACCGCCCGCGCGGGGCCGCTGCCGGCGCTGGGCCAGCCTGAAGTAGCGGGCGATCCGGCGTTCCCGGCCGGTGGCGCCGGGGATCATCCACGCCATGACCGGGTCGTCGGCGAAGGCGCGGGCCAGGAGCGCGGCGATCGCCCCGGCCTCCCCGGGCCGGGCCGACCGGATCCCGTACCCGGCGAACGGCAGTGCTGGACGTGTGCTCATGGGGCCACGCTAGGCAGCGAGCCCGGGCCGCCCCCGGCGCACGGGCCGGACACGCCGCACGAACCACCCGGCGGCGGCCTCTGCGGCCCGGGCCCCGCGGGCGCGCGACAATGGACACCCGCACCTCTCCACACACCGTCCAGACCGAGGCAGGAGCACCTTGACCACCGCTGACCGCTGGCACCTGCGAGGCTCCGCCGACCACGCCTACGCCGGTGCCGAGGCCCGGCACTTGCTCCGCCACCGGCTGGACTGGGGCAACCCGGAAACCTGGTTCGAGAGCGGCACGGGGCGGCTCCTGGGCGTCGTCACCAACGGCGAACGTGCGAAGGTCACGTTGCTGGACGGGGAAGGCGACCCCGGCGAGCATCTCGCGGATCCGCGCGCCGAAGGCTCCTCCGGCGGGTACGCGCTGCCCGACGGCCGGACCGGCAGCCACGCCGACCGGGACACGGTCACCCTCGACGCCGCCGGCCACGCGGTGGCCCACCTCATCGAGCACGGCACCTGGCCGCCCGGGCAGACCACCGCGAGCACCCGCACCGAGGACCGCCCGCCCAGCTGACGGGCACGGAAACCGCATGGCTGATGCACCCCCGCCGCCGGTATCGTCCGGTCGCAGAACAGCCGTACCAGCGGCCTCCCGCATCCAGAGAGCGACGCACATGCCCAGCCAGCGAGCAACGACGACCCTGTGGCGCCCGACCGGCCCCGAAGAGCTGGCCCTGGTCCGAGAGCTGAACTGGCGTGCCTGGCCCCCTCGTCTCCCCGAGCAGCCGATCTTCTACCCGGTCCTCAACGAGGACTACGCGATCAAGATCGCGAGGGACTGGAACGTCAAGCACAGCGGCGTCGGATTCGTCACCCGCTTCGAGGTCGAGTCGGGGTTCCTGAGCCGGTACCCCGTCCAGCAGGCCGGCGGGCGGACGATCCTGGAGCTGTGGGTGCCGGCTGAGGAGCTGGACGAGTTCAACGCTCACCTGGTCGGCGAGATCCGGGTGGTACACGAGTTCCGCTGAGACGGGCCGGGTGGCAACTCGATGCGGGCGGTGAGGCCGCCGCCCGGGTTCGCCGTGGCGGTGACCGTGCCGTGGTGGGCCGTGACGATCGACCGGACGATCGCCAGGCCGAGCCCGTGCCCGGTCCGGTCGCTGCTGACCCGGGACCGGGCCCGGTAGAAGGGCTCGAAGAGCCGGTCCACGACCTCCTCTTCCACGTGCGGGCCGGTGTTGTCGACCTCGACCACCACACCCTCCTCCCGGTGGACGGCCAGATGCACCGAGCCGCCGGCGACGTTGTGGGTGAGGGCGTTGTCGAGCAGGTTCAGCAGCAACTGCCGCAGCAGCGTGGCGTTTCCGGTGACCTCGCAGTCCGCCTCGATCTCCGTCTCGATGCGGATCCCGTACGAGGCCGCCCGCCCGGCCCGTTCGGCGACGACCCGGACCACGAGCACCGAGACGTCCACCGGACCGGGGTCGAAGGGCGCCGCCCGGTCCGCGGTGGCCAGGTCGAGCAGCGCCCGTACGACGTGGATGTTGCGTTCGTTGGTCTCCCACAGCATCGGGACGAGCTCCGCGAACTCCTCGCCCGTGGGGTCGTCGCCCGCGACCTGGAGCAGGGTCCGGGTGGTGGCCAGCGGGGTGAGCAGCTCGTGCGAGGCGTTCGCGGCGAACCTCTGGTGCGCGGCGAAGGACTCCTCCAGACGGGCCAGCATGCCGTCGAAGGTGTCCGCCAGCTGCTTGAGCTCGTCCGCGGGCCCCCCGGCGTTGATCCGGTCCCGCAGATTGCCGTTCGCGGCCCTCGCCGCCGCCTCGCTGATGGTGTGCAGCGGGGCGAGCAGCCGTTTGGAGAGGATCCACCCGGCGCCGAGGCCGAGGGCCATCACCAGGAGCACCCCGCCGATCGAGAAGGTGAGGACGGTGGACCACACCTCCTCCTTCGTGGTGATGTCCGCGGGGGCGCCGGTCTTCAGGCCGTCGGCCCTGTGTCCCTCTGTCATCTGTCCCTCGCCGGGCGTCGGGCACGCGATGTCCCCCGGGAGCGGAGGGGTGGTCCCGGGCGGGGTGCAGACCCGCGGAGGCACGGAGCCGGCCGGGACCTCCACGGTCCTGGTGAGGTCGTAGGTCGGGACGAAGCGCATGCCGACGTAGATGATCGTGACCATCAGCGCGCCGCACAGCCCGAGCGCGCCCGCGAAACCGAGGAAGAGCCGGCCGTGGATGCTCAGCGACCGCCGTGCGGGCCTGCGCGCCGGGCGCCGCCTCATTCGGTCCCCAGGTAGTAGCCGGCGCTGATCGCGGTGTGCACCAGCTGCGGTTCGCCGAGCTTCTTGCGCAGGGTGTGCACGACGAGGCGGGCCGCGTTGGTGAGGGGGTCGGTGTGCGCGTCCCAGGCCTTGTCGAGGAGGTACTGGGCGCTGAGCACCCCGCCCTCGGCGCGCATCAGGAGCTCCAGTACGGCCAGTTCCTTGCGGGTGAGCCGGATCTCGCCGCCCCCGCGGCTGACCCGCTGGCGGTGGGTGTCGAATTCGATGTCGGCAAAGGTGAGGACCGGCGCGTGCACCATCGGGCTGCGCCGGTACAGGGCTCTCAGCCGGGCGACCAGTTCGGGAAAGTCGAAGGGCTTGGCCAGATAGTCGTCGGCGCCCAGCCCCAGGCCCTCGACCTTGTCCCCGAGGCGCCCGGCGGCGGTCAGCATCAGCACCCGGCACCCGAGCCGCATCCTGACGATCCGGCGGCACACCTCGTCACCGTGCACCCCGGGCAGATCGCGGTCCAGGACCACGGCGTCGTAGTCGTAGACGGCCACCCGCTCCAGGGCCGTCGCCCCGTCGTGCACCACGTCCACCGCGATGGCCTCCCGGCGCAGACCCATCTCCAGGGCCCGTGCCATGTACTGCTCGTCCTCCACCACCAGCACGCGCACGCGCGACAACCTTTTCTTTTCATTAATTCACCGGGGCATTTCCCCTACTCCGCCACCGGTATCGACCTCGTACCGGATCCGTCTTATCAAACGGCACATTTGATCCGTGTATGAGACACCGGGCGCTGCCGGAAATCGCATACACCGCTCAAAACACGGCCTTCGTAGCGTGACGTCCATGAATCTGTTCAAACGAGCCTGGTGGCGGCTGTGGGGCCAGCTGGGCAAGACGGTGATGCTGGTGGGGCTCTTCTTCGTCATCTGCACCCTGGTCCTGTCCGGGTTCCTGATCCAGTCGGCGGCGGCGCGTGCCGCCGAGTCGGCGAAGAGCAGCGTGGGCGCCGTGGCCACCATGCAGCTGGACCTGAACGCCCTCATCAACTCCGGGAAGTCGCAGAAACCGGACCCGGGGTCGGGGCAGGGCGGCATGATCGGAGCCGAGGGCGACCTGAGCCGCGGCCTGGTGGACAAGATCTGCAAGTCCTCGGTGGTGGCGCGGTGCAACTACTCGAAGGACGGAGTCGCGGCCCCCACGGGCCAGGTCAAGCTCCACCAGCCGGTTCCGGCGCCGGCCGGCCAGGACAGCGGCGGAGTGGACTTCTTCAAGGCGGACGGCGTCCGTGACCTGGACTCGGTCTCGGCGTTCCGCAACGGCGATTCCAAGATCATCGCCGGCTCCGGCATCAAGCCGGACACCAAGAACGACGTCGTCGTCATCGAGGAGCGGGTGGCCAGGGACAACAACCTCAAGGTCGGCGACAAGGTCAAGCTCAACGCCAACATCCAGAATCCCGACGGCCGCCTCGGCACCAAGGAGACGGACTTCACCATCGGCGGCATCTACACCAACGGCATCCCCGACCCCCGCTCGTACGTCCCGCCGATGGCGGCCCCCTCGAACCAGATCTACGTCACTCCGGACGGCGCGACCCGCCTCGACGGCAAGGAACCGGCCGCCGACGGCGGCGTCCTGAAGCAGGCCACCTTCACCCTGCGCGACCCCGGCGACCTGGACGAGCTGAAGGAGGACGCGAAGGCGGCCGGAGCCGACCTCAAGATCTTCCCGCTGACCGTCAACGACAAGCAGTACAAGACCCTGGTCGGCCCGATCGGCAAGACGGCCGACTTCGCCTCCCTCACGGTCTGGCTGGTCGCCGTCGCCGGTACCGTCATCCTCGCCCTGATCATCGCCTCCAACCTGCGCGAACGCCGCAAGGAGCTGGGCATCCTGCTCTCCCTCGGCGAGAAGAAGCCCAAGCTGCTCGGCCAGCACCTGGTCGAGGTGGTCGCCTGTGCGGTCCTGGCGATCGGCTTCGCCGCCGCGGGCAGCCAGCTCCTCTCCCAGGCCATCGGCGACCGACTGCTCTCCGGCGAGGTGTCCTCCGCCAACGACCAGGCCGCGAACGAAGCGAACAAGCCCGACCCCTCCGACCCCACCGGCGGCGCGAACAGGAGCGACGAACCACAGGTCGAGCCCATCGACACGATGGACATCCGGCTCGGCCCCGCCGACTTGGGCAAGGTCGGCGCCACCGGCCTCGGCATCGCGGTCCTCGCCACGCTCGTCCCCGGCGCCCGCGTACTGCGCCTCAACCCGCGCGACATCCTGACGAAGGGCGACTGACGTGACCACCCCGATCCTCGAACTCAGTGACCTCAGCCGCGCCTACCAGAGCGGAAACCGCAGGCGCACCGTCCTCAAGGGCGTCAACTACGCTTTCGAGGCCGGCCGGATGTACGCGGTGATCGGCCCCTCCGGCAGCGGCAAGACCACCCTCCTCTCCCTTGCCAGCGGACTCGACTCGCCCACCACGGGCAGCGTCCGCTTCCAGGGCCAGGACGTGGCCCGGCTGGGCCTGGGCCGGTACCGCAACCGGCACGTGGCCACGGTCTTCCAGTCGCTGAACCTCCTCACCTACATGACCGCCGTGCAGAACATCACCTCCGCGATGGAGATCACCGGAGTGAAGGGCGTCAACAGGAAGCGGCGCGCCACCGAACTCCTCGACCTCCTCGGCATCGAGCGGGCCGACCAGAACCGCCGCACGCTCCAGCTCTCCGGCGGCCAGCAGCAGCGCGTCGCCATCGCCCGGGCCCTGGCCTGCGAGGTGGACGTCCTCTGCGCCGACGAACCCACCGGCAGCCTCGACCACGAGACGGCCGCCGACATCATCGAGGTGTTCCGGAGGCTGGCCCACGACGAGGGCAAGTGCGTGATCCTGGTGACCCACTCGCGGGAGGTCGCGAACGCCTGCGACGAGGTCCTGCAGCTGAAGCGGGGCAAGCTCGTGACCGTGTGACCGTAGGGGGCCGGCCCGGCCAGGGGCCACCCGGCCCGGGCGGCCCCGTACGGCGCAGTCCAGCGCGCCGACGGGGCCGTCCGGTGTCTTGACTGGGGGCGTGGACACCGACCAGCGCCCCTCCGCCGCCGCGTACCGCAATCTGATCGTGGCCACGCTCGGGTTCACGCTCACCTTCTGGGCCTGGGACCTGATCGCCCCACTGGCCACCGGGTACAAGGACCGGCTGAACCTCAGTTCCTTCCAGCAGTCGCTGCTCGTCGCGATCCCGGTCCTGGTCGGTTCCGTGGGGCGGATCCCCGCGGGTGCGCTCACCGACCGCTACGGTGCGAAGCTGATGCTGCCGCTGGTGTCCGCGCTCACCGTCGTTCCGGTGCTGCTGCTGATCCCCGTGAAGGACGACTACGTCCTCCTCCTCGTGGTCGCCCTGCTGCTGGGCCTCGGCGGCACGACGTTCGCGATCGGCGTCCCCCTCGTCAATTCATGGTTCCCGCCGGACCGGCGGGGCTTCGCGCTCGGCGTGTTCGGCATGGGTACCGGAGGCGTCGCGCTGTCCGGCTACTTCACCCCGCGCATCGCCGCTCACGGCGAGAACCTGCCGTTCCTCGTGGTGGCCGCCGCGCTCGCGGGGTACGCGGCGCTGGCCGCCGTCCTGATCACGGACCGCCCCGACCGGGCCGTACCCACCGCCTCGCTCTCCGCCCGGCTCGGCCGGGCCGCCCGGCTGCGGGTCACCTGGGAGCTGTCCGCCCTGTACGCCATCGGCTTCGGCGGCGTCGTCGCGTTCGGCGTCTACCTGCCCACCTACCTCAAGACCTGGTACGAACTCCCGCCGACCGACGCGGGCACCAGGGCCGCCGGCTTCGCCCTGGTCACCGTGGTCTTCCGGCCCATCGGCGGCCGCCTCTCGGACAGGTTCCACCCGGCTGTCGTCACCGCCGCCGCGCTGGCCGCCGTGGCCCTGTTCGCCGTGGTCCAGGCGTTCGACCCACCGCTCGTCCCGGCTGCCACCATCGCGATGCTGATGATGGCAGCCGGGCTCGGTACCGCCGGCGGGAGCGTCTTCGCCCTGGTCTCGCAGGTCACACCGCAACCCCAGGTGGGCAGCGTCACCGGCATCGTCGGCGCCGTGGGAGGTCTCGGCGGGTTCGTCCCGCCCCTGGTCATGGGCGGCATCTACAGCGCCAAGGGCTCGTACTCGATCGGCTTCATGCTGCTGTCCGACCTCGCGCTGGCAGGGTGCGTGTACGCCTACGGCCGCATGCGCACCCTGCGCACCAGCCGGTGAGGTGACGGGACCGGCCCGCGCGGGTTCAGCGGTCCGGTGCCATGTCGTACGTGACCCACATGGTGCGGGTGGCCACCTGGTCGTACTTGGCCCGGGCGCGGTGGTTGTCGTCGGCGGTGATCCAGCGGACCACGCTCCAGCCGCGTTCGGCGGCGATCTCGCGCAAGACTGCGAGCAGCCGGTCCGCGGCCCCTGAGCCGCGGTGGGCGGGGTCGACGAACAGGTCGTCCAGGTAGCAGCCGGTGGTGGCCGACAGGGGTCGGGCGAACGGGCGGTAGTGGGCGAGGCCGATCAGCCGGCCGTCACCGTCCTCGGCGACGAGGACGTTCACCTCGTGGGAGGGGTCGTTCACCCAGGCCCACACGCGTTCGGCGGCTTCCTCGGTCTGCTCGACCCGGTAGAAGTCCGCGTAGCCGCGGTACAGCGTGCGCCACTGCGGGAAGTCCCCGTCGCGGACCCCGCGGACTGTGATGGTTTTCGACATGATGCGTACTTTCCTCGTCGGGAACGGCCCCTCGCGAAGGATCATGCCTGGTCCGGCCGTGCCCGGGCAGCACCGGAATGTCGAAATCGGGATCCTGACGCGCCGCTGCGGAAGGTAGCCGTGCCGTGGTCACAGGGCGGTGTGGACAAGTGTGGACAGGGATGGGCACTCCCCGGGGTGTCCGGGCCTGGAGAGTGGACACCGCATGACACGAGTCTGTGTGCCATGACGGTTGCGGACACGCAGACCGTCGCAGACACGCGAATACGCGAATACGCAGACACGCGAATACGCAGACACGCGAATACGCACACATGCAGACGACAAGGAACATCCCCATGCCCTCGACCTCCCGTCCCGCCCGTGCCATGACCGTACTGGCCGCCACCGCTGCCCTCTGCGCCACCGCGACCACCGCGACCGCCGCCCATGCCGCGGACTCCAGCGGGCGGCCGCCCAGGATCGTCACCGCCTGGGCCGGCGCCTGGAACGGCACGGACCCCCGGTCCCTCGGAGCGCTGTTCACCGCCGACGGCACCTACACCGACGAGGCCATCGCCGTCACCTTCCGGGGCCGCGAGGAGATCTCCGGCTGGAAGGCACGCGCCGACAACCTCATCGGCAACGTCCACGTCACGGTCCGTGCGTCCCGCCTCGACGGCGACCGCGTCACCGTCCGGGCCGTCTACTCCGGCCACCTCAAGGGCGCGCCCAAGCCCTTCGCCGTGCCGATGACCACCGTCCTCGACCTCGACAGGAACCACTGCCTGATCACATCCGACCAGGACCACTACAGCCTGGCCACCGTCCTCGCCCAGTCCGGCCTGCCCGCCGACTGGACCCCGCCCACCGGCTGACGGACCGTTCGCGGGGGTTCCGCCTTCAGGTGCCGGGCACTTGCGGAAGGTGCGTCGTACGACTTATTTTCCCAGCCTCGATGCCGCGCGTCGCGACATGAAGACTGTCCGGTCGGACGACGCACACGGAAGGGACCGACCCCTTGGCCGCCCCACGCGACACCCCTGTACGCAAAGCCCGCTCACGCGGCGTCGGACGGATGATCCTCGACCGCCTGTCCGTCGAGGGCCTCATCACCGAGACCGAGCCGATCGCCGCCGGCATGACCCGGATCCGGGTGGCCGGGGAGGGGCTGCGCGCACTGACCTGCACCCCGGGCCAGCAGCTCCGCGTCTTCACCGGAGATCCCGGCGCCTCCTCCCTGCGCGCCCGCCTCGGCGATCTGCGCACCTACTCCGTGTGGCGGTTCGACCCGGAGCTCGGCGCGCTCGACCTGTGCGTACTGGACCACCTGGGCGCGGGCCCCGGCGCCCGGTGGGCGCGGGCCGCGCGCCCCGGGCAGGCCGTCCGGTTCCGTGGCCCGGAAGGGTCGTTCACGCTGCGCCCGGACGCGCCGTACCACCTGTTCGCCGGAGAGGAGACGGCCTCCGTGGCCCTCGGCGCCCTGCTGGCCGCCGTACCGGCGGACAGCAGGGTGTACGGCGCGGTGGAGACGGCGACCGCCGGGGCCCGGCTTCCGCTCCACCGTGCCGGTGAACTCGCCTTCGTGGTCCGGGGCGACGCGTCCCCGGTCTCCTCCGCCGTGCTCGTGGACGCGGTGCGCGCCCTCGACCTGCCCGACGAGCCCGGGGTCGGGTACGTGGCGGGCGAGGCGCGCACGGTCCAGCTCGTCCGCGACCACCTGGTCCGCGAACGCGGCTGGCCCCGGCGGTCCGTGGTCACGAAGCCGTTCTGGACCCCGGGCAAGACCGGGATGGAGTGAGGAGCGCCGTCGTCGGGCGGGTCCGGCGGGGCGGGGCCGTCAGCCCTGGCAGAGGCCGCGGGTGTAGTCGTACGTCGCGGTGGTCTGGGAGTACCGCCACTGCGGGTCCAGCAGGTCGCTCTTCAGCTGTGCGGCCGCGGCCGGGCTCTCGACGACGTAGCCGAAGTCCTGCAGCCAGGACGGGTACAGGTTCTTGGAGCCGAGGTAGAAGGCCGAACCGTCGACCGAGACCACCTTGTGGTGCTGGGCGTAGGGCTTGCCGTCCGCCCAGGTCGGCCGGTCGGAAGCGCGGAACGTGGCCAGCTGGAGGTTCTCGCACAGGGCCGTCCGCGCCCGGGCGCCGTCACCGGTCAGGTTCGTCACCCGGCCGCGCAGGGCGTCGCTCACCTCGGAGAGCGACTTGATCTGCGAGTAGCCGCCGCTGCCGACCGCGCCGCGGTTCGCCGGGTCGCCGACGACGATGCGCACCTTCACACCGGAGACGAGCTTCGCGGCGAGGGTGTCGTAGAGGCGCACGTCGTAGCGGGGCAGCGGCGGGCAGGTGGCCTGCATGTCCTGCTGGGAGATCTCGATGTGCGAGGTCGCGCTGGAGACCAGGGCGCGCAGGGCGCTCTCCTCCGGGTTGACGGTGTCGTAGTCCCGGTCGGCATTGGTGTTGTCGTGCACCCCGATCCCGCACTTGGTGTCGGCGGCCGTGGGCAGGACCGGGCGGAAGGCGGAGGCGGGGTCGTTCTGGCGGATGCCCACGCCGAGACCACCGACGGCGAGCGCGGGCACGTCCCCCTCGCGCTGCGGAGCCGTGGGAAGGGGCAGGGAGGCCATGCAGTCCGCGCCGGGTGAGGCGGCGAACCAGACCGAGTTCCAGCTGCTCTTGTTTCGGCAGGTCCAGTCCCACAGGGAGTCCAGGTAGCGGCCCGCGGAGCCCGCCGCGGGCCCGGACAGTGCCAGGTCGACGTCGCTCACGGGGTGGGAGGTGTCGAGGTAGTCGTCCTTCCAGTTGTTGATGCCGCCGGTGATCACCGAATTGCCGTCCACCACGACCAGCTTGGAGTGGTTCCAGGAGAAGGCGGTCTTCGAGGTGGTCATGGAGGCCACGTTGAGGGTGATGTTGCCCGCGGCGGCCTGGCCCAGCTTCGCGAGCAGCTCGTCCCGGTAGGATGAGGGGAACACCGTGGAGTGGTAGATGGGCGCCGCGCCCACCATGACGCGCACCTTGAGCCGGTTGCCCTTCTGGGCGGCTTCCCTGAGGCCCGCGACGATCGCCTCCTGGTAGCCGCCGTTGGGGAAGGGGGCCAGCGTCGATATGTCCACCGTCTGCCGGGCATTGGCGATGTCCTGGCGCATCTTCTCCAGGAGACGGCGCGATCCGGGCCGGTCGGCGCAGGTGGCGTCACCCCAGCAGCCGGGGGTCTGGAGCAGCCAGTCGGCGCCCCCGGGCGCGGACGAACCGAGCCGGTTGCCGGAGGTGCGTTCCCAGACCGAGCCCTCCAGGCCCGGCGATACCTGACGCAGGGTCTGCTCCACCGAGTCCAGGTGCGGGGTGGGCGCGTCCGCGGCGAACGCGGGGGCGGTGGCGCCGACGAGGGAGAAGCCGAGTGCGAGGGCCGGTGCGCTGAGGAGGGCCGTCGTACGGGCGGTGCGTGCCAATGTGGTTCCTTGACTGAGGGGTGGCTCTGGCCGGGAGCATGACCGGCCAGAGCTCCAAGCTTGATCAACCCGCGCAAGTTACCAGCTGGTAGACATCTGTTAATCAGTCCAGGGCGAGTTCCGGCCACGCGTTCGCCGCATCCACGGCATCCGCCGCATTCACGGCATCCACGACCGTCCGGCGGGCGTACCGTGGCGGTACGACCCTCCGGGAGGACAGCCCATGAGCGCGCAGCCCTACGACACCTCCGCCACGCCGTACGCCCCCGCCCCGGGAGCTCCGGCCGAGCTGCTGACGCAGCTGCGCGCCGACCGCCGTGCCGCACGGTGGGTGCCGGCCTTCGAGCAGGAGTGGACGGCCGCGCTGGAGGAGTCCCGCCGGACGTTCTCGCTCGCCGCGCTCTACGAGGTCGTCCAGGTCTGGCAGGCCAGGCTCGGCTCCGCCCCGGCGGTGGACGCCTTCGTCGCCGGCGGCTGCGACGACAGCGCCTTCGTGGACATGGCGGAGCTGCGGGGCGGGCGCCGGTGACCGGCCTGCCGTACGCGGTCCGCTTCTCCGCACCGGCGGCGAAGGCGCTCGAAATGCTGCCCGAGCACGCCGAAGAGACGGTCTGGGACATCCTGGACGCCGCCGCGGCCGACCCCTGGGGCTTTTCCCGGTGGAACGCCGACGATCCCGAGGGCGAGGACGTGCGGCTCGCGTCCGTCGGTCAGCTGTCCCTCACCTACTGGATCAACAGGCCCCTGCGCCGCCTGTCCGTCCTGAACGTCCTCTGGCTCGGAGAGCCGCGCACGACAGCACTCTGACCCCGGCACCGCAGATGCCGGGGTCAAGGCGATCTCGGGTCCCTGTCAGGCCAGTTGACCGGTCGGATCGGTGCTGTCGGTGATTCGGCGGATCGGCGGCCGGATGTCAGCGGTGGGTGGTAGGCATGGGCCCGTGGATACCGATGAGCCCCTCCTGCCCCCTGTCGTCGACGACCCTTCCCAGACCGCGTTCAGGCGCGGGTGCCAGGTCCTGGACCTGGGGGACGGGGAACGAGCCCGTGGCCTGTTCGAGGAGGCGGTGCGGGGTTCGGGCCCGCAGATGCTCTGGCGCGTGGCGGAGGCCACCCTGGAAACCCTCCAGAGCGCCTTCTGGATGGAGCGGGCCGTGGTCTCGGAGAGCGAACCCGGCGGCATCACGGTGGACCCGGGTGCACTGCGCATCCTGGGGGGCAACGGCGACAGGTTCCGGCAGCACTGGGAGATCGCCGTCGAGTCGACCGACCCGGCGGGCGCCATCGCGGCACTCACCGCCGCACGGCGCCGCCTGGCCTGCACGTTCGAGGACGGCCGCGAATTCCCGCCGGAGGAGGCCGAGGACGTCATGGTGGACACCGACCTCTACAGCCCGAACTACGTCGCCGTCGACGAAGAGGTTCCCTGCGTGCATCTGGACTGCAAGGGCGGGATGTTTCCGTACATGGCCCGCACCGCTCTGCGCATCGTGGCCGACGAACTGCGCAAGGCCGGAGTCCGACGGGCGCACCTGTTCACCCCTCCCGCGTCGTAGCCTTCAGAACCGCAAACTAGCCGTCTGATTGCGTTGTGTGACCGTTCGAGTGTGCGGTGTCTCCTGGCGGGCACATCACAGTCATGATCTCGGACATGCCCGAACGGTTGTGGAGCATGGTGCGCCCGCGCCGCGCACCCGTCTTCACCGCCGACTTCACCTCTCCCACCCAGTGGATCGCCGGCCGCTCGTGGGCGTATCCCGACGGCGGCCCGGTCAACCCGGGCGACAACAAGCTGGACCACCTCGTCGCCGACCCCGCCTACAGCCGCGGCGGGGTCTTCCGGGCGACGCCGCGCCCCGACGGCCACTGGGACTGCGGACTGCTCACCACCGAAGGCAGTGACGAGGGCTTCGCGGTGCGCACCGGCGACGTGCTGGAGGCCCGGGTGAAGCTCCCGGTGCGGCGGGGGGCCTGGCCCGCCATTTGGACCTGGCGCGACGGCGGCCAGGAGATCGACGTGTTCGAGTACCACCCCGACAACCCGGATCTGCTGGAACTCTCCAACCACGTCCGGGAGGCGCACCGCTACCACCGTGATCCGGTGATCCGGCCCGGAGCGTGGATCGACCTGAAGGTCGAGTTCGGGAAGGGCTCGGTCGTCTGGTGGGTCAACGGCGTGCGTGTCTTCAGCGACGGCAGGGGTGTGGGCCGCGGCTGGCACGCCTACCTCATCGTCAACCTCTCGGTCTCCGCGGGCAGGTACCACCCGGCGCCGGAGCCCGAGGTGCTGGAGCTGTCCTACGAGGTCTCGCACTTGCGGGTGTACCGGTCCGGGGTGACGCGCTCGCCGTAGCGGGCAGGCTGGGACCACGGGCGGTTGATGATCTCCGCTCCCAACCAGGTGAGTTGGCGGACCGTTTCCGGGAACGAGCCGTCGTAGCAGATGGCCAGGCACGCGGCCCGCGCCGGGGATGCCGAAGACATGGAGATCCGCGTCCTCCTGATCAGATCGGGGCGCCGTCGGTCAGTGAGGGCATGCCGTGCGGACGTAGGACCATGAGCGGGCCTTCCGGGGCCGCCACCATGGCGAAGGGGAACCGGTCCACCTCGAGGCAGAGCGCGACGTCATCGGGATGGACCCCCTGACGCACCCCCCGCGCCAGTTCGGCGGCGGCGCGCGACCCGGCAGCGCGGCGCAGGTATCCGGCGGCGTCCGTCCCGGCCCCGGTGACCCTCCGGGAGATGTACTGGGCGCACGCCAGATCCTCGTCGGCCCGGCCGTCCTCGCCGGTGATCACGAACGTGACGCCCTCACCCCCGCGCTCCCGCAGGAGCCGGGCCGTGGCCTCCGCCACCACGAAGCCCGCGCACAGCACCAGCGGCGCCTCCTTGACCGCGAGGGCACCGACCGTCCCCGCCGTGGTCTTCTGCACCACGGTCCGTCCGCCGAGGTCAACGGACCGCAGCAGGCCCGGCGAGTTGACGGCGTCGAACCCGGGCGCGGCCGGACCGTCCTTGAGCGCCACCCAATCCGGGTGGCGGGCCTTGAGGGCCAGGGCTTCGTCCAGGGACTCGGCGAGCACGATCTTCTCCGCCCCCCGGGCGAACGCCCAGGCGGCCACGGTGAAGGCACGCATGACGTCCACGACCACTGCCACGGAGGGGACTTCGGCCAGTTCGGCGATGCCGAGGAAACGAGCGTCCATGCGGGTCATGATCGCGCATGCGCCTGCGACACCTCCGACCGGGTCGCAGCCCCTCCGGCGACGTCAGGCGTAGCTGACGCTGACCTCCTGGAAGCCCAGGGAGTGGAGCAGGCCCTCCAGCATGGTGCTGGTGTTCTTCTCGGTGCGTTCGACGAGGCCGCTGTCGCGCGCCGCATCCGAGATGTGCTGAACGGCCAGGCGCTGTACGGCCTGTTCGCCGACCGGGTTGTCGGTGAACAGGTCGCCCAGCCGGTCCAGCAGTCCCCGCTGCTTGGACACGGCGTACGAGCGGTCCAGGTCGAGCGCCGCCGTCCCGAGAACGGCGTGGGGCAGGCGGAGCGAGACCTTGGTGCGCTCCTCGTTCACGGTGACGGCCTGCTCGCCGAGCCCGCCCAGGTCCACGTAGCCGCTGACGGAGCCCGCCCCGACGTAGAGGGTCCGGGTTCCGCGGATGGAGTCCGGCAGGAAGGCCGCGTCCTTCTCCAGGTCGACCACGACCTGGAAGTTGCCCGCGGCGCCCTCGTAACGGTGCATGTCCTGGATGGACTTGAGCAGCACCGGCCCCGAGCGGTCCACGCTGTCCTCGCGGAACAGGTCGCCGAAGCCGGGCAGCAGGCTGAAACGGCCCGCCAGCACCAGGGCGACCGCCAGCACCGACAGCCCGCCGAGGACCCGTCCCCACCACGGCAGTCGCCGCGGCTCGCTTCGCGGCGCGGACTTCCGCTCCGCGTCGTGCGCTGAGTTGTCCATGTCCTGCGGATGCCCGCCCCGCGCGGCGCCATTCCACATCCGGCCGGCGGCTCACCGTGCGGCGGTCGCCAGGTCGCCGGTCGCCGGGTCGCTGCCGCGCAAACGGGTGAAGTGCCGCCACGTCTGCGCTTCGTGATCGTTCCCAGGGCGAGTTCCTCCCAGGGGCATCGCCCCCGTTTCCCAGTGAAGGATTGCCTGAGCATGCTGAAGAAGATGATGGTCACCGCTGCCGCCACCGCCGCCGCGATCGGCGCGGGCGCCGCCGTGGCCGCCCCGGCCATGGCCATCGGCAACGACAACGGGATCAACTCCGTCAACGGCAACGGTGCCCAGCAGATCTACGGCAACCAGAAGACGACCGGCGCCCAGAGCCCGCAGCTCAGCCTGGTCCAGGGCACGCTGAACAAGGCCTGCATCGGCCTGCCGGCCAAGGTCAACGCCCAGTCCCTGGTGGCCATCATCGCCAACGTGGGCGTCCAGGACGTCAACGTCCTGGCCAACCCGCAGAACCAGCAGTGCGCCGAGAACTCCACCCAGGCCAAGGGTGACGAGCCGATCTCGCACGTCCTGGACAACATCCCGGTCCTGGCCGGCAACGTGTCCGCCGGAAGCTGACCCCACCCCGGGCCCTTCGGGGCCCGGGCCCGGTCGCGGACGCCCGCACGAGCGCCCGCGGCCGGAGCGGTGTTCGGCAAGCGGTGCCGGTTCACCCGCCCGGATCGCCGGGCCAGACATCCGGTCCGCCGCCGCGCCATTCGATCAGCAGCGGATCGTCCAGGCGGACGGTGTCCGGGTCCAGGCCCGCCCGCCGCAGGAACTCCAGCAGGTCCCCGGGGCCCAGTGCGCGGCCCAGGACCTGGCCCCCGCACCGGACGCGGCGCCCGCCCCCGGCATCCGGCGCATGGACGATCACCGGCGGGGACTCAGACGACTGGATCCCGTTCACCGCGACCCCACCTGCGAACCGGTCTCCGCGAACCCACCGCCGACGGCCCGGTCCGCCCCACCGCGGCCGGCTCCGCCGAGCCCCGCCGCCGCCTCGGCCGCCCGCCGGAGCTCCACCCGGCCCGCCGTGGACCACCCGGACCCTTCCCAGTACGGGTGCACATTGATCCGGCACGACAGCTCTATGAGCCTGCGCCGCAGCGCGGCCGTACCCAGGCGGGGCCGCCCGGCGAGGAGCCGGTAGGCGGCCGTCCACTCGTGCTGGAGTGCGATCAGATCGTCGGGGAAAGGGAAGAGCCTCATTCACTTATTCAATCAGGTGTTCGAATAAGTGCGCGAGTCGCGGTCACGGTGACCGCGTCGCCCCGGTCACCTCCATCCGGTGTCCTCCCGGGTCACCGGCAGGGAGGCCGTCAGCAGGAGCCGGGAACCGCGGGCGGTCGGACCAGGCCCTTCGCGCCCTACCACCGCACGCCGGCGCGCAGCTTGCTCCAGGTGTTGGCCCCTACCTCCCCGTCGACCGAGATCCTGGCCTTGCCCTGTACGGTGCGCACCGCGTCGTAGGTGGCCTGACCGAACTGTCCGTCCTCCGTCAGCCACGTCGGGTAGCTCGTGTTCTGGTTGATCAGGCACTGCACCTGCTTGATGCGCTTCACCGCGTCCGAACCGGTCTGGCCCGTCTTGGTGAGCGCGGTGCCGCTGTAGTAGTTGCAGGTGGTGGCAACGCTCTGGTCCGCGGCGGCCGCGGAGGCCGGACCGGCGGCGTTGGCGGCGCCGCCGAAGGCCAGTCCGCTGCCGAGGACGGCCGTGGCCACGGTCACCATGATCTGCTTGCGAAGGTTCATGCTGCATTCCTCCGTTGTCGACGACCGGGCATCCGGCCCGGTGTTCCCAGCGACTCTCCTGCGCCAACATCGGCGGCGTCCAGCAAGCCCGGAGACCGGGGTCAGCATGGGACGTCCCACCCCCTGACCTGCTGGGACGTCCTGCGCCGGGACGCTTTCGTGGGACGCCGACGACGAGCAGGGATCCCGCCAAGCCGCGCGCGGCACTGGCTAACCCGCGGGCGGCGGCCCGATGCTGGCCCCTGACCGAGGGGGAAATCAGTGGCGCGTTGGCAGGAACTGTCCGCCGGGCTCGACAGCAGGGAGCACCGGCTCGTCGCCGAGTTACGGCGACTGAAGGACCACAGCGGCCTGAGCCTGGCCGCTCTCGCCGGGAAGACCGGCTACAGCCGCTCCTCGTGGGAGCGGTACCTCAACGGGAAGCAACCCGTGCCCCGCGCGGCCGTCGAGGAACTGGCCCAGGTCTGCGGGGCGGACCCGACACGTCTGGTGGTGCTGCACGACGTCGCCGCACAGGCCCGGCAGCAGGCCCCGGCCGCGGCGGCGCCCGGCACGGAGCCGCCCCCGGAGCCAGCGGCCGGGCAGGCCCCGCGCACCGTCCCGCTCCGCACCGTCCCGCTCCGCGCCTTCCTCGCCGGGATCGCGGCAGCGGTGTTCGTGGCCTTCGGCGCGGGACTGCTGACCGGCGGGGCGTGGGCCGATGCCCGGCCGGCTGCCGAGGACGCCGGTACGTCCGGCTACCGGCGCGGAGTGGCGTACGGCTGCGAGATCAGCCGGGACCACGGCGAGCTGCGGGCCGGGCACAGCACCAACCGCGAGATCCTGCTCGACACCAACAGCACGGGCTTCGACGTCGTCGAAGTCCAGTGCCTGCTGCGCGAGCACGGCTTCGACCCGAAGACCACCGACGGACTGTACGGCCAGGACACCAAGTCGGCGGCGACCCGGTTCCAGGCGGCGCGCGGCCTGGTCGCGGACGGCATCGTCGGCCCGAAGACCTGGGCGGAGCTGCGCCGGTGACCCTGCCGGCGGAGTGCGGGCACCTGGCCGCCGAACTCAGGCGGCTCCGCCGACGGACGGGTCTGAGCCTCGCGGACCTCGGCCGGCGCACCCCGTACAGCAAATCCTCCTGGGAGCGCTACCTCAACGGCAAGCAGCCTCCGCCCCGGGGGGCGGTCGAGGCACTGTGCGCCATCGCGCGCGAGCACCCCGGCGGGCTGCTCGCGCTCTGGGAGCTCGCGGACACCGTCTGGAGCGGCCGGGCCGTCCCCGCGCCCGTCCCCGAACAACGCCCGGAGCAACGCCCCGAGCAACGCCCCGAACAACATCCTGAACCCGCCGCCGAGCACGCCCCCGTACCAGGAGGACGGCGCAGGCGGGTGGTCCTGACGGCCTCCGGGCTGGGCGGCCTCCTCATCGTGGCGGCCGTGAGCCTGCTCCTGCCCTGGCCGTCCGGACAGCGGCACGCCGACGACGCCGCGACGACGGAGATGCCGATCCGCAACCCCGGCTGCGCGGCAGCGACCTGCGCCGGGCAGGACCCGCTGCGCATGGGGTGCGGGGGCGCGGGCATGGTCACCAGCCTGCGCACCGACACGGGGCCAGGGTCCCGGCAACTGGAGCTGCGCTACGGGTCGTTGTGCCAGGCCGTGTGGGTGCGCGCGTCGGGCCTCCAGCCCGGCGACCGCGTGGAACTGTTCGTCCCGGGCGTCCCGGAGCCGCAGGAACTGCGGATGGGCGCCGTGGACGTCGGCAAGTACGTGGCAACCCCGATGGCCCCCGTACCGCAGGGAACCACCGGCACCCGCTCGTGCGTGACGCCGGGCGACCCGGCCGACGGGGACCGGGTCTGCTTCGGCTGATCCACGCATACGTCTGCGCGCCGAGCACCCGGTCGAAGTACCCGGGGCCGGTGTGGGACCGGACGCGGGCCGCGTCGGTGTAGCGCTGGGTCCGGGTCTGCCAGGCGTGGTGGCCGCTCATCCAGCTGCGCATGAGCCCGACGTCGGTGTCCAGTTCGGGCTGCCTCCCGCCGGACAGCCCCAACCGCGCACACCGGCCGGGTATCCGACCGGCTCCGTCGTCATCCGCCGCTGCCCCGCCAGATGTTGTCGAAGGCCGCGTCCTCGATGGCCCGGCGTTGCCTTACGGCCGACAGTTCCACCAACGCGTCGTTGACGGCGGCCAGCACCGTCGCGACGGCGTCGTCGGTCACGTCCGGCGAGTCTCCCGTCCTCTGCCCGCGGACCCCCACGGCCTCCGCGAGAGCGACGAGGACCGGTTCATCCGAGGTCCAGCGGTCCGCGGCCCGGCTGCGGGTGGGCGAATCGACCAGCACCAGCCGGCCTGCCCGGAAGGACACTCCGCGGCGGCGCTGCCGGGTGAGCTGCCCTTCGGCCTCGAGCGCGGCCTGGTAGCCCGCGGACAGTCCACGGCCCCTGCGCCACAGCCAGTCGGTGACCGACTCGTAGGGCGTCTCCCGTACGAGCGCCGCGGCGGCCTCGTCCAACAGGTGATCAGCCGGTGCGGACTGGTGGCCCGGCACGATGTGATCCCCGTCCAGCCCGATGGCCTCGGCTGAAAGGAGGTCGATCAACTCGGCCCCGGCGAGCGCGAGCGACAGGTCACCCTGTTCGACGGGGCCGCTGGACTCCATGTCCATGGCGACGATCAACAAGTCCCGCGGTGTTGTCATCAAGGGCTCCTCTTCAACCGTGCAGGAAGGTCGTCGGCCATTATCGATCGAGTCGGCCGCCCACGGGGCGGCGACCCAGCCCCGTCGCACACATCCGTCCGGATGCCCTGACTGCGCCTCCTGCCGGCGGGAGTACACCGGGAAGCGGTGATATTCCCGAATGAGGTCGCGGAAATACCCCGGAGCGCATTCGCGTCCGGGGTATTTCTCAAACCGGGAACCAACCCGGCCGCACTGTTCGCTTCATGGCAGTGGAACGTTCACCGAGAGGCCGGTCAGCCGTCGTACCACCCGTACTGGGTAATCGTCCCGTGACCGCTGCAGCTACCGCCGAAGTCCCAGAATCCCGGCCCCTGCAGCGGGCCGTGAATGTCCGTGCCATCGCTGCAGTGGGTCCACGCCCCGGTGCGTCCGTAGTCGACGGTGACGGTGGCGCGCCACGAAACGCCGTTGAAGGAGTAGGTGTTGAAGCCGTGGTTCGGGACGTGCATCGGGGTGATTCGCCCGGGTACGGGAGCGTCCCAGACGACGTGCTCCGTCACTTTCGTACCGGTCGGCGCGGGCGTCGCGGCCTGAGCCGTGCCGCCGAACGCGACGGTGCCGGCCAAGGCCGCGGCGCCGGCGAGCGCGAGGGTGATCGTCTTCTTGCTGCGCATGGACTGGTTCCCCCTTGCTTGGATTTGTTGTCCGCACGCTATTTCAGGTTCTTCAATTGGGTCAATGGCGTCTGACGGGCCTGAATTGGCCAAAGCGAACAGTCGGGTAAATGGAACCTGTTCTGTCAATGTCCGCCGATCAGTATTTCCCTGATGGGTGATGCGCCATGGTCATCGGGCCCCCGGGATCGGAACCCGCCGTCCGGGTCGCCGCGCGGACGGACGTTTTCCCCGCATGGCGCGGACCTGCTGGAACCACCGGAGGCGAGTCGGCCGCCGGACCTCCATGGGGCCGGTTCGGGGTGGTCAGGACCGGGCCGGGGCCGTACGCGGGGTGGCCGGGGGCCGGGTCAGCTGTCGGCCGGGCCGGGCAGCCGGCGGAGTTCGAGGAGAGCCACCGAGATCTTCACTGCGGTCGAGATCGTCAGGGCCTGCAGAAACGGCATGCCCATGAGCCACAGGGCCACCATCATCACCGTGAGTACCAAGAATGCCGGAACCAGATTGGTTCGCCTGATCACCGCCCGCAGGTGTCCGGCCGCGCTCCGACGCTGATCCACCGTACCGATGGGGCGCGCGGTGACGCCTTCCTCCCCGGCTTGCGGCATTGGCTGCTGCCCTTCCCTCGTATCCGGCTCCGGCTCCGGCCCTGGTTCCGGCTCCGGTTGCTCTGGCGACGAGTCTCGGGGGCGTCCTGGTGGACTGCCACTGCTGCCGCTCGTCCCCGCCGCCATCCGAGGTACAGGTTCACCTCCCCGGGTCAGGTGATCCGCCCTGCTCGGTCCGGCGGTCGGCCGAGCCGACCCGGACGTCTCGGATGTCTCAGATGTCGAGGAACCGAACGTCCTTGGCGTTGCGCTGGATGAAGGAGCGTCGGGCTTCGACGTCCTCGCCCATCAGCACCGAGAACAGGTCGTCGGCCTGTGCGGCGTCGTCCAGGGTGACCTGGCCGAGCACGCGGTGGTCGACGTCCATGGTGGTGATGCGCAGTTCCTCGGCGTTCATCTCGCCCAGACCCTTGAAGCGCTGGATGGAGTCTTCCCTGATCCGCTTGCCGTTCTGCTTGCCGAGCTCGACGAGTGCGTCGCGCTCGCGGTCGGAGTAGGCGTACTCGAAGTCGTCGCGGCCCCACTTGATCTTGTAGAGCGGGGGGCGCGAGAGGTAGACGTGACCGGCTTCGACCAGCGGCCGCATGAAGCGGAACAGGAAGGTCAGCAGCAGGGTGTTGATGTGCTGGCCGTCGACGTCGGCGTCCGCCATCAGGATGATCTTGTGATAGCGGAGCTTCTCGATGTCGAAGTCCTCGTGGACACCGGTACCGAAGGCGCTGATCAGTGCCTGGACCTCGGTGTTCTGGAGGATCTTGTCGATGCGCGCCTTCTCGACGTTCAGGATCTTGCCGCGGATGGGCAGGATGGCCTGGTACATCGGGTTGCGGCCGGACTTGGCGGAGCCGCCGGCCGAGTCGCCCTCGACGATGAAGATCTCGCACTTGGTCGGGTCGTTGGACTGGCAGTCCGAGAGCTTGCCCGGCAGCGAGGCGCTCTCCAGCAGGCCCTTGCGACGCGTCAGGTCACGGGCCTTGCGGGCCGCGACGCGCGCCGTGGCCGCCTGGATCGACTTGCGGATGATGTCCGCGGCCTCGTTCGGATTCCGGTCGAACCAGTCGTTGAGGTGCTCGTGCACGACCTTCTGCACGAAGGTCTTGGCCTCCGTGTTGCCCAGCTTGGTCTTGGTCTGGCCCTCGAACTGCGGCTCGCCCAGCTTCACCGAGATGATCGCCGTCAGACCCTCGCGGATGTCCTCGCCCGCAAGGTTGTCGTCCTTCTCGCGGAGCAGCTTCTTTTCGCGGGCGTACTTGTTGACCAGGGCGGTCAGGGCGGTGCGGAACCCTTCCTCGTGCGTGCCGCCGTCGTGGGTGCGGATGGCGTTGGCGAAGGAGTAGACGCCTTCGTTGTAGCCGGTGTTCCACTGCATGGCGATCTCGGCGGACAGGGTCCGTCCGGGGTCGGAGGCTCCGATCGAGATGACGGTGGGGTGGACGGTCTCGCCCTTGCGGGAGTTGAGGTAGGTGACGAAGTCGACGATGCCGCCCTCGTAGTGGTAAGTCACCTCGCGGGCCTGCCGGCCCGTGCCGCCGTCGGCCGAATCGGCGCTGGCGGTGGCTCGTGCCGAGGCGCGTTCGTCGGCGAGCGAGATGGTCAGACCCTTGTTGAGGAAGGCGACTTCCTGGAAGCGGCGGGAGAGGGTCTCGAAGGAGTAGTCGGTGGTCTCGAAGATGCCGTCATCGGCCCAGAAGGTGATGGTGGTGCCCGTGGCAGAGGTGGCTTCGTGCCGGGCCAGCGGGGCGGCGGGTGCGCCGTCCTTGAAGTCCTGGCTCCACCGGTGGCCGTCCCTGCGCACCTCGGCGGACACCCTCGTGGACAGGGCGTTGACGACGGAGAGGCCGACGCCGTGCAGGCCGCCGGAGACGGCGTAGCCGCCACTGCCGAACTTGCCGCCCGCGTGCAGCACGGTGAGGACGACCTCCAGGGCGGGCTTGCCCTGGGAGGCGACTAGGTCGATGGGGATGCCGCGGCCGTTGTCGGCGACGCGCACGCCGCCGTCGGCGAGGACGGTGACCCTGATGGTGTCGGCCACGCCGGCCAGTGCCTCGTCCACGGAGTTGTCGACCACTTCCTGCACCAGGTGGTGCAGGCCGCGCTCGCCGGTTGACCCGATGTACATGCCCGGCCGTTTGCGGACCGCGTCGAGCCCGTCGAGGACGCCGATGGAGTTGGCGTCGTAGGACGGCACCGGCGCCGGTACGCCCCCGTCGGACACGGTGGGAACGGCGGCAGGTGTCGGTCGGGTGGGGTTGCCGGGATCGGTCACGAAGGGCTCCTTCAGGGCAGCACAAGCCGCGCTCCCGCAGGGAGCGGCGTGTGGAGAGGGGATGGGCGCCGAGCAGCGCGGACTGGCCGGTGTCGGGCATGGCCGGCGCCCGACACCGGAGCCGGCGTCTGGGTTCATTCTATTTACCGCGAGCGCACACGTAAGGCCCCATCGCCCCTGCAGGCGGCCCAGTTGCCCGCCTGGGGCTTTAGGAGGGGGACTCCCCATCCCCCCCGAAGTGATGGTGTGTTCGTGCCTCAGATGTCCGTGTGTGGCCTCGGCGGGGCTTTGGGTGGGAGGGCTTACGGGGGCAATTTGGAGACTTGGTCAACGCCGGGTCCGAGCGGCTGGCGGGCGCCTCGTGCGGGCGCCTCGCGCAGGTGGCTGCGCCCGCCGCCGGACCCGGTGCGGTCGATCGGATGCCTTGACAGCCGAAGTGATTAGCCGCCATATTACTTCCATGACGAAGGACGGTGTCGACGGCGAGGTGCCCACGCTGGACCAGGCCAGGCGGCAGGTCGAGCACTACGGCCTGACGGCCGATCCGCAGGCGGTGCTGGTCGCGGTGCGGCTGATCTCGGCAGGTGCGAGGGTAGGCCGGGCGACCGAGGCGCACTTCGCCAGGTTCGGTCTGTCGACGGGGCGCTACCGCCTGCTCGCCGACCTCGAGGATCACGGAGGGGAGAAGTCCCCCTCGCGCCTCGCCGCCGACCTCGGCGTCTCCAGGGCGACGATCACGGGCCTGCTGGACGGCCTCGAACGCGAAGGGCTGATCGCCCGCCGTCCATCCGTGGAGGACGGGCGGGGGACCGTGGCCGTCCTGACCGCGCGCGGTGCGCAACGCCTGCGCGACATGGCACCCGAGCATTTCGGGCGGCTGGAGGCCATGGTGGGCGGGCTTTCAGCCGAGGAGCGCGCGGTGTTCCTGGATTTGCTCGCCCGCGTCGTCCGTGGCAGCGCGGCTCTGGCTGCTGACTGACCCGGTTCTCCGCTGTTCCGGCCCGGTTCTCTGTTGTTCCGGCCCCGCCCTCGAGGCAGGGCCCTTTTTGCGGGGTAATAGTTAGGCAACTAACCATATTGTGGAGCAGGCCTGCCGACATCCCCGCCCACACCCCTTCGCTCCCTCCCATCAGCGAGAAAGAGGCAGGCATGCGCGCAACGAAGGACAGAACCAACCGAAACCGGGCCGTCCCCCGGCCATCCAGGCCGTTCACCCTGTGGCGGGAGGTGCTGACGGCCTACGCCGCCCCCGCGCTGATGGCCGGCGCCGCCGGAGTCGCCACCGGCCAGCGGGACTTGGCCGTCGCCGCCTGCACCTCCATCGCCGGCACCTCGGCCGTGGTGGCGTTCCTCGTCGGTACCTGGCTGGTGCACGGCGGGCGGCCCCGACGCTGGACCACCACCATTCCGCGCGTCACCCTGACCGCCGCACTGGTCATCACCGCCGTCGGCGCGGCGGCCCTGCTGGGATGGTTCGCCGCCCAATGGCTACCCGCCCACACCCTCATACCGGCCGCCCCGTGGCTGGAGCGCCTGCGCATCGACCTGCCCGTCTCCGCGGCCCTCGCCACCACCATCGTCACCCTGCGCTGGCGCAGCACCGCCTCAGCACCCGCGGTATGAGGCACCCGCGGCATGACGCACCCGCGGCACAACCCACCCCGCCACAACCCACCCCGCCACAACCCACCCCGGCAGCACCCGCTGCCGGTACCTCGCCAAGGAATGAGCACACGATGATCGTTGTCATGGGAGCGACCGGAGCAACCGGGAACGCCCTGCTCCGCAGCCTCCTCACCCTCGACGGCGCCCCCGTCCGCGCACTGACCCGCACTCCGCACAGGCCGATCCCCGGTACGACCGGCGCACACCAACCGCCCCTCGAGGTCCAGTACGCCGATGCCGCCGACCCCCACTCCCTGCGCACCGCCTTCAAAGGGGCCAGCCGGCTCTTCCTGGCCATGGCCAACAGCCCCGCACAGGTCGAACTCGAATCCCGCGTCATCGACATCGCCGCCCACGCCGGCATCGGACACATCGTCAAGATCTCCGCACCCGCCGCCGAACCGGACTCCCCGGTCGCCATCTCCCGCGGACACCACGCCGTCGAGGAACACCTGAAGGCCAGCGGCCTCACCCACACCATCCTGCGCCCCTACGCATTCATGCAGAACCTCCTGCGCCTGGCCCCCACCCTCGCCCAGGGCGTCATCCTCGGGACGACCGGCGACGCCGCGTACAACCACATCGACTGCCGGGACATCGGCGACGTCGCCGCGGCCGCCCTCACCAGGCCCGACATCGCCGGCGGCACCTACACCCTGACCGGACCCGAAGCCGTTTCCTTCCCCGAACTCGCCACCCGGCTGACCTCCCTGACCGGCAAGCGGATCCGCTACGTCGACCTCACCCCGGACGAACTGCGCGACAACCTCATCCGCACCGCCCACATGCCCACCTGGCTCGCCGACCACGTCACGGAGATCCAGCAACTCGCCATCACCCGACCCGAGACCCCCACCACCACCGTCAGCGGCATCCTCGGCCGCGCGCCCCGCACCCTCGACGCCTTCCTGCGCGAGCACCACGCCCACTTCCGCCGGTAGGACACCGCCCCGGGCCTGCCAGGGGGCGTCGCGGTTCGGAGTCGTAGGGGCAGCCCGTGCGGTGCGCCCGGTCAGGGGGTGGTACGTGTCCGTGCGGGGCTGCACTCCACGATCATTCGTGCTGCGAGCAGCCTGCTGGGGTGGTCGCCGAGCAGCCTGGTGGTGATCAGGATCGCGTGGATGATGCTGACGCCGCCGTCCTTGAGGTGCTGCTGGACGGAGTCCATGTCGGCACTGGTGTTCAGCAGGCGCCTGCATTCATCGATCTGATCGCCGATCCGCCGGGCGAGTTCGGGGGTCAGTCCGCCGACGTTGGCGAGGAGTTCTTCCACGGTGGGGCTTGGCATGACCAGGATCCTCGCAGTGTCCCTCCGCCGCTCGCAGCCAGTTTTTGCCCCGGGTCGGCGATCGCGGCCCGCTCAGAACACGCAGCTCGCGGTGACGGGCGCACCGGCGCGCCGGGCGTCCATCCAGGTGATCGCGTCGTCCAGGGGGCCGTCGCTGATGGTGTGCCCCTGGTCGGCGTAGTACTTGAACTCCAGGTTCACGCCCTTGTCGCACAGTTCATGGGCCAGCGTCTGGTTCAGGTTGCTCAGCACATCGTTTCCGCCCTGCGGCAACAGCACCGGGACCTTGGTGGTGGCTTCGTTGCCGGCACTGGCCTTCAGGGCGGCGTTGAGCGGTCCCAGATCGGCGCCGGGTCGCAGGATGTCGGCGGCGGGCGGAATCTCGGTGTCGCCGGCGACGCAGCGCTCCGTCCAGATGCGGTCCGCGGCGGCCAGCGCCGCGGGGGTGAGGAGTTCGGCGGGCCTGACCGCCGGGTCGGCTGCCGAAGCCCCGTTGATGAGCAGCAGCAGCATCCCGGCGTAGGGGGTGGCCGTGGCGTTCTGCTGCGCGACCAGGGCGGGCATCCACTCGAATCCGACCGCCGGCGCATTGGCGACCACGCCCTTGAGGTCGATGTCGGGAGCGTACTCGGCGGCGTAGTGCGCGCTCCACAGCGCCGCGTGCCCACCCTGTGATCCGCCGTAGACGAGCGCCGTCGTGCCCGCCCCCGGGTCGATCCCGTGCGCGGCACGGAGGATGTCGAGAGTGGCGTACGCGGCGGACTTGCCGTTGAGGTACGGGTGCCTGACCCCGGTCACCCCCATGCCGATGTAGTCGGGCTGTACGACGACGAATCCGCGCGCGAGGAGTTTCGCGACCGGACTTGTGTCCTCCAGCCCCGCGAAGGCCGGCATGCGGGACGGGCCGCACGCCGAGCCGATGCCCATGGTGCCGTGGTCCACGGCGGCAACGGGCCGCCCCCCGGCGGGTGCGGGGCCGTCCGGAACGGTCACCAGCCCACTCGCCGGCACCGGCTTGCCGTCGGTCCCCGTGCTCAGGTACATCACCAGAAAGGTGTGCGACGGCAGGGTCAGGCTCGCCTCCGGCGGCGCGTACGGGCGTTGGCGGATCACCGTGCCGGGCTTGCCCGGGGGCAGCGGACGCGGCGGATCGTAGAACGCGTCGCCTTCGGGTACCGGCGTGGTCACGGCCCGCCCCTCCGGGACCCGGTCGTCGCCGGCCCGGCTGCAGCCTGACAGCGCCAGCACCGCGACCACCGCACAGGCGACGGCCCGGCAGGAAGCCCGGACCGGGCCCGTTCGGATGGTGCCGGGGAGGTGGCTGTCGAGCCGTGCGGCACGGTCCGGATCCATGCCCGAAACGCTAGTCGAGTTGACTTTCTCCGTCTACGCCGATGCCGTAAGGGAGTTCACCGTGCGAGTCGAGCCCCTGCCGGAGGGCGCCTTGGCGACGGCGCCGGTGTCACTGGTCCTGGATGCGGCGGAAGGGCCGGTCCGCTTCCAGCTCGAAGCCGATCTCCAGCAGCTTGCGTTCACCGCCGGGGCGGGCGGAGAACATGACGCCGATGGGCAGCGCGTCCGTCGTCGCGCTCGAGGAGGGCAGCGAGAGCGACGGGGTGCCGACGACGTTGTCGACCGGCGTGAACGCCACGTACGCGAGGATCCGCTCGATCAGCTTCGCGTAGGGAACGGTCGGGCTGAGGTGGCCGATCGGCGGCGTGGTCTGGGCGAGCACGGGCGTCAGTACGAGGTCGAGCCCGCGGAAGGCCGCCGCGTACGCCTCCCTCGTGCGCTTGAGCCGTCGCAGCACGCCGGGAGTCCGCCGCCAGTTCCGTACGTACTCCTCGCGCAGGCCCCGACTGAGGCCGTCCATGCGGTGCCGGTCGAAGTCCGCGCCGAGGGTCCGGCCCGTGACGCCGAGGAGGAAGGACAGCATCCCCCAGTACGTGAGGAAGTCGTCGGTGAAGCTCGGGTCCATGGCCAACTCCACCGGTTCCACGGTGTGTCCGAGCCGTTCCAGCGTCGCCACGGTCTCCGTGACCGCCGCCCGGGTGGCGGTGTCGGAGTGAACGCCGTTCGGGGAGTCCAGCATGAACCCGATGCGCAACCGCTGCCCCGAGGGGCCCTCGACCAGGCCGAGGGGCGGGAGTTCGGGACTCCGCCGGTACGTTTCGGCAGCGGCGAGGAACGCGGCGGCGTCCCGCACGGAACGGCTCACGATTCCGTCGGAGATGAGATCGATCGGCATTTGGCGGCCCAGCGCGCTCGCCACGACGCGGCCACGGGTCGGCTTGAGGCCCACGAGTCCACAGCAGGCCGCGGGTATCCGGATCGAGCCGCCACCGTCGTTGGCGTGCGCGATCGGCACGGCGCCGGCGGCGACCAGTGCCGCGCTGCCGCCCGACGAGCCGCCCGCCGAGTAGCCCGTGTTCCAGGGGTTGCGCACCGGCTCCGCACCCTCGTACTCGGTGGTCGGACTGAACCCGAACTCCGGCAGCCGGGTCTTGCCCAGCACCGTGACGCCGCTGCTGAGGAACTGCCTGGTGAAGGGTGCGTGCCGCCGGGCTGCCCGCGGCCGGAAGGCGGCGCTGCCGTGGCCCGTGGGGAGCCCCTGGTAGTCGGTGTTGTCCTTGACGAAGGTCGGCACCCCGTCGAAGGCCCCGCCCGTTCCGGCGGCGTGCGCCGGGCCGTCTACGTGCACCTGGACCGCGCCCAGCCGTGCGTCGACCGCCCGCACCCGCTCCGCGGCGTCCCGGGCGGCCTCGGCGGGGGAGACCTCGCCCCGCCGGATCGCCGCGGCGAGTCCGACGGCGTCGTGCTCGCCCAGGGCGTCGTCCCGGAAAGCGTGCACGATGGTCCGTTCGTCGTTGGTCGTCATCGCTGCCTCAGCCCCCGCCGTGTGAATGGTTGTTCGCCATCATTCCCTACCGTCAAGTAACACGCGAGGAATTCCTCGGCCGATTCGATGTCGCCGAGAGGGCACGCGGTCATGATCTCCAGCTGTCCTTCGCCGAGGATCCGGGCTGCCGGGTGAGGGTCTACCTCTACGGGTACTTCGGCGCTACGGACGACCTCAGGATGTGCCCCACGCGGGACCCGGACGCCGGCTGCCCCCTGGACGGCTACCTGAAGCGGGACGGGAGCGCCACCCGCTCCTGACGTCCGTCACCGCGGGCTGCCGCTGCCGCTGCCGCTGCCGGTGTCGGTCGCGGCGGCCCCCGGCCTCAGGACACGGCCGGGTTCCAGGCGAGGCGCGAGACGAGGCGCAACCGCATCTCTCCCGCGGCCTGGCGGATCTCCTCGGTCGGCCCCTGCCCCTCGAGGACACCGAGCAGGACCATCAGCGCCCCGGCCTCGTCCCTGCTGATCAGCTTCAGGCGAGGTTCGGTGACTCCGTCGAGCAGTACGTCCAGCAGTTCTTCCATGGGGGGATCAACGCCGCGCCGCCCGACCCGTCACTCCGGTTGCCCCGGCCGGGTGCCAGGGCTCCGGCCGGTGTGGGGCGAAGCGTCATTTATGATTCAGGGCGGCCGCGGGGCGGCGGCTCACCGCTGCTCGCGGCAACCGCGGGACGGTCAGTCCAACCGGTCGATGAGGGCGTCCTGTGTCGGGGCCCCGGTCCGGACGGGGACCACATGACGCCGATCACGAAGATCTTGGGGAATCGAGTGACCGCCGACACGCGTCCCAGTGGTGTGGGGTGCCCAGCCCACCCGTCCGCGAACAGAAGACCCCCAGGGAGAAGCGAGGAATGCCAGTGATCTGCGTCGGAGGCATGATCGGGATCGGCAAGACGAGCGTGGCCGAGATACTGGCCAAGGAGCTCGGCAGCGAAGTCTTCTACGAAAGCGTGGACGACAACCCGATCCTTCCGCTCTTCTACACGTCGAGCCCCGAGGAGATCCAGGCGAAGCGCTACCCCTTCCTGCTCCAGCTCTACTTCCTCCAGACGCGGTTCGCAGCGATCAAGGAGGCGTACAAGCAGGGCGACAACATCCTCGACCGGTCCATCTACGAGGACTGGTACTTCGCCAAGGTCAACCACGACCTGGGCCGGATCAGCTCCCTCGAGATGCGGGTGTACGAGGGGCTGCTCAACGAGATGATGCGCGAGATCGACGGCCTTCCGTACCGCAAGGCACCCGATCTCATGGTCTACCTCAAGGCGGACTTCGAGACCGTGCTGCATCGCATCGGGCTGCGGGGCCGCGATTTCGAGCAGGACGAGAGCCTGGTCGAGTACTACCGGGTGCTGTGGTCCGGCTACGACGACTGGGTGCACAAGCACTACTCGGCCAGCGACGTCCTCGTCGTCGACATGAACCACACGGATGTGGTGAACAACCCCGAGGACGCGGCCCGCGTGGCGCGGGAGGTCAAGGAGGCCCTGGCGGCCGGCGGACTCCGGGTCTGAAGGCGTGCGGGGGAGCGCTCCGCAGGGCGCGCTCCGCAGGGCGCGCTCCGCCACGGGGGCCGTTGACCGAAGCCCCGCATCGCCCACCGGCCGTGCATTGCAGTGGTGTTGCAGGTTCGTGGACATCCCGTCCGGGAGGTTCCCGGTGGCGGGGCCGGGCTTCTACGGTCCGTCGGGAATCACGACCAAGGAGTGTCCCGGAATGAGCCCCGCCAATTCCCCCGACCTGTCGAACGAGAGCCAGTACGACCGCACGCGGTTGCGGGAGTGGGCGCGCGGCCGCGCCCGTTCGGCGGGGGTGGACCGCCGTGACCTGCTTCGGCTGTTCGCCGCGGGGACCGCGGCCGGCGCCCTGGGCCTGGGCTCCGCGGGAACCGCCGAAGCCACCGCGGGCACCACGACGATCACGCCGGCTGACCCCCGGCCCGCCGCATCGCCGCCCGGGATCCTGAAGCCGCTGCCGCCCGAACTGTTCACCATCCGGGGCACCAACGCCGAGACGAACTTCGCCGCCCTGCACGGTACGGGGCAGCTGACCCCCCTCGACCGGTTCTTCGTCCGCAACCACACCTCCACACCGCGCCTCGACCCGCGGTCCTGGCAGCTGAAGGTGTGGGGCGACGCCCTGTCCAGGGGCCCGGTGGAGTTCTCCTACGACCAGCTGCGCGCACTGCCGGCGATCGAGCGGACGCTGTTCATCGAGTGCGCGGGCAACGGCCGGAGCTTCTACACCACGCAGCAGGGCCAGCAGGTGACCGGGACCGCCTGGACCCTCGGCGCGATCGGCACGGCCCACTGGCGCGGGGCCCGGCTGTCCGACGTGCTGCGCCGGGCCGGAGCGACCCGGGACGCGGTGGACGTACTGCCCCGGGGCCTGGACGACGAGGTGGTCACCAACGGGGTCAACCTGGGCCACGTGCGGCGCCCGCTGCCGGTCTCCAAGGCGCTGGACGACGTGATCCTCGCGTACGAGATGAACGGCGAGCCGCTGCCGCCCGACCACGGCGGTCCGGTCCGCGTGGTCGTACCGGACTGGATCGGGATCTCCTCGATCAAGTGGGTCGGGGACATCGAGGTGAGCGGGCAGCCGCTGTACACGCCGTGGAACACCGACCTGTACCGGCTGTTCGGCCCCGACCAGCCGCCGCAGGGCAGCGCTCCGCTGACCCGGCAGACCCTCAAGAGCGCCTTCGAGCTGGAGCTGGGGGCGACCGTACCGGCGCACCGTACGCGGCTGCTGACCGGCCGCTCCTGGTCGGGCGCGGCCCCCGTGCACCGGGTGGAGGTCAGCACCGACGGAGGTGCGCGGTGGCAGCGGGCCCGGCTGCACGACGTACCGCGCCGGGGCGCCTGGGTGCGCTGGTCACTGCCGTGGACACCCCGCACCGCGGGGGCCACCGCGCTCCTGGCGCGGGCCACGGACGCCACCGGGCGCACGCAGCCCGCGACGGCGGCCCTCAACACTCAGGGTTACCTCTTCGACGCCGTCGTGCGCCACCCGGTGACGGTGGTCTGAGGGAGGACAGGTCACCTCCGCCAGAACAGGTGGTGCGTCACCCCGCTCGGGCTGGGAACGACCTCCAGGTGGAACCGGTCGAGCAGCTCGTCGGGGGACTCCCAGAGCCGTAGCCCGGACCCGAGCTTCACCGGTGCGACCGCCACGTGCATGGTGTCGACGAGGTCGGCGTCCAGGAACTGCCGGACGGTGGTGACTCCGCCGCCGAGCCGGACGTCCTTGCCCTGCGCCGCTTCCCGGGCCTGCTCGAGGACCGTGGCGGGGTCGCCGGCGACGAAGTGGAACGTGGTGTCGGAAAGCGTGAGCGAAGGACGCTCGTGGTGGGTCAGGACGAACACCGGAGTGCGGAAGGGCGGCTCGTCACCCCACCAGCCCTGCCACTCGTGGTCCTGCCAGGGGCCGCGCTGGGGACCGAATTTGTTGCGGCCCATGATCTCCGCGCCGATGTTGCGGGCGTAGTCCCGCGTGAGGTAGTCGTCCAGACCCCGGCTCCCCCCGGGGTCGGTGCGCATGGGCCAGCTCGCCGTGGCGCCGGCCCACGCGAACAGCCTCTCGGGCTGGACATGACCGAACGGCCTCTCGAGGGTCTGGTCCTCACCGGCACCGATGCCGTCACTCGAGACGCCGAAGTTCTGGACTCTCAGCAGCTGAGCCATGCGTTCCTCCTGTGGTGGGGCGACAACAGTGGTGAGACTCCCCGGGGCAGTCAAACTCATCGCCCCCTCCGTGACCCGTCAGAACCGCCCCGACTTCGGCAGCCGGCCCTCCGAACGGCGGTGTTCCCCGTGCGCGGCACGGCCGGGCCCGGGAAGGTGACGGCATGGGCCACTGGTGGTACCGCAACATCGTGGAACCGGGGAAGCTGCCGCTGCTCCTGGCGCTGTCCGCGTTCGTCGTCACCTTCGCCGTCACCCGGATCATCACCCGGATGATCCGCGCCGGGAAGGGGCCGTTCCGTAACGTCACGCCCGGCGGACTGCACGTCCATCACGCCGTCCCGGGGGTGATCCTGATGACCGTGGGCGGTTTCACGGGGATCACGGGCGCCCGTTCGGGGTGGGGGACTTCGCTGGCGGCCGTGCTCTTCGGGATGGGGACGGGGCTGGTCCTCGACGAGTTCGCGTTGATCCTGCACCTGAGCGATGTCTACTGGACCAAGGACGGCACGATCAGCATCGAGGTGGTGATCATGACCTCGGCCCTGGCGTCGCTGCTGCTCTGCGGATTCCTGCCGCTGGGGGTGGACGGGCTTTCTCCGGATGAGGCGCGGAGCAGGCTGGTGGCGGTGGGCACGGTGGTGGTGAACCTGCTGTTCGCGGTCCTGGCCCTGTTCAAGGGGAAGCCGCGGATGGCCGTCCTGGGGGTGGTCGTTCCGGTGATCGCCATGATCGCGATGTTCCGGCTGGCCCGGCCGGAGTCCCCGTGGGCCCGCCGCTTCTACCGCGGCCGCCCGAGGATCCGGGCCCGGGCCATCAGGCGGGCCTACCGCCACGACCGGCGCTGGAGCGGGCTGCGCCGCAGGGTGGACTACCTGATCGGCGGTGCGCCGAGCCAGTAGCGGTGGATGTGGGGCTTCCTCGTTCGGGGTCAGTCGTCGAACGGATCATCGGGGTGACGGTGTCATGTCGGGCGGATCGTTTCCTCGTTCACCGGTCAGAGGAGTGATCTTGAAAACGTATCGGCGCCCCTCCTCCTTCGGCCGAGCTGACCACGGAGAACATCCATGAACACCCTTACTGCCGGGACGACTGCCGGGACGATTGCCGGCGAGTTCCACGCGCGCCGTGTGCACGGTCTGAAGGCGGACGTGCTGCGACTGGTGGAGGAGGTCATCGACGACGGTGTCTTCCACGGTGGCCGCCGCGTCCGTGAACTGGAAGCCGTGGCGGGCCGGCGTTGGTCCGCGCACGCCCTCGCCACGAGTTCGGGAACCATGGCGCTGGAGTGCGCCGTACGGGCCCTGGGCATCGGCACGGGGGACGAGGTGATCATGCCGGCCCTGACCTTCGTGTCGACCGCGTTCGCGGTGGCCGCCGCCGGAGCGGTCCCGGTGTTCGTGGACATCGACCCCCACACCCGTACCATCGACCCCGCAGCGGCCGCGGCCGCGATCACCTCCCGCACCCGGGCCGTGATCCCCGTCCACATGCACGGCCTGATGGCCGACATGACCGCCGTCCGCGCCCTCGCGGACCGGCACGCTCTCGCCGTGATCGAGGACTGCGCGCAGGCCGCGGGCGCCACCGACGCCGGCCGGCCCGCGGGCTCGATCGGAGACATCGGCTGCTTCTCGATGTGGGTGGGCAAGAACCTCGGCGGCCTCGCCGACGGAGGGCTCCTCCTGATGCGCGACCGCTCCCTGCTGCCGCTGCTGCGCAAGCTCACCGACCTCGGCCGGGACGGGGAGCGCAACACCCACCACCTGCGCGGCAACCGGGGACGGATGGGTGAGATCGACGCTGCCGTCATCCGCCACCAGCTCGACCTGCTGCCCGCCTGGACCGATCGCCGCCGTACCCTCGCCGACCGCTACACCGAGGCCTTCGCCACCCTGCCCGTCGCCGTGCCGGCGGACGCACCGGGCCGTCCCCACACCTACTACAAGTACCCCCTGACCATGCCCGACCCTGCGACCGCCGCCGCGCTGATGACCTTCCTGAGCCGCACCGGCATCACCACCGAACAGGTCTACCCGCACGCCGTGCCCCACCAGCCGGCCCTGAGCGAGATCACCCACCGCACCACCGGCATCGGCGTCACCCTGGACGTACTGCCGCGCACCGTGTGCCTGCCGCTGGCCCCCGAACTCACCGACGAGGAAGCCGGCCGGGTCGTCCAGGCCGTCCAGGACTTCCACACCGGGCGGCTCTGAACAGCGGTCAGTGTGCCGCGGGGTCGATGTTGCAGCTGGCCCGGCGTCGTCCGACGGCGACCAGGGCGTGGTGGAGGGCGTCGAGGTCGGCACGCCGGACCTCGTGGACGGCTCCCTGGACCGGCGCGAGCCCCGGGCTGATCGGCCGGGCGGGTTCGTGGGGGTCGCGGCGCAGGATGATCCCGGTGGGAGGGTCGAAGGAGCGCAGGGCGCGAACGAGGGCCAGCCGTTCGCGTTCCGCTTGAGCGTCGGGACGGTGGAGAGTGATCACGGCGATGTCCGGAAGGAGGACACGGGCCTGCGCCAGGACCACCTCGGGGTCATGGGCGTGGGCCACGATGCGGAAGTGCGGCCCACTGTGAATGCACGCACGGAGCGCTTCCAGCTCGGGACCATCCGCCACGCCGGCCACCAAAATGGTCATCATTGACCCATTCTTCACGAAATCTTCAGTTTTCGGACCCCTCCAGGGTGCGCCAGGTCCGTCAGAGCGGGTTGAGGCGGGCCTTGAGCAGGCAGAACTCGTTGCCCTCGGGGTCGGCAAGAACGTGCCACTCCTCGTCGCCGGTCTGGCCGATGTCAGCCCGGCGCGCCCCGAGCTTCAGGAGGCGCTCGAGCTCGGCGCCCTGATCACGGTCGGTGGCATTGACGTCGATGTGCAGCCGGGTCTTCCCCGGCTCCGGCTCGTCCCTGCGGCTGAGGATGATCGTCGGTTGCGGGCCGCCGAACCCTTCGCGAGGCCCGATCTCGAAGTAGTCGTCCCCTCCGCGATCGAGCACGACGAAGTCCAGGACCTCGCACCAGAACCGCGCGAGCACCTCGGGCTCGCGGCAACCGAGCACGAGTTCGCTGATACGACATGCCATTGATGCAACCTGCTTTCGACGTGGGAACTGCCGGGGCGACCGCGCGGACCCGTCGGGCTCCCCGCATCGGGCACATGATCGAGACCGTACCGGGTGAAGTGAGCACGCGAGAAGGGATTTTGGGGCCGCTAGGTCGTCTCTTTCGGATCTTGCCGGGCCGACAAGATCCGAAAGAGACGACCTAGTCGGCCCGCGCGCGGAACGTCTGCCGGTACACCATCGGTGCCACCCCGATCGCGTGCGCCAGGTGCCGTCGCAGTGAGGCGCCCGTACCCAGGCCCGCCTCCTGCGCGATCCGGTCCACCGGCAGGTCGGTGACCTCCAGCAGGCGCCGGGCATGCTCGATGCGCTGCCGGGTCAGCCACTGCCCGGGTGTCATCCCGACCTCGTCGCGGAACCGCCGCGAGAAGGTCCGTACGCTCATCCCGGCGTGCCGTGCCAGCTCCGCCAGCGCGATCGGGCGGCCGAGCCGGCTCAGGGCCCACTCGCGGGTGGCGGCGGTGCTCGCCTGCGAGACCTCGGGCACCGGCCGTTCGATGAACTGGGCCTGGCCCCCTTCCCGCCACGGCGGTACGACGCACAGCCGGGCGACCCGGTTGGCCACGGCGCTGCCGTGGTCGCGGCGCAGCAGGTGCAGGCAGAGATCGACCCCGGCGGCGACCCCGGCCGCCGTGAGCACCTGGCCGCCGTCCACGAACAGGACGTCCGCGTCGACCCTGACCTGGGGGAAGGTTCGCTGGAAGTGTTCCGCCTCGTTCCAGTGGGTGGTTGCCCGGCGGCCGTCGAGGAGGCCCGCGGTGGCCAGGACGTAGGAGGCGGTGCACATGGAGACGATCCGTGCGCGGGCGGACAGCCGGGACAGGGTCCGGGCCAGTTCGGCGGGCAGCCAGTCCACCGCACCGGGGTCCGCGCCGTCGGCGCCGGGGCCACAGATGAAGGGCGGGATCACGAGGGTGTCGGCGGTGGCGACGACCTCGCCGCCGTGTTCCACCGTGATGCCGAAGTCGGCGCTGGTGCGGACCGGACGGCCGTCGATGCTACAGGTGAGGACCTCGTAGAGGGGTGCGCCGTCCGGGCCCCGGGCCGTGCCGAAGATCCGCACCGGAATGGTCATCTCGAAGGGGTAGACCCCGTCGAGGGCCAGGACCACGACCCGGTGGATCCGCTCAGGAGGCATGGCCAGATCTTTTCACATCGTGTCACTCCGGCCACTCGTCCGCCCCGGATCCGATCGGCATTCTTGATCACATGACGACGACGAAGGCACACGAGACACAGAAGAAGCAGACCGGGCCGACCATGCGGGCCATCACCCAGACCGGTTTCGGCGGCCCCGGAGTGCTCCGCCTCACCGAGACCGCGCGTCCCGAGCCCGGCCCCGCCGAGGTGCTCGTACGGATCCACGCCGCGGCCGTCAACCCCACCGACGCCTGGCACCGCGCCACCGGCGGCCTGGCAGGCGCCGACGTGCCGCCCGTCCCGCTCGGCTGGGACCTCTCCGGCACCGTCGAGGCCGTGGGCATCGGGGTCACCCTCTTCCGGCCGGGCGACGAGGTGTTCGGCATGCCCCGGCACCCGGCCCCGGCCGGCACCTACGCCGAGTACGCCACTTCCCCCGCCCGGCACCTCGCGCACAAGCCCGCCGGCCTCGACCACGTACGGGCCGCCGCCCTCCCGCTGGCCGCCCTGACCGCCTGGCAGGCCCTGGTGGACACGGCCGACGTGCGGCCGGGCCAGCGGGTGCTGGTGCACGCGGCGGCCGGGGGTGTCGGCCACCTGGCCGTCCAGATCGCCAAGTCCCGCGGCGCGTACGTCATCGGCACCGCGAGCGCCGCCAAGCACGCGTTCGTCCGCTCGCTCGGCGCCGACGAGGTGGTCGACTACCGCACCACCGACTTCGCCGAGGCCGTGTCCGGCGTGGACGTCGTCGTGGACACCATCGGCGGTGCGTACGGCCCGCGTTCACTGCGCACCCTGCGGCCCGGCGGCATCGTGGTCTCCCTCGCCTCACCGGACGAGGCGCCGCTGGCCGGGGCGGCGGCGCTCGGCGTCCGGGCGGTGTTCATGGTCGTGGAGGCCGACCCGGCGGGCCTGCGGGCCTGCGGGAGATCGCCGCGCTCGCCGAGCGGGGTGAACTGCGCCCGCACGTCGCGCTGGTGCTGCCGCTGGCCGAGGCGGGCAAGGCGCACGAGCTCTCGCAATCCGGGCGCACCAGCGGCAAGATCGTACTGACCACCGACGCCGCCGGGGTCTCCGGCGCCGACACGATTCAGGGAGTCCGAGGATGACCACGTACGTCCTGGTCCCCGGTGCCTGGCACGGCGCCTGGACCTTCGAGCCGCTCGCCCGCGAACTGCGGACCCTCGGGCACCACGCCTATCCGATGAGCCTGACCGGACTCGGCAGCCGCAGGCACCTGTTGACCCCGTCCGTGAACCTGGACACCCACATCGCGGACGTGGTGAACCTGCTGGAGGACGAGGCGATCACCGACGCCGTACTGGTCGGCCACAGCTACGGGGGCATGGTCATCACCGGCGCCGCCGACCGGGTCCCCGAGCGGGTGAAGGGGCTGGTGTACGTGGACGCGATGGTCCCGGAGGACGGTCAGTCGACCTGGTCCCTGGTGTCGGAGAACGAGCGTACGTGGTACCTCGACGGCACCGGGGAGAACGGCTACACCAGCGCCCCGCTGCCCTTCTTCGACCCGCGCGCCACCCCGCACCCGCTCGCCTCGCTGCTCCAGGCGGTACGCCTGGAGGGCGATCTGGCGCGCTTCGCCGAGAAGTCGTACGTCTACGCCGCGAAGTGGCCGACGCCGTCGCCGTTCACGGAACTGTACGAGCGGCTGAGCGACTCGCCGCAGTGGCGCACGCACGCCGTCGAGAGCGGGCACAACGTGATGCGGGAGGCACCGCGGGAACTGCTGGAAGTGCTCCTGAGCCACGGCTGAGCGGCGACGCCGCCCCCGCGCCCCCGTGCCTCGCGCCCCCGCGCCGTCCTACCGGACAGGGCTGCGGGTCGTCGCCGGGTACAGTCGGCCCTCTGCTCCGCCCGGGCCGGACCGGGCACAGGGCGCACACCATGTTCCCCCTCGCGTTCCGGCCAGGAGTTCCGATGACCAGTACGCAGAAGACGGCTACGCAGGAGTCGGCCGGGTCCGCCACGAGCAGTCCCCGGTCACCCGGGGTGCCGACGGCCGAGATACGGGTGGCAAGGCTGCGGCGGCGCCTGGAACGACTGATAGGGATCGCGGCGACCGAGGGCAACGCACTCACTCCCTTGCGCAACGGGGACGAGATCTTCGCCGCGATGCTGGGCGGGATCCGCCGTGCTCAGCACACGGTGGACATGATGACGTTCGTCTACTGGAAGGGTGAGATCGCCCGCGAGTTCGCCCGGGCGCTCGCCGAGCGGGCCCGCGCCGGTGTGCGGGTCCGGCTGCTCCTGGACGGCTTCGGCAGCCGCCTGATCGAAAAGGAGCTGCTGGACGAGATGGAGCGGGCCGGAGTGCAGGTGGCCTGGTTCCGCAAGCCGCTGTACCTCTCGCCGCTCAAGCAGAACCACCGCTGCCACCGCAAGGTCCTCGTCGTCGACGAGGAGACGGCGTTCACCGGCGGGGTCGGGATCGCCGAGGAGTGGTGCGGAAACGCGCGCGACGAACACGAATGGCGCGACACGCACGTCGAGGTCCGCGGACCCGCCGTCGACGGGATCGCCGCGGCGTTCGCGCAGAACTGGGCCGAGTGCCACGACGAACTCTTCGACGACCGGGACCGGTTCGTCGACCACCGGCCGCAGGGCGACGCGATCGTCCAGGTCGTGCGCGGCTCGGCCAGCTTCGGCTGGCAGGACATGCAGACGCTGATGCGCGTCATGCTGGAGTCCGCCGAGGAACGCTTCCGCCTCGCCACCGCCTACTTCTCACCGGACACGTACTTCATCGAGCTGCTCTGTGCCACGGCCCGGCGCGGGGTCGAGGTGGAGATCCTGCTCCCGGGTCCCCACACCGACAAGCGGGTCTGTCAGCTGGCCGGCCAGCACCACTACGCGGAGCTCATCGCCTGCGGAGTGAAGATCTACCAGTACCAGCCGACGATGATGCACGCCAAGGTCATCACGGTCGACCACGTCGCCGCACTCATCGGCTCGACCAACTTCAACCGCCGCTCCCTCGATCACGACGAGGAGGTCATGCTCGCCGTGCTCGACGAGCGGTTCACCGCGGTCCTCGACGGACACTACGACGAGGACGTCGCTGTGAGCGAGCTGATCCAGGAAGGGCGCTGGAAGAGGCGCCCCACCCTCCAGCGGGCCCGCGAACTGGCCGTGCAGCCCATCCGCCGCTTCCTGTGACACCTGCCGTCGCAGACGGCCAGGGGTACACCGCATACCGCACCCCGCTCTCTCTCCGCACACCGTCGGCCCGGCTACTGGGGGAGGTCCTCCGGGTGGTGCCCGGCGGGGAGTCCGGCCGCCGGCAGGTCCTGGTCCACGGGGAAGAGGGACAGCGCGCCGGTGATCTCCAGGAGGCGCTGGAGCTGGAGGTTGGGGGCGGCCAGGCGGATGACGGTGCCGGTCTCCTGTGCCGCGCGCCGTGCGGCGAGGAGCGCGTTGAGGCCCGAGGAGTCGCAGAAGGTGAGACGGCTGCAGTCGATGACCACGGCTTTGGCCGGTGAGGCGTGGGTGAGCGCTCGCATGAGGGCGTGCTGCAGGGAGGCGGCCGTCTCGATGTCGATCTCGCCGATGGGCCTGACGGCGACGTTGCGGTCGAGGACCTCCACGGTGATGTCCTTGCCACCGGCTTCCCGGGGAGGGCGTTCGGCCATGGTGGATCACTCCTTGGGTCTACGGGGGTCTACGGGGTGTGCGGGGGCAGGGGTCGTGTTCGGAGGGCTCGGCGCCGACCGCCCCGCCGCATGTGGACGGCGTCATGTTCACGTCCGATTATCTCCGCGTCAAACACGCGAAAATCTATCATGGCTGGAGTAGACATTCGATCGTGGCCCGGTTACGGTTTCACTCGTAGCCGGGATCGGGGCGAGATCCGGAGACCGGGTGCACCGGGAGCGTGACGTTCTGCCGTTCCGGTCGGAGGCCCTTCGTGCTCTGCCGCTGACGCCAGGGGCGGTATCACCCGAGGCCCAGTACGCGGTGATCACGAACTCGACCTACGACGGCCTGTGCTACGACACCGTGCAAACGGCGCGCGCCCTGGCGCCCAGCACTCCCCGTCTGCACTTCGACGAGGCCTGGTTCGCCCACGCGCGCTTCCACCCGCTGTACGCGGGCCGGTACGGCATGGCCGTGGGCCCGGACACCTTCGAGGGCGACGGGCGTCCCACCGTCTTCGCCACCCAGTCGACGCACAAGCTGCTGGCCGCCCTCTCGCAGAGCGCCATGGTGCACGTGAAGTCCGCACCCCGGGCGCCGGTCGACCACCACCGGTTCAACGAGGCGTTCATGATGCACGGCACCACCTCGGCCCCGTACCCGGTGATCGCCTCGCTGGATGCGGCCACGGCGATGATGGACGGCCCGCAGGGCGAATGGCTGGTCAACGAGGTGATCACCGAAGCCATCCGGTTCCGGCAGACAGTGGTCCGCACCGGCCGCCGGATCGCCGACGCCGGGGACCGGCTCCCGTGGTTCTTCGGCGTCTGGCAGCCCGACACCGTCACCGACCCGGCCGACGGCACCGAACGCCTCCCCCCCGCCCGGGCCGCCGGCAGGGTGGCCGCCGCCATGGTCACCGTGACTCCCCCCGGCATCCCGGTCCTGATGCCCGGAGGAGCACTCGGCGCCACCGGCGGCCCGGTCCTGCGCTACCTCGGAGCACTGGAGGCATTCGACCGCGCCTTCCCCGGCCTCCACAGCGAAGCACACGGTGTCACCGTCGACCCCGACACCGGCGACTACCTCATCGAGTGCGTACGTGAGGGTGTCCAGGTGACCTGAGCCCGTCGGCCCGGCCAGGTCGTCCTCTGCTGCTCCAGTGCGGTGACGGGGGCGACCTGGTACGCCGTTCGGCGGATGCCCCGGTTGTACTTCGGCCCGCCGCTCGTCAGCGTATGGGCGAACTGCGGGAGTTCACGCCGCCGCGCCGTCCGCGCGGGGCGGTCCCGCCGACGGAAGGGATCACCTCGTGCTGCGACGTACCGCGGTCCTGGCGGGCACCGCCGCCCTGGCGGTCAGCGCCCTACTGACCGCGCCGGCCACCGGCCAGGTCAACGACCCGCCCGAGAACGTTCCCACGGGCCCCAAGGTCACGGACGAGGTCTGGATGGACCTATCCGTCGGCGGCAAGCCGGCCGGGCGGATCGTCATCGGTCTGTTCGGCAAGACCGTTCCGAAGACGGCCAGGAACTTCGCGGAGCTGGCGAAGAAGCCCGCGGGCGAGGGCTACAAGGGATCGAAGTTCCACCGTGTCATCCGGGACTTCATGATGCAGGGCGGGGACTTCACCAAGGGTGACGGCACCGGCGGCCGCAGCATCTACGGGGACCGGTTCGACGACGAGAACTTCAAGCTGAAGCACTACGGGGCCGGATGGCTCTCCATGGCCAACGCCGGTAAGAACACCAACGGTTCGCAGTTCTTCATCACCTTCAAGCAGACGACGTGGCTGGACGACCAGCACGTGGTCTTCGGCAAGGTCGTCCGCGGCATGAACGTCATCCGCTCCGTGGAGAACGCCGCGACGGACGGCCGGGACCGGCCCCTGCAGGACATCGTGATCACCGACAGCGGCGCCGAGACGGTGGGAGAGCCCTACGGCGTGGCGAAGCAGGACGCCGTCTGACGCCCCGCCCCAGCCCTCCACGCGGTCTCCCTGCCCCGCGACGTCCGCCGGATCCGCGATCCGCTCAGATCCCGGGCGCTGCCGACTGCCCGGCGGCGGCGCCCACCACTCCGTAGGCGCGACCGCCGATGGAGAACTCTCCCAGCGGGCTCATGCCGAAGCCGTCGACATGGACCCTCCACGAGGCCGGGTTGGCCAGTTCGATGAACGCGACCATCACGTCGGCCCGCCCCGCGGCAGCGTGGACCGCCGCGGTGAACAGCCCCCGGGCCACCCCCTTGCCCCGGTAGGGGGCGGCCACCACCACCGGCCCGTACAGCAGCCAGGGCGTCGTGCTGAGCGGATGCCCCTGCCAGTACAGCGAGTCCTGTGCGCTCAACAGCGCCTGAACCGGCGGCGGCGGACCCGGCACGCTCTCCGGCGCGGCCAACCCGAGGAGACCGGCCAGGCGTCCCGCATCATCCGCGACGAGCAGACCCCCCTCCTCGGCCATGGTGCGCAACGCGTCCACGTCGAGGCTGCCCTGCACGAAGCCCTGGTCGGCACGCTCCTGTTCCGTGAGCGCGCCGTACTGATTGGCGGCGAACAGCTCGGCCATGGCCGGGGCGTCGTTCGCGGTGGCACCTCTGTAGCGCATGCCAGTGATGCTGCCACGACAAAGGGGTGAGACCGGGGCAATTCGCCGCCCAGTGCATGGAGTCGTCCGTGGCCTCCACGGAGATGTGGTGGGCGGCGGCGATCATGGGCTTCACGGCCACGTCAGCACACATGTGAACCCGGGAGAATCAGTGTCCCTGCGCCTCAACGAGTACGACCAGCCCGTCGGCGAGCCCCTGCCCGACTGGTCGCCGCGCCCGCTGCCCGCCGGGGTCACGCTCAAGGGCGACCACTGCCGGCTCGAACCGCTGAACGCGGACCGGCACGCCGCCGAGCTCCACGCGGCCTACCGCAGCGGGTCCGACCAGCGGGACTGGACGTACATGTTCACCGGCCCGTTCGAGTCCCCGGAGGAGTACCACCGCTACGCCGAAGAGGCAGCGGCTTCCGGCGACCCGCGGCACTACGCGGTGATCGACCTCGCCGACGGCACGGCGACCGGCACCCTCTCGTTGATGCGGCAGGACCCGGACCACGGCGTCGTCGAGATCGGCAACGTCATGTTCTCCCCGGCGATGAAGCGCCGTCCGATCTCGACCGAGGCACAGTTCCTCGCCATGAGGTACGTCTTCGAAGAGCTCGGCTACCGGCGCTACGAGTGGAAGTGCGACAGCCTCAACGCGCCCTCACGCACGACGGCGGCACGCCTGGGCTTCACCTTCGAGGGGATCTTCCGGCAAGCGGTCGTGTACAAGGGACGCAACCGCGACACTGCCTGGTACTCCGTCACCGACACGGAGTGGCCCGCGATCAAGCGGGGCTTCGAGGCCTGGCTGGCACCCGGGAACTTCGACGGCCAGGCGGTCCAGCGCCGCTCGCTGGCCGAACTGCGCGCGGCCGCGACCGCCGTACGACGCTGACTCCGGTCCTTCCGCCCCGGTGAGTGCCGGACGGTTGCCGGGTGGCCCTGTCGCCCCCTCCCACGGAACCTGGCAGGGGATCGCGCCGGGCTCCTGCCCGTGCTCACACCCGGTCAATTGGGTGTGGGTTCCGGTCAACCTGCGAAGTGGCGGGGGAGTTCGTGATCGGATGTCCGCTTCGGTGGTCTTCGGCGAGTGCGAGGCGCAACATGACGACAACGACCGAGGAACCCTTCCGTGCCCTCCTGGAAGCGGCGCCGGACGCGATGGTGATCGTGGACGACGCCGGTGTGATCCGGCTGGTGAACGCGCAGACGGAAGCACTGTTCGGCCACCCGAGAGAAGATCTGCTCGGCCGCTCCATCGACGTCCTGGTGCCCGAGCGTTTCCGGGGGCTCCACCCGAGGCACCGGCTCGGGTACGCCGCCAGCCGCCAGGTCCGACCCATGGGTGCGGGACTGGAGCTGTACGGGCTCCGCCGGGACGGACGCGAGTTTCCGGTGGAGATCAGCCTCAGCCCCCTGCAGACCGCCGACGGCCTGCTCATCTCGGCGGCCGTGCGCGACGTGAGCGAACGCAAGGCGGCGGACGAGCTGTTCCGGGCGCTCCTGGAGGCCGCCCCCGACGCGATGGTGATCGTGGACGGCAGCGGCACGATCCAACTCGTCAACGCCCAGACCGAGGCGCTCTTCGGCCACACCAGGGCCGACCTCCTGGGCCGGCCCGTAGAGGTCCTCGTACCGGAGCGGTTCCGGGGGCACCACTCGGACTTCCGGCAGGGCTACTTCGTCAACCGCCAGGTCAGGCCCATGGGCGCCGGGCTGGAACTGCACGGCCTCTGCCGGGACGGGCGCGAGTTCCCCGTCGAGATCAGCCTCAGCCCCCTGGAAACCCCGCACGGAACGCTCGTGTCGGCGGCCATCCGCGACGTGAGTGACCGCAAGGCCGCCGAGGACAAGCTCGCCGAACTCTACGAACAGCAGCGCCATGTCGCCCTCACCCTGCAGCGCAGCCTCATGGGCTCGCCGACGCAGGTCCCGGGCATGCCGACGGCGAGCCGGTACTTCCCGGCCCGCCAGGGCGCGGGCGTGGGCGGCGACTGGTTCGACCTGATCCCCCTGGGCGGCGGCCGGGTGGGCGTCATGATCGGCGATGTGATGGGGCGCGGGCTGGAAGCCGCCGCCGTCATGGGGCAACTCCGCTCGGCCTCGCACGCGCTGGCGAAGACGGGGATGCCGCCGTGGCAGCTGATGCGCGCCCTCGACGCCGTGGTCAGCGAGCTCCCGGACCAGTTCGTCACCTGCTGTTACCTGGTCGTCGACGCGGACGCCGCGGAACTGACCGTGTGCTCGGCCGGGCACCTGCCCGTACTCCTCGCCGCGCCCGACGGCCAGGTGAGCCGCCTCGCCGCCGACGTCAGCGTGCCGCTCGGTGTCGGAGAGGTACCGCACCACGAGAGCCGCCACACCGTCGACCCCGGCTCGGTGCTCGTCCTCTACACCGATGGGCTCGTCGAGACACCGGGCAGCGACATCGAGGAACAGATCGACTGCCTGTCCGTGGCGCTGGGCAAGAGGGACGCCCACGCCGAAGGCCTGGAAGCGATGGCCGACTGCCTCCTCGACGAGATGCTGCCGGACGCCGACGACTACGCGGACGACGTCACCCTGCTCCTGGTGCACATCCCCGATTCACCGGTGACCTCGCAGACCGTGGTGCTGCCCGCCCAGCCCAGCAGCGTCTCCGAAGGCCGGCGCTTCCTGCGCTCCACCCTCGCCGTGTGGGGGAGTCGGGACGACCAGCTGTGCGACACCGCGTGCCTGCTCGCGTCGGAACTCCTCTCCAACGCGGTGAACCACAGCTGTGGTCCGGTCCGGCTGAGAGTGCGGCAGGCGGGGCGGGAGCTCAGCGTGGAGGTGTGCGACGGCAGCCCCGTCCTCCCACAGGCCCGGTTCGCTTCGCACGACGCCGAATCCGGACGGGGACTCCTCCTGGTGGACTCGCTCGCCGAGGCCTGGGGCACCCTGCCGACGTCCGAGGGGAAAGCCGTCTGGTTCTCCCTCCCCCTGCCCGCTTCGGTGCGGGGCGGGTGAGTCCTCTAGGGTTCGCCAGACCTCCGCATGAGCATCGGTCCATCGTCCGGACAGCGGTTGTATGCCGCCGACAGGATCGAGAGGGGCCCGGAACAGCGGCTGCTGACGGACCAGTTCATCGCGTCGCTGGGCCCCGGGGGAACCGGTGACCTGCTCGACGGCGTGTGCACCCTCATCTACATGTTCATGACCTGGTTGCGGAAGGCGTACGAGACCTCCGGCGCGAGTGAGTTGCCAGCGGGGATCCGGCCGCAGTCGGACGGGGGAGTCCTGCCCGCGAACCTGTCGTTGAGCCAGCCCAGGGCGGCGGGTGCCCACGGCACCGCGGCGCCGACATGGCTGAGCAGGTCGTACTGCCGGTACTTGATCGATGCGTCGCCCTTGTCGCAGTACTGCCGGGCCAGCGCGCGGACATCTCCCGCGACCATGACCCCGTCCCCGGTCCCGATGCCCGGCAGATTGCCGAAGGTGCCCTCGAAGACACCTCCGTTGCCCTGCACGATGAACCCGGGGGCGTTGGGGGTGGCGGCCGAGCCGAGGTTGAGCTTGTTGACCGCCTCGATGAAGGAGGGCACCGAATTCGGGTTCGCGTACTCCGGCTTCACCAGCTTCTTCCAGGTCAGTCCCGGGTACTGGCCCAGGGCGTTGACGATCGACCCGCGCTCGAGCTCCTCGAACACCTGCCGGCCGTAGCCGTTCAGGTAGGGCGTGAAGTCGATGTCGTAGGAGCGCGCGGCCCCGAGGACGGCCATGGGCGCGACCCCGGCCCAGAGGGAGCTGCCGCTGACGTACTTGAGGTTGTGCGCCGGGTCGACGAGCAGCCCGCCCTCGGCGTAGCCGACCAGTCTCCTGTCGACGTCCGGCGCGTAGCTCGGCGCGAGCACGGCCGCCCAGTGGGTGGCGATGGCTCCGCCCGAGTATCCGGCCAGGCCGATCCGGGTGCCGGAGTCCAGACCGGTCTCCGGGGACCGGCTCGCGGCCCGGATCGAGTCCAACGTGTTCGTTCCGTATTCCGGGCCGGCCGCGAAGTCGGCTCTCTGCCCCTCGCTGTCCGGGATGATCACGTTGTAGCCGGACAGCAGGAGCGGCACCAGGAGGAGGGACTCGCCGTTCGCGATCAGGCCGCCGAGGGAGACGTCACCCGCGATCGCCCGGGAGGGGGAGTCCGCAGGATTGAGGGAATCGTAGAACGACTGGTACGACACGGCCTTGCTGCTGTCGCCGGTAGGGCTGCGTACGATCGAGGTCACCCCGGCGGACGGGCGCCCCTGCGCATCGACGGTGCGGAACAGTAGTTGGATCGCCCTGACCGGCGTCGGGATGCCGACGACGTGGTACTGCAGCGTCCGCGTCTTGAGCACGGCGCCCGGCGCGTACGAGGACAGGGGCTTGCTGCCGTCGTAGGTGTAGAACGAATCGCCCCCCGTGACCGTCGACGAGCCGGAAGGGGCGGCGACAGCCGTGGCCGCTGGAACAGCGGTGACGACCAGAGCGGTGGCAACTGCGGTTGCCAGTTTCCCAACGGCGATGCGGTGCATGGTTCCCCCTCGGATTCACTTCGTGGAGCGCACGGCACGGCCAGGCGCGTGTTACTGCCGGTAACAGCGCCGTAAATTACCAGCAGGTATGAGACATGAACAGAGTTGCGGCACCAGGGGGCCGGTCGCCATGGGCGAGCCGGTGCGGCGTGTCACGTCGTGCGTTCGGTGAGCTGACGGTGTACGTCGTCCGGGGCGGCGGCGAACCGCCCGGCATCGGCGTCGAGCGGCTCACTCCGCAGACGGCGGATCCGGCCACGGCGGCTTCCCGGCCCGCCACCTGAAAGGAATGCGCCGCCGCGCCCCACTCGATTCGGGAACGAAGCGAGCGGGGCGACGAGACGCGCCTCGTCCCGGCCCCCGTCAGCGGACGACGTCGAGGATCTGCTTCTGCAGGCCATTGGGGTAGACCTCGTGCTCGACGAGCGTCAGCTTCTGGGTGTCCTTGTCCGTGGTGCTGAACAGACGCCTGCCCGCCCCGAGCAGCAGCGGGAAGACGAGCAGGTGGTAGCGGTCGATCAGGCCGGCGTCGGACAGGGCATGGTTCAGGGTCGCGCTGCCGTGGACGATGATCGGACCGCCCTCGGTCCGCTTCAGCGCGGCGATCTCGTCGAGTGAGCGCAGGATGCTGGTCTCGCCCCAGTTCGACACCAGGTCGTCCTCGGCGAGGGTGGTGGAGACGACGTACTTCGGCATCACCTTGTAGTCGGCGAAGTCCTCCATGTCGGGCCACACCTGGCTGAACGCCTCATAGCTCACCCGGCCCAGCAGCATCGCGGCGGCTTCCTGCTGTTCGCGCCCCTTGATGTCGAAGGCCTCGGGGAGGAACTCGATGTCCTTGAAGGTCCACCCGGAGTTCCGGTAGCCGGGCTCACCGCCGGGGGAGTCCACGACGCCGTCGAGCGAGATGAAGGCGGTGCTGATCAAGGTACGCATCTCTGGTTCCTCGGTATCTCGGGTCTGGTTTCTCACGGGCCCGGCGACCTGCTGCCGGTCGTCGATGTGATCAAGGTATCCATGGACCCTTCAAAACTCACCTCCCGGTGCCCGCGACCTCGAACCCGTCGTACCGGCACTGGGCCGATGGGCCAGCGCGACGGCCGCCGGCGCCGAGCGGTAGATGTTGCCGCAGTCGCCGGACTCGGGAGCCGTCGCGCCAAGGCGGACCCGCCAGCTCGTAGCCTGCCTCCATGACCGCCGCCGAACCGGAGAAGTTCTCCCGCGACACCCTTGTGCGATACCTGTCGATCATCGACGAACTGGTCGCGCAGCCCTTTCCCGAGACGGATGCCGATGACGACACCGGCCACGCGGGTCCGACGCACCGCGAACGGGGCCTGCGCAGGAGCCGGGACTTCTGGGATGACGTGCACCACGAGGCCTGGCATGAGGCAGATGAGGACATGCGCGCCCACCTCGACGCCGCGGTCGTCGTCGATGACGGTGGCTTTGTAACCGCGCAGGAGTCCGTCGAGGGTGGCACCGAGCCGGCCGAGGTTGCCGGGGCTGTCGCAGGTGGCGGTGCTCGTGTCGCGGGTGGTCTCGCCGGTCACCGCCGTACACGGCACGACGCCGCTGTACGAGTTGAAGACGACCTTCTCGACCGCGACGCCCGGGTTGAGGGTGGCGGTCAGGCCGCTGACCTTGAGGGGGAGCTCGTTCGGCCTGGCCGGCTTGGTGGTGAGCGTCCCGTTCAGACCGTCGACATCGACGTCGACGTTGTCGGGCCAGTCGCAGACAAGGACTTGGGGTCCTCGTTGAAGACGTACCCCTCGGTCCCTGCGGTCAGGGCAATTCCGGACGCAAGGCCCGCGGCACGGGTAAGCCCGGTCACCGGGTGATCATTTCGGCCGGACGGCAGGCCGGGCAACAGGGGTTCCAGCCGCCGGCTCCTCGTACGGCAGGTCGACATCACGGCCAGAAGCCGGGCGCCGGCCCCCTCGTACCGACGCCGATCGCTGACGCGTCCTGGCACCCGGGCGGGAATCGCCCCGCCTGGGGCTCCCGCCTCAGTAGTCGCCTTCCTCGGTCTTGAAGGTCCGAAACCCGCGGCGGTGGTAGTTGGGCAGCGCGTTCGAGTTGTCCGCCGACGATGTGTGCAGCCATACCCGGCGTACGCCCGGTACCAGACTCCAGCCTTGCCGGATCGCGAGCGTCAGCGCATGACCGCCGATGCCCTTGCCGGTGAACTCCGGCAGGAGCCCGAACGTCCTGATCTCGACGTCGGCGTCCGGATGGAGGTCGTAACAGACCGCTCCGGCCGGCTCGTCTGCCAAGGTCAGTAGCCAACAGGTCCGGCCCGGATGCTCGGCGAACCACGCCTGCCACTCCTGTGGGCTACGGCGGGCGCTGCGCCACCGGTACGGCGCGCCGATCCTGGCCATCAGGTCGGGAACCAGGTGCAGGTCCCCACCAGCGGCGACGAGTCGCAAACCCGGGACCGGGACACCGGGAACGAGCTGGCTCGGGTCGGTCATCTCGACATACGTCACGGTCTTCGTCACCCGGGGAAGGCTACGTCCGTCCGGACCCGATCTCCACGGAAGCCACCAGGAAGGCGACTCCCGGCGAGCGTGCCCCGGCGTTGGGAGTCCCGGCGTTGGGAGTCCCGGCCCACGGGTCGAGGCCGCAGGGCGCCGAAACCGCTTTGATCTCATGATCATCAAGCGCAGAATGCTCTGCATGACGACGACACGGGTGATCACACAGCAGACCATCGGCGGTCCCGACGTGCTGGAACTCGCCGAGGTACCCCTTCCCTCGCCGGGCCCGGGTGAGGTCCTGGTGCGCGTACGGGCCACCGGCATGAACCCTGCCGACTGGAAGGTCCGCATCGGCAAGGTGGACTTCTTCGGCCCGCCGCCGTTCGTACTCGGCCACGAGTTCAGCGGCGTGGTGGAGGGTGTCGGCGAGGGCGTGACCCGCTTCGCGGAGGGCGAGGAGGTCTACGGCTGGACCGTTCCGCCGCAGGGCAGCCACGCCGACCACGTGGTGGTGAGCGAGGACCGGATCGCGCCCAAGCCGCGCACCCTCGACCACGTAGGCTCCGCGGCGCTGCCGATTTCCGGCTTCACCGCCTACCAGGCCCTGATCACGCTCTCCGACGTACAGCCCGGCCGACGCGTACTGATCCACGGCGCGGCCGGCGGCGTCGGCCACCTCGCGGTGCAGATCGCCAAGGCCCGGGGCGCGTACGTCATCGGCACGGCCCGCGCAGCCAAGCACGACTACCTGCGCGGACTCGGCGCCGACGAGCTGATCGACTACACGGTGGAGGACTTCTCGGCCCTGCGCGGCATCGACGTGGTGCTGGACACCATCAGCAACGACTACGGCCCGCGTTCCCTGCCCACCCTCAACCCCGGCGGCATCCTGGTCGACGTCGTCGGCGTCGGAGTGGACCGCACCGACGTGACGGCCCGCGCCGCCGAACTCGGCATCCGATTCGTGGAGTTCTTCCTGGAACCCACCCCCGCCGTACTGACCGCCTTCGCCGAACTCGTCGACACCCACGGCCTGCGCCCCACGATCGCCGAGACACTCCCGCTCACCGAAGCCGCGAAGGCCCACGAGCTCAGCGAAACCGGCCGGGTCCAGGGCAAGATCGTCCTCGTGCCCTAGGCCGAACTGGGCTGACCTGGGCCGTCTCTTTCGGATCTCGACGGGTGCGGATGGTCGGCAGGCGGCGGTGGGCAAGTGCAGCCTGGATATCACGAGTTCTGAGGTGCGCTGATGGGCATCCGTGAACCGCGCGGTAGCGAGGGCGGTTTCGATCACCTGCGCGCCCAGGTCCTTCCTCCGGGTCCGGCGCTCGTGGTGGCGGCCGCAGCGACCGGGCCGCCGGGCTCGACGGCACGGTGGGCCTCACGCCGAGCAAGGGCACGCCCGGAGCTGTCCGGCAGGTGGTAGAGCAGACCGAGCAACAGCACCGCGTCGAACGAACCGTCTGCCTGGCGGACGGCCGGGGAGGCCCGGAACAGGTCCAGAGCGCTCAGGGCGTAACTGCTGTGTGCTGCTCGGGACATGTCCTCGAGGATCCGCGGAACCGGGGGTGCGGCGCGGGTCAGGTCGAGGCTGCCCATGCCGTCGACAGGCCGGAGGCCTTCGACAGGCCCCCGCCCGGTCAACCTGATCCTCCACCGCCCCGTCCACATCCAAGCCCACTGGTAGACCGGGCCCGCGCGGAGCCCCCACCCCCCGGACTCCCCGCTCACCACCGGGACCGGCGGCCGCGAAGGTGTAAAAACCCGTTTGGCGGACCACGGAGACCACTGCTACGTTTCCGGAGGCCGTGCTAGAGAACGAGGAGGTGGTAGCCGTGAACGCAGTATCGACATGGGTGCTCCCCTCCGGGGTCACGGTCGGGCGATAGGTCGTCCGGGAGCGCCTCTCTGAGCACTCCCGAAAGGCACGACCATGCACTTCACTTCTGAACAGCGTCTCGACGACGGTGTCCTCGAACGCGAATTCACCCTCGGCGAGATCCCCGGCATCCTGTGGACGCCCGAGTCCGCATCCGCACCGACTCCGCTGATCCTGATCGGCCACCCCCCGCTCGGACTGCGCAAGATGTACCCCCGGCTGGCAGGACGGGCCCGGTACTATGCGGCGGAGTACGGTTTCGCCGCGGCCACCATCGAGCTCCCCGGGAGCGGTGAACGGCCCCGCTGGGCCGCCGCCGAGCAGGCCCGCGCCGACCTGCGCCGGGCGATGGAGGCCGGCGGGCCGGTCAGCGGCGAGATCATCGACGCCCTCGTCCTCCCGCTCGTCGAGAAGGCCGTCCCGGAATGGCGAGCCGCCCTGGACGCCCTCCTCGCCCTGCCCCAGATCGGCGGCCCGGTCGGGTACGAGGGGGGAGTGATCTCCATCGGCGTCCGCCTTGCAGCGGTCGAGCCGCGCATCGCAGCCGCAGGCTTCTTCGCCGGGAGCCTCGTGCCCGCCGCCATGTTCGAGGAGGCCCGTCAGGTCACCATTCCGCTGCATGTCCTGCTGCAGTGGGACGACGAAGGCAACGACCGGCAGGCGGCCCTGGACCTGTTCGACGCCTTCGGCTCCAAGGAGAAGACCCTGCACGCCAATCTCGGCGGGCACACCGGCGTCCCGCATTTCGAACTCGAGACCGGGGCCCGGTTCTTCGCCCGGCACCTGAAGTGAGCCCGGGCCGTCGGGCCACCAGCAGACGGTAATCCGTGCCGGCCGGGATGCCGCTGGCTGAGCGCAGGCCCCGGCCGTCCCTGCTGTCCTGTCCGCGGGCCCCTGCCAACTCGGCGGGGGCCCGCGCCACCCGAAGCCATGAACTGCTCGATTCCTGCAGTGGCACGACATGCCCCGGCTCGGCAGGGGACCGGCCGCGGCTGCGTTCGGGCCTGGCCTGCTGATGCGTGATCGTGACCACCCTCCAATACGAACACGCATGCGGGTGTGTCTACGATTCCGGCATGATCACGTTGTCCGTCGACATCAACTCCGAGGCCTACGCCACCGGCCAGTCGCTGGGCGTGCTGCTCGTCACCGCCGTGGCCATGGTCTCCATCTGGTTCGCCACCCGGGCCTGGCGCCGCGGCCCGGTGCCGGCCGGCGCGGTTGAAGCGGAGCAGGCCAGCGCGCGGTCCATACGCCGAAACAACCTCGTCCGCGGAGCACTGCTGGTCGTTGCCGCCGCAGGTCTGGTGCGAGCACTCAGCTTCGAGGGGGAGCCGCCTGCCGCTGAAGCCGCCCCCGTCTCCCAGTCACCGGCAGCAAAGGCCCCCGCCGATGCGGCCGGGACCCCGGAGGCCAAACGCGTCGTCGACGCCGCCCCGACCGTCGGTGCCTACCGGCTGCTCGCCGGAGCGGAGGCTGCGAAATACGATGAAGTGGCCTCGGGGAAGATGCCCTCGGGCAAGCACTGGTTCTACGACGGTCCGGGCGAGGGCCCGGTGGGCGCCATACTGCAGATCAACACCGTCGAGTGGGACACGCGGCTGGCCGACGAGAAGCGCTCGAACACCATGCCGCAAGAGCTGCGCAACTTCTTCGCCGGGGCGCGGGCGACCGAGGTCACTGCCTTCGACGCGGGGCCCTGGGGCGGCAAGTTGAGCTGCGGCTTCCTGCCCGCCGCCGCACACCCGATCGTGTGCGCATGGACCGACTCCGGTACCTACGGCAGCGTGATACTGGCAGACGAACAGGGTCTCCCCGAGGCCGCCGAGATCGCCCGGAACTTCCGCACCGCCTCAGAGAAGCGTACCTGACGCGCCGCTGCCGGGACCCTCGAACCCCGGTGGCCGGAGGACGTCGGAGCGGGGTGCGCCCGGATGCGGGGCCACCCGCCGACTCGGCGGCCTGCGGCTGCCCGGTTGTCCGGGCCGCGAACGGCGCCGCCGGGCCGCTGACGGGCGTACCGGACGGTGGCGGCCGCGAGGTCGTCGGCTCACTGCCGTCGGCGGGGGCGAGGGTCTCGAAGCCCGTGAGCGGCGCAGGCGGCCGGACGGCTCCATTGAGGAGACGCCCGTGGAACGCGCCGGCCGAAAGCGCGCCACGCGGACGAAGGCGCGCATGGCATGCCCGACTTCCGCACCAGCGCCGGCCGGCTCACCGTGAGCCTGACAGTGTCTGACGGCCGTTCCAGCGGGCATCTCTCGCACCTGCCTGGCCCAGTGGCCTCAAACACGAGGCGGCAGGACCTCGATGATCTCCGCGATGCCGGCGACAGGTCGGGCTTCGTGCATGAAGACCACGTCACCGGGCTTCAAGTGCTGCCACTGCTCGGGCTGCAAGGGGGCCAGGCGAACGTCGGCCGTCTCCCCGGGGCCGAGCTGCGGCTCGAACTCCACCCATAGCTTCGCGACGCTGAGCGCTGGTTCACCGTCGGCGGTGCGACTGCCGATGTCCCACATCGGCCTGAGCCGACCGTCCCCGGAGAAGGCAGTTCGACGTCCGCCCTCCTTCGGATCGACCAAACTCAACGTTGCCCGGAGAGTGCCGTGCTGGACCTCCCAGGCCCGCCACTGACACCAACGGCGGCTGCGCTCGAGCATCATCTGCCGTGCGGCTTCGGCGAGGAGCTCCCAGAAGTCCACGGACACGGGGTGGACATCCCCGATCTCCTAGAGAACGCCGAGCACCGACTCCCAGTCCTGGCACCTGACGTCCTCGCGGACGTCCCCGACCGTCTGGCCGTTCTCTGCCACGGCGTCTTCGGGCAGCAGATCGAGGGCCTGCCGAAGGAGTGTGAACGCATCATCCATGGCCTGCATCGTCCCCTGCCCCCGGATGTTCCGGGACGCCAAGATTTCTGCCCACTGCTTGCAGCAACTCGACTGCGGTCGCGCAGATCACTCAGCGCCGGCCTCATCCTTGGGTCTCGTTGTCGCCGCTCTGCTCGCCTACCACCTGCCGATCCTCGGACTTCGAGGTGACTGGCTGGCCGGACCGGCCTTCGGAGCGGTCGTGCTCGCCGGTGTCCTGGCCGGTGAAATATCCGTACCGCGACCAGCGAGTGACCTCAGATCGGCAACGCTGGCAACCCGGCAGATCCGTGACTACCTCCCCCGAGGGAACCGCACCCTGCTGGCCGTTCTCCTCGCCGCGCTCGCCGCCCTGCTCACGGCCATGGCCGTACTCGCCGTCTCTCATCCGGTCGGCCGACGCGGCATCCACTTCGTCTGCGGTGACGTGACCGAGATCATTCCGGCTGCTTCGGTGGGCATGCCCGCGGTCACCGCCACTACCCTCACGCTCGTCGGCAGCGCCGCGCTGTGCCTGCCGGTCCTGCGGAAGATCGTCGGCCGTCCCCCCATCGCGGCAGGCTCGGAGGGCGCGGCCCGGGACGCGGCCCTGCGCGAGGGCTCGGCCCACGCCGTGTTCTACGCTTGGGGCTGCCTGCTGGCTTCCTCGCTCTTCACCTCCGCGCTGGTCGTTCACGTGCTCTTCGGCGGTCTCGCCTACGCCTGCACCAGCTGGTGGCTGACCCCGATGGACGTGGCTGCGTACCTCGCGATGGCCATGGGGGGTTCGGCCTTCGTCTACCTGCTGACCAAGCTGACCCATCAGCCGTACTACCGACAGGCCGCCGCGTGAACGAGCTGACCGTGCAAGTGGACACCACGAGCGCCGTCCCCGCGTACGAACAGATCCGCGCCCAGGTGGCCGACCTGGTCCTGGGCGGCCACCTCGCCGAAGGCGATCGGCTTCCCCCGGTGCGACAGCTGGCCGCGGACCTCGGACTCGCCATCGCGACGGTCGCCAGGGCGTACCGCGAGTTGGAATCCGCCGGAATGGTCAGGAGTCGCCGCGGAGCAGGCACGAGGGTCACCCGGCCCGTCCATCCCGGTCCCGTCATCGACGAGGAACTCGCCCGGGCCGCCCGGGACTACGTCACCACGACACGCCGAATGGGCGCCAGCGACGAGCAGCTCCTCGCGGCGATCCGCCTCGCGCTCGCGGCCGTCCCTTAGCTCGAGCCGCCGTTCACCCGTGGCCCGCGCGCGGGAAGGCCACCACTGCGGCGGGCTAGCCGGCCGCGACCGGTCGGGAATGGTGGGGAGCGCGGTCACTGCGCCCGGTGGGTGCGGCGGACACCACGATCACCTCGTCCTCGGAATTCCAACGGTGGCGTGCGGCCTTGTGCGGGTTGAGCCGCAGACCGTGGTCCGGCGACAGGGTGCGCCGTTCGTTCAGCCGGTACCCGATGGCGCACTCCCCGCGTGTGCGGGCCGCGGCGACGACGGTCGCGAAGCTCGCCTCACTGCCCGGGCGTACGTAGGCCACCGCCGGGCACAATCGCACCGTGCTGCCGTCGGCGGAGAGCAGCTCGTCGAACACGGGCGCGAGGTGCCGGTTCTGGGCGATCTGTGCCATGAGCAGTCCGGTCGGGTTGCCGCTGACGATGACGTCGGAGCCGGGATCGACCGGCGCCAGCGGCCGGTTGCGGTCGTCAGTGAGTTCGGTGACCACGCGCAGCTTGCCGGCGGTGCTCTCCTCCAGAAGGCGCAGCCCAGCAGGGTGACGAGCGTCCAGCCATCGGGGCGGTCGGGTCCCGGGCCCGGTTCGGGGCCGAGGACGACCAGCCCGTCGTACCGGGAGAGGTCCAGGCCCAGCAGGGTCTCGGGGTGCGACAGGGGCGCCGATCGGAAGCACACGGCGAGTGGCGGCGGGGCAGTCGCATCCGTCAGCGGGGTGTGACTCGGCCCCGACATCGGCTCACGCCCTGGCTCCCACGTCTCCTCGTCTCCCTGCTTGAGTTCCGGCTCCCACTGGGGACCCTGCCCCGGCTCGTGCTCCGGCCCCGGAACCGTCGCCGGAACCGTCGCCGGGAGCGGCCCCGACACCCTGGGCCCGGGCACGGTGAGTTCCGTGACCCCGAGGTCCGTGACCACGTCGAGCACGGAACCCGGCCGAGCCGTCCGGCGGAGCTGTCGGACCACCAGGGGAGCCCGCCGGTTCCACCCGAGCAGGAGCAGCCTCGAGGATCCAGGACGGTCGACCGGCCCCGGCTCAGCTCGGCCATCCGGTCGGCCAGTCCCGTGGTGATCACCCCGACCAGCGTCGACACGCACAGCAGGGCCACCAGACCGAGCAGCGCCGCGAGCGCCACGCGCAGCGGTGTCCCGGTCACGGCGCCCAGGCGCAGCGTCTCGGCACTGGTCCGCCAGGCGGCCGTCAGCCGGCCCGCCAGCGAGCGCGGGGAGCTGGAGTCCGTCCACACGGGCAGGGTGCATCCCCCTGTGCGGTATCCACCTCGCTGCACAGTGCGGTGTGCGGGGCCGGTCCACGCCCAGTTCCAGGGGGTGATTCACCCTTTCGGGCGGGTCAGGGCGCCCGCGTGTGATGGGGCGAGGGGCGGCGGGCGCCGGAGCGAGCGTGGAACCGGCGGCCGAGGTCGGGCAGTTGACGGCCGCCGACCCGGCCGCTCCCCGGGCACCATCCCCGCCGCAGGGAGCGGCTCCGGCGCACTTGGGGCGCACAGGCCGCGCATCCCGGCCTTCCGCACTACCCCGCAATACGAGCGGCCGTCGATTTCAGGCCGTACTGGCGGGAAGAGTAGAGGTATACCCCCTTGCTGTTCGCCGTGCCGGCATGCGTGCCGGCCGATCGTGCGGAGTGGCGCAACGGGATCTGCATACCCGCCATCAGAGGCACCGAGTCCGGCCGTAGCGGAGAGTGGGGTGCGCGGTGAACGAGCGCCTGATCGGGTTCGTCGAATGGTACGACCGCGCCACGGGGCGCGGATCCATCATCCCCCTCGGCAGTACCATCCCCCTCCGCGTGAACCGCGCGGACATCGAGGGGGACTGCAAGAGCCTCTCCGCAGAACAGCAGGTCACGTTCGTCATCGAGCTCGGACCCACTGGGTTCGAAGCCAGACAAGTCCGACCCTGAGCTAGGAGAAACGTTGCCTCAAGGTGTGCCCGCGTCACCTCGTCGCCATCACCAGCGCCGTCGTCCTCATGGAGCTGCGTGAGGTGGATCCGGTCCTGGGGGAGGCCCCGTTGGCCCCTGTGTGCCAACGGGGCCGTGCCGCGAAGGTGAGTTCAGCGGCTTGGGTTCGTGCTCGCCTTGCCGCCCGCGAGGGGCCACTCGCGGTTGAGGGTACCCAGCGGGATGCGGCGTTCGAAGAGCGGCGTGCCGAACAGCTGGAGCTGCAGCTGCAGATTTCCGCTCAGGTCGAAGCCGCCGTACAGCGACCAGGCGCCGCTCAGGGATTTGCCGTTCGCCGTGGATGCCTTCGCGTCGGCCTCACCGCGCAGGTAGGGGGCGAAGTCGGCGGAGACGCCGACGACCCCGTACAGCCCGACCGAGGCCTCGGCGCCGAGGGCGCTCTTGACGCGGCCCGAGGCGGTGACCTCGGCCGTCACGGGCGAGCTCTTGACCTGGGAGGTGCCGACCGGGCTCCAGCCCTTGCCGGTCGCGTAACTGCCGCCGACCCGGAAGTCGCCCTCCACGTCCTGCCGGACTTCGAGGGTGACGCGGCCGTCGGCCTCGATCTGTACGTAGACGGTCAGGTCGAGGGTGACGACGACCGGGACCGGACCCACCTGGATGACCGGAGCGCTGTGCAGCTTCGCGAACGGGATCCGCTTGGGGGCACCGGTGCTCGCGGCCGCGTGGCCCTTGAGGCTCCACTGCGAGGACCAGGCGCCGTTCATGCCGAGGAAGGCCGAACGCGGGCCCGAGCCGCCCGAGCCGTCGTACGCGAACTCCACCGTCGGCGAGAGCTGGACGAACCCGGAGACCGAGGCGCCGGCCGAGACGGGTGCGTCCGGGGCGGTGTCGATCGGGACGTTCACGTCGACCCGCAGGCTGCCGAGGGGCAGCTTCGCGCCCTCGGGGCCGAACCGCACGCCCTGGCTCTTGGCCCAGGAGAACGTGACGCCCTTCAGCAGGGGTTCGACCGTGACCGATGCCGGGTCCACCGGCACCTTGCCGTCGGCCCTGTCGTCATTGAGGGCCGCGGACAGCGTCGTGGGGGCCGTCTTGACCTCGGTGCCCTGGCCGGTCTTCTTCCCGATCTCGGTGATCTTCGCGAGGAGTCCGTCGGGGGCGCCCGGCGCCGGTGCGCTGGCGATCACGTCGCCCACCGCGACGGGCTCGCCCGGTGCGGAAGAGCTGCCGCCTGAAGGTGCGGCAGGAGTGGCAGTGGTTGCCGGAGTGGCCCCCTGCGGGGCCGTGGATATGACGGCCCGTCCGGTCGCCTTGTCGTAGGAGGCGACCTTCAGCGCGGACTTGCGCGGGGCGCCGCTGCCCTTGCCGGAGCCGGCGCGGGTCAGGGACGTCGGCGCGGGGCGGCCCTGGGGCGCCTCGGTCACGTCGAGCTGCTCGGTGCCGTCGGCCGGGTGGACGAGGGTGGCGGGGTTCGTGGGGGCGGCCGTATCGGTGTGGGGGGCTGAGGAGCAGCCAGTTGCGGTGAGTGCCAGGGCGGTGAGGCCGGGGAGCAAGAGGCGTCGGGCGAGCATGCGCACGTACGTGAGACCTTCTGGTGGGGGGTGCTACCGGGGGTAGCGTGAAGTTCGATCATGCCAGTCACCCCCGCCGCGCTGGTAGCGGCAATTCAGTCAGTCGAAACGCGGCGTTCACGCGGGACCGGTCGTCCCGATCGCCGTCCGGTCACCTGTAGTTCCCCGCCGGTGAACACACCCTCGAACCGGCCCCCGTGGAACCGGGGCGAAGTCTGGTGGTAGCGCAAGTTCCCCGCGCTGATGTCCTCCAGGCGGTCGCAGTACTCGTCTGCCTGTGGCGTGAGGGCCCAACGCGAACGCAGCGCCACGTACTGCCGTTCCGTCTCCTCGATCTCCTCGACGAGCCTGTCCAGGGCGTCCTGAAGGCCCAGGCCGTACGCGTGTTGCAGCACAGAAACGGCCGAAACATGCGGTTTCTTGCCGTTCCTGTCGTTCCACTCCTTCCGGAACGAGTACAGGTCATTGACGAGGCAGCTGTGATGCGCTGTCAGCCGGTCGAGCTGCCCCCGCTCGGCGGACTCCCACTCCTCTGCGGAAAGGTTTCGCTCCAGCAGCGCGGGAATGGTCGCGGTGAACAGCGGGACACCGAAGTTGATGTGCCGGTACTCCAGGTACTCTCCCCACCCCATCCGGGGTGAGCGGATCGCGAGGTCTTCCTGGTACTGCGCCTGCGCCATGTACGCGATGCGCCGCAGGAAGTACCTGGCCAGCGATTCCGGGAGCTTCTCGGCGATCGCCATGGCCGCCGTCAGGTTGTGCCCGGGGAGTCCGTCGCCCCAGTCGCCGGCGGCGAACACGTCGTCAGCGTGCGACTGCCGGAACAGCAGCGTGACGGTGCGTTCCCACAGCCGTTCGGCGCTGCCGGCGCCGCTCGTCTCGTACAGCGCCTCCTGCTTGTTCTCCATGACCGTGTACAGCGCGTTGAAGCGGCACCAACGGCTCAGCAGGTCGGCGTCCACGTCGGGGAAGCACAACGCGGCCCACGTCGTGTAGTTGTCGGCGTGCACCGGCGCCGGCACGCGAGGGTCGTCGCTGAACAGACCGAACGCCCACGCGTTCGCGTCGGCGTCCATCTCGGTGGAGTGATGGGGGTTGATGCGCCAGCGAAAGCCGGTCCGCACCGGGGGGATGGTGAACGTCTGGCTTCCCATAGCGCTCTTTCCTGCCCCGTCCTGGACGCTGTCCCGGATCAGAAAGTTCCCTACGGGGCGCCCGGCACACCTGTGGCACCAGGAAGAGCCCCCGAACGGATTACATCACTGACTTCGGTGACCGGGCCGCGCGTTCGACTGACGGGCCCCGGTGCCCGTCCTCGGGCACCGGGGTGGCGCCGCGCACCGGAAATCGGGCGGCGCCGCTGCTTCATCAGTAGGGGCGGCTCGCGCGGACCAGAGCGGGTACGAAGCGGGCGGCGTCGATGGTGCCGATGCCGGTCGCCATGTCGTAGCCGTTCACCGCGGTGTAGCCGGTGACGCCCGCGTAGCTGTTGTTCGTGCCGTCGTTGACGTCCACGAGACCGCTCGACGGCTTGTACCCGTCGTGCTTGTACAGCGAGTACAGGGCCTCGTTGAGGTTGCCGATCCGGTGGCCGGCGGCCTGGTCGGCCAGGGCGACGATGCCGGAGAACAGCGGGGTGGCCTCGCTGGTGCCGCCGGACACGTCCCAGCCGACGGCGGCCGGATCGTAGCTGGAGTACATCCAGGCCCCGCCGTTGACGGCGGCCGCCATCGAGATGTCCGGGGTGGCGCGGCGGTTGCCGACCACGCTCCGTACGCCGTTCTGGAAGGCGGGGCGGCCGAAGACGTGGGACTGGCCGCCGCCGCCGGCTCCGTAGTCGTTGTAGACGCTCTCCGGGCTGAGCCGGTTGCCCTGGTCGTCCAGGTGCAGTTGGGTGCCGCCGACCGAGGTGACCAGCGGGTCGGAGGAGGGCCAGGAGTTGACGGGCTGCGTGTAGTAGCCGCTGCCGTCCGCCGTGTTGTCGGTGGCGCCGCCGTCACCGGAGGCGGCGAGTACGGTCACGTCGTGGGCGGCCGCCGCCTTGAAGGCGTACCGCAGGTCCTTCAGGCTGGAGAAGTCGCCCTTGTCGAAGCCCGGGAAGGTGTTCTCGGTGGCACCGAAGCTCTGCGAGATGACATCGCCGATGCCCCGGTCGATCAGCGACTTCTCGGCGGACATCATCTCGGGGAAGCCGGTGACCCCCTCGGTCTCCGCGACCGCCGTCTCCACCAGCACGATCTTCGCGTCCGGCGCCATCGCGTGCGCCATCTCGACATCGAGGGTGGACTCCCCGGCCCAGCCGGTCATGTCGGCGTTCTTCGGATCCCAGGCGGGTACTTTGCCCCACTTGATGACCTCGACCTTGCTGCTGTGTATGCCGTACTGCTTGCTGTACACGTCCAAGTCGTGCTGGATCGTCGGCGAGCCGAAGGAGTCGACGATCACGATCGTCCTGCCCTTGCCGGTGATGCCGGCCCGGTAGAGCGGGTCCAGGTTGTACGCCTTGCGGTACTGCAGCGGGCCGTAGCAGGCGATCTGCCACTTGGCCTGGCACTCCTCCGTGGTCAGCGGACCGCTGGTGGTGTGGGCGAGGTGGTGCCCGGTGATCGCGGGCACCGGCCTTACCTGTCCGCCGCCGACGGGTGCGGCCGTGGCGGAGCCGGTCAAGGGAGTGGCGACCAGCGCGGCTGCGGCGAGAGCGGTGGCTCCTGCCGTCGCGACCGCGGCGCGGGACCGGGTGTGGGACATGCGCATGACTGCTCCTTGTGTGGAGTGTGGAGCCGCACGGGGCGGCTGCCGCGATCACATCGGCAGGTCATGCTCAGAACAAGTTGGTTTGTCGGTTGATGTCGAATGCTTTGCTTGATCGAAGATTCCTTGACGATTCCTGACCGAACGATGCCCTCTTCGGGAGGTAACCCGGTAGCAGAGCGATCCGGCCGATCCCCTCGCGCTGGAGGCGGGCAGGGCCCACGGTGAATGCCGTTCGTCCGTCGGAGTTGTCACCCAGCTCCTTCGGCGTGCCACGTAGCATCACCCCTGCCCGGTTCGTCGAAGCGGCGGCCGGCGCGGCCGTGGAACCGCGTTCTGGCGGGGCGCGCCCGGGCGCTCCGGGATGCGCCGCGCGGACGCCCCCTTGAGGGACTCTGGGGAGTCTCATGGGGCTTCGTATCAACCCCGTTCACCTGCCGGTGGACTTCGTGTCTCCTTAGCAGAGGAAGTTTGCGAACTATGGACCTTCCCGATTTCGGTATCCCTCAGAAGCTCGCCTCGCGGATGAGCATGGCCGAGCAGCACGATTACCTGCGCTCGAAACTCACCCGGCGCGGGGCGCTGCGCGCGGGCGCGGTGACCACGGCCGTGGCGGGGCTCGGCCTCGGCATGGGCGCGGCCTCCCCGGCGTACGCGGCTCCGGCCGTGCTGACCTCCACCGCGCGGCGCGGCGTCGACGGCTCGCTGACCGCTCCGTTCGCGCGACACCTGCAGTACGGCGCCGACCCGAAGACGCAGATGCGCGTCTCCTGGCAGGTCCCGTTCGCGGTGAAGCAGCCCTACCTGCGCGTCGGCACCAGCCCCTGGGCGCTGAGCGTCAAGATCGACGCCGAGGTGCGGCACCTGAGCACGCCCGTGCTGAACGGCGGGAAGATCGCCGCGGCCGAGCAGTTCTACCTGCACGTGGGCCTGGACCGGCTGCGCCCCGGCCAGACGTACTACTACGGCGTCGGTCACGACGGGTTCGACCCGGCGGACCACCGCAACCTGGGCACCCTCGGCACCTTCACCACCGCGCCCCAGCACGCCGAGGACTTCACCTTCACCGCATTCGGCGACCAGGGCGTGAGCTACCACGCGCTCGGCAACGACGCGGTGCTGCTCGCCCAGAACCCGGCCTTCCACCTCCACGCGGGTGACATCTGCTACGCCGACTCCTCCGGCGCGGGCGCCACCGGCGACACCTACGACGCGCGGGCCTGGGACCTGTTCCTCGCGCAGACGGAGACGGTCGCCAAGTCCGTGCCGTGGATGGTGACGACCGGCAACCACGACATGGAGGCCTGGTACTCGCCCCAGGGCTACGGCGGCCAGAACGCCCGCTGGTCCCTGCCGGGCAACGGCCCGGACCCGGTGAACCTGCCCGGCGCGTACTCGTTCGTGCACGGCAACGTCGGTGTCATCGCGCTCGACGCGAACGACATCTCCTACGAGATCCCCGCCAACTTCGGCATCAGCGGCGGCAAGCAGACCGCGTGGCTGGACCGCCGCCTCGGCGAACTGCGGCACGACCGCGCCATCGACTTCATCGTGGTGTTCTTCCACCACTGCGCCTTCTCCACCACGAGCTCGCACGCCTCGGAGGGCGGGGTGCGCGACGTGTGGGTGCCGCTGTTCGAGAAGCACCAGGTGGACCTCGTCATCAACGGCCACAACCACGTGTACGAGCGCACCGACGCCATCAAGAACAACAAGGTCGGCCGCAAGGTCCCCATCGGTGAGCGCACGGACCCGACGAAGGACGGCATCGTGTACGTCACCGCCGGTGCGGCGGGGCGTTCGCTCTACAGCTTCCCCGTGCCGGACTCGTACGAGGGCCACGTCGCGGACCGCGACAGCGTCGACACCTACCGGTGGGTCAAGGGCGCTACGAAGGCCACGGAGACCGTCGAGTGGTCACGGGTGCGGTACACCAACTACTCGTTCCTCGCGGTGGAGGTCGAGACCGGCCGTTCCCCGAAGCTGAAGGTCAGCGCACTGGCCGAGACGGGCGAGCGGATCGACCACTTCGAGATCCAGCGGAGCCGCGGGCGCTAGAGCCCGTTCTCGTCCGATGCGAACCGAGCGTCTCATCCGGGCCCGTCGGCCAAGCGGGACGCTCAGGTTCGATCACGGCTCGAGGCCGGCCGGGCAACAGGGCCCGGCCGGAGTGGGGCGCGGGGCGGTGTGGCGGGTGCCGCCGCGGTCGGGTCTGTAACCCGATTCCCTTACCTGTCGGCAGCCTTGCCCATGACCCGTCCGCCGGAGTCGGCGTTCGAGTTGATGATGTCGCGGATCAGACCGGCGCCGGGGAAGTCGGCGTAGACGATTCCGTAGCGGTGGTGCACGCCAGGGGTCGCATCCATCTTCTGCATGGCCAGTACGTTCACACCCTGGAACGCCACCGAGCACGTACCCCAGAAGCAGTTCACGCCGGGGTACTCAGGGATGCAACTGGAAGACCAGCCACACGAATTGATGATGCCCCGTGTCCAGCCGGTGAGCAGGTTGGGTGCGCCGGTCCCGGGGCTGGAATGACCGCTGGCAACGAAGTACGGGAAGGACCCGCCCGAAGCGCTCAGGAAGTTCACGTACACCTTCGTGCCCGGCCCGGCGCTCGCCGCGTCCAACTGCGCCGCGACGTTGTGCCATTTGCGCGCCAAGTCCCAGTTGTTGGACATGGTGTAGTCGTCCTGGACGGACCAGGCGCTGTTGGCCCAGGCAATGCCCTCCCGGATGGGTGAGGAGAAGTCCTGGAGGATGACGATCTTGCCTCGGACATCGCTCAACGGAGGGTTGTCGCTGGTGCCGCGGTAGACGTGCGGGTCCGCGGACAGGTGGCTGTGCACCCGGCCGGCGAAATCGGATGTGGTCTGCTCCTGCGCGACCCGCATCAGAATCGTCTCGGAGGGGTGCGCCTGCAGGAAGGCGTCGGTAGCCCCGAGTACGTCGTTCTGGAAGTCCTGTCCCTGTCGTGCGATGCCGTGGTAGATCTCCAGCCGTCCGGATGACTCTCCCAGCCGGATGTCCCAGGCGCGGATCCCCGACTGCAGCTGCGTCGCCAGGTCCATCGACTGCGTGAAGGCGATGTCGCCCCCGAAGAGGGAAGCGCCACTGTCGTGGGTGCCGGGGATGGATATTTCACTCAGGAGCGTCGAGCCGGGCAGCCGGGCCATCCAGTCGGTGGATGTCAGCCCGGTGCTGCCGTCGTGGGAATACCCCGCGGTGTGGTCAGCAAGCGCAGGCGCGGCCGTACCGACAGTCAGGCCGGCCAGGACCGCCACCACGAGTGCCGCCCGCGAGACGAGGTGCCGAGCTCCGAGCATGTGATGCTCCCTGTATCGAAACGCCCCAAAAGGCGACGGATCTCATGTGTGGATGCAAAGCGGAACTCGATGTCTGACGACCCATGGAGGTGGGCCTCGCGGCGCCCGCAGGCACCTTCGCTTGACGCTATCCGAACACCGGTTCCCTCGTGGTGCTTTTGGAGCAGCGCGGTGTTCACTTCCCGTCGGGGACGCCGAGCGGCACGGTGAACCGCGGCTGCCAGCCTTCCTCCGTCAGTACCACCAGCTGGACCGACGCCGCACGGGCGCGCAGCGGCAGCAGGCTGTCGATCGCAGTGCGGACACCGGAGGCAACTGTCGGGTTGTCGGCACCCATGGCGACCGTGACGTGGGCGGCGGGCCGTGCCCCGAAGCGGCCCCCGTACGGGCGCGACCCGGGCCACCGGGCGCGGAACGCATCGAGGACCGGCTGGAGTCCCGGGACGGTGACGGCGACGAAGCCGGGCTCCGTCACGACCTCCTCCAAGAGCAGATCAGTTGCCGGGAAACCCGCCGCGAGGGAACGTACGCCCTTCTCGTCCTGATCGGTCAGCGCCGATTCCGGCACGAACGGGTACAGGAGCGAGACGTGCGCCGGCACCCCACGACGCACCAGAGCCGGGTCGATGCGCCACGCCGCCTCGAGGAGCGGGGCGGCATCGGGCAGCACAATGACGACGGCAGTGGTTCCTGGCTCTGGCACGCCGTCATCATCGCAGCCCAGTCCGCCACTGCGCCCAGTGCATGCCGAGGTGGGCGAGGGCGGCGAGTCGGGCGTGGTCGGGCTGGACCGCGGTGCCGGAGGCGAACCGCCCACCCGCCGGAGTGACCGCCTTCCCTCAGGGTGCGGTTCCGGTGTTGTCGAGCCGTTCGATGCGCGCCACGTTCTCCCGGTCCTCGGGATCCGTGCTCACCTCGGCGGCGAACCAGGCGTCGAGGATCTCCTTGAGGAGCGGTTCGGAGGTCAGCCGCAGGCTGAGCGCGAGTACGTTGGCGTCGTTCCAGCGGCGCGCACCGTCCGCGGTGTACGCGTCGGTGCACAGGGCCGCGCGTACGCCGGGCACCTTGTTCGCGGCGATCGACGCACCCGTACCGGTCCAGCAGCACACGACGGCCTGGTCGGCGTTCCCGGCGGCGACCTCGCGGGCCGCCGCCTGCGAGCAGGCGGCCCACTGCGGATCGTCGCCGGGGCTCAGCGCCCCGTACGCCACCACGTGGTGTCCGCGGTCGCGCAGTTGCCCGAGGAGGGCGCGCGCCAGGGGCTCGTCCATGTCCGAGGAAACGCAGATCCGCATGCCCCGAGACTAACCGGCCGTGGAACGGACGGTCGCCGCGAGTCGCGCCATCCAAGGGACACGGCCCGGCGGACGTCACGTCACCGGCACGGCCGCGGCCAACCGGCCCGCCTCCGGGAAGTGCAGGCGGTCCAGCCGGGCCGTGTACGGCCAGGCCGCGGCCCGGTGGAAGCACAGGTCGCTCGGGACCGGGACCTCCCGCAGGTCGGCCGCGTGCGTGCCGTCCGGCAGCCCGGCGGCCGTCGCCGCGAGCAGGGGATCGGCGGAGGCCGCCCATTCGGCGAGCGGCACCGGCCGCGGCCACGGTTCGCCCGTGTTCGGGAACATCCACGCCCCCTCACCCGGAACCCGCGGGGCGGAGCCCGGCGCGGCCTCGGCGGCCCGCCGGGCCCGCCCGGCGTAGGCCAGCAGCAGCGCGGGCAGCGACTCCGCGACCAGTTTGAGCTCGGGGTACTTCCGGAGGGTCGCCGGATCGGAGGGCACGGAGACCACGTACCCCCACTGGCCGCTCGCCGGGTCGATCCGGACCTGGGCGAGCGCGTGGCCGCGCCCGTACCGGACCTGGGCCAGCGGCCGGTAGGTCCCGTCCCCGCCCAGCATCCTGTGCAGCTCGGGATCCACCTCGAGGTCCGCAGACGCCCCCGGCAGCAGGTTCAGCGGGGGCAGGCCCGTGATGGTGACCCCGCCGATCTCGCGGAGCACGATCCGCACCTCCTCGGGGACCGGGACGGGCCAGGCGTCGAGCGCGGCGTCCGCGCAGCCCGGTTCGAGCACGACGAAGCCGGGGAATTGGGCCGCCAGTTCGCGCAGTTCGGCCACCGCGCGGTGCGGCGCGTCCTCGGGCAGGGCGTGCCTGCGCACCGGGCGGCCCAGGAAGTCACCGCTCACGACGGAGCGCAGCAGGAGCGCCCGGCCGCCGCCGAGCAGGCTGAACTGGATCTCGCTGCCACTGGTGTCCGCCGTGTTGTGTGCGGTGGAGAAGTACGGCTCCCAGACCGCCCCGCACGGATATCCGGGCAGGTCCCGCAGGTCGACCACGTCGCTGAGCGGGTCGCCGCGGCCGACGAGGCCCGCCAGCTCGGCGTCCGTGCCCTCGGCCGCCTCGACGCTCGCCGCCGCCCTGACGAACACCGCCGGCGCGGGCAGTTGCGTACCGTCCGCGAGCCGCGCCGCGAATCCGGTCAGCCATCCGACGAACTCCGGCGCCTCGACGACGACTTCCCGGTCGCCGTCGCGGTACGGGTACACGGAGACGACCGGCCCCCAGTCACCCGCTCCCGCCCCGACGATCAGCGAGCCCTCGCCGAAGTCCAGCTCGCCCAGCGTCCAGCCACCGTCCGCGAACACCTGGCGGCCGCGCGGACCGAAGGAGAACTGCACGTCCTCGGTCTCCACCCCGCCGATCTCCCGCAGTACGGTCCTCAGCGCGTCCGGCACCTCCACCGGCCAGGCGTCCAGCTCGGCGTCCGTGAACCCGGCGAGCAGCTCGATCTCCCCGGGCCGCTCCCGCTCCAGCTCGCGGAACGCAACCACCACCTGGGCAGCGTCGGTCATGCCCACACCTTTCGCGTCGTGTCTCACCGGTCCGGCAGTCGTCCGGCCGATCATGCGGGGCACCCGCCCGGGGCACCGTACATCGGCGTCGCCGTGTCGTACCGCACGCGCCCGGGACGCAACGGTCCGTAGGTGGGGACGGTGGCCGGGAAGGGGCAGCCGGCAGAGGGCGGTCCCCGCATGAACGCCCCTGCCCGGCACGGGAACACGCCGGGCAAGGGGTACGGCGGGACCGCCACGATGGACAAGCCACCGCACGGCGGCTCACGGACGCGGGGTCACGGTTGCGCGGGGGCGGAATGCCGCAGCACTTCGAGCACCTCCGCAGCGATCGCGCTCTCGTTCTGCTCGAACTCGGTGCCGGTCAGCTGGTTCGGGTCGGCGGGCAGCCCCGTGAGCACGGGCGTGTGCAGGTGGCCGCCGGGCAGCCGGGGGCTCAGTTCCGTGCGGAGCCGGTTGGAGCGGTAGGCGACCTCGTTGGAGAGGTAGCCGCCACCTCCGCCCGCAACGGCGCGGGAGCCGGGGGTCGGACCGTCCGCGCGGTCCACGGGGCTGTCCTGACCCGCGGGTATCTCACTGACTTCGGTGTTCAGCCGCACCGGGTACGGGCTCTGGACGGCGGTCATGGCGTCGGTGGGGAGGGTGGTCCGCAGGAACTCCGCTCCCGGGCCGAGGCCCGGCGCCGTGACGGGGTGTGCGTACGTGCCCCCCGAGAGCGCGTCGGCGTTGTCCGGGTACGGGTCGGCCGACCGGGCGCGCCCCGCCCACGCCTCCAGCGTGAAGATCCCGGGGTAGCCCTGGCTGATGCTGGTGATCATGTCGGCGGCGCGCGGACCCGCCGCGAGACGGGAACCGTACGCGCGCTCCACGATCCCGGCGTCGAAGTCGGCGTAGCGCACGGGCAGGACCACGGCCCGGATCTCCACGGGAGTGCCGTCGGCGAGCGTGAGGCGGCGGCCGTTGAGCTGGAGTACCGCGGAGCCGGAGGGGTTGGCCCGGCGCAGTTCGGTGTCCAGGCCGAAGGGGTCGAATCCGCTGACGAACAGGCGCCGCACGCCCGGGGTGCCGCGGAAGTCGTTGGTGGTCAGACCCCGCGAGGCGTCCTCGAAGCGGGTGCGTAGAGCGGACCGGTCGACCGGGAACCCCGGCTTCCAGTCCGCCAGTTGGACGGTCATCCGCAGCCGGGTCCAGTAGAGCGGGCGGTCGTCTCCGGCCGCCAGGTCCCCGCCGGGGCGGCGTCCTTGCGCCCGGTTCACGGCGGCCTGCCACAGGGCCTCGCCCCACGCGTCGAGGAGCCTGCCCGCCTCGGCGGCGTCGCGCGCGGAGCAGAGCGCGGCCGGGAAGCGGCGTACGAACTCGCCCAACGCCGCCCGCTCCGCGAAGGCCGCGGTCCGCGGATCGGCGAGGCGCACCTGCTCGGGGTCCCGGGGGGAGGAGGGGCTGGCCGAAGGGTCGGCGGCGGGCGAGGCGACCTCGACTCCGCAGGGAGGTGGGGCGACGGCGTGCGCGCCCATGGGAGGCAGGACCGTGGCGACGCCGAGCAGGGCGGCGATGAGGGCCGCGCGACGTAAGATCATCATGCGATGTGACATTACACAGAGGGGGAGACGGTAGGGCAGGCGATTTTGGGGCAAGAGCGTCGAGGGCGCAGGACGGCTGCGGCTCAGGAACGAGGACGTAAAGGCTCCTCGAACTCCCGCCGGAAGCCGAGGGCGGCCGTGATCCGGAGATGAGCCACAGGGGCCGTGGCGGGGCACCGGCCCACAGGCCGCCGGTGCCCGTTCGGCTCGGCTCGGGTCCGCTCGGTTCCGTTCCGCTCCGCTCGGCTCGGGTCCGGTTCAGGCCTGGGTCGGGTCCCCGGGGATCAGGTGCACTTCGACCGGGTCGTTGCCGGGCTTCCCGCCCGGCCCGGGGCACGCCGACGCCCGAGCGGCGATCTCCAGGGCCCGGTCCTCGCTCTTGACGTCGACCACCCAGTACCCGGCCAGGATGGGGCCTGTCTGAGCCCGTCCATCGGTCACCTGAGGCCGCCCGTCCCTCCCGGCCCGCACCGTCTTGACCAGGGAGGGGCCGCCGAGGCCCTGCCCCTCCACCCACTCCCCGGCGGCGGTGAGGTCTTCGTTGAGGGCGTTCATGTGGGCGAACATGGCCTCCATGTCCTCCTTGGAGTACGCCGACATGATGGCGTCCCACTGATCGGCAGGCACGTTCATCTGGATCATGTACTTCATTTTCCTCACCCTTCCAGGGCGGCTGATGGGCTTCTCGGGCTTACAGAGACTCAGACGGCCGGACGCCGCAGAACTCATCGGCGTCCACGGCACCAAATTGCCGCAGTCGGCTGAAGTGCGCCTCCCGGGCCGCCACCGGCCCGCCCCCGGACACGGCCCCCGTCACCCGAACAGCCCTGGCCACGCACCCGAGTGAGCGCGGAACGGCGGCCGCGGCCAGAGGCCGGGCAGAACCGCCCGCGCCGGACGCGTCGCATCCAGCTCCGTTGCCGCTGCTCCTCCCGGGAAGTCCCAGCTGAGCGCCTGCATAGACTCATCGCGGTCTGATCAACCGACCACGTGTTGCGACAACTCCTAGAAATCGCCCGGCCGAACAGGGGGGCTTACCCGGCACACACACGTGTGCCAGAGAGACGGACTCTTCATGCACTGGCTCAGAGGAATGTGGGCAGCCGCCCGCTCCGGCGTACGCCTTCAGCCCCACCACCTCTGTGCCCCGCGGCTCGTCCTGCGGGCGACGGCCGGGCTCGCGCTGGCGGGGTTCGCCGGCTACTGGCTGTTCGGCCTCGCCGCGGGTGTACTCGCCATGTTCGGCGGGTTCATGACCGGGATCACGACCTTCCAGCGCAGCTGGCGACCCGACCCCGTGGTTCCGCTCGTCTGCGCGCTGACCATGGGCGCCACCACGTTCGTGGGATACCTCACCAGCGGCTCCCTGCCCCTGTTCCTCACCGCGGCCGCCGTGTGGACGTTCCTCGGCGGACTGTGCTGGTCACTGGGCGCGAACAGCGGCCCCATAGCCCTGAACAACATCGTGATCCTGCTGATCACCGTCACCCTGCCCAACAGCTTCGACCACGCGCTCGGCCAGGCCGCCTTCCTCACCGCGGGATCCCTGATCCAGGTCGTCCTCGTCATGTTCCCGCCGAACGAGCGGTGGCAGTGGCACCGCACCGTACTCGCCTCCGCCCTCACCGCCGAGGCCGACTACGCACGCGGGCTCAAAGACAACAACACCGTCCACTTCACGCCGGACTCGTTCCTCCAAGCCCGCGAGGCGGACACGCTCAGCCCCTGGCAGGCCGCGCACCAGCCCGCCGGCCTGCGAGGCGTACGGGGCCCCGCCGAGGAGATCCGCCCGATTCTCGCCTCCCTCGCCGACCCCGCCGCCACCGGACCGGACACCGACCTCAGCCGCCGGCAGGCGCGCGAACTCCTCGACACTGCCGCAACCGTCCTGGACGCGGTGGCCCACGCCGTCCGTCAGGGCGCGCGGGTCGCCCTTCCGCCGGACACGGCGGCCGCCCTCGCGCACCCGCAGGCCGCCACAGTGCCCGCAGACCCGGCCCCGCGCGCCGCCACCCACCTGCGCACCCTGCTCCACGACTTGATCGAAGCCGCGAACAGCCCCCGCCCAGGCCGTGAGAGCACCGACCCCGTGCGCCCCCCGATCCCCGAGCAGCTCAGACAAGCCGTACGCACGCTCCGCGGAGAACTGCGCCACGACTCACCGGTGCTCCGCCACTCCCTCCGCTCGACCGTCGTGGTCGTGGCCGGCTACCTGATCGGCCACAACCTGCCGCTCGGACACGGCTACTGGGTCGCCATGGTCGCCGTCCTGATCATGCGACCGGACTTCGCCCAGACCTACGGCCGCGTCGCCTCCCGTTTCACCGGCAACCTCATCGGCGTCACCCTCGCCAGCCTCACCCTCGCACTCGCCCACCCGAACGAGCTCGTCACCGGACTCCTCATCATCGGGTGCGGCGGACTGGTGTTCCTCTTCATGGAGACCGGCTACGCCGCCGTCCAGGCCGCCGGTTCCACCTACTGCATCCTCGGGCTCGGCCTGGCCGGCGAAAGCTGGTCCGACGCCATGCCCGCACGCTTCGCCCTCACCCTGCTCGGCGGGCTCCTCGCCATGGCCGCCTACGCCCTCTACCCCGCGTGGGAAACCTCCCTCCTGCGCGAACGCCTGGCCGAATGGATCGAGGCCAACCTCCACTACGCCGCCGCGGTCATCCACCAGTACGCCGAGCCGGCCGAACGCACCGCTCTGCGCACCCGCGACGCCGTCGTGGCAGCCCGCACCGCCCGACTGGCCTGGGAGCAGGCCCTCGTCCGTGCCGCCGACGAACCCGTACGCCACCGCGGCCTCCCGCCCGCCACAGCCGCCGCGGCTGGACAGGCCATCAAGGAGGCCGCCCGCATCACCATGCTCCTGGAAGGCAACCTCCCTCAATCCGGAACCGCTCCCGTCCCCGCCTCGTCCCCCCTCGCCACCGCCTTGCGGCAGTCCGCCCGGGAAGCCGCCGAATCGGTCCGCAACAACCGCGCCCCCACCTGGGAACCAGTCCGACAAGCACTCGCCGACTGGAACACCCCCAACCCCCAGGAGAAGGCCCTGCACCACGCGGGAACTCTCCTCAGCAACGCCCTCGACGACATCACCACTGCCCTTGACGCCACTGCCCTCGACACCACCGCGCCAGACATGCAGGGAACCCGCTGAAGAGGCGAGCGACGTCGCCGTGCGAACCGGCGTGTACAGCAATCAAACAGTTTCGACTCCATGCGGCACGCGCGGTGGCGGTGATTCTCGGCCTCCCAAATCATGAACTCACTTCAAAATACTCGAGGGTAGTAATTTGTCACCAATGCAGAAATGTCACGATCGGATAACGTTGCCTCTGAATCTGATCCAGTCGACGGGTGTCGCAATCTGCAACTCGGCTGCCCACCAGGCGAGTTGACCGTTCATCGGATTGCGTCACGAGATGACGGATCGGATCCTGCGGGCATCTCCCTCTTTGTCTGAATTGTGCGCGGTTGGTGTCTGGCAGGCTTTTGGGTGTTCCGGATACCTGACGCATGATTGAGGTGCAGATGTCACAGCGGCAATTGAAGGCACGTCGGCGGCGGCACAGGAAGCCCCGATTGGTCTTCTCGGGTGTGAGCGCGGTTTTCGCGGCGGCGATCGCGGCAGGTTACCTGTATGCCGGTGGGCTCGACGGCGCGAGCGCCACCCCACTCTCCGAAGCTCCGGCGCAGGCACAAAGGTTCGGTGGCAACGAGTCGCTGAACTGGTCCATTCCCGGTGGCGCGGCATCCGGTGTAAACGAACTGACATTTCCGATCACCGTAAACAGGGGCACGGCGCATCGCAGTGGTGCGTATTTCGCGATGCAGTACGGCTTCATGAATCAGAACGACGGCGGCTACACCGGACTGCAGCCGTATCCTGATGCCGACGGCCACCATCGGCTGCGCGGAGTCTTTTCAAGTTTCATCCAAGGCTCGGTCAGCACGGACCCGAATTGCTCGAACGGCGCCGACGGTGGCGCCGGAGTCAGCTGCGGTGTCGAATTCAATACCACCTATGGACACTCCTACGACGTTACCGTGAAGCGCATCGGCGAAAACTCGTGGAAGGGCGACATCCTGGACACCTCCGATGGGACCGTGATTCACATCGGCACGTACACATTGCCGGGAGGCTCGGGCCAGCTTCGAACCTCTCACGCTGGATTCGTCGAGTACTACAACGTACCGAGTTGCAGCGAGCAGCCAAGGTACGACGTCACCTTCGGGAACCCTCGATCCGGAGGCGTGCAGGGGACGTCGACTTGGGTCAAGGAGTACGGCGATTGCCCCGGCGCGGGAAACCTCTGGGTCGGCCCCTCCCGCGATGGCGTGCGCATCGCCCGAGGGTCCATCGGCTAGACCGTCTCTTTCGGATCTAGCCGGGCCCGCGCGGGGTGAGGGCAGGTTCGGTCGGGTCCCGGGGATTCCCGTCAGCTTCCGATTTATCCAAGACGGTCCGGCCGGTGTCATCGCAGGATGGTCGGTCCGGGCACTGCTCGGATCGAGGACGGGGGCTGGGTGTCCCGTGCCGCAGCTGAACACGGTATGACCGGGGGGACCTGCCGATGTACCGACCGCTCGCTCTGCTCGTGGCCTTCTACCTGTGCGTGGCGGGAATCTGGGCCGTGGCCACCACGCCCTGGTCGGGCGACGCCGTCCCGGCTCCGTCGGCAGCGGCGGCCCTGGTGGCGGGTCGAGCGCCGACCGGGCCGGGCGCCGCGCCCTCCACCGCGCCGTCCTCCGCCGCCCCCACCGTCCCGGCGGTATGGACGCTGAGCACCCTGCGCAACTACCTGGTCGCCGAGACCGCCGTGAAGGATCCCGGCGTCGCACTGGCCGACCTGGAACAGATCACTCTCAAGTCCCCCTATGTGGCGGGCTTCTGCCACCCCGTCACCCACGAGGTCGGACACGCCGCGCTGGCGAAGTACCACGGAGACTTCACCAAGGCGGTGTCCTTCCCCAACGACGTCTGCGGCTCCGGCTACCTGCACGGGGTGGTGGAGGAGAAACTGCAGGAGGCGCCGAACCCGTCCACCGCCGTCACCACCCTGTGCTCCCCGGCGCAGACCGGGGCCTGCATCCACGGCATAGGCCACGGCGCGATGTTCGTGTCCCACCTGGACGTCCCGGCCGCCGAGAAGATGTGCGACCGCTTTCCCCAGGCCAAACAGGTGACCTCATGCTCCGAGGGCATCTTCATGCAGCTGTTCGAGCCGGACGAGGGCGACCCGACCGCCCTGGCCAAGCTCCCGGCCGACAAGCTCGCCGCCGAAGCCCAGTACCCGTGCGCCGGGCAGCCGGCGGCCCACCAGAGCGCCTGCTACTTCTACGCGCCCATCTACTACCTGCAGACCCACGACTACGCCGCCAACCCCGAGGCCTTCGTCCAGGGACTCGCCTGGTGCCTCAAAGCACCCACCAGCGGCAGCCGTTCGGACTGCTCGCGGGGCATGGGCTCAAGGACGATGAAGTACAACATCGACCGCCCGGTGTGGGTGGCCGAGCAGTGCCAGCGGGCCCCGTCGGTCTGGCAGCGGCAGGCCTGCGCCGCAGGGATGGTCAGCTACTGGGACGTCAACTACGCGGACAAGACGGCGGCCAGGACCAGCCTCTGCCCGAAGCTGAGCGGCGAGGCCGCCGCGAACTGCCGCCTGGCCGCCCCAGGCAGCGGCTCCGCCGACTGACACGACGCCGGCGCCTTGCTCCCCCCTTGCGCTCCTCCCTCCCCTTCCTGTTCCCTTTCCCGTTCCTTCCGGACCCGTCCGCCGTACCGATCGGACCCCCGCCATGGACCAACCGCCCCACGCCACCGCTGCCGTAGCCCCCAGACCCAGATCCAGACTCACCCTGGCCCTCACCCCCAACCTCACCCCCGGCGCCGACCGCGCCGTCAGCCGCCACGCGCTGCTGCCTCTACGGCTCTTCCTCGGCGTCACCTTCATCTACGCCGGCCTGGACAAGCTTGCCGACCCGCACTACCTGGGCAGCCTCGCCGACCCCGCGTCCATGGCCGCACAGGCCCACGCGGTGGCGGCGCACAGCCCGATCGGTGCACTGCTCGACCGGGCCGCCGCCGCGCCCGTGCCCAGCGCACTGGCCATGGCCTTCGGCGAGCTCGCGGTGGGCTTCGGGGCACTGCTGGGCCTGTGGGGCAGGTTGGCCGCGCTCGGCGGGGCGGCCTTGAACCTGACCCTGTGGCTGAGCGTCAGCTGGGGCGTCCACCCGTACTACCTGGGCAATGACCTGATCTATCTGATGGCCTGGCTGCCGCTGGTCATCGCCGGGACGCCCCACCTCTCCCTGGACGCACTGATGTCCCGGCACGCCCGCAGGGGGGCGGCCGCCACCGGCGGCGCCCCAAACCGCGTCCGCCGTCAGATCCTGATGGACGGCGGCATCGCCACCCTGGCCGTCGCCGGAGCGGCCCTGCTGACCGGATCGGCGGTGGCCCGCAGCCGCCCGCGCACCAGGGCCGCGTCGGCGACCGCCGCCGCGCCCGCGGGCTCTGCCGCACCGACGGGCCCCGGGTTCGCCGCCGCCTCGGTTCCGCTCGGCGGTGCGCTGAGGGTCTCCGCACCGGGAAGCGGCGACCCCGTCTATGTCCAGCAACCGAAAGGCGGGCAGTACACCGCCCTGTCCGGGGTGTGCACCCACTCGCACTGCACCGTGAACCCGCCCAAGGACGGCCGCTTCCTCTGCCCCTGCCACAACTCCTGCTTCGACGCCACCACCGGCGCCGTCCTGCAGGGACCGGCGACCGAGGCCCTGGCCCGGTTCGGCATCACCCGCACCGGCGACCAGTTGCACCTGACGCCGACCGAGGGTTCCACCGACTGAGCCGAAAGCAGGGCGAGCCGCTCAGCCGCGGGCTGCCCGCGGCACCTGTGCGATCAGGAGGCTGAGGGATCTCAGCGAGAGGTTCGGTTTCGTCAGGGCCGTGGCCGAAGCCCGCCTGGTCGTCCCCGTACGCAACGTCGAACGTGCGGTGGGAGAGTGTCCGGGTACGGCTGTACCGGGCGTCCGCCAGCGGCACGTCGGCCGATCCGGCGATGGTCCGTCTGTACAACGCCGCGCACGCCCAGCGGCCCTGGACTCATGAACGGCAGGCCACCTGGGACCGGCTCATTCCCCGGGCCACGTGGAAGCCCGGGTCGCCGGCCGTGCGCACGGTGTATCGATCCCCGTGTCGTACCGGGACCTGTGCACGGCTTGGTTCCCCGGCGGGCGCTCGCCGTCGCTGCCGACCCCGTACGCGCACCGCCTGACCGGTACCAGCACTGCACAGACCTAGGCCTGTGGCCGCTTCGCTGGGGGGATGCGGGCGGCCGGCGGAGTGGATGATCATGCCTGGGTCAACCAGACGGCGTGGTCTGGCCTCCGCGCCCGGACGGGGCCGCGGCGCCGGCCGTCAGCCCGTGCGCTCCGAGGCCCGAGAAGGTTCCATGTCGTCCACACACCGGCAAGCAGCGGAACACCCGCTTCGCAGAACACTGCTGAGCCCGTCCGTCTGGGCCGTACCGGCGGGGCTGGTGAGCGTGCTGGCCCTGCTGCTCCCGCTGATCTACATGGGCGGGATCCTCGACCCGCGCGGCGACATGAAGAACCTGCCGATCGGGCTCGTGAGCGAGGACCGGGGGGCCACCGGTGCGGAAGCGCTCGGACCGCGGATCGCGGCATCCCTGCGCGCCGCGGATCCGGACCGGCACCTCGACTGGAAGCCGCTCGGCCTCGCCGAGGCGCGCCGGCAACTGGCCTCCGACGAGCTCTACGGAGTCCTCGTGATCCCGCCCGACTTCACCGCGAGGGTGCAGTCCCTCACCACCGGCGGTCACCAGGCGGCCCCTGCACCGGCCCGGCCCCGGATCGATGTGCTCACCAACCCGGGGGCCGGGAGCCTCGGCTCCTCGCTGGCGAGCTCAACCATGCAGCAGGCGGCCCACGGAGCCTCCCAGCGACTCGGTGCCGTGCTGCTCGCCGGGAACACCGCCGACGGTGTTCCCGATCCCGGCCCCGCGACACGGCTGCTGCTCGCCGATCCGGTGGAGGTGTCCGTCTCCGTGGGACACCCCATCGGCACGCGCACCGGCATGGGCCTGTCGGCCTTCTACTACGCGCTGCTCCTCGTGCTCATCGGATTCCTGAGCGCGGGGATCGTCAGCAGCGGCACCGACGTCGGACTCGGCTACGCCGCCAGCGATTTCGGACCGCTGCGCACGCACCGCCCCCTGGTGGCGATCAGCCGCCGCCAGGCCTTCCTGGTCAATACCGGGTTTACGGTGGCGCTCGCGCCGGTGACCGCCTTGCTGCTGTTGGCGGTCACCGTGGGATTCCTGGACATGGACGCCGGGCACCTGCCGCTGCTGTGGGTCTACTCCGTCTGCGCGACCGCCGCGGTCGGGGTGGGGGTGCAGGCCCTGACGTCCGTACTGGGGGCGCTGGGGCAGCCGGTCGCGATGCTGCTCTTCATCGCTCTGGCCCTGCCGTCCTCGGGCGGGACGATCCCGGTCCAGGCGGTGCCGGCGGCCTACCGGCTGCTGGCGGAGTTCGAGCCGATGCGGCAGGTCACGGACGGGGTCAGGGCCATCTTCTACTTCGGGGCGCAGGCCGATGCGGGTCTGACCCGGGCGTGGGCGATGACGGGAGCCGGTCTGGTCGCGGCACTGCTGCTGGGCCTGGCGGTGACCACCTACTACGACCGCCGTGGCCTGCACCGGCTCGCCCGGTGAGACCGCGGGGCGGAGTGCCGCGCCGAAAGGGGGAACCGGTGGGCGGAATCCGACGGCCGTGGCGGGGGCGCCGGCCCGTGGTGCGGGCCGGGGGCGTTCCCGACGCGCCCCGGTGGCACGCGTACGGCGCTCCGGTGTCCGGCGCACCGATCCCGAGCACAGGCAGGTCCCGGGACGGCCGCAGCAGTGGGTGCCGTCCGACGGCCCCGAAGGAAGGCAGGACACGATGACGGGAACGCAGTGGACCGCACGGGCCCGGACGGCCATTGACCAGGGTCCGCCCCACGGCACGAATGACGCATCGTCATCCTGGTCGGTTGCGGACGCGGCGGCCCTCGCCGTGCTGGCTCTGGCAGCCGTCATCGGCCTCCTGGGGATCACGGCCCGCCTGCACGACCTCGACGCGGTCGCGTTCGTCGCCGGTACGTGTCTGGTGGTGGTGGCCGGCTGGGGGGTCCACACCCGGTCGGGCCGTCAGGACCTCGCGTCCGGGAGGGCGTGCGACCAGCCGTGCCCGGGCAGGACCGGCTGCCCGTGCCGCGCGGACCGGGGGGAACCGCATCCCGGGCCGGATCGCCTTGGTCGATAGCGCAGCGCCGCGTATCTCCTTGGCGGCAAGTACCCAGGGCTGTACGTAGCGTTCGGGCTGTCTGCAGGCAGCGCCCGCCGCCGGCCGCACCTGTGCCTGCCCCCAACTCGCCCCGTGGAAAGCAGGCATGGAGATTCTGGAGGTGCTCGCTCTCATAGCGGGAAGCGTGGCCGTCGGAGCCGCGGCGCGGCGCGGGCCGGTGCCCGCACCGCTGCTCCTGGTGGTCATCGGCCTGGTGCTGGCCACCGTGCCGGGAGTGCCCGCGTACGCGCTGGACCCGGCAGTCGTCATCCCCTTGATGCTGCCACCGCTGCTGTACGGTGCGGCGTCGGACAGCTCGTACCCGGACCTGGTGGCCGCGATCCGGCCGGTGCTCTGGCTGGCGATCGGCTACGTGCTCTTCGCCGCGCTCGCGGTCGGCTACGGAGTCCACCTGCTGGTGCCCGGCATGCCGCTGACCTCCGCACTGGTCCTCGGCGCGGTCCTCGCACCGCCCGATGCGGTGGCGGCCACCGCGATCGCGCGCAAGCTCCGGCTGCCCCCTCGGATCACCGCCATCCTGGAGGGCGAGTCGCTGGCCAACGATGCCACGGCGATCACCCTCTTCAAGGTGATGCTCGCCGTATCGGTGGGGGAGGGCACCGGCTGGGCGGGCGGCCTGGCCGAGTTCCTGACGACCGCGGTGGGCGGGGTCGCCACCGGACTGGTGCTGATGGTGCCGATCCACTGGATGCGCCGCCGGCTGAGGGAACCCGTCCTGCACAACATCCTCTCGCTGCTGATGCCCTTCGCGGTGTTCGCCCTCGCGGAGCGGCTGCACACCTCCGGAGTGCTCGCCGTCGTCGTGGTGGCCCTGTACCTCGGACACCGGTCCTGGGAGGTCGACTTCGCGGCCCGCCTGCAGGAGACGGCGGTATGGCGCATGCTCGTCTTCGCCCTCGAATCCGTGGTCTTCGCCCTGATCGGGCTGCAGTTGCCACGGGTCCTCGACGGACTGGAGGCGTACGGTGCGGGGCAGCTGGTCCGGTACGCGGTGTCGGTCTTCCTGCTGGTCGTGGCGGTCCGGCTGCTGTGGGTCTTCCCCTGGACCTTCCTGCCGAGGCTGCTCAGCGCCCGGATCCGCCGCCGCGAGCCCGACACGAGCTGGAGATCGACCCTCATCGTGGGATGGTCGGGCATGCGGGGGGTGGTCTCCCTGGCGGTCGCCTTCTCCATCCCGGCGACGACGCCGGGGCCCGCGGGGGAGGAGGCCTTCCCCGCCCGGAGCCTCATCCTCTTCCTCACCTTCACCACCGTGATCTCCACGCTCCTCGTCCAGGGTTTCACCCTGACACCGCTGGTACGGCTGGTGAAGCTGCCAAGCCGTGATCGGGCCGAGGAGGCGCGGGCCGCGGCGCAGGCCCAGCAGGCGGCGTCACGTGCGGCCGAAGCCCGGATCGAAGAACTCCTCCGCGACAGGCGCAACGTGCTGCCCCCGCCGCTGGAGGAGCGGCTGCGCCGGATGCCCGGGCGGCGGCTGAGCGCCGTGGAGGACGCGGCCCGGGAGCACTACGGCGCCCTGCCCGAAGAGGAGCGCGCGCACGTCACCTACCGGCGGCTCGCGGCCGAACTCCTCGCCGAGGAACGGCGCGTCCTGGTGGACCTGAGGGACCGGCGCCGGCTCGACACGGAGACGATGCGGCTGCTCGTACGCCGGCTGGATCTGGAGGAAGCGATCTTGTACAGCACAGGAGCGGCCGAGCGAGGGCAATCCTGACCCCCGGGGACTGTCACGGCCGCGACGTCGAGGTACCCAGACCCGTCCGTACGCGGCGACCTGCCGGGAGGCCCGGTGTGCACGGCGGACTGACCGCGAGGGCTGGCGGCCCGCCTGCCGGCAGGGGACCGTGTGCTGACCGGGACTACGGAGAAAGAAGGCAGGGCATCACCATGGCAGGGGAACCGGTGGCGAAGCAGGAGCGGTACTTCACGGTGGCCGTCTTCGGCGGCGTGTGCCTGGCGCTGTTGCTCGCCCGGGTGTTCGGCGGCCGGTCCGGCCGGCCGTGTGGCGGGCCCCCGGACGAGTCCGGGCCCGACGACGTGCGGGACCTGGAGCGGGCACTGGGCGGCGGTTCGCTGGAGCTCCATTACCAGCCGCAGGTGACCTTGTGCGGCAGAGCTGCCGGCATGGAGGCGCTGCTGCGCCGCCGGCGGCTGGACGGCGGGCGGGAGTTGCCGGGCCCGCTGATCGAGCGCGCGGAGCGCGACGGGTTGATGCCCCCTCTGACGCGGTACGTGCTCGACACGGCGATCGCCCAGGCAGCCGCATGGCGGGAGGAGGGACTCGCGGTCCCGGTCTCGGTCAACATCTCCCCGGCGTGCGCTCTGGCCCCCGGTTTCCCCGTGGTGGTGCGCGACCTCCTGCGCGGGCACGGCCTGCCGGGCGAGTCGCTGACGGTCGAGGTGACGGAGAGCTCGGAGACGCGCGACGTGGCCGCGCTGGCCGTGGCCCTTGCCGAGCTGCGCGGACTCGGTGTCCGTACCTCCCTGGACGACTTCGGAACCGGGCACTCCTCGATCGTCCGGCTGCGGGAACTGCCTCTCGACGAGATGAAGATCGACCGGTCCTTCGTCTCGCGGATGGCCGAAGACCCGCGGGACGCGGCCGTGGTCCGGTGTTCGGTGGACCTGGCACATTCCCTGGGGCTGGACGTGGTGGCCGAGGGGGTGGAGAGCCGGCAGGACGTGCATCTGCTGGAGGCGATGGGCGTCCCGGTGGTCCAGGGCTGGCTCGTGTCGCCGGCGCTGCCCGCGGCCGACGCGACCGGGTGGCTGCGGCAAGCCGAGGGATCGGCCCAACGCGGGTGAGGGGCCCGGGCGTCGGCCCGGACCCCTCACCGTGTAGGACGGTGGCCCCGAAGGACCAGTGGCAATGACCAGTGGTCTAGTTCGTCCGCACGCTCTCGGCAGCATCCAGGATGATGCCGCTCACGGCCTTCGGCTGCGAGACGGCGGCGGCGTGCGCCGCGTCCACCTCAACGGTGTGCGCACCGGCGCGCTCGGCCATGAATCGCTGGGCTGCCGGCGGGATGGCCTTGTCCTGCTGCGCCACGAGGTACCAGGAGGGGATGGACTGCCAGGCGGCGTACGTGCTCCGGTCGCCCAGGCTGGACGCCTCGATCGGGCGCTGCGTCGCCGCCATGACGGACGCCTTCCACGCGGGCACGTCGCCGGCGAAGGCCTGGCGGAACTTGTCCGGTTTGATGTACAGGTCCGCCCCGGCAGTGCCGTCGGCGCGGGTGTAGGGCACCGGGTTGAGGGACTCGGGCAGTTGGCTGCCGGGGAACCTGCCGAGTACGTCGTTGGCGCTCTCGCCCTTGTCGGGGGCGATGGCCGCGATGTACACGAGAGCCTTGACCTGCGGGGAAACGGCGGCAGCATTGGTGATCACTTCGCCGCCGTAGGAGTGGCCCGCGAGTACCACCGGCCCCGTGATGCCCTTGAGGAGCTCGGCCACGTAGGCCGAGTCGGAGGAGAGGCCGCGCAGCGGATTGGCAGCGGCCACGACCTTGTAGCCGCGCGCCTGGAGGCGCTGGACGACGTCGTTCCACCCCGACGAGTCGGCGAAGGCACCGTGCACCAGAACGATGGTCGGCTTTACTTGGGGGCTGCTCGTGGCGGAGGCGCCGGTGCCCAGTGTGGCTGTTGCCAGCGCGATGACCGTGGTGGCCGCGATCGTGGCCGCAGTCCTGTTGATTTTCAACTTTCGGTTCCTTTCCGGATTCCTCCCGATTTTGGGCGGTCGGTGCGGCGCTGCCATCGGTCCTTGGGCGCGGCCGGGCGCCGGAGTTCGTCTCCCCCGGATGTGCGTACCGCCGGGGGTTGCCGGGCCACCGCGTCATGTGCTGCACGTGCGGGTCGCCGGGCAGCCGGCTGCCCGAATCGCTGTCCCGCCCCTCCTTCACCGCGCGCCCGGCAGGTGATTGGTTGCCACCAGCGACGCTGCTGGCGCATCAAGCGCATGGAGAAGGGAACAGGACATGCCGAATACGAGAACCACGTCGGGGACGGTGCTGTGGCGCTCCCCACGGGGCGAGTTCGGGCTCATCACCCCGGACGGGGACGGTCAGCCCGATCTGTTCGTCCACCGCTGCGACATGGCCACCGAGCCCGGTGCGGGTCAGCCGGCCGAGGGCGACGCGGTCGTGTACGAGCTGTGCGACAGCGCCCGCGGGCCGTGGGCCCGCAACGTCCGCAAACGGGACTGAACCGCCTGCGGGCACGTGCACATGCGCAAGGGCCTGGCCTTCACTTGGTGAAGTCCAGGCCCTTGCACGTGGCCGGCACCGCGGTACCCGGTGCCGGCGTGCTCAGAAGCCCGCCGCCTTGAGGTCGGTGCCGAGGACGAGCGTGACCGAGGTCGCCGGAGCGTCGCCCCGCTGCCGGAGCCGGTTGGCGTCGAGTCCGAACGCGGCGGCCAGTTCGAGCGCCGCCGGCTTCCCCTGGGGTCCGTACCGGATCACCGTCGTGTCCAGCACGGGGTGTTCGTCGCCGGTGCCCGCGGTACGGAAGCCGGCCGCGGCCGCCTTCCGGGAGGCGGCCGCGGCCTTGCCGGGCACCGTGGTGCTGTTGAGGACCTTGACCTTGATGTCCTGCCGCTTGAGGGTCTTGCCGGCGTCCGTGGTCGACTGCGTGCCGGACGCGTCGAGCGGCCGGCCCTTCTTGTCGACGGGCTTGTCGTCGCGGAGGGCGGCGAAGAGTTCCTCGGCCGCGGGCTTCCAGACGACGTTGGCCTTGTCGGAGGGGACGTCGAGCTCGCGCGGGTAGTTCGGGACCGTGACGAACGTCAGCTTGTCCTTGGGCATCGCCTGGAAGTCCTTGCCGAGGGCGAGCAGCCCGGAGAGGCCCCCGAGCTTGTTGTCGACCGTCAGGGACTTGGTCGCGGCGCCGGCCATCCGGTACATCGCGCGCGGGTCGAGCTTCTTTGCCTGTACGGTCGCGAATATCGCGTTGAGGAGTTCCTGCTGGCGGCCGATGCGGCCGATGTCGCTGCCGTCGCCGAGCGCGTAGCGGGCCCGGGCGAACCCCAGCGCCTTCTCGCCGTTGAGCTTCTGGCAGCCGGCGGGCAGCGAGAGCTTCGCCTTCTTGTCCTTGATCGCTTCGGGCAGGCACATCCGGACACCGCCGAGCGCGTTCACCATGTCCTTGAAGCCGGAGAAGTCGATCTCCATGAAATGGTCGATGTGCAGTCCCGTGTTGTGCTCGACCGTTTTGATGGCGCAGGCCGCGCCGCCCGCCACGCCGCCGTTGGAGCTGCCGACCGCGAAGGCGCTGTTGATCTTTCCCTTGGTCGGCCGGGAGGTCTTGCCGTTGCCGATGTCGCAGCTGGGGACGTCGACCCAGGAATCGCGGGGCAACGATACGACGGTGGCCTGCTTGTGATCCGCGGACAGGTGCAGAACCATCAGCGTGTCGGACTGCTGGCCGGTGTACCCCTTGCCGTAGGCATCGCCGGTCCCCTTCCGGCTGTCCGAACCGATCAGCGCGATGTTCAGGGCGCCGCGCGGGGACTGCGCCGGCCGGTCGTCCCCGAGGGACGTGGTGAGGTCCGCCGTCTTGATGTTGCCGTTCAGCTGCGAGTAGAAGGCGTACGCGAGGGAGCCGCCGCCCACGGCCACCACCAGCGCCGTGACGACCCCGGCCCTGATCAGGGTGCGGCGCCGGTTCCGGGAACGGCTGCGGGCCCGGGCCTCCTGCCGGGACAACGGCCGTCCTCCCGGCGGATCGACCTCGGCCGGCCGGGCGGTCACCCGGCGGCGGGCCCTGCTCACCGGCGGGTCCGCTTGTGGTCCGGGGACCCCGCTGCCACCAGCTGCCACAGCCCCTGCCGCACCCGGTAGAAGGTCCGCCGCACGGCGCGGACGTCCGAGCCGTGCGGCGGGGAGGCGGCGGCTGCGATGTCGACGAGGGTGGACGGCATGTCGGGCCTTTCGGTGGGACGGCAGCGCGTGGGCGTGCCGGGGGTGGTGTCCATCGTGAGACCGGGAACCTTGCGGTCCGCCTAATGCCGGGCTACGGGGGCCTGATCCGCGCGGAGCGCTCAAGGGCCGTGGACGATGGCCATGCCCTGCACGGCGCCGCTCCGGTCCGTGTAGAACACGCGTTGGACGCCCGCCTCCCACAGGGCCTGCTGGCAGCGGCGGCAGGGCCGGGCCATGGCCGGGCGCAGCCGGGCGTCCACCCGGGCGACGTACATGGTGGCTCCTTCGGTGCGCCGGGCCCGCCGGAGCGTGGCCACCTCGGCGTGGAAGGTGCTGTTGCGGAAGTCCACGGAGGGGGCGTTGCGCCGCTTGTTGGGGGCGGCGGCCAGGATGCGGTTGCCGTGGACGAGTACGGCGCCCATCGGATAGCGGCAGCCCGAACGGGAGGCCTGGCGCAGCGCGGCCTGCATCCAGCCGGGACGGGACAGGCGGGACTCGGGAACGTCGACGGCGAGCATGCGTTCTCCTGCGGACGGGCCGTGCCTGGGCCCGGAGACTCCGGGGAGCGGAGTTCCGGGGCGCGTGGTGTCGCAGGAGCCAGCGTCCCGCCGGCAGCAGTACGGCGGGATCCCCTGACCGGGCCGGGCGGCGGGGGAGGGAGCCTCCACCGGTCCGGGCCCTGCGTTCAGGCCGCGAAGGTGGAGAAGGCGGAGAAGGTGGCGGGGACGGCGGCCGGGCGGAGGGGCAGCTCCGCCCCCATGATCGCGTACGGCTCCGCATCGGAACCGGCGGAGCCCGTGCTCGCCAGGTCGCGGTAGCCGTGGCGGTGGTACAGCCGGCGGGCGGGCGTCGGCCGGTGGGGCGTCGTCAGGATCACCCGGCGCTCCGTCGCGCGCTCGCACAGGGAGGTGAGCAGGAGCGTGCCCAGCCCTCGGCGCTGGAAGGCGGGCAGCACGTGCATCTCGCAGAGGTAGAACGCGTCCTCGGCCCAGGCGTGCCGGCCGGCCGCCTGCAGGGTCGCGGTGACCGGCCCCCGCCACCCGTAGGGCTCGCGGGCCGCGATCCCGTAGGCGAAGCCCACGAGCCGGCCGCCTTCGAAGGCGCCGAGGGCGGTCAGCTCGCACGCCCCGCGGGCGCGGCGCTCCGGGATCCGGTGGTCGAGCGCGCGGGGCGGCATGCCGAGGGCCTGTGCCTGGACCCGGAGGGTGTCCTCGGCCAAGGCGGCGACATCGATGTCCAGGACCTTCAAAGCGGTGCGTGCGGTGCGGACTTGCATGGTGCGGGCCTTTGGCAGGGAGGGGCGGGGAGGCCGGCCGGGGCGGCGCCCGGGCGGCTGGCTCGACCCGATCACGGTGCGGACGGGGCGGGCAATCCCGTTCAGGCAGCCGTGGGGCCGCAGGAGGGCCCGATGCGCAAGGTACGGCCCTTCGAGGAAGGACTGCCCGGATGCCTGCCTCAAAGGAGAAGGGTCTCCCGGCGCGGGGACCGGAACATGTGCAACTCACCCAGCCGGCTGCCGCGCCCTCCGCGCCGCACCGGTGACGTGACCGGAAAATCACTACTGCGCAGCGGAGTTGGTTCACATGAGTTCAAGAATAGATCTGGTCGTGGGCGGAGTGCGTGCCGCGGAGCTGGTCAAGGAGTACCAGGGGCGGCTGGAGGCGATGGACCTCCTGGACCCGCAGGCCGCGCTGGAGGTCGCCTGCTACGCCTACGCCACCGGGTGCGTGCACCTGCTGGCCGCACCCGGGCAGGTCTGGGCGCGCGCCGAGGCGAAGGACGATGCCGAGGACGACGCCGTGCAGTACACGGCGCCGGAGGAACTGCACCTCATCGAGTTGGAGAACAGCGAGCTGGGCCACTTCGCCCTCTGCCGCGAACCCTGCGGCATCGTCACCCGGCTCCCGCTCGAGGAACTCGGCAGCGGGTACACGCTCGCGCGCTGGCCGCAGAAGTGCGCCGCCGACCCCGGTCCGTGAGAGTCCCCCGGTGCGTGAGAGACCCCGGCACGCCGCCGAACGCTCCCGGCGGGACCTCGGCCGCGTAACGGTCCGCGGCCGGCAGCGCAGGGGAGCACGACGGTCCGCGCCGGTGATCCGCCGGGTGTCCGGTCAGGCAGCCGTGCGCTGCCGGGCGCGGACCTCCGCCGGCCGCACCGCCGCCGCCTTGCCCGGGCGCGTCGTGCCCCGGCGGGCGGGCCGCTCCCGGGTCACCGACAGGGCCATGACCGGCGCCTTCGGCTCGTCGGCTTCGTTGTGCTTGGCCTCGCGGCAGGGGCCGCAGGTCGCGATCTGCTCGCGCCGGTGGATGGCATGGCCCCGGGAGGTTCCGCACGCGCCCGTCCACTCGGGTTCGGCGTGCGGGTCGTCGATCGTCTCCTCGTCCCAGCACCACGGCGGGGCGTAGCCCTGCTTGCGGGCCCGGCTCTTGGCGGTGCTGATGTGCCAGGCGCTGCGGCCCGTCTCGGCGGGGTCGACGTGCTGGTACGTGGCGTACAGGGTGCGCACGCGCCGGGCGGTCGCCGCGTACACGTAGCACCGGCCCCGGTGGCCGCGTATCAGGGCTCCGATGTTGCCCGCACAGGTCCCCAGCCGCTCGGCCATCCAGACGGAGTCGTAGCCCATGGCGCTGAGCGCCTGCAGGCGGCGGCGGGTGCCGGTGGGCGGGATGTGCGCACCCAGGAGGTCCTCGGGCGGGGCCAGCTCCAGCCGGATCGTCGAGAGCTTGTCGATCGTGGACTGCAGCAGGCAGGAGACGGTCGTACGCCGCCCCTGCACCACCCGGTACCCCTTGATCACCTGCATGATCGTGTCCCGGCTGACGCCGCTCTGGGCGGCCATGGCGCGGGAGGTCATCCCGCCGTCGTAGTACAGACGGCGGACGTGTCGCTGGACCTCGGAGATGTTCCGGCTGCGGGAGGGCGTACCGCGCTGGACGAGGAACTTGCGCCGCTTGGCGTCCCGCCGTGCGCGGGCGCTCTGTTCCGGTGTCATCTCGGCCCGGGGCCTGTACTTGGACAACGAGCTCACCCTTCCAGTCGTGACGTGTCGGCGGTCGGAGACGGTCCTGCGTCATGTGCGCCGGTGATCTCACCGTAGGAATTGCACGGCAGCCTCTCGTCCACCGATCGGGCGGTCGTGCCGGTGGACGCTTAGGTCCCCGCGCCGGGTCGTCCTGCCGCTCCTGCGGTGCCACGGCCGTCGGCGCTTCTCCACCGCGCCCCCTGTCCGGGGCGGGCCGGTGGGGCGGGTCAGCCGCCGGTTCCCTCGATCAGGGGATCCGGAGGGCCTCCGGGACGGCGCAGGGTGGCAGAACCGGACGGCAGCAGCCGTGCCCGTCGGTCCGCTGCCCGGGCGCCGGCAGCCCGAGTCGGCACGTGTCCGCCGGTCTGCGGCCGGTCCCCGCCGTCTGCCTGAGGTCATGCGGATGCGGGTGCGGATGCTTTCCCCTCGTCGCCCTCGTGCGGGCAGCCCCGAACCGAAGGAGTCCCCTCATGTCCTCCGCCGCAGCCCCGCCGTCTCCCCCCGGTCGACGAGGAGTGGCTCGGCGCCGGCTCGCGGCCGTGGCGCCGGCGCTGACCGCGGTGCTGTGTACCGCGGCCGTCGCACTCTCGCTGGTGCTGTTCGGCCGCCCGGCGGCCGCTTCCGAGCTCGTGCGGCACCTGCCGGGCACCCCGGCAGCGCCGCAGTGGCCCGCCACCGGCCAGGCCGCGTTCGCCGTCGCCGGGGCCGGCGAGTACGCCTCGCCGGGCCAGACCCCCGTACCCGCCGCCAGTACGGCCAAGGTGATGACGGCGTACGTGTTCCTTTCACGGCACCCGCTGCGGCCGGGGCAGGACGGCCCGTCGTTCACCGTGTCCGCCGCCGAAGCGGCCCGCTACCGGGCACGATCCGCCGGGGCGGAGTCCGTCGTCCCGCTCCGGCCGGGGCAGCGCATGACCGAACGCGACGCGCTCCGCGCGCTGCTGGCCGCTTCGGCGAACAACGTCGCCGACGAGCTGGCCCGCTGGTACGGCCCGGTCCCGACCGCCTTCGTCGGCGAGATGAACCGCACCGCGCAGCGGCTCGGCATGGACGAGACCCACTACACCGGTCCGAGCGGGCTGGCGGCGACCACCGTCAGCACGGCGGCGGATCAGGTCAAGCTCCTGCGGGCGGCTCTGCGCCTGCCGGACTTCGCCGCCCTGGCGAGCTCCTCGTACACCGACGTCCACGGTCACCGCCACGCCAACACCAATCCCATGCTGGGCGAGGAGGGCGTCTTCGCGGGCAAGACCGGCACCACCCGTGCCGCCGGCCGAAACCTCGTCTTCGCCGCCCACCGGGACATCGCCGGCCGCAGCAGACTCGTCGTCGGCGCCGTCCTGGCCCAGCCGCGCAGAGCCACCCTGACCACCCCCGTCCGGCAGCTGCTCGCCGAAACCGACCGCGCCCTCGTCGCCGCCCCGGTCGTCCGCAGGGGCGAGGTCATCGCTTCGCTTCGCGACGGGGTGGGTCGCGCGGTGCCCTTGAGCGCGGCACACGATCTGTCCGTCACCGGACCCCCGGGGGCCCGTGTGACCCTCACCGTCGAGCCGGGGGCCGCACCGGCCGACGGCGCCCCGGCCGGAACCGCTGCCGCCAGGGCCGTCGTCACCGCTGTGCGGCCGGTGGGGGAGCCGGGTGCCGGTGACGGGGACGGAGCCCACGCGGGCCCGGGCGCGGCGGGTCCGGTCCGCGACGGCACCTCCGGTGCAGCGGACGCCACGTACCCGGAGGACCCTCTCGGGGGAAGCGTCGGCCTCGTCACCGATGCGCCGGTGCCCCGGCTCTCCGCGCCCGAGTGGCTGGTCTTGCGCCTCCTTCCGTGGCCGGCCCGGGGCCTCCTCCTCTAGCGGCGGCCCGCACGCACACCCGTCACAAGGCGTGAGTGTGGTGGAGGGCCAGCCGTCAATCCCCTGAACGGGCTCACTTCGGTCAGCCCAAATGCTGCCCGTCCGCCTCGTCCGGTCCCCGGCGCAGGTGGAGAGGATGAGACCTCGTTACCCAATGGAGGACCCACATGACCACCACGCCCCGGCCGCGCATCCGCGTCCTGATCGCGGACGACCACCCCGTCTATCGCCACGGAGTGAGCCGGGAGCTGGAGGCCGACGACGGTCTCGACGTCGTCCGCGCCTGCCAGGACGGCAAGGAGGCGCTGTCCGCCATCATGGAGGTCGAACCCGACGTCGCCGTGCTCGACCACCGCATGCCCGGGCTCGACGGTGCCCAGGTCGCGCGCAGCGCGTCCGAATCCGGGTCGGCCACCAGGATGCTGATCCTCTCCGCGTTCACGGAGAACGCCACGGTGTACCAGGCGCTGCGGGACGGGGCCTGGGGCTACCTGACGAAGGAGGCCGAGCCGTCCGAGATCGTCCAGGCGGTCAAGGCCTGCCACCGGGGCGACCCCGTGCTGCCCCCGCGGCTCACGGCGGGCCTGATCTCCGAAATCCGCACCCGCACCGAGATACGAGATCCGCACCTGACCCCGCGGGAGACGGAGATCCTCAAGATGCTGGCGTCCGGCATGTCCACCCCGGACATCGCACGCAGGGTCTTCCTGGCGCCCTCCACCGTCAAGACCCACATCCAGCACATCTGCGACAAGCTGGGGGTGTCCGGGCGGGCCGCTGTCGTGGCCGAGGCCATGCGCCGCGGGATCCTCGATTAACGCGAATCAGCGCGCCCAGCCCGCCACCCGGTCCGGATGCCGGGCCCTCCGGGCCGCACCGGCCCGCGTTCGACAACCGAAGCGGGCCCGCCGGATGCCGGTCGAGGTCCCCCACATCCGGGACTCCCCTGTGAAGCACGCGACGGGCGATGCAGCCGCCCCGCACGGGACACCGCCGGCCGGCGGCCTCCCGCGCACCTACTCCGGAGCAGGCCTCGACGACGTCCAGACGTCCCACCGTGCCGACATCGCCCGGATCGCCGCCTGGCTGCGGCTCGGGTTCATCGTCGTCCTCGCGGTGGCCTCGGCGCTGGAGCACCCGGGCCGGTGCCTGTTCCCCTTCGCCCAAGCAGCCGTCCTGGCCGGCTACGGGCTGCTGGTCCTCGCGGCCATGACGCTCGGGCGCCGCCATCTGCCGGTGCTGCGGCCCTACCCCCGGCTCGCCGCAGGCCTGCTGTGGGCGGACGTCGCCGTCGTCGCGCTCCTCCAGCTGGTCTCCGACGGATCACCGGCGCTCGCGCTCGCCCTGTTCCTCGTCCCCATGTTCGCGGCATTCCAGCTGCCGGTGCGGCACACGGCGGCCATCGCCGGCGTATGCCTCACCGCGTACGTACTCCTGCTGGCGGTGGACTCCCGCCTGCGGGTGCGCACCGTCGACGAGAACGCCGTGGCGGTCCTCGCCTTCCTCGTCCTGACGTGTGTCGCCTGCCTGGCGGTGGCCCGCCAGTACCAGGAGCGCTCCGACCGGATCCACCAGCTCACCTGCGAGCGGACACAGCTCCTCGCCGAGGTCATGTGCGCCGAGGAGCGGGAACGGGCCACGCTCGCCGAGCTGTTGCACGACGGCCCGCTGCAATCCGTGCTGGCCGTACGCCTGGAACTCGGCACGGCCCAGCGGCTCGCCGGCCCCGACGACGTCGCCATCGCCCGCATCAGACTCCTCGACATCTCCCGGCAGCTACGCGACCTCACCGCCGAGCTGCACCCCCTGATGCTGGAGGTGAAAGGCATCGGGCACATCCTGAACCTGCTGGTCAACAGCACGGCGGAGCGGGCCGGTCTACGCGGAGACTGCACGGTCGAAGTCCAGCACGACACGGAGAACCCCGATCCCCGCGAGAGCCTCGTCTTCACCGCGGCCCGGGAACTCCTCAACAACATCGTCCTGCATGCCGCGGCAACCCGGTTCGGTGTCTCCCTGGTGGACGACGGGGGAGTGTGGCGGCTGGAGGTCGTCGACGACGGCCGCGGCATCACCCCCGGCGAACCGCACAGCAAACTGCTCAGCGGCCACATCGGCCTCGCCTCACAACGCGTGCGGATCGAAGCGGCCCACGGCACCATGGCGATCACCTCCGGCCCCCAGGGCACCTGCGTGACCATCACCCTTCCCGCTCCGGGGGCGGCGGGCGCCACCCCCGCGGCCGCGCTGCCGACCGAGGGGACGAGCCGCGTCGAGCAGCCGCCGGGCACCGGCCCGGAGTGACACGCAGTGCCGCAGCCACCCCTGACGTCACCACCCCGGCGCAGTGCCGCCGCCAAGGCAGCCGCAGCATCCCGTCAACCCCGGGCCGGGCAGCCTGAAACGTTCACGCCGGCCCCCGGACACGCCCGGTCTCCCCGGCAGTTCGGCCCGCCCGTGCGCCTGCCCGCTCCGTCCGGCCGTCGGCGTCGGACCGAGAACGGACCGGGCGCCGACCCGCCGAGTGTGCCGCCCAGGTCCGGTCGGGCCGAGCGCCGCCGGCTGGCCCGCCGCGTCCGCAGGCGCCGTGCCGGGCGCACCCCGCGCCGGATCGCAGGCGTCCTGTGCACCGCCATCGCGCTGACCCTGCTGCTCAAGACCTTCGCCGTGCAGGCATTCGTGATCCCCTCGGTCTCGATGGAGCCGACGCTGCGCGTCGGCGACCGGGTGCTGGTGGACCGCTTCACCCCGTGGTTCGGGGGCCGCCCCGCGCGGGGCGACGTGGTGGTCTTCACCGACCCCGGCGGCTGGTCGCCCCCGGTGCCCACGGACCGCGGATCGCCTGCACCGCCCGGCAAGGAGGTGCTCACCGCGCTGGGGCTGGTGCCCGCGGACGACGGCAGGACGCTGATCAAACGTGTGGTCGCGGTGGGCGGAGACACCGTCGAGGGGGATGCCTCCGGGCAGGTCCGTGTCGACGGCGTACTCGTGGAGCCGCCCGGACCGCCGGGCCGGGCCGCTCACCGCAGCGAACCGTTCCGCGTCACCGTGCCCGCCGGCCGGCTGTTCGTCCTGGGCGACAACCGGGGCAACTCGGCCGACTCTCGGGTGCACCTCGGCAACGGCCACGGGGGGTCGATCCCCCATGACGCAGTGGTCGGCAAGGCCTTCGCGGTGGCCTGGCCCACGGCGCACTGGCGCACGCTGTAGGCGGCTCCCCTGCCCGGGCCCCCCGATCGGTGGACGACCGGTCGCCCGTACGGCCGGAGCATGGGAGACGTGTTCCGGCCGGCTCTCAGGTCGACTTCCTCCTGGCGGAACGCCACTCCCGCGGCGTGCGGTCGGCCCACCGGCCTCGACGACGCCGAAAACCCGTGCCGCACCGGCCCTTTCGATTGGCGAGAGTTCGTTGAACGCCAGAATTCTGTCGTCCCTGCCGGGTACCGGCACGGTGACCACCCGTCCGCGCCCCGCCCCGCTGCCCGCCGCCGACCGCCTGCCGCCCACCCTGTCCCTCGGGGTGGAGGAGGAGTACCTGCTGGTGGACGCCCGCAGCTGGCAGCTGGTCCCCGCCGCCGCCGAGATCCTGGCCGACGTGGCGGGCTCCGGCCACGCCTTCCACGGGGAAGGCACCCGCTACCAGGTCGAGACGGCCACGCCGGTGCACCACACGCTGGCCGGGCTCCGCGACAGCCTCGGCGCGGCCCGCCGGGTCCTGTCCGACGCCGCCCGTGCACGCGGGTACCGCCTGATCGCCGCCGCGTCTCCCGTCCGCACCCCGCCCTCCCCGCTGCACCTGAACCTCGACCGGGAACGCCGGCGTGTCCGCCACGACCTCTTCGGCTCGCTCAACGACAACCTCGTCGGATGCGGCCGCCACGTGCACGTCGGCTCGGTCGACAAGGACGCGGCCGTCCGCGCGTCCAACCGGATGCGCCCCTGGATCCCGACCTTCATCGCGCTGTCGGCGGGCTCCCCGGTGTGGAACGGCCGTGACACCGGCCATGCGAGCTGGCGCAGCGTCGCCTGGTCCTCCTGGCCGTCCGCCGGGGTGCCGCCGCACTTCGCCTCGACGGCCACGTACGACAGCGCGGTGCGGAGCCTGCTGGACTCCGGCGCCGCGCTGGACGAGGCAATGGTCTACTGGGACCTGCGGCCGAGTGCGAACTGGCCCACCCTCGAACTGCGGGCGCCCGACATGTCCTCGCGCCTGGACGAAGCGCTGCTCCAGGCGGCCGTGTCCAGAGCCCTGGTGGCCCGGGTGCTCGCCGAGGACCCCGACATGCTTCCCGGTCCCATCGTCTCCGGCCGGACGCTGCGGCTGGCACGCTGGCGCGCGGCCCGGGAGGGCCTCGAAGGATCGGGCCTCGACCCGTTCACGGGCGCGGACGTGCCCGCCGCCACGCTGGCGTGGCAGCTCGTGGACCTGCTCGGGCCCGAACTGGACGCGGCCGGGGACTACGACCACGTCACCCGGACCCTCACGGACCTGATCCACGGGGGATCGTCCGCCGCCCGGCAGCGGGAGGTGTTCGAGCGCCGCTGGTCCTGTGCCGACGTGCTGCGGCAGCTCGCGGACGAGACCGAGGCCTGCTGAGCACATCCTGCGGACCATGGTTCCGGGCGCTGGAGTGCCCGCCCGCGAGACTGCCCGTGCGACTGCCCGTGCGACCCCTGAAACCGCGGACCCTTCCCACCAGAGTGACCAGCGCGGAGCTCTCTGTTCCGCGTAACCGCTCACGTGGCGAAAGGGTTTTGACACATGGCCGCGAAAAGGCATCGAGCGTCTCGGCGGAACGTCTACATGGGGGCAGGCGCTGCAGCCGTGCTGATGTCGACCTTCGTCCTGCAGTACGCGAACGCGACCCCCGAGGACGAGCCGACGGGCTTCGACAAGTCCCACTTCCTGCTGAACGACGGGTTCGAGGAGCCGAGGGCCGACTCCTCGACCATGAAGCCCGGAGATTGGGCGGTGAGGACTGACAAGAACAAGAGGCACTCCGTGCTGTCCTCACCCGCCTGGAATCCAGACGTCGTCGGGCTCCGGGAGGGGCACCAGTTCGTCCAACTCTACGGAGGGACGATGTCCCGGCCGATCGAAACCAAGCCCGGTGAGACGCTCCGATGGAAGATCGCCCACACCGGGCTGCGCGACGCCACCGGCAGTGGGTTCACCCTCTCGATGTCGGACCTGGACGAAGAAGGCGCCAGGCAGGAGTTCACCGTCGTCTCGCAGAAGGACAAGTGGCAGGTCTCGGAGGGCGAGTACAAGGTTCCCGAGGGCCAGGAGCGCACCCTGGTGCAGATCCAGTCGAATCTGAGCGGCAACACGCTCGTCGACGAGCTCGCGATCGACTACGTGGCCGACGTGGACAGCACGGTCAAGGCCGAGGGCCTCCTCGATGTCGGGAAGCCGCACACCGTGACCACCACCGTCACGAACGCCGGTGGCGGCACGCTGCAGAACGCGATCCTCACCGCCCCCGTGCCGGACGGATTCACCGCCGACCCGGCGTCCGTGGTGGTCAGGCACACGTCCGGTGACAAGCCGGAGGAACCGCTGGAACTGCCGAAGAACCACGCTTGGTTCGACGCCGGTACCCTGCACATCCCGCTCGGAAAGGGAGCCTCCTCGCCCGGGGGCGGCCTGATCGAGCCCGAGGGGGCGTACTCCGTCAGCTACGACATCAAGATGGCTGACAAGTTGGACGCGCCGTCGTCCATGGAGTTCATCCACCAGCCGACCCTGCACTCGAACCAGTGGCTGAAGGAGGAGTCGACCGACCTCGCGGCGGAGACGATCAAGATCGCCTCCGCCGACCTGAGCCTGGTAGGCGACTTCTCGAAGAAGGAGCCCGAGAAGTACGTCAAGGGCGAGGAGGCCAAGCTGTCCTTGAAGATCGAGAACAGCGGGACCAGCCCGGCCAAGGACGTCCAGCTGAAGATCTTGAGGCCGGAGGGCCTGGAATCGTTCACCACGAACGATCTCGCATGCGGCGAGCCCGACAACGCCGACTGGATCACCTGCACCGTGGGGGAGCTGAAGGAGCACACGGACCTTGCGGTCACCTTCGCCGGAACGGTCGGGAGCACCAGCGGCCCCCTCAGGTCGACTGCCGAGGTGACCACGTCCACCATCGACGTCACAGAGGGGAACGACCGGAACAGCTTCAGCAGCGGCATCACCAACGTCCTCGACCTGAAGGTGGAGACGGATGTCCTGAGAGCGGACGACGACCGCACGCCGGTCGGCGAGGGCAAGGCCGCCCCGAAGGAGGACGTGCTTCTTTCGGTGAAGGTGACCAACGCGGGTCCGGCCAGGCCGGACAGCGTCACGGTCGCCGTGCCCCTCCCCCAGGGAGCCGTTCTCGACACCGAGAAGGTGGAGGGACAGTACAAGGACGGACTCTGGACCATCGAGGACGGTCTGGACGCGGGGGCGAGTGCCACCCTCATCCTCCCCGTCTCCGTGCCGGCCGACGACGAAACACTGGAACTCGGCGCCTACATCGAATCGTTCGGCGGACTCCACGATGCGAACCTGAAGAACAACGACGCGAGCCGGAGGGTCGACGTCCAGCTGAAGTCCGACGTGCACCTCGCAGTGTCGGCCGAACGCGGTGACGAAAGCCCCTACCTTCCCGGCGAGAAGGCCACGTACACGATCAGGGTGGACAACCGCGGTCCTTCCGCGGGCCGGTACGTCGAGATCTCCCACGTCCTTCCCGAGGGGATGACGCAGATCAGGGCACGTGGAGGGCCCGCGGGCACTACCTATGAAGACGGCGTGTGGACCATTCCCAAACTTGACGTGGGCACCGACAAGGCCGCCGTGCTGACGGTGGAAGGGATCGTGCCGGCAGACCGCGAAGCCGGCGTGCACCGGGTGTGCGTCACCGGTGGCGAGACCGTGCCGAAGGATTCGATCGACACGAAGTGTGACGACTACCAGGGCGCGCCCGAGCACGTCGCCCAGCACGTGCTGCCCGTCCGGCAGCAGGGCGCGGTCAGCGTGAAGGTCACGGCCGGCAAGCCGCAGGCACTCCCCGGCCAGGAGGTCACCTGGACGGTGGAGGCGGTGAACGACGGCCCGTCGACGGTCAGGGGCCTCGAGATCGAGACCTCGCTGCCCGAGGGGGTCACCCTGGAGTCCGTGGGCGAGAAGAACGGTTCGTTCGACGAGAAGAGCGGGCTGTGGAAGCCCGGGGACCTCGGATCGGACCAGGGCACGGCGGTCATCAAGCTGACCGGCAAGGTGCCCGCGGACCGCGACACCCTGACGGCACGGGCGACGGTCAAGCAGTCGGGTACGCCTCTGCAGGGCCAGGACACGGTCATCGGTGTACCGAGGTCGCATGTGCTCAAGGTCGTCCAGCAAGCCGACCTCGACGTGGCCGTGGCAGCCGGCGAGGAGACGGTCAAGGCCGGTGAGAAGGGGACCATCTCGGTGACGGTCAAGAACGCCGGCCCCTCCACGGCCGTTGACACCGCCGTGGAGCTCGCGCTCCCGTCCGGGGCCGATGGCGTGACCCACGACGGGGGCGACGCCTTCGACCCGCAGACCGGCACCTGGAAGGCCGGCAGCCTGCCCAAGGACGGGAGCAAGACCCTGACGGTCGGCTTCACCACGGACAAGCCCCAGGACTACCGGCTCGACGTCCTGGCCCTGGACTCCAAGGCCGACGATCCCAACGAGTGCGTCGAGATCTGCGGCAGCGCCGCCGTCACGGCCACCTCCGACGGCAAGAGTGCCCCCGGCGGATCCGACGGCGGATCCGACTCGTCCGACGGCGCCGGGGACTCGGACACTGCCGGCACGGCCGGCGGCGCAAGCGAGGACGACGGTGAGGGCGAATCCATCCTGGACCAGGCCCTCGCCGCGACCGGCAGCAGCGCCCTGTGGTGGGCGCTGGGCACCATCGGCACCCTCGGCATCGGAGCGGCCCTGCTGATCGCGGCCCGCCGCCGGGCCTGACGCCCGGCCCGACCGGTCGCCGCGGTTGCCGCGGTCGCCGAGACGCCGCCGTATCCGCGGTGCGGCCCCCGCTGTTCCGGCTCCTGGTGGAGCGGGAACAGCGGGGGCGCGTCAGCGTCGGCGTCAGCCCAGGGCCGAGCCGTCCTTCCACTGGGACCAGGACAGGTTCCAGTCGCTGAGCCCGTTGTCCGGCTTGATGGTGCCGCCACCGGGCGAGTTCTTCACGATCACCACATCGCCGACCAGGGAGTGGTCGTAGAACCACGCTCCGGCGGTCTTGGGGTCCCCGCCGCCCTTCACGTCGCGGAGCCCGATGCAGCCGTGGGTGGTGTTGGCCGTGCCGAACGTGGACTCGGGGGCCCAGTAGTTGCCGTGGATGAAGGTTCCCGACCTGCTCAGGCGCATCGCGTGCGGGACGTCCGGGATGTCGTAGGAGGGCTTCCCGTCCTCGTCGAGAAGGCCGACGGTGGCTCCGTTCATGCGCATCTCACGGGCCTTCGCGGAGATCACCATGGTGCCGTTGTACGTCTCGTGGTCCTTGGTTCCGGTGGACACCGGCAGGACCTTGGCCGTACGCCCGGACCGCACGACGGTCATCGTGGACGTCGCGGCGTCGACGGTCGAGATCTGGGAGCGGCCGACGGTGAAGTCGAACGACTTCTCCTGGACTCCGACGATGCCCGGCGCAGCGTTGACGCCGTCGAGGGCGATCCGGACGCTGACCTTCGATCCGGGCTTCCAGTACGTCTGGGGGCGGAAGTCCAGGCGGGTGGGCCCGAACCAGTGACCGGCCACCGGCTGTCCGCTGCTGGACGTCACGGTGACGGCCCGCTGAACCGCCTGTTCGTCGAGGACGGGCTTGTTGAAGGTGAGGGAGACGGGCATGCCGACCCCCACCGTGGGCACGGCCTTGACCGTGGCCGACGGCACGGCGTCGACGCGGAGGGCGCTCGCGGCCGGCAGCGTGGTGAAGCTCGCATCCTCGGCGGCCTCCGTGCCGGAGGCGTCCTGAGCCACCGCGTGCACGGTGTAGGTGGTGCCCAGGGCCAGGGTGCCGTCGAACGCCCAGTGCGTCCGATCGGCGGCGAAGGTCCCCTGGTCGGCGCCCCCCGTCGCCGGTCGCAACGTGACGGAGGCCAGCCGGCCGCCGCTTGCCGAGACCTCAGGGCTCTGCAGGGGACGTATGCCGGTGCTCCCGTCGGCAAGGCTGAACGACAGGCGCGGCGCAGTCGGCGGGGAGGGGCTGGCGGTGGCGGGCGGGCTGCCGCCGTTGCCGGTCGAGTCGGACAGGACGAGCGGGACGACGGCGGCAGCGGCGCACACCCCCGCCACCAGGAACACCGTCGTGGTCAGCGAGGGCTTCTTCATCGGCGTACTCCGGCATTTCTCTGGGGGAAGGCGCGGGAAGGCGGCGTCATTGCCCTCCATCCTGTCCACCCCGCCCCGCCCGGCAGGTCATACCGTCGGCCCCGCGACCGGACCCGTCCCGCCCCTCCGATCGGAGGAGGGAGCCGGCTGGGCAGTGCCCCCGGCAGGACTCGAACCTGCGGCCCGACGCTTAGAAGGCGCCCGCTCTGTCCACTGAGCTACGGGGGCGGGGCAGGAGGCACTCCACGACAGGAGGCGCTCCCGGTACCCCGCCAGGCTAGGCCGTCTCTTTCGGATCTTGCCGGGCCCGCGACGTCTGGCACCGGCGCCTGGCCGCACTGCCGGGGCAGCCGAGTACGTCCAGTACGAGCGGCGGCCCTCCGCCTCGCGTTGCACCGCACCGGACAGCGCGACCCGCCGAGGCCGAGGCGACCGAGTGGTCATCGGTCTCATCGGGTAGGGGAGCGGGCCGACCGGCTTCCGGGCCTGGTCTCCGCGGCGGCCCGGCGGCCCGCGGGCGCGGCCCGTCGTGCGGCGGCACGGGCCGGGGGAGGGGACGTTCCACCGCCGGCTCCTCCAGTCGGGGGAACGGGACGGTCGGTCGCGGCGCCCACGCTGGGTTCACCACTACTCCGCCGCGGCCACCCCCGCGGGCCGAGGAAGGCAGGTCCCGGTGAGCGCCTCCGAAGACAAGCAGCCCGCAGTGCAGGCCCCGGCGCAGGAGGACCCCGCCCCGCAGCGGGTTCCCGGCACGGCGCAGTCCCCGGCCACGGCGGGGGCCACTGCCACGGGGGCTGCGGAGCAGGGACCCGTCGCGGAAGCCGCACCGGCCCCGGGCAGCGGCCCCGACTCCACTGCGCCGGAATCCGTCGACGAGACGGCGATCCAGCCGACGCCCGCGCCCGGGGAGCCCGCGTCCGGAGAGCCCGTGCCGGGGGAGCCCGTGCCGGGGGAGCCCGCGTCCGGACAGCCCGCGCCGGACCTCCCCACCGCGGCCGCCGCGAAGGACAGCGGAGCCGCGCGGGTCTTCCGCGCGAGGCATCTGGTGGCCGCCTGTGCGGGCGCCGCGCTGCTCGCCGGTGTCATCGGCGGTGTGCTCGGCTCCTGGAGCTCGGGCGCGGACGTGCCGCTGTCCCCGTGGTCGGCGGGGTCCGGGGGCACGTCCGGGCCGCTCGCGGCGGGACCGGTGCCCCAGGTCGCCGGCGAGGCGCTGCGCAGCACCGTGACGATCGAGGCCAGCTGCCCGGGCGTGCGGATCGTGGGCACCGGCTTCTTCTTCGACTCCTCCGGACACATCCTCACCAACGCCCACGTCGTCGAACCCGGGGGCCACGCGGGCAAGCTCACCGTGGCCTTCTCCGACGGCAGCACGTTCCGGGCCTCGGTCGTGGGCGTGGCCAAGGGCTACGACATCGCGGTGGTGAAGCTCGACGGGAAGCACCGGACCCCGGCGCCGTTGCCGCTCGGCAACTCGGACCAGGCGGTCATCGGGCAGCCCGTGGTCGCCGCCGGAGCCCCGTTCGACCTGGCGGGAACCGTCACTTCGGGCATCATCAGCGCGCTCCACCGGCCGGTGACCACACGGAACGGCACGGCGTCGGCATACCTCAGCGCCCTGCAGACCGACGCCCCGATCAACCCGGGCAACTCGGGCGGTCCCCTCCTCGACGACGCGGGCCGGGTCATCGGGGTCAACTCCGCCATCGACAGCGCGACCTCCCCCGGCGCCGGTCCCGCCGGCAGTGTGGGAGTGGGCTTCGCCATTCCCATCAACCAGGCGAAGTGGGTCGCCGACAGCCTCGTCGACCACGGCCGGGCGCAGTATGCCCAGCTCGGATTCAAGGTGAACGGCGCCTACACGGGCCGGGGCGTCCAGATCGGGCCGGACCCCCGGACGGACGGCGGCCCGTCCGTCATCCCGGACGGCCCGGCCGGCCGGGCCGGACTGAAGCCCGGCGATGTGATCGATCGTCTCGACGGCCTCGACATCGACAACGGTCCCGCGCTGATCAGCGCGGTCTGGTCGCACCGCCCCCACGACCGGGTAGAGGTGGAGTACCTACGCGACGGACGCACGCACACCGTGATGGTCGTCCTGGGCGCACGCTCCGGCAGCTCCTGACCCGCCGCGCCGGCCGTGGCCGCCCGCTCCGCCCGCCGGTTCCCGGCGGGCGGACGTGCGCGTCGGACCACATCGGCGGACACTGGGCGTACCCCGACCCCGGGAGAGTGCGCCATGCCTGCTCCGACCGTCCGCCTCACGCCCGACGGCTATGTCGTCTCGTGCGAGTCCCTGGGTGGCATCGAGGGGCACGGCCCGACGGAAACCGCAGCCTGGACCGACTTCTGGCAGGCGCTGCACACTGCCTGGCGGCCGTCCCACGAGCCGGTACAGGGCTCGGAGGAGCCTCCGCACGGACTGCTCGCCCACGGGCGGACCGCGCTGCGGCGCCTGCGGGACTGAACCCATCCGGACCCACCCGGCGCAGCTCAGCGCCCCCTATGGTGACGACTGCCCGGCGGGCGGCCGTGAAGGGGGCGGGCCGGTCAGATCAGGGCGGAGTGCTCCGCGGTCTGCAGCACCCACGCACTGTGCTCGACGGCGGAGAACGCGGATTCGAGCGCGTTCAGCCGTTCGGTGACCGCGGCCATCACGGTGGTGACGTCCGAGGAGAGCAGTGCCCGCTCCGAGGCGGGCAGGCCGCCCCACAGCGCGCGGCACTTGGCCATGTTGGGCCGGAAGGATTCCAGGCCGTAGGCGGCCACCGTCCGGTGGACGTCGTCGACGCTGTCGAGCGGCAGCGGGCCCCGGAAGCCGCTCGCCCGGGCCTGGAGCGCCAGCTCCCACGCCCGGTGCAGCCGCCCCTGGGCGTGGGTGAGGTCACCGGTGATGCGGGTGACGGTGCCAGTGGGCTCGCCGTAGCAGATGTCGAGGAGCAGGAACTTCGTCCGCCAGATCTCCCCGCGGTTCAGCGTGGCCTCGGGGGCCTGGAACGTATCTCCGCTCTCGCCGTGCGCGACCCCGGTGCGCAGGACGATCCGCTCCAGCCGCAGGCTGTCCGCGGTGAACTCGCGTGAGAGCTCCTCGAACCGGAAGAGGGCCGTGCAGAACGCGCCCTGCTCAGCGGCCGACATGACGGTGCCCCGCGCTCTGGCCGACCCCGCGGCAGGGCGGGACCTGGCGGCCGTCGGGGAGCAGCTCGCCGGTGTCGTCGAAGAGCGTCACTCCGTTGCAGAGCCGGTTCCAGCCCTGTTCCGGATGGCTGACCACGACGGCGGCGGCTTCCTTGTCGTGGGAGCTGGCCTGAGGACAGGTCGGTTCATGCGCGCACATCGCGCTTCCTTTCGCAGTTGCGGGCAACGGCGGCCTGCTGCGCCTGCCGCCACGGTGGCCGCACGCACGACGCTCCGCCGTCGTCCTGGGAGGGCAGTCTGATGCCCGCCCGGATCCGGCACAGCGGAATGCAGGGCAAGCCATCGGGCAGGGCCCGGCCGGGTGCAGCGGCTGCGGCACGGCTGCGGCGATCCTGTTCTCGGCTCGGCTCGGCTCGGCTCGGCTCGGCTCTCAGCTCGGACGCGGCCGATGCGGCTTTCCGCGCAGCTGCCGCGGGAACCGGCGCTCCGCCGTGGACCAGGCGCCGTGGGCACGGTGCCGTTCGGCCAGGGCCTGCAGCTCGGCCGCAGTGTGGGGGTCGCCCATCTCGCGCATGCAGAGGGCCAGGCTCAGCAGGGCGCGCCGCATTCCCGTGCAGTCTCCCTCGGCGCAGGCAAGGTCGAACAGGAGCAGGGAGAACTGAGCCCGGTCCGCCGTGTCGTGAAGAGACCTGTTGTCCATACCAGGACTGTACGAGCGGTGCCGCGGTGCCCGGCTGAGCCGATCAGCCGTCCTTTGAGGGGAGGGCGCTCCCACCGGTAGGGGGAGGACCGCTCCCCCTACCGGTGCGCCGGTCGGCCGGTGAGCGCGGGCCGCGCGCTGCCGGGCAGGCAGGTACGGCGACGGCCGCGCCGAAGTACCGCAGTGCAGGTCGACCAGGCGGTGCGGCGGCGGATGCGGTCGGTGAACCTGCCGCCGACCTGCCCGCCGAGCGGCGGCGGGCGCGGGTGCGCCGTACGGTGGCGGGATGGGCACCGCAGCACCTTCCTCGATGCGGTCACGGGCCGTCGACCGGCTCCGGGACCAGGGTCCCACCGCCGCGCGCATCCTGGTCATCGCGGCGATCGCCTGGCAGCTGGCGCTCTGGGCGGGAGCCCGCAATCCGCCCATCTACGCCGCCCTCGCCCCGCTGATGGCGCTGCGCAGCGATCCGTTCTCCTCGATGACAGCGGTGCTCATGCGCGTCGCCGGCGTGACGGCAGGGGTGGCCCTGGGCCTGTCCCTGGTCACCCTGCTCTCTCCGACGCTGGCCGCTGTCGTGCTCGTGATGGGACTGGCGCTGCTCGTCGGCATCTACATCGGGCCCGGAAGGGCGCTCAATCCGCAGGTCGGCCTGTCCTCCCTGCTGGTGCTCTCCAATCCGGCTCCGGACGCCTACGGCATCGCGCGGGTGTGGGAGACCACGATGGGAGGCCTGGTCACGATCGTGCTGGCACCCCTGCTGTGGCCCCCGCACCCGCTCCGCGAGCTCGAGGCGATCGCGCGGGATTGCAGCGCACACCTGTCGGCGGCGCTCACGAGCAGTGTGGGCGTTCTGGGCGATCCCAACGCGGCCCGCGCGAATCGCGTGTTCGTCGCGGACGAGGCGGAGCGACTCGGCGGCTACCGCGAACGGTCGGCCCAGGCGAAGGTCGCGATGCGGTTCAACCCGCTGCACAGGCGTGACCGGGAGCGGGTGGCCGACCTCGCCGGCCGGCTGGGGACGGTGGCCCAGACCGCGCCCTACGTCGACCTCCTCGGGGTGGAGGCCGACACGCTGAGCGCGCGCGACGGGCCGAGCCCGGTCCTGCTGCGGGCCAAGGAGGAACTGCCCGCCATCGCCGAGGCGACCGCCCGCACCGTCGAGGCCATGGTGCGGGGGCGGGATCCGGCGGCCGATGCCGCGGCTGCGCGCCGATTGCTCGACCGGTACCGTGAGACGGACCCGCAGGCCGTGGCCGTGGCCCTGCGCAGGCCGTTCCACAAGATCCTGGACGCGTGCGTACCGCCGCCCCCGCAGCCGACTCCGCCCGTGGACCCGGGCGGGCCCTGCCCGCCCGGATAGCCGGAACCAAGGAGGGCGCCATGCGCATCGGAGTGTCCGGCACCCACGGCACGGGCAAGACGACCTTGGTGGAGGAGCTGTGCTCCCTGCTTCCCGGCCACGCGGCGGTCGACGAGCCGTACCTGCTGCTGGAGGACGAGGGGCACGAGTTCCACCAGCCTCCGACGTCCGAAGACTTCCGGGCGCAGCTCAGGGTGTCGCTGCGCCTGCTGCGCTCGCCCGCGGCCGACGTCGTCTTCGACCGCACTCCGGTCGACTTCCTCGCCTATCTCGCGGCCCACGGCCGCACGATCGAAGCGGAGGTGGCGCCGGAGGTGCTGGAATCGGCCATGTCGAGTCTGGACCTCCTGGTCGTCCTGCCACTGACAGCCGAGACCGAGCGGCAGCTGCCCGCCGCGGAGCTTCCCGGTCTGCGCACGGCCATGGACGGTCGTCTGCTGGACATCGTCCACGGCGATCCGCTGGACGCATGGCCCGACCTGCCGGTTCTGGAGCTGACCGGTCCGCCTGACGGGCGGGCGGCGGTGGTCGCGCGCGCGATGGCCGGACTGCGGTAGGCCTGGACCTTCGCTCCGATCGGCCGGGGATAGGCCTGGACCTGCACGGCGCGGTGCCCTGGCGCGAACACTCTGTCCCCAACCACTCCGTAACATAAGCCCGTTGACATCTGGACCCCCTCTCTCCACATTCCGCATTGTCATGTACGCGCAATGAAAGGCGTGGAGATGAGACGTCGAAGAGCCCTCGGGCGGAGCCGCCTCTTATTATCGGGCGTGTTCCTCGCGGTCCTGGCCCTGCTGCTCGGCCCCGGGGTCGCCGGAGCATCGGCCGGAGCCGTCTGGTGGGAGCCCGCGGCACGCCCGGCACCTGACTCGCAGATCAACGTCACGGGGGAGCCCTTCACCGGGACCGACGCACAAGGACGCGTCCGCGGATACGTCGACGGGCACGTCCACCTGATGTCCAACGAGGGTTTCGGGGGGCGACTGGTCTGCGGGAAGGTCTTCTCACCCGCAGGTGCGGCAGACGCCCTCAAGGACTGCCCCGAGCACTACCCGAACGGTGTCCTCGCCCTCTTCGACATGATCACCAAGGGGGGTGACGGCCGGCACGACCCGACCGGCTGGCCGACGTTCCGCGACTGGCCGGCCCACGACTCCGCCACCCACCAGCAGACCTACTACGCCTGGGTGGAGCGTGCCTGGCGGGGCGGCCAGCGGATCCTGGTGAACGACATGGTCACCAATGGCGTCATCTGCTCGCTGTACTTCTTCAAGGACCGCGGCTGCGACGAGATGACCGCGATCAGGCTCCAGATCCAGAAGACGTACGAACTCCAGGACTACGTCGACGCCATGTACGGCGGCGCCGGCAAGGGCTGGTTCCGGGTCGTCACCGAGCCCGCCCAGGCACGCAAGGTGATCGAGCAGGGCAAACTCGCGGTCGTCCTCGGGGTCGAGACCTCCGAACCGTTCGGCTGCAAACAGGTCCTGGACGCCCCGCGCTGCACCATGGCGGACATCGACAGCGGCCTCGACGAGCTGCACCGGCTCGGTGTGCGCAGCATGTTCCTGTGCCACAAGTTCGACAACGCCCTGTGCGGCGTCCGCTTCGACTCGGGCACCCAGGGCATGGCCATCAACGCCGGCCAGTTCCTGTCGACGGGCACCTTCTGGAGCACGGAGCCGTGCCCCGGCCCCGAGCACGACAACCCGATCGGCTTCGGACTCGCCGCCGAAGCGGCCGCCGAGGGCCGCGAGGAGGAAACCGGTGCGGCGGCGGCGGACGACGGGACCTCCCGCGCGGAGGCGGAGACCCGGATCCGGGCCGCGCTGCCGGAAGGCGTCGAACTGCCGCGGTACGACGCCTCCTTGCAGGCGGCACAGTGCAACCGCCGCGGCCTGACCACCCTGGGCGAGTATGCGGTCCTGGGCATGATGAAGCGCAACATGATGCTCGAGATCGACCACATGAGCGTCAAGGCGGCGGACCGCGCGCTACGCGTCCTCGAAGCCGAGCGGTACCCCGGCGCGCTGTCGACCCACGGCTGGATGGACGACGGCTGGACCGAGCGCGTCTACCGCCTGGGCGGCTTCATCACCGGGCACATGTACGAGGCCCCGGCGTTCATCGCCGAGACGCGCAAGCACGCCGCACTGCGCACCAAGTACGGCGCCGGGTTCGGCATCGGCACGGACATGAACGGGTTCGCCTGGCTCCCCGGCCCCCGCGCCGCGAACGGCAATCCGGTCACCTATCCCTTCCGCAGTCCCGACGGCGGCTCGCTCCTCGACCGGCAGGTCACCGGCAGCCGCGTCTGGGACGTCAACACCGATGGCGGCGGTACCCACTACGGACTCGTGCCGGACTGGATCGAGGACATCCGGGTCTCCGGCGGTCAGGACGTGGTGGACGAGCTGATGCAGGGCGCCGAGGGCTATCTGCGCACGTGGGGGCAGACCTCCGCGTACAAGAGCCCGTACGTACCACTGGTCCGCGGCTACCAGCCGTACCACGGGCACCTGGCCTCCCCGCGCTCCCTCCCCGCCGGCTTCACCCACGAGGCGGTCTGGAAGGTGCTGCGGGACCCGGCGCCCGACACGGTCCGGCTCTACGAGTGCAAGGCCGCCCGGCACTCGCTGCTGACCCCCGACCCCGGGTGTGAGGGCCTGGAACCCCTCGGCCCGATCGGATACGTGTACACCCGGCCGGTACCCGGCTCGGTGCCGCTCTACCGGTGCTACGCCCCCTCCGCCTTCGACCACTTCATCTCCAACAGCCCGGGCTGTGAAGGGCCGTACACGAGGGAGGGCCTGCTGGGCTACGCCATGGCGACCACCCGGTCGTAGCCGGGCGGCCGGGCCTGTGGTCCCCGTGCCACAGGCCCCGCTGCGGGAGCGCCGGGCCTCAGCGCGCGGCGCTGATCTGCGGATCGGCCGGCACGGCGGGCACGAAGGGCAGCGGTACGACGAGCACCGGACACGTGGCGCGGGCGGCGCAATGGCGTGCCGTCGACGAGCCCGGGAACCGCAGGCGCCGCCGCGGTGCGCCGACGATCAGGAGATCGCCCTGCCGGTCGGCGATCTGTGTCAGGGCCAGTCCCGGAGAGCCCAGCACCGCGGTGGCGGCGAACGGTACGCCCTCGGGCCCGCCGGAGCCGAACGCGGACTCCAGCAGGTCGGTCAACTGCCGTTCCGCCGACTCCACTTCGAGCGGGATCTGGTCGGCCGCGTGCAGAGGTGGTGCCACGGCCAGCACGGCCAGGACCTCGGCGCCGCAGCGGCGCGCCTCGGCCACGGCCCGGTGCAGGGCGGTGAAGCTTTCCAGGGATCCGCTGAGACCCACGACGATCCGTCGGGGGAGGAGGTCCTGTGTCACGGTAGACCCTTCCGCTGGTCCGTTGAGACTTACCAGCAGCACCGTACGAAGCGGAGCCGGGTCGCTCCTTCCCCCGATCGGCCCCACTCCCGGGGGGAGGGGAGCGAGCCGACGACGGCCGCGAGGAAGGGTCCGGGTCGGGCCCGGCCCACGGGGGTGGGTGGGCGGGCCCGACCCGGACCCGTGGCGGGCCCGGGATGGACCCGGCCCACGGGGGAGTGCGGGCCGGGCCCACGGGGGACCCGAGGCGCCGGGCGGTACACACCCCGGGGATGAGGGTGGCACGGTCCCGCCCGCGCACCGCCGGCTTCTCCGACCGGCGTGACTCCACTCTGACCGTTCCCGGCGCGCCGGCACCCCTGCGTTCGGACAGCAAGTGGGAGGACCGCCGTTCGTACCTGAGGCCGTCCCCCTCCCGTGCGCACCCGGCGCGGGCGGCAGCGCGCGCCACCGCACTGCCCGGACGACTTCCCCGGCGGCGGCTGCGCCCGGCCCGCCGATGGCGCACCGTGCCCAGTACCGCCCGGCAGTGCAGCGCACGGCCACGCCCCCCACACCACTGGACCCGACATGCCCCACCCGCCGCCCCCCAGGCCGCGCCGAGAGGCCGACCGCCGAGCGGCCCCGCTCCGACATCCCGGCCCGCCGACGTGGCCCCCGACCGGCCCGCCGACGTGGCCTCCGACCGGCCCTCCGACCGGCCCTCCGACCGGCCCTCCGACCGGGCCCCCGACCGGGCCGCCCCGCCAGTCCGGCCCGAGCTCCGGCCCCGGGCAGCGGCGCGGCGGACGGCGGCGCGGTTCGCTCGCCTCACGGCTAGGCGCGCTCCTGTGCGTGATGGGCCTGTTGCTGGGCCTGTACGCGGCGTACTCGGTGTGGGGCACGGACTACTTCGCCAACCGCACCTCCGAGGGCGCGTCGTCCGACCTGCGCAACGAATGGCAGCGGCCCACGGACGGCAGCAAGCCGCGCAGGCCCCCGCCGGGGGATGCCATCGGCTTCCTGCACGTCCCCGGCATGAGCAAGTCGCCCATCCTGATCGAGTCCGGCACGGCCCCGAAGATCCTGGACCGGGCGGTGGCCGGCGCGTACGAGAACGCGGCGATGCCGTGGCAGAAGAAGGGCAACTTCGCGCTGGCCGCCCACCGCGACGGGCACGGGGCCAAGTTCCACCACATGGACCGGCTGCAGCCGGGCGACGTGGCGGTCGTCGAGACCCGGGACACCTGGTACGTCTACGAGCTGGACAAGACCCTTCCGAAGACGTCCAACGACAACACCGGCATCATCCGGCCCGTTCCCGAGGGCGCCGGTTACACCGGCCCGGGCCGCTACATCACACTGACCACGTGCACCCCCAAGTACACGTCGGACTACCGCATGGCCGTGTGGGGGCACCTGGTGCGCACCGCGCCCGTCAACGCCTCCCGCACCCTTCCGAAGGAGCTGCGGTGACATTCCCTGCGACCGGCCCGAGGGGCGACCGATGGTGAAGAAGACAAGGATCGACCTGGCCGTGGGCCAGGCCCGGGCAGCGGAACTGGTCAAGCGGTACCGCGACCGGCTGGTGGAGCACGACCGCATCCCGCCCGACCGAGCCCTGCGGCTGGCGTGCCAGGCGTACGCCGAGGGGTACGTGTACGTCACCGCGGCGCCCGGTCAGGTCTGGAAGCGTTCCGTGCAACAGGGCACGGCGGCCGACCGGCTCCTGGTCCTCTCCTTCGACCAGTCCTGGGAGGGCCGCACCGTCCTGTGCGAGTACCTGGGCGGGGAGTACGACGAGCTGCTCCTCGAAGAGCTCCGAGACCACTACACCCTCCATTCCTGGCCGGCCGACGACGGAGGCGAGCCGGTCTGGGGCGCCCCCGGCGCGGACGACGAGCCCGACCGGGACCGGGACCGGTACTGACGCGCCGGGTCCGGGCTCCACGACGGTGTGCACGGGCCCGGACCCGGCCCGCCCCTCCACCCGGACGGCGGGCTTCTCCCCCGACCGGTCCCATGACCGGGGGATCGTCCGGCCGGGCCTGCCCGGCCAGACTTCGAGGACGGGCCTTTCCGGCCCCCCGCCTACCCTGTGACCTGCCCCTTCAGGCAGGAGGAGAAGGGGTGAGGCGTCACTCCGCCCCCCAGGAGTCACCGTGTCCGCCGCTCTCACCAGCCCGTCGCCCCCTGCGCCGTCCCCAGCAGGAAAGGGCTTTCTCGGACACCCCCGGGGGCTTGCCACGCTCTTCATGACGGAGATGTGGGAGCGCTTCAGCTACTACGGCATGCGCGCTCTGCTCGTCTTCTACCTGATCTCCGGCGGACCCGCCGGCCTGCGGGCCCACCTTCCGGGCGGCGGCCTCGGCATGACCCTGGCCACGGCGACCGCCATCTACTCGGTCTACCTGGCCGTGGTCTACCTCATGACGATGCCCGGCGGATGGTTCGCGGACCGGGTCTGGGGGGCGCGCAAGACGGTGGCGATCGGTGCCGTGGTGATCGTGGCCGGGCACTTCGTCCTGGCCGCTCCCGGTACCACCGCCTTCCTCGGCGGCCTTGCGCTCGTGGCGATCGGCTCGGGCCTGCTGAAGGCCAACATCTCCGCCATGGTCGGCCACCTCTACGGTCCCGACGACCCCCGGCGCGACGGCGGCTTCACGCTCTTCTACGTCGGCATCAACATCGGCGGGCTCCTCGCCCCGCTGGTGATCGGCACGATCGGCGAGACGGTCAGCTGGCCGCTGGCGTTCGTCCTGTCCGGCGTCGGCATGGCGCTCGGCCTCGTCCAGTACCTGCTGGGCACCCGCCACCTGTCGCCGACCAGCAACCGCGTGCCGCACCCGCTGAGCGCGGCCGAGCGCCGCACCCTGACCGGGCGGGGCCTCGCCGTGCTGGCCGTCGTCGTCGCCTTCTACGCCGTGGTCGCCGCGACCGGCCACTACACGCTCACCTGGGCCCTGCTGCCCCTCACCCTGATCGGGCTGGCGGTACCCGTCGTCGTGCTGGCCCGGATGAAGCGGGACCGGAGCCTGACGGGGGAGGAGCAGGCGAAGCTGCGCGGCTACATCTGGCTGTTCGTCGCAGCGGCCGTCTTCTGGATGATCTACGACCAGGCCGGTTCCACGCTGCTGGCGTTCGCCAAGACGAGCGCCTCCGCCAGCATCGGCGGCTTCAACGTCCCCGGCTCCTGGTACCAGTGCCTGAACCCCGTCTTCATCATCGTGCTGGCCCCCCTGTTCGTATGGCTGTGGCTGTACCTGGCGCGGCGCCGCAAGCAGGCGACCAACGCGGGGAAGTTCAGCGCGGGTCTGCTGCTGATCGGCGCCTCCTTCCTGGTGTTCCTGATCCCCATGGCCCTGGCTTCGGACGGGGCGCGGGTCAGCCCCTGGTGGCTCGTGGTGATCTTCCTGGTGCAGACCCTCGGCGAGCTGAGCCTGTCGCCCGTCGGACTGTCCGCCACCACCCGGCTGGCCCCTTCGAAGTACTGCAGCCAGATGCTCGGCGTGTGGTTCCTGGCCGTCACAGCAGGCGACTCCGTCACCGGAATCCTGTCCATGGCGCACGTCAACCTGGCCGACGCACCCGCCGTCCTCGCCGAGAGCGCCGTCGCCATTCTGGTCGGCCTGGGCGTCTACCTGTGCCGCCACCGCATCAGCGGCCTGATGGGCTCGGCGGCGTGACCGCCGGCGCCGCCCGCCCGCGCACCACGTCGGCCCGCCCCGGTCACATACCCGATCAGTACGCCAACCCGTACCCGCCCTCGTACCGAGGAAGGCTCCGCCCCATGACCTCTGACGCCCGCCTTGCCCGTGCCATGAACGCGACGATGACCACGTTCGCGCTGGTGGGAGCCATCAGCGCGGTGTGGGTGGTGCGGATCCCCGCCCTGCGGGACAAGTTCTCCCTGACCGAGCTCCAGGTGGGCCTGGAGGTGCTCGCCTGGGGCCTCGGCGCACTCGTCGCCATGCTGATGGCCTCACGGCTGGTCACCCGCCACGGTAGCCACAAGGTCCTGTGCCTCGCCGTCCCCTCCTCGGTGGCCGGCCTCATGCTCCTCGCGTTCGCGCCGTCCTACCCCTTCCTGCTCTTCGGCGGCCTCGTCTTCGGCAGCCTGTTCGGCCTGGTGGACGTCGCCGCCAACGCCCAGGCCTCCCACCTGGAGCGGATCAGCGGCCGACCCGTGATGGGCCGGATGCACGCGGGCTGGAGCCTGGGCGCCGTGATCGGCGGTCTGGCCGGGGCGGGCCTGGCCGCCGCCGGACTGGACTTCACCACCTCGGTGGCCGCGGCGGCCGTCGTCGCGCTCGTGCCCGCCGGCTACGCCATGTTCCGCTTCCTGCCGGACACGCCGCCCGCACCCGCCGCCGGATCCGCCCGGCCCCCGAAGCTGCCGCGGGTGATCCTGCTGCTGGGGGCCCTGATGTTCTGCGCCTTCCTCGCCGAAGGGGCCGTAGCGGACTGGAGCGGCCTGCACCTGTACGACGGACTGGGCGCGTCGGAGGCGGTCGCCGCTCTCGGCTACCCGGCGTTCGAGCTGGCCATGCTCGCCGGGCGGCTGGTGTGCGACCGCTTCACCCAGCGCTGCGGGGCCCGGCTGCTGCTCACCGGTGCCGGTCTGGCGTCCGCGGCCGGATTCACCCTCTTCGTCACCGCACAGTCGCCCGCGTGGGCGGTGGCCGGGCTGGTGCTGATCGGCGTCGCGGTGTGCGTCGTCGTGCCACTGACCTTCTCGCTGGCCGGGCTGGTCGGCGGCGACCGGCCGGCGGCGGCCATCGCTCGCACCGGCACCCTCGGCTACAGCGGGCTGCTGCTCGGCCCCGTGGCCATCGGCCTCGTAGCCGAGCACTCCTCCCTGCGCACGGGCTTCCTCATCCTCATCCCGGTCTCCATCGCCATCGCCGTCGGCGCCTGGGCCCTGCCGGACCTTCGGGTCCCGGGCCACGCCTCCGGCGCCGGGGGAACCGGCGCGGAGCAGGTCCCCTGTCTCATCCCCGACCCGAAAGGCTGACGATCATGACCGACCTGTACCTGCTGGCCCGCAGCGCCCCGGTGTTCTCGGTGACGCGGATACGCGTGCCGCGGGCCCGTAGCCTCGTCACGTACGGACCGCCCGGTGGCGGCATGTCGGCGGCCGACGTCCGGCTGCTCGCCTCCGGTGGGTCGAGCGGCCCCGCGCCGTACGTCCACTCCGGGGACGCCGTGGACAACATGCGGCTCGTCCCGGTGTCCGATGCCGAACTGGCCGCTGCGGAGCGGGAAGTCGCCGGTGCCGGTGGCGAACTCGCCACGCTCCCCGAGTCGATGTGGCTCTGCGCGAGCCCCACCCTCTGCTCCGCCTCCCGGCACGTGTGCACCGGAGTTCTCGGCCCCGCCTTCGACGACTACGACCGGATCCACCTCCTGGTGTGCGAGGGCCCGGCGGCGTTCCCCAACGATGTCGTGGAGTCCCTCGCGCGACAGACGGACGCGTTCCTCGAAGGCGACTACGCGACCACCCGGACCCGCTGGGAAGGCCTGGGCCAGGCCCACCGGGCCCGCTACCTGGCATTCGAGGGCGTGGTCCTCTGGCACCAGGTGCACAGCTGTCAGGTGCGCACGTCGGGCGCCGAAGGGGAGTTCATCCGGCTCTACGAGTTCGAGTCGGTGATGACGCGGGAGCACCGCGACACCCTCGCCTCCGGCGCGGCGGACCACTGGCCGTGGGCCCGGGCGTTCATCGCGCAGCTGGAGGCCGAGCAGCAGGTCCTCACCGGCCTGGAGCGCCATTTCGATCCGGCCGTATGGACCGGCCTGAGCGAAGTCGGCCGGATGCGCGCCCTGGAGATCCTCCGTGGTTGGGGTTCGCACTACCTGGACACCGTCGAGGACGCCATCACCGCTGCCGGGCTGGTGGTGCCGGGCCACCTCACGTCCTGCTGAGGTGCCGGCCAGGTCTCTCCGGGCGCCGGTGGGGGCCGATCGGTGGCCGATCGGTGGACGGGTAGGTAGGCCGAAGGGCGGAGTGGGGCTCACGCCTCGGAGGCCCCGATGGCCGATGTCCGCACGGCCGCCGTCGGCTGTCATGGAGGTATGGAGTAAATCGCAATATTTCGCCCTGAACCCGGCATTCCGTTCTGAACGGGGAACATCCCATGAGCATGCCCACCCCCACCACTGCACCGACGGCCATCCGCCCGGGCTTCCGGGACGAAGCGGTCCGCCAGGCCCGCAAGATGGCCTCCGACGTGCTCGACGAGTGCCGCCGGTCGGGCTGTGAGGCCGCAACTGACCGGGCCGACGATGTCCTGCTGGTGGTGTCCGAGCTGGTCACCAACGCCTGCCGGCACGCCGGTGGGGCCGACACGGTACGCGTGGGGTGGCAGGAGGGCGAGCTGATGGTGGAGGTGGAGGACGCGTCCGACACGATGCCCCAGGAGCCCGCCGCGGAGGCCAAGGGCGAAGCCGGCGGGTACGGCTGCCAGCTGGTGGCCGCACTCGCGGACCGCTGGGGTGCGACGCCCCGCCGCGGAAGCGGGCCCGGCACGCAACCGTTCTCGGGCAAGACGGTGTACGCCGGCTTCGCCCTGGCGTGAGGCGCCGGGCAAGGAGCGGTTTCGGCAACCTGAACGGATCCCTAGGGTCTCCTGAGCGGACCGCTCGGACGGTGTTGCGGCGTCGTGGGCCCGCCTACGATCCGAGGCAGGCGGATTAACTCATTCCGCTTCCCGCCTGCCGGAGCGACGGCCGGCCCGCACCCCACCTGCCCCACCCCGGAGGTCCCCGAGATGAGTCCCCGTGCCGCCCGCAGAGGCGGCGGTCACCGCGCGGCCCGGCCCTTGCGCGTCAAGGCAGCCATGGCAGGCGTGGGAGTCATGGCCCTCGCGGGGGCCTGCGCGGCAGGAGTCGAACTGATCGGGTCCCCGGCCGACCGGGCGCGCTCCGTCGCCCTCGACATCGGCGCGACGGGCACCGCAGTCGATCCCCCTTCCTCCTCCGCTCCCGTACCGGAATCGTCGGCCCGGTCCACATCGGCCACCCCGAAGCGGTCCACCACGACGCCGTCGGCCAAGGCGTCCAAGTCCACCAAGCCGAAGGCACCCGCGACCGCCAAGGCCAGTCCGTCCCGCACCGCCAAACAGCCGGCGCCCAAGCCGACCAAGACCTCGAGCAAGAAGCAGCCGGCCCCCAAGCCCGAGACCGCCGCGAAGGCCGCGGGCAGCAGCCAGGCCCAGGAGGTCGTCCGGCTGGTGAACGTCGAGCGCGCGGCACAGGGATGCAGGGCCCTGGAGGTGGACGCGGACCTCACCGAGGCGGCGCAGGGGTACAGCGACACGATGGCTGCCACCGGCAACTTCGCCCACACCGGCACGGACGGCTCCCAGCCCCAGGACCGCATCGAGGCGGCCGGGTACGCCTGGTCGGCCTCCGGCGAGAACATCGCCATGGGCCAGACCGACGCCGACGCCGTGGTCGACGCCTGGATGAACAGCCCCGGCCACCGCGCGAACATCCTCAACTGCGGCTTCACCGAGATCGGCGTAGGCGTCAACACCAACGGCGGCCCCTGGTGGACCCAGAACTTCGGCACCCCGGCCTGAGCCGACGGTCTACCGACCTCGAAGTCATCTGGTCGCAGACCGTAGCCGAGCGGCCCCGCCGGAACTCGGCAAGGGCCGCCTGCGCACGGCTTCGAGGACAAGCGTTGGCCTCCGGCCCGGGTCCAGACGGTGAGCTGCCGACGGCTACGGGTGAGCCTGTCGGTGGCGACGGTGTGGCGGACCGGCCCGTTCAGCAGGGCTCCAGCCTCGTCGTCGAAGCAGCCCCACCCGCCTGCGGCTGTGAACTGCGCGGAGGGGAGGCTCGCCGCCGCAGGCTGACTGCCTGCGGCGTCACCCCGAGCACCTGGCGACCTTGCTCTACCGCATTCCCTGTTCGAATGAATCAGCCGCCTCCAAAGTCGCCGCTCCAGTTCAACTGGGATCAACGAGCCACGAGTTCGAGTCCCCTTATAACCGCCGAACATGCCCAGATCGGCGGGCGCAGGTGCCCCTTTGCCTGTCCAGGAGCACCTGGGGGTCCTGGCCGCCCTGGCCGAGAATTATTCAGAGGGTTGTGAACCGCCGAAGGATGGAAAAAGATGGAACTCGAGTACGCCAACAAGGTCAAGACGTATGCGCTGGCAAACATCGATGATGCTAGGGTGAAAAATTTGCTGGACAGTCTCTTGGGGGTTCTGTATCCCAAGCAGGCTGGGGATGACGTCAATGTCATGCTGGATGTGAACGACCTGAGGCTAAACTCATATGTGACCGCAATAATGCAGGACGGACTATTCCGGAACGACATTATTGAAGCGGTGGATGGCGTGAATCTCCGGGCATTCGCGGATCAGCTCGAAAATTTCCTGCTGCCACAGTTTGTGGTGTGCAACAAGAAGTATTACGGAATCGTGCAGCCGGGCTATGCGTCCGGCGACCAGTTTGGGATCGGCTACGTACTCGCCACTGACCCGCACTCCAGTGTCTTTCTGACCCAAAAAGAGGCCACGAGTGAAAGCGGGGCATCCAGCGCGGCCTACTATAAAAGCCTCGGAGTCCCTGCGAATCGCATCCGAATGGGTCTAACTAACAAGCAGGCGGAGGGGGAAATCAGGAAGGTGACTGGGGAGGGCAAGAATGCGAAATTGAGAGGCAACAGCGGCATTCGGGAAGTCAATGAGGGCACCAAGCAGGTCTCCAAGACTTTCAGTCCGGCAAAGAAGGCGAAGCATCGCGAGGCTCTCGGCCTGAGCGGCGACGCCGGTGCAGCCCACCTCAAGGATCCGCAGGTCAAGGAGTGGCTGGCGAGCAAGGGGGTTCCGGATAGCGGCAAGATCGTGATCCTTTGGTCCCGGTTCAGCGGCAAGAGTGGGAATGCTCACACAGAGCACGACACCAGCTACACCGGGATGGCGCAGATCATCGCGGGCCTCAAGGACATGGACGCGGTGCTCATCGTGGGGGACAGCCAGCCCAAGGGCAAGGCTGGCGGCCAGGAGAAGTATCAACACATCGCTGACACGTTCAACAACTATGGCGGCAAGGAATCCGGCAAGCTTTGGGGGAAGGGCGAAGGAAAGATGGTCGGCAGGGGGATGAGGAAGAAGTGGGTTTCCACCGAGGCGGGCGACGAATTGAACGACAATTTTGGCGCCAAGGTCATCGTGATGACCGAGTTCTGGAAGGATGAGACGGCTAAAAGCTGGGGCGGAAATGGCCGAACCGGTCAATTCCTTCTCTACGACTACCTGCACCGGAATTACGACGTAGCGCGACACCTCGGCTTCCGCAGCGGAAACCTGGAAGCAATCGCCATGCTGGGATTCGACGTCAGATACATGGAGGAGCCGGACAGTTGGGGTGGCGACCGGATGGCCGTCTGGCATGCTCGCCCGGATGGAAAGACCACTGGCGGTGGCGATGCTGCGGGATACGAGCGGCTCGGCGTCACGGACTCGTCGAACCGGCTCGGAAGGCATCTCCTCGAACAGCCCGGTTCAGGCTTCCGATCAAACCAGCTGGAATCCTACAAGACCCCGGAACAGCGCAAGGCTGCCCGGTTCAAGGAGGACGGTACTTCCCGGCCTCGGGGATTCACCGATCACGACCTGCAGAACGTCGACCAGTACCTGGTGAACGGTGATCCGCTTCATGGTATCCCCGATGCTTACCGGACGACGGTGAAGGGTATCGCTGATGAATTGAATGTGGCTAAGAAGAGGTTCCTGTTGGAGTCATAGGAAGTCGGTTGCTGTTAAGTCAGGATATCGTTGGCGATCGCGGCGCGCGGCCCGGAGATCGGGACGCGATGAAGACCGCATGGGACGCAGTACTTTCGACTGCCTCCCCGGAAGATCGGAAGCTCTACGAGCGAGCTGCCACTCACTTCGTGTTGAAGTTCCCTGCTCCTTAACCCCGGTCCCCGGCCCTCGCTCGCCGGCGTGCCGCAGTTCCAGCGTGGCGATCGGATCGCCGGTGGGTAAGTGCTGGCGATGTGGTGAAGCTCCCGCCGCGGTGACACATCCGTGGCGGGAGCTTCACCGGTTCACCGAACCGTCACTCGACCATGGCGATGATGACCTTGCCCTTGGCGTGGCCCGATGCGCTGCGGGTGAGGGCGTGCCGGGCGTCCTCCAGGGGGAAGACGCGGTCGGTGCGGGAGCGGAGGCCGCCCGTGTCGACGAGCGCCGCTATCCGGGCCAGCTGGGTGCCGTCCGGCCGCATGAAGAAGGGCCGGACCGTCACGCCGTACAGCTCCGCCTTCCGCTCGGCATCCGGGACGCCGAGGACCGACACCAGGGTGCCCCCGCGCCTGAGGACGGAGAACGAGCGGTCCTGCGTCTCCCCGCCGACCGTGTCGAACACGACGTCGTAAGCGGCCCCGGCGTCCTCGAAGTTCTGCGTGCGGTAGTCGATGACCCGCTCCGCGCCCAGGTCGCGGACCCAGTCCGCATCCTCCGCTCCCGACGTCGCCGTGACGTGCAGCCCCAGGTGCCGGGCTATCTGCACCGCCGCGGCGCCGACCGCCCCGGCCCCGCCGTGGACCAGCAGCCGCTGTCCCGCCTCCACCCGGGCCTGCTCGACCAGGCCCTGCCATGCCGTGAGCGCGACCAGCGGGATGCCGGCGGCCTCGACGAAGCTCGTGGAGGTTGGCATCCTCGCGGCCAGTGCGGCATCGACCACGGCGACGGTGGCGAAGGTGCCGGTACGGTCCGGGGCCACGCGGAAGAAGACCTGGTCACCGACCGCGAAGCCGGTGACCTCCGCGCCGACGGCAGTGACGACGCCCGCGCCGTCACTGCCCAGCGGCAGGGGGAAGGCTTCCTCGGGCAGGACCCGCAGGGCTCCGGCGACGATCAGCCAGTCGATCGGGTTCACGCTGGCCGCGCGCATCTCCACCCGCAGGTCAGAGGGCCGCAGCGGAGGTTCGTCCACGGTGGACAAGCCGACGACTTCTTCGATCTTTCCGTGGGAATTCGATACGACAGCACGCACGACGGTTCTTCTTCTCTCCTCGAGGGGTGGGCGGCCGCCACGTTAGGCGCGGAACGCCGGGGCGTGTTCATGCGAAAGCACCCTCATGGAGAGGAGCCGGAGGGGGGATTGCCCTGCGGCAGCAGGTGTGCAGTACTCCGAAGCGCCGTAATGTGGCGATATGACCCATGATTCGCCAGGCGCTGCCGGGGACCCCGGGGGTGAGCCGGGAAGCCCGCCCGGCGACCGAAGCGTCATGACCTTGAGGTTCCTGGCCGAGCCGGGCTCGGTGAACTTCGGTGGGAAGGTGCACGGCGGCGCGCTGATGAAGTGGATCGACGCGGCCGCATACGCGTGTGCGGCCGCGTGGTCGCGCCACTACTGCGTCACCGTCAGCGTGGGCAACATCCAGTTCCGCAAACCCGTCGTGGTGGGCAACCTGGTCGAGATCCAGGCGCGCATCGCGTCGACCGGACGCTCCAGCATGCACATCCACGTGACGGTGGCGGCCGGTGACCCCCGTGCGGACACCTTGGAGCGCACCACCGACTGCCTCATCGTCTTCGTCGCCGTGGACGGCGACGGGGCCCCCGTTCCCGTCCCGCCGTTCGAGCCGCGGACCGCACACGAGCAGCGCCTCGCCCGTTACGCCACCGATCTCAAGCAGGCCCACCAGGCCCTGGAGGCCATCAAACCCTGAGGGAACGCCAAGACGCAGCAGTCCGGCCGTGGGCCGGAGGAGCGGGAAGGATCGCCCATGGCCGTTGCAGCCGGCAGGCCCGGATCCCACGGCGGCACCCCACCGACCACGCGCTGGAACCCCGATGACCAGGTCTGGGAAACCACGGCGCGCGGCCGCGAGGTGCTCACCGACCCCCGGCTGTCCAAGGGCACCGCGTTCAGCCTCGCCGAACGCAGCGCGCTGGGACTCACCGGACTGCTGCCACCCGCCGTGCTCACCCTCGACGCCCAGGCGGAACGCGCCTACGGCCAGTTCCGCGAGCTGCCCGACGACGTGGCGAAGAACGCCTTCCTGACCGCCCTCCAGGACCGCAACGAAACCCTCTTCCACCGGCTGCTGCTCGACCACCTCGCCGAGATGCTCCCCATCGTCTACACCCCCACCGTCGGCCTCGCGATCGAGCACTACAGCCACGAGTACCGGCGGCCCACCGGCGTCTACCTGAGCGCGGACGCCCCCGACGACATCGAGCGCTCCCTGCGCGCCTTCGGACACGGACCCGACGAGATCGACCTGATCGTGGCCACCGACGCGCAGGCGATCCTGGGCATCGGGGACTGGGGAGTGGGCGGCATCGACATCGCCGTCGGCAAACTCACCGTCTACACGGCCGCCGCCGGCCTCGACCCGGCCCGGACCCTGCCGGTCATGCTGGACGTGGGCACCGACCGCACCGAGCTCCTCGACGACCCGTTCTACCTCGGCAGCCGGCACCCGCGCGTGACCGGCGAGGCGTACGACGCGTTCATCGACCGCTACGTCGAGGCCGCCCGCTCGCTCTTCCCCTCGGCGCTGCTGCACTGGGAGGACTTCGCAGCCCCCAGCGCCCGCCGCATTCTGGCCCGGTACCGCGAGCACCTCTTCACCTTCAACGACGACATGCAGGGCACCGGCGCGGTCAACCTCGCCGCCGTCCTCGCCGGAGCGAGGGCCTCCGGGACCCCGCTCGCCGACCAGCGCGTCGTCGTCTTCGGCTCCGGTACCGCCGGCATCGGCATCGCCGACCAGCTGTGTGCCGCCATGGTCGACGGGGGCCTGTCACAGGACGCCGCCCGCACCCGCTTCTGGTGCCTGGACCGCCCCGGACTCCTCACCGCGGACATGACGGACCTACGGGACTTCCAGCTCCCGTACGCCCGTCCCGCCGGCGAGGTGGCCCACTGGGAGGGCGCCGGTACCCCGTCAGGCATCCCGCTGGCCGAGGTCGTCCACCGCGTGCGCCCGACGATCCTGATCGGCACCTCGGCCCAGACCGGCGCTTTCACCGAGCCGATCGTCAAGGAGATGGCCGCCCACGTCGAACGCCCGGTGATCCTTCCCATGTCGAACCCGACCCCGCTGAGCGAGGCCACCCCGCAGGACCTGATCGCCTGGACGGAGGGCAGGGCACTGGTGGCCACCGGGAGCCCCTTCGGCCCCGTCACCCACGGTGGCACCACGTACGCCATCGGGCAGGCCAACAACGCGCTCGTCTTCCCCGGCCTGGGGCTGGGCGCCCTGGTCGCCGGGGCCGACCGGATCACCGACGGCATGATCGCGGCCGCTGCCCGCGCGGTCGCCGCCCGGACCGACACCTCCGCTGCCGGCGCCCCGTTGCTGCCCCTGGTCGACGACCTGCGGGAGACGTCCGCGGTGGTCGCCCTCGCGGTCGCCCGGGCCGCCGCCGACGACGGCGTCGCCCGGGACCGTACGGTCACCGGGGACGACATCGAGTCCGCGATGTGGTGGCCGCGCTACCACCCGGTGCGCGCGGTGTAGCCGTACTGCGTCACGCGACCCGGACCGCCCCGGACGGAGGGTCGTACTTCATGGTGCGCTCGACCACGCCCACCGACGGGTTCTGTGCGCCGATGTACTTTCCGCCGCCGATGTAGATGGCCACGTGGTAGGCGCTGCCCCGGCCGCCCCAGTAGAGGATGTCTCCGGGCCGCAGGGCTTTGAGGGACACCCGGGTGCCCGCGGTCGACTGATGCTGTGACACGCGCGGCAGCTTGATGCCCGCCTTCTCGTAGGCGGCCTGGACCAGACCCGAGCAGTCCCAGCCGCCTGATCCCGTTCCACCCATGATGTAGAGCTCCCCCATCTGCGCACGGGCGAACGCGACGGCGGTCGCAGCCGCTTTGCCGGGTGGCGGCGCCTCGGGGAGTGCCGTGGGCTTGGCGGCCTTGGCGGCCTTGGCCCTGGCAGCCTTCTCCCTGGCTGCCTTCTCCTTCGCGGCCTTGGCTTTGGCCGCCTTCTCCCTGGCGGCCTTCTCCTCCGCTGCCTTCTTCTTCGCGGCCTTCTCCCTGGCTGCCTTTTCCTTGGCGGCCTTGGCTTCGGCCTTGGCCTCGGCGGCCTGCCGGGCGTGTACTTCGGCGCTCTCCCGGAGAGCCTCCGCAGTCACGGAACTGTGGGATCTGAAGAGGGCGTTGAGGTCCATCTCCATGGTGACGGCGCCGTCGTTCGTGGAGTTCTCGTCCGAGAAGGCCGTCACCGGGGACACCGCTGCGACCGTACCGAGCACTCCGGTGGTCACGCCGGTGCGCAGTGCGATCAGGCCGAGCCTGCCGGTGGGCTTGCGGTGCCGCCCGGACAGCGGGCGCTTGCGGGGCGGCGAGTGGGGACGCCAGTTCGTGTTGTCAGTCGTTTCGATCATGTTGGGTAAACCATTCGTTACGGGGTGGGCTGGGAGAGCGGGTTGTTCTCGTTGGCGGGCGTGCTGAGTGTGCGGTGAGGCTCCGGGGCGGTGGGCTCCCGAGCCGGGTGGAAACGTCCGGACCGTGCATCAGCCGCGTTGCCACGGCCGGCGGGGCGGCGTGTCGTCCCCGTGCTCCGGATCCTCCGGCGGCAAGGACGCTTCCGGGGGCACCGTCGGGTCGGTCGGGGCCGGGGGGCTGCTCGGAGGCGGGGTGCTCGGGGGCGGCGGGGCGGGCGGCGAGCTGGGTACCGGCGGGGCGGACGACGTCACGGGTGCGGGCGGGGGAGTGTTCACGTTCTTGTCCGCATCCGAGCGCTGCCGGTCAACGACCGCCGGGGACGGTCGGCCGCCATCGCTGTCGCCGTCGCCGTCGCCGTCGCCAGAGTTTCCGTCGCTCGTGACAGGAGCGCTGAACGACGTCACCGGCTGCCCGGCGAGAGCCGACTTGGTGTAGGCCGCCCACACCTTCGCGGGGAACCCGCCGCCACCCCCGGCCTCGCCGCCGAGGCCCTTGAGGCTCAACTTCGCGTGGCTGGAGGGGTCTTCGCGGAAAATGCCCACGGAGGTGGTCAGCTCGGGCGTGTAGCCGACGTACCAGAACGACTTGCTGTCGTTCGTCGTACCGGTTTTGCCGGCCGAGGGGCGACCGGCGGCCTTGGCCGCCTTGCCGGTGCCGTACGGGGCGTCCACCGTGCTGCGCAGCACGTCGGTGACCTCGGCCGCGGACTCGGAGCTGAAGGCCCGGTCGGATTCCGGCTCCGGCAGGTCGCGCGCCTGGCCGCCGTGGCTGAGCTCCAGGACCAGGCGGGGGTCGTGGTGCACCCCGTCGTTGGCGAAGGTGGCGTACGCGCCCGCCAGGTCCAGGGCGCTCGGAGTGGCGACTCCCAGCGGCAGGGAAGCGACCGCCTTCAGGCCGGGAGTGGCGTCGGGCAGTCCTGCGGAGACGGCCGCCTCGCGGACGGCGGACAGTCCGGCGTCCTCGGCGAGCTGGACGAAGACGGTGTTGACCGAACGGCCCATCGCCTCGCGCACCGAGACCTGGCCGTAGCTGCGGCCACCTTGGTTGCCCGGCGCGTACCCGTTGGTCGCGGTGTACGAGTCGTCGCCGTTGTAGAGGGTGCGCGGACTGATCCGGGCTCCCCGGGCGGTGGTGGCGCCGTCCTCCACGGCGGCCGCCAGCGCGAACGGCTTGAAGGTGGAACCTGCCTGCACGTCACGCCGCGTCGCGTCGCTGACGAACTGCTTGAGGTAGTCGGGACCGCCGTAGAGGGCCACGACCTTGCCGGAGTCGTTCTCCACGGACGCCGCACCGGCGCGCACGTCCCGGTCCGCGGACCGGGACTTCGGCTTCAGCCTGGACCGGAGCTCCTTGTCGACCGCGGTGACCAGGTCCGCCTGCTTCTTCTTGTCGAAGGTGGTCTTGATCTGCCAGCCGCCGGTGTCGAGTTCGGCCTCGGTCACCGCGCCGGAGGAGAGCAGGTAGGTGCGGGCCGCCTGCATCAGGTACCCGTTCTGGCCCGCCATGCCCTCGGAGTGCTTGGGCGCGCGGGGCTCGGGGAAGGTGGCGGCCGCGCGCTCCGACGCACTGATCGCACCCATGGCCTTCATGCCGTCCATGACGTAGTTCCACCGGGCCACCGACTTCTCCCGGTAGTCCGGATTCTGCTTGACGTCGTACAGGCTGGGGGCGTTGAGCAGCGTGGCGAGGTACGCCCCTTGTCCGGCGGTGAGGTCCTTCGCGTCGACCCCGTAGTACGACTTCGCCGCGGACTGGATGCCGTACGCGCCGCGCCCGTAATAGCTGGTGTTGAGGTAGCCGGCCAGGATCTCGTCCTTGGACATCTTCTGGTTGACCTTGATGGCGATGAACAGCTCCTTGAACTTCCGCGTCAGGGAGGTCTCCTGGGTCAGGTACTGGTTCTTCACGTACTGCTGCGTGAGACCGGAGCCGCCCTGGCGGGAGCCGCCGGTGACGTTGTTCAGCACCGCCCGGGTGAGTCCCTTGAACGAGACGGCGGCATCCGTGTAGAAGGTGCGGTCCTCCGCGGCGAGCGTCGCCTCCTGCGCGGCGCGGGAGACGTCCGCGAGCGGCACGCTGGTGCGCCGGGCCACGCCGGACCGCCCGATCTCACTGCCGTCCTCGTAGAGCCAGACGTTGCTCTGGGCGGTGGCCTTCTTGTTCGGGTCCGGGATCTCCACCATGAAGTAGCCGGCCGCGAAGACACCCAGGAGCAGCAGCAGGCCGCCGAGCACGCTCCACAGGATCGTCCGGGGCCTGGGCACGAAGCGGCGCCATCCGGTGCGGCGCGGCGCCGGTGTCCTGCCCCGGCCCGTGCCCCGGCCCTTGCCACGATCGGACGGCGCGGCGCCGGACGCCCGTCGGGCAGCCCGACGGGGGCCGGCCCGGCCCACCGCGGGATCGGGTGCGGCCTGGCCTCCGGCGCCGAAGGGCGTCCGGTCGTAGTGGGGGTCACGGTGTGCACGCATGCCGCAGAAGCTACGGGCGCCCGCCCTAACGGCAGGTTGTGCGCAGCTCCCCCGCAGGCAACCGGAGCGCCGGTGGACACCCGTGGCGGGGCGCCGGAGCATCGGTGACTCCTCCCCCCCAACGCCTCCGAGAGGACACCGATCATGTTCCCCACCTCCGCCCCAGGGCACCCGGCCGACTTCGGCCCCGAGAGCCTCACCACCGCCCTCCGCCCGGCGGCCCGGCTGGAGCCCGCCCCGCACGCCCCCGCCCCCGGACACGGCCTGCCATACGGCCAGGCCCCCGCTCCGGCCCTGGTGTCCGTACCGCCCGTGTACGTACCGCCCGTGTACGTGCCCGCCCCCGTCCCCGCGCCCGCGACGGTCTCGACCCCCGTGTACGACGAGATGGTCGCCGAATGGGCCGCCTTCGGCCGCCATTGGCCCGGCGCCGACTGGTACGCCGACGTACCGGTTCCCGGCACCGACCACCACGCGTCCGTGGACTGGCGTTCCGGCACCCACGTGCCCCCGAGCGGCCCGTGGACCTGAACCACGGCCTGGTTGCGCCGGTGCCCGGAAGCCGGGACGGCAAGCGGACGGGCAGTCTTCCGGGCCGCCGGGCGGGCACGCCAAGGGTCCGACAAGGCCCGGACAGGGCATGGACAGGGTCCGGAACGGGCCGGGTCCCGGTCCTCGGACGCCCGGCACCGGGCTCTGCCCGGGGTGCCCGACCGCTGATCGGTGGTCCGGATGCTCCCCCGGCGGAGCGGGCGGTCGGGGGAGGGCCGGTGCGCACGCACACGGTTGAGTTGCCTGGCCGGGCGGGACCGGGCGGACAAGGCCGCCCCGTGACCACGGCGAGCAAGGGAGCGGCCACCATGTACCAGCAGCAGCACGGCCCCGAGCGGCACCCCGGCCCGGCCGAGGAGAGCGGCGGGGCCGCTGAGAGTGGCGGGCCCGAGGAGAGCGGCGGGGCCGCGGAGAGCGGTGCGGACGCCGCTGCGCGCGCCTGCGACGGACGGTGCGCACCCTGCGACGGCGAACCCGAGCAGGCCCCGATCTGCTTCGGGCAGGAGGGGGAGGGCGGCGGCTACTTCTGGCAGTGCCGGCTGTGCACGATCCGCCACGCGGGCTTCGGGACCACCCAGGACGCACTGACGATGCTGCGCGCCCATTGCGAACTCCGCCGGGTCGAACACTGCGTCGGCGCCGCAGTCCGCCGCAAGCGCGCCACCGGCCGCCCCGGCGACCTCACCCCCGCCGAACTCACCCGGGCCCTGGCCCAGGACCCGGCAGCCGCCTTCCACCGCACCGCCTGACCAGGACGAACCCGCCGGAAGAGTTCGCGGCCGGTGAGGTGCCCGGCTACCCGCTCCTCACTGACCCGCCGTTCCTCCGGATCACGTCTCGGGGTCGGAATCGAGGTCCATCCGATCGGCCGCGTTGCCCGCGTAGGTCACGGTGAAGACGTCGAAGCCCCTGTCCTGCCACTTGGCCTTCTCCAGGAGGCCGGCCGCCTTCCGCCTACCGCCGCCCACGCCGACATCCACGTACATCAGGCCCCGGTTGGTCCTCAGCACGGTGACGGCGTGGCCGACGGGGACGCGCCGGCCGGTCATCTGGACGTGGAACACGTCGCCGAGGGTCTTGGCCTTGGCGGTGATGTGGCGCACCAGTGCGTCCATCCCCTCGACCGTCTTGCCCTCCTTGCCGTAGAGCTGCTTCGCGCCGCTCGTTGGCCAGCGCTCGCCGGTCCGCGGCCGCCGGATCGGCACCGTGGGGCGGCCCTTCAGCGACTCGATGACCGCCGTGTTCACCGCGGCGCAGCCCTCTGCCTGGAAGTCCAGGTCGTTCGTGATGTCCTTGAGCTTCCGCGCGATGCGCTTGGGGGACGTCCAGGTGAGGTCCGCCGGGTCGGGTGCCGGGCCGGTCATGGAGTCGACGTACGTGAGGGCGGGGCCCTTCTGGACGAAGCCTTCGCGGGCCAGCCGGTAGAACGTCTCCGACATCTGCTCCAGCATCTGATGGGTGGCTGTCAGGCATCCGGCGACCGGGCCGAGCTCTCCCTCGCCCGGAGGCGGCGGCTGGTCCGGCGCCCCCTGGTGGAAGGTCAGGCAGGAGATCCGGTCGGCCTCGCTCTTCAGGTCCTCGTACCTGAACTGGTAGGTGCTGGCCCTGCCGAGGACGGCCAGGACCCCGTGTGCCTTCTTCCGCGCCATCCGGTGCGCTGCGAACAGGTCCTGGGTGGTGGCCGACCGTATTCCCGGCACGGTCCTGTCAGGGCTGTTGCGCAGCGCCTCCAACAGCTCGACCGACGCTGCGAAGGCGTCCTGCTGCCACACGCCCTCGAGGACCGTGTCCAGGGTGCGGACCGCTGCGGCCACCAGCCAGGTGCCGGTGCCGAGGTCCATGCGCTCGTCCCATGGCTCCAGGGACAGCAGGTCCGGCGGGAACGCGAGGTCCTCCGGTTCCAGTCGCCACGGCTTGCAGGCGGGGTACACGTGTGTGAGAAGCGCGGACGCGTCGGTCACGGCCTTGAGCGCGCCTTCGACCGATGCCGCTGCCTGCTCCGTGAATCTGACGGCTTCCACGTGTCCTCCTGCTTCCTCGATCCGGCAATTCTGGACCGGCCGCGCGCCGGAAGCCCGCCCCTCGGGCCAGGCATTCAGCCCCTCCGGGTTGCCTCCGACGCCGGGAGACGGGCCCGGCACGCCTGTCACGGGTTCCGTCCCCGTGCCTGCCGGGAAGCGGGCCTCACAGCACGAGACGGACCCCGTAGTCGGTCATCCAGCGGTCCATCTGGACGACGAGTTCCGCGCCCGCCCGGTTGACGCGGGCGCCCGGACCGGCGACGTCGTGCGCGAACGCGCGCGCGGCCGGCACGTTCAGCAGCCCGTGCAAGGGCGACTGCGCATCGGAGGCGAGGCGGCCCACGGCGGCGCGCAGCCCGGCGGCGTAGGCGGGGTCCTGGGTGGGCGGGTATCCGGCCTTCTTGCGGTAGAGGACGGAGGGGGGCAGCAGGTCCCGGACGGCGGCACGCAGCAGGCTCTTCTCGCGGCCGTCGAACGACTTCATGGCCCAGGGCACGTTGTAGACGTACTCGACCAGCCGGTGGTCGAGGAACGGCACCCGGCTCTCCAGGGCCGCCGCCATGCCCATGCGGTCCTTGCGGTCCAGGATGATCCTCAGATAGCCCGTGAGGTTGAGGTGGGTCATCCGCCGGATGTCCCGGTCGGTCTCCGCCTCACCCGCGAGGGTGGGTACCTCGCTCACCGCCGTGCGGTAGAGGTCCTGTTCGTACTCCTCCAGCCCGAGCGAGCCGACCAGGCCGGGGTCGAGGAGCGAGGCGTAATGGCCCGCGCCCACTCCGGCCTTCTGGCGGGCGTAGGCGAGCCACGGCAGCTGGGGCGTGCGGCGCAGGGAGGGGTCGAGGAACCAGTCGTAGCCGCCGAAGAGTTCGTCGGCCCCGTCACCTGTGAGGGCCACCGTGCAGTCCTTGCGGAACCCCGTGCACAGCAGGTAGAGGGACGTGTCCAGATCCCCCAGGGGCGTGGGCACGTCGCGGGCCGAAAGGACGGCCGCGCGGGCCGCGGGGTCCATGAGGGCGGCACCGTTCACGCCGACCTCGGTGTGGTCCGTCCCCAGGTACGCCGCCATCGCGTGGGCGTAGGGCCCGTCGGGCGTGGTGCGGATGTCGTCCGCCCGGAACCGGTCCGGCTCGCCGAGGCCCACGGAGTACGTCCGCAGCCGCCGGCCCTCCGGCCGCATCGCCTTCACCGCGAGCGCCGCCAGGGCGCTGGAGTCGAGGCCGCCGGAGAGGAAGGCACCGAGGGGCACGTCGGAGACGACCTGCCGGGTGACGGAGTCCTCCAGCAGCTCTCGGACGGTGGAGACGGTCGTGTCGAGGTCGTCCTCGTGCGGGCGGGCCGTCAGGGACCAGTACCGGTGGACCGACACCTTGTCCTCGGCGACGCGGACGACGGTCCCGGGGAGCTGTTCCCGGACGGTGCGGTAGACCCCCGAACCGGGGGGCTTCATGAAGCCGATGACGGCCCGCAGCCCTTCGAGCCCCACCTCCGGGGCCACGGCCGGATGGGCGAGCAGCGCCTTGATCTCCGACCCGAAGGCGATCCCGCCGGGCGTCTGCGCGTAGTACATGGGGTAGATGCCGAACCGGTCGCGGACGAGCCAGAGTTCCCCGCTGCGTCCGTCCCAGACGGCGAAGGCGAACATCCCCAGCAGTCGTTCGGCGCAGTCCGCGCCCCATTCGAGGAAGGCGTGCAGGACCACCTCCGTATCACTGGTCGTGGTGAACTCATGTCCCCGGGAGCGGAGTTCGGAGCGCAGTTCGCGATGGTTGAAGACCTCGCCCGTGTAGGCGAGGGTCACCGGGGGCTGTCCGGGCGGGGCATGGACGATGGGCTGACCGCCGCCCTCGACGTCGATGACCGACAGGCGGCGCGTGCCGAGGGCGGCGGGTCCGCCGTGCCATGTCCGCTCGTCGTCCGGGCCCCGCCGGTGAAGGGTCCGGATCATGGCCGCGATCACGTCGCGGGGGTCGGGGGCGGGGCTGCGGTAATCCACGAGTCCGGCGATGCCGCACATGCTGGGTCGCTCCTTCTTGCCTGGTCTGGCCTGGTCTGGCCTGGTCTGGGCAGGCCGGGTCGGTTCGGTGGTTCTTCGTGCGGTTCTTCGTGCGGGTGTCCGGGAGCCGGGCTCCCGGACACCCCCGGGGCCTCAGCGGCCCCCGGAGTCCTTCGGCCCCCGGGCGGCGATGCCGGCGCCCAGGGCGGACACCATCCGGGCGAGGGAGGCCCTGGCCCGGGCGGCGTCGATGAGCGGGGGCAGGACGTTGTCCCCGTCGCGGGCCGCGCGGCTGATCCGGGCCAGCTCCGCCGGACAGGGCCGGTGGGTGAAGGCGCGCCGCCTGCCGGGCACCACGCCGCTGGCGCGCTGACTGCGCAACAGCTCCAGCTCGGGATCCGACCGTTCGGCGTCGGTGACACCGACGGTGGGGCCGGTGGACCGGTACGCCATCTCCTCGATCTCCCGTTCGAGCCAGCCGGTGCGCAGGCAGGCCATCAGGCCGCCCTGTTCGGCGATGCGGTCCAGCCAGCCGAGGGCCTCGCCCTCGATCTCGTCCACGAGCCGCTCGACCGCCGGCGATCCGCCGAGGATGTCGGCATGACGGGCGAGGTCGGTCTCGTGCAGCAGGATCTGCTGGACGCGCAGCCCGACGCGGGCGGCCAGCCGGCCCGGGGTCTGGACGGCCTCGTCGAATCCGCAGACGTGCAGCGACTGGACCCCGCCGAGCACCGCGGCCACGGCCTGCAGGGTGGTCCGGGCGATGTTGTTCAGCGGCTCCGACGCGGCCAGCGCCGAACCGAAGGTGTTGACCTGGATCCTCATCCGCTGGGAGCGCTCGTTGCGCGCTCCGAAGATCTCCGCCATGCGACGGGCGTAGAGGCGGCGCGCGGCACGGAACTTGGCGGCTTCGCGGAGGACCTCCAGGTGTGCGCCGTAGATGAAGCTGAACTGGGGGGCGACCTCGTCCACGGAGAACCCGCGGGCCAGCATGCCGTGCAGGTACTGCTCGGCGTCCGCGATCCCGAGGGCCACCTCCAGGGGCCGGTCGGCCCCTGCCTCGCGCGCGTGGCCGCCGGAGATCGACACGGGATTGACCTTGGGCAGGTGGCGGACGCAGTACTCGATCACGTCGAGGGAGAAGCGGAAGCTGTCGTCCAGCTCGAACACGTACGCGTTGCGGGCGAGGTGCTCCTTGAGCATCTCGTTCTGGAGGGTGCCGCGCAGGACCCTGGGATCCACTCCCGATTCCTCGGCCGTGACGATCCACATCGCGAGCAGCACCGGCGCGGTGGCGTTGATGGTCATGGACACGGACACGCTGTCCAGGGGGATGCCGTCGAAGACGGCGGCGAGGTCGTCGACGGTCGCGATGGACACCCCCGACCGGCCCACTTCACCGTCCGCGAGGGGAGCGTCCGGATCGAGGCCCATCTGGGTGGGCAGGTCGAAGGCGAGGGAGAGCCCCGTCTCCCCCCGTTCGAGGAGGTAGCGGAAGCGGGCGTTGGTGTCCGCGGGATCGCCCAGCCCCGCCAGCTGCCTGATGGTCCAGGGCCTGGTGGTGTACCCGCCGGCGTGGAGTCCCGCGTCATAGGGGAAGGTCCCCGGCGAGCTCATGGCAGCCTCGGCAGGGAGAGCGCGGCCGCGGCGGGCGCGGGAGCGCCGTCGGCGGCCCGGGAGATCAGTGACATCAGCGCCCGGTGCTGCGCTTCGTCCCTGAGGTAGAAGTGTCCGCCCGGCAGCACGTGCAGGTCGAAGCGCCCCGTCGTGTGCCGCTGCCAGCCGGCGAGCACCTCCCGGGGTATGTCCCGGTCACCGCCGACCACGACGAGGGGGACCTCCAGCGGAGCCTCGGGGACGTGCCGGTGGTTCTCCAGCACGGCGAAGTCCGCCCGGTGGGCGGGGAGGACCAGACCGAGCAGGGCCGGATCCCGGGTGAGTGCCTCGGGCAGCCCGCCGTAGCGCCGTTGGACCACGTCGAGCAGGGCGGCGTCCGGAAGGTCGCTGATCCGGGGCTGCTCGCGCGGGTGGTCCGGTGGGGGGCAGGCCGACAGGAACATCAGCCGGGGCTGCGGCAGGCCCCGTCGACGCAGCTCGCGCGCGGTCTCGTAGGCCAGGAGGGCGCCCAGGCTGTGGCCGAACAGGGCGAAGGGGGCGGTCGGTTCGACGGTGTCGAGGAAGCGGCCGACGAGTGTCCGCGCGTCCGTGACGGCTTCCTCGTGCAGTCGTGCCCCGCGTCCGGGTGCCTGCACCCCCCAGACCTCGATCTCCGGGAGGTCGTCGGCCCAGCGCACGTACTCGCCCGGGGAGCCTCCGCTGTGCGGGAAGCAGTACAGGCGCAGCGCGGCCCGCGGCCGCCGGGTCCGGCACAGCGCCCAGGGGCTGCGTCCGTCGGGGCGGTTCACCGCGGACCGCCGGGGGCGCCGGGGTGGGCGGGCGCCGGACCCAGGACGGCGCTGAGGTGGTCGAGGCAGATCCGCTTCGGCCCGAGGAAGCCGGTGGGGTACCAGCCGTCGGGGGCGGGCCGGTCGGCCGGCCACAGGGAGTGGTTTCCCTTCTCGTTGTGCACTATCCGGTAGGCGCGTCCGTCGTCGTCTTCGAACATCGATCCTCCTTCTCGGTGAGGCGATGAGGGATGGGGTCTCTTCTTCGGGGGTTGGGGCGGTACGGGCCTCAAGGGCCGATGGCCGCTCCGCGTGCGTGGAGGATGCCGGTGAGGCCGTGCACGGTGGGGTTGAGGAAGATGTCCCTGGCCTCGAGTGGCACGCCGAACGATTCGCTGATCGCGGCGGCCAGCCGGGCGGCGATCAGGGAGTCCCCGCCGAGGGCGAAGAAGTCGTCGTGGTCGTCCACGCCGGGCATTCCCAGACTGCCGGCCACCAGGGAGCCCAGCCGGCCGGCCGCCGCCCCGCGGTGCGGGGGAGGGGCCGGGCGGGAGTCGGCGGGCCGGTCGTGCCCGGAGCGCGGGGCCGTCTCCCCGAGGAAGACCTCCGACCCGGTGGCGGCCGGTGCACCGACCGTTCGCGGTGCGGCGTCGATGCCGAAGCGGCGGCGGTCGAAGGGGTGGCCCGGGAGCTCCGCGCGGTGGCGTCCGGGGCGGTGCAGGGCTTCCCAGACGAGCGGAACACCGGTGCTCCACAGTCGTCCGGCGGCGGTGAGCAGGGTCTCGTGGTCGGGGGTGTCGTCCTGCGGGTGGGGCAGGGAGGAGAGCACGGCCTCGTGGCGCCGTACGGCGGGATGCTGGTGCGCGAGGGAGGTGAGGACGCGGCCCGGCCCCAGCTCCAGCAGGGTCGGCTGGCCCTCGGCGCACAGGGTTTCCAGACAGTCGCCGAAGCGCACCGTCCGGCGCAGGTGCGCCGACCAGTAGGCGGGGTCGGTGAGTTCGCGGGCGCCGGCCCAGGAACCGGTGAGGTCGGAGACGAAGGGGACGGTGGGCGGGCGCAGGGAGAGCGTGCCGACGAACTCCTCGAAGGGCTGCACGACCGGGTCCACCAGCGGGGAGTGGCCCGCCCCCTGGATCTTCAGGGTCCGGGTCGCGACACCCCGGCGCAGCAGTTCCGTGGCGAAGGCGGACACGTCCCGCTCCCGGCCCGAGACCGTGCAGCGCTCGGGACCGTTGACGGCCGCCAGGGTCAGCCCGTCGGGAATCAGCGGGAGCAGGTCCTTCTCGGAGAGTTCGACGGCGAGCATGCTGCCGGTGGGTACGCCCCGGAGCAGGGCGCCGCGTTTGACGACCAGCCGCACCGCGTCGGGCAGGGACAGCACGCCGGCCGCCACGGCCGCTGCGTAGGCGCCCAGACTGTGGCCCACCACCGCGCCGGGGCGCACGCCCCACGAGCGCCACAGCCGGTAGAGGGAGTACTCCACCGCGAACACCGCGGGCTGGCTGAAGGAGACGTCGTCCAGGAGCGTCCCGGCGGGCTCCCGCTCGCCGGAGAACAGCAGTGTGCTCAGGCTCCGGCCGAGCAGGGGCTCGGCCAGTTCGCTGCACTCGTCCATGGCGCGGCGGAACCCGGGCAGAGCGGCGTACAGACCGCGGGCCATGCCGGCGTGCTGGGATCCCTGCCCCGGGAACATGAATACGGGATCGCCTCCGGAGCCGTGCCGCCCGCTGACGACGAACCGACCGGGTGTGTGCCCGCGCAGGACCCGGACCGCGTCCGCGGTGTCCCGGACCACGCAGAAGGCGCGGTTCTCGTGGGCCGTGCGGCCGCTCTGGAGGGTCCAGGCCACATCGGCCAGCGGGGTCGTGCCGGCGTCCGCCGCGAGCCGGTCCGCCAGCCGGCCGCTCAGCGCGCACAGGGTCCCGGGCTCCGGCGCCGACAGGACGAGCAACTGGGGAGAGGGATCGTCTTCGCGCCGGGCGGCCCGCGCGGGCGGCGACTCGATCACGACGTGGGCATTGGTTCCGCCTGCGCCGAAGGCGCTGACTCCGGCGCGGCGGGGAGCACCGGGAGACGGCCACGCGGTGAGTTCCGTGGGGACGGTGAAGGGGCAGGAGGCCCAGTCGACCTCCGGGTTGGGCTCGCTGAAGTGCAGACTGGGCGGGATCAGCCCGCGCTCCACCGCCAGTACGGCCTTGATCAGTCCGGTCACCCCGGCGGCCGCGTCGGTGTGGCCGATGTTGGTCTTGACCGAGCCGATCCGGCAGAAGCCCGAATCGTCCGTGTCGGCGCGGAAGGCCCGGGTGAGCGCGGCCACCTCGATGGGGTCGCCGAGCGGTGTCCCGGTGCCGTGCGCCTCCACGTACTCCACCGATCGGGCGTCCACCCCTGCCGCCAGGAGCGCGGCGCGGACGGTACGGGCCTGTCCGTGCACGCTCGGCGCGGTGAACCCCACCGCGTCCCCACCGTCGTTGTGGACCGCGCTGCCGCGGATGACCGCATGGATGCGGTCCCCGTCGGCCAACGCGTCGTCCAGGGGCTTGAGCACCAGCAGTGCGGCGGCGCCACCGCCGACGGTCCCGGCCGCCCGGGCGTCGAACGCGCGGACCCGCCCGTCGCCGGTGAGGGCCCCGCCGTCGGTGTAGGAGCCCCGCGGCGGTTGCGCGTGCACGCTCGCACCGCCCGCCAGGGCGAGCGCGCACTCCCCGGCGAGCAGCGCCTGGCAGGCCAGGTGGACGGCCACCAGGGAGGTGGAACAGGCGGTCTGCACGCACGCGACGGGCCCCTTGAGGCGCAACCGCTGGGCCGCCCGTGCGGTGAGGAAGTCCGGAGCGGTCCCCAGCCGGATCTGCCAGTCGTCGACGAAGGGCAGGTCCGCCCGGTGCGCCTCCAGCAGTTCGCGGTGGCGGGTGGTGGAACCGCCCGCGAAGAGGCCGATGTCGGGGCCGTCGGCTCCGGGGGCGTACCCGGCGTTCTCCAGGGCCTGGTGGGCGCATTCGAGGAACACCCTGTGCTGGGGGTCCATCGTGAGGGCCTCGCGCGGGGCGTACCCGAAGTAGCGCGCGTCGAAGAGTTCGGTGCCGTCCAGGAGGCCGTACGCGGACACCGGTGCACCCGCGCCGCCCGGGCCGGGCGGCAGCTCGACCACGCTGTCGCGCCCGGCGCACAGGTTGGCCCAGAACTCGTCCACGTCGGCCGCGCCGGGGAACCGGCCGGCCATCCCGATGACGGCGATGGACGTACTGTCGGCGGAGGGGACGGGGTCGCTCACGTTCGGTCTCCCGTGTTCGTTCCGGTCCCGGCGGTTCCGCCCCGGGACCGGGTTCGGCTCAGACGGGCCAGTCCCTGCCGGCGCCGCTCGTGGGTGTCGGGCAGGGGCCAGGGCGTGGCGGAGGGGTCTGCAGGGGGCTCCCCGTCCAGGTGCGCCGCGAGCGTGCGGGGGGTCGGATGCTCGAAGAGGGCGACCAGGCTCAAGGGCCGCCCCCCGGAGGCCGCCCCCAGCTCGTGGAGGACCGAGGCGAGGAGCAGGGAGTGGCCGCCCAGGTCGAAGAACCCGTCGTCGAGGCCGATCTCCTCGACGCCGAGGACCTTGCGCCACACCGCGCGGACGAGGTCCTGGGTGGGGGTCCCGGGGACGGATTCCCTTACGGGTGCGGCGTCATGGGGGTCCGGGAGGGCGGAGCGGTCGATCTTCCCGGACGAGGTGAGGGGGAGCGCGTCCAGTACGACGTAGCGGTTGGGGCGCAGGTACGGGGGGAGGAGCCGGCCGAGCTCGGCGGAGACGCGGTGCGCGATCGCGGTGTCGCCCCGGTCGTGCGGCACCACGTAGGCCACGAGCAGGTCCGTGCCGTCCGGGCCGCTGAGCGCCGCCGTATGCGCGGCGGCGACCCCGGCCAGGGACGCCAGCGCGGCGGTCGTCTCGCCGGGCTCGATCCGGTGCCCCCGGATCTTGACCTGGTCGTCGGTCCGCCCCCGGAACTCCACCGTGCCGTCGGTCCGCCGCGCGGCGAGGTCGCCGGTGCGGTACATGCGGCCCCCGGGCTCCGCGGCGGCCGGGTCGGGGACGAAGCGTTCGGCCGTGAGGTCGGGACGGCCCAGGTATTCCCGGGCCAGCCCGGGTCCGGACAGGTACATCTGCCCGGTGTCCCCGGTCGGCACCGGGCGCAGCTCGTCGTCCAGCAGGTGTACGCGGGTGCCGGCGGCGGGCAGCCCGAGGGAGGGCAGGGCGCCGGACCGGTCCGCGGGCTCCACCGGGCCCGCGGTGGCCACGACCGTGTTCTCCGCGGGCCCGTACGCGTTCAGCACGCGAAACGGCAGGCCGGGCCGCGGGCGCACGTGCAGCCGGTCGCCGCCGGTGCGCAGCAGCCGCAGGTGCACGGGGTGTTCGGGCCAGTCCCGCGCGATGACCTGTTCCGCCAGCGGGGTGGGCAGGAAGGTGATGGTGATGCGTTCGCGGGCCAGCCACTCCCGGAGGGCCTCCGGGACCAGGAGCGTCTCGCGCGGGGGCACGTGCAGGGACGCGCCCACGGTGAGCGGCGCCCACATCTCCCACACCGAGGCGTCGAACCCGGGGGAGGCCACAAGGGTGCACCGGTCCCGCGCGGTGACGGCCGATTCCTCCCGGTCCCAGGCGACCAGGTTGGCCAGCGAGCCGTGTTCGACCATGACCCCCTTGGGGGCGCCGGTGGATCCCGAGGTGTAGATGACGTAGGCCAGCGTGTCCGGAGTCGTACGCACCGCCGGTCCGCCGCCGGTCGGCCGGGGGCTGCCGGGCCGCTCCCCGAGGGTGAGCACCGGAGTGCCGGCGTCTCGGAGCGCGGGCGCCAGGTCCGGGTCCGTGATGACCGCGCGGGCCCCGGCGCCGCCGAGGACGGACCCGGTGCGGGCGGAGAGGTGGTCCGGGTCCAGGGGGAGGTACGCCGCTCCGGCCCTGAGGACGCCGAGGGCGGCCGTCACGAGCTCGGGCCCGCGGGGCAGGCAGAGGGCGACGAGGTCCTCCGGCCCGATGCCGCGCTGCAGGAGCACCTCGGCGAGCCGGTCGGCCCGGTGGTCGAGCGTGCCGTACGTGAGGACCTCGCCGTCGCGGACCACGGCGGCGGAGCCGGGGGAAGCGCTGGCACGGCGTCGGACGGCCTGGTGGACGGGGGTGAAATCCTGCTCCGGGGATGAGGAGGTTGTGGTCAACGGGGCTTCCTGGTGGTTCCGGATGGGGGCACGGGTCGGGCGGTGGCGGTCATCCGGGACTCAAGCCCGGCGGAGGGCGGTGATGCGCTCCTCGCCGATCTCCGCCCGCAGCTCGGGGTCGGTGACGCCGAGTCCGGCGCGGGGGGCGAGGCACAGCACCCCGACCTTCCCGGTGTGCCCATTGATCTGGACCAGCCTGGCCGCCTCTCCCACGTCGTCGAGGCCGTGGGTGACCGACAGTGCGGGCTGGATGTGCCCCTGGGTGATCAGGCGGTTGGTCTCCCACTGCTCCTGCAGGTTGGCGCCGTGGCTGCCGATGATGCGCTTCATCCGCATCCACAGGTACCTGTTGTCGAAGTGGTGCTCGTACCCGGTGCTGGACCCGCAGGTCACCACGGTTCCGCCGCGCCGGGCCACGTACACGGAGACGCCGAAAGTCGCCCTGCCGACGTGTTCGAAGACGATGTGCGGGTCCTCGCCGGTGGCCTCGCGGATGAGCCGGCCGAGCTGCTTGCCGTGCCGCGCGGGGTCGGCCGGCTCGCTGCCGGTCATGCCGATCTCGGACCGGTCGATCACCACGTGGCAGCCCGCCGTGCGGGCCAGGTGCGCCTTGTCCGCGGAGCTGACCATGCCCACGGCGATGCCGCCTCCGTTGCGCACGAACTGCGCCGCGTACGCGCCGAGGCCGCCGGCGGCTCCCCAGATCAGTACGACGTCGCCCTGCTTCATGCGCGCTCCGCGTTCGCTGACGAGCATCCGGTAGGCGGTGCCCGCGCAGAGCGGGCTGGCCGCTGCCTCCTCCCACGTCAGATGGGGTGCCTTGGGCAGGAGCTGGCTGGCCCGGGCCACGGCGTAGTGGGCCAGTCCGCCGAAGTTGGTCTCGAACCCCCAGGCCCGCTGGTCCGCTCCGAGCATGCCGTCCGCGTGGGTGGCCGGGTCTTCGGCGTCGACGTAGGCCGTCGCGACGACCACCTGGTCACCGGCCTTCCAGCGCGAGACGCCGGCCCCGGTGCGCACGATGACGCCCGCGGCGTCCGAACCCAGGACGTGGTGGGGCAGGTCGTGCCGGTGGGACCAGCGGTCGCGCTGCGCGTAGTGGCGCAGGAAGGCGAAGGTGGGCACCGGGTCGAAGGTGGCCGACCAGACGGTGTTGTAGTTGATGCCGCTGGCCATCACGGCCACCAGCACCTCGTCCGGAGCGAGTTCGGGCATCGGCACGTTCCCGAGGTGGATCGATTTGCGTACGTCCTTGTCGTTGACGCCGCTGAACATGGTGGCGTCGGCGGCCCGGGTGAACGCTGCCCGGTACTCGCGCGGGACGGGCGTGGCTTCGAGGACGGTGCCGGAAGCACCTTCGACGACGGCGACGGATAAGGGGTCCATGGTCGTTCCTTGGTTCGCAGGGGTGTCGGTGGTGTGGGGGAGGCGGATCGGTACGACCTCGGGGCGCGGGATCGGTACGAACTCGGCGCGCGGGATCAGCCCGCCCCGGGCGGCAGCGGTTCCGTGGTGATGTCGATGCGTCCGGGCAGGCCCTGGCCCGGTATCGACCGGCGCAGTCGGGCCCGCAGTTCCCCCGCATCGGTCCGCCCGGACCGCTCGCGCAGACGGACGGTCGCCACGGCGGAGGGACCGCGGGGCGAGTCGCGGAGCTCCAGCCGGGCCTCCAGGACGGAGGGGTGGGCGCTCAGCGCGCGTTCGACCAGGGGGACGTCGATGAACCCCTGGTGCCGGATCCAGCGCCGCCCGGCCCGCCCGAGGTGTTCCACGACGCCGTCCGAGGTGACCCGGCCGAGGTCGCCCGTGAGGGTCGGGGGAGACTTCGCACCGGCCCGGTGCGCGAGCAGTCCGGGCACCGAGGTGGGGAGTTCGCGGCCGCCGGCGTCCAGGACGCAGAGCCGCACCCCCGGCAGGGCGGTCAGCCGGGGCGGATGGACGGGTTGCGCGGGGAGCAGCACCCAGGCGAGCGGCTGCCCGTCGGCCGCCCGGTAGTAGGAGCCCAGTGTGTTGCCCGGAGTGCGGTGCCAGACCGGTGGGGCGACGCCGTGGCGCAACTGGTCGAACGGGACGACCACCTCCCGGGGAGTGCAGCAGTCGGGACGGGCCGGGGCGGCGCCGTCGGCCCCGGCCCAGTGCACGGCGGCGTGGGCGGCCGCGCCGGGCCCGCACAGCCGGACCGCGGGCTCCCGCCCTGGCCCGGCGGGTCCCTCGCCCAGCAGGAAGACCGCCTCGCGCTGCCACGCGGCCACGGCCTCGATGAGCGCCTCGAACCCGGGATCTCCGATCCAGCGGGTGGCCTCGCCGGAGGTCAGTGCCGTCGTGAGGCACAGCGCGGAGCTCCACAGGGAGCGCGTGCGCTCCGGATCCGTGGCGATCAGCTCGGCCAGCGGCGCCGTCAGGGCCCGCGTCGCCGAGCCGCCCGCCGCGTCCGGCCGCAGCAGGCGCCAGGCCAGGTCGGCGTTGGTGAGGGTCTCCCGCCCGTGCACGAGCGCCGGCGTGTCCGGGGCCAGGACGGTCCGTAGCCGCAGCATGGCGGCGAGGTCGACGCGCTCGCAGGCGCGCAGGGGTGCGCGGGTGCGGCGGGTCGTGGCCGGTGGCAGGCCGAAGGCCGACACCTTCGCCCGCGGGGTCGCGGACAAGCGGGCCACGGCCTGCTGGAAGTGATCGAGGAAGAGCTCCGCACCACGGGAACCGGTGGCGGCCCCCTGGTGGTCGAGCCGGATCTCGCAGTGCGGCCACAGGGCCCTGACCTGCAAGGTGCGTCCGAAGGTGCCGGCGGTGTTCTCCGTGAAGAACTGCCAGCGCGGGTCCAGCCCGGGTACTGCCAGGTCCAGGTCTTTGGGAGCGCGGGGGAAGGACAGGCCCAGCTGGGTCAGCACCTGCCCCGTGCCCGTGCCGGGCAGCGCGCGGGTCAGGTCGGCGAAGGGGACCCGGCGGAACCGCCGCAGGTCGGCGACGGCCGCACCGGCCGCCGCGAGCAGCTCGGTGCCCGCGGCGTCCGGATCGACGGTGAGCAGCGCGGGTACGACGTTGATCTGGACGCCGGCGATGCCCGAGGTGTCCGGATCGCTGATGTCCGCGGCGACCCCCAGCGGCACGACGCGGTTCCCGTAGGCGGCGAGCTGCAGCCCGAGGGCCGCGACGAGGGCGGTGAAGGTGGTGACGCCGTGGCGGTGGGCGAGCTCGTGCAGCCGGGAGACGTCCCGGGGGGCCAGGGTCCTCGGCGGTGAACTCACGACACGGCGTCCGGCCCGCGAGGTGGTGGACGGCAGGACGAGCGGCTGTGCCAGGTCCGGCAGGGCACGCGTCCAGTGCCGGACCGCCGCCGCGGTGGTGGCGCCGTCGGCTTCGCGGGGAACCGCCCCGGCGAGGGGGAGGACCGGTTCCGTGGCGCCGGCCCGGATCCGCTTGAGGTGGCGGGTGAAGTCCTCCGCGACCACGAACTTGCTGCGCCCGTCGAAACCGCTGTGGTGCACGGAGAAGACCACGGAGCACCGGGCCCGGCCGTGGCGCAGCAGCGCGAAGCGGATCGGGCCTTCCACGGCGAGGTCCCAGTGGCGCGGACGTTCGTGGAGGGACACCCACTGGAGTACGGCTTCGGGCTCCGCACCGGCCAGGCAGTCCTCCCTGACGACGCCGAACACGAACACTTCGTCCGCGGGCAGGACGAACAGGCGGAGTTCACCCTCGGCGGTCAGCCTGAAGACGGTGCGCAGGGGCTCGTGGCGCCGCACGACGTCCAGCGCGGCGGCCCTGACGTCCTCCACGCCCACCTCGCCCAGCAGCGTCACCGCCAGGTATCCGCTGTTGCTGGGTCCCTGCCCGGTCTGCTCCTCCATCCACAGGGCGAGCTGGGCGGAGGTCGGGGACGCTCCGGCGGCGGGAGCCGTGCGGTACTCGGGCGCCGCCGTCATGCGGGCTCGCCCTGTCCGGCGAACCGGGAAGCGATCACCGAACGGCGCCGGTCGATGTCGGCCGCGAGCACGGGCTGCAGCGCCTCCTTGTCGATCTTCCCGCTGGGGGTGCGGGGCAGCTCGTCCACGCGGGTCAGGCTCACCGGCACGCTCGTCTCCGGCAAGGTGTCCCGAAGGTGTGCCAGGACAGCGGGCTCGTCGAGCCCGGCCGCCGAGGGGGCGAGGACCACGGCCGCGCGCAGGCCGCGGAGCCCGCTGCGGGACACGTGGACCACGGTCGCGGCGGCGCGGATCGCCGGATGGGCGAGCAACTGGGCGTCGACCTCGAGGAGGTTGACGCGGACCCCGCGGATCTTGACGTCCTCGTCCATGCGGCCGAGGAAGTGGAGCCCGGACCTGCCGATGCGCACCAGATCACCCGTGCGGAAGGCGCGGGTGTGCCCGTGGCGGGTGGGCGGCAAGGCCGTGTACCGCCGCGCGGTGAGTTCGGGCTGGTTCAGGTAGCCCGACGCCACGGGGGCCCCCGCGACCAGCAGTTCACCCTCGTACGGGTCGTCCGGGCGCTCCGGGTCGACGAGCACCTCGCAGCCCGGCAGGGGCAGCCCGATCGGCGGCAGGTCGGGCCACAGCTCGGGCGGTCCGCTCAGCACGTGCGCGCTCACCATGGCGGATTCGCTCTGCCCGTAGTGGTTGACCAGCCGGCACAGCGGCAGCCGGCCGAACAGGGCGCGGACGTCGGGCGTGCAGACCAGCTGCTCGCCCGCGGTGTTGACCTCGCGCAGGAGGAGGCCGTTCAGCCGAGGCCGGCCGGACGCGGCGACGGCGAGCATCTGGAGGGCGAGGCATGGCAGGAACAGGCGCTCGATCCTGTGGTGTTCCAGCCACCACAGGAGGCCGGAGGGATCCCTGCGCAGCTCCTCGGGGACCACGTGGACCGAGCCTCCGCCGTGCAGCGTACCGAGCGTCTCCTGGAAGAACACGTCGAAGTTCAACGGGGCGAACTGGGCGGTGCGCAGGTCCGGTCGGGGCGAATGGGCGGCCTGCCAGGCGGTCATCACGTCGACGCACCGCTGGGTGACGCTCACCCCCTTGGGCCAGCCGGTCGAGCCCGACGTGTAGATGGTGTAGACGGGGTGTTCCGGCCCGCGGTGGGGCGGTGGCGTTGCGGGCCCGCCGGCCAGGGCCCCGGCGCTCCGGTCGAGGGGCGGTACGGGGACGCGCACCAGCCGGTCCCCGCCCAGGGCGGGCTCGGCGCCGATGTGCAGCAGCAGCCGGGCCCGGCTGTCGTCGAGCATGTGGGCGAGACGCCGTGCGGGGTACTCCCGGTCCAGGGGGACGTACACCGCTCCGGCCAGCAGCGTCGCCACGACGGCGGCCACCGCGTCGGCGCTGCGGGGTCCCGTGACGGCCACGGGTTCGCCCGGCGACACCCCGCGCGCGGCGATCAGGTCCGCGATCTGTCCGGCCCAGGCCAGCAGTTCGGCGTAGGTCACCGTGGTCCGCGGGTCGACGACGGCCGTGGCGTCGGGGATGCGGCGCGCCCGGTCCAGCAGCACGTCGATCAGCCGCGGCGCGTCCGAGGGGCCGCCCCACAGCGAGGCCATCGGGTTCACCGGAGTCACAGGGCGTCCTCCGACAGCGCGGCGCTGAACTCGGCGGCCGTCGGGTGGTCGAACACGGCTCGTACGGGCACCTCCCGGCCGAGGTCCCGGCCGAGGCGGACCGAGATGACGGTGGCGGCCATGGAGTCGCCGCCCAGGTCGAAGAAGTTCTCCTCGGGTGCGATGCCGTCCACACCGAGCGCGGCGCTCCAGGCCCGCGTCACGAGCGAGAGGGTGTCGGTACGGCCGGGGTCGGGATCAGTCATGGTTCACGTCTTCCGATGGGGTCGCGTGGGGCGGGTCCGGCAGGGGCAGGTCCAGCAGGGGGATGTCCGGCCGCGCCGACCAGACGCACGTCAGGTCCTCGTACGCCGCGGCCAAGGCCTCGGCGGTCGCGCGGGAGAAGAGGTCCGCGGAGGCCAGGAGGAGGCCGTGGGTGGCGTCGGCGGTGTGCTCGAGGTGCATTTCGAGCTCGAAGCGGCTGCTCGTCGGTTCCAGGGGCCAGTCGGTCACCTTGATCCCGGCACCCAGGTCCGGCACGGGTGGGGCGCCGGCCAGGCTGAAGGACACCTGGGCCAGGCTCTGCCGGTGCGGCAGGCGCCGGACCGCGCTGGCCGCCACGATCTGCTCGTACGGCAGGCGGTGTTCACCGGCGGCGAGACAGGCCTCCCGGGTACGGCGCAGGAGCGCGCCCAGGCCCTCCCGCACGGAGAAGTTCAGCCGTACGGGAAGCAGGTTGGCGACGAACCCCACCAGGGAGTCCGGCGCACCACGGGGTCCCCGCCCGGCACTGGGGACGGCCACCACGACGTCCGCCCACCCGTCGGGGTCCGCGCCGCACCGGGCCAGCAGCCCCGCGTAGCAGGCGAGCATCACCATGAAGGGGGTGACGGCGTACTCCCGCCCCAGGTCCCGCAGCCGTGTGACGGAGTCGGGACCGGGATCGACCCGTACGGCGTGGGCGGAGGAGGTGAGGCCGGCGCGCGGGGGCATGTCGTGAGGCAGGGCGAGTACCGGCCGGACTCCTGCCAGGGCCCGGGCCCAGTAGCGCCGGTGCTCCGGGTCGGGCGGCTCGGCGGCCACCAGACGGGCGGCGTATTGCGCGTGGCCGGGGGCCGGCGGCAGGTCCGGGACGGACCCGTCGGCGAACGCACGGTAGGCCGTGCCCAGTTCACGCAGGTACACCTCGGTCGATGCACCGTCGAAGGCGATGTGGTGGACGGTGAGCAGGAGCAAGTGGTCGTCCGGGCCCAGGCGCAGCACCGCCAAGCCGGCCACCTGTCCGCCGCGGAGGTCGGCCGGGCGCCGCCGCCTGCGCTCCGCCCACAAGGCCGCTGACCCGGCGGGCAGCGGGGCCGCGGAAAGGTCCATGGTCTCCCACCCGGCGGGGGTCGGCGGGTGGACGGTCTGCTCCACCCCGGCTGGGGTGGAGCGGTAGCCGGTGCGCAGGGCGTCGTGCCGCCGGAGCAGGAGGCCGAAGGCCTGGCGCAGCGCGGGCACGTCCAGGGCGCCGCGCAGCCGGACGGCCCGCTGGATCACGTGCGCGGGGTCGGCGGGCCGGAGCTGTTCGGTGAACCACATCCGCTGCTGCCCCGGGGTGAGGGGCACCGCGCGGCCGCTCCCGGGCCTCACGTCCGTGCCGCCGGTGCCGCCGGTGCCGTACCCGTGCCGTGTACGAGCGCCTCGAAGCGGCTGCCCAGCAGCCACTCCTCGCTGACCGCGCGGCCGTCCGGCTCGTCCCCGATGGCCAGCCGGACCAGTCGGCGCATCCGGTCGCCCTGCCGGTGCCGCGCGGCGGTGCAGTAGAGGTCCGCGAGTTCCTGGTGGTCGCCTTCGCCCGACCGGACGTCCCGGGAGGCCCGTGCGAGGGTGAGGGCCATGGCGATCAGTTCCTCCAGCAGCGCCCCCACGAGGCCCAGGAGGTGACCCTTGGTGAGCAGGGCCGCCGGGTCGCGGTGCAGCGCGACGACGCTGCGACAGCGTTGGTGCAGTTCGACGCACTGGGCGGCCAGGGCCTTGAGGTGCCCCTGGTTGCGCGGCGAGAGGTCCGGCGTCCTGTGGGTGCCGGGGCGGTAGGGGGACCCGGCCCTGGCGGACGGCGCCAGAAGTGCCATCGCCCCCAGTCGGGCGCGGAGCAGGGACTCGACCCCGCCCGCGACGCGCAGGCCGCGGGCGTCCCGGTGCAGTTGCTCCAGCGGATGGGCGGGAACGCCACGGTTCCGCTTGCTGGCAGCGGTCTCGTACCCCTCGCCCGCCAGCAGGCTCATGCTGCGCTCCACGGTGGCCCAGGCCCGCAGCGAGAGGATGTTCTTCGCGGCGTACTGCTCGAAGATGGGATTGACGCGGTGACCGGCCGTGCCGGCGAGCGTCGCCCACTGGGCCACGCTCTCCATGGCGTAGAGGTCGGCCAGGTTCGCGGCCAGGGCGCGTCGGACCTCGTCGTAACTGCGCAGCGGCCGGCCGTCGACCGTGCGCCGCAGGACGAACTCCTTGGTGGATGTGAGGCACTGGCGCACGATGGCCAGCGAGGAGGGGGCGATGATATGCAACCGGCCGGCGCCGAGGGGGAAGACCTGGCGGCCGCCCCGCCAGGCGGCGGGGTCCTCCTCGTCGAGGACCAGGCATCCGGGGACCGCGACGTCGCGCAGTTCGAGCGGTGCCAGCGGCGCCCCGTGCAGGCCCATGAAGGTCTGCGGCGGTCCGGCGCGCAAGCCATCGGTGCGCGTGTCGACGAAGAACAGCCAGTTGCGCGGTCCGTTGCCCGTCTCCACCCGCGCCGTGACCGTCAGGAGGTCGGCGGTCCGCGCGTTGCCGATGAACAGCTTGCGGCCGTTGAGCAGGTAGCCGCTGCCGTCGCCGGAAGGCGTCGCCCTGGTCTCCCGGACCACGTTCGCCGCTCCCGAGGGCTCGGAGTCGGCCGCGCCGGTGAAGCAGCCGGCCGCGAGCCGCCGCGAGAGCGCCTCGCGCAGCGGGCCGTCGGCGAGCGCCGGAAGGTAGGTGGCGGGGCCGAGCCCGGTGTGGGAGCCGAGGGACATCGCGGCGGCCGGTGAGCGCAGGGCCACCGCCTCGAGGGTGCGCAGCGTGGCGGCCGCGGAGAGGCCGCGGCCGCCGAGGGCCTTGTCCACGGTCAGGTGCAGCAGACCGTTCGTCCGCAGCGCGCCCAGCACGCGTTCCGTGAGCGCCTCGCGCGCGTCCGACGGGGCCGGCCCGTCACCGAGGGCGCCGTCGAGTACGTCCGCGGCCTCGCGGGCCACCAGGGCCCCGCGCGCGAGGTCCTCGGGCTCATGGGCGGGGACGGCGGTGATGAGGTTCCAGGGAAGGCGGCCGGCCGCGAGTTCCTCGAAGAGGCTGGGGGTTCCCGGGACGCTCATCGGGTTGTGGAGGGGCTCGGTCATGCGGGGCACCCGGACGGCGCGCCGGAGACACCGGCCAGGGGCCGGCCGAGGCCGAGTTCGTCCATGAGCCGCGCGAGCTCCCGGTGGGAGCCCACCTCACTGTCCGCGAACGTGCGGATGACGCGCTGGCGGATCTCCAGTGACTTCTCCTGGCTCAGTTTGAACATTCCCTCCACCGATTCGATGCGGAGGCGAAAGGCCCCGACGCCGGGTACGAGGGAGGCGAAGTGGTCGAGCGACGGCTCCTGGTCCCATGAGCGCCCGAACCGCTCCTCCAGAGCCTGTGCGGTGCGGCTGACCACGCCGAGTGTCTGCTCCGGGTCCTGCTCCAGGTGCACGGTGCCGGCCACGTGGACTGCGACGAAGTCCCAGGTCGGGGCAGCCGGGGTGGTCCGGTAGTGGGTGGGCGTCACATAGCCGCCGGGGCCGCTGAACACCAGGCGGGCGTGCTGGCCGTCCGTGAGTTGAGACCAGTGCGGGTTGCTCCGGTTCATGTGCCCGAGGAGCACGTCCCGGGGCTCGGCGGGACCGGCGGGGGAGGCGGATTCCGGGAGGACGATGGGCAGGTGTGTGGCGTGGGGGGCGTCGGTACCGTTCGACACCAGGACGGCGAGCGGGTATTGCCGGATGATCCGGTAGAGCCACTCGCGGCTCGGGGGACGGTAGAGCTCGGGAACGAACATCGCTGCTCCGGAGGGGAATGGGGCGAGAGGACGCCGGCGCGGGCGCCGAGCGCGGATGACGGGGGCCGTCGGCACGGCCTTCCGGGCGGTGCGGCTCGGCCGGCTCAGCCGGGGAGCCCGGGGGAGCGGACGGCGTTCCGCGTGATGGAGCGGAGGATCTCACCGGCCCGGACCGCGATGTTGGACAGCAGCCCCGAGGAGATGCCGTGCGAGGTCTCGGTCGGTCCTTGTACGTAGATCCCCGCGTGCATCGTCTCGTCGCAGGAGACCCGGTAGTCGCGCGTGATGTCCAGGCGGCCGTCGTCGTCGTACTTGCACGAATCCGTCACGGAGGCGAGCAGTCGAACCGGGTCCCTGGGGCGGTAGCCGGTGGCGTAGACGATCGCATCGGCTTCGATCGCGGTGTGCTCACCGGTCGGCAGGAACTCCACCTGCGCGGTGACGCGGGTGTCTCCGACGGTCAGGGAACTCACCCGGGAGGTGTTGTGGAAGTGCAGGCGCCGACGGCCCGTCACGCCCTCCAGGTAGTGGCGCCGGTACAGCTCGGCTATCAGGTCCGCGTCCACGACCGCGTAGTTGGTGTTGCCGTGGTAGTCCAGGAGCGCCCGGCGCACCGCCGGGGGCGCCGAGAAGTAGTGGTCCACCGACGCCGGATCGAAGATGCGGTTGGTGAAGGGCGTGGCGTCCGCGACGCTGTAGCCGAATCGTGCGAACACCGCGTGCACATCGGCGTGCTGGTAGTGCTGGTGCAGGTAGTCCACGGCTTCGGCGGCGCTCTGGCCCGCCCCGACCACGACGAACGAGCGGGGGACGTCCTCGGCGGGCAGCCGTGCTGCTTCGTGCAGCAGTTCGGCCGAGTGCCACACGCGCGGACCGGGGGTCGTGCCCTCGGGCAGCACCGGCTCCAGGCCGGCCGCGATGACGAGGTTCCGGGCACGCTGGACGATGGTCCGGCCTTCCTGACGGACCACCACGTCGAGGTACGCGGTCGTCGTCCCGTCGAGGGAGACGGGCCGGACGTCCACCACCTCACACCCGTATCCGACCTGACGGGCGAACTGGGCGGCACACCACTCCAGATAGGCGTGGAACTCCACCCGGAGCGGGAAGAACGAGTTCGCGTTGACGAAGTCCGCCAGCCGACCCGTCTCGTGCAGATAGGAAAGGTAGCCGTAGCGGCTGGAAGGCCGCCGCATCGTCACCAGGTCCTTGACGAAGGGCACCTGCATCGTGGCGCCCTCGATCAGCATGCCGCGGTGCCAGCCGAAGGAGTCCTGTTTCTCGAGGAAACGGGCGGATATCCGGCTTCCGTCCGAGTCGAGGTTCAATTCCTCGATCGCGATGGCCAGTGCGATATTGGATGGTCCGAATCCAACACCGATGACGTCAAATACATGGTTTTCCGGCGTGGGTAATTCTGAGGTGCCCAAGGGGGCTCTCCTTTACCGTTCGAGGGGTGGGTGCGCTGGGCGCGGGCCGGGATTCCATCGGCGAAGTCAGGGCCCGCCGTGCACCGGACTGCTCCCATGAACACGACCGAACTGACCTTGCCAGAATAGTTTCTGACGGACAACCATGTGACGGTGGATCATTCCGGATTCCCCCGGGTAGGGGGTGCGCGGTGATGAAAGGTACTCCCCCCATCGGCTCGACTTCTCGGTCCTGGCAGCGATTGCGGAAGTCCGGTAGCCGCGTGTTAGTGTCCACTTCCCCCTGGCGGGTGCGTTACGTCTTTCATACCGGTGGACTTCGGGCGGCAAGCCTCCCGGCGGCGCCAATGAATTGCCCGAAAGAGATGAGAAGGCATATGTGCGGCACGGTCGGTCTGTTCTTAGGGTGCTCCGCGGTCAGCTTCTGCCCTGCCAAGAACCGGTTCGGGGCGGCCGCCGGCGGCGGAGCGGACGAGCCGGGGGAAGGAGAGGAGCGGGGGGAAGAAGGGGAGCCGGGGGAGGAGGAAGACCTCGGACAGGACGGGGCGCCCCTCGGCCCGGGGGCGGATTCCTACCGGAGTCCGTTCCGGACCTGGTACGAGCGGGCTGCCACCAGGACCGCGCCACGACGCGTGGTGAGGGGCGACCTGGACACGGCGGAGTTCTTCCCCGCCGAACTCGTGCCGGTGGCACGTCACCCGCTCGTGCGGGCACTGCCGGACGCCGTCCGCCGCGAAGTGATCGTCCAGCACCTCTACCGCTACCTGGACTTCACCGCGAAGTTGGAACACCTGGTGGTGAACCGGACCGCACTGGGCATATCGCAGGGCACCGTCGGGCTCGAGCTTCCCGCCGAGATGCGGCTGGACGCGCTCAAGATCTATGTCGACGAGGGCTACCACGCGCTCATGTCCGTCGACCTGCTGCAGCAGATCAGCGGCGGCACCGGCATCGCACCGAGGCTCCCCGGCGAACCCTTCTTCCTCACCCGCCTGGCAGCCCTGCGCGAGGCGAGCCCGGCGCCCATGCGGCCCCTGCTGGAGATCCTCTTCGTCATCGTCTCCGAAACGCTCATCTCCGGGAGCCTGTCGGCGGTGCCGCAGGAGGGCGCGGTACTGCCGGAAGTCCGTGCCACCATCCGGGACCACGCGCTCGACGAGGGCCGCCACCACACCTACTTCGCCATCATGCTGCGCTACCTCTGGGGCGCGCTGGACCCGGCCACCCGCGGATGGGCCGCCCGGCAGGTACCCCAGCTGATCCACTGCTTCCTCGCCCCGGACCTGCCGGCCCTGCGTGCGGAACTGCGCCGGTACGGGATGCCGGCCGACGCGGCCGAGCAGGTGCTCGCCGAGGTCTACGACCCACGGACCGTGGACGCGTTCGTACGGTCCGCCGCGCAGCAGACGGTCCGCCACTTCGCCTCCCTCGGGGTCCTGGAGGACCCGCGGGTCAGGGAGGCGTTCCTGGCGGCGGGGCTCCTGGAGCCGTGAGCGGGGAGGCAGCGGTCCGGCGGGCGGCAGCCGTGCGTGTACCGGAGAAGGGCAGAAAGGAACGGACTGTGGCAGGAACAGAGGAAAACGCGGAGACGGCGGCGGCCGTATACGTCCAGGGGCGACCGGTCGACTCGTACCCGGTCCTCCCGCCCGGCGCGTTCGATGCGACGGTGCGTCGCATCACGGTGACCGGGGAAGAGGTGCTGCACCGGCCGTGCCGGGAGGTGGTGGAGTTCGGAACGGTGGAACTGGCCTCCCTGATCGACGACATGTTCATCACGATGCACATCGCCCAGGGGGCGGGCCTGGCCGCCAATCAGGTAGGAGCGGACCTACGGGTCTTCGTGTTCGACTGCGTCGACGACGACGGGGTGCGCAACGTCGGACACCTGTGCAACCCGGTGATCGACACCTCGGCGACGGCACCGCGGAACCTCATCGAGCACACCGAGGGCTGCCTGTCCGTACCCGGAGCCGAGAGCGTGATGGCCCGACCCGACAGGGTGTCCGTGCACGGCACCGACATGGACGGACGACCCCTCGTCATCGAGGGAACCGGGTACTTCGCCCGGTGCCTGGAACACGAGGTGGATCACCTCAACGGCATCATCTACCTCGATCGGATGTCCAGGAAGGAACGCCGTCGGGTCCTGCGCGAGATGGCCGAGCACCGCGAGGAGGTCTTCGAGGCGCGCCGGACCCGGGCGGCCCGGCTCACCGACCGGCCGTAGCCGCCGGCTGCTGTACTGACGCTCCGGCGGCGTGCGATCGGTCAGGTGCCGGTGGTGCCGCCTGATCGACCGCTGGCGGGAGCCCGCCGTGTGATCTCGGCGGCGTAGGAGCTGGCAGTGCCGGTTTCCGTCGTCCAGTGGTCGGCGGTCTGCTGGGCGAATCCGAGCAACCGGCTGAAGACGTACGCGGGCAGTTCCCGGGCGAGCTCCATCAGCGAGGCGTGGCGTGCTGGGCGGACCCGGATACCGAGGGCCTTGAGGTGCAGGGCCGGGCTGGAGGGTTCCATGGGCCGTCCCGCGCATGCGCCGGGGAACAACCAACGCGGGGCCTGTCCGGCCAAGGCGGCCGTCGTGGGTGCGTACGACGGCGTCGACGGTCGATCGGCAGATCAGGGCGGGCGGCTGGGCGAGCAGCAGCAGGAGGAGCACGCTGCTCTGGTCGTCTCTGCCGAACGTCCGCGGCAGACCTCCGTACGAGCCGCGTCCCAGCCGGTTGCGGACCCGGTCCGCGGGGACCGGGATCGTGGCTTTGTGACGGCGAGGTGGATTCTGATCGTCAGTCCGCCGCGGGTGCGCCCGGGGCCGTGGTCCGCTGACTGGACGGCGTTTCCACCGGGTGGTTCCTTTCGGCGGTCCCCCCTTTTCTCTGCCCCGGCGGCGTGCTGGTGGGTCCGGCAGACGGTGGAGCCGACGTTGACGTCCCAGGTGATCAGTGCGTTGTGTATGCCCCGGTCTGGAGCCGGGGAGGATCTTGGCTGACGTCCCGTCCCGCCACGGGGCGCCGATCAGGGTCCGCCACCGTATGTCGTCCATCAGCTGCCGCCGCGTCCGCACCTGCGGTCGGCCGGGCCTGATGCCCTGGACAGGACAACGACCCAGCAAGTTACGCGAACCTCACCGGTAGTACCGGTCAGCACTGCCCGATCAAGATCGGTACATCAGTACCTGTCGGATGTGCCTTTTGTGTTGGCCGAGCTCCACTGTCTCCCATGGGCTCCTCGCTCTTCACTGTCGGAAGTGAGCATCTTCGTCCATCTGATCGCTTACAGCACTATCCGGATCCACTGGCTTAAGGGACTGCTCCCGTGACTGCCCGTTGGGCCGCGTGCTCCGACGACGGGTCGGTGCAGGCTGTTACAGATCGGCGAGGTGTCTCGTACACGTAGATCATTTCCGCAAGAACTCGACCATTTCACCTTCGCCCGTACATGCAATTGGAGAATCGATGCCGGCCCACTTCTATGAGCTCCTTACCCTTTCGGTCAGGAACAACTGCATTCAGCGCGAGATATACGACTACGGATCTCCTTATCACCTCTTCGCCACTGCAGACCGGCCGTACTGGTCTCAACACTATGAGGCGACTGATGTGTCTCGTCTCATGCAGGCGTGGCAGGAGTGCACGGACTCGACATTTGCCCTTCAGCGGGATGGGCTGACGCAATGGCTCAATGATAATGCCGACATTACTATCAAAGAAGTATTCGAGCGGTTCATCACTCTCGAACAGATCTCCCTGTATGCCGCGAAGGCGGCTCCTCCTGCCGCCGGTGGGGCCCAATCTGGTGCCGCAGATACTCGCACGCCGGAAACTGTAGGAGGAGAGAAATCCGGTCCCCGGGAAGACTCGTCGCAGCCCTCTCTAGACACCGATAAATATGACAAGTGCGTAGGAGTTCTGCGCAAATTCAACAACAAGCCCATCGCACCCTCTCATTTCGAAAAGGTACTCGAAGCCTTGGACTCATTCGGGGATGATGTATTTTCTGTTCGGTTTACTGAACGAGACGCCGAATTCGAGATCCAGGATAGTCCCAATCTGGACGATGTGACGTTCACCCGTCGCTAGGCGTCCACTAGATCCGCCACCTCTTGATGAACAAAGGAAAGACCTCATGACGGAATTTGTCGGCGATGCGATACAGCCGGGGATGAATACTGCCCAGATGCTGAATGGTGCTTTTCAGCTTCTGCCGCCGGTTGGTACCACTACCCTGGACAAGGTGGTGAACAAGGACGGATTCGGCAGTGGGACCACGTTTGGCAGGCACCCTGTCAAGAAGGCCACCAATCTCTTCAAGATTCAGTTCACCTATTCGAAGAACCGCAGTGCCCTGGTGACCATCAACCCGATCACGGCAGGTAAGCGTGCCGTGCAGAGGGCGGCGACCAACATCCAGAAGGTAGCCCACCAGGCAATGTATTCCAAGGATGACGCGGTCGTCCAGGGCGATAAGCATAAGCTGGAGCAGTTCGAGCTTCATACGCGTTTCGTCGTCCCGATGGAGATGACATTCGACCTTACTCCGTTTGAGCGCAAGGTGGGTATACCTTACGACGAGTACAAGATCGATCGGGAGGGTGCCGCGCAGAGGGGCGAACCGATCGCTCCGTATGACGGCCCGGTCCTCTCGGACTACCTGCAGATCACCACCCTCGATATCCATCTCGGCTCTCACGTCAATTCCTGCAATGCAAATTCGGAACCGCTAAAGGTAACTGCAGAGGTTTTTCCGGACGATCATGCGGATGGGAGGGAAAGCCGCTACATCAGGGTGCTCTTGCATATCTTTGCTCCAGGTCTCCGGGGCCTGGCCAAGGTGCAGGAGGACTACGAGATCAAGTTCAAGGTCTCCAGCGACTTCACCTGGGACGTCGTATACGACGAGATCCCTGAAGACTGGACCGAGCAGGAGAAGGCGCAAGAGCTGGCCAGGCGGGAAGAGCTCGAGGCGCATATCGAGTTCAGGAAGCCGAAGAACCCGAAGGTAGGTTCTGTGAAGCGGCAAAAGGCTCTTCAGAAGCGGGGCGCCGCTACAAAGGGGAGTTCCTTCGTCCTGGACCCGACTATACCGGCTGATCAGATCACGGAGGAGCAACTCGCGCAGGGCTTCCGGCAGATTTTCGATCTTGCGGTCAACGGGAAACTGGATGCTGCGGAGAAGGCTCTGGAGCTCCTTGCAGAACAGACGAATACTGGCAATATCGGTCTCGGTTTCCTCCTCACCACACATATCCGTAAATTCGGGTTGACCACGTTCCCGCAGAAATTTATGGACGCAAACTGCAAGGCTAGACCTGTTCTTGAGTGGATCAACCAGACAATGGGGCCCACCGCTCGATTGGACCAGGTGATCGATCTGATCGTCGCGGGAGGGAAAGGTCGCGCGAACAAGCTCCAGATGGCCCGAAAGGCTCTGGAGAAAGAGTTCCAAGACAATAAGAATAAGAAGATTAATTTTCTCTTGAAGGCGGCTGCTGCTCGCGGCATGGTCGTGGTTCCCCAGGCCGGTGTGACGCTTCGTGAGCTGTTCGACGCCATTGCGGACGCCTACGGGAAGACAGCTGAGACAACGACCCTGAGTAAGGCTGATCCCGGGGAGAGTTCGAGTATCCTCATATCGAATGAGCAGATCCCCCTGTCGACGTCCGCAGAATGGTGCAGGAAAATAGGCGGTGCGTTTGGGGGCAAGAATCCGGGCGACGCCCTCGACTTCCTGGATGAATACACGAGAATTCCGGGGTCCCGAGCACGTACGATGAGTGAGGCCCTGCTCGGCCTTCTCCAGGACTGCGGAATCAGTGACGCCGAGGTGACCCTCCCGCTCATGATCTCCAGCATGAATGCGAACCCCACTCCTCAGGATATTGAGACGGAAATCGATAACGTCATCGCGGCGCTGAGTAAGCTTCACGACCGCATGCGGACTGCTTCCTGACCAGGGCTAATTCATAGTCGTAGCCGTTGGGAGAAATTTCAGGGCAGTGCCCGTCACGGCAGCTGTGGACAGCCGCGGTCGCGATTTCCGATCATGGTGTCGCGTCGGTGCAGTGTGCCGGCGTTGGTGGAAGTGGCGGGCTCGGTGTTGGTGGAGGCGCCGCCAGGGAGACCATCAGAGCCGGTGCTCGGGGTTGCGTCGGGGTGGCGGGAGGACTAGGGCCCGGAGGAGACGGGGGTTCGTGGCTGCTGCGGGGGGACCAGACCGGCCTCTCCGGGGTCGTCGCGGGTGGCCTGTGTGGCGCGTTCCTGGCCCCGAGGCGTCAGGGCGAATTCCCCGGGCGGTGACGGTCTGTCACATTATGGAAAAGGTGCCCCTTGACCTGCGACGATCCGGCTTGGCTATGGCTTGGATCGTGAGTGGGTGGGGGCACCTTTCACATGCAAAGTATTCAGTGGGCACGTGAGCTGGTGATGTCGGGGGAAGGGGCATGTGGGCAGGGCGCGGCTGAGGCTGCGGCTGCTCGCGGAGCGTACTGGTCTGACCCGGGCGTTGTCGGCGGCGCTCACCCGGCCGGGCCCCCGGCCTCGGAGCGGTCCCCCATGTGACCGACAGCGGCTCCTCGGAAGAGAGCAGCTCCTTCGGCGGTGACGACTGACCGAGGAGGTGTGCCCGTCGGGAGATCGGAGGAGCGTGGCCGCCCCAAAGGCGGTACGAGGCCATCGGGTTCCTGAGCCCGCAGAGCGATTGCAAGTTCAGGGATCGCGTAGATCGTCCACGGCCTGTGGGGGCAGGTGGCACCGGCGCAGGGATGTGATCGGCGATCATCAGCGTGACAAGCGCACCAGGGCCACCCGAACGATCCGAGACGTTTGCGAACACAGCACCACCTGAATCTTGGATGGCACGGACAGCCCGCTCCTACTCGGAACTTGAAGCCGCCCTTCCCCGATGTGGTGCGAGGAGTTCTCGATTCCCCAACTGCCCGCGGATGGCCAGGCGGGCGGGGGAGGGCGATCCGGCCGAGTTCGTCCGTGATCGCGCAAGTGGGGAGATGCACCGCACCGGATGCCGCGACCCGGCAAACGCGGATCCTGGTCGAACGTGTCCTGGCCGGCCGGCCGGACGCGCATGTCGCAGCCGGGATGGGCATATCGAGGCCCACCGGCCCACAAGTGGGTCCGCCGGTGGCGGGCCGATGGCGACGCCGGGCTGCATGACCGCTCCAGCCGCCCGCACATGACACCTCACCGAACACCACCGCGGTCGAAGCCCGGGTCTGTGACCTGTGCCGAAGCCGAAAGCTCGGCCCTGCCCGGATCGGCCCGATCCTGGGCCTGCCCGCCTCGACCGTGCACCGGATCATGACCCGTCACGGCCTGGGCCGCCTGGCCCGGCTCGACCGGCCCACCGGGCAGCCGGTCCGCCGCTACGCCGCGACCGACCCGGCGAACTCATCCACGTTGACATCAGGAAACTCGGCCGGATCCCTGACGGCGGCGGCCACAAGGTCATGGACCGTCGCACCGTGATGGACAACAAGATCGCCACCACCGCCGAGCGCAAAAGCTCCAAGCCGGTGATCGGCTACGCCTACGTCCACTCCGCAGTCGACGACCACGCCCGCCTCGCTTACAGCGAAGTCCTCACCGACGAGCGCAAGGACACGACGACCAGCTTCTGGCAACGAGCCGCCGCCTTCTTCGCCGCCCGTGACATCATCGTCGAACGCGTTCTGACCGACAACGGCTCCTGCTGCCAATCCAAGCTCTTCACCCGGGCCTTGGTCGCAGCCGGCATCGCCCACAAACGCACCCGGCCCTACCGGCCACAGACCAACGGCAAGGTCGAACGCTTCAACCGCACCCTCCTCGAAGAGCGGGCCTGCCTGCGGCCCTACACCTCCAACGATGAGCGGACAGCAGCCCTGGCAGAACTTCCTCCGCGCCTACAACACCACCGCTTCCACACCGCACTGGATGCGGTGAGGGGCGATGACGGGACGCACACGGCGACATCAAGGACTTTGAAGAGATAGGACTCCATGATCCACGGGCGCCGTATTGACGCGCGTTACCGTCCCACGGACCGCACTGATCCACTCGGAATCGGAATCGGAATCGGACGACGCCGGCAAACGCCGGGGCCCCTGGGCGCACGGTCCCAGGGGTCAGCGGCCGGTCCAATCTGCGGAGGCGAGCTGGGTCCGGAGGTCTCGTGATTGCGCGGCTACCTTCGTCGCCTTGTCTTGAGCGCGGTTTATGCACTTCGGTGTGATCGCCTCGGCGGCAGCCGGGTAGCCGGTGATGCGCAGGATTCCCTGGTAAGGCATGTATTTGTGCTCAAAATCATTGTCCGTGATGATCTTGTTGGTGCGTTCAACGAGCTTCTCACATTTAATGTTGGCGATGCGACTCTGCTTGGAGATTTCCTCGAGGTCTTTTATGAGCTCCCACCCTCCGGGACCTGTTAGCAGCCTGTTCTTGTCCCGACGGATCAGCCTGGACGCAGGCATGGGTGAAATGCTCTTGGAGATGTGTTCATTGATGTATTTTGCGAGCTCCTGGAGTGTGGCGTAGCATTTATTCGCGGCGTCGGAGGTGGGCTGCAGCGCCCCCGTGTTCTTGTCTGACCTGATGATTTCTTCGTATCTTTTGAACTCGTCGATTTCGGATTCGGCTACATTGAGGAGGCGGGTGAATTCTGATCTTTGGTTTTCGAGTCCAAGGTATTCTGATTTAGTCCAGTCCTTCTGCTCGATGTGGTTCTGGAAGGTCCCCAGGCACCCCCGGTCCGAGAGGATCTCTTTCCGCATGCGCCGCATCAGGAGGCGCATGATGATCACGTTGAATTTTATTGCGTCCGCGATGGCTGCCGCGTCCGCATCCTTCAACTTGGTGGATTCACGTGTGAAGAGGAGGCGGCCGATGACAGGGATGCTGTTGTCCCTCCGTTTCGGCTTGCGGCTCCTGGCGGGCTGGAAGGCCGGGATGAGGGGACGGGGTCGGTTGGTGGCGCCCGGCGAGAAGGAGGACGACGCGGCCTGTGTGGCGGGCGGCGTGCTACCGGCCGGCTGCCCCTGCCCCTGCCCCTGCCCCTGCGAGGCGGTGTGTGCCTGTTGATTCCCCGCAGGCTTGATGCCGGCACCCCTGACCTCGACATCCGCCACCCGCCCCTGCCCGCCGCCCCCGCCCCTGGGGGTCGGGGGCGGAGCTTCGTCGACCGGTATGTGGCTCCACGCGTAGCTGAACCACTGGCCCGCGTACTGCTGCCAGTAGGCCATTTCCGCCCCCAGCTCGGGCAGGTCATCGCAGCGGATGAAGTCCTTCCAGTACTCCATGCTCCGGGCGATCGACGCCATTGATTCCAGCATCTTCTGGAACGCTTCGTACGCCTTGGTGAGATCCTCACGAAGGGCAGTGCTGGTCCCGTTCTCGCTGTTCGCGTAGTACTGCCCGATTTTCTTCCAGGCGTCTTCCCGTTCACATATGCAGTTTTCGGTGAATTCCTTCGTAAATCCCTTGAGGAATTTCGTCACCTCAACGCAGAGATTCTTGGCTTGGGTTTGGCCCTGAACCTGGGTGAAGGAGCCGATCGCATTAGTGAGCTCAATCGTCATGCGGTGCTTCGTGTAAATCTGATGGGAATCGACGAGGAGGCCGGCCCACGGGCTTCCCTGTGACTCGTAGTACGGCGCGTAGGCGAGGCTCGCGACGTCCAGGAACAGTTTGTCGAACTGTTCCAGATCGGTGGTCACCTGCCGGTAGGCATCTTTCACCATCTCCATGTGCTCACATCTCCTTGACCGGGTAGCTGCGGCCCCCGGCGCGGGCCGTCCCCGACCGGGACGCAGACGTGGCGGTGTGCAGGCTGCGCTCGCGGACCAGCGGGGCCGGGGCGACCGGCTCGGGCAGCAGGTCGGCGGTCAGGATCACCTGGAAGGAGGTCCGCTGGGCCAGCCCGGCGGCGCCCCACATCCCGTCCGCGGTCGGCAGGCCTTCGGGAGCCACGGCCAGCCGGGCAGGTGCGCCCTCGGTGAGGGAGCCGGTCAGGCACCCGGCAGGCAGCTGCCGGTGGCCGGCCAGGAGGTCGAGTGCCTCGCCGAGCAGGCGCGTCTCCTCGTCCGGGTCCCCCTCGGACCAGGCCCACAGCGCGTAGCCGAGCTTGAAGCGGCGGGCCGGCCCGCCGCGGGCGACGACGCGACCCGCATCGTCGCGCATGTCGTACCAGTCGCCGCCGATGCCGGTCGGAGTCTCCTCGATCCGGTGCAGGTAGAGGCCGATGCCGTGGGGCTGCGCGATCGCGGCGTCGTGCCAGTGGGCGAGTGAACCGGAGAACACCGACTCGCCTTCCGGCAGAAGGGATTGCAGCAGCCGGCGCAGGGAGTTGGTGGCGTCGCTGAGAATCATGCTCCGAATTCTGCGCCACCCGTTCCCCTTCCCGCGCCCGGCGGAAGGACAGGAGGTCATGCCTGTTCGGTGCCCTTTCGCGCTGCGCGTTCAGGGATTCCCGAAGGGGCAATTCCATGCCCGTCCGGCCACCCGTTCGCTTCTCCTGCCGCCGGCCTGCCCGGGCGATCGTATAGCTACGAGAAACGACCGTCGGAGGACGAATTGCCCAGCTACCTGTCACCAGGCGTCTATGTCGAGGAAGTGCCGTCGGGGTCCAAGCCCATCGAAGGCGTCGGCACCGCCGTGTGCGCCTTCGTCGGCCTTGCCGAGCAGGGGCCGGTGAACGAGCCCACACTCGTCACGAACTGGACCCAGTACGCACAGACCTTCGGCGAGTTCACCGAGAACTCCCACCTAGCCCACAGCGTCTACGGATATTTCCTGAACGGCGGCGGCAGCGCGTACATCGTGCGCATCGAGGCCTCGGGCGGTGAGACCGAGCCGGCGTCCGCGCAGGCCGTCCTGCGCGATGCTCAGGGCGAGGCGGTGCTACTGGTCCACGCCGCGGACGCGGGTGCGGCGGGGAACGGCCTGCGGGTCGTGACCGAGCCCGCCCACGACCGGGACGAAGGCCTCTTCAAGCTCGCCGTCCTCAAGGACGGCAGGCCCGTCGAGTCCTTCGACAAGCTCACCGCGGCCAAGGCCGTAGCGGCGGTCAACCAGCGCTCCCGGCTCATCCGGCTGGAGGCCGTCACGGAAGCCGCCGCCACGCCCGCCCAGCAGGGCGTGCAGTGCGAGGGCGGTGTGGACGCAGGGGCCGTGCCCGCCACGCTCAGCCCCGCCGACTTCATCGGTGACGCCCTGGCCCGAACGGGCATCTCCGCTCTGGAGGCCGTGGACGGCGTCACGATGGTGGCCGTGCCCGACGCCATGACGGCCCTCGAAGCCGGGCTGCTAGACAGCGACGGCGCGAAGGCCGTCCAGCTCGCCGTCATCGCACACTGCGAGCTGATGTCCGACCGCGTCGCCGTCCTCGACACCCCGGCCGGGCTCAATGCCCAGCAGGTGCGCGACTGGCGGGTGGACGAGGCCGGCTACGACTCGAAGTACGCAGCCCTGTACTGGCCGTGGGTCAAGGTCATGGACCCCGCCACCGGCAAGCCCCGCTTCCTGCCGCCCAGTGGCCACATGGCCGGCATCTGGGCCCGCAACGACGACACCCGCGGTGTCCACAAGGCTCCGGCGAACGAGACCCTGCGCGGTCCGCTCGCGCTCGAACTGGCCATCACCCGCCGCGAACACGACCTGCTCAACCCACTCGGTGTGAACTGCATCCGGGTCTTCCCCGGCCAGGGCATCCGGGTCTGGGGCGCCCGGACGCTCAGTAGCGACCCGGAGTGGCGCTACCTCAACGTCCGGCGTCTGTTCAACTTCGTCGAGAGCTCGATCCTCCAGGGCACCAACTGGGTGGTGTTCGAACCGAACGACCCCAAGCTGTGGGACTCGGTCAAGCGCACCATCACGTCGTTCCTGCGCGGGGTCTGGCGCGACGGGGCGCTGTACGGCCGCACCCCCGACGACGCGTTCTACGTCAAGTGCGACCAGGAGAACAACCCGGAGGACAGCCGCGACCGCGGTGTCCTGACCGTCGAGGTCGGCATCGCGGCCGTCAAGCCCGCGGAATTCGTCGTCTTCCGCATCTCCCAGTACTCCGAAGGCGCCTCGCTGGACGAGTAGTACCCACCGGGGCGCCTGCCGGTTCCCGGCCCACCGGGAACCGGCAGACGCCCCACCCACCGCCCCACCCCCCATTCGCACCTGCACGAAGGGAGACTGCCCGTGTCGGCAGGACTCGGAGACCACGACGCTCTCACAGCGGCCCGCTTCTCCATCACCATCGACGGACACGAGATCGCCTCGTTCTCCGAACTTTCAGGCATCACGACCGAAGTGGAGCCCGTCGACTACCTGTCCTCCAACGACAAGGAGGTCATCTTCAAGAAGCTTCCCGGCAAGGCCAAGCCGCCCACGGTCGTGCTCCGCCGCGGCAAGACCGGCGGGATGGAGCTGTGGGCCTGGCACCAGTCGGTGCTGGCCGGCAACATCACGAGCGCCCGCAGGAGCTGCTCGCTGGTCATGTACAGCTTCGACGGCAAGCCGGTCGCCCGTTATTACCTCTTCAACGCCTGGCCCTCCAAGCTGGAGATCGGCGGGCTCAAGGCGGGCGCGACCGAGGTCCTGATGGAGACCACCACCCTCGTGTGCGAAAGCATCCAGCGGGTGTCGGCATGACGGACGACACCCTGCGCACCGAGTACCCCTTCACCCTGCCCCGCGGCTACGTGGACCAGAGCGGCGCGATCCACCGCCAGGGCGTCATGCGCCTGGCCACGGCCCGCGACGAGATCACCCCGCAGTCCGACGCGCGCGTCCGCGGCAACCCCGCCTACCTCACGGTCCTGCTCCTGGAGCGCACCGTCATCGCCCTCGGTGACCTTCCCGAGGTCAACGGCTACGTCATCGAGAACCTCTTCGCCTCCGACCTCGCGTTCCTGCAGGACCTGTACAAGCGGGTCAACCAGCAGGGGACGACCGAGGCCGCGGTGGCGTGCCCGGAGTGCAGCCACGAGTTCGCGGTGGACCTCTCCGGTGATGCCCCGGGGGAATGCTGACGTACGCAGCCGACCGCCTCTGGGAAGAGGCTGCGTACGTGGCGTACTACCTCCACTGGTCCCTGGACGCGGTGCTCGCCCTCGAGCACCCCGTCCGCGCCCGGATGATCGAGGAGATCGGCAAGATCAACCGGCAGCTGTCCGAAGAGTGACCGTGCCGGGATACGAGGGGGCCCGCCGGTGCGCCTCACACGGGCGAACCCCGGCCCGCCGCTCCGTGACCCCGGGCCCCGCCGCTCCGTGACCCCGGGCCCCGCCGATCCGCCCCGCCGACAAGGAACGACATGAACTGGCCCTTCCGCCGCCGTGGTGGCAACCCCACCGGATCCGGACAGCAGCCCGCCGCCCCCCAGCCCGCCGCCCCCGGCGGCCCGGCGGCGGCCGCCCCGCCCTCCGAACCCGCAGCATGGCGGCGCCTGCCTCCGCTCGCCGGACCTCTGACGGCCCCGGCCGCACAAGGGCTCACCGCACCACCGGTCGCCGACCGGACCCTCCGCGCGGCCGGCACGATGCTGGCCACGGCGGCCCCCTCCGCCGGCGGCGAGAAGCCTTCCGAGGTGCCTGCCGGCCGGGTGGAGGGGTTGGCCAAGGCGGTCCCGCTGCGCCACGTGCAGCCGCGGCGGACCCCGGAGACCGGGCTCGCGGAGACGCCGGCCCTCCCACGACTCGGCAGCCCCGTGCAGGGCCGCACAGGGGACGCCGCCGCATCCGCCGCGGTTCTGCCCGCCGCGGACCTCCCGGCCCCGGAGCTGCCGGCCGCCCCTGCGGTGCGGCAGGTCCCCGTGGTGCGTACGCCGGAGCCGCCCGCGCAGGACCTGACCCGGGTCACCGAGGGCAGTGTCGGAGAGCCCCGCCGGGCCACCGAGTCCACCCACCCCCCGGCGTGGATGAACGCCGGCGCCGTCGGCTCCGCCACCGATCTCGCCTCGCTGCTGTTCCCGCAGGCGGGCGACCTGCCTTCGCCCTTCTTCGACACCCCGGCGGCCTCCGTACCGGATCCCGCCGCCCGGGCCGAGCCGACCGCGCGCGAGCACCTGGTGCGGCGGAACCTCGGGCAGAGCCGCCGCCTGGGGCTGGGTGCGGCGCTGTCCCACACTCCCCACCCGGACCCGGCCGCCCTGGGGGAGGAGGACGGCAGGCCTCCGCCGGCCGCCCTCCTCCACCCGCTCCCGGTGTCCGAGCCGGACCCGGCACCCGCCGGGCCGCCTCCCACCCCCGCAGAGCACCGCACCGAGCTTCCCGCCCCGCCCGCGACGGCACCCGACCCGGCCCCGCACCAGGGCGCCGACCCTGCCGGCCGGGGCGGTCCGGCCGCAGCCGACGGGCCGCCCCGGCCGCCGCTGCACCACCGCGCTGCCACGCCCGCCGCCACGGCCCCCGCCGACCTGGCCCGCGCCGTGTCCAACCTGCACGGCATCGACGTCACCGGCACCACACTGCACACGGGCGCGCAGGCCACCAGCATGGCCCAGGACATGTCGGCGAAGGCGTTCACCAAGAACGCGGAGGTGTACCTCCCCGACACCGCCGCGTCGATGGATTCCGCCCGCACCCGCGGACTCATCGCCCACGAGCTGACCCATGTCGCGCAGCAGAAGCGGTACGGCAACAACCTGCCGCCCGAGAACTCGCCCGCCGGCCGTGCCCTGGAGGCCGAGGCCGTCTCCGCCGAGCGCCACTTCCGCGGGGATCCCGGCGCTCCGGCGCCGCTGGTCCACCGCAAGCCCGTCACGGACACACCCGATCCCGAGGAGATCCGGCGCCTGATCACGCAGATGGCGCCCGCGACACCGCCTCCTGCGCCGCCGCCCCCTCCAGCGCCCGAACCGGAACCCCAGGCCGCCGCGCCCGTGTCCGAGCCGGCCTTCTCCGGACTCCCGGAGATGTCGTGGACTCCTGAGACCGGCCTGGTGGACGGCGTACAGCGCGCCTCCAGGGACACGGTCGTCGAGGAGTACCTCGCGGAGCTCAACCATGCGACCCGCCACGACACGGGCCACCGCTCCAACCTCACGAGCGACGACCTGACCACCCAGCAGCACCAGGAGATGATCGATTTCCGGCTGAAGCACTTCCTCGCACAGGGCACCCGTGAGGACGTCATCGTGCAGTTCCTCGCCGAGAGGAACTACGAGCAGCGCCACACGCGCGGTGACGGTCCGCTGCTGACCGCAGCAGACCTGCAGACGGACCCGGCGTTGAAGGACGCGATCGAATTCCGTCTCAGCGAGGCCGCGAGGACCGGCAGGCTCACCTCGGACGATGACGACGACGACATAGGCCCGGAGCGGGACATCCACTGGCTCAAGGGCCAGGTGGGCCTCAACCTCGCACAGGGGCTGGCCTCGCAGTTCGGCATCAACATGGATCGCAAGCGCCGCGATGCCGTACGGGAGTTCTTCGGGGGCCGGCGCCCGGCGGAGGACGAGGACGGCGACGAGGCTCCGCTCCCTCCCCCCTTCAGGAATCCCGTACCGGCCCGGCCCCCGCAACCGTCCGCTCCCGGGGCAGGACGCTCCGCGACGGGGCTGCAGAAGTCCAGCCTTCCGGCAGCCTCCGCACAGGAGTCCGTTAAGGAGGCCGGTGGCCATACTGGGCCGCAGGGCTTCGGTACCGGTGCCGAGCAGCAGAAGAACGGGCTGCGGCCACCGTGGGCCTCGCAGCTCCCCCCGGTCGCCCACGTGACGGGCGGGGACGACGAGGACGGCGACGGTTCCGACAGCACCACCGGCACGGGGCTCGACGTCTGGAAAGAGGTCAAGAGCTCGCTGTGGACGGCGGCCACCGCCGGATTCCTCCATCCCTCCGAAAAGGAGGAGCCGGAGGAGAAGGACGAAGTCGATTTCACCACGGCGTTCCGGGCCAACGCGCTCAAGGAAGACCAGGTGACCGACCTGGCCGAGCGCGTCTACCCCCGGGTCCGGGAGCTGTGGAGCAGCGCGCAGCGCCTCGACGACGCCGCTCGCCGTGACCGCTTTGGATACACGTACTAGGAGCTACACGCATGCCTTTGAGCGACGACAGCACACTCGCACTTGCCAACCGGTTCTCCGTGGAGGTGCACAACGGTGAGTACAACCTCGGCAGTTGGGCCCAGGTCCAGGGACTCGACGTGCAGTGGAAGATGGCTGACTACCGGGCCGGAGACGCCGGCAACGACCGCTGGTACTTCCCCGGTTTCACCGAGTACACCCCCCTCAAGCTGACGCGGGCCGCTTGCAAGGATTCCACGACTGTCCAGAAGTGGCTTTCGAGCAACTCGTTCAAGAGCCAGGGGCACACCGGCGTGATCACCCTGATGGATCCGCACAACCAGCCGGTGATCTCGTGGAGCATGCGCCGGATCATCCCGGTCAAGTGGTCCATCGCCAGCTTCGAGGCCGGGCAGAGCAAGGTCGCGCTGGAGACCCTGGAACTCCAGCACCTCGGCTTCCTCGAAGACGACGTGGCCTAGTCGTGGCCGACTTCTCGAAAACGCCTGCCGGTGCCGCGGCCGGTGGGAGCGCTCAGGGCGAGTGGAACACCAACAAGGCCATGCTCGGCATGGCCATGCGCTTCAAGGTCGAGGTGGGCGGCCTGGACCTCGGCCACTGGTCTTCGTGCCGGGGTCTGAACGTCTCCTTCGAGCACGACGAAGTCGAGTGCGGCGGCAACTACGAGTACAACGTCCTCCTCCCTAAGCGGCTGAAATACGGCGCCGTCACCCTGGTGCGGGCGATCAAGGCCGACGACACGAAGAAGGTCGAGGACTGGCTGCGCAAGGTCACCAAGGAGTGGTACGCCTACGAACTCGGCGGGCCGGAGTACCCGGGCACCGGGATGAAGATCACCCTGATGGATGCCCACAACAACCCCGTTTACCACTGGGAGCTGCGGAACGTCTACCCGAAGAACTGGAAGGGCCCCGACCTCGACTCGGACGCCAACAAGGTCGCTCTGGAGACGCTTGAGCTCGCCCACCAGGGGTTCCTGTAGGAGAGCGCCATGACGAACACCAACGCGGCACTGATCTGCACCGAACCGGCCATGCCCGGGGCAGTCCCCTTCCTGTTGAACCCCGACAAGATCTCGATGAGCCGTGAGCTCGGCTACAAGACCCACGGCAGTACCTCGAAGAACGGAAACAAGCAGGGCGAGACGGGGACCTCGTTCCAGCGCGCCGAAGCTCTCAAGATCGGTCTGAGCGACGTGACGTTCGCCGGCCCCGAGACCAAGGAGCTGTGCGACCAGCTGTTCAACTGGATCAGCCCCGGCGGAGGAGCCCTGGGCCAGACGGCCGCCGCCGCCCAGTTGCAGAAGGGGAGCCTGCTCAGCAGGGTCGGCCTCATCGACGAGGGCTCGTACAACCGGATACCCGTCGTCACCTTCACCTACGGCCCGCCCATGCTGGGTTTCTACTACAACGTGGTGCTGGTCAGCGTGACGGTCAACTACGTGCGTTTCACCCCGTCCGGGATCCCGATCCGCGCCAAGGCGACCATCAACATGAAGGAGCAGCCCAGCCTGCTGGGCACGCTCCCCACCAACCCCACGTCGGGCGGCCTGCCGGGGCGGCGCAGCTACACCGTCACCGAGGGCGAGGACCTGGTGAACCTCGCGAGGACCCAGTACGGGAGCACCTCGCACTGGCGCAAGGTCGCCGATGCCAACGGAATCGACGACCCGTTGCGCATGCGCCCGGGCCAGACCGTCTACCTGCCCAACCCCCACGAGCTCGACTGACCTGCGGAGAAACACGTGCCCCAGAAGCCCCCGGCCATCCCCGCTGCGTCGGCCCAATCGAGCGACCCCGTCTCGGCCCGCGCCGTCATCACGATCGACGGGAAGGAAATCTCCGCCCAGACCGAACGGAAGGCGATCCGTGTGGTGGTCGACACCCACCGGTACCTGCCCGGCACGTTCGAGATCACTTTCGTCGAGGACGGCGGTACGGCCCCGGGCGAGAAGAAGGTCACCGAGGAACTGAAAATCGGGGACACGATCGAGATCAGCACCCCCGCCGGCAGTTCGCGCAGCGTGCTGATCCACGGCACGGTCACGTCGATGGAAGCGATCTGCGAGAACCTGATGACCTACGTCATCGTCCGCGGGCACGACCTCTCCCACGTCCTGCAGCGGTCCCGGCGCACCCGCATTTTCCCCAACAAGACGGACTCCGACATCGCGAACGACATCGCGAAGCAAGCGGGGCTGAAGGTCGACGGCGGCACCGTCCAGCACGAGGAACTGGAATACACGCACCGGCACCTTGCCCAGGTCGCGCAGACCGATTGGGACTTCCTCCAGGACCGCGCCCGGGCCAACGGCTTCGAGATGCGCATGGTCGGAGACGTGTTCCACTTCGGCCCGACCGACAACGGAGCGCAGCCTCCCCAGACGAACGCGTCGTCCCCCGGAGTGGCCCAGCGACCCCTCCTCACCTTCGGGGACGACCTACTCACCTTCCTGCCCCGACTGTCGGCACGGGAGACGCTCCCCGACCAGGTGGAGGTGCGCACCTGGGACGAGGAGAACGCCACGGTCGTGTCCGCCACCGCCGCGGTGGATTACGTCAACCCTGCGTTCCGGCGGCCCGGAACGCCCTTCAAGACCATTGCCGGGAAGAAGCAGAAGGGCAAGCTTTTCCCTCTCGACACCCATCTCGTCGTGGACCGTCCCGTAGGTGCCGGATCCGGCAGCTTCAAGGCTGCCAAGGTGCTCGCCGGCGGCATCGCGAAACAGATCGGTGCGACGACCGCCGAGGCGGAGGGTCTCACCTTCGGCAACAGCCACATCATGCCGGGCCGTTACGTCCAGATCGAGGGTGTGCCCGGCCCGTTCTGCGGGAACTGGATCGTCACCAACGTACGCCACACGTTCTGTGAGGACGAAGGGGGTTTCTTCACCCGCTTCTTCGTCACCGGCCGCGATACCGGGTCCGGATCGGTATCGCGCCGTCGGGACTCCGACGCGGGCCGACGGGCCCGCGGCATGATGTACGGCATCGTCGCCGAGGTGGCCGCTTCCCCCAGCGTCAACCGGGTCAAGGTGAGTCTGCCCCTGCTGTCGAAGGACTACAAGACCGATTGGGCACGTGTGGTCCAGTTGGGCGGCAACCGTGGCGCGGTCCTCTTCATGCCCGAGGTCGGGGACGAAGTCCTGGTGGCGTTCGAGTGGGACGACGTGAACCGGCCGATTGTGATCGGCGGCATGATGCGCAGCGGCGCGGGCACCATGCTCGGCGTCGACAAGGCGCCGGGCGGTGGCGCCAAGGGCAAGACCCACGACTCGGCTTCGGGGTCTCCACCCGAGTTGGGCAAGAAGGAAGACGAGCACAAGCCCGGCGAGGTCATACACCGCGGCATGGTCAGCAGCAGCGGCAGCAGGCTCGCCTTCCGCGAAGTCCCGGCTGGTTCGGCCCGGCCCGACGACGAGTCGTCCATCGTGCTGGCGACGGCCCTGAACGACCTGGGCCTGACCATCAACGAGACGACCGGTCAGGTACAGCTCGTCTGCAAGCCGACGACCGGCAAGGCAAAGAACCGGGGCACCCTGACCATTTCCACCAATGGCGACGGCACCGTGAACATCGACGCCGGCCCGCAGGGCACGGTCAACGTGACCGGCGGTGACATCACTCTCCAGGCCTCGAAGAAGCTGGCGCTGCAGAGCAACGGCGACCTGGAGATCAAGGGCACCAGGGTCAAGGTCACCGGTACGACGATCGATCTCAACTGACACTGCGATACGAGGACGGCATGGCTGCGAACAGAGCGGACGACTTCATAGGCGCCGGATGGGCCTTTCCCATGGGCGTGGGTGCCACCGGCGGCATCGCGCTGGTCCGGCGCGAAACAGAGCTGGAACAGGCAATGAAGATCATCCTGTCGACCTATCCGGGCGAGCGCCCCATGCGGCCCGGCTTCGGGTGCAGGCTGCGCGACTACGTCTTCCAGGACACCGGCTTCCAGACGATGGCCATGCTCTCGGAAGAGGTCCGGACCGCCCTCGTGAGCTGGGAGCCGAGGATCGACGTCCACAGCGTGCGGGCCGCCCCCGCCCCGGACGAACCGAGCCTGGTCCACATCGACATCGTCTACGCCGTCAAGGCGACCAACGATTTCCGCAACCTGGTGTTCCCGTTCTACACCATCCCGGAAGAAGGGGAAGACTACTGATGGCACTCCCGTCGCCCGATCTCGACGACCGCCGGTTCCAGGACCTGGTGGACGACGCCAAGCGCATGGTCATGCGCCGCTGCCCGGAATGGACCGACCACAACGTCTCGGACCCGGGCGTCACGCTCATCGAGACCTTCGCCTTCATGACGGACCAGCTGCTGTTCCGGCTCAACCGGGTCCCCGAGCGCATGTACGTGAAGTTCCTCGACCTCCTCGGTGCCCGGCTGCTGCCGCCCGTACCTGCGCAGGCCCCCGTCACCTTCTGGCTGGCAGCCCGCGCCACGACCGCGATGTCCGTACCGGCGGGTACCAACGTCGCCACCCTGCGCACCGAGACAGAGCGGTCGGTGGTGTTCGCCACCCGGCACGAGCTGAGGCTCCCGCCCGCCACGCTGCAGCACCTGATGACCCTCGAGTCCGCGACGGGCACGCTGCTCGCGCGCGACGAGCAGCACCGACTCCAGGTCGGGTTCCCGGCCTTCGGCGCGCAGAGTCCCGCCGTGGACGACTGCCTCCTGGTGGGCCTGACGGAGGCGGTGCCGCGGGCCATGGTCAGCCTGGACTTCACCTGCCGCATCCAGGGGGTGGGCGTCGACCCCGACTATCCGCCGTTGGTGTGGGAGGCCTGGGACGGGGACGACTGGCAGGTTTGCCGGGTGCATTCCGACGCCACCGGCGGCCTCAACCGCCCCGGCTCGATCGTGCTGCAGGTACCGGCCGGCCACCACGCGAGCATCCTCGACGGCAGGCGCGCGGGCTGGCTCCGCGCGCGGGTGGTCGAGCCCCGCCCTGACCGCCCGGTGTACAGCACCTCGCCGGTGATCGACTCGATGGACGTGTCGGTCGTCGGAGGCACGGTCGACGTGGTCCACGCCGAGATCATCCACGACGACGAACTCGGCGTGTCCGACGGCACCGGCAACCAGCGCTTCCAGGCGTCCCACGCACCCATCCTGGCCACGGCGGTGCCGGCGGTCCTCGAAGTGAGCGGTGAGGACGGCTGGACCCAGTGGACCGAGGTGGACCACTTCGCCGCGAGCGGTTCCGAAGACCGGCACTACGTCATCGACAGCACCAACGGAACGGTCTGCTTCGGCCCGGTGGTACGGCAGGCGGACGGCACCATGCGCCACTACGGTGCCGTGCCCCCCAAGGACTCGGTGGTGCGGCTGCGCCGGTACGCCACCGGCGGTGGGGCGGTGGGCAACGTCGGCAAGGGCGCCATCCGGGCCCTGATGTCCTCCATCCCCTTCATCGCGGGCGTGGGGAACCTCGCCCCGGCGACGGGCGGAGTGGACGGGGAGACCGTCGACGAGGTCAAGTCCCGCGCCCCGATGCTCATGCACACCCGCGGCCGCGCGGTGACGGCCGAGGACTTCGAGGTCCTCACCCGGGAGGTCGCTCCCGAACTGGCCCGCGTACGCTGTCTGCCGGCCCAGGAGGCCGGGCTGCCGGCCGGTAGCGTCAAGGTGCTCGTGGTCCCCGACCTGCCCGCAGGCCCGGGCCCGGCCCGCTTCGCCGACCTCAAGCCCCGGCAGAGCACACTGGACACGGTGACCCGACGACTGGACGAGCGCCGGCTGGTGGGTACCACCGTCCTGGTGGAGCCGCCCCTCTACCGGGGCGTGACGGCAGTGGCACGTCTGCGCGCGGTGCCGGGCGCCAAGACCGACCGGGTCACCGACGATGCGCTGGACGCCCTCTACCGCTACCTCAACCCCGTCACGGGCGGTGCCGACGGCACCGGATGGCCGTTCGGCCGTCCGGTGCAGGCCGGTGACCTGTACGGGGTACTCCAGCAGGTCGACGGAGTGGGCATCGTCGAGGAGGTACGGCTGTTCAACGCCAACCCGGTCACCGGCGCGCGCGGCGAGGAGACCGACCGCGTCAAGCTCGACCGCGACAGCCTGATCTTCTCCTTCGAGCACCAGGTCCTCGTGGAAGGCAGTGGAGCATGAGGGGAACGGTTCCCGGTCTCGTCACCCCCTACCCGATCGGCAGCTACCTGCCTGCCGTGTACCAGGAAGACTCCTTCGCCCAGCGCTTCACCGGCGGTCTCGACGACGTGCTCGCCCCGGTGATCGCCGTCCTCGACTCGCTGGAGGCCTACGCGGACCCGGACACCACGCCGGCGGACTTCCTCCCGTGGCTCGCCGCATGGCTGGGCGTCACGGTGGAGGAGACCCTTCCCGAGGCCGCCCGGCGCGCCCGGGTCAAGCATGCGGCGGAGGCGTTCGTGGTCCGCGGTACGTACGAAGGCCTGCGCGGTGCGCTGCACACCCTGACCGGAGTGTGGCTGGAGGTGCGGGACAGCGGCGGGGTGCGCTGCTCCGACCGGGTGGGGGGGTGCGACCCGACCGGTGCCGAGCCGCGGGTCACGGTCCTGCTGCCCAAGGCGCTCGCCGGCCGGCGGGACGCAGTCGAGACCTTGATCGCCGGCGCTGTACCGGCACATGTCATGTGGTCCGTGGAGTTGTCGAACGATGACCACGTGTCGTAAGTGCGGGTTCAACAACCACGCGGGTGACAAGTTCTGCGGCTCGTGTGGCTCCTTCCTGGAGTGGACCGGCAAGAAGCAGAAGATCGACCTCCCGGATGACCTGCGGCAGGAAGCCGAGCAGCAGGCTGCGGGACCGGCGCCGTCGGCCCTGCAGCGGATGCAGCGTGGCCTCTACGCCGATGTGGGCAGCCGGGACGCTCTGGCGGGCCGTACCGGACCGGCCGGCGTCCCCGGCATGCCCATGGGCATGGGCGGCATGGGCGGCATGGGTGGCATGCCGGGCATGGGCGGTCCTCCGGGCATGGGCATGCCGGGCATGGGTGGTCCTCCGGGCATGGGTCGCCCGGGTATGGGCGGTCCTCCGGGCATGGGCATGCCGGGCATGGGCGGTCCTCCCGGTATGGGCGGTCCTCCGGGTATGGGGCGGCCCTCGGCCTTCGACGACGACGAGGACGAGGACGAGGACGACAAGTTCCTCGCGTCCCTCCTCAAGGACAACGGCAAGGACAAGGCCGGGTCCGGCCGGGACGACGAGGATGACGAGGATGACGACGAGGAAGAGGACGACTGGCTCGCCGACCTCCTGAAGTCCGACGAGGACGACGAGGACGACGAGGACGACGAACAGGGAGGCACGGGCAAGGGCGGGGACGACGACTGGCTGGCCGACCTCCTGAAAGAGGACGACGACGAGAAGGAGTCCGACGCCGAGGACGACGAGGAGGAAGACGACTGGCTGGCCGGTCTCCTGGCGGACGACGAGAAGGACGGCGGCGACGGAGCCGACAACCAGGGCGATGACGATGACGATGACGAGGACGACGGGGACGCGGGCAAGAGCGACGAGGACGAAGGCGGAGATGAGGACGAGGACCGGCTGGACGACCTCCTGACGAAGGAGGGCGAGGGGGAGTCCGTCGCTGCCGAGGACGAGGAGGAAGACGACTGGCTGAAAGACCTCCTGAGGGAGGACCAGGAGGAGAACGGGGACGGCGGAGGCGACGTCGTACAGGACGAGGACGAGGACGACGACGAGGAGGACGGGTCCGACGACGAGGAGGAAGACCGCGAGCCCGGCCTCGTCGCGCCGGCCGAACCCGAGAGCCGCAGACCCGTTCCGCGGAGGCAGCGGGCCACCCGGTCCGCCCTGCCCGGGGACCTCGTCTGCCCCGAGTGCGATGAGAACAACGACGAGGAACGGAAGTTCTGCAGCAGGTGCGGCTCGTCCCTGGAACAGGCCGAGCTCGCGACCATGCCGTGGTGGCCGAGACTGCGGGCCAGGCTCCTCCCGGGTCCGGCCGTTCTGGAAGCCGGTCAGCGGCCGGGCCAGCCCGGCGTGCGGGACAAACGGCGCTTCAGCCCGTCCGTGCTCGTGGGCCCGACTCGACTCGTCGGCAGTGTCGCACTGCTGACCGTGACCACGCTGTACATGGTCCACGAACCCTTCCGCGTGCACGTGACGCAGCAGGCGACCGAGGTGCAGTCCCGGTTGAAGGCGACGGTCAAGCCCGAGTTCGCCCCGGTGAACCCCGTCGGGGTGGAGGAGTACGGATCCGGCGACCCCAGGCACTCGGGTTCGATGGCCTTCGACTTGCGCTCGGACACCTACTGGCTCTCCGAGGCCGAGGACGGCGAGGGCGTCAAGCTGGAGTTCGACCGGCCGGTGGACCTGACGCACCTCGTGGTGCGCAATGGTGTCCATGATGATTTCAAGGCCTATGACCGGGCCAGACAGCTGGAGCTCGAGTACTCCAACGGCCGCAAGCAGACCGTCAGCTTGGACGACGCGCGCGAGCCGCAGGCAGTGAAGCTCGACTCCCGCGGGATGGCCGACTGGGTCAAGGTCCGGGTCGTGAGCACGTACAGCTCCCGTCCGGGCAGCATGGTGGCCCTGTCCGAGCTCGAATTCTCCACCACGACCCGCGGATACCTGTTCTGAGCCGGCCGAGCACCGTGTTGGGGCGCGGACCGCACCCGGGCAAGCAGCCGTTAAGGCGCCAGTGCCTAGTTTGGCATCAAGTCACTTTTCACACACCGCAGCTGACTGCGCGGGGGAGGTGACCACCCCACGGTACGAACGCCGCGTCCGCGGCACAGGAGGGATTGAACCGATGCTCGGAAAAGGACCTGGTCGGCGCCGTCGCCCGAAGCCCACATGTACGCAGAGGGTCGCCACCGCGACCGGTGTGACGGGTGCGGGCATAGCCCTTCCCCTGCTGCTCGGTGGAACCGCGGAGGCGGCGAGCGCCGAGGCCTGGAAGAACCTGGCCCAGTGCGAGAGCGGAGGCAGGTTCGACATAGTAGACGCCAGCAACAAGTACTTCGGCGGGCTGCAGATCTCCGAACCCACCTGGCTGGCCTACGGAGGCGACAAATATGCCCCGCTCGCCCACCAGGCCACCGAGGCGGAGCAGATCGCCGTCGCGGAGAAGGTGCTCGCCGGTCAGGGAGCCGGTGCCTGGGGAGCTTGCCAGGAGCACATTTCGGGTGAGCCGGCAGAACCCGACAAGCAGCCGCCGGCAGACTCGGACCAGTCCGGGCAGTCCGGGGCCAAGGAGAAGGCCCCGGGCGAGAACTCCGACGGTGGCAAGGACCGGGCCGACGGTACGTACATCGTCAAGCCGGGCGACAGCCTGTCCGCCATCGCCCTGGCCCACGCCATGGACCGCTGGGAACCGCTCTACGAGGCGAACAGCGCGCAGATCGAGGACCCGAACGAGATCAGGCCCGGGCAGAAGTTCGTCATGCCGAAGGGTGCCGAGTCCAAGCCTGCCAAGTCCAAGCCTGCCGAGACGAAGCCTGCCGAGACGAAGCCTGCCGAGTCGAAACCGGGCAAGCATCGCAAGCCCGTGGCACTGGTCGACGGTCCCGACGTGTCGATGACCAACGGTTACAAGCAGGCAGGGAACTACGCCCTGGGCTTCCACACGGGGATTGACTACGCGGCGCCCGCGGGCAGAGGGGTCAACGTCCCGGTGGACGGCAAGGTGCACAGCGTGGGCTGGGAGGGGGCTTTCGGCAAGACGGTGGTCATCCAGCACGGGCCCCAGGAATTCACTAGATACGCACACCTGAGCGAGTTCAAGACCAAAGTCGGCAAACCCGTGAAGGCGGGCACGAGGATCGGCCTCGTGGGCAGCACGGGCAACAGCACCGGCGCCCACCTCCACTTCGAGGTCGGCTCTAGGGCCGACACGCACTCCAGCAGCATGGATCCGGAAGCGTTCCTGGCGTCCCATGGCGTCGCGTCCGCAAACCGCTGAGAAGGGGAGCGTGCACAGTGATCCGGCACGACATGTTCCAGCAGGACATGCTGCGGGTACGCCCCGCGGACGAGCAGGAGGAGCAGGCCGCGCGCGTCGTCGTGGCTTCCCGGTCCCGCGACGCCACCGACTGCGAGACCCTCCTGGGGATGCTGGGGCTGTTCCCGAAGCCGCCGCCGGCACCGCACCCGACCGCCCGCATCCACCTTCTGCCCCCGCTCCTGGAGGGGAAGCGGCGGGGGCGGCACGAGTGAATGCCTCGTCCGCCGGTGGCCGGCGGTCCGGTCGGGCCGCCGGCCACCGGCGCGCGTGGGCGGCCGGGCCGGTCCGGGCCGAGAGGTGGAGCCCGGAGGTCCCCCTGCTTGCTGGCCGGTCGGACGACCCGGGCGGGCCGTCTGACCTGCACAGTGGGCGGCGAGCGCAGCGGAAAGGAAGCGAGGCGGCCATGGGGTACGACGGATGGGGCGACGGCGACTGGACGGATGCCGCCGCGTGCCAGGGCATGGACGTCGAGGCGTTCTTCGCCACGACCATGAGGACCTCCGCGGTCGCCCTCACGATCTGCCACGGGTGCCCGGTGCGTGCCGAGTGCAAGCAGTACGCCGAGAAGAACCGCGAGGCCTTCGGGATCTGGGGAGGTCTGACCGCCAGGCAGCGGGGCTGGCCCTGACCCGCTGATCCGCTGCCAGGCCGACGATGGCTCTGCGGACTATCCTCGAAGGTGCGCACCCGCGCCCCGCCGTATGCCGACGAGTCCGAGGTGATTCCTCCATGACGGAACGGATCCGGGTGGTCATCGCGGACGACCACCCCCTCTACCGCGAGGGTGTGCGCAGGGCGCTGGCCTGGAGCGGGACCATCGACGTGGTGGGTGAAGCCTCAAACGGCCGGGAAGCCCTAAAGATGATCAAGGAGCTGACGCCCGAGGTCGCCCTGGTCGACTTCAGGATGCCGGACATGGACGGCATCGCCCTGACCCGGTCGGTCGCCCAGTGGAAGATCGCCACTCGGGTGGTCATCGTCAGCGCGTTCCAGAACAGCGAGCTCGTCTTCCGTGCCCTGGAGGAGGGTGCGGCGGGCTACCTGCTCAAGGACGCCAAGCGGACCGAGCTGGTCGAGGCGGTTCGCCAGGCCGCTCTCGGCAGGACGGTCATCCCCCCGGACCTCGCGGGCGGGATCGCGGACGAGATCCGGATGCGCGCGCAGTCCGGCGGTCCCGTGTTCACGGCCAGGGAGCTGGAGGTGCTGCGCGACTTCGCCGAAGGCATGAGCATCCCGCAGGTCGCGCAGAAGCTGTTCCTCGCTCCCAGCACCATCAAGACCCATGCCCAGCACCTCTACGAAAAGCTGGGCGTCAGGGACCGGGCCGCCGCCGTCGCCGAGGGCATGCGCCGCGGACTGCTGGACTGAATCCCGTCCCGAATCCTGCCCCGCCCCCGTACCTACCCGCCCCCGTACCTACCCGCCCCCGTACCTACCCGCCCGCGTGACGGCTGAGGCTGCGCCGGTGCGGCCCCTGATCCGCCGATCGGGGGGTCCGGGCCCCCCCGGCCGGAGGGCCTCGCCGCTCCGTCCGGCTCCCTCGATCACGGGATCCGGAGCACACCCTCCCGAGCGCACTCTGTTGCTGAGGGTGCCGATCGGGCGCCACCGAGGGCACGGAGACGGGCATGGCTTGGACGCGCGTGACAGTGATCGAGGACGACGCGGAGATCCGCGAGTTCCTGTCGGCCTCCCTGCGGAAGATGAAGTACGACGTGCACGCGGTGGCCCGCGGTACCGACGGCCTCAGCCATGCCGCATCGGCCGCCCCGGGCGGCGTGATCATCCTCGACCTGGGGCTCCCGGACATCGACGGCCTGGACGTCCTCAAGATGCTCCGCGCCACGGTGAGCACCCCGGTCCTGGTGGCCAGCGCCCGCGACGACGAGAGCCACATCGTCCGCGCCCTGGACCTGGGCGCCGACGACTACGTCATCAAGCCGTTCTCCGCCGAGCACCTCGACGCCCGGATCCGTGCCGTGCTGCGGCGCACCGGAGACCGCCGCCAGGAGAACGCGTACCACGTCGGTGGGCTGAGCGTGGATCTTGAGGCCCACACCGCCACCCTGGACGGCAGGGAGCTGGAGATGCGCCCCAAGGAGTTCCGGCTGCTGGCGTACCTCACCCGCAACGCGGGTCGGGTGGTCAGCAAGGACGAGCTCCTCAGGGAGCTCTGGGACGACGCCTTCGGTGCGAGCGAGAAGACCATCGACGTGCACCTGTCCTGGCTGCGCCGCCGGCTGGGCGAGACCGCGGCAGAGCCGTGCTACCTCCACAGCGTGCGCGGCGTCGGAGTGAAGATCGTCGACCCCACCGCGTAGCATGAGGAAGAGATTCGCGCTGGTCAGCGCGCTGACCACCCTCCTGGCCGTCATCCTGCTGGCCGTCCCGCTGACCTTCTACGCCCGCCACGCCCACGTGGCCCAGGTCGATCACGACGCCGTCATGCAGGCCCAGACCCTGGCCACCCTGACCCGCGAGTCACCCGAGCTCGGCACCGAGCAGATCAGCTCCTGGATCGCCGACCAGCAGGCCGCCGTGCGCCCCACGGTCGTGATGCCTTCGGGCACGCGCTACGGCGCCGCCGTGCCGTGCACGCCGCAGCCGGAGCCCGACCGCCCCGGCGACCTCGAACAGTGGACTTGTCACAGTGACCGCGTCGCCAGCCTGTCCGTGGCGATGCCCGACGGCGGCCAGGCCCAGATCGACGTGGCGGTGAACACCGCGGGGGCGAACGAGGCGACACTGCGCGTCGTGGCCTTCCTGGTTGCTGCCGCCGTCATCCTGCCCGCCGTGTCCGCCGCCTTCGCCGACCGGCTGGCCCGGTCGCTGGTGCGTACGGTCAGGGAACTGACCGACGTGGCGGCGAATCTGCGCCAGGGGCGGTTGGACGCCCGGTTCGGCGGGGAAGGCCCGCCGGAACTACGCCAGTTGGGCGACACGCTGAACGCGCTTGCCGCCAGGATCGACGCCTTGGTCACCAACGAACGTGAGTCGCTCGCGGACCTGTCCCACAGGCTGCGCACTCCCATCACGTCACTGGTGCTCCAGGCCGAGGCGCTCAAGGGCCAACCCGGCGCCGACCGGCTGCTCGCAGGCCTCGACGCTTTGAACAGCGAGGTCACCAGGGTGATCCGGCACGCCCGCAAGCCGATCGCCTCCGAGGGCGGTCTGACGGCAAGCCTGGACGAGGTCGTCTCGGAGCGGGTGGCGTTCTGGACGGTCCTGGCCGAAGAACAGGGACGTGCCTGCGAACTGACGATCCGTGACTCCGGCTGCCAGGTGTACGTCCAGCAGGCCGAACTCGAAGCCGTCGTGGACGTGTTGTTGGAGAACGTGTTCACCCATACCCCGGAGGCTGCGGGCCTGCGGATCACGGTGCGGGCGGCCGCGAATGGCGGTGCCGAGCTGACCATAGACGACGACGGCCCGGGGTTCTCCGACCACCGCGTCGTCGAACGCGGGCGCAGCACCGGCGGGTCGAGCGGCCTCGGGCTGGACATCGCCCGCCGTACGGCGACGATCTCCGGCGGCCGCCTGACGCTCAGCGCGGCGCCGTCCGGGGGAGCGCGGGTGACCGTCGCCTTCGGCGGGCCCGTGGTGTCCCGCCGCTCCGGAAACCGGCCGCAGGCACTGCGCTGCGAGACGAACAGCCGGGCCGTCGCGGCCCGCACGACCGAGGGAGAACAGCCGTGGGAATCATGATCCAACTGATGTACCGGCACTGGCGCACCTGCCGGAAGTCCCGCCACGAGCTGCGGAGATGGCATCACGAACGCGAGGTGCGGGTCCGGGGCCGTGATGCCGCGGACCGGTCCGATTGACGCGAGGAGTCTGTGCAGACGCCCGGCTGGGGTTTCCCAGCCGGGCGTCTTGCGCGTGCGTCGGTTGGGCCGGTCGGCGACAGTCCGGCACGCTTCCGTGTTTCCTACGCCCAGCTCCGTGAGCCGGGTACGGCCCCCGCTCACGGGCGCCCTGAGTCAAAAGGCCGTACGCACCGGAGCGGGTGGGGTGGCAGAACGGTTGTTCTGCCGCCCCACCCGCTCCGTGGCCGGGCGGTCGCGGTCAGATGAGGCCCTCGCGGATGGCGTAGGCGACGGCGTGGGGACGGTTGCGCAGGTTGAACCGGTTGTTGATGGCGTGCAGGGTGTTCTTGACGGTCCGTTCCGAGTAGCACAGCTCCTGGGCGATCTCATTGGTGTCCAGCCCCTGCGATACCAGGCGCAGGACGTCGGCCTCGCGGTCGGTGATGCCTGAGTAGCGCTGCCCCCGCGGGACAGCCGCCTGGTGCTGGAGCCGGGACACCTGCTTGAGCAGCGTCCCGACGAGGTCGGGCGGGAGCACTCCGGCCCCGCGGTCGACCGAGCTGATCACCTGCACCAGTCCGTCGGCGGTGACGTCCTTGCGACGGGCCAGGCCGCTGATGCCGGCCTCGGCGGCCGCGAACACGCCGTCGTCCTCGAGGGACGAAGCGACGAGCACGATGCGCTGAGTGCCCTGGCCCCGGGTCGACTTGATCAGGGCGATGGCGTTGTCGTCGATCTCGTCGACGACGAGCACGGCGATCGCCTCGGGGTCCGCGTCGCGGCGGTCCACGATGTGCACCTCGGGCCGGATGCGGAGGGCGGCGATGACGCCCAGCTCGGAAATGGAGTCCAGGGCCTGTACGAAAACAGCGATCCTCTGCGACATGAAGTCCCTCTCGGAAGCGGAGTACTGAGGAGAAACCACCGGGAGAGGTCCGCTGGGACCGCAATCCCCGGTTGGTGTATCCATGGTGTGCCCGCGGAGGTTAAGCGGAGGCTAGAGCAACCGGTGCGAAGGATTGTCCGTTCGGGAGGCCAGCCGTGCAGCCGCTACAGCAGGATGTCCTCGCCGTCGATCGCCACCCGTACCGTGGAGTCGCCGTCCAGTTCCACCCGGTAGTGGCACAGGCCCACCGGCCTGGTGCGGGCCTCGTCCTGCCAGCCGAACCCGCCGAAGGACAGCCAGATCTCTCCGGTCTGGTCGGGCTCGATGACCGTCGTCGTGCGGCCGTCGAGCATCACGTTGCCCGAGATGCCGCCGCCGATGTACTCCCGGAGCTCCACCGTGCACTCCAGGCGCCCCGTCTGGGGCCGCGGAGTGAAACGGAATGCCAGGGTGTCGGCCTCGAATGCGACCAGTCCGTCCCGGATTTCGTTGCTCGTGATGTCGAATTCCACGAGCCGGGCGGGGTTCCAGGTCGTGGGCTGGTCGTTTCGTATGTCCATGAGCCCATTGTCCCCGCGCGGGCCCTCCTTGTTGTGGGCCGGACCGCCATCCTGCCTGAAGGCGAAGGAGGCGTGCCCGTCGTATTGACCGGGCGCCGATTTCCGCGGGCGCCGACGCTTGTGACAGTTGCTCCATGGGAGTCATCGCATCGCTGGACGAACGAGTTGTCACCGTCGAGGCGGGCGAGAGCATCACCTGCCCGGTGCGCCTCCACAACAACGGCCGCACGGTGGACACGTTCACCCTCGACGTGCTCGGGGACGTCGCCGAGTGGACGGTGGTGGAGCCGGAGACCGTCAACGTCTTCCCGGGCGACGACGCGGTGGTGATGGTCACCTTCGCGCCGCCGAGGTCCGCCGAGATCCCGTGCGGGAAGAAGGCCTTCGCCCTGCGGATCATGGCCCAGGAGGACACCGAGGGCTCGGTGATCGAAGAGGGCACCGTCGAGGTCGGCGGCTTCTCGGAGGTGGCGGCCGAACTCGTCCCGCGCACCGTTCGCGGGGCCCGTACCGCGCGCACGAAGCTGGCCGTGGACAACCTCGGCAACGGGCCGGTCACGGTCCAGTTCACCGGCAAGGACGAGAGCGGGGCGGTGGACTTCCGCTTCAAGCCGGTCCAGACCGTCGTGGCGGGAGGGACCACCCAGCTGATCCCGCTGCGCATGCGGATGAAGCGACGCTTCCTGACGGGGCAGCCCAAGACGTTCCCGATCGAGATCGGCCTGACGGCCTCGGACGGCACGAAGATCGAGACGGCCGGCATGGTGGTCCAGCCCGCCCTGCTGCCGCGCTGGCTGCCCAAGGCCCTGACGTTCTGTGTGGCCGGTGTGGTCCTGCTGGCCGTACTCGGACCCAGCGTCCTCGATGCCGAGCCGACCTCGAAGGCCATCACCGGTGAGGAGCTCTCGGATCCGCCCGGCGGTCAGTCTCCGCCGCCGCCCGGTGCCTCGCAGTCGCCCGGTCCGGGCAGCTCCCCCTCGAACCCGCCGGAGGGTGACGACGCCAAGGGTGAGGGCGTAGGGAAGAAGGGCGCGGGACAAGCGTCGCCGGTATCGGGCGACGACGGCGGAACGAACGGCGCCAGCGGCAAGGGCTCCCAGAGCTCGGGCGGCACCAAAGACGGCGGTTCCACGAACAAAGGTTCCACGAACGGCAGTTCTGCGAACGACGGTCCCACCGGCAGCGGGTCGTCGGGCGGGGACCCCGAGACCACCACCGAGAACATCCGCCTGCAGGGCCAAGCGACGTCGGAGAGCGCGGCGTTCATGACCCGCAAGCGCGTGGTCCTGCCGGGGCAGACCATCACCGCCCAGGAGGTCATCCTCGACAACCCGACGGGCTCCGCCGGCACGTTGGAGATCCGCCGGAACAGCACCGTGCTGCTCAGAGAGGATCTCGCCACCCTGACACACAAGCGGCACGTGTTCTCGGGCGGAGAGAAGTTCAAGAGCGGGGACTCGATCGTGGTGGCCGTTCAGTGCCGCTCGGCGAGCGTCTCGTGCACCCCCACTGCGCTCTTCCGCACCAAGATCACCACCAGTTGACCCGACTGCCCGTCGACCCCCGCCATTTCAGCGAGAGGACATCTTCCATGCCCGGATCCCCGGCAGCACGGCTCGGCGACAAAGTCGTCGGCACGGACTACCACTTCGTACAGTTCCAGACGCCGGCCGGCCCCCTCATCCAGTGCCTGCCCTTCGTCTTCCAGGCCGGCCTGGCGGGGGGCTGCTGTCCGACCGTGCGCATCGGGGGCAAGCCCGCGGCCACGAAGGACACCAGCGCCACGATCAGCCCCCCGCACGTCCCCCCGCCGTCGGCGATCTTCCCGAAGCCTCCCCAGAACAGCGGAACCGTACTCATGGGCAGCGTCACCGTGCGCATCGGCGGCAAGCCCGCGGCGCGCGTCGGCGACACCGTGCTGACGTGCAGCGACCCGGTGCCCGCCCCCAACGGGAAGATCGTTGCCGGGCACCAGAGCGTCCGCATCGGCTGAAGGCGGCAGCGGGCCCGGCGGTACGCCGAAAAGCCGCCGACCGGCCGGTTCATCCGGCCCGTCGGCGGCTTCGGTGCGCGGCCGGTCAGGAGGCGGGCACGCCTTGCGCGTAAACCGACAGCTCGAAGCCCACGGCGCCGAGGTCGCAGCCGGGCTCAGCCACCAACGCCAGCGCCCCGCCGCCCGCCGCGGTGGTCACGAACAGCACCCCGCCGTCCATCTCCACCAGTGTCTGCACCACCTCACCGCCGCCGAGCAGGGCGGACCCGCCGGCCGACAGGCTGGCGAGGCCGGTGGCCAGCGCGGCCAGCTGGTCCGCGCGGTCCCGGGACACACCGCCCGAGGAGGCGACGACCAGGCCGTCACCGGAGGCCACCACGCCCTCCTCGATGCCCGGGGTACGGGAGACGAAGCCCGAGAACCCCGCCTGAAGGTCGACGGTCTGAGCGGCTGTGCTGTTCAAAAGTGTTCCTCCGGTTCGGTTCATCTGCTGCATTGCATGCATTCCCTCCACGCCGGTCACCTCCTGCCTAGACATGCGCCCCGGTATGGGCCCGCAGGGCCTCCCGGACCACCTCGACCAGCATCTGCTGTACGTCGTGCCGCTCGCGGGCGTCGGTGTAGAGCACCGGCACGGAGCCGGCCACGCCCAGGGCGCTGCGCACCTCGTCGGGCCGGTGCAGCCGCTGCCCGTCGAACGGGTTGAGGGCCACCACGTACGGCAGCCCGCAGTTCTCGAAGTAGTCGACGGCGGCGAAGCTGTCCTCGAGGCGCCGGGTGTCCGCGATGACCACACCGCCCACCGCACCGCGCACCAGGTCGTCCCACATGAACCAGAAGCGGTCCTGACCCGGGGTGCCGAACAGGAACAGGATGAGCTCCTCGTCGATGGTGATGCGCCCGAAGTCCATGGCGACGGTCGTCGTCTGCTTGAGCGGGGTGTGGCCGAGCGCGTCCACGCCCGCCGAAGCCGCCGTCATCACGGCTTCCGTGCGCAGGGGTTCGATCTCGGAGATCGAACCGACGAACGTGGTCTTGCCGGCACCGAAGCCCCCGGCGATGACGATCTTGGCGCTGGTGATCAGGCGACTGCCCGTCGTGTTCACTCGCTTCTCCTTGGTGAGGGCATCAGAGGTTTTCCAGCCCGCGCAGCAGCCGGTTCAGCATGGTCGCCGGGGCGCCGTGTCCGGTCTGCTCGTGGACATGGAGCAAGCCGGCGTCGGCGAGGTCCGCGAGCAGTACGCGCATGACGCCGAGGGGGATCCCCAGCAGCGCCGAGACCTCGGCGACCGATCGCGGGTGCAAGCACAGGGTGCGGATCTGGTCGTGTTCGGGAAGCAGCGAGCCGGCGTCCTGCCTGCCGGGAGCGGTCTGCACCAGGGTCTCCAGCTGCATGTGGCGGCTGGCGTGGGTGCGGCCCCGGGTCAGGGTGTACGGACGTGGCCCGAAGTCGCCGGCCGTGGAGTCCGGGCCCCCGGAGTCCGCGAACGCGGTGCTCACGCGGCGGCTCCCGGCGCCTGTGGCAGCAGTCCCGGCGCGAAGGAGGCCATGGCGGGCACGGTCGAGGGATCCCGTCGGGCGGGGGTCAGTACCTCTCCGCACTGTCGCGCGAGACGGGTCATGTGGTAGCCCGCGACACCCAGGTCGCAATGCGGTGAGGCGAGCACGGTGAGCAGCGACCCGTCGGAGACCGACATGACCACGATGGTGCCGTAGGCCATCTCCACGACCGTTCGGGAGACCCCGCCACGGCCGAGCAGCTGAGCCCCGCCGCTGCTCAGGCCCACGATCCCGCTGCTGACTGCCGCCAGCCGGGTGGCTTCGCCCGCCAGCCCGGCGGACGAGGCGAGCAGGAGTCCGTCCGCCGACACCACGGCGGCCGAGCGGATGCCCACGACCCGGTCGGTGAAGCGGTTGACGATCCAGTCGAGGCTCTCCGTGGTCGGCACGGCCGGGGCGCTGCGCGCCGGGGAGAGACGGTGTTCGAGGTTCATGCCTGGCCTCCTTCGTGGCGCTGCGGCCGGCCTTCGTCCTCGGCGCGGGTGATGCCCTGGTGCAGGGCACCGAGGCGGCTGCGCAGCCGCTCGGGCGCAGCGGACGTGCTGTGGAAATGCGATGTCGCGTCCATGCGCGGCGCCGCGGGATCGCTCACGGGCGCCCCGGGCTGGAACGGCTGCTGCACTCCCTGCCGGGCGTGCACGTCCTCGACGGCATACGGGCTGTCCTCCATCGCCACGCTGCCGGGCTTGAGCCGGGCCATGGGAACGCGGCGCGGCAGCCCGTCGGGCGCGTCCTGCCCGGCAGCGGGCTCAGCCGTCGGCGGGGCGGCCTCCTCGTGGCGGTCCTGGACGCCGTGGGCGTCCGGGACGGTCAGCGGCGGGAGCGCCGCGGCGGTCCAGCCGGAGGCCACACCGAAGTCGCTGTCCCGGGGTGCCCGGGTCCGGCCCGGTCCGGAGGGATCGGGGCGCTGCGGCGGACGCGTACGCCCGCCCTCCGGGGATGCCGGACCGGCTGCAGCCGCCTCGTCGGCGGTCGGCGGGGCCTGTCCCGGCGTCGCGGGCTCCTCCGGAGTCCGTGCCCGGGCCGGAGCGGCGTACGGGCCGGCCGGGAGCGTCGGGGCGGCGACTTCGGCCGCGTCAGGCCGGGGGGATACCCGGACGGCCAGTTCCTGCGGCAGGACGACGAGCGCGGAGGTGCCGGAGGAGGCGGCCCGCAGCCCTACTTCGATGCCGTGCCGGCGGGCCAGCAGGCCGACCACGTACAGGCCCATGTGCTCGGACGCGTCCGGCGCGAGCGCCTCGCCCGAGGCGAAGTGGCTGTTCGCGAGCGACAGCTTGGCCTCGTCCATCCCGATGCCGTGGTCCCGGATCTCCACCAGCACGCGCCCGTCCGGCAGTTGCTGCGAGCCGACCTGGACCTCGGTCTGGGGACTGGAGAACATCAGGGCGTTCTCCAGGAGTTCGGACAGCAGGTGGGCGACGTCGCTCACCGCGTACCCGGCCACGTACACCGGCGGCAGGGACAGGTGCCCCACGCGCTCGAACTGCTCGACCTCGGACATCGCCGTACGCACCACATCCAGCAGGGACATCGGGCGGGAGGCCCGGGACATGCTCTGTCCGCCTGCCAGGACGAGGAGGTTCTCGCTGTTGCGCCGCATCCGGGCCGCCAGGTGGTCCAGCTCGAACAGCCGCTTGAGCTGCACGCCGTCGTCCTCGTTCTGCTCCAGCGTGGTCAGGATGGACAGCTGTCGCTGGACCAGGCTCTGGTTGCGGTGCGAGAGGTTGCGGAAGAGCGCGCTGACCGACTCGCGCAGCTGCGCCTGGTCGCCGGCGAGCCGGACGGCCTCGCGGTGCACCGCGTCGAACGCCTGCGCCACATCGCCGATGTCGTCACGGGTGGTGATCCCGGTCGGCGGGACCTCCAGGTCCACGGCCGACAGCGGGTTGTCCTGGAGATCGCGCATGAGGCGCGGGAGCCGGACCTCGGCCGCGTCGGTCGCCGATTCGTGCAGCCGGGTCAGGCCCTGGGAGATGCTCCGCGAGACCGCGAAGGCCAGCCCCAGGGCGGCGACCAGCAGACCGGCCGTAATGCCCGCGTCGAACCGGGCCTGGCCCATGGCGTCGTCGTACTGGGTCTTGCTCTCGGACACCAGCTGGTCGGAAACTCCCAGAGCCAGCTTGCCGAGCATGTCGACCCGGGCGCCTGAGTTCGCGTACCACTGGGCCGGAAGCGTCACCCCGGACAGGTCCTGAGGCGCTGCCAGCATCTGCTGGAGGGCCTTCTCGGCGTTCTGGGACTGGGCAGATTCGGTGATCTCGGTGTAAGCGGCGCGGTCGGCCGGCGGGGCGGCCATGGCGAACTCACGCTGGGCCATCTCGCGGATCTTCTCGGTGGCCATCAGCGACGCCCGCTCGGTGGGGGAGAGCCGACCCTCCGCCTTGGCCTGCGACATCAGAGCCCGCTGGCTGGAGAGCATCGACGTGCTCAGGGACAGGGTGTAAAGCCCCCAGCCCTGGGAATGCGACTGGGCCAGCTGTCCGTCGAGCTCGTTGTCGATGCTCAGCAGCGGCATGATCAGGCTGAGGTACGCGGTGTCCGTCATCGAGCCGGAGGCATCGTGGTCGGCGGCCGCGCGGATGTGGGGAAGAGTGGAGAACGCTTCCTTGACCGCACCGAGGCGGGTCTTGAGCTGACCGCTCGAGGACAGCGGTGCGCTCTCGTCGAGGAACTGCTGCTGCAGCTCGGAGGTCTGCTGCCGCACCTGCGCGAGGCCGTTCCCGCCGGCCGCGGTGCGCGCCGTGGGGTCGATGGTGACATCGCGCTCGTGCTGGAGCTGCTGCACCAGGGCGGTGCCGGTCCGTGCCAGCTGCGCCACCTCGTGGAACTGCTCGTATCGCTGGGCCACGTCCAGCGCGCTGTCGACCCGGAGCGCGCCCAGTACGGTGGCCACGATCAGCGGGATGGCGATCACGGCCAGGAGTCGGGTGCGTACCCGCAGGTCGCCCAGGCGCAGCCGGCGCCCGGGGCGACGCTGCGCAGTGCTGTCCGCCGCTGTGGTCCCGTGCCCCGGGGTGGTTGCGGTCGCGGACTCGGCCGTCGCGGGCCCGGCCGGGCCCAGCGGCGACGCGCCTGACCGGCGCAGGGGAGCCTTGCGAAGCCTGAACCGGCCTTCTCTCTGCATGCGCATGTGTGTCACTTCCGCTTGCTCGGAGCCCCGGGGCGCCGGAGCGGCGCCACTGGAGCGGGCAGTCTCCGCCGTGCTGGCGGCGGAGGGGGCCTGCCTGCGCGGGAGGTGCACACCGCGATGCCGGCAAGGCCACCTGTCTCGACCGTAGGCGCGTGGCCCGTTCCGCCGGACCCGCCGGACAAGGGACGGGGCCGGGGGAGCGGCCCCTCCTCCGATCGGCCCCGCGGGCCGGGAACGCGGGCGAGTACGCAGGACGCCCCGTGTCCGGTGCGCGCAGGCGGGCTGCGTGCACCGGACACGGGGCGGCGGGGGATCGGCGGGGCGGTGGGGCGGTGGAGCGGTGGAGCGGGAGGCCGTGCCAGGGCTACTTCCCCAGGACCTGGGCCCACCAGATGACCTGGGACCGGGTCGTGCTCGCGATGCCCATCCTGTCGAGGGCCGGGTCGAGGAGCTTGGCCCGCTGGACCGGATCCTTGAGCCAGTCGTTCACCGCGGCCTGCGCACCGACTTCATTGCGGCTGATGCTCACGGTGGTCCCGGCCGCCACGCCCGGCTGCGGGGCCGGCGCTCCGGTGACGATGCCGGGCGTACCGGGCTCGTCCGGCAGGTCGGCGACGGTGCGCCCGGCGAGGTCGCCGAGCGTGGAGTCGAGCCTGAGCGGGGCGCTGCCGGCCTGCTCACGAGCCTGGTTGACCAGGCTCAGCACCACGTCGGGGGAGGTGGAGTCGAGCTTCCGCTGCAGGGCATCGGCGCGCTTGATCGCTGCGGCCTGGGCCTCGGGTGCGGAACCCTGCGCACGGCCGTTCGTCGTGGCGGCCGCCGGAGGGGGCGTCTTGGCCCCTGCGGCGGACTGCTGCCGTGCGCTGGGGGACTGCCTCGCCGCCTCGGATGCCGGTGCGGGGTGCGCCGCGGGCTTGGCCTGCGACGGTTGTGCGGCGTGCGACGACGGCTCACCGTCGTCCGTCGCAGGCTGGGCTGCGGGCGCGGGACGGGCGGCCGCAGCATGGGCTATGCGTGGCATGACCTCGTGCAGGCCGGTTACTCCGCCGGCCGGCACCAGGGCGGCGGCCAGGGCGCCCGCTCCTGCCGCCGCGACCGCGACGGAGGCGACGAGCCGGGCCCCGGTGGGCAGCACGTGGGCTGTTCCCTTGACCGGAGGGGTCTTGTGGCGTCCCATGGGCTGCCCTTTCCTCGCTGCGCGGCCCGTCCGGTTGGCCGGACGGGCACTCTTGCCGAAAATGTATGCCGCCGGTCCTCGCGTGGACGTCGGCCCAAGGTGGTTCCAGGGCCCGTGCGACCGGTTCCGGCCGTGGATCCGGCGCCCCGTGTCCGGGCCCCTAGCCCGGCCGGAGCCGGTCCCCGCAGGGGCCTGCGCCCGTGTCCAGGTGGTCCCGGGCGCCGTGGTGCCCGTTGTTCTCCCCGAGACGCTGTCTGACTCCTCCGGGGAGGGCCCTGCACCGCTCGTCAGTACGGACCGTTCACGTTGTCGATCGAGCCGTAGCGCGATGCGGCGTACCGGCTTGCGGCCACGATGTTGGCCACCGGGTCACGCCGGTCGTTGGGCAGTTCGGGAAGCCGGTGGGCCTGGAAGGTCGTGGGGATGATCTGGAGGAGTCCCACCGAGGCCTGGCCCGCCCTGGCGTTGCTGTCCCAGTTGTTCTCCGCATGGGGGTTGCACGACGACTCGCGCATCACGTTCTTCTTGATGCCTGCGAAGGTGCCCGGAATCCCGTGCTTGTCCATGATGGCGAGAGACTGGTTGATCCAGCCGTCGCAGTCGTTTCCGTAGGAGGGCTGCGGCGCGGGCTTCGGATGGGACGGCGCCTTCCCGGTCCGGGGGTGCGGGGCGGGGCTGTCCAGGAGGGTCAGGACCAGGCCGGGGCGGATCATGTTCCGGTTCGGGCCGATGACGCGCGCGTTGTACTTGTAGAGCCGCTCGAGGCCAATGCCCTCGGCGTGAGCGATCGTCGCCAGGGTCTCACCGCGCTTGACGACGTGGGTGCGGTGGCCGGATTTCGGCTTCGCTTTCGGCTTGGCTTTTGTCTGGGCCTTGCCCTTGGCCTCCGGAGCCGCCTTTGCCGGGTCGGCCGGGGTCGTCCCGGAGGCGGCCGTCGCCGAGGTCTCGGCGGACGGCGGCTTGGGCGCCGGCGCGGCGGTCGCCCCGCTCACGGCGATCATGGGCACGGCGAGTCCGGTGCCCGCAGTGGCGAGTCCCCGTTTGAGTGCGCTGATCCTGTTCCGGCGGTGCTTTCCGTGGGGCGGCATGGTGTTCCTCTCGTTCTGCTGACGACGCGTTGGCGGGCTGCGGAGCACGGCTGGTCCGGGACCCGCCCGGGTGCCGGACGCCTGCTCCGGTTTCGGAGCGGGGGATCGCGCCCGGAGACCCCTGACAGCGGGTCCGTGCCGGCGAAGCGACCGTAGGCAAAGGGAATTCGCACCGGCAAGGCCCGACCTGGAGCGGGGCGTGCCCGATAGGGAAAGCGGAGAGGAAGGGGCGCGGCGTACGGTGATCAGACGGCCCGTCAGATCCTTGGGAGGGCGGGCTCCACCCGCGAGGCCGATGTGTCACACGACGGGAATGGTGTGACGCGGCTCACAGTCCGATGGGTTGGGTGTGGTCCACCGACTGGTGGAAACGGAACTCCCCCGGCGCCAAGGAAGCCTTAAGGGGCGCGGTACTTGGAGAGCGGACGACGGTGAGGTAATGGCCGGGGCAAGGCTCCGCGGTGCGCGGACGGCGGTGCGCGAACGGCGGTGTGCGGGCTGCCTGCAGGACTGTCCTTTTACCTCGTCGTCCCGCGCGCCGGTCACCGTACGTTCGTCGAAGACCCCGCGAGACCGGCCTGGACGCTGCCTCCACGCCTGCGGCTCCGCGCCGGACGTGCAATGGAGCAGCGCGACTCTGCCGCGGTACCCGAATTTCCTCTGCCGCCGCCCGAAGGCCCAGGGGGTGAACGTTCAAGGAGACCATTCATGCCGTACGAGCCCAAGTACCGCTACCCCAACATGTACGACCTCGTGAGCGACAGGCACAGGCTCATCAGGCGGGGGGATTTCTGGCTTCGGTTGTGGGCGACGGACAAGCGTCTGCAGCAAGCCGTGGCTCAGCAGGGAGATGACGCTCTCCTGGGCTGGGTGCGCGACGTACTGGGCGAAAGTGAGTTCTCCGATCGGCGTGAGGCCGACGCCGTACAGCACCTGGGGTACCTCGTCGAGCAGAAGCGGGGCAGCAGCGGCGAGTTCCTCGCGGTGGTGATGGCGGGGGTGGCGAACAAGATGGGTGACGTCACGGCTGCCGATCCCGTTCTGCGGAACTGGTGCTGGGGCAAGTGCGCCGAGGGCAAGAAGTGCCCGGAAGGCAATTGCCTCGCGTTCAGGACCGGTGTGAAGCACCACCACCATGCAAGGGCCGAGGACGTGGCGCACGCGGCACCAGGACCCAAGAAGGCCGGAGCGGCCGCTCCGCGGGGCGCCGGGAAGAACGTCCTGGGACACGGGTCGTACAACGAGACGGACGACGACGTCGTCGTTCCCGCGGGCGTCACCCTCAATTTCTGGACTCACCGGGACCGGGTTCTGAACAAGATCGAGAAGCATCGGGCGATCATCGCCCCCAGCGCTCCGGTCGAGACGAAGCGAGGCGGCGAGAAGGTGGAGAACCTGCTCCTCTCTCCCCTCAAACACGGGGAGGCCAAGGAATCGGCCCACGCCACGCGCGAGCTCCCCAACCAGTTCGAGGTCGGCGCCGGTGGTGAGATCTACCTCTGCGGCGATTCCATGGAGGGCGGCGCGTTCCAGTGCTTCTTCTACATGGAGAACAAATTCGAGGGAAACCCGCCCGGCCACCATCCGGACTGCCGGGGTCTGCTTGGCCTGAAGGGTCCCCTCGCGGAGATCATCGCGAAGGGCGGTGAGATCAACTTCTGGACGTGCCGGGAGAAGTGCGTGACGACTCGGGAGGAAGCCGACCCCCGGCAGGACTACACCCCGGAGCAGTCCGAATACCACAACGAGATGGTCGCGTACGTACAGTCCCTCCTGGACCTGAGGAGGACGAATCCGGTCCTGGCCTACCTGAACATGGCGAGCATGGCCCATGCCACGCGCTACGACCTGGAAGTGGTCCCGCTCGAGTCCAAGGAAGCCGCGACCCACATCCTCGACAGGACCGAGCCGCGCGTTGACCGGCTCTCCCCCGAACCTGCGGTGCGCGCGGAGCAGGTGCGCCTCATCTGGGCGCGGCTGGAGAACCTCCAGCCCTGGGAGATGGACAACCTCCTGAGCCGCGAGAAGTGGGTCCACGTCTACAGCGAGCTCTGTGACCGCCGCGACCGAGCCACTTACAGCTCCCAGACCTTCCGGGGGCTGATCCTGGGTGTGCAGGCCGCAGTCCCCGGCAGCCTGCTGCCCGACACCATGCAGCCGGGCCTCCGCAGCCTCGAATTGTTCGCGACGGCCGTCGAGAGCTACTTCTACTACGCGGCGAAGAGCGAGGCGGGTGCCCAGCTCACCGCGTTCTGCACGTCCCTGAAGGCGGCGTCGGCCACCGCGGGCGACGAGGTGCTGGCCAACGCGGTCCGGGCGCTCGACGAAGGGCTCCAGTACCTGCTCCAGCCCACCCCCAGCGAGCAGACCCTCGACGCGCTGGAGACGGACCAGCCGCTGCCCTGGTAACAGGAGACCGGCAGCACCGGCCTCCCCGGACACCGCGTCCGGGGAGGCCGGCCGCATGAGCGGTCGACGTGCGGCGGACCGGCCTGCCCGAACGGCTTCCCGGCCGTCCCCTGTGGAGCGGATCAGCTGCTGAAAGGTTCCTTCATACGGCCGCGGCCCCGGGTCCCCGCAGGTCAGCGGCCGTCTGACAACGCCATCCGTTTCCCTCAGAGCAGGTGCCATGCGCTCCCCTTCCCCGTCCGCTTCCTTCCTCCGCCTCTACGGAACAGCCGGCGCGTTCGTGGCCTGCCTCGCCGGATCCGTCCTCGTGGCTCCCGGGGCGAATGCCGCCACCCCGCGGGCCCCGCACACCTCCTCCACGGTGCCGACCGGCCAGGAGCTCCTTGACAACGGCGGTTTCGAGAGCCCCACGCTGCGCGATGACGAGAGTCTCTGGGTGGTTCCCGAAGCCGGGCGGGGCTGGCAGCACACGGGAGGCCAGGTGGAGATGTGGGGGCGGAAGGCTGCTGCCAACGCACCCCACACCGGCAACCAGCTCATCGAGCTGGATTCGTACACGCGCGTGGGGGACACCGTCTACCAGACGGTGGACGTGACCCCCGGCACGCAGTTGCGCTGGAGCGTGGCCCACCAGGGCCGCTACGGGCCCAGCCAGATGCAGGTGGTCTTCGGCACCCCGGACCAGAAACCCGCGGAGTTCAAAACCGTGAAGCCCGACGGACAGGACAGCGACACGATCTCCACCGGCACGGGAAGCTGGACGACGTACCGGGGCGGCTACGTCCTTCCCGAGGGCCAGACGAAGCTGGTGTTCGGCTTCACGGGAGTCTCTCTCCACAACCTCCTCGACTCCGCCAGCCTCGTGGCCGTAGCCCCTCCGACCGTCACGACCAGTGCGTCGGCGCAGTCCGTCCAGCGCGGAGGGAAGATCGGGTTCACCACCAAGGCGGCCAACTCCGGGGACTGGGACCTTCAAGGGGTGACCCTCACCCAGGAGCTGCCCGCGCACGCCGGCCTGGTTCCCGGATCGGTGAGGATCGACGGCCGGCCGGCCGGTGAACAGGCCGCCGAGAAGGACGGGAAACTGGTGGTGCACGCAGGGAAGGACGGGGCCCTCGCACCGAACGCCGCCACCACCCTCAGCTACGAGCTCCGGCTGGCCGACGACGCCCCGGCCGGGACGAAGCTGACCCAGCGGGCGGCGGTCCTGGACCACCGGATCGCCGGGTCCGACACGGCCGCCCCCTCCGTCCGGGGCGGCGAAGCCGTGGTCGCACTCGCCTCCGCGGACCTGGGGGTCACCGGCCTGGTGACACCCCTGGGCGGCACCAAGGCCCAGTACCAGGTGCGGGTGACCAACGACGGCCCGGACGCGGCGCACGGCGTGCAGTTCAAGGGCGTGTCGGACGTCTCCCTGACCGGCCTCACCCTCCGGCTGGAATCCGGCGAGTGCAGCGCGGAAGGGGACAGGACGGCCACGTGCACGCTGCCCGTGCTGGACAAGGGAGCATCGGCGACCATGACCGTCGAAGGGGAGTTCTCCGGCGGGAAACTGCCTGACGTGGCGGCCTCCGTGGGATCCCGGGCCGATGATCCCCGCCCCGGCAACAACACCACCACCCTGGCCGCCGCCACGGCCGACGTCGGCGTGGAACTGACCGCGGACCCGAAGGAGACCGAGCCCGGATCCGACGTGGCCTTCACCCTGAAGGTCACCAACAAGGGCCCGGCGGCAGCCGAGAAGGTCCGGGTCGACATGGAGCTCCCCGACGGGTTCACCCCGCCCGAGGAGCTGAAGGACCTGGGCAGCCTCGCCGTGGACGAGTCACGGACGGTGAAGGTGACCGGTACCGCCGGCAAGGACGCGGAGAAGCTCGTCGCGAGGGCCACCGTCGGTACGGACGCGTTCGACCCGAACCTGAAGAACCAGATGGCGACCGCGGAGGTCAAGGTCGCCGGCGGCGGGGACGAGGGCGCCGGTGCCGGGGCCGGCGCCGGGGACAAGAGCGAAGAGGGCGAGCAGAAGGACGAGGGCCTGCTGGCCCTGACCGGCGCCAACGGCAGGCTCCTGCTCGCCCTGGGCGGCGGCGCGATGCTGGCCGCCGCAGCCGGTACGGTCCTCGTGGTCCGCTCCCGCAAGGCGGCCCGCAGCATGGTCTAGCGTGCGGCCGCCCCCGCCGAGGCTGCCGCCGGCCCCGCCCGAGTGCCCGTTCCCGTGCCCCTGCGGCTCTGCCGGCCGCGATCGGTGGACACCAGACTGAAGGCATGTCCAGCGACGCACTGATCGCCCTGCGCGAACCTGCCGCCCACCCCGTCGACCTAGGACGGGGTGGGCGGGTGCCCTCATCCGGCCCGGCCCCCGCGCTCGCCGCGCCGCCGGCCGCCGTCGACGACCGTTCCCCGGCGCAACTGGTCCTGCGCGGCACCGATACCGCCAAGCACGTCATCCAGGCCATGGCGCTCACCGCCTTCCTGGACGGTACCCAGCCGTACGCCCAAACCGGCCGCGTGCACGGACTGGACGCCGAACCGCAGTGGGAGGTCGGCGGAGGCAGGCTCACCCGGCAGTTCTCCTCCGAGTCCGCGGACGTCGGGCTGCTGGACGGGCCGGGCTGGACCGCGATGGTCACCCGGATGGTCAAGGGGGCCACCAGCCAGGCGGAGATCTCCGTCACCGCGGCGACCGACAGCCTGGCCCGCGAGGTCCTCGACTCCCTGGTACGCGCCCACGAGGAGAAGGAGGAGGCCGACTCCGGCACGGTCTCGTTCGGCTTCTGGCACCTGTCGAAGATGGGCACCGCCGTCCGCATCACCCGTGACACCCGGGCCCCGCGGTGGGCCGCGATCCGGAACAACTACACCGCCCCGGCGCGCACCCGGCTGGACCACCTCACCGGATTCGGCCCCGAGGACCTGAGCGGCGCGATCCTGCTGCTGCACGGACCGCCCGGAACCGGGAAGACCACGGCCCTGCGCGCCCTGGCGCAGGAGTGGCGCCAGTGGTGCGAGTTCGAGTACGTCCTCGACCCCGAAAACCTCTTCTCCTCCTCCAGCTACCTCCTCGACACCGCGCTGAACCGCGGACCGGAACGCAGCGACTGGCGCGCCCTGGTCCTGGAGGACTGCGACGAACTGCTGCGCAGCGACGCCAAGCGGGCGGCCGGCCAGAGCATGGCACGGCTGCTGAACCTCAGCGACGGCCTGCTCGGCCAGGACTCGCGGACACTCCTCGTCATGACCACCAACGAAGACGTGCAGCGCCTGCACCCCGCCGTCACCCGCCCCGGCCGCTGCCTGGCACAGATCGAGGTCGGACCGCTGACCGCCGAGGAAGCGGCGCACTGGACCGGCGGCGCGGGCCACGACACGGGCGCCACCCTCGCCGAGCTCTACTCCCGAACCAGCCCCGGGGGAGGCGGTCCCCTGTACACCCCGCCGCCCTCCACCGGATCCGTGGGCATGTACATGTAGCAGGCTGGGCGCGCGGGGCCGCACCGGAGCGCTCGTCGTCCCTCGTACCGGCCGGTATGCGGAAATCGTGTCCGGCATCCGGGCTGGTGTGTGACGATGCTGCGCGGACGTCAGGTCCGCACGGCCGGGGGCGGCGATCGTGGCCGCCAGGTCGCGAAAGCTGCACAACAGCCCGAGGGGAGCACGGCGTGAAGCTGACCGGCGGTGTGAGGCGCGCTCTGGAGGAGGGGCTCTTCCAGGCCGCCGCGGTGGGGGAGATCTGGGCCGCACACACCGGCAACCGGACGCTCCAACTGCTCACCAAACCCGTCGCCGTCCCGCTGCTCGGCCTCAAGGCCGTCCGCCGCCGGGCCGAACTGGACCCGGTCGAACTGCCGGTGCTCGTCGCCGGCCTGCTCGCAGCCGGGGTGGGCGACTACTACATGTCCCGGTCCGACGAGGACGACCAGATCGTCCGCGGCGCCACCGCGTTCGGGGCCATGCAGCTCCTGTACGCGGCCGTGCTGACGCGCCGCGGAAGCCGCCCGCACCCGCGCACCGTCGTACTGCCCGCCGCGGCGTGGGCAACGGCCACCGCCCTCCTGGCCGCACGGCGGGAGCCGGGCCGCACCAAGGTGCCGGCGGTCCTGGCGGCCTACGCCACCACCCTCGCGGGCACCCTGACACTGGCCCAGGACCCCCGCCCGGCCCGGCTCCCGGGGGTCGTCACCCGCCTGGTCCGGCCCACGTCCGACCCCAGGACCTGGCTGCCGGCGGGCGCGCTGCTGTTCGCGGCCTCCGACGCGGCGATCCTGCTGCGCCGCACCCTGCTCACGGACCCGCGGGCCCGGGCCGCCGCACACGTCTTCGTCCTCGCCAGCTACAACGCGGCCCAGTGGCTGCTCGTCGAAGGCTTCCTCGCCCAGTCCGGGCGGGCCTGCGAAGAGACGGCCTAGTGCTGTGCCCCCGTACTAGTCATCGAGCGGGGGAGCCGCGCCGGTCACGGCCGGACGCGGGCGGAGCCCGGCGAGCCGGGCGGTGCGCCGCAGGCTCTCGGCGCGTTCGTCGAGATCGTGCGTGTTGGTGGTGACGAGGATCTCGTCGGCACCGGTATCGGCGACGGCGCCGGAGAGGTACCGCTCGACCTGCTCCTCGGTCCCCGTGACGAATCCCTCCAACACCTCCTGAAACACCTCACGTTCACCCTGCGTCATACGAAGTGCATCGACGCCCGCGGCGGGCATCAAGGGCGGGAAGGCGCGGCCGGTGCGCGTTCGGGCGATGGACCACGCCTCGGAGCGGAGCATGCGTTCGGCCGCCTGCGGCGTGTCCGCCACCGCCACGGGGGCGGCGAGGACGACGTAGGGATGCGCCGACCACGCGGAGGGCCGGAATCCGTAGCGGTACCTGGTAACGGCTGCCGTCAGCCTCCTGCGGTCCCGGCCGAGGCCGATGACCAGCGGCAGCCCGAGGACGGAAGCGGACTCGGCGGCGTGGTCCAGGGCGAGGACGAAGGGCGCGATCCCCGCTCCGGGCGCCGGGTACGCCGTCACACCCGGGTGGGCCGTCTGAGTGCCGGTGAGCCAGCCCAGCAGCTCGGCGAGCCTCTGGCCGAACAGCTCGACCTCCTCTTCCCGCTGGCCGAGGGCCTTGCGGATCCCGGTGGTGAACGCCAGCGAGCGCCCCAGGCCCATGTCGACGCGCCCGGGGAAGAGCGAGTCCAGCACGCCGAACTGTTCCGCGAGGACCATCGGCCGGTGCCCGGGCAGCATGACACCGCCGGTACCCACCCGGATCGCCGAGGTCGACGCGGCCACGGCAGAGGCGAGGACGGTGGGTGCGGATCCCAGAATGCCGGGAACACCGTGGTGCTCGGACACCCAGAATCGGTGGTAGCCGAGCTGCTCCACGGTCCGGGCCAGGCGAATCGTGTCGTGGAACGTCTCCGCCGCGTCCACGCCCGCCCGGGCGTGCGAGCGGTCCAGGACCGACAGCTTCACGGAAAGGGTCACCGGGGCCTCCGTCCGCGGATCTCCGGCCGGCCGGCGGCGTACCCTACGGTGCTCATGTGGGCATGCACTCCTCAAGGTCAGGTCAGATAAGGGGGAGGGGCCCCGGCTCCGCTCGGGACGATCCGGCGCCGAGGCCCCAGCCGTCGTCGGGATACCGGCGCCGCGGGCAAAACCGCGGGTCAGCCCCCGAACCGGACTGCAACGGACCGTCGCGGCGACCAGCTGGCCGTTTCATGTTCGTGCGCCCGGGCGCGGGGCAGGACCACCTTTCGGCGCGCGAACGGGAGGACCTCACAGAGGTCCGAAGGACGGGCATTCACCGGACGTCCCCCGGTGCTCTCCTGCGACCGGTGGAGGCCCTCCCCGTGAGTTGCTCCCTACGGTGAGGCCGACGCCGCAGCCACCACGGCCGGCGGAAGGAGATCCTTGCCGTGTGGGGAACGCACCACATTGAGGCGTTCGCCCTGGGCGCCCTGCTCGTCATCATGCTGCCGGGCCCGAGCTCGCTGAGCACCCTGACGTCCGCCGCCCAAGGCGGCAGGCGGGCGGGCCTGACCTGCGCGCTGGGCGTCTTCGGCGGTGAGCTCACCCTGATGGCACTGACCGTCGTGGGAGCCGCGCACCTGCTGCGCGCCGACCCGCAAATCGTCACCTGCGTGCGCTGGCTGGGGGCCGCGTACATCGCCTGGCTCGGCACCGCCATGCTGCGCCAGGCATTCCACTCGTTCCGGGCCCGCCCGGAGCCTTCCACACCGGACGGCGGGCAGGTGCGCGGTGCCGCAGACCCGGGCACGGGCACGGGCACGGGACCGCACACGGGCACGGGCACGGGACCGCACACGGGCACGGGTACGGGCACAACGGGGACGCGCAAGGCCTTCGTCGTCACCGTGCTCAATCCGAAGGCGATCGTGTTCTTCCTGTCCTACTTCCTCCAGTTCGTCGCACCTTCGGCTCCCCACCCCCACCTGGCCTTCGCGGTCCTCGCGGCCGTCTACGAACTGATCAGCGTGAGCTACCTGACGTGCCTGGTCCTCGCCGCGGCACGGATCGGACGGGCGGCAGCCGGACGACCCCACCTGACGGCCGGATTCCGGGCCGCCGCCGGGCTCCTGTTCCTGGGATTCGGCGCCGCCCTGGCCATCGGCCTGTAGCCGCCCGCACCCATCGGCGTCCTCCCATCGTGCGCATCCGGACCGGGCCGGCGGCCCATCGGGGGAGCCGGGAGGTGGAGCCTCCCGACGCCCGATCGGCCGTCCGCAAGCTCCTTCCTCCTACGGTCCGGAGGCAGGAGGACGCGGGAGAGCCCAGGTGAAACGCTCGGGCGGCCCCCTCAGTTAAGGACATGCACACATGACCCAGCCCACCATCGTCCTCGTACACGGAGCCTTCGCCGACGCGTCCAGCTGGAGCGCCGTGGTGCGCAACCTCCAGGACGCCGGCTTCGAGGTGACCGCACCCCCGAACCCCCTGCGCGGTCTCGCACCGGACTCCTCGTACCTGGCCGGGTTCCTGAAGACGATCGACGGCCCCGTCGTCCTGGTCGGCCACTCGTACGGCGGCGAGGTCATCACCAACGCCGCCGAGGGGCTCGACCACGTGAAGGCCCTGGTCTACATCGCAGCCATCGCCCCCGACGTGCACGAGAGCGCCAACGACATCCTGGGCCTGTTCCCGGGCAGCGGGCTGCCCGAAGCGCTGGTCACCGTCCCCTACGTCCGCGAGGACGGAGGCGAGGGCACCGACCTCTTCATCAGGCCGGAGTCCTTCCGCCCGGTCTTCGCCGCGGACGTCGACGCGGCCACGGCCGCCGTACTCGCCGCGGTGCAGCGCCCGGTGGAGGCGGCGAGCCTGTCCGACGCCAGCACGGGCGCCGCCTGGAACGACATTCCGTCCTGGTACCTCGTCGCCACGCAGGACCAGGCCATACCCGTCGAGGCGCAACGTTTCCAGGCCCGGCGGGCCGGTGCCTTCACGGTCGAGGTGGATGCCTCGCACGCGGTCGCCGTATCCCGGCCGGACGAGGTCGCCGACGTGATCCTGTCCGCCGCCAAGGCCGTCGGCTAGTCCGTCACCGGCCCGGTCCGCCCGGCTCCGCACCCCTCGGTGTGCGGGCCGGGCGGCCGGTCATTCCCCGGTTGGGGCGGGCCCGGCCGACACGGGAGCGCGCGGCACGCACAGCACGGCGATCGCCGCGGCCACCAGGTACGCGAGCGCACCGATGGCCATGCTGAGGCGCACGCTGCCGGTGAAGTCGGAGGCGGAGGCCAGCAGGGAGCCGCCCAGGGCGACGCCCGCCGCACTTCCGATCTGCCGTGTGGTGTTGAACAGCGCGGAGGCGGTGCCGGCGTGTGTGTCCGGGGCTGCGGACATCACCGTGGATGTGGCACCGGTGAGCGTGAACGACGTGCCGAATCCGGCGCACATCATCGGGAGCAGGAGCACCGCGTACGCCGGGTCGGAACCGGCCGCAGCCCAGCCGGCGAGGCCGGCTGCGCCCACGAGCATGCCCGTGATCACGAGCGGGCGGTGTCCGGTGCGGCGGGAGAGCCGCCCCGACAGCGCCGAGGCGAACATCGACATCGCGACCGCGGGGAAGAGCGCGAGACCCGTACGCAGCGCGCTGAAGCCGCGCTCGTGCTGGAAGTACAGGCTCGCCGTGAAGACCATGCCGTAGAAGGCGAAGTTGAAGAGCAGGCCGATGGCGGCCCCGCCCGCCAGGGGGCGCGAGGTCAGCAGGGTCAGTGGCAGGGCAGGGGAACGCGCGAGGTACTCGCGCAGCACGAAGAGGCAGCCCGCCACCACGCACAGTCCGGCCGCCGAGAGCACCAGCGGGGCCGTCCAGCCCAGCCGCCCGGCCTCGTTCAGTGCGGTGGTCAGCAGGGCCACCATCGCGACGAGCGCGCACTGAGCAGGCCAGTCCACGGACCGGCCCGGCTGCCGGACCGACGCGGTCACGTGGCGCAGCGTCAGGAGGATGCACAGGGCGCCGACGGGCAGGTTGATGAAGAACACCCAGCGCCAGCCCACGGTGTCCACCAGCAGGCCGCCCAGCAGCGGGCCGGCGGAGGCGGCGATGCCGGCCATGGAACCCCAGAGTCCGAAGGCGCGGGCCCGCTCGGCGGGGGACCGGTAGACCTGCTGGAGCAGGGCCAGCGAGCCGGGCACGATGAGGGCGGCGCCGACACCCTCCGCCAGCCGGGCCACGGTGAGGACGACCGCGTCCGGGGCCAGGCCGCAGGCCGCCGAGGACAGGGTGAAGACCACCACTCCGGCGCAGAACACCCGGCGGTGGCCCAGCCGGTCTCCCAGCGCCCCGCCGGTGAGCAACAGGGCGGCGAAGGTGAGGGTGTATCCGTTGGTGATCCACTGGACCGTGGTGAGCGAGGCCGACAGTTCCCGCCCGATCACCGGCACCGCGACGTTGATGGCCGTCACGTCGAGGATGACCATGAAGTACCCCGCGCAGACCGCGAAGAGCGGGGCCAGGCCCCGACCCTGCTCTCCGGGAGCGCTCGGGCGGTCCGGCGCACCGCGGGTTCCGGACGTCATAACAGCAGGCTAGGCCCGGCAGGCCCGGGCCGCCCGCGCACCGCCCGGCCGCCCCGCGTAGAACAGCTCGCAGAGCCTGTCCAGGTTCTCCAGCGCCGCGCAGGACCTGCTGTCCGGCGGCACGAGGAACGCCGTCATGCCACGCAGGACGGCCGTCTCGGCGGTCGAGAGGCGCTCGGTGCTGCACGCGATGACATCCGTGACCGTCCTGTCGCGGTTGACCCAGAGCGGCTCCCGGTACATCCCCACTGCGAGCCGGTGCAGGTCGGGGTACGGATAGCAGGAACTGAGGAAATGAGTGAGGTGGGCGTCCCGGATCGCTTCCCGGCTCCTCGTGCAGAGGGCCCTGAAGTCGATCGTCTGGCCGGCCCGCGCGGCGTCGACGGCCTGGGCTGCCGAGGCGTCCCCGAGGTGCTCGGCCAAGAAGACGAGCCCCCGAGTGCGTACCAGGGGATCGCACTCCCGTGCGAAATAGAACTCCGGGTACCTGACCTGCTGAAAACATTCGACCTGCACGTGTACTGCTCCGGGCTCGTGCTGCTACTGGGCTGGCGTGTGCCTCCGGATTGCGCCCGCGCGGCCGCCCCCGGACCGGCGGATGCCACGGCGCCGGCACAGGTCCCCGACCGCCCCTGGCCGCGCGGGGAGGCAGGCGCCTGCCTCCCCGCGCAGACCGTCCGACCCGGCTGAGGAGGCCACGTGGGTCGATCGGGGTGTACGCGGTCTCCCGGCCCCAACCGGTCGCCGCGCTCTGCTCCGCACGCTATCCACGCGCGCACCGGCCCACGAGGGGGAGACCCGAGGTGTGGACGGGCGGCCTACTGCCACCGACGGAATCTCAGCCCCAAGTCCCTAGTCCCTCCGGCGGGGGCTCCGGGGCCCGCCCGCTCGCCGCCTGCCGCGTTGAGCGGAAGCACGACGACCGCTGCCGTACCGCGGGGCTGCACGCTCTCCAGGGTGAAGCGACCGCCCATCCCCTCCGCCCTGACCCGTTGCGACGAAACGCCGATGTGGCCCGCGGCGGCCTTGGCCGCGAGCTGCCCCGGAGCGATTCCCCTGCCGTTGTCCACGACCTCCAGCCGGGCCCAACGGTCGGTGATGTCCAGCCGGACCCGCACGCGGTCGGCCTGCGCGTGTTTGACGATGTTGGAGAGGAACTCGCCGGCGGCCCGGAAGATCAACTCGTCGACGGGGGTGGGACCGGGGGTGTGGAAGGACATCTCCACCTCGAACCCGCCCCTCGCGGCGCCCTCGTCGAACAACGAGCGCAGGGCTCTCTCCAGGCCTGCGAGCTCCACCTGGTCGGGGTGCAGCCGGGTCACCGAGAAGCGGAGCTGCCGGGCCGCGTCCTCCAGCGTGGACTCCAGGCGGGAGAGGGCGTCCGTGACGTCTTCCCCCGGGCGGGCCTCGCTGATCTCCTCGGTGTCCAGCTTGGCGGCGAGCACGCTCTGCAGAGCGCCGTCGTGCAGGACTTCGGAGATCTTGCGCCGTTCGTCCTCCTCCAGAGTGATCACCTGGCCCAGCAGTTCCGACCGCTGCCGGACCAGGTCGGCGATGGTGGAGACCCGGGACCGCTGGATGCCGGAGAAGAGCGCGCAGCACGTCGACACCATCGCGAGGAAGGCGGCATGGCTGATCAGGTACACCCAGTCCGGTGCCGGTCCCGCGGCGATCGCCGCACCGAGATACGCCACCACCGAGGCGACGCCTGCGAAGGCGGTGACGTAGGGGTACAGCTGGAAGGCGGCGACGATGGGCACGAGGAAGTAGAGGTCGTCGAACAGGGTGATGTACTTCGAGGTGTCCGCGGGGAACCCGCCCGAGAGGACCAGCACCGTGGTGATCCCGGCCACGTCGACGACCACCGGCCCGATGGCCGCGGCGAAGGGGGTCAGCCGGTCCCAGTGAGCCAGCAGCAGGAACAGATATGCCGCCGCCACGGACCACTCGATGATGTAGGCGATCATCTCGTGTTCCCGCGGGGGGAACACGGTCACGTTCATGATGAACACGACCAGGAGGACCCCGATGCGGGCCGCACTCTGAATGCGCAGGGCGAGCCAGGCGTGATCGCGCATCACCGCCCCGACCGACGACCCGGGCAGCATGACCGTCGGCTTGAACACCGGCCGGGCGAACCGAAGCGGACTGTGCTCGCGCGCCATGAGAGGTCCCTCCGGTCGGGCTTCTCATTATCGGCCCGAAGCTCTCGATGTGCCTACCGACGCCACGGCACCCGGTCGGCCTGTGGCAATCCCACAGGCCGACCGGGTGCCGTGTTCCCGCTACATCGGAATATCGAACTCGAAATTATCGCAGCAGCCAGGAAGTGCCCTAAGGTCCACTTCCTTGTATCCGTTCGCCCGGTTCAGCAGTGCCACCTTGAGACACAGGCTCTTGTCCGTGCTGTCCTTGGGCGCAAGGAGTGCACCCATCGGTCCCTCATGGATCACCATCGTTTCGCTGTCCCGAACGATGTCCTGACTGTTGGGCTGGCCATCCCAATCCACGTCCAGATTGAGGGTCGCGGCGAGTTCCTTATAGCGATCGATCAGCTGCCGCTGGTAGAAATTCCATCGATAGATGAATTTGTCCACCACCTCGCGCTGGAATCCGTAGTCGGCCTTTGTGATGGAAACCACCGATCCGCCCACGGTTTGATCCCGCGCGATCCAGTTCCCCCGAAGGCCGCGCCAGATGAACGCGCTGAGTTCGGCCCCGCTCCCAATGAACTGCCTATCGATCTCGGAGATCGGTGTAAAGCCAGATCCTGAAGTAATGAATCCATCCCCGGCGATCACTTTTTTGACATCCTCCTCGGGAACGAATTTGCCCTCGGAGCTGCATCGCCATTCGACAAAATCGAGGCTGCCTCCGGTCTGGATCCCTAGCGTCAGCTCGACCTTCTTGCTGTGGAATACGTAGCGATCTCCTTCGAGACGCTTGAATTTGGCCGAGGACGCCAGACTCGACCAGGGGACGCTATGCTTCTCCTCGGAATCCGAGGAGTTGCACTCGAAATACTTACCACCACTTGACGACTTGAATGAATTCAGAGCGGCCGTGCTGGCCCTGAGGCTGTCGCTGGTCTTCGCTTTATCTGCGTACGTGACCTTTATTTCTGCTGACACCGCTGAAACGAGAGCGGAGACGGCATCTCGAACCTTCGGATCGGCGAATTTATCGACCGCCTCCTTCTCCTGTACGTACGTGGCGCCCTTGATTCCGATGTTGAGTACGGCCCCGAGGGCCGCCAGCGGAACCCCGGCAGAGTCCATGGCAGTGGTGAAGGGGCCGGCGAGTTCAGTGAGCTCGGCGCCCGTGGGTGTGTACGACGCAGCCTCGATCTGGGTGCCGAGCCGTTCGACTCCTTCGGTCGCCATGACGCCACCCTTCGTTGCTTGGGTGATCTTCTTGAGCAGACTCCTGCTCTTGAGCCGTTTCGTGACGGCCGTCTGGAAAAGCTCCGGATCGTGCCTGGCCGCATGCCGGGCGGCGTCCTTCTCGACCTTTACGGCAAACTTCGTCACTGCGGCGGATGCCAGACCGATGGGTATCGACGCCGGCCCGATGATTGGACTGCTGAAGGCTGCTGCAACGCCGATGGCGCCGGCAAGACCGCGCAGCACCATGGCGGCACCCGCATGCACCGGTTCCACGGTATGCAGGATCTTGAGCAGCTGAGGCGACGCCGCCTTGATGAGGTAGCCCTCACACTTCTTGACGAGCCGCTGCGCCTCCTCGACGAACTGAGTGGTTTCGTGGATCGTCGTCTCGTACCAGGCCTGCAGGTCGTCCCTACTGATTTTCTGCTGATCCTCCCGGGGGAGGATCCAGATAGGAATTTCAGCGCTGTTCTTATATTTTTTGTCAATCAGCTGTAGCTGATTTACCGAAAGATTGAGCAGGGTTTGCGCTTTTTCAAAAACGCGCAGGAACTGGGCATGTTCTTTCTTTCGAAGATTGATGCCGCTCGCCGACATCTCACTCTTCTTTGATATCTCGTCCTTTCGAAGTTTGATAATCTCAGTCGGGACCTTCACGAGGGCCTCGCTGACCTGAATGTAATGGGCGGCAAAACCTTTGGCGCGGATCCAGTTTTCCTGGTGAAACTTCAGCTCGTTCTCAAGGCCCGCCGGGATCCGATCGAAAGCTGAACGCGAGACTCCGCGTTTCAGCTCGTCCTTTACATCCTCCAGGAAGCGATCCAACAGGCCGGTCAAGTTTTTTTCGTAGACCGTATAGAGATCCAGAAAATCCGAGACCTTCTGCCTGTGATCCTCGGGAATTTCGCTCTTCGAGAGGTTCTTTGTGCTCCGGTAAGTAGAGCTGTGCCGCTGGACGAACTGAAGGCTCTCCATGACCTTCGCTATGTGACCGCACTTGCCGTTCAGCCACGTAGTGAAAAGGACGCTCCATTCCGACGAGAGGACGTCAGATGCGCGATCCGGGCACGGGCACGCCTTGCGGGGCAACTCGAGGGCCCCGAACCATGAATTGAAGCCTTTGGGCCTGACGTCCTGTTCCATGCGGAACCCCTTCTCGGTGAACATGAATGTGTAGTCATGGTGAGGGAGGGGCCTGCTGGGACCCCATCCCGGGCGGCTAGCCCTTCGGGCATCCCCCAGACGGACGCGCGTCGGATCCCCAGGTACTAGGGCCAGGCGAGGCCATCGCATCCACCGATCGGGCGGTTCTCGCAGTTATGCTCAATTTATCCTCAGCTCTGATGACTTTTCGGCCACCTGCTCTTAGCGTCCTGTCTCCCGACATGGACGGAGTGAGAAGGCGATGAGCACAGTGGTAATCACCCAAGGCGAAGCCGGTACTCTTCAGGTCACCGATCGC